>OZ246013.1:0-1377500 GCA_965230575.1 Saprospiraceae bacterium
CATCATAACATTTGCTAAACTGCCCTTTCATGCGAAAAGCAATGGCCTGATTCGTGTAAATTTTGGCTTGGGTTATATAATTTGAAGCATCAAAGAGGCTTGCTTTGTGATATGTACTTATGGCCTTATCATAAATATTACTTCTAAGATAAGCCGAAGCAAGATTATTGTAATATTTACCTATAATGGCCTTGTCTTCTTTATTCGTAACATCAAAGTAGTCAATGTATTTTTCAAGATGAGCAATGGCCATAGTATCCTGAAACGCATCTACATATGTCGATCCCAAGTCTACGATTGCCGCCCTTGTTTTCTGATCATTTTTCCGTTCAATTGAAGTTTTGATGACCAACTCGAAATATTCTTCCGCAGAGACAAAATCACCTTCCAACTTGTATATTTTACCCAATTCCAATAAACTCCGCAATACTCGATCGTGATTCAATGTGGTGTACACATCAACCGCTTCTTTCAAATACTTTTTAGCATCATCAAAGTTGCCCTGAATCTTTAGAAATGTGCCCAAATTGTGGTAGGACTTTCCCAAATCAATGGTCGGGTTGGATTTCCACAGTTTTTCTCGTAACCTCATTGCCTCTCTTGCTCTTACGATGGCAGAATCCAACATCCCAGGCACGGAATAATTCCGGACTGCCCAGGTATGATGTTTTAAAGCAAGTGCACTCAGGCTATCGACTTCTTGTTCATTATACAAGTTACAAGTGGTGTCGGAAGCCTGAGTAAACTGGGCAAATAAATGTAGGAATAAAACAACCAGTCCCAAGACTAATCTCTTATGCATCAAATACTTAACAATCAATAATAATTTTGGGTACATAGTTGATTTATTAATTAATAAACAGCAAATTCAAAAACTTTTTCATTGACTCGTAAAAAATACAATCCCTGAGAGAGCCTATCTATATCAATGTATTCAACAAATCCTTCATTCACATTATTTAGTTTTTTGGCTACCATAAGCTGGCCTTGAGCATTGGCAATGTAAATATTCACATCTCGATATTCTGCTCCAAATTCTAATGTGATTTGTTGATCATATTTTTTAATAATAACGTCTGTTTCGAACCAGGTCAAATCTTCTCGGATAGCAATACCTTCATCTGAAGAGTCATCTTGAAATTCCATTCCATCTTGCACAAAAGTGTCAGAATCTGAATCCGATTCTATTAAGACATTTCCTGACCGAACGTAGGAAGCTAGATGATTATAATGTTGTGCTTCATTCAGAATGGTGAATTTGATCACAGAAGGATCTGTATATCCCGAAAGATATTTATTGGCTGCCAAACCTGCCACGTATGGAGCCGCCATTGAGGTCCCGGTTTTAAATGCAAACGCATTGGGTGGAACTGTGCTATAAATATTGACACCCGGTGCAAGTACATCCACGAATTTGGCACCATAATTTGAGAATAACGAATTGATTACATCTTGGTGTTCCTCTTCAATATTGTAGGAGCCGACTGAAATCATATTTGGTAATTTGTAGCATGCAGGGAATTGTTGATGTTCGTATAAATTTAATGAATCATTTCCAGTTGCTGCCACTACAGTAATTTTCTTTTCATTCGCAACAGAAATCGCGGTTTTTAGCACTTCACTTTCATTGCCATAAAATCCCCAACTACAATTTACGACTGATACTTCATCTCTCACAGACTGGTACATGGCACAGGTGACGGCAAACAAACTAGCGAGTCCCTTGGCATCATGTGTTTTGTAAGGAATTAATTGCACTTTAGATTTTTTCTTTAGCTCGCCAAATGCGTCAGCTATGATACCCGCTACATGTGTGCCGTGTCCATGATCGTCACTTGCATTATTATTGTCATCGACAAAATTCCAACCTACATAATTGTCTGGATAGCAATTTTCATCATCATCTTCTTGATTGTAAGGAATATCTTCTGATAAATGTATATAATCATCTAAATGCCTATGCAAAATATCTACCCCGGTATCAATTATGGCTATTTTCAATGGCTCATTTCCCTTAGGTCTTTGTTGAAGATCAACTATATCATCGATATCCGGTGGCAAAAATGACCCAACAGAAAGTTCTCCTTTTACATACTTGTTGAAATCTATGTCATCTATTTCAGAAGCCGATGTCGAAGTACTGATTTGTTCGTCTGCTCCTGTTGTCAAACCATTAGAGGACAATCCGATAGCACCTTCCAACAAACTATCCAAGAATGTCCAAGTTTCCAGCGTATTACATACACATGTCTCCTTGATCACGGCACCTACCTCATCTCTGAGTTGTGCTTTAACGATTTCGGGTGTACCTGGGGCAAAATTAACGACAGCTTCATTTGGAATATATGGCCAACCTTTATCATCAACCAGATATGGATATCCATGCAAAGTAAGGTATTCTCCTACATAAGCGGGAAAAGTTGGAATTACGGGATAGCCATCGAGAAATTCAACATTGTCAATCAACCAATAATAGTATTGGCCTTCGAATAAAAACCTAACATTCACAGTAGCTTGATTGGCGGCAACAGCAGAGATATCGATGATTTTGTAATCTGTATTTGGGGTTTCTACGTTTCGGTTGACATCCTCATTGACCTCAATTGAAGTCCAGGTACTACCAGAATCATTTGAAACTTCTACGAAAGTCTGAGCGTCATAATTTCTATAATACTGATCGAATTTGATAAAAACGCTGGGATATGCTGAGAAGTCCAGTAGAGGAGACATCATTCCAGTAGAATATGGCAAAGTAATATTGCCTTGATTGCTATTGATCATATGATCTCCATCAAAGACCAATGCTCCGTTGTCTGACCCACCCACAGGTGGTCTTGCATTCCAGTAGGTCCCTTGATCTGCTAAACCGTTAGGGGCCCAAGCCCAAAATCCAGAGTTTGATATTGATTGGGTCTGCCATCCTTCTTCATCGATATCGTAGGTGTAGGAATAAATAATGTTTTGGGATTGAACCATTAGTGAAATACATAAAATTGCGAGTGTAAAACCTGTTCTAAGTAACATAAAATTAAAATTTGAAAGAATGATAAACTGCGCTCTTATTCGGGACTGAGCATATCAATTCGGTTAATGAATAATTAGTATGAGTATATCGATTGACCTCAAATTTCCTTACCTATAAAGTTCACTTTTTTTAAAATTTAGATAATTCTACATCCTTGAGATGGCTTTACCTTGGTCAATAATTCCCTAAAATAAAAAATTGGTACGAAAAGGTTTCGTCCCCAAAAAAGTTTTTCAAGTTTCGCCTGAAGAATTCAAGAAAGGGCAATCTTAAAAAACGCTTAGAGCCAATTAAGTTTTAATCACTTTTATATCATTTTCTATGATTCTCTTTCATATTTCAGGTATTCCCAGTAGATTTCTCCGTTGAAGTCGAAATTAGTATCGCTCATAATTGCCTATCCCTCCTCTCGTTGCACTCGGTCGGAATGACAATTATTATTTCAGATTTTCTCTTTTGGTGCAATTTTATACACACGCCTCAATCCTGGTTGAAGTCGGAATAAATAATTTGAGTTAAATTTGAATCTAACATCTATTGCATTTGTCTTTAATAACTTACCCTAAACCGCAATATTTTATATAAAATAACTTTCTTTGCTTTGATGACTCCTCATATTGATCATAAATACATTGAAGCTTTCCGTAAGGGAAACTTTCGGCTTCTTGATGAACTTTATAGTAAAAATGCCCCACAGGTTAAAAGGTGGATACTCAACAACAGTGGCAATATTGAAGATGCCAAGGATATATTTCAGGAAACAATTATATCATTAATAAAGAAGGCTTATGATCCAGACTTTTGTCTAACATATCCCATTGGAGGTTTAATATTTCAAATCTCAAAAAACAAGTGGACGGACGAACTTAGAAAAAAGAAAACTGCCAGGAAGGTAAGAAATGACATCAATCTACGATTAAAAGATAGAGAAGAAGATTTCACCCTTTTTATAGAGAAGCTTGAATTGGAGGAACGACAACAGAAAAAGCTGGATGTTAGTTTTGAAAAGCTATCTGAGCATTGCAGGCAACTATTAAAACTTTTTGTCGAAGGTGCCAAGGCGATGGATATTGTTAATGCTTTAAAAATGAATAATGTAAATACCGTGTATAGAAGAAAAAACGCCTGCATTCAAAGATGGAAAGAACTATATAATTCTTAATAAAAATGGAGCTGGAAAACGACATATTCGATTATCTACAGGGCAATCTCAACGAAGCTCAAAAAAGTGATTTTGAGCAAAGATTGGAGACAGATCAGGAATTTTTTCAAGAGTTTCAGATTGTCAAACAGATGCATTCTCATCTATTGGAACGCAAGGATAGAGAGGAATACACAGCAGAAATTGAAAAATTGGGAGAAAAATATTTTCGACCAGATGAAAAAGCTGCATCCAAAATTCCATTTGGGAAGATTTTAATCTTAACCTTAATCATTCTTACGGCTTTTGCTGCATTTTGGTATTTCACGAAATCTGAAGAAGTAAATCTTTATGACACTCATTCTGACCACTTCGCCTTGCATTTAGTGCTAAAAAGCGAAGAAAATACACTTGCTGTCAATGCCGAAAATTCGTTTAATGGTGAAGATTTCGAACGGGCTATCATTGATCTGAAGAAATATTTGGAAGACAATACAATCGATACTAAGGCAAAATTGGCTCTTGGCATTAGTTATCTTGAAACTGGCAAGGAGACAGAAGCCATTGAGATTTTTGACAATATTCGGAATGGTGGTAGTACCCTGGAAGATTATGGTACGTGGTATACAGCCTTATATTATGTCAAGAAATTAGATTTTGTCAATGCAAAAGATGTCCTGAAGACCATTCCAAAAAAAGATGCTCAACTATATAGCAAGGCACAACAATTATTGCTCGACATCAATAATCGTGAAAATAAAAAGACTGACTAGGGGTTATTACAAATTTACCATGAAGTAAATCAGTAGTCGAATTTATCAAGTCTCTTTATATTTATCATAAGCATCATTATTAACCATCTTCTCCTTTATCTTTCGTTCCAATTCAATATCCCCCTCTGCTGAAATATCCCTAATTGCCTTAGCAAGGGCAGCAGCATTTCCGTGTGCCTCTTTTGCATCTTTATCCATTTTGACAAATCTTCTTCGCAGCCACCAGAAAAAGAAGATTATTCCAGCTATTACAAGCGCAACCTTTATCGCATTTTTTTTAACTGCGTTCAACAATACCTCCGCAGGTCCAAGTGCTTCTTCCGAGGCATTCTTAAATATTAACCCAATGGTATCTCTCAATTGTTTAGTCAACAGTTCCTCACTGACTCGTTTACTTATCATCGCCATATCAATACCCTCAATGGTGCCATTTATAAAGTTGGATAAGCTATCTTGAAGAACGTCGGAAAATATTTTTGCTATTGTTTTGTCCAATCCCGCTACCTCGTTTTCTAAGTTTGTAACAACTCCAGAAATAGTCCTATTCAAATTCTTCTCCAGTTGGCCCAAGGTTACTTCTAAATTTTTATCAGTATTTCTAAGAATTGAAGTCAATAATGAATCAATTTTAGCTTTATTTTGCTCACTAGAAATGGCATCGATAGCGCCATTAACCAAGTTTTCTGCAGGAGCTTTAGTGTTTAAGGAATCAAGGGCAGGATTAATTTGGCTCTTTATTTCTTCAGTTAGAATTTGTACCAGCTCTTTGATACTCTCTGCGGATTCTTCGGATGAAGTACCTTCTAATGCACCTTCCACTGCACTCTGAACAATCTTATTAATTCTATCCGGAGAGATCAGTTTTTCAATGTCGGTACTTAGATCAGCAACTGTATTTCTTCCAATGTCTTTGGGTTGAAAAAGTGCACAACTGCTTAAAGTCAACATGAACAAAATCAATAATTGAGTATAGTTTTTCATAATTTTTCAATTTTATGAACTGGCAAAAACATTTTTACTTGACATTTACAATTTTCCAAAGGTCAATTCATATAAACTTTAGTCTATCAAAAGTCCTACAAAGTTACCTCTTCAAGAAGTCGAGCATCCAAAAACATTCAAACCGGAAGTGAAAAATGGGGCTATTAATGAGCTTTACTTTTAAACAAATTGAATGAAAGCAAACTCTAACAGTTAATTTAAGAATAAGTCAGAGAAATATTAAGGAATTGAAGAACTGTCTTTAAAATAGGGTATTTCTACCTAGAAAATATTGAGGAAATATCCCTGAAATACGTAATAGAGTGATTACCAATGTCAATTGATATCCAGCACAAAAAATGAATTTCATGTTTTTTATCAATTCAGAAAAATGAAAAGATTCGTCATTTAGGCTATTTTTAGATGTAATATCTTTACAAAATGAATCGTGTGGAATAGGTTTTATCCTTTTTGAATGAAAATGCAATGATAAACTGAGAATATAATTATGAAATACCGATAGTAATATTGAATAAAAACAACCCCATTAAATAAAATAAAGTGAAAGCAAAATGTTTCAAGTAGAACCCATAGTTTGGTTGCAATCTTTTGAGTCTCCTTTTTTCACCTGGCTGATGTCCATGGTTTCATTACTCGGATATTCCATCGTATATGGTATTTTGATTGCGGTAATTACGTTTGGTATAAACTTACGCAAAGGTCTGGCTATTTTTATGATTCTGGCCATTGGCGGTATGATGACTGATGGTTTCAAAAGAGGGTTGAAATTTCCGCGCCCAAGTGATATTGATGTTCGCGTTACAGAACCTGGTCAGGTACCTACCCAACGCCTTACAGAATATGGTGGAGCAATCGATTTTTGGTCCTTGCCTTCTGAGGAAGCCCTGGATGCTGTAAAAACTCAAACCAATTGGAGCTACGGCCTGCCTTCCGGCCATGTCAGTGCGGCTACTGCATTTTTACTTGGACTATTATTCTTCTATCGCAAAAGAGGTATGCTTATATTTTCAGTTATTTGGATTGCTCTGATGTCAATGTCAAGGATGTACCTGGGTAGGCATTTTCTCGCCGATGTATTTGGTGGAATCCTCGTTGGCGTCACAGCTGTATTTATTGGCAATTTGCTCTTTAAATCATTGGAAGTAGAAAGTTATAAAAAATTAAAACCTTCGGCTTTTTTACCAATAGCCTGTTTTTCAGTATTGCTAATAATTCTCACACCATTCATCAATCTTCTTGATGCTGATAATTTAGGTCGTCTTTCTGGTTTAGTTATAGCTTATTATATGATTAATAAGATCGGACAGAATACAGATGTTGGAAAATTTTGGTTTAGAGCTTTGCGCGTTTTAGTAGCCGTCATTGTATCTCTAATAATAGTAGAATCACTTAAGTTTTTAATTGAAATAGTTGGTTTGGAAGGCAGTCAGATGACAGATCTTTCAGCTACATTTCTATTGACCAGTCTGCCTTTTATATTCTCATTTGTAATATTGAAACGGCTAAATTTTTATAAGGATATTGCTTAATAAGTGATATCAATTCTCTGGAGCAAGCTTCAATCGTTACATCCAAGATAAAAGGAGCCATCCCGTAACGAGACAGCTCCGTAAAATGCAATTCATTTATGTGAGTGAATCTTATTATCTATTCACAATCTAAAAAGTCGCATGGTTGAGTTTTAAAAATCGATCTTCCAAAAGTACTTCGCCAAAATGGTTTAGTATTCGGATATATACTGGACCTTTATAATTGTCCCCGAACTTAAGCTTGATACGATCATTTTCTGACTTTAACCTAAATTTCTCAAGCAACTTGCCTTCAATCGTATAGGCTTCAATTGTGAGTACACCATCTTGACCATCCAATACTTCCGATTGCACAGTGACTTGATTATTAGCAGGATTAGGGTAGATATTCACAATATCAGACTGATCATTTTGACACACTTCGAAGACTTGACAAATCTGGCCTTCACAAATCTGACCATTGATCTCCGCTACATAATAAAAACAGACTTTTACAATATTATTCTTTAGCTTCTTACAATTGTATTGGTGTGTAGGACTTTCATCCGTACTAATGGTTCCATCGCCTAAATGCCACTTGAAATCTATAATATCAAATCCTGGATTTAAAGCACTATCAAACACTTCCGATTCAAAGGTGTATGAATTTCCATTCACAGACATTGAAATTTGATCACTTAGATCGCACTCGCAATCATAAATCTGTAAAGTAACTGATGCAATATCTGTGCAACCAGTAATAGAATCATAAGCTACTAATTCATATTCCCAAAGTCCGACATAGCTATTATCAGGAATAGGGAAGATGATTTGACTGCCAGAAGGAGGCGCTGGAACATTCTGACCTACAGGTGTACCATTCTGGGTAAAGTTGAGCCAGGCATTGTCCCCAGTCCAGGTATAATCGATCACTATCTTATCTCCAACACAAAATTCCAGGGCATTAAATTGAAGTTCGGCTTCCGCACTGGACGATTGAATCAAGGTCTCTGTTGTATTGGTTGAAACAGGAGCGTTATTATCAAAAATGATGTCTGCTGAATTATAAATAGTAGTATTATTTAATGTGCTACCATCTGATTTCACAGAAAATCGCAACCAGCCATTCGCCCCAGGCGCAAGATTAATATTATTGAAATAAACTTCCAGGAGTCCACTTGACAAGCTGATAGAAGTCGTAGGATGGTTACTGCCCAGCCATTGAAATGTCGACCAGTCCAAGTTGTTGTCCAATTGATCAAGCACCAGGATGTCATAAGCAGCACTTTGTCCAATATTGGTGAAGTGAATTGTATATTCAATAGGCTGATCCAACAATTCATCCAGGCTACCACAATTTTGTGGGAAGTAGGCAAGCTTAAGATTAGGATCGCAAGAACAGGTATCAGGATATGATACTCCACTCATTGTCGGAGGTCCTGGATCATCACCGCAACTATATTCTATATTGACCTGGGCCGAAACGGGCAAGGTAAAGTTTCCGATAAAATCAGCTTCTACACAAGCAATGAAACACTCTCCAGCAGCAATGGTCAAGGAAGCATTAAGGTTGTAAATTACAGTACTACCGAAAGGGCCATTTGAAAGTGGGGTAATCGTAGGCACTGTATTAGACACCTGATTTTGTGAAACACATTCTACCAATGGATTGACCTGAATGGAACCAAGATCAATTCCAGTGGGTAAGTCCAGCGTAATTTCATCAATCACCTGATCGGAACAAGAATTATTTTCAATTTCAAAACAATACTCCCATTTCAAACCAGCACATGGAGTAGCTACAAATGGACATAAATTTCCACCCGTTGTGTCTATTATTCCTGCTACCATATTCACATCAAGTATACATCTATCCTCAATGAAAAAGTTTACCGGGTCCAGGTTGGTGACGGGTTGAAAACCTGTAACATCGGCCGTAAAAGCATTAAGACATGTGGCATCTCCATAAGTTGCATTGGCTACACCAATTGTATAAGCACCAGCAGGGACATCTACTTCATAAAATCCATTGATATCCGTTGTCACAATGTAAGTAGTGGTTCCGTCTGTAACCTCAATCGTTTGATTCGGTGCTCCATTGGTCATTCCAAAGAAGTCACATGGATCATTTTCACATACCACCTGGCCTTGAATTATAAATTCCGTCACCTGACAGTCATTAATTAATACATATGACATATTCCCATTCCACTGTGTAGTGACAATATCAAGACAACAATCATTATTGAAGTCTGCAAATTCCAACTCCACAGCCTGCCCTATTGGAGTCTCAACATCAATGAAGTTGAAGAAATTACCATTTCCATTATTCTCATAGATTCGGACATAAGAAGCCAGTCCTGCTGTTCCATTATGCACAGCCACGGCAATATCTTGATCACCATCACTATCAATATCCCCAATGGCAACACCTACGGGGTTTCCTGGTATATTCATTATTTCCCATTGCAAGTTGGCGTTGGTATAGCTACCTGCACCTGTCGGCAAATCTCTGGCGATGATAACCGCTCCCTGTCCAACAACTTGTCCTCCATTGAGGCTATCTCCTTGCATTGCTACAACTAAGTCATTTTGAGTATTTCCATCGATATCTATCAAATCCATTCCACGAGGCCAATATAGACCAAGAGGTGTTTCGTAATTCAGGTCAGGAACGTTATTGAAAAGAGCTGCAGGGTTTCCAGTATTCAAATAACCGAAGACAGATTGTTGTGCTGCACCATAGCCTGCTTGACCAAGCAAGAGATCATTACCTTGTACTCCATCGATGTCGACGTGGATTGTCTGCCAATATTTGATAGCTGGAAGACCTTGCATGGAAACATCTGGTGTTGCAGAAAAAAATGGTGCCACATTGCTACCTGTACCATAGAATACGGCAATACGATCTTCTGTCCCGTTTCCATTTGATGCCCCGGTTACCACCAAGTCGTCATCACCATCACCATCATGGTCAACCAAGTCGAAATCCGAACGAAATAGTCCAAGGGTATTCCCATTAAAAGGTGGTGTGGCAACAGTAACATCAAAAAATTGCCCAATGGTATATGTGCCAGCCGTACTATTTGAGATATAAACTTCAATTCTTCCCTGACGCTGGACGACAATGTCTAAATTACCTGCATTATCCAAATTGATAAATCGCATGGATTCAGCATCACCAAGAAAAGTTGGGCTACTAGTGGTACTTGGTGTATTCGTAAAGGTCAAATTTTGATTGTTTGTAGAAATATTAAATCGTGGAGTATTTCCAAAACGAATTTCTGGCACACCGAAATCCATCCATCCATCATCATCAACATCCGCTACTTCGACATAATGTGATCTGGAATTATGAAAAACGGGAATTAACGCATCCAGATTGAAACCGTCACCGCATAAGCTGATCGCACAAAGCGTATCTTGCTCTAAAGTTAGGTTAACAAAGTTAGGTACGACCAAGGAATCTACATCTACTCCAGGGTTAGGGGTCATGACAAGGTTAGTTGCTTGAGGTGTGAAGTTGAGTATATTGGTATTGCAGGTATTGAAGTTTAAATTCGTTCTAAAAACAGCAGCACTTTGGTTTGTGCCAAATGTGGCCAACGCGTTTCTGGTATCGGCAAAAAATGCCTCATTGCCAGCTATATCCACAAGCCCAAATCCAACTATATCATTTCCAAAATCCAATTCGACAGCACCGTTGTAGTTGAGTTGTGTTCCAACCATATTAAAACTGCAAATTGCCGAAATGTCATTATTTCGTTCTCCAACCACCAAAATATCTCCTGAATTCGGTTCAATAGCAAGATGAGAAAATTGGTTAAAGTTATTCATGTCAAAACTACTTGTTACTGTGAAGGTCGATAAATCAACGCTTGCAATAAAAGCTCGATTGGGATTTGTAGATTGACCAACTACGATCATTGTATTCCCAATCTGCCCGATATCTAGGACAGTTCCGTTATTACTCAAAGAGAATTCATTAATAATATTTCCGTTATTAATGCTATGAAAATTAATTCTGGCGATATTATTTGGGATTGATGTTCCTCCATGCACTACTTGAAAATTTCCCATGACGTCCAATACACTCATTCTTTGCATTTCGTCGTCTGCATTATTACCAGCATAGGTATTCTCATTTATCCAATTAAAGACAACATTGTTTTGCGTGATGAGTGCTCTGGCGGAAATGTAATTGTCAATCAAACTCACACTTCCATTATTCATATTCACCAATCCACTGATAATGTAGTTGTTTGCATCAGTAGCATCCGTGCCAGGATGATTAGTAATTCTTAGGAAAAACTCTCTCGCATTTGTTCGAAAATCATAAGTCCTCTGAAATATTCCAGCTCCAGTAGTAATATCTACCATTCCCACCATACATTCGTTGTCCACCATTCCTCCATTAATATGGGTAGTCGCCCCTACAAACACAATATTGGCTTGATCATCATCAAAGTCAAAATCATAAATGCGGGATCCGTTTCCTACGCCTGCAGGTGTATTTGCGGTAATTTGATAGATCCAATCAATAGCTCCAATTGGATTTAAACGAACTATTACACCCTCCGTTGACAAGTTGGCATTGGCCGCAGTAACATCTGTCAACCAACCGCTCACATAAGTATTGCCGCCGAGGGTTCGTATCTGTGTTGCACGAAAATTATTGTCAGGCGACCCTATTGCCTGAGAGAATTGCGCCCGTGCTGATAATGAAGTGAAAATCAGGGCCAAGAGTAATATAAAATGCTTCATAATAAAATGGTTTATAAATTCGCCATAAGATCCTGGCTCAAAAGCTTAGTTGGATAAGCATTGTGAATTGGCAATCAATTGACATTATACGTTGTTAATTGGGGACTTTTTAACAGTTGCGACCAAGGTCAAGTGCTACGATGGATCTTTTGGGAATTTGATTTAAAATAATATTGATTAATTATTATCAAACATAGAGGGATTTGCCATGAAGAATAAGGGGCGTGTAATATCTGGTTAGTCGGATGTTATATCTGGTCAACTATGGTGAATTCAAGGAAGAAGCAAGATTATTAATTCTACTCGCGTCCCTTCTGCATTCCCATTATCATCAGTAAGATCGATTGTTTTCACTTGAATATGTTCGGAAAAAGTGGCATTTAGAATTTGAATTCTACTTTCGATTATGTTTGAAGCATGGGATTTGTATTGCTTAAGCGATTCTTTTCGAATCCGCGCAGCTGCTTCTCTACCGACACCATTATCTTCTACAATTAAAGTAAGTCTATCATTTGATTCATTCTTCTCTAATTTTAGCAAGAGAGATCCTTTTCCTTTTTTATTAGCAAGTCCATGATTAATAGCATTTTCGATTATTGGCTGTAAAATCATTGAGGGGATTTCTATCGATTCTAATTTGATAGACGAATCTACTTCCAATTTGAAATCAAATCTATTTTTGAATCGAAGCATTTCAAGATCAATATAGAGTTGAAGCATTTCCAACTCATTATCAAGAACAATGTAGTTAGATTTGGAAGCATCTAGAAATAGACGCATCAGCTTGGCAAATTTGGACAAATACAAATTGGCTTGCAACTTATTTTCATTCAATATGAAATGCATAATGGCATTCATTGCATTGAAAATAAAATGAGGATTCATCTGTGCTTGCAAAGCCTTCAATTCAAGTCGTGAAAGTTTATTTTGCATTTGAGCCTCCTCAATCTTCTTGCGTTGCTTACTTCTGACAACAAAAAATGGGATAATAGCAATAAGCAGACCAAGAGACAATCCACCCAACAAGCCGAAGCGCTTCGTTGCCCACCATGGAGGATGCACCTCCCATGATATCTTTTTGGAAGCTCCCCAATCTGAGTTTAACTTTTTGGCTCTGACTTCAAAGGAATATCGCCCTTCCTCTAAATTTTGTAAAATAATTGAGCGATTTTTAGTCGTAATCCATTGATTATCTGTATTGAATCGATATTGAAAAGAGATGTCCAATGGATTTTGAAAAGCGATAGAGGAGAAGAATATCCCAAGTTGAGCACTGGACGAAACATTCAATAATTCAGCCTTGCTTGCTCTTTGACCATTCAATTCTACTTTTTCTAAAAATATTTCTGGAGGCAGATCTTTGGTCTGAGGTCTACTATTATCAAAGACAGAAATGCCCTGGGTGGTTCCTATCCATAATCGTTTATAACTATCCTCAAAAACATCGTTAACTTCATCGGTAACCAAACCCTGTCGACTATTGATGGCGTGAATTTGTCCATCTTGTAAATAATGTAATCCTCTTGGAGTACCAATCCATAATACTCCACGATGATCAAAATGAAGGGTTTGGCACCAGTTTGACAAAAGCCCATCTGCAACAGTGATACTCCTGAATAAGCCTTTATCAAAATGGGATATCCCTTCTTTGGTACCAATCCATAAGGTGCCATCCTGTTCCATTTCAAGGTCATTTATCCAGATTGATGGCAGGCCATTCGCCTTGGTATAACGTACTATTTTGTCATCAAATATTTTGAACAAGCCATATGATCGAATACCCATCCATATGGTATCATTGCTAAAAGCAAAGCACACAGGATTAGCGAAAGAAGTAATTTCCGGAACTTCATTCAGCAATTCCTTTAATACATCATTTTTGATCAGAATATTGTTGATCCTTTTATTTTTGGACGTGATGTCAACCCTTTGAATCACTAATCGCTGTTCTGGCAAAAAATCTTTTTCTTCTTCCCAAAACTCACTAAAATTTTCAAGCCGAACCTCGGATGGAGGACTATCATGTGAAAGGGTAAAAAACTGACTGTCCTCAATTCCCGAAATAGCCACATCGCCATTTTTATTCACTGATAAACCACAGGATGCAAAATCCTGAGTTTGAAACCAGGAGTATGGTTTCCAGGCATTCTCACGATAAATATTTATCCCACTTTGGGTGCTTGCCCAAATACTTCCATCCGGGGTCTCCACAAAATTTTGTACAAATGAATTGGTTAGCCCATCCTCAATGGTATAATTCGTTATTTTTTGCGGAAACAGGCAGTAAAGCCCTCCACCGTGGGTACTCACCCAAAGATTGTCTTCACGATCAATGTAGAGAAAAGACAGCGCACTTTGCAAGTTGAGCAATGGATTCAAGTGATTAAGATTACCAGAATTCAAATCATAACAATACAAGTCTGCTTTCTGAGCGGCCAAAATGCTATTGCTAGTAGCAAAGAATATCCTTCCTGTAGGTGAGACAGCAAATCTACTGATGTATTGCTGAGGTAAATTTTTATTGTAAAACTGAATCTTACCTTCATCTTTAGTTCGCTTTGCAAGAATACCTTCTCCTCCAAACCACAAATTTCCCAAGGGATCTTCTGCAACGCTGTAGAATATTTGTTCCGATAACCTGGCTTCATTTGAGAAAATATAATTGACCGAAATCTTCTTTTTTACCTTGTCATCATTAATGAGGTAGGCAGAATCCTTTAGTTCACCAAAAGGAAATTGAAAGACGCCCCAATTGGTACTAAGCCACAATTGGTCTTCACGCGTAACACAGTAAGCATAAATCTGCATTCTTTCTTTCCTGGAATTGGATACAATATTTTTTTTACCATTTTTTTGCTCCAGATTAAAATGCTTGTACTTTTCAAATTCATTTGATTCACTATAAAAATAACCTATCGAATCTCCTTCTTGAAAAAAGTGCAATTTGACAAATTTGGCATCCTCCACTGTCTTCATATATAATTCGCTATCGCCTATTTTGCCACCATCGATTACAATGGTACCATTACGCAGCACATCCAATTGAATGGAAGAAGAAGGGCTCTCATTCTCCAGTTTGATTATAGTATCACCTTCCATGAAATGGTGCCCGCCTCCATAAGTTCCCAGATGAACAGTGCCATCTACAGCTTCATCTAATGCCACTACAAAGGGATTCTGAAGGCCATTTTCCTCACCAAAATTTCGAAAAGAAAAACCGTCAAATCTCGACATGCCATAATCCGTACCTACCCAGATGTAACCATCGGAAGTCTGTAAAATTTCGAATCCTACATTATGAGACAACCCATCAGAAGTAGTGTAATGTTTAAATTGAAAGAGGTCAGACTTCTGCCCATTACTTGCATTTAGATACAAGAAATAGGATAACGAAATATATAAAATGGACTGAACTACTAAACGTATTGCCTTCACTTGACCAAGATACTTTAAATACCCAAAGCTACATAGCCATCGTATTAAGTGGTGGAATCTGTGTAATAATTGGTTCAATTGGTCATCACCAAGTTAAGAAAATCGTTTCAGGAAGGCATCCTTTTTTCTTCTCGAAATAGGCACTGTACTTCCTTCTTTCATCTTGAGAAAACCTCCATCCAGCTTACTATATTGCTTGACATACTTCATATTTACCAAATGGGAATGATGTGTTCTGAAGAAGTTGTGTCCTTCAAGCAGGGATTCAAATTCTTTTAGATTCTTGCAGATCAGGATTTTACCTCCTCCGTTTAAAAATATCCTGGTATACCGCCCTTCCGCTTCAAAGCGAATTATTTCATCTATTTCCACAAATTCGAAACCATCACTCGTAGGTACTACTATTTGATTATTGTTGGCGTCAAGTTGTTTTAAATTTCTCAACAACTTCTCTACATTCAACTTATCAGTGATTGTCCGTTTTTTCTCCTCCATTTTTTTTACCGCCTCCATTAATTCTTCTGCATTGATTGGTTTCAAAAGGTAGTCAAGTGCACTGCTTCTTATGGCTTTGAGTGCATATTGGTCAAAAGCAGTGACAAAGATGACCTCAAAATCAATTTCAGAAAATCGCGCCAACAGGTCAAAACCACTTCCAAAAGGCATCTCTACATCCAAAAAAACCACATCAGGTGACTTCTGGTTGATTAGTAAAAATGCGTCTTCTGCCGACTCCGCCTCTCCCAAAACCTCTACCTGTGGACAATATAATTCCAGAAGTTTGAAGAGGGTTTGGCGGCTCATTTGTTCGTCATCTACAATTACTGCTTTCATGCCCTATTATAATTTGTACACGCTCTGTAATGACAGTTTGAATTCAGAGACTATGGGGATTATGATATAAATGATGGATGCAATATGAAAATTTAAATATACTTAACTCTTAAATGAAAATCAGTGAACGGGTCAGATTTTGTATAGAATTAAATTTTTTCAGCGCTAATATTATATTCAATTTCATGTAAAAAGTAATAACACCTCTTCAAACCTGAAACGCATTATTTTCTATTTTTGAAAAAATTGGTATATTTGATCTCATCCCCATTGCAATTTTCATAAATATAAGGCGAACAAATTCTGGAAAGGTGCTAGATCTGGTCTATTTTATCCTTAGAATTACTAATTATTTTAACTGAAATGTAGATAAAGTATTAATTCTACTTTTATCCCTAATGGTTTGAAATGAGGTGTTAATTTAAATGGGTAATATAGGGTCAAAATAAAGTTTTCAAGTAATTGTCCAGTGTTTGAAACTTTCAAAAATTTACATTCTTATCTATTGATGAAATTTAAAAATGTAGGTTAATATGATTTGTATATTACTGATTATCAGAACAAAATGATATAGATTTAACCGTGGTCAAGCTTCGAGAAATTTGTGGGACTGATTGGTGGATCACATTTCTGGTATAGTCGAAATATGGAAGGAATCGAAAGAAACCTTTCAGGAGGGTAACAGTAATCGAAGCTATACAAGCAAATTAATACTGTGTTTTTTAAATGACTTTTCAAAATTGATAAATACCCAATGACATCCCCTATTATTTCAAGGTATCGGAATGACAAATTTTACAAATGAGTATTAGTCGGTAATCAAAATATTATCAAGCAATAAATTGATAATCAATTATCCTTTTACAATTCATTTTATTATTAAAACAATTATACAACCCTATGAAAAAAATACTAAACAAATCCAAAAACACATTTTTCCAATTACTCCTATTGTGCTTTGTTTTCACCTTAATGAGCGCTTTTATTCCTTTTAATTTCAACAATTCGATTGCTGGATCTACCGATGAAGGTGTGGGATCAATAACTAATAATTATGAGGGACCAGGAATGTTAGGACTCAGCATGATTGATTGCCCTGGAGATACTGTATTAAACATAAGTATTGGCTCTTGTACCGCATCTGGGGAATTGTCCCTCCCTTCTAATATTGAGGGGCTATGCGGCGGAAATGAATTTAATGCCGAAACATTCGAAGGCGGAATCTTGAATGTTATGGGGTCCTTGGAAGATGGCGATCTCACCATACTTGCTCAAGATTTTGCTCCGGGAACACATCATGTCCAATATATGGTGACTGATAGCTGTGACAATGTATTTGAATGCGAATTTGAAGTGGTAGTACCTCCAGCTTCTGCTGTTGTTGTACTAAAGCAAAATGTCGTTGTTGCCCTAGCCCCATCCTCCACCAGTGGTAACGCGATGACTACCTTGTACCCTCTGGACATCGATAATGGTTCACATAATCCTTGCAGCTCAATAAAATTGGAAATTAGAAGAGAGACAGATTTGTGCGATATTCCTGGAAATGCAACTTATAATGCGGACGGTCATCCAAATGACGGAGATCCTGATCCAAACAGCGCAAACTATGACCCTGATGAAGGAGAATCTGTCAAATTTTGTTGCGAAGACCTCACCAATATGCTTTACGATGTTGATGGAGACGGCATGAATGATATTGGATACATAAAAGTTTGGATGAGGGTATGGGATGATACCAACCTTGATGGCATTCCAGGAAATGAAGATGACTCCTATGTTGAAGCTTGGACATTTGTCAAAGTTGTTGATCAATTAGCACCGGCAATTGTCTGTCCTCCTGACATCACGCTTAAATGTAATGAAGATTTTCAAAATCCTGATGTAACAGGATGGGCCGAAGGATATGCATCATGTGGTTCAGTGCCAGTAGAATATACCGATATTATTATCAATATAAGCGCATGCAACGTGGGATTTATACGAAAAAGATGGAATATAGTTGGAGCATCAAATATATTCTGTGATCAGACCATCACTGTAGAGGATCTGGATGGTCCCGTGACTGTAACCTTCCCACCGGATTACAGTACGGCGAACTGCCCAGATGATATTGTCATTGATGATCCTACATGGATTGCAGGTCCATGCGATGTATTGGGATATACAGTTGAGACAGATTCATTCTACTTTGAGGATGGAGCCTGCATAAAACTAGTGAACCATTTGACGGTAATCAACTGGTGTGATTATGAACCAAATAATCCAAACTGGGATGGAGAAGGTTTATGGGAACATACTCAAATAATAAAAGTGATAGATGAGACCAAGCCTATTCTGGAAGATTGTGAAGACAAGTTGTTTGCGGTGAATGATCACGACGATATCGATAATGATGGTGAAGTTTGTGAGACTATGATCACTTTGACAAATGTAGCAACAGACCCAGGAAGTGAAAATTGTCCATCAGATTGGCTGAAGTGGCAAGTATTTGTTGATTTGTGGGCGGATGGTACAAATGATCTGGAATACAGTTCTTTTCTTCCTTATTTTGATGATCAATTCAATGATACCAATGGCAATGGAATTCCAGATATATACCTCAACTCAACCATTAGCGGTGAGGAAGTAAGTATCCAATTGCCTGACATCGTGGGAGCATTAAGTCATCATAAAGTAACTTGGAAAGTAACTGATGGATGTAACAACGTTACGACCTGTGAGACAGAATATCTTGTCACAGATCAAACATCGCCAACTGTTGCTTGTCAAGATACAATTACTGTTGGACTCGCTTCTATGGCACCGTCTACACTTTGGGCCATTAATTATATTTCGGAGGTCATGGATAATTGTTCTTCCAACGAAGATTTACGTTTCACCTTTTCGGCATCACCGCCAGAAGATGATCCTTCTTATGACCCCGATCGTCGGTCATCCAGTTATGTATTAAATCTTAATGATATAGCCAATGGTTTTGTAGAATTTCCCATTTATATTTGGGATGAAAACGGGAATTTCACCTTTTGCGAAACAGTATTCATTATTGATCCAACTATGATATTAGATACGGAAGAAGCGGCAGAAATTCATACCAATGCGCTACATCAAAATCAGCCCAACCCTTTCCGATTAAGCACATCTGTATCCTTTAATCTTCATAGAGACACTCCTGTGAAATTGACATTCATCAATGCCGTCAGTGCCAAAACTCTTGAAATTGAAGTAGCTGGAAAGAAGGGATTAAATACCTATGCACTTGATTCTGATTTGCTTTCTGGTCAAGGGTTGTACTACTATACTATGACTACAAAATATTATCAGGAAACGAAGAAGATGATTCTTGTTTATTGATCTACTTATCCAAAAAGAAGTTGTTTACTTAATATGAACAGCTTCTTTTTGAGTGTTTTATTCTGACCTCTGCCATTATAAATCAATGCACTCAAGATTTGGATAACTCTATAAAAATTAAAAATACTTACTATCAAGGTGGGTAGAAGATTTAGGAAATAATTTGTCGATGAGTGACTTTAGCACTTCCAGTTTTAGAGTCTATTTAAGATTGCCTCAATCTTCTTTGGCATTTTTTAGAATATAGTAGAACTCATTCGGATCATCTAGATTAAGAAAAAGCGTACCTCTAAATTTTTTAAAGTCGTCCAATTTATAACGTTTCTTTTTATCTGATAAATACATGCTGATAATTGAGGCAGGGCTTGCTTTTCCACAAAAGAAACAGGATGCAAAAGGATTGTACGACAAACTGAGTACCTCACCACTTTCATCGTATGGAATTACAAATCCTTCAATAATTACTTCTTTCCCATGCAATGCTTCAGCAGCTTTGCTAAATACAGGAGCATAAACTTCCATGTCAAGTTCCTTGAAATAACGCAATTTGTATTGAATATCCATCAGTACTTGCCAATCCAATTCAACAGGAGACTCTGATGGTACAAGATTTAATTCATAAAATACTTCCTGTGAATTAACCTCTTGAGATTCATCCGTCTTTATCCAGCCAAATTCTTGATCATCCCAACGGTAAATAGTATCGCTAATGAAGTAGTTATCCTTCTTGACCACATCTTTTATTTTCACTTCAATGTCATGTTCTTTTGCTATCAAAGCTTGTTGATTATTAGCTGGGGTTAAATTTTTTTGATCAAAAATTTTATACTGGGCAAATACACAGATGATCAAAAAGGCAAAGAAGAGGATTTTAAGTATTCGTTTCATTTCACATTCAATTTTCTGACAATATTTCTGATACATCCATTCTCATGGCCTTCCATGCTGGCAGCAAGGCCGAGATGATACCAATCAGCAACGTAAGCAACAACAGGGTTTCTTCTCCTGGCACCCATTCTTTACCAAATTGAAGGTTGTGATTACTTTCTGCCTCTCGATTAAGGAAATGAATCCCGACTCTGCTAAGTATCCACCCTAAAGCATATCCAAGAAGAGCCAATAGTACCCCTTCTAAAACCAACAGACCAAACAAGTGGCTAGGTCGATATCCCACAGACCTCATCAAAGCCAATTCATATTTACGTTCGCGTAAGCGGCCATACAACACAAAAAAGACGCTAAAGCCAGCCATAATCATTATTCCACCCGCAATATATTTTAATGTTGTCGCACCTATTCCCAACATATAAAACAGTCGGTTTATTTCCAAAGCTGGTAGGACAGCTTGCATGTTGGTTTGTTCATTGATGATTCGGGGCATATTCAAAGCTGATAGCTTGGATTTGTACTTCATTAAAATAGCTGTAATCTCCATGCTATCCGCGGTTATAACATGTGCAGAATGGTCATGATGGTCATGTGAATGATCGTGATTATGGTCATGATCGTGGTCAAAGTCCAAACCAATAGCATGAATAGTATCCAATGTTGGCGAATGATCATCCTCATGCGCATGGACTTGCCAAACACTTTCAATATTGGTAAGAACCAATTGGTCCAATACCGTATTTGTTTTTTTCAAAATGCCTACCACCGTGTAAGGGTGGTTTTCATGTACGTGCCCTCCTTTCACGTCTCCATGTGTACCATTGAAAGTTTCTCTCACTTGTAAACCCGATCTTCTGGCTACATCAGCTCCCAGAAGCGCTTCCATAGATTTCGAGAATGTTTTACCCTCCGAAAGTTGCGAATTGTATTTATTTAGGTAATCGGTGGTTGTCCCAAGTATACGGTAGCCCATATATGAATCACCGTAAGCAAGCGGAATAGCCTCAGCAACCATCGGATTTTCCATTATTTTCCGAGCATCAGCCAATTTGACATTTCCTGTAGGTGCATCCAAGTGATATACAGCAGACAAAACAAGTTGTAAAGGACTGCCCTTCGCTCCAATGACAAGATCAATATTTTCTAAGTCCCGTTCAAACTTTTGTTCCAATCGGTTTTGGATGAGGAGGAGGAGCGAAATTATTCCTACACCAAAGAGTAACAAGCAAATACTAAGAGCTGTACTCAGTGGCTTGTAAATAATATTTTTCCAGGCTATTTTCCAGAGCATTGTGTTTGTGGTTATTGGGCTACAGAATTTAAATCAATCGAATTGTCAATTTCTGATCGCAGACGATCATCGTGTGTGACAATGATAAGCGCTGCATTGTTTGATATGGCTTCCTCTTGCAGCAACTCGATGACCTGTTGACAGTTTTTATTGTCCAGAGCGCTCGTCGGTTCATCAGCAAGGATGAGTTTAGGACTATTCATTACTGCCCTGGCAATTGTGGCCCTTTGCTGTTGTCCTACACTCAATTTATTTGGAAGTCTTGACAATGTATCGCCTATATTCAAGCGATCTGCTATAGATGTCGCCCTATCCTTGTTCGCAGAATAAGGTGAGACCAGCAAATTATCCAATACAGTCAAGGATTCTATAAAGTATGATTGTTGATAAACGATACCTATGTACTGTCCTCTGAATTGATCCATTTTAGCTGGAGACAAATGGGAAATCGTTTTACCTTCTATATCTATTTGGCCGCTTCCAGGTTTTCTGAGCCCTGCTAATAAATGCAATAAGGTTGTCTTGCCACAACCCGACTCACCACAAATCAATAAAGCCCGACCTGCTTCTACGCTAAAATCAGGGAATGAAATAGGACTTATGTTTGGGTATTGATACGATATATCTTTGGTTTGAACCATTGGCTATCTTTATTTTAGGTGATAATTGACGCTTTCAATTAGATACCTTGCGGCAAAAGTCCATAAGGGTGTAAAAAACTTTAAATTTTTCGCTTTGTAATTTGCGTGAATCTTCATTTAATTGGGCTGCAATTCTGTTTTAGCAAGACACTTTTGAAGCAACTTTTCCAATCCATCTCTTTGCAAATTCTTACCTATAAACACAATAACACTACGTTTGGGTAATGAGTGATTCTGTGCATGTTTTTCTTCAAAATCCAATCGTTTTCCTACAGACTGCAGAATATATTGAGAAGATTTGTTTTCAAACCAAACAAGGCCTTTGATCCTATACAAGCCTTTTGCTTGGAATGTGAGGTACACAAATAATTGATGATACAAGGATTGGAAATCAAATAGTCGATCAAATACAAATGTATGACTATGAATTTCCTGGGTGTGTTTGTGGTGGTAATGAGTGTGCGGTTTGTGAGCGGGAAAACTTAGTGGTTCATTACTTGATTCAACTGCTCTATCTGCTGAAGTCAGAAGTACCTCCAGTTTTTCCTGAATTCGGTTTTGATAGGTTATTTTTGGAAATTCATTATTGTGTTTTTTGACGATCTCGGCCAGAGGATTCAATTTATGCAGTCGACCTATTAATTCAGCAACATATGATTCACTCACTAAGTCTGTCTTATTAATCAATAGAATATCGCTATAAGAAATTTGATTGATTGCCTCCTCGGTTTCCTTCAGTTGATCTTCTACTAATTCTGCATCTACCAAACAAATAATGGCCGTCAAAGGGTAATGTTTCTTAATTAATGGGTGTACAATAAATGGTTGAGCCAGTCCTGTAGGATCGGCTACCCCAGTCGCTTCAATTATTACTTCATCAAATTCATCCCTACGTTCAAAAAGTTCATTTAGGATGTCATATAGATTGTCATTCAAGGTGCAGCAAAGACAACCATTGTTCAGCTCTACAATTGTTTCTTCTGGTCTAAGCACGATCTCATTATCAATACCTTGTTCGCCAAATTCATTTTCAATTATAGCATAACGCGTATTTGCATTTTCCTGCAGTAGGTGATTTAAAAAGGTGGTTTTACCAGCGCCAAGAAATCCAGTAAGTATAGTTACAGGTTTATTCAAGTGGAATGTATTTTAAAATATCAAAGTGCCTATTGACTAAAGAATCTGATGGATAATTCAAATCCGTCTCTAAGAGTGTGATAATTCAAGAAAATACACTCGTCAATAGGCCTCAAATGCAACAATGTTGCAAATATATGTCAAAAAACTTGCAGGTGCAACATTGTTGCATTAGATTTGTGTTGTAAGAAAGCTTTTAGAAGTCTTTTGTAGCTTTTCTTAAAAATAAAAGCAGTTTGAAAAGTTGTACTAAAGAAAATGTGATTCAAAGTTGTAGAGCAAATATTGTGATTATTTTCTCGAGTACAACAAGATAGAAGTTTAGTGTGTATTATTTGTCTTAACATACTAGCAAAAATCCTTTTACTAATAAGTAATAGGTTGGTTATAAGGTAGCGCTGAGAAATTCGCTACCTTTTTTTATTTCATAAGATTTTTGGTGATTCGTTTAGTGCTGATCTTTTTAGTCTTTAGTGTAGACTACTATATAGGGACAAGGATTTACTTGGTACTACAGCTGATTATTCCACAAACGTATAAAATCAATTAATTTCAACATTGAAAAATACAAATGGGGCCACATTCCGCACTCCATCATTTGCTCCTAAAGAGAAACGGTAACTACCAGCTACTAAAGTTTGTGGTACCATATATTCAAAATCGAAGTCAAAACTAGTATTCACATCTTCATTAAAAGGAAAGATTTCATTTGTAGTGAAAGTATTTCCTGAGGATAAATCTGTATAGGCAAGATACAAGACGCCATTTCCTCCATCACTTAGAGACCTATTATCGATTACCTGACCAGAAAATCGAATTAGATCGCCTTTTTGAACAGAAATATCGCTATTTGCCGGCTGTTCAACAGAGATTTGAGGAGGAGTATCATCCAGCGGATTTTTGATCTTTAAAGAATGGAAATTAGTAAAAGGGCTGTCGTTTCCTGATTCATCTATCACTTGAATATGATAATGATAATTGCCTGCAGTAACATTCTCCGGTACATTTAAGGTTCTCATGATTGGTGCTGACACCCCTGAGATATTGTTAATTTCAAGTACGCTCCAATCAGTGGTCTGATTTTCAACATTCGGAGCAGATATAGCAGGCGCACTCCCGCCTCCATGACCATGGCAATCAAAGTTATTATGTATGTCTATTTTGTATTGAGAGAGCCCTTCATCATCATTAAAAACAGCGTCAAAACCAAGAACATCGCCTCCACTGAGGACAAAAACCACAGGTTCTTCCGTACCACAAATGTCATCTTTTATAGGCTCAGGCAAATAACTCAACACATCAAATGTTGGAGGAACAAGATCAGTATCCCCACTGCCGCAACCATAGGCAAATACAATATAAATTAGGACAATATATTTTGGAAATAATTTTATCTGCTTATTATATATGCTCATTTTTTTCTCTTTTTTCTATATCCTTTGCTTAAAGTAAGTATATGGTATATGTGAACAGAACAAGTAAAAAGAATACATTTGTTTCTTTTTGCAATTCTGTTGCAAATATACACTAAATTTTTTGTTATTGCATCTCAGTTGCACTACATTTACAACATGGGAATAATACGGAAAACAAAATCGCTTAAAACAATACTTGAAGTTTTTGAACAGTCAAGTAATGCTTTATCCGTAGTGGAATTGGTCAAAAGATTTAAGAATGAAATGAACAAAACCACTGTATACAGAATATTGGAACGACTAGAGGAAGACGGAGTAGTGCATTCATTTACAGGGACCAATGGTCTCAAATGGTTTGCAAAGTGCCCAGAAGTAATCTCCACGAATCAAGCAGACCTACATCCCCATTTTCAATGTCAAAAATGTGGTAAATCCGAATGTTTGACAATTGACATTTCCATCCCCAAACTTCCTAATTACAGAGTAGATTCTGCTAATTTAATCCTTACTGGAGAATGTGATGCATGTCTTTCTTAGTACTACCCATAAATGGTAAAATTCGAATATTACACAATGAGACAAAGCCTTATCTTAATATTTTTGCTTTTCAATTTTATAACTTCAGGTCAAATTAAAGGAATTGTGGTTGATGATCATAATCATCCGCTTCCCAGTGCTACTTTGATACTCCTTCCAGACAGCATACCCTCTATCACCAATAACAAAGGACGATTTTCATTTTCAAATTTAAGCCTTGGATTATATGAAATAAGAACATCCTATTTGGGTTACAAGGATGTCATTACTCAAATTGATATTAAAGATGGCCGGTCAAAAGAAGTAAGAATCGTCATGATTCCAGACGACGAAATTATAGAGACTCTGATAATTACAGAAGAACACGCAAAACAAGAAGTAACTCTTCAAACAGATCATATACACGAAGATTTTTTACAGAAAAACCTGGGAGGCACCTTTGCCAAGTCTATTGAAAAACTCCCTGGAATCAGTGCAATAAATGTAGGTGTTGGGATCGCAAAACCAGTAATTAGAGGACTATCTTCAAATCGAATAATTGTAAATCATCAAGGGATCAAGCAAGAAAGCCAACAGTGGGGAAGTGATCATGGGTTAGAAATCGATCAATTTGATGTTGAAAGAGTAGAAATCATCAAGGGACCAGGTTCGCTTCAATACGGCTCAGACGGACTTGGAGGAGTCATTAATATTATGCCTGATAAGGTATTGCCCAAAAATACATTTAGAGGAAGTGTTCTCGGTGTATACAAAACCAATAATGAGCATGTAGGAGGTTCGGCAAATCTCGGCATCAATCTTGAAAACTTCTTTTTGACTGCTCGATATTCCCAACAAGATTTTGCAGATTATCAAGTGCCTACAGATATATTTACGTACAACGGATTTGAATTGCCGCTTATAAATAATAGACTCAAAAATACGGCTGGAAATGAATCTAATATTAGCATTTCAGCTGGGGCTTCCAAAAAATGGGGTATCACAAGATTACTCTTCAGTCATTATGCATTGGATGCAGGATTGTTTAGTGGTGCCGTGGGTATTCCTCGTTCTTATGCGCTGACAGATGACGGGAACAAAAGAGACATCGATGTACCCCAGCAAAAGGTAGACCACTACAGAGCTTCCTTAAATCAAACCTTCTTTTTTGGAAATAATCACCTGGCTATCGACATAGGCTTTCAGCGCAATCTGCGTCGAGAGTTTTCAGAACCAGAATTTCACAGCATTCCACTTTCACAACTTGAGGACCCAAACGAAAAGTTGGCAATTGAATTGCTTCTAGAAACTTTTAGTATCGCGGCGCATTATGAATTCTACCTACAATCAGATTTGAAGAATATTATTGGATTCAATACTCAGTGGCAAGACAATAAACGGGACGGATTTGAATATCTACTTCCTGATTTTCGCACTTTTCGCGGAGGAATATATTCTATTTCGGAAAAAGAATTAAACGAAAAATGGCTTATAAGCGGAGGATTGCGCTTAGACCTTGGTCAAAATGTCACAGATTTTTATAGGCAATTTATATGGGATAGTAATGAAAACATAATTGATTCATTGATCTCAATTCCCACTGATGATTTATTTTTCAATTGGTCGGCTTCGCTTGGAACAAATTTGTCCTTACAAGAAGGAAGGTGGATTCTAAAGGCCAATTTTGGTAAGAGTTTTCGAGTGCCTTATCCTGCAGAAACAGTTTCTAACGGTATTCATCACGGGACTTTTCGCCACGAAGTCGGTACGCCCAATTTGGAATCAGAGCATGGATACCAACTTGATTTGGGTGCATATTGGAACTTTGAAAAATTTGAAGGTAATCTCTCCTTTTACTTCAACTACTTCGACAATTTTATTTATCTGGGTCCCACCTTCCCTGCCCGATTTTCACAATTGCCAGAAGCTGGACAAATTTTTCAATATAGACAAGATGACGCCATTTATACAGGTTTTGAATTGCAATGGGATTGGGAACTTTTACCCTATCTTCATCTCGATCAAGCCATAGATTTTGTACAAAGCTATAATCCAAAAACGAAGTTGGCACTGCCATTTACTCCACAACCTTCGATAAAAACGGAAGTCAACTTATCTCCTTTTGATTATAAATGGATGGAAGAATTGTATATAGGACTTGAGCACCAGTACCACTTTGCGGCTACAGGAAGTTTGCGCGTAGACCGATCAGAACAATCTACTCCAGCCTATCAACTTTGGAACTTAGGAATTGGATTTGACCTCCATATTGGAAATCAAGAAATGAATATTAAATGTCAAGCGCAAAATTTATTCAATCGAAGATATTTGGCACATTTAAGCAGATACCGCATTATCGACATCCCAGAACAGGGCAGAAATATTGTAATTACCGTGAAAATACCATTTGGTGGCAAGCTGTAAAAGCATATTCAGGAGTAGACTAACTTTCAAAGAAGATAGCTCCTGAAATAACCATGAGGTAAAAGAAGCGAGGCCCTGACTGGGCTTTGGGATGTGGGAGCGGCCTTGCGCGCTGCATTGGGCCAGTCTAGACTTTTTTGGTTCGTTTTTTTGGCAATAAGACTGAATGATCTTTTATGCAAATAAAAGTGATAATGAAATTATCAAAAGAAGGAACACGATAGTGGAGGGCGGAATGAACGCCCGTTCTGGCGAAGGACTAGTCTAGGTTAAAAATAATACCTCGTAATAAGGTAAAATATAAGAAAAATGGGGTTTCTTTTCAGGAATAAAACCTATGTAATCAATGATTTATAAAGGATATTCCTACTTATGAATATCCCTGTAAAACATAGGTTTAAGCAACATCTCAGTTGCTTAAACCTATTAATTCTTTTATTGCAAACAAAATTCAACGTCTGCAGTCTGCTTCTCTGCACAATCGTGATCTACACATGCTTCAACTTCAAGATGAAAACATGTACCAGCAGCATAACTGCATAGGTCAACCTCTTGCTCGAATGTAATAACCTTGTCATGCTCATGTGCATCATAATCGATAATCTTATCGTTCACATCTCCTTCCGGGTGAAGAATAATCTCCACTTCATGATTCTCGTCTGTAGCCGTAATGTCTACATGAACATGAACATCAGCACAATCTGTTATGACCTCCCCACTAGTTGGTTCTTCTATTGTTATGGTAATTTGATTTGTGACTGCTTCCTCATCATCTCCACAACTGGTTATGAATAGCCCAATGGTTAAAAAGGCGAATAAGTAATAAATTTTGAAATTTTTCATATTTGAACTTTTAATTTTCTAAATAATCTTACAGAAATATTTTAATCATTTTGGCAAAGATAACAATTACTATTTAAGATGCAACCTTGTTGCATCTACAATATTTTGATTATATTTGCAACAATGTTGCATCTAGAGAATTAAAATGCATTGCTCCAAAATGAAAAAGATTATTTTCATACTAGTTTTCAATACTTGGATTATTCATCTCTTGTTTTCGCAAGACGAGAATTCTAACTTTCCTCCTCCTCAAAATCCCTTTGAAATTGCTGTAAAAAAAGCATCAACAAAAATAACTGTAGACGGAATTCTGTCAGAAGAGGATTGGGAGTCATCCATTTCAATTTCCGATTTTTTTAGAGTCGAGCCACGTCAAGGAGGTGCTATCCGATACAAAACCATAGTTCGGTTTCTTTATGATGATAAAAATTTATACATAAGTGCGGTTTGCCACGATAGCATGGGTATCAAAGGTATCCGAGTACAAGATTTGCGTAGAGATTTTTCCTGGGGTGTCAATGACCTTTTTGGAATTGCCCTTGACCCTCAAAACTTAAAACAGTACGCCCAGGCTTTTCAAACAACACCTTATGGGAATCAGAGAGATTTTCAAAATTTTGGTGGCAATGTATTTGACGACGGATGGAATACGCTCTGGAAAGTAAGAACCCAGAGAACTTCAGACGGATATACGGCAGAATTTGCCATCCCATTTACTACACTCCGTTATGACAAACCTGTCAATGGTCAAGCGGTAGAATGGGGCATGACCATGGTTCGTTATGCCCGTCGGGATGTAGAGGTCTCCACATTTCCTGCCATCCCTCAATCTTTTACCCCGTATAGAATGACCTATGCCGCCAAACTGACTGGGATAGAAGTACCACCGCCCTCAGCCAATATTCGTATCGAACCGTATGCCTTGTACCAATACGACAAACTGGAAGAGAATGGAGTCCCCGCTTCAAAGGATGATTTAAAACTTGGTGGTGATCTGAAGTGGGCGATCGATCCCAGAACCGTGTTGGACTTGACATTCAATACAGATTTTGCCCAGGCTGATGTAGACAGGGCTGTTAATAATTTGGAACGATTCAACATTTTTTTTCCAGAACAACGTCAGTTCTTTCTGGAAAATTCTGGAATCTGGGCTGGAGGGCTTCAACAATCGATTCGACCTTTCTTTAGTAGAAGAATTGGTCTTCAAGGAAGTTTTAACGCCGAGCCCGCTCCCATTCAAATCGGCACAAGATTTACACAGCGTACGGATAAACAAGCCATAGCTGGGCTTTTTGTTAGACAGGGTGAAACCGACAATTCTCAAGTTTCCAATTTTGGTGTGGCGCGGTATCAACGCAACTATGGACGAGAAAATAATATAGGCATCATGCTTACTCATCGATTGGATGAAGCCTCAGATAATCTGGGACTAAATGGTAATAACAATACTACCTTGACTTTTGATGGTCAAATCAGACCTTCCAGCGAATGGACAATCAATTATCTGCTATCTGCTTCACTAGACGAAGAAATGGATAAAGCTGGTTATGCTGGTCGTTTTTTCGCAGGTAAAACAAGTAATAAATTTTACTTGGGTTGGGTAACAGAATATACGGACTCAAACTACAATCCTGCCATGGGCTTTGTAAGACAAACCAACGTCATTCGCCACAATCCAGGTGGGTACTATATCTGGAGGCCCAAAAATATACCTTGGATTAGACGTTGGGACCCAGCTATATTTGTCAATTACAATCATGATGCTTCGGCCCCTTCCAGGTTTCAGCAGGCTAGTCTTTACATATTTCCAGTTTATCTTTGGTTCAAAGACAATAGTTTTTTTGAAATCTCCATGACTCCAACTTGGCAGAATATCAATTTCAATTTTGCACCCTTGGGATTACAATTGGAGGAAGACAGATATTTTTACCTCAGATATACGCTACGCTACAATACTGACCTATCTAAAAAATGGTCTGCTGATGTTCGATACAATTTCGGGAAATTTTACAATGGTTCGCGAAATACCATTCGCTTTTCAGGTAGACTAGCCCCACTTCCACATATTGCCTTGACTGTAAATTACGAGCGGAATGACCTTAAAAAGGTAGGAATAAATGAAAGCAATCTTACAACAGATCTATATTCATTCGGTACGCGGATGGCATTAAATCCAAGGCTTCAATTGTCTGCATTTTACCAATACAATAGCTTTGATGAACAAGGTAGAATGAACATTCGAGCAAGTTGGGAATACAAACCACTCTCATTTGTCTATGTAGTATTCAATGATGCTCAGTTTGATAATGACTTAGCACAATTTGGAGAGCGACAGTTCATCTCAAAATTAACCCTCATACAGCAGATATAATAGTATTCAAAACCAATTTTTAAAACCAAAAACGATAGAAATGTCAATAAAAAATTTATCCCAATCTTCAGACTACCTAGGAGCTTTTTCTAGTGGATTATGTCTTATCCACTGTTTGGCCACACCATTTATTTTTGCGGCGCAGAGCTGCTCGGCGGCAGCTTCATGTTGCTCTGATGCTCCATTGACCTGGTCAATGATGGATTTTCTTTTCATTGGAATTTCATTTTTTGCCGTCTTTTGGACTGTAAGGACTACTTCTAAAAATTGGATGAAATACGCACTTTGGCTAGCTTGGGTAGCTTCGTTTCTTATCATCTTAAATGAGAAAATAGCATTCTATCAACTTCCAACATCATCCATTTACTTTTCTGCATTTATGCTAATAGGTCTTCACTTGTACAATAAAAAATATTGTAAATGCAGTGATGAAACTTGTTGTATACATGGATCAGATATCAAATAGGAAATGTGTGGAATGAACTTGAAATAATTAGGCACCGAGTCAAATAATGATTCAATATTAATGAAATAAAATAGAGATATTCTTGAGTAGATATTCATATGGGGTGGAATATGTTGCTGTTCTACCTACAAGACTACAAACAGCAAGTAATCTTATAATTGATCATGGAATGATTAGGAATTTCCTAAAAGGAGCTCTAAGTGATATTGTCAATGCAATTAGTGCATCAATGGGCTTCAATCTGAAGAAAAGGTACAATCAGATAGCCTTATTGTCTATACTATTGATCTCGTAAATCAATAATAACCTTTTACCGAATAATATAAAAATGAATCCAATCATTATGCTGTCACCAAAAGAGGCTTTTAAGGATCAACTAATAAGTCCTTTTTTAGAGAATAATTAACCAGCCTTTTTTGTTAAGGTTGATATTTTTTTAATAAATTGTATAGGACTTTAATCTTTTAAAATGTTTGATTATGTGGTTAGTAGCATTGTCTGTGCCTATTTTCTTTTTATTGATCATTATAGAGCTTGTTTTTGATAGATTTCATAGCAAAAAGCACTATAGGTTAAATGACTTTTTTTCTAATATTAATACGGGGATTGGTTTTTCAATACTCAGTCAATTTGCTAATATTTTTGGAATAGGTTTATACATTTACCTATACAACAACTTTAAACTTTTCACGATAGAATCTAATCTTTGGATTGCGTTACTGGTGTTTGTATTGGTTGATTTGCTCTACTATATTGCGCATCGCACCTTTCATCAGGTCAATTTTTTATGGGTCGATCATTCCGTGCATCATTTAGGAGAAGATTTTAACCTGGCTTCGGCTTTAAGAGTTGGGTATTATCAAATGTTTTATGCCTACCTTTTTTATGCTCCACTTGCAATATTTGGATTTGAACCAGAACTATTTATAGTATCCGTTACGCTCAGTACGATTTATCAGTTTTCATATCACACCGAGAAAGTAAGAAAACTTGGAATTCTTGAAAAAATATTGGTAACTCCATCACATCATAGAGTACACCATGGAAGAAATCCAAAGTATTTGGACAAAAATTTTGGAGGATTTTTTATTTTTTGGGATAAGCTATTTGGCTCGTATGAGGAAGAAGAATCTAAAGTGATTTTTGGCATCACTGAGCCTCCTAATAGTTTCAATCCGCTCTATATACAGACCCACTATCTACGATTGATGATTGCAGAAGTGAAAAAAACGAAAGGTTTTAAAAATAAACTCAAAGTGCTAATTAATAGACCGGGTTGGAACCCCGCAAGTGGAGAAGTAAGAGAGGTCCCTGAAATTGACTATAATACGTATCAAAAGTATGACGTGAAATTATCGAACAAGCAAAATATTTATATGTTTGTTCAGGCTCTTCTTTTAATATTCGTTGCATTATTCTTTTTGACACAAGCCACAACTATGGATCTCTCATCTAAAGTTCTAGGGTCTATTGCTATTTTCTTAAACATATTTTCGTTAGGCGTAATGTTCGACGGTGAAAAGTGGTCTTTCTTTGCGGATGTATTGAGATTTCTTTTGCCAGTTTTAATCCTTCCGTTTATTTTTCAAGTAAATATTCAAGTGCTTGTGATTTACATACTATTCGCCCTGGTTTCAGTGACTATTTCGTACAGAATTTTCTACAAAAACAAATATATTCAGCAAAAAAGTCTATCAGTTTAAATTATTCTACAACATCTTCCTCGTTCAACTCTTTTGCAAAAAACAAAGAGATGTCTTTGTTAAAAGCAACTAGTAGGACTACTATAAATGTGATAATTGCACTTGCTTTAAAAATAATATCTACCTGTTGGTCGATTGCGTCGATAATGATTCCAGACAGCCCTAAAGAAATGGGCATAATACCTGCGGTGAGTGTGGTTAAATTTCCAAAGACTCTGCCTCTCATTTCTTGACTGCTATTGACTTGTAATTGATTGATAATATTAACGTTTATAAAGCCTGTAAACACACCACAAAAAAACGTAATAACCAATGCCAGATATGGCACAACAGTAATTCCCAACAAATAATTACAAATAGAAAGACCTATAAAAAATGCACCCATCACATAACCGCGGATGTCTTTAGGAACTTTGATCACGTTTATTAATATATATCCAATCATTGCACCTGCGCCAAAGCTGGCGATTAAGTATCCATACCAATCCGTAACTTCATTTAAAACATTTTCGACATAAAAGGGCAATACCACCAGGACTGGGGCAAAAAAGAAGTTTAATGTACTAGCTAGAATAAATGTTTTCCTCATTCCTCGATGGTTCCAGATGTATATAAATCCTTGAACAATATCTTTTTTTATAGCTCCAATTCCTTTTTCTAGATTATCGCCTTCTTTGTTTTTAATTGGAGGAATATGCATAAAGATTTGAACAATTCCCGAATAGATATAACTCAATGCATCAATTAGAAACAATAATGAAGCTCCTAGTATTCTGTACATCACCCCTCCTATACTTAAGCCAATAAATGCGGCGAGTTGGGTTGAAGATTGATTCAATGAATTGGCAGCTTTAATTTTATCTATAGGAACCAAATCAGGAATCGCAGCTAATGCGGCGGGGGTAAAAAAAGCTTTTGCCATACCCACTATAATTGAAACTAAGAATAGTGCCGTTAAAAGTAGGTTGGTATTATCTGGCACAACTAGAAATAACACCACGAATGCCAACATTGCCAGGCCACATATCAAATCAGACCAAACAAGTATCTTCTTTCTCGAATACCGATCGGCTAATACACCTCCTATTGGCCCAATTATGGCCCCTGGGAGCATTGACGCCATTAACAAATACCCCATTAATGTTGCGGATTCTGTTACTTGTTTGACCCAAAATATCATGGCAATAGAAAACGCTTGTGTTCCAAATTGACTAATTAATTGGGTATGCCAGAGTATAACAAAGTCTTTATTAAATAGACGGGCCCTAATTTTATTTTCAGACATTAATTACATTTAAAATATTGATTCAATCAGAGTACGGCATTTGCAGTAATTATGAATTGTAGGCCCACTTTATATATATTGAGCCCCAAGTAAACCCTGCTCCAAATGCTGTGAGAATGATGTTATCTCCTTTCTTAAGGAGAGGTTCATATTCCCATAAGCACAAAGGCATAGATGCGTTGGTTGTATTTCCGTATTTGTGAATATTATACATTACTTTCTCTTCTGGCAACTTTAAGGAATCAACAGTTGATTTGATAATTCTTTTATTTGCTTGATGTGGAACTAACCAATTCACATCATTTACATGTAAGTTATTTTTTTCTAGTATTTCTATAGATACATTTGCCATTGAATTCACAGCATATTTATAAACAGATGAGCCTTCTTGATACATATAATGTTCTCGTGCCTCAATGGAATCGTAGGATGTAGGCTTTCTACTTCCTCCAGCTTTTATTTGTAGCATAGGAATCCCAACTCCATCTGTTTTTAATATATAATCTTGTACTCCTTCATTTTCGTCTTCAGAAGCTTCTAATAGTACGGCTCCAGCTCCATCACCAAACAAAACACAAGTTTTTCTATCTTGATAATCGACAATGGAAGACATTTTATCAGCTCCTGCCACAATCACTTTTTTATGTTTCCCTGTTTCAATAAACTGTGAGGCTGTAGCTAGCGCATTGATAAAACTAGAGCATGCTGCGACAAGATCATATCCATACGCATTATGGGCTCCAACTTCATGGGATATTATATTTGCCGTGGCTGGATGACTATAGAAATCTGGAGTAACTGTTGCACAGATTATAAGCTCGATTTCTTCTGGGTTTACATTTGTTTTTTCGAGCAACTTTTTCACTGCAATAACAGCCATATGTGAGGTTCCGAGTCCTTCCTCTTTTAGAATTCTTCTCTCTTTGATACCAGTTCTTGATACAATCCAATCGTCAGAAGTATTGACCATGGTCTCTAATTCTTGATTGGTTAGGATGTAATCAGGTACATATCCTTGGACGCCCGTTATGATTGCTTTTTTCTTGGTCATTCTTAACTTTATTATCTTTAATATTATGCTAATTCTTGATTAATTATTTCTTCTATATTCTCCTCCTATCTCATACAGTGTATTAGATATCTGACCCAGCGTACAGATCTTACTAACTTCCATAATCCTTTGGAACAGATTCTCATTCTTAAATCCATTAACTTTGAGTGTTTCAAGAGCGCTTTCAGCAACTTCTTCATGCCTTTTTATGAAATGATCTTTTGCTGTAATTATAGCATCTCTTTCTTCCTGAGTAGAACGAATTACCTCTTGAGGAATGATAGTAGGGGATCCTTCTGAATTAAGAAAGGTATTAACTCCTATGAGAGGGATATGTCCATTATGCTTTAAGGTCTCATACTTCAAAGATTCTTCTTGTATTTTAGAACGTTGATACATTGTTTCCATGGCCCCAATTACTCCTCCTCTGTCAGATATTCTTTGAAATTCTTCTAGAACGGCTTCTTCAACTTTAGAGGTAAGTTCATCGATAATATATGATCCCTGAAATACGTTTTCATTTTTAGCCAATCCAAATTCTTTGTCTATGATAAGTTGAATGGCCAAAGCACGTCTCACAGAATCTTCGGTAGGCAATGTAATGGCTTCATCATTTGCATTTGTATGTAATGAATTGCAATTATCCGCTAGCGCATAAAATGCTTGGAGCGTTGTTCTAATATCATTAAACCCAATTTCTTGTGCATGTAAAGAACGTCCAGAAGTTTGTACATGATACTTTAATTTTTGAGATCTTTCGTTCCCATTGTATTTGAGCTTTATGGTGCGAGCCCAAATTCTTCTTGCGACTCTTCCCAAAACGGCATATTCTGCATCCATACCATTTGAGAAAAAGAAGGAAATATTAGAAGCAAAATCATCTATGTGCATTCCTCTCGACAAATAGTATTCTATGTATGTAAACGCATTAGCTAGCGTAAAAGCTAATTGGGTGATAACATTGGCTCCAGCTTCTGCCATATGGTATCCAGAAACAGATATTGAATAAAAGCTTTTTACTTTATTTTTAATAAAATATTCTTGTACGTCTCCCATCATTTTGAGCGAAAAATTAGCAGAAAATATACAGGTATTCTGAGCTTGATCTTCTTTAAGAATATCTGCTTGTACAGTACCTCTTACTTTTCTGAGTGTATTTGCTTTAATTTCTTCATAAATGACAGGAGGAAGCACTTGATCTCCAGAAATTCCCAAGAGAAAAAGTCCTAGTCCGTTGTGTCCTTCAGGGAGTGAGCCGTTGTATGTGGGTCTAGGAATGTTTCTTTCACGAAAATAAGATTCAATCTTCTTTGTTACTTCTTCTTCTAAATTATTTGCATGTATGTAGAGTTCACATTGTTGGTCTATTGCTGCATTTAAGAAAAATGCCAGTATTATCGGAGAAGGACCGTTTATGGTCAAATTAACCGACGTGTTTTTATCCAACAAATTAAATCCTGAATATAACTTTTTCGCATCATCAATATTACAGATGCTAACTCCAGTGCTTCCTATCTTACCATATATATCAGGTCTATTACTAGGATCTTCTCCATAAAGTGTTACAGAATCATGGGCGGTAGAAATTCTCTTACCTAACTGTCCTTTGCATAAATAATGAAATCTTTTGTTGGATCTCTCAGGGCCACCTTCTCCAGCTGTCATTCTGGTAGGGTTCTCTTCTCTTCTTTTTAAAGGGAAAACACCCGAGGTAAAAGGATACTTCCCTGCTACATTTTCTTGAAGTGTCCAAGTTAAGATATCTCCCCAATCCTTAAGTTTTGGCAAACAGACTTTGGGTATTTTTACATCACTAAGTGAGTTATAATATGAATCTGTTTCAAAAACTTTATCTCTTACCTTATAACTAAATGTGGGCGAATTGTATTGAGCTTGTAAAGCTTGCCAATTTTGAATGATCTCCTTCGACTCGTCATCTAGTTTTTTAGACAAAGTATCGATAGACGACTCTATTTGAGAAATGGCTTCATGATTTTGACTTGTTTTAACGACATCTAAAGACGTTTTTAATTGGTACAAATTACTGGCTATCTGAGACTGTTCTTTGAGTTGATCTCGATAGTCCTTATGAAAAGAAATAATTTCAGATAAATAATGTGTTCGATTCGCAGGAATGATTGCCTCTATGCTTTCCTTAGAATCAATTTTAAGCCGAGAGTTAAATTGAAAACCAGTCTTGGTTTTTAATTTCTGGATAATAGCGCCATATAAATTATCAGTTTCCAAATCATTATAATTAGAAGCCATAGTCCCAAAAACAGCAACATCTTCTACCACAAAACTTTTGTTATTTGTGTAATAGCTTTTTACTTGTCTCAGTGCATCCGAAGCGCTGCTTTTATCAATTTTGTTAAGAGCTACAAAGTCAGCATAATCTAGCATGTTAATTTTTTCCAGCTGTGTTTCTGCTCCATATTCGGGTGTCATTACATAAAGCAACACATCACTAAAGTCTACTATTTCACTTGCAGATTGACCTGTTCCAGAGGTCTCAATGATAATAGCATCAAACAAATTAGCTTTGAAGATCTTAATCACATTTTGAATGTGAGTACTCACAGATGTATTTCTCTTTCTAGTCGCCATCGAACGCATAAAAACCCTTGGATTTTTCAGGCTATTCATTCTTATTCGATCTCCTAGTAAAGCTCCTCCACTTTTTCGTTTCGTTGGATCTATGGAAATCACGGCTATATTTTTATCTGTAGTATCTAATAAAAACCTTCTTAATAATTCATCAATAAGTGTTGATTTACCCGCACCTCCAGGACCTGTAACTCCAAGTATTGGAATTGTTTTGTCTTCTATTTTGGGGAATTGAATTTTATCAAATTGTTCAGGATGATTCTCTGCGATTGAAATTAGTTGCCCTATTTTCTGCTTGTCTTGATGCAATGACTCGCTAGAGATGTTATTTGGTATTGAAGGAGTTGTAGAAAAATCTGATTTCTCCAACATATAATTAATCATGCCCTGTAGTCCATATTTTCTACCATCATCTGGTGAGAATATCTTTTTTATACCGTATTCATGCAATTCTTTGATTTCTTCTGGCAGAATGGTTCCACCACCACCTCCAAAAATACGAATATGTCCAGCATTTTTCTCTTGTAACAAATCATACATGTATTTGAAAGATTCCATATATCCACCTTGATAGCAAGTTAGGGCAATGGCCTGTGCATCTTCTTCTATCGAACAATCTACAATCTCATCAATAGACCTATTATGACCTAAATGAATCACTTCTGCACCAGAATCCTGAAGAATTCTTCGTATAATATTTATCGTAACATCGTGACCGTCAAAGAGCGATGTTGCCGTAACGATTCGAATAGGATGAATTCGTTTGTAAATGGTTTCATTTTCTTTCATCAACCTATTTTTTTATTCTTTATCTTAACTTTATTTCTCATTGATTTAACCAAAATAGTTTTCTAATTTTTCAATAGCATTTTTCACTCCGTCTTCGTTTTGTATTTTCTCGCCTACACTTTGAGCATTACGATGTTCTGTAGGACCTACTTTTTGAATTGCATTCTTTAATCTGTTTATTGAAAGTTTCTTTGAAGAAATATGAAATCCTAATCCTTTCTTTTCTACAATGGCACCCCACCAAGGTTGGTCTGCGAAAATAGAAACAACGATCACGGGTATTTTTGATTTTAACACACTGGCCAATGTCCCTATGCCACCGTGGATGATTGCCATTTCACACCTGGGGAACAACCATTCGTGATTTACATATTGGGTAACAAACAAGTTTTTATGCTTTGGAATATTGCTCATCTTGGACCACCCAAGACAATAAATAACCCTTCGATCTTGAATTAAATTTTCTATAACCTGCTTGATCAAATCCATATTTGGAAACGGAATGCTCCCAAAACCAATATAAATAGGTTTGTCGCCTGCTTCCAACCATTGATATAATTCGTCAGGAATAGAATCCGGTGATCTCTCTGTCTCTTTCAGTCTATGTGCAAATAAAAAACCGGTAATTACGTTCTGATCTGGCCAATCAATTGGTCTACTTAGCAGATGTTTACTAAATGCATGAATAGTAAGAATTTTATCTTTTGCAATGGTGTCTAAGACAGACTCCCTGGTCTTGGGCAATCCCAATACATGACGAAACTCTTGCACTTCCTTTTTATTCATTCTCCAAAAGATCCATTCCATTAAATTATAGGACCACTTATTAAAAAGGGAAAATTTTAAAAATTCAATTCCAGGTGCGGGAAACGCTCTAGTTTTAACTAAAGGCGGATTGAGTTGTACCATGGCCCATTTTTTATCATACTTTTCTGCGATGGTTGCTACTATTAGTGTGGTCATACTATTGGTAATCATGAAATCTACTTTTTCACAACATTTCAAAATGTCATTTCGTAAGGGGACTCTTAATCGATACGATTCTTCCGCGAAAAGGCGTAAAAGTTTCAGATTTTGACCTGTAGCAACGATTTTTTGACCTTTTTCAGATTCTAATAATTCCTCAACATTTCCTACAAGCGGATGGAAGGCTATACCATAATTTTCAATCGTCTTTTTAAAGTTTTCGGGTGCTGCTAAAATTACATAATGCCCATTATTTACTAATCCTACAGCCAACGCTATATAAGGTTGGATGTCCCCTCTAGAACCGTATGTAAATATTCCTATCCTCATATTATGCACAATTATATATGGTATATCTTGTTATCATCTTAACTTGTGAAGGCGTCTTAAATCCCTTAATAATTTGGTCTATGCTTAATCAATAATTTCCATTTTCTTCAATAAAAAACTTGCATTCATGTTTTTACACACTCCTTTTTTAAATAAATAATCAAAGTATAGTTCATCATTTTTAATTTGAGCATCGAAATAATGGTTTTCCACTTGAGTTAATTCATCTGCTGCTTTGCAAAGGCTTAAGTCGTGAGTGGCTACCATTCCTGTTGATTTTGATCTTACCAGTTTGTCAATGAATTTTCTAGAGCCTTTGGCTTTATCAATGCTATTGGTTCCTTTTAAAATTTCATCAAGAATAATAAAATAATTATCCTTTTCTATTTCATCTATAATAAACTTGAGACGTTTAAGTTCGCTAAAGAAGTAACTTTCATCATCTACAAGACTATCTGTAGTTCGCATGCTCGTAATAAGTTTTACGGGAGCATATGAAGTGTCTTTTGCACAAACAGGTAAGCCCAAATTATTCATTACTATTTGCAAAGCAATAGATCGTAAAAAAGTACTCTTACCAGCCATATTCGCACCAGTAATAATGAAAAAATCTTCTTTATTTATTTGGATATCATTTAGCACTACAGAATTTGAATCTAACAAAGGGTGTCCAGTCTTAATAGAATGTAAGGCAATTTCGTTATTTACAATTTTGGCATAATTGTATTTTGGGTGATTAAAAGCGAAATTGCCCAAGCTGTTATAAGCATCAAAAAAGTGAATAGATTCAAACCAAGTCGATACATCGTTTTTATGTCGTGAAATCCATTTTTCTATCTGATGGACTATTCTGAGGTCTCTAAGAAATAAACCATTTAAGAATATTCCTACAAAGACATTGTTCCGCTGATCTAACGCATTCAAGTAATTAGCAAATGTTCGCAGTATTTGGGACGAACTTTTTTCTTCATTGACAACTTTTTCTTTGTTTTGTTGGAGTAATTTGTTAGTGAAATTTTGATTTTCAATCTGTTGTAATAGCTTCGAATATTGGTTAAACGTACTTTGTATTTTTGATGTTTTTGAAGCAAGGGTATTTATCTTTTTTGTATAAATGCCTACAATCAAAAGTCCCAAAACAAACCAACCCATTACAATTCCTCCATGAATAATTTTAAAGAATGCCAAGGCACATAAGGCTAATGAGATCAATGAAAAAAGTATCGACAATACTTTCATATTGATATTGATAAATGGTTTATACTCATTCAACCATTGACTTACTTTCTGTTCTGAGACTTCTGTTTTTACCAAGGAAGCTACTGCCGAAAAGTTTTGTCTCCAAACAGGCAGATTATTAAGCTCTTGAATTGCCTCTTGTTTTAAGGGGATATCGTTCGTATCGTTTTCAGTTAATAATTTTGCAAGTTTATTGGCTCCAGAATATAGAGCAGTTCTATTGATGAATTGAAAAAAAGATCCCTTCCCAAAAAGGTCTATATCTTGACTATAAAAATGAGCGGAATCGTAATAGTCATCTCCCGTTGGTAAATGGTCATATTCGCGCTTTAAAACTTTCAATTCAGTGTTATTTATTTTTAAAAGTGCTTTAGTTAAATCTCTCTTATACTCCAAAGAATTATGACGTACAACCAAATAAAGAAACACAATAGCACCTAGTAAAAGTGTACCGAGCATTAATTTCCAATCTCCAAATACTACGTAAACCATCCCACATATTGTTAAGAAGGTCAAAAAACGAATCATACTTGATAGGATCAATCTTTTTTTTAGACCAGCAAGGCTTTTTTCATACTTATTTTTTTCTTGAGTATAAAACTCATTTGGTTCAATCATAATGAAATTTAAAATCTTAAAAAGGGTTGGCAAAATTACTAAAGTTAAATTTAATCCATCTAATCTTATTGCTACCATTATGAGCAATAGAAAAACAGTAATCTAAAAATGAAAATGTAGATATGTCATAGCAAACATGATTGTAATTAGTTTTATTGTTTACTGTATTCGCCTCTTTAGGTGACAGCATGAAACCTGTTCCTATATTTTTAAGAACTGCTTCTTTTTTTGTCCAGAATTCATAGAAAACATGAATGTCCCCTTCTCGAATCTTAATCACTTCTTCATTATTAAATATAGAGGTAAAATTTCTATAATCCAAATCCTTAATTTGCTCAACATCTATTCCAATTTTGTTCTGTTTGGAAAAAGCACAAACGACCATTTGATTGGAGTGTGAGATATTGAAATGAATGCTTTTATCACTAAGATATGGCTTGTTATTCTTATCTCTTTTTATGATATTCATATCCAATTTCTTTTTACACAAATGATGATAACCTATATAGACCAATAATTTCCCAAAAAGACAGTTTTGCCTATCTTGCCATCTTTTATATTTTGTTACTTCTGTGACAAGATGAAGAGGTAAAATACTGAGCAATTTTTCCCATGTTGATTCGCTCAACTTTTGAGTATTGTGGACTAAGAAGACGGTTACATCATTGGCATCTATTTGCATATCCAAAGGATCGCGATAGTCCTTAAAATCAATTGTTTTATCTATTCTCAATTGGGTCATAAATCTTTACTATGTATTTTTCAATGGGTAATAAATCATTATTCATTTTCTTTTGATAATCTCTTTAAATATCTAAAATGAGATTTAATAGAATTCCATAACGTTTGTTCTTTATAATTGACCCCATATTCTTGGGCTTTAGATTTAATGATCTTGGTTATAGGGATATAATGTATGTGACAAATATGAGGAAATAAATGATGCGCAACATGTGTGTTGAATCCGCCAAATAACCAACTTTGAAATCTACTTTGAGGTGAGAAATCAATGGTTACTTCAAGTTCATGATTTTTCTGCGAATTATGGATATATCCTGCTTCATCTGGCTCTGGAAAAACAGATTCGTCTATTTGGTGATTTAAAACTCCTACGATAGCCAAGACAAAACCTGCCGAGGCATGCATGATATAATATCCTATTAGTATTTTCCACCATGCCAAATCAATCACTAAAAGAGGAATCACCAATGTATAGAAAAGAAAAAATAGTTTCGTCAAATACAATTTCACATACTCTTTGGTGGCATGCTTCAAATCTCTAACCCTACCCATACGATTTCTAGAAAACAATGTGAAATCCGTCACAAAAATCAAAAACACACTGAATAGACTGTACACAAAAATTGCATAAATGCATTGATACTTGTGAATTGACATGTAAGATTGATTCTTGGATAGTCTCAAAATAGAATACTCTTCCAAAATAATGTCTTGCCCTTCAATGCTGGTATATACATGATGAACATAATTATGCAGGTAATTCCAGATATAGGAACTCAATCCTATTAATTCCATAGAGTACCAAAGTATCTTATTTTTACTTTTGTCTTTAAATAATGAATAGTGGGAAGCATCATGGGAAATATTTAAAAATACTCCTGCCATAGAGACTCCCATAACAATGGTAAGAAAGACCATTCCATACATTGGCAACTCTAAAAACAGCAAACCAAAATAAGAGCCTAAGTATAGAACTAAAGTAACAATGATTTTTACAATCATTTCTATATTGGCATGCTTTGAAATGTTGTTGCTTTCAAAATAATCATTAACCTCAGACCTTAAAGCACTGTAAAAGTCCGAGGTCCTTCCATATTTATATTTTATCTCATTCACTTTTATGTTTTTTATAATTACAAGTTATGCCATTCCAAAACTGAGGACACACTTGAAATTAGTTCTTATCTGTAATCTTATTTAGTATCAACCACTCACACCAAAGCACTTTTATCTTTCTATGATTTTCTCTAACTATGCCTATCTCTTTTTTATAATTAGATTGATCAAAAAAGCTCAAAGAACCGTTTTCTAGTTTGTATATTTTTTCACTTTTGTTCTTTGATGTTAAATAGGCTAGGTTCGTTGTGATCTCTTCAAGATAGAAACACATATTCCAAAGTGTTGTCAAACGCTTTACATTGGGAACCCAATTAAACCAACCTATAAAGGCATTGTTATTCAAATCATTCATTACGGGTCTAATGTATTCTTCAAAAAACAACACACCTGATACTCCATCTTTATCCTCAAAATGAGGAAACACACTTAATTCGTCATGATGCTCTGCTGACAAACAGTTATTTATACCATAAGCTCTTATCATGCGTTCTACAATGTATGACAGCGCGTATTTATGCTTTACATGTAGATCTTCATCTATTTGACTATTAATAGTATGCGCACCACAAAGTTCTTTTGTACATTCTATAATTTTTTGTTGTCTAAAGCCTGCATTCGACTTTAAATATTGGTAATTGAGATACATCCGTCCTATTAAAAAAGACGTAATGATACTCGTTATTATAGCTGTTGCGATAACCATTAGGATACAATTATTTTATATTTTATACTATCCCCTATTTGCTTCAAATTCTCAAAAATAAAGAAATGACCTCCTTCGTAAATAGACATCTTAAACTCTCCTGTTGAATCCTCTTGCCAGTGTTCCAACTCTTCTTGTTTTATATGATCTTCTTTTCCCCCATAAATATAAATGGGGCAATTCAACGGGGTTAATTTCTTTGATTGAAAATTTTCATAAGCCTTAATATCAGCCCTAATAATTCTTGATAGAAACCTCAAGAGATCAGGAGAAGCCAATATTTGTTCATGAATTCCTCCATAGCTTTTTAATTTTTCAATAAAATCGTTTTCAGGCAGATGTGCAATGTTTTCTCTGCTCGTATGCATATATCTTAACGATGGACAAGCAGCGGCAAAAAAATTGATTGGAGAAGGTAATTCATTCTCGATTAATTTATCAATGACCAAACGAGCAATAATTGCGCCCATACTATATCCAAAAAAATGAAAATTTCCCTGAAACAAGTGTTTGTACTTGAATAAGACATCCTCTACAAAATCCTCTAAACTGGTAAGAAGTGGCTCTTTGATCCTTGTTCCTCTCCCAGGATATTCAATACAGTGACATTGAATCGTCATGTTTCTAGACAATTCTTTTGTAAACTCTTTAAATGAGTATGAATTACCACCAGCAAAAGGAAATAGAATTAATTTCGTGTTCACAACAAATAATCATTTAAAAATAATAACTAGCACAGCAAACTTGCACGCCAGCAGCTAAATTAATAATGATGCCAACATCATTTTTTGACACCAATCCATTATACAATGCATTATGCAATTGCAAAGGGGTTGTTAAGGTAGAATTCTGCATCGGCTGTTTTGACATCGAAAATGTTCCTGTCCAGTTTTTGAATACAGTATCTGTTTTCAAAAAACCGATGTATTGATCAGATACCTCTGGTACAAATACAACTTTAATATCGTTCATCGCAAGATTTTCTTGTTCAAGAAGTTCTTTCATCGTTTCTACAGTTAATTTTGCATACTCTTCTACAAAAGTTAGGTTTTCTTTAATAGTGGTTCTCATACTCTTATTTTCCCAAACTGCCCAACTCTTTTTATCTTCAATCAAACCAGTACTATTTTTGAATACGAATTGCCCGAATCCACTGTCTCCTTCTTCATCGACCTCTAGTAACAAAGATGCAGCACCTTCTATAATTGGCAGTTCTACATTTTCCGTTAAGTATCTCTCATTATTGTTGATTTCTGATGTAGATATGAGTGTCTTAGTATTCTTATCTATTTGTGTTAATTGTAATACAGCATGGCAGGTATTTAGAAACCCTAAGGATCCGTTGATAATATCGAATGCAAGTGTGTTTTTACCAGCATCGAGAGCATCTGATGTTGAGTTCAAACTGTATTGACTGGCCAAAAAAGTTGCAATAGCCGGCTCGTACATGTACTGTTCTCTATGCACACCAAAGTATATGATCGCATCAAAATCGCTTTTGCCCTTCATATCTACTTGCGTTAAACAGGTATCTGTTGCCGCATACATCAAATCTAGTCCATCACCCGAATTATTAGACTTTAGGTTTACCCCAATACTAGAGATCTTCAACCTTTTCTTATGCGTCTTGATGGCCTCTGTGTTATTTTGAAGGGAATCAATTTTTTCAGCCGTTTTATTATGGAGTTTATAATCTCTGATTCTGCTGGGTAAGTCATCAAATTTATACAGAGCCGTTCCCAAGGTCAAACCCGAACCACTAATGCAGTATATAATAGCGTTTTCATCTTCTATTTCGCCATTTAAGATGTTGTCGATCGTGGCGATCCAATAAGAGGTAGTGGCCGTATTCCCTCTATTTTTAATGTTATCAATAATGTTGGAAGAATTGGTCACTTTCATTCCCAATACCCTATTGATCTCACGCATTGCATTTTGTGTGGTAATACTTGATGCTTGATGCATGATAATTTTCTGAACTTGCTCAAATCCCCAGTTGTTGGAGTACAAAGTTTTTAAGGCATGATTTGCTGCCGCAGCATGACCTGCCTGGCCCATTTTTATGGCATCCGTTTTCACGACAAATCCTCCGTGCTCTTGCTCAGTTGGTTTTACTATACACAAGTCACAATATGCCCCCATTGTAAACAAATCAAGTTTGTGAAAGCCTACGTCTTTGTTAGCGGTAGACCTTTCAAGAATCATGGCGAGTCCAGCATCTCCTAAAGTTAGTCCTGAAATTCGACTATCCATATAACTCTCCACTTCGAGTTGTGCAGCTCTGGTCATGTGTGAAATGTATTCTCCACTTACAACAAGACAATTGTCAACCTGATGCGACTTTAAATAGGCTTCTGCGATATAGATTGCTGTAAATATACCTGTGCAAGCATTTGTGATGTCTAGATGTATGGCATTGTCAAATCCAAATTTCTCACTTAGCGTTATAGACATACTTGGCTCTATGGCGATGGTTCTCGCATTTTCCATTCGGAATACATTGCAAGTAATCACAAGGTTTATATTTTCTGGTCTGAACTTTGAGATGGCCAAGCAGTTTTCAATTGCTTGTTCAGCGAGCCCCAATGAAAATTCATCTTCAACCACAAACACACTTTCAATTCCCGTTAATCTGCTTAGTGGAAACCGAATTTCATTTTTACAGTTATTGACAAGTTCATTTGCTAAAACTTCCTTTTTAGGAAGGTATTCCCCCATACTTTCGATGACAATTTTTGTCTCATCTTGTGGGTTTGATTCTAGTGATGAAATGACCTCTGATTTTTCAGGAATTTTTATTTCATTGGCATGCAATACAGACCCTCCGGTATTCACTCCAATTATATATTCGGCTTTCTGGGCAAGCTCTCGTATAGTTGAAAATTCAAAAATCATTTCTGGAGAAACGGAAAGGCCAGAATTTTGAGCTTGGTTTGAGATTCTAACGCTTTGAAGAGAAGCACCTCCAAGTTCAAAAAAATCATCTTTCACACCTATTTTTTCTTCATCCAACACCTCCTGCCAAATCTTGACAAGTATGGTTTCTTTTTCTGTTTCTGGAGCGGTGTAATTACTTCTTAAAACTTTCTTGTGGTCAATAAATCCTTTTAATGCTTTTCTATCAATTTTACCATTGGGTGTCAATGGTATTTCATCCAACATGATAAATTTGCCAGGGATCATATAGACAGGCAATAACTGCTTTAATTGTTCCCTCAAGGAGTTCAATTCAATTTGAGTATTGACCTTGAGATAGGCTATCAATTCACTAAGATCATTGCTCTTGTTTACAAGCACAATGGCAGTGTCAACCTCTTCAAGCTTGGCCAATTTAATTTCGATCTCTTGCAGTTCGATCCGATATCCATTCACTTTTACTTGTGAATCGTTTCTTCCATGAAAGGCAATGGTTCCATCTACATTGTACTTGACTACATCCCCTGTTTTAAATAATCTTGTCTTAATATTTTTGTATTCCCACCAAATAAATTTCTCTGCATTAAGTTCAGGGCGGTTGTAATAATCGATCGCTAATCCATCGCCGCCAATATACAATTCGCCTTTACTGCCAATAGGAACAGGAATCAAATCACTGTTCAAAATGTACATCGTAGTATTGTGAATCGGTTTCCCTATAGTAACCGTATCAGAATCCCCAACCTTTGATATGGAAGACCAAATCGTAGTTTCGGTAGGTCCATAAAGATTCCATGCATTTGTTGAAATACTTCGAAACCATTCTGCAAGACTGTGCGGAAGTGCCTCACCTCCACACAATATCTTAAATGTATTCTGAGGTGCCCAATCCATTTCTCTCAGCATTTTCCACAAGGTGGGTGTCCCTTGCATGACCGTAATGCTGTGCTCTTCCAGGGCATTCATTAAAAGAGAGGATGATTTCACTTCTCGTTCATTTGCCAGTACTACACAAGCACCTGAAAGAAGCGGCAAATACAACTCTAGACCCGATATATCAAAAGCCAATGATGTAACCGCAAGCAACACATCTTCTTGTTTTAGGTGAAGATTGGTTTGCATTGAAGTTAAAAAATTGAGCAAGGAAGTATGACCAATTCGTACTCCTTTTGGATTGCCTGTAGAACCAGAAGTGTAAATGGTATAAACAGGTATATCACTTAGATCAGGAATTTTATAGGCTTCATTGGGCTGTTCGTTTAAAACAATCGATTCTACACTTAGAATCTCTAAATCTTCAGATTTACTTATGTTGGATGCGAACGCTTCATTACATAAAACATAATCAGCTGAGCAGTCATTGATGATGTACTGTATTCTTTCTTCTGGATAGGTAATATCGAGAGGGATGTACGTAGCTCCCAATTTCATGACCGCTAATAATACAGGAAGTAATTTTTCATCGCGTTTTAAAAATAGAACCACCTTTTGATTTGCACCGACTCCACACTTTTTTAGAGCATGTGCAAATTGATTTGAAACGTTGTCTAATTCTTCATAAGTATATTGAATGTCTTTGTAGACATAGGCAATAGAATTTGCATATTTTTTTGATTTTTCAACAAATTGGTCAATAAAAGAAGACTCCTTCTCATAGGGAAGAGAGGTTTGATTCCAGTCATTTAGAATGCGCGCTTCTTCTTTCGTGTCCAGTAAAGAGATGGAGGTTAATTTAGTAGAAGCATCCTCTAGAACGGAACTCAGAACATTGAGATAATGCTTGCTAAAATTAGCGATCCTTTGTTCATCAAAAAGACGTGTATTATATTCATATTCGAATGCATATCCTGAAGTCAAGTCTTTCACAGCGAGTGTCAAGTCAAATTTAGCTGAGATATGATCTATCGGATTAATCGTTGCTGGAACTCCGTTAAAAATTAACTCTTGTTTAGGTAAGTCTTCCAAACTAAACATGACTTGAAAAAGTGGATTGTAGGCCGTGCTTCTTGGAGGTTTTACTCTTTCCAATACTGTTTCAAAGGAGATGTCTTTATTTTCAAAAACCTTTAGTGCAGTTTTTTTCACTTCATTTAGATAGTCCTTAAAACTATGATTGGCATCAATTTGAGTTCTAATGACTACTGTATTTACAAAAAATCCTATCAATTGTTCGACTTCAGGAGCATTTCTATTCGCAACTGGTACACCTATGAGAAGGTCTTTTTGATTGGCATACTTACTCAATGTTATTTTGTAAACAGCCAAGAGAAACATGAACGGACTCACATGATGCTCCAGGCAAAATGCTTTGATTTTTTGAGTGAGTTCAAGTGAGATTTGTTCTTTATATATGTCTCCATCAAATGTTTGAAGTGCAGGTCTCTCCCCTTTGTAAGGCAACTCTAGAAGAGCGGGCGAGCCTGCCAAGATTTTCTCCCAAAAATCTACCTTGTTTTGAAATTCTTGAGTTTCTTCCTCTTCTTTTTCCCACAGCGTAAAATCTGCATATTGTATTTCCAGTTCTTCTAAATTTGGGGCTTCACCTTGTAATAAGCTGTTATATATACTACTACATTCTTTTGTAAAAATGCCGATAGACCATCCATCCGAAATAATGTGATGCATTGAAATGATAATTTGATAATTATCATCTTTTTCATCGTCTATAATGACAATACGCAACAACGGTCCATTTTCTAAATCGAAGCGATGATGCACTTTATCAGCTAAAATTTCACTTGACGCTTCGGAAGGACCAACGGAGACTTCCTCAAAATTAAAGCTGATTCTTTCATGAATAACCTGTTTTACCTCACCTTTCACTTCTCTGAATGTGGTTCGCAAGGTTTCATGTCTGTCTATGATCAGTAAGATAGATTCTTTAAGAATTTCAATATTTACATCTCTTGAAATCTTTAAAATCCCAGTAATATTGTATGCAGTACTGATTCTATCAAACTTGGATAACAACCACAAGCGATGTTGTGCACTAGATATAGGGTAAGCATAAGCTTTTATGTCCTTCATTTTGCGAATTCGGTTTAATCAAGTAAATGTTCTTCTCTATTCGACCTTTTTATCTTTCTCACCTTAGAGCGTACTGGTTTTTCTGTATCAATGTAATGGCTAATAGATTGAACTGTTTGGTTTTCAAATATGGCAGATGGACTTAATTCTATGTGCAATTCTTGTCTAACTCTAGAAAGCACTGCCATCGCTAGCAATGAATTTCCACCCAATTCGAAAAAAGAATCATTGATACCAATTTCCTGCACCTCCAATACATCTTGCAATATTTTCAACACTACTTTTTCTGTTGGCGTACTAGGACCCACACTATCCTCATTTTTTTGAAGTAATAATGCCTCTATTTGATGATCCAATTGAGTCCTATCTATTTTTCCATTTTTATTGAGCACCATGTCCTCCAGAATTAATATTCTATTGGGAACCATGTAGTCTGGTAAAAGCGATGCCAGGCTCTTTTTAATGGTCTTTTCTGTAACGCTTGTATCATTCACTTGCACCGTAGCCAATAACATGGCTCTTTCTGAATTGTAATTTCTTACAGTGGCAATTGCTTTCTCAACTTTACCTGATTGATACAATGCGGCTTCAATTTCTCCTAATTCAATCCTATATCCTCTTATTTTAAGTTGGTTGTCTTTTCTCCCAGTAAAAACGATGTCTCCAGAAGGAAGCATAAAGCCATAATCTCCTGTAGCATAAAGCCTTTCTGAAGGATTTTCGGGATGTTCTAGAAAACGTTCTTGGGCTTTGTCGTTTGTGTTATAATACCCATCAACGCTCAAACCTATGCCGCCTATGTACAACTCGCCTATCACACCAAAGGGTACGATTTCTTTGAGATCAGACCTTATGCTAGTGCTTGCACCCGCAATTGATTTTCCAATGGGTATTGTTTTTGCATTGGGGTCGATTTCCTTTATAGGATAAAAAGTGGTAAACGTTGTGGTTTCTGTAGGACCGTAAACATGTACTAATACATTTTCATTTTTCACGTGTTTCAACGCAGCTTGTACATGTTTGGTTGAAACTTGTTCTCCCCCAAATAACAATGTGTTGAAAGTACTGAGAAACTCCTCGGCATTATTACTTACCAGACTATTGAATAAGGCCGTTGTAAAAAAGCCTTTGTTAATATTATTGTCTTTAAAATAGGTTGACAACCTACTTGGAGAAAGTCGTACATCGTTATCTACTAAATGCAATGCAGCTCCATTTAATAAAGCACCAAAAATCTCAAAAGTACTACCGTCGAAAGTGTAGTCCGATAAATGGCAAATACCATCTCCAGGATGGATCGAAATGTAATCTTGTTGTTTCACCAAATTGAGAATGCTAGATTCGTGTATGGTAACTCCTTTCGGCTGACCAGTAGATCCTGAGGTAAACATCAAATAGGTATTGTAGTTTTCAGGAAAAACTTTTTCAGAAAGTCCCAGATTCAATGCTTCCTTTTCTAGTAAATCTTCAATGACTAAAATTTTGACATCTAGATTTAGATTTTTTAATCGTTCTTCATGCAATCTATCGCAGAGAATACTATCAATCCTTGCATTCTGAATCATGTAAACAAATCTCTGATTGTCTCCTTGATCCATTTTTAAAGGCACATAAGTAGCCCCCAACTTCAAGATGGAAAAAATTCCTTCAATTTTCGCAATAGAAGAACCAGCTAAAATTCCGACATGTGGATTTTGATCATTGATAGAAGAACGAAGTTGATCACTCAATGCTTCCACATTGTCGTAAAGCTCTTTGTAAGTGACCTTTTGTGTTTTATCAACCACAGCAGTAGCGGATGGTGTTTTGAATACTTGATGTTCGAATTCACCAAACACCGTGTCTTTTGCCTCTATTTCTCTTTGTGTACCAAGGGTTATGGACTTTCTTTTTTTATCTTCCAACAATTGAGAAATAGAGACGGTAGGATCCTTTATAATTGACAGACAAATTTGTTTCAAACAGTCAAAAAATTCTGTCATTATAGGTCTGCTGTACTTAGAAGATTTATACTTCAGTTTTAATGTAGCTGTCTGAGGTGCTTCTTTTATTTCGAATGTAATATCAAATGCGGATTCTTGCGATTTTAATCCAACCTCTTCAATACTCAAATTGCTCGCTACCCCCAATCCTTTCAGATCACTATAGAGGTATTTTTTAGTGTAATACGAAAAGGCAATGTTGAAAAAAGGCGCCTTGGTTAAGCTTCGTTCTTTGCAAAATGAATCGACCATGGCATTGAATGGAAAATCTTGATGGAGCAATGCTTGTTTTATTTCTCCAGTGTTCTCTTTTAGAAAATCTAAAAAAGTCATACTAGGAGTTATCGCACATTTTATAGGGATGATATTGGAAAAATATCCTATGGTTTGATAAAAATTAAGGTCGTTTCTTCCAGCAACTGGAGTCCCAATTAAAAACTCTTTTTGTCCAGAATAATGATACAATGACAGCTGATATGCCGACATCATAAAGTTGAAAACCGTGGATACATTTTCAGAAGCAATCGTTCTGATCTGATCAATTATTTCAGATTCAAAAGTATACTCAATCATTTCTCCATCACTTGTATCCGTCGAAACGTGAAACAAACTTTCTTTATCACCATGAATCTCTATCTGCAACGATTCGTGATTCTCTAAATACTCTTTCCAAAAATTCTTATGTGTATCGTCTTCTAAGACCTTTTTTTGAAGGGCCACAAAATCAGCATAGGATTTCGAAGGTGCTGGAATCGTATCGTTCTTTGCATGAATTCTATTATCGTAATCATTCAGCAACTCTCGAATAATAATTAGACAAGACCATTCATCATAGATAATATGGTGAATACAGAAAAGAAAGACACACTCATTAGCTCCCGTATGATAAATAACCGTTCTGACCATGTCGTCGGAGGCAAGGTCGTACGGTATTTTCATTTCTTGATCAATGGCTTCCAGCAATTGTGTTTCATTATATTCTGTGGCGTCTCTTTCTTCTAATGTCAGAGATTTCGTTTTTTCAAATTCATAATAAATGCCTTTATCGTCCTCTTTATAAACCGATTTTAATATTTCGTGACGTTTACCAAGTGCATCTATACAGTCTTTAAAAGTAGCTACATCAAATTCTCCCGTAATCTTTATGGCAAATCCTAGATTATAATCAACCATATCTTGATGTAATTTGTGCAGAAACCACATGGCTTTTTGACCTCGAGAAAGATCATGGCGTTTGGTCTCTGACAATGCTTTCTCTAAGAGTAGTTTCTTAAGTAAAGCCCGTTTCTCCTCTATACTTTTCTCTTTCATCTATTCGAGTGATTTGAGTAATTTATCGATCTCATCTTCTGTGAGTTCGTCTATATTATTTAATGAAATCTCCTTATCAATAATGACTTCCTCCTCCTTAACTTCAATGGTCTCTTTACTTTTAATTATTGCATCCTTTAAGTCATTAATACTTGGATTTTCCATGAAAGCAGAGGCTTCTAGATTCACACCAAACTTTTTGTGAATGACATTTTTTGCTTTCAGGGCTAGTAAAGAATCAAATCCATAACTGATAATCGGAATGGTTGTGTCTAGCTCTTCTGGAGTGATTTCCAAAACATCTGCAATGATTTGTTTGACGTTTTCTATTGTAACTTCCGTCAATACAACTTGAACATCTTCAGTAGAAGAGTTTTCTGTTGAAGACTCTTTATCTTGTAGCAAGTCTAACAATGGAACCTCAATCTCTCGCAACAATTCATGATTTAAAATCGTAACGGTATAGCTTCCATTTTGCGTAAGTCTCATTAGTTTACCCAAGGTTTCAAATCCTTCTGCAATAGGAATCTTGTTGATGATTATTTTGCTATCATCCAAATCTTCTGCCATTCCTCCTCCATCCCAAGGCCCCCAATTGACATTTAAACAGGGCAGATTTTCTGATTTTCTCATTTCAGAAATACTATCTAAAAATGAATTCGCATAGGCATAGTTTCCTAGCCCAATTGCACCTATGACAGAAGAGATAGAAGAAAACTGAACAAAATAGTCTAAAGTCAATTTTTTCGTTGCCTGATGCAAATTCCATGTTCCGTTTACTTTGGGGCTTAATACAGAATTAAACTGATCTTCAGTAAATGTTAATACAGAAGCATCTGAGAGTACTCCCGCTAAATGGAAAACTCCTCCCAAAGGTTTAAAATCGATGCCAAATCTTGAAATAAGTTGGTCCACATCGTTTGGGTTAGCAATATCCGCCTGGACCATTTCTATCGATTCTTTTATGTTTTTGTTGGAGTGGTTCTTTTGTCTAGTGACCACAACCAAATTGCTGGCTCCATTATCGAGCATCCAATCGATTAATTTCGTACCCAAAGCTCCCGTACCACCTGTAATCAAATAGCTCTTATCAGAACTAAACAACGCTTCATTTTTTGATTCAGGCTCACTGATTAGAGACTTCAAACGCAATACTTTTCTGGTCTTTTCAGAAAGCCATACAGTACTTGTTTTTTGAGTGTGCAAAATTTCTCTTTCCACCTCTTCCATTAACGAGTCTCTATGTGATTGATCCACAAAAACTCGCTTCACTTTTATAGAAAACATCTCATTTTCGATCACCTTACTAAGGGTAGCTAAGCCATTTTGTATTGGGTTTTCCTTAACTTGAATCTCTGAATTAGCAGTACCTAAAACTGTAAGCGAAATCATTTTATGACTTTTCTGAAGCTTTTCTAGCAGTTGAAAGAGGGCAACAAATTGATATCCATAACGATTCATGTCTGAAACATAATCTTCAGTACTACCAGGATTCACAACTACATGAAAATCTGCGCTTATGTTTTTGAATGATTCGGAAACTTCATTTTCCGACCATGATTCTAATGCTAAGTTCAGGATGCCTTGTTCTTCTTTCTGTTGGAGGTAGGTCCTAAATGGATTTTCTTGTTGCGCTTTAAAATCAACCAGAATCCACTGATGAGATTCTGATTTTTCGCTGGTAGCATGACGATCCTTAAGAATCCAGTCTTCAATATACAGATCAACAGTATTCGCTTCTTCAGCAGTAGAATCTGCACTCACAGTTTCTCGGTCAGACCTCCTATCCAAAGTATCGTCATTGCCATTTTCTAACCAATAATACTTTCGTTGGAAAGGATAGTTGGGCAAGCTAACCATTTCAATCGTTGAGTCTTGATGAAATTTTTTCCATTTGATCGCCCCTCCTAATTCATAGATACTTCCTACGGCTTTTGCCATAGAATCCATTGTGTTTCTTGCATTTCTTAAGCTTGGAATGCATACCATGCTTTCCTTTAAAGTATTTGATACGAGCGCTGATAAAATAGGCTTTGGACCTATTTCTAAACAAGCATCTACCTCCAGTTCTGCTATTTTTTTTGCGCAAGCATCGAAACGAACCGTAGCTACTACCTGATTTGCCCAGTATTCTGGGGTCGCCATTTCTTTCAGTAAGATTTCTCCATTCAAGTTGGATATAATGGGAGTATCTGGAATCTGTAAGGACATGCTTTGAAGCAATTTGTAAAGCTCATTTTTTGCATCCTCCATAAGCGGTGAATGAAAAGCATGCGATACCGTTAATTGCTTTACCGCAGTATCTTTTGGCAATTTCTCCAGCACATTTTCTACATTCTCTTTATCGCCAGAAAGTACACATTGAGAAGCAGTATTTACCACAGCAATACTTACATTTTCTACAGCGTCTATATAAGGCTCTAAACTATCAGATTTCATAGCAATACTATACATCACTCCATGTCCTTTCGCACTAGCCATTAGCTGACCTCTCTTGGCAATCAGCTTCACACCGTCTTCCAAAGAAAAAACTCCCGCACAACACGCCGCTACCAATTCGCCAATGCTATGCCCTACATAAACTTTGGGTTTAATTCCCCAGTGCTTCCACAAGGAAGCCAAAGCGAATTCAATGGTAAAAAGAGCACACTGTGTATATTGTGTTTGATGAATTAATTCTTGATTTTCTGTAGTGTAAAGTATATCTATGATGGAAGTGTTGTTCAATTCCTTTCGAAAAAGCTGATCACATTGTATGATTTTTTCTCTGAAAAAGGAGTTAGTATCATATAAGTCCTTACCCATATTGAAGTACTGCGATCCTTGTCCTGTAAACAAGAATGCGATTTTAGGATCATTTAGTGCGGGACGTTCAACGCTATTTTTGGCTAATTTTCGAATTATGTCTTCTTTGTTAGATCCAACAAAAGACAATCTGTAAGGAAAATGGGTGCGTCCAATATTAGAGGTAAACGCAATGTTTGCCATGTTGTCTGATGTATCTTTTAAATACTCTTCGTAGAGATTGCACAGATTTTCTAATGAGGTCGTGCTTTTTGCAGAAAGCGTCAAAACGTTCGATTCATGAAATACCTCCAAAGGCTTACTTTCAGTCTCCACATACTCTTCCAAAATAACATGGGCATTGGTTCCTGTAAATCCAAAAGAACTAATTCCTGCTCGTCTTTTCTCTTGTCCAGAAACCAGTGGCCAATCTTTTCTTTCTTGTACGACTTCCATTTGAGGAAACTTATCCCATGAAATGTAGCTGCTAGGTTTTTTGAAATGCAAGTGAGGAACCAAGGTCTTATTTTGAAGACAGAGCAAGAGTTTTACCAACCCTGCAATTCCCGCTGCTGCTTCTAGGTGCCCTATATTTGTTTTGAGTGACCCCAAGTGCAATTTATTTTCGAGCGAATGTTCATGTCCGTATACTTCAGAGATCGCTTGAAATTCAATAGGATCTCCCAAAGGTGTTCCCGTGCCGTGACATTCGATATAATTTACCTGATCCGCCGTCAATTTGGCATCTTTTAGCGCTTTTTTCAATACAATTTCTTGAGCTTTACCATTGGGCACCGTAATTCCTGCTGCTCTACCATCATGATTGATCGCAGATCCTTTTACGATGGCAATAATTGAATTGTTGTCTTTCTTCGCCTGAGCAAGTGATTTGATCATGATCATCCCAACACCTTCCCCTCGCACATATCCATTTGCCGAATCGTCAAAGGTTTTACACTTACCATCTTTTGACAACATATTGGCTTGGCTAAAATTCACCATGACTTCAGGAGATAAAAGAATATTCGCGCCGCCTACTAATGCCGTGGTACATTCCTTTCGCTGGATGCTTTTACAAGCCTGGTGAAGTGCTACAAGCGAAGAAGAACAGGCGGTATCCATGGTAATTGCTGGTCCTCCCAAGCCCAAAAAATGTGCAATTCGTCCAGCACCGCCACTCAATGCATTTCCGACTCCAGAATAAGCGCTAATATTGGCGTCTGATTTGTGCAATCGAATAGCATTGTCATACGATGCCATACCTATAAAAACTCCAATCTCATCTTTCTTAATCGCTTCCAAAGGAATGTTTGCGTTTTCAAAAGTTTCAAAAGAAAGCTCTAACAACAGTCTTTGTTGCGGGTCCATATACTTAACTTCCGCTGGTGATATATTGAAGAAGGTAGCATCAAACTGTTTCAAGTCACCCTCATAAATCCCGGCATACTCGGTATAGTACGTGTTTTTTCTATTCTCATCAGGATGGTAATATTTTTCGGTATTCCATCGATCTTTTGGAATTTTAGTCACCAAGTCCTTCCCCTGAGCTATCGACTCCCAAAATTTACTGGTAGAGTCATTCTTGTAAGGAAGTTTACAAGAGACAGCAACTACAGCTATTTCATCTCCTTCAGCATTGGAAAGTCTGGCATTTTCCTTTTTTAATTCTCTAATGGCTACGAGACTTCTTTGCAGTTGCTCCTGCAAATATTTAATATTTACATTATCCATATATCTTTTGTATTACATTTTTCATAAATCTTCTAATTCTTCGTCAAGCAATCTAGATAGTTCGTCTACATCTTGTATTTCACCCACCATTTCATCTGTATTATCATCATCTTCTGATGTTTCATCCAAATTGAAATAAGAGAAAATATCTTTCAGAGTAGGATTGTTAAACAAAAAAGTAGGTGGAATTTCTTCTTTTGTATATTTTTCAATCTTGTTTTTCAGTTCTAATGCCATCAGTGAATCCAATCCATAATCAAAAAGAGAACGGTCATGGTCCATTTCATAATGTTTGGGCAATTCTAGTACTTGTTTAATTGAGTTTTCAATGAATTCTGGGAGTTCATCTAAATCTATTGTAATATCTGATGAATCTAATTCTTCAATTACTTGGCTTTCATTTTTAAGGTATTTTGTAAAGTTTGTATTATGAACATACCGTGTTTGTCTTGATAGTACATCCCAATCGATATCGGCTACACAAATTTGTGTTAGGTTTTTGCGTAGCGCAATTTCAATGGCCGTAAAATCCTCTTCAACAGTTAATTTTTGAATCCCTTGATTTTGTATTTCCAACTGATTTGCCATCCCATACTTCTCAAAGGGTCCCCAATTGATAATGGTACCCGGAAGTCCTTGTTTTCTGCGCCATTTGACTAGTGAATCCATTGCGCCATTTGCAGCTGCATAATTGTACTGTCCAGGTGCCCCAAGGAGCGATGCTACAGAAGAGAAGCAAACAAAATACGTAAGACCTAAGTCTTGAGAATAGGTATGAAGATTCCACCCTCCCAATAATTTAGGTGCCATAACAGATGAGACAGAGGCATCATCTTGATGAATGATTAATTTATCATTTATAGTACCCGCCAAATGAAAAACACCTCTGATATTTATTTGATCCTTGCGCAAAGAATCAAACATTTGTTTCACATCTTCAGCCTTTGAAACATCCGCTTGAAAAAACTGCACATCTCCTCCTTCTTCTATTATTTTTGAATAGAGATCTTCTTGATCTGATTTTTTTCGACTGACGACGATAAACTGTCGTGCTCCTTTTTCAAACATCCAAGCCATCAACTTTACTCCTAAGCCTCCTGTACCACCCGTTATGAGATACTGCTCTTCTGGAAGAAATAGTGGTATCCCTTTGTTTTCATAATGGTTCAAAACAATTTTTCCTACATTTTTTCCTTTAGAGAAAGTATTAAATGATTCTGCTACTTGAGAAATCGCATAATTATGGTGTAGGATGGGTTTAAGTTTTCCTTGCTTTATTAAGTCCAACACATTCTCAAAAACCAATCTAATCATTGTTGGATCTTCCAAAGCAAGTTCTCCAATATCAAAATTGTAATAATGCACATCAGGTCTTATTTGTTTGATGTGTGCAATGGTCTCCTGACTTACTTTTCCTATTTCTAGAAAATGACCTCCTTGCTCTAATAAGTCCAGCGATTTATAGATGTAATCTTTTGAAAAACTATTCAGAACAACATTAACGCCTCGTTGATTCGTATCGGTATTGATCTCTTCAAAAAAGTCAAGTGTCCTGGAATTGTATTTATTTTCAACTCCTTTCTCTCGCAAAATTTGATGTTTAGGAATACTGGCAGTAGCATATATATCTGCTTCTAATAATTGGGATATTTGTACAGCAGCAAGCCCAACGCCTCCTGCGGCACTATGAATCAATACTCTCGAATTTCGATCAATATTCGCCAAATTCACTAGCGCATAATAGGCAGTTATAAAAACAATAGGTAGTGTTGCCGCTTCTTGGAAGGATAAGTTTTCAGGTTTTTGAAACGTGAAATTCTGATTGACATTTGTATAACTACCAATACTTCCTGGTGCAATGGCACCTATTACGTGGTCACCAACATGGATGCCTTCTACTTCGTCTCCAACTTTCTCTACAATACCGGTACATTCAAATCCAAACTCAAAATCTTCAATTTTATCTTTAGGAATGGGTAGTGCCCCTAAAGCGAATAGCACTTCTTTAAAATTCAAACCAGAAGAAACAATTCTAAGACCGACTTCATCTTTTTTAGGCGCTTCTGGAGTATACTTGTGGAGTCTAAGACTGTCAAAAGATCCCAGTTCATCGATATGCAATTTGTAATTATTAGAAACAACCAATGATTTGGGTTTTACTCGTTTTAACCTCTTGACATTTAATTTGTTTTTAATGATTGATATTCTTTCTTCAAGGCCAATTTTTGGTTGGAAACGGATTGCCTTACTCACAACTTCTTGATGCAATTTGTTAGAGTCGAGCTGTAACACCTTTGTTCTCAGGTTAGGTGCTTCCTGATTTAGGATGCTTATAAGTGCATCAATTGCATCGTAGGTAAATTGATTTGCATCCTCAATAATCGTGTCCTTTTCTAACGAAGTGGTCATTAAAATGAGCTCTGGTATTTGATCTCTGGAAAGCGAACTCAATTGCTTGGCAAAGTTCAATATCACCAACGAAGCATTCTTCGATCTGGTGTCTTTTAGATCTGAAAAATCGATGATAACATGTGATATACTTCCTGCTATCTCTTTCACAATCTTTTGAACCTGGAATTCTTCTAAGGGATCGAATTGGTAAGAAACGTCATTGAGTTTTTCAAAGCTATTAGAAAAGCAAGCTGTTTCTATGGCTATTTTCTCCTTTTTTAGGATCTCTTCTGTACCAGAGATATTTTCCAAACTCTCTCCAACTAACAACACTTTCTGAATGTCTTTGTCTTCAGAAAACTCGTCTATCGAGATTTCCTCTAGAGTTGTTTCATAAAGTTTATCGTATATTTTTACATCCTCTTTCGCCGTTAATTGTCTAAAAATTACATTATTTACAATGGCAATTGCTTCATTAAGCTCATTATAAATATGGTATTTGGCAGAAAAACTGGTGTTGTTTTTATTTCCATTCAGTTCAACATGGCATTTCAAAGATTGATACGAATTGTTGAATGCACTAATTTCTCCTAAATAGACAGGAACATACGCTTGAGATGAACCATCTCCATGCTTGTTTAAAATTGCTCCCGCTAACTGAAGACACGAATCGAATAAGGCTGGATGAATGATATAATCTTCATAACTATCCTGCAACTCTTGAGGTACATTGATGATTCCTACAACTTTATTCTCTTTAATCGTTAGATTTTCAACACCTTGGTAAGTACGACCATAGCCATAACCTAACTTTTTCAGGTTGCCGTACATGGTATTGCCAGAAATAGTTTCTCCCTGCAAGGCAAAAAGACTACTATCAAATGAGTCTGCTTGAACTTCTTTTTGTAAAAAAGTCCCCACAGCTACAATCTTGCTTTTTACGGCTTGATCTTTTAGAAGCTGGAAAATAGATACTTTCCAACGGTCCTTATTTTGTTCTGCAATTAATTGCAGCATGACCTCTTCCTGTTCGGAAACCGTAATGGCATCCATTAAAGAAACATTTCCTAAAACGAGCGGAGTATTGTGAAGGAGAAGCTCATGATTGAAAGCCAATAAGAGCTCAATATACGCGCTTCCAGGAACTATAATCTCACCATTAATTAAATGATCTTCAATAACATTGAAAGGAATCTTTGAATTTACAACGGTAATTGTATCGTCTTTACCAAAGGGAATTATTTCATTAAAAAATGGATGTATTTGATTTATTCTCGATTCATTTTTGGTGCCTTCCAGCCAATATCTGTCTTTCTCAAATGGATAATTCGGTAAGGAGAGCTGAACATACTCATCATCAAAAACACGCTTCCATGATATGTCTTGTCCACTTTGATAAAGCTTTATCAATTGGCCTGAGATAAAGTCCAACCCTAAAGGTGTATTTTTAGGCAAGAAACTAATCGAATGTGTCTCCTCCTCCTTCAAATTATCGACAAGAAAAAGATCGGTTTCTTTTAAAATAAGATTATTCCAAAATTCAGGGTCCAAATACTCTTTTGCATCAACTAATTGACCATTTCCATATAAGAGAGGGATATTGGGTGAACTTAAAGAAAACTCATTATGATTTTCTCCAGAATGCATCGATTGATTCAACCATTGCACGGCATTTTCAAACGAAAACACGCCAGCAACACATGCAGCAGAGAACAAACCTATATTGATACCAGCAACTTTCTCTGGATGAATATTCCAATGCCTCCACAAAATCGACAAGGTATATTCGATACAAAAAACATCCACAACATTCAATTCCAAGCCTGGAGATAGAATTTTCTCAGAAAGATTGTAGTCGGTATTCTTGGCTACAACTTTTTCTATGGATTCAAGCTTTGATTTGAATGCATGATTCTTTGTTAGTAATAAAGAAGCGTGCGATTTTAAGTTTTCATCACCCCCACCAAATAAGAAAATCAAAGGACTCTCTTGAGATCGAACACCTGTTACAGTTTGGTCTTCTAACCTGGTCATAAGTTCGGCTACGCTCTTTACTTTAAAGGACAATCGATAGTCAAAATGTGTTCTTCCTAAGATAGAAGTTAGACTTAGATCCGAAATCGAAACTTCTGGATGCGTCGTTATGTAGTCTAAATAATGGATCCGCAAATTGTTAAGAGATGATTTACTTTTTCCCGATAGAGCAACTATAAAATCATCCGTATATTCAGGTTTTTTTGGGGTATCATTCTGCGCGTATTCTTCCAGGATGATATGCGCATTGGTCCCCGAAACTCCAAATGAACTCACTCCTGCATACCGTTTTTTATCTTCTGAGTTCCATAAAACAGGCTTCACAGGAATGGTAAAGGGTACTGCATCCCAATTAAAGTTTGTGTTTGGTTTTGTGAAATGGAGATTTGGTGGAATTGTCTTATGCTGCAAACATAAAACAGCTTTTATAAATCCAGCTACTCCTGCTGCCGATTCTGTATGACCTATATTGGATTTTGCCGCTCCTATGTACAGAGGGTCTTCTGCATTTCGGTTTTTGGCAAAAACTTTTTCGAGCGCTCTCAGCTCAATAGGATCACCTAAATTTGTTCCAGTTCCATGAGATTCAATGAATGAAATATCGCCAGGATCTAAATTACTTTTACTTACAACGCTTTCAATTAAAGATGCTTGTGCCTTAACATTGGGAACTGATAAAGAGCTACTTGTAGCATTGTGGTTCGTTCCTGAGCCTTTGATCACAGCTAAAATTGTATCCTTATCTTTCAGCGCTTTGGATAATTTTTTGAGCACAACAATTCCGCAGCCTTCACTTCTTACATATCCATTTGCACCATCATCAAATGACTTACATCTGCCATCTGGAGATAGCATGTGAGATTGAGAAGTGATGATATGATTTAATGGATTGAGAATAAGGTTTACACCACCTGCCAAGGCCATTTCACAATCTTCATTTAGCAAGGCATTTGATGCCGAGTGAATGGCTACCAAAGAGGAAGAACAAGCTGTATCTAATGCCATGGAAGGTCCAGTAAATCCAAACGTATGAGAAATCCTTCCCGAAGAGGAATTGTGTGAATTTCCAATTCCATAAAACGCGTTGATTGAGCTTAAGCCTAATCGTTCTATAATATCATGAAAATAATCACTAGTGGTAAGTCCTATAAAGACACCTGTGTTGAATACATCACGATTTCTATCTATAGGACAACCTGCATTTTCAAGTGCCTCCCAACAAACCTCTAACAAAAGACGATGTTGCGGATCAATAGAATGTGCTTCTCTTGGTGAAATTCCAAAAAAGAACGGATCAAAGGCATCTACATCATCAATGAAACCTCCTTGATCGGTATACATTTTACCTTTTTTGCCCTTCTCTTTATCAAAGTAATCTTCTAATTGCCATCTTGATTCTGGAATATCTGTAACACCATCATTCTGATTGATAAGAAAGTTCCAATAGTTTTCAGGAGAATTTATTCCATTGGGAAAGCGACAAGCCATACCAATGACAGCGATATCTTTATCTTCTTTCTCTTCCGCTGCTCTTAATTTCTCTTTTAATCTTCTTATTTCGAGAAGCGCATTTTTAATAATATCCTTATTGTCCATCAAATTTGGATTTATTTCCTATTTAATTCTTCTTCTAATAATGTCCTCAAACTTTCTTCCGATAAATCTTCCAATAATTGATTTTTGTTATTTTTTTCTTCCTGTTGAACTTCACCCAACCCTAAGGCTTCTAACAAATGTCTTGATAATTCATTGATGTCCGAATGTTCGAATAGCAATGTATTTGGCAATTTCACTCCTATTCTAAGTTGAATTCTCTTCGTAAAATCCAAAGCTAAAATGGAGTCAAAACCAAGTTCAAAAAAACCCGTTTCTAACGATAGCTGTTCGTCTGAATCGTATTCTAAAATCTCATATGCCATATCGTGTAAAAGGGTTGTTATCTTGGCTTTCATCGCTGGATAATGCCCTAGTTTTGACATTTCTTCCAAGAACACTTTTCGTTGTTCCTCCAAGGAATGTGTATCATCGTTTTCACCATTCAAAAACTCAAAAATGGAGTCAAGACCACTCATGGAATAAACTTCTGATAATCGTAACCAATCAACATCTACAACAATCGGGTCAGGAATATCGTGAATCATAATCATTTTTAATGTACTAAGAGCTTCTTCTGGATTCAGTGTTTTTATTCCTACTAATTCAAGCGTATTGCGGAATTTATCATTCAGCATGCTACTCGATTCCCATGGACCCCAATTGATCGAAAATGCCTTTTTTCCATCTTGTCTAAGCTGGTTACTAAAACTATCTAAAAAATGATTCGCTGTACAGTACAATAGCTGCTGAGAAGATCCCCAAACAGAGGCAATAGATGAAAAACTCACAAAAAATTCAAGATCTTTTATTGCAAACTGATTGTACAGATGAATGGCTCCCATCATTTTTGTATCCAATACATCGTGTACATCTTGTGTTTGAATTTCTTGGGGTTTATGGATTCCCAACGATCCCGCAGCATGTATGATTCCATTCACAGAAATATTCTTACTGCTCAATTTTTTATGTAATCTTTCAATATCAACCTTCGATCGTACGTCACAACTCTCAATATGTACTTGGGTTGCTTTGTTTTTAAATCTTTCCAATCGCTTATCTCCTGCGTAATATTCTTTAGGCTTTCGGGTTAATAATATCAATTCTTTCGCACCGTTTTCAGCAAGCATTTCTCCAACAAGCATTCCAATTGATCCCATACCTCCTGATATCACATATGTTCCAGCAGAACTAAAATTTTCTTTTTCAATTGGTTTTAATGGTACTTCATCCAATCTGTAAACATATCGATCTCCCATATGATAGTTGACAAATTGCTCTCCCATTTGTGTGAATGCATCTTTAACGATGGCATCAAAAAAAGTCGTTTCTTTAAAAGAATCATCATAATTGACAATCCCATTAAAATATTGAGGATGATCTACACTTAAATTTTTAGCAGCGCCCCATAGCATACTGTTCAATATTTGAAAGCTTGAATTGGACTGTTGTTCTATCTCAGAAATGGCATTTTTGGTGAAAATAATGCACGAAGAACGATGATTCTCAAGCCAAGAAGAAATTGCCGCAAGAAACATCATTAGTTTTTCAGACCAAATGGAGATTTCAGATACATCTCTCTCTAAATTTTCCGTAAAAGCAATGACGATATTAAAAGGACCATTGGTATTGATCTGGTGCTCATTTAACTGATCTTCAATGTTTTGAAATATATCTTGAGAGATTGCTGTTCCCGATGTTAAAGAATCATAGGAAACATATTTTACTTGGATGTGATTGGCTTTTATAGCATCCACGAGTAAAGTATCCACCGAGTTTCCAATTAATAAACAGTTTTGGGTTTTAGCAGTACCTGGATGATGAGTAAATTCTTCATCTCTCTTCCACGATTTTCTGTGTAACTTCGGAATAGACTGCCGTTTTTTCTTTGTAAAGTTCTCCTCAAAAGATTTTTTGAGCTTCTCTATCACATCTTTTTCCTGAGGGGAGAAGTTCTCATCATTTTCAATTTCTGATAAAAATTCATCAAAACTCACTGCGTCTTCATTTCTAAACTTCGGTTTTGATAGCCAATACGTACTTTTTTGAAACGGATATAAAGGCAATGGTATACTGTTGGCAGGAATTGGATTTACAATTTCCCAATCTATGTTGTATCCTAATTCATAAAACTGTGCGACAGCTTTGGAAAAGGTATCTATACCCTTATGTTTTCTTAAGCAATAGATTGTAGTGATGTCTTTGTCAACACAAATCTGATGCAATAAGGGAGTTAGTATAGGAGAGGATCCAATTTCTGCAAAATTTATGACTCCATTATTTTGTAACTTCTCAATGGACTCAGAAAATTGTACCGTTTCCAAAATTTGTTGCGTCCAATAGGTTGCTTTGGTAAGTTCTTCGTCAACAAAACTAGCCGTGACAGTAGAAAAAACAGGAATCTCAGGAAGGTGGTAGGTTACAGAATCTGCTATCTCTTTAAACTTCTCAGAAGCTGATTGCATTTGAATGGAGTGAAAAGCATGCGATACATTTAACTCTACATATCTAATTTCTTTTTCTGTCAATATCTTATTGACCGATAACAAAGAGCTCTTTGATCCAGAAATTACCACTTGTCCAGGACTATTTTGAGCCGCAATGGAAACATCAGAAAATGGTTTTATAATTTCTTGAATCGAATTGTAATTTTCAAATACACCGTACATGGTTCCATCTCCAGTAGCTGCATACATCAATTTGGATCTATGATATACTAATTTTAAAGCATCTTCTATTGAAAAGACTCCCGAAATACAAGCTGCTGCGTATTCGCCTATGCTATGTCCTAATAAAACAGTGGGTTCTACTCCTATTCTAATGAGTAATTTTGATAATGAATATTCAATAACAAAAATAGCCAGTTGAGAATTACTTGTTTTGTTAAGATCTGCGGCTCTTTCTTCATTGTATAGAATGTCCATGAGGTCAAACTGATACGTTTCCAATAGCCAGTTTGCACAAAAATCAACATGCTCTCTGTAAAAAGGAATCATCTCATAGAGTGATTTCCCCATATTTATATATTGAGATCCTTGACCTGTATATAAAAAGGCCATGTGTTTTTTATTGGCTATTTTTTTTGTTGAATCTGCCGTATTTAACTGATCGATCAACGCCTTTGAAGAAGCTCCTGTAACAGAAAATCTATTTTTAAAATGAGTTCTAGAATGATTAGACGAATGACAGACATCATTCAATGAATATGCATTGCTCTTCAAAAAATTAATGTACTTCTTTTTTAATTGAGACAATGACTCTTTAGATTTTGCAGATAATGTTAGGACATTGATCCTGGGCTGTTCGCTTTTTTCTAAATTGTTCTCTGGTTTCTGATATTCTTCTAATATGACATGAGCGTTGGTCCCTCCAAATCCAAAAGAACTCACCCCCGCTTTTCTCGTCGTTTCATGAGATTTCCAATCTACTGTAGATTGATGAATCACTAACTTGGATGGATCAATTTCAATCAGTGGATTCAGTGTTTGAAGATTTATATTACCAAGTATTTTCTTATTTTTTAGGCACAATACAACTTTAATGAGTCCGACAATTCCAGCGGCAAATTCTGTGTGTCCCAGGTTGGCTTTTATAGAACCTAGGTAACAAGGAGTCTTATTGTTTTTAGCTAGTTCACTTAAAGTATTAACTTCTATAGGATCTCCCAATGATGTTCCTGTACCATGCGCTTCTATATAACTTAGCTCATCAAAATGAATATTAGAGTTCTTAAGTGCTTGTCTAATAACTCTTTTCTGCGAAAGACCATTAGGAGCTGTAATACCATTCGTGGCTCCATCTTGATTGATCGCAGAACCCTTAATGATAGCATGTATTTCATTACCATCTTTTAGCGCATCTTCAAGTCTTTTTATCAAAACGATTCCGCATCCCTCACCTCGTACATATCCATTTGCAGCGCTATCAAATGTTTTACATTGATAGTCAGGAGAAAGCATTCCTGCTTGGCCAAAGATCGTTTCCAGTGTGTTATCTAAAATTAGGTTTACACCGCCAACCAAGGCCATATCAGACTCTCCACTCATTAAACTTTGTACTCCGAGATGTGTGGCTACAAGTGAGGAAGAACAAGCTGTATCGATAGACAAGCTAGGCCCCTGCAAATCATACACATAAGAAAGTCTATTGGCCGCAATGCTAGAGGCGCCTCCTATACCAGAATAAGCATTGACACTCGAAGCATTTTGGTTAAATAATTTATGATAATCATTATTTCCAATACCAATAAATACACCCGTATTGGAACCCTTTATTTTCTCCAGGTTCAAATGAGCATTTTCGATCGCATGATAAGAGGTTTGCAACAGTATCCTATGTTGAGGATCCATCTGTTTGGCTTCTTTACTTGAAATATTAAAAAATCGTGCATCAAAAGAAGCTAAATCGGCTAAATAACCTCCAGGAGAACAATGATCATGTAGGGCAATTCTATCATCTGAGAGTTCTGAAATTAAGCTGATATTGCTTTCCAAGTGCTCCCAAAATTCATCTAAAGAATTAGATTTTGGAAAGTTCACACCTATACCAATGATAGCGATATCATTACTTTTTTTATCCTGAGAATGTTCTATATTTCCATCTGCTTGATCAGATGATTCATTCTCAAAAAGCTTATTGCTTAATTTTTCAATACTCGGAAAATCATAGAATAATGTGGGAGAAACATCTTGTCCTAAATAGGTAGCAATTTCTCCAGACAAACTAACGGCAGTCACAGAATCCATACCGTAATTGTTTAAAGCAGTATCTGTATTAATCTCGCTTTCATTGATTTGAAAGGCTGTTGACACTTTTTTCAGTAACCATTGTTGAAACTCTTTTTGATTAGTCCGTTTTTTGACGGCAGATTCCAAATCTCTGCGATTATTACTCCTTTTATCCCATTCGAAAAGAAATTCAATCTCTTTTTGATCAATGAGCTGGGCATATAATTTTCGTTGTATTTTACCACTGGTTGTTTTTGGCAATCTACCAGTAGATAATAGCCCTACAAAAAACACATTCAATCCAAAGTCATTAGAGATTATGGAACGTATCGAATGTGCTAATTCCTCTAAATTTATATCTCGGATTACCGTCCTTTGAAGTTCAGCAATAAAACCAAGTTCGCCGTTTTGATTTTCTAAAAATTGAAACGCGGCGGTGCAATTTTTTTTAAGTCCTGCTACTTTTGTTTCAATATGTTGTTCAATATCTTTCGGATAATAATTCAATCCGTTGATTATGATAAGTTCTTTCAATCTTCCAGTTACATACAGCTCTGAATCTGATAAAAAACCTAAATCTCCAGTTCTAAGAAAATAGGTTTCGCTACCCTTTAACTTCGATTTAAAAGCGGTGGAATCATCCCTATCCCAATATCCATGCGCTACACTATTTCCCGAGAACCAAATTTCCCCAATTTCTTGATCGTTGCATTCCTGTAATGTATTAGGATTTACGATCCTTAGTTCGTGATCTTTGATGACGGTCCCGCAACTAATAACAGGCGTCCCATTTTTTACTTCTACAACCTGATTATTTAGCAATTGGTCTTTGTCCAGGTGTAAAATTTTAGGTAGTTCACCTCGCTTCACTCCACTTATCATCAATGTTGCTTCTGCCATCCCATAGCATGGTGTAAACGTGCTTTGAGAAAAGTGATTCTCCTCAAACGTTTCATAAAATTCTAAATACGTCGCTACTTTAACAGGTTCAGCTCCGCAAAATGCTATTTTCCATGAAGACAAGTCCAATTTCTCCTTTTCTTTTGGAGTGATCTTTTCTGCACATAGCTCGTACGCAAAATTGGGAGCACCAGATAGAGATGCTTTATATTTTGAAATGACCTTTAACCATTTAATAGGAGATTGAACGAAAATCATTGGAGGAAATAAAATACATTCAATACCTGAAAAAATAGTCTCAAAAATCATCATTATACCCATATCATGGGAAAAAGGAAGCCAGCTTACTATTTTGTCGCCTTTTTGAATTGACATGCTCTCTTTGATGCTCTTCAAATTGGACAATAAACTTTGATTCGTAACACAAACTCCCTTAGGATTGTTTGTAGACCCAGAGGTGTATTGTAGGAAAGCTATTTTGTTTGACGAAAACGAAGTTTTCTTAAAATCAGTATACTTTTCCTTATCGATATCATCTATAAAAATCCATTCCCAATCTTCTATTTCATGAGCATATTTTCGATGTACATATTGATAAATTTTTCGAGTAGAAAGAATGGCAGACGCCTTCGCATCTTTCAATACGTATTGACATTTTTCAAAAGTCTTTTTGTTGTTGATAGGATGCAATGGAATTGAAATTATTCCCATATTAATACCAGCTAATATCACCTTAACAAACTCTAGATTGTTAGGTAAAAGTAGGATAACTCTATCGTCAATTTCAAAATGCTGCTGAAGAAATGAAGCATACGTATTTACGGCTTCTCCTAATTCAATAAATGTAAGTGATTCCGTTTCATGATCTCCATTTTCTAGATATCTAAAAACAACTTCATCGCCTTTTTTTAATTGATTTTCAAATATATCTTGAAAGCTATTTCTCTTCACCTGTAATTTACACCTGTTTTACGCTAGTCATTTAATCCAATACACCCATAAAAATCTTAAGCATATAAATGCTACATTAAAGAAATCAAATACTTAAATTTAAAAAATGAATTGCTACAATGCTTTCAGCACTTTAATAACTAACACGTAACTTCATTTATACTTTTTATAATTGATTTTATATTCAAATATAGATAAAATATCTTTAGGTGCGCAACACAGTGTGTCCGACAAAATGCACAAAATTGATTAAAATTAGAGTTACCGACATAAAAAATACAATCAGATGGATGCTTCCATTGCTATCGCAAAAAAAATGAAGAAAGATGGTGCTGATGAGAAGTATATCAAGAAAATGACTGGTCTCTATCTTGATGAAATAAGAAAACTATAGATATTTCGTTTCGAATAAATTAATTCTGAACAAACTTTATAGAAAGTAGATAAATCAACTTAGTACAGGTTCATATTTATTAGTATTTCTTTGCCTCTATTAATATACTCTTTCTTCCATTTTTCTCTATAGCTCCCTTCAATAGATTTGTATTTTTCTCCGTTCGACAATCTATTAAAGAGTTCTACAGTAAAGGAAAGTATATAGGCAATATTGGATTTAACGTAATTATCATATGGAATAGATTCCATTTTCTTTAATAAGTATTTATTGTAGATATAAAGTTTATCTCCTTTAGAATTTGCATCCGTCCTTAGCCCAAGAATCGCACAGACTTCTTCCAAGTGTTTAAGTCTAAAAATTGGAAGAAAATTATTCGGATAAAAATATGATGCCAGTCTGATGGGAAGAGTTTCTGAATATTGCGGAATTCTAATTTCAAAAATTCCGTTACAGAATTCTCTAAAAGTTTCCTCATCTCTCAGATTCCATTCTTTTTCACCTATAATAGGGGGATAAATATGTGAAATTATCTCTTCAAACTTCGAGTGAAGAAAGACTGCTTTGAATTGATTTTCACGTAAACCTGTGCCTGCTATTCGATTTTCAGGACCATATAATAACTTATAAAATAAAGTTTCCTTTCTACTTGAATGACCTAAATCCAAATAATAATCGCCTATCGAAAACCCACCAGACACCTTTTCTTTTATCAAATTGCGCTCCGCATTGGCCTCAAATGCATTATTTATGAAAAATGAGTAGTCTTTCTTTTCTTTAAAAACATACTCTACAAGCTTATCCACATTCAGTTTGGTATTTTTGACTTCTTGAGAATTTAGCGAAACAATTCTCTTTGGTTTGTTCCTAGAGTGTTTTTTAAGTAGTAAATATTTTGAATAATTCTCGTTGATAACTTCTTCGGTGATAATTGAATTTTGGGAGCCATTCCAAAGTCCATCAAAGAAATTACGACATAAATCTATATTTTCATCTGATATAGATGAAGTTAGTTCAACTCTATTTTCAAATCCATAAGAGGTCAAATTAGAAGAACTTATATATCCAATTGAATCAAATAAGTAAAGTTTCAGATGAATACTGTTGTTATATCTCAACTCTACTTTATTATCCAAAAGATATTTCAATGTATCAAGTTCAAACGTGTTTATGTTTTCCGAATTGAAACAGGTTAATATTCTTTTGTGTTTTATTTTGGCTAAAATCTCAACTGAAAGCAATTTTTTAGCAAAAGTTGAAATAAAAGGAACTGCAATCGATAATTCCAAATAAGTGGAATTCAGAGATGAAAGAAATGACTCTGTAATAGGATTAAATAAGACTTTTTGACTCATCTTGACTTAAATATTTAATGTGATAATTACTTTTAAACTTAGAGTATAGTATGTTTAGTAGAATTTATTGAATTTCCATAAAACTACTTAAAATAGAACTCAAATTTGTCAATTAACATATATTAGTATATTTGTTAATGTTAAATCGGTAAGATCGTTGGAGGTTTCGTTTGAAAGCAAAGAATTAAGAGAAATATTTGAGAACGAAAATGAATCAGATAGAAGGCTTGGAATCAGAGCTGGTATGAATATAAGGGCTAGATATTCTGACTTGGTAGCTGCGGAAAGCTTTTTTGACATTCTTATATTTTGTGACAAAGAAAAATTGGTCGAGACGGGTACAATACAAATTAAGGTTAACAATAAACTTAGCATAATAGCGGTTCTAATAAATCCAACAATCGAGAATGATATTATTTTATATCAAAAATCAAGACGTATTAAACTTATTGAATTAATTCATGAAAAACATGACAGCCTTAGCTAATGTTAATTGGGTTTCTCCACCAGGTGATACCATTTTAAACTTACTGGAGTTTAAACAAATTTCTGTACATACAATAGAAAAGAAACTTGAACTTTCACTCTCTGATCTAAATACTCTTTGGACTGGAGAATTGCGAATTACAAAAGGCTATGCGGAAGCTCTCGCTTCCATATTTGGAAACTCAGCATCTTTTTGGCTTAACAGAGATAAACAATACCTTGAAGCACTGAATGAAAAAGAAGAATCAATAACTAATGCTTGGTTAAAGTCGCTTCCAATAGCTGAAATGAAAAGACTTAATTGGATAAGCTCACACCAACCTTTAAAGGATGCATGTTTAGATTTTTTTGGAATAAAAAATGTTTTTGAGTGGAAACGGCGATACTATAATAAACTATCTTCTGTACATTTCAGAAGATCAACCTCATTTAAAAATGATTCACTTAGTGCTATCACTTGGATTGCCAAAGGTGAACAATTGGCAAAAAACCAGAAGGTAAATTCCTTCTCAAAGGATAAACTTGAGTCAAACCTATATCAAATCAAAGCTTTAACAAGATACAAGTCTCCAAAAGTCTTCTTGCCAAAATTAACAGCATATTGCAACGACTGTGGTGTTAAACTTATTATTCTTCCATCTTTAAAAGGATGTAAAGTAAGTGGGATGGCTAGATTTTTAGAAGACGACAGTGCACTTATACAGCTAAGCTTTAGATATTTGTCTGATGATCATTTTTGGTTCACATTTTTTCACGAAGCTGGACACTTAATAATGCATGAAAAAGAAACGCTTCATATTGATACAGACAATACTTATCAAGACTCTTTAAAAGAACAAGAAGCAAATGAATTTTCATCTGCTATCCTAATTCCACATGAAATGGAATCGGATATGTACAAACTAAATAGTAATAAAAGACGACTTATTCATTTCGCTATGAATGCAGGTATTTCGCCTGGGATTGTTGTTGGACAAATGCAGAAAAGAAATATTATTGATTATAAATATTTAAACAGTTATAAAAGAAGATATAAGTGGGCCGAAATAAATGAAGCAATTAATACAATTAACTGAAAGGAACATATCTATCCTTACTTTTTTGCCAATTGCATATTGCATCCTCCAAAACTTGCATTTTAAATGGAGTATCTATTACTTCCGAAAGAGCTAGTATTTCCCTTTCAATTTCATCATTTCGCATTCTAACTCTTAAACTATTCCAAAAAAGTTCTTTAGAACCATTTTTGGGGCCCGTAGCACCTTTAATATAGGCTTTTGTGGGTTCAGCATTGACTATTTCAAATTTCCCTAACATACACAAATAATCAAACCTACTTGTCCTTCCAAATGAAGCAATATTTAATCTTTGATAGATATATTCAAAAATTGGAATGTTATTTTCAACTGCTTCATTACATAGAGCCAGAATCTTGTTATTATGTCCCTGATAATCTTCTTCCCATAATACAAATGATTCAAATGCTCTCCTTGTGTCTCTCGCACCAGATGGGCTACATATTGACTCATATTTCCTATGGTTTCCAAAATGAGCATTTGTTGTAATATTCACTTTTTCATTACAAAGCCAATCTACAATTTCTTCTAAATTTTGTTTCAAATACTCATAAGTCATAACATTTCCTGAATTTAATAAACTATATACGTTTTTAACCAAACTCCATTTATATCTTGTATGCCTTCCAAAATGAATAGCTAAGAAAATTAACCAAATACTTTCTGAGATATTTCCATTTAATTGATAATATGCTGCGGCCCTTAGAGGGTCAAATGCATTTGATTGTGGATTGGTAACCGCTTCTTGCCATGGTCTTTCTCTTATTACTTGAATGTATCTAATCCTTTTAATACTATCCACGACCTGTCTACAAAAAGACTCTAAACGTTCTTCTGAATTAAGACCCAGTAAAGCATTCTCAGTTTGAGCAAATTGGCCTACCAATAATTTGTATAAGTCTACCTCCCTACGATCTTGATTATTCATTTTGCATTGAAATTGAAATTTTATCTCTAATATTATTCAGAACTTCCTTCGTTACTCCATAAGATGATTGTATATTATGATTGTAACCTATAACATGAATTTTTCTTCCCTCCGAATTTAAAAATGGTAACTCAGAAAAATAAAAATACCCTCGAATATGATTGCCACTTTTTCTAGGTAAGTCAATACTTTCATCATGTTCCATTCTATATTTTAGATTGAACAAGTCACTCATCATTTCAATCACCGTTTTGCCATTCAGGATTAATAATTCAAGCTTACTATACTTGATAATTTTCCTAATTGAATTAACTGATACTTGTTTAAGTTTCATTTTTTTCTCAGCACTTAGATCACCCCATTTTTCGTAAGTCGCATAAGGGATCAAGTCAACGTGACAAACATCCAATGCTGGAAAATAATACGAATTGCCAGACTTTGAAAGTATGTAGTCCAATCTTTTAAACCAAGTATCGTATGGACTCATAACAAAATAATCACGATAAGCTTTTCTTATGGCCTCGACTTCAACCATAGTGATTTCACTCCATTTTTCAATTAAAAACGAATTTAGTGTAGGAAACCTTCTTTTTTCCCTCAGAAGTTCATTTTTTGCTCCATCTTCAAATTCTTTGTTACTTGGGTTTATACCAACGGTTGCAATTTTGGATTTCTCTAAGTTTCCAAAAAAAACGATTGGGCTTGCCCACTCCATTATCCCATATTTTTTAAGTCCAAGCAGTTCTATATTCTTCGCCAATTGTAAAATTTCTTGATCTATCATCCTAAAACTTATCAATTACTCTATTAAAAAATAAATGGAAATTTTTATCAGTAATTTGATCTTTTATATTTTTCATTTCTTCTAATGACTTACTTTTTTTTGCTCTAAAAAACAACAAGATCAAAGTTAAGTCATTCCAATATGTATTCTCCCCATAAATTATTTTTTCTAACTCCCCATTTCTTATTACTCTCTCATTATGTACTAAATTGGACATTTGGCTTTTCACATCAAGTGACTCCATTTTCTGCATTGAGATTTGCTTCGTTTGATGTCCTTCTTCCAAGTAACTTTGAATACTAGGGATATCGGAATTTTTATCGCCTGAATAGATATGTAAACTTCCAACCATATGATGATAAGTACCAAGTTTAACATTTAGACATGAGGCTACGTATTCTTGTAATAAAGTAAAACAAAAAACATCATGAGGAAGTCCCATATAAGCATCGTTTGAACGCATGTATACAATCAAGTTTAATTCCTCATTCCTTATTAGGAACTGCAATGTACAAGTACAGGGAATTTCTTTATGATCTTCAACTAAATCTTCAGCATCGAATATTTGTATAACAGCTCTTCTTGAAGAAGACTTAACTTGTAACAAATCAATGACTCCTTGGATTTGATTTATTTTATCCTTTTTATTTATTAATCTTGGGCCATATGCACCATAGTACTTATTCCCATTCTCCTTATAAGCTTTATATGCATTTATATAGTAAGAAATTTGGTCTATTTCATCAGAACCACTGATATACCACATAAATTCCCCTAATGCACTGAATAATCTTGATCTTTTATCGGATCGACTTATTCTTGCCAGAGGATTTGTTAATTTTAAGCTGGCACCTATAATTTCTAGCATCTCACCTTTAGAGGCAGTATTCTTTTGACCATTTTTAAGAATTTCAACATATACCTGATGTAATAAGTCATCAATTGTTTCCTCAATTATCTCCATAATTCTTAACCCTTTAGAATTGACTAATTTACATATTCAAGTTGATGAAATCTCAATTATTTAGGTTAAAGATTGAAAAGGCAACTAAGAAAGATAAAAGACAATATAATCCAAGCGTAAGACATGGATATATATTAAGAATATAGAATTTTTTATGCGGAGGATAAAAAACTTCAAGTTTTAAAGATATATAGTAAATATTCAAATATAGACACTTTTAGAGTGAAAATGGAGAAGTAAAAAGAAGACACTAATCTTTCACAACACTAACAATATTTCAGCATAGGAAGATAATATGAAAGAAAATTTAAATCCCATAAAGGATATTGAGTATTTTAGCATCTGAAGGTAGTTAGGAGTGTTTGATACAAATAACCTATTTTTGTACTAGTATGGTTAAGATTTATAGTCTTTGTTGACATGAAATTGTAAATTCACTTAAAGACATAGCGAAGATAATTTCAACTATAAATAAGTGCAATAGTTGAATATACAGAGATGTTACTCAACATAATGACCGTCCTAAAATATTTGTAGATTACTGTTAGTGATAATTGAATAACCATTTAAAAAGTTGATTCATGAAAAAGTATTTGATAATTATTACCGGATTTGTGTTTATTATTGCTTCGTGTAATCAAAAAGGAACGCATGATAATAAAAAAGCAACGCCTGATAAGAGTATTTTACTTTCAAATAAATATAATATTCCTAGCAGTCTAAAACATGAAGCAGAAAACGGAAAAATAAATTCAAGATCGTATAATGGAACATTTAGTGATGTTTCTGCTAAATTCTCAATACAGTATAATACCATTCAAATTGACTCTTTGAATTCTTATATATCTTCAGTAGAGGTTGTTCTAGATAGGGGATGTGAAAATTGTTTATTTAAAGCTTCATTAATTTCTCCTCAGCTTAATAGCCAAACAGACAATTGGTCAACATATGTGACCATACAAATTGAATATACGGGATATACAGGGAATATTAAGGTAAAAAAATTCAGTAATCCAAAAATAATCGTGATAAAATCTGAGGGTAAACCCTATGACCTCAGTAATGGAGTTGAAAAATGACAGAGAGTTTATTCACATTGGATAACACCAAATAAACCAATAGGCGTATATGATTGAATTTTTAGAGAATTTAGGAATAAATCCATTGATAATAAGTCCCATTATAGGAATCATTGGAATCTGTATGGGAATTTACTTTTTTATAAAAGGGAGAAAGAGAAAAGAAGCCCTGTATAACAAAAGTAGTTTTAATCTAATCTCGAACAAATTGTCAACCATAAAAGATGTCAAAATCTTATATAAAGAACAAGAACTATCAAATTTCACAGTCACAAAAATTGTTATTTGGAATGGAGGAAATGATACAATTTTAAGAGAAGATTTTACAACTGAAGAGTTAAGTATAGAAGTGATAAATGAGTCTAAGTTATTAGATTATGAATTAATTCATCAAAGTGACAGTACTATTAGTTGCAAATTAAATCGTAAATCTGAATCACGTTTGATAATAGACTTTGAGTATTTAAATGCATCACATGGAATAGCAATTAAAATATTTCATACTGGGACAAGTTCTGATGAAATTATTGTCAATGGAAAATTCAAAGGATTTGGAAAAATAAAGGAAGGAGAATCATTAACAAGGGATGGTTTTGGACATAGGCAATATGTGACAACTTCAGTGCCTGTGGATTTTATGCATATTATTACATTTTATAAGGCTCTATATTCAAATAGAGGTGCAATAATTATCTTTTTAATTTTGATGAGTGCCTCGATTTATGGTACAATAAAATCTCATTGGACATTTATTTTTGCGGTATTGTTTTGTCTACTAGCAGTTTTTAGAATTTCTACCAAAAAAAATTTACCAAGAAAATTTGAAACATTATTAGAAGAAAAAGAATCACAGTAAGTCCGCTATATTCTTTTTATTCTTGAAATTTTGTGATCTGACGTATGCCTTTGTAGATCGTATTTCCTCTTGACCAAGCGATGATTGTAAGACCTCCATAGACCCTCCTTAATTGAGTAATATATTGGCATAGGTGTGCCTAACCAATTATAGAGTAATCTTATCTGAGATTATTTATTTCTTAAGAGGTATAATCTTATTTAGAGTAACTAATTTCAAATATTGTAAATATTAAATATTATTAAGAGGTGTGGTTTTATTGGGCATATAGTAATACCCCTCCCCCTATAATATCAAAATTTCGACTACCCCCAATAGACTATGAATAACTTTAAAATCAAGCTTCTAAAAAAAATAACAGACAACATAATTACTTGGACTATTGCAAAGAAAAACATTCATGAAATTGCAATTGGGGCATTAGTTCATTCCCCTCAAGAAATTGAAAAGATTAATAATTACTTAGAAAACCTAGATGCAAAGAGCAAAAAGCTTGGTCTTACGCATCTAGAAAAGATGGAGAAAAAATATTTATTATATATAAAGCAAAAAATGAAAATCTACCAAGACTCAAACAATAAACCAAAGTAAAACGCTTTATTGTAGTAAACACTTCATTTTAGGATTGGTATAAATACTATTAAACCGAATCGCAAACAAAACGACAACCATATAGACAACCAATCGCAGTAAACATAATTAAAAAGCCCGTAAACACTACATTTACGAGCTTCTTCGGGTGGGCCCACAGGGACTTGAACCCCAGACCCTCTGATTATGAGTCAGATGCTCTAACCAACTGAGCTATAGGCCCGATTGCCTTTTCACTGTTTTAGCTTTTTGAAGCTAGCTAACAAAAGAGCTAACATGATTATCAAGCGGGTGCAAATGTAAGCTAAATTTTATTTTAAAACTAATAGAATTAGAATAAATTCCTGTTTAATTATAAAGGTACAAACATTCAAATATTCAATTAAGTTTATAGCAATTCCCAAATACTAAATTATTCAAAAAATCAAAACATAAAATTTCAATCTTATTCTTCAAACTTGATCATAATTCATTGATTCTGTCTACATTTAATACAATGCTTCATATATAGTTTAGATGGATATATTCCTTGATAATACGCTAAATTTAAACAACCCAATGCGATGCTAAGCAATTGATATTTTTCTTTTACTAAATTATATAATTTATCTCGTACCTCTTTCCAATGTTCTAGTTCCAAATTCCCAATTCTAATTTCATCAAAATTTCTATTTAGTAAGGATTCAAGATCATATTTATCATTTAATTCGAAAAAGTCTTGCTTTCCAAAATTAATTTTCTTTCCTATCATAAAAGGAAGTATAATAAATTCATTTACAATTATATGGAAAGGGTTTTTCTCAACGTCACTAAAATAAATAATATTCTCTGTCCTGTCTTGATCTTCTAGAATAGTTGTCAAAATCACATATGGATATAATGTAATAATATCTTCTACACTTTCTAGCTCCTTAACCCATTTTGAATGTTTTCCTTTTACTTTGTAATTTTCATAAGGTGGAAGTAACGTATCAAGGGTCAATCTAATAGTTTTCTCTGCTTGTTTAGAGATTCTAAATTTTGCAAAAATTGGTTTAGTCGAATGATGAGCCCTCCAAATTACAGAGTTTATCATAATGTTAAACGCTAATGGGCTAACCTTGACTGGATTGTGAAAGGGTGTGCCTTTTATTTCGGCTATAGGAAAGTTTTTTTTGTTTTCGTTTTGATCAACCTTGTTAGTATACTCAGAACTAAAATAACTCTCTAAATAAGATAATCGAGATTCGCATCCTTTGCATAATATAAAATCTTCTTTTATCTCATCTGCTTCACTATTTCTAGTATAATCAAAATCTATATTAGAAATAATATAACCATCTTTTTCTGGGTAGTCGATAGATTTGACTTTGAAGCATATTTCTTCGAAGCATATTTGTGCAATACATCGTAGACATCAGAAGCCTCGCTTATTGTATTAGCATCTGAAATTCTTCTTACAAAAGATGTTTTTTTCGGAGATTCAGTATTGGTCGACAAAATAAAACCGCACTTTGATGGATTTAGATTTAATCTTTTTACATTATCAATCCAAATTGTTAATGTCTTCCATAAGTTTTCACTTGCATCGGTAAAATTATTTGAACCTACTGTTGAAATTTTATCTTGTTCAAAAATTGTTTCTAGTTGCATTCCTTTTTTTCGCTTCACAACAATGTCGTCATCGGTCTCAATAAAAACATACCCTTCTGAATCCGAAGTTACAAGCCAATATAAGGCTCTTTCCATTTGATATAGGTAACCCAACATTTGAGATGTCGCTGAATGGATTGAAGCAGAAGTTTGTCTATTTGATCTCACTTAATACAAAATTGGTTGACCCTAAGGTATGACGTTTCGTTATAACATTGAAAAAAATCTTTATATTGCGGAAGTAATCTTACGCTCATTTAGTAGCCTAATCGTATTTATACGGGTGGAAAAATTTATCTTCTTCACTCGAAACACCTAGATATCGAATACTTTCAAGCTAAAACCTAAAATTGGATATTTTGATGTGACATTCAAGATTAGGGTATTTTTACGTAAAATTTACGTAATTGTACTTATGGATTTACAGTAATTTTAATTGAAAATTGACACCTAACCAATTTTGAGTTATTTTATTTGTACCCGACTCTGTGATTTTTATATTTTAGTAAAATCTAAAGTATAATATTTACCATGTCACACAATTCAAAATCAATTATACAAAGTCTAATAACACCAGTAGTAATTGCTATTGTTGGTGGCCTCGGAACATATTTTATCACGGAACAACAAATCAAGAGTAGTATACGCTTAAGTGAATCCCAAATTCAAAGTGCTGAGAGTTTGGCAAAATCAAACCAACAAGTTAAAATAATAGAAATATTTAGCGATCAGATTGTAAGTAAAGATTTAAGAGAACGAGAGATTGCGATAAGAATCTTGGAGTCATTAGAACCAGATTTAGCAACAAAATTAATATCTGCTGTTGAAAATACTCAAACCGAGGACACACTAATTCGAAATATAGCTAAAGATATACGCACAAGGGATTTATCTAAAGGACATTCTTACACTTTAATCAGTTCTCATTCACATTTAGATAGTGCAGTTAAATATGCCGAGAAAATGAAAGACAGGGCTAAATATCCATTGCATATTTATAAAGGTATAAACGGATACTACGCTGTTTGTTTAGGAGGTAAACTAACTATTAAGGAAGCACTTAAAAGAAAGCAATACGCAATTGAAAATAATATTGCCAGTGATAGTTATGTTAGAACAAATGAAAATTGGGGAATGAATTTGTATAAATAAAAAATAACTTTTCAATATTTATAATATAGTAAAAAACAAGCTCAAATTTTAAGCTTGCTAAAAGAGATAGCTATTAATTCCATAACCCTAATATTCTTCAGCAATCAATATCGTCCAATGATTATCTTCTGAATTAAAACTACCAGAATCGATCATCTCCTTATTGAGTTGATCGATGCAGATTTTTTTTGTTTAGTTTCCTCATGATGTAAGAATGTAAATTTGAATGTAATCTTTGTAAGTGTTACAAAACAATATTATTTTGAAAATACTAGAACATTTTAACCTTATTATCGTGCTATATATCTCGAACTTATCAATTCTAGACAGAATTTAAAGCATTTAGAAGAAATGGTCAATTTGTTCGGTTTTTCTAGTTTAAGACATAGCGATTATTTGTATTAAACACTTTGCGTATTTCTACGCAAAAATTAAGTAGAAATACGCAAAGTCAGCGAAATATTCAATTAAGGGGTATCTTTGTATTGATATTAAACGCGACATATAGATCACATCGCTATTACAAACCATTAAATACATAGTAATGAAGAAGCTATCATTCATTATTTTTATTAGTTCAATTTTACTTTTTTCTTGTTTCAATGACGACTTAAACTTATCAGAAAGGGAAACTAAGCCTGAACTCAGGAGTACTCTTGTATCCAATCATCCCACAGTTACAAATGGCATTTATACTTTCACCGATTTAGATCATTACTTGCAGTATCGACAAGATTTAGAACAACTTAAAAATTCGGACTACAGGTCATTCGCGGAAGAAGTATCTGAAGATTTGGACAACCATCAAACTAGAGAACCAAATGTTACAACAGTTTTTCAAAAACTGAGTAACGATGAATTTGATAACCCTCAAGATCGCTATCAGCCCTTCCTAAATGACCCTGTAATTCAAAGTTTTGCGAATCTTGATTTTGAGTACCGAATAGGAGATCAGTTAATTACTCATATCAACAATGAGCAGTTTTTTGTTTCAGATGCAAATGATGCGAATATCACACAATCTATTAGGGGGTTTCCTAAAGGCGATAAATTTGATGCTGCCGATGTTCCTCCTGGCGTTGTCGTTGGCTATAAAATTGACGATATTATCATTCAAACAAGAAGTTGCGATTGTGAGGTGAGTATCGTCAGATCAGATTGTATGGAAGTAAGAATTTTTGGATTTTGCACAGCAGCCACCCAAACCACTACAAGCCTTGGTTCATCTTTAAGCTATAAAGTAAGCCTTACTGGATTTGGCAATTCTGATGTAGATCTTAGAACTATAATTGTCGAAGACAACTTTGATATCACCATAGATATATCAGGTTATCCAAATTTCAATAATTCGACACAACAACCTGTATTCTTAAATTTCCAAGTGGATGCCGCAGCTCAATGTGGAGCTACTGACCAAGCACAACTTGCCTTCAAACCGCTAGATGGTATTTGTGATGACAACGAAAGAGACACGGGGTGGGGTTGGAAAGAAGATGGAGGATCTCAGGCAATCTCATATAGAACTAAGGTTTATCACGGATTTTTTGCAAGTTATCAAGAAGCAGAAATATTTTCTTATCATAAAAATGGAAATATTTGGAATAATAACAAGTCTAAAATTTCTAGCAAAATTAGCGCAAAAAGACGGAATGCAGTTTGTGAAGATCAGAATAATACAGAAACTGAACCACAAGCATGTGACCACTGTAAAAGCTTAAATGCGAGTGTGAATACTGGTGACACGTGGTTTTGTGATGGTGATGTGACAGGTACTTTCAAAAAACATTTAACTTGGCAGGGAAATTCTTGGAGGATAGAAGCAGAGGAAGATGTAGATTTTGAATGTTGCCAATAAGAAGTTATAACTTGTAAATAACAAAATTAATTAACATGAAAATTTACCTTTTCCTCTTATTACAGGTAACTGCACTATCATTATATTCTCAAAAGAACAATTCTTTTACTATTTCAATATTTGACAACTATCTTTCAGGAAAGCAAATTGAACTTAAGACGGCTATATATCCATTTTCTTCACAGATTGGTATAAATTTCGGAATAGCTTCTGATTTTGACAATATTGAAAATGACCATAGTATAAAATTAGGCGTAATTTATGATGTATACCGTAAGGATAAATTAAGTATCAGTACTGGTGTTAGGTTTGTTTTTGAAAGATTTAAAGTAAATGAATTCAATTTCAATTCAATCAAATTTGCTTATAATTGGGATATTCCTATAGATATAAAATACGATTTTCTACCAAGATATAATCTATCAATCACCATGATTCCAACTTGGAATAGACATTTCACTTATGATAAAAGCGTTGCATTGAGTTATAGTTTAGGGCTAGGTTATTATTTTTAAAGATGTAATTGGTTTATCGTGATAGCTGAAGATGAAGACACCTGTTTCCATCCTCTCTTTTACCCACATATTCAGAATATAATATTGCCCTTGTGACAACATTTTGGAGAGTACAGAGAGATAACCAACTGCAAAACAGAACTACTACCAAAGAAAAATTCCATCGAAAATGTCTTGTCAAATCTCTACCAAGCCATTTTTGATCGCGTACATCGCCAGCCCTACCCTGCTCTTTACATTTAGTTTTTTGAACAATGTAGCTCGATAGCCATCGATCGTCTTTGGACTCAAATACATCTCAGAGGCTATTTCTTTGTACGTCTTGTCAGAACAGGCCAAATCCAGAAATTGAAGTTCCCGCTCATTCAACTTCACCACCTCATCGGTAGGTTTGTAAATCTCGCCTAATAAGACAGCGCTGACACGTTCGGAATGATAAAATCCCTTGTGCAAGACATTTTCAATGGCTTCTTTGAAATTCATAGGATCGATATCCTTTAAGATGTAGCCCTTTGCTCCTTTTCGAAGCATATGGATGATGGTAGACTCATCGTCATCCATAGACAAAACCAAGACCTTCAAATCGGGGTGATTCGCCGACATCCAATCCATAGTTGCTTTTCCATCCAATACTGGCATCTTGACATCCAACAAGATCAAATCTGGAAGGTCAGGTTCATTGCTCAAATAATCGACCAATGCCTTTCCATTACCAAGTTGTTTGATGACCTCATATTCTACAAATCCTTCAATCAATTTCTTGAGAGAATTTGAAAATAGTATATGGTCGTCAACTATTACAATTTTATATTTTTTCATGACTTGATATTTCATTATCAAAAATCAATTTCATAGTTGTTCCCTCTCCAATTTTAGAATCAAGCTTAAGATCAGCTTCAATCAATTTAGCACGGCTTTCCAGGTTCAATAATCCATTATTCCCTTCTACATTTTCCCGATCAAAACCAACTCCATTATCCGTAGCCAGAATATGAATCTGTCCGTCTTTTTTTGAAACAGATATATTTAATTCCGATGCCTGAGCGTGTTTTATGACATTGGATATAAACTCTTGCAGCATCCTAAATATAATGATTTCCTTTTTCTTATCTCTTATTATGACATCGTTAAATTGCAAAGTAGTTTTTATCAATCCGATACGCTCCAATCTGCCAAATTCATTTTCCAAAGCTTCCTTGAGTCCGAGCTTTTGAATCATTTCAGAATTCAAAGTCTTCGACAATCCTCTGACCTGGGCGATACTCTGACCTAGTACATTTACGACCTCCTCCAGATCATCTCCCGAAAGTGTATTTTTTTGCATGAGCATCTTGGCCTCCATTGATGCTACAGACAACAATTGACCAACGTTATCATGCAATTCCCAACTGATATTTTTAAGGTTTTGATCAGTTATTTCAACTTCCGTTCTGAGTAATTGTTCTTCAAAATTAGCTCTAGCTTTCTCCTTCTCATGAATGAATTGCATTTTTTTCTTTTGAACATAGGAAAGCACTATAAACAAGAATACAATTCCCACAAGAAAAATTGTACTCATCAAAAATACTAATAACCTGATTCCTCCTTCTGACTCCATATAAATCCTATAGTGTAAAAAATATACATAGCAATCGCTGCAATGGATTGGATGAATAACAATGCATCATTGGATCCAATTTTTATTGAACTATTCATTAACACAGTCACTGGCAGGTTGCAAACGTGGAAAAATAATAATCCAATTACCACCCAATACAACAAAATCTTCTTGGGATAGATTACTTTTTCTGTTTGTACTAGCTCTAATATATAGACTAAACACATGACTGTTATGCCCAAACTTACAAAGCCGAATGCCATCGATAAGAAATAAAAAATCGTTCCTGTATAAATTGTAAGATCAAGCAAGATTGTCAGAATTCCCACAGATAAGGCCAAAAGTATTACATACCTCGAATTTTTCTTTTCTACCGAAAAATAAAAGACATAAGCCAAAACCAATGCTTCAACTATACCTAAGAGGTTGTACATCCATTGATCATAGCCCATAGTTGCCCCCATAGATTCAACCAATAATACCAAGCCTAAATACACTGGTAATACTTTTGCCGGTGTATTTATATATTTCTTTAGATAGACGAGGCTATATATAAAGGCAACAGCTTCAAAAAAGTGAACTCCATATTGCAAAATTTTTGAAATATCATCCATATGGCCAATGCTACAAAGTAAGAGGTTCGCGAGGCGGTGACATATGTGTTCTATTCAATACATTATTGCTATTTGCCCATGCAGTTCGTAAAGCTCCAGATTTACGTTCATCACTCATCACTTTGACAGAGTCGGCTGTAGCATCTGGGTCAAAAGGAATATGACCTGTATGTCCATCAATAGTCCCCACATAAGTTGGGTAAAACACAATCGTATTTAGATTTTGATTTGGTGGGTGTTCTGCTTGTCCATATTTAGCGAAAAAGTACTCCAATCCAGACAAGGTCTTTCCAGCTGTGGTACATTTATCCTGCATCGAAGCAATGTATGCCATAAGTGTCTCCAATTCCAGATGACCACTTGCAGTATTGTCATTCAGGCCTTGAGCATGATAGTTTCCTATCATCGTCAATGCTTGCTCATTAGAAATTAAATTAGCGGAAATATCTATACTATTATTTCTGTTGCGAAGTAAATTATACAACCAAGTCAAAAATGCTGTAGCAGCAACGCCAGCTAAAAAAATTCCTGCTAATTGTAAATTAGATAAGCAATCAATATCCGGATTGCTCAAGCCTTGTAAAATAATCATTTTTCTAGTTTTTTAGTTTTTATTCGAGGAAAGATAGCACAACTTAATCTGACTTTATATTATTTCTAAAATTCTAAGGAATATTCCCACATCGAATAGGAAAAACCCCTTTACAATTCAGGAAAATAAATTCGACGTCAGCTTTCGATAGCCCATATCTTACAATTCCATTATGCAACATATCAAGGTGAAAGGTGAAAAACCTCAAACAGAGTAACCTCGAATTAAAAATTAAAAATCATGGCTGATACATGTGAATGTTTATGTATATGTCCTCCATCTCCAGAATTGGAGGAAAAAATAAAAAACACCAAACACAAAATCTTACAAGAAACTGGATACGAGGATATTGATGACATTGACATTCTCGACATGAGGACTTTTACGATGATTACTACTCGTCCTCATAAAACCAGGGCGCATGATCATTCTATCGCAGTTGACAGAGCACCGATAATTGGCAATAAAAAAGCTATTGTCTTATTGGTAGACTTTTCAGACAAAGCCGCAGGGACCGCACAATCTCATTACAATAATATGCTCTTCTCCCAGGGAACATATGCAACAGGCAGCATGCGTGATTATTTCAAGGAAGTATCCTACGACAAACTCGACGTCACAGGTGAAGTAAAAGGTCAGAATGGGCCGACCAATGGATGGTTCAGGGCACCTCAATCAAAAGCCTTCTATACCGATGGGAATTTTGGATTCAATGACTATCCTAATAATGCACAGAAATGTGTAGAGGATGTAATCGACCTGGCACAGCCATTTGTAAATTTTGCTCAATATGATAATGATGGCGATGGCATCGTGGAAGCACTTATCGTAATATGCGCAGGTACGGGAGCTGAGGTATCTGGAAATGGAAACGATTTTTGGTCTCATAAATGGAACATAAGTCCTAAATCTGTAGATGGTGTAAAAATTGATCGATATTTCATGGCTCCTGAAGACGGAAAGGTCGGTGTCATGGCGCATGAATTGGGCCACCTATTGCTTGGACTTCCCGATTTGTATGATACAGATTACTCTTCGAGAGGTACTGGAAGTTGGGATCTAATGGCTGGCGGAAGCTGGAACAATGCCGGAAACACACCCGCCCACCCTACCGCTTGGTGCAAAGTGAGATGTGGATGGGTCGACCCGACAGTGATTTTCAATGGAAGTCAAAATGTAACCCTGAAGCCCTATAATGATAATCAAGACATTGTAAAAATACCTATTGGCAGCACATCCAGCAAAGAATACTTCTTATTGTCCAATCGTAAGAAAGCAGGTTTTGATCAATTCCTGCCTGGTGAAGGAATGCTAATCGAACACGTTGATGATGCAAAAGGCAACAACAAAGATGAATCACATTATCTAGTAGATATAGAGCAAGCAGACGGAAAACGAGATCTAAATAACAATACCAATAGTGGTGACTCGCAAGATGCATATCCAATTGCGGGCAATGATGAGTTCACGAATACATCAACACCGAATAGTAAGAGCTATGCCAATGCAGACTCGAAAGTAGCTGTAACAAACATTGCCCGAACGGGTAATAACATTACCGCGAATGTAGCCTCAAATGCTTCTGCAGCTGGCACAAAAGTTTGGGAGAGCAACAAAAAAGTCCGTCAAGTATTTGCATCCCCTCATTCTATGAATGCATGGGCAAACATCGAGTCAGTAGGATGGAGAAAAGTAGATCCACAAACGACTGATGGAGTTACAAATATGTTTGCTCTCTTGACCGAAGCCAGAGTAAATAGCAAAACCGTTACAGCTCAAGTAGATGATCAAAATATCTACATGTCCTATTTAAATTAACATTCTTCAACTTGAAAAAATACAATTATGAACTTTTCAAATAAAAAGATTTTAAAAACATTTACTTCTCCCCATTCAAAAAATGTTTGGGCTGAGATCGAAACAGTAGGTTGGAGAAAAGTAGGTCAAGAATCTGCAGATGGGGTCACAAATATGGCTATTGTTATCAATGCAGCCAGAGCTAATAACATAACTGTTAGCGGGTTTATTGATGATGGTACCAATCTAATCAATCACCTTTATCTCTAATATCAATTCTAGAAATTGGTTGCAAACCATAGCGGACAATTAATGAAATTTGAGGTGACGCCTGAGCCTTTTCCAAGGGCAATTATATACACTGAAGCAAAGGGCTTCAGACTTCTGAATGAAATCATTAAGTGCTGAGCCACTTAATTATTAATATTTAAAAATTATGGTCACAATAAATATAAATATCGAAGGCGATGGTAAAAATATATCAACGTCATCAAGCTTAAAACACTCACAAGAAGTTTTGCCGAGTCCATTAGCAAATAATTCGATTGATGCTACAAGGTCTGGAGTTCCTACACCTCACAATGGCGGCAATATTTCGAATAAGAAGTTTACCTCTTCTATCCCACATCCTGAAGGCAATGATTCTTTCAGTCCTACAATCACGTATCAAGCGCCTGATCCTATGACCAGTGTCGCTAAAAGTTCAATTGTTGAGACAAAAGTTCCAAAACCTACGGATTCAGAAGAGCAAGGCTCTGCATCACCCACTACTAAGCCAAAGGCCAGAAATACCAAGCGTAAATCTGGATCTAAGTAGTTAGTTGTTTTCCAGAACCGATTAAGTTCGGTTCTGGTTTTTCTCAATCAACTTCCCATTCTTTTTTTATTCGATAAAGAAGGATTATTATTGTTTAATAATTGTACAACTATGATGATTCAACCCAATAGGACTCCAATAACCGCAACAATATTAGATTCCAAAACTGGCGAAGGCAACTTCAATATTGTCATACTTTCCATGCCAGGAAAAGTAGTACTACCCGCATTCCTTTGGGCTGGTAAAATCCTTGAAATAGAAGGTAAAAATATCAACGAAGACATTATCATCAAAAAAGGAAGTATCATATCAGCAGACATTGAAGTTCTGGGCGACCCATTTGTTCAGAAGTATATGTTGCATTCCATAAAGTCAATAAACGAAGAGAAGGAGTAATTCCTACTATTGAAGTGATTTAAAAGATAAAATTTCAATTTTATCTGCGAGACCAATTCCAAAGTGTTTAAAGAAATTCTAAACATTCTCGTCTAATAATCACGGTATTATCCGCCTATTTCAATTATATCTAAAAAATTACATATGTTTTCTACCCCATTATTGTAAACTCGCTATCTTTGTCAATCCACACAGATTTGTGAAACAACTATAAAGATTGTAGATGCCAGATTTTAACCACCTTCATTGCCATACCCAATATTCATTACTAGATGGAGCTTCTGAAATAGGAAGCATGATGGACAAGGCAAAAGCAGATGGACAGACTGCTGTTGCGATGACAGATCATGGTAATATGTATGGTGCATTCAAATTCGTATCTGAAGCAACCAAAAGAGGTATAAAACCAATCGTCGGCTGTGAATTCTACATGGTTGAAGACAGACACAAGCGGTCCTTTATCAAATCCAATGGAGAAAAAGACAAACGGTATCATCAACTGATGCTCGCAAAAAATAGAACCGGGTATGAAAACTTGTGCAAGCTCTGTTCATTGGGTTTTATTGAAGGTCTGTATGGTAAATTTCCCAGAATAGATAAAGAGCTTGTCGAAAGATATCATGAGGGATTGATTGTCACTTCTTGTTGTATCGGAGCTATTATTCCCCAGACCATTCTAACCGGAAATATTGAAAAAGCGGAAGAAGAACTCAAATGGTGGCTCAATATTTTTGGAGATGATTTCTACATTGAACTACAACGGCATAGGGGTCTTGATGAGATTGATGATACAGGCATGAGTCAAGAAGATGTAAATCAAGTGTTACTAGGATTTGCAGAAAAACATAATGTAAAGGTAATAGCTACCAATGACAGTCACTACGTAGAAGAAGATGATTGGCAACCACATGACATCCTCCTTTGCGTCAATACAGCTTCATACCTCACCGATGAAAAGAGATTCAAATTTCCTTCTTCGGATTTCTACTTCAAGAAGAAGCACGAGATGGAAGCAATATTTAGCGATGTACCATATGCATTGGACAATACTATTGAAATTTCAGACAAGGTAGAAACATTGGAGTTGGCACGAGATGTATTACTGCCCAACTTCCCGATGCCGCCGCAATTCAAAACTCAGCCAGAATACCTCGAATATCTAACATTTGAAGGGGCCAAGAAACGATACCCACTTATCACCGCAGAAATTGAAGAACGATTGCGTTTCGAGCTTTCAGTAATCAATAACTCAGGATATCCGGGATACTTCCTCATCGTCCAAGATTTCACAACAGAGGCCCGTCGCATGGGTGTCTCGGTAGGACCAGGAAGGGGATCTGCAGCAGGGTCTGCCGTCGCCTATTGTCTGGGGATTACCAATATAGACCCCATCAAATATGATCTGCTATTTGAGCGTTTCTTGAATCCCGAGCGGGTATCAATGCCCGATATTGATATTGATTTTGACGATGAAGGTAGAGGTGCTGTCATCGACTATGTAATCGATAAATACGGTAAAAATCAAGTAGCCCAGATCATAACTTATGGTACCATGGCTGCCAAAAGCTCGATCAAGGATGTAGGTCGTGTGATGCAAGTACCACTGAACGAGGTGATCGATGTCACCAAGACTTTCCCTCTTGCCCTCGGCGCCAAACTGAGGGATGTATTGGCTCCAGGAGACATTGCTGAAAAACTTAAAGGCAATTTGAATTCTGATGATAAAGAGCTGGCATATAAGTTTAGAAAACTGGCAGAAGGTGAGGATCAGATTGGAGAAATGATCCGTACTGCAAAAAAGCTGGAAGGCTCAATCAGAAATACAGGAATTCATGCTTGTGGAGTGGTAATCACCCCCGATGATATTACGAATTATGTCCCCGTCACTGTTGCCAAAGATTCCGAATTGCTGGTATCACAATTTGACAATAGTGTAGCGGAAGATGCAGGTCTTCTAAAGATGGATTTCTTAGGTCTACGTACCCTAACGATCATCAAAGATGCAGTACGAATGGTGAAGGAGAATCACGACGATGATCTCGTTCCTGACGATTTCCCTCTTGATGATTCCGCAACCTATGAATTATTCCAGCGAGGTGAAACCATCGGTGTATTCCAATATGAATCCCCTGGAATGCAAAAGCACTTGCAAGGATTAAAACCTTCAGTGTTTGCCGATCTCATAGCCATGAACGCACTATATCGTCCTGGTCCATTGCAGTATATTCCTGATTTCATTGATCGAAAACATGGTAAGCAGGAGATTACATATGACTTGGAAGATATGGAAGAATATCTTGCTGAAACATATGGAATTACCGTCTATCAAGAGCAAGTAATGCTTCTCTCCCAAAAGTTGGCAGACTTTACCAAAGGTGAGGCCGACATGCTTCGAAAGGCCATGGGAAAGAAGAAAAAGAAGTTGATCGATCAGATGTGGCCAAAGTTTCTCGAGGGATGTGAAAAAAATGGCCATGAAAAATCCGTAGTAGAGAAAGTATGGAAAGATTGGGAAGCATTTGCATCTTATGCCTTTAATAAGTCTCACTCCACTTGTTACGCTTTTGTAGCATTCCAGACTGCCTATCTCAAAGCACACTACCCCAGTGAATTCATGGCTTCTGTACTGAACCACAATAAGAGTGACATCTCCAAATTGAACTTTTTCTTACGTGAATGCAAGCGAATGGGCATCTTGGTTCAAGGTCCGAGCATCAATGAATCATTTATGGTCTTCACCGCCGATAAACAAGGAAATATCAGATTTGGATTATCTGCTTTGAAAGGTGTGGGAGAAGGTCCGGTAGAAGAGATTCTAAGAGAAAGAAAAGAAGGCGGAAGGTTCAATAATGTCCTGGACCTGGTACAAAGGCTAAATCTTAGATCAGTAAATAAAAAGAGTCTGGAAAGCTTGATTTTAGGAGGGGCATTTGATGAGTTCGAATATACACGATCTACTTATTTTCAGCCTTCTGGAAACTATGCCACCGTCATCGAACAATTGACAAAATATGGGAATGCATTCCAATTGCAAAAAGATCAAAATGCGGTTTCATTATTTGGGGATTCTCCAGATATGCTCATTGACGAGCCAAAGTTCAAAGCACTGCCAGAGTGGGATCAAATGATCAAACTGGAAAAAGAAAAACAGGTCACTGGTATATATATCAGTGGTCACCCGCTCGATGATTATAAACTTGAACTCAAAAATTTCACAACCCATCCGTTGGACGTAGTAGAACGAACTGAAAATGAGCTCGTTGAAGTTGCAGGAATTGTGACTGCCTCGATGGTCGGCGTTTCTCAAAGAGGTACTTCTTATGCAAGATTTACAATTCAGGATTATAGAGGGTCGCTTGATATTAATCTTTACAATGAAGATTGTGAAAAATGGAAAAGTCTGGCCACCAATGGTAAGGTACTGTATATCAAAGGTGTAAACCAAAGATGGAGGGGAAGCGACAGGGTATCTTTCAAACCAAAGGACATCAAAATGCTGGACACAGTCGGTAAATTATTGACCAAATCAGTGACTATTAAATTCCCCACAATACAAATGAATCCAGAATTGGTCAATGCCGTAATAAACCTCTGTGAAGAAAGTGAGGGCAACCACAAATTGAAATTCAAAATCGTGGATAGGGACGAAGATATGATGATCGATATGATCTCGTTCGGTAAAAAGGTAAATGCAAATTTTGAATTTGTTCAGGCAATTGAAGAATTGGGGCTGCCTTATAAATTGAATTAGACTAATAAAAAGGACATACTGATCTTATTCTGATTAAATCAATTTGTATTCTCAATTTTCGAAGGTCTTTTTTTATAATTGATAAAAGAGAACTTAGAAACAAAAACAACTGGATTGGTTTATTCAAACTTCATTATTTATTATAAAATAAATTCTTTGCGATAAGATAATTACTTTTGCGCCGACCCCGGCCATGAATCATACCATTCATATGTCTAACTAAGCGCAAAATATTCATGAATACACTCTTTTCGAAAGTTATCACTTTGATTACTCTGCTATGTTTTATTCCTATTTTATCCATCGGACAAGTCAATATTGACAGCATTTATCAAAAGGTTCAGGATTCCAAAGATCCTGATATCAAAATAGAGCAGTACAAAGAATTACTGAAAGCTCTTGCTGGCCTTAATCACCCTTCATTGATTGATCGAACGGATGAATTAATGGCGTTTGCAGAAAAAACAAGTAACGTAAAAGGAAAGGCAATTGGATTTGAATTTAAAGGTTATTACAATTTAATTACAGGAAATGTTGAGGGTGCAATCGTGGATTATACCAAATCTAATGATCATTATTCAGAACTATCCGATTATCAGGGCATGGTCAAAACTAAAAATAATCTGAGTATATGTTATGAAAGATTAGGTCAGATGGATGAAGTCCTCAAATTTTCAAAAGAGGCCTTGAAGATAGCTACAGAATCTGATCAACCCAAAATACTGGCCGACGCTCATAAGCGTCTCGGTGAAATTCATGGATATTTAATCAAGGATGTTGAAAAAGGGTTGAAATACATAGAAAAGGCTATGGCGATCTACAAAGAAGCAGGAGATGAAATAATGTTAGCAAAAACACTATTAAGCAAAGGAAGCATCTTAGCCACAGTTAATAGCACGGAAGCTCTGGAAACATTTCATGAGGCTGAGCTCCTGGCCGAAAAGCAAAACCAAAAAGGTATTTTGGTATATATCAGGCAATCTTTGGTTTACCTCTACCACTCTGAAGGAAGATTATCTGAAGCCATTGAAACGGTAAATAAAAATTTGAAAGATGCAAAGGCTTCATCTGATGTGACTAATATCGCAATAGCACATATCAGACTAGGGGAATTGTATTCGAGTTTGCACCATGAAAGCAAACCTCTTGAACATTATAACAAAGCACTGGAGTATGCAAGGGAGGCCAATCTTACACAACAGATTATAGGTGCTAACTTTGGGAAAGGACTCTTTTATCACAAACAAGGAAAAGTAAAAGAAGCAATTACACATTTCAAGAGATCAAGATTGCTTTCCGACAGCATCCAAAACAATTTTCTATTACTTCAAGCACTGCCAGAATTAGGATCTGCTTACCTTGATGATCGGCAACTGGAGAAAGGAAAAAACTGCTTTCTAAAAATGATAGAATTGGCCGAAGAAGGAAATTCAACTGTAATATCAACTGCCAAAGCTCGATTAGGTCAATATCATTACTTCAAAGGCAATAATCGGGAGGCAAGAGTCTTATTGAATGATGGATATAGATTTGCAGATGAGAGCAATAACGTGAAACTAAAATCAACTATGGCTAATTTTCTGGCATCAGTTGAAAAGGATAGCAAAAACTTTAAAAAGTCTCTATACTGGAAAGAAATTGAATTGGGATTGATGGAGGATTTAAACCTTGCAGATAATCAAGAAAAAATGACAACCCTCCGATTATCTGCAGAATTTGAAAAGGAAAAAGAAATCCTGGCCTTACAAAATGAAAAAGAAAAAGCCGAATTGAAAGCCAAACAAGCCCGCGCCTATACCTTGGGTGGTGGAGCTCTTCTGGCTTTGCTGGGCGCATCGATTTTTCTATGGATTCTCAGAAGAAGAAATCAAAAAATAACGGAACAGAAGCAATCTTTGGAGAGATTGAACACCGTTAAAGATCGGCTCTTTCAAATCATCGGTCACGATCTCAAAAAACCTTCGATTGCCTTTAAAGGCATTGCCAAAAATATTGACTACTTAATCGAAAATGGAGATACAAAACGATTGAGCCAGCTGGGACAAGAAATAAATTCGGATGCCACCAGATTCTATAATCTTACCGACAACTTGTTGAATTGGGCATCCACTCAAAAAGACCTCATATCGCTAAAACCGGAAAATATAGGCCTTTATGATATGGTTCAGGAAAATATTGATCTTTTTGAAGCTATAAGTAAAAGAAAGAATATTACCATTCAAAATAATCTTTCAAGTGAGCAAGTCATCTATGCGGACAAAAACACCTTATCAACGATTGTTAGAAATCTTCTTGACAATGCAATCAAATTTACGCCAAACAATGGTAACATAACCATTCAGAACAAGTCCTTAAACAATCAACTTGCCCTTGAAGTAATTGATTCGGGAGTAGGATTGGAAGCTGGGAAAGTGGATGAAATTCTCAATCGCGATTTTATTCTTAGTGAAGTTGGCACACAAAATGAAAAAGGAAGTGGACTTGGTCTTTCGATAGTTAAAAAACTGGTAAAGCAATTGAATGGAAAACTGCACATTGAAAGTGCGCTGGGTGAAGGTAGTCGATTTATTGTAATGTTACCCAAAGAAATTGCTTTGGCAAGTTGATATTGATCATTTCAAAAATATTCCCAACTTTAGAATCTCCTCCTTCCTACTTCTACTAAATGCAATTTGTACATCACCCTGGAGAAGCACTGAATTGTTGGTTGTATCTATAGCTTCGATGGCCTGGCTATTGACAATGTACCTTCTATGACATCTAAAAAACCCAAACTTAGAAGTTATTTGCTCGACCTCGGACATTGTTATTCTTGTCAAAAATTGAGAATTGTCCAATAAGAAAAACCTGCAATAGTTGTCTTCGGATTGCACATAGCAGACATCATGAACTTCTACTTTTTGATAAACATTATTCTTCATAAAGAATAATGTTCGTTGTTTTTCATTCCTTTCTACAATCGTAAAATCACCTTCCTCCTTTATATTGAGCCCCACATCCATAATCTCTTTCAACTTAGAAAAAATTTCCTTGTCACTAATTGGTTTCACTAAAAATCCAACCATGTTTGATTTTTGTGCTTCTAAAATGACTGATTCATTTCCAAATGATGTAATGTAAAGAATAGGAATCTCAAGGTGATTGATTTGTTTGCCTATATCAAGCCCACTCAATTTACCATTGATCTCAATATCCATCAATATTAGATCGGGAGAATCAGCAAAAATGGCTTCAAGAGCTCGTGCCGAATCTCCAATAGTATCCAATACGTTTAATCCCAAAATCTTACAAATTCTTTCCAATTCCAAAGCATAACTTAGGGAATCTTCGATAATCAGTACATCAAGATTACGTTGGGCAGAGTGATTTTTCAAACGACACCGAGTTCTTATAGTTAACAATAATAGGTATTCTGGAGGCAACAAATTTAAAAATTTAGGTCAGACCAAAAAACCAAACATCTCATTTATACCACTTTTGAATTTGATTATTGAATTCTATCGTCTTTCCAATTTAAAAGTATAGTTATCAAATTATTTATTCTTTGTATTACCATTTACCACACTATTATGTCGTTCGCCACATCTATCTCTTGATTTTTTCATATCCATTTATCTTCACTCCTGATTTTGTAATACAAATCGACATCAACCCACAATCGATTTAAAATTTGAAGAAAATGTCAAAAAACACATCGAATACATCAAGCAACACAACGACTTATATTCCCGCTGGAGGCACCTTAGGAATATTGGCTTTTGGTTATCGGGGCATAATGCTGTGGCGAGAAGAAAGGCTTAGACTACAAAAAGAATTGAACAAAGATTCAAAGGTCAATTAACACATGAAAAAGACAAAAACACTCGTAATCGGATGGGATGCCGCAGACTGGAAATTCCTTAATCCACTTATTGATCAGGGGCTTATGCCTAATCTCAAAAAACTGATTGAAGATGGTGTAATGGGTAAACTATCCACCTTGGATCCACCATTGTCCCCTACACTATGGACAAGCATTGCCACAGGAAAACGGCCGTATAAACATGGAATTCACGGATTTACCGAACCTCGTCCTGATGGAAAAGGGCTTCGTCCGATGAATATTACTTCCCGCAAATGTAAAGCAATCTGGAATATCCTTACTCAAAAAGAATACAAAACCCACGTTGTCGGCTGGTGGCCTTCACATCCTGCAGAACCCATAAACGGAACCATGATCTCCAACCTCTATCAGCGTTCAAGAAATACCAAAGTGGACGATTGGCCTATGCTTGAGGGCACGGTTTATCCTCCCGAGAAAACGGACTTATACAAAAAGCTGCGGGTACATCTCATGGAAATTACAGGCAATCATATAGATCCGTTTATCCCACTATTGGATACCATCAATCAGATGGACGATAAACGACCTGGATCATTGAGAACCCTCATTGCAGATTGCGCTTCGATCCATAGTGCGACCACGTATATCCTGGAACAAGAGGATTGGGATTTTGTCGGTGTTTATTATGATGGTATTGATCATTTCTGTCATGGATTCATGAAATACCATCCACCTCACAGGCCTCATATCCCGAAAAAGGATTACGACTTGTACAAAGATGTGGTCAACGGTGCTTGCAGGTTTCATGATATGATGCTCGGTAGATTAATAGAACTGGCAGGAGAAGATGCAAACATCATTTTGATCAGCGATCATGGCTTCCATCCAGACCACAATAGACCCATTGTAATTCCCAAAGAACCAATGGGTCCAGCAGTGGAGCATAGTCCATATGGCATTATTGTGATGAATGGCCCTGATTTCAAGAAAGATACATTGATCCATGGCGCCAGTCTTTTGGATATTACACCCACCCTGCTCCAATTATATGATCTACCCGTTGGGAAGGATATGGATGGAAAGGTACTCGTCAATGCCTTCAAATCCAAACCCGATGTGAAACGGATCGACTCCTGGGAACAAGTAGCGGGTGAAGATGGGTCACATCCTGAAGGCTATTCTATTGACAGTGCTCAGACTGAAGAAGAATTGCAACAGCTGATCGAATTGGGGTATATCGAAGATTATGGTGAAGATCATGAAAAGGCCATAAGAAATACGGTTGCAGAAAATAAATTCACACTGGCCAAATCGTATATTGATGGGGATGTATGGGAGTCTGGAATAGAATTACTGGAAGAACTCTATCAAGATTTTCCCGACAAACTACATTATGCTTCCAGGCTTATCCATTGTTATCAAGTGACGGGGCAACTTAAAAAAGCCAGAAAGGTTATCGATGAGGTAAAAGAAATATTTCCCCATAGCGGAGTACACATGGATTTGTTGGAAGGCAGTCTGCTATTTTCCGAAAATAAACCTGTAGCAGCACTTAGGATCTTTCAAAAAATCAGAAAAGAGGCAGGGAATCATTTTGACATCAATCTAAGAATAGCAAGTGCTTTGCTTCACATGAATGAACTGGATAAGGCTATTGAAGCCATTGAAAGCCACCTCAAAATAGACCCACAAAGTGAAAGAGCTCATTTTGTAAAGGGGAATATCCTCATTAAACAGCAGAAAATCGAAGAGGCTTTGGATTCCTTATTCACTTCTGTCGGACTCGAATATTACAATCCTGCCGTCCACTTCAAGATCGGTGATTGTCTATTGGACTTGGGTTCATTCGAAGACGCCATTTCTGCATACGAAAATTGCCTCGGCCAAGCTCCAGGATTCAATAAAGCGAGAGAGAGAATTATATATATTTTGATAGAAAAATTGAAACAGCCAGGTCGGGCAAAGAGATACCAAATTGCGTTTGAAGATTATATCCAGGGAACAATTAACATTGTATCCGGCTTGCCTAGAAGCGGTACATCGATGATGATGCAAATGTTGGAGGCTGGTGGGCTTGACGTTTTTACAGATAAAATTCGACAAGCCGATGAAAGCAACCCAAGAGGCTATTATGAACACGAAGCCGTAAAAAATCTCAAGAAAAAATCAGACTTTTTGATGGACGCCAGGGACAAGACCGTTAAGGTGATTGCCAACCTTCTCCCCTATCTGCCTTCAAGATTCAAATACAAGATTGTATACATGAAGAGAGATTTGAGTGAGATTATAGGTTCGCAGCAAAAAATGTTGGTCCGCGATGGTAAGCGAGTCAAGGAAGATGTTCTTCCACTTGGATTGCTTAAATCCTTTGAAGAAACCCTTGTCCAAACAAAAAACTGGATGAAAAATCAAAAAAATATCGAATTTATAGAAATAGATTATAGCGAATTGATGGAGAATCCATTTGAAAAGGCGTTACATCTTCATCAGTTTTTTGATGGAGCACTCAATCCGGTGGCAATGGCTTCTATTCCAGACAATGCACTGTATAGAGAAAGAAAGTTAAAACTTAATCAGGTATGAAAAATGAATTAATTAAGCGATTAAAGGCGTATAGATCAACTGCTAATCAATCAAAAATCGAATTCAAAAATCTGGAAAAATTAGGTTTTGTTGGCACTGCGGCCTTGGCTGCGATGGTCAGCACACCGGTAGAACTGAGCAGTCAGGTAGTCTGCGGAAACGGAGGTGCACCTGTGAGAACAATAGGCTCGTGCACTGGAGACATAGGTTTTCTCTCTACTTATAATTGTGCAAAAATTGATTTTGATGGTGATGGAATCAACGAACTGCAAATTTATTATTACAATTGGAGTGGTGTGGGTTCTACAGCGTATGCCTATATAGATCCCATCAATAATGACCTGGCTTTATTCGGCAAAGGCAACTTTACGTCTGGATATACATTCCCCGGAAACCCAATCGCCCAGGCCTGGAATTATTACTTGATGTATCAGGATAGAATTTATGTAGTACCGTTATCAGGAGGGGCTGGATATGGTTTTGTCACCTTTGATTCAGCAGCACATCCCGCAGGTACCAATCATCCTCAAACTGGACAACCCATTTGTTGCTATCATTCTGCCTTACCCACCATGTGGGGATCGCAAACGGGTATTTCTTCCTTAAGTGAAATCACAATCAACTCCAGCAATCTTACAGAGTGTCCTCAATTTCCAGTTCTTCCTATCGAGTTGTCAAAATTCGAAGTGCTTGTTGAAGAAGAATCGATACGATTGGAGTGGACGACAGAATCTGAAATAAACAATTCAGGCTTTGCCATCGAAAGAAGTATGGATGGAAAAAATTTCGAAGAAGTCGCTTTTGTAAACGGAGCGGGTAATTCTTCGCAGACGGAATATTATACCTATGAAGATAAAGGAGTAAAGTCGGGAAACACGTACTATTATCGTTTGAGGCAGATTGACTATGATGGTCGCTCCGAACTAAGTGATTTGAAATCCGTAGAAATTTTAGGAAAACGATCTGCAATATCCGTTGGCCCGAATCCTTCTTCAGATTTTGTCCACCTATATGTAACGACAGATAAGGATGAAGAGTGCTCGATCTCATTATTCAATAACCAAGGCGAATTGATCAAAGCACAGTCTTATACAATGGTGCCTGGAGAAAATCAAAAATCTTTAGATGTAAGTAGTCTACCGACTGGTTTCTATTTTTTGAAGGCAATTATTGGCAATGTACCTTTTTATGAAAGGATTACTATAAATTAAAACATATAGAATTTTTAAATATCTGGTTTTGGAATAGTCCGAATATGTATGTTCGGGCTATTGCCATTTGAAACAAGCATTTCAAAGCGGTTTTTGGTGTTGATAAAAATTTTGAACTGCACGAAACGAGGATGGTCTTTGTCCTTTGACACTGTTTATTAGAACGACGGATAACATGACTGCTTCGTCCTAATTTTCACCTATTGAAAAAAATGTATTAGGAAATTTTATCTTTGCGCCGCTTTATAAAATTTAAGGCGTTTAGAAAAAGTACATAAAACTGATAACGCAGATCAACTATGAATCTTAAAGATATACTTGCCGTAAGTGGAATGACAGGACTTTACAAACTTGTAAATACCAGAAGTAATGGCCTTCTTGTTACAACCTTGGACGATTCTGCTCGGACAATTTTTTGCTCTACAAGAAAACATCAATTCACACCTATGGAAACAGTCGCTATCTATACGATGAGCGACACCATAGAACTAAGCACTATTTTTGAGCGTATGCTTGATCAATTGGAAGAAAATCCACCAGCCTCTGCAAGTGGCAGCAAAGTTGAAATTGAAGATTACTTTTCCAGCATTGTGCCTGATTATGATGAAGACCGCGTCTATATTAGTGACATGAAAAAAGTATTGAAGTGGTTTGTTATCCTTAATGAAAAGGGCTATCTCGCTGCCGAACCAGAAACGGAAGACGAAGAAAAATCGGAGAAATAAATTTGTACTAAACCAACAAATTCAATCTATTGATATAAAAAAATCGGGTAAGATTATTAACTTCCGACATGCTCCAACAACTCAACCTATCTGAATTTGCACCTCAAAGTATTAGATGCCTCAAGATTCTAGGCGAATCCTACCATTTTTTTATGACACACAAATTATGGAAGGGCATTTTTCAGCATAAGTGGATATTGTTAATTACGGTTATTCTTTCCATCTTATTTACGGTTACACTATTCTCGAATCTTTACGATATCATATTTTCAGTAACTGAGAATAATGAGCTTGGATTGATTAATAATGAAGAGTCCAGCAAAACAGCTAAGACAAATAAAAACACGGCCATCTTTGGTGGCTCCAGGTTTTTATTTCTAATCATGTTGGAGATTGTAATATTTCACTTTTCGGTGAAGACACTTGAAATATTGAATAACGAAAAGTACAAAACTACCTTCGGCATGTTCTTGAGTGCAGAAATTCGAATGGTCAGAGTTATGATTCGTGGGGCCATTCAAAGTTTGATAGCACAGATTGTCCTGGGCATTGTTTTATCAATTTTAGATTTTGACTTTATTCTGCCCATATTAATGTTTCTAGTACACTCTTTCTTCATCGGCCTTGCCTTTTTAGACAATTATAATGAGCAACAAAAACTAAATGTAAAGGAAAGTGATATTTGTATTCGACATCATAGCGGAGCCGCAACCACCTTGGGTGTAGTCGCCAGTTTGGGTCTTATGATTCCATTTATTGGTCCACTTGCAGTTCCTGTTTTTGGAGCAATTACGGCTAATATTTATGGTTCTCGATATCATATTGAAAATCCTACAGGACATAGAGAGGCGGAGACTCCAACCGCAGAAGAGCGACAAAATGAAGTGGTTTAGAGATCGCAAATAAGAGGTGAACTTAAGCAGTATTCTTTTTCCTTGACTATATATATTCAACAAGCATAACATCTAAGGTTGTCTAAACTACAAGTTCCTAATCCCACAATAGTTGCCACTTCCAAGCTCTCTAGATGTTGACACTAACGGTATTCTTTGCCATTATTCTAGTCAATTACCCTTCATTGAAAATATTACAAGAAATGTTCGGAAATCAATCTCAGGGATTAGTCCTTAAATCTACCGCCTTCGTACATCGCCTCGGTTTTACTCGATGTGAACAATTAATTTGATAATAAATATCATGCTTGTATTCAAGTATACCATTGATACTCGCACAGAAAATTTATTGTTCACTTTTTAAAAACTATGTACCATGAAAAAAATTTACACTTATTTTGTCATTTTGTTCCTTTCTTCCTTACAAATTGGAGGATATGCCCAAATAACTGAAGGCTTCGAAACACTAAACTGCAACAATAGCGGCAATCACTTTTTCAATGGGTGTTTGGAAGATTGGATTAGTGCTTCTAGATCCACTGATGTCGTGACAAGTATTACTTTGGATAATGTTACGATAAACCCATTTGAAGGAAATCGATTTGTTCACCTCTCTGCACTTCATAGCGGAGGGTGTAATATCCCGGCAGAGAGAATACGTACCGATGGCATCATATTAAACTATGAATTCCTGGCTGGAGAAACGTATACCATCAATTATGCTCTACGAGGTGAGGTTGGGACGCAAACAAAAAATATAGTTCAATGGCTATTAACTGATGGTCGAAATAATCAATCTGGTGGACTTAGCTGTAATAATACTGCTGGAAGAGCACCTGATATTTTGGTTGATGATCTTGAAGTGAAAGTTCACATATTTGATGAATCCACTTCATGGACCGAGTTTTCCGAAACTTTTGTCCCTACTGAGGATTTTTCTCAATTGTGGTTGAGGATTGAAACTACGCCCAAATTTTCCGATACTGGTGATGCCCAAAGTGATTTTTTCCTCGATGATTTTGAATTACTTGATTGTTCGGATGAGTATTCTTCAGATTTTAATATGGCGCCATCCAGTAATATAAATGGAGAAGTGCAGGTATTTGCTAGCGCCTTCCCCAATCCTGGACCTACTGGTCATTGGTGGGATGTCTATTATGCCCCAAACGGGAGCATCAATGGAAATGATCAGGTGCCTGGCAATCCAGTACAAACTGGCTCACCAACCGCTTTTTTTGATCAAAATATGTATATCAACGAATGGTATTATATCAAGCATGGAATTTGGAGTCTAGTGGATTGCTTTGATTGGCGAGAACATAGAAGAACGTTCAGAATACAAGCTCACAACAAGGGAGAAAGTAATGGAGGCTCGGACTATTTTATAGAAATAATTGATTTGGAGTTCAAACCGAGTGAAGAATACATATTGAAAATGACAGAACTTGTAAATGCTGGTGAAGATCCCTTCGAATTAATGCAAAAAACTTCGCCCCATCCAAATGACCTTACAAGGAGTCCAAGCGATTACCTGAGAATGGTATATAATTTTCCAAACCCATTTTCTGACCAGACTACTATAGAATATATTGTGGACAAAGCTACCAACCTGTCTATTTATGTATTTGATATAAGAGGGAAAATTGTAGCCACCTTACTTCAGAATGAATACAAAAGCCCAGGAGTTCATCAGGTCAATTTTGATGGTTCTCTACATGGTCCAGGAATATATTACTATACCATCCAAGCCAGAGATTTTAAACAAACCAAAAAGATGACATTGGTGAAATAATAATCTCTATTCAACAATTAAGCTGGGGTATACCAGAAAGTATAATTGACTAAGTTTCTATTTTTTTCGAGTTATGGACTAAGGCCAGAATTGCACTTAAATCCATAACTCGATTTTTTTTAGACAAGGGACAACGGTGTCCAAAAATTTATCCTTACTTGATTTTCAATCAGAGGTATTTTTCTAATTTACTCTCTTAGATTCATCTTCTATTCCAGTAGATCGTTTTCTCGACTTCACATTAGAATTTCCAAAATTGTAACTCACACTAAGGCTTACTCTTCTGCTATCCCAATTTCCTCTTCCTTCTCCAAATAAACCATCAAAATTTGAAAAACCACTCCAACCACTTTGGTAGGTAACGTCATTGGCACTCAATTTCACATTCATCAGATCGTTGAAGAATTTCTTTTGCAGACCAAAATTAAGCGAGTAGCTGGAGTCATACTCGAATACTCCACCCCAAACTCCTGGGCCCGAAAACCATCCTGATATTTCTCCTGTAAACCCTCTTGGCAAGGTAAAGGTATGCTGTTGAAATGTAGAATAGGTAAATGCCTGAACATCGACAATAGCTCCATCACCATAATCGGCTTGATTATTCAAATATCCGCTGCTGATATTCATATATACATTCCACCATTCATTCACCCCGAAAGGTGCCGAAATGTTTAGACCGTATACCGTTTGCTCTGCAAGATTAGCCCAAGTAATAAATCCCGCACGTGGATCTTCATCATCTGGGGCAATCAATCTTGTGATTTGATCGGTAGTTCTCGAATAGCTCAATTTGAAATTGTATCTGAAGTTATATGTATACCCTATTTCAAAATTATTTACAATCTCTGGATTCAGTTTTTCATTTCCTTTTTGAAATGATAATTCACTCAACTGTACAGTAAATGGATTCAATACATTGTAATCAGGTCGATTGATTCTACGTCCATAATTTAATGACAAAGTCTTGTTGTAAGCCAAACTATAGGTTATACCCGCCGATGGAAAGTAATTGGTATATTCCAAATCAACAGGATCTTCTTGCAATTCTGGTAAGAATGCCTGCAAATCTCCAACAGCATCCGTAGTTTCGACTCTCAAACCTGCAGAAAAATTAATCTTCTCATTTACAGCTCTTTGATAGCTTGCATATCCCGCATATACATTTTCATCATAAAAGAATTCATTCGATCTTCTATTGTTCAATACTCTGGTATCATCAATAATATTGTAAAATTTAAAGATATTGTCCGTATCTACCTTACTCAGTTTTGACCCCAATCCAAGCTTTCCACCTGCTAATTCCGTTTCAAAATCCAATTTTGCCGTATAAATATCAATATCAACAGGTGTATCATATTCTGTAAGCACTTCACTCAAAAACACCTCCCTCGAAGCATCAAAATAACGATTGGGCTGAATGTATTCACTAATATTCTTATACCGACCAAAATCCAAATCAATGTTTAGAGATTGCTTTTTATTATCAAATGCATAATTCAAATTATAGGTACTCTGGTCTCTATCCTGACTCGAACTATTATTAGCCAACAAGACACTATCTATTGAAGTAATATTTGTCAAAGGAGAAATTTCTATACTATTTACAGAGGTACTTGTATTTTCATTGTTTTGACCACTTATTAAGAAACCAATTGTATGATTTTTCCCAATAAAAAAATCTGTTCCCCATCTATAATTGATACCACTCCTTACATTTTCCGAATATTCACTTTCATTAGTTCGCAATCCATTCTGATTGTTCTTAAAAAACATCTCATTAAATGATGTACCTCCATTGTATCCAATTGTACCGAAAGAATTGAGTCGCTTATTTCTGAAGTTACCCATGGATGAAATATTACCTGTCATGAATTGACCTTGACTCAAAGAGCCGCTTATCGAACCATTGGTACCATGGCTCTTATCTCTTTTCATCCTTATATCAATAATACCTGCATTTCCCTCAGCTTCATATTTTGCTCCTGGATTAGTAATGATGTCCATTCGATCTATTTGTTCGGCAGGGAGACTCTCTAGATAAGCTGTAAGGTCATCTCCATTCAATGGCAATCGCTTGCCATCCACATAGATCAGCACACCCGATCTGCTGAGCACAGAAATGTTATTGTTATTGTCTACCAAGACTCCAGGCGCCTTTCTCAATAAGCCCAATGCATTGTCACCCGCACTGTTGATAGTTCCTTCTACATTGAATACGGTCCTGTCGGGTTTGACTTCCACCAATGCCCTTCTTGCTTTGACTACGGCTGTTTCCAACTGCACCGAAGATGCAACCATTTGCAATACACCCATGTCAATGGATGAATTGGCCAGTAATATTTCTGAAGATTTGTAGTCATTGAATCCTACATAACTAGAAACCAGGTAATAGTTTCCTGCTTCAACATTCTTGAATGAAAACTTCCCATCCACGTCAGATGATTCAACTTTCACCATTGAACTGTCCGAAGTGTTGTACAAAACCACATTGGAAAACATTACAGGACCAGAATCTTCGTCTTGAAGCGTCCCATCAATGGATAGTTGAGCAGACAAATTGAAAGATGTAATCGTTAAAAATAGTAGTATCAGTTTTTTCATTAAAACAGTTTATTGAAGTATTGAAAATTAAATTATCTATATTGAAGATTTTATAACTTCCTGATTAAATAAATAAATTTATTTAAAGACGAGCTGATTCTAGAATAGTTGCCTATTATCAATAAAATCATACTTTACCGTGCAAAACTACCAACTTAAATTTCCACAAAGTGTTCAAATTCTACTAATCATTCTATTTATCGGATGTAATGGCCTCAATGCTCAACATGATATTAAGATGATCAATGCTACCATCTTTGACTCAGAGGAGTACAAGGATTATAAAGGCACACCCTATCTGTGGAAAGAAAACAAAGAAGTCATAATTATCGACAATAAGGGCACAGATTATAACAGTGTCATGGGAAATTATCATGGCATTGATCAGGAATTTGAAGTGTACGAAGACAACACTTTTATCCGTCTTCCTCATTCCCAATATATTTCTATTAAGGTGATTAATGACCCGGAAGTGAGCTATTCTCTATTCAGCAATGTACATTCAAAACTGAAAAATAAATATTGTATCCTTCATGAACAAAAGCCCAATTACAGGATTTTTGAAAGCTTTATTCCGAAAGTTTCAGTAGTCAAACTAGAAACTCCCGGGAAGGCCACTGAATTCAATAAAATTAAAGCACGAAGCAAGTACTACATCGTATCTGGAAGCCATTTGATACCATTTAAGATAAAGAAGAAGCATCTTATCAAGCAATTCGGACATAAGAAAGAAATCAATAAATTCTTAAAAGAAAACAAAATTAAGATCAAGAAAATAGAAGATGTCCTTGTGCTTTTTGAATATTTGGATTCTAACGGTTGGTTGATTCCTTAGAATTAATATGACCTAACCTTTTCCTATATATTAAATAACACTAAATTGAGGTTTGATAAAAATTAGACCTTATGTTTCGAAATATTTTTCTTTTCCTACTTGCATTTTTGGGATCAAATGTCAACGCCCAAATCGAAAAACAACCTCTTGAATATCTAGATGTTTTTGAGCTGGAATATGCCAATAATCCACAGATATCACCAGATGGAAAAATGGTTGTTTACCAGAGAATGAGTTTTGATATTATGGCTGATAAGAAGATCGGCAACCTTTGGCTCATCAGTACCGATGGAAAGATCAATAAAAAACTGACACATAGAGAGGAGAACGAATCTCAAGCAACTTGGTCACCAAATGGAGACAGGATTGCCTTTACTAGCAGTACCTCAGACGGTTCCGAAATATATGTATACTGGAAAGATGGAGGCCAAATAGCCAAAATCACCCAGCTCGAAAAATCACCTTCCAATATTCGATGGTCTCCCAATGGCAAGCATTTGGCTTTCACCATGACTGTAGCCGACAAAGCACCTGTAATCGTCAAAGGAATAAAAAAACCAAAAGGTGCTAAATGGGCCGATACACCTCTAATTACCAACAGATTGAAACATGAAGCCGATGGTCAAGGATATATCAATCCTGGCTTTTCTCACATTTTTGTAGTACCTGCAAATGGAGGTACAGCACGCCAGGTGACATCAGGTGATTTCAATCATCGGTCATCACTTTCATGGGGCAGTAAAGGTGATAAAATCTATTTTTCATCCAACAGGTCAGAAAATTGGGAATACGATTTCCGAAATAGTGAAGTATATAGTGTTGACATCAATTCTAAAGAGATAAAAGCATTGACAGATCGCAATGGACCAGACCACAATCCAGTCGTATCACCTGATGGGCAGAAGATTGCCTATGTGAGTTATGATGATAAGGTCCAAACCTATCAACTCAGACAGCTCTACACTATGAATATTGATGGTAGCAACAAAAAGTTAATCTCTGGCAGTTTGGATAGGAGTATATCAGGACTTTCATGGGATCAGAATAGTAACACCATCTATATATCATATGATGACAAGGGAAACACAAAAGTATCTACGATTAATTCAAACGGCAAGGTTTCCAAAATAATTGACAACCTGGGAGGCACTTCTTTAGGCAGGCCATATGCTGGCGGATCTTTCAGTGTTTCGAAAAGCGGGACAATAGCATTCACGCATTCTACACCTGATCATCCAGCGGAAATAGCTGTCTACAAAAAAGGCAGTCAGGCTTCCTACTTGATCACAGACCTCAATAGTGACTTACTTGATTACAGGGAATTGGGCAAGGTAGAAGAGATATGGTATAAATCCACTTTTGATCAACGTGACATTCAGGGTTGGATTGTCTATCCTCCTGGTTATGATGCAAATCAAAAATATCCTATGATGGTCGAAAATCATGGGGGCCCAATCTTAAATTATGGTGATCGATTTTCCGCTGAAATTCAATTATACGCCGCTCAAGGTTATATTGTCTTCTACCCAAATCCAAGAGGTAGTACCAGTTATGGTGAAGAATTTGGAAATCTTCTCTACAATAATTACCCAGGTCAAGATTACAATGATGTGATGGACGGTGTAGACCAACTTATAAAAATGGGCATCGCACATGAAGATCAATTGTACGTCACTGGTGGTAGTGCAGGTGGGATAATGACAGCCTGGATGATAGGGAAAAACAATAGATTCGAAGCGGCTGTTGTCGCCAAACCAGTTATGAACTGGATAAGTAAAACTTTGGTGGCTGATAATTATTACGGATATGCCAATTCCAGATATCCAGGTCAGCCATGGGAAAACTTTGAGACCTACTGGAAGTTTTCGCCTATCTCATTGGTAGGCAATATTCAAACTCCGACTATGGTAATGGTAGGAATGAATGATTTGAGAACTCCACCTTCGGAAGCAAAACAGCTTTATCATGCCTTGAAATTGCGAAAAATCGAAACGGTATTAGTCGAAATTCCTGGTGCCTCGCATGGTATAGCCAGACGTCCGAGTCAATTGATTACCAAGGTAGCTCATACTATCGCTTGGTTTGATCAATATCGAAAGAAGTAGATTTTTATTGCTGAATGACACTAAAAAATCGAATCATGCAGTTCAGCGATTAAGCAATAATAGTTAATGAAAGTCTGTATAGCAGAGAAGCCTTCTGTAGCTAAAGAAATAGCCAATGTCATTGGAGCAAAATCCAGAAAGGATGGATACTTTGAAGGCAATGGCTATGCTGTGACTTGGACCTTTGGCCACTTCTGTTCGCTATTTGCTCCAGACGAATACAAGCCTACCTGGAAACGATGGGATTTGAATACCCTGCCCATGCTTCCTGATAAATTTGAAACAAGATTGATCAATGACTCAGGAGTCAAAAAACAATTTAAAGTAATAAAAAGTCTATTTCAAAAAGCAAGTGTAGTCATCAACTGTGGGGATGCTGGTCAGGAAGGAGAACTCATTCAACGCTGGGTCATCAATGAGGCCAAGTACAAGGGACCCAGTCAAAGGCTATGGATTTCGTCATTGACAAATGAAGCTATCCGAGAAGGTTTTGGCAATCTAAAACCTGCCAGCGAATTTGACCGATTGTATTATGCAGGTAGTGCCCGAGCCATTGGTGACTGGTTGTTGGGGATGAATGCTACTCGCCTCTACACCTTGAAGTATGGTGGGTACAAACAGGTATTGTCTATTGGTAGAGTGCAGACTCCAACCTTGGCCATGATTGTCCAACGACATAAGGAAATAGTCAATTTTGTCTCCTCTCCATTTTGGGAATTGCAGACCAAGTATCGGAATACTGTCTTTAATCGGATAAAAGGAAGATTTGATAAAAAGGAAGATGGCGAATCTATTTTGCAAAAGATTGTAGATGAAGAATTCACCATAATTTCCGCCGACAGGAAAGAAGGTAAAGAATATTCCCCAAAGTTATTTGATCTTACCAGCTTGCAAGTTTTTTGCAACAAGCGATTCAGTTATAGGGCCGATCAGACATTGAAGTTGGTGCAGAAGCTCTACGAGATGAAAGTGGTTACCTACCCTCGTGTGGACACCACCTACTTGCCAGAAGACCAGCATCCTAAGATCAAAGGCATATTAGAAGGGATGAAATCCTATACTCAATTTACAAAGAGTGTGTTGGAAAAGCCCATTCCCAAATCAAAACGAGTATTTGACAATAAGAAGGTTACGGATCACCATGCCATTATTCCTACTGGTAAAGAGACACAGCTTACAGGTGGATTGTGGAATGTCTACGACGTAATATCAAGAAGGTTTATCGCCAATTTTTATCCTCATTGCAAGGTGGCCAATACTACGGTGATTGGCAAGGCTGTGGATGAAGAATTCAAGGCCAATGGCAAAGAAATCTTAGAACCGGGCTGGAGGATTCTATTTCCAAAAGTGAAGAAAAAGAAAGACGAGCAGGATGAGGAAAAAGAAGAGGACAAAATACTTCCTTCTTTTACGCCAGGAGAAAAAGGGCCACATGAACCAAAATTGATCGAAAAGAAAACTCAACCGCCTAAATATTATACGGAAGCCACCCTGCTGCGCGCTATGGAGACAGCAGGAAAATCTGTAGATGATGAAGAATTGCGAGACTTGATGAAGGCAAATGGAATTGGGCGTCCATCTACGCGTGCCGCAATTATCGAAACCCTATTCAAACGCAAATATATCAAGCGTCGTAAAAAGAGTCTGCTACCCACCGATTTGGGCGAACAATTGATAGACACCATTAATAATAAGTTGCTCAAATCTGTAGAACTTACAGGTCAATGGGAAAAGTTATTAAAAGATATTGAGGCGGGCACTTACAATCCAAAAGCTTTCATCAATCATATGAAAAAGATGGTGGATGATTTGGTGACGGAAGTCAGAATGGAGAAAAAAAGTGTGATCATTTCAGCTCAACCTGCTCAAGGGGCAAATCCAAAAAAAGAAGGTAAGAAGAAGAAAGCGAGTCCCAAAAAAGATATTGGTCAATTGGTTTGTCCAAAGTGTAAAAAAGGAGGTCTTTTGAAAGGGAAATCGGCTTATGGATGCAGCCAATGGAAAGAAGGATGTACTTTCCGATTGCCATTTAAGATTTACGAAAAAAAGATAAGTGACAATCAGCTTAGACGATTGGTAGAAAAAGGGTGTACTACTAATCTGAAGGGCTTTGTCCATGAGGGTCAAAAAGTACAAGGACTAGTGCGATTCGATGACAATTTTCAACTTGTTCTGGAACAGCCAAAATCAAAAAACAAAGTGGCTCAAAAGGATGAAATGCCTACCTGCCCAAAATGTAAAAAAGGCAAATTGATCAAAGGAAAAACGGCTTATGGATGCAGCCAGTGGAAGATCGGGTGCGATTTTAAATATTTGTTCTCAGAAATTAAAGTGAAGGCAAATGGCAGGAAATTGACAAGAGAATTGGTCATGCAAATTATTTCTGGTACTTAGACCCTACTATCATAACGAGAACAATTCGAAAATTACCTCACTATTGGAAAATTCACATTCCGTTCTATACCTACCCCCAGAATTATAGGCTTTACAATCAAATATAAAAACCCTAGTTTTCGAGAAAATTTTGCTTCTCGTATTCTACTTCTTCATCTTGGTTTCTCATCCCTTTTCTAATACAGGTAGCAATGAGATAGGTAGCTACCTACATCATCATGTAGTGAAGATCTTCGGCATTAGCTATAATTTTGATTTTAAATAAAAACTAGTAGTTACGAAATTCATACTTCATCAATATGCAAAGTATTTATTTCTTCCAACACACTAGAATACTTTATCATCAAACAGTAGAAAAATCGGTCATGAACACCACTCAACCAAAAGATTTAATTTCGAATATCAACCAAGAAGAATTTAAATCACTATTCAAAATAAAACCTCTCAGACACACCATCGCCATGATTTATAATTGGTTGATCATATTTTTTACTGTCTATTATTATCAATGGTTGGCGATTCAATGGTTTTATCCACTAGCTATAATAATAATTGGCGCTCGGATGCACGCATTGACCATATTGATGCATGATGCCACTCATTTCAGATTTCTTAAAAACCGAAAATGGAATGATCTAATTTCCAATATTTTCATCATGTATCCAATATTCACCTCTATAGAAAAATATCGTGCTAATCATCTGAAACACCACCAACATTTAAATACGATGCATGACCCAGACTGGGTGGCTAAGTTGACAAAAAGAGAATTTCATTTCCCTAAGACCAAGGCAGAATTCTTACTTACCTTGAGTTCGTATCTGTTGCTCTACCAGGGAGTTCTAGATGCTATTTGGTTTTTAAAAAGATATCGTGGCTCAGATAAAAACTCCAAAGTCAAATCAGCAAATGGAAACGTGAAAGCCGTATTTTACTTAATATTAATCGTAGTCGTGCACATTTTTGGTCTGTGGTCTTCTTATCTTCTTTTTTGGATTGTACCTTATTTGACGAGCTTTTTTATGTTTCAATACATTAGAAGTGTAGCAGAACATTATGGAGAAATGGCACATGAAGACGAGCTCAGTTCTTCTCGAACTGTGAAACCCACGATACTAGAAAAATTCTTTATTGCACCTCATTATGTCGGATACCATTTAGAACATCACTTGTTTCCTGGTGTACCATTTTACAACTTACCCAAATTGCATCGGCTATTGATGAAGCAAGAAATGTATCAGGAAAATGCGCACATCACTCATGGATACGTGAATGGTCTTCTTCAAGAATTGGGGAAGTAAATTGCCCAAGGGAACAAGAATCTCTTATTAAAAGAAATTGCGAAACATACATTCTTCAAGAATGGCCCAACTCATTTCCAAATCACAAATTAGCGGACATGCAGCGCACTTAATATAAATGAAATTTAACTTCGCCCATATTATGCTCAATGCTAGATTAAACATAAATCTCCAGAATAATTCTGAAGCTATAGGATGCCTTCCCTTTAGCCAATATACCAGAGCAATGGCAGCCATAACCATCAAAAAATAGTTTCCAATAAACCAAAATGCCATCTCTAAAATATCAGCAACCCATTTCGTCGCCTTCGAAAAATAGGTATATCCAGACAGACAACCACAATTGGGCTCCGTAACCACAGCTAAAATAAAAGCACTTACTACAGCTATGACAAAAATAATCGCCAACCAAAATTTATATTTAAAAACTTTCCAAGCAATAAATCCATTTATAACCGCCAATAGAATCAATAAACCCCAACCTCCAATTGATAAAAGTAAGTCCATTCTATTTTAATTTGGTCTGTTGAGATTATTCAATGCAGCAATCTCCTTATTCTTCTCCTTGATAAATGATTTTAACGTCCGATCCTTTCTCATGATGTAGGTATAGGTCCACATCACAGTAGCCGTCGGAATGATGTCAGTGGCAGGAAGCAATTCCTCAATAGTTCCAGTAATCCCTCCTATAGCTGCTGAAAATATTCGCTTTCTATACATTATAAAAATAGCGAGCCCGTAAAATGGTGCGAATATAAAATCTCCAACTTCTCCCAATACTGGAACCAAATATGTTGTCATTCCCAGTACATCAAGAATGATAGAGATCACTAAATATTTATTCCTTTTATTTTTAAATTGAGTAAGTACTTGGTCATTTGTCATTTCGAATTGATTCAGGTTAATGGATGTCAGTAATGGCCCAAAAGATAGGCAATATAAAAATAGAAAATCTAGAATGATGATGGCTTAATCAATATTATTTTTGAGATACTGAAGGATTTAAGTCTTAAGACTATGATATCAGTTATAAATGTGACATCAAATACCTTTTTGAGAATTGATGATTAATACTATCTTTCGTCAAAAATAAAATGGAAGAAATCATGAATATCAGAGAAGCTAAAAACCCGGACCTGGAACAAATAGCTAAATTATTTGATGAATATCGAGTATTCTACAAAAAAGACTCTGATATCTCTGCAGCACTTGACTTCCTTACTAAAAGACTTCAAAATGGAGATTCTGAAATCTATGTTTGCGAGGCCGATGATAACATGCTTGCGGGATTTGTACAATTATATCCATTATTCTCTTCGACAAGGATGAAGAAGTTGTGGTTGTTGAATGATCTTTATGTCAATCCTAAATATAGGGGAAAAGGGGTGTCAGTATTGTTGATAGAAAGAGCCAAAAAGCTGGTCAAGGACACATCGGCTTGCGGAATGTTTTTGGAGACTGGGAAGTCTAATACCATTGGAAACAACTTGTATCCAAGAACAGGGTTTAAATTGAATGATGAATCCAATTATTATGTTTGGGATGTATGATCAAAATCATCCTTTCTACATGCCTTAGGAGTTATTGATTGAATGTTGAAAACTACAATACCTTTCCATATTTAATTAAAATAGATTTTCATCCATATTGCTTCTGCCAACCTTTCACCCAATAAGTTGTCCTTCCCGCAATCTTTTCCACCAAAATCTCGCCTTTTTCAGAGGTGCCTCCTTTTACTCTCCATTCCCAAAACCAATCATCGGGATAATCTTTGTAATGTGCCGCCCGCTCAATGGCAAAAGTCAGGATAGACTGCATTGCTTTAAATATCTCCTTTCTTCTTTTTTTAGGGATAGCATTCACCCTCGACCCTGGATGCACTTTAGTCTGATAACAAATCTCATCTGCGTACAGATTCCCCACTCCGGCCACCAATTTTTGATTGAGTAAAAAACCTTTGATAGTTGTTTTTCTACCTTCCATTCTTTGCAAAAAATCAGTTTCGGAAATCTCTAAAGCATCAAGGCCCAAACCAATATTCTCAATATATTCTTCCAGATTCGGAATAAACTCTATTCTTGCAAACTTCCTGAGACAGTCAAATCCCAGTTTTGATCCGCCATCAAACAAAAAATGAAATCGCTCATATTTTGGTCTGTCTTCTTCCTCCGAATAGTACTTAAAATCTCCTGTCATTCCAAAATGAAAAAGCACGTGTGCATTATTATCCAATTGCCCAAACAGATATTTGCCCCGTCTATAACTCGAACTGAATGATCTACCCACCAGGTTATTGACAAATTCATCCTCATCAATATTCCGAATGATCTTTCCGTCTGAGATGGATACATCCAAAATCTGCTGATGCAATGATGTACCTTCAAAGTACTTCTTAAATGTGTTAACTTCTGGCAGTTCTGGCACTCTATTTAGATTTAGTCCTTTTAGGTGAATAATAAATGATGCAAAATAAATAATGTTGAGCTTAATTTCAGCAATGCTCTTAACTCATAATGCCATGAATTTTATTAAAAGCAAGTATATTGTTGAAAAACATTCAAACTAATCTTATGAAGCGTTACTTAACGATATTTTTTATAGCCTTGGGTTTTTCTTTTCTATCTGCTCAAGAAGACCAAAATGTCAAGAATCTCAACCCACAAAAGGAAATAACCGAACAAGATTACTTGGATGCATTAGCTTTTTTTGATGCTGAGGAAGTACAGTCTCCAGAGAAATTGACCAATGCCATGACCACCGCCATGACTTATCTGATGTATAAAAAAGATAATCAAGGTCAAATTGATTTTTTCGAAAAAGCGGCACAATATGCTTTGAGATTGGGGCAAATTCCAGAATATATCGACATGAAAAGCAACAAGGCCCAAATGCTGATTTCAAACAATCAAGCAGTTGAAGGGATAGCAATAATTGATAGCTTGGAAGACAATTATGAAATTAAGACTGAACTACTGTCAAGGTTTTATAAAGCAAAAGGAGATGCTTATCACGATTTGCGCAATCTGGAAAAAGCTGAAGAGAGCTTTCTTAAAGGACTGGAGATAGCGCAAGAAATAAAAGATACATTCGCAATAGGAATTTGCTACATCTCTCTTGCATCCAGCCACTCTACGATCGGCAATATCTATGATGCAATTGATTATAATATAAAGGGATTGAATATTCTGGAAAAAGGTGACAATGCATACTTGGTAACAGGGGCTTGCGAAGTATTGTGCAATATATTTCAAGATCTTGGCAACTATGACAAGGCGCAAGAATATGCGGAGAAGATGCATCAATTGTGCGAGATGAACGGATTCAAACAAATCGGTGCCATAGCAAATGGTTCAATGGGAAAGCAGGCTTTGCATCGAAAAGAATACGATGTCGCTCTACATCACTTTGATAAGGCATTGGAAGAATACAATCGTAAAGCTGTACGCTTGCATTCAGGGCATACCAATAGATCAGAATTTAATGTAAAAATTAGCGTAGTTCGTACATATCTCGCGATGGGTGATTATGAAAAGGCAAAAGAAATGCTCAGTGAAATTGAGAAAGAGGATCTGAGTTCTATTTTCAAAGGTGCTAAAATGAATTATTACGATGTCCAAATAGAGTCTGCCATCCAGGCAAAAAATAGTTCTAAAATTAGAAGCTACCTTTCGAAGGCTGCAGGTTTGATTACTGATGACGCTCCATTCAAATTAAAAAAACATTATGCATGGTTGAATAAAAGTGTTGCCGAATATTTCGGAAATTACAAGGAAGCCAACACACATTTAAATACTTATTTCGCTTATAAAGATTCAATTGAAAAAGATCAAAAGTCCCAACTCGTTCATAATCTAGAGGCCAAGTATCAAAAAGCAGAACAGGAAAAGGAAATATCCAAGTTGAGCTATGAGAATGACAAAGCAGAATCAAAAATCAAGCAGAAAAACATAGTGCTCATATTGGGTGGAATAGGCCTGGCCATATTGTCCATATTAGTTTTTCAGTTCTATAAATTATACCAATCCAATAAGAAGAATAAAGAGCAATTGGCCTCACAAAATATCATCGTTACCAAAGCATTGGAAGATAAAAATACTCTTCTCAAAGAGATCCATCATCGGGTAAAAAACAACCTGCAGGTAATATCTTCTCTACTCAGTCTTCAATCAAGATACATCAAAGATGAAGACACCTTAGATGCCATCAAGGCTGGTAAATCCAGGGTTCAATCCATGTCTTTATTGCACCAAAATCTTTACAGGGACGACAATTTGAAAGGCGTAGAAATGAAACAATATTTCCAAAACCTGGGACAAAATCTTTTTGACACCTACAACATCGAAGAAAACATTAAACTAACCATGGATATTGCCGACATCACCCTCGATATTGATACCGTAGTGCCCATGGGATTGATTACAAACGAACTGATAAGCAATGCGCTGAAACATGCGTTCAAAGGAAGGGATTCTGGAAACATTCATCTAAGTCTTAAAGAAAAAGATGACACCCTCCATTTGACGGTCAAAGACGATGGAATCGGACTGCCCGATGGCGAATTACCCGTCTCTTATAAATCTCTGGGCGCAACCCTCATTCAATCATTCGCAGAGAAATTGGAAGGCGAGATCAAAATTGATATTTCCGAAGGCAGTAGTGTCACTGTAGAAATTAAAGACTATGCTTTGGTGTAGTCCAAATGGAAAACTCATTTTCCAAAGCACAGAGATCGCTATGCAATTCTCGAATTTACTTTTGTGATTTCGTGACGCATACTTGGTCCTTCATAGCTTAAAAACTTTCCATATTTCAAAAAATCATCCTTTTAGGTGATGACAAGGTAGTCTTACCTATATATATTGCCCTAAATTGGCAAAGTCAAATGATGTACTCTTACAAAAAGGAAATACATACCTTTGTATGTGAAAAATACGATCATATGCCCCCAACTAGAATATTAATCGTGGAAGATGAACCCGCAATAGCACATGATATTGCCGCCATACTTACTGGCAATGGATATCAAGTATGCGGAATTGCACATTCAAGTACCAAAGCCATGGATTATCTAGTAACAAAATCTCCGGACATCGCACTATTGGACATTTCTATAAAAGGAGATAAAGATGGAATCGACATTGCACATATCATAAAGAAAAAACACGATATTCCTTTTGTATTTCTGACTTCATTTGCCGATTCCGAAACGATAGAACGAGTAAAAGAAACGGCACCCTATGGCTACATTGTAAAACCATTCAAAGAAAGAGACCTGGCACCCGTCATCGAAGTAGCCCTACTCAGGAAATCCTCCGAATCCAGATCTTTTCCTACAATCCACCAAATAAATGAAAAATTGCCTACCCCAATTACCAGTATGGAATACGAAGTGGTCAAATTGATTTGGAAAGGACTCAAAAATCAAGAAATCGCAGATGAATTATTTCTCTCGATAAATACTATTAAAACACATATTTCCAATTTGTACACCAAGACAGACACCAATAGCAAAGGAGCAATTATTTCCTTTATTCGAAATGTGATGTAATCAATGAAAATTGAAAAATATAGCACACCATCTTCACTTCAATTCTGCATCCTGGTGACCTTTGCGCCAACCCTAGCGAACTTCGCGGTTGAATAACATGTCAAGAATATTGTACCTGATCCTCTCAATAAAACCTCTCTCTTTCCAATTTTTCCCAATCTTTCCATTCTCTCCATTCTCTCCTTTCTCTCCAATCTTTCCAATCTTTCCAATCTTTCCAATCTAGCTAATCTTTCCAATTCTCTCAATTCTTCCCTACCTTTACCCCATGACGTCAGATATTTCAAAATCATGCCCCAGGTGCCAGGAAAATATTCAATGCAGGGTCGATGCTATTGAAGAATGTGCATGTCATCAGGTAAAACTGAGTGCTGAATGTCTGGAATATTTGAAAAAGACCAATTACGATTGCCTCTGCAACAACTGCTTAACACAATTAAATGAGTTGGTCGAAAAGGCAAATACATCTACCACCAAGGCTACTGAAAATGTACATTATTATATAGAGAATGGTCTGCTAGTATTCACCGAATTGAATCATATTCAACGAGGCTATTGCTGTGAAAGCAACTGTAGACATTGTGCCTATGGTTTTGGTAAATAATACTTATCCATAAAAAACAGTAATCATAAAATCACGAAGAATGGCTTTTGGGTCCATATTCCGTGCACCTACTCCCTTTGATTTCAAGTCTGCTACTTTCAGCGCTTCAAATATATTTATCAGCTTTTGTCCTTTGAAATTTTGGGCTGCTATGCGATAGTCTTTGACAAAATAAGGTGTTGGCAAGCCAAGCATTGTCTTCAATTCATTGTCTGATTTCTTGCCATGGTAAGCGGCGATATATACCTTCGAAAAAAAGCCAAAAAGATTTGATAAGACCATAACCAAAGGATTCGATTTTGGGTTGGCCGCGAAATATTCAACGATGCGAAACACCTTCTCTGTATCCATTGTACCAATGGCCTTCTGCAACTCAAAGACATTATAATCTTTGCTAATCCCTACCATTTCTTTTATCAAATCGGCCGTAATAGTTTTCTCATCTTTCAGATTCACCACTACCTTGTCCATCTCATTGGCAATCTTATTCAGATCGGTCCCTAAATATTCTGCTGTAATCATGGCTGCATCTGGCGAAATCGTAATTCCTTTCTCGGCGATATACTTGCTTATCCATCCTTGAACTTGATTGTCATAGAGTTTTTTTGATTCAAACAAAACACCATTGGCCTTTATCGCCTTTGCTAACTTGGTACGCGAATCAAACTTCTTATGCTTGTGATTGATTACCACTATTGATTGAGGAGATGGGTTTTCGGCATAAGACGCCAAGTTTTTCAGCGTGCGCATGTCTTGAGCTTCTTTGACCACAACCACTCTATGACTTGCCATCATGGGAAACTGTCGCGCTTCATCGACTACCGTCTTGAATTCAGTGTCCTTTCCATAAAGTACCGCTTGATTGAAGGATTTTTCAGCTTCATCAAGAATATTTTTTTCTATATAGGATGAAATCTTATCTATATAGTACGGCTCGTTGCCATGCAAAAGATAGATGGGACTATACTTTTTGTTTTTTAAATCTTTGATAATAGCTTCAAAAGTCAAATCTGCGCAGGTTTGTAAATGCGAAGATATTTAAAAAAGATATATGTGAGATATTATAATTGTGAAATTGCGTAATCCTGGAATTGCCTAATCGTAAAAGTTTAGAATGTCAAGTTACATCCATCAATAATTCACCCATCTCAAATGGATTCCAAACAAAGGCTGAAATTCTAATACATCATTAAAAAAATACGTAGGTAGTACATCTACTCCAATATTTATCTTTTTGTACAATGCTACAAGTCCGAGCTGAGGGCCTGCACCCAGGCTGGATTCATCGCCCAATACAGCCTTAAAACCAGCGCCATAATAAAATTGCAGGGTTTGATTTTCATTCAAATGAATATGTCTATGATATGCCGCACCTGCACCTACTGTATAGTCTGGCTGAGGTGTCACTATACCCATTGTCCCTTCCAGATAATTGTGATTATCCAAGGCAATCTTAGCTGAAAATTCTACCGTCTTTACTCCTATTCTCGCACCTACCAGAGAATTATAATTTTGAGCATAACTTTTACTCAATGCAAGACTCATAAAGGCAACTAATAATACTATTCTTACTTTCAAAATATTTGTTTTAGGATGCACATGGTATGTACTAAAGCAAATTTCATGCGACAAAATAATATTCAAGTTGAAATTCCTTATTCTGGTGAATAATTAATGCAATTTCACCACAATTTCTGGATGCCCCTTAGCTATTTAGGATATTGACTAATCCAGGATTTCTACCGTGTTGGCGACGGTAATCGTTCCTGAATTTGTAAATGCTTTGGAGGTTAATCCATTTTTATTTCCAGTAAACTTAATATCCTCCAATTGAACATTGCCATTATTATAAATAGCACCTCCATTATTGATTGCATATCCATTAATCAAAGACATTCCTGAAATCGAAACTGTGTTGCCCGAATTAATCAAAAATACCCTCGATGAATTGTTACCAGATACAGTCAAATTATTCATACCCAATCCTGTGATGGTCAAATTATCATCAATTTCGATTTCTGAACCCAGCACTATGGTCGAATTGAGCAATCCTGCATCAAATTGTATGACATCTCCTGGGCATGCATTCTCAACTTTATATCTCAATGTTCCGACTCCTCCATCATCCAAAGATGAGGTCACCATTTTTGTTCCTGCATTACATCCATTTATTGTAACTGAAACATCATTCGTCGACATCTCACCACAGACTGTACCTGACGAAACAGCACTCTGAAGTGAAGCAAAAGTCTGAAATATGTAGGAAGTTAAATCCGTTGCACTCAAGACCATTAGCCCTTTCACTGTAAAAACATCATCGTAAAATATAGCTCCATCTGTCAAGTCTGCTTCATCTTCTATGGCAATGATGATACCAGATGAATTATAAATTACAAACTTATAAGCATACCCTCCTGGCAGAATATCAGCATCGATTAATTCGCCAGAACCATTGCTGGAAAAATTGACGGTATAAGACCCCGTATCATTGGTATTAAACCCAGAAACGACCATTTCTATAACATCTCCTTCATTCAATGATAAGGAAAATGGATTGGTAAAAGATATTGGGCTATAGTTGAAGTTTGATGTTAACCAGTTTTGACAGGCAGTCGCAGGAGGCACGAAGGTATTTTGATAAATATTGACTACTTCTGAAATAGATGGTCCTGAGGTATTAAAATTATAAACATCTGTCTCAGATGCCGTCAACAAATACGTATCATACCCTGGCATATTCCCAAATGCTACACAATTTCCAGTCGAATTGCTTTTACCTATTAGATTTGTATTCGGATCGGATCCTGAAATATCTCCAGATACAGATGTCAACAACTCACCAACTAATAAACCTAAATCCAATGACGGATCGCCAACATTGGCTACAACCGCGTCATCATTGATAATCTCTGAAGAATTTGGTTCGCAATCAGAAATTATAGAAATGTCTCCTTTATTAATTGAGAAAAATATATTGCCAACCGCCTCTACCTTGATTCTACCCATTGTTGTTGCATTTGCGGGCATGGTAACAGTATGTGATCCATCATTGGCCGTATTAGATGCAAGAGTTGTAGGAAAGCTATTCCCTCCATCATTCGAAAACAAAATATTGACATTGCTGCAAGACACTGGTGCCTGATTTGTATTTCCAACTGTCCACATTACATTTACTGACTCACCAGCCAGGTATCCAATTGGCGTACTGGCCGTGGTCACCTCAAACGGTCCAGAATTACCATCTACGGTGATCGTCACATCTTCGTATGAAATTCCACTTATACCATTGGCATCAGTACCTCTGGCAGAAAACCTCATATCGATAGTACGTCCAACTTCAGGCAATATTTCGCCCATTGTTTGTGTATCATCAAGAATATCTGACAACTGAGGAAAATATCGAGTATCTCCATCCGCAGATGGGTCAAAACTTCTGAATAATGGTGCCGTAGTACTCGTAGCCGCATCATTCGGTGCTCCATTTGGACACGAAAGACTCAAATTATCTGTATCTATTTCTTCCCATGAATAGAGCAAGGGATCGCCATCCGCATCCGTTACGGTAGCAGATAAGGAGAATGGTGTTTCTTTAGGTATCGTTTTGCTGGAAGGCATAGTAATAACTGGAGGTGAATTTCCAGTTGAAGTCGATGCATAACAGCTTCCAGATCCGGAAACGAAGGTTTGGATCTGTTCTATATTATGAGAATGAAAATATTGAAAACTAGACACAGGTGTAATGTTTTGATTGGTGCATCCACCGCCTGCTCCACAATTGCCTTCATAAGACATTAGGCTATTTCCAGATCCTGGTTCTACTCCATTCCCTACTGATCTTTGAGAGCCACCACAATTTCCAGCAGTGCCATAAAATGTGTGCGTCGCCGCAAATTGATGCCCTATTTCGTGAGCAAATATTCCCATCCAGAAACTATTTGGATATGAACCTCCGCATCCTGTCCAGCCTCTCGCCTTTGATGAAGAAGAACAAACGACTCCCAGGCTCGCTACTCCACTACCCCACCATCCACCTGCAGGAGGGTCCATTTCATAAAACACATGCCCAATATCATAATTAGCACTTCCGATCTCACTATTTATCACTGATTGAGCAGTATTGAGCTTAGTGGTATTATTAGTAGGATCAAAACCATCCGTAGAGGCATTGAAAAAGATGATATCATCATTGCTTGCTATGAGCTCAAATGTCACAGCCAGGTCCCTTTCATAAAGCGTATTGAGCAGGGTAAGATAATCAGAAATAGCAGCATTGATGTTTACCAAATTATTGCCATGTTTGGCCGAAAACTCTCCTGTAGATGCTATTGCTATTGCATATTTACGCTCATTCGATCCATAAGAAGCCCTTACTGTCGATTGTATTTTGGGTTTGAAGTTGGAATGGTCAGTACCACATGAGAATGAGTCAAAGATTGATCCATCAAAATTGTATGCTTTGTGATATTTTGTATCCGTCGGTTCAATAAATAGATGACCTGATTTTGTATATAGCATTGCGGTCATACCATTGGCTGAGATTGCCAATCTTCCCGAGATATAATTGTCTTTAACACCTCGCACCTTATAAGATCTATTTTGAGGATACCTATTATAGATTGCCTCTGCTACTACTGGTGCCTCAGCCACTTCAACTTCATGATATGAGCCATCTGCAAACGGAATTTTCATCCTTATCCAGTCAGCCCCGTCATCATCATGTCTAGGTGCTACAGATAATTGTGATTTTATTTCTTCCAAAGAAGGTAGGAAAAGGAATTCATCATTTATGCCTTGTTCTTCAACCATATCATCTGATATTGTAGTTAAAGTTGATTGACTAAATGAAACATAATTAAGGGTGAGGAATAGAAGGAACAATTTAAATTTCATAGCAGTATTAAATAGAATGCTTTAATAATAAAGATTCTCAGGGGATTGAAATTTGCTGCTAAATAATAATCTCACCGATTACAACAATTTTGACCTTATTGAATCTGCATAGATTACATATTAGAATTTGTACAAATATCACTAAAAAAGATCAATTTTCATACCATTTTCAAAGACTAAACACCTTAGTCCTTTTTAAGTTCGTTTTGATACATTTGAATTGTATTTTTCAATCCATAATATATAGAATCACAAACGAGAGCATGTCCTATTGAAACTTCCAGAAGGTTAGGGATATTTTGTTTGAAATAATTTAAGTTTTTCAGGTTGAGGTCATGACCAGCATTCACGCCCAGACCTATCTTATTACAATGTTTGGCTGCTCGGGCAAAAGGAGCTATTGCTTTTTCTTTATCTTCTTTGTATTGGTGGGCATATGGGCCTGTGTAGAATTCTATTCTATCTGTACCCAATTCCTTTGCACCATCCAGCATATTTTCATCTGGGTCAATAAATAGACTAACTCTGATATCGTTTGATTGAAGCTCTTGAATCACTTCTTTCAATAAGTCTTTGGATTCTATTGTATCCCAGCCATTATCCGAAGTCAATGCACCAGGTAAATCTGGGACCAAGGTACATTGATGCGGTCTATTTGCAATCACCATATCCAAAAAACGTCTCGAAGGATACCCCTCAATATTAAATTCAGTGGTCACTATTTCCTTTAATGGAGCGATGTCGCTATACCTGATATGTCGTTCGTCGGGTCTAGGATGCACTGTAATGCCTTCACCGCCAAAAGCCTCACAATCCTTGGCAACTGTCAATAAATTTGGATAATTGGCACCTCTTGAATTTCTTATTAATGCTACTTTATTAATATTTATACTCAACTTTGCTTCCATAATTGATTCAAATTTTTCTGCAAAATTATAAAATATAAATGCTGATTTTTGTCATTTTTTAAATATCCATTTTTTCATTAGATTTTTAATCCAAATAATATCCATTTTATAACTCATATCATATATCTTGTCTTCCCAAATGAAGAAAGAAGTTACTTACTATTTAGAAGATACATCCAGACTCAGTGAAATCAGTCAAGCTGAATTAGAGGCCTGGATTGCGGAGATACCTTTTCATCAGCCCTTACAAATGCTTGCAGGAATAAAATCTGAAATGGAAGGCCAAGGAGTGGACAACAATTCATCTGTCTATTCAGCATATTTTGCGGAAGATTATGAATTGACTAAAAACGGCCGAACAAAAAATAAAAATCAGAGAAATAAGAATACAAAGCAATTGGCCAAAACGATAGATATCAAGCCCGACAACATCAGTGATACCAAGGAGGAAGAAATCAAGGAAGAATTAAAACCGCTCCCTGTAATCATTCATGACCTTGCCGATGATACTAAAGAAGACATGGTTGCCGAAGAGGTAAATGAAAATTTGCACGAAATTCAAAGTAATGGCGAGGTATCAAGTGATTTGGCAAATGAAATTTTGGAAGAAGAAATAGAATCTGAATTATTGGAAGAAAAATTAATTCCAGAAATAATTCCAGCACCGCTTCCAGAAACACTGCTGGAACTCAATAATAAGATTGAAATTGAAAATATTCCGGAGCCTGTTCAAAATGAAGATACAGAGGAAATCATTGAGGAAGTGGATGTAAACGATACAACTGTGGATGTAACTGAAGTCGCTGAAACAGAGGTTGAAGAAATCGATAACACTCCGATGGTTGATTATTCTGAATATTCAATCAATGAAGAAGAAAGTCAAGAAGAAGAAGAAGAAGAAGAAGAAGAAGAAGAAGAAAATTTGACTTTATCCTCAAAAAAGAAATCCAAGAAAAAGAAGGGAAAGAAAAAAGCAAAGAAAGAAAAAAAGAAAAAAGGGAAAAAAGGTGTAAAGGAAAAAGAGGATAAGAAAAAGAAACCTAAAAAAGACAAATCAAAAAAGAAGAAGAAAGTCAAGAAGAAGAAAGAGAAGAAGAAGGGTTTGAAGAAAAAAAAGGTGAGCGCGAAAGTCTCTAAAAGTAAAAGTGGTAAAAAGACAAAATCTGCTAAAGGAGGGAAAAAAGTAAAGTACATTATCGTGGATGCTTCGAAGAGTAAGAGTTCGAATTTTAAACTAAATGACTATGATGGTGTTTCTAATTACACCAGTTGGCTTTTGGAGCAAGAATCGATTAATGGCGCCAATAAGGAGGATGCCGAAATCATTCAAAATGAAATGAAGAAATCGAAAAAGAAAAAATCGAAGAAAAAGAAAAAATCCAAAACCCTTAAAATAGCGGTTGATTCTATAAAAAAACAAGATTCTATCATTTCGGAACCATTGGCTAATATATTGGCTAAACAAGGACATAAGAAAAAGGCAAGAAAAATGTATGCCAAACTGGCGCAAGTATTTCCTGAGAAAAAAGCCTATTTCGATGAAAAAATTGAATCGCTAAAAAAATAAATGGCCCAATTGATTACGTAGAATAGGAGCATTACTACTGCATTAGCTTGATATTTCAAGAAAAAAGTAGTTTCTTTGCACCGCAATTTGAAAAAAGTTAAAAATAAATAATATGATTACTGGATTGACAATATTAATAACTCTGGTATGCGTGCTTTTGATGGCCGTAGTTTTAATCCAAAACCCAAAAGGTGGTGGAATTGATTCTACCTTTGGAGGCTCAGGTGCAAATCAAATGTTAGGAGCTGCCAAATCAACTGATTTCATTGAGAAATTGACATGGGGATTGGCTATTGCTTTATTTGTTCTTTGCATAATCACAGCGATTGTAGTTACTGGTTCAGATGCATCAACATCAGGTATCATCAAGTAATCACATATACATAAAGAATTAATTAAGCTCGCCTTTTAGGCGGGCTTTTTTTATGCATCATGGTCAATTAGATATACAAAGCCTTCTCATATTTACTATTCAGAACAAATATCGGCTATTTCGTAACACTGTTTTCCTAAGCAATTTAATAATCCTTAGTTTTAGCCAAGTAGTTGTAATACGGGTACCAATTAGCTCTTAATATTCACTTTTTGAGGAAAAAAAGATCAATTATTCGAAATATTCACAAAATTCAATTGAATAAAACACTCAAAAGTGCTAAAAGTGTGCTATTTTAGTCAACCCTAAATTTCTTAACACCCCTCAAGATCAAAAGCATGAAAAAATTTAATTATTTTTTACTACTCGCTATTATATCGTTAATTTCAACCAATACCGTCAACGCTTTCACAACAAATTCCAATATTAATTCTACAATTGAGCAAGTATCATACCTCGAGCCAGCATTTTCAAACCAATCAAATTTATTAATTCCAACAATCAATGAGCATGTTGAGGTCGATGAGTTGCAAGTATCTGTTTCAAGTTCTGCAGAATTTATTCAAAACAACTTGACTTTACTGTACTCTATCTGTATTGCTCTAGTTCTTTTCAATCTAGTCGCTCAAGTCAAGATCATTATTCAAATGGTGAATCTCTTCTTCCAGTTTCAGAAAAAGGACGAATTTATCAACTATAATTTCCAATAGACCGCAAAGTCATCAAGCCGAGGTTAGTGACCTTATTGCATAATATTGCCAGGAAAGTAAAAAATGTAATGCCTATAAGCCGGATTCTGTACCCAGGCGAACCCAGGTCTCTATCATTTATCTATTCTGTCTACCCCTTCCGACGTACCTAGGTACATTGAGCGAGTAACTCTCTTCCTTTTGGAATCGAAATATACGTGACATTGCAGCTCACAAGGTTTATCCACTATTATTGTTGCCAACAAAAGTCGTGGGCTCTTACCCCACATTTTCACCTTTTCCAATTTGCACCGAAGTGCAACCTGGTAGTTATTTTCTGCGACACTTTCTATCCTTCGCTTATCACAAAGGTCCATTCGTTAAATGGTGCGATACTCTACGCTGTCCGGACTTTCCTCTACTCATCGAGTAGCGATAGAGCGGCATTACAAGACCCAAAGTTAGATAATTATTCTTTTCCCATCATACTGTAATGTCTCTATTTAAGACAGCTGTAATTCAATTTGATACCGCAAGACTAAAATGGTAAGTCTGTCCTATTAAAAATCCACACTCCTGAAATTCCAAAACGAACCAATATCAACGATAATTTGTAAACCTGAAACTAAAGGCTTCATCCAATTCCACATCTACTTTTTATTAAAATCAACAATTCAACATCTTAAAGGCTATTATTTGACATAAAATAAATAATACTATCACATTAAGATAATTTTTAATATGTAAATCACTATTTTTAAGCCTGAAAGCAAATTCATTAAAAATTTGAATACAGTTAAGGAAAAAAGTATAACCAAATCAATTGCAATAGGATGTATTATTTCTTTCCTTCTAGCCCTAGGAGTAGGATTCTGGTCTTTCAATAATAATCTCAATCCCAACCTTACGGAAGAACTTCAAGATTTGCTGTCAAAAGAGTTTTCCCATGTAAAAAATCTAATTGCCACTACACATCCCTCAGAAATTGATTTTGTCGAACTAGAAGCGTCAATCTTTGATGTAAATATCCAAAAAGGAGATAGCTCAATTTATTGGAACAACTATCTGACTTCTTTTGAAAATATACATATCAGTAATCCCGAATACATCATAAAATACAAGGACAAGAATGGTCCATTCACCAAAATGGTCGGCTTAGACCTTAGCAAAAATGGAAAGGCTGCTAAAATACTTCTCGAAAAATTTAATATCGTACTTGAAGAATCGACTTTGGATAATTCCAATTTTTCTTTGACAGATTTTTCAAAAAAAGAATATCAGTACAGTATCAAGGAGCTAAGTTCATTTTCGCCATTACTCTCAATTTCTTTGTTCTTCTGCCTGATTTTTATTGTACTCCTTCTCACTTTGCTATACAGAATTACATTCCTTAAAAAGAGAATAAAGCCAATAATACTCGTATTAATTTGTCTTCTTTTGTGGATCGGTCAAAATTACTTGGTCTTACCATTTTACAATAGCTCGTATCTCGGTCATTTTACAAACTCTTATAGCAATTCGAATAAAGATATTATTCATCTAATTGCCAATTTGCTCTTTGCAGGCTTACTTACAAATTGCCTGAAGAGAACAAGAATTCTTCACAAGACAAATAGTTGGATAAGCAATATTGTCTCTCCATTCCTTATAACCTCAGGTTTTATTTATACTTGCTTTTTGTCCAAAGGATTTATTTTCAGTGATCCACTTCATTCATTTTATGGTGAATTGATTCAATATAAGTTTCAGGGATTTATTTACATCTTAGTTTTTATAGCAATTCTCGCCTTTCTATTTTACTTTTCGATAATTGCCTTTAAAACCACTAAAAAAATAGAAAGTACCATCAATAAGTACTTTTGTTGGGGCATGGCCTTGATTCTGACCTACCCTATCAGCATCAACTTGGACATTCAAATCCCACTTTGGACTCTATATACTTTCATTGTATCCTATTTGCTAATTCTGGAACTGTATCTGGAAAATGAAGACCGCCAAATCACATATGCATTTTGGTGGATTATTATTCTGTCCGGTTTCTTGGCCAGTATCACCTTTTTTTACAGGCTTCAAGATGGCATTACTGCCCAAACTGAAAACATCAACAAACTATACACTCAACCTAAAGTAGACAACACGGCAGTGGTCAATCGAATAGACTCTATTTTACGTCTGTCAGATGTATTCCCGCAATTGTCAGCACTCCCCTATCCTTCAAGACTTGACAAAAACGATTTTGAAGATTATATCTCAAACATCATTGAAAGGAAAAAGTCAAAATCATCCAGATTTGAAATATCCCTCGAAGCAACTGACAAACAAGGAATCACGCTTTTCAATAACCACTTCAGTACTTCCTACACATTTAGTCAATCCATTGCCACGGCAAACCAGCTCTCAGAATATATCTTCTTCAATCCATTTGACAACGCTTACTACCTCGATTACTTCATCGAAAATGAATCATATAATTCGTCACCACTCAAATTAAATATCAAGGTAGATTTTGATCAAAGTGGAGATATTGAAATTCTTGAAAAACTAAACTACCTGATCTTCAAGAAGAACAAGATCATCAAAAATCATTTGAATTTTCATTCCGATATTTCTAAAAGCGAATTGCAAGCTGTAAAGGAATCCAATATAATTGGTGACATTTCATTTTCGGTTTACAAACCAGATGATGAAGTCAAAATCGTAGCCTATAGTGAGATTGGAGGATTGATCAAACCTATTTCTCTATTTTCATTCGTAGTGAGTCTTTCGGCAATCTTATTATTTATTATCTCCCTTTTAAATACCAAGTTCCGATTTCTACCTTCAGAACTAGACCTTAAGTTTTATGATACCTCATCTCTGCGAACCAGGATTCAATTGACCATTATTATGTTGATTGTATTTTCATTTCTTATAATTGGAATTGTAACTGCATTCTACTTCAAAAACGTCTTGGAAAACAATAACCTCAATACCCAAAGAGAAGAAGTAAGCAAAATTCTGAACGACATTCAGACCAACAATGATGGAGTAGAAAATAATCTTCTGGCTGCATCCACTTTGCAGTCTCGAATAAATGAAATGGCTCACATCCATGACAAGAACCTTGTTTTTTTTGATCATACGGGTAAAATGCAGAAAGCCAGTTTTACCGTTCCGAAAATAAATAGAGTCCCCTTCGATATCATGAGAAACTTTGCGAATGCTGGCAGCAAAAAGATTGCTCCAAGAGTATTCCTGGATAATGGTAAATACATCATCGACTTTATTCCTACCTATTACAAAACCACCAATCCTTACGGGTATTTAGGAATATCGTACAAGCCAATAAACAATTCAAATAGAAGCATTAGAGATTTTCTAAGTACAATATTGAATGTATATATATTTTTATTCCTAATTGCTGGAGCTCTGGCAATTGCCATCGGAAATTCTATTACAAAACCATTGTCCATCCTATCCAATAAACTCAAGGATTTCAAATTGGGCAAATCGAATCAAGGACTAAATTGGCACACCAAAGATGAAATTGGTAAATTGATAAATGAGTACAACATGCTCACTGAAAAGTTGGATGAAAGTGCCAATATTCTTGCAAGAACGGAGCGGGATATTGCATGGAGAGAAATGGCAAAACAAGTTGCTCATGAGATAAAAAATCCTCTGACTCCAATGAAACTCAGCATTCAATACCTGGAGAAGGCCGTAAAATCAGATCCCGAAAATGCCAAAGATCTAATACAAAGAGTATCCACCACTCTGATCGAACAAATCAATAATCTCAACCAGATTGCTGATGAATTTTCGAATTTCGCTACGATGCCCAAGGCTTCAAATGAGAAGATAATCATCAACGAAATCGTAGAAGCCATCCATGACCTATTCCGAAAAAGAGAGGATATGGACATTCAAATGTCAGAGCCAATTGACGATCTCTATGTCTTCGCCGATAGGAATCACTTGGTTCGAATTTTAAACAACATCGTCAAAAACGCCATCCAGGCTATCCCAACAGAGAAAAAAGGCATTATTAAGATGTCACTTTCAAAACAAGATGACAAAGTCATTATATCTGTGAAAGACAATGGAACAGGAATCCCGGATGAGATGAAAGAAAAGGTTTTTACTCCAAATTTCACTACTAAAAGTTCTGGTACGGGCCTCGGTCTTGCCATATCTGCTAATATGATCGAATCATTCAACGGCAGAATTTATTTCGACACCAAGGTAGGTGTGGGAACAGAGTTTTTTGTCGAAATACCACTTATGAGATTGCAGGATAATTTCCCAGGCCAAAATCGAGTGATGTTGGATTGAATTCAGTATTGACCCTGAAATTTCACAGTAGCAATCAATCTTCCAATCTAAATCATAAATCAAATCTCAAGATCGACTCAACTACTTTGGCCAAAATGTGTTAAATTTATAGCACAATCAATAATGGTTTATGTCCAACACTATTCTATATGTTTTGACCGTAGTTTTAACTGCTTTTGCCATGGAATTTGTGGCTTATTTAAGTCATAAATATTTAATGCATGGATTTCTTTGGACCTGGCATGAAGACCATCACAAGCCACAATTAAAAAAAGGCTTTTTTGAGAAGAATGATTTGTTCTTTTTGGTATTTGCCATTCCGAGTATGGCGTGTTATTTCTTAGGATCGTTTGTACCTTCTCTCAAAATCCTACTCTTCGTAGGTATCGGAATCAGTATTTATGGCCTGATTTACTTTCTTATTCACGATGTATACATCCATCAAAGATTCAAATGGTTTCGCCAATTGGACTCTAAATATAGTAGAGCCATTCTTCGAGCACATGGTGACCACCACAGCATCCAGGAGAAAGAAGGATGCACATCATATGGCTTATTATTGGTGAATAACAAGTATTTCAAGAAAAGGTCTGAGTGGAAAATAGGAAAAACCATTGAAAACCCATAAGGGAATATCCTGATTATTTAAAATACCTGCGTTTACGTTTTATTCTTCGCAAGTATTCATAGTAGTTTTAGAGTGCAACCTTTAAAAAGACTATGAAAATACTTCAAATAACTACCGTCATCGCATTACTATGTGTATTCGAAACGAAGGCACAGGAATCGTTTCTTGAATCATCTTTAGAAAGTGGATTGGTTTTTAATTTTAAGGAATCTCTCAAAATGGGAGGAGGTGCCGCCTCATTCGATTATGATAATGATGGAGATGATGATCTTTACATTGTAGGAGGACAAAATCCTGATGGGCTTTTTGAAAATGATGGATCAGGTAACTTCATTGATGTAAGCGCATCAACTAAAATCTCTTTACTCACAGATTCAATTATGAGTACATCTGTGGTTACGGGAGATATAGATAATGATGGAATACGCGAGATTTTCATTGGAACCATGGGTGATCTTGGTACAAGCTTTGAGGCACTACGACCAAACCTACTGCTGAAATACAATCCCCAAACTTCACATTACGAAAACATTATTCAGTCCTCATTAATCTCAGATGAATCTTTTTGTATGGGTGGTCATTTTTTCGACTCCAATCAAGATGGCTTTCTGGATCTCTATATAATGAATTATGTAGCCGAGCCCAAGGTAATTCAAGATGGGTCTCAAGTGGTTGGCTTTGATCATGAATGCTTTGAAAACAAACTTTATATCAACTCAGGTGATGGGACTTTTTCTGATCAAACTACTTATTATAATCTGAATCAAATAGGCTGCACTTTGGCAGCGACAACATCCGATTTGGACTGGGACGGAGACCCTGATTTGATCGTAGCAAACGATTTTGGCAAGTGGTTAGAACCGAATCAACTATTTCGAAACGAAGGAATGGGTTTGCCCTATTCTGACATCAGCACACAATCCAACACCAACGCCCAAATGTATGCCATGGGGATAGCAGTAGGAGATTACGATGAAGATTTAGATCTGGATTATTATGTAACAAACATTGGAGAAAATGCCTTCTTTCAAAACGAGGGCGACATGAATTTCATTAACAAAGCCACAGAGCTTGATATTCAAAATGAATATACCCATAAAGGACTATTTACTACAGGCTGGGGAGCGATCATGGAAGACTTCAATAATGACAGTTATCTGGATTTGTTTGTATCCAATGGCTATGTATACTCTGCAGTTCACGTAGATGATATTGCGCAACCTGATGAGTTATTCCTTGGTTCTTCAGACTTCAACTTTACGAATGTCACCAAAGACTGTGGAATAGACTTTAAAGGGCCTTCAAGGGGTGCACTTTTTGGAGATTGGAATATGGACGGACACCTGGATCTAATAACAGTCACCAATGAGTTATTGGATGAAGCGCATAGTTCTGTCAATTATTATAAAAACCTCAACAATGAGGGCAATTGGGTTGGATTCAATTTGATTGGAACAGCATCAAATCGAGATGCTTTTGGAGCCAAAGTAATATTGCATGCCGAAGGCAGGGCCTTATTAAAAGAACTCAAAGGAGGTGATAGTCACGCCAGTCAAAGTAGTTCAATTCTACATTTTGGAATATCTGATATTCAAACAATTGACTCAATAGAAGTTTTTTGGCCAAGCGGTAATCATGAAATTCATTTTGATATACCAATTAATGAATATCATACGATCACGGAAGGAGACCTTACTTCTACAAATGAATCAATAAATAAATCTGACTTTATAGTCTATCCAAATCCTGTAAATAACATTTTGAGTATTGAAATTGACTCTGAAGCATTACCTCCTTTTGATCTTCAAATTTTCAATTCTCTAGGAGAAAGCGTCTACGAAGACCGCATACAAAATCACACTTTCAAAATTGACGTATCGCAAATGCCGCCCGGAATTTATTCAGTGGCCTTTAATATACATTCACAAGTAATCACAAAACAAGTAATCATATTAACACCCAAATTTTAAAATTGAAAAAATAACTACTATGAAATCAAAAATTTTATTTTTCCTGTGTCTGGCTACAGGACTTTTTGCAAACAATATTGAAGTGAGCAATATTTCTCTAACAGGTCAGAATACTGTTGATAATTATACCCTTGTTCAATTTGATCTGAGCTGGGAAAACTCCTGGAGGATCAGCTCCGGGCCATCAAATTATGATGGTGCCTGGGTATTCATTAAGTTTAAAGAAAATGGTGGCAATTGGGAACATGGAACCGTTAATTATGTGGATGGTAATGCAGCCAATGATGGACATACAGAAGCAACTGGTTCTACGATAACAACTTCATCTGACGGTATTGGTGTTTTTGTATATCGAAATGCCGATGGTAACGGCGATGTCAATTTTACAGAAATTCAATTGAGATGGAATTATGGTACTGATAATGTCAACGACAATTCCATTGTTGATGTTCAGGTTTTTGCAATCGAAATGGTTTACATTCCTCAGGGAACATATCCATTGGGATCAACAACCAGTGGATCAGAAGTGGATCACTTTTATACGAATACAGGAGTTTTTGGTTTTAGAGATACATATGATGTAGATTCCGAAGCCTCCATTACTATCAGCAATGCCGTTGGGGAATTGTACTATGATGTTGTAGCTGCAGAAAATCAAGGAGATCAGATGGGACCCATTCCAGCCGACTTTCCAAAAGGATATGATGCATTCTGGTGCATGAAATACGAGATCACGGAAGATCAATGGATTTGTTTTTTTAATTCACTTACAGAAACTCAAAAATCGAATCGCGATATCACAGACTCAGATCATAAAAACACCGACGCGGTTATTAGTCGTAATACAATTGCGTATACCTCAGGAAATGCTACAACTATGGCTCCTGCACGAGCCGTGTCCTTTTTATCATATGAGGATAATGCGGCCTATTACGATTGGACTGGGCTAAGATTTCTTACTGAGATGGAATATGAAAAAGCATCCAAAGGTCCAATTCATATTTTAGATATGCTAGCATCAGGAGGGGTTACTCCTTTTGATCAACTGTATACGCTTATCAATGATGGAATGGAAAATGCAGATGTTACAAATCCAGGTGAGAGTATTACCAATATGTGCTATTCTACTACGGACCCTGGCGGGCCAATGAGAGTGGGTATATTTGCTTCCAGTGCCATTAATCCTACTCGACTAGAAACTGGTGGAAGTTATTATGGAGTAATGGAACTTAGTGGAAATTTATATGAAAGATGCATTGGTGTTGGTACACCTATAAATCGAGCATATACTGGAGCGCATGGTAATGGCGAATTGCTTTCGTCTGGGAATCACAATGTGGTCAATTGGCCAGCTGTTGGTTCTGAAGGAGCAGTCGCATATAGAGGAGGATCTTGGGCAAATTCAAGCTCTCTTTGTGCTACTGCTGATAGAAATTCGGCGGCTATATTGAGTTCCGTTACTAATTCAAGAATAGGTGCTAGAGGTGCAAGAACGTCTGATTAAAATGATGGATATGAAAAATTTACAAATTTCATATTGCTCATTTTTGATATTCTTCCTCATCAATTCTACTTCGTTACAAGCTCAATATGTAGGAGGCATTGGTCATGGTTCGTACAAAAGTGGTACTATTCAAAATACTTTGAATGGAGGCCAAATCAATTCACTCATATTGTATCAAGGAGGAGTAGGCGATGGACAACATAAGAATTTTACAAGTACTACAATGTCTGGAGGTCAAATTGCTGAGTTGTACGAAGGAGGATATGGAGATGGAAGTACAAAACTTAGTTTTCAAGGTACGCTCGCAGGGGCTGAACTCCATAATCTCTATTTTGGAGGAGGCGGTGACGGCCACAATAAATTGAACTTTTCTGGTGTATTAAACGGAGCCGAAATAGCCCAATTGTATAGTGGTGGTGTAGGAGATGGACACTATAAGTTGAACTTTTCTGGTCTTCTAGATGGGGCGGAAATGGCTTGGTTGTATCAAGGCGGTATTGGTGAAGGTCATGATAAGTTCAAAATTTCAACACTATTGAATGGTCAGCTTTTGGATCAACTATATGCTGGTGGCATTGGTGATGGTCATGACAAGGATTATTTCAATGGGATATTGGATGGAGCATTGCTATCAGGATTGTATTCTGGCGGAAGCGGAGATGGATTTTCGAAACACATGATTCAATACATCTTTGATTTTCCAGGGTGCACATTTGTTGTAAATACGGATGACGACGGATTTGGTTCGCTGCGCTATGCTATTAATTGTGCAGCACCGGGAGATACGATAGATTTTAGTCCATTGCTCATACAAGATTCGATTGTACTTACTTCAGGAAATCTTGAAGTAACAAAGGATCTGTTTATCAATGGAATAAAAACGGCTGAACTTACGGTTGATGCCAGTCAAGTCGTACGCGCAATAAAAATGGATAATAGCACAGTCTCTATAAAGGGTCTAAAAATAATTGTAGGAACAGATCCAGGAAGTGGAGCTATCCTGCATAGTGGAATGCTCACCTTGATAGATTTGGACATTTATGACCCTACAGGAACAGCGACCTCAGTAATCGAGACTTCCTTGAGTGGCACTGTCACTGTAAGAGGCACAGTGACAATACAGGAAAATTAGCACAAAACTTAAAAAGTTTAAGTTTTATACATACTACAATCGCCAAGATTGAAACTAGGCAAATTGATAAGCAATTCTATTTCACAATTGTTACGTAATATCTTTAATCAATTTCTATTTCAATTTTGGCGATTTTTTTTAGGCAGTGTTTTTGCGTTGTCCATAAAAAGGGGTATTCAGAAATACGCTAACTTTTCAAAAATGGAAAGTTGAGTGTAGATACAAGTTGAAAAAAGGCGTGGTCCGTCTGGCGAAGACAAGGATGAATTGAAAACCTTACCCCATTTTTACATATAATATTAATGAAACGGCATATACATTCATATGTAGAATGGCTCAAGTCTTTAAAAACCAAGGGGTATTTCTACTTAGGAATATCCCCAAAAAAATGGTGTACCAAATCTCTTCAGCACACCAATCTTTCGTTTAATATTGATAGTAAGTTAGTCTCGAAAATTTTATTTTCCTAAAGCTTTCAGCATTGTCTCACCGATTTCAGCAGGAGAATTAACAACATGGATTCCATGTTCTCCCATAATCCGCATTTTTGCTTCTGCGGTATCATCTTCTCCACCCACAATAGCACCTGCATGTCCCATGGTTCTTCCTTTTGGAGCTGTCTGACCAGCTATGAATCCGACTACTGGCTTCTTGTTTCCAGTTGAACTAATATATTCAGCTGCAAGAGCCTCATAGTTACCACCAATTTCACCTATCATGACGATGGCATCTGTCTCAGGATCTTCCATAAGCAATTTAACAGCTTCTCTTGTCGGAGTTCCTACTATCGGATCTCCTCCTATTCCAATGGCAGTCGATACACCGAGGCCAGCCTTTACGATTTGGTCAGCTGCCTCATATGTCAATGTCCCAGATTTAGATACGATTCCTATCCTACCTTTTTTGAAAACAAATCCTGGCATGATACCGACCTTTGCTTCATCAGGTGTGATTACTCCTGGACAATTAGGTCCAACAAGTGTGCAATCGAATTTCTCCAAATAAGATTTCACCTTAACCATGTCCTGAACAGGTATACCTTCGGTAATACAGATGATCACTTTTATTCCTGCTTCAGCCGCTTCCATAACTGCATCACCCGCAAACTTTGGTGGCACAAAAATTATACTTGTGTCGGCACCTACTTTCTGAACTGCTTCAGCCACAGAATTAAATACAGGCTTACCAAGATGTTCCTGTCCCCCTTTACCAGGAGTAACTCCACCAACTACATTGGTTTTATATTCAATCATTTGACCTGCGTGGAAACTTCCTTCCTTTCCAGTAAATCCCTGAACTATTATTTTCGAGTCTTTATTGACTAATACACTCATTTTATGTTTTTTTCTATTACAATTACATCTTCATTTTCCTTATGCATGAGATATTTTTCTCTCGCATACCTTTCCTTGTTCTCTTCTATTTCTTTCTTTTCTGCTAAAGCTTCGACGATCTTTTTTTCATAATCTGCTTTGGAAGCCTCCAATGATTCTATGTTTTCTTTCAAACCCAGATTCGTAGGAATTCCATTTTTGTCAAAGAATAACATCCACACCAAAAAAGCGAATGTCACGATGACATACTTATTCAGTAATGATGCTTTTGAAAAGGTGAAATAGGATGATTGTAGTTTTCCTTTCTTACCCATAAGATTGTAGTTTTCTTAAAATAAAGGTAAATATACAAAATTGATCAACCCAAAAGCGATCTTCCAGGATAAACTGCTGTCGCGCCCAATTCTTCTTCTATTCTTAACAGTTGATTATACTTGGCTATTCTATCACTTCTTGAAGCAGAACCAGTCTTAATTTGACCACAATTCAATGCTACAGCCAGGTCAGCTATTGTAGTATCTTCAGTTTCTCCAGATCTGTGACTCATTACACTGGTAAAAGAATTACGTGTTGCAAGATTTACAGAATCTATCGTTTCAGACAATGATCCAATTTGGTTCACTTTAATCAAAATTGAATTTGCGGCACCTATATCAATCCCTTTTTGCAATCTATCCGTATTGGTTACAAAAAGATCATCACCAACCAACTGAGTAGAATGTCCAAGTTTCGAATTCAAATTAACCCAGCCATCCCAGTCATCTTCATGTAATCCATCTTCAATAGAAAAAATAGGGTATTTCTTTACCCAATCTGCCCAATAATCCACCATTTCACTGCTTGTCAATTTATCTCCAGCAGACTTATGAAAATGATAAACTTTTTCCGCTTCGTTGTAAAACTCAGATGCAGCAGCATCCATGGCAATCATAACCTCATCTCCAGGCTTGTATCCAGCAGCTTCAATAGATTGAAGGACAATCTCAATTGCCTCATGGTTGGATTTAATATTTGGTGCAAAACCACCTTCATCACCAACATTAGTAGAGTAATTCTTTGATTTAAGTACAGTCTTTAGATTATGGAATATCTCCACGCCCATTCTCAACCCATCGCTAAAAGTATCCGCACCGAGAGGTACAATCATGAATTCCTGAAAATCTATGCTATTATCTGCATGACTTCCTCCATTCAAAATATTCATCATCGGTACTGGCATTACATGCGCATTGACACCTCCAATATATCTGTACAATGATTGACCAGCTTCTTGAGCAGCGGCTTTCGCCACAGCCAAAGATACTCCGAGAATGGCGTTTGCTCCTAAATTTGACTTATTAGAGGTACCGTCTAATTCGAGCATGATATCATCTATATCTCGCTGATCAGAAACTTCTTCTCCTATTAAGGCTTCTCGAATTTTCTCATCTACATTCTCACATGCATTCAATACTCCCTTGCCAAGAAATCGTTCTTTGTCATTATCTCTTAGTTCTACCGCTTCATATTTCCCTGTAGAAGCTCCAGATGGCACTGCCGCTCTTCCAATAAATCCTTCTTCCGTCAAAACTTCTACCTCAACAGTTGGATTCCCTCTGGAATCAAGGATTTCTCGTGCGATAATATCAATAATCTCACTCATAATTCTCTATTAATTTTTCTTCAATAATTGTATAAACTCATCGAATAAATACCTTGAATCATGAGGTCCAGGTGAGGACTCCGGATGGTATTGTACCGAAAAAGCATCTTTTCCTTTTATTCTTATTCCTTCGATGGTGCCATCGTTGAGATTTTCGTGAGTGACTTCAACCTTATCCAAATTTGCAGCGACAGCTTCCGGGCTCACACCAAATCCATGATTTTGGCTAGTAATTTCACATTTGCCAGAAACAATATTTTTGACGGGGTGATTGATACCTCTGTGACCGTGGTGCATTTTATAGGTAGGGATATCATGTGCTAAGGCAAGAATCTGATGTCCTAAACAGATGCCAAATAATGGTTTTTCATCCTTCAATAATTCCTTTACCGTATCGATAGCGTAATCCATTGCAGCGGGATCTCCAGGTCCGTTTGATAGAAAGTATCCATCAGGGTTATATGCTCTGATTTCATCTGCTGAAGTTTTAGCAGGGAATACTTTTAGTGAGCATCCTCTTTCAACAAAACAGTCAAGAATATTCCTTTTAGTGCCGAAGTCTAAAACAGCTACTTTATGAGTTTCATTACTTTTACCATATTCGTAAGTGGCGTTGGTGCTCACCTTCGAAGCTAATTCCAAACCATCCATCGATGGCACATCTTTCAGTTTCTTGGCCAATGATTTTTGATCGAAATCAACGGTTGAGATGATACAATTCATTGCTCCCTTATCTCGAATATGCCTTACCAAGGATCTTGTATCCACGTCATAGATGCCCACGATACCTTCCCGCTCAAAATAAGATTGAATATCTGCTTCTGCGGTCAACCTGGAATATTCATTGGTAAAGTTTTTACAAACGAGTCCAGCTATTTGTACCTTTTCAGATTCCGTATCTAAACTTGTTGTCCCATAATTACCAATATGTGCATTGGTTGTCAACATTATCTGGCCGAAATAACTAGGATCGGTGAATACTTCCTGATAACCTGTCATGCCAGTATTAAAGCAAATTTCACCTGTCGCTTCTCCTTGCGAGCCTGCGGCTTTGCCTTCATAAAATGTCCCATCTTCTAATAGTAAAACTGCCTTATTCGACTCCGAATTATGAACCATTGATCGTCTTTTTGAATCCGAGCGCAAATATAATAAAATGATTTAATGTGTCTAGAAGAATTCAAGCAGGACAAAAATTCTATTTATTGCAATACAACTCTTTTAGTTACCACACCATTTGGTGTATGAATTGCCAACATATAAATTCCAATCAACTCTTCAATTCGCAATTTACCATCTTGCGAAATATTCTTGAATGATTTAATGTGCTTTCCTACAGAATCATACAATTCTATAGAGTCTATTTCTATATCTTCAGCATACAAAAGTTGGATAAAATCGTTACTTGAAGGGTTGGAAGCGACTCTTATTGCCAAATCTAATTCATCCTGTACAGACAATGCTCCTTCAAGGATCAATTGAACATTCCTATTTTCATCAAGAATCACTTGAGCTTTTCGTTCTTTTCCATTCTTCCGTACTGTAACTTCATGAATACCCTTAAAAGCGCTCAGATTATATTGTCCAGCGACATTCGTACTTCCTTCTTCACTGGTCCACCATTCATTAAATACTTTATCTATAAATGCTTGTCCCGATGGCTTCATATTCCAATTCTCATCAAACATAGGCGCATTATTCTTCCAATGATTCCCATCCCAAAATCCCCACATTATAAATGCATCTACTGCCTCGTGACTAAATATCATGGTCAAAAAATCTGACATGTAATTTGCCGCTATTTCTTCACTAATCAATTCATTCAGATCATATTCTGTTATTTTTATTGTCTGTCCATATGTTTCATAAAATTCATCGAATACAGACTTTAACTTCAGAATTGAAGTCGGATTACTACCGATGTGACATTGAAATCCAATTCCATCAAATGGTTGATCGCTTTCTTGAATTTCAGAAAGAAAACTCTTGTATCTATTGATTACACTTGCACTAGAACCTCCTCCAGACAATACCACGTAATCATTCATATATAATTTCAAGTCAGGATCTTCTGCACGTATTTGTTCAAATATTTCCTGATAGATCTCTCTTCCAGTGGTAAAGTTCGGATCGTTTTTAAATATCTGTTCAAAATCTCTATTGACAGTTACTTCGTTGAATACATCCCATTCCCTAATTATGTCTTTAAGTTCAGGATGATTGATCATAGTTTCAATTCTTTCAGCAATTCGATTTCGCACATATTCAAGGTTGTTTTGATTTTGCTGAATATCTTCTGGAAGATTGTTAAAACCTGGCCAAAAAAGGGTATGACCTCTCATCGTAATACCATTGTCATGTAAATATTTTATGGCATCCGCCGTCTCTGCCGGACTGCCAATCCATTCTTCCTCCCAAGCATCCCACTTGACGGCATTTTCGGTAACCCCTACATTAAATCCATGTCCTTGTCCATCAAGATTAAATACTTTGTCTACATAAGTAGGATTGAAACAATCATTGCCTGGGAATCTACATGTTACAAATGCAGATCCAAAGCCAAATTTATGAGATTGCATTTCAATCTCCACTTCAGCATCCTCAATCGCTTCGCCATTTTCATTAAGTACTGTTATGGTCAATTCAGACATTCTGAGATCTTCTATCCTTTCTTGTGCTGCCAATCTCCATTCCGCATCTGGATCACTACCTTCATAAGATCCATTATTAAAACTCGTAGGAATATCATCAAGATCGTATGTCTTTTTATAATTTAGAATAGTAAATCCTGCGACATCAAAGTTTTGTGCCAATGATGCCAAATGGAAGCCAAAAGAATTTCTATTAGAGCTGTAAGTCTTTTTGGCTTCAAAAGCCATGAAATACTGAGTCCAGTCCGGTGTCAAACCAAAGGAAAAATAAAATTCTTTATCGAATGTCTGCGCATCTTCACTGAATAGAAATAATTCTGATGCATCACTGTTTCTCTTTGCCCAAAAAGTAACTAAAATAATATCTCCCTGATCAATCGTCGATTTGTTTCGAACATTATAACCAGAATCCCATTGGTTATTTCCAGGAGAATTCACATTAATATTTACTATTTTAGAAAAATTGAAATTTTCTGCATCAGTTACTGACAATGTTGAATTTCCATAGATACCTAGAGCATTGATATTAGCAAGTTCACTATCCTCTATAACAAATTCTGGATTTTCAATACCATAGGCTTCATTGAGATAATCCAATAATTCAATATGATATGTATCCTGTGCACTAAGACAACAAGCTATTAAGAGCATTGAAAAAAACTGGAACAATCTCATAAATATTTTTTCTATTAAAGAATTACAACTGCCTGTCTTAGACAGGCAGTTGTATGATACTAAATGTTTGATTAATGTTTTATTATTTTGTTTACAAAAGCAGGGTTTCCTCCAATATAAACAGTCAATACATACATTCCATTGGCTAAGTTGTCAAGTGACATAGAAGTAGAATTAGCACCAATGATTGCATTTCCAAGAGAGGAAGACTGAACTATTTTTCCATTCAAATCTGTAACCACCGCTTGCATTTCACCATTTTGTTTGCTGTCGAGTTCTAAGGACAACATGTCTTTCAAAGGGTTAGGATAAATTTTTCCTCCTGAAACCAAATCAATATCCACTACATTCGTTACTATAGGTTCGCCAAATGAAATCCAGTCTATATCCATAGTTCCGTCAAATGCTCCCACTCCAGGATCAAGATACAATGTCAATCCAGCTATTCGCTTGGCGTCAACTTGACAAGGTCCTGACTCACAAGCCGTTCCTCCATATCCGCCATCAGTATATTGTCCACTAAAATCGAATTCTAGTACGGAAAATTCTGTAGAAACGTTCTGTGTTAATCCTGCAAGAGAGGTATGGAAATTCAAATTATCCACCAAGTCTAATCTCAATGGCAAGGCATCCACTGTAGATCTCAATCTTACAAATACTTTGTTGTCATTTGATTCTGCATTGACGATAATAGAATCTGATCCTTCATGCATTGCATACCCTAAAGCGGACCACATGCCTGAAGTGCCATCTCCCGTAATCGTAAGAAAATTTCCATCAGCAGATAGCGCAAGCCCTTCAGCATCATTAATGTTTTCTAATGAAGCATCATCAAATTCATCAGCATAATCATCTACACCCAAAGGCCCTCCTGGATCAATAATAGTCTCCAATGGTTCTAAAATCGAAATCCAGTCAATAGTTACTGTTCCATCATATCCTCCATTGTCAGGGTCGATGTATACAAGAAAATTAGCTACTCTACTACCGTCTACATCACATGGACCAACCTCACATGCCGTACCACCGAACCCTCCATCTGTATATGTACCACTAAAATCAAACTCATGAATTGTATATTCTGAAGACATCGATCTACTTACAGAAGGGTTAGTTGTAGCAAATCCATCTTCATCAACCACATCAATTCTTAATGGAGTACCATCCACTGTTGATTTTACTTTGATATAAACCTTATTATTTGAAGTTATATCCAAAATCAATGACTCACCATCCTCATTTTGTGGGTTGAAATTAAATGCGGAATACGCTCCAGCAGACCCATCTCCTTCAATTACTAATTCTGTACCAGATTCCGTAACAGTAAACCCATTGGCATCAGAAAAATTAGATCGATCTTCATCGTCAAAATGATCAGAATACTTGGGAATATCATCTCCCATCGGAGCTCCAAAAGATATATAGTCAACATGAATATTGCCTTCGAATCCACCATCTACTGGATTGGGGTACAAAAGAACCGCACTAATAATACTACCGTCTACATCACATGGACCAGCCTCACAAGGAGTACCGCCATATCCACCGTCTACATAATTTGCCGTAAAATCCAATTCTAAGACCGAATAGTCCTCTTCTAATAATCTTGTAAGTGAAGGTAAAGTCGTTACAAATCCTGAAGAATCCACTAAGTCTATTCTCAATAAAGTATTTGCTGCATCTGATTTTACTTTGATAAAAACTTTATTATTCAAAGTAGCGTCTACTAGAATTGGATTACCATCTTCGTGTGGCACCACTGAAATAGCACTAAAAGGTCCATCAACACCTGTACCTGTAATTGTTAATTCTGAATCTGAAATTGACAAATCAAAGGCGCCTGTAGTGTTAACCAAGCCATAATCATTGCTAAAATGATCACCGTATACCAAAACACTGGTAGAAGGATCTTCCGGCTCAAGTGCTGTGCCGACTGAGATATAATCTATTTGTACTTCACCTACAAAACCTTCTACACCAGGATTGACAAAGAAGATCATATTTGCAATTCGCTCTGAATCAAGATCACAGGGCCCCACAGTACAGCCAGTGCCTCCAAAAGCCAAATCTTGATACGAGCCAGCATAATTAAATTCATAAGTAACCCATTCTTCCGAAATTACTTTTGTAATTGACCCAGCTGTCGAAGCAAAATTATTAATGTCTTGTATATCTATTCTGACACTCGTACCAGGTACATCTGTTCGCATTCGTACGAAAAGTTTGTCGTCTCCAGCCTTCATGGAAATATCCGTAGTGTCTAAGGTAGCAGTATTATAAAAAAGCATATTGACTGGCTCCCACATTCCATTGGTACCGTCACCTTGAATCTTCCATTGTCCATCAGCCACAACATTCACATAGCCTGGAGTCGAAGAAGCCATATAATTCAGGCTCACTACATCTTCAAATTGATCTTGAAATACATCAGACATAGGTCCAATCTGTGGTTCTTCACCTACAGAGATAAAATCAATTTTTACTACTCCTCCCCATCCAGGTTGACCAGGATTGACAAAAAAGTTTAATTCATTGATTCGAGTTCCATCAACATCACATGGGCCCATGTCACAAGCCGTGCCACCATAGCCACCATCTACTAAGTTGCCATCATAGTTAAATTCAAAAACAGCATAATCATTCACTAGAGTTCTTATTACTCCAGGTACTGTAGAGACAAACCCATCCGCATCTTTTACATCCATACGCAGTTGAGTTCCTAGATTACTGGCTTTTGCCCTTACAAAGATTTTATGGTTTCCTGTTATGTCAAGAATAATCTGATCGCCATTTTCATCAATAAATTGATATCCGAATGGATCAAATGCACCACTGGTACCATCACCAGCTACTGTCCATTCACCATCCGCTTCCGAACCAGTCAACCCATTTCCGGCATACCATGTATTATCCAAAACACCATCGTCAAATTCGTCCAGGTAAATCTGCCCAAATGATAGACAGCAAGGAAGCATTAATAGTAGAAGTAAAAATTTTTTCATAATAAGATATTTAAGTGTAGTCTATAGTTAAAAAGTAATTAGAAAGTATTTCATTTTAGTTGATTTGAACAAATTTTAGATTATCGACATTGACTTCCAAACTCTGATTTGTAGAAGCTTCATTAAACAAGTGCAATTTTACTGCTCTTATTTTTTGCGGATCGATGGTAAATCCATCTATATCCTTGAATCTATTTAATGGAATGCTCACGTGTTCCCAACCGTCCCAATCAATATGTACAGTTTGTGTAAAATCATTTGTCGACCCGTTTCTTTCTACCAGTACAATTATAAGATATGTCTTATCTTTTCCATTGTTGTTCAAATCCACATCTAAAAAGGTATTGTTGATATCGCTTTCTATGGGAAATACATCAAAAATGTCAACATCCCAGGAGTGATTTTCTGCACCGCCAATCCAGACAGTTCCTGGATCCTTTCCTGATATTTTTAAAAAATCTCCTTCTATAGGCTCGGGGTCTACAGATTGTACTGCATTGAACGCAGATTGATCTATATTCCCATAAAACAACCACATATTCGTATTGGCGCGTAGCCCATTCCCGTCGAAATCATTTACCAGGATATCAGTCGTTGAAAAGAAGACTTCATTTGTAAATGAAGAGCCTCCATTCGCCTTTACCTTGATCTGCCCCTTCTCTACTCCTGGAGGCACTTGTACAATCAGGCAATCATCTGAAGCAAAAAGAATATTACCGGGTACACTGTCAAAAAAGAGTACTTCTAAAGGTTCATAAAAATTTTCTCCTAAAATGGTTACCACTTCTCCTTCGTTGGCAGATTTCGGACTAAAAGTCTGCACTTCAGGTGGCAAAAGCGTAACCCTAAAAGGAAATGTAACCTCTCCTCCCTCAGTGCCAATACGTATAGTATTCTCCCCGAGTACTGCATTCTCAGGAACCCGAAAAAGTAAAGCTTCATCTGTACCAAAAGAAGGGTTAAAATTAGCAGGAACATTCTCATCAAAATTGATATATTGAACAGTCTCGAAATGCATTCCCTGGACTGTAATCAAAGTTTCCTCTGGCCCAAATAATGGTTCATAACTTGCAAGTGTTGGCTGCTCTATTTCACCACAACCCAGTACAATTATGACCACACTCACTATATAGATAAACCTCAGGCGATTCTTTTCGATATTAATCTTCTTCATATCAGTATCCTGGATTTTGAGTTAAATTCTTGTTTATTGCCAATTCTTGAGAAGGAATTGGGAATAGGACATTATGTTCCTGCATTCCTTTTCCATGTAATAGCATGCGTTCCCTAATTTCTCCTGTTCGTAAAAGATCGAACCATCGCTGTCCTTCAAATGCAAATTCCAACCTTCTCTCAAGAAATACGTCTTCTGTAGTAATAGACGACCTGCTTTCCAATCCAGCTCTGGTTCGGACAGCATTATACGCTTCTAGCACATCAGGAGTTACAGATATTCCACCACCTCTACGACATGAAGCTTCTGCCAAAGTGAGCAATACATCTGCATATCGTATGATATGGAGATTTTGTGGACTGGTAAGAAAACATACATCTGGGCCTCCCCCAATAACATATTTTTTAATATTTATTCCTGCACGAGATGCGCCCGATGCTGGATATACATATCCCTCTCCGGGATTTATCATTGGATATTCATCGGCAGGTGTCATAATGGTATGATATTTTCTCAAATCATCATCATCGAACAAATCCCTAATCGTAGTGCCAGGATTATCAATGGTAGGACTAGTGGGAATTTGTGATCCCCAGCCATCAGAATTTTTTGTAATGCCTTGTCCCCAAGGTGCAAAAAATGATTGTAAGGCATTGCCTGTACCTACAGGTCCACAGCCTTCATATTGCAGTTGAAATACAGATTCAATATTATTGTCACTTTTATCTTTAGAGAAATTATCACCAAAGTCTTCCATCAAACCATATTTAGCCGAACTTATTATGTCTCGGCAAAGTTGCATTGATTCATCATATCTTTGGATCGTTAAGAACACCTTGGCAAGCAATGCACGTGCTGCACCACTTGTAGCCCGGCCAAGATTGGAAGACGCCCTTTCATCTGGAAGGGTCTCTATAGCTTCTTCAAGGTCATCTATTACAAAATCATATACTTCATCTACAGCATCTCGAAATACGAATACGTCTGTTTCCAATGTTGCTACATCTCTAATGATTGGCACATCTCCATAAATTCTTACTAAGTCAAAATATGAAAATGCCCTCATGAATTTTGCTTCTCCGATCAAGGCTGATTTTTGAGATTCATCCATGGCTATATCTGGCACATTACCAATCACTTGATTGGCAAACGTAATCAATCGAAAATGTTCAATCCAAAACTCAGCATTAGGAATATTGTCTGCACTAACTGTAAAATTATCAATCGGAGAGAAGTCAGGATCATTGCCTCCAGTCGTAGCATTATCAGAAGGAATTTCTGTGATCATCCAAGATTTACCATACCAGTTTATTCCTTGTGGAACGGAATACATAGCCTTGGCAGCCAAGTCCGCATCTTCTGCAGTCTGATAAAAATTATTTTGGGTGATTTGATCTAAGGGTTCTCTATCTAAAAAATCTTCACAACTCATCAAGAATAGACAAATTGCTAAGATTAAGATGTAACTATATTTCTTTTGATTCATCATAACTTTTAAAAATTTAGATTTAGACCAAAAGTAATTGAACGAGCAACAGGAAACCTGCCGTTGTCTACACCATTGATAAGCGGATTCTGATTAAAAGAGCCAATTTCAGGATCATAACCGCTGTATTCAGTCCATGTGAATAAATTTTGACCACTTAAATAAATTCTTAGATTAGAGATTCCTTTTTTCCTTGTTGTCGTCGCTGGAAAAGTATAACCCAATGCTGCATTTTGAATTCTAATAAACGATCCATCTTCAACAAACCTACTCGACACTCTTCGGTTTTGGTTGGGATCATTTCCATTCGATCTTGGTTCGACTCCATCCCTATTTTCAGGAGTCCATCTATCTATTATATCAACTGATTGATTGTGCCATGCACCAGTTCCTGCCAAGTCCCTTCGGAGTAGATTGTATACCTCATTTCCATAAACTCCACGAAGAAAAATATTAAAATCAAAATTTCCCCAACTTATATCATTGATAAAATTAATGGTGAAATCTGGATGCGGACTTCCAATGAATGTTTTATCCTGATCATCAACCACACCATCTTCATTCAAGTCAGCAAATTGAAGATCTCCTGCTCGAGTTCCCGTTTCTTGAAATGGAGCCGCCGCGACTTCTTCTGCATCCTTAAAAACTCCAAGTGCAATGTGTCCATAATATTGTCCAATAGGCAAGCCTTGTTCGGTACGGGTCAATGGGACTCGTTGCACAATGCCAGTCAATGTTCCTGTGGACCCGAGATCTACAACTTCATTTTTATTTACAGAAATATTAGCTGATGTTTTCCAATTTATTTTTCCTGTCAAATTCTGAGTATTGAGTGTAAATTCAAACCCAGTATTCCTCATTTCTCCGATATTGATAAATGGAGGATTCAAACTACCGGCGGTTGCAGGCAGAATAGCTGGAAGCAACATATCCTTTGACTGCTTATTGTAGACATCAAATACAAATTCTATCCGATTGTCAAATAAACCAAGATCAACACCCATATTAAATTGTACTGAACTCTCCCATTTGACATTTGGGTTGGCAATATTATCTGGAGCAAATCCAGTAACCAGTTGGTTGCCAATAACTACATCCTGAGATCTCAATAATTGAGCAAATGAATAGAGACCTATTTCCTGATTCCCAACTGCACCATATCCAAGTCTCATTTTTAAATTGTACAGATTGTCATACCCTTTTAAAAAATTTTCGTTTGATGCTCGCCAAGCGAAAGCCAGTGATGGGAATAATCCGTACTTATTGTTTTGTCCAAATCTGGAAGAACCATCAGATCTAAGTGTGGCTGTAAGAAGATATCTTTCGTCATAATTATAATTCGCTCTGCCAAAATATGAGAGCAAAGACCAATGCCCCGCATCACCATTTACGACTTGTGTAGAGGCATCTCCTAAATTCAACTCCATCAAAGTATTGGTTGGCAAATTCTCTCTAGAAGCAGATAACCATTCATATGTCCCTTTCTGAGCTTCAAAGCCAGCCAAGAGGGTAAATTTGTTTTTTTCATTAATTTCCTTATCAAGTGTAAGAAGATGCTTATTTATCCAATAGAATGAATTGTTATTATTTCGTCTGACCTTGGATTTTCTGCTTTGGGTCCCTCGATCATAGGCAGGCCAAAATGTATTATGATTGGTATATAAGATGTCAGTGGCAAATTCAATCTTGTATTTGAGCCAATCTGTAAACTTGTAATCTGCAAAAACACTCCCAAGAATTCTATTCTTGCGATTCACATCAGAAACTTCAGTAGCGTTTGCCAAAGGATTATCAAATTGAAGGACAATATTATCTCCACTAGGAGGGGCTCCAAAGGCGCCATCCAACGTCCTATCTGGAACCAGTGGTGGTGTGAGTAATGCGGTATAAATCACACCATTGCTATTGTCATTAAATGTGATATTTTCCTTAGTACGAGAAGCAAGAAGGTTCATACCCATTTGAAGCTTTTTGCTGTAGGTATGCGAAACATTCAATTTGGCCGAATAACGTCTAAAGTCCGAGCCCTCAACAATACCATCTTTTTGATGCATACCAACAGTCATGGAGAACCAGGTCTTTTCACTACCTCCAGTTAAAGAGAATTGATGGTTGTACATTAGAGCTTCTCTGAATATTACATCTTGCCAGTCCGTCCCATCACCCAATAGGTCTAAATTATTAAATTCCTCCACATTCCCTGTATTGGTATCATTAATATATACCGCGTAATCTCGAAGTCCCATTACAGGGATCTTGCGGTATAGTTGTTGCATTCCCAAATAGGTTTCATAAGAAGCTTTTTGTCTTCCTTTTTCCCCTTTCTTAGTTGTTATCAGTACTACACCGTTTGCAGCACGAGCTCCATATATAGCGGTAGCCGAGGCATCTTTTAGTATTTCAATACTTTCTATATCACTAGGATTTATAGTTGTCAATGCATTGCTATATTGTCCACCTCAGTCTCTTTCAAATGTGGCTGAAGTACCTGCGTTGTCATTTATGATCGGGATACCATCTATGACATATAATGGTTCTGCAGTCAATGTAGATGCAGTTCCTCTAATTTTTATAGACATTGCTCCTCCGGGAGAGCCACTATTTTGGGTCACATAGACACCCGCAGATCTTCCTTGAATGGCTTGTTCTAATCCTGTTGTTGGCAATTGTTTCAATTCTTTCACTCCGATACTAGAAACTGCACCAGTCAAATCACTCTTTCTTTGAGAACCGTATCCAATTACAACGACCTCATCCAAAGTCTCACTTTCTTCACTTAATCTAATATTGAGTGATGAAGATTCTTTTACCGATTCGCTCCTGGAAGTATATCCGACATAAGAAAAAACTAAAACATCAGCGTATGGCAATTCGACCTCAAACCTCCCTTCCATATCAGATGATGTGCCTACTCCCGATTTCTCTCCAAAAACACTAACACCTATCAAAGGGTAACCATTTTCATGATCAATGATTAATCCTACAACTTTTATAGGTTCTTGAATTTGTTTGAATGAGTTTATTTCTGAAGAATGATTACTTTTTTTAAGAATGAATGAATCTTCAGATATCTTGAGAAAATCCAAGCCAAAGGGAATCAACATTCTTTGCAAATCCACTTCGATGTTGGTTATTTGCACATTTCTATCTACTTCAATATTTTGAACATCTTCTGGATTATAAGCAATACTTATATTCTTCTCTTCTGTCAATCTGTCTAAAAAATCAGTTAGTTGAATTTTTGATGTTGATTGAAAATAATCGGCATTTGCATCTACCATTTGAAAAGCAGATGCATTCGTATCAACCAAATAAATAAACACAGACAATATGATGAGGTAGAATTTCTTCATTTTCATTTCAATATTACTTTGTCTTTAGTCAATCTAACGATGCTAAAATCATAAATAGCCGCAATTGATTCCAACAAGACTATAGGGTCTTGAGTAATGATATTTGCGCTAATTTTTTTATTGGCTAAATCTTTATTCTCAACACTTACTTTCAGTCCATAGTCATCTTGAAGCCTTTTTATTATCTCTTTTATACTTACACTTTTGAAGAAAAGCCTTCCTTCTCGCCAAGCAATTTTGCTAGCAACTTCCTCGCTTTTAATTTGAATAGAATTATTAGATATTTTAAGATGGTCACCTGGCGACAATATCACATCATTTTTTCCTTCCCTCGAAAATGTAATTCCTCCTTCTAGCAAAGTAGATTCGAATAGTTCTTTTCTAGATCGAACATTGAATATTGTTCCTGTAACTTTAATATTCCCATGTTGGGTATTGACAACGAAAGGATCAAGGTCTGGATTAGTCCTAACATCAAAATAGCCTTCGCCTATAAGCTGAACTTCACGACTCTTTTGCATGGACTCTTCAAATACCAGAACGGAGTTTGAATTCAAGGTGACCAGCGAACTATCGGGAAGCATGACATTTCTAATTTCTCCAAAATTTGAAGTGACCTTTCTATATTTTGGTCCTTCTGGCAAATTAGTGAAAACATAAAGCAAAATAAATATAGCCGCACAACTTGCTGCCATCAAAATTGAAGATTTATATTTAGATTGTTGATTTCGTTCTTTGATTCTAATTATTTTTCCTTCTTTATGTCTCGATGTATATACTTCTTCATCAGACAATGAATGAATAGCGCTATATGCTTGCTCAAATAATTTCTTTTGATCCCAATTCTGAAGAATTATGTCAGTCCAATATTCTTCATCCACTTTATTTTTTTTCAAGCAATAATTCTGAAATCGCTCATCCGACATTAACTCGGTTATAGTATATTTCTTCTTTCCAATAGGCATATACTATAAAGAGCACCTAACACACTTACTTTTACTATGAAATGGATAAAAAATTTGGAAATAATTTAATAATCAGAAGTATCGAGCATTATTTTTCCAAAATTGCTCGGAGTTTTTTTATTCCAGAATGAATCTGATTATAGACTGTTCTAACACTACTATTATTTTGAGAAGCAATTTCCTCATAAGAATACCCGTCAAAAAATCTATTTTTAATTGCTTGTGATTCTCCCTTGGATAATTGGTTTAGAGCAAATTGAATTCTTGTGGATTGAGACAGTTTAGACTCCTTTTTTATTAGCTGTATTTCATGAGACACCTCCGACAAAGATTCTACTAAATGCTCAAGAGAATCCTGATCATAGCTTTTGCTTAGCTTTTGAAATAATTTTCTTTTCAAGATAGTCAACAAATAACTCTGAATATTTATGACATGATCAAAGTTTTCTTGTTTGTTAATGAAGTATACAAAAATCTCTTGAACTGTGTCTTCTACCAATTGGTGGTTAGCGCATAACTTGTTGCCTTCCTCTACTAGTCTAGCATACAACGCTTCATACAAACCAGCGTAAAAACTAGATTGACTCTTGGCATGAAGTAAAACTTTATTAAGTAATGACACTTATATTCAGAATATTATTGCTAAATACCGCAATAATACAATCTTATATTAACAATAGTTGCTATCCAACACAAATTTATCGCAATTCAAATCTATAAACCAAAAAAGGCAATACTCATTACAAGTATTGCCTTTTCTTATTTTAAAATCTCTATCGAGATTATTCTTCCTCATTCGAAGCTACTGGTGGAGTTCCTGCTCCTGTATCTTTCTTCTTGCCACCTCTTCTTCTACTTCTTCGGCTTGATTTGCTAGCAGCCTTTGCACCTGAATCATAATCATTATTAAAATCCACTAGTTCAATGATTGCCATTTCAGCTGAATCACTTTTTCTGAAACCAGTTTTAATGATTCTTACATATCCGCCAGGTCTGTCAGCAATCTTTTCTGCTACCACATCAAAAAGTTCTTTTACAACATCTTTGTTCATCAATTTAGAAAATACAATTCTTCTAGAGTGTGTTGTATTTGTCTTTGACTTTGTCAATATTGGCTCGATGTGGGTTCTAAGCGCTTTCGCCTTTGCCAATGTAGTTGTAATCCTTTTGTGTGTAATTAAAGCTCCAGACAATGACTTTAATAAAGCCGTTCTATGTCCTTTCTTTCTCTTAAGGTGATTAAATTTCTTTCCGTGTCTCATTTTTCTATGATTTACGTTTTGCCACTAATTATTCTATTCAATTTCAGCTTTTAGAATTTCGAACAATCGTTTTGCAAATAGTTATAAATATATCCTGACCGTGGTCAGAGCTGAGTGATATTTCAATTTTGATTAGTCTTCGTCCAACTTGTACTTAGACAAGTCCATTCCAAAAGTTAAGCCCTTGTTTTGTAGTAATTCTTCAATTTCTACCAATGACTTCTTACCAAAGTTTCTGAACTTCAATAATTCATGAGTATCGTATCTAACCATTTCACCAAGTGAATTGATTTTTGCAGCTTTCAAACAGTTGTACGCTCTTACTGACAAATCAAGATCTTCAAGCGACGTCTTAAGCAACTTACGCATGTGTAAGATGTGCTCATCTACAATATTCTCTTCTCTACTGCTTGAATCGTTAAATGTGATATTCTCATCCGTGATCAACATCAAATGTTGGATCATTATTCTCGAAGCTTCCTTTACTGCTTCTTCAGGGTGAATCGTACCGTCAGTTTTGACCTCGATAGTCAATTTCTCATAATCCGTACGTTGTCCAACCCTTGTATTTTCTATTTTGTAAGCAACTTTCTTGATTGGTGTATAGATAGAATCTACAGGAATAACTCCAATTGGAGCATCTTTTGGTAAATTCTCATCAGCAGGTACATATCCTCTACCTTTAGTGATTGTGAACTCAATCTCAAGATTTACTGAAGGCTCCATTTGGCAAATCAATAATTCAGGGTTCATCACCTTGAAAATATTGGTGCTTGACTCTATATCTCCAGCCAAAAATTGTTCTTTACCTGTAATAGTTAGATATATCTTCTCCTCAGTATTATTCTCATCAACAATCATTGGCTTTAATCTTACCTGCTTGAGGTTAAGAATAATGTCAACAACATCTTGAACTACACCTTGAATGGTAGAAAATTCATGATCAACTCCAGCAATTCTCACTGCAGAAATTGCATAACCTTCAAGAGAAGATAATAATATTCTTCGTAGTGAATTTCCTATTGTCTGGCCAAAACCAGGTTCTAATGGTTTAAATTCAAAAGTACCATCAAAATCATCTGCTTTTTGTAATAATATTTTGTCAGGCTTCTGAAAATTAAGAATACTCATTCGCTCGTATTTTATGTATGAAAAGGAAATTAAACGGGAATAGGCTACCCAAAAGGATAGCCAATTCTGATATTACTTAGAGTACAATTCTACAATCAATTGCTCATTGATTTTCTCCGGAATTTTGTCTCTTTCTGGATAGGCAAGAAATTTACCTTCCATCCTTTCAGGATTCCATTCCAACCATCCCCAGTTTCTTACATCTGACTTTGATTTTATGGAATTATCTATTACTTCTAGATTTCTGCTCTTTCCTCTGACAGAAACAACATCACCAGGTCTTAATAACATTGAAGGTACATTCGTAACTACTCCATTGACCATGATGTGTTTGTGAGATACTAATTGTCTAGCTCCTCTTCTTGTTGGAGCGATTCCTAAACGGAATACTGTATTGTCCAATCTTCCTTCTAAATATTGAAGAAGAATCTCACCAGTTACACCACTTTTTCTACTTGCTTTTTCAAATAGATTACGGAATTGTCTTTCCAACATCCCATATGTGTATTTAGCCTTTTGCTTCTCCATTAATTGAAGTGCGTAATCAGACTTTTGTCTTCTTCTTTTATTTCCACCACCATGTTGGCCAGGAGGATATTTTCTTCTTTCAAATGCTTTATCAGCACCGAATATAGCTTCGCCTAATGCTCTAGCTTTTTTAGTTCTTGGTCCAGTATATCTTGCCATTAAACTTTTATTTTATCAGTTGAATAAACTGAAATTAAACTCTTCTTTTCTTAGGAGGTCTGCAACCGTTGTGAGGAATTGGAGTTACATCTTTGATTTTAGTAACTTTTATTCCAGCACCATCAATTGCTCTGATTGCAGCTTCTCTTCCAGATCCAGGTCCCTTTACGAATACTTCTGCACTTCTCATTCCAGCATCGTAAGCTACACCCGCAGCTTCATTTGCCGCCATCTGAGCTGCATATGGAGTATTTTTCTTCGAACCTCTAAACCCAGCTTTTCCTGCTGATGACCAGCTAATTACCTGCCCTTGCTTATTAGTTAGAGAAATAATGATATTGTTGAAACTCGCTTGGATATAAACTATTCCGCTTGAGTCAACTTTGACTTTTCTCTTTTTAACTTTTTTTCCTTTAGCCATAATACTAACTAATTACAATTTATTATTTAGTTGCTTTCTTCTTGTTTGCGACAGTTTTCTTCTTACCTTTTCTAGTTCTGGCGTTTGTTTGAGTTCTTTGCCCTCTAAGTGGTAAGCCTTTTCTATGTCTGAGACCTCTATAACAAGCGATATCCATCAATCTCTTAATGTTCATTTGAACTTCAGTTCTCAATTCTCCTTCAACTCTATATTGATTTTGAACTAAGCTTGAGATCATCTTGATATTTTCGTCCGACCACTCTCTCACCTTAGTATCCTCAGATATTCCAGATTTTTCGAGAATTTCTTCCGCTCTTGTTCGGCCTATACCATATATATATGTTAGACCAATGACACCTCTTTTATTTTTAGGTAAATCTACCCCAGCAATTCTTGCCATGCTATTATACTTTAGATTATTATCCTTGTCTTTGCTTAAATCTTGGATTCTTTTTGTTGATCACATAAAGTCTCCCTTTTCTTCTGACGATCTTACAATCTGCAGATCGTTTTTTTATTGATGCTCTTACTTTCATAATATACATTTTAACCCTTTCGAAAAGGTCTATTTATATCTATAAGTTATTCTTCCTCTTGACAAATCATATGGTGACATTTCTACTGCCACTTTATCTCCTGGAAGTATTCGAATATAATTCATTCTCATCTTTCCAGAAATTGTTGCAACTATAAGATGACCATTCTCTAAACGCACTCTAAACATAGCGTTTGATAGTGCTTCATCTATAATTCCGTCCTGCTTTATTAAGTCCTGTTTTGCCATATTATTTTTTCGGAGTGCAAATATCTAATTTTTTATTGAAATATCACTAAGAAAATCATTATTTTTAATGGCTTTCTCAACAATTACGTGATCTGACAATATATCCGCTCCTCCTTTTTTAATTGCCACAGTATGTTCATAATGCGCAGATGGTTTTTTATCTCCAGTCCGAATGGTCCATCCATCTTTATGAATCTTGACTTTTCTGGTACCTAAATTTATCATTGGCTCAATAGCTATCACCATCCCTTCCTTCAACTGAATCCCATTTCCCCTCCTTCCAAAATTTGGAACTTCAGGAGCTTCATGAAGATTTTTTCCTAACCCATGACCAACTAGTTCTCGTACGACACCGAAATTGTGTTCTTTTTCCGTATAGGATTGGACCGCATATCCGATGTCACCAATTCTGTTTCCCGGCAAAGCCGAGTCTATGGCTTTGTATAATGACTCTTTAGTCACTACAAGAAGCTTCATTACTTCTATTTCTATATCTTGAAATGCAAATGTGTAAGCTGCATCTCCGTAATATCCATTGTTGTATACTCCACAATCAATCGATACTATATCTGTTTCTTTAAATTCGTAATTCGATGGAATACCGTGTACTACTTGTTCATTTATCGATATGCACAGAGTAGCAGGAAATCCTTTGTATCCTTTGAATCCTGGCTCAGCACCATGATCTCTAATCAACTCCTCAGCTTTTGAATCTATTTCCAACCCCGTGATTCCCGGTCTTAAAAGTGATCCTGCTAAAGCTAGTGTCTTGCAAACAAGAAGGCAGTTCTCTCTTATTTTTTCAATTTCCTCTTCTGTCTTATAGAAGATCATCTCTCTTAGAAGCTAGCTCCGATTTGTTGCATGCCACTTCCACTTCTTCCTTTCAATCTTCCTGACTTCACCAATCCATCATACTTTCTCATCAATAGGTAACTTTCTATCTGCTGAAGTGTATCAAGTACAACACCTACTAAGATCAATAAGGATGTACCTCCAAAGAAAAGTGCAAAGGCATCATTCACACCAAACTTTGCAATAAAAGCTGGTAATATTGAAATCAAACCTAAGAATATAGATCCTGGCAAAGTAATTCTTGTAGTCAATGTATCAATATAATCTTGAGTTTGACTACCAGGCTTGATACCAGGGATAAATGAATTTTGTCTCTTTAAGTATTCCGAATACTGTTGTGGATTTACCAATAAGGCTGTGTATACATATGTAAAAACAACAACCAAAAAGAAAAACACAATATTATAAGGAACAGATTTCCAGTCATTCAATGATTGCAAGAATGCACTATTCGCAACAGCTTCTTCACTGAAAAACTGAACTATAGTTACTGGCAAGAACATAATTGCCTGAGCAAATATGATAGGCATTACACCTGCAGCATTAACTTTCAAAGGAATATAATCTCTCGCTCCAGCCATTGGCAAGTCACCACCTGTTCTTCCAACCATTCTTTTCGCAAATTGAATAGGAATTCTTCTTACTCCTTGAACAATTAAAATAGTAGCAACAACAACCAGGAAGAATGCCGCGAACTCAACGATCAACATCAATGGACCAGCCTTGGCAAATTGTGCAGTAACCTCCGCAACAAATGCACCTGGAAGCGATGCGATAATTCCGATCATGATCAATAAAGAAATACCATTACCTATTCCTCTATCTGTAATTTTTTCACCCAACCACATGGCAAAAATAGTACCTGTAGAAAGTATGATTATATTACCAAACCAAAATACTGACGGACTTACTAAAGGAGATACACCTCCCATTGATGTCAAGTAAGCCAAGTATCCTCCACCTTGAACAAGTGTTATAAATACAGTTAATATTCTAGTGATTTGTGTTATTTTTTTTCTTCCAGATTCACCTTCTTTTTGTTGTAATCTCTGGAAATAAGGAACGGCAAATCCCAATAACTGAATGATGATCGACGCTGTAATATATGGCATGATACCCAAGGCAAAAACAGCTCCTTTGTTAAAAGCTCCTCCCGTGAATATGTTGATCAATCCAAGCAATCCTTGTCCACCACTACCAGAAGTAGCTGCTTCCAATGCTGCTGGATCAACACCAGGCAGTACAATAAAAGAACCTAATCTATATACTGCTAAAATTAAAAGAGTGAAAAGAATTCTATCTTTCAACTCTGTAATATTCCATATATTCTTTAATGTCTCTATGAACTTGTTCATCTTCTTTCTTAGTCTATATTAACAGATCCTCCTGCAGCCTCAATTTTACTCTTTGCGCTCGTTGAAATTGCACTCGTTGATACATTCAATTTTGCAGTCAACTCTCCATTTCCCAAAATCTTCACCTTATCAGTCTTTTTGATGATCTTAGCTTCTGCCAATGTAGCATCGCTAATATCAGTCAATTTGTACTTTTCAGAGATCTCCTGCAACCTTGATACATTGATACCAACATATTCAACTCTGTTTATGTTCTTGAAACCTCTTTTTGGAAGTCTCATTTGTAAAGGCATTTGACCACCTTCAAAAGCTCTCTTTCTACTATAACCTGATCTAGATTTAGCTCCTTTGTGACCTCTTGTAGCAGTACCACCAGTACCAGCACCTTGTCCTCTACCTACTCTTTTTTCTGACTTTACTGCCCCTTTGGCAGGTCTTAGATTATGAAGTTCCATAGCTTAAATTATTCTTAGAGGTTATGCCTCTTCAATGTTTACTAAATGTTTCACTTTTGTAAGCATTCCTACTATTTGAGGAGTTGCTTCTTTAACTACAGTTTGGTTCATTTTTCTTAAACCAAGGGCAATCATAGTATCTTTTTGTTTCTTAGATCTATCGATTACACTTTTAACTTGTGTTACTTTTAATTTTGTCACGGTTTGTTTCATGGTCTCTTATATTGACTATCCTTCAAAAAGCTTATTTAAAGAGATTCCTCTTTCTTTCGCTATTTCCAATGGACTTCTAAGTTTTTGCAATGCATCCACCGTTGCTTTTACAACGTTATGAGGGTTTGAAGATCCTTGAGATTTTGCAAGTACATTGTGCACACCAGCGATCTCTAAAACCGCACGCATCGCACCACCAGCTATTACCCCAGTACCATCCGCTGCAGGCTTAATAAGAACCTTTCCAGCTCCATATTTTCCTTTTTGCTCATGTGGAATAGTTCCGTTATAAATTGGCACCTTCACCAAATTTTTCTTTGCTTCATCAGCAGCTTTTGATATTGATTCAGATACATCTCTTGCTTTACCAAGACCATGACCTACTGTACCATTTCCATCTCCAACAACTACTAAAGCTGAAAAACTAAATGTTCTACCCCCTTTAGTTACTTTTGCAACTCTACTAAGGTTTACAAGTTTTTCTTTTAGTTCGGTATCAGCCGCTTTTACTCTTTCAGTATTTTTTGACATTACTTACTTTTTTAAAAATTTAGACCAGCTTCTCTGGCTCCATCAGCCAATGACTTTACTCTTCCATGATAAAGGTATCCTCCTCTATCAAATTTTATAGAATCTATTCCTAATGACTTTGCTTTCTCTCCAATCAAAGCTCCTACTCTTTTTGAAACTTCTGATTTTGTACCATCGCCTGATACATCTTTTGAAGATGCACTTGACAACGTCACACCATTCACATCATCTATCAATTGACAAGAGATAGCTTTATTACTTCTAAACACAGCAAGTCTAGGCTTAGCGGGTGTTCCGCTAATCTTATTTCTTATTCTTTGGTGTATTCTCTTTCTACTTTGTACTTTAGAAATCATTTCTGATGTATTTTAATATACACTAATTATTTGGCAGCCGTCTTACCAGCTTTTCTTCTAATTTGTTCTCCTTTGAATCTAATACCTTTTCCTTTGTAAGGTTCAGGCTTTCTAAAGGCTCTAATTTTGGCAGCTACCTGACCGATCAACTGCTTGTCTATTCCATTAAGGATAACAGTAGGAGGCGTACCTTTTTCCATTTTGGTTTCCAATTTCAATTCGCCTGGTATAGCGAAGTAGATTGGGTGAGAATATCCTAATGTAAGTTCTAATAAATTACCAGTGTTACTTGCTCTATAACCTACACCAATCAATTCCATTTCCTTTGTATATCCCTCAGTAACACCCGTCACCATATTGGCGATTAATGTTCTGTATAGTCCATGTACTGATCTATGTCTTATTTGATCAGTTGGTCTTTTTAATACCGCTTCACCATCATTTAGATCCAAAGTAAGATCGGCATCTATTTGCTGCGACAATTCTCCTTTTGGTCCTTTTACAGTTACAATGTTTGACTTGTCAACTGTAATTGTTACTCCACCTGGTATTGATATCGGTGCTTTACCTATTCTTGACATGGTATTCTTTTTATAAAATTCTTATTAATATACGTAGCAAACCAATTCGCCACCTACATTTGCATTTCTTGCCTGCTTATCTGTCAACAATCCTTTCGAAGTTGAAACAATTGCTATACCCAGACCATTAATAATCCTTGGTATTTCATTTGCAGGAGAATATTTTCTTAATCCTGGCTTGCTAATTCTACCTAATTTCTTAATTGTAGGCTCTTTAGTTACAGGATCATATTTAATCGCAATTCTAATCACACCACCTATACCTTCTTCATCATCAAATTTGTACTTTAGAATGTATCCTTGATCATAAAGAATTTCAGTAATCCCTTTTTTCATTTTCGATGAAGGAATCACAACAGTTCTGTGCCCAGCTTTTTGCGCATTTCTTAATCTTGTAAGATAATCTGCTATTGGATCAGTAGTTATCATAAATGTTCTTTTCTAATTTGTTAGTTACCAGCTGGCTTTTGTTACACCAGGTATTTTACCATCAAGAGCCATTTGTCTGAAAGTAACTCTATTAATTCCAAATTTTCTCATATAGCCTTTAGGCCTTCCTGTCAAAAGACATCTGTTGTGAAGTCTTACAGCACTTGAGTTTTTTGGAAGCTTGTCCAATTCATCCCACTTACCTTCTTTTTTCAACTGTGCTCTAAGTTCAGCATACTTAGCGACTAATTTTTGGCGCTTTGCTTCTCTTGCTATTAGTGATTTCTTTGCCATTGTTTCTTAGTTATTCTGATTTTTGAAAGGCATTCCTAGTGCTTTAAGCAATGCCAATGCTTCTGCATCAGTCTTAGCACTTGTTACAAAATTGATATCCATACCAGTGATTTTGTTCACTTTGTCTAGAACAATCTCTGGAAATATTATTTGCTCTTGGATACCTAAAGAATAATTTCCTCTACCATCAAAGCTCTTGTCATTGATTCCTCTAAAGTCTCTTACCCTTGGTAATGCCACTGATATCAATCTATCAAGAAACTCATACATCTTATCGTCTCTAAGTGTCACTCTAGCAGCGATAGGCATTCCTTCTCTCAACTTAAAGTTAGATACAGATTTTCTTGCCTTTACAGGTACCGCTTTTTGACCAGCAATCAAAGACATTTCTTCTAACGCATTGTCTACCAACTTTTTATCTTGAGTAGCACCTCCAACTCCTTGATTGATACAAATCTTCTCAAGCTTTGGTACTTGCATTATAGACTTATAAGAAAACTGTTCGTTCAACTTAGCAACAATCTCCTCTTTAAATTTTGTTTTTAATCTTGGTGTATAACTCATTACTTGATCGTTTCTCCAGATTTTTTAGAATATCTTACACTCTTGCCATCCTCAATTCTGTAACCTACTCTCGTAGCTTCTCCAGACTTTGGATCAATAAATGAAAGATTAGAAATATCTATTGGCAAGGCAATATCATTGATACCTCCTGGATTATCTTGAGTCGGCTTGGTATGCTTTTTAGCAATATTTACACCTTCTACAACTGCCTTTCCAGTTTTTGCGTGTATCTCAAGTACATTGCCTTCTGTCCCTTTACTCGAACCAGCAATTACTCTTACTTTATCACCTTTTTTTATCTTATACTTAGGTGCGAATCTATTCTTACTCATAGTTTTAATAGCTAAAAGTTCTTCAATTAAAGTACCTCAGGTGCGAGTGATACAATTTTCATGTAATCTCTGTCACGCAATTCTCTTGCCACAGGCCCAAAAATCCTTGTTCCTCTTGGCTCTTCAGAAGCACTTAACAATACTACCGCATTATCGTCGAATCTAATATATGATCCGTCTTTACGTCTAATTTCTTTTTTAGTCCTGACGATTACAGCTCTCGATACTGTACCTTTTTTAATTCCACCAGGATTGGCATCTTTTACAGTAACTACTATTTGGTCACCGATTGATGCATATCTTCTTTTCGACCCGCCTAGTACTCTTATACATAGTACTTCTTTTGCTCCGCTGTTGTCAGCTACTTTGAGTCTTGATTCTTGTTGTATCATTGCTAATAATCTTTATAGCGTTATGAATAAACTATTTAGCTCTATCAATTATTTCCACAAGTCTCCATCTCTTTCTTTTGCTAAGAGGACGAGTTTCCATAATTCTCACTCTATCACCTTCATTACACTCATTCTTTTCATCATGGGCAACAAACTTCTTGGATTTCTTTACGAATTTTCCATAGATAGGGTGTCTCAATTTTCTTTCAACGAGCACAGTTATAGATTTTTCCATCTTGTTGCTGGATACTATACCGATTCTCTGTTTACGTAATGCTCTTTCAGTCATTGCTAAATTATTTGCAGCCGAAGCTTAAATTATTTTCTTCTTCTTCTAATTATCTTTGATCTCTTTGCCAATTGTTCTGGAGTCATAGCCTTCATTTCTCTCGCTCTCTTCTCCGTATACAATCTCGCAATGTCTCTCTTCACTTCTCTCAACAATAGTGGATTCTCCAACCCTCTGATCGCATGATCAAATTTCAGCTTCTTATACTGATCTTCTGTAACATTGATCTCATTTTGAAGATCTTCATCAGAATATTGCTGTAGTTCTATATATTTAGTAGTTGCCATTTTATATCAACTTTAATTTTTATCTTAATTAGGCGAAGTCTCTTCTAATTACAAACTTGGTTCTTACTGGTAATTTTTGCGCAGCAAGTCTCATCGCTTCTTGAGCCACTTCAACCGATACACCATCCATTTCGAACATTATTGTACCTGGCTTAATAGCCGCTACCCAATGATCAAGAGCTCCCTTACCCTTACCCATCCTTACCTCTGCAGGCTTAGATGTGATCGGCTTGTCTGGAAAGATTCTAATCCACACTTTTCCCTCTCTCTTCATATACCTGGTCATTGCAATCCTTGCAGATTCTATCTGTCTGTTTGTAATGAACTTTTCTTCCATCGACTTTAAAGCAAACGAACCGAAGTTTATAGTACTACCTCTATGCGCAATACCTCTAATTCTTCCTTTCTGTTGCTTTCTGTATTTTGTTCTTTTTGGTTGTAACATCTTAAAAATGCTTTAATTTGCTGCCTTTTTTAAAAAGCTCGGCAAAGGTACGTTTTTTTGTTCTAATTATCTTCTTCTATCTCCTCCTCGGCCTCTGTTATCTCTGCCTCTATTATCTCTACCTCTTCGGTCTCCTCTTCCTCCCTTCTTATTATCTACTCCTACATTTGGTGAAAGGTCTCTTTTTCCGAGTACTTCTCCTTTACAGATCCATACCTTGATTCCAATCTTACCATATACAGTAAGTGCTTCTTGTAGTTTATAATCTATATCTGCTCTAAAAGTATGAAGTGGAGTTCTTCCATCTTTATACTCTTCACTTCTTGCCATCTCCGCACCATTCAATCTTCCACTAATTCTCACCTTTATGCCTTCTGCACCAGCTCTCATCGTAGACTGAATAGACATTTTGATCGCTCTTCTATAGTTAATTCTAGATTCAATCTGCTTTGCGATACTCTCTCCTACAATTGCAGCATCCAATTCAGGCTTTCTGATCTCAACGATGTTGATTTGGATGTCTTTACTTGTAAGTTTTTTCAACTCCTCTTTAATTCTATCTACCTCTGATCCACCTTTTCCAATAATGATTCCTGGTCTTGATGTATGGATAGTTACAGTTACTCTCTTAAGAGTTCTCTCGATTACTATTCTAGCTATTCCTCCTTTAGTAATTCTGGCATTAAGATATTTTCTGATCTTTTCATCTTCGACAACTTTTTCGCCGAAATTTTTGCCACCATACCAATTAGAATCCCATCCTCGGATGATTCCTAATCTATTACCTATTGGATTTGTCTTTTGACCCATGTCTTATGAATTATGCTTGTTCTTCTGAGTTAAGTCCTTCGATTTCAATTGTATTTTCAACAACAATTGTTACGTGGTTTTGTCTCTTTCTGATTCTATGCGCTCTACCATGTGGAGCAGGTCTGAATCTTTTGAGCATTGTACCTTCATTAACAATAGCAGTCTTGATCTTGAGATCATAGTCAGCAGCACTATATGCCATATCGCCTTTATTTTCCCAGTTTGAAATAGCAGCATATACTACTTTCTCCAACCAAGTGGCAGCTTCCTTTTTTGTGAATTTCAAGATGTTCAATGCCTCGTCTACAGATTTTCCTCTGATATTGTCAGCTACGATTCTCATCTTTCTAGCCGACATTGGACAATTTTTTAATTTTGCAACAGCTTCCATGCTATTTTATTTTTTAGCTATTAGCTAATGTTATTTTTTACCTCCATGGCCCTTGAATGTTCTCGTTGGAGAAAATTCGCCAAGTTTATGACCTACCATATTTTCTGTAACGAAAACAGGTACAAAAGTTTTTCCATTGTGGACAGCAATCGTCAATCCAACCATACCAGGAATGATCATTGATGATCTTGACCAGGTTTTGATTACTGATTTTCTCTCTGATGCCTGTGCCTTTACAATCTTATCTAAAAGCTTGTGAAAGATATAAGGTCCTTTTTTTACTGATCTAGCCATTATTCTATATTAATTGCTAATGATTATTTTTTCTTTCTTCTAGAAACAATAAGCTTCGTAGAATATTTATTGTTATTTCTCGTTTTCTGTCCTTTCGCCATGACACCAGTTCTCGATCTAGGGTGACCTCCTGAAGATCTACCTTCACCACCACCCATTGGGTGATCAACCGGGTTCATTGCTACACCTCTTACTCTTGGTCTTCTCCCCAACCATCTTTTTCTACCTGCCTTACCCAAAACAGTAAGTCCATGATCTGGGTTACTTGTTGTACCAATAGTTGCTTTGCATGAAGAGAGTATTCTTCGCACCTCACCTGATGGCAATTTAACTATCACATACTTTCCTTCTCTACTCATCAAAGTACCATAAGTACCAGCAGATCTTGCAAGCGCAGCACCTTTTCCAGGTGTCATTTCGATAGCATGAATCGGCGAACCAAGAGGAACATCTTTCAAAAACATAGTATTTCCTGTTTCAGGAGTTGCCTTCTCGCCAGAAATGATTTCTGAACCTACTGTCAACTTATCAGGAGCAATTATGTATCTCTTCTCTCCATCAGCATATACAAGCAATGCTATGTAAGAAGTCCTATTCGGATCATACTCAATAGATTTTACTTTAGCAGGAATATTGTCCTTGTCTCTCTTAAAATCAATTGTTCTATATTTTTTCTTGTGCCCACCTCCAATATGTCTCATGGTCATCTTTCCCTTGTGGTTTCTACCACCAGTTCTGCTCTTACCACTTGTAAGACTTTTTTCAGGCTTATCCGTAGTAACTTCTGAGTACATATTACCAACTCTGGTTCTTGTACCAGGAGTTATCGGATTATATTTTTTGATTGGCATGTCTTTGTCTTTTTAACTTGACTAATTCATTAAAGATCTCCAAAGAAATCTATTTCATCACCTTCAGCTAATGTTACTATAGCTTTTTTGAAACCACTAACTCTTCCATTTAAAACACCAGCTCTGGTATTTCTAGATTTCGCTTTAGCAGGCATGTTGATTGTATTTACAGATTCAATATTGACATCTGGATACATCTCCTTTACCGCATTTCTGATCTCTATCTTATTTGCATTTTTGTTCACTACAAAACTGTACTGACCGTTGTTTGCAGATAGAATTTCTGATTTTTCAGAAATGATCGGTTTTATAAGTATATTCTTAGCCATCTTAATTCAATTTATTTGGCGTACAATTCTTTTAACTTCTGAACTGCTCCTTCTGCAATTACTACAGAATTTGCATTCATAATTTGGTATGTATTCACTTCATCAACACATACAACCTGAGTTCTTTGAATATTTCTACTTGAAATAAAAACGTTTGGATTGTGGTCTGAAGTAATAAACAATGACTTCTTATCTGCAAGAGACAAGTTTGACAATACTGTCTTAAAGTCTTTTGTTTTTGGCGCATCAAATGAGAAATCCTCAATTACACTAATGTTTCCATTACTTGCTTTGTGAGAGAATGCAGAAGCTCTTGCCAATGCCTTCACTTTTCTATTCAATTTGAAGCTATAGTTTCTTGGTCTTGGACCGAAGATTCTTCCACCACCTCTAAAAACACCAGATTTAAGCGATCCTGCTCTTGCAGTACCTGTTCCTTTTTGTTTTTTGATTTTTCTGGTAGAAGCTGTTATTTCTCCTTTCTCTTTTGCTTTGTGAGTACCTTGTCTTTGTGCTGCATTATATTGCTTTACAGCCAGATATACTGCATGCTCATTAGGTTCTACTCCAAATACTGAATCAGGAAGTTCAATACTTTTGCCCGTTGAGGCTCCTTGTGTATTTATTACATCTAATTTCATCTTCCTTGTTATTTTTCGATTACTACAATAGATCCTTTGTGACCTGGTATAGCACCTTTGATTAACAATAGATTTTTCTCTTCTAGGATTTTGACGACTTGAAGATTCTTAACTGTAACTCTGTTGTTTCCAGTTCTTCCTGCCATTTTCATTCCTTTCACAACTTTAGCTGGATAAGAAGCAGCTCCAATAGAACCTGGTGCTCTCAATCTATTATGTTGTCCGTGTGTAGCATCACCCACACCTCTAAAGTTGTATCTTTTTACTACACCTTGAAAACCCTTTCCTTTAGATTTTCCGATAGCTCTTACTGTATCTCCTTCCTCAAAGATTTCAGAAATAGTAACAGAATCTCCTAAACTCTTCTCAAGAGTACAATCTCTAAATTCGATTGATCTTCTCTTAGGTGTTGTCCCAGCTTTGTCGTAATGACCAACTAGTCCATTTGAAGTATTCTTAGCTTTGGCTTCACCGAAACTTAGTTGCAAAGCGTAATAGCCATCTGTATCTTCTGTTTTAACCTGAGTTACCACATTAGGAGTAGCTTCAACGATTGTGCAACTTATGTTTCTACCATCTTCATTGAAGATACTAGTCATACCTATTTTTTTACCTATTATTCCATTCATATTATAGGTTTTATATAATTACCAGCGATGATAGCAGAAGTGCATATCTACGCTTGTTATTTTCAAATATTGAATTATGTCAATTTGACCTGGATATCTACGCCACTAGGAAGTTCTAGTTTCGATAGTGCATCTACAGTTTTCTGAGTAGGTGTAAATATCTCGATCAGTCTTTTATGCGTTCTCATCTGGAACTGCTCACGAGATTTCTTATTTACGTGCGGTGATCGCAGAACTGTAAATATTTCTTTCTTAGTGGGCAGCGGAATCGGACCAGATATAACCGCACCACTGTTTCTCACAGTTTTTACGATTTTCTCCGTACTCTTGTCAACAAGATTGTGGTCGTAAGAACGAAGTTTAATCCTAATTTTTTGATTCATAGCCTTTATTAAAAAGTTGTTTATTTCTAAATCGGGTGCAAATGTACAAACGAATAACCGAACATGCAAACTATTTCAAGTAATTATTCTAAATAAATTGAATAAAAAAAACGGTCGCACCCCTTGAAAAATCATGCGTTTAGCAAAAATTGAAGCTTCCATTGCTCCATTCTTTTCTTTCACGAAAGAAGCACCAAATAAATTATTGAATAGTCTTTTGATTGCAATCTTTAATTAGGATTTAAATCATGGAAAAATCGTGTCTTTTATGCCCAAAATAAATTGCTACATAAAAAATTTATTTTGATGTCTTATAACTAGTAGTCTCAAACAGAGTTAATTGCATAAAAAAAAGGGTTGATGAAATATCAACCCTCTTATATATCTAAGATTTATTGTCTTATTTAAACAGCAACATCTCCTTTTGCCTCAGCCATTACCTTCTCAGCAACATTCTTAGGTGCTGGGGAGAAATGTGAGAATTCCATAGTACTGCTTGCTCTACCTGATGTGATTGTTCTCAATTGAGTTACATATCCAAACATTTCAGATAAAGGTACATCAGCAGAAATATTAACTGCTCCACCTGATCTAGGCTCTTGTCCTTTTGGCAATCCTCTTCTTCTGTTGAGGTCTCCAATAACAGATCCAGTATATTCTTCAGGAGTAACTACTTCCAATTTCATGATTGGCTCCAGAAGTACAGGTCGCGCTTGTACTGCAGCTGCTTTGAATCCTTCTTTTGCACAAAGTTCAAATGCAATTGGCTTTGAATCCACCGCGTGCATCGAACCATCATAAAGTTTAACTTTCATGCTATCAATACCATATCCAGCTAAAACTCCATTGTCCATCATTGCATTGAAACCCTTAATGATCGATGGGAAGTATTCTTTAGCAATAGATCCACCGACTATCTTATTCTCAAATTGCAACTTCTTCTTTCCATTCTTGAAATCATCAGACTCCAAGAACTCTTCATCAGCAGGTCCTAATTCAAATGACATTTGAGCAAAGAGTCCTGATCCCCCTGACTGCTTTTTCAACCTTTCGGTATGATCTACAGTTGAAGTAAGTGCTTCTTTATAACTTACTTGAGGAGCACCTTGGCTACACTCAACTTTGAATTCTCTTTTCAAACGATCAACAATGATCTCAAGGTGAAGCTCTCCCATACCGCTAATAACGGTCTGATTCGTATCTTCGTCGTATCTTACTTTAAATGTAGGATCCTCTTCAGCCAATTTAGCCAAAGCCATTCCTAATTTATCAAGATCTTTCTGAGACTTAGGTTCTATTGCTACTCCAATTACAGGATCTGGGAAGACCATACTTTCTAATACGATTGGCGCATTCTCAGCACAAATTGTATCTCCAGTTCTTAGATCTTTAAATCCAACTCCAGCCGCAATATCTCCAGCTTCAACACTTTGAATAGCATTTTGCTTATTTGAGTGCATCTGATACAATCTAGATATTCTCTCCTTGTTTCCTGATCTTGTATTTAAGATATAAGATCCAGCATCCAGCTTTCCTGAGTATACTCTAAAGAAAGCCAATCTACCCACATACGGGTCAGTTGCAATCTTAAATGCAAGAGCACAGAATGGCTCATCTACAGAAGGTTTTCTTTCTACTGGCTCGTCCGTCTTAGGATTTGTACCTGTTACGGCATCAATATCCAACGGAGAAGGTAAAAATGCACAAACTGCATCAAGTACCGCTTGAACTCCTTTATTTTTAAAAGCAGATCCGCACATCATTGGTACAAACTTGTTGTCCAATACCGCACCTCTTACTGCATTGATCATTTCATCTTCAGTGATACTATCAGGATCTTCAAAAAATTTCTCCAATAATGTATCATCATATTCTGCAATAGCTTCTAGAAGCTTCTCTCTCCATTCTGCCACTACATCTACCAAATCTTCTGGTACAGGAATCTCTTCATAAGTCATTCCCATATCATTCTCATTCCAAACGATCGCCTTACCTGTAATCAAGTCAACCACTCCTTTGAATGTTTCTTCAGCACCGATTGGAACTTGAAGTGGAATAGATTCAGAACCTAATTTTTCTTTCACGTCTCTTACAACAGAGAAGAAATCAGCACCTGATCTGTCCATTTTGTTTACGAATCCAATTCTTGGAACCTTATAGTTATCAGCTAGTCTCCAGTTTGTCTCAGATTGTGGCTCAACACCAGAAACTGCACAAAATAAGAATACCAAACCATCAAGAACTCTCAAAGACCTGTTTACTTCAACTGTGAAATCCACGTGACCAGGAGTATCAATGATATTCATAGGAAAATCCTGACCTTTCCAATTCCAGTTAGTCTTAGTCGCAGCAGAAGTAATGGTAATACCTCTTTCTTGCTCCTGTTCCATCCAGTCCATAGTAGCTGCACCATCGTGAACTTCACCAATCTTGTGGCTCATTCCAGTGTAGTAAAGAACTCTCTCGGTAGTTGTTGTTTTTCCAGCATCAATGTGTGCTGCAATACCAATATTTCTAGTAAATTTTAAATCTGTTGCCATGATTATCTATGATGATTTATATATTATCTGTTGGGTATTATGATTCAGATGGGGATATTATACTCTGAAGTGTGCAAATGCTCTGTTAGATTCCGCCATTTTATGCGTATCCTCTTTTCTTTTTACCGCAGCACCTTCATTCTTACTAGCTGCAATTAACTCTGCCGCTAATTTTTCAGCCATTCCCTTTCCACTTCTAGCTCTTGAAAATCGAATAATCCATTTCATACCGATAGACATTCTTCTAGCGGCTCTGATTTCGGTTGGGATCTGAAAAGTTGCTCCTCCGATTCTTCTTGAACGAACTTCTACAGCTGGCATAGCATTATTCAATGCATCTTTCCATACTTTGTGAGGATCTTCCCCAGTTCTTTCTTGAATCTTGTCCATTGCATCGTAAAAAATTCTAAATGCAACACTCTTCTTACCTGCCCACATTAAATTGTTAACAAATTGAGTTACCATTATATCATTGAACCTTGGATCAGGTTGGATGATTCTCTTTTTTGGTTTCCTTTTTCTCATTTCTTATCTATCTTGATAAATGGATATTATTATTTCTTAGGTCTTTTAGCACCGTATTTTGATCTACTTTGAAGTCTGTCAGATACACCAGCTGTATCAAGAGCCCCTCTTACAATCGTATATCTTACCCCTGGTAAATCTTTTACTCTTCCTCCTCTAATCAATACAATCGAGTGTTCTTGCAAATTGTGACCCTCTCCCGGGATATAAGCAATTACTTCGATTCCATTGGTAAGTCTGACTTTTGCTACTTTTCTCAAGGCAGAGTTAGGCTTCTTAGGAGTCGTAGTGTATACTCTCGTACATACTCCCCTTTTTTGTGGACAAGAGTCCAACGCTCTAGATTTACTCTTTACGATTACCTTCTTTCTTCCTTTCTTTACTAGCTGATTAATAGTTGGCATATGCTACCTTATTTATCTAAAAATTATATATAAAATCGCCGCAAAAGACACAGCTTCCGCAAAAGCGAGTGCAAATGTATGATTATTTTATGGAATTACAAACAGGTATGGCGCAATTTTCTTTAGAAGTGAGAGGACTTATTTTTTTCTTCCGATTACCATTTGAACATTGACCTCTAATAATTTGGCGGTTTTACAAAATCACAAAATAAAACTTGAATTGTATTGATCTATTCGTATTTAGTTTTGCTCAATAAATCAAATTACTCAAAACACCTTTCTTTCTAATTTACATCACTATGAACAAAATTATTACCATTTATTCTTACTTTCACAATGTAAACCTGATTATCCCATAGCTACCGAATAGATAATTTCATTTTTTAACCAATTCACAATTTTATGTCAGATAAGACAAACCCCTTCTCGAAAAGTGTAGTGAAATACACAGATCTAAGATTATTGTCTATTATCGAGTCGCCCAATGATTTCGCACCAAAATTAGTTGATGCCGCAAAAACCGAAGCAGGAATTCGAAACTTAAAAGAAATCGATACTGCGGCTATAACTCATGAGGAAGAGCACAAACATGTAACCATTGTTCGACAAAACCTCGGATTCGGAACAAGCATAGAAAATTGTGAAATATATTTGCTGAATGAAGGCTTGAGTCGAAAAGAAGCCCTTACCATTCTGGATAAAGCGGTCGAGTTAGGTCCGCTTCATAAAGAAATTATCACACAAGAGTCTAATGAAGAAAAAGGACCAAGTATATGGTTAATTCTTATAACAATGTTTGCTGTAGTTAAATTAATAATGCGTTTAACTTCTTAAAATTTGACTCGATTATGGAAATTCTAGATAACAACCTCCCTATTAAAGTCAAATTAACGAAAGAACTAATCGCAGAAAAATTAAAATTAAAGCAGGATTACCCAAATTTCATAAAGAAAGTAAATCATGCCAGGGTCGCTTTAGGCATTGTGAGCGGATTTACTTTTCTCTCACTATTTGGCTTGCTAGAAGTGATTGAAGATGCCTTAACCATTGGCCTCATCATTACTTTTACGCTTGTATTTGGAATTTGTGCTGCGGTATGCCCAAAACATGCGAAATACTCTCTATCCATTGGTCTCATACTATACTTATTGAATTTGATTGGCTCATTATTTCAATTTTCGCCCTTCATGGTCATTGGCTTGATTGTAAAAGGCGTGATTATCTATTATTTAGTCGTAGGACTTCAAGCAGCAATAAAACTGAGCAAGATTATTAAAAGAATGAACTTTCTTGACATTAAACCATATAACATTTAGAAGATTATTATACCTATTTCTGAGACTTGTGTCTACAGATCTTGTTTAAGTCTAGTCAATAAAAGTATATAATTATCAACCTTTCGTCGAATTAAACTTCGAATAGAAAACTATTCTTTAATTTTATCAATTCTTTAGATTAGGAATAGACATAAAAATGGCGATACAAGGAAGATTAAATGTAGGCGGAGGTGGAAATCAAAATCCATTTGGTTGGATAGGTTCAATAATAATGTTGACGGTTGGATTGATTTTGGCTTATTTGGTGATCAAAGGAATCTTTACCTTGTTATTTTGGCTTTCGCCCATCTTATTTATTGCTGGAGTTGCTATTGATCCCAATGGAGCCATGACCTTGGGCAAAGCTCTTGTCAATGTTTCTAAAAAGAATCCCTTAATACCTATTGCTGTCATTGTACTTTCTGCAATCTTCTTTCCACTCGTACCTGGCATCTTGGGCGCATTAGTTGGAGGATTTCTACTAACAAAAGCCTTGGTCAAGAAAAAAATTAAAAAAGTGTTCAATATCAATCAACAGGCGCAACAGCAAGAGCAAGAAGAATTTGCAGAATATGAAGATGTGACTGAAGATGAATCTTTTTTGGAATTGCCAGATGTCGAAAAAGAAAAAAGTCAAGTCCCGAGACAAGGAAACGAATACGACAATCTATTTGAGGAGTGATCTCATTGCTATATTTTTTTGAAATATCTTTATTTATAATCACCATACTTTTTTCAATTGTATACATCATTCTGCTTTCCAATATCATGGATGGCTGGGATGATACCGAGGAATGGGAGGTGCCGGATGATTATATCCCTAAGAAGAAGGTAAGTATAGTCATTGCTGCCAGAAACGAAGAAAGCAATATTGGAAAATGCCTGGACTCTATTCTTAGCAACAATTACCCAAAACATCTATTCGAAATTATTATTGTCAATGACCAAAGCGAAGATTCTACGGCTCAAAAAGTAAATGAATATCAAGATGACAATATTAAGCTTATAAATCTGGAGGGCGTATCTGGCAAGAAAAATGCATTAGAAGCTGGAATTAAGCAAGCATCTGGAGAAATTATAGCCTGTACAGATGCGGACAGCGAACCTCCTGAGCATTGGTTGATTTCTTTCACGAGCTTTTATGAAGCCTATCAATCGAAATGTATTGCAGGACCAATAATGTACAATTGTGACAAATCTATAATACAAAGATTTCAATATTTGGATGCATTGAATAATATGTGTGTGACGGCCAACGGGATTAAGAAAAAGTCATATTATATGGCGAATGGTGCCAATCTATTTTTCAGCAAGTCTGTATTCCAAGAAGTCGGAGGGTTTAAGAACAAAGCGAAATTGGCCTCAGGAGATGACATGTTTCTAATACAAGAAATTGCAAATAGGTATCCCAATGATGTTCATTTTCTAAAATCAAATGAAGCCATAGTCCTCACACAAGCCGAATCAACATTTCAAGAATTGAAAGAACAAAGAACTCGATGGGCTACAAAATCAAAATCATATACCAATAAAAACATAATGCGAATTCAGGGATTTGTATTTGCCTTTGCCCTGCTAATAATATTAAATCTACTCTTCATCCCTTTTGGATCAGGATTGAACCTATTCGGATTCCTTCTGGCCTTATTCATCAAATGGACTATGGATTACCTATATCTTTCAAAGCTATCTGACTATTTTGAAAATAGAGAACCGCTGAAATCATTCTTCAGTGCTTCGATAGGATTTTTAATCTACATTCTATTTGCTGGATGGAAGGCTTTGTGGCCATCAAACTACACCTGGAAAGGCCGCAATACTCAATAAAACAATCAATTTCACCCAAACAACCATTCAACCCTACACCCCTCAAACTATATCACAGATACTAAAACTCACCCCCATCGCCACCATTAAATTGTCGTTTAGGCCTCCTGTCTTTCTTCTTATTGATTCTATAATTAACTGCAGTGGTAAAAGTTCTTGGCCTCCATTGAAAATCACTTTCCTCAAAAAAGTTCTCTCCTTCGAATGTAGATCTTCTCCTTCTATTGTTGAAAGCGTCTGTCAGCGACATTGTAAGTGTCAAGTCAGGAGTCAAGTCTTTGCTAAAGGCAAGATTAAGGCTGGTAATTGACTTCCGTTCGCCTTGGAGCGTTTTTCTTGGAGCTCTGTAATTCAATCTCATTTGTAGATCGGCATTCCTCCAAAAACCAATCTTCGCATTCAAATTTGATGTCCATGCATAATTATCTACACTCAGATCTTGCCCTTCAGCCGTGACACCTTTCGATTTGAATCTAAATCCATTGATACTTCCGTCAATTCTCACATCTTTAATCCCTGTATAAGCAAATATGACCTCAAGTCCCATATTATCTTCTGTACCAATATTTTCAGGTCGACGAACGGTTGTTTGATTTTCGATGTCCTGTGTTTGGATACGGTTGATCTTATCTCTGGTATGTCTGTAGTAGATCGAAGTCCCAAGATTACCAGATTCCCAATATTTCAGATGACCAAATTCGTAGCTATCCGTAAATTCAGGATTCAAATCAGGATTTCCACTAAAGAAATTCCTTCTATCCGTAAATGTAAAAAAGGGATTCAGGTCCCAGAATCTTGGCCTTCTTATTCTTCTACTATAGCTCGCCTGTAAAGAATTCTCTCCGCCCATCTTATAATTCAAAAATCCACTTGGAAACAAATTGGTATAAGACCGATCATTGATCTCATTCGTTTGTTTTAGTTCTGTTTTTATTTCAGAATATTCCGATCGTAATCCTACTTGAAATGAAAATCTTTCGAAGTCCTTTCCAATATTGGCATACGCTCCCAAGACATTTTCATTGTAAACAAAATCATTAGACAATCCCTCTTCTCTGACCCAATTTCCATCTTCAAATGTCTCTACAAGAAAATCATTTTTAATCTCTCTGAATGTACCCAACAACCCACTTTCAAGTTTTACTTTCTCATCAAAAGGTTGAACATAATCAATCTGTCCTCTCCATTGTTTTTGGCCTTCATCATTGGCAGATCGCTGGCTCAGGATATTTGGAATAGCAAGAAAATCTCCTTCATAAAAACCTTCATTAAATGCTGAAGATTCACTCTCCGTATTACTCTGAAAACTAATATCCGCCTTCAGAGAATGTCCTTTCCGTTTAAATTTTTTGTCATAGTTGAGGCTATACTCCAGAGTTGGCTCTTCTTCAAGTTCATCATCCTGCCTCAAGATGTAATTAGGGATTTGATCTAATGTAGGACGAGGGTTTTGTACACCTGCTAGTCCTACTGCATCTCTGTAGGTCACCTGATTTACATTTTCATCTTTTCCATATCTGTACAAAAATGCCCCTGTCAACACCTCATTGTCACTCAACAAATAATCACTACCAAATCTGAAACTATGATTTCTGCCCGATCGATCCCTTTTTTGATCCTGCATTGAGATCAAGGTACTGTCCTCAAAATAAAACTCCTGGTATTTTTTTCCACTGGAGATTCCCGTTCTCTTACGGTAGTTATAGTTCATAAAAAAATTGAACTTGTCCTGCCTATAATTCAAATTTGCTCCTGCTCCATATTGTAATGGTGAACCGCCACTCAATTCAAAAGAACCATTAAAGCCCTTTGCCCTATTCTTTTTCAGTATTATATTGATTATACCAGCCATTCCTTCAGCTTCAAACTTAGCCGATGGGTTTGTTATGATTTCAACTCGCTCGATCATATTCGCTTGGATCGTTCTCAATCCATCAGTTCCATTTAGCCCGACCAAGCCTGACGGACGGCCATTGATAAGTATCCGGACATCACTACTCCCTCTCAAATTGACTTCTCCTTCAACACCTACCGATACCGAAGGGATATTGTCCAAGACATCAGAAGCAGAACCTCCTCTTGATGCCAAATCTTTGCCGACATTGAAGATTCTTTTGTCCAATGAAAACTGCATATCACTTCTTTCAGCTCTGACCTCAACTTCATCCAAAGCAATTCCACCGGACGGGATGCTAATAGCACCCAAGTCTTTTAAATTCTCTCCTTTTGTAAATTGAATATTTTCGATAACAATAGTTTCATACCCTATAAATTCTATTACTGCGTACAATGAGCCTTTGGCTTTGACAGTTAATTCGAAAATACCACTAGACTCTGTAATTCCTCCCGTCACTAAAGTAGAATCACTTTCCTGATAAATAGAAACCGTGGCAAATTCCATTGGCATTCCTGAAGAACCATCCACTACCTGACCTCTTATCTTCTTGTCTTTTGGAGGGTTCATATCTGGTTGAGAGGGTCCTTGACTAAAACCTGTCGAAAAACCGAAAAAAATTATAATAAAATATAATGAGTGCTTCATTTCGCAAAATTATCAAATAATGATATAGTAATACTCTCTTAGAAATGAAATAGCAAGGATTAAGTTTAGATTAACTTATACAATAGATAGAAAAAAGCGTTCTTTTGATAAACTTGAGGCTCCAATTCTTTTATAAAATTTAATAGCTCGAACATTAAAATCCGGGGTTTGCCATTGGACAAGGTCTATTTTTTCTTTTCTACCATAATCTTTCATGTGATTGACAAGAGCTTCTCCGATTCCATAACCTCTATATTCATCATTTAAATAAAGGCAGTCCATATATAAATATTCCTTTGCATCCCAAGTAGAATATTGTTTCATCCATGTTATATACCCAACGTATTTTTCATTAGTTTCTGCAACCAGACAATACAATTTTGGATTCGCTCCAAAAATATCTTCAGCTAACCTCTTGCCTTTATTTTCTCTATCGTATTCACATTCCTCAAATTTCGCATGAGCTGCACATAAATCGATTATGCTTTCAATCTTTTCTCTTCTCGGAGTTTCAATTTTATAATTCATCCTTGAATTTATAAAATCTCTCGAAATTAATCCACCTTGATTATTTTCTTTGTTTCGATATTTTGATTTTGTTGGAGCCGCACCCAGTAAATACCACCTGGAAGCTGAGAAATATTAATCGTCTGACTTTTGTCATAAGTGCTACTACTCAACCATGTTTTGCCCATAAGATCTAGGATGGATATCCTTGCTGTGTCCCAATCATGAGTAATGGTGATAAAATTTGTCGCAGGATTTGGTGACACTTCCAGCTTCCGATTGAAAGGCAACTCCTCCACATCAACCAAGCCATCTGCAATGGTACAATCAAAACTTGAAATGTTTTGCGCAGTTCCATTTCCAATCTGTCCAACATAATTGGCACCAGAGCCACAAATAGACATTTGGTCTCCTCTCAAACCCATGGCGTGCAAGCCGATAACCAAATTGCCAACTGCTCCCCCTTCGGCACCACTAATTTGTTTCCAATCTTGATCGGTTCCCACTTGAATAGGTGCTGTCTGTTGAAGCATATTTCCGATTCCCAGTTCTCCTTGAATATTTCCTCCCCAACTAAATAATTCGCCCTTGTCGTTAATGGCGAAACCAAAAGAGGATCCTGCTGAAATCGATTGATAGCCAGTCTCCACCCCAATCTGCATTGGAATAATCTGTTGTGTTGTACTTCCAATTCCCAATTGTCCATTACCATTGAAGCCCCAAGACCAAATAGACCCATCGTTTTTCATCCCCAGCGAAAACTCAAAGCCCGCATCAATATTCTTCCATTCGCTTCCTCCTTCTACCAACACAGGGAGCAAAGTATTCGTGGTGCTTCCATCTCCCAATTGACCTGTAAAATTAGCCCCCCATGACCAAAGTTCTCCATTGCTTTTGAGTGCTATCGTATGTGCACCTCCGGTCGCCACATCTACCCAATCCGTATCTTCATTGACCTGCGTTGGTACCGAGATATCAATTACTGAATTGACACCCAATTGTCCAAAGGTATTAAAACCCCAGGCCCACAGGGTACCATCCGTCTTGATGGCCATTGTATGCGCCTGACCAGCCTGAACAAGCTTCCAGTCGGTATCTGTACCTACCTGAACAGGAGCCGATTGCTGACTAAAATTATCTATACCCAACTGTCCTTGATTATTCAATCCCCAAGCCCAAAGCGTCCCATCAGATTTTATCGCTAAACAGTGAAATCCGCCAGCTTCCACGTCTACCCAGTCGTCACCCTCAATGGCTTGAGGAACATTTTCATTCTGATTGGTTGAATTCAATCCCAGCTGCCCATTAGCATTAAAGCCCCAGGACCATAAGATGCCGTCAGTCCCCAAGGCCACACTAAATTCTGTTCCAGCACTAACCTTTACAAAGTTTTGCGCATAAGAGGATTGACAAACAAAAAAAATAGAGAAAAGTAACAGTATGTTTTTCATAATTATTGGTTTGTAATGATGATCGAATGGATTGAAATTTTGCCAAAAACTCTTACAAGTTAAAAGCATCGAAAATTCTGTTGTAATATAAAAAAGATTATCCAATTGAAGTTAGAATAAAATTGAAAGTGCATAAAAAGAATACCTCTCTTAGATAACCTTTTCTAGCACCTCCACTAATTGTCTTCCTAAAAGTTCAGGATATTCTTTTGATTACCACTACCTATCAAATACCACATCAGCAACCATCTATAGAAAAACCATTAAATGTTTACTTAACTATTAATGTATTAGTATGCTTTTAATTCAAGTCTTCTTTTTACCATGGTTAATATCGTCGCAATGGCTACTGTTTCGCCCGTTTCATCATAAACATCTACCAAGAATTTGACAATGCCTTTTGGAATATCATCCTCATCCCGTTTTTCCTGAGCTATCTTCTCTTTAGCAGTGAATCTTACTCCAATGGTCATTCCCGCATACACAGGTTTTGTAAATCTGCATTCTTCCAATCCATAATTCAAGAGCACAGGCCCTTTCGCTGCATTGACAAATAAACCTGCCGCAGCACTCAAAATGAAGTATCCGTGTGCTACTCGCTGTTCGAAGATGGTGCCCTCCAAAGCTGTGATATCAGTATGTGCATAAAAGTGATCCCAGCTTACATTTGCAAAGTTCACAATATCTGCTTCAGTTATCGTTCTTTTTGCAGTGATGATCGTCTCTCCAACTTCTATATCTTCAAAGTGTTTTGTAAATGGATGCGCTCCACCGTCTTTATATTTACCTCCATATTGATATTGGGATGTTACTTCTGTCAATGTCGTGGGAGAACCTTGTACGGCACATCTCTGCATATAATGTTTCACACCTCGCATGCCGCCCATTTCTTCACCACCACCAGCTCTTCCTGGGCCACCATGCACAAGCAATGGCATTGGAGATCCATGTCCCGTACTTTCGGGTGCACTTTCTCGATTCAGTACCAATATCCTTCCATGATGACTAGCAGCGCCCAGTACAAATTCTCTGGCATTTTTGTTATCATATGTCGCAATAGAACAAACCAGTGAACCTTTACCCATCTTAGCCAATTGGATAGCTTCATCCATTGTTTTATAAGGCATTATTGTACTTGCAGGTCCGAATGCTTCAATTTCGTGCACGTTTTGATTGTTGAACGGATCATCTTCTCTCATTAAGATCGGTCCCATGTATGAACCGTTTTTATTCGTACCCTCGACCAAGGTAATCTGATCTAAATCACCATATACCAATTGAGAAGTCTCTAACAATTCATCTATTCTTTCTCTTACCTCTTCCACTTGTTTTGGTCCAGCTAGTGATCCCATTCTTACACCTTCTACTCTAGGATCACCTATAGTGGTTTTGGAGAGGGCCTTACTGATATTGATTTGGACATCTTCCATATATTTTTCTGGCACAATTATTCTTCGAATAGCCGTACATTTTTGACCGCATTTGGTAGTCATTTCTCTTCTTACCTCCTTTACAAAGAGTTCGAATTCTTCTGTCCCGGGAGCCGCATCTTCAGCAAGCACAATACAATTCAATGAATCTGCCTCCATATTAAATGGAACAGCCTCTGAGATTATTTTTGGTGAAGCCTTCAGCATTCTTCCTGTATCCGCAGAACCAGTGAAAGTAACTACATCCTGACTATTCACGTGGTCCAGGATTCCTCTTGCACTGCCGCAAATCAACTGAAGTGCCCCTTCTGGAAGTATTCCAGAAGCTATAATGTCTTTTACCATAGCTTCAGTCAGAAAAGAAGTCAATGTAGCTGGCTTTACGATTGCTGGCATACCAGCCAACCAATTGACCGCACACTTTTCAAGCATTCCCCAAATTGGAAAATTGAAAGCATTGATATGTATTGCTACGCCTTCTTTTGGCACCATAATGTGCTGCCCTATAAAAGTACCCTCTTTTGATAAGTTGGCCATCTCCCCATCAACATAAAAAGTCTGATCTGGAAATTTCTTCCTGAGGCTGGCATTGGCGAAAAGGTTTCCTATTCCTCCTTCAATATCTACCCAACTGTCGGCTTTCGTCGCACCCGTTTTATAACTCACCTCGTAATAGCTTTTTCTTCTTTCGTGAAGAAACAATGCCAGGGCTTTGATCATTCGACCTCTCTGCTGAAAGGTCATTTTACGCAGCGCAGGATTTCCTACTTCTCGTCCATAATTCAGCATTTCGCCAAAATCAAGTCCTTTACTCGTGGCATAACCAATGACCTCACCATTGGCTCCATCATAAAGTGCCGCTCCGTCTCCTTCTCCTGTGACCCATTGGCCTAGTGCATAATTTTTAAGTTTCATATTGATTGGGTTGTAATTCGCGAAGTTAATCTGATGGGATGAGGGAACGAAGAAAAAAGTCGATTAATTGAATATTTTTAGAAGTGTTTGGTCACTAGTGAAATGCACATGGATAAATGTTGAAATATTGTCCAGACTGATCTATAACCATTCTTTAGTCCTGCCTGAGTTGATTTGCTCATCACAGCATGACTCTTTAAATTTTTCAAACAATTATTAGCTTCAACTCTTATTCTTACGTTAAAATTACCAAAGATGGAAGTGTTCTGTTACTTTTGCGGTTCTTAAATCGATGTATACTTAGGATTTACATTAGTATATAAAGGATTAAAAAATTAAAAATCATTCAATGAATTATTCAAAAAAGACAATTTTCACGTTCATTTTAGCAGCGTTTGTAATGGCTTCAAATGCAATTGCTCAAAAATTTGGACATATAAATTCACAACAATTACTTGTCGAATCTCCACTGGTAATAGCTGCTGATAGCCAACTCAAAACATTTCAGGAAGGACTGATTTCTAAAGGTCAGGACATGGTCAAAGCTTTTGAGGCTAATTACAACAAGTATGTATCAGAAGTAGAAGCTGGCGGATTGAGTAAAATTCAAATGGGACAGAGAGAAGCCGAGCTAGGAAAATCGCAAGAGGCAATCCAAAAATATGAATTGGAAGTGCAACAGAAAATCGCTCTGAAAAAGGAGGAATTATATAAGCCCATTCTTGATCAGGCAAAAGTTGCAATCGACGCTATCGGTAAGGAAGGAAACTATACAATGATTTTTGATACAGGTACGAATGGTCTTTTGTTTGCTGTGGAAGGAGAAGACTTATTACCAAAAGTAAAAGCAAAACTTGGTTGGTAAAAATTACTTTGCCAGCTGAAGTTGGATAAAATTATATAACATTTGGCGATCAATTACTCCAAGTACTTGGTCGCCATTTTTTATAATAGCAATTGCCACACCCTTGAGATTCATATCCTCGAATAATTTATCCAACAACATATCACTATCCGCATAATATATATTATTGCTCATATATTCATTAGCCGTCATCTCCAATTTCCCCTCTTTGAAGGCATCTTTTATAAACAGCTCGGGCAATACTCCAGAAATATTACCCATGCTATCGTATACTAAATAGTTCTTTTCTCCACCGCGAATGTACTTTTGATACACATCACGTAATGGGGTGGAAAGATGCAATTTTGTATATTCTGTATTCATTATTTCTTTTGCCTTCACACCTGAAAGTTTGCTCCTGATAAGCATTTGTTTGTTTTCGTTTTTGGCCATTGCAAATACAAAAGCGCCGATAAATATCAGCATAATATGTTGGCTAAACAGGCCAATAACGATGAAGATAATAGCAAGTATTCTACCTACAATCGAGGCATACCTCGTACCCTCTACTTTTCCAAAACGCATGGACAAAAATGCTCTTAATATACGGCCTCCATCCATTGGGAAAGCGGGTATGAGATTGAATAGAAATAAAATGCAATTGATATAGATCAATAAGGCAACGAAACCTTGGGGTGTGGCGATCAGTTCTAAAGATTCATCTGGAGTCGAAAATTGTGCTTCCGTAAAAAACACCAATGCAATAACGAACAATACCAAAGCAATGCCAAGATTGACCAATGGTCCTGCAATGGCTACAGCCAATTCATGCCTTGGTTTGTCTGGCAATTTTTGCAACCGGGCTATTCCTCCGATTGGAGATATAATGATATCCAAGGTCTTGACACCATATTTTCTGGCGGCGAGTGCATGTCCATATTCATGAAGAATGACACAAACAAACATTAATATTATGAACAAGGCATACGACAATAAGGCCAAACCGCTTTCACCATTTGCCCAGCCCAGGCCTAATAAGAATAGGAATAAAAGACTAAATGTCCAGTGAATTTTGACGGGAATGCCCCAATATGTACCAGCATGAATGGATTTCATATGCGTTGTCTAAGTTCCTTAATCGTATAAGTACAAAAAATGAAATATATCATTTACTTATCGGTTAGGAATTAATAAAACGCGTAAATCAAATTGTTGGTTGCAAAATAGGCTCGTAAATTCTTCCTTTAAGGATATTTCTACTGATGACCAGTTTTTGTATTTCACTTGTACCTTCATAGATTTGAGTGATCTTCGCATCTCTCATCAGTCGTTCGACGTGGTATTCTTTCACAAATCCATATCCTCCATGTATCTGTACCGCCTCAACTGTATGTCTCATTGCAGCATCAGAAGCAAATAATTTTGCCATGCTACTTGCTGAGTCATAGTTGCCTCCATTGTCTTTCAACCAAGCAGCTCTATGTACTAATAATCGAGCCGCTTCTATTTCTGTAGCCATATCAGCTAATTTGAAAGCAATTGCCTGATGTTTTGCGATTGGCTTTCCGAATGCCTCTCTTTCCTTAGCATATTTGATAGATAGTTCGTAAGCCCCTGACGCAATTCCCAATGCCTGCGCGGCTATCCCAATTCTACCTCCTGATAAAACCTTCATGGCAAACTTAAATCCGAATCCATCATCTCCGATTCTATTCTCTTTGGGCACTTTCACGTCATTGTAAAGAATGGTATGCGTATCAGAAGATCTAATACCCAACTTATCTTCTTTTGCACCTATTTCTACTCCATCCCAGCTGGATTCTACTATAAATGCATTGATCCCTTTATGTCTCTTCTCTGGATTTGTTTGAGCGATCACAAGGTGAACACTTGAGCTGCTTCCGTTTGTAATCCAATTTTTAGTACCATTGAGGATGTAATGATCTCCCATATCTACTGCAGTTGTCCTTTGAGATGTAGCATCACTACCCGCTTCTGGCTCAGACAAGCAAAAAGCTCCGATCCATTCTCCCGTGGCCAACTTGGTAAGATATTTTAGTTTTTGGCTTTCGGTGCCAAATGTTTCTAGTCCCCAGCAAACAAGTGAATTATTGACAGACATACACACAGAACAAGAATTATCCACCTTGGAAATTTCTTCTATGGCCAAAGCATAGCTGATAGAGTCCATTCCTCCACCTCCATAATCAGGAGAAACCATCATCCCCATAAAACCCAATTCACCCATCATTTTGATCTGCTCCTTCGCAAAGATCATTTTTGAGTCTCTTTCTATTACTCCTGGCAAGCATTCTCTTTGAGCAAACTCGCGTGCAGCTTCCTGTACAGCCAATTGCTCTTCATTTAATTCAAATTTCATTTAATTTCTTTGTTAGGTTGTGCAAAAGTCGCTTTTTATATAATAGATAACAAACGAATTGGTTTTAAAAATAATAATTTTTCGAACGGCATTTTCTATTTATCATCCTGCACTTATCACTTCCATCAATGTTCTAAAAGCACCGAATTTACCATTGTATCTTCTTTGATGATCTTCTTGCAATTTTGGTGCATGTTGCATCTGGTATCTTTCATATTCTTCTCTGCTAGGAGCTAGATATTGGATGGCAAATGTAGTACCTCCTTCACTACCTTCTGTCAATACTTTTTGCATTTGATAAGTCTCAAAAGCTCCTGTTGCCATGACATCAGGAATATGCACGTCAATCATCCACTCTTTCCAATCTTCCAAAATAGAATCATCAACAATTACAGTAACATTATATAATATCTTCATAGTGCTGTTTAATTGGTGCAAAAGTAAGAAATACAAATTGAACCTGGGAGGAATGGGGAATGAGGAGTGTTGAATGTCGAATGTGGAATTGCGAATGTCGAATGGAGAATTTAGAATTTAGAATTTAGAATTTAGAATTTAGAATTTAGAATAATAAACCCCTCCCATTCGCAATTCGTAATTCGTAATTCACAATTCACAATTCACCCTTTCCACATTTTTTAACAATACAAAAACAAGATCTTCAATACTAAATAATAATTTCTCATCGTCCTAATTATCCGCACTGAATAAAATCTACTTGATCTGCGATTTGATTTAAAATTAAGTATTCAAAAATCAACGGTACGGTTTTTGATATTACAATTAATCATAATATGTAAAATGCTTATTTCATTGCACTTTGAAGTGTTTTCTGGATAGAGCAGCTTAAAATTTTGGCCTATGAAATTGATGTATGCTTTTATTTTTATTTCGCTTCCTTCATTATTTCTTTCAGAGAATAAGGAGTTGGCTTCTACCTATATCAGTAATTTTAAAGGAATAGCGATTGAAGAAATGCATCGTACAGGTATTCCTGCCAGCATAAAATTGGCGCAAGGATTATTGGAGTCTGATTGGGGAAGGAGTGATCTTGCCACTTCGGCAAATAATCATTTTGGAATCAAATGTGGAGGCGCATGGAATGGCAATACATTTTACAAAGAGGATGATGACAAGGATGAAAAGGGCCAACTTATTGAAAGTTGTTTCAGGGCATTTTCAAGTCCTTTAGAGTCTTATATGGCACATTCAGATTTTCTTACTGACCCCAAAAAAGAATATCGATATGGTTTTTTATTTGAATATGAAGCTACAGATTATATTTCCTGGGCCAAGGGGTTGAAAAAATCTGGCTACGCCACTGATCCCAAGTATCCAAATAAGCTTATTAGCATAATTGAGAAATACAACTTATCCAGATTTGATCAGCCAAAGAAAAAAAATGAATATGTTTTCACAATAAATCGTAATGAATCCAACACAAAGGCAGAGACACATAAAACTACTGGTGTGACAGGTTTATCAGAGAAATCCAAAGTTGCAGAACATAAAACAAAGCTCAAAAAGAAAAGCGAGTCGATTAAAAGAATGCCTGCGAAACATATTTCCAGGTTGGCTTATGACATAGAATCAATCAATAACTGCAGGATGGTAGTGGCGAAAGGAGGAGAGACTTTGAAGGAATTGGCAAGGGCAGTTGGATTCTCGGAAGAAGAAATTATTGAAATCAATGAGATTTATGACCAGTCGAGTGTTGTCCTGGCAGAAAATGAATTTATCTACCTGGAAAAGAAAAAAAGAAGTTATCGAGGAGGTCAGGAATTTCACAAAGTAAAAGAAGGAGAGACGATGGAGTCCATAGCCCAGCTCTATGGATTGAGGGTAAAAAGTCTATATGCAAAGAACAGAATGCCCAAAAACAGCATCACATATGAAGGTGTAAAATTGAGTATTCGCAAAACTGTTGGGTTAGATGAAAGACCTCGATTTAAGTTATTAGATTCATCTAAAAAGCATAAATTGTTGTTTGAAGATGATGATTCTGTTAAATAAACAATAATAAAATGCAATTTTAGGTTTTAATAGAAGCAAAACAAAACCTAAGAGTTTTCCAAGATACTTTGCCAAAAAAAACTAAGTTTGCAAACTTTTTGGACAATTCTAAACTATCAACTTAAACTACTGAATATCAAAATTTTGAAATTTATTTTAAAATTTACCTTAGTATCGCAATAGCAAATAGAGGAAGGTATTCGTTATTAGTCTAGCATGAAAATAACAACTGGCGAAATCGCAACAATAGTAGAAGGAACTGTAGAAGGTGATCCTGATGTGATGATTCATGGTCCAAGTCCTATCGAAGAAGGCAAGCCTGGCACCGTAAGTTTCTTATCCAATCCAAAGTATGAGCAATTCTTATACAGCACCAATGCGTCTGCTGTCTTGGTACATGAGGATTTTTCACCACTCATGAAAATCAATCCCAGTCTGATCCGTGTAAAAGATGTGGGTCTTTCTATTGCCAAGCTATTTGAGCATTTTAGTACGAGAAAAGTTAACGCACACCATATTTCTACGGAAGCATTTATCCATGAGGAGGCAATAATTTCTCCGCATATCAGTGTAGGTATGTTTTCGGTAGTATCAAAAGGTGCAGAAATAGGCACTGGAACGGTAATTCATTCGCAAGTATTTGTAGGAGAAAATGTAAAAATTGGAAAGAATGTAATTCTATTTCCTGGTGTAAAAATCTATAACGATTGCATCATTGGTGATAATTGTATATTCCATAGTAATGTAGTAATTGGTTCTGACGGCTTTGGATTTAGCAAAGATCAAGTTGGTAATTATGAAAAAATTCCTCATTTAGGGAAAGTAATTATTGAAAATGATGTGGAGATTGGCAGTAATTCCACTGTGGATAGAGGCACCATTGGAGATACGATAATAAAGAAAGGTGTAAAACTTGATAATCTAGTGCAGATAGCCCATAATGCTGAAGTCGGAGAAAATACTGTCATGGCTGCCCAATCTGGTGTGGCGGGAAGTTCAAAAGTCGGTAAGAATTGTGTTATTGGTGGGCAGGTAGGAATAATTGGTCATCTCAAGGTAGCCGATGGAACTATGATTCAGGGGCAAAGCGGTGTAACCAGAAATATCAAAGAAGAAAACACCAAATTATACGGCACACCTGCGATTTCCTATCAAAATTATCTAAAGTCGTATGCTCATTTTAAAAGTTTACCAGATATTGCAAAACAAATAATTGAATTGCAGAAGGAAATCGAAAGACTTAAGCAAAATACAAACCCACAAAACCCTGAAAACAAGTAGGGAATGAAAAAACAAACAATTGAAAAACCAACTTCGCTTTCTGGAAAAGGATTGCATTCAGGAGAATTTGTGAATATGACTATTCATCCTGCAGAAGGCAATCATGGCATCAAATTCATGAGAACGGACGTTGATGACAACCCAACCTTGAACGCCGATGTCAATCTGGTATCAGAGACCAATAGAGGGACAAAATTAAAGAACAATAAGACCGAAGTTGGTACTGTAGAGCATATAATGTCTGCACTCTGCGCTTTGGGAATAGATAATGCGCTCATCGAGTTGGATGGGCCAGAAGTCCCGATAATGGATGGCAGTGCACTTCCTTTTGTCAAGGCATTGAAAGATGCTGGCATCGTAGAGCAGGAAGAGGACAAAGAATTTTTCGTAGTTGAAGAAACCATCACATATACAGATGAGAGCGGTGCCGAATTGGTACTGATGCCCTCGGACAATTATGAGGTAACAACAATGATTGATTTTGATTCTCCTGTGCTGGGTCAGCAATATGCTGAATTGGATGATATTTCGAAGTATGAAAAGGAAATTGCTCCCTGCAAAACTTTTGTTTTTGTTCATGAATTGGTAAATCTCATCGATCAGGACTTGATCAAAGGAGGTGACTTGGAGAATGCAATTGTGATCGCCAACGAAAAGATCACTCAGGAGAGCTTAGATACCATCGCACAAAAGATTGAAATTCCTGAGATTGAATTTAATATGGAAGGGATTGTCAACAAGTCTGATTTGAAATTTTCTAATGAGCCTGCAAGACATAAATTGCTGGATGTTATTGGTGACTTGGCGTTGGTAGGAAAACCAATAAAAGGCAAGATAGTAGCTACCCGTCCTGGACATAAGACGAATATCGAATTTGCCAAAATAATCAAAAAGCAAATCGTCCAAGCTAGAAAATTAAAAGGAAAACCTAAGTACGATCCCGATGTAGAGCCTATCTATAATATTGAACAAATTAAAGGATTGTTGCCACATCGATATCCTTTCTTGATGGTCGATAAAGTCATCCAAATTGAAAGTAGCCTTGTAGTAGGTGTAAAGAATGTGACGGGAAATGAAAATTTCTTTCAAGGACATTTTCCAGGAAATCCTGTATTCCCAGGAGTATTACAAATGGAAGCCTTGGCTCAAACAGGAGGGATTCTTGCGCTTCATAGTCAGGAAGATCCATCAGATTGGGATACTTACTTCCTCAAAATGGACAATGTCAAGTTCAAGAGAAAGGTAGTTCCTGGAGATACGGTAATATTAAAAATGGAATTATTATCTCCTATCCGTAGAGGAATTGTTCATATGCAAGGCACCGCTTATGTAGGCAACAATATTGTATCTGAAGGTGAGCTCACAGCTCAGATCATCAAACGCAGCTAAATGTCAATCAGTAATCTAAGTCAAGTACATCCAAAAGCTCAATTGGCAAAAGGAGTGACGGTAGAGCCATTCACCCTTATTGAAGAGGATGTTGAAATCGGAGAAAACTGCTGGATTGGTTCTCATGTGACTATAATGAATGGCACGCGAATTGGAAGCAACTCCAAGATATTTCCTGGATCCGTGCTTGGATCAATCCCTCAGGATCTCAAATTTGATGGAGAAGAATCAATCCTGGAGATCGGAAATAATGTTACTGTCAGAGAGTACTGCACACTAAATCGAGGTACAAAAGCAAATTTCAAAACACATATCAAGGATAATACCATGCTGATGGCTTACGTCCATGTAGCGCACGACTGTATCATTGGTGAGAACAATGTTTTGGTCAATAATGTAAATTTGGCTGGACATGTGGAGACTGGTAGGTATGTAATCCTTGGTGGCATGTCAGCCGTTCATCAATTTGTCAAAATTGGCGACTATAGTATGATAGGTGGGGGGTCTTTGGTACGTAAGGATGTACCTCCATTCGTAAAAGCAGCAAGAGAACCACTTTCTTATGCAGGCATAAACTCAATCGGTCTGCGTCGGAAGGGATTCTCAAACAAACAAATCAATCATATTCAGGATATTTATAGAATTCTCTTTGTCAAAGGATACAATACGCGCCAAGCTGTACGTATCATTGAGACGACCATAGATGCAAGTGGAGAAAGAGAGCAAATATTGGCATTCATCAATAAGACTGACCGAGGTGTCATGAAGGGATTCCGCCAGATCGGACATTAATTTCTATAAGCGCTTTTAAATTCTTGACAATGGTAAGGGTTTATTACATTTGCCATTATAAAGTACGCTTCAAGCATCCATGAAAATCACACTAGCAAATCTTTCTAAGCGATATCTATACGACTGGATCATTCGTGATATGGATCAGATCTTCCAACCCAATTCTATTACTGGTATAGATGGTATTAATGGAAGCGGAAAGTCCACTCTGATCAAATTGATATCGGGATATCTTTCACCAAGTGAAGGCGAGATTTCTTACGATCTGGATGGAAAGAATATAGAAAGGTCTGATGTATTTAGGCATATTAGCTTGTCAGCCCCTTATACCGATCTAATTCAGGAATATGATGTAGAGGAAATGTTTTTGTTTCACACCAAGTTTAAAAAAATGCGAAAGAAATTTGAGACAAAAGAATTTCTGGAATTGGTCAAATTGAACAAAACAAAAGGAAAGCAAATTCAGTATTATTCATCCGGAATGAAACAAAGATTGCAATTGGCAATAGCATTATTTACCGACTCCAAATTGCTATTATTGGATGAGCCTACTTCTTATTTGGACAGTGAAAATAAAGAATGGTTTTATCGATTGCTTAAGGAAGAGCTTTCGGATAGGACGGTGATTATAGCATCTAACGACAAGGATGATTTTCGATATTGTACAGAAGTTATTTCATTATAAACCAGACGTCAGCAATAACATTAAAGTGATTTGATTTATTAGATGTTTAGTGGTATTCATAAGTTGATTTTCCTCTACAAATCTAATTCAGGGATTTTCATCAGTGACTCTCTTCTTTTAAATCATATTATAAACAATTAATAATCAATTGTTTAAATTCGATTATTCAACTATTACTTATGGAAGATGTTAAATTAATACCCCAAATTGATAGAATTATGATGGAAAACGGGGTAATCGAATTTACTTATTATTCTTTTGCTCGCCGCAAGGGCGTTCTATTTTTTTCTTGATAAAAAAACAGAACCAAAAAAAATCAAGACTGGCTAATGCAGCTCGCATGGCCGCTCCCACATCCCAAAACCCAGTCAAGGCAACGCTTCTTTTACCTCTTGGTTATTTCTGGAGTTACTTTCTTTGAAAGTTAGTCTACTCCTGAATATCATTAATTCAAAAGATTGATAATCAAATGATTATATTAATTTTTTAGGTTTTATTTCTGAATGGATTCCTCGTTTTATTGACTTTTTACGTAAAAACGAGGTAATTCCTGTTTAATTTATTCTAGTCTACTTCTGAACACCCTGTTTAATCGTTTAAATCCTTGAGTATCGATTCTAATTTTTGTTTGGTCTTTTTGAGTCGTTCTACTACTTCTTCAGATTGATTAGTCTTGGGCTTCTTCTTGAGCTCTTTTTTAGCACCTTCCAAGGTAAATCCTCTTTCTTTGACCAGGGTATAGATTCTTTCAAGCGTCCGAATATCCTTGACCATAAATCTTCTGTCCCCCTTCTTATTTTTAGATGGTTTCAGAACTTTAAATTCAGTCTCCCAATATCGAATCAAAGAATTACTGACTTCGAACATTTCAGCAACCTCCCCTATCGAATAATACAATTTGGTTAAGTCTTGCTCAATTTTCAAATCATTTCGGTTTAATGATCAAATTCTAAACGTAAATTACATTAAAGAAGTTGTATTCGCTTATTTTACAGGAGTCAGGTTAAAAAATAATCTTGCCATCCCACCATTGTTTTTCTATGGTAGCTCCATTCCTTTCGTAAAATTTAATCGCTTTTGTATTCCAATCCAGGACCTCCCATTTCACCATTTTACAGCCGCGTGATTTTGCTTCATTGATATAGGCATCAAAAAGTTGTTGACCAATTCCTGAAGATCTATATTTCTGAGACACATAAAAATCTTCTAGGTAAAGCATATGCCCTCTCCAAGTAGAGAAAGTCATATAATACAAAGCCATACCCACTATATTACCATTATCCTCCGCTACATGTGCACTAATCAGATTTTCATCAAAAGCCTTGATATAATCTTCAATTGTGGATTTCACCGCATCTGGTTCTTCTTCATAAATGGCAAGTTCTATCACCAATTGATAAATACCTTCCAAATCACTTCTTGTTGCCTTTCTTATTATCATGCTACTAATTCTTTAAGTACAATTCACTTTAAACAAAAATAGATTGAATCCATCCATTTCCAAATTAAATAGCGCAGTAATTTGCACCTCGAAAAATTGATCTCAGATGTGATTAGCGATAAGTCGTTTGTAGATGATGCTCCGAAAACTTGATTTAAACGCTATATTGAGAATAGTCAACATAGGTTTTAAATACTGGCAAGACTAATGTAGATTTACATCGAGAATAGTATTTTATTAATTTAGATTGATTTGGAAAACACCGCAGATAAAACCAAAATAATATACGAAGGAGATGTCTATGCAGGCAGCTTTTACTTGTTTATTGGTGTATTTTCAACCATCTCTGCACTTGCTTTTTATAATTTTACAGAAAGAATGGGTCTCTATTATCTTTCGATTGGGCTTGGCATTTTTACCCTTTATATGATTGGTAAAGGGAGCGTGATGATATATTTATACTTCAATCGATACAAATATTATAGATACCACACCGACCTGAGTATGAAAGAGGTCAAAGAGGAAAGAAGATATACCAGATGGCGAGTACTCAAGAAAAAAAGAAATCGTAGAAGATATATTTATACCATATTGATAGGATGTATGTTGGCATTTTTAGGACTTTTTCACCAGGAAACCGGACTTATTGGGGCTACATGTATTCCAATTGTATTAATGGCAGGAATTGAATTTACCGTCGGAATACTGACGGAGTTTCGATTGTCTGAATATCTCAAACATCTACACAGATTAACCGAATCTACCCATTCAACACTTTAAAATTTAGCCAAATGTTTTTAGCCACAGACATAGGAAATAGTAATATTGTGATTGCGATCCATGATGGTGAAAAATGGAAATATAAATACAGGTACGATACAAAGACTATTCAGCCCAGTCTATTTTACGAAACGGGACTTCGAGATTTACTCTTAGAATGGGGTATCCAACCTGGAGAAATTACTTATGCAGCCATCAGCAGTGTTGTGCCTGACATCACTGAATTGATCATTTCCGCCATTGTTGCCAATATTCGTTTCGAACCTTTACTCCTTACTCCAGAGGTGTTTTTAAAGCTGGATATGAAAATCCCCAAGGTGTACGAAATAGGCTCAGACCTTGTGGCCAATGCATATGCCGCAAAAATGAAATTTGGAAAAAGCACCATCATTGTTGATTTCGGTACGGCACTTAGCTTTACGATCTACAAGGAGAATTCTGGAATTGAAGGAGTGACTATATCTCCTGGCCTAAAAACCATAATATCAACCTTATCTGGCAGTACAGCTCAATTACCCGAAATTGAGATAAAAGTTCCAGAATCAGCAATTGGCACCAGTACCTCTACGGCTATTCGAGCAGGAGTATTATTTGGATTCATAGGTCTGGTAAAAGAAATTTTGCTACGTATACAGAATGAACTTGACGAGCCTTATTATGTCGCAGCTACGGGTGGATTAAGTACAGCTATTGATGAGCTACAATCAGAATTCGACATTATCGACAAAGACCTTACACTTGAAGGTATACGACTTATTAGTGAGGCAGTAAAATCCTAAAGCGAGGATCAAAAACAATGTATTTCTTTCATCTTTGATCCTCCCTATCTAAAGATATTCATAAGTAACTCTCTTCTTTTAATTCATTTTATAAACAATTAATAATCAATTGTTTAAATTTGATTACTCAACGATTACTTCTGGAAGATGTTAAATTAACACCCCAAATTGATAGAATTATGATGGAAAACGGGGTAATCGAATTTGCTTATTATTCTTTTGCTCGCCGCAAGGGCGTTCTATTTTTTTCTTGATAAAAAAACAGAACCAAAAAAAATCAAGACTGGCTAATGCAGCACGCATAGCCGCTCCCACATCCCAAAACCTAGTCAAGGCAACGCTTCTTTTACCTCTTGGTTATTTCTGGAGCTATCTTCTTTGAAAGTTAGTCTACTCCTGAATATCCCTATCTAAAGAATTTAGTTTACTACTATTTTTTTAGTCAATTCTCTTTGTCCTATGGCAAACTTCAAGAAATACATACCTTTCGAAACACCATTCCATGATACTTTTTCTCCTGGAGAAGTCTGTTCAAGTTTTTTGGAATCGATCAACTTACCTTCCAAGGAAATCAATTGAATATTGACTTCGCTGCCTTCTAATTCGGGTATTGTGATTTCAAAATTTCCTTGATTAGGGTTTGGAGTAATTGAAAAATCATTCTCGGTCAAATCTTTGAGGCTAGTCAAATTGATGGTAACAAAATCAATTTCTGTCACAATCCCACACGAGTTTTCTGCTTCCAACGTAATGGTATAATCTCCAGATGCAGTATAGGTATGAGAAACCGTCTTTCCAGTACCAGTATTACCATCGCCAAAGTCCCAAGTATATGAGTCAGCACCGTTTATTGTAGACTTGAAGGTATACTCTCCACCTCCTTCTTTGATAAGTTCAGTTTCATTTTGTGACAATTCCTCCTGGACATTGAGAATAAAGACTGTATTATCAGAACCACCATCATTACTTACACCCAGATTGGCAATTCCCAGTCCTTTTTTAGAGTATACAACTGAGTGAGGTCCTCTGGTAGTGGCTTCACTAGGAGAAGAATTTGGTCCAAAGTCCCAATCAAACTGAAGCAAAGTATCAGTTGTCTCTGTATCAAAAATTATCTCTTGGAAAATACAAGGTTTATTGTTTTTATTATTAATTCCTTTGGCAGATGGAGGGGCTAAGGTTGAAATTGCGACAGACCTCTTGCCTTCAGTACCATCCGCAAAATTGGCGCTTACAGCAATCCAGTTGGCTTTGTATTGAGGTTCATCTGGAATGGCAAAACTATCTGCCTGAATGGTCAACTCTTTCTCCATTACAAAATCTCCCAGCAGGTAGATATTATAGCTTACGGGCAAGGTGTCCGTTGTCCAACGCAACCAAGTATTCTCTCCATCTTCATCTTTACTGATCTGTAAATTTCTCGGGTTATTGGCCAACAAGAATGTTTCTGTACTTTCATCAGAAATTCCATCTCTCGAAATTCTAATTTTTGATTTCTCGCTAAAACTAAATGGGGTAAACCATTCAAAAAATCTCTTATCTCCAGCAGAGACGCCTATTGGAGTTTCTACTCCATCGCTGTCAATATGGGTAATCATGAAATCACCTTCATTTCCAGTAGCATCCCAATGAATAACCTCAGAACTTACAAAATTTAAATTCTCACCTCCATCTGGAAATATAATATCAATCTCATTCATTCTGATTTCCCAAACCACATAATAGTCATTGGCGCCAAATGGCAATTGATCCCCTCTTATGGATAATGTATAGTCACCAGATGCTGGATTATCTATTGAAATTTGTTCCATATTATTCAAATTATCAACTCCTTTGGTTGCTGGGTTGCCCAGTGTCGCCTGATTTGGTGTAGGATCCAAAATCCATGGCAAATGCATTTCTCCGTTGGAAGTCAGTAATTGGGAATTAAGGTCATTGATCAATGCATTTCCACTAAATGAAGGTGCTTCAGGATCTGGCCAATAAGTCATCACTCTAATCTCAGCTACATTTTCAGGAATGCTAATCGTATGTGTCTTAACCTCATCCTGTTGGATTTCACCCTTCAAAAATCGATTATCTTCGATCGTCAATGCAGCTCTGTATCCATTCAAAGATCCCCAACCATATATATAATCCGGGCCTTTATTCCCAAGATCTGTAGCTGTATTCAACATTATTGCTTTTAATAATGCTGCATCCGCTCTGATGCCATGATTCAATTCATAGGCCTCGTGCAACATCGCCATTACTCCAGCCACTACTGGTGCTGCTCCAGACGTACCGCCAAAATCAATATATCCCTGCTCCTCAGCCGTCGACACGTGATTATTACCATTAGCGGCAATATCTGGTTTTATCCGTCCATCATATGCAGGACCTCGACTACTCGATGTCATTATTTCACCTCTATAATTCAAATTTGCCGTGGCTATTACATTTTTACCTTGTTTGTGTCCACCAGTAATATTAGCCCAGTTCAATCCACCGCCATATCCACATTCTATTGGATTGTCATTGGCATCCAAAATCCCCTGACCGCTATTTCCAGCTGAAAAGACATGCATCAAGGTAGGGTTATCATAGGTTTGTTGATCCACAATTTGTGTAGAATTTGTATATCCAGCGTTACAACCATTGCTGTAAGAAGAATTGGTAATGATGACATCTTCAACTACAAAAAGCGACATTGTCTCATCTAAAAAATTGGCTTGATAATCAATGGTATGTATTGTGCTTTCATGAGCCATTCCTCTGTTCACAGGATTCAAATTCCCTGCACCTCCCATGATACCTGCTACTCCATCTCCATGACTTCCAAAAGATGGGCTCGCAAATGTTTGATTCAATCTTCCCTTGAAGTCAATATGATCAAAGACAGCTCCATCATCTCGCACCAATACATTAATTCCTTTTCCAGTATAGTTTCGTGCACCAGCTATATTAGGGTCCAGTTTATTTACACGATGCAGCGATCTTCCTCTTCTATCATCTTTCACATCTGGAGGTAATATGGGTTCTACGTTTTCTAGAAATGGAATATCAGCCAACTCATCAAGTCTGTCAAATGGTATTGATATTTGCAAAAAATTATTGGTTCCATTAGATTGAAGAACTTCAATTTTTCTGCTATTTAACAATTGAATAATCAAGTCCTGATCCAAATCTTTAAAATACTTGACCAATAGTTTGGCATTATCTCCATCTATCGACCAATCAGGTAAACTTCTATTTTGGACGTCTTTTGCGAGTTTCAAATTTTGCTCCATCCTCCAGATTGATCGAATATTCGCAGCCAGGAGTTCGGATTGAGAAATATTTTTTGAAATCGAAGCCAAATAGGTGTTCGAAGGAATGTACGATAAAAGATGAATTCCTTTATTTTTCAGCTCAGTAATCTCATGTTTTTTGAGTGCATCGTTGAATTGAATGAAACGATAAAATCTATTTGATATTATTTCCTCTGATTTTATGTCTTGTGGATCGAAGGTTGAAATATTCTCTTCTGGTTCATATTCCTTTTCAATAAAATTGACCTTATAAGAATTTTGCGCCAGTATGGAGGTGCTGCACAAAGTCAATATTATTAAAGTGATTTGGAATCTAACTTTCATTCTAAGTGGAATTTATGGATTTATATTAGGAAGCGAATTAATCATCTTGGATCAAACCTCTTCTTTAGTTGATTTAAAAACTAAGGTAATTACTATTCTGATATTCATATGACGCTTTAGAGACTTTTTAATGATGAATTAAATTGTCGAATAAAATGGAGGTGTAAGGACTATAAATACCCCTGTGCCTGAAGTGTAAAAAGCTCTGCATACAAGGAATCATTGTCCATTAATCTCTCATGTGTCCCCATCTCCAACACCTTCCCATCTTTCAACACCAAAATTCTGTCTGCCATTCTTACCGTTGAGAATCGATGAGAGATGATTATACTTGTTTTCCCTTCAGTCAACCCTATAAATCTCTGGAAAGCCTCGTATTCCGCTCTGGCATCCAAGGCCGAAGTAGGCTCATCCAAGATCATTACTTTGGCATCTTTCATGTAGGCTCGAGCAAGGGCTATTTTCTGCCACTGTCCACCTGACAGGTTCTTACCTTTTGCAAATCTTCTTCCCAATTGCTGATCATATCCCGCCTTCATTCCTGCGACAACTTCATCGGCAAGAGACCTTCTAGCCGCTTCCTCAATTGCATTTTGATTGTCAATTTTGCGAATGTCTCCAACTGCAATATTTTCTTTGACATTAAATTCATACCTTATAAAATCCTGGAAAATGACTCCAAAAAGTTGTTGGTACTGTGTTTTATCATATTTAGAAATATCAACTCCATCCAGCAAGATTTGACCAGAATTAGGTTCATAAAATCGAAGCATCAATTTGATAAGTGTTGTTTTACCAGCTCCATTCTGACCTACAAAAGCCATTTTTTCACCTGCATTGACTTTGAATGAAACACCATTTAAAACAAGTTCATCTGAACCAGGATATGAAAACGTAACATCCTTGAACTCAAATCCCAACTTAATGTCCTCTATCATTTCATAATTAACATCTCTTGGTTCTTCAATAGAAATATCAATAAAATCAAAGTAATCTTTCAAATAAAGTGCACTTTCTGCAATCCTAGTAAATTTCGAAAAATTGCTTTGAAGGCTATTCCGCAATCGATTAAATGAACCGCTCAAGAAGGTCAGGTCACCTATTGTGATCGCACCACTTACAGCACGCACGATAATAAGGACGTATGCACCATAATAACTCAAAGTCCCAAGCAAATTGAATATTGACCCCAGGAAGGTTCTGTTGATGGCAAGTTTTCTGTTGATCAAATAATATTGATTGGATAATCTCTCAAATCGATCTGCAACAAAATCAACCAAACCAAACAATTTCATCTCCTTGGCTGTCGTATCATTGGCACCTATGTACCTCAAATAATCCAATTCTCTTCTTTCTGAAGTCCAGCTACGTGCAATGGAATATTTACTTGAGCTAAATTTTAATTCATTGATAAAGGCAGGAATGATACTTAAGAATAAAATAAAAATGAGCCAAGGTTCGAAATATATCAATCCTCCGATAAGTGAGACAATAACAATAAGACTTTGAATTTGACTCAAAGTATTTGACATCAAGCCTACCCTTCCACTAGTCTGAGTCCTTGCTCTTTCCAACTTATCATACAATTCCGAATCTTCCAATTGGCTTATGCTCAGGTCTTTGGTCTTTCTGATGATCAGTACAGAAGAATAGTTGGAATATCTATCCCCTATCAATCCATCTGTCAAAGTAATGATCCTATTGATAATATCAGAAGTTACTGCGATGCCCAATTCTATCCCGACATAAATCCATATCATCGAATATAGGGGCTCTGAAGATGATGCCTGAAGTATAATCTCATCTATCAATAACTTTCCGACATAAAGAAGAAATATTGGTGATAGCGCATTCAACAACCTGCACAGTGCATTTATCAAAAAAGCGGTTTTACTGCTGACATAAACCTCTTTGAAAAATCTCGGCAAGTACCTCAAAGCACTAAATCCTCCTTTCCAGTTAACCGATGTTTTGTCTTTAATAGAAGCTAAATTTCTCGCCATCGTACATTATTGATTCCATAAATAAGACAAAAATCGCGGTTGATAGTTGATTAAATCACCTTTTTAGGTGATAAAACTCATTTCATCTACCCATATTTTTGCATCAAAACCTAGATAATATGAAAAAATTAATACTCTTACTTGTACTAATCCAACAAATCGCTATTGGCCAAAACGAAAATTCAGTTTTCCCCGCTGTACCATATACCGAGCTCCATGCATTGGCTGTGGAAGGTGATTACATCTATACGGCTGGAGATTGCAATACAGCCCTTGTTTCTAATAATGAAGGTCAAACCTGGACGACTCTTTCTCTTGACGAGACTGTGAGGAACATAAGAATTCTTCCAGGTTCAAATGGAGAAAAGGCAGTATATCAAACCAGGGATGGGCTTTTTGTTTTTGATATCAATACCATGGATTTTGAAGAAATAAGTTCATCTTCTTTATTTCTTTCATCTGGAAATTTTGTTTCGATCGAAGTTGATGATGAAAATGTATATGTCATTTCCAACCAAAATGTTCATAAGACTCTGGCTGGTGATTACAACTGGACGAAGATAGCAGATTTCAATTTTGACAATGACGCTGTAGTTGCTACTGACATGACTCAAAACTATATGCATATTGGTACTTTGAATGGCTTGTTAATGCGAGTTAATTTGGGAACTGAAAATGTAGAATCCATGAATGACTTTCAAAATCGGATCTATTCATTTGATATGGTTTCGGATGATTTGGGATATTTCACGATTCAAAATTTCACCTATCCTATTAAAACAACTGATGGCGGTCAAACCTATACAGATTTAGAAAATCTACCAGAAAATATTGGTGTGACAGGGTATGGCGACAATGTCATTATTACTGTAAATACAAACAGAATTTATGTATCTACTGATGGTGGACAAACTGCCACATATATTCCAACACCAGACGATGGTAGCTTTGATCTTATACAAGCCCACCAAATGACTGATGATGGAGTATTATATGTAGCAGGTCGCTCTTCATTGGTAGCAAAAACTGAAGATTTTGGAGCCTCTTTCATCAATTTGAACGATTACAAAAGAGAAAATCTTGCTGATATTGATATTCACTCAAGTGGCCTGGGTGTATCTGTCGGAGGTTATTCTTCAATAGTAAAAACCGATGATGGCGGTGCAAATTGGTCATTGGTAGATTTAGGAATCGCAGATGGAAGTAATTACCTCAGTTCTGTAGCAGTACTATCAGCGAATAAATACTTGGTTGCTGGATCTAATTCATTGAGTATTGTAGAAAATGATCAAGTTACAGCAACTGTAGAAAGAGGTATTGATGCATTACATTACAATGCTGAAGGTGGTTATCTTATTGGCCTCCAATCTTCCAATTCAGATTTCTCAATCATCAAGTCTTCGGACGGCGGCATAACTTGGGAGTCAAAAGCTTTTGTTCCTGGCTATAGTTATAATATTAGTCAGGCACCGACAGGAAAAATTTATGTTCCTGGACTTGAAGGCGTTATATATACCAGCAATGACGGCGGAGACACATGGGACATTGAAGAATTTGGGAATGAATTAGAAATCCGTAGAGTGGCCTTTTTAGATGAAAATATTGGCATTGGTTCTACAGGCTTGCAACTATATATGACCACTGATGGTGGTGAAACTGCCAACCTGATATCAACGGGTTATGCAATTGAAAACCTACAATTCATATCTGAAGATCAAATAGTCTATACAACTGCAAATGAAGCACAAACCAACATCTATGAATCTACTGATGGTGGCAATAGTTTTACAGAAACCAAGGAATTTTGCAGTCAAACATCAAACTCATTCAGAGATAAAAACAATACGATCTGGATGGCTCAAAATGGTGGTCATATCAATAAATATAAGCCAGCAGGTTCAACTTCTACTTACAACATAGACTTTAATTCTGTAGCGCTTTATCCAAACCCAATATCATCAGGGCAAGAAATAAAGATTGATACTGAAGAGCCAGTTTCTCAAGTGACACTTACTTCTTATTCTGGCAAAGTAATACGAAATATCAAACCTTCACAAGCCAATACATTCTCAACATTAGGTCTGAATACTGGCATGTATACAATCTCAGTAAAGACTAATGAAGGTGGAATCAAGTATGGGAAATTGGTAATTGTGGAATAAGAGGAAGAAGTAGCCAAGTAAAGTTGGATGATAGTCGAATGATGTCAACATCCAACCATCCAAAACCCTTTACCTCAAACCTTACACCAAAATAAAAATGGAATCGTTTTACGATTCCATTTTTATTTTAACTCCTAAGTCTTCCTTTTCTTTTTCTCAGCTGCGGGAAACAGTATATTATTTAAGATCAATCGATAACCAGGGCTGCTTGGATGCAAGTTTAGATCTGTCTCAGGATCGTTGACATAATGTCTATAATCCTCAGGATCGTGGCCACCATAAAATGTCCAAGTTCCATATCCGTAGGTTCCGTGAATATATCGAGCTTCGTTAGCTGCTTTATTTTCACCCATAATAAGGATTTCTGGTTTTATATGTTCTTTTTTGAAAGCTGTGGATTGCCCCATAAAGCCTTTTACTGTCAATGTATGATTTTGGCATAACATAGTAGGAACAGGATCCCATTTCGCTGAGAATTCAAACAACTTGAAATAATCTGTTTCTGGAGTTATTTTTCTGTTCTTATTATCAATTGTAGAATGCTCGTAAGTCAATGGATTCTTAATCAAATCAAAGTTCCTAAATGCCAGTGTATTGTCATAGTTGAGCTTCTCTTGTGCGTTCGGGTCTGCATCATCGCCATCATAGATCCCAGCACATATGTCCAGCCCTTCAGCAGCCAAGGCGATATCATAAGTATCTGTTGCCGAACACATAGCAAACATAAATCCTCCTCCCTCAATGTATTCTTTCAATCTTTTAGCAACTGCCAATTTGAGTTGAGAAACTTTGTTGAAACCCAGGTCGGCAGCGAGTGCTTCCATCTTTCTTTGATTGGCTTTGTACCAGGGCTGACCTCCTTGAGAACCGTAAAATTTTCCATACTGTCCTGTGAAATCTTCGTGGTGGAGGTGCAACCAATCATACTCTGGCAATTTGTCCTCCAAAACTTCTCGATCATAAACCTTATCATACGGAATCTCAGCATAAGTCAACACCAAGGTTACAGCATCATCCCAAGGTTGTATTTTTTCGCCTTTGGAATTGAAATTCGGGGTATAAACTGCAATCTTGGGAGCCTGCTCCAATTTTATCACCTCTTGATTTTTCTCTTTATCATTTATTGAAGTTCTTATTTGGGCAAATTGTGCATTGGAAATCACTTCATACGAAACGCCTCTAATTTTACATTCTGATTCAAATCGCTTGTTGTGTTCGAAAGCAAAACTCCCGCCTCGATAATTTAACAACCAATAGGCAGAAAGGCCATTATCCAAGATCCAATAGGTAATTCCATAAGCTTTAAGGTGGTTTTTCTGACTTTCATAATCCATCGGAATCAAGATATATGAAGCAGAGACAGAAATAGAAACAAAAACCAGGAAGCAAAATGAGAGAAATGTTTTTTTCATACGAATATTTAGTGTTTTCAGTTCGTAAAACTAACAAAGCGAAGTAAATGAATCAATAATTTATTGCCATTTTACTTCTAATAAACCGAAATATATTCCAAATGATTGCAAACAGAATGTTAAGGCATTATATTTATTTCATCTTAGAACAATTAGATGTGGTTCTTGTTTCGATTAAAACACAAAATTAAATGCGAATATCTGTCTTTAGAAAGGCTCACTTTAATGCCGCACATCGCCTACATAATGATAAGTGGAGCGATGAAAAAAACAAGGAGATTTTTGGCCTTTGCAATAACCCTCTTTACCATGGACACAACTATGAATTGGAGGTAAAATTGACCGGAGAAGTCAATCCTGAAACAGGTTTTTTGTATGACCTCAAAATATTAAAAGACATCATTAAAGAACACGTCGAAAACCATCTGGATCACAAAAATCTAAACTTGGAAGTCGATGAGTTTAAGGAATTGAACCCAACTGCAGAGAATATTTGTTTTGTGATTTATAATATTCTCAGGTCAAAGATTGAAAGTGAATATGAGATTACTGTGAAGCTTTGGGAAACACCAAGAAATTATGTGCAATATCCAGCCTAAAGATCATTTAACAACCTATCACTCATTATTTTCTTTAATCACAACACCCTCACTATCAATATAGTAGGTATTATTCTTGGCAATTACAAAACGATCAAATCCATCCAACATCTCAGTGAGTTCAGATTTTTCGTAGCGCCTTATATGGTATTGATAATATTTTCCGTCTTGAGTAAAAAAGAGATACTCCCCAAATACTTGAAAATCTAGCACTCCCTTTTCTGGTATCAATTTCAGAAATTGACCAAAATTATCGAAGATCAACAAACCAATATTGGGATCCGACATCACAACTAAATTCTCCTTTTCTTTCAATGATACAGGATCTATCATCCCCAAGTTCAAATCTGATAATCGATTGCTTTCATATTGCGGCTCTATCAGATCATTCACCTTGACTAAAACCTGATTAATGGGATCAAAAAGCCAAATTTGATTGTCATTGGTACGTGCTACAGCTGATACATCCAAGAAATCCGAAGTACTCAAATCAATTGTATTGATTTCAGCCAGGGTATTGTCAAGCACCAGTATCCTATTAAAGTCCTTAATAAAACACAAAATCTTTTGCGGGTTTGTAGCATCTATGCTTTTTATTTCACCAATCAAATTATTAGAATATTCATATTGCTTCTCATGCGAATCTGTGTATTTGACCACCTTATTATCCTTCGTAAGAATATATACATTCTGAAGATTATCGACATGGATGCCAGCGATGTTTTCTGATATATGATAACTTGATTCTAATGGTGAGAGCAACTTTTTTTGAGTGGAGCCACAGCCAGGAAGTAGTAAGATAATTCCCAAGATCAATATGTATTGGATGCATTTCATTCTATAATTTGAGTCATGTCCGGCCTTTCATAATACTCTAACGAAAAAACACCATTTTCTAATACTCCATAACTTTGATAATGTGTCCAGTCTCCAATACCAAAGTAGGTCGATTTTTTATTACTCAATCGGACCTTTAATGGTAAATGCCTATGTCCAAATACAAAGTAGTCGATATCAAGTGTCTCTAACTTTCTTTCGGCATACTGAACCAGCATCTCCTTATCCCTCCCTGCAAATTTGGCTTTATCTCCACCTGCATCCCTTGATTTATGGCTAAACTTTTTCATTAACCACAATCCCAAGTTGGGGTGAAGTCGTGCATAGGCCCATTGGCAAAACCTATTGCTCAGTACTTTCTTAATCAGTTTATATCCAATATCATTTGGTCCAAGTCCATCGCCATGTCCAATAAATAAATTTTTACCTTGAATTTGTCTTTGGATCGTTTTGTAATAAACTGGGATTCCGAATTCTTTTTCGAAATAATCAAACATCCACATGTCGTGATTCCCAGTAAAAAAATAGATCGGAATATCTGCGTCTCTCAATTCTGCAATCTTCCCTAAAAACCTTGTAAAACCTTTTGGAATGCTGCTTTTATATTCGAACCAATAATCAAATATATCTCCGACAAGATACAAGGCTTCCATTTCGTCTTGAATACTTGTCAACCATTGAACTATCTTTTTTTCTCTTTCAAGGCTAGACAATGTAGCTTGTGCCCCTAGATGAAAATCAGAGGCAAAAATTATCTTTTTGCTCACTCAAATTACCTTTTGCAACACACTAATCCACAAATCGCTCATCCGTCTCCATTACCGTTCCACATTTCTTACAAGTTCTCATTTCCTCAGAACCATAATATTCTTTAAATCTCGGCAAGAAATCTTTTTCTACATTTTTCAATTGGAAATACGACTCATGAAGTTTGTCATTACAATTATCACAAAACCACATCAATCCATCTCTTTCTGTTGGAGATCGCTTCAATTCAACGACCAAGCCAATTGACTTTTCAGAACGAATGGGGGAATGAGGCACTTTAGCTGGAAGTAAAAACATTTCCCCTTCATTAATAGGTATATCTACTGGCTTGCCATCTTCTTGAATCCTAACTGTGATATTGCCTTCCAATTGGTAAAACAACTCTTCGGTTTCATTATAATGATAATCTTTTCTGGCATTAGGGCCAGCAACAATCATCACGATGTAATCCCCTGCTTCTTTATATAAATTTCTATTTCCGACTGGTGGCTTCAATTCATCTCGGTTTTCATCTATCCATTTCTGCAAATTGAATGGTTTCGGTATTGCCATAATGCTCTTTTTTATTTGAAACTAAAGTTATTTAATTTTTTCTATTGAAAACCGAATCAATTAATGATTGCTCAATAAATCTTGGAATATTGGATGAATTCAAACCCTTTCTAGTTTCAAATGCGGTTTTTCAGGCAATTCTACACGAATATCATCTCCCGATTTCACTTCACCTCCTTCCAAAACGACACCCATAATTCCAGCTTTTCGAATAAGATTTCCTTCACTATCATAGTCTAAAACCGCCGCAAGAAGACCTTCTTGAAAATCATTCAATTGGCTACATGGATTTCTCAAACCTGTAATCTCTACAATAGCTGAATCACCCAAATACAATTTTGTACCCTTCGGCAATGTCAATAAATCCAAATTTGAAGTAGTGATATTCTCCCCAATCATGCCTGGACCGACTTCAAATCCTTTTTCCTTCAATTCTTCGAACAGCTCAGAATGCATAAAATGTATTTGTCTCAGATTGGGAGGGACTGGATTCTGTTTTAACCTTGAACGATGCTTCATCAACTTCCCGCAATGCGCATCGCCCTCCACACCCAATCCTTTGAGTAAGACTATCGAATCTACGGTTGATTTGCTAAAGTTATGGGTTTTGGAAAGATGTACTTGGGTAACTATTGGGGTCATATATTTTTTCAAAAAATTTGAATGGTAAATTTACATTTCTTTCAATATTGAACGTACCCAATAATTTAATAATATATTCTTCACCAAACAAAAACTGTAATCATTCAATTCTATATTATTCTCAGTGTCTAAAGAACAATGTTTTTTAATTCCAATTGGGTTTGTGAATGAACTTCTTACATTTACGTTGGAATTGCAAGAACTTACATTTTATGGCTGGAAATACATTTGGTACACTTTATAAAATCACCACTTTTGGCGAATCACATGGCAAAGGAATAGGTGTTGTAATTGACGGATGTCCTGCAGGATTGGATTTGGATCTGGACCATGTTTTTGCAGAATTGCAAAGGAGGAAACCTGGACAATCCAAAATCGTGACTCAAAGACATGAAAATGAAGAATTTGAAGTGCTTTCTGGGGTTTTTGAAGGAAAAACTACAGGTACACCGCTCACAATATTTATCCGAAATCAAGATCAACGATCAAAGGATTATAGTCATATAGCGAATAAATACAGGCCCAGTCATGCAGACTTTACCTATACAGAAAAATATGGCATAAGGGATTATCGTGGTGGAGGCAGATCAAGCGCTCGAGAGACGGCAGCAAGAGTAATAGCTGGTGCTATTGCCAAGCAAGTCCTCGACAAACTTGAAATTCGCATTAATGCCTTTGTAAGCCAGGTTGGTTCTATCCAGCTGCCAGAAGATGTAACATTAGACCTTTCGAATACAGAAAATAATATTGTTCGTTGCCCACACCAGCCAACAGCAGACGCCATGATTGAATTGATCACGCAAATAAAGAAAAAGGGGAATACAATTGGTGGTAAAATAAGCTGTATAATTGAGAATTGCCCAGTAGGAATAGGAGCTCCCGTTTTTGACAAACTTCATGCGGATTTGGGTAAAGCAATGCTAAGTATCAATGCAGTAAAGGGATTCGAAATCGGAAGTGGATTTGGGGCTATCCAAATGCTGGGCTCAGAACATAATGATGCTTTTGAAAATGTATCAGGAAAAATCAGTACGACCACCAATCATTCTGGCGGCATCCAGGGTGGGATCAGCAATGGTATGAACATCAATTTCAATGTGGCTTTCAAACCCGTAGCCACCATCATCCCAAAACAAGATTCTGTTGATTCAGATGGTAATAAGACCATTGTTGAAGGTAAAGGCCGACATGACCCTTGTGTGGTACCACGTGCTGTGCCTATCGTAGAATCCATGGCTGCAATGGTAATACTAGACCATATAATGATAAATAAAAGTACGAAATTAGAAGATCTTTAGACTATTATTGTCCATTGACAGATTCGCTCACACTGTCTCTAAACTGCCTTGCCATCGTCTCCTTGAAATCAGCAAGTGTACCAAATTCTGTTCGATATCCGACTCCAAGCCCATATTTCTGACGCCTTTGGCCTTGAATCTCATCCAGATCATATCTTCCGTACATTCGAAGCTTCAACTTTCTATCATCGGTAAGGAAGTACTCTATTACAAAATCACCGATGAAATAGTCACCTACTACTGGTACCTCCTGATTTTCTCGCACATAATTTCCGCTCAGACCAAGGGACAAACGCTCATCCAAAAACCTGAATCTATTCTTGAGTCGGACTTCAATTTCATCTGGCAGCACAGAATTTTGACTGCTCACTCCATTAAAAGAGCTCTTTCTTAGTCCTATGTCAAAATCAATACCAGATATCAATCCATTGTCTGCCAATGCTTCATTTAATAATCCGGTAAAAAGAAGAGATAATTGACTGGAAACAAATTCACTTAATGTTCCTATTCCCGCCGATCCAATTTCTGATCCACCTAGAACTATCTGACTGCTGGTACCTGGAAGGAAGGAATTGAATACGATCAATCCCAAGACTTGGCTATTCAGTTCTGCCTGATTCGCATTTAGAGTTCTCATTTTACTTTGAGCGACTGATCTCAACTCACCATCCAAATCTGGGAAGTTAAGGCCAAAATTCACCATTGGATTGAATAGCGTACCTCCAAGATTAAGAATCAGTTCCACTTGTGTCTTACTTCGAGAGGCTTGTTCTAATAGTGGATTATCAACAACGAGTTCTGACAAAAATACCTCCATCGATGTACGCACTTGATAATCAGCCACAATAGCCAATGTCGCATTGATGGGATCACCAGTCCATCTAATCTGTCCACCTTTTCTCACCTTAAATGGCTTTGCCACAGCGCCCAAGGCTGTAAATAAATATTCACCTGTTTCGATTTCATATGTACCGTACATATCAAAATCTCCATATCGTGTAATATTCATTTTGAGGTTTCCTCTACCATTCCCTTGAATAATGTCTCCCCTACTTTCGTCAAATATGATATTGACCCTCGCTGCAGGAGTCATGATGAGGTCAATTTCTATATCCAGGCCTTCAAATCTAAATTCTCGTTCTTTCTTTATTTCTTCATTGTACATTTCTTCTCTGGAAACAAATTGAATGAAGTTTTTATCTGTAGAAGTTTCTCCTTCCCATATTGGAATATTCAAGACGCTTTCATCTTTGGCCATGGCGTTTATCTTCATATTCACCAAATGGAAAGGGCCCGTAAATCGAACATTCATATCCCCTTTGCCCAGTCCATAATACAGTGGATTGTCGAATTTTGTGGTATTCAATGCAACGACATCGTTACCAGAAATTGCGGCATCCAAGGTAAAATCTCTGAACAAATCATGATTAAGTCCACCATCTATAGTACCAAAACCTCCATGCGGATCTTCAATCCTGGCGCCAGTAAGGTCAATTTTCTTCTCTGAAAGTCTCACTTCCTGGTCGGTAAAAGTATACTCCACTCCAGTATAGACAATGGTCACACCGCCATTCAAATAACCCTTGCCATCAATTTTCAGATCGCTTGCAGGTCCTTTTATTTCTGCTCGAAGGTCTACACCGCCATAGGTATCTTTTATACCATCCCTTATTAGATACTCGAATATATGGATAGGGAAGTCTTTGCTTTGCACACTTGCATCGACATAGTTTTTGTTTTCTGGATCGAAGGTAGCATTCAACAATAACTCATGTTTCTCATTGCCCAATGACATCAACATCCCTGCTGGTTTGCCATTATCCTTGCTCAGGTCCAATTCTAATGTTCCAAAACTGTCATCGTTGATCGTAAAATCGTCGATGTACATATTGGCTTCAATATTTTTGTCTTCATAAACATCGTCTACCAAAAGGCTAAAGTCACCTTCTCCACCAAATTTCATTTTTTCATAATCGATCAATCGGTTTATAGTAAGAAAATTAAAATCCGCTAAATAAACCGCAATGCCCTTATTGCTCACATCATCTATGGTAATGGATCTATAGCCATCGGTGATTCTTAGGTTGTTTATGTCATGATATCCCCTTCCTACAATTATTTTATTCTCTTTTTCAAATGACCACTCACCTCCTAGAGCCACAATCTTATTATCGGTAATATTCACTTCGTAGCCTTTGGGGTTTGGGATCAATCTTCCTTGAATATCCAAACTTTGCAAGGAATCGACAATCTCAGTGGTACTCACCAAAAAGTTTACGGTATCACCAGTCATTTTGCTCTGAATATCAATCGGGTTGAATGAATTGCCACTTATGACCGTCGAATCAATATTGACCAATACATCACCTCTATTATTGTCACTGCTGATTAGTACCTGGCTGTCCCAAAAACTATTTAGATCTATTTGTAGGAATGGAATTGAAGATGCAAATGAGAGGTCACCTTTTTTTGTATCTAGTGAGCCTTTTGCCTTAAAATTTTTAGTTGATAAATTTTGCACACCAGCCAATTCGAAGAAATTTCTGCTATCCAAGACACTGATATCAAACCTCAAGTCCTGAATCCTGGTATCGTCAAGAGGGCTTACTTCCCAATTCTGAGTAAAATGTGGATAATTCTTTTTTAGAATAGATTTTGTTGCAGGAAGAATGGTTTCCAGATCATATTTCCCTTCAAGCTCTATCAATGCAATATCAGAGAATAATTTGATCCTCCGATTTTCATTAGCTGTCTCATAGGCTGTCAATGATATGGTATCCATGGCATATATAGTGTCATTGGTACTCACAATCAAATCACTCGCAATCATATTCCCAACTATATCCCTCAAGTCTTTTCCATAACCATTGATATCCACACTGCCCTTAACGCTCAATGGCTTTTCAGAAAGGTTGAGGGTATGAAGGTCAACATTTTCAATATTAGCCTTAAAGTCGAGATGAGGCACCTTGTCTTTAATCTCAATGTTCCCATCAAAAATGAAATCAATATTTTCATCTGAGATGCTAAATTCTCCATTAAAATTATTCTTGTCGACTTGGGCATCCATCACAAAGTCCCTGTATTCATATCCCTTAAAAGTCAATGATTCTACCTTGGCATATAAATCAGAATATACAGAATTGAGCGTAAGGCCTTTTCCATCTTCTATGCTGGCAGAAAAATCTACAATCCCAAAATCTTCATTATCCGTCCATCCCCCGAGATCAAATTGTTCCAAGCTCAGTTCTCCGCTGTATTGTGCCAGGCTGCTTCCGTCTTTTATATCCAACCTCATATCCATAAAAGCATCTCCCATCGCTGAATTGAGCGATCCATAGGCTACAAAGTCCTTCAAATAACCATAAAAATTCCCTTTAAATTGAATATGTCCAAGCTTGTCAAAATTGTCTGGCGGATTAAATCCTGGGATAAAAGACTTCAAAAAGTCCATGTCAGTTTCTAAGCTTTTCATTCCAAAATGAAAAAATTCACCGCCTTTTTTGGTAATATTTCTCATTGAGAAATTGGCTCTAAGGGCCATTTGATCGCCAATACCAATATTCATGTTATTGCCAATGAGATGGTCTATAGGTCCAGCCACCTTACCAGATAAGGCGACCGATTTGTATTTATTTTGAATAAAAAAGCTGCTCGAATTTAATTTTTTGACAAAATGCATGAGATCACCAAAATAGATTCGGCTTGATTTGAAATTTGCAGCCAATTCTACTTTTTGCTCGAATTGATTAAAATCATCAAATGAATCAAATGTAAGACTTAGTGATTCGCTGAGATTAGTACGATCGGTAACAAATGAAAACTTTGGAAAATTAATGGTCTTTGAATTAATCTCCACCCCTTTGCAAATAAGTGAATTGACCTCAAACCCCTTGTCATCCACAAAATCAAATTTATTAAGGTCAAAGTTGATTTCATTCTCATTGGCAAATACTAACTCACTTACATTCAAATCCATATCCGAAAATTCGAAATGACTTAGATCCAGAATATCATCATTCGAAGGAATCTTATTATAATCATTAAAAGAAAAAATACCTTCCAAGATTTCTAAGCTACCTAGTCGGACAGTCATTCCACTGCTATCGCTTTTTACATTATTGACCAATTCTTCAACCTCCTCGCCCTGAGTTTCTAAATCGATAGATTCTCCCAATTTTTTCAATCGGATTACGGGCTGTTCCAGAATTAGTTGAGCAATATCCAATACATCATCTTTCAAAAATGTATTTATAGTTATCGATCCATTCTTTAATGATACGGTCTGTTCCTGATTTGCATTCTCATCAATTAATGTTAAGTTCAAATTCGAAACTTCCATTTCTTTAAGGTCGATTTGCAATGATTCACCTTCAGAATTTTCGCTCTCTGACTTTTTAAACTTGTCAAGGATAAGGTCTAAATTGCTTTTTGCTTGTCCCTTATATTTGATGATTCTTATGTTTGGATCTTCCAGATCAATTTTCTTCAGTGCAATAGAATTATCCAAAAGACTGTATAGACTATTGGACAGATCTATATTTAATGAAGTAGCTACCAGAATGGTGTCTCCTGAAGTTTCGGTAAGTTGAAAGCCTTCCAGCTTCAGCCCCTTATTTATACTTAAATCTACATGATCAATATTGACTTGTCCGTCTATAGAAGCATTGATCTTTTTAGTAGCATAATCGACAAGTACATTTTGAATTGGAGTCAATTGAATGATAAAAAAAAGTAGAATAGGGATTAAGAGGATAGTAAGAAGTGTGTAAAGAAGCCACTTCCTCCATTTGAAGCTCTTTTTATTCTCTACTTTTGATTCCTTTCTTTCCATCATATTATACAACTGTCTAAAGCCCAATATTTTTCGGTCGACCTTGCGCTTTAACAGTACCTTAAATCAATTTTCCAATCTTGAATGACCTTTCCACAAAATAGGCAAATCATTTATTGAATTCATACCTTCCCAACTATTCATTTTATTTTAGTTCTAATTCGTCAATTGCTTGTGGATTTTAATACATTCTGATGCTTGTTTTACATCATGAACTCTCAATATTTTCGCACCATTTTGAAGTGCCATCATATGTACGGCGGTTGTTCCATTTAGTGCTTTGTCAGGTGTCGTATCAAGTAACTTATAAATCATACTTTTTCGACTCAAACCAACTAGAATAGGGCAATCCAAAATCTTAAATGAAGACAGTCTATCCAAAAGTTTAAAATTTTGTTCAATTGTTTTCCCAAAACCAAACCCAGGATCTATGATTAAATCTTTTACTCCCAGAATTCTTAATTCAAATACCTTGTCTTTCAAATATTTCAAAATGTCCAAAGCTACATCCGCATATGCTGGGTCGATCTGCATTGTGCTCGGCACTCCTTTCATATGCATCAGCACATAGGGCACATTATTATTTTTAGCAACGTCCCAAATCCTGTTGTCAATGCTCCCCCCTGAAATATCATTGATCATTGACGCGCCTTCTCCAATAGCCTTCTGAGCAATCTCTCCCTGAACAGTGTCAATGGATATAATAACATCAGGAAATTGCTTCTTTACTTCTTTGATAATAGGCAAAACCCTGCGACACTCTTCATCAACATCTATTATTTCTGCTCCTGGACGAGAAGACATGCCTCCAATATCAATTATTGACGCTCCTTCATCGATCATGATATTTACCCTCTGTACCGCTGTATCAACGAGCATATATTCTCCACCATCGTAAAAAGAATCTGGCGTAACATTCAGTATTCCCATAACCACAGGTTCTTCCAAACTCAACAATTGACCATTGCAATTCAAAGAATTCATATTACAAAAATACTTAATATAAACATATATTTCTGGCTAGGCCTACTTATTCTTCACTGAAGACTTACGCATTTCCGCCAATTCTTCACAACATTTCACTTTAATCTTCGAAGTGTAATCACTAAAATGACAAAAACAAATGATGGTACTCCTATCCAAAAAGCCTCGCTCTTAATCACTTCCATCCCCCATTCGCTGAAAAAACGACCAGCGCCTATTGGTGAGACCATTATTTTTCGAAACGGTAAAAAGTAGCGTTCTGTATCAAAGGGTGAAAAATAGGCTACCCCTCTACCTCCAGTTGTCATCCCATCCAAAACGCCATGTGAGATTGTACAAATCGAATAATAGATGGACAATATGCTCTTATTTTTTAGCGTGCTTTTCCAATGAAAGAGCAGCATCACTAGAATCCCAAACAAGAGTCCAAATAAAATTGAATGTGTCATTCCACGGTGACCCCAAAATCCTTCATAGGGAATACCAAACCTAAAGGAAATAATATCCGCATCAGGAAAGATGGAACAGATGATTCCTAAAATAAATACCTTGGGTTTTCTAAGCTCTTCTTTTAATGCTGTACCTGCTGCCCCAGCCAAAATTGCATGTCCAAATACTGAAGCCATAAGTTATATTGATGATTAAAATCTAAGACTTTATTTCGTTTTTTTCTTTTGCTTCTTTGCCTGAATCTCTTGCTGTTGACGCAATGCTTCTTCCATTCTCTGTTGGAAGCCACCCTTTTTCTTCGGTTTGGCCTTTTTAGCCTTGAGTTCTTCCTTCAGTTTTTCATCCTTAAAAACAAATTTCTTGGTAAGTACCGTCTGTGAAATATTGATCAAATTACTGAAGAACATATAACATGTCAGTCCAGACGCATACGTATTAAAGAATCCAAAGAACATTACTGGCATTAGATATTGCATATACTTCATAGCTGGATTGGCCGACATATCCATATGCTTCGTATTGTAATACGTATAAGCCAACATACTAATAGAGTACAAAATGGTAAACAGACTCAAATGATCTCCTACGAAAGGAATGTTAAAAGGTAAATGAAAAAAGTCATCATAGGATGATAAATCATGTGCCCATAAAAATGATTCCTGCCTAAATGAAAGAGAGGCTGGAAAGAATCTAAATAGTGCATACCAAATAGGCATTTGAATCAACATAGGGAGACATCCGCCAAGTGGACTTACGCCATATTCCCTATATATTTTCATTGTCTCCATCTGCTTTTTCTGTGCATCATCTTTATATTTTTCTGTCAGATGAGCCAATTCGGGTTTCAATGCACCCATCAATGCTTGTGAATGAAGCATTTTATACATCAATGGATAAAGTAGCATCTTGATGACAAAAATCACCAATATGATTACTATTCCCAGGCTGCCAATATATCTTGATAAGAAATCAAATACAGGTCTAATAACCCATCTATTGATAGATCCAAATATGCTATTACCGAACGGAATGATATATTCCAATTCGACATTATAGTCTCTCAAATTTCCATAGTCATTAGGTCCCACATACAATGACATGTCAAAAGCACCAGCTCCACTTCTGTCTAATGGGATCACCATCCTTGAAGTCAATCTCTCCATGTGATCAGCATCCGAGTCATTGCCTAAAGATGGACCTACAGATTCTACAATCGCGGATTCGAATGGCGCAGAATCTGCAATGAGTGTCGAATTAAAATATTGATTGGAATGTGATACCCATTCGATCTTATTTTCATCGAGCACGATTTTATCATCTTGCATACAACCGCAATCATCCACATCTTCTTCAGCTTCTTTGAAATATACCGCCGAATACTGTTGTTCAAATCTTGCATTCCTTTCGTATGGGTGCAAATAATTGTCCCAATTGAGTTCAAGTGAAGTAGCTTTGGCGTCAAAAACTCTTTCCAATCCATTGTAATCAACGTCATAATCCAAGTTATAATCACCACTCAATGTATAGGTTTGAGTAAATGGTCGACCCAGGCTTGTATTCGCCTTGAAGGTAATCGTATTCCCTTTGACCTCGCCATCAAAATATAAATCTTCGGTTGATACTGATCCTGAAGGTGCGGACGCTACAGGAAGCAGATATTCAAATTTATTTCTTGGGTCGTTGAGAAGTACCACTTGCTCGACTACCACATCCTTACCTCTTTCTCTAATTTCTTTGGTATATTCTTTCAATTCTGCGGAGACAATTTTCCCTCCTTTATTCGAAAAAGTAAGTTTCACCTTTGAATTTTCGACAACGAAGGTTTTTTCCTCACCTACAGAAGAAGGAGCAAATGGCCCAAAAAGTCCAGCATTTTGAGCTTGCAATATTGAATCTGGTAAAATTTCAGTTTCTGCCGCTTGAGTTTCAGGCAATTCAATGTCGTCTGAATTAAGATTTTCCGTAGCAGCTGCTTCGACCCTGGCAATTGAGTCTTGCATTTGTTTTCGTCTTTCCAATTCTGCCGCATCGGGCTTATTCAAATATGACCACACAAACAAGGTGGCAAATATTAATAAAAAGCCAATTATATGATTTCTTTCCATTATGGTCTACTTACTTTTTTAAACACTTTTTTCAAGCGTTTCCAAAAATCGGTGCAAATGTACAATAAATCCTTTCGTATTCGATAATACTTACAAATTCATCGACAACTTTAGCATATAAAAAGCCATTTTCATAAAAAACCACTTAGATTCTTGATTCTAGCTTAAATTAAGTCTGTTATACTATATTTGCAGCCCTTTTGAAAAAAAATTAAATGTATTCCGTAAAAGAAATATACTATACGATTCAAGGTGAAGGATTTCATTCTGGAAGACCAGCTGTATTCTGTCGTTTTTCTGGATGCAATCTATGGTCTGGCAGAGAAGAAGACCGTTCAAAGGCTATCTGTAAGTTTTGTGACACCAATTTTTGGGGTACGGACGGAGAAAATGGTGGAAAATATTCCAAGAAAGAGCTTGTTGAAAAAATCAAAAGTCTCTACCCTATTGATCAACCCAATCCATTTGTGGTTTGCACTGGAGGAGAACCAGCACTTCAGGTGGATGAGGAGTTTGTCGTTGCACTACAAGATGAAGGGTTTGAAGTAGCTATTGAGACGAATGGTACGCACAAACTCCCTCCTTCTCTGGATTGGATATGTATGAGCCCAAAAGCGAATACCGATATCATTGTTCAAAAAGGGGATGAAATAAAAATTGTTGTGCCTCAAAAAGGAATCGATCCCAAGGAGTTTGAAGATTATGACTATACTCACTTCTATATTCAGGCCATGGAATCAGAACAGTGGGATGCAAATATCAATCATGCTGTGCAGTATGTAATGGATAACCCAAAATGGAAATTGAGTGTTCAAACTCATAAGTATTTAGGTGTCAAATAGGGATTTTCCTAATTATGAATATCCTTTATAAATCATTGATTGCATAGGTTTTACTCCTGAATTGAATCCCCGTTTTTCTTATATTTCACCTAAATAGGGATTTTCCTAAGTAAATATTTCTTTTATATAGAATTTATAATTAGTTATAAATTAACAAGTTAGGCTTATAAATTATAGCGTTACTACTGAATAAATATTAGAATATAGCACCTTTTTCAGTGTATTTTCAACGAAAACGAGGTAGTTGGAACACTTAACTTTGTTTCGCCTCGCCAGCTAGGCATTCTATTTTTTGCTTGATCAAAAAACAGAATCAAAAAAAATCAAGGCTGCCTAATGCAGCATGTCTTGTCCTGAAATAGGTTTACACAAAAACCTATAAAAATGGCTAGAAAAAAAGAAGTCAAACACAGTACAAGATCGTACTCAGAAGCATTTAAACGTCAGATAATTGAATATTATCTGGCAAATGATTATACTAAACAAGAAGTCTGGAAGAAATTTACTGGTCAATATGAAGAGCATGGCACACTACTTCGTTGGATGCGAAAATTTGGTTACACTACCAAGGACAAACTTTCAAAATATATGAAAGGTGAAAAGGATGAATTAGAAAAACTGGTTGAGGAGGAACGCATCAAGGTATTAGAGCAGCGATTAAGAGATGCTGAACTCAAAGCAATAGCCTATTCTAAAATGATAGATTTGGCTGAGCAAAAATTTAATATTTCGATTAGAAAAAAGTTCGATACCAAACCATCCAAGAAATGAGGGTTCTATATCCAACTAATAGTCTTGAAAAATTGTGTGGATTGTTTGGTTTGACTAGACAAGCTTATTATCAACATAAGAAAAGAAGTATTGAACATGCCCTAGAACAAGAGCTTGTAATTAAACAAGTTTTGAAAATACGAAAGGATCATCAAAGGATGGGAGGCAGGAAGTTATTCTTTAAGCTCTCTTCATTTTTACAAGAACATGAGATAAAAATGGGTCGTGATGTGTTTTTCAGAACCTTGGCTTCTCATAATTTATTGGTTAAAAAGAGGAAACGAAAAGTATATACTACAAACTCGTTTCATTGGTTGAGAAGGTATCCTAATTTAATTAAAAACTTTCAGCCCAATGCTCCTAATCAACTGTGGGTTAGTGATATAACATATTGGAAGTGTGGATCTTTCTTTTTGTATATAAGCTTGATCACTGATGCATATTCTCACATGATTGTAGGATGTCATATTTCCAAAACCTTAGAAAGTATTGAGTCAGTTCAAGCTTTACATATGGCTATTTCTAAATTGAGAAGTATACCTGATCATCTTATTCATCATTCTGATAGGGGGCTCAGTATTGCAGCACTATCTATGTAGAGTTGCTGAGGGGAAATAATATTCAAGTTTCCATGACTGAAAACGGAGACCCTTTAGAAAATGCGATTGCCGAAAGGGTAAATGGAATATTAAAAGATGAATATTTATGGAATCAAACAGCAAATTCATTCGAAGAGGCAAAGCTAATATTAGATCGCTCAATAGAACTCTACAATTTTGACCGCCCCCATATGAGTATTAGCAATTTGACTCCGTATGAAGTGCATAATCAAAATAGGAATATTGAACCACAAAGATTATGGAAGAATTACTATCAAGGCAAAATTGCCAAAAGCGACATGAGTTTTTCTAAGGCATAGTGAATTCTGAAATATAAAAACCGAATCAAAAGTGATCCGGTCTATAAATAACATTTCGTCATTCAGAGATTTATCCCTCGCAAGTTGCTCTCCAGCAGAGCTTGTTTCCGTTTCAATCTCATTTTGTAATGTAAACATATTTTAGGATTATTACAAAACTGTAAATGAATGACAGGATTATCATTATTAACTGTAAACTTTTTTCAGGACGACACAGCACTCATAGCCGCTCCCACATCCCAAAACGCAGCCGTGGCCACGCTTCTTTTTACTCCCGTTTTAATACTCAGGCTTCGATTTTTAAAAAGATAGTCTACTGAATATGCAACAAATAAATACTACATGTCCTTGATCTGGTCTTCCCATTCTACAGATGAATTGATCAATGCCTTATAAGTCTCGTTAGCACCTAGGATTTCTTTATTACCCAAGACGATCAACTGCTCTCTCGCTCTTGTCATTGCTACGTTTAGCTTTCTGTCTATTCCTTCTTTTGATAGAGACACTAAAGATTTCAATTGTGAAAGTTTGTTGGTGCATAATGACAATAAAATGATATCTCTGGCTCCACCTTGATATCGCTCTACGGTATCGATGGTAATATACTCCAACAAATGAGGCAACTCCTCCTCAAATAACTTGCGAATTGTTGCAATTTGAGCGCGATATGGAGTAATAATTCCAATCGTACTGTTATTTATTTCCAGGTCATTTTCTTCATATAGCAGTTCCAGGAGTTTTACAGTTTTTATTACCTGAATTGATTCAAACTTATTCGTCTTCCAATTGAAAGCAAGGTCTACTTGGGTAGGAATATAGATAAATCTGTTTTGCACAAAAACATCCATTTTATCAGAGCTCGATTTTAGGTTTCGTTTTACAGATAGCCTTGAAAGATTGGGCAAAATATCAAGCTTGTTTTCATAAAAATTATCGTTGGGAAAAGACATTATTTCTTTGTGCATTCTTCCCTGCAGCGATAATAATCCAAGGGTATGTTTCCAATTCATTTGCTTGCATCGGTGATATAGGCGTTCGAATAAAGACATGCTCATATCTGTAATTCCCAAATCAATCAGCTGTTCGGATTTTGTCTGGGTTTCGCTTTTATCCTGAGTCACCACAGCAGGCAGTTGCTTATGATCTCCAATAAGTATGGCCTTATCTATTCTCGACAGCAAGCCCAATAGCATTGGTTCCAATATCTGCGACGCTTCATCTACAATTACCCGATCAAATCTCTTCAGCTTGAATAAGTCCACTTTTGATACAATGGAAGCAACAGTCGAAATGAATATTCTCTTGGATCGAATAACTTGTCTTATTTCCTGTCGATTCGATTTGGTTGATATTAAATTATCAATTAGACGAGGCTTATATTTCTCCGCACAGCTGGTACTAGAACCCAGTCTTATGTAATGATCTGAAAATCCTTCTCGAATTGATTCTATAGCACCACAGATTTCATCTACAGCTCTATTGGTATATGCCAGGAGTAAGATGTTTTCTTCACTGTTTTCAAATAATCTTTCAGTCAGAGATTTAAGCATTACACTTGTCTTCCCTGTTCCTGGCGGTCCCCAAAGCAAGTAGTAATCCTTGGTATTGGTCATTTGGTTCAATATCTCATTCTGCTCCTTGGTTAGTTTTTCGATTGGTTCGTATACATCATTTGAAATAGGTCTCGGAGGTCTGACACCCAACCACAAATCCTTTTTGTCGTTCTTGGCATTACAAAATTCAAAAAGTGAGCGGTATAAGGTATTAAACCCACTATCCAATGAGTCTGCTTCAATATTCCAATGCTCGATTGACTTAAATAATATATCATTGTACTGCTTGCTTCTCAGCTTGACCTCAACTTCATTTTTATCAATTTTAAGTATCGTACACTTGAAAATTTGATTTTTTAATACTGCTTTTGGGTTTTGATCCATCGGATACAAGACTGCAATATCCCCTACACGAAAATTGGCCAATTCGCTGGTTTCAGCACTTCTAGTTAATACTATGGAGGGTACAATATTTTGAGATCTGTTCTCTTTAATGGTCATTGCCTTGAGCACTCCGAAACGATCCTCTTTCTCTTCTATATTCTCCAACCATAATGCAGCCATGCCATTTGATTTGATAATTCCGTGTTCTCCCGTTTTAGCCATTCTATGTTCACGAGCAATAAACGCACAGAAACTATTAAAATACTCTGCCTCATAACCTTTTAAGTTGGAATAAAATTTTTGAAATTTCTCCAGATCTTTCAACTCAAAACCTTTCACCTTTTCATACTTCGCTCCTGTTAAATGATTGAATAGTTGAGCGGCATCATCCGCAGATTTTCCCATTTTGTATTCTATTGCAATGAGTTCGTTTCTGATTCTCATTGCCTCGTATTGTTGAGATTTTACTGGTGGTGCATACTTTAATGATTTCTCGTTAAGCTTAGAATAAAGAATGTAATTATTGGGTTTGTGCTGATAACCAAAAGTAGATTTAATCATCAGGTCATATAACAAGGTCTGCGAATAATGACTGGCCGTTAGTCCATATACATTGGCACGAAATGGCTTTCCACTTTTCAATTCTACAATATCATACTGATTCGATTCTTTGACTACATGGAACAAATCCAATCTTCCTTGCAATCCATAATCTCTGCTGTAAAATGATGGCTCAAGAAAAATCTTATCTCTTTTTATCCCTTGGGCTGGCAGTTCGACGGCCACCGACTTTTTTAGGTTTAAGTAGTGATTTTTAGCCTTGCTGACCAACTCTCTTATTTCATTATCATTAAAATTACTGATGCCCAAGGGGTCCAGCTTGAAAATTTTGGGCAGTAGTTCGTTGAATTTTACATCTGGGTTTGAAATTATTTCGTCCAAAAATAGATTGGCAATATTTCCAACCATTAAGGGAATTGAGTTTTCAATTTGTTTGAATTTAGATAAGATTCTCAGAATTGAAATTGATCCGTAATCCTTAAAACAATTGGCAACTGAAGTAACATCTACCAAATAATCGGGAACCAAAACAAATGCCTTGGGTATGTACGTGCCATCTTCCATAACCTCAACATCAATAAAATTTACATGCAGGGGAAGTTTAAAAGAACGTTGAACAAGTTCCAGATTCTCGTTGAATAGTTCATTCTTGTCAGACTGATCAAACAAAGCAGTTTTTAAAATAGAAGCATCCTCTTCTTCATAAAACTTGATTTCATAGTCTTCCAAATTTATTGAATCTACAATTGCCTCAACTACTGGCTTGAATTTTACCACTTCATTTTGCCTGGCATCAAAAAAAGCAGCCAATTCAGAATCTAATGGAGAAACTTCATCTTGCTCATACCAAATCTTATTGATCAGTTCGTCTATCACATAGCTTCCAAGGGTCAAATAAGAATTGATGTTTTTTCCAATTTTCATGCGCTCATTATCCCTTCTGAAGGTATGCAGATAAAACATGAGTTTTGAGTCAATCTTGTATCGATTAGACATAAATGCGGCACGAGAAAAAAGAGTCGTAAAAACAATTTTTTCACTTTGCGTGACTTCTTCCAATATTGACGTCAGAAGGTTGAAAAGAGCCTTAGTTTTATGCCTTGCTGAATATTCTGTAGATTCCAAAATCTGTTCTTTTGCATCTAGAAATAATTCTGCAATATGTTTATCCATGAATAGTAGTTATTTATGCTAAAACTGGACGGTTGGACTAGTTTATCTTAAATTCTAAATATATTATACAAATGGGAAAATTTATAGTATTTTACATAATATCCCCAGGGCAAAAATCCACACCCAAGAATTAAAGGCTTTTACAAACCAAATTTTTAATTAATCAAAACAATTAATACTATGTCAATCAATTTATTAGACATGCTGAAAGACCAAGTTACAGGATCTTTGGCAAAACAAGCTAGTGGTTTCCTTGGAGAATCAGAAGAGAATGTTACTAGCGGCTTAGGAAGTGCGTTCCCAGCATTATTAGGATCACTAATCAATAAATCTTCAGAGCCTTCAGGTGCAGGAGGATTGATGGACATGATAGGCGGTCTGGATATGGATATGCTAGGAGATATTGGAGGTCTATTTGGTGGTGGAGCGAGTAGCGTAAACGGATTGCTCAACTCTGGTGGAGGTATTGTAGAGTCATTGTTAGGTGACAAACTTGGAGGAATTGTAGATATGATATCCAAAGTGTCAGGACTAAAAAGCGGAAGCTCGTCATCACTTCTTAAAATGGCTGCTCCATTCTTGATGGGAATGATCGGAAAACAAATAAAAGGAAAAGGATTATCATTCCTTACTGATTTACTAATGGGCCAAAAGGATCATGTACAAGCAGCTCTCCCTTCTGGCATGGGTAATCTACTAGGGCTTGGAAGTCTGGCAAGCAATATAACAGGAGCTGTTTCTGGTGCAGCTGGTGCAGTGACAGGTGCAGCTGGTGATGTTGCTGGCGCGGCTGGAGATGTGCTTAGTGGAGCAGCAGGTGCAGCGGGTAATGTGGCTAGCGCAGCTGGTGATATGGCATCAAATGCAGCTGGTGCAGTAGGTGATGCAGCAAGTACAGGTCTTAGTTGGTTGAAATGGGCTCTGCCATTATTACTAATAGGTGCGCTCGCATTATGGTGGTTTGGTAAATCTCCTAAAGATGCTTTGAATGATGTAACTACCGGAGTAGAAAATGTAGCTGATAAGGCTGGCGACATGGCGACTGATGCGGCTGGTGCGGTAGGTGATGCAGCAAGCAGCACAATGAATGCAGTAAGCGATTTTGCCAAAACTGCGTTTGCAACGGTTGATGAAGCAGCCAAAGCAGCATTGGATAAGGTGACATTCGCTGCCAACTCTGCAGGAAGCCAAATGATGGATTATATCAATGGAGGATTTAAAGGAGATGGCAAGGTTACTTTCAACAATTTGACATTTGATTCTGGATCTGCAAAAATATCAGGTGACTCAGCAACAGAAGTTGACAATCTTGCATCAATATTAAAGGCATATCCAAATGTGAAAATAAATGTAAGTGGATATACGGACAACCAAGGTGATCCAGCAGCTAACAAAAAATTATCCGTAGCCAGAGCAGAAGCTGTAAAAGCTAGACTTTTTGGTCAAGGAGTTGCCATGGATAGAATTTCAACTCAAGGGTACGGCGATGCTAATCCTGTAGCTACAAATGATACTGCTGAAGGAAGAGCACAAAATAGAAGAATAGAAGTTACAATTGCGAAGTAAATAGCAATTCAGGATCTTCGTCCTAATAAAAATGACCTGCACTCTTAATTGAGTGCAGGTCATTTTTATTTAAATTCAAGTAATTGCTTTAAAGACTCATGAGTGTTTGAGCAAAATCAATGTCAAGTTGAAACTCCACATAATGCAAATCAAACAGTTTAGAGTAAGATTTTCAGACATAGTGCGAGTTATCATGTGTTTAGCAATTATCTTGAAAAAATAAGTTAAGAAATTGTAACAGCCTTGGTTTTTTTGGTTCGTTTTAGGCTAAAAAAAAATGAACGCCAGTTCCGGCGAGGAACAAGAATGAATTAAAGGGGAATTACCTCGTTTTTACGTAAAAAGTCAATAAAACGAGGAATCCATTCAGAAATAAAACCTAAATATTTAATATAATCATTTGATTATCTATCTTTTGATTCAAATTTATGGAGGAAAATCAACTTATCAATACCCCTAAATCATATATCAATTCATATTCTTTAGAGATTTTTTATTTCTTTCGAAGAATATATAGGTTGGAATCCCTAAAAATAGAATTCCCAAACCAACCATTGCAAAACTATCAATATTAAGAATCATATTGATAACAAAGGCGATAGCCACTATTAAATAAAGAATTGGGATTAATGGAAATAATTTCAATTTATAAGCTGGTGATTGATCTTTATTTCTTCTTCTAAAAACAAATATCGTACTGGCAGCTAAAGCCATGAAAAGAATATCCATAAAGGTGGCAAAGGTCATTAGATGGTGAAAGTCCTTGAATAGTATTATCAGTAGTATTGCCCAACCACATTGGAAGAGCATTGCATAATGTGGTGTTTTATATTTTGGATGCACTTTTGCCAAGGTTTTGAAGAAAACGCCATCTTTGGCCATCGCATAATATATTCTTGGAGCTGTCATGGTATAAATACCTATCGTTCCAAAAATGGAAATAGAAATACCTATAGCTACTAACTTGCCTCCACCTTTAATCACATTTCCCACTGCATCTCCTGCAATACGATCGGAGTTGATAATTTGATCCATTGGCAAAAGGCTTGAATAAGCAAATACTGCTAATAGATAAAATAAAGTAACAGTAAGCGTCCCAAATAGCATCGCCTTAGGAACAGTAGATTGTGGGTTCTTAGTCTCACCAGATAAATAGGTAGCATGATGCCAACCTCCGAATGAAAAAAACACACCTGTAAATGCCACTAATATCAAAGAGCCAATATTATCTGGTGCCTGGGAAAAATTAAAATTTAATTGATGGCTCGTTTCGGCAGAATCAAAAAAGACAATTCCCAATAGAATTATCGCAATCAGAGCAAGTAATTTTAATCCAGTAAACAATTTGGCAAAAAGTCCGCTAATATTGACCCCGATAATGTTTACTCCAGTTAAAAGCAAGAGTGTTCCGATTGCAATTGCTCTCTTCAAGTTATCACCCATTTCAAAAAAGTATTCAAGAAAATCAGTAAGTGCCACACTCAATGCTGCTAATGCACCCGTCGTTACAATCAATAAAATAATCCATCCATATAAAAATCCCGCCATTTTGCCATATGCTTCTCTAAGAAACACATATACGCCTCCTGCTTTTGGAAACCTCGCACTTAGCTCTGAGAATGTCATTGCGCCAAAAAAAGTAACTATTCCACCTAGCAACCAAGCCAGCATAACAAAACCATGATGCGGTAAATCTTTAAATATTCTTGCAGGTGTTACAAAAATCCCCACACCAATACAAGATCCAATTACGATCATTGTCAATCCTATACTTGATAAGTCTTTCTTTAAGTCGGACATAATACTTATTCGTTTCGTTTTATTAAGAACTTAAATATATCACATATATTGAGGTAATCTTAGAATTATTTATTCAAGCTAAATGAAAAAACTACTTAGGATCAATATTGCTTTTCTGTTCCTTTTGCTTTCAACTTATTCAGTAAAAGCACAGTATAGTGGCTTGGACTTGCTTGACAACGAAGTCAAGAAAGAAATACCTTTCAAATATATCAATGGATTTATAGTCATCAAGGTATATTACCATAACCTTTTTGAGCTCAATTTTTTATTTGATACGGGAGCATCTCACAATATTCTATTTAAAAAAAGTGTAAATGATCTGCTCGGAATAGAATATTCTGACACTATTCTCATTGGTGGTGCTGATATTGAGATAAAAATGAAAGCGCTTGTGACTAGAAATGTTCCAATGCAATTGAAGGATACAAAAATGATCCAGAGGGATATAATTGTCTTGGAGGAGGACTATTTGGAGTTGGAGAGGATACTTGGTACAAGGATAGATGGCATTCTAGGCGGCGATTTTTTCAAGGGTTTGGTTGTGGGAATCGATCATAAAAAAGATAAAATCACTATCTATAATCCAAATCGCTTCAAGCCAAACTCAAAGTTTTCCGAGCATGATATCGATATTAAAAATTACAAGCCATATCTCAGGGCGCACACCGAAATTGAAGGCAATGCTGACACCCTCAACTACCTTATTGATTCCGGAGCTTCCTTAGCACTTTTGATTCATTCAAATAGAGACAAAAAGTTTGAAATGCCAGAAAATGTTATTATTGGCAATTTAGGAAAAGGACTAGGTGGAGATATCAGCGGATACATTGGAATGATAGACGGCATGAATATAAAGGACTATAGATTGTCCAATATAATTACAAGTTTCCAGGAGATAGATTCTTCTTTTCTTGACTCAGATCAAGTGCTTCGGGATGGTATTATTGGAAATGTAATTCTATCCAGGTTTCATATGATTATTGATTACATGAGAGAAAAGCTCTATCTAAAGAAGATTTCGAAATTGGAAGAGGAGTTTGAATATGATAAAAGTGGCATGCTGATTTATGCCCTTGGTGAAAAACTGAATGAATATTACATTAAGACGATCTATCCCAATACTCCTGCAGCCGAAGCTGGTCTACTTCCTGGAGACAAAATTCTTAAAATCGGATTCTGGCCTTCTAAATTTTATTCATTGTCGGGAATATTGAACAAGCTGCAAGGAAAAGACGGAAAGAAAATCAAAGTTAAAGTCCTTCGAAATGGTGAAAAGATAAAGACTGAATTTAGGTTGAGAAACCTATTCGCAAATCCCCAAAATAAAGAAGGTGCTCCAATAAAAAATTGAAACACCTTAGATTTTTTTATCAAGTCGAATATTCTATTCTTCTTCTGAAGAGGCTCTTCCGCCAGTTTCAGGTGCTTGATAATTTGAATCAGGAATGATATTTACAAATGTTCTTCCCAATCTCTTTTTCTTAAATTCAACTGTACCGTGAACTAATGCATGGAGGGTATGATCTTTTCCCATACCGACATTACTTCCTGGGTGAAATTTAGTACCTCTTTGTCTTACGATGATGTTTCCAGCTTTGGCATATTGACCGCCAAACAATTTCACACCTAAAAACTTAGGATTACTATCTCTTCCATTGTCCGTACTACCAACTCCTTTTTTATGAGCCATGATTGATAATTTTTTATTGTTTGAAAAAACTCCACATACAATTATGCCGAGATAGAGTCTATTTTAATTTTAGTAAAACATTGTCTGTGACCTTTCTTCACTTTATATCCTTTTCTTCTCTTCTTTTTAAAAACGATCACTTTATCACCTTTTTGGTGACCTAAAACTGTAGCGCCAACTTTGGCTCCACTGATAACCGGCGTGCCCAGAGTAGCAGATCCATCATTCTCAACCAATAGAACTTGGTCAAAACTGACACTGTCTCCTTCTGATGCTTCTAACTGGTGGACGAAAAGCTCTTGACCTTCTGTCACTTTCATTTGCTGACCAGCTATTGTTACGATTGCAAACATGTCTAATTAATTTAATTTTTCAAAATGGACTGCAAAGGTAAGGATATTATTATAAAATACCACAATCTAGTCCTTTATTTTATTGGATTCTAGTGTATATTTTCCTCCATTTATAACATAGTATTCTGCCCATCTTCAAATCGAACGCTAAATATCATTTAAAAGGCAAACGAATTGAGGTCTTACATCAAAACCATCAATTCCAAATAAACAATTAAATACTTAAAAAATGAGGCATAAAAAAAGCGGCGTTTTACAACGCCGCTCTATATTTCACACTAAATATTATCTAAATTAATATCCAGAATTTTTATTTCCACTGTAAGTAGATCCAGTGCTTCTAACTCCTTTTCCTGCATTTGGACCTTCTGGTCTTCCCATGTCAAAATCAGAACCATCACATAATCTGAACTCTACTCTTCTATTCATATAGTGCTGAGCTTCTGTTCTAGCATTTTCTCCTCCCATCATTGGTGAATCTTCACCTCCGTACATCAACTTGAATCTGCTTCTATCAATACCATAGTTAGTAACTAAGTAGTCAACTGAAGCTTGTGCTCTATTATAAGAAAGTACTCTATTGTATTCATTGCTATTTCTTGCATCAGTATGACCTACTACTGATACGCAAACGCTTGGACACATCTTCATTACATTAGCAACATGATGCAATTGACCGTAAAACTCTGGCTTAATGTTGTATCTATCCAAATCAAAATGAATCATTGGTAAGAACCACTTTCCACAATCAGATCTGTTAGCCAAACTATTAACTGTACTCATGATTGCATTAGTCTTGTTCTCAACTATTTGATTTACATCATCCTCAGTAATACAGCAAACAACTTGAGCAACTCCATTTGCATCTACATCCCATCCTGGTGGTGAATAAGGCTCTTGATCTTTACAATCAGCAATTCCGTCACCATCACTATCCAAGGTAACACCTCTTGTATCTACTGGGCATCCAGCTGGTGTATCAAGTTCTTGATCCATCATATCGATAATACCATCAGCATCTCCATCAGAAAGATCTAAAACTGGTCTTTGCTTCAACTGTGCAATATCATTCATAGTTGCATCCAATGGATTCAACCAGTATAATGGCTCAGTCACTTTATCAAGGTTTCCTAAATTGATTCCTAATCTAAGGTTTGTATAGTGTAATAAGTCAACATTGTTAGTTTCATCTAGTGCAGTTCTAAACTTGATTCCATCTAAGTAATCATTGTCAGTAACCATCACTTGATGCTCTATACCAAGATTAATTCTTCTACTAAGTTTTCTTGAAACTCCCATTGATCCAGTCCAAACAACGTGAATATTAGTATCGTCACCGATTCTAAAGATACCTTGCTTTTTGAATCCGTCAGTTTCATACTCACCGTCATAGATGTTATTCAATTCATCTTTGATGGCACTTCTTCCTGCTTTTGTATCAAAAGGATTAGTGGTATTAAAGCCAGTTCTTGTTCTTAAATCAAGATAAGGCTGATTGTTTGCATCTAGCAAATCAAGTTTAGTATTGTGATTATCTAATCCAACACCTAAAGCTATATACCAATTCCATTTGTTTCTATCCTTGTGGAACAACAAATTTCCAATATTTATTACACCCTGAAGTGCTCCATAAATATAAGTAGTTTGATGTGATGGGAACCATCCTTCAGTACCAACATATTGTTCGTAGTCATTCACAAAATCAGGATCTCCTGCTACTCCCCATTCTCTAAGTCCTCCACCTTCATCGAGAACTGTTCCTCCTTGTACACTAGGTCTGTCTGATCTCCAAGGTTGTGGATCTAAACCTGTAGCCTTTCCGTAAAACAAGTCTGCTCTGATAGAAAATACGTAATGTATAGATTTTCTAAGATGCAAGCCTAAGCCCCATCCACCTGGCAACGTTCTATCTACGTCACCATCAATAAACAAATGACCCACGTGAACTCCCAGTTCCCATGCGCTTTTTGGTTTTGCGGAATATTTGGTTTGACCCATTTTCCACATTTTATTCTGCTCGGGGTTTTTCGTCATCTCATCAGTATAACTAGTCTTCGAAAAAGCATCCTCTTGAGCTTGGGTACTTACAAAAACGAAAGCCAATAATAAAGTGAGTAAATAAATCCTCTTTGTCATAGGGCAATATTTTAAATCAATTTTTAATTTAGTGTAGGTTGCAAAAATACCGAAATATTATAATGCACCAAATAATAATACGAATTATTAGTCGTTAATAAAAGCTTTTAACATTTACTAGCACCCGCTATTTCATATTTTAAGCTAAGAAACATTAATATTTTCACTTTTCACAAGTATTTCATGGATAAATGCACTTCTGATTGGCATAATCTCGCAATTTATCCAAGCAATTGATTCTATTCTCTCCTAAAATTAGAGTTCTAAAAACCTCATTTCAAATAAAGACATTACTGTTCTAGCGATTAAGTAAATGTTACTTGATCAGTTAATTATAACAAGTTTCGAACCAAGTTTTAAAAATTCATCTTACTATAGAAATATTGCAAAATGAACTAATTAAAACACTGACTAAAAATCGTCAGAAGGCATTTTTCAACGCTGCTTCCAGACTACCTATAAAACCTTTCAATGGTCAATTAAATAAGCCTCAAAAACCTAATTCATCTCTGATTTTGGCTCCTTTCAAAAAATCAAAAAATATTTCAATAATTTTTATAACCTATTATAAGACAATAATTTTTATATTTGTTTTAAATATAATATGTTCTATGTTAAATAATTGGTTGACTTCGGTTTCGAGTGAGAACACCTCATCATATTTCACAGATATATTTCATGTGAATAATGACTTTCCAAATCTTGAAGGTGCAAAAATTGTGGTATTCACTAAGAATAGTGATTTTTCCAATCTCATGAGAAATAAAATGAGCTTGTTGTTCAATCATTTCAAAACTACTATTGTAGATATTGGTTCATTGAATACAAATAATAATTCTTCGATCTATCAGGTAATCTCTGAACTTCAGGATGGATACATTACACCAATTCTAGTAGGAATAGATCAAACTGCCTTTCTTGACTTCTGTAAAGCCATGTTTTTGGAAACGAAGCTAGAAAAGGCAGCATATATTTCCAATTCTGCTTTGGTTTCTTCCGAAAATTTTGCCATCGACAATATTGGTTATCAAAGACATTTAGTTCCAAAGCATATTCTCGAGGAAATAAATGATTCTGTAACTCCTGGACTTAGTCTGGGAACAATGAGGGCCAATCAAAAAATCTTGGAACCTATTTTAAGAGAAGTCAATTATCTTCATTTCGATTTGGCATCGGTACGAAGCTCAGACTGCCCTAATAAACCCAATTCGATTCCCACCGGACTATATGCGGAAGAAGCTTGTCAAATAATGAGGTACGTCGGTGAAGGATTGAGATTAAAACTAATATCTTTTGATACTTCAGGACTGGACAAAGAATCTGATTTTGAGGCCATGCTCACGGCACAATTAATATGGTATATCCATGAAGGAATTGAGTTGAGGTCAGTGGATCACCCTGCAATATCCAAGGATTTCAAAGAATTTGTAATTGAAATGAATGAAGTCGATCATTCACTCATATTCTTACAAAGCACCAAGACTGGAAAATGGTGGTTGAAAAAGGAAAATAATTCCAATTCATTCATCTCTTGCGCCTATGAAGAATATGAGCAATCTATAAATAATGAAATTCCCGACAGGTTACTGAAGCTTTTATAGCTACTGAAGTTTTCATAAAAACTCAACACATTTTTCAAGAGCAATACCTCTTGATCCTTTCAAAAGGATGGTATTTCCATGTAATTTGAGGGTTTTCAACCGCACAGACAACTCTTGCGTACTAGGAAATCTTTCAAAATGATGAGGAATATTCAGCTCCATAAATTCATTTCCCACAAGAAACACCTTCTCCCAATGAAATGCCGAAATCAAATCTATCAGGTTCAGATGCTCTTCTTTAGAACATGCGCCTAATTCTAGCATATGGCCCAGAATTAGAATTTTCTTATTCGACGGACTCGAAACAAAGTTATTTATGCTCTCTGCCATACTCGACGGATTGGCATTATAGGCATCAAGTATCAGTACATTGTTTTCTGTTTCTTTTATTTGAGATCTATTGTTGGTTGGCAGATAGTTTTCTATTCCTCTTTTCAGTCCTTCAGCTGGTATTTCGAAGTGAGAACCAACCTTCAAGGCAGCTATCATATTGATCAAATTATATGTTCCGCTCAGATTTGAACTTATCCTTATATCCTGATATTCAAACTCCAAGGAAGGATAGCTTGAGACAGAGCTTGCATCAGCCAATGAATAACTAATATTAGTGGTATGTTCGGGGATTGATTTTTGCAACATCCCATCCTCTAGATTGTAGAATAATGTCCCGTTAGTACTGTCCAAATATCGAAACAGCTCGGTTTTCCCCTTTCGTACACCTTCTATGCTACCAAAACCTTCCAAGTGTGCCTTGCCAATATTTGTTATAAGTCCATAGTCTGGCATAGCTATCTCAGACAAAAATTTTATTTCATTCAAATGATTGGCTCCCATTTCAATAATGGCAATTTCATGATGGTTTTTTATTGCCAATATGCTTAGTGGAACTCCCAAGTGATTGTTCAAATTTCCTTTTGTGGCGAATACGGCAAACTTTGTACGCAGAACCGATGCCAAGAGTTCTTTGGTTGTCGTCTTACCATTAGACCCTGTGATTCCAATAACGGGAATATCAATCATGCACCGATGAAATCTTGCCAGGTTTTGAAGTGCTTCTTCAGTGTTACTTACCAATAAGGCACCTTCGATTTCAGCATATTCAGGATCGTCTATAATGGCATAGCTAGCGCCATTTTCGAATGCAGAGCTGATATACTTGTGTCCATCAAAGTTTGGGCCTTTCAACGCAAAAAATAGATCTCCATCCTTGATGGTTCTTGAATCAATAGATACTCCTCCTGATTTTTTGAAGTATCTATACAATCCTGCTGTATTCATGACTAGTGTTTTCTTAAAACGATTTTCATTATAAAAAAAGCCTCTGTTACAAGTAACAAAGGCTTTTTTATATTCTTATAAAGTATTTCTACTTATATCTTCTTTTTACTTTTTTCTTTCCTTCTTTGAAGGTGTTTCCTCCAGTATCTTCATTTCCTGAAGCTCCTCCTACTCTTATCATCTTACATCTGAATCCTAGAGTTCTATCAGATTTAGATTCCTGCTTATATCTTCTAGCTCCTGGAGACAACCAGAATAATCTATCAGCCCATGAGCCTCCTTTTATTACTCTTGATTCGTCATTGATGAGTGTTGTCTTTCCGTAACCATATTCGATAGATTCATCATCATCATCTTCGTAGTTCTTCACATTTCCTTTCTTATAGTTCTCTCTATCCAATACTTCTTCATCTTCAACATCTCTATACTTCATTCTACCAAGGCTATCTTTTTCCACATAGTTTCCTTCTTCATCAATAATTTTTGATTGGAAAACATTTCCCCTGTGTGGGTTCAAGTCTTGTTGCTCAGAATCTTTCAATGATCCAAAAGTAAGTGGTCTGTATACATCCAAAGTCCACTCGCTAACATTTCCTGCCATATTATATAGACCGAAATCATTAGGTAAAAAAGCTCTTACTGGTCCTGGAGTTGAAGCATTATCATTCAAAGCTCCTGCCATACCCATATAATCTCCTCTTCCTCTCTTGAAGTTGGCAAGAATCTTTCCTTGCGTACCATTTCTAGTCTTATATCTTGCCGTATTACCATCCCATGGGAAGAATCTTCTATCCGTGATAAGTTCATCTTTCGAAGATGCTTGATTTCCTTGTAATGCCAAGGCTGCATATTCCCACTCTGCTTCAGTAGGCAGGGTATAATCAGGCAATAAGATACCGTCTTCAAACTTCACAGGTCTTTCACCTCCTGTAACCAAGTCTTCTTTATTTTTTCTTACATTTCCTTGATACTGTCCAGCTAAATAAGCTTCAGAATTAAATACATCTGAATCTTTTGAATCAGGAGAAGGATTTAATATTCCTCTCTCGATAAGGATCATTTCATTCACCCTACTTGATCTCCACTCAGCATAGTCATTGGCTTGTTTCCAATTTACACCAACTACTGGATAGTCATCATAAGATGGGTGTCTAAAATATGTTTGTACCAGAGGCTCATTATAAGAAAGCTCTTCTCTCCATACAAGGGTATCAGGCAAAGCTTCACGATACACTTCTGTATAAGAAATATAATGTGTTCTCAACCAATGCAAATATTCCTTGTAAAAAGAATTTGTTACTTCTGTCTCATCCATATAAAAAGATGAAACTGTAACTCTTCTCGGGATGTTGTTCCATTCAAAAGTTACATCTTCTTGAGTAAGACCCATCGAGAATGTACCTCCCTCAATAAGAACAAGATTAGGTCCTGTAATCTGACCTTCGTATTCCAATTTTTCGAATCCTCCCCATTCAGGATCGTTGTACTTCCAACCTGTTGCGTCAGAAGTTTCTCCACCTTTACTGCAAGACCCCATTATTACACTTGCGGTTAAAGCGATTGTCATTAATTTTAATAAACTCTTCATTCTGTTAATCTATTTTTTCCATTTAGGCTGACAAATATAATTAAATTTTTTTTCCAAAATACCTAATCTTACAATTAGCATGAACACAAATTATACCATTCTATCGAAAAAGCATAAGACAATCGTTATACTTACTTTCTTTTGGCAGCAATTTGTCAAAATTTATTGCTATTCCGACTTCATGACTACCCCCACTTCCAATGGTAAGCCCCGAAACAGTATAATCAAAACTATAGCTAATCTTAAAGATTCCAGATTTGGCACCGATAGAAGCAATTACAGAATCCCCATTTGTTCCTGTTTGTCGATACCAAAGCCCACCAAACACTTGCAAAACATTGATATAGGCACCTACATTTAATTGCCAGAAATCCTGTTGTTTCACAAAAAGCATGTTTGGTGATATAAACGAACCATACTCATCATTATTGCGTCCATCAAAACTGAATTGTGCTCCACCATTGACGGCCCAGCGCACTGGAAGTATTCCTCTATCTCCAGTCAGATCATCAATAAAATCTATATTCGGTGAATTCAAATGTTTAAATGAAAGTCCAGCATAAAATGTGGGCGTATATAATAATACACCTGAGGATACATCCAAATAACTGCGCGAAGGCGAAGCAGATAAAACTTCATCTGTTGGATAACTAACCCCTCCTGGCGACATCAATCCAAATTGTGGATCCAAATTATCGAGAAAGACCAATTTGGACTGATCCAACCTCGACTGTCCATATGCCACATCGATCGCACCTTTCACAAAAATCTCATCTCTTATACGAATCCTATAAGAATATATACCACCAAGTTTTGTGGTTTTCAATGCCCCATTTCCTGCTGCATCGGTAGTAATGTACAAACCCACACCAGAAGACTTGTTCCATCTCTGGTCATAGGTCAGCGAGTATGTTTCATATGCATTATCTATAGATGGCCATTGATTTCTATAATTTATGGATACCAATGCTCCTCTCGTGTTACCCGCAAACGCTGGATTGATTAATATTGGAGAATTATAAAATTGTGAATACACAGGATCTTGTCCATATGCCTTGCAGGATATGAATACAATCAATATTGCTATGGATAGATCTCTTATTTTCATCAGCTCTATTAAACCAATTTTTTGGACTGCCAAAGCTAAAAAAAATATTCTGCTCTGGCTGATTTACAACAATCGGGGCTTACATAAGTTTATTTTTAATGAAGCAAACGTCTTTCTATATTGTAATAGTGTAATTATCATTTATATTTCTGTTATTTGATTTTTTTACGACATAAATTGAAGATTCATTACAATACCTTTGTACATAGTGCGTTTTGGAATAGATTATTGCGAAAAAATATTTTGTTAAAATTGCTTTTTGATAACAAGAGAATTTCAAACCTTAGAACCTATTAAACTTTACTTCAAAGCATGAATAAATCCTTAGTCTTCATATTATCTTTCATTTTTATTGGCTCGAATGTCTTTGGTCAAGAAAAATATTCAACTACTGTTTCGTTAAGCTGGTTCCAGAAATCATTTGACAATGTACTAGATGATACCGAAAGCATTGACATTCAATCTTTTGATGGTGCGGCCTTTGATGCAATCACACCTGAAATTCCAAGGTATTTGCATCATGTTGATCTGCCTGGAAATGGCATTTTGGATGTATCAATCACGCCTATCAAAACATCTGAAATATCAATTACCCAAAAAACATCAAAAGACGCTCTAAATTCAGATTTCAAAATTATCAACGATATTGTACAAGCCAGAAATAATTTTCAAGGAAATATCTCTGTAACACCAATTAGAAAAACTAAATCCGGGTTTGAAAAATTAGACGAATTTAGAATTACTGTCACTTTTACGCCAAAACTTTCACCTTCTCAAACGAGGAGCGGAAATACATATACCTCGGTGCTTTCTTCAGGAACTATTTACAAATTACCTGTTAAAGAAACGGGTATATATGAAATTACAGGAGACTTCTTATCCACTCAATTTGGAATTTCAAATGGTTCGATATCGAGTTCGAATGTTCAGATTTTTTCAAATATTGGTGGAAGGTTGCCAAAAGCTATCATTGAAGAAAGAGCAGATGATATAATAGAATTGCCCTTGCAGGTCAATGACGGTGGTGACGGTAAAATAGATGGAGCAGACTATATAAGATTCTATGCTGAAGGAGCAGACAAGTGGGGTTTCGACACAGATAATAATGCATATACTCACGAGAAAAACATCTATGATGTAAACAATTATATTTTTCTCAAAATAGATGGAAGTGGTGGAAAACGCATAGAGACTACTTCATCTTTGAGTAATTCAGAATATCTAAGTGATGAATTTGATTACCTCCAGATTTATGAAGATGATCGCACCAATCTTCTCGGTGCAAATGGGAGTACAGAAGGTACTGGTAAAGATTGGTTTGGTGATTATTTTGCCTTAGAAACCAGTAAATCATATGAAAATTTATTTGATATCTCCAATATTTCTCAGTCAGGAGCTGGAAGGATCAAAATGAGATTGGCCGCAAGAGGTGACAATGCCACGACTACCAAATTGCGTATTGGTTCTCAACAATTTTCTAAAACTGCCTCTGGTACAAACTTGACGGATATCGAAGCTGAATATGCCAAAGAGGTGGTTATTGACGAAAATATTACCATCGAGCCTAATGCGAGCATAGAATTGGAATATGTAAAATCCACTCCAAAAGACGAAGCTTGGCTGGATTACATTCAATTGGAGTATAGGAAGAAAATATCATCGAATTATTCACAGATTAGATTGGTAGATTCTGAATCCCTGGACTATTCTACAGCTGGATTCAAGATTCAACCTTCTGGATTTGAATATTGGGATGTATCGGATATAAGTAGTGTCAATATTGTAAACCCTACTAACAATAATCTGCTGTACGAAGTCGATGGTAAATTAAAGACATTTTTCATGGTTAAAAGTGGAGAATACCTTACTCCTGAATCTGGTGGTGCACTAATTGAAAATCAGAATATCCATGCTATCGATCGTGCGGATCTTATCATTTTGTACCATGAAGAATTTAAAGATGCAGCGATTCGACTAGCCGAACATAGAAGAACATATAGCAATTATGTAGTTGAAATTGTGGATATAAAAACTGTTTTCAATGAATTTTCTGGAGGCCGACTTGATCCAACATCAATAAGAGACTTTGCCAAAATGGTATCCTACAGAGACCCAGATTTCAGATATCTATTGCTTCTGGGAGATGCTAGTTATGACTACCGAAATATCACGCCTGATCTCTCTGACCACAACTTCATCCCTGCCTACGAAACGGATGTATCATTGCATCCAATTGATGGATTCCCGTCAGATGATTACTTTGTTTTGTTGAGTGATGACGAAGGCGATGACCTCAAAGGGGCAATCGATGTGGCCGTAGGAAGAATCCCTGTCACCACGGCAGCCTCAGCCAATGGAGTTATAGACAAAATCATCAACTATGATATTAATAAAGATGCATTGGGAGACTGGAGATTGAAAATAGCCTTCGCAGCGGACGATGAAGATACCAACCTCCATGTCAGACAAGCAGATCGATTGGCTGAGAATGTAGAAGTAGCAAATGCTGATTTTAATCAGACCAAAATATATTTTGATACCTATATTCAAGAATCCACACCTGGAGGAGATAGATACCCTGCGGCTACTGATGCTATTAATACTACAGTACAAAATGGAACTTTGGTGCTCAATTATATGGGTCATGGAGGACCAAAAGGATGGGCTCAGGAAAGAGTACTCAAAATTCCCGACATCGAGACATGGAATAATCCTGATGAATTACCGGTATTAATTACTGCAACATGCTCTTTCACTGGATATGACGATCCAGCTATTATTACTGCCGGAGAAGCCGCCATCCAAAAAGAAAATGGTGGAGTTTTAGCCCTTTTGACTACTGTACGAGCTGTTTATGCAAGTGAAAATGAACGTTTGGCAAAAGCTGTATTTGAGAATATTTTTGACAAAGTAGATGGTCAAGCACAAACTTTGGGAGACATCATCACTATTGCCAAGAATAAAAATGCCGATTCTTCAAATATTCGAAACGATCGAAAGTTTTCATTGATTGGAGATCCTTCTCAAAGGATTGCCCTACCAGGATACAACATTGAAACTACTGAGATCAATGGTAATCCAATTTCAGTCGTAGACACATTGAATGCTCTGGAAAAAGTAACCATCTCAGGCATCGTAACTGATCAAAATGGCAATCTCGTATCTGACTTCAATGGCAATATATTCCCTACGGTGTATGATAAAGAATCAAATATCGAAACATTGCAAAATGACAGTGGAAGCCGAAAGGAAAAGTTTGAAGTATATAGAAATATTCTTTTCAAAGGATCTGCATCAATAGTGAATGGGGAATTCACATTTACCTTTGTACTTCCGAAAGATATCAATTATGAGATTGGCAAAGGAAGAATATCCTACTATGCCCATGATGGAAATTCTAAAGATGCCGCTGGTCATTACAACGATATATTGATTGGAGGTAGCAATCTGAATGGAATAACAGATGATATAGGACCTTCGATGCAGTTGTTCATGAATGATGAAAACTTTGTCTTTGGAGGTTCTACGAACAGCAATCCAATATTACTCGTAAATCTTAGCGATGACCTCGGTATAAATGTAAGTGGCACAAGTATTGGACATGATGTCGAAGCAGTCTTGGATGAAGACAATCAGAATTCATTTATTCTCAATGAGTTTTATGAGGCCAATAAGGATGATCATACGAGTGGAAAAGTGAGATTCCAGTTGAAAGATTTAGAACCTGGGAAGCACTCAATTAGAGTAAAAGCCTGGGATGTATCAAATAATAGCACTGAAGAGAGATTGGAATTTGTGGTCATTAATGACGGAGATGAAAGTTTGAGAAGAGTATACAATTATCCGAATCCATTTACTACATCGACTTCTTTCCAATTCGAACACGATTTGGCAGGGTCAGATTTGGATGTAATTGTTGATATCTATACAGTTTCTGGTAAGCTTGTAAAAACAATAGAACAAAATGTATTTGCCAGCGGATACAGAGTAGATGACATTCAATGGAATGCCAAAGATGACTATGGATCTACCCTTGCAAAGGGATTATATCTATATAAAATAAAAGTATTATCACGAGAATTAAATTTAATAAGGGAAAGTGATTTTGAAAAATTAGTGATCTTATAGCGTAAAACCGCTTATATTTTGAGCTAAATAAATTACTTTTGTACCCTTAATTGAAAAATTAAATCAATAAATCTGTAGCGTTAGAGAATAAATATCATTTTTCTAGCGTTACGAAAGTTGTCAATTCAAAAAAATCTATGAAAAATATCATACAAACTACTTTACTTTTTGTTTTAATATTAGGAAGTAGTTCAACCAGTTACGCACAGTTTTTTAATCAAGAATTAGGATGTGTTGTAGGTCCTGATGGTGATTGTATTCCAAACACCCTTCTCACTGCAATGCCTTTCCTAAGAATAGCTCCAGATGCACGTGGAGGTGCAATGGGAGATGTAGGGATCACAGTGACTCCTGACCCAAACGCAATTCACTATAATGCAGCAAATCTTGCATTTACTGAAAAGAATACAGCTCTTGCACTTACTTACACGCCTTGGCTCAGAGAATTGAATCTAAATGATGTATACTTATTGCATTTTTCTGGTTATAAAAAATTGAGCGAACTTGAGGCAATTGGATTTGGCTTGAGGTACTTTTCCTTGGGAGAAATCAATTTTACCGATGTTCAAGGAATTAATATTGGTCTTGGAAATCCGAGAGAACTGGAATTTAATGTAGCATATGCCAGAAAATTGGGTGATAATTTTGCGGCTTCATTGAGTGCAAAGTATGTTTATTCAAATCTTGCTTCTGGCCAAAATGTAAATGGAATAGACATTAATAGTGCAAATGCATTTGCTGCCGATGTTGGAATTTCATACAAGAAAAAAACGAAATTAGGAGGATATGATAGCGAATGGACTTATGGACTTGCATTGACAAACCTGGGTTCGAAGGTATCATATACTGATATTGCAGAAGTTCAGGATTTCTTGCCATCGAATTTAGGTTTTGGTGCTGGACTCTTAATGAATTTTGATCAGTACAATACGATGTCATTTCACTTGGAAATCAATAAATTGTTAGTTCCGACTCCAGTGGCACGAGAACTTATAGATGCTGATGGTATTACCACTCCAAACCCGGAATGGGACGTAGATGGTGATGGAATTGCCGATTACAGACAAAAGTCTCTATTCTCAGGTGTCTTTGGTTCATTAGGAGATGCTCAAGGAGGATTCGGTGAAGAGATAAAAGAATTTTCATTTTCCTTAGGAACGGAATATTGGTATGACAAACAATTTGCTGTGAGAGCAGGATATTATTACGAACATCCTGAAAAAGGAGACAGACAATATTTAACAGTTGGCCTCGGGATTCAATACAATATTTTTGGTATTAATCTATCTTACCTGGTACCTACCAACAACAGAAGAAACCCACTTGATAACACATTGAGATTCAGCCTTATATTTGACTTTGATGGTTATCAACAGAAATTTGAAGACGAAGAATAAATAGAGATATTTAGGATTAAAATATAGAGTGTCATTCAATTAATTTTGAATGGCACTTTTTTATTTTTCGGTAATTTTTCAATTAAACATTATCTTGACTTCATTGTCAAAATTCTATCCATAAAAAATCCGATATTCTACACCATCTTGCTCAACTACAACGTTCTTTTGGCAAAATCAAACACTTGGCGATAAAATTTGACTTTTCCTCAATCCGTTAAATTGTCCTCTTTACACTGCCGATTTGTCAAAAAATAGATCAATAAAAGACATATTTTCTGATATTCTCGGTTCTACTTCAATGGAACAATACTTGCCATTTAGAAAATAGATAAACCAAATTAAAATTAGAAAAAGCCCAATGGCATAAAAATATAAATATGTTTGATGATTTAAAGAAAGCTAGTAGGATCGATGATGGTGAAGTAGTGCCAATGTTTTCTATTACAGATGAAGATGACGGCAATGTTGAAAAAGAAGAATATGCAGAGGTGTTACCACTACTAGCATTAAAAAATACTGTTCTGTTTCCGGGACAGGTAATTCCTATCACAATTGGTAGAAAAAAGTCCCTTAAAGCACTGAATGCAGCCGAAAAAGGGGACAAGGTACTTGCGGTCATAGCACAAAGGGAACTCAATGTAGAAGATCCGGGAATAAATGATTTATTCAAAATCGGAACTGTAGCGAGAATCATTAAGGTGCTCAAAATGCCAGACGGTAATACTACTGCCATATTGCAAGGTAGAAAGCGATTCAATTTGGATGCTATCATATCAGATGACCCATATCAAAGAGCCAAAATAAGTACCATATCATTGGAGGAAGTTACCGATCCTTTAGAATTTTCTGCGACCATTTCATCCATTCGCGATTTGGCAAAGAGGATAATCGAGCTTTCTCCACATATACCTACAGAAGCTGTAATGATGCTTCAAAATATAAAGAACAACAACTTTTTGCTGTCGTTCATAGCATCAAATTTGAATATTTCTATCGCCGAAAAGCAATCTATTCTCACTATTGACAATTTGTCTGAAAAAGCTCAAAAGATTCTCACGCAAATGGACAATGAGCTCCAATTGTTGGAATTGAAAGATCAAATTGAATCGAAGGTTCGAGGTGGTATTGACAAACAGCAAAAAGAGTATTTCCTAAATCAGCAATTGAAAACGATTCAGGAAGAATTGGGACAAAATCCCCAAACAGAGGAGCTAAAAAAGCTGGAAGAAAGAGCTGCAAAGAAAAAATGGCCTGATGCGGCCAAAGAAGCATTCGAAAGAGAATTATCAAAAGCCAGGAGAATAAATCCTCAAATGGCAGAATTTTCCGTGACCTTGAACTATTTAGAACTCCTGTTGGACCTTCCCTGGGATGAAGTAACGGAAGATAACTTCGATCTGAAAAAGGTAAAAGGAATTTTGGATAGTGACCATCATGGCCTAAATAAGGTGAAGGAAAGAATTCTGGAGCACCTTGCTGTTTTAAAACTGAAAGGGGATATGAAAGCACCTATCATATGTTTGGTAGGTCCTCCCGGAGTTGGAAAAACAAGTCTTGGTAAGTCAATAGCCAATTCTCTGGAAAGAAAATTTGTAAGGATGTCACTTGGCGGCTTGCATGATGAAAGTGAAATCAGAGGTCATAGAAAGACTTACATTGGAGCCATGCCAGGAAGAATAATAAAATCGTTAAAAAAGGTAAAATCCTCGAACCCAGTCTTCATTCTTGATGAAATAGACAAGATTGGAAAAGACTTCAGAGGCGATCCATCTTCGGCTCTCCTTGAAGTATTGGATCCTGAACAGAATGGGACTTTCTATGATAATTATTTGGAGTTGGAATATGACTTGAGTAAAGTACTATTCATCGCTACGGCAAATTCATTGGGTACTATCCAACCAGCACTTAGAGATCGTATGGAAATCATTCAGTTGAGTGGATATTCGACTGAGGAGAAAATTGAAATTGCCAAAAAACACCTAATCCCAAAGCAAAGGTTGAACCATGGATTGAAGGCTAAGGACATCTCGCTACCCGTGAAGTCAATCGAAAAGATAGTGCAGGAATACACCAGAGAAGCAGGAGTGCGATCCCTTGACAGAACAATCGGTTCTGTAATGAGAAATATTGCGAAGAAAGTGGCTATGGAAGTGGAATATGACACAAAAATTGCCCCATCTGAAATCAATGAGATTCTAGGACCAACCAAGGTAAGCCTGGACAAGTATACAAAGGTGAATGTCCCTGGAGTGGCAGTCGGTCTTGCCTATACTAGTGTGGGTGGAGATATACTTTTTATCGAAGCGAGTAAAAGCAAAGGAAAGGGCAGATTGAATCTTACTGGAAATCTGGGTGATGTGATGAAAGAATCTGCCACTACGGCATTAAGTTTTATCAAAGCCCAAAGCGAAGCTTTAGGAATTGATCCCGAGGTATTCGACAAGACGGACATCCATATTCATGTTCCTGAAGGTGCCATACCAAAAGATGGTCCATCAGCGGGTATAACTATGCTTACCGCTATAACATCTTCTTTGACTGGTAAAAAGGTGAAGTCACATCTTGCCATGACAGGAGAAATAACCCTTAGAGGGAAAGTGCTCCCAGTCGGTGGTATTAAAGAAAAGATTCTAGCGGCCAAAAGAGCAGGCATAAAAAAAGTAATTCTTTGCAAAGAAAATGAAAAACATATACTTGAAATCGAACAGCAATATCTGAAAGGAATGGAGTTTATCTATGTTGAAGATATGAATACAGTATTAAAAGAAGCTATTAGCAATTGAATTTGAAGTAGTTAAAATTCAAAATGCATTTAAATCTATGTTAAATTGCGGTTGTTCTTCGATCAGAGATGTGTGAATATCGTTTTCTAGCAAAGGACTTTATATATTTGACCATCTTACCAGCAATTAATAAAATATGAAAAATTGCCTCTTTACTTTATTATTTTCTTTAATAGCCGTTGTTGGTTACAGTCAGCAAGTCCAGAAAGATAGTGTGATTCAATTTTCGGGTTTAGTTGTGACCGATGGGGCTGATGGAGAAGCGGTAGTTTTGCCCTACACCAATATTGGGATTGTAGGTACGAGTCGGGGTACCAGTTCAGATTCGGAAGGTTATTTTTCTATAGTCGCACAAAAAGGAGAAACGGTAAGATTTACGCGCATTGGGTTTAAGGATGTGGATTATGTAATTCCAGATACACTTTCTCAGACATTGTATTATTATATTCAGATCATGAGTGAAGATGAAAATCTTTTGCCTGAGGCAGTAATATTCCCCTGGCCTGACCGAGAGTATTTTAAGTATGAATTTCTGGCGATTGACATTTCAGATGACCTGAGAGAAAAAGCAGAAGAAAACCTCGCTTCTGATGTCTTGGAAGAATTGAGATATACAATTCCTGCTGATGGTAGTGAAGCAACAAATATTGTTCTCAGAGAAAAGGCCCAAAACTTTCAATATGTGGGCCAAACCAAACCTCAAAATATATTCAATCCTCTCGCCTGGAAAAAATTCATTGATGCCTGGAGAAGAGGAGATTTCAAAAAGAAAAAAGATAAAAAGAAAAAATAGGCAGCTCCAAATCATGAATGCTGCCTAGTGGAATTGGCTTTTATGAGCTTGATTTAAAATGCGTGATTCTGGTAATTAAATTCTTTCTTGCCAGTTGATTTATCTATAAACTTCCAATAAATTTTCATTTCAATTTAAATAACTATATCTGTATAGACTGTAGTAGCTTTAAAAAAGGTTGGTTTGATATTCAAAAAAAATCAAAAGATATTTTGCTATTTTTATTCTTGAAGCAGTCTGGTGACGTATGCTTAAATGATATGAACTGATTGATTCTCAAAACCATAAGATTTTCAAATTGATATAATAAATCATACGATAATAGATTACAAATGGATGTGGATCAATGACAAACATCGCACTTAAGCATACCCATGCAGATAATATATTTGATGAGATATGGCAAAACAAGATAGAAAATCCTTCTTTTCAGAATGGCTGGAGAAACTACAGCAAGAATCCTGGCAATTAGAACTTCTTATTTCAGGATTGGCGCTTTATGGAATTTATGAAAGTCAGGATTTACTCATTGAATTGAAAATTTATGTAAGGAATCGTTTTGAAGGGCAAACATTGGGAGTTCTTTGGTTTCTCCTTCGAACTCTAGGTGTTGGTTGGAAAATATTCTTTATAAACCTTCTTATACATATAATTTTAAGAAGTCTTTGGATTGGAGCCATTGGACTAAGGTATGTATCACAAGAAATTGACTATGATGCTCTAAACTATAGTGAGTATTTCACAAAAATGCTCGAAAGTCGAGTAGGGAAATTTGATGATTTCATCGAGAGACTAGAGAAAATTTGTAGTGTATTATTTGCATATACCTTCTTATTATTTCTATTGTTCTTCTCTTTCTCTTTTTTCATTCTTCAAATAGGGCTAACTCAAAATTTTGCTGAAAACCTCTCAGGTTGGCAATCATTCTTGGCCAACGCGATCAGAATTGCACACATACTTGTTGGATTTGTGGTATTCTTTGACTTTGTAACCCTAGGCATTTTTTAAAAAAATTGAAAATAAGAGTGTAAATAAAGTTTATGGATACATATTCACCTTTTATAGTTGGACTACCTTGACATTCTTGTATCAACCATTGTTATATAATTTTTTAGACAATAAGTACACCAAGAGATTATTCTTTTTTTCCATACCTTATATATTGACCCTACTCGCTTGGTCCACAATGGTTTCTAGCAATAATTTTGGATATTACCCTCCCAAGTCTATTGCACAAAAATTCGGAAATACGATTGACAGAATGAATTATGAAGACTTGCGAAAACAATACATGACAGAGGCAGATTCTCGACTACTTAAAAGGAGGCAAAACATTCCATCTGTGATAGTCAATAAATACATGAATGATGAAGACTACTTAAAAATATTTTTAAAAATGAGTCCTTCGGATTATAAACTTATTCAAAAAAACTCTGATTTAGACCCTTACTGGAAACCAGGATTAAAATTCACACTGTTCTCTACAGAAAATAAAGACAGTTTCTATGTCAAAAACCATGAAATCTTGGAAAAGGAAATAGATTCGATGAATGTTGTCAAGAGAAAACTTAGATTCAAAAGAAAGTCTATGAAAGACTCTACAGAAATCAATTCAATTACCGCGCAAATGAATTCAATAACGTCTTCTATTTCGGACAAAAGAAAGAATTTCAATGATATTATTGACACATTCGAAGAAAAAAAGCTGCAAAAAACCATTAACGCCTTCCTGGATTTGACCGATATAGAAATCAATGATTCAGATGCTAAACCAGATTTGGACTGTTACTTTTTCCAGCATTCGAACGACAATGAAAAAGGGCTCATGTGCATGTACCCAATGGATAGTTTGACTTTGGGCAAGCAAGAATTATATTATTATAAAAAAAATGAAAATAATTCCAGGAGTGTAAATGTCAAAATTCCTTTTTACAAAGTGAGAAGTAACAACTGAAAATTCTGAATATATCAATAATCTAGTGCAGTGATTCCAAAAGGCTTTTAGCGTTCTCATGGTTATCCGAAGATTTATCATCAGCAAGTCTTTGTAAAAGCAATTTGGCAGCTTCGATATTGTCAGACTTCAACTCTGCCAAAGCTTGATACCACAGCGCCTGGTCATTGAAAATAATATCGTTTTCGTCAATAATACTTTGGAATATAGGCTTAGCTTTCTCAGAGTTATTGAGTTCTAAATATGATATACCTAAAATTAGCCTGTAGCTTGATGGAGTTTTACTTAACGCGTATGTATCACTTTGATCCACAATTGATCCAAAGGAATCATTATTATAGAGATTGATGATCTCATTTAATTCCGCTTCACCCACACTTCTTTGATCAGATTCAATTTCAAATTTTGAATAATACTGGGCAAATAATTCTTGACTCGTATATGAATTGCGATCAGTCAAATAAAAGAAACCGATCAGCAAAATCAAAACAGCCGCTGCACTAGATATCAGGTAGATCAGTTTATGGGACTTCTTATTGATAGTTTTATCGTGTATTTTCTGAAGTTGCTCTTTTACCTTTGATCTATGATATCTTTTGATATTGAGTTTGATGAGCAATTCATTCTTAACTCTTTTGTTCAATGCTTCATTTTCAGACAACATTTTTTCAAATGCAATTTTTTCGTCCGATTCCATTGCATCACTAACATATTTATCAATTTGATCTTCAATTTGCCAATCTCGTTTCATAAGTCCATATTATTGTAGTGTAATGCCTTCAATTCTGGGTGGGTGTTGATTACTTTTCTAAGTTTGTTCAAACATTTATATTTCTTGTTTTTAGCAATCTGGGCATTGGCAAAACCCATCAACTCTGATATTTTATTCATCTTAAGGTTATCGAAATAGTAATATTTAAAAATTGTTTTGCAATCTTCTGCAGCAGAATCCATAAGTTTATAAAAGAGTGTACTGTACTCTTCATCTTCTAAAATTTCAAAAGACACTTCTTCTACTTCTTCAAATTTATTTTCCTTTATTATATTATCAAACGTCTGCTTTCGCTTCAGTCTATTGAACCAAATATTTCGACTTACTGAATACAGAAATGTAAAAATTGAGCTACGCATTTCGTCTTTTTTGGTTTTTATTTTGTCTAATAAAACAAGAATGGCATCTTGAAAAACATCCGCTGCATCCTCTTGACTCCCATTATTTTGCACAATGAAATATTCTATCCGGGCATAATATTGCCTGTACACCTCGGTGTATGCTCTCTCATTGCTACGATTGTCACAAGATTTGAGATGCGACAAGATCCATTTATCAGTTTTCTTTATCATCTATACATATATTAGTATATCGAGTTTCCAAAACATAACCACTCATCAAGAAAAAATCCAAAATTTAAACCAAGTAAAACTAATAAAAAATCCTGCGAGAAAATTCTCGCAGGACCACGCTTGTAATAGAAAGGGTAATTAAAAAAGGTTCAATTGTTTGCTCTCCATAAAGTTTGGATGACAGCTAAACCATTTATTAATAGTCGCTTTCTATTCACATTTATGCAATTATTCTACATTTAATAGTAAATAGATACAAAATGCCAAATCACATTTCAGTCTATACCATTTATGTAAGTTCTTTATGCAATAAATGAAAGGGCGTTTTTGCCTTCTTTCTACAAACCAAGACAAGGTACATTTCCCTTTCCTGCGACAGCCTTAGCTGTAGGATTGAGAATTGCTGAACCAGATGTCCCACATAATGTCCAAGTCGCCTGTATAGGCAAGCATGCTGAAGGAGCTCCAGTATCAATAGTAGTGTAGGCAATAATGTATTTTCCACCTTTATCAACTTCCACATAATTGTCACCAACACTCAAATTCGTAACTGGGCCACCATTTACAGATTGTAGTGTGAAATTAAAAATTATGGTACCACCGCAAATTGGCTGAGGAATGTTGATAGTTCCACAACAATTGGCAGCCGCAGCGCTTTCATCATCCGAGAACGAAATCTCACAGGAAGTCACTTTTGTAGGCAACAGCTCAGTAGGATTGTGCTCGGTAAAAGCTGAAAGTAATAAAATGGAAAAAAAACATAAGGTTGGAATAAACTTATTCATAACATCAAAATTTAAGTGAATAAAAAGGTTTAAAAATGTGAATCGATATAATCGATATCTGATTTCCATAAATTTCTGGAGGTGATTTCTCCAGCACCTTTCAATTACCTTTCATTACTTATGATTACGGATAAGAATAAACCAAAAGAGCGCATTTCTTTTATGAAATGAAACACGCTCTCGGTTTTAATTTAGCGTGATAATCATCTTGATGGCATTAGAATTTGGCTTTCTTTCACCTCACCATTGATAAGAATCTGAACCACCAATTTGCTGTTACTATATTTCACAGGAACAGAGTATTCTCTAGCGAGATTATCAATATTCTCATTCTTGTAACTTTGATAATAGATTATTTCTGATGTATTGAAATCAACAATTTGCAATTCCATATTATTATGAAAGTGACCATCTGCATCAATTCGGAGCTGCGATCCGTTCATTGGATTAGGGCTTAATTTCAGATTGATTCCACCTTGATCCTCATTGTTGAGTTGCTCACCGCATAGGCAACCTCCTTCGATGTGGCCTACTACTTCTACATCCTCACATCCACTAGTATAGCGAATTGTAACTTCTACATCTATAGTTTGGCCATAACATGCATCCGAACAAATCGGTATGGTCCCAGAGCCTAAATTCCACCATATTTGACCTGGTGTGATATTAGAAGCATTAGAAAGTCCAGCAAATGGCCCCGACTGAAATACGGAACCTGAAGACATTACAATATCTATGGATTCAATATTAGTTGGAGTACAACCATTTGGGAAAGCAATAGCAAAAAATCCATCTCCACATTCGTTACCCGACGGTCCAGGAGGTGGGCAGAAATCACCACAGTTTCCATTTGGTTTACATTGATGACCTCCTTCTACTATAGGCACACAACATGAAGTGCTCACGCAGCAATCAGCCACAGGTGTATTAATTTCGAAGATGCATCTATTGCAACAATCTGCAGGTGCGTCAGAACCCTGTGATTTGCCTCCTGTAGTGAAGATATCTTCTGGAGCACAGTAAGAGAAGTCCAGTAATGATGTACCACAACCTGTAGAAGTCACGGTAATACAATTGCTATTTGAATTCACAATTGCAAGGTCTCCATAAGTCATCCATTCCTTATTTGTAGCATTGGCTGGTACTCCAGAAACACAAAATTCTGCGGATGTACCTAAGGGTAATATGTTTTCTCCTGAAATTAGACAATCTGAGCCCTGTCCAGTTGAGTAATATGCCATTGAAACGAATAGCATAAAAATCAAAAATAAGTTTCGCGTTTTCAATTTCCTTTCCATAAGTATTAGTTTAAGTGTTTTAAAAGATTAATTAATTTTTTTACCGGTATTCCCACCTAAATTGAATACTGAAACATTCAAGTTGGTAAGACAATTTTTAGTAAAACAGAAGATGAAAAGGTAACCTGCTTGCACTTAATAAAAATCACCTGAACCGTCTGGAGATCCTTATTTTAAAGGATCTAACAAAAGTTGCGAGTTTAAATTAATTGCAACTTTTCATAAAACTTTGATGGCTCGATGACACAGCAAAAAGATTGATCCGACGTTAGCAGTTATAGACGCATAAAAATTATTTTTCTTCAAGTGGTTACCTAATGGAAAGTCACTTTACTAATTTATCGTAATAGAATTTTTTAATTAATCACAAACCGCTTGTAATGAAAAAAATATCAAAGATTAAACTGATTTTCAACCTCTTCTTATTTATAAGTATGTCTACGACCTTGACTGCGCAATGGGCTATCACTCCAAATAATGGGGGCACATTGCCAGATGTTTTTTATAAAGTTGATGAGAATTGTGAATATCAAGCATGTTTCAGAACATATCTTTATAGTCCCAACCCAGCAGAATTTGATTCTAGTGAAGACTGGTTTACAGATCCAAATGGAGATCCCATCCCACCCTTGTTTTTAAGGGTTGCTATTATGGGCATCGATCAGGTTTTTCCACTTACCGACTGGGAATTATTTACCAATGTCCAATATCTCGATCCGCCTGGCACCCAGGTGATAGGAGTATATCGCAGCACGGTTTGTGTAGACATAGACCTCTCAGAACAATGCCTTAGCGCTTTACAGCCGACAGAGGATCCTTCTCCGCTTGACCCAGCTACTACGGTTGACGTCCCATATTTCATAGAATTATTGACCATATCAGAAGATGACGATGATTCCTTTGAACCAAGTGGACCATATTATGCGTATCCAATTTGCCAATACACGGATCCAGGATCTATTTTTTCCTGCAATATATTCGAGCATACTGAACCGTACTGTCAAGAATCCGCGCCAGAGTGTAGCAATACAGATCTATATCGCATTGATGACGAATTAGAACTTATATGTGAAGATTGCATATTGGCAAATGAGGGCAATGGAAAAGGCAATTTCGGTAACGATGATGAATCTTTCGAAATGCGGAATTATCAATCCACTAATTTAGAGATCTCACCAAATCCTTTTATGAATTTTATTTCTATTAAGATCCCAAATATTGAAAACACTGCTATAGTTGAACTATTTGATAATATGGGTCAAAAAATAAAATCAATAAAAACCAAAGAACCCATACTTGAATTACAGACCAATGAGCTAAACAAGGGACTCTATTATTTGGTAATTCAAAATGGAGAGAGAAATGAAACATTTAAAATATTGAAAAATAATATGAATTAAGTCTTTATTTACCCTATTATAGCTAAATGAAGCATATATTCTTAATCGCACTATTTTTCTTGATTGCTGGTTCGAAGCTCACCGCTTTTCAGGATAGTAGTGCGATTAAACAACCCACATTGGGAATCAATTATTTCAATAAAAGTGCTGCTCTATTCCATACAAATCTTGATAGCGCAATAATTTATATGGAATTGGCATATCCCGAGCTCAAAAAAGAAGAAGATTGGCCGAAATACATAGAATGTTTTTCGGCTCTATCTTTATTTCATTATACCAACAGCAATTTCGGTTCTTTCGAATACTTTGCCGAAATGGCATTAACGGAAGCCGAAAAATACCTTGAACCAAATCATATCAAATTTGCTGATATTTATAACAATCTATATGCCTTTCATAGCCTTAATGGCATTAATAGAAAAAGCATTGATTTGTTGCGTAAATCATTGGAAATTAGGCAAATTAATAATGAAAATGACTTTCAACTAAGTATTGCATTTCAAAATTTGGGAACTGCCTACAGTAGATTAGGTGAAGGCAAAAAAGCGATTGAATATATTGAATATGCCTTGGAATTAAGGGTCAAATCCGATTCCGTACCAGAATATGACATTCATTTTGCAGATGGATATAGTAGTCTGGCAGATGTTTTTAATCTAGCTGGCGATTATGATTCTTCAATCAAAAATTACAAGAAGAGCCTTTCGATTTTGAATCATGAGAAATGTCAAAAATCACGCGATGCTCTTAATCTAAAGATTACGGCACTATTGCAGATAGCCGAGAATTTAATGCGATTAAATCAGCTTGATCAGGTCAATGTATACCTCGACCAAGTTTTCAAATTGTACAAAAATGATATTGACATTCGATTGCCGACAAGCCTCTATTTACGTGCTCTGTTTTATTATAAAAATGAAAATTATTCCGAAGCGCTTAAACATATTTCTGAGGCCATAGATGTGTCTCAAAAAACCAACAATGAAACCGCTCCTCCTCTAAAAGCTAAACGGTTCAATTTGCAAGGTGATATCCATCTACAACTGAATAATCTTGACTTGGCAATCCAAACTTATGACCAGGGATTATCAACTCTGGGCATGTCGATCAAAAATGAGCCAGATGAAGAAATTGACTTTGTTTCAATTCAGGCAAAATCAGAAGCACTAAACCTCCTGAGAGGTAAATCGAAGACTCTAAAATTGAAAGCCATTTCATTAGACACCAAGGAGGCTTGGAAGCAATGTTTTAATTCTTATTATAAAACTGTCGGTCTACTTCGTGAAATGAGAACAGAAATTGTAACAGCAGAATCCAAAAATGTACTGGCTTCAAATTCAATGCAGGTTTATGAAGAAGCTCTAGGTGCGGCATATAAAATCCTGGAATTTGGAAAGGATGAAAATATATCGAAAAATATATTCGAAATCATCGAAAGTAACAAAGCATTACTGCTTTTGGAATCATACAACAAACAGCTAGCCTTGGGAAATGAAGCTATCCCCAAAGAAATGTTGGATCTTGAATATGACCTCAAGCTTGATATTTCGCATTACGCCAAAGAAATTTCTACAGAACGAAGAAAGGAAGAAATAGATGAAGCAAAGATCCTTGAATTGCAATTAAATCTTCAAAAAACCAGTCAAAAAAATGATAGCCTAATCTACAAATTCAATGATATAAATCCTGATTTTGATAAGTACAAAAATCAAATTGCACCAATAAGTCTATCAAGCCTACAGCAAGTACTAAGAAATAGTAATAACACAATTTTAGAATATTTCTATGGTCCTAAATTTTTGTTTTTAATGCTTATCAATGAAAATAAAATTGAATTTTTAAAACTTGACAACACTAATTTAAAGACTGAAATTGATAAACTCAGGAGTGAATTGAGCTTTGAATCATCTATCAATTCAGGGAATCAGGGATTTGAAAGGTTTTACAATATCTCGAATGGACTATACCGACAATTAATAAAACCGATAATTCCGTATATCGAAAAAGACCACACCAACATCACAATTATTCCTGATGGATATATTTCTTCCATCCCTTTTGACATTTTGGTATCTGGATATAATGAAGATGTCACACCAGGTTTTTCACCAGATCATTTGAATTATCTTATTGAGGACTATAATATAAGTTTTGCTTATTCCTCTACGCTACTCGCAAAAGATCAATCTACCACAACTCCTGCAAAGCACCTGGAAAGTTTAATTGCCTTCGCCCCTGTATTTGGAGGTAGTAATACGGCTCAAGAAAGAGCTTGCAAATGCGACAATATTCAACTTCAAAAGCTGAAATGTAATGTCTCTGAATCTGAATCCGTCGCAAATATTTTTTCTGGCGTTATCTATTCTAATGACTCCGCCAACAAAAAAACCTTCTTGTCCAATACGAAGAATTACAACATCATTCATATCGCATCACATGCATGTGTCGACCAGGAGGATGGAATGCTGAATCAAATATTTTTATCTGACGGCGGCATCACCAATTATGAAATCTACAACTCCAATCTGAATGCTGAATTGACGGTATTGAGCGCCTGTAATACAGGAATAGGGGAAATTCAAAATGGTGAAGGTGTCTTGAATTTGGCCAAGGGCTTCTTAATGGCAGGCAGTAAAAGTGCCCTTATGAGTCTTTGGTCCGTAAATGATTGTACCACCTCTGAATTGATGCAATCGTTTTATTCAAATTTGAAGAAAGGGGATTCAAGAAATAAAGCGATACGAGAAGCTAAACTTAATTTCTTAGCTAATGCCAACAAACTTCATGCTCATCCTTATTATTGGGGTGCATTTGTGCATTATGGAAAGAATGATCCAATTAATGAATCGAGGGGTTTTGGAAAATTCTACTGGGCTGTATTACTAATTCTAATGGTGGTAGCAGTGGGGTACTTTTTTAAGAATTAATATAAATCATTGATTGCATAGTTTTACTCCTGAATTGAAACCCCGTTTTTCTTATATTTTACCTAAATACGAGGTATAATTTTCAAACTAGATTAGTCCTTCGCCAGGACGGGCGTTCATTTTTTGCATTGCCGAGTCTACTCTAAAAAGCATGGTTTAAAATGAATTTGTTCAATGAGTATTAAAGATTTAGCTTTTATTCTCAACAATCCAATTATTGGCTATCTCAAGCAAGTTGAAGGATGAGAGTCTAAAAAGAGGAATATAATGGCAAATTCGGCCAATCTTAGATGTATTCTTCTAAGATTGACTCCTAAGGCTGTAAAAACCATATGCATGGACACACGAATCCTACGTCTTACTCGAACTTTACCGTTTTTCATGCCACGTTTCATTTCTTTTACAGTGGCTTCTACATTTGCTCTTATCGTCTTTCGTTCTTTGGGTAATTGATCGATATTCATAAATCGTTGATGGGCTAATATGTTCTTATCTGTAAAGTAAAATAGCCTCTTTGCCTTGACAAACTTTCCTCCACATTTCTTAGTTCTACATTTGTTTTTAATAGGACATGTTTCACATATTGAATTATCGAACACCGCACAATACATCTTTGTCGTTTTCTGAACGCTTACTTTTTGTCCACCTCCGCAACTCACCCATATTTTCCCGTCCTCTTTTTGAATTCGTAGTTTTGAATGTGACCTTCTTCCTTTTATTGCACTTTGATATTGTGTGATGCCATGTGCCTTGTTCAATTTATCTACTTTTTCATTTCCATAAGCGCCATCTACAAAGTATTCCTCCCAATCAGGCATTCTTGCCTTCATAGCTTCTATTCGTGTTTCCAGTATTCTGTCATCACTCACATTGTTTTTAACTACCACAACATCGGTGATCAATTCTACTTTATTATCAGGATGTCTTGTCTCACTAATATGTGTGGAATAACCGATATGTGCCGATCCATATTTTGAACTGAATGTAGCATCAAGATCATCTGGTGAATTAATCTTAGAGGATTCTAATTCATTGGCAGGTCTTATTTCAATTTTGTCATCCCCATGGCCTTGTTTGAAGTAATCTTTATAGACTCTAAGGAAGGTTTGATAAGCTTCCTTGTCTTTATATTTTTCTCCTAGAATATGATATACCGTGTAATATACCTGTGCGATTTGCTCATAGTGAGGCGTAATATCCTGTTTGCGTATGGAATAAACATAATGACCAGAAGATTGATCATCGTATACACCTACATATTCTTCTATGCTTTTTTGATCTTCTTTGTTCAATATGCGCTGTAAACGTTTTAAAACTTCAATAAACAAGCGAAGTCTTGAATACTCTATCACCTTGGAGTCTACTAAAAAACTATCTCCTCGTTGAGTAGACGTATTTACTTTGTACTTTTCTAAATGCTTGTCGGTAAGGGATACAAATACGTTATTAATTAGATCCTCTCCCGTTTTATTAAAGTGCTCTATAAGTCGGTTTTGAAAATTGAAAATACTAGCTTCTGAAAAAATATCCTGTTGAGGATTTGTTATACCAATAGCATATCGACTCAATGCATTAAAAGTAAGATTAGTAAAAAGTTCAGCATATGTCCAATCATTTAGATGCTTCAATATTAAAGCTCCAACCAATTGATTCACCGGAACATTAGGTCTACTCTTTGTATTGGAGTACAGTTGAGCAAAATCTTTCTCATTAATTTTATGAAATACCTCAAGAAAGAATGTGGCCTCCGTAGATCGTTCAAAATACTTCCTCTGCTTCTCGGTTAAACAATGTTCAAAGCCAAATAAATCACCTTGCTGATAACTTGTGTTTTCTCTAAACATGATCTTTAATATTTACTACAAAATACAAAAATCAATTTTCTTTAACCAACCTTTTTAGAGTGGACTCATTGCCAAAAAAACGAACCAAAAAAGTCTAGACTGGCCCAATGCAGCACACAAGGCTGCTCCCACATCCCAAAGCCCAGTCAGGGCCATGCTTCTTTTACCTCGTGGTTATTTCAAGAGCTATCTTCTTTGAAAGTTAGTGTACTTCTGAATTTGCCTAAGCCTACATCTCTTTTTTTTATGAAAAATAATCCTTCATTCTATCAAAAAAGCCTTTTTCATTTTTACCTGGATCAGGTTTGAAATTCGGCATGTCTTTTAGCTTTTCGAGCAACTTCCTTTCATCATCATTCAATTTCTTGGGCGTCCAAATATTGATATTGATCAATTGATCTCCTCTACCATAACTTTGGACACTCGGAAGCCCTTTTTCTCTCAGCCTGAAAATCTTTCCGCCTTGTGTACCAGGTGGAACTTTAATCTTGACATCTTTCCCAAGGGTTGGCACTTCGATGGACGTACCCAAAGCAGCATCTGCAAAATTTATATACAGATCGTAGACTATGTTTTTGCCATCTCTGCTAAAATGTTCGTGCGGTTTTTCTTCAATATTAATCAACAAGTCTCCTTTGCCGCCGCCATTTTTACCTGCATTTCCTTTTCCTCTCATACTCAATTGCATTCCGTGCTCTACTCCTGCTGGAATATCAATTTCAATAGTCTCTGCTCCATTCAATCTTCCTTCTCCTCTACAATTGGTACATTTGGCAGTCACCTGAGTACCTGCACCACCACAAGTTGGGCATGCTGATGTGGTTTGCATTTGGCCAAGGAAGGTAGACTTTATCTGTCTTACATAACCTCCACCGCCACAGGTACCACAACTCTTTACCGAAGACTTGTCCTTAGCCCCACTTCCGTTACATACATCACAAGTTTTTTGCTTTTTTACCTTTATCTTTTTCGTGACACCAGCTTCTATTTCTTCAAGCGAAAGTGCAACTTTGATTCTAAGATTACTTCCTTTCTGGCCTCCTCTAGCACCTGATCTACTAGACCTTTGACCACCAAAAAAGCTCTCGAATGGACTACCGCTATCTCCAAATATGTCTCCAAACTGAGAAAAGATATCATCCATTGTCATACTTCCCTGGAATCCTCCTCTTCCTCCCATGTTGGGATCTACACCTGCATGTCCAAATCTATCATATCTAGCCTTCTTGTCAGCATCACTCAATATCTCGTATGCTTCTGCTGCTTCTTTGAATTTCTCCTCAGCCGCCTTATCATCAGGATTTCTATCAGGATGATACTTCATTGCCGTCTTCCTGTATGCCTTTTTGATAGTCGCTGCATCGGCACTCTTATCAACTCCTAATATATCGTAAAAATCTCTTTTAGCCATTCCTTTTTATTTCTTATCCTATACGGTTTTGTCTTACTCTCCTACCACCACTTTAGCATGTCTGATAATTTTATCATTGAGATAAAATCCAGATTCTATTGTATCAATGACCTTTCCTTTCATATCATCACTTGGTGCTGGTATTTTGGTGATCGCTTCATGCAATTCAGGATCAAATACTTCTCCCGTACTTTCCATTTTTTTGAGCCCCTTACCATTAAGTATGGTATTCAACTTATTGTACACCAAGACTACACCTTCACTGAAAGATTCTTCGCTGGATTCATCGTCTGCGCTATTCTTGGCTCTATCAAAATCATCAATTACTGGCAATAAGGCCGAAAAAGCATCTCTACTTGCATTTTTCAACAGATCCATCCGCTCTCGAATATTCCTCTTTTTGAAATTGTCAAATTCTGCAAATAGTCTCAAGTACTTGTCCTTTGCTTCAGACAATTGAATGTTCAATTCTTCCACCTCGACTTGAAGGTCTTTGATACTTGGTTTTTTAGATTTTGATTTCTTTTTGGCAGTTGTTTTCTTTTCTACACCTTCTTCAGTAGTAGTCGCATTTGCTTTACTCTTACTCATGATATCTTTTAGTTTTTGTAACACCTTATTTTATTATCAATTGTTGAGCCATTTATAAATAGAGTCAATATGACACAGTATCATGAATTTTGGTGCATAATTGGCAAAATAAGGTGCCATTTTAACTGGCATTTTGGCGGGAATCTATTATTGTGCTTATTAAATTTCCTTCAAGGAATTTCGACATACTGCTCAATTATTAAAAATGTAAAATATTTGTTATTTCATTTGATAATAATTCGAATATATAACTTTCATAAATTTTGAGTAACTTTAGAAGACCAACATGCTCATGTATGCCCCCTGTAACTGAGCAGACATTATCTTTTTATCGCAATACAAACCAGCTTTGCCATGAGACAATTATTACTCCTATTTTTCTGCTTTTCAAGTACTTTATCAATTGCACAGTTCGAATATTCAGAACTTCCAGGCAATAAAAAAGAAGTTGCACATATATACCATGCTTTCGAAGATGGAACATTGCTAGCCATTACTGATAACCCTCAAAATTTTCATATTTCACATGATATTGGTGAGACATGGAACACCTTAGACAAAGAGAATCATAATATTTCTTTTGCATTTGCAAGGTATCACATGGATTTAAATGGGGTAATATACATTTCATATGAAAACAAAATTTACAAGTTAAATGAAGCGTCGCATACGTTTGAAGTTGTTCTTGAAAACAATAATTTCGATGATATCTTTGATTTTGGATTTTTGCCTGATGGTAATATAATAGTAGCTGAAGATAGAATGTTAAAATTATACAGTTCAGATTGGCAACTCATAAAAGAGCATGATTGGTGGACTCATGGATCGAAAATATTGATGGGTGAAGGTAACAAACACTATGCTGTCACCCAATTGGGAGCCTCATTCAGAATATTATATTTTAATTCTGATCTCTCTTTCGTATCATCCGAAACCCACATACCAGACATTTACAATGGAATCTATTATTCCGAAGATAGACTGCTAATATCTAATTCTTATTCCGATGATGGAGGCTCGACTTGGGTTCCATATGCAGGAGTTGGAAATGCAGCTTACAATATTTTTAATGTAGAAGGTTCGAGAGTAATGGTTTTAAAGGGAGCAGATTTTTTCTTATCGGAAGACAATGGTGACACATTTGAGTTGTTTGATTTAGAAGAAATTGATAATTCAAATAGAGCTTGGCTTCATTCATCCAATGGCATGACGTTTTCTACTTTATTGAATGATGAAGGATCGATAAAAACAACATATGATAAAGGGGTTTCCTTTGAAGTACAAAACATGAATTTTGGATTGGAATATGCCAATGATGTAGAGGTAAATGATGATGGTTTTGCATTTGTCCGTTACAAACAATCATTAGCACGTTATAATCCAAACACTGATCATTGGTCCCAAATGGAAGAGAACGGTTGTGGATTTCGTTCTGTTCTTTCTCTAGCAAATTCAACACTTATTTCAGGTTATTTTGGCTGTATATCTGCAGACAATGGTGAAACATGGCAATTAGATGACTATGATATTTTTCAGTCTTTTTATGATTTAGTTGACAAAAATGAGGTGCTATATGAAGATGAATATTATTTTATACGATCATTAGATTATGGAATTACATGGGAAGAATATACATTTCCTGGACTTCCAGAACACGTATATGATGCTGCAGTCACAGGCGAAGGGAATGTGATATATCGAGAATGGGATTTTTATGCTCCTGAGACTTGGACTTTATATTATCAGGATGGCCACAGCGCAGACCTTGATTTTACTCCTGATATCAATAAGATACATACTGCATACTCTGGACCTACAGTCTATTTAATGACAGGGAATTATCTCGGAGATTCATTATGGGTTAGTTATTCTGGTCATGATAATTTTCAGCTTGTGGATATGCCGGACAATGTTGACAAACACTACAATGTAGAAATTGATTTTTTGAATAACCTTTATGTATTTGATGACACCAATCTTTTTATTAGCAGAGATGAAGGGACAAATTGGGAAGACATTAGTCCAACACACAGCGACATTTCAAAAATAACGAACTTAGATCTTGGCCACGATTTACATCTATACATTTCGACCTTTGGCACTAGTATTTTAAAATCTGTAGAACCTATTTCAGAGGTAAATACGATCGAGGTAGTAGTATTCAATGACATGGACGGAGATTGTGTTTATGATGAAGATCAAGAGCCCATAATAAATGGAATCAAGGCTACCTTGAATGAAAGACAAACAAAGGAAACAACGACACATTCGAAGCTTCAATTCAAATCTATCTATGATGAAAATAGCATAGAATTGGATATCGATAGTGAGTTGTTTGATGTATGTGACTATGAATATGAAATCATTTTTGATCAGGGTCAAAAAGAGAAAACAATTTATGTCCCAGTCTCTATTGCCAAGGTTTGTTCTGACATCGAATTGAGTGCATCCACTACCCTATTAAGGAGGTGTTTTGACAACAGGTACTATATAAATGTCCAAAACTCAGGTACCGAAATTTCTGAAAATGTGCAGTTGGAAGTATTACTTGACGACTACTTTCTGTTTGAATCTTGTAATTTTCCCATACTTGAAATAGATGGACAAAATTTATTGCTGGATATCGGTGATATAGAACTGTTCGAAAAGAAAACTATTCATATCGATTTTACGCTTTCCTGTGAAGCAGAACTGGGTCAGGCACATTATATGAATGCTCAAGTAAAGTTTGACAATGCTTGTACAGAGGTGGATGTAGCGGAGTCATTCGAATGCAGGCAAAATATTGGATCATACGACCCGAATGATAAGACAGCGCTGGTAGGTGGAGTTGCCGATAATAAAATAGTGCCACTCGATGAGCCAATTGAATATTTGATCCGATTTCAAAATACTGGAACCGATACTGCCTTTACTGTGAGAATAGAGGATACCCTGAGCCATCATTTTGAACTATCAACTATAGAAGTTGTATCCTCATCACACGACTATACCTACAATATCACAAGAGGTATTCTAAATGTTACTTTTGATGATATTCTACTTCCGGATAGCACCACAAATGAAAAGAAATCACATGGATTTGTGAAATTTACAATCAAGCCAAAAGAATCAACTCACCCTGGCACTTACATTAAAAACAAGGCCAATATTTACTTTGACTTTAATGAACCTGTCTTGACCAACGGCACGGGAAATTACTATCTCTGCAAGAATCAATATGTATCCTTAACTGATACCATATGTCCAGGTGAAGATTTTTATGGTTATACAGAAAGTGGCACTTATTTTCAGCAAGAGTTGACTACTTTTGGCTGCGATTCTTATACCAATATTTACTTGACCGTACTTGAAGAATTCGATGCAGAGTGTATGACATCATCTACTTTTGATTTTGATAAGGGAAGAGATATTATACTGTATCCAAATCCTTCAAATGGGAGGATTTTTATTTATTCTAAGGATGTTGTCGTTTCGAATGTCACACTCAGAGCACTAGATGGCCGACTAATCGAAACTATCGATGTAATCGACAATCAGGTCAATTTTGATGTTGCCACTGGTGTATATTTACTAGAGTGCCATACTTCAGCAAATGGTAAGGTGATGAAAAAAGTTGTGATTTCACATTAGGCAGCTATTAATTGTCTTTAAAGTCATTAATATCCCATTTCTTTATCACACCATTTTTGTCGCCAGTATAAATGATATTATTGGACTCGCCAAATGTAACTGAACGTATGCTGACTCCACTATTGATAATATAGCTCGGCAACCTTTTGATAATGAATGTGTTATCCTTTTGATAAATTTTATGAAGCTGAACCGTATTATCACTACTTGCCGTGGCAACAACATTATCGGTGCTGATATCTACATCTTCAATATCGTTAAAATGAGCATGAATCTCATCTTCCACAAGTAATATATTTTCTTTATCCAAATTGTTCCAGACAACGGCATTATTATCCCAGGAAGACGACACAAAGAAATTTCCACTCGGTGAAAAACAAACATCTGAAACTTTATCATGGTGTTCGCGAAGTGTGTCAATTTTGTTTAAGTTCAAGTTCCACGCATATACATTTCCATCCTCGCCAGCTCCTATTATTTGATTGTAATGTTTATTAATATCAACAGCATTTATCCGGACGCCCAGATTTAATGGGTTTTGTCTTACATACTTGCCTTGATTCAATTTAAATAGCTCAATGCCTTCATCTGTTGCCAATGCTATCAAAGGGCCTACTATACGCACATCTCTAATCGTAGAAGTGACATCAATTTTAATTGATTCTGTCATATCTCCCTCGACTTGGGCATTTCGTAATTCTCTTCTCCAATAGGTACCTGCTACAAGACTTCCATCTGGATCAAAATCAAAATTTGGCATTTCAATTTCACTGTATATCTCCTTTAGACTACCTCGATAGAAGTATTTTTTTATCAATCCTAAAGTGTCATCAAATTCCGCTATATAACCAGGTCCATTTTCGGCTATAGTTTCTATCAGTCTGAATCCAACATAGAGTGATCCATTGTGAAATTGCATTTTAGAAATACCATTATTTATTGTTGGAAGAGAGGTTTCTTTTATATCCCTATCTCTAATATCCCAAAATTTTATGGACCCATCTCTACTCGATGTCATTAAATATTTTCCTTTCTTCACATAGGATACATTGATTATTTCAGCGCTATGCCCGATTAGTTTTTGCATTTTTAAAGCAGTATCAAACCTTTCCAAAGGATTGTAATACGTCTGAGCCAAATTCCCCTGAGTACCAATTATATAATTGTCTTCAAAAATGTCAATTGTTCTTATTTCCCAATTGTCTTCATCACTATGAACTATTATAGGTAATAAGTCTTTCTCTTCACTTTCATCTTCATTGAATTCTGATGTATTAATTTTGTAAACGGACATTCTATCTGCCAGATAAATAGTACCGTTTTGCTTTACTTTGATGCTTTTAATAATCTTAGTTCCTGGAAAAGGAAATGAACTTATTCTATCCAAAGAATCGAGTTTGTAAATTTTGGCTGAATTTTTTAATACATATATTATTTCTTTAGTATCCGCAGAATAGGAAATGAAGCTTATTTTTTCTCGCTTCCCATTCACATTCATCTTGCTAAATCCTCTTAGGTCTTCATTCTTCAAATCGTATAAGAACAATGATTTTTCATCATCAGCAAGGCATAGAAATTTACCATCCCAAACTTTTTCAATTATTGAAAAATTATGAGCATATACTTTTTCATCCCCGCTCTCAACATCTAACTTTTCATTAAAAACTTTTAACTTTTTATCAATTGAGACCAGAACTTTAAGTTTTTTATTTGAATAGTATGGCTCATATGCATGAATATCGCCATTGACTACAGCACTGTCCAATTTGTCATATTTATTAAGGTCAATCTTGTGAAGCTTCAAGGATTCGTGAGTTTGTCCGAAAATCACAAGGGTATTGCTAGCATCCTTCAACATCCTCGATTTAGTAGAAACTAAATGTGTATTACCCAAATCAATATTTTCTTTATAAAATGGTCTTTTTCCTTTATTGCCTTCTAAATCCTCGAAATACTGCCTCCTAATCTTATACTTTTCATCCGTGTCTAAACTGATCTTAACCAATGAAATCAAACTATCAATATTTTCAGAGATTGTATCTCTCTTCCATAGCCTACTTGGATTTTTAATCACATCCCATAAGCCCAAATCAAGCGATTCCTTCGAACGCACGATATCAAGATATTCTTGCTCATTAATTTTCAAGTGTTCATAAGCTTCTTTCAAATTATATTTTCCTTCTCCATAAGCTGTACCAACTTTAAGAAATATTTCTCCTTGCTTTTCATTTTTCTTTTGTTCAGTTTCAAATCTTACTTTTTCTGAATTCGTTTTCATATTCGCTACCTCAGAATTAAGCAAAAAACCTAGAGCAACCAACAAACAAATTGTTATAATAGCTAAAACTCCATTCCGTATCCATTTGGTAATCCTTTCTGTTGCCTTATTATGATAATCACTATCATCCCAAAACTTGGTATATTCATCTGTCATTTCCATATCCATAGAAGACAAGTATCTCTTCAACTTTTCCGGACTACCAATCTTATCTTGAGTCTCCGAATCAAGAAAGTATTTTTTGTTTTTCCTTTTATTTGAAACGTGGATTTCATAATCTGTCACAAACTTCTGCGCATAAAGCTCATGCTCATGTTTATCTACTACAATAGCATCAATAAATACAGCCAGACTATCATGGGTCAGCTCAATGTATTTTTCTTTATCATTCTTGATGATAAGTCTGTTTACCTTCAATTCATTCAATATCAAATCCAAAACTGAATGCTGCTCTTCCTCAGAAATATTGTCAAATCCAAAACCACCTAATAGATAATTCAAATCATTTGTCGTGAATCCATTATCAGTAAAGTATATTCTCTTTTTTGTATTCTTCGAACTTACCAATCTCTTTAACAAAACGGTTACAGGGAATTTTATCTCCTGGATGCGGATTTTTATTTTATCGTTTTCTATATCCTTTATATCATCTAATATGGATCGATTTAATTTTCTGATGATCTTCAAAAGGACTTTGTTAATTGAACCCAAATTTCGAACATCATTTACCTCAACAGTAATTTCTTTTAAATTTTCACTATCAAATTTTTCTCCACTATATGTTCTCTTAAAAACTCTTTGGTAAAGGGTATCTAAGTAAATCTGCAGATATGGCAAAAAATATAAATCAGACTGCTCAAAGGAATCTATTCCTCGTTTCACACATATATTGTTCAATATTTGATCGATTACTGGTTTTTCAGCATTGATTTTGAATTCATTAAAAAGACTAGTAGTTATGACTTCTAATGTTTCACGACCGGGCACATCTACCAGCACTTTGGGATAAAACACCTTGGGAAAGTACTTCTCTAAATGAACCAAATGGCCAAAATACTCCGATCTAATAAAAAGGAAGATTTTAATTGGAAAACTATTTCTCAAAAGGAGATCCAGTAAAATCCCAATGTTGTCGACATACTCATTCGAATTGTCATGAAATATAAATAGTTCTTCGAATTGATCCAAGATTAAGATGGGAACCTGATCCAATTTTTGATAGAAATTGACAAAGGCCTCGTCTAATTCTTTTACTTTCTTAGAATATTCTATTTGTTCATCCTTCAATTCAATTTTGCTTTGTCTATAACGTTCTACATTGGCATTGCCTCTATCGACCAGATAAGCTTCTTTCAATGCACTACGCTCTTTTTCCAAAGCTATAATATTCTTCTCTGTATGAAACAGGGTCAACAGAGCATCACCGATCTCTGGTGTCCATACCTCAGAAAATCTTTTAAAAATCGCTTCAAATTCATTCAAGGTAGAGTTAAATCTCAAAGAAAGCATGGCTTCTTCCTTTGTCCTCATTGGATATAGAATTCCTGCATTTAAAAGACTTGTTTTTCCAGATCCAGATGGTCCATATACTATCAAGAATTTTGTCTTGCTCAACTGACGCTTTACTGATTCTTTTTCAGATTCTCTTCCAAAAAACAACCTGTAATCTTCCTTGGTATTGGAGTAACTATACAAATACTTGAATGGTGAGAGCAAATTCATAGCTTACGAGGTTGAATTAAAGAATGCATTCGAAATTTGTTTCAATTCGCGCTTGATGAGCTTTTGACCATCTAAAGTCTCCATCCATTCAGCACTCTCACTAGTGGCGGCTCTTCGGAAGGTCCAATCACTATAACCTTCGTCATAATTAAGAATATAGTTCAGATCCACTAAATCAGAATCTTCATCCTCAGAATTGGCATCAAAAAGAAATGGCGATAAATTTAACAAGTAAGAAGATTTGCTTTCCTTTTTAAACATGAGATAAACTGAATTTTGATCTACTATATCCTGGCTGGGTTCTGCCAATACTTCAAGAGTAGAATCATTTTCATTATATACGTTCAATACACGCGGCTTTGCATTATCTGGCCTCGTCTTGACAGGGTAGGTAAGAGCCTTATACGTAAACTCATTATTATGAATTTTCTTGTAGTTTTTAAATTCAAATTTAGTAATGGAACAAAAATGAAATTCTCTCAACAATTCGAAGCGAAGGATAAATCCTTGTACCAATATTGAAGACTTATATATCTTATGATACTCTTTGGCGCCACCATTATGCTCTGGTGGTTCATCAAGAAACTTTGATGCACTTGAAAGAAAGCCAAGTTGCTCCATAAATACATCAAAAATCTGTTGAATATCGACCTTATTCTGAAGGTAAGATTTAGGGACAAACTCAATCATAGCTTTTAGACACGAAAAATTTTCATGAAGAGTCAATTCAGAATGATCAGTTTTCATGCAACTATTAATAAATTCTTTTTCTTCTTGTTTTATTTCCTCAATCGTGAAAGCATCCCAAATTGTGGTTAAAACTATGACCCTTAATAAGTGGAAAAATTCACGATACAATCTGCGGGTAGCCACAAATCTTTGAACATTAAATCCATTGGTCTCTTGATCATCAGACAGTATCCTTTTTAAGACAGTGGATATATTGAAGGGATAGTGTCTATAAATTTGATAAGCCTGTCCCAATTTCAAATTTTCTTTTATGCTTCCACCTTTTCTTTTCTCATTAATAAATGATTCAAACTCCTCATTAATAGTGGCAGAAGACCTGTCAAAGATGCTTGTATTCCGATCGTCAAATTTTACGCCGTCCTCATCATTTTTTGTAGAGATAATAAATGTTTCAGATTCAAGTTTGTCAAGACTACCCCCTCCTCTTTTTTCTACAGCGGATTGTTTCGCTTCATCATCCAGTAAATTGAAGGCTGTGCTTATTCCCGTATCAAAACTCTCCAAAATTCTCTTTCGATCTTTGACTCCATCGATCTTATTTCCAGCAAATATGTTTTTATAAAATTGGATAGCAAATTCTTTGGCATAGAGGTCATAGACAGCCTCTGTCGTTCCAATCTTTATCGGTACATTTTCCAGCCGTTCTAGTATTGGCTCCGACGAACAGCCGTTAATAACTACAAGCTTCAATTTTGGACAATTATTAAGAAATGAGATTAAGTCTTCGTCGTCCAGTTCGCTGTCGTTGGTTTTTATATAATCTGTATGATGATGTCCACTGAAGTGAAAAATTGTAATGACATTCTGATAATCCCTTAGCTTATCAAGTAAGACTCGCAAACCCACATCGTTGTCCAATGTAATTGCCATCTGCCCCTCTACCTGCAGTGGTCTAAGACATTCATCCAATGCTATCTTCTCATCTTCAAGATTTGGAAGATGGTTTTGTTTATCATTTTCAAATATTCCAAAGAAAAATTCCATCTTTCTCTTATTTAGTCAATAAATAGAGGTTGAAAACTATCATCATCCAGTAGCATTTTTGGTATTTGGACCGCTGATGAACCCGCTCCGCTCTTCAAAGATCTGAGCCTTTCCAACCATTCTCCTGCTATAAATTTTCCATTCTTATCAATCTTCAATTCTATACAGCTAAATGCAAAGGGAATAGGATTTGGCTGTACAAATTTGATAACATTACTTTCCTTCTTTTCAATCGTAGTTTTGGTATTGAGATCAGCAATGTAATTTTCAATTAACGGAACATTTATTCCAACAGAAGTATCCGAATCACTATATGTGGCTATCGAAAAATTATTGCTTACAATCGCATCTGTAATGAGCCCCAAGCTGTATTTACCAGAAGCCATTATTTTGCTTATAAAAATATTTTCAGTATTCGCTTTTATCTCATGATCAGAAAGCACTTTACCCAGTTCGAGCGGCTCAAAAAAATGTCTCTCCACATTTTCAAAAGAAAAAGCAAATTGCTTGGCATTTTTGAACGACGCACTTATACCCACTGCATCCAGGCCAAATCCTTTAAAAAAGCCAGACATTAAATCAACTCCAACATTGATATTTGCCTTTTTTGACCAGGAATTCGAAATAGCAGGCATTGCTTCCTTCCTGATCTCAACATTTAGATTTTGTCCTCCTAGTATAAGGTCACTTAAGCGTCCCAAAGGATAGGTTTTCTTGTCCTTAATTTCGATCAGGCTGAGGGGTGTATACCGCGGATTTGGCTGTTTCAAAGGGTTAGCTTCAAAAATATCTCTTAAATGGTCCGTAAATTTATTTTTGCATATCCGCATTCTACAGTGTTTAAATTAAGTGCCTCTTAAATTTGTCGGCAATTTTTTTGTAACCATAATCATTGGGATGAATCTCGTCATACCACTCATCTTTATTTATAGTGCCTAAAAGTTTTACATAGGTTACCTTCTGGTATTCATTTGCCAATTTTTCCAACATCTTATTAAATTCATCGATCAGAAAATCAACGATGCGTTTTCGATCATCAGCATTTGTAATTCCTTTAGAAATCATATGCTTACTTACCCAGCCTTTTTTGACTACAATGGTGGCATGATCTGTACGCAAATAATCATATCCATGCACCAGAATCTTTTTCACATTTTGGTTTTTAGAAACTTCCAAGAAGAAGTAATCATAGACATCTTTTAACTTTTTCATCTTATGGTCATAATGATCATTCAAGTAGGCATCCACCTTTTGACCAATGGCTACATCTTCGTTCAGAATATCGACTATATCGGCTCCGACAATATCATTGCCTCCGCCACTAATCATGACATAATTCGGATTCAAATCTTCTACTGTCTTCAAGAGTGAACCAGATTTTTTATAATTTTCCAATGTATCCCCAGCCCATGCAAGGCTTTTTACTGGATATTCAGTCATCAAGTGGTCCAGCGTATCTTTCACATATATCGGATACAAAAACCATGAATCGCCTTCAGCTACAATAAGTGGCTTATCTGGAAATCTCTTGACCATTCTTTTGAATTTTCTTTTTCGACGGTAATGGTCAATCGCATTTCCTAAAAACATTCTGAAGCCACGCTCCTTTGCTTGTCCATTATTTGGTTTTTCTATCAACTGCAGGTTAACAGATTTGGGATCAACATCGAAATACAATCTTTCTATAAATGGACTCAGTATTTCACTTTTAACGTACTTATCTTGCTTCTCAGACAATTCACCAGAGATTTGATTGAAAGTGGTGTTATTTAGAACCACCTTGGCAAAGAAAATTGCATTTCTCTCTTTATAATCAAACCCATCAGTAGGTCCTCCGCCTCTCTTTATACTTCTGAAACTATATGGTTCATCCAATCCATCTTGCAATATGGATGGCAATTCTGGCTTGAGATCAGAATGATTGTTCACTATAAACTTATAATTCGCACACTCCTTTTCCCAATTAAATACTTCCATGTAATGATCCAGATAGATAATCTGTTCTCTTACCACAGACATTCCTGCATCAAGATCAACGCTCCTTTCATCTTTTTGGAAATACGAAATTTCGAGTCGACCATTATACAAAATCACAGGAGTCACATACAATCTATCTTCAGTAAGGTTGGTAATTCTTATTTTGTAATTTTTACAAAGAAGGTTTTTATAAGCAGGACTTCGCGATAGATTTACACGTCCAGCTTCGGGTTCAAGTGTAATCTGTCCATTAAATATATCTGTCCATGTTGACCCGTCTTGAGACAATTCAATTTTGACAGGCGGCTCTTCAAATTCATCTTTCACCTCCAATTCTGAATAATGATGCCACTTTTGAATTTTAGGCAATATCGATTCAATCTTTTGCTTTAATTGGCTTAATATCTCTTCATCGCTTTTATTATTAGTACTTCCAGATTCTTCACCATCCTCTGTTTCTACCAGTTGATAAAAACTGTTCAGCGGCCTATACGCATCATCGCTAAAACTAAAATAGACCAGCTGATTGAAAATATTTAAATCAAAATCTGACTCTGCTGGATTCGAAGTGAATTCTGCAACCTTGCTTTCATCAAGTATGGCCTTCAATCCATTTTTGAGATCTACTTCTCCATCCAAATCATTGATATAGATTCTGGGTTTATGCAATATCGGATTATCAATGATAGTATAAGATTTGTCCCTATCCAGGTCACTCATCTGACTTTGAGGAATATTGAGTGTGGAGTACTCAAAATTTACTTCTCCCACTTCAATTTCCATTTTTACACCTGATGAAGTCGTCAGTTCAATGGTATCTGATTGCTTTATTCCATGAAGAGCCCCTTTTGAATAGAGCCATCCTTCACTTTTATTGTAAGTAACAGATCCAGGGCTGTCATAGAATCTAACTCCATTGAGGCTCAACCAACTGGTCATTTGATTAAAGTGCTGATTTCCAGATACATCAATGGTAGGCGTTTGCTTCTCCCGAGTAGTAGATTGCACTGATAAGCGGGTCAACTTCGCTATGTCATTATAGTTGAGCGTACTATTTTTCTCTTTGAGGATATTCAATAGATTTCGTGTAAATACTCCACCATTTCTATCTTCCCAGGATGATTCATGTGAAGCAGCTGCGGATAGGGTAATAATATTTTTATCAGGAAATACTTCATTGAATCTCTTGTTTTTGAATTCCTCGAGAGGTACTTCGCTGGAAAAAATAAAATTCTGTTCTGGCCTCGGAGGAAAATTCACAGACATTCTTCGCTCTTGCCTATCTGTATTTAATTGTGTGTGGCTCCTCGTAATATCGCCTGAATGACAACAATCAAATATTGCTATGACATGGGCCTTGGATTCCAGCTTGCTGAATAAATATCTGAGTTCTTTATCGGCAAGAAGCGCATTTTCAAAGCCATCCTCGGGATGACAAACCAGGCATTGGATTCGACCATTGTGTTCATCTAAAAATCGATCGTGAGAAGTCTCCTGCGTCCCATGCCCACTATAATAAATAAGAAATACATCTCCATCCTTGAGCGAACCCATCTTGGATGATATTTCCTTGACAATATTACCCTTAGTGGCCATTCTATCTAATAAAAGCTTGGGATCATGAATCGTAAAATTATCCTTGTCCAAGGAATTCAAGTAGGCCTTCACTTTTCTAATATCTGCAACACATTGTCTTAGGTCTTTGCCTTTGTAGTCATCGATACCAATAAGAAGAGAAAATACATTTTTGTTCATAAGAGGAATTTTGGTTACATTTTTCAGACTTAGATCTTGATCATACACCTAGCTGATAAAATCCTTGTGTCGTGTCTGTATCAACTAAGTCAAATAGATGCTAGAAAAAGTCACCTCTGAAAAATTAAAACTTTTGCACCACCTTCTTTTCTATCCAACTAATATGCACTCATTATACCACGATTTTTAAGCACTTGGCTCATTGAACCATAGTACTAATACCTTCGATTTTGCTATAGCTCAAAGCGTATAATCTAAACTTTTAGCTTTGAGTCCTTTCCTTTAAAATTAAACAAAAAAGAAAAGGCATATTTGACTTTAACAGGATTCGCACTGCCAGAAACGATAATTATAGTAAAACTACGTAAATATGGTACGTAATTCTACGCAGGATTTACGGGAAAATACCTGAATCTACAGGGTCAAATGGGGGGAAAATGCCCTGAAATTAGAGTAAGAACGTCAATCTTATAATCTATTATTCAGTTGAACAAGGAGAAATGCTATAAAAGATTCAACGTACAAAATTAGGTCATTTTTATTCACTTCTACTGCCTCCTAAAAGCAGCATACTTTTCCGCATACTCCGAAATAGTATCATCCAAATCCCGATATTCAAAACCATCCAGGCCTCTTGATTTAGAATTATCATAATTGGATTGATGGGCCGTACTTTTCACACTTTCTCTAGTGACAATTGGGCTCTGCCGCAGGAGTAGACATCTAATCTTTTCTACACGCCAAAGAATGGACAACATCCAACCAGGTGCGGGTTTGGTAGGTGCCTTCCTAGCCATACCTTTTGCCATTTTTTGGAAAATATCTTTGTAAGAAATATTGCCTCCTGATAAAATGTATCGTTCTCCTGAGATAGAGGATTCCATCAGTTTTACGATGAATTTAGATACATCTTTTACATCAACTATTCCTGTACCTCCTGTAGGATAATAGGGCAGGCCATTATATGCTTTCTTAAAAATCTGCAAGGAGCTTTGATTCCAATCTCCATCTCCAAGAATCAATGATGGATTTACAATGGCCATATTCAAGCCCTCATTAAAAGACCGCCATACTTCCTGTTCGGAAAGGTATTTGGTAATTCCATAATAAGAGTTGTATTTGCTGTTGACCCAAGAAGTGGATTCGTCTATCAATCCACTTTTTTCACTTCTTCCAAGTGCAGCTATCGAACTCACATGAATTACCTTTTTCACATCAGATGTCGCTGCCAGATTCACCACATTCGATGTACCTTCTACATTGACAGTATGCATTTTTTTGAATTCTCGTGGATCAAAACTTACGATTGCCGCTGCATGAATTACATAATCCGCAGCTTCAATACTATCTGACAAGGGGAATAACTCTATAATATCTCCAATTGTAAATTTTACTCTTTTGTCATCCGCAAAATCTAAATACTTCGTCTTATTGGTCCTTGTGAAAACCTCAATATTGGTATATCCTTCATTCAATAAGTGCCTGACCACATAAGAACCCAATACTCCTGTACCTCCAGTTACTAATATTCTTTGATTTTTCGAAATACTCAAAATTCTATATAGTGTGGTGTCTTCATATACAACAATGTAAGTTGTAATAAGTTATGGAATCAATTGTTAATCCTTTAGTCCATCCAAAACAATCTTCATCGCCTTCTCCAATTCATTATAGTTCGAACTAGACATATTGGCCAAAGGCAATCTCACATCATTGGTTCCAAATCCCAAAATTTGCATTGCCGATTTTATTCCTACAGGATTGCCTTCGATGTACAACCACTTGTGAAGATCGTATGTTTGCTTGTTCAGCCTTCTCGCTTCTTCAAAGTTATTTTCGAGTGCCGCATTTATCATTGCTGAAAATGCCCTTGGAAAAGCATTTCCGATTACAGATATCACACCTTGACCACCGCAAGCGACCATGGGCAAAGCCACCTCATCATCTCCCGAGGTTACAAAAAAGTCATTCGGCTTGTTATTTATAATTCTGGTAGCTTGGATCAGATCTCCAGTCGCCTCCTTGATCCCAATAAATTTATCACTCGCCTCTGCCAATCTTATGGTAGTCGTCCACTCCATATTGCTTCGAGTACGGCCAGGCACATTGTAAAGAATTATCGGTACGGGGCAGACCTTGTCCATCTCCATATAATGTCTGTAAATTCCTTCTTGTGAGGGTTTCACATATTCGGGACTTGAAGAGAGTATAGCATCGATGCCATTGAAATTATAGCTCTTTATCTTTTCACACAAGGCACGTGTATTCTTCGCTCCAAAATTACCCGCCACTATAGGCACTCTCTTTGCTACGCTGGAAATCACAGCATCCAAAACTTTTCTGGATTCATCTTCATTGAGGGTAGCAGTCTCACCTGTACTTCCCAGGGCGACAATATATTTTACTCCACCAGCTATAAGATGTTCGATAATCCGTTCGATGGTCGGATAATCAACTTCGCCATTCTTAAATGGTGTAATCATGGCTACTCCTGTTCCTACAAATTGAGAATGCTTCATTGTATTTTTTTGGGTTTAGGCACTAATAAGTTTTAATTGTTTGTCTATGGATTGGATCAAAACATCGGTATTTGAAAAATCATCTGCCTCAATCATCAAATCAAAAATATGAGTACAATCCATAAATCCAGGACCAATTTTGAATTTTGCATTGCAAAGTATGGCCAGATATTTCAAATGATCTTCCATTTCATGATTTAAAAATATAAGAAGGTCATATTCTTTTGACAAAATAGAATCTATAATCTCATGTTGAGGAATTCCATTCCATCTTACATTTTGTCTGGAATAACCATTTTCAGATTCAGATTTATCATTTTGAAAATAAAGAATGTCCACAGATTTTTGTAACGCCTCAAGTTTTCGTTTATACTTTTCGGTTGCATTCGCACTTGATGGATTTCCTGATGCTATAATACAGAAAGTCTTACAATGATTGACTCCAGAAAAATCTCTTTTAGATTTAAAATTGGAGTGCTCTTTTAAAGATTTATTGAACATCCAGGTACGAATAGAAGAGATCATCTACTTTTCTGTCTTTTCTTGATCTTTACCTCCGTCATCAGAATCGATAACAGTAAATTTACCCATATTCCCGTATTTTGTCAATCTATTTTCGATCCTTTCATCTGGAGTGGTCTCCATTAATGATGCTAACTCTTTTTTAATATGCGATCGTAAGGTCTTAACCATTTTTTCTGGGTCGGTATGCGCACCACCAACAGGTTCTTTTATTATATCATCTATGAGCCCAAATCCAAGCATGTCATCCGCTGTCAATTTCAAAGCATCGGCTGCTTCTTCTTTATGGTCCCAATTTCTCCATAGAATCGAACTACAAGATTCAGGACTAATCACAGAATACCAGGTATTTTCAAGCATAAACACTTTGTCTCCCAAGCCTATTCCGATGGCTCCTCCAGAAGCCCCTTCTCCAATGACATAACAAAGAATAGGCACTTTCAATTGAGCCATTTCAAACAAGTTTTTGGCAATCGCCTCTGCTTGTCCTCTTTCTTCAGCCTCAAGACCTGGAAATGCACCAGGAGTATCAATCAAGCAAATAACCGGATAATTAAATCGCTCTGCCAATTTCATCAGTCGAAGTGCCTTTCTATATCCCTCAGGATTGGCCATTCCAAAATTCCTGTATTGTCTCAACTTAGTATTGACCCCTTTTTGATGTCCCAGGATCACTACCGATTGACCATTGATTTTACCAATACCACCGACAATTGCCTTATCATCTTTGAAATATCGATCTCCATGCAATTCGACAAACTTTTTACACATATTCTCTATGTAATAAAGTGTATACGGTCGTTCTGGATGTCTGGAAAGTTGAACCTTTTGCCAACCTGTCAGATTGGAGTAGATTTCTTTTGTTTCAGCCTTGATCTTGTTTTCTAAATCTTTAATGTTTTGAGAAACATCAATATCTCCTTCTTCGCCAACTTGCTTTATTTTTTCAAGTTGTTCGTAAAGTTTTTCTAAGGGCTTTTCAAATTCTAAAAATACCATATGAGATCGGTTTTGAATTTGTAATACACAAATCGATTTGGAATCGAGGACAAAGTTAGAAAAAATGCTCGATCATCAGTACTTTATTTTAAGATCATAGTCGGTTTTTCCTGAAATATTGGACTTAGTTAATTGACTCTAAGCACATTATCCAATTCGGCTGAATTACTTCTTTAAGTATGATAATAATGAATGTTATATTTACGCCTTTGAGTAATGAAGGCAGATATTAAATGACTCCTCAAATCAACAGCATTGTAAAGATAATCTCAACGGTTGTGACCATTGCCATAGCCGCCCAAATCACTATAGACGTAGGATCGATACCCATCACAGGTCAGACCCTGGCAATATTGTGTTGGGCATTTTTTCTGACAACTAAAGAATCCTTTATCGCTTTATCCACTTATTTATTACTAGGATTTGCAGGCATTCCAATATTTGCCGACGGTGCTTCTGGAATAGAAAAACTCTATGGCGGCAGTGGAGGTTTTCTTGTAGGTTTTTTATTAGCCGCTATTTTTATTTCAGTCTACCGCAAATACCTCAAATCAAATTCATTTTTTAATATCTTAAATCTTACTTTTTTTGGCACTCAAATAATAGTGCTTTGTGGCGTCGGTCGATTGTCTGCGCTTTATGGCTTTGAAAAAGGAGTTGAATATGGATTTACCCCTTTTTGGAAAGGCGCGGTTGTAAAGATTTTTATTGGGTCTCTGCTGGTTTGGCTGATTAAAAGATATTCCGCAAAAACCAATCAAGAAGTTTCTGCTTAGGATTCATTGTCCAACTTCCAAGGTGGATTTATTCTGTTCTCACCCGCTCTATAGATGATGATTGGATTTTGGTCAGGATCATAAAGTTTCGCTTCTCTCCAAAGCCAGGATTGATCTTTCGGCAGATGTTCAAATTCTATCCCTTTTTGCTCCAATTCCTTGACATATTCGTCCAAATCTTCTCGTTCAAAATAAATAATTGCCTTTTCTCCTTTTGCAATTTCATCTACTTTGTGCAAGGAAAACGTTGATCCATTCGGCGAACATTCAAATCGAGCATACCTATCATGCGAATGGACAATTAGTTTCAAACCTAGTGTTTTGTAAAATGATATTGAATTGGATACGTCGGATACAGGAATGGTTACTTGATTCAGATTCATGATTAAAGATTGGAAAAAATATTGGAGATTGGGAAAGAAAGATTGGGAGAGATTGGGAGAGATTGGGAAAGATTAGGAAAGATTGGGAAAGATTGAGAGAGATTGAGAGATTGAGAGAGATAATTAGGCTTTTGTGTTAAACATTATTCACTTTGAGGTTATATTGGGTTTCTTGAATGATATTATTTAGGTCATTTTGCTTCTTATTCTCGATTTATATGATTTTGAGCGAAGGGTTTTAAGTACTTGGTTCTTGTAAAAAACCAAGGTCTAAGACTTAATAAATCATAAACCTGAACATCCAATTTCTTCCAACTTTTGGGCCAATTAAATTCCTTGCATGATTCTTGTACCTTTGAGTTGAATCACCCAAAATTTATGTATTACATCATATTGGCATTTATTACTTCCTTCACCCTGACATACTTGGCGATACCGTCCATAATACATGTTGCTATCAAAAAGAATTTGATGGATGAGCCTGGTGAAAGGAGGTCTCACTCGACCAGTACACCTTCTTTGGGGGGAATAGGGATATTTGCGGGTACTATTTTCAGTATTATCCTGTGGGCTCCATTTGGCGTGTTTGGTGACTTACAATACATACTATGTTCTTTTATAATTATATTCTTGATTGGAGCAAAAGATGATATTGATCCCATGTCGCCTTCCAAAAAGTTTCTTGGGGAATTATTTGCAGCAGCTATTTTAGTTTTTAAGGCTAATGTAAAATTGACCAGTCTTCATGGCATTTTTGGTATTACGGCCATTCCAGAATACATAGGTGTTATTTTGAGCATTTTTGTTATTATCGTTATAATCAATGCCTTCAATTTGGTAGACGGTATTAATGGGCTATCGGGAGGATTAGGAACACTTATCTCCTTGGTTTTTGGTGTATGGTTCTTGTTGATTGGACGTATTGAAATTGCGATTGTGGCCTTTGCCCTGGTAGGTTCATTGGTCGCTTTCTTAAAATACAATATTACACCAGCCAAAATATTCATGGGGGATACTGGCTCTTTATTAATAGGATTGGTCTGCTCTATTCTTACCATACAATTCATAGAGGTGCACGACAAGATTGGTGAAGAATTATATCCATTACCCATTGAAGATGCTCCATCCATGGCTATTGCTATTCTAATACTTCCTTTATTTGATACCTTGAGGGTATTTACAATTCGACTTTTTAAGAAAAAATCACCTTTTCATCCCGATAGAAATCACATCCACCACATGATGATTGATGCTGGTTTTTCGCATTCTTCCGCATCTGGAATTCTAATTGCTGTCAATTTGACTTTCATATTTATCGCTTATTCTCTTCAAAGTTTAGGAAATCTTTCCTTGATAATAATACTTACATTGGCAATAGCGCTTACCTATTTTTTACATAAAATTAGTAAGCGAAATAAAAATCTCACCTGAGTCATGCAAAGTTTGATATATGTATTTCTGGGAGGTGGATTAGGAAGCCTTTTTAGATATGGTATAGGCATTTATTTTTCTACGACAAATACAGATTTTCCAATTGGAACCTTTATTTCTAACTTCTTGGCTTGTTTAATTCTAGGTTTGTTGATTGGAATGCACTTGAAAAACAACCTACAAACGAATTATAGCCTTCTTTTTGCAACTGGATTTTGCGGTGGATTCAGCACTTTCTCAACTTTTAGCAGCGAATCTTTGAAGCTTTTCCAAAATCAACAATTTGCACTTGGAATGTTTTATATTGGCGCAAGCGTTATTTTAGGTCTTTTGGCCGTTTATTTAGGTATAAAGATCCATAGCACATTTTAAAATCATGAGCGTAAGTAAGTTTTTTCAACTTTTGTTTTTGACCATTGGATTATTGGTATGCATAATGTACTTCATGAGCCTCAATGCAAAAATCAATGAATACATCGACATAGCATATTATGCGATTCCCTCATTTACCCTTCTTTCGATAGCGATTTATTTCTTGACCGAATTCTTGGAACAGCAACCGAATAAGGGAATGTTACTCAATCTGGTCATTATAAATGTGATGTTTAAATTTCTAATCGCGATTGCTGTTGTCCTGGTATATTATAAACTCCGAAGTCCTGAAGATGGAATTTTTGTTCTACCATTTATCATTATCTATGTAATCTTCACCATTTTTGAGACCTATTTTATGAGCCTTCAAGCCAAGTCAAAGTAATCAATTAGATTGCTCCTATTGTTTTATTCTAAAAAAATTCGATTACCTACTTAAATGAGAGAAATCAATAAGGATGACATAGAATTTTTGGACAAGTTTTTTTCAGCTGAAGAGCTGACGGATGACTCTTTGAATGAATTGGACAAAAGATTGAAGGATCCAGATTTTAAGGCATATTACAAGTCCAGATTGAATCAAAAATATGCTTCAACTCCCTTAAAACTTTTCTTTGCCTATCTACCCATGATACTTTTAATTGTATTATCGATTATTGGCATATATTTGATCTTGAAAGTGTTTTAAAAACATCTTGTTTGCACTTATTACATATTGACATATTCCTCAACACCAAAATGACTTCCCAATAAACTCACTATGAAAAAATCAATAGCTCAAAATAGAATAAAGGAATTAATCACTTCTCTAATCCAGGTTAGTAGAAGGGCTGGAGAGGCAATTTTGGAAGTTTATAATAGTACAGAACTTGAAATTCAGAACAAATCTGATGCATCTCCTTTGACGAAGGCAGATATCGCTTCCAATAGGATTATTTGTGATGCACTGAAAGAGTTGAGTCCGGATATACCTATTATTTCTGAAGAAAATGATGATTTGCCTTTTTCGATACGATCGGAGTGGGAATATTGTTGGATTGTCGATCCTTTGGATGGTACCAAGGAGTTCATTAAGAAAAATGGTGAATTCACGACCAATATTGGTTTGGTACATAATCATAAGGTGATTGCAGGAGTGGTCTACATCCCAGTTTTTGATGAGATGTATTATGCCATCAAGGGCGAAGGTGCTTTCAAAATAATTAATGGACAGACCGAAAAAATATCTGCAGTAGCATTCAATCGAAGTGAAAAAGGACTCAAAGTCATATGCTCGCGGTCACACTTAAATGAAAAAACAGAAGCCTTTGTCAAGGGATTATCAGAACCAGAACTGATAGCCAAAGGAAGCTCATTGAAATTTCTAACTATAGCTCAGGGAAATGCACATTTGTATCCGCGTATGGCTCCGACTATGGAATGGGACACTTGTGCGGCTCAAATTATATTGGAAGAAGCAGGTGGTCATGTCCTTATTGCTGATGGGCAAGATCAAGCAGTTCGGTACAATAAAGAAGATCTATTGAATCCATTTTTCATAGCCAAGGGTTCAGAAATGAAGTAATCATGTCAGTCAAAGTATCCGCAGTAATCATAACAAAGAATGAAGTCGATCGTATAGTCGAATGCATTCAGAGTTTGCTACCGCTTTCGGATGACATTATTGTGATGGACAATGGGAGTACTGATGCCACTGTCGAAAAGGCCAAATCTCTAGGTGCAAAAGTCTTCGAAACGCAATGGCTGGGTTATGGTGCAACAAAAAACCTGGGGCATTCAAAAGCCAAATACGATTGGATCTTGTCCATTGATGCAGATGAATCATTGCCTCAGGAATTGATCAAAGAATTACAAAACACCAGATTTGAAACTGGATGTATATATGCCATCGATCGACAAAATTATTACCTGGGCCATAAGATCAGTCATTCTGGCTGGAGCCCCGATTGGGTATATCGTGTATTCAACAAAAATGAAGCTCATTGGAATGACAATCTCGTTCACGAAAAATTGACTTTCCCTTCCAATTTTAAGATTGTCAAGCTAAAACATAAAATGATCCATCACAGCTATCGGTCTATTCAAGATCATTTGGACAAGGTAGAAAAATATGCTGCACTACGAGCTCAAATCTGGCTGGATAGAGGAAGGAATCCCAACATATTCAAAAGATGGTTGGGTCCAATGTTCAAAGGATTCAAATCCTACATTCTAAAGTTCGGTTTTCTGGATGGAGGAGCAGGATGGAAAATCGCAAAAATGAATGCCCATCTGGTCAAAAGACAACTTCATTATTTTGATAAACTAAAAAAATCAGAATCTTGAAAATCCTTCACATATCAAGTGCCAAAACCTGGAGAGGTGGTGAACGTCAAGTGAATTTATTGATGAATGGGCTAAAAAATAAAGGCGTGGAATGTGCATTGATGACACCGAAAAATTCAGTTTTATCATCAAGATGCGGCCTGGAATCATCAAAAATTATTGAATTCAAGAAAGGAGCATTTTCTCTTCTTCAGAATATTAGGAGCTTAAAAAAATACTGTAACGAAAATCAAGTTGATATCATACACGGGCACGACTCTCATGCCCACACCTTGCTTTGGCTAGCTTATCGCATGGTAGGTCTAAAAACGAAGTCGCTAATAACTCGGAGGCTAATGAACCCTATCAAAAATAGATCACTGAAAAAATACAATTATCCTCGGATTGAAAAGATAATCTGTATATCAAGTGCTGTAAAAGAAGTTTTGGCACCTTCTATTAGCGATCAATCAAGATTAGAGGTAATTCATAGTGCCATTGAGGCAAGTCCCAATTCATTCAATAAGCCACAACCTAAATCCAATAATGAATTCGTAATCGGTTATGTCGCAGCTTTTACGGAAGAAAAAGATCACCAGACTTTTGTAGCTACGGCTGAGTATTTAGTAAAAAATTATACTGATCATTCATTTAGATTTTTATTGGTAGGAGACGGCCCATTGCTTGAAGAAATCAAAAATCAAACTGAAAGGATAAGTGAAAATTTCACCTTTTCTGGTTTTGTTGAAAGTGTAGATGAAGCCTATCTTGAAATGAACCTCCTCTTGCATACAAGCCGATCTGAAGCATTGGGCACAGCCTTACTTGATGCAATGAAATATGGAATTCCAGTTGTGGCTTCCAATACAGGAGGGATTCCTGAAATAATCGATCATTCCCAAAATGGATTTTTGTGTGAAAGTGGTAATTTCAAAGATATGGCCAAAAAAATCTTTGCCCTGGTGTGTGATCCAGAATTGAGGCAAAAATTCACAGAAAATGCCCTGGTGAAACTTCAGCATTTTGATAAGTCTATTATGATCGACAAGACATTGGTCCTCTATCAAGACATGTACAATGCTGATAAATAGCCCCTCCAAGGAAGTCTAAATGCCATATATTTCAAGAAATAAGTAATTATTCAAGACAAACGAGCCTACTTCATTAAAAAGTTGGATGATAAAATTGCTATCTTAAACCAGCTTAAATTACCAATTCAACTAACTATGAAGCGAATTACTACAATACTTTTACTATTTACAAGTCTATCCATTTCTGCTCAAGAATTAATTTCTAATATCCAAAGTGAAGGAAACCTTCAAAGATACCTGCTCACAGAAGTAGAAGAATCTCAATACATTTTGGCTTTCGATGCTCTTGACTCAATCAAAATATATGAAGTGCAGGAAGATGGCTATTCGTTGACGAATACACACTACAATATTGGTTCGTATAATCAATTTTATTATCAAATATTTGGAAAATGGTTGCTTTTGGAGGGAGCAAAGGATGCCTTCGCACTTAATATACTTACTGGTGAAGAAGTCGTTTTTGAATCAGAAGAGGGCTTCGTTTCTAGCCATTGGAGTATTTACGGGAAGAATGCTATCCTAAGGCAAAGTCTAATCGATTTTTCAGAATCTGAATATTTTTTGATTGATGAAGAAATGGAAGTTGTTGACATTGATGACTGGTATAGGGATGTTCGCAAAATAACGGATGACTATGCCATCCTTCAAAAAAGTGAGGATGATGCAAGGGTAATCTACCGTGCTGACATTGTGACTCACGAACAATGGGAAGTTACCAGATTCTATGAGGGTGAATACTTCGAGTTGAGTAACGATCAAATCTTCTCGTTTAAAAACAATAAAGTTGAAATTACCAATATAGCAGATGGGTCGGTGGAGGAATTGTATTCCTTGACCTTCGAACCCAATAGAAGGGATGTGAATGCACTGCCCAATTATTTCATTTTTACTGCCTCTAATCAAGATGAGGCTGTAACTCTTGTATATTCCAAGACATCAAACAAGATTGTGGTTTGGCCATATGAAGTCTATCAATACTTGAGAAAAAGTCCAGCTGATCGATTTATTACCGAACATCCTACTGAATACCACCATGCTCAAATCTATAATTTCGAAGATGGATCAACCGCAGATTTCCCTGCAATAAATATTGACCAGAGCATTCTAATAGATGACCGATATTTAATCAATCGTGTATATTTTGATATCGAGATTTATGACCTTGAACTCAACTCCGCCACAGTTGCCACTGGAGATTTGGCATGGCCTACGACCAGAAACTGGGAAGTCTTAAAGACTGGAGATAAGGCACATATCTATGTCGAAACAGTAGATGAAAGAATCAATGAGCTTACGACTCTTGAAATATCCCATTTTCAATTCTCCAGTGCTTCACTGCCAACCGTTCAAAGAGGACTAAATAGAACAACTCAACTATTCCCGCTAGGAGAGGATATCATCGTAGGGAGTGATGAGCATATTTTCAGCGTTGTAGAAGACGAACTTGTTCAATTGAATACAGCCCCAATCATAGAAACCAATCATCAACCATTTTTATCTATTGGCAACCAACTTTTTTGGGCAGAAAATCTAGATAGTCTGGTTCATTTTCATTCTTTTGAAAACGGAACGAAAAATCTTGAAGCTGTATTTGGAACTGGCAATTCTCCAGTAGAACCAGACAATTTCAGGATATTAGAATACATCAATGGGTATAATTCAATCTTTATTTTCGGAATACAAAGCTTTGATTTTAAGCGGTTGCTACTAAACAAAGAGACTGGAAATGTTATCAATATTAGTGACATACCCTATAGTCTCATTAACAGCGCTAGATTTCATAAAGATTATTTCTACACCTTAAGTGACTCTCTTTATGCAGTAGATGAAACTGGATTAGTTCAGACCGTGGACATGCCAATTGCACAATTATTGTTTAGCAATTCTACCATTTACGATGGCGATTTGTTTGTAACAGGTGCAGATGGTCTTTATAAAATTGAAGGTTTGGAAGCGACTAAAGTACTTGATCATGACAATATCTTCGTTGCTTTTTTTGAAGAGATAGCTGATTTGCTTGTCTATGATGCTGATGATCAAAGTTTTATTTATAAAGATGGGATTTGGAATGAATGGACAAAGATAGAGGATGTGTGGTATACAAATTTTGATGATGAGTATTTGCAAGTTGTCAATAGCATCGGTACCAATCTCACAGAAACTCAGCTTTTTCACATTTCAGAAAACGAATACATCGATCTACCTGTTGAAATTAGAAATCGTCGTATAGTTTCCAGGTTTACTTCATTTGAAAATCAATACATCATATCCTATTTTGGTTTCCTACCCACCTATGATGTCAAAATTCATCAGGTCAATGAAGATTTTAGTGAGGTAGAGGAAATTCACAGCTTTCAAAGTGTAGGTAGAGGATTGTCTGCTCATTTTGAGGAATTCGAAAATGAAGGATTTTTATACATCGGCAATAAGCTCTTCCTAATGAATGAGGACTTGGAATTCATTCCTCTTGAAGGTGTATTTGGAGATACAGAGAATGTAACGGCAGTCGAGAAAGATGGCTATTTTTACTTTATTGGATTTCACCCAGAATTGGGAAGACAGGTATGGAATGTTCAAGCTTTTTCTGAGAGAGTTTCGGTAAAGGATCTTGAAAAGATGACTTTGAAGATTTATCCAAATCCTTCAGATCATTTACTATTCATTTCTGATGACAAAAATCCGATAAAAGGAAGCTATACCATTTATTCAACTTCTGGAAATGTGGTAGAAAGAGGTAAAATTGACAATGCGGCAGGTATTGACATCCGCAATCTGACTTCTGGATTCTATTATCTTAAATACACTGACAATGCGAGTCAAACCCTAACTGCTCCATTTTTCAAACAATAAAACGTGATAAGTCAACCTAATGAAAATTACATGTTCATGAGCACTTAGATTGTACAATTGATATTTAAATGCTTTGTACACAATGTGGGCCATAAAGACATATTCAGGTAAATTGTAATATATTTTACAAAATTTAACTTTTGACCCAATACTAAATTGGTACGATATTCGTCATTAAAAAGTATTAAATAAGAAAACATCAATTATGACTAGTTATCGTCACTTGAAAAATGCTGTGCTTTTCACTTTTATATTTTCTTTTATATTCTTGTTCAGTTCTTGTAAAAGTTCGAAACAGATTGTAAAAAGTGATCCGATTCCTGTAAACAACTACGCCTTTGACTTTGTCTATTCAGACAATTTGGCTTCGGTATTAAAACAGGCTGAAAGAGAAAATAAACTTGTTTTCGTTGATATATACACGTCCTGGTGCCTGCCTTGCAAAATGATGGACAAGGATGTATTCACCCATGAACCTACTGCCGATGCCATCAATAAAGATTTCATCAGTTATAAGGTCAATGCCGAAAAAGTAAATGGCCCTCAACTATCATTCAACTATGATGTCAAGGCCTATCCTACCCTATTGTTTTTAGACTCTAGTGGAAATGTCCTTGAAAGGAAGGAGGGTGCAGCTTATCACAGTGAATTATTGGCTTTGGCTCAAAGTGCCCTGGACCAAGTGGTGCTTGGCGATTGAATATATTCTGATCATCAAGAATCACTTCATTTCGAATTAAATTATGTGTTCAATTTAACTTTGTCGTAAGAAACTTACTTTGATTACATGGCGTTTCTATCTTGTGGTCAAATAATAATTCTGTGAAAAATCTTCTATTCGTATTAATTTTCATCTGTGGGCAATCATTCGTTCATGCTCAAGCCGATGTCATGAAAAAAGATGAGGGTGTTTGGAATACACTTTCCATGGTGACATATAAGCGTGAATTTGACGAGACATTCGGAATTGACATTGAAAAACCCATCCTCAATCCATTGATTAATGCTCTCGAAGGAAAGGAAATAGAAGTAGAAGGATATATTATACCCTTGACAGGAAAAATTGAGCAGAGCCACTTTATGCTTTCAAGATTCCCTCAAAGCATGTGTTTTTTCTGTGGAAAAGCCGGACCAGAATCTGCAACCCAAGTATTCACAAAAGGAGGGAAAAAAATTGCCTTTACGGATAAAAAGATTCGCGTCAAGGGAGTACTCAGAATAAATGTTACTGACATTACAAATTTACTTTACACATTGGAAGATGGGATAATCATAGATTGATTCATTACTTTCGCACCTAATAAATAGATTTTCATGAGAAACATAATCATCTTTTCTTTTTTGTTCTTATTTACTTTGACTTCTGTCATGGGTCAGAATGAGGAGTCAGAATCACTGGAGACAGAGAACACCTGGAAAACGCTTTCAAGAATTACCTATAAAAAAGAATTCGATGAATTGATGGGTTTCAAAATCGACAAGCCAGTCTTTAGCGACAAGGTGAGAGCACTCGAAGGCAAAGAAATCACCATCAAAGGATATATTATTCCAGTAGAAGGCTACAAATCTCATAAGGAATTTATACTATCCGCTTTCCCCTACAACATGTGCTTTTTCTGCGGTGGTGCGGGTCCAGAAACTGTCATGGAAGTAGAAGCAAGTGAGCCTGTAAAGTACAAAGCAGATGCCATCTACTTAAAAGGCAAATTGGAATTGAATGCCGATGACATCAATCGCCTGATGTATAAAATTGTCGATGCCGTATTGACTGAGGAGCCCGACTAATATCGTCTTTCCTATTCATTAATTGGTTATTAATTAGTTTCTTTCAAATATCGAATAGGTAGCAATACTTACCTTACACTCATCGTGCAACAACCATTTTCTGAGGTTTGATCCATGAATTATTACTTATAAAATACATACCCGAGGCTAATGCGGATACATCAATAGGGCTTGTACTCTTTTGCACAATATTTCCATAAACATCAAGGATTAAATATGTTTTATTTTCCTTCTCTTCAATAAATAATTCAGTACTAGCGGGCTGAGGATATATTTTGATATCTGGAAATTCTAAACATGAGATTTGTTTTATCTCGCTATAAGTTTTTTCTCCATTAGTATCTTCAGAAGATAACCTTACGAACTTATAGTTGCTTAACCCATTTAAGTCTAATGAAACTGAATGAAATGGAGGCATCCACTCCTTATAAAATTGCCAAGTCCTACCCTCCTCACTTACCTCAATATCAATTTCTGAAACAGCAAGATTTTTCTCTATAAATCCCTTAAATTTCACCTTTTCATAATCGCATTCCATATCAAAATCAAAACCTTCAATAGCTAATGCAACATTGGGTTGCTTATAATGATGAATATAGCTATTCGCCCCAGGTAACGTCCCAAACGGATAATAAAAGACCCACTCCTCAGTGCTGCATACAACATTACAATAGCTGTGGGCCATACCATTGAATGTAGATCCACCAAACCCTCCAGCTACAATATTATTCAATCTTGACTCAGAATACAAATTAATCCCAGATATCCCACTCGTTAAGCCAGATTGCGCAATCGAAAGACTCCCAGAAGAGATCAATGGAAATATGGGAGATTTATTATCGGCAATCAAAGTCATGCCCTGAGTGGTATTTATGGTACTGGTATTGATTATCAATGACTCATTCGCCTTGATAAAAAGGCTGTCCAAATTCAAAGTAGTATTATCAATGTTTATATCATTCACCGTTTGTTTCAAAGCTATAATTGAATCTGTAGCTTGTGATGTATCCCCAATAGTTATGCGATTCAAGACACCCGCAAGATTTATCATATCATTGGTACCGACATTCAAAGTGCCCGTAAGTCCATCTACTTCTCTGTACTTGCTGGCAAACAATTCGAAGATATTACAAATGGGTTCGAAAGTAGAATTTGCATCTATCAACAACATTCCAAATGTATCATCGAATTCCAAGGGACTGCTCAATCCTCCAAGCGGATTAAAACCAAATAGGAAAAATGGGTCACCTCGATAAGATACAATTGGCCATAATTCTGCAGACACAAAACTGTGATCTGTGTTTATTGATATCTCATTGGCACTTGTCAATTCTTGGGTCAATCTGATATCATCTCCAGCCCTCATCAAAAGATCTGAATTGACAAATGGAATTATATCAATCGATGCAATCGCAGGGCCTACTTTTTCCTGTATAATTTCTCCAATTGCAGCTATATCAACATTATTATATATGCTATTGATGGTTACATTCCCGTCGTTGGATTGCATGAGTATGTCCTCAGTGGTATATACTACTATTGAGTCTTCACAAATAATGGACGTTACCGCATCGATGACTTGGCCGCTTATCAATTCTATATCTCCTGTAGTCAGTATATCTATAGTCCCACCTTTAGACAAGGCATCATGTCCTATTCGGCAAAAAGATTGAGGGCCTCCAGCCTTCATACTTAGACCGCCATCGGAAGTAATATAGATGTCTCCTACAATAGAACTGTTCCCCGTATTATCAAAATGACCAATTCCAGTCCATCCTTGACTTCCCATTGAACTTTCTAGGGTCAAATCACCAGATTGAACATTGATATCTCCACCATTGATCAAGCCTGAAGCGTCTTCGACTTTGTGTCCAATTACAGCTGGACCATTGTCATTTCCAAACAAGGCTATCGTTCCGCCACTTCCGACCGTCATCGTTGAAGAAGCCACATCTACAATATGCGCTTCATGTCCTATTTGGGCTTTAGAAGCGGAGGCGCCTCCATTGAGTGTAGTACCTTTTGCACTTTCTACAAGAATAGTAGAAGGCACGGGAATATTCAAAGATGAACTATAGTGACCTATCATGGCGTCAGAATCAGATAGACTACCGCCAGTTATATTTATAAATCCTGCAGCTTGAACAGAAATACTTCCAGAAACGGACTGATTTTGATCTAACTCGCTAAAATGGCCTACTGAGGCAAGATTGCCAGCACCACCCTTGATATCTATGTTTCCATCGGTATTGTTTCCTCCATCAGCTATAATCACCGAAATATTACCGCCTACATCATTGTTATTTGAGACGTGACCAATATTAGCTTTATTGCCTATAGTCGATCCTGCATGAATCCATAGATTGCCGTCCTCATTTATAATATCAATCGAAGCTGGAGGAAGAGGTATTGCAAGAATATCGGAGCCGTGTCCGATTCGCGCATAAGAACCGAGGCCTGTACGACTGATAATAGCATGACTTTGACCACTAAAAGCAGTAATGGTTCCAGCAGACGGCACAAACGGCATTCCTATTTGAGCATAAGCCCCATCCAAAGTATCAGATACTACTGCCAAAAGTTTAGGAGCCTGAACATTGACACCTCCCATCGTTCCTACATGTACCGCACCTCTTATCGTTGGAATCGGAAGGGCAGCACTGGAATAAAAACCAAAACTGGAACCCAGTCCATTGATTCCTTCAATACCAGTACCGACTACGACATATCCATCACTCACACCACTACTGACAGAAGCTGTGGTGAAGAAAATATCACCAACTCCAGCATTTTCGATAGTAGCATACACCAATACATTCGTGCAGGAATTTAATGTAAATTGAAACGGTGAATTGTATATTATTGGTTCTTCAACAATAATAGGCCCCAGACATACTTGAGGGTTTTGACAATCAAAATCGGCTACCGTAGTAGGCATGGCTGTAAGATCTACCAACAAATCATTGATATTAAGATTGGCTGGCGCATTGATCGGTCTCCAGGTATTACAAAGGACATCAAAAATCATATTACTGGTAGGACCATTTCCGATCGTGACTTGTGATGAAAGGTTTAAAACAAGTAAGAAAAAAGACGATGTAAGAATAATTTTTTTCATAATTCAATTTTTTCCAGGGAATGCAGGTTTGAAGTAAAAATTGAATTCTTTAGTCTAAGAATCTTGGACATATTGGAAAGATTCTTGGATTTTTTGGCAAAAACACGATATTTTGTAGGGAAATGATAAGATTCAAAAAGTACCAAAGAATATTTTTGGGCAGCCTCAATCTATTAGTTCTTATTATTTTGACAACCTGCCCCACATTCCAATTTGCCCAGGTTTACGATCTGGAGCATAAGTTGAATATTGCTGATAGTCTTTATGAAACTAGAGATTATGCCAAAACAGATATTTACCTGGATCAGCTAGTCCAGGAAGCTCAAGATAGTGGTTCGATAGATATTGAATCAAGAGCTATATATATTCAGGGCAAGGTAAAACACAATACTTATTATCGCAATGAAGCTATAGAGCTATATCAAAATTTCAAACAATGCAGAGTCCAATCACATCTACCTTATGACACCTTTCTGTACCACAGAAATATTGCAGTATGCTATGCTTACATTTCAAAACCAGATATTGCTCTCAATCATTTCGATACTGCATTCACATATTTGGACAAGGACAACAACCTAGAAACAGGAAATTATTTTGGTGGTTTGGCCTTCTTTTTTGGAAACAATAATCACGATTCGTTGGCGCTTGAGTTGACAAGGTTGGCACTTACACATTTTGAAGCCGAAAACTTAATATCAAGCATTATATGGTATCAATACGACATGGCATTTTATGCAGAAAAACTGGGCAAATATGAAGAGAGCATTCAACATCTCGATACTGTTCTTTCAATAGCAACGCAAGAGAAAGATACAATGGCAATATGGATGGGGTTGGCTTGTATGGGCATTAATGAAATTAAGTTGGAAAGGTATGAAAGAGGAATATATCATATGGAACAGGCGGCAGAATTGGAAGACATCTTTGATCAAAAACTGTGCTGTGCCAATGATGTTTTTATAGCATTGGGATACGGCAAACTTGGGCAATTGAGCAAAATGGATATCCCGCTTACAAAAGCATTGAGTCAACTTCCAGAAGTAGTCGATCTCCATGATCGTCTAGAGGTATATGGAGCTCTTTCCGATGTTTATAATATTCTAGGAGATGATAAACAGGCACTTCGTTATTATAAAATGTATCGACAATTGGATGACTCGATTGCCAATAGAAAATACCTCGACGCAATAGCACAGCAACAAGTCAAACTTGAGCATAACAAATTACTAGATCAAATTAAAAATACAGAAATACTTCATCAAGTACAGCAATCAAAGTACACCTTCACGAAAAAGATGCTCTTCCTCGCACTAATAGCATTTTTGATCTCACTCGCACTTTATATTATTAATCTTAGAAAATTACAATCTTACAAGTATGACTATAAACTATGGCTATTGGCCTTTGAGAATAATACGGAAGCAAAAGATTCTGAAAATCCTCATAATCTAGATGCCCAATGGCTTCAAATTGCAAAAGGTCATGTACTGAACAATCTAAATAATGAATCCTTCAAAGTGGCAGATTTGGCAAAGTTACTTTCAATGACACCACGTGAATTAAATACAAGACTCAATGGAACACTACAAATGACTGCGAATAAATTCATAAGGACCATAAGGATTGAACATGCCAAGGAATTACTTCTAAAAAAATCTAAGACTATTTCCGAGATCTCCTATGAAGTGGGCTTTTCTGATTCTGCTTACTTCAGTCGAGTATTCAAAGCGGCAACAGGATTGGCTCCAAAAAATTGGTTAACAGAACATAGAAAAGTTGAATAAGACTTCAATTACAATCCTTCTTTCGACGTGTATCCATGATCTGAAATATTTTCCATTCTCCATTCTTACGAATCAGGTGCATTGTATTCACTCCACAATGGCTGAATTTATCTCCAACAAAAAATGAATAATCCATCCAGGCATTAGCTAAATCGCCATCTATTTTTACACTTAGATTTGAAATTCGCTCGTCCCATACCTCATCATGTGGAGTACCTATTGCATTTAAAAAGCCAGCCACTTCTCCACCTTTCACCTTTTGTTCTCCATCTTTTGTGGTGAAGACTGAATTAAGACTTGCATCTTCGGCAAAAACCAAATTTGCCAAGGTACTATCGCCATCATACATGGCCTTGAATAGGGCTTTCACTGTCCCCTCTGGAGTAGACAAATCATAATTTTGACTGATTGCCAAAGTTGGAATACCAATCAAGAGTGCAAATAAAAAACCAAGAATTCTATTATTTTTCATAATCCTATTTCTATTCAATTAATTTTTTTGGCGGAAAACATTGGTGGTATTTTGAGCAATTTTGGATTCTATTTCCTCTTTTGTCATTGTCCCAAAATCGATACCATCAAACCATCTGTCATATTGAGCTTCGATTATAACTTTCTTATCCTCTCCTCTATTTGATGCAAAATCCAAAGGAAAGGAAATATCGGCTGCCACCTCAATATCATATATCACCGTATCCAAGAATTCAGTGCCTTGAGCTACTTGAATCCTCTGAAATACATAAGTCCCTGAATCCGATTGATAAAGCGAATCGGTATTATTGGTTAATGGATGATCATCCTGTTCTGTCGTAAATCTGTTTTCATTCAAGAGATCACTTAGACCAGTTCGGAAAGACATTTCTGTAGTATTTCCATTAAAAATTATAGTTCCTAATTCAAAGGTAAATTCATCACGAAAAACACTAATGACATCATCTTTTTCAAACTGTACACCATCAGCCACATTGAGTGAAATAGAGTCTATCACTTCATATGATTCCTCTCCTATCATAAATTGAAAACCCGACAACAAGTACACATAATCCAGCAAAGATATCTGTTGCCCTATATCATTCGTAATCGTGTCTTTTAATTTGAAAGTAGTATCCAGATTTTCATGAAAAATACTCAATTCCATTTTTGGGTATGTACAACAGTCCTCACAAAGATTGTCCGCAGTTATCAAATAATTGGTAGCTTCTGGATCAGTACAATCATCTACAGGCGAATAACATGAATTCAATTGAAGTAGAACCAATAATGCTATTGAAACTCTCAAATACAAGGGAATCCTACTTTGTGATATTTTCATAAAGAAATTTTCAGCCATGAAGTCATTCTAACTTTCGTTTTCTAATTCACTTCAATATTTAACATTATTGCTGGGCTCTCTCTCTTTGGATATCAGTCATTATACGCTTGACGGCCTTCTTTACCTGGACAGAAAAGTCTTTGTCCATAATCCAGGCATAGTACTGTTTGTCATTTGCAATAATATCTCTCACCTTCTTTCCAGCATACTTTCCAAAGTTAAAAACGATTTCACCTTCCGGATTGTATTTAAGACGTTGAGTAACATCAACCATTCTATTGTCATGGGTAAAATCTGACAATGCCTTGACGTCATTTTTTATAGGTGCTGGAGTGACAAAATCATCTCCATCGATGTAGTCGACACCGTTATATCTTTCCAATTGACCTTTCAAGACATCTACTGTTGCTTTTACATCTGCCAATGCATCATGCGCATCGGTCAACTCCTTGCCGCAGTAATGTTTCAGTGCTGCTTTTAAAGTCCTTGGCTCCATTTTATAGAAAATCTTTTGCACATCCACTGTCCGTCGTTTTTCTATCTCAAGATCATATCCGTATCTATGAAACTCCTCCATCAACATTGGAATATCAAATCTATCCGAATTGTACCCGGCCAAATCAGCAGTACCTATAAATTTGAACAACTTGTCAGCTACATCACGAAATCCAGGTTTGTTCCGAAGCATAGCTGGTGTAATCCCATGTACATTCATCGCTTCTTCCGATATTGGGATACCAGGATTAATCAGCATTTCCAGCTCAATTGGTTCGCCCCCGTCTTTAGGATATTTCACAAATGCAATTTGTAATATTCTGTCCCGCATCACATTCAACCCCGTAGATTCTATATCAAAAAATATAAGATCCCTATCCAAATTAAATTTCATATTTACTTTTATTTATAATCCTTTTCTCTGTTTAAAAATATTGATTCTGAAGTTTCAACTACTTTCTGATAGCTTTATTAATAACGTTTCAAAAGTTACAAATATCAATCTATCATATACTTAACCCCAAGTATTTTATCGATAGTATGTATATGCGAAATGAAACATATGTGCAAATCTATTATTTATAATTTAAATAATGATTTACTTGGTCATATAGGTTTACTAAACTTTAGAAGTTTAGTAAACCTATATGACTAATAAAGTACCGTGACAGTTCCAATTTTAACTTGTAATTGATTATCCTGAAGGTAATTTACTTGATAGACATATACTCCGGGGGCTACATTTTTGTTTCTAAATCGACCATCCCATCCATCAGATTTATTGTTGAATTCGGGCTGAGACACTTGAAATATTAAATTTCCCCATCGGTCATATATGCTAAAATCTTCAAGTGCTATTGTAGAATTTGGCACGCCTTGAATATACAAGACATCATTGTTATTATCTCTATTAGGTGAAAATACATTCCCAATATGTACTTCCTCCTTTGGAAAAACTTTGATTAATATTTCTCTACTTTCAATACATTCTCCATAATAAACATCCAAAGTATAGATCGTTGTTATACTAGGTGAAACTACCACTATCAATTCATTTGGGTTTTGTATATCAACAATTGGACTCCAAGCGAAAGAGTCGATTCCCATTAAATCAATTCCAGGGTCCAAAATCACACTCTCACCAACAAAGATGCTGTCTATATCTGCTAAATAGATTTCTAATTTAGGATTCGAATGCACCTCTGCCGATTGTACTGTCAAGCAACCGGCATCATCTCGTACATAGACTTGATATTCGCCTTCATACAATCCCTGAAATAAATACTCAGTTTGATACAAAGATCCATCTATTGAATATTCGTAATTGCCATTGCCGCCTGACACATTAGTTATTTCTATTTTCCCATTATCGATTTCTGGACAATCCTGATTCTCAGTATTCCATTCAAATTGTATGGGTTGAATCAAATCCACCCAAACAGAATCCGTCCAAATACAATCATCATCGTAATATATGGTGACCACCTGCCAACCTTCATCCACTCCTTCAATAAACTGCTCTGTTCCTCCATCTCGCCATTCAATATTAATATCAGAATCTTTCATACCTTCAATCAATGTCAACTCTACTCTTCCAGATGCCATGCCTGTACATGATATATTGCTGGTTTCAAACTCAAGAGAAAGATCATTACAAGGACAATTAGTATTTGGCACCTCAATAGCCTGAGTTATCATACAATCAGGAAGCAAGATTTTGCGTATGATTATTTCATAGCTCCCAGGCAACAAATTGTCAAAAATATTTGAAGTTTGCCATGATTGCCCTCCGTCTATGCTGTATTCGATATCCATCAAGGCATTCGATAATTCTATTCGCGCATCAGGAGCATCACATATAGAAGGTGGACTCACATCGATAACGGATTCTGGCAAACTTTCTTCTTCCAACATTATCTCTACCATGACCTCATCAAAACAATTGACTCTTAAACTGTCTCTTATCATCACATGATAGATACCAGCTTCTAATTCGGGAAATGCCCCATCGTCCTGCCACATCAATCCTCCATCAATACTAAACTCCAAATTACTGCCCTGAGCTTCGATATCTATTCTTCCAATTATTGGTGCGCACTGCGTAGGATTCCCAATATCAATTACGATGATTTCTGGCACACTCGGTGCTATCAAATCTACAGCAGTAGATACATCACAATCCTCCCCTAACATCGATTGTACAACAATGATATAGTTGCCGTCGGTCAAATTATTAAAAGTGTTTTGAGTGGACCAGCTGGCTCCGTTGTCGATAGAATATTCCAGAGCCTCACCCTCAGCAACAATCTCAATCTGCCCATCATTCATATTACAATCCGAAAGATCCTGAGTGTTGACCATAACAATCTCAGTTTGTGGAAAATCCATAATCATCGCACCGACCTCCACAACACAATCACTCATCACTTCTCTAATATTAATCAAATAATCACCTTCAGATAAATTGTCAAATGAATTAGATGACTGCCAGGTAATACCACCATCTATACTATATTCCAGATTATTCCCATCAGCATCTACAACTATACTTCCATTATCCACTGAACAATTACTTATATCAGTACTCGAAACCTCATTAATAACAGGTCCATCAGGAGAACTAAGGAAGGCCTCAACTGACAATGAACAATGATTCAAATCAGCAGATCGTACCAAGATTGTAAAACCTCCAGAACCTAAGAAGGAAAATAAATTCGAGCTCTGCCAGGAAAATCCATTGTCGATACTGAATTCTAAATTATCACCTTGAATTATGTCTAAAAATATGCTACCATCTTCAATCGCACAATCACTTGGGTCAGTAACAATGGGGTCTACAATATGTGAAGCGATAATTTCAAAAGTCAGAAACTCTTCATTGGAGCAACTTCCATCGATAGGCGAGAAAGTGCTGCTGACAATAGCACCTAAATTTGATTGAACATCGATAACGGCTGGTGACCAAATGCCTTCAATGCCATTATCAGAATTTATTGGAAGAATGACATCTGCATCCTGCCAACAAAGCCGCGTCGAAATATCAAATATTGGATCTTCGGCTGCGATAATGTCAAAGAGCAATTCTACCGGCTGCACACAAAATTCCGTATCGGCACCCCGAAATTCAATCATCACCTGCTGCCCCCCTATCATGGAAGGATCAATGGTAGCTGGTGTCCAGTTACCAGGAATACCATTGTCAGAAACCAAGGGCAGAGTCAGTACATCATCCAGAGTACACAACTCCAATTCCAAATCAAATTCTGGAATTTCAGGTTCTAATATTTCAATATCCCAGGTAAATATTTCTATGCAGGGGTCATCAGGTGTAAATATGGACTGAATGATGCCGATGGATTCATTCGGAGCAATTATCGGCACACTCCAAGTCCCACTTATAGATTGATCATCAATAGTAGGTAAAGTATAGTTTTCATCGAGTGCACATAACTCATTGGGCAAACTGAATTGTGGCAATAATGGATCGATAATTTGAATAGTTATGGTTTTTTCATAAAAACAAGGAAATTGACCGTCCAATGGTGTCCATGTGCTGGAGATACTACTTCCTGAAACAAGATTGGGATCAATAATAGGGACGTCCCAAGTTCCTTCAAACCCCTCCAAACTCAAATTATTAAGCGTATAAGGCTGATCTAATCGACACAAGGTCTCAGGTTGACCGAAGTCTAGTTCGAAGCTCTCAGGAATTTCAAAAATGTATTCGAAAGGAGCATAACAGTCTTCGCTTATTGGCGTAAAAATATTTGATTGTTCCCCTGATATCGAGGATACATCCATTATGGGTATCTCCCACGTTCCCATTAATCCATTCAAATCTTCAGTGGGGAACTCATATTCAAGCTCATCAGAACAAATAATATCAGGCAAGTCAAAAACTGGATCATCGCCAGAATGGATTTGGATGGACAGTACGACAGGCACAATACAATGTGGATCATCCGCCGTAAATATTATATCATAAGTCCCATCATTGAGAAATACATCAAGATCAATAAATGGAGTACTCCACGAACCAGGTATTTCTTCTATTGAAATCAAGGGAAAAACGATAAGGTCATGTTTCGAGCGACAATAATTCAAGGGGAAATTAAACGTCGGTGTTACTGTTGGTGTAAGTTCAATATCAATCGTGGCACTTTTACTACAGCCAGCACCATCCACAACTTCTAATGTAAGTACGCCTGACTCTTCCAAATCAACTGTCAAGGATTGATCTGTTCCTAAAATATCTGTCGAGTTCCAGTACCAGGTAGTGGAAGCATAAGGCAGTGTCCCTCCCGTGATCAATTGACTTACATCAATATCAAGTATATATGGCAGACATTCGTCAAGTGAATATTCATTTACCGTAAATCCAGGATAAACCATAATAGAATACTCAATTTGTTCGGCGGGGCAATATCCATCGGGGGCACTAACTGTAATCAGATAAATAGCCTCTTGTGCGGTTGAAGACGAGTTGAAAAGAATATCATTTATAGTTGCCGTATTGACTCCGAGAAAAGATTGATTTGTCATTCCAGCTATTGCCAATGAGCTCCAGGGCGCCACTTCCACCGTAATATCTACAATCTCTCCACCTGGAATATCAATAGTAATACCTGCCAATTCTTCACTGCATATATTACCTCCCGTAATTATGGGTTCTATGGGCGGAAGACTGGAGGCGTTTTCAATATCTAAATCAAAAAGTCCTGCATCTTCCAGGCTACTCCCAATTTGAATAATTATAGGAAAATCAATACACGTCAATTCCAATGAAGTACCGCAAATAGACTCAATGATGTCTCCACTACAAGCATCGTAGATAGCAATTGCCGGGTTTTCAATGCTAATTGGAAGAAGGGTGATAAGAAGTGTTTGAAGCTCATTTCCCTGATCATATTCATACCACACCGTAGCCTCGGACTGCGGTCCACATCCAGGTATAGCCATATCTGGCATTGCGCACGAATTGGACAAATTAGTATTAATCCCGGTATCCAATGGCTCTGCATCTATGCATTCATCATTGGATACTGTGCCTATATTCGTAGTCTCGGTGATGAATATATCAAAGTAACCTGCATTATAGTCATCAGAACCTATGCCAATAGCAATACTCAGTCCAGGCGGTACATCGATCAAATTTATTGATTCGCCAGCACCAATGGCCGAACATACATAACCAAGTCCATTCTCATCATATTCGGATAATAAGGTGGAACAATCAAACAATGCTGCGGTAATACTCAATTCATTTGCAGTAATTGACGGATCATTTGAAAATGGTCCAACATCAATCAGCACATCCGACGATTCTCCACAACCCACAGTATATTCAAACCAGATCACATGGTCATTCTGACAATTTACATCTGCACTTGGTGCGGCGCAATCTGTGTAGCTAGAACTGACAAGAGGGCTTTGCGTAAAATTCCAAGTGGTAAGTACATCATCGCACGAGCTCAAACCTGAAGAAGGTGGTTGGAGATGCCAATTGCCTGTGGTCAAGTAATAATATGTGGTAGCTGGTTCAGGTTTGAATCCGAAAGGTCCTATACCACAATCGACATAAACCAGATCACTGCAATCTGAAGTGGTCGTAAATATTTCAATTTTTGCATCTGAACTAAAATGCTGAAGCGTGCCATATTCTAAGGGGTCCGAAGTTGTAAAAGTATACCACTGTGCAGGCTCAGTATTATCGATACAATTGCCTGTAGCCTCTGCATCAGCTGTAGCCTCTGGATCCGCGTCATATTCTGCGTAAAATTCACATTCTATTACTCCAAGATCTATGGCTCCGGCACATAAATCATTATCTGGTGGTGGAAAAGATCCGCTATTAGAAAACACAGAAATACACAAACACAATAGCAAACTCAAGGTCAAATATGTTGCCTTCTTTTTCATGTTGGGTGTTCTTTCTGTCTATTTATTCGAGGAAAGTACAAAAAACGAACTTAATAACCTATTCGTCAGAGCCTTTAGTTGTTGAAATAGAGGGTATTAGGGATGAAACCAAAATATTATTAACTGAAAGGATCGAAAAGGCCTATGTGGAGGTAAGTGATACACAAACATGATGATTTGCTCTGCAAGCAATACTTATTACCTCGATTAGCAATACTGGTTCGAAATATCATTTTTCCTTGACAACCAATTCTTTAAATCCATTGGCATAATATTTCTCCAGATCATCGTCTCCATCTGCATCATATATAAGACATGCTGGATATTGATTTTCTTGTAAAAATTGTTTGGCTCCCTCAAGTCCTTTTACCATCATGGCAGTCGCCAGTCCATCGGCAGTCATACAATCATCGGCTATAATCGAAGCGCTCAGAAGATTAGTCAGTGCCGAAAATCCTGTTTTAGGATTTAATATATGGGCAAATTTTCGTCCCCCGTTTTCATAATATATCCTGTAATTTCCACTGGTAGCTATCGACTTATTCTTCAATTGAAGGACAATTTCCAAATCATTCAGTTCGGCTTCTTCTTTAGGTTTATTTATTGCCAATGACCATGGCAGGTCTGCACTATTCACACCATGTGCCCTGGCTTCACCTCCAATGTCAATTAGATAATTTTCAACCTCATTTTTATCAAAATAATAAGCCAAGACATCAATTCCATATCCCTTGGCCAAACTGGAAAAGTCAATTTCAGCATTTGGATTAGACTTGGAAACAAAATCCATCCCATCCTTATTGACAATCTCAAACTTGGACTGATTCACAATCGCCAATATGCTATCCACGGCAAGACTATCGACACTCGTGATTTGATCCTTTCCCTTGTATCCAAAGCCCCAATAATTTACCAAAGGTGCAATTGAGGTATTAAGATCGCCTTTAGTCAATCCAAAGAGTTCATTTGCCTTTTCAAATACTGGTAAAAAGTAGATATCACCCTTTGGCAATGCAATGCCTATTTCACTGCTATTTAGTCTCGATATTGTAGATTCCTTGATATATGTTGAGACAGAATTATTGAAGTCCAGGAGTATTTTTTCAATATCTTTTTTCACCTCAATTGGGTCATTCCCTTGATACGTAATTGCATAATACGTCCCCATTGTCTCCCCAACTACCTTGTGATATTTTGGTGGTGTTTTACAAGAAATACAGATCAATATGGTAAGAAGAAAGTAGAATGATGATTTGCAATTTTTTCTTTTCAATTTTATTAGAATTTCGAACGACGAGATATAGGTTTCTAAAAATCACAAGGTACGAAACTAAGATCATTTCGGCCAGGTATTTATTATCCACAAATACAAAGTTAATGGCCCATATATGTGGTCATTCCAGGTGCAATCAGGTAATTTATCTCAATTCTAAAATATAAGGGTCAGACACTACTCGAATACGACATTTTACTGTTATTGGATTAGAATAAATCTGGCTTTTATAGTAAATTAGGGATTATGTTTAATTTTTCATAGCGATAAAAACCAGTTTATATGTCAAGTCAAAAAATAATTCAATTCCTCCTATTTATTATACTAGTCTTTTCAGCATGTGAAAGTCAAAACGATGACTGCGCCAATGTTTTATGTGAAGAAAATTGCGAATGTGTAAATGGAAAATGCGAATGTGAGTCTGACCCATGCCTTGATATAGTTTGTGAAGATAACTGCGAGTGTGTGGATGGAGAATGTGAATGTGAATCCGACCCATGTCAAGATGTAGTCTGTGAAGAAAATTGTGAGTGTGTGGATGGAGAATGCGAATGTGAATCTGACCCATGTCAAGATGTTGTCTGTGATCTTCATTGTGAATGTGTAAATGGTGAATGCGAATGTGATGATTTGTACAATCGATATACCGATTCTTTGGCTCTGGTAGCCCTTTATAAAAACACCAATAATTTAGGCCCCGACCTCCATTGGGATTTAAGTGCGCCAATGAACATTTGGCAAGGCGTAGAGCTGAATAATGAAGGGCGCGTTGTGCAGCTTTCAGTATGCGGTGAATTTATTGAAGGGAGCTTACCTGGCGAATTAGGAAATCTCTCTGAACTTATAGAGTTTGGGTTTTGTGGTCCACAAGTATCGGATGGAGGATTTTTGGATAACATACACAAATGGGAAAAAATTGAACATATTTCAATTGCTGTGACAAGTATGTATAGACCTATTCCATCTGGAATTGGGCAATTAAAGAATCTTACCTATTTAGAATTTTCGCAATCACATTTAACCGGTCCTATACCGAGTGAAATTGGAAATCTAGAAAAACTAGAAACCTTGTCACTCGATATTAATTCTTTGGATAGTCCTTTACCCGTAGAAATTACGAGACTTGAAAATCTAACAGATTTAAGCTTATCAAGGAATTCTCTAAGTACGGAGATTCCAACATTTTTAGGAGAGATGACTCAATTAGAAAGATTATCTATAGATGGATCAGGACTGCAAGGACAGATTCCAGAAGAGTTATGGAACCTTGAAAATCTTCGTTATTTAGATTTAAGTAGGAATGCTTTGAATGGAAGCATATCCAGTGAAATAAGCAAAATGACAAGACTTGGTATTCTAAAATTAGAGGATAATAAATTAAGCGGAGAACTTCCAGAAGAGTTGGGGATTCTTCCTAGCATCGGTACACTTGAACTTGCATACAATGATTTTTCAGGTTCTATTCCAGCCACTTTTGGTCAAAATAAAAATTTAAAAAAATTAGAACTGCATAAGAACAACTTATCTGGCTGTATCCCCATTTCACTTGAAACATATTTTTGCCCAGTTAGTAGTTTCACATATAGGTTTTCTTTGAATGGTAATTCAGAATTGCCGTGGGAAGGAAATAAATATAAGTTTTGTAACAATCCTAACAGTCAAATTGGTGCACCTTGCAAAAAAGATGGTGTGGAGGGAATAATCAACTCAGATTGTAATTGTGAAATTTAGGAAAGTATGATCATTTAAGGCTGGTTTTACATATTCTGAACACTCCAATCTTGGCATAACCTCGTTTTCAATTCCAATTTTCATTCAGACTCAACGAACCTAAACATATTGAAGATTCTGCATGAAAATTATAATATTCTTACAATGACTTCTCAAAAAGTTCAGTCTTGTAGTCATTGCTTCATCTCAAATTATTCTAAGTGAGAACCAAAAAGTCCTGAATCAGTTTATATTTGCGAATCATTCCCTACCCAACAATATGGATTTTAAACTTACTTCAAATTTTTCGCCGACAGGAGATCAGCCTCAAGCAATCAAGGAATTGGTTGAAGGTATAAACAACAATGAAAAAGATCAGGTATTGTTGGGAGTCACAGGTTCTGGAAAGACTTTTACGATGGCGAATGTCATTGCTCAAACCAATAGACCGACTCTTATTCTGACTCATAATAAGACCTTGACGGCTCAATTGTATACAGAGTTTACCGAGTTTTTCCCTGAGAATGCTGTAGAATTTTTTGTCTCTTACTACGATTATTATCAGCCTGAGGCGTATATGCATTCTTCAGATACATACATCGAAAAAGATCTATCTATCAATGATGAGATCGATAAACTGCGACAAAGAGCTACCTCCTCCCTCTTGACAGGTCGAAGAGATGTTATTATTGTTTCATCGGTTTCATGTATCTATGGTATGGGAAATCCAGAGGACTATGCCTCAAGCATAACACGCATTGAAAAAGGGCAAGTTATGTCCAGAAATGGATTTTTGTACAAATTGGTTGACTCTTTGTACTCTCGTACAGAAACCGATTTCAAAAGAGGAACATTCAGAGTCAAAGGGGATACAGTAGACATCAATTTGTCATATGCAGATTTTGGGTACAGAATTACTTTTTTTGGAGATGAGATAGAATCGATAGATCGAATAGAGACTTCTTCTGGCAAAAGGATTACCAGCCTGGACAATGTCGCCATATTCCCTGCTACTCTTTATGTAGCTCCAAAAGATAGATTGCAAGGAGTGATCCATCAGATCGAAGATGAATTGGTTGAGCACGAAGATTTCTTCCAAAAAGAAGGGCGATTTATTGAAGCACAAAGAATAAAAGAGAGGGTCAATTTTGATCTTGAAATGATTCGCGAACTTGGATATTGTAATGGTATAGAAAACTATTCAAGGTTTTTTGATGGTAGAAAAATGGGCACACGTCCATTTTGCCTCTTAGATTATTTTCCAGACGACTACCTGATCATGATTGATGAGAGCCATGTCACCGTGCCCCAGGTAAGAGGTATGTGGGGTGGTGACCGAGCAAGAAAACTGAATCTGGTCAATTATGGATTCCGTCTGCCCTCTGCTATGGACAATCGTCCTCTGAATTTCGAAGAATTCGAATCACTGGCCAATCAGACAGTCTATGTGAGCGCGACTCCTGGTGACTACGAATTAGAGAAAACAGAAGGTGTAGTGGTGGAGCAGATCGTAAGACCGACGGGTTTATTGGATCCACCAATCGAGGTACGCCCTTCAATTAATCAAATCGATGATTTGCTGGAGGAGATTCATAAACGGATTGACTTGAACGAAAGGGTCCTCCTGACAACCTTGACAAAGAGAATGGCTGAGGAGTTGACCAAATATCTTCAAAAAGTACAAATCAAGGTGCGCTATATTCACTCCGAAGTTGACACTATGGAGCGGGTAGAAATAATTAGAGATTTACGGCTTGGAGAATTTGATGTTTTGGTAGGAGTCAACCTCTTGAGAGAAGGACTTGATCTACCCGAAGTATCATTAGTAGCTGTACTTGATGCTGACAAAGAGGGCTTTCTTAGAAACAATAGATCTCTAACACAGACGGCAGGTAGAGCGGCAAGAAATAGCAACGGCTTGGTTATTTTTTATGCGGACAAAGTCACCGAAAGTATGCAAGCGACTATTGACGAAACCAATCGAAGACGATCAATTCAAATCGAATACAATGATAAGCACGGCATCACGCCAACAACAATAGCAAGATCCAAAGAAGATATACTTGCACGAAAATCCATTCTTGATATCAAGGGCAAAAAATCCAAGGCATATGTAGAGCCCGAAGAAACGAGCATCGCAGCAGACCCACTGATTTCTTATATGAACAGAGATCAATTGGAAAAATTATTGACTGCTACAGAAGTTAAAATGAGAAGGGCGGCAAAAGAGTTGGATTTTATAAGTGCAGCGCAGTATCGGGATGAGATGTTGGAATTGAAGAAGAAGCTAAAGGCAATGTGAGTCTATCAAGATGAATTATTATTAGCTATCAATATCAATAATTAAGGCGACCATGCATCTAAAAATGGCAGTTGATGAATTAACAACAACTGCCATAAAATTAAATGGAGGTCTGGTTTGTGGGCTTCAAAGACCGATTAAGTTCTACCTAAAAACCAATACATTTATTAATGAGAACATTTTGATTCAAAAGCCTTAAAACTTAACCACTTTGTTTGAGTGTACTTCTCCATTATCATCTTTGTACAGTTCTATATAAATTCCATTTGGCAAATTCAACTGCCTTAAAAAATCTTGAGTGTTGTCTCCGTTTATTTCATTAAACTTCCCCAAATATTGACCAGAAATATTGTAAACATGTATTTCTCTTTGGTCTTCTGTCAAGTTTCTATTTCCAAATTCAAAACCCTCCTGAGAAAACATTTCTACCACCTCCTCGGCGATTTGAATACTATTGCTACCACATGGTCCTAAAGTCCATCCGTTATTCAGTTTTTGCTGAACTCTATTCAATCGTACACACCTGGTCGCACCATTAGGTTTGCACATGTACACCTTATTATTTGAACAGAAGATGTCCTGTACATTGACAGTCATATCATCTTCAGTTGTACATCCTTCGGCATCAGTAATAGTAACAGAATAATTCGTAGTAGTTGAAGGGCAGACACTTATTGAACTGCTGGTAGATCCATCGCTCCATAGATAAGTATACGGGAGTGTTCCCGATCCAGAAGTGGTTACCGCAACATTGGTACATTCTGATCCTTGATAGGAGTACATCACATCAATGTCATTTCCTGCATCTGCAACCAGGTCGAATGAATAACAAGGTGGTGGCGGAAAATTAGGATCTGGAAATACTTCTAAATTAGGACCCGTGCAGCTATACGGTGCGACCAATACGCCCATTCCTTCCATTCCTCCACAAATCACTTTTGTAGGGAGAATATCTGTCGTAATGGTTACAGAAGTGCATACAGGTATAGATGGGCCACAATTGATATCTACACAGGTCCACCAAATGTATTGTCCATTGTCGTGATATACGACCACATCAGAAGGGTACATATACTGCATGATAACTCCTGTGAATGTTTCATTGGTTTGAGGGCTTGTCAAAGTAGGCGTATGGCCAATGATTTTGGCACCACCCTCTACAAAGAATCCAAAAGCTCCAGTGATATCCGTACATCCATCATATCCCCCAGTAGCACAAAAGGTCATCGTGATATCGTAACTGCCATCGTTATTTTGAACAACCTGGTCCAAGGTTAAATTTGAGTAAGTGCAATCTGCTTTTAATGTGGTATTGCTTCCAAGAAAAAAAATAGCCAGTATTCCAATCACTAGCCTTGAGTAATAAAAGTTCATATCTTAAATATTTATGGTTAATTAAAGTGGATAATTATTTTACACCATAAATGTCAGACATCGAACCATCAAATTTTGGTTGTATTAATGAGGGAATAAATTCAATTGATGAACGTTTGCAATTATTAAACGAGCGTTATACCGATTATTGATTGCTTATTACAATCCCCTGAGCAATTCAGACAGCTTCTCCTTTCTGCGAACCGATACCGCCACAGTCAGGCCATCTTCCATTTGAAGCACTCCCCCTTCGCTTTTGTCATATCGCAATACCTTATCCAAATTTACCAGATGTGATCTATGAACCCGAACAAAACCAAAAGGAGCCAAAAGTGATTCGTATTCCTTCAAATGTTTTGAGACAATGATGTCTCTCTTGTCTTTTATATAAATCCTTGTATAACTGCCCTCCGCTGCACACCAAATAATATCATCAACTTGAATCACGTGGTGTGTCTCCATTTCTTTGAGGACAATCTTCTTCTGTTTTTTTTCTCGAGTTTGAAAATTTTCCAATAGTAATTGAAATCGTGAACTTAGGTCATTTCGTTGAATGCTTTTTTTACCTTTCAATAAAGCATCAGATAGATTTTTGGAGGAGATAGGTTTTAAAAGATAGTCTATGGCACTAAACCTAAAAGCTTCGACAGCATATTGATCAAAAGCGGTAACGAATATCACTACATAGTCGTAGGATTCCGTTTGTTTTATGACATCAAAACCAGTGCCATCACCCATCTCAATATCCAAAAAAACAATATCAGGCTGTAAAGATTCAATCAGGTTTACCCCTTCACTAACAGATCTTGCCTTGCCAACAATTTCGAATCCTTCGTGTTCTTGAATCATGATATCCAAGGTGTTGAGAAACGCCTGTTCATCATCTACAATTATACATCTAATACTATCTTTCATCAATACAAAATTGGTAATTTCAATGTAACCTGCGTCCCAGTAATGGTTTCGTCCATACCTGCCAAATCTTTAATAATCAAATCTGTTTTTGTTCTCAGCTTCTTATCAAATGCCTTTAGTCGATCTTTGGTCAAGTTAATCGCCATGGAACGATGCTCATGGTTTTTCTTTTTGAATATTGATTTATCGATTCCAATACCATTGTCTGTCAACTCAATTTGAATCTGATCATCATTCTTCGCTATGTGGATATCAATTTTTCCCTTTTCCTTTTTATTGAGTATACCATGTTCAATCGAATTTTCAATGAATGGCTGGGTAAACATTGGTGGTATCTTTATTTCTTCATCAAACAATTCCTCATCAACGTGTATGCTATATTCAAATGGGACATCAAATCTCAATTTTTGTAAGTCCATATAATCTCTTAGAAAATCTACCTCTTCTCTTAGCTCGATAAGGTCTTGATTGCTATTATGAAGTATTCGCCTGGTCAATCGTGAAAACTTTGCCAGGTAGTCTGCCACCAATTTTGGCTCTTTTTGCAAGTAAATGTATTGCTGAATCGAATTTAAAGCATTAAATAAGAAGTGAGGGTTCAACTGAGATCTCAATAGTTTTTGTTGGGCAGCCAATTCTCTTTTTTCAGCCTTCAAAGATTTCTCTCTATGCAAAAAGTATATCAAGCAAGAAATAAACAATCCTGTCAATATGGAAATCAGAATAATTCCGTTCTTTCTTTCAATTTTTTGTTTCTGTAGAATTGAATCTTTCTTCAGCTTTTCAATTTGTGCGTTCTGTTGAGCATGATCATATTTAGCTATGAGTTCATTGATTTGATTCAAATGCTTTTCCCCAGAAATGCTATCTTTTAATTGTTTATTTTTTTTATAATAATCCAAGGCGCTTTTATGATTTCCAGCTTTCTGTTCTATTTCATGAAGCAGATCATAGATGGTCAATTCTTTAGCATATAAATTTCTTTCTTTTGACATATCCAATGCGACAAGGCTATGTTTTCGCGCTTTGACAAAATCATTTTCGAGCATAAAATAATTTCCATAATTGATTTCAGACGATAAGATATGATAGGGCGAATTCATTTCTCTAGCCAAGTTTTTTGCTTTTTGCATATAGATAAATGAACTGTCCTGATTTCCCGATTCAGACAAATTTGCACTTAATACATCATATACATTGAATAGCAACTCATACCAAGGCAAGTCTTCACCTATTGTGATTGCTTCTTTCAACAAGGAATTTGATTTTTCGAATTTTTTGTTATTCGAATAATACAAACCTAAATTAAAAGTTGCAATGCCTTTTGAACGACTTATTTTTTTGTCTTTGCAGAAATCATAAGCAAGTTGTTGGTATTGAATATTTAATTTTTTATACCTTTCCCTATCTGCTTTTGGTGCAAGTTTTTTCTCATCAGAGGAAAGATTACCGTAGATCGTACCGATATTGAAGTAAGATCGCAATAATAAATTTTCGTTAGAAATCTGCTGCGCCAAGGTCTGCACTGTTAGCCCATACTCCAAAGCCTTATGGAGATTGCCCTTACTTGAATTTAATGAAGATAACAATGAATAAGTTCTTGCTTGATAATATTGGCTTAGAGAATCCTGCTGGGCTTCAATAATTTTCAGCCCATCTTCAAGAGTTGATATCCCTTGATCAAATCCCGACATGACGCGATATTTTCCACCCATTAATACAGTGGTTCTTCCCACAATATCATACCGTTGTGCTCTCTTTGCTTCTTCGATCAATTGGCGGCCTTCATTAAAAAATACCAGACTATCCTCTTTGTAATGACTTGATAGTATATGATATTTTGTAATTAGTGTTAAGCGATGATTCCTATTACTATTTACAAATTCTTCAAATCCACTTGTATACTTAATTATCGAATCTGTAGGCCCTTGCAAATCGTCAAAATATTCAACAATCTGAATGGCGATTTTGTGCTTTTCTAATCCTGGAGGGTGCTGCATCAACAAGCCCTTCAAACTATCGATACTTTGCCCCCAAAGTGTCAAACTATTACTTACAAGTACAAATCCTAAAAGAAAATATTTTCGAATCATAATATGAAAGATAGTCTGATTCTCATAATTGCGTTAAATTTCACGCAGAAATACCTCGTTTTACCAAGACCTCTTGATAAACGTAGGGTGTTTTTTGATAAGCGTGTTAAATTTGAAACCTAAACATTAAGACAGGCAGGCGAATTGTAAGTTACTTCTACTTCGGCTATTAAAAATCTTCATAATCAGGATTAAATTAAACCCTATTTTCTCAGCCATAATTTACCATCAACTTCAAACCCAAGAAACCCTGTTCCAGGTTGAATATAATATCTTTCATAGGCCTCTGCCCAAATATTTTCTCTAAGAAGATATCGAACTACTTCTTTGTAATTTTTGTCATTTAATGTCAATTCAGCATGATAAGACTGCGATCTATTTTCATAGTAATCATCTCCAATATAATGCCGCAACCAAAAATTAACAATATTACTATTACTCCGATCCTCTCTTAGATTGATAATATCGATTTTCTCACCAGCGTTTTGGCCCTCATAGGAATATATTGCAGATCGCAATTCCAATATCAGTGTATCATTGCCTAGTAGATCACCCAAAAATTTGACATTGATAATTTCATTTTTTTGACACACATAGGTGACCTTCTCATAATTTTCGTTACAACTTAAAGTGACCCTCTCTTCAAAGATGTAGTGTTCTCTTTCTACAATTTCCAAAAAAGCAGAATTGTCACCATTTATAAATTCTATTTGTTCACCTACTTTCATGTTACAAATTCCCGGATTCCACTCATAAGCCTCCTCATCTATATATTGTACTTGATCAACCTCAATAATTTCACAGATCAAAAAGTTTGTCTCTACATCACAACTTTTATCATCAGATATTAGAGGTAGATTTTCGGCATTGCAGTAAAATCCGTCATTATGCTCAAGTTGCACATTTTCCTTGGAACAGGAAATAAAAATCAGAAGGCAAAAAATTAGTCTATTTATCATGATTCTCTTTTGAACAAAGACGTTTTAAAATTTATTTTCGTTGGCTAAAGAGTGGTTATTTCGCAATAAAGCATAATCCCTGAGATAAAAAATAATCGCCGATACATTTCAATGAAGCAATTTTATCTTCTACTATGAATTTAGTAATTTAATTCTACTTTAAGAGATTAACATATAAAGAGGTGTGAATGACAAATGCATTTTAATATTGTCATTTCGAGCGTAGTCGAGAAATCTACTGAAAACTACTCTGATCCAATCTCTCTTGCTCTATCTTGACACTTCTCGCAGATGCCCAAATGTCGAATAACACGGTCATAGGTAGACGTATTTTTTTTCTCGATGCCAAGAACAACATCCCGCAACACGATATCTTCAGGACATTTTCTCTGTTGATTAATAAGGGCTATTATGCGGTAAATCCCCCATATTGTTCCAATTATTACTATTGCCTTTGTCGTCATACCATCATTATTTGACTTCTTCAGCAATTAAATTCGGCGAACTTACCTTGCGCAGAATTATAACCCCACTTGCAATATTAAGTCCTAAATACGAGGTACCGATTGATAACAACGTCATGGCCTCAACACTCAACGTGGGAAACTCTCTAAACTCCGAAAAAAGAGCCATAAACATGAAGAGATTACACACAATAAAAATGACAGGAAAAATCAACTTTGCTCCGCCCTTGGCCAGATACAAATGAGCCATAAAAACAAGGATCAATCCAATCGCAAAAGGATTTAGCAAAGAGGTACCAATCCAATAATACAACAAGGAACCAAGTACAAAAACATTGGCTATAGTATATAGATCAATTTTGAAATTATTCCTCATTTCATTAATATTTTCAATTAAAATCTCTTCATTATTAAAGTGATCCAATTAAATATCCACTCGCAATCTAAGGTTTATCCTTCTAGAAGTCAAAAAATTGGGGATGGCAAATTGCTCGTCTGTCACTGTCTTTATCCATGTATTGTTGGCTACATTCGACACCTCCAACAAATTAAAAACCTCTACACTAAGCCATGCATCTCTCGAAAACTTGAATGGATGATGCGGTTTCATTTTTTTCCAATCTCGCTTCCAAAGTTGATATCCAAATCCGATATCCACCCTATGATATGGTTTGTACCTGAATGTATTTCGATAAATTCTATTGTTGTCCTTCACTCCAAAAGGTAGACCAGTACCCACCGAAAGATTCAGATGCATTTTAAAATTCTCGTTATTGGGCAAATAATCCTGAAAAAACATTGATAAAGACATCAGTCTATCTGTAGGTCGAGGCACAGAACTTTGCACCAATGGATTTTCCGGGTCGTCTCTATTGAATTGAAGATGGTCGATGTCAATTATTCTTTCTTTGGTAGATAAGAAGGATAAATTCACCCAAGATTCAGCTCCAGGTACAAATTCTCCATTCAATCTAATATCAATACCCGTCGCATATCCTTCGGCATCATTCTCTCCGCTATATCGAATTCGTACATTATCCACCTCATACGAAACCAGATTGCTCATCTTTCTATAATAGACCTCTGTAATCAATCGGAATGGTTTCTCACTCATACTCTTCCAATAAAAATCATAGCTCAATCCGCCTACCAAATGAAGTGATTTCTGAGATTTTAAGTTCAAATTTACTGTCCCATCTGGCCTCCTCATCTCACGATAAATCGGTGGTTGATAATAGACTCCTCCACTTAATTTGAAAGAAATATCGCTATCCCAACTCAATGGTTTGTACAGCAATTGTGCCCTTGGACTTATGATTAATTCTTCACTCACATTTCGATAATTGGCTCGTACACCTCCTGTCAATTTCACTTCTCTTACATCCTCATCCAGATAGGTATAGGTATCTTGAAGGTAACCCGATATTCGATTGGATCTGATCTCATTTTCTGTTTTTAATACGGAAGACAACAAGAGTCCTTCTGTGCTGATAGGCAATGAAAAACCAGCAGAATCTAAACGTTCCCATTCATTCAATCGATCATCAAAGTATTCGTTTTGATATTTGACACCCCATTGAAAAAAGTGAGACGTCACTGCATCTCCATCACCTTGTAATTCGTATCCACCTTTATGGGCGATATTGTAAATCCTGTTGAAAAGATAGTTTCTTGTATATTGATGTTGTGTACCAACACCTAGCACTGCCACCTCTGTCCCAAAGTCATCACTTCCCAGATCAGTCTCTATTTCTGCCAATCTATAGAATCCCAGAATGTCAAAGTTTTCTTCTTCATTGCTTTGGTAATTCGATGCCAAGAATTTTAGGTACAAAGGATTTTTATCTCTTTCAGGCACAAAGGTAAATGCAAGACCAGTCGTCCCATTCTTAAATTTGTCCAATTCGCCACCTTCAAACACAGAAGTAAATCGCAAGGCTTGTGTAATCAGCCCCAAGGTGGTACTTCTTTCAGTTGGTGTAAATTCGTACACACTGTTGTTGTAATTTCCAAGCAATCCCACTTGAAGGTCTCTCGATATATCATAGGTCAGGTACGCCTGAACATCGGTAAACTGTGGCAAGTATTCGCCCTTTGTATCTAGTGAGCCTAAAATATATTTTGATGTCTTGTATCTTGCTCCTATTAAATATCTAAACTGATTGTATGCATTAGCACCCAATCTTTTGCTGCCTTCTATATGCGCCGAAGCCCCCAACAAACTCATAGAAATACTTCCCCTGCTTTCTTCCGGTCTCTTGTACTTGATATCCAAAACAGAAGCTAATTTGTCTCCATACTTGGATTGAAATCCCCCAGATGAAAAAGAGAGATCACGTATCAAGTCAATATTCGGAAAGCTCAACCCTTCTTGTTGTCCCGCACGTATCAATTGGGGTCGGAATATTTCAAAATCATTGACATACACCAGATTTTCATCATAATTACCTCCACGTACATTGTATTGCGAACTAAGCTCTCCACCTGTACCAGCTGTGACTCCAAGCGCAATACTGGGTAATACACTTTCCAAATTACCAGATACGCTAGGCAGTAATTTCAATTCCGCAACTTCTTCTTTCACCATACCCACATCTTCGATTCTCGATTCCCTGACTACGATTTCAAGGTCTGACTGCTGGGGTGACAATTTGATATTAATGTATCTTTTAGCTCCTGGTGCCATTGCCGAGACAACTGCACTTGCCGTCGTATATCCTATCCTGGATACAATCAATCTTTGCTTGACATCAGCATCTACTTCCAATCGATAAGCACCTTCATTGTTCGATTCAGCTGCATTATTGGTATTCTCAATATAGATAGTGGCAAATTCAATAGGCAATCCCGTTTCCAAATCCGTAATGGTCCCGAATACAACAGCCTTTTGGCTATAAATTACTGAGGCGAAAAGACACAAAAAAAGGATAAAATAAATACGTTTCATTCGATGCTTTTGGAATCTCTGAATTGCGATTCGGCTTTAAAAATATTAAACGAAGTTTTAGATGGCTAAGGTATCTTGTCCAATACTTTTAAGTTGATGGATTGCTTTTAGTGGGTCTTCCGCTTTGAAGACACTGCTACCAGCGACGAGTACTTTCGTTCCAGCCTGTAAAATGGCTTCCGCATTTTGTAAGCCAACACCTCCATCAATTTCAATAATCGTATCTGCATTGATATCGGTTATCATTGACTTCAACTGTTTAATCTTAGGGATGGCTTGATAGATAAATTTCTGGCCTCCAAACCCAGGATTCACTGACATTATACATACCATATCAGTAATCTCAAGCACATCGGCAAGCAATGCTACATTGGTCCCTGGATTGAGTGCTACTCCTGCCTTTGCTCCTGTATCTTTTATTTGCTGAATGGTGCGATGTATATGAGGGCACGCTTCGAGATGAACCGTAATGGTATCTGCTCCTGCTTCTCTAAATTCCTCAATATATTTTTCTGGATGAACAATCATCAAATGCACGTCCAGGGGCTTCATTGAGTGTTTTCCGATGGCCTTTACTATGGGCTGACCAAATGATATATTGGGCACAAAGACCCCGTCCATTACATCTACATGTAGCCAATCGGCTTCACTTCTATTTACAAGTTCAATATCTCTTTGTAAGTTGGCAAAATCCGCCGCCAGTATTGACGGAGCTACAATATGATTTGGCATTAAAAACTATTTTATGGATTGATTTTAAATATGTGGCAAAGGTAAAAAAATAATAGGTTTCCAATTGAAGGTTTGATTTAAAGTACAATTATCAAATTCTATGAAATTTCGAATCACATGACAAAGACAAAAGACAATGTCATTTACATGTGGAAAGCAAAATAATCAGATAATTCACTGTTACTTTTCTTCTTTATTATGCAATACTCAAGCTAATCTTATCCAGCTGTATTCATTGGTAAAAACAGCATCCGATATTTTCACTGAAATCAGGCTTTATAATCTTTACAATACACCTATTTCGCTATATTTGAAGTTCTTACAAAATCCATTTATTGACTCCACTATCTGCATATAAATCATCAACTCAATACAGGCTTTACGCGATTATTATCCTGGTGATTTTCAACTTACAATTGCAAGCTCAAATTCACTTCAAGAATGTGAATACTATGAAATTGAATGTAGAAAATGGACTTGCCATGAGCAGGGCAGATGATATCGTATGTGATGAGCAAAACATCATATGGATCAAGTCGAGTCGTGGTCTGCAATACTGGGATGGACAATCCATTCACACCTTCGAAGACAGCCTTTTGGAAGTTGGAACAGAATTTTACATTTATCCTCATTCGCAAGAAGGCATTATCGTATCAATGGCTGGCCTGGCCAGGCAATTTACATTTGGAGGCTTGAAGAATAAGATAATCTATGAATCGAGTAATGTTCAAAATGATTTTATTCCAATCTATCTTCCTTCATCAAAAAAATCAAATGTTCTACTTGTCCATCCCGACTCCATATTCCATGTCGATACGGACAATATTCAACATCCTATATTTACAGAAAAAAAAGTACCCAATAATATTTCAAATGCCGGTCAATATTCAATTGATGGCACCAATTTTTTAGTAGACTTTAATTCTCATAGAAGCTTTGAAAACAAAACGGATTTGATTGATGATATCATAGCCTCCTTATTTGCCAGTCGAATTCGAAATGCAGTATTGCTGGATGGTGACAAATGTATATACACCAGCAAGCAAGACCTAAATATCATTGATCACAACAGTGATGTCAGCTGGTCCTATCCCAATTTTATGAAGGCAAGGTATTATTCATCCATCCTTAAAATATCAGACACCAAGCTTTTGATCGGAATTGATAATACACTTTGCGAGTTTGATCTGGAGAGCAATAATTGGACACACATCTACAAAAACATTGATCAAAACAACCTTCTTCAAACTGGATACTTTGATAAACTTATTTTTGACAAGCATAAAAATATTTGGGCGATTACTGTGAACGAAGGTTTGCTAAAAATCTACAATAATGAGTCATTCAATTATTATGGATCAAATGACAAAAAGTTGAATTTTGTAAAGAATCTTGTGGTGGATGAATCGGACAATAGAATTATTTATGCTGCTCTAAATGGTGGCATTCTTGTATTCGATACATTGGGAAATCAAACCCATCACCTCAGCTCTCAAAATACGGAGGGGCTGATCAATTCGGTAACAGGTATCTACAGGATAGGCCAAAATCAATATATCTACAACAATCACAAAGATTCAATGATTTATGGGTTGACTTTCAAAAATGACAAGGCAAATGTCAGCGCCTTAGAACCTAAAAAAGAGACCTACTTGTATTATCAAGATGCACTTCAAATTGATAACAATACGTCATTGCTATTATTCAACACACTTTACAAACTTCAACACGAACCATTCAAGCTAACACCACTTTTTTTATTCAATTCTACCAAGTCTTGCATGATGAGAGATGGCGATGAAATATGGATTGGGTGTATTGACGGAATTTTAAAATACAAGATAGGAGATGGTAATAATTATAACTTCATCTCGCTTCCTGGTGAAGGTTATGTACGCTCTATCTCAAAATGGAAAGAAGGCTCACTTGCCTTGGGAACGGATAGAGGATTGTCTGTTTTTAATAAAGAAGATGCCAAGCTTACCTTTGTAGATGAAGGTTGCATTTACTGTCTATTGAGTGATGAGGAGCATAATATTTGGGCTGGAACTGGCGAAGGATTATTGAAGTATGACCAAGAGTTCAATAAAACGCATTATTCAAAAATAGATGGTCTGCAAAACAATGAATTCAACACCAATGCTTGCGTAAAAAATGAGTCTGGGAAGATGTATTTCGGAGGGTTAAATGGAATCACCTCATTCGATCCAGATCTTGCTACAAAAAAAGATCAGGATGCAACGATCTATATAAAAAGTCTATTTGAAGGTAACGACAATCTAGTCACAAATACTGAAGCGGGGATTGTGAATAATATTAATCTGAACCATGATCACAATAATCTAATAATCTCAGTCGGTGCAATCGGTAAATTCGAAAGCTCCAATTACAATTACCAATACTACGTAGATGGAATTTCTTCAAAATGGATAGACACTAAAGATCAGACAACTTACAATTTTAATCTTTCACCTGGCAAATATAAATTCTACTTTTCCGCTTCGAATGCATTTAACCCAAATGTAAAACTTCAAAATCCACTTATCATTACGATCAAAGGACCTTGGTGGAAGCAATGGTGGTTTTATCTCGCAGCCCTGCTCTCCATTATTGGAATAATAACCTACTTCATCCGAGCAAACGAAAAACAAAAATATCTCAAGAAAAAGTTTGAATGGGAACTCGAATATCGCAGACAAGAGGACAGAATGGAAATGTCGAAAGAATTGCATGACAATATTGGTTCTCGTCTTACCTTCCTGGTTTCTTCTATTGAAAATATAAAAAAAGCATTTCAGTCCAATTCCTCCAAAGCCATGGAAAGGATAGATCATCTCACCGATTTTGGGAAAGACACCATAGAAGATTTGAGAAGTATGATGTGGGTATTGAACCAACAAACAATAACCGTTCAAGATCTCCAATTGAAAGTTCTGGATTATCTCAATATCGCAAAACACACCTATAAAAATATAGATTTTCAATACGAAGGTCCTACTTCAGGCATGGATCAAAAATTAGATTCCAAGCTAAGTCAAAATATTTTCCGGGTAATTCAAGAGGGTATACATAACAGTGTTAGACATGCAGACCCTTCTGTAGTGAGCATAAGAATAGAATTCGAAAACCAAACATTACATATAACCATTGAGGATGACGGAAGCGGTTTTGATCTGAAAAATGGTAAAAAAGGAAATGGTCTGTCCAATATGAAATCCCGACTGTCCGAACATCATAGTGAATTAGTCATTTCTTCGGACATTGATAAAGGAACAACCCTCCAATTCAAAATAAACACATCAACAAAATAGATACGAAATTATACGTATTGGAAATTAAATCGATAAGTATGTATCTTCGTACAATACATAATGAAGTGATTTTAATGTATCACAAGATGGTGTCTTCAACAATGGAAACAACGAAAAAAATAAAGATTGGAATTGTAGATGATAAATATTTCATCGCAAAATCTGTTGAGGAACGTCTTTCCTATTTTGACGAAATATCAATTGAGTTTATATCTGAAGGCGCCAAACCAATTGTTACCTATTTGGAAGATGGAAATAACCTCGACCTCATCTTGATGGACATTGAGATGCCCGGGATGGATGGCATCGAACTCACGCAGATCATCAATGATAAATATCCGCATATAAAGATTCTGATGTTGACCGTCTTTGACAATTCGGAATCTATTTTCAAGGCCATCAAAGCTGGAGCTTCTGGATATTTACTGAAAGATACATCTGCTGATGAGTTATGGAAAAGCATAAAAGAAACACTTTCTGGCGGAGCACCTATGAGCCCTTCTATCGCATTCAAAACGCTTCAATTGCTGAGAAATCCAATCCAAATAAAGACTACCACCGACCTTGACGTACTTTCCTTATCAAAGAGAGAAGTCGAAGTATTAGAGTATTTGAGCAAGGGAAAAACTTATAATGCCATTGCCCAATCTCTCTTTTTATCCGAAGGTACAATAAGAAAGCACGTCGAAAATATCTATAAAAAATTGAAGGTTCATAATAGAGTTGAGGCTTTAGAAAAATGGCGCGGAGCAATCTGAGTATTTTTATTAACCACAAAGTGCACCAAGGTAAACTAAGAAAATCACAAAGTAAAATATCAACAATTTGACTCCATTCTTAGCGCATTACTTTGCGCTCTTCGCACCTTAGCAGTTAAAAAAACCTACTTCAAATTTTAATAACCAAGAAAGAGCTGGAATCCCTCCCATTCCTCAATACAAAGTGATAAGATCCAGAAATCAAATCACTCATATCAATTGACTTATTTGCAGATAACTCTCCCTGCTTAACCAATTTATTAGTTGAATCATAGATAAGAAATGTAGCATCATCCTTTAAACTTCCATCCACACGCAACTCATCAATAGATGGATTTGGGTATACGACTATATTATTTTCTGCACCGAAATTCACAGAACGAATAGGGCTATATTGGTAATTCCCATCCAAATCGACTTGCCTCAGTCTATAATAATTCACCCCATCAAATGGATCGGTATCAGTAAATTGATATTCAATTTCAGTAAGTTTATTGATGGACTCTACCCTTCCCAAATATTCAAAATCTGTAGATGAAGTACGTTCTATCTCAAAATGAGAAGTATTTACTGCTTCAACCACCTTCCATTCCAACAATGCTTCCTCTCTTACCTTCCTGACTTCAAAGGACAATATTTTCAAAGGCAATGTACTTTCAATCTCTATATCAAATTTCACATTGGTTAAAGACCATTCACCATTTGAATTCTTAGTCCTGATATACAGATCATGATCTCCAGCATCTATGCCAGCAGTCAATATAAGAATGGAAATATCAGGAACATCAACATCAGCTGTAAACGAAAATGGAACGGCCATCCCCGGACCAGGATCTACATCTATGAAATATTCGCCCTCTATCATTTCATACAATTCTCCATCCCTGATCAGAAAAGGCGTAATCTCATCCATACTCCACTTGTTATTGGCTGACATATACCGTGTATGCAAACGATAGACGCCATAATCCAATCCACTAATGTCAATCGGGAATATGTGATTGCTCTTATCCAATTCTGGTGAAAAAGTCACCTGTGTTGCTTGCCCATATCCAGGATCAGTATCAATGAAATATTCAGCCTTCACCATATCTGCATTCACATTCTTGTACACATAAATAGGCTGTGTATGGGTGTGAGACCAAACTCCAGAATCATCTTTGCTGCGAATACTCATCCTTTGTACACCCTCATCCAATGAATTGATATCCAACAAATGCTCTAAATCAATTAAATCTGGAGCAGCTGCAAATCCTGGAATCGTAATTTCCGTCCCGTTGCCCAATCCAGGATCAGCCCCAATAAAATATTCAATTTTTTCAATATCCTCCTCCACATCAGGCGATCTATTTAAGAACACGCTTTCATATGCATGAGACCACTGTCCATTGCTATCTTTGGACCTCACAAATAAATGATGGATTCCCTTTGATAATCCAGCTAAAGAAATCACTGAATTCAAATCCGATATGTCTGGCATATCGCCTATAGAAATAGGTGTTCCTTGTCCAAATCCTGGATCAGAATCAAAGAAATATTCCATTGCTGTAATGTCCTTTATGGTATTGGAATTGGCAATAAGTATTGATTTGGTATATGCATGAGACCATTCACCAAGTGCATTCTTAGATCTTACAAAAAGCGTATGCACGCCTTTGGACAATCCTGCAACTGAGATTGTAGTCACTTGATTATCAATTTCACCATCTGGAGTTATGCTAATTGCTGTACCAAGGCCCAAGCCTGGATCAATATCAAAGTAATACTCAAGCATCGTGATATCACTCAGTTCATCAATAGTCGTTTTTTGAATAGCCATTGAATTGGATAATGACCAAATGCCATTGGAATCTTTTGACCTTATATACAAGACATGAAACCCATCGTCCAAACTACTTGTATTGATCAGTACAGATAAATCTGTCCAATCAGGGTTAGGTGCATAACTGACAAATGTACCATTGCCAAGGCCTGGGTCATTATTGAAGAAATATTCCATTTCTACGATATTTGGTAAGTTGGGCGCTTTCATTTTCAGAATACTCTTAGTAGTGTTATGAGACCAATAACCTGCAGCATCCATACTTCGAATCGAAAGTTGATTTATCCCAAACTCCAAGTCCTCGATAGGTATAGTTGCGGATAAGTCCGCAATATCAGAATTAGCTGCAATGCTTATCTCTGTACCATTTCCGAATCCTGGATCTGTCCCCACAAAATATTCCAGAGTTACTACATCTTTGATGCTTAAAGGTGCTGAAACAAATATTGCTCTGGATGCCACATGTGACCAACTTTCGTCCGAGTTTTTAGATCTAACATTTAGTGTATGTATACCTTCAGAAACGCCAGCAGTTGAAATTAAGGCCATGTGATCAACCACATCTACATCAGGAGTAAATGAAATAGAAGTTCCATTTCCTTCACCTGGATCATTGTCGAAATAGTATTCCATTGTTGATACAGGCGAAGATGAAGGGAGCTGAGTCTTCAAAATAATCTGTTTATGGGTCATAGACCAACTCCCGAAATCATCTTTCGCGCGAACAATGAGATTATGTATTCCTTCTGAAATTCCACTTACATCAACAGATACAGTCAAGTCAGAAATATCCTGATTTGCAGTAATTGAAATTGGTGTGCCCAACCCAAAACCTGGATCAACATCGAAGTAATATTCGGCCTCAACAATTTGCTGGGAACACAAACCGAAATATGAAAACATCCATAATATGACTAACAGTCGCTTCACATTTAAGCGTTTTGGAGGTAAGAAATGCGACTAGTTATTTGATCTTGTACTTACCGTAATATTAAAATTGCCCGTAACTACATTCGGTGATTCGAACTTGTAGATGGTTGGGATGGGAGGAATACCTGAGAGAATATATGGCTGGGTGCCTCCAAAAACTCCACAATCTACTCCCCCATTTCCTGCTCCTTCAGCTGGTGAGCCCATTAATAATTCAAATCTATTGTCTGTGGTATAACTTCCCTGAGTAGGATATCCCACAAAAATAGATGCATTATTTACGTTTTGTTGGTTATTACTACCTGCTGGAATTTGGGTTCCTGTTGCTATATTATAACTGAAAGTATTCTGGGTTAAATTCGTCACGCTACTAGTGAGAAAAATATTATTTTGAAAATCACTATTGACTGCGGATACACTGCTATTGAGAAAAATATTATTAGTAAATATGGCAGAAGTCTGAGCATGAAAAGATATATATGAATAGACACTTCCATAATCAAAAATATTATTTAGAACCACCAAATTCTTGTTGGAAGCACCAAAAGTTCGTATGGAGTAGTACGTATTGTAACTACCTCTAATATAATTACCGATTACAAAGACATCTTCAATCAGAGCGGTGGAGTTCAAATAAATGCCTCCATTGATATGGTTTCTAGAAATAATAACATCTGCAAATGTTGGATTACCCGAAGTCAATATATGAAACACAATGGCCATCCCTTGAATAGTAGATTCGTCACATCCAGAAGCCAAGTATATATAATCTATTTTAGACGGCACTACACTTGCTTGAAGATTCAAATTCTCCCCAAGAAAAAATCCGGTACCAAAAATATGAAGCTTCTTAGAAATGGTAAGTGAGCCATAACTTGTGGGCGAGGCTTCCACATATAGGGTGTCACCTGGAGATGCGGCATCATGAGCAGCCTGTATATCAGTGTAATCTGCATCGGCTCCTGTATTATTCACACGGTGTACTGCCGCTTCCAAATCAAGAGAAAATAATAACGCAAAAAGGAATAAAAAATTAAAGTTTTTCATGTCATGCAGGGTTTTATTATGCTCCACAAAACTGCTAAATAAGACCAAAGTCTACAATACGAAGAAATACGTATTATGAAGATTGGTTATGCAAACGAAAAACACTTTTAACCCATAAAACATATTGGAATATTGCCCATAGAATGAGAAAACATACTATACATAATCGTCTTGCTTCGAAGGGTAATCCACGCCCAAAAAATACCTGGTAAAGATGTATTGAACAATTCATCACATCTTAAATTGAAAATAAAATCGTCCGTAACTGAGAATGAATGGCTTAATCCAAATAACAATGCAGTCAATAATATGCTAAACCAATCAGCCTTGCAGTCTTTGAAAATATAATTCACTATAAGGCCTAAAAGCATACCTCTGAATAACAACTCTTCACTTATACTAGGCATTAGTAATTGAAACCAAAACGTATCAAAGTTGACATTTGAAATATCAATAAACAGTAGAGTCCAGGAATGAAAAACAAGCGAAAACCAAAGGACAAGAAAAACATACCTCTTATTGATTTCAAAATTCTTAGGTAGAAATACCGATTTTTTATTCTTTATAAATGGTAGTAATAGAAATAAGAAAATAATAGAAATCAACTTGCCTTCCCAGTTCCATTTGCTGGAAATCAAATTCCTCAAATCTTCAACATGAAGAGGTAAGAAGGTAAATATTGAAAAACCCAAATAAAGCAAATTGAAAATCAAAATGTAGTTGGTCCTCCACTTTCCAACATAGAAGCAATAGACAAAGATCAAAATATTGACAATCAAGAGATGTGAAAGGATACTATAGACTATACCTGTCATTTGAAGTTGTCATTATTCCTTCGTATTGTCATACCATTACATAAAACTTACATCCTCACTTTTCTCCAACACGCTCCAGGTGTGGTCTGCCAACAATTCACATTTGGCTATATATAGATATGGTCCATTGGGTCCCCATTCTTCAGGAGAGATCATAGAAAGCACCCAACTCTCGTCCTTTCTTTGATAAACATAATAGATCTTGTTGATCACCGGTTTGAATCCACAATCCGCCTTATAGATTCGCTCAGAAATACTAATTCGATCATGAATTTCCTGAGCCTGTTTGATCAATACTTCGACTTGCTCTTTGATTTGTGTCAACTGAGAATCTGTTTGTTGATACATGGCTGTCATCGCTGTGCCTTTTGTCCTTCCCTTGTCGATAGGTTTGATGATCGCACTTCCAACATGGTGGGCATACGGCAACAATCCCGGTTGCTCAGCGACTTGGTCTATATCTATACTATCTTTATTACTCTTCTGCATATGACATGATACTTTCACAAAGATAAATGATTTATCAATGCAATTGTTTATTCATTGGTTATATACGAATCTAAATATTTCACCTTGACCTAATTTAAGGATTCTTCACATTGGACTTTCAACGTGAAATTTTGTTCGTTTGTACTAAAATGCAATAGCCAATCATGCGGTCATCACCCTATATTTTTTCATAGGTCTCCACAGTCAATTCGTGCTGCACATCACCAGTATGCTTGGTAGCCTGTGGCTCGAAAAGCATGATCCATACTTCTTCCTCTGCAATGGGCTTGTGCTCTACACCTTTGGGAATGATTAGCATATCGCCCTCATTGAGTGTTCTCATTCCATCTTCGAAATCGATCTTGAGTGATCCCTTTATGATGTAGAATAATTCATCCTCATCTTTATGATTATGCCAAATAAATTCCCCCTTTACCTTGGCAATTTTCACATCCTGACCATTCAGCTGTCCAATAATCCTTGGGCTCCAATGATCCGAAAACAATCCAAATTTCTCCTTTACATTTACTACTTCCATGATTTAAATTTAATTTCAAGAATCGAAGTGATTTATGTGGCAAATAACTGTCCTATATCTTTAAACGACTTGAATTCAAGCGCATTGCCGCTGGGGTCATAAAAAAACATAGTTGCCTGCTCTCCTGGCAAACCCTCGAATCGAATGTATGGCTCTATTCCAAAGTGGATGCCTGATGCCTTTAATCGATCTACTAAATCGTGCCAAGCCTGCCATTCCAGCACCACTCCAAAATGAGGGATAGGTACATCATGACCATCTACCTCATTAGATGATTTCTCTCGGTAATCCGGAGCATTTTCATCCAAATGAATCACCAATTGATGTCCATAAAAATCAAAATCCACCCAATGCGTATCACTACGCCCTTCTGAGCAACCAATTACTTCTTTGTAAAATATTCTGGCTTTTTCGAGGTCAGAAACTGGTATGGCAAGATGAAATGGAGTAAGCATATGTTAAATTGAACAAATTAATTAAAGAAGTACAAAATAGGAAAAACAGCCTGTCATCCAACAATGTTTAAGAAGTGATTTACAAGAAAGGATGAAAAGATTTTTTATCGATACATAGAACTACCGCTAATATAATCCCATACTTTGTCGGGAACCAAATATTGGATACTCTTTCCTTCTTTGATTTGTTTTCGGATATAACTGGCAGAAATAGTCAAAAGAGGCGCTTCAAGGATTGTAATTTTCTCATGATCTTGCAAATCGCCCAAATCATATCCTGGGCGCTGGTATACATAAATGTCGTGATTGGCAAGGATCGTCTTGTAATTTTTCCATTTGTGAAAAGTACCAAGATTGTCTCCACCCATGATTAGGCTAAAGGTATGATGTGGATATTTCTCTTTCAAGTAAGCCAGGGTATCTACCGTATAAGAAGGCTTGTCCAAACCAAACTCTATGTCTGAAGCCTTGATTTTCAAGTTTTCACCTATAGCCAAATCCACCAGATGAAGTCTGTCTCTATCTTTAGCAAGTGATTTCTTTTCTTTATGAGGGTTGTGTGGAGTGACAACCATCCACATTTCTTTGAGGTCACTGTGCTCCACCATGAAGTTGGCAATAATCATATGACCTACATGTACAGGATTAAACGATCCAAAAAACAATCCAATTTTCTTTCCTTTTACCAAGTCGAGTTGTTTTTAAATTATTACCTCTTCAGAAAATTTAAAGGTCAATAAATAGCACGTCAATTGACAAACTAGAAAAGTGATTATTAGTTGCTCATCATTACTGGCATCACCAACATGAGGAGCTCCTCATTATCTTTTTGGTCAGCGGGTAGTAATATTCCTGCTCGATTCGGAGTTGACAGATTCAGGGTTACATCTTTAGATTCCAAAACACCTAACATCTCTCCCAAAAACTTTGCATTGAATCCAATAGTCATAGCCTCCCCTGTATATTCACAAGAAAGTTGCTCGGTAGCTTCGTTTGAGAAGTCCAAATCCTGAGCCGAAATCGTAAGACTATTCTCATTTATGTTAAGAATAACCTGATTTGTGGTCTTATTGGCATAGATCGCAATCCTTTTTAGAGAATTTTGAAAATCTCTTCTACCCAGCGCCAATACATTTGGATTCTCAACTGGAATCACGGCATTGTAATCTGGATATTTGGCATCAACCAATCGGCAAATGACTCTTGTATCATCGAAAGTAAAAAATGCATTTTTACTGTTGTAACTCAAACTTACCTCTCCTTCCGAACTCAATGCATTCTTCAATAAATTCAACGCTTTTTTCGGTACGATGAATGAAGCCGTATTTTCGCTGGATATACCACCAAAAGTATATTTCACCAATTTGTGTGCATCTGTGGCTACAAAAATTATTTTATTGAAATCTACCTGAACGAAGACACCTGTCATCGCTTGTCTGAGTTCGTCATTGCTTGTTGCAAACAAAGTTTTGGCAATGGCTTCAGATAATATCTTTGTGTTCAATTGAATGTTGCTCACATTATCCTCTTCTGGCATTTGTGGAAATTCATCTGGTGTATCCCCCGCCAACTTATATTCACCATATGATGATTTAAGTGTGATACCATTTGTTTCAGTATCCAAGATGAAGGTGATTGGTTGCTCAGGAAGTGCTTTCAATGTCTCCAATAATATTTTTGCTGGTACAGCTATCTTTCCAGATTCACTGGCCAAAACTTCTAATTTCGAGGTAATCGTTGTCTCCAAATTTGTAGAAGTAATAGTAAGCGTATTATCATTAAGATCGAATAAAAAGTCCTCTAGAATTGGCAATACCGGATTGGGATTAATCGCTCCGCTAGCAATTTGTAATTGACTTAATAATTCAGAGGATGACACTTCAAATTTCATAACACAATTTTTATTTTCGTAGTACTCAGTATTCTAAAAACTAAGTAAAGAAACGCATTCAATTTGTAAAGATCGCAAAAATAATGCTTTTAGCCACAATCTTAATTTTTATAGTTGTAAAATCTAAAAAGGCGATTAATATTCGATGTTTTATTGTCAATAAGGATTGTGGACTTCTAAAATTATATACATTCTGATCATAGACAATGAATAAACAAGTCGTAATCCATGATTAGATAAAAAACATCATTCAGATCATTACATCTAAAAATCTGTCTCTTTCTTCTAGATACGATATCATATTCTCTTTCACTACAATGTCAATTGGAAGATATTGAGTGCGTCCAATTTTTCGATTATGAATAAAGTGATTGAAGAGGCTCAAAACCCCTAAATAACCTTGCATTTCTGGTTTTTGATGAAGAATAAAATCAACCTTGTTTTCATTTACAAGTTTAATATTTTCATCTATTAAATCATATCCTACTGTAGTAATTGGGTGATCTACCTTATCAATAAAGTCGGTGTTATTTATAAAATTGAAAGCCCTTGAATTTGTAAAAAATACACCTCTCAACTTATTAAATGTGGATAAGATATAATCTGCTTTTTCTTGAATTTTGTTTTCATCTCGAAAATCTTCAATTTGAATATCGATAATTTCGAAGCCACAATTATGCTCCAAATTATAGAGCTTCAAGCCATCGACTTTCTTTTTGATATGAGTCGCGTTTTTAGAATTATGCCCTTGGGTAATAACAATGATTTGAGAATTGGGGCTGGATTGAAGATTAAACAATTTACCAGCCAGGACACCACTTTGCAAAGAGTCCTGACCAATAAATGATAAAAAGTCATTAGAATCAATTTCAGAATTTATACAAACAATCGGAATGCCGTTTTGCTTGGATATTTGCAGTTGTGAAAGAGTTTCCTTTAAAAATATGGGAGCCACAAGAATGGCATTGGGGCGCGTAGAAATCGCTTTTTCAAACGCCGCGGTATATGATGAGCTACTAAACAAATTGAAAAAATGAAAGTCTAAGGTCATTCCATAATCCGCAATTGATTCTTCCATTTTAGTGATCCCACGCAAGGGTGCATCCCAAAAAATATCGTCACTGGATTTGGGCAGTACTACCGAGATTTTGACTGGCGCATTGATTGCCAACCTGCTTGCCAAGACATTCTTTTTATAATTAAAGTCTTTTGCAATTTTTAAAATTTTGTCTCTTACCTCGGCAGCAACCTGACCGCGATCATTGAGCACGCGGTCTACTGTCCCTCTCGATACGCCCGCTAATCTTGCTATTTCTTTTATCGTTATTCCCATTATATTTTGCAAAAATATCCCAAAAACTTGAATTTATGCAGAAAGGTACATAAATTTGCCGTGCACGTGCACACAAAAACACAAAAATCCATGACAACGTTACAAGAAGACCTTCGAATCACCCGATATCCTCACAATCTTTCTTATCAATTAAAGACATTTGAAAAAATTCCAGTTGAGCTTTTTCACAATGCCGAGGAAGGATCAAAACATATTGCTCAACTAATTGCATATTCCATAAGAGCAAATCAAAAAAAGGGTGAAAACATAGTCTTGGGCTTGGCCACAGGATCATCTCCCATCCATATCTACAAAGAATTGATTCGAATGCATAGAGAAGAAAAGTTGAGTTTCTCTAATGTAATTACCTTCAATCTTGATGAGTATTATCCCATGAATCCATCAGATATTCAGAGTTATCACAAATTCATGCATGACTATCTATTTGATCATATTGACATTCCCAGTGAAAATATCAATATTCCAGACGGGACTATTCCAATGAGCGAAATTTCTGAATACTGCAAGCAATATGAAAGGAAGATCCAACTTTATGGAGGTATTGACATCCAACTATTAGGTATTGGTCGTACCGGGCACATTGGATTTAATGAACCTGGAAGCGACGAAGACACTGTGACCAGGCTTGTAAGATTGGATAATATAACGAGAATGGATGCTTCTGGTGATTTTAATGGACTAGAAAAAGTGCCATACAAGGCCATAACCATGGGTGTCCAGTCCATAATGTCTGCAAAAGAGATTTGTATTTTTGCCTGGGGCCAACACAAGGCTCCTATTGTACAAAGAGCAATCGAAGGACCAATTTCCAATATTGTATCTGCCACATTTCTACAAAAACATTCAAATGTCAAATTTTATTTGGACACCGCTGCAGCTGGCAGCCTTACTCGTGTAGAAACACCTTGGAAAGTAGGTTCTTGTGAGTGGGATAAAGATTTAATTGCCAAAGCTGTTATTTGGTTGTCCAAGCAATTGAATGTCCCAATCTTAAAATTGACAAAAGAGGACTACAATGAGAAAGGATTGAGTGAATTGGTCCTGGAAGTAGATAGTGCATACCAATTAAATATCGATATATTCAACAGGCTCCAACATACGATTACAGGTTGGCCAGGAGGAAAACCAAATCAGGACGACACCTACCGCCCGGAAAGAGCCAATCCCGCAAAGAAAAGAGTTTTAATCTTCAGCCCACACCCCGATGATGATGTAATTTCGATGGGCGGGACGCTACTGAGGCTGGTAGAGCAAGGTCATGAAGTCCATGTGGCCTATCAAACATCTGGAAACATTGCGGTACACGACCACGATGTCATTAGATACCTAGAATTTCATTCAGAATTGAACAGCCGTGAAGACATAGACCCCAAGGTTATTGATAAGAGTACATCTCTACTTAAGTTTTTAACCGGAAACAGTTCAAATAAAAATACGGCTCAGGTGAGATATTTAAAAGGGTTAATCAGAAAAGCAGAAGCTACAGGTGCTGCACGGTTTTGCGGAATCAAAGATCAAAATATCCACTTTTTAAATTTGCCATTTTATGAATCAGGGCGAATAAAAAAATTCGGTATTTCTGATGCTGATATTAAAATTACAATGGACATTCTTAAAAAGGTAAAACCCCATCAGGTATTTGCCGCTGGCGATCTGGCTGATCCTCACGGTACGCATAGAATATGCCTGGATGCTATAACCCAATCCTTAAAACAGCTAAAATCGGAAAAATGGATTAAACATTGCTGGCTTTGGCTCTATAGAGGTGCTTGGCAAGAATTTGTAACCAGTGAAATCGAAATGGCTGTCCCTCTTAGTCCTAAAGAACTTCTCAAGAAAAGAAATGCGATTTTCATGCACCAATCTCAAAAAGATAAAGCACCATTCCCAGGTACTGACGAGAGAGAATTTTGGCAACGATCTGAGGATAGAAATAGGAATACGGCTATCGAATATCGAAAACTAGGATTGGCCGAATATGAAGCCATGGAAGCCTTTAGACGTTGGATATACTAATAACTAGAGGCAAGTTTACCAAACTTCAGGAGTTTGGTAAACTTGATCTCGGAAAATCATTTAAATATTATTTTTTCGTTCCAGAGTCTCGCTCCAAAAATTCCTCATACAACAAAGTATGTCTACTTTCCAATGGAACCATATACCCAGAAATAAATAAATGTGTAACCTGAGTTTTTGTCTCAAATGGATCTCCATCAGAAACAAATACATTGGCAACTTTACCCTTCTCCAAACTTCCAATTTGATTATCCACTCCGAAGATTTCTGCTGGGATAATCGTTATTGCCTTTAATGCTTCTTCTATTCCCATGCCATATGCAGCTGCAAATCCAGCGTTGAAAGGTAGATTTCTTACATTCTCAGTTTCATTCGTTCTGATCGCGACCTTGATTCCTGCCTTCTGCATGATTGAAGGATTTTTGTATGATATATCATAGCTCGCAGAAGACCTGCCTGGAACCGACAATACTGGTCCCGTAATTACAGGAATGCCTGATTCTGCCAATTCCTTGGTTACTCTATACCCTTCTGACACACCCGTAAAGATCACTTTTATATCATTTTCAGCTACCCACTTTATGGCTGCTTTGATGTCTACATCCTTGTTTACTTCTACCATGAGTGGTGCTTCTCCCCGCACTATTGGCAGCAATGCTTCCATCTGAGGATTATAATCTTCCATTTTCTGGTTTGACGCTTTGGCTGCAGAATCGATCGCAGAATATTGCTTTGCCTTATCCCAAATTCCATTCATCTTTTTCAAAGCTTTTTCTCCATCTTTTTTGATGTCCTCAGGAGATCGTCTATCCCATCTTCCTCTTTTTCCAGTTGAAGGAAAATTCATTTGTACACCTTTAAAGCCCGCATACATTTGATTGGGAGTATAGCCTTGAAGATTAATCAAAGCAGCGGTCCCTGGAAACAAGCCCCCTGCAGTCTTGGCAATCACTGTAGTCACTCCATTGGTTCTAGTTACAGGAATAGACACAGAATTGGGGTTCACAGCAGTCAATGCCTGCATATGAGGTGTAAAATCTCCCAGCTCCCGAAAATCTTGAGTCAACGAGACAGAACCAACTTCCGAAAGACCCAAATTCGTCCCTCCATCAATAAATCCAGGATATACATGCAAACCGTTGCAATCAATAACCTGAATACTGGCCCCAGATTCATTGACAGTTCCTAGCTCCGCAATAATCCCATCTCGAATCAATAAATCGCCTTGAACTGTGCCCTTGGTCACTGTATGCAAGGTTGCACCTTTCAATAGGAATGTTCCTTTTTGTGATTTGTTGACCATTTGTGCCTGAGTTGAAAACCCCACAAAGGTCAGGATCAACATTATATATAATTTGTTCATTTTTCTAAGTTTTAAATATGGTCAATCAGTGTTTGTGCGATTCATTTAGAAATAATTCGCTGAAAACATCCTGCATACAACGTTCTTCATCCTCATGGTTTAATTCTATAAAACTATCATTGAATTTCTCCTCAGGATCAATATCAATTCTCATGTCATCAGCATCATTTTCAATATCAAACTTCACTACACCATCAACAATTGTCATCTGTGGAATAGCATATATTGATAGTGGATGCCCGTCAAAAATAGCGACGTCTCCATCCTTCCCTACTTCCAATGATCCTACACGTTTATCAATTCCCAATTGAATTGCAGGATTAATTGTTATCAATCTCAGGGCTTCATTATCAGTAAGACTTCCATATCGCTGTGTTTTTGCAGCTTCGTGATAAAGATGTCTAATCAATTCGCCAGAATCAGAATTAATAGAGGTCACCACTCCATTTTTAGAAAGAATCGCGGCATTGTATGCTGTGCTATAATACACTTCAAACTTATACGCCCACCAATCGGAAAACACAGAGGCTCCAGCTCCAAATTCCGCTAATTCTGGTGCTACCTTAAAACCTTCGTTCACATGCTGGAAACAAATCTTGTCTACTCCATAATCTGATAATACATTCATTAACATCAAAATTTCATCTGCCCTGTAAGAATGACAGTGAATAATTATATCTCCGTTGAGAATGTCCTTCATCGTTTCCATTCTTCGACTATAAGTCGGAGGTGTCTTGGTCTTTCCACTTTTGAAGTCTGCCCATTCCTTTTGATACATTTGGCCTTCGGCAAAAGCTTTTCTAAATACCTGTTCTATACCCATTCTGGTATTCGGAGTGATATTCCTACCTTCTCCATGTACTCGCATTGGATTTTCACCCAAGGCAAATTTTATTGTTCGAGGTGCTCCTTGCATTCTTAATGCATCAGGATCCCAGGTTCCATATCTATGCTTGATGGTTTCACACTCCCCTCCTACTGCATTGGCTGAGCCATGCATGGCATGCGATATTGTCACTCCACCTGCGAGCGCACGATAAATAGCCACATCTTGAGGATCCAATCCATCTCCTACAAAAACTTCAGAGGTTACAGGATTCGTGGCTTCATTGACTGTCTCCAAGGCGATATGAGAATGCGCATCAATGATTCCAGGCATTACATACTTACCTTTTGCATCCACGATGAGTACACTTCTATCTGCACTGAGGTTTTGTCCGATTTGCTTGATTTTACCATTGGTGATCAAGACATCAGTATTCTCCTTTACTCCATCTGTTATGGTAAGCACAGTTCCATTTTTGACAAGTATGCTGCCTTTTTCTTGTGCAAAACCTGAAAAGCCGAGAATCAAAGCTCCCAGACTTAATATATATTTCTTCATTTTCTTTTTAGTTATATGTATTTGAAAATAGTGCATTGGGATCTTTATTCTGGTCCATCTTTTAATGATCCCGTCATAGGAAATGATCCAAACTCCGCAACAGATACATTCCCCTCAAAATCTGATCCTTCGAATGATACATCAATAGAATAAGACACTCCCTCAATTGATAGATCAAAAGTCAAATTATTTCCATCCAAATCTACATTTGTCGCATCCACATAATCACTAGGATCATCCGAGCTATTTATTTTTATAGAAATGTCATCTCCACTTCCTTTGACAATCATCACTCCAGATTGCTGTTCTCCAGGCACCGCAACTTCATATGTCCATGAACCTTCTATCGCAACATCTTCCTCTCCACTGCCTTTTTTCTTTTTCTTCTTCTCCTTAAATTCTTTTAACTCACCATCATTAATCAAATATTTAATTTTGGAATCTTCATCAAAATATGACTTGTCTGTAATAAAAAGGTTCGCAATTTTTCCAGATTCTATTGTTCCTGCTACATTCGATACACCTAGCAATGAAGCTGGATTTGTAGTCAATGCTGCCAATGCGGCACGCTCCGAAAGACCACCTTTTACCATTCTTAGAATATTCGGTCTTATATCCTTTGACTTGGTGTCCAAAGATGAAAAACTAAAAGCAATCCCTCTTTTTTCAAACATTGCCGCCTGCCCCACATATTCATCATGAGATTTTTTCTTTTTCTCCAGCAACATCTTCATTTCAGGATCTTCTTCTTTTTTCTTCTCATCCTTCTTTTTTTCGTCCTCTCCTTTTTCATCGTCCTTTTTCTCTTCTTCAGATTCATCTTCAATTTTCTCTGGAAGATGCAATGACAAGACTACCGAATGTCTGCCAGAAATAATTTCGTCCATTAATGGCCACCCCTGTCGAATACCCGTCAACACCATGTTGAATCCAAGTTCCTTGTTCAGGATCAAAGCTCGATTTACATCCTTCACCTTGGCAGTATAGAAAAATACTGGCATCTGCTTGCTAACTACAGGGAACAATGCACCCAACTCTTCAGAATGATTCGGCCTTTCCAATCCTTGAGGTCTGAGGTTGTAGGATTTCATATATGCATTGCTGTACTCTGCATTTTTATACAAATCACGAAACTGGGACATCACTGCAATGGTAGTTGCTGGAAACATCCTTTGCGCGGGCTTGAATTGTGCGAATTGAGAAATATTTTCTTTGATAAGGGTTTGTTCTGGCTTTCCTTTTCCCGTAGAAAGGATACTTCCTTGACCTGGCAACATTCTACCTCTCGGTATAACATGCACAAACCCAAAGCCTAGATCCCTCATTTCACCCATTGACTTATCTTGCTTATTACCCATCGCTTCACGTACTGTATTCTGAGGAGTAATTCCCGCCAGCTTTTTTGGTGGGTTTCCTGGGTCTTTTACCCGAGGTCTTTCTTTTTGTTCTTCAACAGCAATGCCCGAATGGGAACAAGCATCGATAAATCCTGCATATACGTACATAGAATCCGCATCCACTACCTTTGCGTCGAATGGTATTTTGATATTTGGACCTACAGATTTAATAAGTCCATCTTTGATCAGAACAGAAGAATTAGGTAAGACTGTGCCTGGTTTCTGAACTACAAAAGCATTCTTAATATAGAACGTTGAGGTTACCTCCTTGGCATCATCACTATTTTGCGAATTCCCTACACCCATAGAAAACAAACACAAAAACAGAACCATGGACACCTCCTTCAAACAACTGAATTGGGTCATAAATTCGATTTTATAAATTTTAGATTTGGGAAGATAGCAAAATGCTTGAGAAAGAAAGGAAAAGAATGGAAAGATTGGACGTATGGTTCAAGGTTCAAGACAAAAAAAGTGCAAGGCTGGATAATGACAATTCTTATTTAGAATATCAACATCAGGCCTTGCACCTTGCACCATCAGCCTAAAGCCTAAAATTTATTCTCTAGTTAATTTTATAGACTACTCCAGCATTCAATCCAATATTGAAATATTTCTGATCTATAGGATTGTTTTGATTGTTGAATTCATTGGGGAAGTAGGTGAATCTTGGTGCAATGTAAAAATCTCCAAAACGACCGAAATTGCGGCCTATCATGAGGCCTCCAAAATAACTTAATCCGATTCTGTTTTTAAACATTCTGTTCAAGGATAAATTGGTATAGTCCTTTTGAGAAGTTAGAAGATTTCCTGTCGCACGAGTCATAAAATTCACTTTCACACCTCCTTCGATACCTATATCAAGCCCGCCTATATATGTAGTATACCCAACTGATATTGGCACATCGAATAAGTGAATGTAATGATGTTGTCTGTTACTTCCTTTGAATTTAGTCTCTTTGACCACATCACCATAAATATGAGTAATTGTATCTCCATTTGCAGATACCGTAGAAGAAACTATATCGACAACTGTATCAAGCTGGATATATTCATATTTGAGGTCCATTCTTTCAGTTATCCTGGAATAAGACACACCAGCCTTTAAATAGAGTGGTATATTATCACGCACAAGCATACCATATAATCCAAGTTCAATTCCTTCCAAAGTAGACTCTGAATTAATTCTCTCGTCGAAAGCGGCTGATTCTTCAAAATCATTTTTCGTAAGTGTTTTCCTAGGCAGAAAAACTCCTATTTCAGGAATCAATGCCATATGCCAACCCACATTGTCAAAAGAAGGGCAATTAATTTTCATTCTTGAGAAAAGCTTGCCATCGATGTTCTCGTTTTCCAAGGCATCAATGGACTTGTAGAGACTTGAAACGTTCTCAATGTTTCGAGAAATTTTTGCACTTGTAGCTGATGCGGTGCTATTGATATTTGGGCTTGAAGATGCTGAAGTCTTTGCTGGATGAACATAAGATGTATTAAGGTTAATAGTTTCAGACGCTTCATTTAAATGTAATTGATTTGATTTCTTATTGTTATTAATTGGAAATGTATTGTTAGCTGGAGGTGTTTTGTTTATTTCAGAACCTTGATTTTTTGTTGGTATGTCATTTAGGTTTGAAGTGGTATTAGTACTGTTTATATTATTTGTATTTATTGATTCAGAATGGTCATTTTTAGTATCTAGGGTTACATTAGTTTCTACTTCACTGGTACTGTTGTCATTTTCTGCACTTGCCTTGGAATTATAGACTCCCTCCTCACTACTTACTGCTGCAGAAGCTTTTTCAGTGTGGAATCCATCATTTTTATTCTCATAACCATCCATAAACTTCCAGGCAAATACAGACAGTGTAAGTATTAAAAATGGTGCTATCTTCCAATAAGCAAATCCTGCCCGTTTAGTTTTCTGCCCCAAATTAAGCGAAGTCAAAAGCGCATCCATTTGGACGGTTTCTCTTGATCCTTCAAGCTCTTTTTTGATATGTTTTTCAAAATCTAAATATTTCATATCTATCCTTTTATATCAGTGATAAATGATTTACCCGCTGATTTTCTTTTTCTTGTCTTTGTTCAATAATTTCAATAACCCTTGCTCTCGCCCTGCTTAAGGAGGCCCTTGAGGTCCCTTCAGAAATCCCTAGAATCTCACTAATCTCTCTATGATTGTAACCTTCAATTACAGACATATTAAAAACTACATACAAGCTCCTAGGCAACTCATCCAACAATTTCAATATTTCCTCCTTCCCCAATCTACTGTACACTTTAGGTATTTCACAATGCTGTACACTATCATGCAAAATATCCGGCTCATGATAATTTTTGAAGTGCTTTTTCTGAAATGTTATAGAACAGTTGACAGCAATTCTTTTCAGCCACCCTTCAAAAGATCCTTTGCCAGAATAACTTTTTATGTATTTAAATATATTAATAAATGCTTCCTGTAAAGCATCGTTTGCCGATTCTTGGTCCTTTGTATACCTTTTGCAAATTGATAGCAATACTGGTGCATATTGGCGCACCAAGTATTCCTGACAATCAGATTTGCCAGATTTACATCCCTCTATGACTTTATCAATCTCCAAGGTTCGATCAATTATTTAATTAAGAGGATCATTCTACTTCAACCAACGAATGAGCAATATAACATTCATTACTGCTATCTAGAACAACTACATAATATTCCCCTTTCTCCAATTGTTTTTCATTATTCAAGTCTGTAACATCCATTCCATCTTCTCTTCGAATCACGATTACCTCACCTGGACTACAATCTATACAATCTTCAGCAGTATTAATATTGTATTCAATACTACCATCAGCACAGGACTCACAGCTGACATTTGACACTTCTCCCACCGAAAGGCCCGAAAACCTTGGCAATTCTACAAGTTCAGAAGTAAAGCAATCGCTTGAGACCTCATTTTCAGATCCTATTTCAAATCGGTAACCTGATTCCAATACAAAAATGTTTATTTTTTCCTGAACAAAACTTACTGGAATTTTATCACTTGAGCCAATTATTTGATAGTAATAATCATATCCTGTAGGCAGATCTGTAAAGGTTACTGTACCTCGCTCGCAATCGTGCGCCGTATTAATCAAAGGTAGCAAACCTGCGTAAGTTAATAATACGCCAGTACTACGGCTGCATTGATTGGCATCTGTAATGGTCACTCTATAGTTTCCAGGAGCATTGACAAATAACTGATTTCCACTTGGAATCCCTGCATTCCATGTATAGGTGTAGGGTTTGTATCCATCAACATCAGCAACTGTTATTACAGATTGATTGCAGAAGTCTTCTGTCGTAGTGGAAAAAGGTATAGTAACATCAAATACTTCATTGCTCTCCTCCACTTCACATCCAGCATCATCCTGAATCACCAATGTATATACACCAGGAAATAGATCTTGAATCTGAGCATCTGTTGATATAAATCCGTTTGGTCCAGTCCAACTATATTGAAGAGGTTCTTTTCCTCCCTTCACATTCAACTCTATCATTCCACTTTCTTTTTGACACCCGGGATTGGAAGGTTTCATGGAAGAGATACTCAACCTTTTATAACTTGCAACTTCTTCACAAAAGGTGTATTCACATCCCGTTTCGATATCAATCACTTTTACACACACTTCTTCTCCAGTTGGTGGATTATTCAAATGTTCTTCCGTTGATCCATCTGCCCATTCGTAAGTATAATCACCAGATCCCTCATTCACTTTGATGAATACTCTACTATATTCCCCATCAGTGCAGTAATCTTCCTTTTCAAATTCAAATTCAGCCGTGGCTTCGCATTCACTTTGACAAATCTCCAGCCTCAATGACTCCGAAAATTCGGCGGTCAATTCTTTTACTTCACTAGCCAATTGCGTTGAATTATTATAGGCAAACAGGGTGAATGATGAGGTGGAGTTGCAAATTATTTCATCCAGATTAATACCAAAAGATCCATTGGCATTTGGATAGAATACATTTGTGATTCCATTGCTTTCAATAATTATAGTAGAATTGCTGCTCAATTCTCCACTACATTCAATCGTACCAGAAATATACTTTTCATCTACTTCCAAAATCACATCCCCAATAGTCCCTACTTCTTCAAATTGACCAATATTTATTTCTTTCAAAACCTCCAAACACGTTGGGTGTAATACTTGAAATTTTAGATTTTCTCCATAAGGCACCTTGCCACAGAAAAAACCATCTTGATCTGTAATTCCAATCCTTGACGGAAGGTCATTATTTATAATTTGAATCACATAGTTTTTTGCAGGAAGCTCATTATTGTAAATTAATCTTCCACAAACTTGTGAAATTGCACTTGGCAAAGCAAAATTCCAATGACCAAGGGTATTAATTGTTGTTTTGAAATTTTCCTTATCGTTGGTGCTGATCATATTTTGATGCCATAGTCCATCCTGAAAATTAAAATTCCATGATGGTACATCGTCCTGTACAAAATTTTGAAATTCGGTTTCAATAGGGAATGACAACTCAGCCACCTTATCAGATTTGATCCTTAACTTTTGATTGTCAAATCCTCTAAGCTCTACAGCTAAAATCCCATATGTCGATAAGACTTGATGTCTTCCTTTATCATCTATTCCAAGTAATCCTCCTGCCATCTTATTTCCCAATTCCAAATCGGATGGTGACAAACGATAAGCCGTAGATTTTACATTTCCGCTATAAATTGAGCCATTAGCACGAATCAAACTTGAAGGCGGGAAAGTGATAGTTCCACCTCCTTGAATTTCAACAACTCCACCTTCTGATGCCTCGAATGAGGGCTCATTTATAACTTCAAGCATCATAATTTTTGCCGTTCCCTTGCCATTCGTATTTGGATAAACCAAATCTGACCCGATCATATATCCTTCTTTCTCAACTTTCACAAATGTACCTTGCGGATCAAGATTAGCATTTTTGAACGTAAATACTCCAAAATCATTTGTGGTAGTCTCTTCGCTATAGATTGATACCTTGGCTCCAGCTATGGGATTGTTAGAATCATCAAATATGAATCCATTCAAGTCGCCTTTTATTTCATCAAACCCCAATGGGACAGTTATTTGATTGGTTTGTTCGGTGCCTGGATTGACCTCACCTATATCGCTATGACAGGACATGACTATCAACGCCAAAATAAGAGGGGACAACAAATAAGTGTATTTCTTTAACATAAATACATACATTCTTGGAATGAACTAATGTTCACTAATTTAAAAAATTAAATGCCTACTAGAGACATCTGTAGTATATAGAGTATAAAAATTGTTAGAATGCTGCTCCTCCTCAAATAAAAATCAAAAATCAAAGACAGTATTGGAAAAGCCAAAATCTGAAGGACTAGATCCCTCTTCTACATCTTTCATATCAAATGATAGCAGCTTACTTTTGTGCCCAATGGCTACTTTGGCACCACCTTTCAATGTCTTCCAATTTTCCCAACTCATATAAAGCCCTTTGATCGGGATTATGCTGGTCCACATTTTATATCCCGTGGGTATATTATTCTCGTCCAAAAGCCATAGATAGCCATCACCTGGAGTCACTCCACCAGATTCGTAAGTTACCATCAATCCCTTTTGTCCTTTTTCAGTATTGACCACCGTTCGCTTGGTTCCTGGATCGTATACCTTGAAAGGGGCAAACATCCAAAAAGAATCATTGCACCAATATGACCATGCCTTTTGTATAAGTTCGTGCTTTTTTTCATCCGCCACTTCAATAGCATCTTTGAAAGCCAGGCCATCAATCTTGTCCAAGTCAAGTAATACCCTATTTCCATCCCACTCCACAATTGCCTTATTCCCCTGTTTGTCCCAAAGATATCTATGTCCTCCTGTAAATTCCCATTTCAAAAACTTCAAAGAGTCCCAAGCAGGCTTATTTAATCCTTTCAACATGGACTGTGCCATGGCGTCGGCATTTTCGCCTTTAATCGCTTCCGGCCTTTTCTCACTCATGAATTTTACCGCCGCGAATAGTACAATAGCAATAAAAATTAAAACGATAATTATCCACTTTAAGACTGTTTTCAATTTTGACATAAGTTAGGTTTTGACTGAAAGGATTTGAAAAGGTAATTTAAAATGCTCAATAAGAAATGCTGATTTCAAAATATTAATGAAATATCTTCATAAATGTTCGAGAAGACATCTTTTAGTCAAAAGTAGGGCTTCCAGTATCTTTTTTGCATTTTTGCGCGCCATAAGTTAAATATGGATCGTTTAAAATTTATCATTTTGGATAATTTCAATACTAAAAATGACCAACGAAACGTATATTAAAAACGAAGCATGTTAAAATATTACTATTTACTACTCCCAATCCTATTTTTAGGAGGTTGTTCGTTGACGGATAATGATCAACCCATTCCAGCCTACCTTGTTGTCAATGATGTTGACGTATCTACCACAGCCACCCAAGGAGCTCCTACACATAATATTAAAGATATCTGGGTATTTGCTGATAATGAATTAATTGGTGTCTTCGAACTACCAGCAAGGGTTCCTATTATAACAGATGGAGAGACCACAAACTTCACGGTGTACCCAGGGATCAGAAACAATGGAGAGACAGCTCGATCTTTCATCTATAGGCTAATGGCCGCTCATGAATTCACCCTTCCTCTGGCTCCTGGTGAAGAAGTCGAAAGATCATTCACTTTTACATACACGGACAATGCCAAATTTGATTTTTTTGAAAGCTTTGAAAGTCCAGGACACATCTTTTCACTTGATCTTGATGGCAATACAGAAACCAATATAACTGTGACGGATGAATGCGCTGCTTCAGGTTCAATGTCTGGAAAAATCAGTCTTACTACCGCCAATAACAATGTACAGGTAGCTACAATTTTCAGGTATGACAGATCACAAAATTCAGGAAGCGATTCATATTTAGAAATGGATTATAAAAGTGATGTTCCATTTTTTGTGGGAGTCATTTACATTCAGGAAGGGCAGGAAGTGACTCAACCACTTCTCGTTGTAAATCCAAAAGACGATTGGAATAAGTTATACGTGGACTTCACACTAATATTAACAAGTCCAGTACTAGAAAATTATCGAGTTTACTTCACCACAGACCTAGAGCCTTTAAATGAAGATAGTGGTGAAATATTCTTAGACAATTTGAAATTTGTTCATCTCTAGAAATTGATGAAAAGCACAAAAAAAACGACAACCTACTTCTACATTCTGATGGACTACCTATCGGCAATGATAGCATGGTTGTTCTTTTTTTATTACAGAAAAAGTTTCGAAGCTTGGCCGTTTTCATGGCGAGATGTGTATGAAGATGAAAAACTTTACCATGGGCTAATCTTTGTCCCGATAATTTGGATTTTACTCTATTCTATATTTGATAAGTACAAGGATGTATATCGATACAGTAGGTTGGCAACACTAAAGCGGACTTTGATCTTGTCTTTTATGGGTTGCCTCTTGCTCCTGTTTACCATCTTACTGGATGATACGGTATTGAAACATAAGGACTATACTTATTTCAATAGTTTCTCATGCTTGTTTGCCCTTCATTTTTCTATAACGGCAGTGGCAAGAATGATCTTTTTGACCTGGACCAAAAACAAGGTCAAAAAGGGAAAAGTAAAGTACAACACCCTTATTGTAGGTGGTGATAAAAATGCAGTGGAGCTTCATGATGAAATAATAAATCGTCCCTACAGTCTTGGCTTTAATTTTATTGGTTTTATAGATTCGAATGGAAAAAGCAAGAATCATCTTGAAGCCAAATTGCCTAATCTTGGCAAGGTAAAAGACCTGGCTACTACCATAGAAGAATATGAGGTAGAAGAAGTGATCGTAGCAGTCGAAACTTCTGAACATAACAGAATAAAAGATATTTTTGACATCCTGTTTGACTATAGTGATCAAATCATAATTAAGGTGATTCCAGACATGTATGATATCATGCTCGGATCTGTAAAAATGAGTCATATTTTCGGTGCGGTGCTCATCCAAATAGAACAGGACCTGATGCCTCATTGGCAAAGAGTGATCAAAAGAGCCATTGATTTAGTGGCTTCAATAATGGCTCTAATCGTACTTGCTCCGATTTTGATATTTGTGGCTATCAAGGTAAAGCTTTCGTCTCCAGGGCCAATTTTCTACAAACAAGAGCGAATAGGTCTCAATGGCAATCCATTCCAAATCATAAAATTCAGATCGATGCGGACTGATGCAGAAGCCTCTGGACCACAACTAAGTTCTGATAGTGATTCTCGTATGACCAAGTGGGGTGCCGTAATGCGTAAATGGAGGCTTGACGAGATTCCTCAATTCTGGAATGTCATCAAAGGTGAAATGTCATTGGTAGGCCCAAGGCCTGAGCGTCAATTTTATATAGATCAGATCGTACAAAGGGCACCACATTACAAACATCTCTTGAAAGCGAGACCTGGTATTACAAGCTGGGGACAAGTGAAATATGGCTATGCAAGTAATGTCGATCAAATGATTCAAAGGTTAAAATTCGATATCCTTTATATTGAGAATATGTCATTGTCTCTTGACTTTAAGATCTTGTTTTATACGGCCTTGGTGTTGATACAAGGGAAAGGGAAGTAATATCGATCTAGTTTACTGGCAATATTTAGGAGAAATTCAGAAGTAACAATCATTACATCCTTTGAGTACAGCTGGAGAGCTTGAGAATATTCGAGGGCTAAAATTGGCCTTATTCAGTTTAGTATTTTGGATTCCTATTTTCTGTTAAAAACTCAAAAGTGTTTGAGGATAGCAAATGATTACTTGAAAGTATACATTCCAGTAAATCAATACATTACAATTGAAACTTTAACTTTTGATCCGAGTTTTTTGAGTTTAAGAAAATGGGGATTCAAAATGCGTTAAGAACTGAATAAAGCCTTGGGTTTTTTGGATCGTTTTTGGGCCAAGCCAAAAATGATCACCCGTCATGACGAATGACCAAATGAGTTGAAAAAATATTACCCTGTTTTCACGTAAAAAGTATCAAAAATGGGGTAATCTTTTCAGAAGAAACATGCGAAAAGAGTCGATATCTAAAGAAAGTAGCTTTTTATGAATACCCCTATTTATTTTCTCTTCACCTCAAAATCAAACTCCAATTGATTATCCTTTCTTTCCGTATTCAATGTTGATAATCCAATACCCAAAAGGCGGATAGGTTTCATATCACGCTCCAATTCCTGTAACATCTCAAATGTCAAATCCGTAATGATTTCATGATCATTGGTGAATCCACCCAATGTCCTGCTTCTTGTGAAGGTGGTGAAGTCATTGAATCGATATTTTAGATTGACTGTCTTTCCCTTGATATTATATTTTTCACAACTTTTACAAAGCTTTCCTATTAGCAATCTGACCGATGACTTTACATCTTGAAGAGTGGCCAAATCTTCACTGTAGGTAGTCTCACTTGATATTGATTTTCGTATTCTGTCTGGTTTCACTTTTCGCTTATCAATACCACGCACTACATCATAAAGATAAGAGCCAAATTTGCCAAAACGCTGTGCCAATTCCAACCTCGAATGGACCTTCAAATCGGCTCCTGTCTTGATGCCAAAATTTTTCATCTTTTCGGCTGTTGCCTTCCCTACGCCAAAAAACTTTTCGATAGGCAACTCTTCTAAAAAAGGAATAACCTGTTCTGGCAAGATCACCGCCAATCCATCTGGCTTTTTCAAATCAGAAGCAATTTTAGCAAGAAATTTATTTACACTTACTCCAGCCGAAGCGGTGAGTTGGGTTTTCTCCTTTATCTTTTGCTTTATTTCACTTGCAATTTTTATGGCCGATGGTTCTTCAAATTTATTGACTGTGACATCGATAAATGCTTCATCCAAAGACAAAGGCTCTACCAAATCTGTATATTCTTGAAATATTTCTCGAATCTGTTTTGATACTTCTTTATAGACATCAAAGCGATGACGGACAAAGACGATAGATGGGCATTTTTGATAAGCCAATCTGCTGGACATTGCCGAGCGCACGCCAAATTTTCTGGCTTCATAACTTGCAGCAGCGACTACTCCCCGCTCCCTAGAACCTCCAACGGCAACGGGTTTTCCACGCAGATCAGGATTGTCTCTCTGTTCTACTGATGCAAAAAAAGCGTCCATATCAATATGAATGATTTTACGCTCTTGAAATTGCATGTAATCTATATTTTAATAAATTTAGTTATTCCAGATACGTTGCCACTACTATTATAAATTGTAATGACATAAAATCCACTTCTTAAGTGATTGGTCATGATAGTGGCATTCTTTTCATCTTTTTCAATCCAACCTTTGGAAATCATGCTTCCGTCAATTGATGAAATAGAATATCTCTCAGCATCTGCTCCAACTCCATCCAGGAATATCATTTCTTGTGCTGGATTCGGTCTCACAAGAATTGATGCAGTAGCCAACTCTGTGGCGGATACGGTCAAACAAGACCCTATAATATCATCACAATACAAACGAGCCAATTTACAATCTAAAATGAATGGATTCTTTTTACCATCCTGGTATACAGCAATCTTCTCATTTCTGACCCACTCTTTTTCATCTACTGGATCTTCAAAATGCCACTGACACATGGTCTCTTGCTGACTGCTAAAAAAATCGGGATCTTCTTGAAGAGCTTGATTCTCGTACATCGTATAAAAATAGAAATATGCCCGCGCTACATCTCCTTTATGTTCTTCTCGAGGTTCAAAACCCACTGAAGTCAGTAATTCACTGTAATCATCTATATTTTGAGATGGAATCGAAGTAGTTATATTTTCTTCAAAATACCATTTGTCGGTTTGACTATCTACAATATCTTGAAATGGCAAACTGCCCCTATCAGCATTCACTCTTTCTCTGGTAGGAAATAAATGATGCATATCGCTGAAAGCATTCGTTCCATTGGTAGCTCCTTTGGATCTTGGATAGGTATGTTCTGTATTTATTCCTTTATCAAATGCATCTTCTGTAGGGTCCAGATTGGGGTCCAAATTTATTTTAAAGCCCGTATATACACATTCCAAAACATTGTCAACCGCATCAATATTTCTAAAAAAAGTATCTCTTGCATCACCATATTCAAGAACAACGGTAGTCTTATAGTTTTCTACTAATGCCGCACGTAAAGCCTCATCATTTAAATCTGAGAAAACGGATTCATGGTCAAATTGAGCTGAAATAGTGATTGAAAGAAAGACCAATAGACAACACAGAACATTTCTCATAAACTCGTTTTCATTTTAATTCTGGAAATAAAAACTCAAAGATACATCTAAGATAGGGAATCGGACTTATCGAACCAATGTTAAGTCTCCAGTAATTTTCTTGCGTTGGTTTAGTTCATCCAAATAAGAAATAACATAAACATATACACCTTCTAAACAGAAGTCGCCATTTTTTGTCCCATCCCAATAATATGACTCCTCACCGAGTTCGAATCCTCGTCTATTGTACACCATTTCACCCCATCTGTCAAAAATCATAATCTCTTCAATAAATACAGAGCTATTGTTTGAGTTGATGGCAAAAAAGTCATTTACATTATCATTATTAGGAGAAAAAGCATTTGGTATAAATATTTTTGTCTTTTCATTGACTTCAATAGAAAGGCAATCTGTAACCCTGCATCCATTGCCATATAATATAGAAACACACAATTCTCCATTTTCATCAGGTGTAATATTCACTTCACTGCAATTCACACATATGGTATCCGAATTCAGTGTCCAAATCAATATCAAATCTTCCAAACCAGAATTATAACTGGCCGTATAATCAGCCGATTCACCTTTGACAATACTGCTAATTCCGCTGATTAAAAGATCTTCAACTCCCAAATTTTCTATTTCGAAGTCCAGGTAGGAAGAACATCCCTCTGGGCTTGTCACTTCAAGCATATGCATTCCAACCTCAACTTCCACATCTTCAAAACTGCTGAGCATTTCATCATCAAGCAAAACGATATTGTCGGATGAGGTAATAATATTGATCATATTGCTGCCCATTTCCTCACAAAATGCAAGATTGATATCCGCATCCAATTCAGGAGAAGAATGGATAGAAATTACAGTATCTCTGGTAAATGTGCAATCCCCTAATTGATATATAAAGGTTACCAAATGCTCTCCAACACCAGCTTGTGTAATATCGAAAACATTGTTGCCTATAAACTGTCCTTCCCAGTCTCCCATCCCAGAATTATCCCCCATTATAATAGCATCCAGCATAATATTCTGGCCACTTTCAATACAAATATCCTGATTTGACAAAGTAAGTTCTAATTCGACATCTGGGCAAGGTAAGGAAGTACAATTCTCAGTAAAGCTGGCTGCTGCGCACGTTTCATTTTGATTAAAAATCAACTGAATAATTACCTCTTCTTCGGAATTCAAACCAAATACTGTAAATGTATTATTCACAAAGTCAAAAGAAGTCTGACCTGTCTGTATGGAAATATCCACATCATCCACTCCAGTTTCATCCCAGCTAAAAGTGACACTTCCTATACCACTTTCGCACATGATCATCGGAGGAGAAAATGGCTCTACCACATCTATTAAATATTCAGTTTCAATAGAATTGCATCCTGACTCTGATATCATAAGACTGATTGCATATTGACCGCTATTTGGGAATTCTATCTCAAATGGACCCCCACCACTTGGATCCATTCCATTCATAATCACACCACCAGCAAAATCCCAATAGAAAATGCTACTGGACGAAACACCAGAAGTTCCTGTATATTCAATAATCGCCAAGCTATCCACACATATTTCTGTATCCACTGAAAACTCAGAATCCGGAGATTCAATTACTTCCACATCATCACAAATATCCAAAGTAGATCCGCAACCATTGACTGCATGCACGCAAAATTCAAAATCTTCGCCATTGGTAACATCCACATATACAGTATCAGAGGTCAAACCTAAGGTATATGGCATATCAGGTGTGAAAGTCCAAATATAGTTTTCACCAAGATTTTGATTCGCAACATAAATCAGAGTTTGAAGTTCTGACACACAAACTTCAATCGGTGCGTAAGTCACATTCGGTATCGTAGGTGCTAAATTGTCAATATCGATCATATATGGCCCAAACGATTGCGGGCAGGTCACGCCATCTATTGTAACGCCTACTTGAACGGAGTATGAACCCACATTCGACACGGTCAGAATTGAATCCACGCCATCACTATCCATTACGACATTCCCATCCTCATCATACCATATATAGGTTATTGAATCATATGCATTAAGAGGAACATTATTCACGATCATTGCCAATTCGACCTCTCCTGCCTCACAATTACCGATGCTTGAAGTTCCAAAGAAGTCAATTGCATGAGCAGTGATGCTCATCAAACTATCGCAACCTGAAGCAGCTCCGCCTTCAATGGTAATGTTTCTAGTATCACCAGGATCATTAAAAATAGTGCCGTTGATATCTACTGGGAAATCTGTGAGGCAATAATAATAATCCACTTGTTCTCTCGGTGACAATGAAATCTCCACCACATTGACGTATTGCATATATGTGCAACCAAAATTGTTAGTAACAAGGTTGCTATCCAGACCTGGTCCATTAATAGTGGATGTACCCAACCAACCAGGAACTCCATCCCCATTGGGATCTTCGATCAATACTGTCGGGGCTCCTCCTCCTTCAGTAATAATGCATCCAGATTCGGGAGATACAAGAGTAATGGGAAAACACTCCTGACAAACATAGATATCCGAAAACACCTCATCCTCCAATGGTTCAACACAAACGCTAAATGTCCTTGTCTCCGAATTATCGCATTCATTGTAAGCATATACATGGATATCAAAGCATCCTTCCTGGTCAAAATTAAATGTAACGGTGGGAGTATCGATTACTGAATGTATACCTGATGGAAATTCTGATGTCGGAGGATCAATGCTCCAATTGAAATTAACCATCTGATCAAAGTTGTCCAAATTGAATGTGATCGTCGTCCCCAAGCAAATAGAATCCTGATCTAAATCAATATTCAAATTATTGGAAATCGTAGTAATTTCATCCATTTCAAAAGCCTGTTGAGCTGAGTTGACAACAACCTCATAATCACAAACGCTTCCTCCGCAACCATCAACAAACAAATAGTAAGTCTCCCCTTCTAAAAATTGATCACTGGCAAGATTTAAAGTTTCGGCAACCAGATCCATGCATCCATCAGTTTGACATACAATGCTGTTTTGAAAACTACAATCTTCATAAATTCCTGCTTGAATGCCTATTGTTTGAGCAATTGTACCATCCTCATTGTATATAGTCGTACAATTTGTAGGAATTATGGACAAATCGACTGTATTACTTCCCGCCACAAAAGCAAACCATGAAACATTGTTAGGAAATCCATTTCCTCCACACAAGGGCTCTGGTTGAGGCAATATATACTCATCTGGCAAAGTACTGGTAAACCCATCCAGACAATCGATGGAACATATTATCGGAGCATTCTCACAAAGCAATCCTGCTGCAAGGTCATCTGCACTGCATCCATCGCAAACCACCAATTCTTCAAAATTGATATTTGAAGTATTAAAATTTTGCAATTCTCCCATTGAGAGTGTCTCAATCTGTGGAGCGGGAATATTTTCTATGGGAGCTATACTTGATGTCACAAGCGAAATTTCTGAGCTACAGCCCGATATAGTACCGAATTCATCCGTCCTTACTACAAATATATCAGATGCTCCCGCACCCTCAGTATCTGTGTGACCAAATGCTAAAAATCCATTATCTGTCTGAGTTACATAATGCAACTCACTGTCTCCTGCACCACCGTATGATTTGGACCAAACTATATCACCAATTTCTGACACCTCGAATAAAAATGCATATCTCTCATCGTTGGGGATATCCAGACGATAATGACCAGCCACAATATAATGTCCACTAGACATTCTACCCACCGCATTAATTGTCAAAATCGCACTCGGCAGTTTGAAAGAATTAGACCAGTTTATCACTCCATCCATGGTAAGGTCGGACATCCAAATTTCTTGTTCCATCACAGCATGATCCCATATACTACCAAAATTTTGAAAACCAGTCCCTGTTTCTATTAAATATCCACCAAAATCTCCGCTCTTATCTATGGCTCCGATGTCATATTTTTTTATCCGGACTATATCACCGAGTGGGTTAACACTTAGAAGTAGCCCTTCTTTATCCGCAATGTTCCCAGAATTTGACCATTCTGAAGAGACGACATAGTTTCCCGAAGCATCTTCAATCAGGCCCTCACCATAAAATCCTTCATCCTCTGACCCTCCATAAGATTTGGACCATATTTCTGATCCATCTTGCTCTACTTTTACTAAAAGAATATCTTTATCCATTCCAGAATCACTCTCAGTTTCACCTGCCAGGACAAACTTCCCATCAGATGTTTCCATTACTGAATATCCAATATCCGAGCGACCCCCTCCATAAGTTCTGGACCAAATGATATTACCAAACCTATCCAATCGCACCAACCACACATCACTACTGCCTTGCCCAGCACCAGTTGTACTTCCCACCAATAAAAAGTCGCCATTCAGCAGTTGAATTCCTCTCTCAATAAAATCATCCCCAGATGTGCCTAGGGTTTTGTCCCAAATTTCTTTGGCTGAAGCATTTATTTTTGATACATATCCATCGGCACCACCACTTCCAAAGCTTGTGGTTGACCCAATCACCAAATAATTACCGTCTTGTGTTCTAATAGCTGAATTGGCTGCATCATCCCCAGTGCCTCCCAAGGTCTTGACAAAAGTACTTTGAGCACTAGATAAAGTACCCAGAAAGAATATGCAAAATAAGAGTAGTATTTCTTTTTTCAACGTCAGCCTTATTTTATAATTAATTTGTCAACTAATTAGGAAGTCAAATATAATCAATTAATAGTCAACAAATTACTTATTAAATAAATTTATACAATGTAAACTACCACAAAGATAAAAATGAAAACGTTTTAGCAGGTGTAAAGATTGGAAAGATTAGAAGATAATTTGGATTGTAATTGCACGAAGACATTAGAATGCCAAGAATCCAAATGTCAACGGGTACAAGGTACAGGGTAAGAGGTTTTGCAAGGTTAGACTTTGATCAAGCATTAGTCAAAATCTAACCTTGCAAAACCTTATACCTTAAACCCTATACCTTCTTCGTCCATACTACCCCATTATTATTCTACCCACCAGAAATTCATCTTGATTCACTTTTACACCAATTTCAATTTATTGCAAAAAAAGAGGGGCCAAAAACGGGCGTTTTTGACCCCAGCTATCACGATAAACCAATTACATCGTCGTAAGATCGCTAGGAAACTTACATATATATTTTAAGTAATTGTTTAAGGTAAAAAGAGGGGACAAAAACGGGCGTTTCTGCCCCCAGCTATCACGATAAACCAATTACGTCTTTATTCAAATTTTGTTACAATGGACAATTAAACTTTCTTAATCATCTTTGATATTGTAAACATCGTTAATTACTTTTTAATTTCAAAGAAAACGTTAAAAAATTTAAAATAAAAGTGGGGACAAAAACGGGCGTTTCTGCCCCCAGCTATCACGATAAACCAATTACGTCTTATGATCCAGCCTTAAACTTCTTTACAGCCTCTGTCAACCTTGGCACTACTTCGAAAAGATCGCCAAGAATTCCATAATCTGCTGCCTTGAAGAAAGGTGCTTCTGAATCTTTATTTATTACAACAATTACCTTCGAATTGTTGACTCCTGCTAAATGTTGAATTGCACCACTTATTCCTGCTGCAATATAAAGGTTTGGTTTAATAGCAACGCCAGTTTGTCCTACATGTTCATGATGCGGCCTCCAACCTATGTCGGCAACAGGACGACTACATGCAGTAGTGGCTCCCAATTCCGCAGCAAGCTCTTCGATGATTGACCAATTTTCTGGTCCCTTCATTCCTCTTCCAGCTGAAACTACTAGCTCTGCTTCTGGTAATGGTACTATCCCTTCTTCTCGTTTCACCTCTATCACTTTGATAGAAGAATTTGGTATTGAAACATCTATCCCTTCTATATCAATTGTCGTTCCAATTTTTTCTGGTTTAAACGAGTTTCCTGATAAAGATAATACTCTTTTTTCAGTATTTACAAAAATTTCTGCAATTGCTTTCCCTGAAAACACAGATTTCTTCACTGAAAACCCATTTGAAAGGTCTGGAATAGCAATAACTCCAGATACTGAGCCTGCTGACAATCTAGCCGATATTCTACCCAACAATGACTTACCAGTAGAAGAATGAGCTACAATTATCGTATTGGCACCAACGGATTCTGCCACTTGTCCAATCACAGCCGTATAAACCATGCTGTCAAAATTATCCAATGTTGAATCAGAAACCTGAATTACTCTATCTGCTCCATATTCTCCCAAGCTACCCGCACTCTCCGCACTTCCCAAAACCAAAGCAACACATGTTGTACCTTCTGCCTCTGCTACTTTCTTCCCATAGTACACACATTCCAATGCCGCTTTTTTTATTTTATTGCTTTGCGTCTCCGCATAAACTAATACCGCCATTTTTATCTACTTTATTTTTTTAAATCACTTTCGCTTCTTCATGAAGCAATCTTACCAATTCGTCCATATCTTCTGGATCAACCATCTTCACGCCTGATTTTCCTGCAGGTATGCTATAACTCACAACAGATACTGGATCTTCAACATCTATTGGAGCAACCACTTGCAAAGGCTTTCGCTTTGACATCATAATGCCCTTCATATTAGCTATCCTTTGTTCTGCCAGGCCCTTCGCTGCTGATAATACAAATGGTCCTGTCACCTCTGAAACCTCAATACCACCTTCAATATCTCTGGAAACAACTGCCTTGTCGCCATCAAAATCCAAATTGCTCACATAGGAAACAAAAGGAAGGTTGAGCTTTTCAGCTACCAAAGCTCCCACTTCAGAACCATTATAATCTATTGTCTCTTTTCCAAAAAAGATTATATCATAAGCGTTTTCCTTCACAAAATTCGCTATTTGAGCCGCAGTGCCATATGCACTTTTAGGATCTATATCTATTCGGACTGCATCATCTGCACCCAAAGCCAAGCCCTTTCGAATAATTATGTCATTTGAAGATGAACCTACATTCAAGACGGTAACGCTTCCTCCTTTAGCTTCTTTTAATTCCAAAGCTCGGACCAGGGCATACCATTCATCATATGGATTCATGATAAATTGAACGCCATCTTTAACAAATTCTTTTTTATCTTCAGTAAAGTTGATTTTCGCTGTAGTTTCGGGAGTTTTACTGATACACACTAATAATTTCATGCGAAATATTTTATCTGTTTTTAACTTTATTAATTACTTAGAAATGTCCAGAAGGACTAAACAAAAAAAATAAATTTCTATTTCGTAATTATGATAGAATAGTGATTTATTCAATTAATTATCAAGCATTTTTTTAAACGCGCCACAAAGATAATTTGATTTTCAAGAAATCTTACTCTGAGTTTAATAAATAAAAAATAAGAGGCATAAAATGGCAATTATCTGACTTATTATTGAATAAATTTGTACCGATGAAAAATAATAGAATTGATTCCTTACTCGCATTCTTAAAAGAAGACCCTGAAGATAATTTTGTAAGATTTGCTCTGGCAAAAGAATATGAAAAAATGGGTACTTTAAAAATGGCTCTGGACACCTACCTAAGTCTCAAAGAGATTGACCCTGACTATGTCGGATTATATTATCACCTGGGTGGGTTGTATGAAATACTCAGCGAAAAAGAAAAAGCCATGAAGGTATATGAGGAAGGTATAGTAGTTGCAAAGAAGCTTGCAGATTTCCACTCATTATCAGAATTGCACAATGCTAAAACGAATTTGGAAATCGACTTGGGTTAATCTATTAGATTGTTTCCAGAAACATTGACACACTAATTTTTATTTGTTCTGGATATTTTTTGTGCCATAATATCTTCATACTTTGCCTCCATTCCCAGTCCTGAAACCGAACTCAAAAAATTGTAAAGGCTCTGACTGATATCGGCTGAACACAATAATTCATCCAATTTTTCAAAATAAATCCTATCGCCTCTTTGATAAATATGAATCATTAGTATCGATAATGGTGTATCAATTATTTTTCCATGATGAAAATAATATCCTGATTTTTTCTCCGATGGAAATCCATACTCAGAAATAATATCTTCAAATTTGTCCAAAATTTCTTTGGCTCCTAGAATTAAATCATTTTTTGAAAGCTCTATCTCTCCCCTCCTCCAAGCATGGAAGTTGGCATTGAACAAGCTGTCCTTTTTCATTAATGCCAACATTTCACTTTTCAATTCAGCATTCGGATCTTTTTCGGATTCAAATGAATCGTACCATTCATAATTTTGAAGTTCCTTGAAATAAGAGGTTGGGATTCCTCTTTCTGCAAGTTTTTCAAACAAAAGCTTTAATGTCCCTTCATCTTTAATTTCGAGGGCCCTGTTATAGATTGTCTCTACATCCAATCCTTCTATATGAAATTCTTTTGTCAGTACTTGTATGGCTTGCAAACACTCACTTTCTGATTTAGAGTCAATAATTGTTGAACGATGTTTCAAATAATCAACAATCTTACAATCTACAGGATCATGACAACCAATGCCTAATAGTATGTTGGCCACAAAAAGTACTGCTACACTTATCATATGAAAATAAATATTGGTTAAGGTGATTGTTTCTTCCTATCCTAGAAGGCTTACCACATAAGATTTTTTTCTAACCGATACAGGAACAATATCACTATTTTTCATCAAAATATATCCTCCTTCAGTTTTAACATAAGCCTGCACGTGTGCCATATTAATAAGATGAGATTGATGAACTCTCACAAACCCTGAATCACTCAACATTTTATCATACTCTTTCAATGTTTTGGTAATCAAAAGCTTAGAGCCATCGGAAAAATAGAAATAAGTATAATTGGTCATCGCTTCCAAGCGAACAATATCTTTAAGTTCAGAAACTACGATTTTATCAGATGTATGCAAGGCGATTCGTTCAAGCTTGGCATCTTCTTGCATGTTTTGCTTTAATATTTCCAATTGTGCCGCATTGGTTTTTCTTTTCTCGGACATCTTACCAACGGCATTTTTTAATAAGTCAGGGTCAACAGGTTTGAGCAAGTAATCCACGGCAGAATATTGAAACGCCTTGAGTGCAAAATCCTGTCTTGCTGTTACAAAAATTACCGAATCCAAGCTATTGGGCAGGATATCCAACAAATCAAATCCATCTCCATCCTCCATTTCAATATCCAAAAATAATATATCAGGTGTCACTCCTTTGAGAAGTTTGGCACCGCTCAAGACTCCTTCTGCTTCTCCTACAACTTCTACATTTGGGCAATAATCCGCCAAATCAGCCCTCAAGGATACTCGAGCCAATTCCATATCATCAATAATAACCGCTTTCAATTTATCCGACATATTTCAATATTAAATAATTCACTTTTTGTAATAAGAAGAGTATTCTATATATGCTGCAGCAGTGCCTCTTATATAATAATCCAACATCTCTTCTTCTAACGGCTTGATTTGTTTTGCTGGTATCCCGGCATATAAGAATCCTGACTTCAACACAGAACCACTAGTGACAACCGCACCCGCCGCCACAATCACATTGGACTCCACGATGGCATCATCGAGAACAATCGCCCCCATCCCTATCAAAACATTATCCTGTATTTGGCAGCCATGAATGATGGCGCGATGACCTATCGACACATTGTCACCTATAATAGTATCTCCTCTGCCAGTAGTACCATGAACTATCGTTGCATCTTGAATATTGACTCTATTTCCAATTCTTATCTTATTGACATCTCCTCGAATGACTACCTGAAACCAAATGCTACATTCTTCGCCACATTGGACGTCTCCTGTTATCGTTGCATTTTCAGCAACCCAAGTTGACGTGGGAATTATTGGTGTACATCCTTTTACTGGAATAATCGGCATTCTAGACTTAGTTATGTGACAAAGGAGTCAATTTGTATCCTTCTTTTTTGAGCAGATTAATTACTCCTTTCTGACCCGCCAAGTGTCCGGCACCGACTGCAAAAAAAGTTGGCATTTCTGTCATCATTGCCTTCATACCACTAATCCATGCTTCATTCCTCTTACTAAGGAGAATGTCTTCATATTTTGACAATTGTTCATCTTCATCACTTATCATAGCCACCATATCATTGATCTTTTGCTCTTTATACATCTTGATCATTACATCAAACTCTCCACTATCAGTATCACCGTTTTTAATCGTTTCTACCAACATCTGAGCTTGAGCATCGTAAGGTATGGAGTCAAAGACACTCATCTGAAATTCTATAGTTTCTAATCCTGCAGTTGGTTTATCCGCACTTTTTGCCATATCCATAAATTCCATTTCATATGATTTCATGGATCCTGATTGCAATCCCATTGGGTCCATGTCACCTGACGCAAATACTGTCAAAAACATAGGCTTCATTCGCTCCAACATCATAAGTGGCAATCCCAATTCTTTGAAATGAGCATCTACGAGCTTGTAATCCTCTTCACTAATCAAGTCTTTCAAGGTCTTATTATCATTCATAAAAGCTTTGTTCATTAAGCCCATCATGGCACCCATATCGCTCATCTCGCTCATGTCGATTTCAAAGACCATCTTCTTGGTATTATCTATAGCCGCAAGAGTACCTTTGGGCAAATAGAAGTCCTCTGCGTCAATGAGGTGGATAGTCCCATACAAATAAGATGGTGAAGTAAGCCCCATGCCATCAATCTTCCAAAGTAGAGCATTTTCCAGTGGTTGATTTGCAGTGAGATCTGTTTTTTCTACTAAACTCTCTTTCGTCGACTTACATGATGTATTGATGAAGACGATTGCTAATAAAATGTAGAAAAAGTATTTATATCTATTTGTCATTATTATGGTTTTAAAATTCATTCCAAATCTCAATAGAGCAGGAGGAAGATCATATTTATATTAAATTTTAAGCTTCACATTGAAAGTAACGAGTCACTTGCAATACAGGTTCAATTTTCAAATAATTTTATTCAAGCAACGGCATTACCACCAAATAAGCAATTAATTCATCAGAGATTTTAATATTCTTTTTCCTCGACTTATATACCCGGCACTTCCGTAAATCATTTGTTCTTCAATTACTGGGATTAATTCGTGTTTGAGTTCGGGATATTTCAATGCTATATTGCCACAAACAGTCATTGCAAAAACTCGAATTCCTACTGCATTATTTGGATCCAACAAGAAATCAAAGGCCTTTTCAAATGCCAATCCTTCAATGTCTTCGGGTATATCAATATTTTGTAGCGTTCTGAATGTATTTCTTATCACTGCATCATGATGAGGAGTTTCCAAATTGACCAACATCTTTTCCAGGTATGGAATTATCAAATCTGGATCATAATCAGCTATCATTCCGACTGGCCAGGCTGCTCTTTGACAAAGTCTCAAATCCTCATCAAAAAAGCAATCCATTAACTCTTGCATTCGAGAAGGATTCTTTCGCACTTCGTCAATCACTTGTAGGACAATCTCTTTAGAGTTTCTTATTCCCAATCTATCTCTAAATGGCATTGATCCCATCCTTATTCTTCTTGATCTGCACCGATAGTAGGAATACTCGTATCTTGAATTGGAACTGCTACCCCTGAAGTATCAGAAGATTTTCCATTGTTTTTATCCTGCTTGAAAAATTTTCGATGGAAAAGAATGATGCTCGCAACTCCCACAGAAATAGCACTATCTGCTAAATTGAATACTGGTCGGAAAAATTGAAATCTTTCTCCACCCCAGAATGGAAACCACTCTGGCAAAGTGGTATCGAGTAGCGGGAAATAAAACATATCGACAACCTTTCCCTGTAAAAATGGAGCGTATCCCCCACCAGCTGGCATGAATTCGGACAGACCGCCATGAAAAACGGATTTTGAAAATATTAATCCATAAAACATACTGTCCAAAATATTACCCATGGCACCAGCAATGATCAAGGCAAAGGAAATGAGTAAACCCAGCGATTCCTTATTTTTCATCAGACTTCTAAGGATGTAGATTAAAACAGCGACCATTACAATTCTGAAAGTGCTCAAAATGATTTTCCCTGTCACCCCTCCGTACGAAAGTCCGAATGCCATTCCGGGATTCTCAATAAAATGGATTTGTGCCCATTCCAGTCCCAGGATATTAAAACCTTCCCCGTAATTAATATTCAACTTGACCCATATCTTCAACCATTGATCCAATATCAAGACAACAATTATAACTAGAGTTACTATTAATGATTTCTTCACAAAATTTGATTTTACTTGGCTCTCCAAAGAAAAAGTGATCTAAAAAGCGCTCAAAATTAAAAATAATTAGGCAATGGCAAAGACTTTGAATTGTCATAGTCCATATCTTAATCAATCTTTCACAATTCAACGTCAAATATTAATTCGAAATTCTTTGCAAATCCTCTGTTTCGAAAATTGACTCGAAACATTTAAAAGATCTTGGCTTATCCCTAAAAAAATCTACAAGAAGAAAACGGCAAGACAGATATTTCGTCCTAATTTATAGAACAACTACCTCATCACCTATATGAACAATGCCCTCCTTCCGACTAATAGCATTGGCACCAAAATACACCTTGTTCTCTTCTTTGCGATAACTGGCAAGTGTCTTTATGGGCTCTTTAGATTTAATTCCGCTGGATTGGTCTATTGTAGGTACAGGACACCTTGCGCATGGCTTTATCACCATAAATTTAGTTTCCCCTATTCTTACTTCACCCCAATCATCTTCGACATGTGCTTTGGGTGTTTCCAATACAATATTGGGTCTAAATCTATTCATTTCTATCGGTCCCTCAAGTTTACTATTTAAAAGTCGCAAACTTTCTGTTCCTGCAATCAAATATGGATATCCATCTGCAAAACTGACTTCCACCTGCCTTGGGCCTTTGATCAATTCTTTATGACGAATATCTTCGCGCTCCATTTTCACAAGACGCACCTCTTCATTTAATCTGGCGGCAAACCAGTTATTGGCCTCATTACTCACCTCTGTTGCCGCTACTTCATTATCAAAAATCGTGGTTTCAATCTTATTCTGAAGATTAGCATTAAGAGGTATACTTATGGATTCACTCTTATATTTCACAACAAGATGATTCTCGATTATTTGTGGATAAAAAAACACCAATTCCGGGTGTGTTCTTTGAGAAATAAATGTTCCCTTCTTATCGACAAGCATATATCTTCTATCATGCTCAAATCCTCTCTCAAGGACTCTGGATGACTGCACAGAAACGCCCTGCATGCCTTTTATTGGATATATATGTAAGGAGACGACTTTGATCAAAATTGATTTTTTAAATGTTAATTGTGAAGGAGGTTTGAAAACGCAAAATACAGCTTTATTTATTCAAATTTCAAACAAAAATTTTGAGCTCAACATTTAACAAATTCAATTGCCACTCTATGAGTTAGTCATGCTCTCTTTGAATTGAAAATTCTCAAAAATTAAAAAGAGCCTGCTCATTCACACAAGCAGGCTCTTATATTCTTAAAAAGCAATTCTATTTATTGAATCACCACTTTCTTAGTTGTCAATCCACTTTCAGATTTAATTTGTACTAAGTAGATACCTTTTTCCAAGGTAGATGTATCAAATGTTCGAATAGATTGGTTAGCTGTTGCTACCATATTCATATTTTTCACAACTTTTCCATCAATGCTTGTTAGCAACAATTGAATAGGTGTATTTTTCTCTGCAGAAATCCCAACAGAAACATATTCTGAAGCTGGGTTTGGAGAAATTGATACATTAAATCCTTTCAATTCATCATCAGAAGTATCGAGTACTTGATCTGTTTCAATAAAGATCTCGATAATATCAGAACATTGATCACCAGTTGAATTTTCTGAAGATATACAAGCAACTGATTGATATGATCTCAAGTCAACCATTTCGATATCATCAACAAACCATCCAGGGTAATCTGCATCTACTCCAGTATTGTCATCCGTTCCAAATCTGAATCTTACATAGATTTGTTCTCCTTTGTAGTCTTTAAGATCTAGATAAGAATCTACCCACTCTTCATTAGTAGTACCACTAAAAGCTTCCAACAAAGGAATAGCAAATGTTCCGTACTGAATATCAGAATTATATCCGTTTCTAATAAATTTATCTTTCACATCTTCAAATAAAACTCCATCACGAGAAACTTGAATAAATCCAGCATCTGCACCGAATTCGGTATCAAATCTATTTGCAAACTTTAATACAGGTCTAATTCCAACAACATCCAATGGAGGCATTGTCATCCAAAAATCAGTTTCAACATCTACATCAGTTTGTGATGCCCACCATGAATCAGTACCCGATTGTGCTATCTCATTAGTGGTAAACCAAAAGTTGAATCCTTCAAATGATCCAATTTCGTAGTCATTTAAATTTGCATCATCAATGTTGTCATAATATAATGTTTGTGACTTAAAGCCTGAAGATGCAAGAGCATCATAAGTAATGGTAAGTTCATCCAAAAATGCCATATCTCCTACTTCAAATTTCAATATTCCGTCTTCAAATGTCGCTGGCATTGAGGCAGAGCCATCAATGTATGTCAAGTCTACAGGAATATTAACTGAAATTGTCACACCTGTTTGTGTCTCAGGTATGTGATTCACAGCATTCAACTCAACAGTAATCTGCTCTCCTGGATCTACTCTATCGGTTGTACTGGCATCAATTTTAAGCTCTTGAATTACCAATGGGAATGGTTCAAAACTTTGAGTTCCATCACTTGGGTCATCAGAAGTACCGCCATCATCAGCCAAGTATCCATATCCTCTTTTCGCAAAGGCAATCCATAATAATTTTGAATGCGCAGCGTCGTAAATCATTGAATCTGCCTGAAGTATACCATCTCTTAGATCAATATAACTTGAGTTACAAGGAGATCTTTTCATACCTTCGATTACAAGTCTTACTGCCTTATAGTTTCCACTTTCTTCATCATCCCAATTGAGATCTAAACCAAATTCATCTACAAAGGCCCAATATACTTCCCATAATGCTGCTGCCCAAACCTCACCAATTGCGTGTGGCGAACCAGTATCTTCCGGACTTCTTGTTTTCACATCATCAAAAACAAGCGGATTGGCATCAATATCTGTTGAATAAGGGAAGCTACGTATTCCCGTTCCTGTAACATTTTGTCCATCAGCATAATTTCCAATTCCTCTCAAGTCAGTACCTTGATCTCCTTCCTCTACTGTCAATGCCAGTGTAAAGAAGTCAGATATACCTTCTCCAGCCTGCTCCAAATTTGACATACATCCAGTATTTCCTGGTCCACCGATAAGTCTGTTAGAAATACCATGTCCATATTCGTGCAATACTATTCCGTTATCTACTGATCCATCCAGATATTGTGGTCCTACAGGTCCTCTGTTTTGAATTGTAATACTTACATCGATATCAGATAAAATAGAAGCCTTTATTCTATCACAATCCGTTTTACCAAGCGAGATAGGTACAATTGTTACCAAGTCAGCATTTTCGCCACCAGCCATTCCAAATGAGGATAGACCGTCGGTACCACCTCCACCAACTACATTACAAATAATCACACTGATAGCACCAGCTTCTTGAGCATGCCAAGTTTTCAAACTAAAATCACACAGTCCTCTGTCTATCATAGCAATATTTCCCGCAACTTCGTCCGCATTTTTAAGTGGACCACATACTGTAGTAGGTTCACCTGGAGCATCTTCACGCGCCAAAACAATTTTACCTGTGATTGGTGTTCCTTGCTCATCCGGAATAAATCCTCCAAATCCATTTGGGCCTTGCGCATCTCCAACATCACTTAAAAATCCAGATAATATTTCTGGCTCCTCGATGCTTAACACCCCACTTGGGTTGGTCCATAGATACATCTGCATCTGACCATTGTTACCGTCACCAGGAGTAGAAAAATTCGCATTATCCAAAGTTGGCGCATCCAATTCGATACCATCGGATGCTTGCGCTAATACATGGTCATTGCCATTTCCGCCATTTCCATAATTATTAAGTTGGAAATTACCAGCAGGCTCATCAAAACCTAATCTCTTGGTAATATCATGAATCATATTAACCGTATAAAATAAATTGACTGTTGCCGCTTGTTCATTTTCATCAGCTTCTGCATTAATATCGTAAGGCTGATCAAAAATCAAATCCGCTCCACCATCAGGCTCATCACCAGAAGAAAATCCACTGTCTAGCTTATCCAAATAAGCATGAACATTATTTCCTCTCGTAATAGTGTATTCCGCACCGTCCATTCCATTGATGTCGTGCCATCCATATGGTGAAGCATCAGTAAAATGCGGATCAATCAAAGTAGTTCTTTCTCCATATATTGGACTTTCTATTGGCAATGCAAATACATCGTAAGAGCTACTCATGGCAGCAGCTGCACTTGCAGCCTGAGATGCTTCAGCAAAAGTAGCGATCGAAGTTCTTCTTGCATGATCTCTTTCACATCCTACATGCTTGTCATACTGTCCCTTGTGGAAGGTACATTTAACGGTAAAATTATATTTTGAAACTACATCTCCAGAATTGGCATCAACGAATACGTTATAGTAATCTGGATTATCCAACTCATCAATTGCCAAACTCCAAACCAGCTTGAGTGCACCACCATCCTTTACATACATCAATTTCACCTGAATATCGTTAGCAGCAAAATCAGATTTCCCAAAATCGTAAATATTCTTACTATCATTTGATCTGCTTATAGATGGCATTTCTTTGGCCTTGATACCCAAATGTGCAGCAGCTGACTTAATGGCCGCTACTGGAGCCAATGATGGTTTTGTGGCAGACACCATTGCCTTCGCATTTTGAATATACCCATGTCTTACCGTTCTTACCTTCCCCTCGGTATCTACAGTAAGTGCTGTAATCGCATTGTGAATAGGAATTTCATTATGTGCTTGGACAAGATAGATATGTGTTATACCTGTATTCTTGTCGGTGTACATATCGGATACCATAGAATTGATATAATCCGATTCCTGCAACCCCCATTTTTGTGCATTTTGTTCGATAAATCTCATTCCTTTATCAAGATTTGTTTGAGCCTGAGCATTTAAATCAGAACTCATCAAAACCAGAAAAGAAAAAATTAGTGTGTAGAGCAATTTTTTCATAAGTTAAATATTGACTTTTTGATAATCTAATGTTTGTTTTACTAAAAGTTCGGCAATATACAATATTGAATTTCAATACAAAAGGCAAATAATAGATTTGATGTATTCACCAAGACCTATTTTAACATCTATTCTAAGAATTCCAGTCTAAAGATCGTTCAAAGGACAATTTTCGAATTCGAAATAAAAAGAATTCTAAATAACATATTAATAAATTCTTATATGAATTAGACAATTTTATCTTTGAGTCTTGACATTTTCAAAATCATCATTATGTTTTTAGAGCCAAGTTTTAGAGGACAAAGAAGTGGGTGGATCGAAGTGGTATGCGGTTCTATGTTTTCTGGCAAAACTGAGGAACTCATTAGAAGAATCAAGAGGGCTAAAATTGCCAATCAAAAGGTTTTGATCTTCAAACCTAAAAGGGATGTCAGGTATGGTACAGATGTAGTCGTGTCGCATGATGAGAATAAATATGAGTCCATTCCTGTGGATTCCAGCTTGGATATACTCCAACATCTAGGTGATGCAAATGTAATCGGTATTGACGAAGCTCAATTTTTTGATGATGATCTACCAGCGGTGTGCCAAAAAATTGCCATCAGAGGAAGCCGAGTCATTATCGCAGGACTGGATATGGATTTCAGAGGTGTACCTTTTGGGCCAATGCCAAATCTATTAGCTGTAGCTGAATACATTACCAAAGTGCACGCTATTTGCCCTCATTGTGGCAATCTGGCAACACATAGTTACAGACTATCTTCGGAGCAGGAAACAGTAGTTTTGGGAGAAAAGGATAAATATGAGCCGAGGTGCAGGGTGTGCTATGAAATGGGGAATATTTTAGATTTGAAGGTTAGGTAGGGAGATTGGAAAGATTAGGAGAGATTTGAAAGATTGGGAAAGATTAGGGAAGATTGGAGAGATTGGCTTGACTCATTTATGATATGGTTATTGAGACTTGATGAGGTACCTTCTGGTGAAAATGCAACAGTCAACCAATTAGGTGAATTCTGAAATATCTCTAAATTTCTAGATGTAACAAATTAAAGTTTAAATTCGTATTCCTATTTATAAACTCCTTTCATGCGATATATACTAACCTTTCTCATTCTTGCTGGACTTCTTTTTGGAGGTTATAAAGGCTATCAATTGCGAAAGCTTACGCAAGAACAAACTGAGTACAAGGAAGTATTGGCAGAAATCAATCGGATCAATTACGGACTATTCAACATGGAGTTGTGGAAGGAAAAAGCCCTCGATATATTTTCGAAAAGGATCAATGATTTTAAAGTTCCACCAAAGGCGTATGATGATATAGATGCAGAATTGCGCGTGTACATCAAATCACTATACAAAGAATGGCTGTTGTCAGGGAAGCTAGTTGACCTTTTGATCGAGGAAGCCATGAAGTCTGGTAAGATGAATAAGATGGTGGCCAATGTCGCAAAGGGCTATTTTGGTAAGGAAATGAAAAACTTTGGCTTGGAAAAACGGATTCCTGCTATAGCTGCTACACTAACTGCCGAAATCAAGAGAAATGAACCAATGCTTTCTGGATATTTGAAGCAAGGATTACAGGCCTTGCTATTCGATGAAAATGCAATTCCGATTAAAGATTTAAGAGAACCAGTCTATATGAAGTATGGACATACCACTCTTGAAGACACCAATAGAGATCTTACTGAACGAGTGGCCAATCTTGAAACTGAAATTAATGGTCAAATCAAAGTAGTTTATGCCATAGTATTGGGCTTGGTGGTTTTGTGCTTTTTTGTCTATTCATTGGTTGGCGGTGCTACGGCGATCAGCCTTATTTCTTTCGCTTCTATCATCTTGCTTTTTCTTGGAGTCACAATGCCAATGATCGATATAGACGGGCGTCTGAATGAATTTCAGATGAGTATAGTAGGATCTGAAATATCATTTGATGAGCAGTATCTATATTATCAATCCAAGTCAATTTTGGATGTTACAAGTACACTTATAAAAGGAAGGACTGTAGACTTAAAAATTGTCGGAGTCATGATCCTACTATTTAGTATTGTAGTGCCTTTTATCAAATTATTACTTTCGTCTATTTTCTTATATTCCGACAAGGTGAGAAATAGTAAAATTGTCAAGGCGATTATCTATCATCTTGGCAAGTGGAGTATGGCAGATGTCTTTGTCGTGGCCATGTTTATGGCTTATATTGGTTTCTATGGAATTATCACTGCCCAATTAAATGAAATAGGAGGCAATAGAACAGGATATGCCATCGAAACATTAAATTATAGTCGGTTATCCCCAGGGGCATTATTTTTTACCACTTATTGTATTCTAAGCATCATTACCGGCATACTTATCAAGCGTTGGGAAATCAAAAACACTCCATCCGATTGATTGAATTTCTCAAATTTAATCAACCCAATGCAGCAATATGACAGGACTTTATGTCTTGATAGTGTGAGTAATTAGTCGATTCCCAGCAATTCCAATTTTCAAATAGGTGAAAACCCTTAAGGTTTACCCTCGAAATAAATATTGAGATATTTTTTTTGCATATTTTTTGCATATAACACATTATATTTATCGAATCATCATAAATATCCTCAAATAGTTTGATATTTAGGATGTTAAGATTCAAATAGAAATAATCATATACCATTCAAAACCTAAGATAGATTATGAGAAAAATATATTTACTCGCAATCATGATATCCATTGGATTTACTGATCTATTCGGTCAGGCCTATCCAGACAGACACAGTACTTCTTGGACTGATGCCTGGATATCATGTGAAGAAACCGACTCCCCCAATATAAAGAGAGATCCAGGACATTGGATAATGTATGATTTTGGCGATCAATATTCGTTGCACAGATCTACCATTTGGAATTTCAATGTACCAGACAGTACCAGCAGAGGAATGCAGGATATTGTGGTAGATTATTCTAATGATGGCCAGAATTGGACAGAAGTGACTGAATATACCGTTCCCGAAGCTCCAGGCTCTTCAATTTATCAAGGAGCGGACGGTCCAAATTTTGAAGGTATTGTCGCGCGTTATGTTTTGATAAGTGTACTCAATAACTATGGTGATGCCAATTGTGTAGGTATGAGCGAATTGAGAATAAATGCAACAATAGCCACTTCGACCAACATTCCAGATGGAGAATTAAATCTTGTCTTAGAAGCGAACCCTAATCCCGCTTCCGAATATACCACTGTTAAAATAAGTGATTTTGATGGCGATTTAAATTACTCATTAACTGATATGAATGGCAGGTTGCTACGGCAAGGAAAAATTCTTGGCAGTGAGCTAAGACTCAATACGTCAAGTCTTGTATCTGGTACATATTCTTTGACTGTACATAATGAAGTAGGCAAAAAAGCGCTTCTGATAAACGTAATAAATAATTAATAATAGGGAATTTTAAAAATTGAAACCTATGAAAACAATACTAAAAATATTATGCCTTTTTCTCCCTTTTGGATTAATGGGTCAAGCATATACCGATTACCTAGGTGCAGGTCATTCAGAAGGATTCACCATAACCACCAGCCATAGCATGGCCAACGCAAGTGCCGATAGGACAGTGAATGGATCTGGATTGGACAGCAGATATTTTGCGGCTGCTCGATTCTTGCAACACGCTACAATGGGACCATCAGAGCAGATGATAGAAGATCTGCTTGCAAGTGACAGTGATTTTGAAGCTTGGATTGATAATGAATTTACCAAGCCTGCGAGCTATCTTCAACCCGAGATGGAAGCTATTTGGGATGAAATCGTTACCTATTATGTAGGTCAAGGTGAAGATCCAGAAAATTTATTTGGACCTTACAAATTGCACTTTGACTACGCTTATTGGGAAACATTAATGACCAATGATGATCATTTGAGACATAAAATTGCCCATTCACTTAGTCAGATTCTTGTCGTTTCGAGCAATTCAGATCTTAGAGACTGGGGAGATGCCATGACTGGGTATTATGATATACTATTGGACCATTCTTTTGGAAATTACAGAGACCTTCTAGAAGAAGTAACCCTTTCTATCCAAATGGGTTACTACTTGAGTCATTTGAATAATGCAAAAGAAAATCCAGAAGCAAATACAAGTCCTGATGAAAATTATGCGAGAGAGATCATGCAATTATTTACAATTGGTCTATACGAATTGAATCCTGATGGCACAAGAATATTGGATGGGAATGGCGATCCGATACCGACTTATGATCAAGATGACATTCAGGAATTTGCCAAGGTATTCACTGGCTTGGGTGTTGGCGAATTAGTTGATCCTAACAATTGGCCGTATGATCCATTTTTTGGACTCAATATTTGGGCTGCAACCAAGGATGCACCTATGATTATGTATGAAGATTTTCACGAGACTGCTGAAAAGCATTTGCTCAATGGTGAAACGCTTCCAGCAAATCAACCAGGAATGACTGATATCCAAATGGGTATTGACAATCTTTTCAATCATCCTAATGTTGGACCATTCGTAGGTACCTTATTGATCAAGAGATTGGTAAAATCAAATCCTTCTCCAGCCTATGTAAATAGAGTTACAGATGCATTTAATGACAATGGCAGTGGTGTCAGAGGTGACATGCAGGCCGTTATTAAAGCCATCTTGCTAGACGAAGAAGCAAGAAGTGGTGAAGCTATGCTAGCGGCTGATGCAGGAAGAGCGAAAGAGCCAATGATGAAGATTTCTTCTTTTGCACGAATAATGCCTTTGTATGTACCTAATAATAGATATTGGGCGCAGGGATATGGATTCTATAACAATACAGGTCAACACGTCTTGTCATCACCTACTGTATTCAATTTTTACCTTCCAGATTTTCAGCCAATTGGTGACATAGCGGCTCAAGATATGACTGCTCCAGAATTCAAATTACACAATACTTCGAATGCTATTTCTGCTATCAACCAGTACTGGTATTTGGCAAATTATTGGGGAGGAAGCATATTTAGCAATTGGGAAGATGGAGGATTACAGAGCAATGTATCACTCGACATTACTACATTATTGCCTTTGGCAGAAGAGCCAGAACTATTGATCAACAAGCTTGATAAGCTGTTGACATTTGGCCAACTATCTGATCAGACAAGGGATAATATTATTCCTATTCTACATGATACTTATTGGACTTGGAACGATGATTGGCGTGAAGAAAGAATTCACTCCGCTATTTATTACATCCTTGTTTCTCCAGACTTCAACGTAATGAAGTAATAATAATAAAGAACTTTAAAAAATAATAAACATGGGACATCACCATCATAAAATAAAGAGAAGAACTTTTTTGGGCCAAGCCAGCTGTGCTGCAATGGGGCTTACTACTTTGTTCTCAACAGTGCTGAATTTGAAAGCAATGAATGCAGCAGCAGCTTTAAATTTTCCGAATCTTGCTCCACCTGATCCATTTGATGACTATAAAGCAATCGTCTGTTTTCTACTTGCAGGAGGAAATGATTCTTATAATATGCTTATTCCTACTGGTACGAGCGACTACAATGAGTACGCAACTGTAAGATCTAATCAAGCCATACCGCTAAATGATATTATCCCTATAAACCCAACCAATACTCCTGGTAAAACATTTGGAGTAAATCCAAATATGCCTCATACAGCTGCCATGTTTGATTCAGGCAAAATGGCTTTTGTGGCAAATGTTGGAACTTTAATCGAACCGACAACCAAGGCAACTGTATACAATGGAACTGCTGATTTGCCATTGGGATTATTCTCGCACTCTGACCAAGTCATGCACTGGCAGACTTCTGTGCCTCATGACCGTGTGGCTACAGGATGGGGTGGTAAAATGGTGGATTTGCTCAATGCACTTCCGAATGGACCAGCTACCAATCCTAATATATCCATGAATATTTCCTTGTCAGGAAGCAACGTCTATCAAACTGGATTGAGCAGTGTCGAATATGCCATACACCCGGAATATGGTGCATTGGGTATTAACGGATACGGCGATGAATGGTTGTCAAGTCAATTGAGGACTGAGGCGATTGATAATATGGTAGATGCTCAGTACCAGGATATTTTCAAGAAAACATACGCCAAAACGGTTAAGACGGCTAGAGATGGTAATATTCAATTCCAGGAAGCCATGGATGCTTCTACTCCGGTCACTACTGAATTTGATGCTACTTACTTGTCCGATGCATTCAAAATGATCGCCAATACCATCAATATTAGACAGGAGTTGGGCATGAAGCGTCAGGTATTTTTCGTGGAATACGGCGGTTGGGACAACCATGATGAATTATTAGGCACTCAGGGAGAATTGCTTCAAGAAGTAGACAACGCTTTGAATTCCTTCAACCTGGCCATGGAAGAATTGGGACTTTCTGATAAAGTTACTACGTTCTCCATATCCGAATTCTCACGGACATTAATCTCTAATGGTAATGGAACTGACCATGCATGGGGAGGAAATGTATTCGTAATGGGAGGTGCTGTAAATGGACAAAAAATATATGGTCAATATCCTCAACTAGCTCTAGATTCAAGTCTTGAAATAGGTAATGGTGTATTGGTGCCTACATTATCAGCAGATGAATATTTTGCCGAATTGGCCTTGTGGTACAATGTACCTGCCAGTGGCTTGCTGGATATATTCCCGAATCTAGGAAATTTCTATTCCATTGCGTCAGGAGCGAATCCAATTGGATTTCTGAATATTTAGCAGATGATGAAATAAGAAATAATCGTGAATGCGATTGATGTATATAGGGGCTCTCAGGGATGGGAGCCTTTTTTTGTGTTATAGAGATTGGGAAGATCTGGGAAGATTGGAAAGATTGGAAAGATTGGGAAGATTGGGAAGATTGGGAAGATTGGAAAGATTGGGAAGATTAGTAAGCTTCTAAAGATTGCTAAGCTTGACGGAGTGAAGAATTGGAAAGGATCAAGATTGAGAATTGAGAATATTAGGAAGCGACACTTTGATGGTTTGTAGTTTTAGAAAAAGAAATATTTAAATAGTAGTAGTGTGATTTATGGTTCTAGTACTTAATGATTGGAAAGTCGTTGAATATTCTAAAATTTGTAAACAAGAGAAGCTCCAGTAGGATTGATTTTAAAACTCAAATCACCTGAAGATTTTGGGTTACTTTTAACATAAAAAGAGACAGTTGTTGTCACGGTTACAACTCCACCAACCGCAAAATATATTAACGCTTTATCAATTTTACTATAGGCATCTTGCAAGCCTTCATTTTTACTCTCATATTCTGGATAGCACTCACGAAAGGAATCTAAAGGTAAATGAAATACATCATCAACGATTTGGTTGGATGCATGGTGTTCTTTTATGGCTAGATATATGCTTGTGAGGCTTCCTAAAGCACTCAATGAGACCAATACATAATCTCTTAAATTGTGAGTTTTTGGATTCTTATATTCGTTTTGTGGTTCATATAACGACACTTCATTTGACTTAATACTATCGTTTTCAATGTTATAATAATCAAGGGTCTCAAGTATCGGCATTTCTTGAAACTTAGGATGATTTTTTACTTTGTTACTATCGATTGGCGTTCTATATTTATTTTCAGGAAATTTAATCTTGCTATTTTCATTCTTGTGTTCATTTTGGGATTCATCATAAGAATTTTTAGTGTACTGCAGCGTCAACTCTTTATGAGAATTTTTATAAATAGAAAAGTCATTAAAATCTCCAAATTCCTGAAATTTTAAACGATTCAAAAATTCCTCAACCTCAAATACTCTCAGCCTTGTGCCGTATTTTCCAACTATAAATGCTATTGTTGTTGAATCAAGTGTTTCCAATAGAGTTTTGATTTTCTCATTTTTTACAGAGATTAAAAATTCATCATTTACAATATCTTGAAATAGGGAAAATTGAAAGGGTGTCAATTCCATTCCAGTCGAATCAACCTGAGAAAACGAATGATTTGATACCGCAAGGAGAAGAAATAATATTATGATAGAATACTTTTTTAGAATTATCATTGCCTATATGATTTAGTAGGATATTGTCCCCAACTTAACTCTAGGTATTTCAGAAATTTCATCATGTATTTTTTTTCTTTCTAATACTAAATGTGCTTCAATCAATTTATTCGATGTAGAAAATTCTTTCACCAAATGCCCGTCAATATATTTAATTACTTGATTAGCATTGACAATCTTAACTCGTGTCTTGGGATCAAATTCTTCTGTTGAGTAGATATTATTCCATTCGACATTGATATCAGAAATGACCTTTCCCATAATTAAGTAAAAAAACTCCCTAATTTGCATCCCATTTTCTTGATCGATGTTTTCCATTAAAGAGGTTGTATCATAAACCATAATATTATCATTTACAAATAAACCCAATGCAAGTTCCATAGCCTCTTTCTTATCACTAAATGTCATTTTAGGATTTGAAAAATGTGAAATGTAAGTCTGTATAGATTTTACAGTATTGATTGCATCAGTGTTATGGTCTCTTTGTTCAGAGCTAGTTAAATTCTTAACGAAATCTTCTGGAAGCTCCAAATTTCCAATATGAGCAGTTTGTGCAGACAATGGACTTTGACTGAACAAAATAACAACAACTACTATAATTATTCTTTTCATACGTATACTCTTATTTAAGTTTTATTACAATACTATCTTTAGAATCTTGGTCAACAATAAAATTTTTGAACTCGGCAAGTTTGAGCCTCTTTAGAAATCGCTCCAGTTCGAATTTTTCCAATAAGGTTCCTTCTTTACCCTTTATAGATACAATGGTCTGCTTATCATACAACTTCTTAATCTCTTTTATCAATTCATCCTTCTTGCTTATTTCAATGTGTGGGTTTGCTATGGTTAACAAACTCGTTTGCAGATCTATATCGTTTGATAACCCTTCTTGAGGAGAAAAAATATTACTCTTTGTAATTAATATTGATCCAAGAGCCACAATCAAGCATCCCAACATATAATATATAATCTTCCTTTTTCGAAATGATGAAACATTCAAATCTTCGGATTTCTGTAGACTTTGATCTCCATCAAGAATTAATTGAATGCTTTTTAATGTTTTCGAATAATTTAAATCATAAACCTCCCTTGTAATTAGATTTTGATGACTTTGCTTCTCATTATTCTGATGAATACCCTGAATTCTATCTACTTCTTCACGGTCTATCTTTAGTTCAATGCAATGCTCTTTCAAAAGATTGAATACCTTATCCAATTTTGCAGATGACAAATAATCCGCAATCTCACTTTTAATATTCTCAATTTCCATGGTTCATGATTTCCTTTTACAACCACTTTAGTCAAAATAACCTTTGAATTCAGAATTCATTTATCAGTTTTTCATTCTCGGCTATTGTAATAGACAAATCGGCTATTTCTCTTAAGATTGTATGCAGTTTTCTTTCATTAAGTAACCCTTTCTACTGAAAAAAATTAGTTTACGAAATTAGTACTGTAGTAAGGACTACATATTTACAACCTCAGAATATAGCAGACTATCTATCTTCTAAATGACGGGGAAAATGCAATTTCAAGTTATCGTGAAAATTGTATTCTATCTAGGAATAACTGAATATTTATAAACGAAAAAGAGGTGTGCAAATTTGCACACCTCTTTTTCGTTTATTGTTCGAAATTGCATCGAATGATTGAGGGATTTTTTCAATTATATATTGATAAAATCTACTCTACAACCGAAATATCTTTAGTCAAAATAGTTTCTCCACTGTTGAATACTCCAGCGACAGTTGCCGTAAGCAGCAATTCTACACTTGTATCTCCATCAAGAATGTCCTCAGTCAATACAAAAAGATTATTTTCTACCTGAAATGTTGGATTCAATGAAGGCGTTATATCGTCACTCCCAACAAGCTCTTTTCCATTGTCCTTCCTTGTAATGGAATAGGCTACACGCCAGATCTGTGCAGTTCCCGAAAGGCTTCCGTAATTTATTAATATTGGAAGCTGTTCTCCTGCTTTATATTCTGAAAGAGCAGGTTCATTTATGTAAATGGCAAAATTAAAAAAGTCTTCATCATCATTAAAATCAGAATTATCCAAAACAAAGCCATCTGGTTGTGTACAGTTTTCTATAGAAACGTTTGCATTTCCATACATATCTCCATCCAAATCCTCATACCAGGTTTGAGGATTGTCACAATCTTTAAGGGTTATTTCTTTTGTAACGCTTAATTCTCCCGTATTGGATAAACTTTCAACCTTGACATCCAATTTCAATATAGTACTTTCTCCATCTGTAAGGAATTCGCCTAATAAATCCAGACTATTATCAATTTGATACGTTGTAGGATCCCCAGAGGTCTGAGTGGAAAATTCCTTTAATATTGCGCCACTATTTACATTGGTAATGGTATACGATACATTCCCAATTACTGCCTCCCCTGATCTGCTATTAAAATCAAGTAAAATTGGCAATTGCTCGCCAACCTTATATTCTGACAATGCTGGTTCGCTAATGGAGATCGTATAGTTAAATTCATCCTGATCATTCACATCGGTGTTATCCAAAACGTATCCTACAGGCTGTTCGCAATCCTCAAGTGACACATCTGCATTTCCATACATATCACCATCCTGATCTTCATACCAAGTTTGCGGATTGAGGCATTCATCTTCCTCATTACTATCGCAAGACATAAAACCCAGGCATAACAGGCATAACAAGAATCCCGTTTTAATAAATTTTAAAGTTTTTAACATAGTTGTATTAATTTTTAGATTATTGTGATTTTTACTCATTTCGGCTATCAAGTCCAGGAAGTACCAACTATACCCAATCAGATATTTTAAAGTAATATGTTGCGATATTCATTGGTCTATTCCAAAAATCAATAGTTGATTCAATCAAATTTGATGCAAATGTGAAAATTCTTAATATTGATTCCTAGCTGTAGAGTAAAAACTTTTCATTTTTTCATTTTTTGTCACCCCAAGCAAAAATGGAAATGAAACATCTAAGGTTAAAATTTCGTTTATTTACCGTCATAATATTAATTGTACGCCCATGATAAAGTTTTTGAATATTATTTTCCTATTGGCATTTGCCATCAATGGTTCATCTCAAAACGATCCAATCCTATGGGGAGAAGAATACGAAGATCGAGGGTATTACTCATTAATTGGCGAAGCAGACGGTGCAATATTTGTTGAGCGCAAATACAATACACGATTGAATAACAGAGATGTAGACCTGGAGTTATTTCGGTTTAATCAAGATATGGAGCTCACACATGCAGTAGAATTGAGGGATATTGAAGAAAGCAGCTATGAAAGCATTGCGACGATAAATTCTCCCGAGGGTTTGGCCCACATTTATTATCAAACATCTAAAAAGGGGGAACATTTCATATCTGCACAACTATTTGATCACAAAACATTGCGAAAAACTGAGATTGTAGACCTGGCTAGATTTAAGATCATCAAGCGGTCAAAACAAATGATTCAACAAGATGGAAATTATCAATATACTTTTCCATTAGACATTCTTCTTTCAAAAGACAAATCAAAATTGGCCATAATATTTGACCAGGAAAAGGCAGGTAAAAAGAAAAAGAATTTTCATCAGTATTCTGTAATAGATCTGAACTCTGGCTTTTCAATTTTACACCAAGGAGATTTTTACAGCGATGATCGAAGTGACAAATATGCATTCAGCGACAAACACCTGTCAAATAGTGGAAAATTGACCTATGCCATTAAGAAATATGTCAAAAATAATGGGACAGAGCATATAAACAAGAAGCCTGCCTATGACTATGAAATCCACCATATGTCTGGCGATACCATGGAATACATCTATGATATCCCTGTGAGGAAAGAATACCTTGATAAAATAACGCTAGGAAGTGATGATGAAGACAATCTCTACCTGGCTGGATATATTCGCAAACAACCATTCGGAGATATCACAAAGTCATTTTTCATGAGCTTGGATGCACTGGGATATGAAAGATTCACCCACAAGGACACCTATACCAGGAGGGATATCAAACACATCCAGGGCAAGGAGAACAAAGAATTGGATGAAAATTTTCAAACCTTGGAGATTTTGCCAACAGATCAAATAATCTATGTGGTGCGACAATACAGAAGAAGAGGGTCGCGCAATTCAAATTTTGACAATGGATTCTATCGCAATAGATACAATACTTCATTTAATAATTTGATTTACCACTGGGATTATGACGAGGTTGTAATAGAAGGAATGGGCAGGAATACGGGAGAAATATTGTGGACTAAGGTTAATCCAAGAGAACATGAAGATGACAACACTTTTTCCAGATACTTCATCACAGGGCAAATGGAAATAATAAATAACAACCTTGTTTTCGTCTATAATGAAAGAGAAGAAAACATTTTGAAAATCCGAAGAAAAGAAAGACTAAAACGTACTGATATTCCAGGAGATCGTACTGCAATAACTATAGCCAGATTGAATCCTGATGGAGATTTACAATACAATATTATTGGCCAGGAAGATTATTATCACCTACCTCAAAGAGGGGTGCTATTAGGAAATAACACTGTCTATTTTTTCCACCATCATAAAAATTACAAGAAATTTAGTGTTGGAAAATCCGACACCTCAATTCTTGATTTTTAGTGCACATTTGAAGAGATCAATTATCAAAAGAAAAACAATTTTTAACCATTCTTTAAAAGAAAAACTATAACAGTTTCCATAATTTTCGAGTTTAATTGGAACATCCCATCCATTTGAATAAAAATGAGAATTATGAAAACAAGTAATGTAATTATAGCTTTTTTGCTCCTGATCATCGGTGCAGGAGGAGGGATTTGGTATTCAAGTCAATCCAATAACGATCCGCTTCAAGATTTGGGTGTGCATACATCCTACGATACGGTATCTTCTGTCAATACGAATGCAAATAAAGGAATAAAGAGAAAGACAGATCCAGTCACAATAGTAACGGATATTGAAACTGCAACAATAAATCTCTTCGAAGAAACAGCACCTTCAGTATGCTTCATTAACACCTCAAAACTTACTCAGAGGAGTCGTTGGAGTCGAAATGTATATGAAACTCCTTCAGGTTCTGGATCAGGATTTATATGGGACAAAGATGGAAGTATTGTCACCAACTACCATGTCATCGATGGAGCAAGCAAGATCACAGTAACCCTTTCGGATATGACCAACTGGGAAGCCGAAGTACTGGGCATAGAACCAAACAAAGACCTCGCAGTAATAAAAATCAAAGCTCCTGCCAGAGTACTTTCTCCTATAAAAGTTGGCGATTCTGAAGGACTGAGAGTAGGACAATCTGTATTTGCAATTGGTAATCCTTTTGGGCTGGACCAAACATTGACAACAGGAATCATAAGTGCCTTGGGGAGAGAAATAAAATCCATCACTGGTGTACCGATCAATGATGTGATTCAAACAGATGCTGCCATCAATCCAGGAAATTCAGGAGGTCCGCTTTTGGATAGTAGCGGAAGACTCATTGGAGTCAACACCATGATCTACAGCCCTTCAGGCGCAAGTGCCGGTATCGGATTTTCTATACCTGTGAATGAGGTAAATGCTGTCGTCAGTGACATCGTGAGGTATGGCGAAGTAAGAAAACCATTAATCGGAGTATCCTTGGTCAATTCACAAAAAGTGAGACAAGCTGGTCTGGATGGTGCTTTGATCCTAAATTTAGTAGAAGGTGGACCTGCGGAGAAAGCTGGATTAAGAGAGACAAGAAGAAACGACAATGGCGAAATCGAATTGGGTGACCTCATCATCGGCATCAATAATATCTCTATAGACTCCAATAATGATTTGTTTGTAGCATTAGAACAATTCTCTCCTGGTGATAAAATATCTATTTTGTATAGTAGAAATGGAAGGGAAAGGGCAGTAGAATTGGTCCTTGGCAGCTCAGTAGGCCAATAAATATTCTTGATGGATTTTGCCACAATTTGGACAACGAATAACATTAAAGCACATCAGAAATTACAAAGAGAAATACGAAGAAGTAGGTCATTTACAATATAAACTATGGAATAATATCCCGAATAAATTTTACCTTGCTCCAAATTCTAAATAGCGAGGTGAATGAAAAATAATCCCACCGAATTATTCAAAATAATTGAGACCATACTTCCAGAACTGCACCAATATGTTGTGGAAAGTATGCGTGGTAATGGGATCGTATTGGAGCAAAAATTGGCTTCTTCACTTGCTAAAGACTTAAACCTGCTGGAATGGATTAAAAATGGAGGCATTAATGCTGACAATGTCAATCAATTCCTAAAAGTCTATTTGGATAATAGTCAACGGATGCACCATCCGCATTACATAGGACATCAGGTATCTTCGTCACATTTGGCATCTGCAGTTGCTGATTTCATACATGGGGTGATCAATAATCCAATGGCGATCTATGAAATGGGACCCAGTGCTTCGGTGATAGAGCAAACCATCATCAACTGGATGCTGGATAAGGCCGGATGGTTCAAAGGTGAATCAATTGATGACTTCAATGACATTCCAGAAAATGGTGGAGGTGTATTGACACATGGCGGCTCATTGGCCAACCTAACTGCCCTATTATCTGCAAGGGCCAAAGCTGCACCTGAAGCCTGGTCCGAGGGCAATCCCGAAAATCTGGTGGTGATAGGATCTGAGATTGCACATTATTCGGTTGCTCGATCCATCTCTATAATGGGATTAGGCAAGAAGAATTTTGTATCGGTGCCTACTACCGACAATGAAGTCTTGCGGCCCGAATATCTAGAACCGATATATCAAAAGACGCAGGATGAAGGTAAAAAAGTGATGGCCGTAATCGCCAATGCCTGTGCTACATCCACTGGCCTGTACGACCCGATAGATGAAATTGGTCAATTCTGCAATGAGCATGGACTTTGGTATCATGTTGATGGTGCACATGGCGCATCTGCCTTGGTATCCGAGACAGAAAAAGGACTAATGAAAGGACTTCATCGTGCGGATTCAATGATTTGGGATACACATAAAATGCTGCGAACTACAGCCATATGTGCAGCCGTTTTGTTCAAAGATTCTAAAAACCTAACCAACACTTTCCAGCAAAAAGGAAGTTACTTATTTCATGACAAGGAAAAACCTGGTTTTGATTTGATGCCTTATACAGTAGAATGTACTAAATCCGGGATAGGCACCAAATTATTTTGGGTATTGGCTGCAGATGGAGAAAAAGGAATTTCAGATTATATCGACAGACAATTTAGCATCACAAAAGAGTTTTATAAGATCATAACCTCAGATCCCGATTTTGAATGCCCGTACTTTCCTGAATCAAATATTCTTTGTTTTAGATACAAATCGGGTCTGGACACCAATGAATTTCAACTAAATATCAGAAATGAATTAGTAAAGTCTGGTGAATTTTATATTACATCTACCGAGATTGGTGAAAGAAGATATTTACGACTTACCGTTATCAATGCATTGACTGATACATCTCATATATTAAACCTCCTGGATACTATACGAGGGATAGCAACGTCCGCTCAATCTTAGATTGTCAGATACTTTAAAATACATTAACTGAAACATTCGCGGATAAGTAATAATTTCTCAGAAAGAAGACTTGCCTCGGTACGATTTCAAATAAAGTCTCTCGATTGATCGGATTTTCATTCACATAAATTTTATTGATTCCATAGGAAAATCTCAAGCCAAGAGATACCTTTTTTGTGATGTAAGATCCGATTCCAATTATAGTTGAGATATCAATAGTGTTGAGATCTTCAGCAATTTGTTCAAATGAAACATCTGTAAAGTCACGTAAATTTTCCTGAATTTTGGTATTCAGCAATTTACTAAATGCTGCTCCGCCTTCAAAAAACAACTTCGAATCTCTCCCATTTGGCTTTAAGGAAAATAAAAATGGAATTTCCGCATATTGCAAGTGTATCAATCGATCCTTTGGCAAATTTACACGAAACTCGATTTCTTCATTTTCTATACTTGCACCTTTCTGAATCAAAAGAAAATTAACATCAAAGTTTAGTTTTTCATGAAGAATTGCAGATACCTTCAATCCTCCAAATCCTGATCGATAATCGTATCCCGTATAATTGTCACCGTCAAGTTGAGACATTGTTACTCCTCCAATAATCCCAGCAGAAAATCGTTTTTCGATCTTCTTTTTGTGAGACCTCTGAGCATTACCCAAAAGAAAACATCCAAGGCTCAGCAAAACCATTAAAGCAATCTTTTTCGAAAACATATTTCAAGAAATATCTATTTACATTCAAGGTACGGCTAAAACCTTCTCGGAGTGTTATAATAAAAGTATTTTCATGACATTCTCAATAAAAACACTACTAAGTTGGACGAACAACACATATAAATAAAAATGTTAACTTGGTTATAGATCTTGAAGGCACATTAGATTTTAGTAATAAGTTTTAATAGCAATTGACAATTCACCTATATGAAAAACAACTTAGCTTTATTGGTATTCTTTTTCGTATCCATGAGCACATCTATCGCTCAACAAAGCAAAACGTATCTTTTTGTTTCTAATGGATTGACAGACAACAATGTCTTCAATCTGATAGATGATGACGTTTCTTCCATTGAGGATTTGGAAATTGTTTCCCTGGGAGATAATTCGCCTCACCTGCTAAATAAATTTTCAAATTCATGTCCGAATTGCAAAATAAGAACAGTCATTGGAGATAAAGATGTAGAGCACTTATTAAATCCTAAAAAAGGAGACTTCAAAATCAAGAAAAAACGCATTTGCCCCGACCCCATAGTCAAAGAATTGGATGATAATCATGTGATGATCACTTTAAATTCGAATTGGTTTATCGATCGCGAATATAAATTCAATGCACAAAATTATGATTGTGATTTTTTCAATGAGATTCATTTACTTGAAGAATTGGAAGATATTCTTGATGATTACAAAGAATGGAATAAGATCATTGTTGCTCATCATGGCATAGAATCAATTTCTGAAAGAGCAGGAAAAGGATTGTGGCAAAAAAACTTTATTCCGATCTATGGACAGCTATATCAATCATTCAGAAAAAACATTGGTTTCAAACAAGATCTGACCTCAAAAGAATACCATAAGTATATTTCTCTACTTTCTAAAATCACATCCAAATTTGACAAGCTATGTATTCTATCCGGGCACGATTATCTCAATCATGTCATAGAAGATGAATATATCACTCATATCAATGTAAACTCTTCAACAAAGAAATTCAGATATTCTAAAAATGACAAAACTTCATTTGTTTCAAACCAAGAACAATATTTAATCCTGAATAAAAACAAGACAAAATGGAGTTTCGCTTTCAAATCAAATGGTCAAACAACGGAACTTTCCAATGTTTTTAAAACAAGAAAAGAAAGTGAAAAGAAAGATCAATCTCAATCAAAAACCGAAGTATTATCAACCGTCAAGGCAAGCGAAAAGTATGATGCCAATGGTCTAACCAGATTTTTTATGGGTGACGGATATAGAGATGAATGGTCAACACCAGTAAAAGCCCCGTTTCTAGATATATCCACCTACGATGGTGGTCTCAAACCATATGCCATTGGCGGCGGATTGCAAACCATGAGCATAAAATTCAAAAGTAAAAATGGTAAGAAATATGCCTTTCGAGTCCTGGACAAACAACCAGAGAAAAGTCTATCAGACATTGCCAGAGAATCTATTTACAGAGTAATTGTCCAAGAATTGATTACCACAATGCATCCTTATGGCCCCTTGGTAGCCAACGCCCTTCTGGATGCCACAGATATCATTCATATAAAGCCCGAATTATTCATTCTTCAACAAAATCCTGCACTGGGAGAAATTTACCAACCGTATGTTGGCAAGATTGGGACACTTGAGGAAAAACCATCAGGAAAGAAAAAAGGGCGAGAGGGGTTTTATGGAGCGGATAAGGTAGTATCGAGTTTTGATATGTTTATTTCACTCCGAAAATCTCATAAAAACAAAATCGATAAAATGGCCTATGCCAAAGCCAGACTCATGGATATGTTTCTGGCCGACTGGGATAGACATGAAGACAATTGGAAGTGGGCGATGTTCAAAGAAGGGGACCAAAAGATATACCGACCTATTCCCAAGGACAGAGATCATGTATTCTCAAAATGGTCTGGATTGATTCCAAATATTGCGGACTACGCCATCAATAATGCCGAAGATTTTGGTGATAAATTTGGAAATCTTAGACACTTAAACTTTAAAGCTAGATTTCTGGATCGAGAATTAGCGGGAGAGATCAGCCAGGAAGATTGGCTGGAAGCTTCAAGATATTTGCAGGAAAAATTGACAGATGAGGTAATTGATAATGCAGTGACTAAGTTACCTGAAGAAGTCTATTCATTTCATGCCGAAGAAATAAAAAACAAACTAAAATCAAGAAGGGGTGACCTTGACAGATTAATAAAGGCCTATTATAAAGAGTTGAACCAAAATGTATTTATTACTGGTACCAATCAGGGTGATCATTTCGAAGTAGTGAGGAGGGAAGATGGCAGTGTCGATGTCAAAGTAAGCCACATCAAAAAAGATGGTTCAAAAGGAAAGCCTTTTTTTGAGCGATCTCTTGACCCTGAGATAGTTAAAAAAATATATTGCTTTGGACTGGACGGAAGGGATGAATTTGATATTGAAGGCAATGTCTCCAAATCAATAAAAGTCAGAATAATCGGTGGCAGTGACCCAGATGAAATTTTGGACAAATCAAATGTTCAAGGTGGTGGAAGATTGACACAGGTTTATGACTCATCATCAGAAGACAAGGTGACAAAAAGCGAAGAGACGATTATCAAAAAACCGAGCCGACCAGCACAATATGATCCGTATGCATTTGACTATAATTGGTTGATTCCAAAGATCACACTTAGAAGCAGTTCTGGAAATGGATTTGGTATAGGTGCAGGAGCAACTTACTTGATCCGAGGATTCAACAAACCCGGATTTGCGAAAAAATGGACCTTTGGCGGAGTCTATTATCCCGACTTGGATGCCTATCGAATTGATGCAGGGCTTACCTTTAGACATTTTCTGGGCAATGCCGATTTACGCGTGAGGAGTCAATATTCAGCGCTTTATGATAAATATCCTTTCTATTATGGAATCGGAAACAACACCAAAATTAATCAACGCCGAAGGATTGAATTAAACAGCATTGATTATAATTTCTTTGATTTTGAAGCGACTGTCGTATCTACATTTGCTCAAAAAAGTACATGGGCCAATAGTATAGTAATCGAAAATCATGATACCGATAATCGAGGTGAAGGAACAATCCTGGATCCTTCAACCATTGGATTCGGAAGTGCATTTTATACTGGTGTCAAATCCAGCCTGGAGTTGGACTTCACCGACAATGCACTGTATCCTGAAAACGGATCACAATTCAGTCTTTCATTGAGCGGGAGGACAAACTTCGACGGAAGACTATCCAGTAATATCAATAGTAGATTCTCCTATTTCAAAACTTTTGATCTTGGGCTCACTACTACCTTTATCGGTTCGCTTCATTACAAACAAGCCAATGGAGATGTTGCATTCTATCATCTAAGCCGATTAGGCAGTCAAACTCAATTTCGCGGTTATACCAGAAATCGATTCATTGACAAGTATGCCATGCTTTACAATGGTGAAATGAGGGTCCTTCTGGGCACCATCAAGACACCTCTGATCCGATTTGTGGTTGGAGTTTTTGGCTTCTATGATGGCGGCAGGGTTTGGAATGACAGCTCAGAATTTTATGAAGGAGAATGGAATAATAGTTATGGAGGGGGAATATTTTTCGCGCCTGGCACCAAGGATTATTCATTATCAATATTAGTAGCACGTCCAGAAGATGATTTTACATACTCTAAATTGCAATTGGGCTTTGATTTTTGATAATACATTGGCAGAGAGCTGTTTCGAGATACCTACCTTAGTAAAGAAGCGAGTCCCAAATAAAAATTATAAAAGACTATCCCATGTTTTCAAATTATGCATCATATAAAAATGAATTAAGTCATTTTCAATCTTCTGATGGCAGGATGGCTTACTTTGATAAGGGAGATGGGGCTTGCATCCTATTGCTTCATGGTGTTCCAACTTCTTCATGGTTGTACCGAAAAATAATACCTCTACTTTTAAAAAAGGGCTTTAGAGTAATAGCTCCTGATATGCTTGGATATGGAGGGAGTGACAAGCCTGTGGGTTATGATATATATTCAGATGCGAATATGGGGAAGAGGATTTTGCATTTGATGTCGCATTTAAAAATTGATTCCTGGTCACAAGTTTTCCATGATGGTGGCGGGCTATGGACCTGGGCCATGCTTGAACAGGACAAAAATAAGGTCAACCATCTTTTCATGCTGAATACAATAGTATACCAGGAAGGCTTCAGACCGCCCATAAAATTTGAAAAAGGATTGATTGCAAAATGGTTTACCAGAATGTACAGTCATTCAGGTTTTTTTCAAAAAATAACCATTGATCCAACATTCAAAAATGGAATTAAACATAAAAACAATATCACCAAATCAATGTTGGAAGGTTATAAAAAACCTTTGCTCAAAATCGGACATCATAGCTTGTATTATTTTTTTACACAAACCTGTAAAAACATAACAGACTATACCGATTTGCATCGCTCCATTGATGTCCCTCTAACGGTGATTTGGGGAGAATGGGATGATATTTTGCGCTGGAAAGAAAATGAATCGATGGTAAAATCAAATTTCAAAATTACCGATAATGACATACACCTTTTAGATGGCAAACATTTCATCCAAGAGGAATTTCCAGAAGAAATAGCAAGTATTATTGGCGATTCTCTTTCAAATTTAAATACCTAACTCAAGTAATGGTAAGATTACCAATAATTTCAATTATGAATAAAGGCATAAAGCTCTATTTATGAAGCTAAATATTCAAGATACATTCAACAAAGAATTGCCCGCTGATCCCATCACGGCGAATACAAGAAGACAGGTGTTTGAGGCATGTTATTCATTCGTCACCCCGAAAATACCAAAGAAGCCCAGCCTAGTTCATGTATCTACTGACATGGCAAAGCAACTAGGCATATCTGAAGATGATATTTCGGACCCTTATTTCACGGAAGTATTTTCAGGTGCCAAGGTCATGGATAATACACATCCGTATGCCATGTGCTATGGTGGGCATCAATTTGGGCATTGGGCTGGGCAATTAGGAGATGGACGGGCAATTAATCTATGTGAAGTCGTAGAGAATGATGAGCGTTGGGCTTTGCAGCTAAAAGGTGCGGGTGCAACCCCCTACTCCAGGACAGCAGATGGATTGGCAGTTTTACGGTCTTCGATTCGCGAGCATCTTTGTAGCGAAGCTATGTATCACCTGGGTGTGCCGACGACGCGATCTTTGTCTCTTTGCCTTACAGGTGATCAAGTAATGAGGGACATTATGTATGACGGGCATCCCGCTTATGAAAAAGGAGCAGTAGTATGTCGAGTATCTCCTTCATTTATCCGATTTGGCAACTTTCAGATTTTCGCCAGTCGCAAAGATTCTGATAATTTGAAAAAACTGGCAGATTATACCATTAAGCATTTTTTTCCTGAGGTAAAATCCACCTCTAAAGAAAAATATATTGAGTTTTTTAATGCTGTAGTGGATAGAACTTTAGAGATGATCGTGCATTGGCAGAGAGTAGGATTTGTCCATGGGGTGATGAATACAGATAATATGTCGATCCTGGGCCTCACCATCGATTATGGACCATATGGCTGGCTAGAAGACTACAACAAAGATTGGACTCCGAATACTACTGACAGACAAAATCGAAGATATAGATATGGCAATCAGCCTATTATAGCTCAATGGAATTTGTATCAGTTGGCCAATGCCCTCTTCCCGCTCATAGATGATGCCAAACCGCTGGAAGATGCCTTGCAAAAGTATGCGGATGATTATACCCAACAATACTCAAAAATGATGAGGTCAAAACTAGGGTTACAAGTTGAAGAGAATGAAGATAGGGCATTGATTGAGAAACTGGAAGAGACGCTTTCCTTGACTGAAACAGACATGACTATATTCTTTAGATGTTTGGCCAAGATGATTAAAAAAGACACAGCGCCAGAAGCAATGTCTAAAGTGAGGGAGGCATTTTATAATACTGAGATACTAGATTCGACGTATTCGGTTCAATGGGAAAATTGGATGGATAGTTATCTAAAAAGAATGCAATTAGAATCACTATCAGACACAGATAGACAAGATGCAATGAATAAGGTGAATCCGAAATATGTCTTGCGAAATTACATGGCACAATTAGCAATTGATGCAGCTGACAGATTGGATTTTAGCATTATCGATGAACTTTATCAGCTATTAAAAAGTCCTTATGCGGAGCAATCTGAATTTGAAAAATGGTTTGCCAAGAGACCTGAATGGGCTCGGCACAAAATTGGATGTTCTATGCTATCTTGCAGTTCTTAATATTGGAATTTGGAATGACGAATTTGGAATGATGAATTTCGAATTAAGAATGATGAATTTCGAATTTCGAATTAAGAATTAAGAATTAAGAATTAAGAATTAAGAATAATGAATTGAGAATTGGGATGTTGAATTTTCTTTAAAACACATTTTTTCTAAAAATTACTAACTATGAATTTCTTTAAAAATCTATTCTCCAAAAAGAAAAAAATTAATCTAAGTGATGATGAATTGATTGAAGTGGGAGCATGTCCTAATTGCTGGGGGAAACAAGAATATGACAATGAATATATTGAGTATAGTAAAGATTATACCAAGTCGAATATCAATAATGACAAACAGCATCAAAAAGCATTCGTTCAACAATACATCGAAACGGGCATCACAGGGATTCAGCTAAAACGTGATGGAGATTATTTGACTTGTCCCAAATGCAATTCCAAGCATAAATATGTCTCGTCCAAAGCAAATTAAAATAGAAGATTTTCCACTGGCATGAAAGTATTAAAGTATCTAGCATATGGGATTATTATTGTAGCTCTGTCAACCTTTGTCTACATGAAAATAGCAAATAAAAATACGAGTGAACTGGGATTAGATATCTTATCAATGGTCAAAAATATAAAAGGCGAAGGTGTACCAATAGATGAGGTGATTCCCAGCAAGTTGAAATCCTTGGATCACTCCGAATGGTCTGCCATCTTGGACAAATTTGTGTCTTCAGATGGCAAGGTTGATTATAGAGGAATGCGTAAAAAGGCTAGAAATTTCAATCAATATCTGGATTACATATCTCTAAATCCTCCTGCTTCAAACTGGAACGAAAATGAAAAATTGTGCTATTGGATAAATGCTTACAATGCATTTACTGTGAAATTGATTCTGGATCACTATCCTCTCAAAAGTATAAAAGACATCTCCGATGGTCCTCCCATGGTTGACTCCCCCTGGGATCTAAAATTTTTCAAGATTGGAGGGGTCGACTTTGACCTCAATACCATCGAACATGAGATATTGAGAAAAGAATTCAACGAACCAAGAATACATTTTGCCATCAATTGTGCTAGTTATTCGTGTCCCAAACTTCGCGACGAAGCTTACCTTCCGAAATATCTTGAAGCCCAACTGGAAGATCAAGCCAGGTATTTTATAAACAACAATAATAAAAATCAGATCAGTAAGGAAGAGATGAAATTGTCAAGTATATTCAATTGGTTCAATGGGGATTTCACAAAGGAAGGGTCGCTGCATGCCTTTTTGAAGAAGTATAATCAGGAAGTGACTGATGGAAGTAAGGTCTCGTATCTGGAATATAATTGGGAGCTGAATGGTTGATTCTTATAGTTGTAGAGGATTGAAACTTTTTAATTGTTTTTGAGGTTAAGGATAAAGCTTGATTTTCTTTGGAGGTACGAGGATGAAAGCAAGCCAGTACAATAAATCAAGTTAGGGTCTTGGGAATTTGAAATTTTGCATAGTCGCTTCAATTATAATGACTAAAATATTGTAGAATATAATTTTTTCAAAAACCGTAAAAAAAGAAATGAAACTGCGATGGAATTTAAACAAGATAATTACCTTTGCGTTTCAAAATGCCGTCTTAGCTCAGCTGGTTAGAGTATCGGTTTGTGGTTCCGAGGGTCATGGGTTCGAATCTCATAGACGGTACGAAAGCATCATCATAATTATGGTGGTGCTTTTTGTTTTTACAGAAGTGATGTAAATCACAGCTCACAAATCAGGTTAAATTGACAATTATGGACCGAAAAAGAGGTATTGTACCAAGAAAAATCAAAGGATTTCGTGATATCGATCCCAATCTAAATCAGATCAAAAAAAATATTATCGAATCTGCCGCTAGGGTGTATAGGCTCTACGGATTCGAACATTGGGATACTCCTGCCATCGAATATGCTGAAAATCTGGGTAAATATATGCCCGATACGGACACCATTGGTCAAGGGGTGTATTCATTTAGAAATCCAGAAATAGAGCCAGTTTTAATGTCCAATGGCAAAGAACTGAGAGATCAGGATGATAAGGTAGTCATGGAAAATCAATTTCTTGCCCTTCGGTACGATCTTACAGCACCGCTTGCCAGACATTATGCAGAAGAGACTTGGTATCAAAGCCAGAAAAATCAGTTGTCCTCCGACAATGCTCCACTTTTCAGAAGATACCAATATGGACCAGTATATCGATATGAAGTCAAACTAGACCCAGGTAGATTTCGCGAATTTTGGCAGTTGGATTTTGACACTGTAGGCACCAAGGATGTGTCCGCAGATGCCGAAGTCTGTATGATTCTTTCTGATGCCCTCGAAGCGATCGGGCTAAAGAGGCTCTCCTATGTAGTGAAAGTCAATAATCGTAAAATACTTAAAGGTCTGTTGCAAACATTGGGCATAGACTCCGAAGCGATGGAGCAAGACATTCTTAGAATTGTTGACAAGTTTGATAAAATTGGGATTTATGGTGTAAAAGCCGAATTGGGAAAAGAACGAAAAGATGAATCTGGTGCCATCATCCCAGGGCTGGACCTTGATCAAAAAATTGTAGATGGTATAATCTCCTTCATTGATATGTTTGGAGAAAGTGAAAGTAGAGATTCTATAATTGCCAAATTACAACCTCAACTCAAAGACTCTCCAATAGGAAATGAAGGGATAGAAGAATTGACAAAAATCAATAGCATTCTCACAAGACTTGGATATGATGAAGAGCGTGTGATATTCGACCCTACGCTGGTCAGAGGAATGGCATACTATACTGGACCAATATTCGAAGTGGAATCGAAACAATCCTACAAAGACGAAAAGGGAAGAGAACGGCGAGTAGGTTCTATATGTGGTGGCGGAAGATATGATGGATTGGTCAAAAATTTGAATGGTATAGAAGTTCCAGCTACTGGCGCATCGATCGGTGTAGATCGCCTTGCAGAATTGTTGACGCTAACGAATCAAGTACCTTCTAAAGTACTGGGCCCTGTATTTATAGTCATGTTTGACGAAAATCTAATGCCCGAGTATCAAAAAATAGCGTCAGAATTACGCGCACATGACATCCCTACAGAAATTTACTACGGTAATGCCAAAGGAATGAAAAAGCAATTCAAATATGCTGATAAGCGAAACGCACCCTTGGCAATAATGCTCGGTAGTGATGAAGTAGAACGAGGAGTAGTATCCGTAAAAGACCTAATCATGGGTAGACAATCGTCTGATATTAAAGATCGAGGTGAATGGAAAGAAAAAGTACAAAGTGAGGTAAAAAGAGAAGACTTGGTCTCTTTTATTCAAAACAAATTAAAATAACCGCTTTATGGGCAAGTCAATCCTATTGAATGGTGACTCTTTGACTAGAGACGAGGTGATCAATGTCGCAGCATCAAATTACACAGTCAAAATTGATAAAAGCAAGATCGCTGCCAGCCTAAATTATATTACGGACAAAGTAAAGAACAAAAAGATTGTTTATGGCGTCACCACTGGATTTGGCTCCAATACCGATAAGATGATAAAAAAGGAAGATGCCGTTGATCTTCAATTAAATCTTCTTCGATCCCACGCTTGCGGTGTCGGAAAACCTTTTTCAAGAGAAATCGTAAGAGCCATAATGGTCATCCGCTTGAATACCTTGCTCAAAGGATATTCTGGTGTACAGGAAGCTACTGTCGATCAACTGGCTTTTCTACTTAACAATAATATTCATCCTGTAATTCCAGAAAAGGGATCGGTTGGCGCAAGTGGCGACCTTTGTCCACTATCCCATATGGCCCTTCCATTGATAGGTGAAGGAGAAATAGAATACAAGGGTGACACTTATAAAACGGAAGATTTCATCTCAAGTGAAGCGGCACAGGTAATTGACTTCAAGGCAATAACGCTTGGCTACAAAGAAGGATTGGCGCTAAACAATGGTACTACTGTAATGGCTGCTGTCGGTACAATAGCACTGCATAAGGCCGAAAACATATTGAAAGTAGCGACTATGTCAACTGCGCTTATCTACGAAAGTCTTTGCGCTAGAGCAAGCGCATTTCGTTTTGATGGTGTCCATCAAATCAGGAGACATCAAGGGCAAATTGAAATTGCACAATGGCTCAAAACTATACTGAAAGGTTCGAAGTTGGTTGGGATTACCCAAAAAGAAGTAATTGATCTTGTTGTAAATAATTCTCAATTGCCACAAGAGATAAAAGAGCAACTCCAAGAGCTGAATGCCAATGTAGCACATGACGAACAGGTACAGATTCCCAAAAAATTAATTTTCAAACTTCGTGCAGAGGAGCATGATGACTTGGCAGACATCTTACAATTTGCCAGATTGAAATGGAAGCCGCAAGACTCCTACTCTATCAGATGTATTCCTCAGGTGTTCGGAGCCAGCAAAACGGCAATAGACCATGCCATATCAATTATTAACAATGAATTGAATGCGGCTTGTGATAATCCGCTTATATTTCCAACAGAAGACCGAGTCGTATCTGGTGGAAATTTTCATGGTCAGCCAATAGCTTTGGTCATGGACTACTTAAAATTGGCCCTCGCCGAAATAGGGAATATCACAGAACGTCAAATCAATAAAATCGTCGATAGAAATACAAATGACTGCCTCCCTCCCTTCCTAATTGCAGGCACTGGGCTCAATAGTGGCTTGATGATCACCCAATATGCTGCGGCATCTATCGTATCTGAAAACAAGGTTCTTGTCCATCCAGCGTCGGCAGATTCAGTTCCTACTTGTGAGAATACAGAAGATCATGTGAGCATGGGTACGATTGCAGCTCGACAAGCCATTGAAATAGCAGATAATGTGGAAGATATTGTCACATTCGCTATTATGGCTGGATACAACGCCATTCACCTCAGAATGCTCCAATTTGAAAAGGTAAATATTGAAAGTTCGCTAAAAAATTTATTGGCTCCGGCTACATATCAGTTTTACGAAGCGATTCGAAATTCTAATGAAGCCTATCAAGACGAGGATTTTATCAATACGGATAGATTTCTGGCTCCTGAGATTAGGGCAGTTAGAGCACATATGTCTGATTTTTCGGACCTGGCTGGTCAGTATCTATCGTAGTTAATAAAATCTATAATTGTTGATATGAGATACAATAAATGACTCGCTTTAGCACAATCATATAAAAATCTCCAACTGCTTTGAAATAATTTTAGCGTGCACGGGAGCATAGCCAATATTCTGACCATCAATATTCAGCTTTTCAGGAGATGAGGAAATAATCGAAAATTCTTTGGCACGATAATATTCAATGGCTGGATCGTCAATATGATTCCCTTTAAATACCTTGGCAAATAGCAATAATAATTTGATCCTTCCGACCTTCTTGGCAATTAAGATGTCGAGATACCCATCGTCAATTTTTGCATTAGGAGCCATCTTCATTCCATTGCCTGTATACATGGTATTGCAAGCAAGAAAAAACCCGAAATCTCCTTCGATTGTTTCCCCATCAATTATGAATTTGACCTGTTTTGTATGATTATTTATCAATTCTATGAGGGAAGCGATATTATACCTTTGTCCTCCAATCCATCTCATTTTTTCAGCCAGGATATTTATCGCTACAGGGATACCCCAGCCCAAAATATTAAAGCTATAGATGGTCTCTCCATTTGCCTCTATTTCGAACACATCCAATTTGCCAAGTCGATTAATCAATATTTTTTGAACTGCCTTGAGAGGGTCCAGGCAATCCAAATCATGCATCAGTGAATTACCAGTACCTGCCGGAATAAAACCCAACGGGAGTCTCTTCCCATCAGATCGATTAAGCATTCCATTTATGACTTCATGATAAGTCCCATCACCTCCAACTATACAAATTGCATCGACTCCATCTAGTGATTTTGCCTTGGCCAGTTCATAGGGATGATTTTTATGGCTGGTAATATCTATGATGAGCGTTACCTTAGCTTTTTCAAAAACACCCTTGATCTTATCCAGAATAGAGCGTCCTTTTTTGCGACCACTCATTGGATTGACAATTAGATAGAATGTGGGCATTTTTGGTTGATATTGCTATGAATTGTGAAAGGTAATGCTTTTGGATGTCAATAAGGAATGAATTAATAGATCCGGAGCATATCATTTTGAAGGTAAGTTCATTAATTTGAATAGGGTAAAGAATTTTAAATACTAATAGGGTAAAGAAGGAATACCCAACAAATTGAATGAATGAATATCATGCATATCGACTTGGTCCTGCTCTAGCAAACTTTTCTTTACTTCATTTAGCAAGCTACCTATTGTCTTTCCATTTCCATTTTTCGTAAATTCTTTAAAAAAGGGTAGGTAAGTTCGTACTGGGGTTCTTTTTGAAGAAGCTACAATTGATATTGCTCCAGATTTCTTTTTGAGTAATTCTTCAGAAAAGCACTCCTTATCTGAATTACTGAATAACCCCGTCCAACAACTCATATCAAAAAGCTTGAAATACTTCTCTTCACTAATTTTTTCGAAATCGGAATCATCAATCTGACCTTTATTACCCCAGCCCGTTATAGACCCATGTCCAGTATGGAATAAGACATCACCAGGAGATTCATTGATGTCTCGAATTATATTATTAGTAGTCCACTTTTCAAAAATTACATGAGATATATCAATGTCTGAATAATGATTATCCGCTTCTAGTAATTTCCTTTTAACATTCTTCGGAAGAATTTCTTCATCTATCAACATTATAGAATTTGAATGGTCAACCTTTTTAATATAATTATATATTTTTTCCAGATACTTCTTTAAATAATTCCCACTTCTAAAAGGCAATCTTCCTACCGAAATTATTGGATCATAGGGATTGCTTAAATAAGCATAAGGATAATCACTCACATAAAGACTTCCCGTTTCGAACTGTTGATTCACAAATGTGGGGATATAACCCGAATTGTTGTCATGGACATTTTCAGGACTTCCAATGAGCAGTAAATTTTGTGGACTTGTCTCTTTCAAATATTTTTTGATCGACTCTTCTGAAGGTTGACCAAAGGAATAGGTGTTGTAAATTTTTTGTGCATCTACACTAAATATATTCGCATTTTTATTGATTGACAGAATTAGATTATTTACATCTTCTATGTAATTCTCAAATTGAGAATCATAAATAACTAAGAAGTCAAAATTTTGCTTTTCAATGTCTTCAACTTTCTTAAGTCCTGGTTCCACAATTATGGCTTTTTTCGAGCAAATGAGGTTTGTGAAACTTTGCGACTCCCCTTTCTGTCTTAAGACTTTTAATTCTCCATCTTCAATATGAAAAAATTGATATTCGTCATGAACTTTGATTCCTTTTAATTTTGACATTTGATTAAAATATTCTTCATTGAAATTACTTGATTTAGTAAATACATGAGTTGAAAAATCATTTTCCAAAAAGAAAACTGTGTTTACATTTGATATCCCATATTGCATTATACAAACAGGGTTACGGATGGATAGAAGTGATAGGTTCAGCCTTTTATCTTTTGGCGTATTTGTAGATAGTGAAATTCTTTTCTTACCATAAGGAGATAACGTTGTATCAATTGTTGTGTCTTCTATCTTCAGGGTAATATGCGAAGTTTTTCGTGTTGGATTATACAAGTCAATAAATAACGCACTCTTTCTATTAAGCGGTTTTTCCTTCAGCACCAATTCTTCTTTGTATCGCGTACTTCTAGGAATATACTTATGAACAGAATGATCCGTAACTGAGTATAGTTTTTTTGCTTCCAAAAATACATGGTCAATATTTTTTATTACCCTAATAGAATCAATGTCAAGCTTTCTTCCTTTGTTTAGATTAGCTCCAATCTGATATATCCCCTTTTTACTTGCATACACATAATACTTATTATCTACATCACTATAATAAGGTTTGCAATAAGATTCACCATTCGTATAATACAAGATATCTTTTTCTATCTTCTGAAAGTGGCTCTTTGAAAAACTAAAGATCCCTGGATTTTCAGCTTCAAAGTAGTGTACCTGTGCCGAAAGAGAATTTGAAATAATTAAGAATGCGAGTATTGTGTAAATATCCTTATTATGAATGCGCGTAAAAAAGCAACAGGCACAGTCATACACCAATTTGAATATATAATTTTGATCCATCCCTAATATTTTACTGAGTTCTGACTGTGTAATTATTGGTTACCGAGTTTAATTTTCAACAAGCTCCTAATTCTTAATCTTAACACGTATTGAGAAGCTAACTTAAAAAAATAATTTTTGCTTGGTTTGATCTTAATTTTGAATAAGTGAAAATACAACATTTTATTTATATATCGCGGGGAGGTTTGAAATATATCTTGAATTATATTTTTTTTTTCAAGAAAAATGTATTAACGTTGTTATAAATATTGGATGTTCAGATTTTAGTAAAATTAAACATCCTGTTAAGATCAATTTTAAAGTATATTATTTAGATAAATCCAATTTTTAAAATACGTCATTAGGTATCGTATTTAAAAATAACTAATTATATAATTTCAAATTGCTATGGCTTAGATTCTATTTAGACTCTCTGCATCGCTACGTATATAAGTATCTTTTAATCAAATATTTGCAAATGCTGATTTGTTGAAATAGGCAACAGCTATTGCAAAAAGTAAAATTCAACGTTATGAAATCAATTCTTCTCTGCTTTATTTTAAGTTTAGGATTTTCAAACATGGTATTCTCTCAGGCTTGTGATGAGGTTCCTAAGAGCCGCTACAGTGACATATCTTTTGAAGGGCTCGCTCAATTCAATATGGACGAGTTAATTGCCTTATATAACTTTTTGGAAAACCCACCTCCTGAATTAGAAAGTGCTCTTTCAGATTTTATCTTTTTATTTAGTAGTTCCATGATCGAAGCTAAGCAACAAAATAGCTACATTTTAGAAAATGGACTTGACTGTTCATGTCTAAGACTTTGCCCTGAAGAAATTGCAGGTTTGAATCCGAAAGAACAGAATGCATATTGGACTCACATTACTTATATGGAAGAGAATTTTGCATTGGCGGCTGATGAATTGGAGTCTCTTACATCACATTTACAAAATCTACAAGAGTATTCATCAGCAGAGTTGGCAGTTTCTGAACAAAATTTAATCCAATATCTGGGCTTAGCAAATATGCTCAACTATACGAAATTTGAAATGTTTAGAGACATGACAGGATTTTGTTCTGTATCTGATTATCTTTCCATTATTGGAGAGGGAGTAAATTTTCCAATGGAATTTCATAGAGGAGATAAACAAGGTCTAGGTGCTCGTGCTTCCATTAAAAGATTGCAAAAAATTGTTCAATGTAATTCTTCTGATTTTCGTAGTGGCCTTAGCGCTACCCCTAGGAATACATCTAACATCCTGAATGGACTTTCGGTAGATGTTAATAATGATCCTTTTTCTAAGAATATTAATTTAATTGTTTCCAATAATAACAACAAGTTAAAGACATTCTCTGCCTCCATACTGGATATGGGCGGAAATACGATCAATACTATTACCGATGAAGCAGTTATTGAAGGTGACAAGCAAATGACTTATCAAGTTTCATCTGCAGACCTAAGCACTGGCTTGTACTTTGTCACTGTTATTTCAGGAAACAAAGCAACGTCAAAAAAAGTAATGATTTTCAATAATTAGTGAAAAAGAGACAGACAAAAAATATTAGATTAAAGGAATTCAGATCGAATAAATAGAGGATAACTGAAATAATTGAAGATAATCTGAAGTCTAATTTTTCATTATAAATCCAATAAAAAATTTAAGGTGTTGTATCATGTTTTTAAAAATTACGAAAAAAAGCAATTCTAACCGTAAGACTTTAAATACTGTCATTGATACCCCCACAAACATTTACAAATCAACATTTTTATGAAAAAGATAACCATTTTCCTTCTTAGTGCATTCGTATTTTTGAGCAATGCGTATACACAGGAAACAAAAAAGAATAATGAGCTTGAGCCTTCCAAGAGCAACTATGAAGTCTTGAAAAGTAACTATTTCAATTATGCTTCAGAAAATATGGCTTCTCTTAGTGAAGACGAAACATATAAGCTATTTAGGTATAAATTGAACTTAAAGAAAGTAGAAGAAATCAACAAATTAATCGATGATGATATAGTCAATATCGTATTGAAGAAAAATTATGATTATAAGTCAAAAGCCGTTTTCAGACCACAAGTTGTGATCGGAACTGTTGTAAGTCAAACCTACGATCCAAGAGAAGATGCTTTTTTTCATACTGAATGGGCTGTAAGAATAGATGAAGTCATCGCTGATGATGGAAATATAATAAGTAGTCCTTCAGAACAAGAAGCAATAATAGGGGAAAATATATATATCAAATCCATGACAGGAATGATAGGTAACAAATACAGAAATATAACTCATACGAAAAAGCTTTTTATAGGTGAGAAAGTGTTTTTATTCATTGCTCCAGTAAGAGATCTTGGTAAAAGAAGATTTTTAAAAGAAGGAGACATGTTAAAAAACTTTAATATTTCTTCGGTTAGAGATCTTGATAAGTCATTTACAATAACAGGCGGGTTCTCTATAAAATTTGATAATGTTTATAACATGGACGGTCAACGAATAGGCACCTTGGAGGATGTTAAAAAAATAACTAAGCAAATTATTGATATCAATAAACAAGATCAGTTTAAAGAAGATTTCTTACGTGATTCAAAGTAAGATATCACTTAACTGAACAATTGTTTTTTCTTAATCTTCAATAAAAATTTTAGTTATGAAATATATTTTTTCCTTACTATTTTTCATTCTATTTCAGTTCTCTTCGTTTTCTCAAGATTGCAGCTATAATCAAAAATACGCTGGGACAAAAATGTCTGATTTGGAGTTTACCTTTACTTTAATGAAACCTATGCAGGTTTCAGACTGCAATAACTGGTACTACCTTGACAAGGCTCTTCCTCCTGATTTTGATTTTGACGATGTTGTGCCTGGTCTTACTGCGTACAAAGAAGAAAATTGTGGTACCAACAGTACTTTAGCTTATGCGGAATGGAACGAAACAGGCAGCGACTTTTTGGATTTTGGTTTTGGAGCTGGGGGTGTAGTTTACAATGATGTTGAGACTGCTGGAACACGTACAAATCCAGGTAATGCTGTATATAATTTAACGGGTGATTTCCCTACAATTGTCGCTGCACCTTTTGTTTCGGATGACGAAGTAGTGTTAATGGCGGAGAATTTTAGTAATGTTCAAGCTGTTGTAAACGCTTTAAACAGTATTCATGAAAATACAGATGGTCAAAATAGTATAAGTTTTAGGCACTATGAGTTTTATCAAGAGAACTTTAGTGAAAATATAGTTACTACTTATGTTACTGCATTTTCTGGCACTTATGAAGATTTACTTGACGATCCAACCGAGGTGACATACGACGAATTTGATATAGTAATAAATACTACAAATTCAACTCAAAAAAACTTTGATTGGTATAATGATGGTGGTACTGCAGACAGTGAACAGGTAGGTAATGGTTTTCTAACATTACAGGGAGCATTTTTTATTACTCATGAAATGTTTCATGCTGTAGGTTTAGGCCATATTAGGGGAAGTCAAGTTAATAATAACGATCCTAATATTTTACCAATAATGGCGACAAAAATTGAATACACCTCTATTAATACTGGCTATGATGATGATGATCCTTGTGTAATAAATGCGGTTCGGTGTCTTCATGATGATGATCCTGATACTTGTGAAGATTTGGGAAGTAGCACTATTACACTGAATATTGTGAATAATACTGGCGATGATAGTTCTATAGTCTTAGAATGGGAGTCTAATGTTTTTAATGAAGATGTAATAGGGTACAACATATTGAAAAAAGAAGGGAATTATTTAAGTTCATTGAATTCAAAATTAATAACCCCACTAGCTGCTAATGACAAACATACCTTTTCATTGCCTAAAGAATTTTCTGATGAAGAAGGTTATATTTTAGAAGCGGTTAAATCATCAGGCATTAATAGTATTTATAGCTTTTAAACTGGAGAATTATCCCACTATAAATGAAAGGGTAATTTGGGTAGCAATCACGTACTATACAATACTTATTCACGTAATTCTAGTTTAGACACCACGAAACCGATCGATTTTTTAATGTTTTTCATTTTGTATAAAATTTTTAACTATGAAATATTTATTCACCATACTATTCTTCTTACTATTTCAGTTTTCTTCTTTCTCCCAAGAATGCAGTTATAATCAAAAATATGCTGGAGTAAAGATGGCTGACATGGAGTATACTTTTACACTAATGAAACCTACGCAGGTTTCAAACTGCTTTAACTGGTACTACATTAGCGAACCCCTTCCAGATGATTTTGATAATTCTGGAGTTGCTCTTAATGCATATCAAGTAGCAAATTGCGGAAGTAATAACACGTTGGCATATTTTGAATGGGTCGAATCCGGAAGTCAATTTTTAGGATCTAGTTTTACACCTGGAGGTTTAGTCTACAAAGACGTTGAGACATCAGCAATACGGGCGAATCCTGGAAATTCCGTATATGCATTAACTGGGAATTTCCCTACTATAGTCTCCGCGCCAAATGTAGTAGATGATGATGTATTGTTAATGACGGTAAATTATAGCAATGCACAAGAAGTAGTAAACGCTATGAACAGTATTCACAGCACACCAGACGGCCAAAGTAGTATTTCTTTTAGGCACTTTGAGTTTTTCTCGGAGGGTATAAACGAAAACGCACTTATTACCTTTGCAACTGGATCATCTGGTTCTAGTGATGATTTACTGGATGACCCGACAGATATTACACACAATGAATTCGATATAGTAATAAATACTACAGATTCAAATCCTAAAAACTTTGACTGGTATAATGATGGTGGTACCGCAGATAGTGATCAAGTAAATCAAGGTGGCCTCACTTTACAGGGAACATTTTTTGTAACTCATGAAATGTTTCATGCGGTAGGTTTAGGTCATATTCGGGGAGATCAAGTTAATGATAATGACCCCAATATCATGCCTATAATGTCTATTGACTTTGATGCTACTGCTATAAATACTGGATATGATGATGATGATCCGTGTGTAATAAATGCTGTGCGATGTCTCCATGATGATAATCCTGACACCTGTGATGATTTAGGAAGCAGCACTATTACCCTGAATATTGTGAAGAATGATACTGAAGATTGTTCTGTTGTATTAGAATGGGTATCTAATGTATATATAGAAGATGTAATAGGATACAACGTATTGAAAAAGGATGGGACCTTTGTAAGTTCTTTGAATAAAGAGTTAATCACTCCCTTAGCTGCGAATGACAAGCACACTTTTTCACTCCCTATAGAATATGCTGAGCAAGAAGGTTTCATTTTGGAAGCTGTGACAGCAACTGGGATGAATAGCCTTTATAATTTTTAATGTGAAGAATTCTCCGTTCATTTGAGTTTGGATTGATCAAATCTGTCAACTAGAACTTTACAATCGATTAGAAATGTAAATCAATGATTGGAAATTTACGCCCAACACATACCATTGAGCATAGAGACAAGAGGAATGAATTTCAGGTTCACTATTGTTCGCTATGTGCAAGTTTGAGACGGCAAAGCGGCCTAAAGGCTGGATTAATGGTGAATTTTGATTCCACATTCATGTTATTAGCGGTGAGTCATTTCCTTAATAATCATGAAGAATCCACCACCTTATGTCCATCTAAGTTCTTTACAAAAAAAAGAAAGATTATTAAACATCCGATTGTGGATATTACAGCACAGTTGACTCACGTACTTGGATGGATCAAATGTGTAGATATAATTGTGGATAAGGATGAAAATTCTAAATACATATTAGCAAAACTTAATAAAAATTGGCTTCAAAAAAAGAGTGAAAGCTATATGGGTAATTTTTTACCTGAAACAATAAAAAATATAAAAAGTTACTATTTCTTAACTCAATCCAATGAGAAAGATTTTGCCATTATTAGAAAAGAAACATATCTTCTTACTAAACAGTTTGCCATCGAGCTTCTTAGTCATATAAATGCGGATGATGAGTTTTCCAAAATTTACCCAGAAGTATCTGGGCGTTTGGGTGAATTGGTATGTCTGTTGGATGCGATAGTTGACCTAAAAAAAGATTTAAGTACCAATTCTTATAATCCAATAATATTTGAGGCCAACATGACTGGCAAGGCGATTGTTACAGTTTTTAATAATTTTTGCGATGATTATTTAAAACTTGAGTCGTCCATAATTCAAATGATGAAGATAAATAAGGAGTATGCCAATGACTCATCATATTATCTAACACATCAAGCACTTAAAAGAGCAAAAAAGGATATTCGAAATGTGAGAAATTATGTCTTCAAATCTTTGGTATTTGGAGTTCCAGCATAACGTCTTTTTTATGATTAAGCCTAAATTAGGGTATTTCGGAAGTAAGAACACCAAGGAAAATAATTGCTCAAAAGTTTGATATAGGAACAAAACATAAGAGGGCTGCCTGGCTCTTTGTGTGGGAAGCGGGTGAAGCAATCGCAGCATAGCCCTTAAAGAGCCTAGATTTTTTTGCTTACTTTTTGATCAATGAGTCCACTCTAAAAAGGTTGGTTAAAGAAAATTGATTTTTGTATTTTGTAGTAAATATTAAAGATCATGTTTAGAGAAAACACAAGTTATCAGCAAGGTGATTTATTTGGCTTTGAACATTGTTTAACCGAGAAGCAGAGGAAGTATTTTGAACGATCTACGGAGGCCACATTCTTTCTTGAGGTATTTCATAAAATTAATGAGAAAGATTTTGCTCAACTGTACTCCAATACAAAGAGTAGACCTAATGTTCCGGTGAATCAATTGGTTGGAGCTTTAATATTGAAGCATCTAAATGATTGGACATATGCTGAACTTTTTACTAATCTTACTTTTAATGCATTGAGTCGATATGCTATTGGTATAACAAATCCTCAACAGGATATTTTTTCAGAAGCTAGTATTTTCAATTTTCAAAACCGACTTATAGAGCACTTTAATAAAACGGGAGAGGATCTAATTAATAACGTATTTGTATCCCTTACCGACAAGCATTTAGAAAAGTACAAAGTAAATACGTCTACTCAACGAGGAGATAGTTTTTTAGTAGACTCCAAGGTGATAGAGTATTCAAGACTTCGCTTGTTTATTGAAGTTTTAAAACGTTTACAGCGCATATTGAACAAAGAAGATCAAAAAAGCATAGAAGAATATGTAGGTGTATACGATGATCAATCTTCTGGTCATTATGTTTATTCCATACGCAAACAGGATATTACGCCTCACTATGAGCAAATCGCACAGGTATATTACACGGTATATCATATTCTAGGAGAAAAATATAAAGACAAGGAAGCTTATCAAACCTTCCTTAGAGTCTATAAAGATTACTTCAAACAAGGCCATGGGGATGACAAAATTGAAATAAGACCTGCCAATGAATTAGAATCCTCTAAGATTAATTCACCAGATGATCTTGATGCTACATTCAGTTCAAAATATGGATCGGCACATATCGGTTATTCCACTCATATTAGTGAGACAAGACATCCTGATAATAAAGTAGAATTGATCACCGATGTTGTGGTAGTTAAAAACAATGTGAGTGATGACAGAATACTGGAAACACGAATAGAAGCTATGAAGGCAAGAATGCCTGATTGGGAGGAATACTTTGTAGATGGCGCTTATGGAAATGAAAAAGTAGATAAATTGAACAAGGCACATGGCATCACACAATATCAAAGTGCAATAAAAGGAAGAAGGTCACATTCAAAACTACGAATTCAAAAAGAGGACGGGAAAATATGGGTGAGTTGCGGAGGTGGACAAAAAGTAAGCGTTCAGAAAACGACAAAGATGTATTGTGCGGTGTTCGATAATTCAATATGTGAAACATGTCCTATTAAAAACAAATGTAGAACTAAGAAATGTGGAGGAAAGTTTGTCAAGGCAAAGAGGCTATTTTACTTTACAGATAAGAACATATTAGCCCATCAACGATTTATGAATATCGATCAATTACCCAAAGAACGAAAGACGATAAGAGCAAATGTAGAAGCCACTGTAAAAGAAATGAAACGTGGCATGAAAAACGGTAAAGTTCGAGTAAGACGTAGGATTCGTGTGTCCATGCATATGGTTTTTACAGCCTTAGGAGTCAATCTTAGAAGAATACATCTAAGATTGGCCGAATTTGCCATTATATTCCTCTTTTTAGACTCTCATCCTTCAACTTGCTTGAGATAGCCAATAATTGGATTGTTGAGAATAAAAGCTAAATCTTTAATACTCATTGAACAAATTCATTTTAAACCATGCTTTTTAGAGTAGACTCATCAATGCAAAAAGTAAGGCTGGTTCGGCGAGAACAAGTATCATTTGAAAGACGTTACCTCGTTTTAACGTAAAAAAGGCGTTCCTTTCGGAAGCAAGCTATTTTCATTATATATATTATTGTTAATCAATTATTTATGATGAATATTCAAATAGAGAATAATCTTGTGGATATCCCTAAATTAAATTAGGCTTTTCCGAATGTCCTTAATTAAATAAAAAAGTACACTCTAATCCTCCAATATTCGGATATTGAATTTTTCGAAATAATCGTAAATGGTATATGGAAATACTTCTGAATAGTACTGCTTGAAAGAATTAATATAATCTTCATTTTGCTCCATTAGCATTTCGGCAAACTCCAGATGTTTGGAATATGGAATCCAACTTTTGATTTTCGCTTCCAATGGTGGAGGGCATAATGTTTTCAGAATAAACAACTTATTGTACAAGGAAAAATGCGGAGGTAAGGTAAAATGCTTTTTCTTTTTAAAAATATGACCCACTTCAACAGATCTAAGAAGTTTGCAGCTTCCCCCTGCCATCCAAACCTTCAAGCTTAAGTACGCTTCAGTAGATCCCCATATTTTAAGGCCTTCAAATCCTTTTATTTTCTCATAAAACTTTTTTGATATTCCATAACAAGCTCCTAAGAGGCAAGGTAGCAGATTATCTGATCGAGGAGAAGAGTACCATTTAGGGGCAAATATTTCTTTCGCTGGAACCGAGACCACTTTATCAGCACTCTTCAATTCCATGTTTGCACCGTAGCCCTTATCCTTTCCAGATGGCGGGCTATATAATTTATTTTGATCATCTTTTAATAATATTCCGCAAACAACTCCAAAAACACTTTCTGGTTCCTTTTTTAATGCCGCAATTATCTTGCTACACCAATTATCTTTATAAAACCGCATATGAGCATCAATCGATAATACATATGGAGTATCAGCCATCATTATCCCTAGATGCCTTGAGACATGACTGCCCAATCTTTTCGAATTTCTTATATACCTAACATTCTCAAATCCTGTTATATCTTTTATTTCTTCTGTAGAGCAATCATCTACTGCGATAATTTTAAATAGATCATGAGGAGCTGTAGCATAAATACTCTTTATCGTATTATATGGTTCGTCTTTTTCATTAAAAAAAACCATGACAATTGAAATTTTATCCATAGTTAAGATAAATAAGGTGGTTCAGAAAATTATAGTGATTCAAAAAATGACAAGTTGAACTATACAATGTGTTTTATCGCTATTTAAGAAATGCTCTTTAGTAGTCTAAATCTCGTTAAAAATGATTGAAAGTCCAAAGGGAATCTACTCTTCTTATAAATAACAGATATTGAAGCTATTTGCATTAATCAACCATAAATTTATACTGTATCAAATAAGACTTAGTTAGCACAAAATCAGCATTCTGACTCTTTGAAATGAAAGAGACTATTGATGATATTAATTTTAGGTTTAAGAAGGCACAACTTTAACATCTTAGCTATTGCCACTCAATCTATATTGACAGTTTGCCATCTATATTACAGTATATCCCAAATCAAAACAAGTCTACAATCTTAACAGTAGATAACGCACCAAGTAAAAAAGTCTGTTAATAAAATTATGATATGACTTTATACTTATTGGTCTTACGATATATGAATACACCTTGTTGCTTGCTATTGATAACAGAAGTAATATTTTGTTATGCCTTCCTTCTAGAGCAATAACTTTTTTTGATTTATTTTCAACCACAAAATGAACAGCGCCTAAAATATTACTTTCTGTAATGGGCGTATCAGTATTTAGCAAATTGTCACCCTTCGTTATTATTTTAGGTTCAAGTTTTACTATTCTGTGCGTTATCGAACGACCTTTAGAATTGCTAAAAGTGACTATATCACCTCGAACATACTTTTTTTTTTATGAAGAGCAAATCACCTTCTTGCAATAAAGGAGCCATACTATTACCTATAACATAGGCATGTTTAAAACCAGTAGCACCCTTAATTGAGGGTGTTTGATAATGCTCCATTGTTCTGCAATTCTTTTATAAAATCTTCTAAATCTTTTACAGCTATTGATTCTTCTACTTCAAATTCATTGATTACCGCACCAAGCAATTTATCAAAAGTGATTTCATCAACCTTGATTAACTCATTTATAATAAAATGCCCCACATCATTTACAGTAAAAATAGTATCAGATTTACTTCCGAGTACATAATTTACACCGTCAATGTTACGAATTACCAGTTTTTCATACAATGAAAAAGACTTATCGCTTTTAATTTCCATATACTCAATTTAAGAGCAAAGATCACTCTCTGATGGAGGGTCAGTTACAGGATCTCCCCATGTACGTGTGTTAAATGAAACTTCAACTTTCAGCGTTGGTTTTTCGTAGCTTTTTTTCTCGCTATTCTTGTTGCTAATACTTTCGTTTTTCTTCATAACTTTTTTGTGTAAAGAATTGATTAATTGTGTAAAAATGAATATAGCATATAATGTTGAGAGTAATGTAAATCGATTATCTATAATTGTTTGATCTTAACTATATTCCCAAGTATGTTTAATGCTTAGAATAACAATAATAATACTTTTAAATGAATAATCCCAAAATTAATAGAAGTTTAAGGCGCTCGTTTCAAAATTAAAAAGAGAAGAAGAAAATTTAATTTCAGGTTATAAATCAGGCACAAAAAATTCAAAGAACTACAATATTACAGACCAGAGTAGAAGCGAGTTATCTATTAAAAATTTGTTGATCAAATGCTAGTAAACTAGATTTATTAGAGCAGGCGAATTTTCAAGAAAAAAATAAAAATAGTCAATGAATAAGCTTCATTGAAAACGCCAACATTATTCTCAAATACTCTGTATCAAAAGTAATCTGAAATAAAGAATAATTACGTTTTTATTGGTCATCTCAAATTCATTTATAATTTTACATTAGAGATCAATTAATCTATTGGGTATACAACCAGGTCGTTCTTACTCAAGAGACAAGCTAATTACTTATTGTCAATTCTGAATTAATTTTGGCAAGTTCAATAATCGTTAACAAACTAATTATGATTTTTTCTAAAGGTAAAAAATCTTCTAATCAAAAATTCATCAAGGATTTAATACCTTTTGTATGTCAGGAAATACTAACAAGTCATGGAGATCAAATTGCCAAAATTCTTGAAAAAACTCTGGTATCAGAACTGACTAGAGTACATAGAGCAAAAGGTACTAATGAAATTAAGTATTGGAAGGAACTTGATGAGAGGTTAAAAGCAACTGAAGATTATTCAAATATTCTTTCTGAAATAGTTGGCATTTATGCCCATGAATTAGCGCGGGGCTATAGTAGAAATACAGCAAAGGGCATCACTTGGGCGCTCGGAATACTTTTTTCAGAGGTAAAAATATTTCGAAAACGAAATTCATTTAATGTTTCAGGACCTATTGAAAAAATAAAAAAACTCTATGCCAAAGGAAATTTGATCTTTGTGCCAACACATGAAAGTAGTGTAGACTCCATGAGTGTTGGATATGCGATTGAGAAGACATTAAACATACATCCAGTCTATCATGTGTCTCAATTGCACATTTACAAAACTTGGGGTGTGAAGTATATTCTCAATAATATAGGGGTCTACCCAATAGATTGGAAAAAGAAAAATTTGATCTACATGCTTACCCTTGATTATTTGACTGTTTATTCAATTATTCGAGGCCGAAGCTTATTATTTTTTCCAGATGGATCGCTCTCAAAGAAAGGACAATTAACAACAAATAAACTTAAGACAGGGTTAATAAGAGCAGCATTAAAAGCGCAATATTCTTTACATAAAAATGAGGTCGACCAAAAAGTAATCATCGTCCCTGTGGTAATTAATTATTCGTTTGTGAGGGAGGCAAAGCGCAAGATTAATAATTATCTGAATGGGACTCGTATCAAAAAAAAGCAAAAGAGACGTCTTCAGGGTTTTCTCCATATTCTTCGATACAAAATGAAGGCTTATGTGTCATTTGGTGAACCCATCGATGTCTTTGGTAATGTAGTGGATGAATTTGGCCAAAGTCATGATATTAATGACAAAGAAGTCGACACAAATTCAATATTTGAAGAAAGGCATGGGTATAAAAACTATGCAAATTTTGAAAAGGATAAAACCAAGTTGTTGACCCAATCCATAGTTGATAATTATTATGCCTCGAATATAATTCTGAGTTGTCATGCCATATCATATGCGGTTCTTTCATTGATTCAAAAAAAACATTCTCTTTCCTCTTTCGAGGAAGTAGCTAAACTTGATACTTCAGAGCACTTAAATAAGGCAGACATTTGCAAAGCTTTATCGATCCTTCAAAATCAGTTAATAGAGTTGAATCAACAAAAAAAGATCAGCCTAAGTCCCATAATGCTAAAATCAGATGAAGAGCTTTTTCTAGATGGCGTTAATTGTTTATTCTATGCTATTAAGGAAGTAGACATTAACAATGAATCAAAATTTTCCTGTGAAGATTTACCAATATTATTTTACTATTCGAATCGACTTTTAGGCTATGATATTGAGATTTAGGTGTTCGATGAGGTGTATTGATTGTATCCTTGCTTTTGCAATTATATCAATCTTTGCACAAGCAATCAAGAATTAGACATCATGTGACCATAAAAATTTCAACTCTTTTGAATTTATAAAATTCCCAAATACTCCATATTCTATAAAACACTGAAAATCAATACACTTAGCAATTTACACTTTGGGCTTTTAGTAGTAAATGCCGCATCAATAAGACTGCTATTTACGTTGTCAACCAATCAATGACATTTTTACAATGGCATATACTCATTTTCCACACCCAAGTTTAATCGAAAAGAACCTTATCATAATCGTTTATCAAATTTCATATTGAAATCTATTCTTATTCTATTTCCAGATTCCTTGGCCACATCATTGGTAACCAAGCCGTTCACAAAATAGGCTCTAGCCACAACATTAAATCTTGAATCAAATGCATAAGCTACTCTAATTTCATGTCCCTGATAGTTTGTATTTCTATTGCGATTTATATTACCAAGTCTTATCCAGTCATCTTCCGTGTAATAACTAACGACAGAATATTCCTCTTTTCTTGTGAAATAGTATCCTAATAGCCAATCTCCTTTTTTGCTTAATTTTCCGATTTTCGCACTTATGACAATCCCTGTATTTTGATCCTTAAATATGGGATCAATCAACGTATCTGGCACTTCGCTGTAATCTTCAAGATTTACAAAATGATCCAAACCAATAGTTATCGGAACCTTGGTATTCAATTCCACTTTTGCACCAGAAACTAAAAATGAATAATCGAGTTTAAATCTGTTCCCAGAGTAAAAAAAATCTGTGGTAGGTACGTTATTAATTCCTTTGAGGGAATGGAAAGCACTTGCTAAAGTTATCTTATGCTGATCGACATTAAAATCTAATTCTATTTGACTCCCAAAGAAATGTCCATCAATTTGACCATTGGTTGAGTCATTGGGATCAAAATTTCCGTTACCCGTATTTGTGATAAAATAGGCAAATTTTGGTTTGATGTTGATACCATCTATCTTAAATTTTCCTCCAATTGCCAATCCTTCTGGTGTCACATCATCATCCCAAAACAATTCGTTTTGTGTCCAAAAAGGAAACTTATTTTTACCAGCCCACCACCAAAAGTAATCATGGTCACCAGCAAGGAAAACTTTATCCAAATTGATAGGAACACCTGTAAATTCTCTGTGACCAAAATTGTTATGTGGTGATTGTAAACTTTCGGCCACGCCAGATCGTATTCTAAGGCCCATCTTGATGTTTTTTGTCCAATCATAAGTAAGTCCTAATCGAAGTCTATACCTCAATCGAAAGCGATCTTCTCTAAAACTACCATCAAATCTGCGAGAATTCCAATCCTGCTCACCCCGAAGCCTTATATCACCTAAAAGGCTAAGGGTATTTATTTTCTTGCCTTCTAATTCATCAATTTCACCCCTTTGAACAGTCAATTGTGCATTGGATTCATTTCCTATGTTTGATCCTGTTTTCATTTGCGCACTGGCATTTAATGAAACCAGAATCAAAGTTGTCAGCAATAAATAAAAATGTTTCATATAAAATTGATTTTACTTTTGGATATAAAGGAAGAAGTAATTTTTAAGATTTACATATTTCAATAAAGTAAATTCTAGTGGAGAGTAAATATGCATAGTTCTCTAACAATTAGATTGGGCAATAACACTTTTAAACATGTAGGAATAGGTTTCTGTACCGTTGCAAATAAGGTATTCCAATTTTTACAAAGGTCTATTTCGGGTAAGGTCAAAGTTTTCAAATTTCGTTCAAATACAATCTTGTCATCTTCTAAATTACTTTTTCATCCATCCCCACACTTTTCATTTTTTGGCAATTTTATTTCATCTTTATTTTTGTATAATTGCCATCAATGACAAAAACAAAGCCCTTAGCAATTTTCATTGCTAAGGGCTTTTGTTTCAGTAGCGTGAGGCGCACTATTAATACACCTTATTTTATTGATATTTCTAATTCATAGTTGCCGTATAGTTGTCATTTACATCAATCAGAAAAATTTTGACATGAAAATAGGTAATGATATATGCCATTCAATTAAATGGATTAAATCCTGTTTTAATTCTTTATCATTTCTTCCATTCTCCAAGTATAAAGCCTCATTTATCAAATTGTTTATTTCCTTAGAAGCTGACAATAAAAGTGACTTAAATATATCCCTTACCTCTTTATAATCTTCTTTGTTAGTGTTGCTTTTAGGAATACGCCAAACAAATAATAGTTTCTTACTTCTTGTTTCATAATTCAAATTTCTATTCATATCATCCTGAATCATGGAAACAAGTTTATTTGTCCAACAATAATCATAGTCTACATAATCATTTTTATCCGAATTCTTCTTTTTGTAAAAATCCATGACAACGGAGATTTCAGTTGACATTTCCAAATCTTCTTTGTTGTAAATGTAATTGGCAAATCCAATTATATCTTGATCAACATTTTTGGTCTTGATTAGTACTCCGTCTCTTTCTTTATCAAGAGGACCGACGACTATCAATTGAAATCTATTGTGATCTATAACTATAGGAAATAACATTTTTATAAATTTAGTGATTCGAGCAAATTGATAATATCCATAGTATCATAACTTGATATTTGATGTAGCGTTATATTGCTACGTCCTCCCAAATAAGATAACCAATTCTGTTTGATCTTAATTCGCCAGTCCATAAGTTGCTTTTGAACTTGTTGAGAGTTCTTAGACCACAAGTCTTTTTTATTCAAAACTATCAAAACTCTTTTCGGATATATTTTATCTGATTCAAGACTCATTCGTATTTGTTCAACAAAGAGAAAGGTTTTATTCAACCTAGATTGGTCAATTGTGGTAACATTGTGACTTATATTATGATCTAGGAGAATAATCAATGGATCGGTATTTTTGGCAATATTAAATTGATCATTATGCCTTTGACCTTTTCCATCTATAAGAACATAATCTTTACCTGAGACCTTTGATCTTGCTACAAGTGCTTGAGTTTGATTTGTTCTGTCATTAGCTGGTTTTGTCAATGTTAATGAGTTAACCAAGGTGGTTTTACCAACATTAGGGGGTCCACATATGCCGACCCGAATAAAAGAATCAGCAAAATCATCTAACCTTTTGAAAGGCATCCACCTGTATTCAAAACTCCTAATACTTTCAATTTTAATAGGTCTTAATTTCCATAATAAATGAGCAATTAATGATATTTCAATGATTGCAATAGCAAGTATTACATAACAATGTACTCTATCAAACAAAAAGTACATTAATGGTAAAAGTATAGTTATGACAAACACTAATATTCCATTAGACCTAAATTTCTTTTCAGTATCTTTAAATTTGTATCGTTTCATCAATAGATATAATCAATATTTATTCCAGTATCATTGTACCAGCATTACTAATCAATTAAAGCCTTCGTACCTCATCAATATAAAGTCCCGTCATCTTCTTAATTAACTTCTCATCCATACCCTCACTTTTCATCTTCTTAGCAATCTTTATAGCTTTTGCCTTTTCACCATTCTGCCGTTCGATGTCAAGTTTCCAATCCAGTTTATTGATCTTTTGGCGATCTACAACCTCATACATTCCCGATTTCTTGATTTCATCTAAATGACCTTCATTTTCAAAGCTAGTGTAATCTTCATCCGTAATGATTAAATGATCAATCACCTCAATATTTACAATCTTTCCAACCTTCAATATTCTGTCAGTAAAGTGTATATCTTCCTTCGATGGTTTCAAATTTCCGCTTGGATGATTATGAACCAGTATTATTTTAACGGCTAGCTTATATATAGCCATCCTGAATATTTCGGGTGGATTAGCATTTACCCTATTAACTGTACCAAGCCCCAACAACTCTATAAACAAGATCTTATTCGAATTATTCAGCCCTACAACCCAGAAATGCTCTTGATTCCGACGAATCCTATTCTCTCGAAGTAAAATCTGTTGCATCACGGTATAGATGTCATCAGAATTGAGAATTCTTATTTTTTGATCTTTAGTTAGCCTTACATTCATATCCCAAATATACGAATACTAACAAATACAAAATTTGTGTAAGTCTAAAACTTACTGGCCTCTTCTTCACTCTCTTTTGCTCTATCTATCTTCCTTTGCTTATCCACTTGAATTTGCATAGAAGCACTATGAATGTCTAAAAATAAATCATATTTATTTCGTCTATTAAGATGTACCGATAATTCAATGACCTTATCTCCTACGTTCCATTTACTCAATCTATACAAATTGGTTGGACCAAAGTAAAAAGTGGATGGGTAGTTCATATTAATAACTGGCTTGCCGTACTTGGTGGAAATAACGTCTTGGGTGTCCCAGTAGCTTAGTTTTAAACTGTTTTGAACTTTATCAAGTGTAACTTCATCCGAAACCATTAACAAACGATAAAGTTGGTCCTTAGCGTCATACATCGGTACTGTCATGAACTCAGTATCTTTAATTTTCACCTTGGACTTAAATTTATCTCCTTCTTCCTCAGACATACCGAAAACAAATTCACCATAAGCGATTTTTTCATGCTCATTTATAAATTGTTTTTCTTCTTCTGTTAGGACTTTTGGTTCGGGTTTACACCCTAGTATTAGTGAAAGTGATAAAAAGACTGTGACTAGGTTTAAAAGTGCTTTGCTTGCTTTCATATTGGCGATTTTAGAAATTAAAAAAGGTGCATCTTACTTACTCACTCTTTCTAGGTATCGCCAAACACCCGAATCAAATAAATAGTAAAGAATGCACCCGTCAGGTACATTTATTCACTATTCCTTGATTCATTAAAATTTGGCGATTTCAGAAAGAGGAACTAGCAATAAATGCTTTTATCTTATCACAAAGATACATTTTTGATCAGCTTCATTACCAACTATTTCGAACAAGTCATATTTCCAATTATGTAAAATCCAATGCTTAAAAACACTTCTCTCAAATGTTATCAAAAATCATCAATTTTTATCATTCTTCATCATTGCTTTATCGGTTGGTTTTCAGTTGTAAAACCTAATAATTTTCTCTTCAAAAACTCCACAACAAAACCAATTTCTGCCTTAATAGAATCATTACATTTCATCTACCTAATCAAGCAATTTGTACTATCCTTTTAGTTTGATTTTTATATATGTTTATTCCTATAGGTCTGATTTGTGTTCGTTCTTATTTTTACATGGATATCTGAATAAACCTGCAATTAAAAAGGGGTGTCTATATAATTATTTAAAAAATTATATAATTTCAGTTCTCCCATTAGACACCTGAAATAGTCCCTTGAATCTACCATACTGACATTATTTTCTTAATAATTCCTTTCAATATTTGTAGTTGTATTTTGTCCATTATCTCCCCCTTCTTTTCCTGTTTCAACCTTGACTATATTTGTTAAGGTTTATCAATTCATTAATCCCCTTATATGGGGTGTATCTACCATTATAATATTAAGATATAATCAATTATTTAATAGCATTTCCGTTTTGTTATGAACACATCTAAGCAATTGGATTTTGCTACACATCGTTTTTGCTTTTACCATTTTGTTATACAGTGCTCTATCTCTCTGATACCATTTGTCGTTTTTCACCTCTCGCTTAAATTCATGATCATTATTTAGCATTGTACAAATAGCTCTTTTCTCTTTCGTGCTTAATTCTGAATAAATAAATGACGGTTTCAGTTGCACTTGTTTAACATGGTTAATCAAAAGACTGCCACATACATTTTGAATTTTCGGATTTAATAAATCTTTCGGTTTTACTATTCCTTTTGGTTCTATTTCAGCTTTGTGAGTTAGGTTTAATTCAATTCTTGTTATCTGCCTGCCTAGCTTAATTTTCTTCTGCCTATACACCTCATACCCTTTGTCATACACTTTAATATTCTTTCTTTGTTGAAACATCTTCTTACCATATTCTCTCCCTTTAGAGAGCATTGGAACAAAATCCTTCTGCCTATATTTCATCCAATTAGACCAAAGCACATTTTCAACATTTACACCTATTGCAATCTTTTTAATTTCGGAATTTGAATAAAATCCATTGGACCAATCATCTAGTTCCAGAATAGAATCTTTTAGTTGTGAAACTGTAAAGTCAGTATGATTTGATTCAAAATGATAAGTATGTGGTGAACCTTCAATTCGAACACCTCTAACCCCTACTGTTATTGACATATTTCTATGATGCCCTTTGTACTTAATACCATACTTACTTGTGTTAATATAGCAAGTCACTCCAAACACCTCTATAGTTTGATGTGGTATTTGTTTTCTCATCTGTGGAAGCGTCACAGGATTATAGACAACCATTTCGTCTATCATCACTTCAATAAGGATTCTAAAAACCTATTGGCATTACTTATCCGTTGATGAAGTTTTAATCTTCTTGTATTTTCAAATACAATCATTTGTATACGATCATATTTAAACCAGACAAGAACCGTATTGTCTTGAATATCACCAACGTAGCATGACTTAAAATTTAGTTTCAACAAACCAGTAATATATTTCCTTTTCCCTTTCTCAAAAGTTTCAAGGCAATAAACTATATCCTTTTTCTTTAGATTTGTAGCTCTTGGACGGTTTATCATAAACCATTTAAAAGGAGCATTCTTTGAATCAGTTACAAAGTTCCCTCTATGATCTTTCGAATATTCGTAGACCTTATACATTGTCTACAATATTTATTACCTCGGAATACCTGAATCTTACCCTATTTCCGAATCTATAAGACGGCAATATTCCATTCCGCCTATAATTATCAATTGTGGGAACACTTACCCCTAAAATCTTAGCAGCTTCTTTCTTGTCTATTAAGAGCTCCTTGGGTTCTGAGGAAGGTTTTTCTGATGAACTTTCTTTGATGGCTTCTAGGATGATTCTGCGTAAATCATCCTTTGTGGTGATTATCAACTCCATTTGCTTCGAATTTATTACTTTGCAAATGTTGAAATCTATTTTTTACGAAGTCGGTTGAACTCGATTGAACTTGGTTTTTCCTTTTTAACTATAGTTTTTTAAGTTTATCCAGTAATTCATTTTTCTCTGCTATGGCCTTGATAAGTGCCTCATTATCTTCAATTAATGGAATTATATTATAATATGCTTTTATCATTCCTTTGATTGCTCGACTACTAACTTTATCGTCAATTCTTTTATGTTTAAGTACAATTTTATTATAGCCATTCTCATAAGATACATGATCTATTTCTCTTGGATTCGTGCTACCATGCATGACGTAGAATAGAGCCTTATCTCTATAGGACAAATTCACAAAACCTTTCTTGGTGGTTGGTTTAAGCTCTGTTTTCAATAATCCGTACCATGATTGCAGTTTACTATCAAACTGATTATAAAAGGACTCTACTATGTTTTTCATTTCTTGTACCCTTGGGTGATCTTCTTTTTCATACCGTAATATTGATCTAAATTCAATTGGGGTAGGCAAAGATGATGAATACAAAAATTCGATAATTTCCTTTTGCATTTGATCATCAAAGCCATGAAAGTACATTCTATCAATTATATGCCTTACTTCTTTGTCTACAAGGTCATTTATCTTAACATTCTTGTAAATGTGATTTGGATTTACTGCAATTGAATCAACACGAATGTATGTGTATGGTCTATTAGGTCTCCGCAAGAGTTTTTTTACTTCTTTGAATCCCTTTTTACCTGGCCAATTACTCATCCAAAGAAGTTGTTGAATTTTATTATCTTTATTCACATTAATTCTATTTGCTTGGTGAGTGACGGCTCACCTTTTCTATTTTAAGACTTTTAGTTGCTTACTTTGAATCGTTTTAAGCACTTGTACGGCATTTTTTTTCTTATCTCCTCTCTCATATCCCATTAGCACATCTAAACTTTGTCCTGTAATCTTGGTAAGCTGCAAGGGGGATATTTGATAATCGTTCAACATGAAATTAATAAAGCTATACCGAGCAGAGTGATTTGTGATCTTACTCGACAATTTGACTTGTTCCTCTTTCTGTTCTCCATTTACATTCTGCTTATTCAACACCAATCTATTGATCTCAGCATTATCTATTATCGTTTTGATATATGTATTGTGTTTTTGCTCACTTAACGGTTCTGGCATTTGGAAATCATACTTAACAAGGATTTTATTTGCTTCATCAAGTAGTGGTATTACAACCTCGTTATCTGCCTTTGTATTTCTTCCTTTGAAAGTATTCATCCTTATCACGGACATACCATCATTCAATTGAATATGCTTAATACTTAATTTTCTTACATCTGAAACCCTTAGACCTGTAAAAGCCATTAGTAACCAATAATCTTTGACTATTTGATGTGATTCTGACTTTGGCTCATACCTTATTAATTGTTTCAACTCACTAAGCTCTAAGAAGTGTTTTGTGGTCTTAACTCTTTTTACTTTGAATTCTGGATATAGGTATTGAGAATTATCATGATAGGGCTGTAGAATACCATTTATAGCGATTCTTTCTCGCTGAGCTTCCTTCATGAATTTTGCTACTATCTGAATATGTTTATTTAGTGTATTATCTGAAACCCCTTTTTTGGCAGAGGATCTGAGATAATTTACAAAATCATTTTTCCAATCAATTGTAATAGCTTCAAATGTCAAAGTCACCCCTCTCTCTTCCGAATACTCATTTAATTTGTTCCATGTTGTTTTGTATTTCTGAATGGTCCTGTAATCCTTTTCACTCTTCCTAATCTTGATTTTCATATATTCCGTGAATAATGGAATATATTCTTCTTTACCTCCTAAGCCCTGCCATTTGTCCAATCGTTTCTTTAAATCTTCCGTGCTAATAGTTGGTTCACTGGAAACAATCTTTTGCACATGGACCAAAAGCTCACCTAAGAATATATTCAATTCTCTATGTGTTGGATTTTTTAAATTCTCTTTGGCTTGACCTTCTTTCCAGTATTTCGGATGAACTTTTTTTCCTGTGCTGTACACAAACTTCTTATGAGGGTTGTAACGGTATACCAGTAGAATTAGAGTGGATTCTTTACCGTTTGGATTCTTGAGGTTGTACCGTGGACGGCTTATCCTTCTACGTACTTGCTTCATTATTAATTCTATTGCTTGAAGCTAATTTACTAAATAGTTGCCGTTTAAGTGCCGTTTAATTTAATATTAGTTGCCGTTTACTTATTAATGATTAACAATAACACCTTCTGAAACCAACGTAAAATAAAGAATCCGCTATCAAATCAATGATAACGGATTCTAAGTAACGTAGCGTGAGGCGGGCTTGAACCGCCGACCTCGGGATTATGAATCACGCGCTCTAACCAGCTGAGCTACCACGCCATGACTTTTTCAATTAGTCCTAAAATTGAGAATTATAAAACTAACTTCAAAACAAAACTGAGATATCTATATATCCCATCGCTTTTCTAAGCGGGTGCAAATATATTCAATATTTTATCTTTTGGCAATCTGATTTGAAGTTTTTTCAAATAGATCTTCCAGATACTGGGGTTTGTCTCGCGTCAAGAAATATGGAAGAAAGAATATTTAATAAAGAAGTGAAAAAAGAGATGTCCATTTTTGATTGGTGCCATCAAGAAGTATATTAGCTTTGAATAAATCATTCTTAAAAGAAATTTGGACGATGGGAACAATTCATGAATACATACGGTCAGGCAATTTGGAAAATATATTAGCACTCATTGAGGCTGATCCTGAAGTAGTGAATGCTAAGGATGAAAGGGGATTTCCAGCATTGGTCCTGGCTTCGTATCTAGGACATTTGGAGATTACAAAGGTGTTGGTCGAAAAAGGAGCAAGTATTAATGGTCAAGATGGGATGGGAAATACAGCACTGATGGGCGTGATATTTAAAGGACATGAAGACATTGCCAAATTCCTTTTGGAAGCGGGAGCTAATCCAAATGCTGTTAATTTTAATAATGATACTCCATTGACTTATGCGGCAAATTTTGGACGAACGGAAATCACCAAAATGCTATTGGAGAAAGGGGCTGACCCAAACTCAAAAGAAAAGGGAAATAATACCCAGAATTGGTTATAATTCCTACGGAGAAATAATCAATGGACTTCGGGTGAGATTATCAACCTCTACAACAGGTTTTCACTTCACTAAAGACAAGAATGAAAATTACTTAAAGCAGAAATATTCTGAAAGGAATCTAATTGAACACTACATCATATCCTCTGCGGATATACTTTCTCACATTCAACCAAAATGCAATAAAAAGATAAATAACAATAGGAGAACCCAAAGTGCCAAAACTCAGGTAAATGAAATACAATCGAACGCGCGAAATCTGAACACCCATCTTATTTCCAAGATAATGACATACACCAAATCCCTGCTTCTCAATTAAATCTTTTACCCGCTTCATAATTGAAAGATATTAATAATTCTTAAACTAAATGAAACAAAACCCATTTAGTTCATTGCAACTATCCTATAAATTACCAATTACGCCTACTTTTTGAGGTAGAAATGTAGATTCTTCAAGTAGAAAACTCTAGTCTTTTATTTTGAGCTCTTTGGTCGCAATTGTAGAAATAAGACCTCTGGTGATAGTCTTCAATTCCAATTTATATTTCCCAGCTTTTTCAAATTTGTATGGAAATTCGTCTGCAGTGATGATTACTCTTTCACCATTGCCCATTTCCATTACATACCTTGCTGCATGTCTATCTTTCTTGAACTTGAAATTTAACGGTTCGCCCGCTTTTTTCTTACCCTCTATCTTTATGAAATCTTTGAATTTCACCTTTCCATCCAAGGTATTCGAGTCATAATCTGAAACAGATGCTGCAACGATCGACAAATTGTGATAATTCGGAATATTATTATTGCTGGAACTATTCGAAAAAACATATAAAGATCCGATCACACCTAAAATTGCGATCAATATCAATAGTAGTTTTTCAATAAATTTTGAAGAGAATCCTCCTGCTTGAGGAATTAATGTAGCTTTTGGAAGATCAATACTAGTGTATTCATTCATTCTCATAAAATCGGATTTGGATGATAAAATTCAATGTGCAATTGAAATTTTGGGTTTTCAATTACACGTCAAAAGTAGTTCAAAAATCATGCAATAAAAAGCAAATAATAAAAAAATGTTAATAATCTAGTATATATAATTGGCTGTAAAAGATTGAATAACAAATATTTAAATAAAACCAATTGATTATATGAGAGATATATAATCAATTTTTATATATAGTAAAAAATTAAATTTGAATTAGATTTATATCTTGACACGCTAAAATTGATAAAAAAGAAGAATACCCATGAAAAACGAAGATTACAATACCTATTTTGAATCCAACAAAAATCTTTGGAATAATAAAACCGAAGTCCATATCGAATCCGAGTTTTATGACAATGAATCATTTCTAAAAGGTAGAAATACATTGAATCCATTTGAACTGGAATATCTGGGAGATGTCAGAGGCAAAAAAATACTTCATATTCAATGTCATTTTGGCCAGGATAGCATTTCACTGGCTAGAATGGGCGCAAAAGTCACAGCAACAGATATTTCTGACAATGCAATCAGTAAGGCCCGGACGTTTAATGAACAGTGTGGCACAGATGTAACTTTCATAGAAACCGACACCTACCATATAAATGACCATATTTCAGATACCTACGATATCATATTCATGACCTACGGCGTCATTTGCTGGCTGCCTGACATTAATAAATTGGCCGAAATTGTTCATGCAAGACTCAAACCTGGAGGTAAAACTATAAGTGTAGAATTTCATCCCGTGCTTAATCTTTTCGACTTCCCAAATCAGAAAATAAGCTATAGTTATAATAATGTCAATGTCTATGAAGAAGAATTCGAAGGGACATATGCAGACCAGCAATCCGGGCTGAAAGGAAAAGAATATTTCTGGCAACACAGCCTTGAAGAAGTATCGATGCCCTACATTAATCTGGGCATGCAGATGACCGCATTTAGAGAATACTACCACTCTCCTTACAACACCTTTGAATGTATGAAAGAAGTGGAAAAGGGGAAATATGTCTATGGAGATTTTCCCTACCCTATCCCTCATATGTACCTCATCGAATTCACAAAAAAATAAAGGGCGGAAGTAGATGACTCAAACCATTTGAATTTTAGCTTAAAACATATCAAATATAAGTCTCAGGACAATCCTCGTTGATCATACTTGTTATCTTTGACTAAACAATTGAAGTGAAAAATGATTAGAGTTATTTGTTTATTGACCTTCTTTCTTCTTGCTGTCAAGGTGGATGGTCAATTTACTGATTTACAATTCTATATCGCCGATATCCAGACTAAAGATCCTATTTCAGACGCTCATATTTTTATTAGTAATTCAAGTTTTGGGACAGTAAGTGATAAAAAAGGTATCATCAGACTTTCGATTCCAGAGGGATTGAGAGAAGATCTGATTGTATCTCATGTGTCGTATGATGTCCAGATATTGACTTATGCCAAAACTTTAAAACTGGCTGAGAATGACACCATCTTTTTAAATCCGAATGGTATCAATATTGATGAAATCGTCGTCACTCAAAAACGATCAAAATCGTGGAAGAAAAATTTTAAGCGTTTTACTGAAGCGTTTATTGGCAGTGGAAAATATGCATCTAAATGTAAAATCCTGAATCCTGAGGTACTGAGATTTGCTACATCGGATGGCGTATTTGAAGCTACCGCTGTAGACATGCTCAAAATCGAAAATGAGCATTTAGGATATAATGTGGAGTTCCTTCTTGAAAAATTGAAAATAGATAATAATGGCTCTATGAAATATATAGGTTATGCCAATTTTATCGATACCTCTTCCCCAAAAACGGAGAAAAAGTTCAATAAAAATAGAGTTGAAGCTTACATCCGAAGCCCCAAACACTTTTTTGAACATTTGATAAATAATGACCTCGACAAAGGGAAATATAAGATAAGAACAGTCAAATACAACAACGGTGTCTTTGATGAATTAACCAAGCCTCAAGTAGAAGACATTATTTATTTTGATAGCGTTTCCCAACATTACTTGTTGGTATTTGACGAATTCTTGGAAATCAAGCACTTAGGCTTTAAAACTGTGGACGAAACGAACCATGGTGTAAGGCAAGGAGGATTGGAAAGTTCGAGATTCAATTCGAGCCAACACTCCTCAGCATCGCGCATTTCCTACCCTGTATCCCTCCTTTACAAACTTACTCCTTCTCTGATAATCAATAAATTTGGCAATGTGATAAATCATAAGGCCGTTCAGGAGTATGGCTATTGGGCAACCCAGCGCATGGCTCTAAATCTTCCCTTGGACTACGGAGTCGACTATTCGAAGTATAGAAAGCATGACATTAAAAAGGACAAAGAAGTTGTCAATTCCACTCCGCAAAATGTGGTTTTGAACGAAGTCGAGCAATTTTCATCCCTTACAATAATAAAAGACTTGATCTATGGAGACAAAGAGAGGAGGAGGAAGGCATTTGACATGCTGAAAACCGATTGGGATATTAAATATTTGCCCCCAATTCTCGACCTAATGAGGATCAATCAAGATCCTTATATACATCAAAAAATAACAGATCTCTTGAAGGATAAAGTAGGTATATCCAATTTCTATGAAGGGTTACAATGGATGTGGGAAAACGAATCGGTTTACGATGATATCTATGGATCTGTCAAAGCCGAAATCTATCAACATGTAGATCCGAAGTTCAAAAAATATTTTGCAGAAAGAGACCAAACTGCTCTTATAGGTTTGGACGAAATTGTCTGGGGAGGTGTGAATCAAGATGGAATTCCACCATTGAGATATCCCAAAATGATCGAAGTGCAGGAAGCAACATATCTTTCTGATGATGATATTGTTTTTGGAATCTCACTGGATGGTGATCATCGTGCCTATCCGAAGAGGATTTTGGCTTGGCACGAATTTTTTGTTGATGATATTTGTGATAAGAAAATTGCAGGTGTCTATTGTACCTTATGCGGTACCATGATAGCATATGACATGCATCATCAAGGGGAGTTTTATGATCTGGGCACGAGTGGATTTCTGTATAATTCGAATAAACTCATGTACGACAAGGAGACACAATCCCTTTGGTCAACCATTGAAGGCATGCCCGTTTTGGGTCCTTTGACTGATCGTGGGATTCGCTTGACTTCCTATCCTTCTATAACCACGACTTGGGGAGAATGGAAAAAAATGCATCCCACTACAAAGGTATTATCACTTGATACAGGATATGAGCGGAATTATGATGAGGGAGAAGCTTACAAATCGTATTTCGCAACAGATAATTTGATGTTTCCTGTACCTGAAATAGATACTCGACTGAAAAACAAGGATGAGGTTTTGGTCATCAGAGCACTTCGGTATCAGAATGATCCATTGGCCATATCCATAGATTACTTAAAAAAGAAAAACCTGTACCAAGGACAGATTTCAGGTGGACAATTTGTAGTAATAGCTGAAAAAGATGGATGGTCAAGGGTCTATAATGCTGGTGATGTTGTTTTTAAATCTTATAAAAAGGGAGTTTTGAAGGATAGTAATAAAAATAAATGGAAGGTAACAGAATCGAGTATTATCGGACCAGATAATCAAATATTTGAACGAATTCCATCTCATAATGCATTTTGGTTTGCCTGGTATAATGCATATCCTGCCACTCGACTGATCAAATAATTGGGCTTAAAGTGAGTGTTTTCTAACGGCGGAGAGCACTAAAAATTCACAAGGAAATGCACGAAGTTAGAATTGTTCGAAAGGAAGGTTTATTTTCTTTTTGGGATAATAATTTGATTTGAGAAGCTCTAAATATTTTTAGGTAAACCATTTCACGTAATAAAATCTTACCTTGGGTTAAAATTTTGAAACATGACTACTTCTCCTGTCAATGCTCCCAAGGAAACTTCTGCTTCTGAAATTAATCGACTTTTCGATCTTCAAAAAGGAAATCAATTTGCAACTGCAAGTACAAGCACAAAACAGCGAATTGCAAAATTGAAAAAACTTCACAAGGCAGTCCTTAAATATCGACCTGCTATCAAAGAAGCATTGTTCAGTGATTTCAAAAAACACCCAAGTGAAGTCGACCTTACGGAGATCTATCCTGTGACTAGTGAGATAAAACATACCATAAGCAACTTGTATCAATGGATGGGAAAGCACAAGGTATCTACTCCACTGGCGCTGATGGGTTCGAGTTCATATGTACATTTCGAGGCCAAAGGGGTCGTCCTGATCATATCACCATGGAATTTTCCAGTAAATCTGACTTTTGGACCATTGATTTCTGCAATAGCTGCTGGCAATACGGTGATCTTAAAGCCTTCTGAGCATACTCCACACGCCTCCAGTATAATGCACAAAATTATTTCAGAGGTATTCGAACCCAATGAAGTTGCCCTGGTCCAAGGTGGCATCGAGACTTCGCAAGCCCTACTCGCCCTACCATTCAATCACATATTCTTTACAGGTGCTCCAGCCATCGGCAAAATTGTAATGGCTGCGGCTGCTAAACATCTGACTTCAGTCACTCTGGAATTGGGAGGCAAATCGCCGACAATAATTGATGAGACTGCCAATATTGATACAGCTGCAAGGAGAACTGCCTGGGGCAAATTTGTAAATAATGGACAAATATGTATTGCTCCAGATTACATTTTCGTGCATGAATCTAAAAAAGAAGAATTCTTAAATAAGATTAAAAAATATTTGAATCAATTTTACACCGAAGATTCCACTCAAGAGCCGAGTTATTGTCGGATGGTGAATCAGAGACATTTCGCAAGGGTTAACAACTATATCGAAGATGCTGTACAAAAAGGTGCTCAAATAGAATATGGAGGCAGTCGAGATTCAAGTGTCGACTTCATCGCACCTACAGTAATGACCAATGTACCCATGGATTCAGCACTCATGACGGAAGAGATTTTTGGACCTGTATTGCCAGTTCTTGGTTATTCAAATCTGGATGATACAATCGCAGAAATCAATAGCCGAGAAAAACCATTGGCCTTGTATATTTATAGCAAGAGCAGAAAAAATACCGACAAAATAATTAATAACACAAGGGCTGGCGGCACCTGTGTCAATCACAATGGTGTCCACTTTTACAATACCAATCTTCCTTTTGGAGGATCAAATAATAGCGGCATTGGCAAAGGAAATGGGTGGTTTGGATTCGAAGCATTCTCAAACAAGAGAGGAATTCTCAAGCAGCATATTCCAAATGCATTAGAATTGTTATTGCCCCCTTACAACGACTTCAAACAAAAATTAATCAATCTGACCATTAAATGGTTTTAATCTTAACAACTAAATTATCTAATAACGAAAAAATCAATTTATGAAATCAAATTTAATTATCATTTTACTACTCAATCTTTGTTTTTTAATTTCTTGTTCATCTGATACAACAGTATTAATCGATAATCCAACAGACAAAGAAATCCGAGTAAGCTTTGGAGAAGAAAAAGAAGTTGTAATTGCAGCACATGCACAAGAAAAGGCAAGCATAATGCAGGGACAGCGAAATGTTTTTCTAAATGGGAAAGAAGTTGGAACAATAACTACGGATAGTCGTAATGAATACCTCTTGAATCCGACTCAAAGTAAATATTACATCGAAAGGGTCGAGTATGCTTCGGAAGGACTAGACCAATCGACTAGAGATATATTTTCAAAGATTAACGAAAATAAAGATGACGAATTACCTATTGCGATTATTATGATTGACAGTCTGCCATATATCGGTAATATAAAGGTAGATAGTAGTCTTCAAATCAAAGATATATGGGACTATGGAGTTTTTGAGGATTTGCCCGAGAGTATTCAAATGCAAGGGTATGGAGTAAATTCTAAAATAAAAGTATATCGGGAATATGCCATGGCCTATAAAGCTAAAATACTTAATGAACAAATAGAACGTGAAAGAAAAAGAAAGGAAAAATTAGAAAAGGAAAGTTCTGAGTAACAGTGTGATGACATATCGTTGACAGTGCCTAAATAATCCAAAAATTCCATATCTTAATCTCAAATTCTCAAGTATTATGACACGTAGGGAAATATTAAAATATACAGCTTTGATGACAGGTGCTGCCATCGGTACTCCTCTTATCTTATCACTTGAAAGTTGTAAAACGGATCCAAATTCCTTAGTTAAGAATGACAAGCTTATTTTTTTCAATGAAGATCAAATGTCAATTGTTAAAAGTATAGTGGATACCATACTTCCAAAAACAGATAGTCCTTCTGCCACTGAAGTTGGAGTTCATAGTACAATTGACCAAATGGTAGGATCAGTATATAACGAAGAGGACAGAAAATCCTATGCTTCGAAATTCTCACGACTGTCAGAATATTTACACCAGGAAGCAAAGGGTAAAAGATTCGAGAATAAAGAGGAATCAGAAAGGTTGTCAATTCTCAGAAGCCTTGGAAAATCAGATGACAATTTGCTATCTGAAGCAAAGAATGCCTATTTAGCCCTCAAACAACAAACTATCGCTTACTACCTAAATACAGAAGAAGTAGCCACAAAATATCTAAATTATTTACCCATACCAGGACAATATGAGGGCTGTATTACCCTTGAAAGTGTTGGTGGAAAAGCCTGGGCCATATGAGTTTTAATCAAAAAGGAAAGGAGTCCGTCACCTTCGATGCTATTGTAATTGGCTCGGGAATTAGCGGTGGTTTCGCAGCCATGGAATTATGTAAAAAAGGACACAAGACCCTGATGCTCGAACGAGGAAGGATGGTCAGACACGGAGAATATCCTACCGCCAATCTTGATCCCTGGGAATTGAAAAATCAAAACATGGTGACTTCAGAAGAGGTCGCAGCCCATTATTACAAACAAAATAGATTGCATTGGTGGGTTCACGAAGACAACAAACATTGGATCGCAAAAGATGATGAATATCCATATGATGAGGTGGCTCGATTCGATTGGATTAGAGGACATCATGTCGGTGGCAGGTCGATAATGTGGGGAAGACATTGTTATCGATGGAGTGATATAGATTTTGAAGCGAATCTAAAGGATGGAATAGCAGTAGATTGGCCAATTCGATACAAGGATATAGAACCATGGTATAATTATGTAGAGACATTCGTAGGCGTTAGTGGCCAAAAGGAAGGCCTGAAGCAGGTGCCCGACGGAAAGTTTTTACCACCGATGGAGTTGAATTGTGCCGAGCAATTTTTTCGTGAAGAAGTGGCAAAAAAATACCCAAAAAGAGTAGTTACTCCAGGAAGAGTGGCGAATCTCACAGAATACAAGCCAGATGTACATTTGGGTTCCAGAGGGCAATGTCAGACTAGAGATCGATGTTGGCGTGGATGTCCATTAGGTGGATACTTCAGCAGTCTTTCGGCTACTATTCCAGTAGCTGCTCAAACTGGAAATCTTACCATTCGACCAGATAGTATCGTTACTGAAATCATGTTTGACACCAAAACTAGGAAAGCAACTGGAGTCAGAATAAAGGATACAAATTCAGGAGAAATCAAAGAGTTTTTCGCAAGAATTATATTTTGCAATGCAAGCACTGTGGGGTCTACGGCAATATTATTGAATAGTAGATCAGATGAATTTCCAGATGGCTTGGGGAACAGTTCTGGCGAATTGGGTCACAATATGATGGATCATCATTATGGTATGGGAGCATCTGCCACACTCCCAGGATTTGAGGACAAGTACTACAAAGGCAGAAAGCCGCTGGGTTTTTATATACCAAGATTTCGAAACATCGATGATGCTACCAAACGAAAAGACTATATCCGAGGATTTGGGTATCAGGGAAGAGCAGCAAGGTATTCTGGTGGCAATGGAGAAGACATCGGAGCAGAATTCAAAGATTCAATTTTCAAACCTGGACCTTATCAAATTGGGATGACATGCTTTGGAGAATTACTCCCTTATCATGAAAATAAAATGTTTCTCAACTTTGATAAAAAGGACAAATATGGAATGCCGATCATCACATTCGATGCCACACTTAGAGAGAATGAAATGGCTCTGCGAAAAGATGGTGTACAATGTGCCGCAGAAATGTTGGAAGCAGCAGGATGTACGAATATTCAGACTTGGGACAATGCCACGGCTGTCGGAGCTGCAATACATGAGATGGGGACTGCAAGGATGGGTAGAGATCCTAAAACCAGTGTACTCAATAAGTGGAACCAAATGCACGACGTTCAAAATGTATTCATTACAGATGGGTCTTGCATGACAAGTTCAGCCACACAGAATCCAAGCATCACATATATGGCATTGACTGCGCGAGCGGTGGATTATGCACACAAACAAGTAGATCAAGGTATTCTTTAGCAAAAACCACAGACTATAGTTTGAAAAGGAAGATAATAAAGGAAGCAGTAGATATTTTTGATGCATATGCGCTACCTTATCAGACCAAATATATGAGTGTTGCGAAATATCATGACTCGCTGGATTTGTTTTTGAATTCCTTGTCTAATAGTAATGCAGAAATTCTGGAATTGGCATGTGGTCCAGGTAATATTACAAAGTATTTGCTCACACAAAGCCCTGAGCTAAATATCATCGCTACAGACCTTTCTCCTTCCATGCTTCAACTGGCACAGAATAATAACCCAAGTGCCAATTTTCAATTGATGGATTGTAGATCAATTTTGGAATTAGAAACCACCTTTGATGCCATTCTTTGTGGATTTGGGCTACCTTATGTAAAAAAAGAAGAAGCACTTAAATTGATTGAAGATTCGGCACGTGTACTAAGAATGAATGGTTTGCTATATCTAAGTACAATGGAGGATGACTACCACAAATCTGGGTTTAGAGGTTCAAGTTCTAATCCAGATGAAGGTCTTTTTATGTATTTTCACGAAGCAGATTATTTAGTAAAGGAGATTAAAAAAAATGAAATGGAAATCGTCGATCTTTCTAGAGTAAAATATCCAGATAATGAAGGCAATGAGGTCGTAGATTTAATAATAGTTGCCAAAAAAATTAAGACAGATTAAAATCCAAATTTCTATGAGAATCATAATCCTATTGTTTTTTGTCGGTTTCCTAATCTCGTGCAAGAGTGATAAAAAACAAGAAATTCCATCCCAAAATGATATTACCCATCAAAATAATAATCCAACTTGGTTGATCGGAAGCTGGGAAAGAGTAGGCGATAAAGAAGGGAAAAAAACTTATGAATATTGGAGGCAAAATAAGGATGGTGAATTCATTGGATTAGGATGTACACTAAAAGGAAAGGATACCATCTGGAAAGAAGATGTCCTTCTCACCGAGGATAACGACGGATGGAAATTTGAAGTTGTCGGGCTTGGAGACACAATTCCTACAGTTTTCAGAATCTCCAAAATGGACAAAAACAAATTCATTTGTGAGAATGATGAAAATGAATTTCCCAAGAAAATAGAATATGCCTTTGATGGTAAGAATATAAATGCTGTCATTTCAGGCGGTGGTCCGACGATCCCCTTTAATTTTATTCCGATGAAGTAATTCAGTCGTCTTTTCAAAAACCAGCTAGTTATTTTCAAGTGGCATGCCCAATGTCTATTCAAAAAAGTTGCAAATGTAGATACCAATCGGTATCTTCGCAATATGCGAGACCCGGAAAATACACGCAAACTGATCATCGAATCTGCCAGTATCCTCTTCAACACCAAGGGTTACAAGGCCACTTCACTCAGCGATATCACCTCAAAAGCGGGAATCACAAAAGGAGCCATCTACAAGCATTTCAAAGACAAATCAGAACTGGAAAAAGTATGTCTGACCAAGATGACCAACAAAGTCTTCAACAACCTTACGGTCAGTATTAAAGAAGCCAAAGATGTAAGATCGAAGCTTGGAAGCATTCTCGACTACTTTGCCGAATACACTGGAAATCCACCTGTAGAAGGAGGTTGCCCATTAATGAATGCAGCCGTAGAAGCAGACGATTCGGATCCTGTCTTGAAAGAGGTGGTGAGCAGTATTATGACAGGTCTTCAAAAAGGAATAGCCAAGGTCATTCAAAACGGAATAGATCGAAATCAATTTCAAGAAGATGTCGATGCAAATGAATATGCGACTATGATGTATAGTGCCATTGAAGGTGGCATAATGATGATGAAGGTAACCGATAATGATTATAACCTGACTTCGGTAATCAAATTTCTTAAAAGAGATATTGAAAATAAAACCAGGTAAAATTTTTTAACTAATCAGATACCGATCGGTATCTAAAAAAGAAGGAAAATGAAAAATATTCTACTAAAGACCATGAGCATTTACTTGAATCTCATCAACCTCATTTCTTCCAAGATTGGAGGTAGACATGCATTCTTTATTTTCTGCTATCCTTTCAAGGCAAAAATTTCGCGACGCCAACAAGAGTTTTTAAATACTGCCCATCAATTCAAATTACCAGTAGAGGATTTTGAAATTCAATGTTACAGATGGGGAAATGGGCCGAAGAATATACTCTTTGTTCATGGTTGGCAGAGCAATACCTATAGATGGAGGAAATATATAGAATCTCTACCATCGTCTCAGTTTACCATATATTCGTTCGATGCCCCAGGACATGGCAATTCAGGCAGTCTTATTAGGAATGTTCCATTATTCGAAAAATCCATTCAGAAAATGATGGATCATATTGGCGAGGCGGAGAGTATAATATCTCATTCGATCGGCAGCTTTAGTTCATTGTACTACGTCAATCAAAACCCACAATTTCAACCCAACAAATTGGTCACCTTAGCCACTCCAGATAGCATAGATGATTTTTTGGACTACTACTTTTCCATGCTTAAATTATCAAAACGGACCAGAGAAAACTTCAAGAAGTATTTTATGAAATATACGCAGAAAGATCTTTCATTCTTTCGTTTGGAAAATTTGCTAAACACCAATAAATCTTCAGGATTAATCATACACGATGAAGGAGACACTACTGTAACTGTGGATTATTCTAAAAAGCTTCACAATTTGTGGCCATATTCAAAATTGGTAATCACCCAGGGTCTCGGACACAAATTAAAAGACGACAACATCGTAAAATTGGTCAATGACTTTGTAATTTCCCCTTCGCCATCCACTTAGTAGGAGAACTTCTTCATTCTGTCCAAAAATTACCGACTGAATAGGTTTTTGCTTTACCGCTAATAATCACTCTATCGCCATTATTTTGACAATATAAGGTGCCTACTCTCTCGGACAATTGCTGTGCAGTCATTTGATCTTTGCCTAATCTATTTGCCCAAAACGGAATCAAAGAACAATGAGCTGACCCTGTCACTGGGTCTTCTAATATTGATGCTTGAGGGGTGAAAAATCTCGATACAAAATCACAACTACTTCCTATGGCTGTGACGACAACTCCGCCAGGGTCTAGATTGATTCGATCCAGCAGTTGCCTATCTACTTTTATATTGCGAATATCATCTTCTGAATCGTAGAGCAAAACATAGTCCCGTGACTTGTACACTTCAATCGGTGGCTGGCTCAGAGATTCTGAAATGACATCTGGCAGTTCATCCTTCAATGGCATCCGAGAAGGGAAATCCATATGATACAAACCATCATCAGCCTGAACACTCAAAATGCCACTTGCCGATTCAAACAAGAAGGTTTTTTGGGGGTATTCAAGAATGGATTTCAAACAATGGGCCGTTGCTAATGTAGCATGACCACATAAATCCATTTCGATTTCAGGTGTAAACCATCTCAAATGAAATTTGTCTCCTTTTTCTATAAAAAATGCCGTCTCTGCCACTGCATTTTCCTTGGCTATATCAAGCAATAGCCCATCAGGCAACCAATTATTTAGAGGTACAACACATGCTGGATTCCCTCCAAAAATTTTGTCCGTAAAAGCATCAATCTGATAAATGTCCAATTTCATATATCCCTAATATTTAAACTGTATCATAATCTTACTCTTCAAATCTATGAAGTGACTTAAAAACGTATGTTAAAACGATTTGCAAAGGAATTAACAACATGTTTTTAATTCTAATTTGAGAGATTACTGGAAATCACTATTTTTTCGTGCTTATCCTTTGAAATATGTCACAAGACTGCTCAAAGGTTGACTAAACTAACAAGCATTTTTAATATTTTCTTTGTGAATTCTTGGCGAACTTTGCGCCTTTGCGGTTAAAGTCAACATCTCATTCAGAAAAATAACAATATCTTAAAGTAGAATTAAGTCACTTCTAAGTACAAATCTACCAATTCAAATCCATTAAGGGAGTCCTAAAATTATTCTTACCTACATACTATTCTGCTTCTTTGTGATCCAGCTTTTTAATTTCTTGATAAATTTCATACAACTTCCCTACTGCATTTTCATCAGTCCCTTTTATGCGCAATACTTCCTCATATTCCAAAGCTGCTTCCTCCCACTTTCCCAGTTTTGCAAGTATTTCACCATAACTGTCACGAACATTTGGATTGTACGGAAAAATATGTCTATTCAGCTTGAATACAAACTCAGCTTTTCTAATTGCTCCTTGTGCCTTCAAGACATATCCGTACGCATTAAGTTCACTTGAGGTTGCCACCTCTCTGCGGATCTTCTTATACACCATATTTAGGTTCTCTTTTATAAATAAAGAATCCACATCCATTTCCAACATTATTCTATTCAAGATGGCGACTCCCTGATATCTCTCCTCATAGGGATTACCATTGGCGATCTGCATGATATCCGTATCCAAATTAAAAACAGTTCTTTCCACGATTCTTCCAATTTCCTGCCCCTTTCTTTCAAAAACAAAAGTCGGTACTTTATGAATATTAAGGCCCAAAGTCTCACCTTCGGGCCCTTGTTTATAATTGCCTCCCTCGTGATGCAGAGCAATTAATTCCAAATCATTTTCGTTAAGACCCATTTGTTTCCATGTCTTGATGAACTTTGGCACTAGAAATTTTGTATCCCCACACCATGTCCCTAAAAAAACTTTCACCTTGGTATCCTCTAATAATAATCCATCCTTTTCCGAAAGCTTGCTGAAGTATTCTTCTGAATTTTTATTGTACCATTCTTCATATTTACCATGGGACAAATCATCAACATCTACCTTCCCCCACAGATGGGTATTCCCTTTTTTATCAGTATAAGTCTGGCCATATACCTGAACAAAAATTACTACATTAATAAGAAGCAATACATACCTTTTCATAAATCCAATTTTCATGTTTTTTAATAAACCCAAACATACGTTGGATTCAAAACACCTCCTGTTAATGAGATTCAAAAGCTTTATTAAGTAATTGAAAATGAAATGGTAATGAATTGGTAATGGACAATCAAGAAAGTTTCAAAAGTTAAAATGTAGTTTGAAATCGATCAACTTTATTCAATACCAATAAAATAAATCATATTTGCAAAAGAACGATCATTACCCTAATCCATATTGATCAATGTAATGGAAAGAATCAGTATTTTTGATATTTATAAAATTGGTGTTGGACCATCATCTTCACATACGCTCGGTCCTTGGAGAGCAGCTCTTGATTTTGCATTCAAATTAGAAAATCAAAGAATTGATAAGGTTGAGATTCACCTGTATGGATCTCTTTCCAAGACAGGGGTGGGTCATGGGACTGATATCGCGGTACAATTAGGTCTTGAGGGATTCGATCCCGTAACAATTCCGACGGAAGAAATAGGATTTTATATTCAAAGAATAGAAAGTACCAATACTATTAATATCAACAAAAGTCCTATTCCTTTTGACCCAAAAAAAGACATAATCTTTCATGACATCTCACTGCCCGAACATCCCAACACCCTGATCTTCAAGGCTTATGAGAAAGGTAGCATTATCCAAGAAATCACTTATTATTCAGTCGGAGGTGGTTTTATTGAAGAGAAGGGCATCAGCGTAAAAGATACAAGAGAAACTATCTTGCCATACCCCATCGACAAAGGTCAGGATCTACTTGACTATACGAATAAGCATAAGGTATCGATCTCTGAAATTGTACATCAAAACGAATTAAAATTCAGACCAGAAGATGAGATAAATCAAGGCATCAAAGCAATTTACAACACAATGCTTGAGTGTGTCTACAAGGGGTGTACTTCGGATGGCATTCTCCCTGGTGGATTGAATGTAAAAAGACGGGCAAGATCCATTTGCAGTAATCTACTTAAAGGTGAAAAATACAATTCAGATGTCGAATGGATAGAGGCTATAAAACGCCAACCTCAAGATTTTAACACCATCAACAAATGGATTAGCTGTTTTGCACTGGCAGTCAATGAAGAAAATGCAGCTCTTGGAAGAGTAGTGACGTCTCCCACAAATGGAGCTGCTGGTGTTATTCCCGCTGTACTTTTGTACTATTACTTTTTTTGTGATTACAAAGGAGTGGAAGATCTAAGAAAATTCATGTATACTTCTGGAGAAATTGGTTGTATGTTCAAAAAAGGAGCAACCATCTCAGCTGCCGTAGGTGGATGTCAAGCCGAAATCGGTGTATCATCTGCAATGGCCGCGGGAGGATTGACCGAGCTCTTTGGAGGCAGCCCAAATCAAGTGTTGATGGCTGCCGAGATCGCTATGGAACATCATTTAGGATTGACCTGTGATCCGATAGGAGGTCTGGTCCAAATTCCGTGCATTGAAAGAAATACCATGGGCGCCATGAAAGCCATAACTGCCAGCAATCTTGCCCTCACAGGCAACCCTCACGATGCCATCGTTGGTTTTGACCTTGTCGTGAAGACCATGTGGGACACCGCTCAAGATATGAATGGAAGGTATAAAGAAACTGCTGAAGGAGGCTTGGCTTTTAACCTGCCTGTAGCATTTCCGAGCTGTTGATTTCCCATTTTCTTTCGGATTTAGGTTTACTAAACTTCGGAAGTTCAGTAAACCTAAATCAGAAAAAGTCGAAAAGATATTATTTATTTATATCCTTTTCCAGCCGATCTATCTGTTTTTGCTGATCAATGGTATGAAGGGTCAACTCTTCTATTTTTTCCAAAAGCCTTTTTATCATTTCTCCAGTATCAATACCTTCTTCCTCCACTATCTTAGCCGCAGGAATTTTTGGTAGGTGCCCTTCTTTATTTATAAAGGCTTCTACTTCCGAAAGAGGCATTAAGTAATAATCAGGCTCGAATACATAGTCAGGCCAATCCTCAGAATCATCCACTCTAAGTTCTTCACAAATAATCTTTCCATCTACCGACAATCTATATCCGACAGCAGGCTCTACACCACCAAAATTCACCTGTCCTTCGACATAGAGACCATCGAACGGAGTCCTTTCTGGAAAATCACCTCCGACTGTAAGTCCACCGCCTTCTGTAACCAATAGCTTAGTGACATCATTGACTTCCACCCTGACAGCAGGGTTGGCTGTAAAGCTCTTTACATGAAGTTGTGCATTCGGGTCGGCATAGACTCCAACTTTCCCATTAAATCTTAGATAATCTTGTTCAAAATCTCCAAATACAAGTGGCGCATTTGACCCCGTATTTTCGATGTACAATTTGTCATCCGAAGGGTCATTTGCTCCTGCCTGAAATCCCAGCTTTACGTTACGTGAAGAAAGTGTTCCGTTTTGACCGGCACCAGAACCTACCAAAACATTCTGCTCTCCATAATATATTTCAGATCCTGCACTTTCTCCAAGCATCACATTTTGGCTTCCATTATTAGTATGTCCTGCCAATAATCCCATATACGTGTTGTGCGTGCCATCAATATTCAAAAATCCAGAAGATGAGCCAATAAAAGTATTTCCAAATCCACTGGAATTTCCTTGACCAGCATCTTTACCAACAAACACATTCGTAAAACCTTCATTGTTCACTCCCGCACCTTTACCGATAAGTACTGAACTATTCTGAGGGTTTAAATTCAGACGTACCATTCCAAAAGCATTCTTTTCCAATACCATCGCTTCACTTCCTTCCAGATCAAAACGAATGATATCCTCATCTGGCAATTCTTCCACTTGTATCTTGGTATCCTCGTCCAGATCTTGCAAAACTGTACTATTTCCACCATTGGGCACCCAGTCTATAACTCCTGCTCCATTGGTACTCAGTACTTCTCCATCGGCACCATCCACAATTGGCAGTGTATACGCATTCTTAATTTTCAATGCCCCATTAACCGTCAATTCATCCGTATCAAATTTCCCATAGATCAATGGTTCATTCGTATTGGAATTGTCAATGTAAAGTCTATCCGATCCCAATTCGAATTCTCCTACACGATCACCAATAAATACATTGTGATTTCCATTATTTGATCTTCCTGAAGAAGAACCAATGAATACATTTTTTCCACCATTGACATTATCATAACCCGCATTGGCCCCGATCATTACATTGTCATTGTTGTCTTCATTGGCCCGACCTGCAAATGATCCCATGTATACATTATACTCTCCATTTCCAATTTTCTTTCCAGCATCATCTCCAACAATTACATTGTCCCGACCAGATGTTATTTCGATTCCTGCTCCTGAACCTAAAACAACATTATATTCAGCCGTTGTCGCGCCCTTGCCTGCCTTATGCCCGATAAATAGGTTTCTATCTCCAGACGTATTGGTGTTTCCAGCCTCATTTCCTATGAATAAGTTTTCAAAACCAAAAGTATTATTCGAGCCAGCATCTTTTCCAATAAAAATATTTCTATTGTTATTCCCATTATCATTAGCCCCACTATTCTCACCAATAAAAAGAGAGTTCCCTGGAGATTTGAAGGCAAAAGCTTTATTGTTGATGGAGCCCATATCCACGCCATCGACTTGAATAATTATTGAATCCTGATCGGGATTATTCTCCGTATGTATCCAAGTATCGTTGTCCTCATCACTGATCTGATCATGCTTGGGCAATTGATCCTCGGCAACTATTTTCTTCCAGCTGCCGTCATAGACAAAAAATGCTTTGTGGGTAATATCATAGACCAATAGTCCATTTGCCGGATCGACGATGCCAAGCCGCCATGCCTCTTTCAGCCGTGGAACCAAAACACCTTGATCAAATGAAACTACGTCTAACTTGGCACTTGGATGAGGATTATTCGTGCCGATTCCTACATTTTCCTGAGCGTGAACCTGGTATGTAATACATATGCATGCCATAATTAATAGCGCACAAAAAATTGATTGGATAGTAATTCTATTTTTCATATTGATTTTTTTCCCAAATGTAGAAGCACCCTATGCGTCTAACAATAGAAAAAAAGTCAATCATACATTTCAATGAGTATTTACACCTCACAAATGATTATTCCAACCTCCATAAATCTCTGTGCCTCCTCTGTGAATCTCCGTGAAACCCCGTCAACATCCCAACTAGCCATTCTCACAAACACTCATCTACTCCGTATAAATCCTCTTCTTATCCACTGGCAATTTATACCTCGGATCCTCCAACACATTCACATCAATTATAGCCTTAGCATTGTCCAATAACTTCACGCAGTCCTTACTCAAATGCTTGAGATGTACTTTCTTACCCGCTTTATGATATCGTTCTGTAATCTTGTTCAAAGCCTCGATTGCCGACATATCCGCAACCCTGCTCTCTGCAAAATCAATAATTACTTCGTCTGGATCATTCTGCACATCAAATTTGGTAGCGAAAGTAGTTGTAGATCCAAAAAACAATGGGCCATATATCTCATAATGTTTCACCCCATCCTCATCAATGTGTTTTCTAGCTCTAATCCTTTTAGCATTTTCCCATGAGTAGGCCAATGCAGAAATCACAACTCCCAACAAGACCGCCACAGCCAAATTGTGGGTAATCGCAGTGATCAATGTAACCAAGACCATAACGACAACATCCGATGTAGGCATCTTTCTAAATGTCTTAAAACTTGCCCACTCAAAAGTCCCTATGGCCACCATAAACATAAGACCTACCAGGGCAGCCATCGGCAGTCGTTCGATAAGGCTTGACCCGAACATTATAAAAATCAACAACATCACAGCGGCAGTAATACCAGACAATCTTGCTCTAGCTCCTGCAGAAGTATTGATCAAACTCTGGCCGATCATAGCACAACCTCCCATTCCCGAAAGAAAGCCAGAAAGTATATTTGCGGTTCCCTGGGCGATGCATTCCTTGTTGCCACTACCACGTGTTTCCGTTATTTCATCAATTATATTCAGTGTGAGAAGGCTTTCAATAAGACCGACTCCAGCCACAATCGCAGCATAAGGGAAGATGAGCAAAAAGGTTTCCAGGGTCAAAGGGATTTGAGGAATGGATAGAGGAGGAAATCCACCTTTGATACTCTCTCCTGCCTTCATGGTATCTGCAACTGTCAAAGTCTCAATATCCAATCCGATAACCAATGCCGATACTACCAAAATCGCCACCAATGAAGATGGTACTGCCTTAGTCAATTTTGGCAATCCCCATATTATGCCCATGGTCAATAAGGTTAAGCCCAACATCATCATGAAAGGAGTCGTCGAAAGCAACTGTTCTCCACCTTTCTGGTAAAAATTGGGGAATTGTGCCATGAAAATAATAATGGCCAATCCATTCACAAACCCAAACATTACGGGATGAGGAACCAATCGAATAAACTTTCCCAGTCGTAAAAACCCTGCTGAAATCTGAATGATGCCAGCTATAACCACGGTGGCAAAAACATAGTGTAAAATGGTATCGGAAGTAATGCCTGGGATGGCCTCTTTTAATTTTAATATTAATCCAATGAAGACAACAGCGACAGCCCCTGTAGCCCCTGAGATCATTCCTGGTCTACCACCAAAAATGGCCGTCACAAGGCATAAAATGAATGCTGCATATAAGCCTGTCAATGGTGAAAACCCAGGAATCAATGCAAATGCAATGGCTTCGGGTACCAAGGCCAAAGCGACTGTTAGGCCTGATAATATTTCAATTTTGTAATCTACCTTTTGAGAAAAATCAAATAGATTAATATATTTTTTCATAGTATCCTTATTTCATATGCCAAATCAAACAGCATATTTTTCAAAAAAGAGTGCGAAATTATATTTTGTTGATATAATAATCTAAGAAGAAGCTGGGTATTTTTTTGATGGAAATAATTTAGATTCAGAACAATATTTTGTTTTATTGCCTAAACTTTGGGAATATACACCTATGAGGACCAAATAGAAAAATTACCCTGTGAATGAAGAAGGTAAGAGCAAATTAAAAAAGTCAAAAGAAAATGTCTAATAGTAGTCCAATAGCATTCTTTGAGCTAATTTTGGTGATACTTTTTTGATATAAAATCAAATAACAAACATGTCAGACGAAGAAAAACTATTTCATTCTGTTGGAGCATCGATCAATGGTGCCGTGAAAGGACAGCTTTTTGGAAAGCAATGTTATAAAATTGAAGGAAAGGCATTTACATGTTTTTTTGAAAATGATATGGTTTTTAAATTATCAAATAGTTTTCATGGAGAGGCGCTTCAATTGTCCAAAAGTCAATTATTCGATCCATCTAAGAAACAAAGACCAATGAAAGAATGGGTTCAAGTCTCCTATGATCACCATGATGAATGGCTTAATTTTGCGAAGGCCGCTGCACAATACGTCTCAAGTACACTCAAAAGATAAATTCAATGAAATATTTATTCATACTATTGGCTTCGATTTCTTCAATTCCCATGTGCCTTGCACAACTAACCGTCAGCGAAGTAGGTACTCTTCCAGATCGAGTATCGAATAATGCTGTGTGTGAAGGTTTTATTGATGGAGTTCCTTATCTTTTTTCTTTTGCGGGAATTGATTCTACAAAAATCCATTCTGGAATCCATCTGAAATCTTATCGCTACAATATCGAGACAGGTGTTTCAGAACGCATTCCAGATCTGCCAGATGATCTTGGAAAAATCGGAGTCGCAGCTTCTAGGATTGGCAACATTATCTATATCGCGGGAGGTTACAATGTCTTTGCCAATGGAACGGAAAAAACCACTCAAAAAATGCACAGGTACGACATCGAAAACGATCAATATCTAACTGACGCTGCCGATATTCCTGTCCCGACAGATGACCATGTTCAAGCCGTATGGAGAGACAGTCTGATCTATCTTATCACAGGCTGGAACGATTCTGAAAATATCCCCGATGTCCAGATTTATGATCCTTCTACAAACGAATGGTCTATGGGCACAAGTGTCCCTAATCTCAATACTTACAAATCCTTTGGAGCTTCAGGAGTAATCGTGAATGATAAAATATATTACTTTGGAGGTGCACGATCAAGTGGAAACTTTGGCATTCAAAATAATTTGAGAATCGGAATTATTAATCCAAATGAGCCGACTGAAATCGACTGGCAAATTGTGATTCCCGATTTCTTGGTGAATGGTTATAGGATGGCGGCAACTACAGTGAATGGCGATATGCATTGGATAGGTGGGAGTAACAATACATACAATTTCAACGGCATAGCATATGATGGTTCGGGTCCTGTAGCACCTAGCAAAAGAGATCTTTATATAAGTGATGCAGATTTGCTTTGGAAAGAAAATAGTCCGATCGAAGTTCCCATGGATTTAAGAGGAATCGCCAATATAAGCACTACTACAAAATATATAGCAGGAGGGATGATCGACAATCAAGAAGTGACAAACAAAGTCTACAAATTGGAATGGCAAGATCCAAACTCCATTGAAAAAGTAGAGTACCGCCACCAAATTAGTATCGGACCAATGCCTTTTGAAGATATTTTGAACATAAACTCAAAAGTAGCAAATCAAAAAATTCAACAAATAGATTGTTTTGATATTAATGGCAAGTTGATTTTCACAAAATATCCAAACCATGATTTCATCCAAATCGAAACTGAAAATCTTCGAAATGGCTCTTATATTTTACGAATAAAATTAGAAGGAAAGACCTTTTCAAAAAAAATAATTAAAACCAAATTCTAAAAAATACTCCATATGCACATCTCAATTCTCTCCCAATCTTTCCAATCAACAATCTTTCCAATTAACAATCTTTCCAATCAACAATCTTTCTAATCTTTCCAATTAACAATCTTTTCAATTCTCAATTCTCCATCCCATGGTACGATCAGCAAAAATCGAAGACGCCACACAAATCACAGATATTTACAATTACTACATCCTGAATACAACAGTAACGTTTGAAAAAACACCGATCACATCGGACAATATGAAAGAGCGTATCGAAAATACTCAAGTCAAATATCCCTGGCTCGTCCTGGAAGTTGACAACAGAATTCAGGGATATGCCTACGCTACGGATTGGAAGCCGAGAGGAGCATATCGTCATTCTGTAGAATCAACCGTATATCTAAGGAATGGTCAAAGCGGGAATGGATATGGGTCTCAACTTTACGCCAAATTGCTTGAAGTATTAAAACAATTAAATGTCCATGCAGTGATCGGCGGAATCGCACAACCTAATGAAGGCAGCATAGCCCTCCACGAAAAATTTGGGTTCAAAAAGGTAGCTCACTTTAAAGAAGTAGGATATAAATTTGATCAGTGGGTGGACGTGGCCTACTGGCAGCTCTTGCTTGAGAATTAATTTCACTTCTTCAAGGTAAAAGCCCATAGTACATCAAATCCTATAACCTCTATTCTACGGAGTAGTCCTATCGTGACTCCAAACTCGCAAGAGTAGAAAGCTCCCACCCCTATGCGGATCATTAAATCCTGTCCTGAGTGAACGAAATTAATAATTCAAATTCCACAAGCACCTACGATAAAATGTGATAAATAAGCCCTAATTTTAAGGCATAATATACCTATATATGAAATATCTTCTTCAATTCGCATTATTTCTTGGCACGATCAATATGACGTACAGTCAAATGATTACTGGCAAGGTCTCCAATATATTTGGTGAACCGCTTATCGGTGCCAATATCCAATGGCAAGGCACGGATATTGGTACTTCAACCAATGACTCTGGTGAATATGAAATTAAAGATATTGAAGGAGATAATCGAGTCTTGGTATTCTCTTACCTAGGATTCAAATCGGACTCTGTTGCAGTAGGAAATCGCACCCTTTGGAATATGCAGTTGATAGAGGACAACACGCTATCTACAGTTGACATTTCGGCAAAAAGCCAGGCTACTCGATTTGCTGATGGTGTGATAAAAGCGGAAGTACTCGGAACTCGGGAACTGGAAAGAGCAGCATGTTGCAGCTTGGCGGGATGTTTTAATACCAATGCCAGTGTTGATGCAGCTACTACAAACGTGGTCACAGATGCCAAAGAATTGAGAGTCTTGGGGCTGTCTGGAGTGTATAATCAGATTCTTATTGATGGCATGCCTCTGGTCCAAGGTCTATCCTACACCTTCGGTACATCAAGCATACCAGGAACAATGATCGAAGAGATTTTTGTATCCAAAGGTGCCAATTCAGTTGCTCAAGGATATGAAAGCATCTCAGGTCAGATAAATATTATGCCCAAGTCACCTGAAAAATCAGAAAAGCTCTTTCTCAATGCCCTTGCCAATTCTTTTGGAGAATCGCAGTACAATGTAAATTACATGCACAAAAAATCAAATTGGAGTAATTTCACAAACGTACACACTACCCTACCTGCTGGGACAGTAGATGGCGATAAAGATGGATTTCAAGATGTAGCACAGGTAAATAGATTTTCAATATATAATAAATGGATCTACAATAATCCAGAAAATCAAAAAGTTCGTTCTCAAATTGGCGTGAGATTTTGGAATGAAAACCGATTTGGTGGTCAAACTAATTATGATAAAAAAATTCATACTGGAAGCGGAGATGTATATGGTCAACAAATCGACCTTACCCAAATAGATTTATATACTAAACTAAATTACAAACTAGGAGATTTGACCTCTTTGATCTGGGTAAACTCTGGATTTTATCACGATCAGGAAAGTCTATATGGTCAAAAAAATTACTTGACTTCACAAAAAAATATTTATTCCAACTTAGTCTTGGATCACAATTTTGGTGACAATCAACACAACTGGAAAACTGGTGTAAGTATCAGAAACAATAATTTGACAGAAGACATTTCATTTATCGACAATCCGCTTGGCTTGACATATGCGGGAAACTATATTAATGATTATACCATTCCTGGAGTCTTTACAGAAGGCATCTTCTATATAGATAAATTCACCATAATGGGAGGTATCAGAGCAGACAAGCATGGAAAATTTGGTTGGAAGGTCACACCTCGAATGTTGATAAGAGCAGAAGTGAATGAAAATACGGACATCCGATTTTCTGCAGGCAAAGGATTCAGACGAGTACATTTATTTTCCGAGCGTGTGATGTTGCTTTCCAGCAATAGAGATGTCATCTTTGAAAGTGAATTGGCTCCTGAAGAAGCGATTAACTTAGGACTGAACTTGATCCAAAAGTTTAGCATAGGTGATATTCCCTCCACAATAATCGTAGATGGGTATTTGACCTTTTTCCAAAATCAGGTATTCCCAGATTTTGACAGAGAAGTTGGAAGGATTTTTATTGGCAATTTTGGCGATGAGAGTTATTCTAGAAATATTCAGGTGGAGAATAAATGGGAATTTTCGCCACAAGTTGATTTCAAATGGGCTTATAATTATCAATGGACTGCACGAGAAGTAGAGGGAGAGATGATTGACTTGCCATTAATCCCGAGACACAAGATCCTTAGTCAGGCATCCATCAGCACAAAAGACAATACTTGGCAAGGAGATTTCACTTTTAAGTGGATAGGAAGCAAACGTCTTCCAGATACGGATGATTACCCTCAAGAATACAAGCAAGAAGCAGAATCTCCCGCATATAGTCATGTCGATTTTCAATTGACAAAACGTTGGACTCGATTTGAGCTATACGGTGGTATTGAGAATTTAACCAACTTCAGACAAAACTTCCCTATTCTCGGCAGTGATGATCCTTTTGGACCTTTCTTCGACTCCTCATTCAATTGGGGGCCGACAAAAGGTCGAGAATTTTACCTTGGTTTCAGATATAAAATTAGATAACTGCATACTATCATAATAACCTATGCAAATAAAAAACCTCGCCAACACAGATATCGCTACAATAGTCGATTCTATGGCAAATTCATTTCAAAATTACTTTGTCAAGATACCTTTTGATGTTGATTTTTGGGCCAAAAGATACAAGGCCGCAAGGGTCGATTATGAATTGTCATTTGGTGCTTTTGATGGTGATAAATTAGTCGCTTTCATTATCCAGGGTGTAGATTTACACAATGGCGAAAAAACCGCATTTAATACTGGTACAGGAGTTATTGAAGAATACCGCGGACAAAAACTTGTTGATCAATTGTATGATTTTGCATTTCCCGCACTAAAAAATAATGGAATAACAAAATGCCTTCTGGAAGTTATAGTACAAAACCATAGAGCAGTCCGGGTATACGAACGCATAGGTTTTGAAAAAGATCGATTTCTAAGGTGTTTTAGCGGAGAATTAGAAGAAACCAACATCGAATTACAAGTTCGAGAGACTGATATTGAGGCACTCAAAAGTACAATGGATCAATATCAAAAATATTATTCTTGGGACAATTCTCTGGATGCAATCCAAAAAGGAGGTGCAATGTTCAAATCATTTAAGGTAAGCGATAAAGAAGGTATTGACTTGGGCTATTTTACAATAAGTACAGCAAATAATTCCCTGATCCAGGTAGAAACATACCAAAATATAAACTGGCCATTGATGATAGCTGCTACAAAAAATACAATTTCTCCCCTTCGTATAAACAACGTTGATGATAATCGAGTTAAACTCATTAATGCACTAAATAATGCGGGATTGCAAAATCATATCAATCAGTTCGAAATGAAGCTCTCAATCTAATTTGATATCATAAAAAATAGAATGGCTAAAAAATCAGTAGGAATAATAGGTGGAGGTCTGTGCGGACTTTCGACAGGTTACTATCTCAAAAATGCGAATATTGACATCACTATTATCGAAGCGAGAGACAGACTGGGTGGACGGATACATACACACTACTCTGAAAAAGAAGCACCCGTAGAATTGGGTGCCACATGGCTTGGCAAAAAACACAAACATCTGGTACATCTCTTATCTGAATTGCATCTAGGAATATATGAGCAATATATGGGAAAATGTGCCGTATACGATCCAATTTCGACCAGCCCTCCTCAGGTCGTTCAAATGCCCTACAATCCTGATCCTACATATCGGATAAAGGGGGGTTCTTCAGCATTGATCAATCAATTGATTGCAAAATTAGATCAAGTATCCATACATAAGAATACCAAAATCACCGAAATAAAAATAAATGGTGAAAAAATCGTTGCCTATACGGAAGGACAAACATTTGAATTTGACATCTTGGTAATGACTCTTCCGCCAAAATTATTCTTGGATACTATAAAAATCGAACCAAGTCTACCAGCGGAACTAGTCAATATTGGAAGCAATACGCAAACCTGGATGAGTGAATCTATCAAAGTAGCTCTGACTTACCCACATCCATTTTGGAAAGATCACAACCCTATCGGCAGTATATTTAGCAATACTGGACTCATATCAGAAATGTACGACCATTCCAATTGTGAAGAATCTAAATTTGCTTTAAAAGGCTTTATAAATGGTGGATTTGCATTTTCTACTCTTGAAGAAAGAAAAAAGCGCGTCATTGCACAATTGACAAAATACTTTGGAAATCAAGTTGAGAACTATACTTCATACCATGAAACGATCTGGAGGGACGAAGTTTTCACACATTCAGATTATGAAGGATTCATTCTCCCGCACCAGAATAATGGTCATGAAATCTATCAGCAAGAAGTATTTGATGGGAGGCTTTTGATTGGAGGTTCTGAGACAGCATCTCAATATCCAGGATATATGGACGGAGCTGTGGAAAGTGCCAAAATGATGGCTTCAAAAATTAAAAAAGCCCTTGCTTAAAACTACTTAAACAAGGGCTATCAACTTATTATATAAATACTCTACGGGAGTTGCTCTACCAGATGGGCAAAATTTGCAATGTTCTTTGTATTCAGGCCATATAGCGCCACTTGCACCAGCATTAAATTATTATCATCATTTGGGTTATTAAACTTAGTCTTGCCATTCATATCAAGATCTCCTTGTAAATAACCCACTGAAAGTTGAAAATCGAGTTTGAACATAGGGTTCAATTCCATATCAAAACCAGCAATTTCTTCATGTAAGACTGTCAAATCATTGTCCTCTCCTCTATAACAAACCTTTCCGTCAGCATTTGCATCACCTGCCCATAATGCTCTCAATTCATATCCTTCTATTGACATTGTGCTTTGAGCCAGTCCAGAATAATTGAACATATTGTCAGAATTGGCAAAATCAAAAACATCAGTCGCCAAATCTGAAAAATCAATTAAATCTGCCAAATCTTCTGGGGTTTGTGGATACTTGGTCATTGCTCCAAGGTGATTCCTATGTCTCACCACCAAAAAATAACTGTCTGTATTTACATCAGGAAAGAATACTGCGCTTGTACCGTCCAGGTCTACAATGTCTCCATCTCTTTGTACCAATCCAGAACGGGTAGCTACAATATTGGAATAATCATTTTTATCTCTTAATTCCAAAAACACCCAATCCACAATTGCATTCTCTCCAGTCACGGCAAAGACCGAAATTGGTTCCGCAATGGTTTGGTATTGTGGATATGCACCACATGCCACATGGGTATAACTTCCAGTCACATCAATGGTAATATATTCATTCAGCACCAATGGCGTCTGGTAAATATCATTATCTGGAATTACTCTTGTATCTGTAAAAGGGTTATTTCTGAGATCATCTCTCATTAATGGCCGGTCATGTGAAGTACCTGTACCAAAACTATTGATCAATGCACCTTGTAAGTATGCTCTTGCATTAACAGTAATCCCCTGGGCATAACTCGAAGAGATACTAAAAGCAGTTGCTACACAAAGAAAAAGAACAAATTTTGAAATTGCATTTGATGATTTCATTGAAAAGTAAGTTTTATGATTTACTGATTTTGTTTTCATTTTTTAATGCTAAAAAAGTGTAATCTAATTAGCGATAAACTAAAATCATTCACATGAATCATCACGAATCCTAAAGGACTAGATGGCTGGTTGGTACATATTACAAAATACAAATATATAAATAATATTGATATAACGAATATTACATATGTAATAAAAATAACATTTAATGTTAAATTATCTTAATACAGTATAATCTTGCCTTGATTGAATCTTGGCTAGGTGTAATTGTATTCTCAATTTAGAAGTATTCTTCAATTCTCTTCGATTCCTTTGTGGAGAAGTTATGGTAAGATTTACATATGCTATTTGCACCTAATACCCGCAGTAGCGGTAAGGTATGCATACAAATAAGCTCTTTATAAATGCTTCGCCACAAAATATGGGTTTATATTAAAAACGAGGAGCTCTATTTAAAGAACACCTCGTTTTTCTATTATTTACAAATCTAAATTTCCGATCTCTATTTCAGATCAAATCTGTCTAAATTCATCACCTTATCCCATGCCTTCACAAAATCATTAACAAACTTGTCATTAGAATCCGCACAAGCATAAACTTCTGCCGTCGCTCTAAGTTCAGTATTTGATCCAAAAATAAGGTCAACTCTGGTCCCTGTCATTTCCAATGCTCCTGAAGCTCTATTTCGACCTTCGAAGATATCTTCCTTATCCGATGCAGCCTTCCATGTGATTCCCAAATCCAAAAGATTTATGAAGAAATCATTAGAAAGCACCTCTCTCTTAGAAGTAAACCTACCCAAAGCAGATCCATCATAATTGGCATCAAGGGCTCTCATTCCTCCTACTAAAACCGTCATCTCAGGTATAGTAAGGGTAAGCAATTGTGCCTTATCGACCAACATTTCTTCTGCAGAAGCAGTATGATGTGGTTTTATATAATTTCTGAATCCATCAGCAGACGGTTGTAGTGCTGCAAATGATTCAACATCAGTTTGCTCGGCAGAAGCATCTGTACGACCTGGTGTAAATGGTACAGTAACATTGCCACCACCATTTCTCACAGCCTTTTCTATTGCTGCACAACCACCTAATACTATCAAATCAGCGATGGAAACTTTCTTTCCATCTGATTGAGCAGCGTTAAATTCACCTTGTATGCCTTCTAATACACCTAAAACTTTGGCCAATTGGCTAGGATTATTTACTTCCCAATCCTTCTGCGGAGCCAGTCGAATTCTACCTCCATTTGCTCCACCTCTCTTGTCTGAACCTCTAAATGTAGAAGCTGACGCCCAAGCTGTAGATACCAATTCTGATACATTCAAATCAGAATCAAGAATCTTCCCTTTGAGATCTGCAATATCCTGATCATTGATCAATGCATGATTTACCGCAGGAATAGGGTCTTGCCATATCAAGTCTTCTTTTGGTACTTCAGGGCCTAGATATAATGAAGTTGGCCCCATATCTCTGTGGGTCAATTTGTACCATGCCTTGGCAAATGCATCTTTGAATTGCTCAGGGTTTTCATGGAATCTTCTTGAGATCTTTTCATACTCTGGATCAAATCTCAACGAAAGATCTGTAGTCAACATAAATGGTGCATGGCTTTTATCTGCATCATGTGCATCAGGCACCGTACCTGCTCCAGCGCCTCCTTTTGGAGTCCATTGCTGAGCACCAGCGGGGCTTTTGGTAAGCTCCCATTCATATCCAAATAGGTGATCGAAGAAATCATAACTCCATTTTGCTGGCGTTTTAGTCCATGCTCCTTCCAGTCCACTGGTAATCGTATCACCACCTCTTCCTGAACCATATGAATTGCTCCAACCCATACTTTGTTCAGCAATACCAGCAGCCGCAGGTTCTCTACCAACATATTGATCAGGATCAGCTGCTCCGTGCGCTTTACCGAAGGAGTGACCTCCAGCTATCAACGCAACGGTCTCTTCATCATTCATTGCCATTCTACCGAAAGTCTCTCTTATATCTTTTGCTGCCGCAATAGGATCTGGATTTCCATTTGGTCCTTCAGGATTCACGTAAATCAATCCCATCTGTACAGCACCAAGTGGATTTTCCAATTCTCTGTCTCCAGTATATCTCTTATCTCCCAACCATTCTGTCTCTGGACCCCAATACACATCTTGCTCCGGCTCCCATACATCTTCTCGTCCTCCGGCAAATCCATACGTTTCAAAACCCATAGTTTCAAGTGCACAATTTCCAGCGAGAATCATTAAATCAGCCCAGGAGATTTTCTTTCCATACTTTTGCTTAATTGGCCAAAGCAATAATCTTGCTTTATCCAAATTTCCATTATCCGGCCAACTATTCAGTGGTGCAAAACGCTGAGTCCCTGTACTTCCACCGCCTCTTCCATCTTCTATTCTGTATGTACCGGCACTGTGCCAGGTCATTCGAATAAAAAATGGACCATAGTGCCCATAATCTGCAGGCCACCACTCTTGCGAATCTGTCATCAAATCATTGATGTCCTTTTTCAGAGCATCGAAGTCCAATGAATTAAATTCTTCCTTATAATTGAATCCTTCTCCCATCGGATTAGATTCAGAAGAATGTTGTCGTAATATATTCAATTTCAGCTGATTAGGCCACCAATCAATATTGGTAGTACCTCCACCGGCACTAGTTTTAATTGCACCACCCAAAAATGGGCAATCGTTAATATTTCCGTTTAAATGATCCATATTTTTCTTTTGTCGTATTTGTGAGTAAAATTCCCTCAAAAATAACCATTCAATTTAGATATTGTTGCTAAAATGAATGATATTTTCTGTGGGCCTTTCTTAAATTGCAACTGACAATGTAAATTCGAAAAGAGAAGTCAAAATGAAAGTGATTGACAAAGCATTATGTGAATTTCAATTAGAGGATAAACGATCAGTTTGAAACCAAAGCAGGTCTGTTGGAAATATTTAAAGGAGCTCAACTCCAATTATTAATTTCCCTACTTTGTTATCAAATTTCCAAAATTTTTATAATAACCAACAAAGGTATTAAGTCACATCATCAATGCCATAAATTGCAGTGTAAACCATATATCCCAGGCCCGATACAGGAATCTTTATTTTAGGATTTTTTACACAACTGACCAGATTTGGAAACAATCCAAAAAGGTTAGCCAAAAAATACATTGGATTGCTATCAGATGGACCATAAAAATTTCGAGGAGTATAGATAGCGAAAAAAGAATTTAATGGAATACCTATACAACCCAAAGTAAACTGGAAATAGTCAGAACGTATAGGTTTCTCTCCTTTACTTCTTAATTCAGCATTTACACCATAGATACCAAGTGATACGATGCTTCCAATCGCACTTAGACCTCCAAGCACCATCCCGCCAAGCCAAGCTTTCTCTTTTTCTTCAGCTTCATGAACTACTATAGAAATCCAAAATGGTACCATAAGAGCTGAAAAACCTATTACAATACCCTGCAGAATACTTACAAGTTCAGCATCACTCACACCCTCAGCTTCGTCATTCCAAGAGTTAAAAAAGTCTGCGGTCGACAACAAGCCTGCGAATATACCTCCACCGAATAATGCATAACCAAACCAATCTTCGTAATAATCCCAACCTGCTTCATCCTTATTATTTTCTAAGAACAGTACAGAATTCTGGGACTTTGGTTCCTTAGGCGCTTTACCGTCATTGTTGGCTTTGTAAGTCAGCGTAGTGGGAACAGCCAATATTAGTGTCACCAGATTTAGTGTTGTAAGATCTTTTCCTCCACTTATTAGTTTGTAAAGGTCTGATAGAAAAGGAACCTTTATTGGGTTATCAAGTACATCTATCATTGGGTCTATACCATTCTCTAACAACCTCAAGAAACTCTCTGCGAGTTTATCCAATAACACAACAAATTCGGCAATAAGTGCCTCGACACCTGCAAAAACTTCATCAAAATCCAATTCGACAAAGTCTTCAACATTGTCTAATAGACTTTGAAAAAACTCTGCATAATTGAAAATCATGTTTGAAAATTGATCGGTAATCACTAGAAGCACCTCCTCGATAAATTCTGCTACTGCCTTATCCAAATCTGCTTGTGCGTTAGGGATAGTACTCACCACATCAGGCATATATTGAAGTGCTTTTTCGACCAACCACATCGACTGAGTGTAAGAATTAGCCTTGCCCATATTGAAATATGAGAGTGGATCATTATAGCTTTCCGTTGCCTCTTCGATAGTTGTTTTACCGATCTTGGACATTGTTTCATTGAATGCACTGGTCATATTCTCTACATTGAATAGCGACCGTAAATCTTCTGCACCTTCTGTCTCGGCCCAGGTTTTCATCTCTCTGAATCCTTGTTTGACCGTAGACTTTATATATCCTTGAGTATCAATAATATCTGGCCATTCGAATAAAAAGCTCAACCATTGAAGGAAATAATCCGCAAGCTTCATCACTGTATCCACAATCCCGCGAATCACATTAATCGCGTCGTCAAGCGAAATAACATCAAACTGATAAGCAGATTCTATCGCTTCAATCGTAACTCGCGTCACACCTTCTAGGAATTCATATCCTACATCTATTACTTTCACAATACCTTTACCAAGATCCTTAGCCCAATCAATAGCATCTCCAAAAATATTAATCTCAACACGCCCTGCCGCTCGTCGTCGAATATTTATTGCCTCAAGTGTATTTCGAGCAGCGGCCGTGGCGGCATCTATTTCTTGGAACGAGGCACTATCATCACTGAGTGCGAGGTTCCAATTTACGTCTTGACCTTGGTATGCCCGCGTAGAATCAGCACTGCGACTCATACTTTGTACTTGTGGTTCCTGATCGGGATAAGTTACATAGAGTTTTCCCGATTGATCGATCGCAGTTCTGGTTATAAAAGATGTCTTATCCCCATCTTGTCCGCCTAAAGAGTATCGGATAGCACTTGCAATGGCATCAGAATTCTCTTCAGCATTTTCAGTTGTATAGTCTTCACGAAGTATCTCTTCACCATCATAGCTACGCGCCACCAACAGCTCATCCCCAGAAATTACGCTGAGGTGATCAATCATACGTGTATCAGGCCAAATCAATACTTTAAATTCCTCTGACATGAAGTTTGCCCAGAGCTCCAATCCCGGCGTAGTTAAGCTCGAAGCTGGTGTAGAGATTGTTAATAATCCAGAGCCATCGGCCTCCAACCATTCGTGTTTTGTAGGACTAATAATATATTCAATTCCACTTACTGTAATGGGAAGGGTTCCTCCATCTTCATTGTCCGTCACTACGGCACTGCACCAAACCTTTATGCATTGTTCGGGACGGGCATTTCCTTTAGTGTCAACAATCTGCATGGTAGTACGAAAGGCTGGAGTTTCGGTTGGATTTCCTTCAGCATCATAGTTTTCGACCATGAGATTTGCATCCACTGTGAATTGATTGAGTGTTCCAAGGAAGTCAACACCTTGCAATTTACCTGTATCGTCTGAACTTCGGTTCCAAAAATATAGTCTTGAATTCAGAACAGTTGGTCCCAAAGCTACCCCACCCTGATTGATCTTATATTCTACTGCTACTTGACCTTTAGATTCACTTGACACAGCAAAAACGGCTTCATTTGTCCCACAATAGATCGCACCCGTCTCCGCTATAATAGATGTGAGAATCTCATCCTGCAAACTTCTTTGCCACAATTCTACTCCTGTTGTTGCATTATATGCGCGCAATCGCTCTCCATCTGCAAAATAGATTACACCATTGTAGAAGGCGGGAGTCCCATTGACTGACCCCAATCCAGCCTCAGTGGACCAATCAGTCCCTTCATCCGACAAGGCGAAAGACTTCAGGCTTCCATCATAACAACCGCATGCAACGTGAGTTCCAGTAAAAACTGGTGCCGTGGAAAAATAAGAGTAGCTCCCGAATGAATTAATGCTTGTTCCATCTTCAGTGCGAATCGTCAACACTCCATTAAGAATACCTCCGAGATTAAAAACCATAGCAATAGAATTGCCAATTACAGTAGGTGTAAAAACACAAGGAGTATCATTCAAGGCAGCGGGTAAATCTCCATATGCTTCTTCTGTCCATTGAATTTCTCCTTCACTATTCACAGCGATGTATTTCGGAATATAAGGTTGACCTGCCTTGATGCCCAACCCGAAGATGACATTGCCATTTTGAAATGCTGGGCTCGTGATTGTACTTGATTCACCGACCAACTCCGTTTGATATGTAAATCCTACTGCACCTGAATTAATATCAATACCATACATAATTGCAATTGTGAAATCTGAGTCTTGCGGTGCATAGATTCCGAAATAAACCATACTTCCATAAACGGCAGGTGAAGTAATAACAAGGTTACTATCAACTATATCTACTACTTCGAAGCTCCAATTCAATAATCCTTGCTCAATATCTACTGAATGCAAAAATCCCTTTCCAGCCTTACTATCAATTGTACAATAAAATAGTGTACCGTTGTCACGAACAGGTTGTGTATTCACTAAATCGCCTGTGGAAATTGACCAAACGGACTGACTCGTATCTGCTACTTGCATCTCTTGCGCTTGCACATTCCTGTCATAATTTGGGAAACCACGACTTATGGTCAAAGGGTTGTTGGACTTGGGGTTCATAATCCTTTAATTTTACTAAATATACAAATTCTAAAGCTGTATTCTCAATTATAATATCAATTATCCCATCAGTTTTAGTGTATTAATGTTCAATTCTGGTTAAGTCTTATTTTAGTTTGATAAATCCATCAATATCTGCAAGAGGTCTGAAGACCGCTATATTTATTGGGAATATATTGAGATAAAAATGAGTCTAAACTCTTGTAGATTTTAAACAATTTGCATGATTTATTATTCATACCAATGGGCTGAATGTAAAACAAAAGAACAAAATTACATCAACTCAAAATATCTTATATTTGCACCAAAATGTAAACACCATATAATGGCAGAAGAAAATAAAAAGAAAAAAGGCAATCAAATGAATATTGAGCTATCAGAAGAAGTAGCAGAAGGTATATATTCGAATCTTGCCATTATTGCACATTCTCAATCTGAATTTGTAGTTGATTTTGTAAAAATCCTTCCCAATGTTCCAAAAGCAAAGGTGAAATCGAGGATAATTCTTACACCTCAACACGCCAAGAGATTGCTCAAAGCTCTGGTTGATAATGTAAAAAAATACGAAGCTCAACATGGCAAGATCAGTGAGCCTGAGCAGAATCCATTTCCACCGATGAACTTTACTCCCACGGCACAAGCTTGATGGACAAAAGAAAATTGAAATTGGAAATTTGAAAATGGAAATGCTAACTCATTTCTACACAGTTTAGCGAAATTAAAAGAATGAAAGAAGCTTTTATAGTAGATGGGATACGAACTCCCATTGGAAATTTTGGTGGGACACTTTCTACCATTCGTACAGATGATTTAGGAGCTCATGTAATACGTGAGATTGTAGCCAGAAACCCATCAATTCCCTTAGATGCCTATGAAGATGTCATTTTTGGATGTGCAAATCAAGCTGGTGAAGACAACAGAAATGTGGCGCGGATGTGTAGTTTATTGGCAGGACTACCATGGTCTGTCCCTGGTGAGACGGTAAATAGATTATGCTCGTCGGGAATGTCGACTATTATCCATGCCAATAGGGCTATCAAGGCAGGTGATGGTGATGTTTTCATATCTGGTGGAGTCGAACACATGACAAGAGGGCCTTGGGTGATTTCCAAAGTTTCCAAACCTTTTGGACGTGATGCTCAGATGCATGACAGTAGTTTCGGATGGAGATTCATCAATCCAAAGATGAAGGAATTATATGGTGTGGATGGCATGGGAGTCACTGCTGAAAATCTGGCCGAAAAATTCAATATATCAAGAGAGGATCAAGATCTATTTGCATATAATTCTCAAATGAAGGCTACCAAAGCTCGGGAGTCGGGAAGATTGGGAGAAGAGATCATAGCAGTTTCTATTCCACAGAGAAAAAAAGATCCTATTATTTTCAGTCAAGATGAATTTATAAGACCTGGGACTACGCTCGAAGTATTGGCAAAATTGAGGACAGCATTCAAAAAAGAAGGTGGAAGTGTGACAGCAGGCAATGCTTCGGGACTGAATGACGGCGCAGCAGCAACTATAATCGCTTCGGAGGATGCGGTACAAAAATATGACTTGAAACCTTTGGCTAGAATAGTATCTTCAGCTGTAGTCGGGGTAGAACCTAGAATTATGGGAATAGGACCAGTAAAAGCGAGTCAGAAAGCGCTTAAGAAAGCTGGGATTTCATTGAGCGATATAGATATTATAGAATTGAATGAGGCATTTGCAGCACAGAGTTTGGCTTGTATTAGGGAGCTAGGATTGCAAGATGATGATCGTCGGATCAATCCCAATGGTGGGGCTATTGCTATTGGTCACCCGCTGGGGATGTCGGGGACGAGGATTACGCATTCGGCGGCGTTGGAGTTGCATCGGCAGGATAAGAGGTATGCTTTGGCTACTATGTGTATTGGAGTTGGTCAAGGGTATGCGGTGGTGTTGGAGAAGGCTTGATATTTTTACCGATTTAGGGCTTGGGGCATTTGTTTCACGGAGATTCACGGAGGAATTTCACGGAGTTACGCGGAGGGAGGTCACGGAGCTTTTTTAGGGCTTGGTGCATTCGAAGATTGATTCTCTTGGGCCATCGCCAAGGACGTTTTTTTCAATTGTTTCTTTACTGAATTCGCTTAGGTAGTCCCTTTGATTTACTTTGAATCCTTTGGCTTCTAGAACTGTTTTATAATCTGTTCCATGCAACCTCAGGCATTCATGTTCTCCATAGTGGATAGTTCTCAATTCAGGAGTATTTACCCAATCATGATCGATGGTTTCTTTAGAATCTGGATTTAAGAAAGTCATCAAAATCAATTTGCCATTTGGAGATAAAACACGGTGAAGTTCCTCTAGTGCCTTATCTTCATCCGTTACATAACCTACCACATGAGAGCATATGATAATGTCAAAGTAATCATTAGGATACTGGATGTTCATGATGTTTATAACATGATTTGCATAGGCTGAATTATAGTCAGCATCGATATATTCGATATCTGCTTTCGAAATTATTTTGTAGAGGCTAGGTTCTGGTCCGAAATGCAAAACCCTAATATTTTTTTTGAATATCACTGTCTCATTTGTAAGATAATACAACAAAAGTCGGGTTCTCTCTAACGCATCACAATTGGGGCACTGGGCATTTGGTCGATTTGCTTTCGTAAGCATCCTTCTAAATGACTTATTACAACAATTACACTCATACCTGGATCCATAAAGAAATGGAGTTTTAAGTCTTCTTGAAGTAAGAATTATCCAATTTCTCGTTTTTTCAGATAGAATACTCTTATAAATTTTTTTGATCAATTACGTTTGATTTGGTTTTTGTTGAACACACTTTTTAACATGTAATACAAATATTCTGACTTTATAAATTCTTGAGTAGTACCCCTACAATTGTCCATCGGTATACGATGAATATGATGAGGGCAATAATCGTCTTTTAATCCTGAAACACCAAATGACATTTTACATTTCCCATCGCTGTACAGCCAATCGAAAAATTGAGCTGACACTTCTTCATCACCGAATGGAAAAGAAAACATCCTTTCTTCCAAATTAAAGGTTCTTTCTAAATGAGCAAAGCTCTCTTCAAATTGTAATTTTTGATCGCTCAAGGAGATATTTTTAAATCTGGGGTGGTCCTTACTATGTGATCCTATAGAAAAACCTCTACCAATCAAATCTTTAATTTGCTCCATTGACAAATAAGGTTTATTCTTCAAAAGCCATTGGTCAAAATCAATTTCTATAACATCAGCAATCTCATTAATCAAATTTTGATCATGATAATTCAATTTTATCAAGCTCAATTTGATGTTTTCGAACCATTTTGATTGATCTTGCAACAAAACCTTAATCTGATCATCAAAATCTTGAGACTTTACTCGATCCTGTCTTTCTAATATGAGCCCCACCTTGTACCTATAAAAAAGACGCTTATTGCCAATAAAATCAGTATTAACAAAGAAGGTTGCTGGTATTCCTTTTTTTTCTAATATTGGCGCTATGATCTCATGAATTTCTTTCAATCCATCATCAAAGGAAAGATGAAATGCCGGTATTTCACTTTTATCATTTAATTCTATTCTTCGTTGCACTTCATCAATTCCAATTGGAGTAAAATACTTGCAAAAATATTCTAGATCACTTTTAAAATCCTTTACTCCTCTAAGTGGGTACAAATTTGAAATATAGGGCAAATCAACATCTCCTATAGTATGATAAAATGGAAAGATCGTCCTTCTTCCTGTCCAGTTTATAAGACTATTTTGAGAAACAAGATGACCAAATGGAGCAATGATTTTTTTCACCATCGTTTAAATTTCTCTTCACTTCTGTTTCCAACACAATTCATTTAGTATCCCTTTGGCGGTTTCCTTATGTCAAATGCCTTCTCAAAAGCCATTCCTATTTGAAGCAACTCTTTTTCCTTGAATCGGTGTCCAATAAATGTCAAAGCTTTTGGTTCTCCCTCTTTTGTATAGCCCATCGGCATGGAAAGGCATGGGTACTTCGCCACTGCGGCAATGGCAGATTCATAATTGTTGATCGATAAAATCGCGTCTAAATTGTGCTTCTTAATATGAGGATCGTAATGTGCTCTAGATGCTTGCTCCAGTCCATTTTTTATTGAATCCATTTTGCTTTCGCTTGTCCTATCATCGCGACTGGCTATGAATCTACCTTGTCCATAAGGAGCCCTTAATGTAGAATCTTGATTATTAAAATCAATAAGATCTGCTATACTCATCCGACCTATCTTAGCACCCGCCTGATTTTCAAGATAGGCAGGCAGATCTCTTTGCATGTCGTAGTTAAGCAAATCAATAAATCCATCAAGGCTAATTTTTTCTGGAGTGTATTCTATTATCGTCGCCCCTTTCTTTTTTAGCATTTCGACTGTCATCTTATACATCGAATCACTCTCTAAAAAAGACGTATTTGCGCCAAGACGTAATTCAGTGATGTTGACATTTTCTAATTCTGAAAGATAATCTTCCCAATATGTTGGTGTGAGTTGGGTAATAGGATCATTCACATCTCTCCCCGACATTGCCGAAAGCAGGATGGCATTATCAACTACAGATCTTGTCATAGGCCCTGGAGTGTCCAAGGTACTGGAGATAGGCACAATTCCGGACCGACCCAGCACTCCTATAGTGGGCTTCAATCCAACAATTGAATTTTGACTTGATGGAGATATGATAGATCCTGCTGTTTCGGTTCCTACGGCTCCTACGGCATAATTGGCAGCCATCGTAACCCCGCTGCCCGAGCTTGAGCCTCCTGTCTCGAATAAAAATCTTCCATACGGATTTAATGTTTGACCTCCTACGGCACTATATCCCAATGGGCATCCATCACAGAAGTAATATGCCCACTCACTTAGGTTTACCTTGCCCAAGATAATAGCTCCTCTATTCTTCAATTTGGACACAATCCCAGCATCAATAGTACGATTTTCGGCGAGTACAATGGCACCAGCTGTAGTCCTGCAAGCAGAGGTGTTGATATTATCTTTCAAGAGGATGGGCATTCCATAAATAGGATGCTTTTCATCGGTTCTTCCTTCATCCATGTCTCGCGCCAAATCAATAGCAAATGAATTCAAGTAGATTACTGAGTTCAAGGAAGTCTCAGGATTAGATTCATACTTGATAATTCTATGAATATACCACTTCACAAGGTTTTCATAAGTGAGTTTCCCTGCCTTAACATGCCCTTGAATCGTAGGTATATTTTGTTCGTAGATTAGTGGCTTCAATCTTTGATAATCGCTTTCTGAAAATCCAGCCATATCCTTGGCAACATCCTTCCAGATATCAGCTTTTTTGGTAAACTTCGACTGGATAAGCTTATATCTCATTCGAGGAGATTCATGCGTAGAGTTTATTTCTAATTGTTTTGCCTCATTCCATTCGTTCGAGGCGCTTTGCACAATTTTCTCTGTTTTATTTGAACAAGAGAACGATAGAATAACAAGTAATAGATAGGGTAAAAGTCTCATGGATCTAGAATTTTAAATAACATCATTCAGGTGCAAAATACAAAGATAAAATTACTCTAATTTCCTTCGAGCACGGATCGCCTCGACCATGCTTACCTTATTAATTTTGCTCTCCAACCACGAAATAATGTCCAGGTACAAAAATGGTCGTTTTTCAAATCGCTCTTTTTCTATCTCCTTTAGTTTATCTCTTAATATTCTAAATTCATTCAATATAGTCGCCTTACTCATCCTCGGGGTACGTCGGATAAACCTGAAAATCTCAGTTTGTACTTTTTCCAATTCTCCCATCTTTAGTAAAAATCGAAAAACTGACTTTATTTTATAACTCACAAGGATCTCATTGCCCAATTCATAATGCGCGATTAGATTGAGTACACGCGAAAAACACTGGATGTCAACCTTCAATCTGTGCTCATAAGAATCCTCAACCTTATTCAAGTAAGTAACTGTACTTTCCAGATCACCATTTCCAAAATATACACATGCTATTTTATAATTAAACACCATGAGCCTGCTCTTATCCCACAAGTGGTTTTCTTCTCGAATGGTTTCAACCAACTCCTCTACAAAAGAAACACCGTAAGCATAATTGGCACTCATAAATACACTATTGATCCCATGAATATATTTGAACAATTGCAATTGACCCTTCTCATTTACAGACAGGTTGAGCTCATTATTAATGTTAAATTGCATCAATGTGAAGAAATATTCTTTAAACATCTTCCTCTTTCCCGCCATAAAAAGAGCATTCAGCACATTATGCAAACCTTTGATATATAAGGTAGTAGCAGGAACTTTCATCGATGGGTATTGGTCAAAAAGATTCACCCATTTTTGAGCATATCGATAATAATTGGCAAAGTCCTGCGACATGTGATAAAACCAAACATAGGATTGATATAAATTCAATTTTTGATAAAAATCCAGGCGGTCTACTTCAATTACTGGAAGAAGACTATGAAAATATTTGTGCAACTCATGGTACTCCTCCTGGTGCTTGACATACCCATTTTCCAAATATCTCGCATAGAGCAACAAGGATAAATTCGAGAGCTCATTTGTCACCAATAAATTATCAATTACCGTATTGGATTCCTTTGCCAATTGATACGCCTTTGACGACATACTCTTGGTAACATGCTGAGATTCTACTAGCTTTTCAAAATTTATGGCAAGATATTCCAGCGGTTTCAATTGAATGTCAGCTGCCATTGTCTTTACAGTATTCAACATGTCGAGGCACTCACGATACTGGCCTTTGGAGTATAATACCTTTGCAAAATCAAATCGCTCTCTTGCCTGAATCTCTGGAAAAACCTCCTTATTGTAATCCCTCAGAGCACGCAACAACTGTTTGCTCAATGTGGCACGAAGATTCGAAAGTTGATTCTTTTTTATTCTTGGGTATTTCCTTACTATTTTCTCCTTGTCAAATGACTCATATTTGACCAAAAAATCAAAGAGCAGCAAGTAGAGCTTGTTACCATCTCCTGTTTTTTGAGCCATCAGTTTGAAATGTCTTTTCTCACTTTTAGACATCGAACCAATGAGTCTTAATAAACTATCATTTCTTAACATTGAAAAAATAAATTATGATTGACGTTCTTTCCTCTAGAAGCTCGTCCCTTATTGTCTAACCCAAACTCAATCTTCTACTAACCAAGATTTTTTTAGAATAATTCTACAACTAACTTACGTCATTCTTTTAACTTCTAGTTGTAATATGTAAAAAGATGTTTACAAGCTCGCATTCGAAGCTGTAAACAAGACTTATTAATAAAATTTTCAACCATCAATCATCTACAAAAAAGAATTTTCATAGATTACAATCAACTGAAGACAAAGCACACAACAAATTTTAACTAGAAGCCCTTCTATCTAAATACCCGCAATAAAAATTTAATTCATTCGAAATTTAACATGCACAAATTCAACTTTGAAACTGTAATTTTTGTTCTTATTACCTGCTGATTATCTGTTATTTACATCAAATTAACTAGGGTTAGAAAGCGTATAAGTATAAAAATATTAGTTAACAAGCCTTTTGTTTTTGACCTAGTTTTGGCACTCAATTACAAAAGCCAAAGGCATGTCAACAGAAAAAGTACAAATATTCGATACTACGCTTAGAGATGGAGAGCAAGTTCCTGGTTGTAAATTAAACCAAGATCAAAAAATAGTAATCGCAAAACAACTTGATGTATTGGGCGTGGATGTAATCGAAGCAGGATTTCCAATTTCCAGTCCTGGTGATTTCAAAGCTGTAGATGCCATTTCTCGTGTGGTTAAGGATGCCATTGTTTGCGGACTTTCAAGATCGGTCGAAAAAGATATAAAATATGCCGCCAATGCATTGAGGCATGCCAATAGACCGAGAATCCATACGGGTATTGGCACCTCAGATATGCACATCAAATACAAATTCAATTCTACACGCGAACAAATCATAGAACGTGCAGTAGCTGCCGTAAAATATGCGAAATCATTTGTAGAAGATGTCGAGTTTTATGCAGAAGATGCTGGAAGGACCGACAATGAATACCTGGCACGAGTGTGTGAAGCTGTGATAAAAGCTGGTGCTACTGTAATCAACATTCCAGACACTACGGGCTACTGTCTACCCTCAGAATATGGCGAAAAAATTGCCTATCTTAGAGATAATGTAGCAGGCGTTCATAAGGCTACAATATCAACTCACTGCCACAATGACCTGGGACTGGCTACATCCAATGCCATAGCAGGAGTAATGAATGGAGCTCGACAAATAGAATGTACTATAAACGGCATAGGAGAAAGAGCAGGGAATACAGCGCTTGAAGAAGCCGTCATGATTTTAAAACATAGAATGCAACATAATTTTCATACAAATATTGACACCACTCAACTCAACAGAATGAGTAAGGCGGTATCAGATATGATGAGTATGCCTGTACAACCCAATAAAGCGATCGTTGGAGAGAATGCCTTTGCACATAGTTCAGGAATCCATCAAGATGGAGTAATCAAGAATCGGGAAAACTACGAAATAATAGATCCTAAATTGGTAGGTGTTGATCATTCGACCATTATTCTTACAGCTAGAAGCGGGAGAGCCGCATTGGCCTATAGAGCCAAAGAAATCGGGTATAATCTATTCAAAAACGAACTTGATATTGCTTATGCAAAATTCATAGATTTGGCGGATAGAAAAAAAGAAGTAAATGAAAAAGATTTGGAAAAAATGCTTTCCAGACTATTTAGAGCAGCCGTGTAGGAAGACAGGTTGACAGGTAAGAGGTACAAGGTATATGATGGAGGACCATATTTGAAAAATTAATATGATAAGCATCGAGCCTTGCACCTCAAACCATTGAATGGCAATCTTGAATTCACGATAAGCAAAGAGATTAAAAAACGACAATAAAATCTTTACGAAAAGTAAAATATGAAGACATTATTCGATAAAATATGGGACTCACATGTTGTCACTGAAATCAAAGGTGGCAGGCAAGTCCTGTATATCGACCAACATTTCATCCATGAAGTTACAAGTCCTCAAGCATTTACTGGACTTGAAAATAGAGGGATTCCATTATTTCGTAAAAACAAAATTGTGGCCACTGCTGACCATAATGTTCCTACAAAGAATCAACATCTTCCAATCTCCGAACCGCTCTCGAAACAACAAGTAGATACTCTAATAAGTAATTGTGACAAGTTTGATGTTCCTTTTTACGGCCTCGGGCATGAAAAGCAAGGAATTGTCCATGTTATTGGTCCTGAGCTAGGCATTACAAGACCTGGCATGACCATCGTCTGTGGAGATAGCCATACCAGCACACATGGTGCATTCGGTTGTATTGCATTCGGTATTGGGACATCCCAAGTAGAGCAAGTAATGGCTACTCAGTGTTTGATATTGAACAAGCCAAAAACCATGAGAATCAACATCAATGGACAGCTCCAAAAAGGTGTCACCTCGAAAGACATTGTACTCTATGTCATTGCCAAACTCACCGCAGCGGGTGGTACAGGCCATTTCATTGAATTTACTGGAGACACCATTTCCAATCTTTCGATGGAAGCCAGAATGACGATCTGTAACATGAGTATTGAGATGGGTGCAAGAGGTGGAATGATTGCTCCAGATCAAAAAACATTTGACTATGTTCAAGGTCGAGAGCATGCTCCAAAAGGAGGAGATTTTGAAAAAGCAGTCGCATACTGGAAGACGCTCTACTCTGATGAAGGGGCAAAATTCGATACAGAACATAGCTTCAGTGCTGAAGACATCAGTCCAATGTTGACTTATGGCACTAATCCAGGAATGGGCATCAAAATTGAAGAAAATATTCCCAATACTGACAATACAAAAGCTTTGGATTATATGGGCGTCTCTATCGGTGAATCACTCATCGGCAAAAAAATCGAACATGTATTTATCGGTAGTTGTACCAATTCAAGAATTGAAGACTTGAGACAGGTAGCCGAATTTGTCAAGGGGAAAACCAAGGCAGAGCACATATCTGCCATGATTGTTCCCGGCTCCAAGAAAGTAGAGCAGCAAGCTATTCAAGAAGGGTTGGACAAAATTTTTGAAGCAGCGGGATTCGAATTAAGAGAACCTGGATGTTCGGCTTGCCTCGGCATGAATGAAGACAAGGTGCCAGAAGGAGAATATTGTGTTTCTACTTCCAATCGAAATTTTGAAGGGAGGCAAGGACCAGGTGCCAGAACTATTTTAGCAAGTCCATTGACAGCTGCAGCAGTTGCTGTTCAAGGCAAGATTGTAGATGTAAGAAAATACTTAAACTAATGGAAGCTCTTACAAAAATATCAAGCTCGGCCGTTCCACTGCCAATCGAAAATATCGATACAGATCAAATTATACCCGCAAGATTTTTAAAAGCGATTACAAGAGAAGGATTTGGAGAAAATCTTTTTAGAGACTGGAGGTATGACAAGGACGGAAGCAAGGCACCTGACTTTATTTTGAACAATGAAATATATAGCGGTAAAATACTTGTCGCTGGTAAGAACTTTGGATGTGGATCTAGTAGAGAACATGCAGCCTGGGCATTGCATGACTATGGCTTTAGAGTGGTGATTTCCAGTTTTTTCGCAGATATATTTAAGGGTAACTCACTTAACAATGGATTACTGCCGATAACTGTATCAGACGAAGAATTGGATGATATATTTCGAGCAATTGAAAACAATCCAAACCATGAATTCAATGTAGATGTAGAAAATCAAACATTGACGGTAGATTCGAATCTGAAAATCAAATTTGAGATTGATGAGTATAAAAAAGAATGTCTTCTCAAAGGATATGATGACATTGATTATCTATTGAGTCTAAAGGATGAAATCGAACAATTCGAAAAACAACAAGTAATTTATTAAAGGAATATTGGAGGCTCTCTTTGTAGAATCCAACTTGCAACAATATGAATAAACTACAAAATATTACAATCTTAAAAGGAGATGGCATAGGGCCAGAAGTTGTAGATCAAGCTATAAAGGTACTGGATGCTATAGGTGAGAAGTATGATCACACATTTACCTATGACGAACAGCTTATTGGTTCCATTGCAATTGATGAAACTGGTGACCCTCTTCCAGAAAGCACAATCAAATCTTGTCAAGCTGCAGATGCCATTCTACTCGGCGCAATAGGTCATCCCAAATATGACAACAATCCAAATGCAACAGTACGGCCTGAACAAGGACTTCTAAAAATAAGAAAGACCCTGGGATTATTTGCAAATGTAAGGCCAGTGAAAATATTTGACAATCTTAGGCATTTATCTGTATTGAAACCTGAGGTGCTTCAAGGAGTGGACATGGTGATCTATAGAGAATTGACAGGAGGGATATATTTTGGAGAAAAGAAAAGAAGCGAATTGGAAGCATCCGACCTTTGCCATTATAAAAGATATGAAATTGAAAGAATTGTAAAGCTGGCTTTCGAGGAAGCTGGAAGAAGAAGAAACAAATTGTGTCTCATTGACAAAGCGAATGTACTCGACACTTCCCGACTTTGGAGAGATGTCGTACAAAACATGAAGGATGACTTTCCAAAAGTCGAGGTGGATTACTTGTTTATTGACAATGCGGCCATGCAGATGATATTAAATCCAGCACAATTTGACGTGATTGTAACTTCAAATATGTTTGGTGATATAATTTCTGATGAAGCTAGTGTGCTAGGAGGATCGATAGGTCTGCTACCCTCATCTTCAGCAGGAACTGGAGCAAGATTGTACGAGCCTGTACACGGATCATTCCCTCAAGCAGCAGGAAAAAACACAGCCAATCCAATAGCTACAATCTTGTCCGTAGAAATGATGTTGAGAGACTTTGGCCTTATGGAAGAAGCGGACGAAATCAATGAAGCGGTCACATTTTGTATAGATAATAATCTACTAACTCTTGACTTAATCAAAGAAAAGGCTTTACTTTGTTCAGAAGTTGGAGATCAAATAACCAATCACATATCTTCAAAAACTAAAAAAGACTATGGCGTACTTATATAATATAGGCAATGTAGAAAGAGAATTGACAGTCGTCAACATAGTCTCTATTTCAATTATTATTATTAGTGTAATTATTATTCAGATGCTCTAAGGAGGTTGACTCAATATAAAATTAAAAAAAGGTCGTTCTCCATTGAGAGCGGCCTTTTTTATTTTAAAGAAAATAAAAAATGGAATTAAATAAATATAGCAAACATGTAACATCGGACCCGTCGCAGCCCGCAGCTCAAGCCATGCTGCACGCAATCGGACTGACTACCGAGGATCTCAAAAAGCCTCAAATAGGGATAGCAAGCACAGGATGGGAAGGCAATCCTTGCAATATGCACCTCAATGGACTGGCACAAGATATCAAAGCAGGAATTTCTAAAGAAGATCTAATTGGTCTGGTATTTCATACAATAGGGGTAAGTGATGGTATATCAATGGGTACAGCAGGTATGAGATACTCACTGCCATCGAGAGACATAATCGCAGACAGCATAGAGACAGTAGCCTCCGCTCAGTGGTATGACGCACTGGTAACAGTAGTAGGATGTGACAAAAATATGCCAGGTGCAATGATGGCTCTAGGGCGATTAAACAGGCCAAGTATCCTATTCTTTGGCGGCACCATTGGTCCTGGCTGTCATGCTGGAAAAGACCTAACCATTATCTCAACTTTTGAGGCTTTAGGTGAGCATATAGCTGGAAACATAGAACAAAAAGAACTCCAACAAATCATTAAGAAAGCATGTCCTGGTCCAGGTGCGTGTGGAGGAATGTACACTGCCAATACCATGGCTTCGGCGATTGAAGCTATGGGTATGGCTCTCCCGTACAATTCCTCAAATCCAGCGGTAAGCACTAATAAAGCTGAAGAGGCTGCCAAAGTGGGAAGAGCGATTAATAATCTTTTGGTCAATGATATAAAACCAAGAGACATCGTCACAAAGTCATCAATTGAGAATGCTTTAAAATTAATCACAGTCCTAGGTGGATCGACCAATGCTGTTTTGCATTTTCTAGCCATTGCCAAGGCATTTGATATTCCACTAGAATTATCAGATTTTCAAAAAATTACAGATTCCACACCATTCTTAGCCGACTTAAAACCAAGCGGAAAGTATGTCATGGAGGATTTGCACAATGTAGGAGGTGTACCCGCAGTAATGAAAATGATGTTGGATGAAAGCATGATTGACGGGTCTTGTATGACCGTAACTGGCAAAACTGTAGCAGAAAATCTGGCAGAAATAGAAGGACTTAAAGAAGGACAAAAAGTGATTTATCCCGTATCCCAGCCTATAAAAGAAACAGGACACTTACAAATGCTATTTGGCAATCTTGCTTCTGAAGGATCTGTTGCCAAAATCACAGGAAAAGAAGGAGAGATTTTCTCAGGCCCCGCACAAGTGTTTGATTCTGAGGATGAAACTAACAAAGCCATCCAAAACCGAGAAATTGAGGCAGGTTCAGTAATTGTAATCAGACATTCTGGACCAAAAGGTGCTCCAGGAATGCCCGAAATGCTAAAGCCAACTGGATTGTTGATGGGGGCAGGATTGGGTAAAAGTGTAGCTCTCATTACGGACGGAAGATTTTCTGGCGGCACCCATGGTTTCGTGGTCGGCCATATTACACCAGAGGCTTTTAATGGAGGTACTATCGGCTTGATTCAGAATGGCGACATCATTACGATCGATGCTAAAAACAATTCGATTGATGTGAATCTGTCAGAGGCTGAATTGGAGGAAAGAAGAAAAAATTGGAATCGACCAGAGCGTAATTTGACAGGATTTTTGAAGAAGTATCGGTATACGGTTTCTTCAGCGAGTAAGGGCTGTGTTACGGATGAAGGGTATGAGTGAGGATATTGATGAATTAGGGAAATAATGAACGATTGAAAACAAATTAGAAAAATTAGAAAGAAGAATAAATAAATCTCGCTAGATCAAATTTAGGTAGGACTAAAGCGGTAATGCAATTCCAGCGATTTCGCAATTCAGCAATAACATCAAATTATGAAAGCACAAACATTAAGCAAGCAAAAAGACAAAAAAACGGCTTCGGAACACATTTCTGGCTCTGAGGCAGTATTAAAGTGCATTCTTCAACATGGAGTGGACACAATTTTTGGATATCCAGGTGGTGCTATTATGCCTATTTATGATGCTTTGTATTCATATCAGGACAAAATCACACATATTCTGACTCGTCACGAACAAGGTGCTATTCATGCGGCCGAGGGATATGCCAGGGTCCAAAGAAAGACGGGCGTAGCTTTCGCAACCTCTGGACCTGGAGCAACTAATCTATTTACTGGTCTATTGGATGCATTGATGGACAGCGTTCCGTTGGTATGTGTTACAGGGCAGATTTATAGTCATTTGCTAGGTTCGGATGCTTTTCAGGAGGCAGATGTCATTGGATGTACAACTTCTATCACCAAATGGAATTACCAAATCACGAAGGCTGAAGAGATTCCTTATGTGTTTGCTAAAGCGTTTTATATCGCTAATTCTGGAAAGCCTGGTCCAGTGGTTATTGATATTACCAAGGATGCTCAATTGGCAATGTTTGATTTTACTTTTGAACAACAACCTCAACTTAGAAGCTATATCCCTCGTCCAAAAATTGATAATTATCAAGTAAAAGAAGCGGCTAAACTTATCAATGAAGCTAAAAAACCATTCATCCTTGCAGGACATGGAATCCATATTGCGAAGGCGCAAGATGAGTTTGTTCAGTTTGTAGAAAAAACTGGAATACCGGTAGGGTGCACCATTCATGGATTATCAACCATTCCAAATTCTCATGAGCTTCATATGGGAATGCTGGGTATGCATGGCAATTATGGACCGAATATGAAAACCAATCAGTGCGATGTTTTGATTGCCATAGGCATGCGGTTTGATGATCGAGTCACTGGAAATCTCAGCAAATATGCAAAGCAGGCAAAGGTAATTCATATTGAAATTGATGCATCTGAAATAGACAAAAATGTAATGACAGATGTAGCAATCCACGCTGATGCCAAGGATGCATTGGAAGCATTGATGCCTCTGGTAGATGATAAATCTTATCCCAATTGGATTGAAGAATTTCATGAATGTGAAAGAAAGGAAGCTGAAAAAGTATTCAGCAAAGACCTAAAAGTAAAAGCAAATGGATCCATAACCATGGGGAGGGTTATGAAGGAAGTCTCGTTACAAACACAAGGAAAGGCTATAATCGCTACTGACGTTGGCCAACACCAGATGATAGCTGCTAGATATTATGATTATAATGGATTTGATCAATGGATTTCATCTGGAGGAGCGGGTACTATGGGTTTTGGATTACCTGCAGCAATTGGAGCACAGCTTGGGAGAAAAAACGCCACAGTAATTTGTGTTTGCGGTGACGGTGGATTCCAAATGACTATTCAAGAGTTGGGCGTTTTGAGCCAATGGAACATTCCAGTAAAAATACTTTTGCTCGACAATAACCACCTGGGAATGGTAAGACAGTGGCAACAATTATTCTTCGATAAAAGGTATTCTGCTGTTGAATTGGAAAATCCAGATTTCATAAAAATAGCTGATGGTTTTGGTGTTCCAGGAAGAAAAATAACCGATGCGAGTGAAATAGACAATGGAGTCAATGAATTATTGAGTCACGATGGTCCTTTCCTACTTCATGTCATGGTTGAAAAAGAGGAAAATATTTTCCCGATGATTTCTACTGGAAAAGCGGTGGATGAAATTGTCTTGGAATAGATTGAATCGCATAATCGCATATTAAAATAATAAGATGAATTGCAAATTGAATTTTGAAAATGTGAAAAATAACTAGTTGCTATGCTCTTCCTTTCAATTTTACTGATAAGGAAGAATTATATAAACGATTTACCATAAAAATTAAAATTATGCAAGAGGCAAAAAAAACACAAACATTGGTAATATTCTCAGAAAACAAGATGGGGATATTGGCGCGGATTGTTGGCATCATTACACGTAGGCATATAAATATTGTCAGTATCAATTCTTCTTTGTCCAGCATGGAAGGGATCTATCGGTATACCATAGTTGCTGAGTTGGAGGATGAAAATGCCCGAAAACTTGTAGCTCAATTGGACAAGCAGGTTGATGTGCTAAAGTCATTTGTATACACGGATGATGAATTGGTCTATCAAGAAATTGCCCTTTACAAAATACCTTCCAAAGTATTTTATGAAGGGGATAGTTGTGAACAATTGGTAAGAAAGCACAATGCCAGAATATTATCTATTGAATCTGAATACATAGTTATTGAGAAAACAGGACATTATAAAGAGACAGAAGCATTGCTAAATCAGCTTAAAGAAAAAGGCATATATGAATTTGTCAGATCAGGAAGAGTAGTCATTGTAAAACCGATGGAACGACTCAATAATTATTTGGCATCCCTTGAAAAAGAAGCAACTGCCTAAATGCAAAAGCTGAAAGTGAAAAATAAAAGAATTTCAATTAAACAAGTCCAATTACAATTGGGCAAATAAAACACAAAAACAAACAAGAAAATGGCACAATTTAATTTTGGAGGCGTCGAGGAAAACGTAGTAACGAGAGAAGAGTTTCCATATGACAAAGCAAGAGAAGTCTTAAAAGATGAGACCATTGCAATAATCGGATACGGCGTCCAAGGACCCGGACAAGCCTTAAACCTGAGAGACAATGGATTCAATGTGATTATTGGTCAACGGTCACCATCGGAATCTTATGACAAGGCCATTGCTGATGGCTTTGTACCTGGCGAAACACTTTTCTCTATCGAAGAAGCTGCACAACGTGGAACAGTAATTCAGTACCTACTCTCCGATGCTGCACAAATCGCAGTCTGGCCAACCTTAAAGCCTCATTTGACCAAGGGCAAGGCATTATATTTTTCTCATGGCTTCGGCATTACCTACAAGGAAAGAACAGGAATCATTCCACCAGATGATATAGACGTAATCCTTGCCGCTCCTAAAGGTTCAGGGACAAGTTTGAGAAGGCTTTTTGTTGCTGGAAAAGGATTGAATTCTTCTTTTGCCATTTTTCAAGATGCTACGGGCAGGGCTCGAGACAGGGTCATTGCATTGGGGATCGGAATAGGTTCTGGATACCTTTTCGAGACTACTTTCAAGCGTGAAGTATATAGCGACCTTACTGGAGAGAGAGGTTCTTTGATGGGAGCCATTCAAGGTCTTTTCGCGGCTCAATATGACTTATTAAGATCAAAAGGACATTCTCCGTCCGAAGCCTTTAATGAGACAGTAGAAGAGGCGACCGAGTCCTTGTATCCACTGGTGGCAGAAAATGGAATGGATTGGATGTATGCCAATTGTTCTACCACAGCTCAAAGAGGAGCATTGGATTGGTGGAAGAAATTCAGAGATGCTGTGAAACCTGTTTTTGAAGAACTATATGAGAGTGTAGAGTCAGGAAAGGAGGCTCAACTGTCTATTGATAGCAATAGTAAGGCTGACTACAGGGTAAAACTTGAGGCAGAATTGGATGAATTGAAAAATAGCGAGATGTGGCAGGCTGGTAGAGCTGTGAGGAGTTTGAGGCCTGGAAAAAATTAAAATATTTAGATGAAAAATTATTAAATGGATGAGTTGTTCTGTTGCAGCTCATCCGTCTAGCAATAGAAAGCCTAATAATCAAAATAATAAGGGCATTATGATTAAGACCAATAGCAAAATAAGCAATATGATAACGATCGATCGGATTGAGACGGCACATAAGCGGATAAAAGATGTTGTCGTAGAAACTCCTTTTTTGGAGAATTACAATCTGTCGGCGAGGTATGGATGTAATGTTTACTTGAAGAGAGAGGATATGCAGACAGTACGCTCTTTTAAAATCAGAGGAGCATACAACAAAATACGGTCATTAAATGCCGAGGAATTGAGGAATGGTGTAGTATGTGCCAGTGCTGGAAATCACGCTCAGGGTGTAGCCTTGTCCTGTGCAAAGCTTAAAATTAAGGGCACAATTTTCATGCCCCACCCCACTCCCAAGCAGAAAGTTTCAAAAGTGAAGCACTTTGGTGGTGAATGGGTTGACATCGTCTTAACTGGTGATACTTTTGATGACACCTATATCAGTGCCCTGGCCGCAAGTGAGAGCAAACAAATCGCCTTTATTCATCCTTTCAATGATTTGGATGTGATTGCAGGACAAGGAACTATTGCAAAAGAAATGCTCGGTCAGATCGACCAATCACTGGACTATTTGTTTGTAGCGGTAGGTGGCGGTGGTTTATTGTCTGGAGTGGGCAGTTACTTCAAACAACTGAGCCCAAAAACAAAGGTAATAGCAGTAGAATCTTGTGGAGCAGCTGCTTTGGACAAATCATTAAAGAATGGTGCTTTGGTCTCACTTGACAAAATTGATAGTTTTGCGGATGGTATTGCCGTAAAGGAAATTGGAGACCTTACATTCAAGATTATCTCGGAGGTAATCGATGACAATACTACTGTTCCTGAAGGAGCAATTTGTTCTTCGATCCTAAGTCTATACAATGAAGATGCCATTGTGGTAGAGCCTGCAGGAGCTGTATCTATTGCTGCTCTTGAAAATTACAAAGCACAAATTCGAGGAAAATCGGTAGGAATAATTGTTTGTGGCGGCAACAATGATGTGAATCGCACCCAGGAGATTAGAGAACGGGCCTTGCTCCATGAGGGTAAAAAACACTACTTCATAGTTCGATTTCCCCAAAGAGCTGGAGCATTGAGAGATTTTCTAAATGTACTGGGGCCAAATGATGACATTTCTCATTTTGAGTATACCAAAAAAACGAATCGGGCCAGTGGTCCAGCTTTAGTTGGTATTGAGGTCCAGAGCAAAGCAGATTTTGACTCTTTGATCGATAGAATGAATGTTGAAGGAATAAATTTTGAGCATATCAATGACAACCCTATGTTGTTTGAGATGCTAGTCTAGCCATGAATGCATCATATCAATAACTACTTTTATACTGCTCGAATTGACCAAGTAATGGAAGTAGCGGATTTGTCAGATTAGGCAACATCGAGGTATCCAATATATCATTGCCTTGTACGTAGCTATTTCCACCTGAAAAGTCGTTTATCGCTTGACTGCAGATATTTCTGGTCACAATACAATTGTATTTTGCACCTCCGCCTTGCCAATTGCCCACAGCAATACCTCGAAAACCCTTGCCGATGATAATATTATCTATGAATATACCTCCTATCAATTCTGAAGATTCTGAAGATTCCACTCCTTGAACCAAGGCAGGATAATAACTTGTATTGGTGGAGTCATAAACATAAATAATGTTTCTGGAAGCAATAGTTGCCGGAGGCACTTGAATTCCCACTGCGATCCCATTGTAATTAGAATCATTAATCATATGAATTTTATTGTCTCTAATTTCCCATCCTACAGTATTGCCAAAATAGGTACCAGCATGAGTATTATCTGTAGAAATACCAAATTTGAAATTCTCTATTGTATTCCCCTTGATCTTAATATTTTGACTGTAATAAAATTTTGAATTATTGCCATTCGCATCTTTCCTAAACCCAGCTAGATCGGACCAAACCAATATTCCACTTTGACAATTGGCATTGTAAAGTGAATCACCTGTTAATTCATTTGATATGATGTTTATTCTATCACCTGTGAGTACTTGAATATATGCTCCACCTTGTCCAGGATTACTTACCCAATCAAACCCATTGCTTCTATCAATGACCATTTTATTATTAATAATATCTACCTTACTGGCACTACTAACGAAAATTCTGGAATTTATAAATTCGCAATCCTTTATAGTAAATTCAGATTCTGTAAACCCTTTTTGCAGCGAATTGCCTTTTATTCTTACATCTCCGCAGTTATCAAATTTGCATTCAGTTACTTCACTATTCCTCCATTTGGAAGCCGTGGTAGCTGCGCCAAATGCAAAAGCAAATCCGCTGGGAGAATTAAAGTTTTCGAAGATAGTTTTATGACATGAAAAACTTCTATTGGCATTTGAAGATGAATTAGCCGGGCCAAAGCACTGCCCCATTCCGTTCTTAAAATGACAACCCTCGATTCTAATATTGTGATGAAGGTTTGAAAAAGTAATAACTGCCTCAGAATGACTCATTATTAATCCACCCAAATTAGTAGAATCAGTTGTACAATCTATCACCTTAATGGAAAATCCAGTTTTTTCAACATTATTCTCAGATGTGTGGATAAAACTTCCATTTAAATTGTGCCCATGACAATCAAATAATGTTCCATTCCCGATAAACATATTTTCAGATGGAGTATTCCGAAAGGTACATTTGTAAAATCTGGCGTTATCTCCTGTTCCCAGAGACAAATTAGTGGAATATCTCCAATCCACTGTGTATGGATTATTGGCCTTATTTCCGTCAAAAATCAATCCTTCAAATGTTAAGTTGCCATAATTTGCACCCGAGTTATTTCCAAATAAAGCACCCGTTCTTATGACCCTGTCACCCACATTAAAATCGCAACAAAATGTATTGGTCACCGTCATGGTATTACCAGAAATATTGGTAATCATGTGTGCCCCATTTTGGTCATTTTCATTATGCCCCAATCCATTGTTTGGAGCTGACAAATCCAATACACCAATGACTTGTCCAACTCTAAATCCCGATACATCATCTACTGTTACTGTATTACTTCCTACAGAAATGGATTGAGTCAAAAGCGAATTCGGTGTATCTTGTCGTTTGAAAATTGGATTCGAACCATGCCAATATTGATCTTTTAAAGTATTTACCTCGATATCCATTTCGTAGACCTTACTTCCCTTCAAAAGTATATTCCCACCTACTCCAGCTAGTATTGATGTATTCCTGACTCGGTCGCACTCATTGTAAATACCACTACTAGATAATAAATGATTGATATATTCACCTCCAGTAACATCTCGACCTCCTACCTCAAACCATTCAGGAATGTGCACCACCCCGTCAAAAACACGTTGCCACCCACCGATACATGTTGATCCATTTTCGACGCAAGAGTTGTAGTAAAAGATGCCTCCGACTGTGGTATAGGTAATTGAATTGAATTGATAGGTAAAGTCACTTACTACTGCTACGCTATCACTGCTTTCAACATCAAACGTTCGTAATTCATCGTAATTATTAAAATACTTAATTGCATCTATACCTTTATCAATCCAGATAGGCTTGCCCAGGGTGTCAGTTGACAAAATTTGTTGTCCATCAGCAGGATTTCCTTGTGAATCCAATAAAGTCCCATCTATTTGAATGGTATCCTCTTTAATTAATAACTCAGCCTGACCATTAAGCATTCCCGAGCAAATAGAAAAAATGACAGTAAAACTTAAAAGGTATCTCATGCGATTTGTATTTAGTACATTACTAAAATTTTAATTGGAGTATAATTAAAAAGAATTTGGCCCAGGTAATTGAGAGGAGATGAATCGGACCTTTTCTTATAATTACAATTTAATTAATTGAAACAACTTTAATAAGCTAATTCTCAATCTTCATCCAGAAACATTAAAAAATACATTAAAAATTGATTGAAAATCACATCGCAGATAAAAGCAGCTTCAAAATTTGTTCAATTTTCAACACTCGAAATAATACATCGATATCGGTATAGGTCAAGAAAAATGTATATTTAGCCAAAATTCGAACATGCGATATATACTACTATTTTCATTCTTGTTTTCATTTTCTAGCGCCATCCATTCTCAATCCATTTCTGCTGAAGAAATAATTCGAAGAAGTATCGAATATCATGATCCACAAGGCAAATTACTCAAAAAGAATGTCCGTCTCTTTCTCACCGAGACTCGACCCAATGGCAGTGACCGAAAATCCGAGGTAAGCTTTCACATAAAAAAAGAAAAATTCGAGATGAACCAGCACATTGATGATCACAACATCATTAGTAGGCTTGACAAGGGTGAAGCGTCTTTTCTAGTGGATGGGACTAGTGAATTCTCAAATGAAACTTCAGAAAAGTATAGGCTTAATGAGAAGCGCCTTACGATGATGAAAAATTACTACCAATACCTTTGGCTCATGCCGCTAAAGTTGAATGATGAAGGCACGAACCTAAACCCAACTGTCAAAACTGTCGATTTTTTTGGTAAAGAATCATTGGAGATCAGAGTGACATACGATCCTAGCGTTGGAGGAGATGTTTGGTATTTTTATTTCAATCCAGAATCTTTTGCACTTCAGGGATATCGATTTTACCATGAGGAAGAAAAAAACGATGGCGAATATATCCTTTTGGACGAAGAGACAACATTTGAAAATGTACGATTACCAAAACAGCGAAAGTGGTATACCCACAAAGAGGATAAATTTTTAGGTGCGGATATATTGGATAAGCTTATGTTTTGATCAGGCATATTCATTAATAAAATATCTTTCCATTCATTTATTCAAGATACTGATATTCAGTTACTTATATTTCATTTAAGAACCTGCACTTTTGAATTGATTACCCTTTTTTTGATAGATATTGCGGAATAATGAGGTTGTAGTTTTCAATTTAATCTTCCGCTCGCCACTCGGGCGTTCATTTCTTTCTTGAAAAAGAAACGAACCAAAGAATTCAAGGCTTTACTTGGTTCTTAACGACTTTTGAATTCCATTTTGACTAAACACACAAAACTCGCTATCGCTCAAACAGTTGTGAGTTTTTAACGTCAAAATACAACTCAAAATCCTAAACCAACTAAGGCCAATTCATTCCAAACAAAATTCAATCTTTGGTAGTAAAAATATACTTTAAGCTTAATTATTTTTAAACTGTTCTTACTTCTGAATTCCCCTTGATTAGACCTAAGTAAGTATACTAAACTTTAGAGGTTTAGTATACTTGTTTCGTCCTTTTTCTTAATATTTCTCTGCCAAGATTTTGTGGTGATGTTCAATATGGTAGGCATTCCACATGATCATCTCCCTTATCAACATTCGCCCCATTAACGGATGAGGGATCAAATACTTGTCCAGGTTCTTCTCCGAAATCTTATTAATCTTTTTTAGGAGGATGTCTTTTTCTTTTGATAGTAGCTCTATTATTTTTTGCTTACCGTCGGGAGGTGTGTCTGGCATATTTTTGGAAAATGGAGACAATACTTCTCCAGCTGCTTGGAGCTTCGTTTGATATTTGTCGATTACTTGATCATAAGTCCGAGGGCCTCGATTCGCTTTACCAAATTTGTACCATAAGACAAACATTGGCAAGCCCAAAGCCCGATTTAATGGTTTTGCACTTTGCAACAAATGCATAATGTGCTGACCAGCCTTCCATTTGCCTTCAGGTCCTTTATTCCACTTATTCACATCATGGTCATTCAGAAAATCAAATAGGTTTTGAAATTTATCCTTCGTTAGTTGGATCAGCTCACTTTTTGTCATTGTCATTATTCTGTAGGTTAGTAGACAACAAAATACAGAAATTCTTATACAAAAAAGCCATCCACTGTGAAGTGGATGGCAACTAACTAAAACATTATTTAAACCTGCATATCTTATCGGATCAAAATATATAGGTCCAAACAAAAACTATCAAATTATTTGAGTTTTATGAATTTATCGACCATCTCGTCTCCCTCTGAATCAATCACTTTGAGGAAGTAAGTACCAGAGTCAAGATTCGAAATATCAATCGGATGAGTATTAACACCTTCGCCAAGATTAGCTTGTGTATCGATAATACTTCTTCCAAGCATATCGACTACTTTAATTGATACTTCCTGAGCATAATCCAAGTTGACTTTGACCCTGATTTGATCCAAGGCAGGATTTGGAGAGATTTGCATCTCTTCGATGAACTCAAATTCATCTATTTCAGCTAGTGAACGAACTGGGCTAATTTTTACTTCGCCATCGGTAATGCTTCCAGATGAAAGTCCTACCGCAGATACTTGATCTATGTATATTCTATCAGCGTTGCCACTGGCATCACATTGGAATCTAAATCGGGCGTTAGTAGACATATTATAGCTTGAACTGAGAATCGGAACTGTCGCAGTATAGAATGTATTGTTTTGGAATGATGTACCACTTACAAAAGTAGCAACAGTCTGCCATGATGATCCATCGTAATATCTCAACCAAAAGTCTTCACCGTTTTCCATACTATTAGGATAGAAAAAGAATGTAACCTCTACTCCCGTGTAAGGTGTAGTATTATATGAAGATGATGTCATCGCTGATGCAGTCCCTGAATTATCTCTTATTCTTATTGAATAACTTCCTTCATAAGATCTAGATCCAGAATATCTGTAACAGTCACTTCCTCCATCTTGCCATCCGTCCCAGCCAGTCTCGAAGTAGTGCGCAAACAATTCATTGTTGCCGCCACAAGGTGCACAATCTGGTCCACCACAGTCTACTCCTGTCTCATTTCCATTTTGTACTCCATCATCACATGTAGGGCATGCTGGACAATCTGGACCTCCACAATCTATACCTGTCTCATTTCCATTTTGTACTCCATCTGTACAAGTTGGACATGCAGGGCAATCTGGTCCACCACAGTCTACTCCCGTCTCATTTCCATTTTGTACTCCATCCGTACAAGTAGGTCCAGAACCTCCACCTACGCAGAAATTAGTTAACTCAGTACTTGCGAATTGTCCTCCAGAAGCTACTGACTGGCCATTAATCGAGATATCATATGATCCCTGGCCATAACCACAGCAGATTCCATCTCCATATGAATCATTGATCTGGAAATCATAACAGCCATCTGCCAGACAGAAAGTTTCAGAAACAGTGCTTCCCGCTGAAGAATATGGCCCTCCACTATACAAGGTAGTGCCTGAGGCATTTTTCAATGTCCAAGTTGTTTCTCCTGGATAGTTATCCAAAATTATAGTAAGATTGGCTTCTGTATCTTCGCATCCTGTAGGGCATGCAGGGCAGTCTGGTCCACCACAATCTACTCCTGTCTCATTGCCATTTTGAATACCATCAGTACAGGTTGGTCCTCCACCTTCACAAGGTTGAGTACAAGTTGCATTGGTAACTCTACTTCTAATAAGATTTCCTGGTTGTGGGCCAAAGCCTAGATTTAAGTTTATTCCTACGCTCGTCAAGTGACAATAACTCATCACTGTACCTCCACCTGATGGTATGCCAGGTTGTGGGCAATTGCCCTCAGTAGTATAGCATCCATCGATAGCTGTATTATTACCATTCCAAGCACAAGCGTGGGTGTGGCTAGATCCAAACAAATGACCAAACTCGTGAGTGACTACCATTACTGACCAAGAATACACTGGTACATTTTGGTAAGTCGGGTTGATGCTACTAAAACTTTTTCTTAAGTCAGGGTTCGAGCTACAAAGCTGATCGACATAAGCAATACCACCACTCGCTTTGTAGGAGAGTAACTGAGCCAAGTCGCCATCAAAATCTCCTGTATTAGCGAGGAAGGCATTCAGCATTCCACTAGAAGATGATGAATTATAAGGACTTGGTTGTGTCCATATAACCAGGGGCGACAATACCAAATTGATCTGTTCGTTGGCATACATCGTCGCTACCTGATTAAATAGACCTGTGATAAAATTAGTAACAGAAGTGATATTGCTACCCTTGTCAATATAGATATCATTGTCCACTTCGAAATAAATTCTAACACAGTCGGATAAAGCTCTTGATCCACCTTTAATACCTTCGAGCTCCTCTCTTGTATATTCTATATCAGATTCTGGTGTAGCACATTCGAATCCAAATTTTTCTGCCAACACATGGTCTTCATAAATAATATGAGATGATTTATCTTCCAACATACCGATAACCAAATTGCTGCTACCAGGCATTGAAATAAATCCCATCACTTCATCTTGAAAAATGGATAAAGCAACAACACTTTTTCCATTTCCCTTTACGATTCCTCTGTAATGCTTGCCATGGTTGACTTTTGTCGTAGCGTTGGAAGGTTTTGAAATTACATAGCCATCGTTTGACAATATATCAACTTCGACTATTTCTAATTTTAAGTCTGATTTGCCAAATACTGGAACCGATACTTCATAAAAGTCTTGTGTAGAAGTCAGCACTTCATTCAATACCTGCTTGTCTACATTGAGCATTTCAAAATTGCTCAACTCCTCAGGTAATTTGGATGACCTGCTATTATTAATTGAAAAAATTGGAACCTGTGTAGCTGATTTGATTTTGTTGGCGTTTTGAACCAATTCAGCAGGTTTGTATGTAATATCTTGACTTATCGAGGTATTTAAAAAACTAAAAAATAAAAATGTGTAGAGAATTAAACGTTTCATTGATGTTTAGTTTTAGTAGATGAAAAGGCTGGAAACAACCTTTATAAATTTGTCTTAACATCCACAAACTAACTACTTATACTTTAATTTCTAAGTAAACACAATACATTATTTTTAAAATTGGAGAATTACACGGATATGCTTTGGTTTAACTTTAAGGGAAAACCCTGAGTCAAATACACCATTTTTTTCAACAAAATTAAATCAGATGTAAGGTGTTTTGTTAATGTCAAAGCAACTGATTAATCCTCTTCCAATTATTAGATGGGGAGGAGCTAAAACATCAGTCTTATAAGATTCAAAATTACTTATTGGTCAGCTAGGTGAGCTGTATAAAATATTGTATTCCAAGAGAATTTCGAAGACTTGGGTAAAAAGAAAGCGTCTCAAAATTAATTTCAAGACGCTTTACATAACTTTGGGGTCAAACACCTGGTTTTTATCCTTTGAATGGATCCGAAAAACGTTCATCCAAGGCGATTGATTCATCTGTCAAAGTTTTCAAATATGCCACAAGTGCATTTCGATCTTCTTGACTAAGATTTAAATTTCTAGGTGTACCGTCATCATTTTTCAATTCTTCTGATAAATTTTCGTGATTTACTATTCCCTCACTATAATGATCTACCACTTCTTCCAAAGTTTCAAACCGACCATCATGCATGTATGGTGCGGTGAGTTCAATATTTCTAAGGAAAGGAATCTTGAAGACCCCGAACAAATCAGACTTGTTTAATCTTCCGCCTATACCTTTATCGGCATAGTTCATTTCCAGTCCATTATTCGCAGATGCCTTGACAGTAAAATTATGCTTATTGGTATGACAAGAGGCGCAGTTGGTATTGTATAAGAGCTTTCCTTTATTTTCTTCTTCAGAAAAGTTGTAAAAGTCTTTTTCAGCAGAGAATCTTGGAGATCTTTCCAAGCCCTCATCAAACTTTGAATTCACCGATGAAATGGCATCCACAAAGGCAGTAATAGATTCAGAGATACGGTCACTATTAACTTCTGAATCACCGTATGCCTTTTCAAAGAGTATGGAATAGAAAGAACTTTCAGCGATTCTCTTTTTTATTTCCTCTTCATCAATATTCATTTCATTTTCCTTGCGGAATGCATTTTTTACCTGTTGAGGTAGATCTGCTGCACTATCATCCCAAGAAAACTTTGATCTTGACAGACTTGGATCCAAAGGATTATAGGAAATTTTGAAGCTGAGCGTTGTTGCTAAAGCAAGAGTATTCCTTTTAGTAATTACCCTATCCACACCTTCACTAAACTTGCCTTCATCACTAAATGCCTTTTCTGGCAGGTGACAACTTCCACAACTCACATTTCTGTCCAGAGACAATGTTTTGTCATAAAACAACACTCTACCCAAAGTAGCTCTATTATTGTTTAAGTGTATCTCACTAAGAGAAACAATATTGACCTTGGGATAAGTCTTGCCTTCAGGAAGAAAGTGTTCTCCAAGCTCTAGTTGATAATTATTTACCACTTGAGGTATTGTTAAATCCTGAGATATCAATGCATATTCATCATTGCTATAATCATCCTGATTTCTTTCTTTTTCGCATGATGCAAGAAGGAAAACTGTAAGTAGTATACAAAAGGAAGCAGTCAAATTCTTCATAAGGGTCGTTAATTTATTCCGGGCAATATATTTAATGTCCTTCGTAAATAGGAGTCATAGAGGTATAACCATCTACATATTCAAAAAATTATATATATCGAAAATCCTCATAATTCAACTGCAAAATTCTATGAGTTTGATTTTCACATAATTTTATACCCTAAATGTACACTTTTTTCCAAATAATTTAGGCTAAGGCACTCTATTTTACAATAAAATCAGTTGCCACGCATCATTTGTATTGCTCTTCCCGGAGTATAAGGCGCATCAGCGTTTTCTAACTTTTGCTCCAATGCAGGAATAGCAACCGTTGCTATCTGAGTCAACTTTTCCAATATCGGTCCGAATTCTTCTTTGGCTATAGCCAGGCTATTTTTGTGTGTTTCGGTAGGATCTGCAGTCGAATGTTTTTGTTCGTAGACAATCCAACCCAATCTTCCAGCAGGAGTCGGTGGAGCACCTATATCCAATTTTGACTTTATCGGATCACCATACAACATTACATTGGCTTCTTTAATATTGCGCTCTATATCTTCAATCTCCTTCATCAAATCTGGCATCGGAAGTTCAACAAATTTTATCGCCTCTTTCATATGCCTCATTTTATTGTTCATTTCGCCAATCAATTTTCCAGCACCACTTATTGATCTGTTCAGCTCGTCAACTTCACGCTGGAAATTGGTCTTGGCTATTGGATCTTTTGCTGGTAATACCCTGTCTTCTAGCAATCTGACTTCAAACTCCTGTTTATTGCCAATATCCGTAAATACACCGTCCACATATTTAGACATTTGTACAGAATACTTACCTGGCTTGACAAGCGAACCTTCTGCTTTGCCAGCCCACGGATTGTAAAAGGATGGTTTTCTCAAATTAATTGGATCCTTTGGAGCAAATCTCAAATCCCATTTCAATCTATTGACACCTGTCGAATATCCCTTCATCAACTTTCGGACTACCTTACCATTTTCATCAGTAATCGTAAATAAAAGTTGAGGTTTCTTCTGCTCTCTTTCTTTTTTCAAATCATCATAACTCAAAAAAGGAGTATCTCTATTCGCTTTGATGGCCTCTTTTTCTTTCTCTTTTCTCGTATCTTTTAATGTCTTGATCTTATCCTTTATATAGTAAGTGATCATCGCTACTGGTCCCAAGTCTTCTGCTGAATAGTGACTATCTCCCAACATCGCCTTTCCTGGAAGGCCCAATGGCACGGACTCCTCATAAGCAATGGCATCTCTTATCGGATACAAAATGCCTTCCTGATCAAGGTCAATTTTATCCACATACCTCAAGGCAGAATAATCGTCCAATACATAAAATCCTCTTCCAAATGTACCCAATACAAGGTCATTCTCTCTTTTCTGGATAGCAATGTCTCGAACAGCTATTGTCGGCACTCCTGCTTTTAATTGTTTCCAATGACCACCTCCGTCATTTGAGAAAAACACACCAAATTCAGTTCCGCAAAAAAGCAGATCGCCCTCTTCATGATCCTCATCAATAGCATAAACACTCCCTCTTTTTGGCAGATTATTGCTGATGCTTACCCAAGACCTACCCTTGTCAGATGACTTCAGGATGTAAGGCTTAAAATCACCTTTTTTATGATTGTTGAATGCTGCATAAATAACATTTTCATCATGTTGAGAACAGAATACACTATTCACATATGTATTCTGAGGCACTCCATTGAAGCGTTCTACTTTTGTCCAGGTAGTCCCTCCATCATTTGTGATCTGAATCAATCCATCATCCGTACCCACTACCAACAGATTGGGGTCTAAGGTCGACTCATTGAATGCTACAATGGTCCCGTATGGTGAGGTAGAAGAATTTTTCATCACGGCATCCATACTCTGAACTCTGCCCATTACCTTCAGTTCATTACGATTTATCTGTCTTGTTAGATCATCGCTTATCACCTCCCAGCTATTGCCATAATCATCTGACCTAAACACCTTGTTCGCAGCAAAATAAAGCCGACCATCTTTATGAGGACTCACCGCAAGTGGAGCATCCCAATTCCATCGATAGCTATTTTCATCTTTTCTTTCTTTGGGCTGGATTCCCACCTCTTCTCCGCTCAACTTGTCATATCGCACCAATACACCATATTGAGATTGTGCGTAGACAATATTTGGGTTTTTTGGATCTACCTGTGATTCAAATCCATCTCCACCATGGGTAAAAAACCAATCTGCATTGGTAATACCATGACTGGTTATTGTCCGTGAAGGTCCACCCATACTTGAATTGTCCTGGGTACCTCCATATATATTATAGAAAGGCTCATCATTATCCACAGCCACTTTATAAAACTGTGTGACAGGCAGATTGGGCTTATAATCCCAGGTCTTAGCCGCATCGAATGTCTCATACAATCCACCATCGCACCCCACAAGCCAGTGATCTCCATTCATAGGATCTATCCACATGCAGTGATTGTCCACGTGCTTGGCATCCTCACCAACGTTTTTGAATGTCTTACCTCCGTCAGTACTTCTCTGCATCCAGGTATTCATCGCATAGAGTTTGTTGGGATCAGTAAGGTCACAGTAAATCTCCTGATAGTAATTTCCACTAGAAGTATATGAACCTCTTTTTTTCCAACTATTTCCTCCATCAGTAGTCCTGAATGTTCCACCTTTTCCGTTAGCCGCTTCTACGACTGCATAAATATAGTCATTGTTCGCTGGTGAAATTGCCAGTCCAATTCTTCCCATGTTTGCTGGCAATCCAGAATTTATCTTTGTCCAGGTCGTGCCTCCATCAACAGATTTGTGCATTCCCGATCCTGGTCCACCACCAACGTAGGTAAATACATGTCTTCTTCTCTGCTGAGCTGCTGCATAGAGGATATTCGGATTCCTTGGATCCATTATCAAATCACTCACCCCTGTATGTTTGTCTATGCTTAATACTGCCTTCCAATTCTTACCACCATCTTCTGTTTTGTATACACCTCTATCGCCTCCTTCGCTCCACAATGGTCCCATTGATGCTACATACACCACATCGCTGTTTGTAGGATCTACAATAATCTTGGCAATGTGCTCGGAATTTTTTAGACCCATATTTTTCCAACTTTTACCTCGGTCATTTGATTTATAGATCCCATCTCCATAAGCCACACTCCTCTGATTATTATTCTCTCCCGATCCCACCCAAATGGTACTGTGATTGCTAGGATCTATTGTTACACATCCTATTGAATATGATGCTTGACTATCAAATATTGGCTGATAGGTGGTCCCTGCATTGGTTGTCTTCCATACACCTCCAGAAGCTACAGCTACATAATATTCAAACGGATTCGAAGGATTCACAGCTATATCTGAGATCCGTCCGGAAGCGATAGCTGGACCTACACATCTAAATTTCATACCAGACAATGACAGTTTGTCAAATTCAGATTCTGGCTTCTTATTCTTTTGTGCTTCCGAAGTGAATGAAAAAGTAAGTGCTAAAAGGATTATCAATAAAGATTTGAAAGTATTCATTTTTGAATGGTTGGGTTAGTAAAAATTTTGGAGTCTAAACATAAGGAAAAGATTGGAAAGAATGGGGGGATTGGAAAGATTGGAGAGATTGGAGAGATTGGGGAGATTTGAAAGATTGGAGAGATTGGAAAGATTGGAAAGATTGGAGAGATTGGAGAGATTGGAGAGATTGGAGAGATTGGAGAGATTGGGGAGATTGGGGAGATTGGGGAGATTGGGGAGATTAGAGAGATTGGGGAGATTAGAGAGATTGGGGAGATGGGGGAGATGGGGGAGGTTAAGGTGTCTCAGGTGGTTTTACAGATCAATTTATGTTTTGAATAGGTATAGGAGGAGATTTTAAATTTTGTGATTTTGAAAAATGAATATGCATTTCCCATACTTTCTGCATCTACATAATATGTCACAAAAAATAATTACTCATGAAACAAAAATCACTATCCATCTCCATTCCTGAACCTTGTCATGAAAACTGGTCGGAAATGACACCTGTAGAAAAAGGAAGGCATTGTCAATCTTGCCAAAAAACGGTTGTTGACTTTACGCGAATGCCGAAGGTGCAAATTGCAGAATACATTACCGCTCAAAATGGTAATTTATGTGGAAGATTTTCTTCTGATCAATTGAATGTAGAATTAATACCACCAAAACCTTCAAAATCATGGCTTAAATATGCAGCCATAATTCTTGGATTGGTTCCAAATATTGGATGCGGGCAGGAGGTGACTGTTCCTGAAAAACCAGCTCTTGAAATTAGCCCACCACCAGCGACAGGAATAATAGCAGTGAGTAAAAAAGGATGGATTACTAAGAATAGTCATGAGGCTTCCCAAGTATTGAATATTACAGGAAAAGTAGTAGATGCTAGCACCAACGAACCTTTGAATGCTTCTATTATTATTCATTTGTCCAGTAGGGAGAAAAAGCAAATCAAAATTGATCAAAACGGACGATTTCGAGCCAAGATTCCCAAAAATTCCATATTGACTGTCAGGTGCAAGGGGTATGAAAATCAAATATTTCAATATGCCGACTTAGAGCCTAAATATCGACTTCTCATTTCGCTCCACAAGAAGGAAAATTTCGTAAAGGGCATCATGGTCGAGCATAAGCCAGAACCTAAAACTGATCCCAAACAAGAGGAGGTTATTCGTATAAAACAGTCCTCGAAAAAGATCCCTGGCAGGAAAAAATTAGAACCTGTCGAACAACTTAATAAGGGCCAATGGAATAAAGACCGCAAACAGACTCAAGGTGGTGCAAAAGTTGATTGGGTCGAGGGATGTCTTAGAGATGCGATAAAAGATCACAATGATAATGTGGATGTAAATAATACAAGCCAAAACCAGGCCGTCGACATGAAATTGGGATTACAAAATGATTCACAGGTCATTACTGATCACGAAATTACTGAATCGAATTTACCCGTACAATATCTTTTACCAACTGTAGAATTAGTCGGTAAGAAACCAGAAAGAACTCAAATTTGTGTAACAGGTTTATATGCCATAGTGAAGGAAGAAGAAAGTTGGTATAAACGTCTTTGGCGGAAATTCAAATCACTATTGTCAGAAAGTCATAAAGAAGCGGAAAAAAATCAAAAAGTTAAATCGGATCAACTGGCCTCCATATCAACTATAGGCGCGGCTAATGAAAAAATAGAACAGGGAAATATAGCGCCATCAAAGAAAGCAGCGCATGAAAATCAGAAAATAGGACAGGCGACAGATGTCGAAATCAATATCTATCCAAATCCTAGTAATGGTTTTTTTAATATTGACATTCCTGATAACGTAGAAAAATTCTTTATTGAAGTAACTGATGTAAATAATCAACTCATTTTGAGAATAAATCATGATCAATTCGAAGGAATGATTGATTTGAGTACAAAAAAAGCAGGCTCATATATAATATCGATAATATCCGAAGGTCAACTTATCACTTCTAAAATGATGATTAAAATATAAAGAATAGGCTTTATTCTGACTTATGGTATTTGAATCCTGGTAAATCAGAAGTGACAAAAATAGGGTGAGACTGATACAGATTGATGTATTAAGCAAAAAAGTACAAGGCTGAGGTTTTTAATAATTATCGAGCAATTATTAATGAAGCCTTATGCCACATGGCTCAATACCATAATCCAGGTAATTTAATACATATTATTAATATCTTTGATGTTTAATTTTTGCTTTTGGGCAATAGCTACAAGATTTAAATTGTCTTCTACGCAAGAGAGAAAAGGATGAAATGGATATTAATACTCAACTAAAGGAGAAATACAACAATCAATACAACAATGATACTGAAGAATGGAGGAAGCTTGGTGGTGAAGAAAAAGCAAAAAATATAATTGAGATTTGCCAAGGTCAAAAGTTCAAAACTGTATTGGATGTAGGATCAGGAGATGGGGGTGTTTTATTTTGGTTGGATAAAAATAAATTTTGCGACAATATTACCTCCGTTGAAATTTCTGAAAGTGGCATTCAGAAGATAAAGGCAAAAAATCTTCCTTCAATTAAAGATGTAAAGCTTTTTGATGGTTACAAGCTTCCATTTGAAGATGATTCATTCGAATTGGCAACATGTAGTCATGTGTTGGAACATGTTGAATTTCCAAGGACTTTGATAAGGGAGATGGTGCGTGTATCAAAAGTGCAAATATTCGAAGTTCCGATTGATTTTTCATTTAATGTGGATAGCAAAGTTGAACATTTCCTGAGTTATGGTCACATCAATATTTATACACCTCAAACATTTAGGTTCTTACTTCAGACTGAAGGTTTAAAAATTCTAGCGTATAAGAATTCATTGTACAACAAAAAGATTTTTGCCTTTATGAATAAGGACAAAGGCACCACTCACAAACTAAAAATGAAGATCAAGAGAATGTTGTGGAATACCATTCCTGCACTGATGAATATTAAACCGAATGTAACTACCGTACGAACGACAAAAAGCGGGAAAACAATTTCTATTATGGATTAGACTATCCAATTCATCCATTGATCACATACCAAGGCCTTTCTTCATCTTGTCCAATATTTGTTGGAATAGATTATTCAAATCTTGGCTGACATTAAAAAACAAGACCATTGATACAAAGAGAATTGAAATTACTGTCGATCTGAGAATAATGTCCAAAAATGGAATATTAAAACCTGGCCATGACAAGCCGACCAACATGACCACACCACCTATGACAAGCACTTTCAACGTATCCCAGGAAAAAGGTTGAATTTTGATTTTATATCTGATGTAAAGAAATTTACTCAAATTGTATACTACCAGAGAAGTAGCTGTGGCCAGAGCCGCGCCATTGATTTGGTACAGCGGAATGAAAATATAATTGGCTATTATATTAATAACTGCCAAAATCAAAACTGCATAGAAATTGAACCTGAAGTATTTGGAATATGAAATAATTTGCTCATTGGCACCTGTAGCCAAATCAAATAACTTACCTAATCCCAAAATAAAAATCACCCACTTACCTTGAGAATATACTTCTTCTTTTGGCATAAGACTAAACAAATCATCGATCGAGCACCAAATGCCGATGAAAAAGAATAATCCGACAGTCAATAAGACGATGGACGATTTGGAATAAATATCCTTGATATTTGCAATGTCATTCTGTTTCCATGATTCGGCAATGATCGGAGAGGCGATATTTGCAATTGCTCTTGCAGGCACCGCTATTATATTAGCTATGAACATCGCAATGGTATAAATGGCTACATCTTTGAGGTTTTTATCTGCCATAAGCGCTACCATAAATACATCTATTCGCGTAGCAGCCAGACTGCCCATACTTCCCAAAATTCCATAGAAAGAATAGGTAGTCATTTCCTTGATGAGTGGCGGTTTGAGCATTTCCCAATTGGGTCGCCAATGCCATTCTTTAATCCAAAAGATGTAGATAAGAAAAGAGATGAAACGAAAAGCGTATATCCCTACTAATGCAAATACACCCTCGATAATGGTCAGGTAATCAAAGTAAATCAATATCCCTATGGCTGGTAATCCTATCTTGATGTAGAGGTCATCAAATATGGTGGGCAGAACCACTTTTTTGAAATTCAATACATACAGATTACAGATAGCGGAAAAGATCGTCAGACCTGCCAAGGGAATGATAAAATACCAAAACTCCTGAATAAGTAAAGATTCGCTTTTGAGATGGTCTACAATCAATGGTTCAAAGAAGTACACACCTATTAAAAACAAAATATACCCTATAGAAACTCCCATAATCAGCAATGCGAATAATCCATTGTGTCCATTCTCTTCTGATTTGAACGTAGGGAACATTCTTACTGACAGGTTGTGTACACCAAGGCTTATCAGTGGATAAAGCAATAGTGAAGTGTCCATTAAAAATCTGAAAAGTCCAAGATGGTCAGGGTCGAAGAATTTTGGATAGAAATAAAGTGTATTCAAGGTGCCAATAAATACACCTATGTATATTATCACACTTTGTTTTATACCTTCTTTCTTAATTACTCCCATAAGGAAATTTTCTACTTAGTCTTACATTCTAGATCTTCTGCAAAATCGATGTATAGACTTCTTTATATTGATTTGCCACCACCTTATGTGCATACTCTTCTTCAGCTTTTGCTCTAGAATTTTTTGACAATTGATCAGTTCTTTCCTTGTTTTCAAGTACCCAAATAATGCCCTCTGCCAATTGTCTCGAATCCTTTTGTGCAGCAATAAAACCAGTTTTCTTATGTGCCACCATTTCAGGTATTCCTCCTGTCTCAAATCCCACAACGGGCACTCCACAGGCCATCGACTCCATGATGGTATTCGGCAAGTTGTCCTCCAATGAAGGTATGACAAACACATCAGATCGATGATACGCATTGATAATATCCTCTTGAGTTTTCAAAATACCCAAATAGTTGACATCTATAGACAAGTCATCGATTTGACTCTTTGTGTCTTTACCAAAAATGAGCAATTCGATGGTTTTGGAAAACTCGGCGTATTCTTTTTCAATAATCTGCATGGCTTCTAAAAAATACTTGAGTCCTTTCCGTTTGTCATTGATATTCATTGCCTGAAAAAGTATCGTGGACTTCTGCTTAGTGACCTTTTCCTTGGGCTTGAATAGGTTCAAGTCTATCGTATTGGGTATATTTTGTACGGGTACATTATGGAATAAGCTACTTGAAGATGCTATGCCACTCAGCCAACCACTGCATGTCACTATGTGTAAATCTGCCTGTCCGTAAAGCTTTTTTTTCTTCTTCCAGATTTTGCTGGAAAGATCATTCGCTTTTGGGCTTTTGAGCAAAAAACAATTCCCACAAGCCTTCTGATAATTTTCGCATGCTGCGGAGTAATGACAACCACCAGTAAATGGCCACATATCATGCAAAGTCCATACTATTGGTTTGTTAAGGCTTAATAGCTTTTTTAGCGAGCCGAATGACAAAAAGCCCTTATTCACCCAATGAAAATGAACAACATCTGCCTCCTTGACGGCAGGCATCTTGCTTATATCCTGACCAAAATTTGGATGAGAGAAAAGAAAACGCATCGATTTGTCACTTTCATGCCTTAGAAAGGTGGCCTTTTCAAGTGCAAAATTAAGTTTACCTCGTTTTTCACTTAAAGCAGATGGATTTGCACTTACCACGAAGTCGCTATTAGATGTTTTTTCCTTTACGATCATTTTCACATCCAAATCTTCTTCCTTACCCAATGCTTCTGCCAATCGATAACAAGCTATTGCCGCTCCTCCTTGTAAATCCGAAGTATTGATTAAAGCAATTTTCATTTTTGTTTGTACTTGACTCCGATACTATTTATATCCAAAAATATTAACCTGCATATCCATATCATATTTCCCTTTTTGATTTATAAAAGGGATCTTTCTACTTGCCTCATTCTCCAAATAATACCTAAATCCATTTTCATTCAGCACAGATATTATCTTATCAATATCTTGAGACGAGTTATGATAGGAATGGTATTCTATAAATATGTGATTAATTCTACTCAATACATCTTTGCAATCTAAAATCACCTCCACTTCAGCACCTTCAATATCCATTTTTAGCAAATCGATCACCTCCTCCTTTTCAATCAAATTTTTAAGTCTTACTGCCTTCACCTTGATCGAAGTCTCATTGGACGTTTGAGATATCGCTCCAGAATCTGCACCGTCGGCACCAAATTCAAGCGTGCCTTCTTCTTTCCAAACTGCTGCATTGTACAATTGAACATTGTCTACAGCATTTCTCTCCAAATTTTGAGACAGTGCTTTAAAAACATTCGGATCAGGTTCGAAGGCATGAATGATGGCATCCTTAAATTCTCTATTGAAAAAAAGGCAGCTTGTACCTACATTGGCCCCGCAATCAAAAATGACAGGATTCTCATTCTTTGGCTTGAACAGATAGCTTCTTTTGTAAAATATTTCATAAAACTGCCAGATGAATGAGGGCACATCGGGAATAATCAATTTGAATCCCGCTACATTTACCTTCGTAGATTTGAATCGTTTTTTGCCTCCATATCTCAACAATAAGTAGATGAATGACCTATAGCTCTTGTCTTTAAAAAAATAATACAAGCCCTTAAACCCCTGCTCTATAAACATCCTCATTGTTCAATACTTTTGGGCCTAGAATAAGACAAATTATACTTATTTTCAGTGACATAATTAAAAGCTTCAAGATAGCCTTTTATTACAGTATGAACATTAATTTTGGTTTCAATTAATTCTTCAGAATTCTTGCCCATTTGCCTCGTCCTTTCAATATCAGCAAGCATGAAATCTATTTTATCCGTAAGATCAATCAAGTCTCCATCCTTAAAAAACTTGCCATTGTAATCTTCAATGACGAGATGCTTTTCGGTTCCATCACAGACAGAGCAAATAATCGGCAGCCCCCATGCCATGGACTCATTGATGGACAATCCACCCATCCCTGCCAATACATATACTGAACAGGATTTGAAATACTGCCCTAGCAAGGTAGTATCATATATCGCACCCAAAAACTTTATATGGTCATCTAATTCAAGAATGGTCGCTTGTTGTTTTAGCTTTTCCAATAATGGTCCATCTCCTATTATTAGTAATTCTATCTGAGGATACTTTTCCTTCAATAGATCTACCGAATTGATAAGCATATCTACCCTCTTCCATTCGACCAATCTTCCGATATGAAAAATTCGATATGGATTATCTTCCAAGATCGGCGGCAGGCTTTCAACCTTGGATCGTCGATCATTGATCACTTCATTATCAATAGAGTTGTAAGTAATAAATATTTTCTCTTGATCCACTCCATAGCTGCCAAATACCTCTCTCGCCTTCTCTACATAATTCACATGGGCATCAAATTTCTTGTACAACCTTTTACTTATTTCTCGGTACACCAAAGCCTGAAATCCCACAAAGCCTTTTTTGATCCAATTCGCATCTTTGCCAGCTTTTTGAAGGGTATAATACTTAACCGCATCCTTGTAGAGTGGAAGTCTAAATGGAATATCCTTGTAAATCAGTTTTATCCCGTGCCGCTTCATTGCTCGCTTTACCTTTCTATTGTAGAGAAATGAATAGGCAAAAAAGAAAATTGTAACTACAATATCTGGTTTCTCTTCATCCAAAACTTGATCAAATCCCCTGAAAAACTTTTTGTAGAGCGAATCATATTGCTCAAGAAAAATAGTCTTGAAATTGATTCCTTCTTTTGTTTGATATACCCCTTGTCCAATAGTATGACTATTCTCCTTGGCTGGACTCACAACTACTATTTCCAATCCTTCGACATTGTTTAGTCTGCTCAGGATGAGGTTGTAATAATGCGGCAATCCAGAAAAAGTAAACAGTACCTTCATTTTTCGATCTTATGGGTTCGTCAGGATAAAATATCAATATCTTTTCGGAATGCTACCACGTTTTGAAAGGCATACTGTTCATATACGATAGCTTGTTTTTTGTAATCAAGTGGAAAAAATCCTTTAGGAAGCAGTCGATACAAATTATAGTCCGAAAGCACCTTTGTGAAATCTTTAAAAAATGATCTTCCGCTGATATTCAGTGCTGAGAATTCAAACTGAATAATCCCTATTTTATTTTGGGCCAATGCCTTTTCTGCACCTTTCAACACAAATATTTCATTTCCTTCTGTGTCAATTTTAAGAAGATCTATATATCCAATATTATTTTCAGCGATATAAGAATCCAGTAAATCAAGTGCAATTTTAGTTTTAGAAGAAGGCTTGTTTTGCACTTCTGTTATATTTTCTTCAAACAAAGAAGCATGACTTGAACCATTGACATCTTGATAGTCAAAAATATAGGTCTCTTCTTTTTTATCCGAAAGTCCGATCTGATTCACCACAATTTTGGCATTATCAGCGTATCGATTTCTCAACCTTTTACAGGTCTCAGGATGGGGCTCAAAACAATGAATTTCAGCATTAGATTTTAGAAATGGAGTGATATAATTTCCCTCATTACAACCTACATCAAAAATAGTCTTAAGTTTGTAATTCTTTAGAACGAAATCCTTAAAGTGATTTTCACCACTAACATTGAAATCATAATAATTATTAATACCTAATCCACTTAGACCTAGCCTGATAAGAAGATAATTGAGTTTATAAAATCGATTTCGGCCAAAAATTTGAGCATATCGATATAAAAATTTATCCTTTAATTTCATGCAGTAAATATTGCTAAGTGCAAGTAATATTTTAACTAAATTTGACTTACAATTAAGTATGAATCACAAATCTATAAAAGTAAGCATAATAACGGTAGTTTATAATGGTGAATTACTCCTCGAAGGCACTATTAAAAGCATAATCGATCAATCGTACGATAATATTGAATTTATTGTAATAGATGGTGCTTCGACCGATGGCACTCTATCCATAATTAAAAAATATGAGTCTCATATCGATTTTTGGATGAGTGAAAAGGATAATGGACTGTATGATGCCATGAATAAAGGCATACAAAAGTCAACTGGAGATTATATTTGGTTTATGAATAGTGGTGATCATATTCATCGGCCTGATACAGTGGAGAAAATGATAGCTCAAAACGAAGCATATGCGGATATTCTATATGGAGAAGTGATGATGGTAGACGATGATCGCAAAGAATTGGGCACAAGAAGTCAATTGACTACACAAAAACTTCCCAAAGATCTGACCTGGAAAAGTCTCAAGTATGGCATGGTGGTCTCTCATCAGGCATTTCTGCCAAAGAGAACCCTGGTTCCTCAATACATGGAAGATAATATGTCTGCAGATATTGATTGGGTGATAGAATGTCTGAAAAAAAGTAAGACCCGATTAAACACAAATTTGATATTAGCTGACTTCTTAATTGGTGGCATCTCAAAGCAAAGACACAAACAGTCATTGATAGGTAGATTCAAAATTCTACAGAAACATTATGGTATGATTCCCAATTTTTTCAATCATATCTACATTGTGATAAGATCTATATTTTCTAAGAATACAAACTAAAAGTATTAGAAAGTAACAAAATTATCCATTTCGCTTTTTAATCAATAAGCATGTCAATTGGTGATTCTGTCCCTTTTCTACCTTAATCGGAGGTATCCGTTCTCCCAGGCTCCAACACGCTCCTTCAAATACTTGCCAAAATTCCTGTGTTACTATTTCTCCATTATTTGCCTTCAACCAATTGTCAAGTTCAGCCCTGGAATAAGATTGACATACAAATGGTACGTCTTTACCGATGGCATTGGATTCGGGTAGTTTATATGTATCCTCTACATATTGATTCTCTGTATATGGACATGTCAAAACCAAAAATCCGTCATCTGCCAACAAGGCAAACATATTTTTCATTGCATCATTGTGATTCTTGATGTGCTCCAGTACGCTGATACAAGTGATGAGGTCGTACTTTTCATTGAGGTCTTGAGATTTAGGTGAGGTGATGTCTACGTCCAATACATGAAAGTGTTTATTGGTCATTCCTGCTGGCCAATAATCTCTGATATTGTCAATTGCAGTCACCTTGGGCCCGCAATTTCTCATAAGGTGTGGTAGAGCAGTAGTCCCTGTTCCTACATCCAGCACATTACTCGGGTGTACCTTGATCAAGCTATTAAAAACGAAGGCAAATTCAACTGGTCTTTCGTTGAGTTCATTAAATTTTTGTCTTTCGAATTCGATTTTATTTACTAGACTTGTTGGTAAGACACGCTTAGCCAGACCAATGGCTTTCTTTTTCATTTTGCTTTAAATTGATTAATTAATTACTGGGTGCCTTTCAAGCATTAACATATTAATGATTTTTATCATTTGTACAAAGATAGATTTTCTTATAAAAGAAAGAAAAGAAAATTCACCATTCCAAAACGCTATAACTTATAAATCTGATTTTGGTCCGAATTTTGTCCTTTACCTTATAATATAAGGATTAATTCTAATGTATTATTGATTAGATGCAAATAGAATAGACAAAGAATATGTTTTTCAATTCCATAGATTTTGCAATTTTCCTACCGATTGTATTTACGCTTTATTGGATGTTATCTAATAAAAGTCTTCGGTTACAAAATTTGCTGATTGTAGCGGCCAGTTACCTATTTTACGGCTGGTGGGATTGGAGGTTTTTGTCATTAATACTTTTTAGTTCGACGGTAGACTACTTCGTTGGTATAAAACTTCTAAATGAAGAAAATCAGAATCGGAGAAAGGTCTTACTCTGGGTCAGCATCCTAGTCAATCTTGGATTTCTTGGATTCTTCAAATATTTCAATTTTTTCCTGGACAATTTTGTCACCGCATTTTCCTTTTTTGGTACCGAGATCCAGTCTAATTCATTGAATATTATCCTTCCAGTAGGGATCAGCTTTTACACCTTTCAGACCTTGAGTTATAGTATTGATGTCTACAAAAAAAAGCTGAAACCCACCAAAGATTTTATTGCATTTGCAGCCTTTGTGAGTTTCTTTCCTCAATTGGTGGCAGGGCCGATCGAACGAGCCACTTATTTGCTCCCCCAGTTTTACAAGAAGAGGGCATTTGACTATACGAAAGCATCGGACGGAATGCGCCAAATCCTTCTGGGTCTTTTCAAGAAGGTTGTGATTGCTGATAGTTGTGCCGAATTCGCCAATCAAATTTTCAATAATTCGGGCCATTATTCAGGAAGTACCTTGGCAGTAGGAGCAATATTCTTTGCATTTCAAATTTATGGAGACTTCTCTGGGTATTCCGATATAGCTATTGGTACGGCGAGGCTCTTTGGATTCGATCTAAAACAAAACTTCAATTACCCATACTTTTCGCGTGACATTGCAGAATTTTGGAGGAGGTGGCATATTTCACTTTCGACATGGTTTAGAGATTATGTTTACATTCCATTGGGTGGTAGTCGTGGTGGCCATAGGACCAAAATTAGAAACATCTTTATAATCTTTATAGTCAGTGGATTTTGGCATGGAGCCAATTGGACATTTATTATTTGGGGCGCCCTCAATGCATTGTATTTTCTTCCGCTCATGTTGACAAACAACAATAGATCAAATCTGGATATTGTGGCCAAAGGTCGATCTCTTCCTTCCGCAAAAGAATTGACTTTAATGCTATCCACATTTGCTCTTACAACATTTGCCTGGATATTTTTCAGGGCCAATGATGTAGGTCATGCATTTGACTACATTTCTGAAATATTCTCAATTTCTCTGTTTACAATTCCCAAATTCCAAAACATGCTTGGTGCCTTACAAACGGTCATGTTTGTTTTAATATTGATTTTGATAGAATGGAATGGTCGAGAACAACAACATGCATTTGCCAAAATAGCTATCAAATGGAAAAGGCCTGTTCGATATTCTTATTATTATTTATTTGTAGGGTCTATCATCTATTCATTGCTTGGTAGAAGTGAGCAAGAATTCATCTACTTTCAATTCTAATAATGCATATGAAAAAATTTATCCAAAGATCATCACTTTTCTTTCTACCCCTTATAATTTTTGGTGCAATCACAATTGGATCATTTTATCTGTACGATCCATTCAAAATATTGAAAGACTATAATGAATACAAAAAAACCATCGTAGCCTACAATGAAGATTACATTGCTACTGAACGTTTTTTAAAAAACAAAGACTCTTATAATTCATTCATCCTGGGAAGTTCAAGAGCTGGATGTGGATTTGACGTTAAGGCTTGGGAAACAAAACTAAATCCTTTGGACAAGGCATACTCTTTTACTGCCTCGAATGAATCAATATTTGGAATTGTCGGAAAATTGAGATTAATAGATAAGATGAAGGGGCGATTGGATAATGTGCTTTTGGTCATCGACCTGGATCGCACCATGAAAAAAACGATAAACAGCAAGGGGCACCTCTACATAAAACATCCCTTGGTCTCGGGAGAAAGTTTTAAATCATTTACCTATGAATATCTAAAGGATTACATTTTTTCAGGATTCGTTTTTGCATATTTAGACTATAAAATATTTTACGTAGAGCGAGATTATATGCAAAAGTATCTGACTTTGAAAAATGAAAATGCAGAGGGCCTGTATATCCCATTCGACGTTAAAGAATGGGAGGCCCATATTCAAACCGACCCCGATGGTTATTACAACAATAATAAAGAGGTATTTTATCCAAGAAGTACAAATGAACAATATCAGGACATCATCATAAATTCAAAAAATAGAGAATATTTAGATGAAATTTGGAGGCTTTTCACAAAGCACAATACCAATTATAAAATTGTCATAAGCCCACTATATGACCAAAAGAAAATCCATGAAAATGACCTCAATACGCTAACAGAGATATTTGGTACTGAGCATATATTTGATTTTTCAGGAAAAAATGCCATTACTGAAGATCTCCATAATTACTATGAAGCTTCTCATTATCGAGCGCATATAGGTAAGCACATCATAGAAAAAATATCTATTGAGATGCCGAAGTACTTAGCAAAAAACTAGGTCATTTCTTTTTTGTAATACCATCCTAAAAGACCCAAACCTCCTAAGATGAGTATCAACGAACAAATCATAGATATTACCTCTCCTGTGTAGTAAGATGGCGGCATAAATTTGAACTCAATCGTATGCTGCCCAGCAGGAATCTTCATTGCTCGAAGGATGTAATTTGCCCGAATATGATCAGCTGGTTTTCCATCAATAAATGATTGCCATCCGCCTGCTTGATTTGGTTTGTAAATCACTTCTGAAAAAACGGCCAATTGTTCTGTACTGCTATTGGATGTATAGGTAATCTGATTTGGCTTGATGGTATTCAATTGGATAGAGCCCTCGGCAGTCCCGTTCTTAAAGCCACTCAGATAATCATTGAATTCCGAGTGGATAACAGCTGTCTCTCTCGGCTCGAAAGCAGTGAGCGCATTCATTTCTTCGTCATTAGTCTTGGCTTCTTGAACATTTTTTACAAACCACACATTTCCCAATGCTCCAGGATTTTGCTGAGCTTGTTGTTCTCGCGTGATAAAATATTTAGTGTTGAGCATATCAAGCACCTTTTGATTGCCAACTCCAATTTGTTTTTCTAGCATGTCCTGGTATCTTCTCAACTTGGCCGCATGATATCCACCTATCGTCTTATGATGATTGGATGCTCTATTGCTATTGAATGTATTGATACTCATATCAAAAACTCGATAATTCGGGTCTTTGTCCTGCAATATCTGATTGTCTACAGGCCTGGGTGAAAAGTTGTCTGTATATCTTTTTGGTTTTAAAAAATTATCACTGTTCAAATATCGCTTGCCTACACCTCCGAGGTCAATCAACATCAAGAATGCCAATACTCCCAAGAAAATAGTGCTATTTTTTATGAGCTTTTCTTTGAGGTACATGATTATCAATCCTCCTGCTACCAAAATGTAAAGTAAGGATCGAATGGAATCGTTTTGCATCATCATCTTACGATCGGATATAATAGCACCTACATTAAAACCAGCTCCCTCAAGTCGTGCATCTTTGGCCCCTGTAAAATCAAAAAACATACCGCCCATCAGTCCAAACACCAGTACAAATCCCCCTACAACACCTAAGGCAATGTAGAGGTTTTTAATCGCCGCATCCTTGTCCAATTTTTCGGACAACAACTCCTTCAAGGCCAGCACACCCAATAACGGTACGGTAAATTGCAGAACAGACAATATCGAGTTGACCGATCTAAACTTATCATACATGGGAAAATAATTGTAGAAAATCTCATTGAACCACATCAGGTTCTTCCCCCATGAAAGCATGGTAATCAACACTGTGGTAAAGACAAGCCACCACTTCAAATGACCTTTCACCATCAAAAGACCAAAGACAAAGAGGAGCCAGGAAATCGCTCCAAAATATATAGGCCCACTTGTAGAAGGCATATCCCCCCAATAGAGCGGAGCGGTCTTCAAACCTGCCGATCCAACTCCTTTTTTCTTAAGATCCTTGTAGGTAGCAAAATCTTTGTCCATCGGCTGAGCCGAGCCACCTCCAAATGCACCAGGAACGATGAAGGAAACACTTTCACCTACACCATGACTCCAATCAAAAACATAGTCCTTATTCAAGCCGCTTTTACTATCGCCTTGTGCAGTTGTCAAAATTTGAGGCCCTCTGATCGTCTCCTTCATATATTCGTACGAAGTCCACAATCGAGAAGCATTTGAACCTAGTGCCAACATCAATGGAATCAGCAAAATAGCAGATGATTTGGCAAAATCCGCAATCTCATTATTCTTAATCGCATATATCAATTTGGCGATTACATAGATACCCATGCATATACCAAAATAATAAGTCATCTGAATATGGCCTGCCATCATATCGAGCCCCATTCCCAATCCAAACAACACAGCTCCGAGTAGATATTTTTTTCTATACACCAGCATCACTCCCGCTGCAATCATTGGAAAATAAGTAATCGCTAGAAACTTGCTAATATGTCCGGCTTCACTTATCAAAAAATTATAACAGCACAATCCAAAGGCAAGTGAGCCCACAAGACCAATCCAGGGATTAATTTTCAAGGCAATGGTCAAAATGAAAAAACACAAAAATGCTATAAAAAAGTATCCCGCAGGAGCTGGCAATCCTAATGAAAGCACCCAATTTTGAAGTGGTCTCAACTTATTGCCCGTATACGGCGCTCCACCCCAGATATAGGTAGGCATCCCACTAAACGAGCTATTGGTCCACACTGCTATTTCTCCCGTTTCTTTCTTGAGTTTTAAAGCATCCGAACCTATTCCATTAAAATTAAGAATGTCTGGATGTTTTACTACTTTTCCTTTGAATGCATCTGGAAACAATCCAAATGAAAGGACTAGGAATATGCCAATAATAGAAATATGAGGTAGAAATTTTTTCCAATTCATTTTTGAGTCTTGCTAGTAAACCAACAAATTTAGCTAAATAATTGAGATCGGATAAAGAATACTTAATCGAAATATCACAAAAATTACTAAATAATAATAAGCTAATAATTAATTGATTACAAGTCATTTTAGGACATGTGGGTTATATATTATCTCAAATCCTGAGGTGCATTCCACTTTCCCAAGAAAATAACATTGAAAAATTCAGACTACTTCAACCAACTATTTTAGCATGAAATGAGTCTTTAGTAATATATCATCAGGTTTTTATAAAATGATCAACACAGACATATGAAATATATCACTATTTTCCTTTTGATAGGTTTTCTGACAGCTTGTACGTCAAAAGAAGAGGCAGAGAAATGCGTGCCGCAAAAATATGAACAGGAGTTTCAGACTAGAATTGGAGAACTAATTTGTTTTCCTGATGGAAACTATCTTGAAGTAAAGGTTATATCTGATGAATTTTGTTGTTGTCTATGTTTTTGTGCCTGGGAAGGAGAATTGGATATAATGGTAGAAACTACAAATCCAGAAGGAGAAAAGGATTTGCTTTCATTTGGATCTTCTACATTCAATTTGAAAGACAAAGTTTTTGATGGTTATAAAATTAGCAAAATAGACTATCTTTATAATGATGAACCTGATTCTCTGCCTTTATGCGAAGGGGAATATGATTCTAAAAATGTGGAATTGACATTCGTAATCTCACAAATCTAAATTATTATGAAATACTTAAGCATTCTTAGCTTTTTTGTTTTTTCACTAGTTGTGATGTCCTGTGCCAAAGATGACGATGACTCCCATAGTCGAAGTTGTATAAATGCAGAATACAACCAGGAGTTTGATGTTCGCATTTCAGAAGAAGTATGTTTTCCTGATGAAAAAGCCCTGGTATTAAGTGATATTCAGCATCAATTTTGCCCATGCGAAGCTATTTGTTTTTGGGAAGGGGATCTATTCATTACATTTACCACTACATCGGACAATGTGAGTAAAGACAGGGAGTTCTACCCATCCATACTCAGGCACGACCGCAGTATCTTCGACAATTATGAAATTGTATCATTTTCATACAGATATGATTCTGATAATGGAGAAGTACCTCCTTGTGCCGAAGACTTCGATCCTGAAAAGGTGACATTGACACTTTCCATATCGCCATTATAGACACAACCTATTCGATTGACTATTTTGGATTAACTTTCACAAACCTTTGAACTCCTATGAGACTATCATTATCATAGATTTGTATAATATAGATTCCCGAGTCCAATGATTCTATGTCTATTTTAGAGGAATATTTGCCTTCCAAAAGGTTACTACCGCTAATATCGGCAATAATAAAATGTTCAAATTCCGATAATACATTTAATACTTGAAAGGCTGGATTCGGACTTACAATATTACTTTTCAGTACAATTTCATTATCAACTCCAGTCGTCATATATTCTCCAATTTGTAAATCCACTACATTGGTAATGATTGGATGATTAAAATCAAAATATATACCTGCAGAATTGTAAATCTTGGTCCCTATGGGTAATCCTTGTTTTGGCCGAATTGCAAATTTAACAAAGCCCTGAGCTCCCAGGTTGTTAACACTTGTATCTGGCAGCTCGATATTATCAAACCTAAAATTCAAAATACCATTTATTGGGAAATCCACTTCAACTGGATGGCTGCTTCCCATCAATCGAAATGAAAATAGGTCCAAATTACCATCCAAAGTATCCAAAACCTTGATATTGAAAGCTGTATCCGAGCCCGTATTTTCAAATCGAATGGTATATTCCAATTCTTCATCCCCTGTGATTATATGATTGTCATAAGCTCCTTCAGGAGTCACCGCTTTATCATTTGGATCATAAGAACCAATAACCGGGAGACACTCTATCGAAATGAAAGGAGCTCGCTCGTCCAACACAAAACTGTTTGCAAATCCAGTACTGATTCCCGAGTTTCCATCTGAGCAAGCCTTAACCAGGGCAGAAATTTGTTCGGTGTATGGATGAAAAGGCTCTTGATTTGCTATAAGGTTGTAGGTGCTTCCATTCGCAGGCAATACTATTTCTACCGACTCCCCTTCAGGCAGTTCAACCATGTCTTGAATTATCATTATATCATCTTCGATAACGATGAATTCTTGTGGCAATGCCATATCGGCATCCCCAATATTCGTAATGGTAAATCGCACGCTATCCCCATCACAAATGCCCTGAACATCAAGAGCAGCACCAGTCCATTCTTCTGAATCATTACAATCAGGTATCGGGCTCAATTCGATTTCAACACACAATTCTGTATCGAAATCCAGGTCACAATCTACAAATGCAACAATTTCCAATGCTCCGCACTCCAATGGATCAAGATTGCCAATCTCCAACTGATAATGCGTATCATCCACAATTGTAAATCCATAGGCTGCTGCATCAATATCCAGTCCTTCATCAAAATAGAAATCAAGGATGACATCATATGCCGTATCAGAACCCAAATTGCAGTAATTGAAATAGATATTATTGTCAAAACATCGACGAAATCTTGGTATTGACAGGTCAGAAGTGAGGTAAGAGCATATGGTATCTACAGCCAACCCTATATGCACAGCTTGCGCAAAAGGTTCTTTATAAATTGGTGATTCACTAATACATACATCCCAATAATTATTGAATTCCACTACGCCAATTTCATAGGTATGCAAGCTTGGGACAAACAAATTATATAAACCATTAAATAATGTATAGGCATAAATGGTGTCCGTCTCTCCAGCAGCATAAACCAGAAATCCCTCTGGCCCGGAAGCAGGCAAAGAGTCAATCCAGCAATCTCCTTCATCATCCTGAAAAATGAAGCCAAACAATAGATTCAAGCTTTTATTTTCAAATACTATGTCTTTCCTTTCAAATTTGCCTGTTCGAGAGTCCAGTATGGTTAGCACTCCATCCTGGGAAAAATTGGTGAATTCAATCATACCTCCGTCGTGTCCAGAATATATAATGGTCTCATGATGAGATGGTCCATGTCCACCAGGCACATAAGCTATGGTAAATCCAGGTCCAAAATCATGCTCACAAGGCGAAGTAAAAAGAGAATCCCAAGGCAAAATTATATTTTCGACTCCAGTAAAATCCAAACAAAGGGTATCAATGGCATCAATCAGGCAATTATGAAAGAGACGTAATTCGCCAATACAATCAAGGCCAGTCTCTATGTTCAGAATTCTCACATCGGTGGTATCTGGAAGTGATTCATCCAAAAAAATAGAATTTCCTGAAGCCAGAACTCCTCCCTGGTCATCTAGAATTTCTATTAAAAAAGCTGCCGTATCTGGACACTCAAACTCCCAAATATCTTGGGGCCACAAGGTATCATTGTAATATTTGTAATTTACCAGATCACATCCTACCGAGGCACACCCTGCATATACAACAGTCAACTCGGTGGTGCAAGAATCATCGAGTATGGGGCTGTATACAACTACATCATATACGCCTTCATAAAATATTCCTGAAGCATGTGGAGGAAGGTATTCTTCATCTGAATAACAAGAAAAGCCGAGAAAATCCGACGGTAGAAATTCGACCGAGTCCTTACCTTGAGGGATGCCAATAGTAAGTGTTTCCGGGCAATTTACAGAACATAAAATATTGACATTAGCGGTACAGCTATCTCCAGTCAACAAATTGTAAATGGTATAAGGAGTAATTCCCTCCTCCGTGATTAGTATGGATTGGTTTAAAGAATCCGGGCTAAAACTCAAATCGTTACATACATCGCCAACTACAAATTCCATCTCAAAAACATAAGGAATAGGCCCAAAAAATGTATAGTCCTGACAAACGTAATCATCACATCCATCAACAGAAGATGCCCTGCTCGAAAAATTTAGCAAAACCAACAAAAAAATGAGAAATCGAAGGTATTTTCTATCATAGTTGGGGAGCAGGATTGATATTTTCATGATGATAAATTTAAGGGTCTAAAGCTAATTGTGTGCTTTTTGATTATTTCTAAAGCAAATATGCTCAATAAGGGTCGTTGAAATAACTACAAATTTACTATATTGTCAACATTAGATATTACATTTTAATTTTCAACTAACTTATTATCAATAGTTTATCATAACTTAATGTCAATAATAAATTCTACGATACTCTTCAAAACATTTGTAAAACTTCCACCGCTGGACATCAAAGAACTCATCAAACTTGCTCAGCGAAATAATTCTAATGAGATATCCACACTCTTTACCTTGCTGTCAAGGAATATATCCTCTAAAAAACAACTTAGCCGTATCGATTGCTTTCATAAATGCTTTGGTGCTGACAAAAAATACGATGACAAAAAACTTCGATATCTCATGTCAGAAGGATTATCCATCTTGCATAATCACATAATCAATACCCAGCTAAAAAGGGATCGGCACCAACGAAACTTATTATTGATCAAAGGATTGAAGTATTATGGCATCAGTGAAGAATTGCATCGTACTACCAATAATGCATTGAAAAAAATAGATTCCGAAGCACATCAAAATGCAGAATACCACTATTACAAATATCAATTTCAAAAACAAGCCATCCAAAATCAATTTGGCAATAAACGTAGAGGAGAGCTCAACTTGGAAGTACTCCATACAGCTTTGTCCAATTTTTACAAGACTGAATTCGAACTTTCTCAACTGACTACCATAACCCATCAAGTACATAATCCCAGTGACAAAAAAGCAAACCGATCATCTCAAGAAGCCAAGAGCATAATTATCTACAGGCTCCTCAAAGAATTGCTCTCAAACCCAAATTCCAAACAATATGTTGAGCTGAAACCACTGATAAAGGATTTAACCATTTTTCCGCCTCAAGAACATCGTGAGATCCTGCTGCACTTGATAAATTATTGCATCAAACAAATCAATAAACAAGAGAAAAGGTATGTTGAAGAGTGCTATGATTGGTACATGTGGGGATTGAGTGAAGGAATTCTTTTAGACAAAGGATATGTCTCTAAATACACCTTCAAAAATATAATAACCCTCTGCCTCAAAAGCGAAGAAAAATATAAGGCAGATGATGCACTTAATAATCTAGCCATTTATCTTCCCACGGCAAATGCTGAGAAAATTTTGAATTACAACAAAGCCAGAATTTATTTTACCAAAAAAGAATATGAACAATCCATGGGTCTGCTTCGAACAATCGAGTATGATGATTTATTGGATGAATTGGACGGAAGAAGAATGTTGATGCGTATATACTTCGAAAAGAAGGAATGGATAGTTTTGGACTCTTTCCTCGTTAGCTTTGAAGCATTCATCCGCCGCCAAAAGAGCCTGGGCTACCACAAGGACTTTTATCTCAATCTAGTGAAATATGTAAAGAGGGCTATGGGCCTCCATCGCATGAAACCAGAAACAAAGAAAAAACTCATTCATAATATCAAAGCCAATGATCAGGTAAATGACAAGCAGTGGTTGCTTGGCATTCTTTCCTGAGTATTGGAATTTAGGCGATTTAATGCCTGCAAGCACATTGCGGCTGCATAAAACTATTCGTCTCCTGATAATAAGGATAAGCATTCCCACTACCTTCCAGCTCCCAGTAAAATTTAGTCCGATTCACTGGATTATTCCCAATTTGATTCATAGTCGTGGCATCATACATTCGACCATTGATAATGGTATAAATTACATTCTCAGAATCTTTGAGATTTTGAGACGGATCACCATCCACTACTATTATATCTGCCAGCTTCCCTACTTTTATTGAACCTATTTCCGATTCCATCCCCAGGTATTCAGCCCCATTCATGGTAGCGGATCTAAGCGCCTGCATATTGGTCATTCCACCTTGCTCCAACATCCACAATTCCCAATGCACTCCCAACCCTTGTATTTGGCCATGCGCTCCAAGGTTGATATTCACTCCTGCGTCTTGCAGTTTTTTACAAGATTTAGAAGTGAGAATATGTCCATTTTCATATTCCTCGTCTGGAATCATAGTTCTATGTCTTGATCTGGAATCGATAATTGCTCTCGGTGTGAAAGTCAACAATCGCTCTTTTTCCCAAACATTTGTATGTTGATACCAATAGTATTCGCCATTCACGCCTGCATAATTCACAATCAAAGTAGGTGTATTACTTGTATTCGTTGCTGCCCAAAAATCTATTACATCCTTGTACAATGGAGCTACAGGGATATTGTGTTCAACACTCGTATGTCCATCGGCCACCATTGTCATATTATGATAAAAGAATGATCCTCCTTCTGGTACTACTCGAATGTCCAGCTGTCTGGCTGCTTCGATCACCTGTTGTCTTTGATTTCTTCGAGGTTGATTATACGATTTGACACTGAATGCTCCATAAGCCTTGGTTCTTCTCAAGGCAGATTTAGCGTCTTCCAGATTATTAATGACGGCTTTGAAATCTCCGTCTGCACCATAAAGAATGGTACCCGTACTGAATATTCTTGGGCCCACCATTTTGCCTGACTTCACCATTTCTGACTGCGCAAAAGTAATCTCAGTATTCACCGAAGGGTCGTGGGTAGTAGTGACTCCATAGGCAAGATTTGTATAATACTGCCAATGTTTTTCTGGACTGATACCTCCTCTAAATGCTCCCAAATGTGCGTGAACATCTATCAAGCCTGGCATAATCGTTTTGCCAGAAACATCAATTACTTTGGTATTCCTGCCCAAATCCAACCCATCTCCGCTTCCAACATAGGTGATTTTATTTCCGTCAATGACCACAGTTCCATTTTCTATGATCTGGTCACCTTCCATCGTAATAATCTTGCCCCCTTTCAAGGCAATCTTACCAGTCGGCTTATCCATCTTGACTTTCAAATTGATTTTCATTCCTACAGAATCTATCGGCGGTATACTATCCACGGCACCTTCCAGAAATAGAAATCGATCTGTCAATTCTTCGGTAAAATATTCATTCCCCAATGTCCAATGCAACTTCTTACTATCGCCAGACCAATGTAGATTTATTCCCGCGTCTTTGGCTACTTGTGCCACGGGTACAGCCTTGGTTTTTGCAGAAAGACCGAATGGCTTGCCCGTTTTTGGCATTGGCGCTATATAGACCTTGTACAATTCAGAAAATGCAATCCATTTGTTATCAGGACTTGGCGTAAATTGAGTTGTATACTTGGTATTAAAGATCACTTCATTGGTCTTTTTCTCCATGTCATATGCTTCAAATGATTTTTTGATATTCCCAAAGAAATATCCTCCCTTGGTCAAAAATACCTTCTTACCATCTGTGCTATACATCGGATACTCACCCTGAGGTGTCAACAAAGTAGACTTGCCTCCATTCACACCTACCTCATATATTCCAGGCTCTTCGACATATGAATAACCCATATGACCATTACCGCCTTCTTTTCGATAGACTATCTTCTGCCCATTTTTTGAAAACGAAGGCGTACGATAGATTCCTTTTTCCACAACAATATTACTAGGGCTTCCGCCAGAAACATTGATTTTTTTGATGGTTCCCATTTGCTCATCCGTCCAAGTTACATATGCAATCCATTTGCCATCGGGTGAGAATGCAGGTTCGAATTCTAATTCTTCTGCAGAAGTCATTCTTTTGGGACTTCCATTCGGCAGGTTCATTTTATATAGATGACCTAGGGCATTGAATACAAGGACCTTTCCATCAGGAGATGTCTTGGCATTCCGAATCACCTTCACTTCAAACTCATCGGCGTCTACTGGGTTGTCAAACTCTACAGTTTCCATCATTTTGTGTTCGACAGACACCTCAAAAGGAATATTCGTCACATTCTTGGTGGCGACATCCACCTTGTGAATTTTACCTTTTCCCCAAATGTAGATTGATTTATCATCTGGCGACCAATCAAATCCTGTATAACTTCCGAATATGGTCCAAGCTTCCTGTTGATCTTTGCTCAAGCCATCAAACAATGGAAAATCTCTACCGGTCTTCATCTCATGAATGAATAAGACTGACTTTGTACGTACTCTTCTTACATAAGCGAGTGTCTTACCATCATTGGAGATTTGCGGACGACAAGCACCACCGGGGCCACCAGTAATTTGCTTTATTTTTCCAGTCTCGCGATCATATCTCTTGATTGCAAATATCTGATCATTGGGGTCTTTATTGTATTGAAAAAAACCTCCAGGGTACATGTCCTCACTGTAATAAACATATCGCCCATCCGAAGATACTGACGGCTCATTGACATCTTGCTGAGCGTTCTTTTTCTTGGTTAACTGTATTCCATCACCTCCAGAAATATGGTACATCCACATCTCACCAGCACCGAGTGATCGAGTACTTGAAAAATGCTTTCGAGCTACGATATAGTCTGAATCAATCCACTCTCCATTGTTTAGCAATCGAAATGATTCCTTGGTTACTTGTTTTGCATCACTACCATCCGCATTTATGGTCCAGATATTATCTCCGCCACCAGCATCACTGGTAAACAATAACTTTTTTCCATCCGGACTCCATCTTGGCTGTACCTCCCAAGCCAGGCCCGTTCTCAATGCCTTTGCTTTACCACCAGTACTTGGTATAGTGAAGATATCTCCCAACATGTCAAATGCGATCGTCTTACCATCGGGTGACACATCGAGATTCATCCATGTACCTTCAGTGGTATTAATAGTTATCATTTTGGACTCGCCAGGTGGATTATTCACGTCCCACTTTTTATCGTCTTGTGATGTCAGCTGAGTAACCAAGAAAAAGCAAAAAAGAGAAGAGAAAAGTATTTTAGAGTGAATCATTGTCTTTTAATTTTTAATCATCACAAATATAGATAAAGCATGTGATTTGTTTAATGCTATTATTTGTGATGCAAATTGCACTTTTATATTGATGTCAATTATAAGATTAGGCCTTGATCCAGAATAGCGAAAAAAGGAATCATAGAAATATTAAAACAGTAGGACATAAAAAATGCGCCACAAAGGATATTCCATCTGTGACGCAAGATTAAATTCTAAAGAACAACAAGATTTAGGAAACAGTTTGTTTCATCTGTTGAGGTACGGCATCTAAATCTTCTTGATTAATTTCCTTGCCTGCGGGCCATGTACCGAACCATCCCAACCAAACAATTCCCATTTTTAATCCAAACCAAGACCATTCTCTACCGCCCCGTTGCATCACTATTTCAGATAGTGGAAAATCCACAGGTTCAATGACAAGATCATTTCCTCGAGTCTTGTACGGTACACTCTCTAATCTGGTGCCGCCAAAAATAAGCGTGCATCTTCCTGCTGGACTTTCATCAGGCATAATGATTTCAACCATTATGTCTTTGAATACATGTCCGGCAAAACTGGCACTGCCTTTAACCTTAACGTGTAGATTTTCTACGATTAAAGGTGTAGCATCACCGAGAGAAACTGTTCTTGCAAGTTCATGATAAATATTGAATTTACGATTGGGCTGAAAGTTTGGATTTAAAAAGTTTTTCAAATTAGCCATTATACTAATATTTTAAATGTTGAGAAAATTTATCAATAATTAATACTGATGATTACGCCTCATTCATAGCATACACGTCTAAAAGGTTACCTCTCTTTTCGCAATAATTCTAAAAATAAATATATCGTTCTGATAATCAACATATTACAACCGGACCACTATTGAAGATCCTATTGCATGTTTTCCTGTTTATTAATGAATAGGGGAAATAAAAAATTGCTATTCACTATGTCTTGCGCCTATTCCATCCAGATTTTCCATAGAAATAAAATCACCTCGGGTTATAACCAGAACAGAGAATTCTCACAAAGCAATCCATATTATTCACCGTAAAATGAATAGGATTATAAAAAACAATTTTTAGTCTGGCAATCATCTCGATTAAACCATTTTGTATCGTCCTTTCCTTTTGCTAACTTTAAAAATTTATAAGTTTTAATAAGACTATGCCTGCTGACAAACTCTCTCCTCAGGAATATGTAGAAGGTATCAAGATTGGAAATCCTCAAGTAATTCGAGGTATTTACGAGAAATATCATCAGGCAATAGTTCATATGGTGGAAACGAATAATGGTACCAAGGATGATGCGCTGGACGTATTCCAAGAAGGGCTAGTCCTTTTCTATCAAAAAGCAAATCAACCCGATTTTCAACTGACCAGCACATTTCTCACCTATTTCTATTCAATTTGTAAATATATCTGGTACAATAAATTGAGAAAAAAATCCAACCAAGAGGTAACCTTGGACGATAAAATGATATTAATGTTAAAGGAAGAAAATTCAGATTTATTTGAGAAGAGTGAACGATATTTTCTGTATCGGAAAATGTTTTTAAAGCTAGGGGAAGATTGTCAGCAAGTTTTAGACTTATTCCTCCAAAAAATTAGCATGGAAAACATCATGAAAAAAATGGGCTATGGAAGCATTAGTTACACAAAAAAAAGGAAATTTTTATGCAAAGAGAAGTTGATCAAATTGATACAAAATGATTCTAAATACCATGAATTGAAGTTTGAAGAGACCATATAGGATAGATTTAAAAAAGTCAAGATATAGCAAATGCTCGATCAAAAATTACATGAAACAATTGAAGCCTATTTGAATGGAGATTTGAAGGGAGCTGACCTTTCTGATTTCGAGACCCGCTTACAATCTGATCAAGAATTGGCTTTTCAAGTTTCTATGTTTAGAGATATAGATTCGGCAGTAAATGACAAACCTGTATTAAATTTTCAAAAACTAGTTGAAGAACAGGGTAATATATTTTTTCAGGAAAATGACCAGGAAAAAACTATTGTAAAAAAAATTAATTGGCGTAATTACCTTATTGCGGCAGCTACTTTCATTCTTTTTGCGGCAGCGATATTTATAATAAAGAATCAGTCAAGTTCTCATTTATCTGGACAAGATTTATTTGCCCAACATTTTGAATCTTACGAATTGAATGAAAGTCTGAGAAGTAGCAATGAAGACGTGAATATTTTTGATGAAGGAGTCAATAAATATAGAGCCAAGGCGTACAATGAATCCACAGATATTTTTCTGCAACTGGTGAACAATGACAGTACAGATATGACTGCTACATTCTGTCTCGCTCAATCTTCTCTGAATCAAGTACCCCAAAATTTCACCTTGGCTAAAGTTCAACTTGAAAAAATAATTTCTGACGGGAGAAGTATTTACGTCCCTGCATCAAAATGGTATCTGGCTTTGATTTTATTGAAACAGGAAGATCTCGATTCTACTCATCAACTTTTACTAGAACTTAAGACGGAGGAAGGCAACTATGCTAAAAAGGCAAGAGAATTAGCTGATCAAATAAAATAATTGAGAATCTAGTAAAATGCCAATATTGAGGGATATTCATAAGTAACTCTCTTCTTTTAAATCATTTTATAAATAACTAATAATCAATTGTTTAAATTATACAATTCAACGATTACATCTCGAAGACGTAAAATTAATATCCCAAATTGATAGAATTATGATGGAAAACGGGGTAATCGAATTTCCTTATTACTCTTTTGCTCGCCGCAAGGGCGTTCTATTTTTTTCTATCATATAACTAAACTGACTTCTTTTTCCATTATGGCCCTCATTTCGTTGGCTTTGCGTTCAAAATAATTGATCCGATTTAATAAAATTTGTTTTTTATGTTGTACCAGCTTTCCAGGCTCAAATTCTAGCTTTTTGGTTACCATATTGTAATATATTGAAGCTAATTTATTGGCAATGCTTACAATTGCTGGTCCAGCTCCTTTTTTCGCTTTTTTGGATCTCAGTTTTTCTCCTAATGGATTTTTTGAACGCCATAATGTTCCAGATGCTTCTCGAAATGCTTGTCCAGCTTTATTTTTCTTCTTTTTCATCCCATTGGATAATACCTTTCCTCCTGATATTTTAGTGTCAGGGACTAAATTCAACCAGGAAAGAAACTGTTTTTCGGTAGGAAACTTTTTCTTTAAATCCTTTCCTGTTTCTGATAAGATGGTTAATGCTGATCCTTCTTTGATTCCATATATTTTAGTAACATCTACTCCATATAGGGTCTGTAAATAACCCTTCACATTAAATTTTGGAGTGTTTTTACTTTTGGTTGTTCTTTGTTTTTCGGGTAGCACCTTCTGATTTAGTGTTAATTGTTTTAAAACGACTTCTATTTTAGCATCTAGTTTTGATAATTCATTTTTTAGAAATTTGTAACTATTATTTTCTAGTTCCAAAAGATAGAGTTGTTCCTCTTTCCAATTACCTTCTAGTGCTAATTGAAATTCGTTATCACTCGCTTTTATTCTTCTATCCTTATACTTTAAAAAATTCTTTGCTTTTCGTTCTCCTCCTATTATTGCTTGTATGATTGCTCGTCCTGTTTTTCCATGAATATCTGATATTACTTGTTTGGTTTTTAGGTTCATTTGCTCCAATGCTTTTACTAACCTATTGGTACTAGTAGTCATATCTTTTATAAGCTGAGAGCGTCTTCTAACCAAAGTTCTTAATGTTCTCATCAAATTTTCTGGTTGATAACAGCCTCGCAAAAATCCGTAAGAATGTAATTTTTGTATCCATTGAGCATCTAAAACATCTGTCTTTCTACCAGGTACATTCTTTATGTGTCGAGCGTCAACCAATAAAACTTCAAACCCAGCTTCTTTAAGAACAAAGAATAGCTCCATCCAATAAATACCAGTAGATTCCATAGCAACAGTGGTAATTTCATTTTCCTTTAACCAAGCGGAAATGGCATGTAAATCCTTGGTATAGGATCCAAAAGATTTAACTTTTCCTTTATTATTTGATTCTGAGTTCGGTACACATACAAAGTGTTCTTTCGCGGCTATATCAATCCCTGCTGCTTTAGGATTTATTACTTTTGCCATATCATTATTTTTGGGAGAGGGATATTAAGGCAATGAGAAATACTAATTCTATCATAAGGGGTCTAAAAGCCACCAATCATTTTTCAAAATTGCCTATGCCTAAACTTGATAAAGGGGTCCAAAGCCACCACTAAAAAAGAAAGGTCAAAATATCCTTCTCCAGATTTTTAATGTGGCAAATTAGTTATTCTTTCATTTTTCCTGAAAATCTGGTTATCCACTTGATAAAAAAACCGAACCCAAAAAAATCCCCGCTTTACGGGGCAGGCAAAGACTGGCTAATGCAGCGCACATAGCCGCTCCCACATCCCAAAACCCAGTCAGGGCAACGCTTCTTTTACCTCTTGGTTATTTCTGAAGCCATCTTCTTTGAAAGTTAGTCTACTCTTGAATATGCCTAATGAAATTTAATATTCTTTAGAGATGACATAACTAGAATGAGTTTTTATTCGCTCTTTTCCGTTGCCAAATTACTCCTCCTAAAATCAATAACAGCAATCCTCCAAGAATCCAATATGAACTTATTCCATTTATAGCTTTCAATGCCTGTCCATCCCCAATAACAACAAAAGCGGACCAATAAAATGGATGCCTCATGGTCAAATCAGCAGAATTCAGATAATCGATTTTTGCATGATGAAGGGCAGAAACCTTGGATTCTTTTTTGGATAGATTTTCATAAAATCGCGGCATTATTTGACTTGTACTAGCATCGCTGACCCTCCACATACTCATCACAATACTAGGCACTCCGGCATACATAAAGCTCCGCCCAAGGCTGAATACACCTTCACCTTCGGCCAATTTACCAACACCCGTTTCACAAGCACTTAGCACTATCATCTGAGCATTCAAATTCATATTGACAATTTCATACTGATGAAGCAAATTGTCTTCAGTATTGTCCGCGCTCCTATTAGAAAATTTCAAATGATTGTAGTTAGGGTCCTCAATATCTACAATTCCATGCATCGCGAGATGCAATATGCCATATTCATCAGACTTCTCTTTGAATTTACGCTCAGAAGCCATTTCACCTATATAATAATTACCGTTTACAAAATTTGATATTTGAAAGATTTCTTCACCTGTCCCGACCAAATTCTCCGTTGTATTTCTCAAAGTGTTGAAGCTTCCACTCAAGGCATTAGATTCATTGAGATGATAATCAGGCGCAAATCCGAGGCAATCACTATTTGGAATTGAAGTCGAAATGCTTTCCATATTTTCAATAAGCATCTGTGCCGAAAATGAATATTGAAATTGATACTTGTAGATTAGAAATGGAAGCTTCGCAAAATCTGAGGTGCTTGAGATTAGAATATCATTGGTCAATGTTTCATACGATAATGTACTTAATATTCCATCAGGTACAATGATCAAGTGGGAAGTTGATACAGCGATTTCTTTCAACGGCAATTCTAGAAGTTGCTTATATAATTCAGTTGAGTTCTTATTGAATTTATTAATAGCAGCTCTTGCGTCTACCCTAAACCCATCAACATCTTGCAATTGCTGTACAAAAACGTCTACTTTTGATCTGAGTTCTTCGACGCCTTCGATTTTAATCATAGTGCTTTCCGCCTTTGTCACTACAAAAACATATGCCGAGAACGTTCCCATAAAATACTCCAAAATAGCACTCTCCTCTCCTAATAATTCTTGTTGAATCTGTTTAATTGTAATTTGTTCCTGTGCATACTTCACTCTATAAAAATTTGGATATGCTCTTTCCATTTTCTCTTCCAATGCAATCAATTCCAATCTATATTTTGACAAGTAAGACTTATACAATTTTGTCTTGGCCTCCTCTTTTTTTTCCTTGGCCTTTAAGAGCTCTTGATTATAAAAAACAATATCCAATCGCAAATCCTTACTTTTTTGTAGCAGGGAGTCTGGAATTCCTGCTTGGAATTTTCCCTTTTTAGATTTTAGTTGTTCCAATAAAATAGAACCCCTGCTCTTTTCAGAAATACCAAATGCGATTTCTAAATACTCCGAGTTATTGGTATTTTCATAAAGCGCATAGGCGACGTCTAATGCTTCTTCATAGATCGATTTGTATTCTGAACTCCAATCTATTTGGGTCGAATCCAAAACATAACTTGTTTTCAGGTTATCAATCCATTGTACTGCTAATTGAAATGAATTCAAAGCAGAGTTCATTGATTTAGGATCATCAGGAAAAGAAGCTTGTATGCTAGCTTTGGCTCTGATGGTTTCTAGAAAATAGATTGGTTCATAAATTCCATCCAAAGATGGGTTATTTTCAATAGTTAAACTATCATCGAATTTTCTATGATTTGCTATTAAAGATTTTTGCAAAAACGCCAATGCCTTTTTTTGATTTTGAAGTTGCGAATGTGCCTCTCCTAATAAGAATAATATTTTAGCATGGATAAGAATTTTATCCTGAAATCGCTCTGCTCGATTTACTAAATCAGTCTTCGCTTTATTTAAGTAATATACTGCCTTTTTAGGTTGTTTTTTGTCAAGAAATATATGACCCATTGTGGCCCATGTAATGTATTTCCTCAATCCTTTTGCTAGGCTTTCTGCTTTTTGACAATAATTTAATGCAAGTTCATATTCACCTAAAAATCGATAACAAGTACAAATACTATTAATTGACTCTTCATAAATCCTGGCATTGGAGTTTTTTTCATGACTACTACCCATTTTTGGATTTGAAATTTTTGCACTGCGCTCAAAATATTCTTTAGCAAGTATAAATTTCCCTCTTTTTAAATATTGATGCCCAACATTGTTTAAAAAATTTGGATCCTTACTTGCATTTTGATCATATGTAAGCGCTTGCAAAAAATTGTCCTCAGCCCTATGATAGTCTCCTTTAGTCAAATATATCGCACCTAAGGAATTATACTGGTTTGAAATGAATATCGAATCCCATTCGGAAATGTTTTTGCTCATTAAATTTGTCTCAAGAGCTTCTTTTAAGTTGGTAATAGCTCTATTATAATCTCCCTGGATTTCATATGCAATTCCTTTAAGATCAAAAATTGTAGTTTTAAATTCTTTAAATACTTTAACACTAAACTTATAATTTTGAAGCAAGTTCTCCACTTCACTTAAATGATAAATGCAAGAATCCAATTGATATGAATTAAGGTGATTAACAGCCAACAACACATTTGTCCACCCATAATCTTTCCAAACTCTTTTATTTCTAAAAATTGGCGAAGCGTGCTTCAAATAATAATTTGCAGAATCTAATTGCTCAACCCACATTAATGCCTCAGCTTTTTGTCTAAAAGCTGAGGCCAAAACGATGTCATCTTTTTTCAGGTATTTGTTAGCCAAGGACAAGGCTTGATCTGAATGATAAATTTTTAATTCTGGTGAATCAAAATTATCTGCAATTTTGGCCAGACGTACTTCACATAATATAGTTTGTTTCCAAAGTCCATAAGAGGAATAAATTTCACTGGCACTTTTTACCATATTCAAAGCTCTTAAATGATCACCCAAATCTGATTGCCTCTCTACTTGCTTTAATAAATCCGCAGCACGAATTGTGTCTAGTTGCATGCGATTTTGCTGAGCATCAGATAACCACGAATAACACATTATAAAAATGACACAAATGATATGCCTCATATTATTGAAATCTTATACCTGCTTATAGAGATTTACATCCATTGCAAAATATTAATTGCACAATTAATCTATCCACATGAACCTGTTGAAAATTCATATTCTAATTCGATAGGTTTTTTGTCACCATTTCTTTTAACGTCCAAACTAATGTCAAAGACTTTCGAATTGGATGTAAACATAACAGTATGGACACCGTCATTATTGAAAACCGGAGTTCCTTCTGCCTGATATACTTGAACAGAATTAATAATTATTGCTGGAGTATAAGGAAAATTTTGAGAATTTCCAGGTCTATCCAAGGTGAACAATATTTCGGAACAATCAGAATGTTGCACATTTGATTTCACAGTTACTTTTACTTTAGTTACTCTTGGTCTCTCGATACTAATGTCATTCATTTTTAATGTTTTTTGGATTTAATAAAATTTTTCTTCGTCCATTTATAGCATAAGGAATAGAAAGGTTACCCAAGGTGTTATTACAGTAATTGGAATTGCTTTAATTAATTTGGCTAATCCGACCTTACTACTTTACAACTTTACTTAAAACAGAATTGGAACAATTTTCACGTTGAAGGTAACCTTTTTATCACATATGATATTAATGGGTGTCATGACATAATTATTTTAATTTATTACTCTTAAAAAATCTAAAAAATGAAAAATTCTAATGATGTTTTAACGCCAGTATATAATAAGGCAGAAGTATCTAAATCAGTCGTCGAACAAATGGCAAAAGCAGAATCCTATCATCAAGAAATTTCCAGTGGGAAAGAAACACCATACGTTTGGGCTAACATTGATTTCAAATTATCTATAGGTCAAGATGAAGGCTTTTGCTCTGGTTGGATACACTATCAAGATGGTAGAGCACTCCACTACTTTGGCAAAACAACAAATACAACAGGAGGACCTGTACAAATGAGAACAAATCAACTAATCCCGACCAAGGTCTTGCCATACGAACAACTTCGCAATGACTTATCGCATTTCAATGCAAAAGGAAATGGAATGGGTTCAGGAGGTCAGTTAGAATTAACCGTTGGAAAATCACTTGTGCCTATATCACCAATTCCTTGGGATTTGTTTGGAACTGCTTTGGTCGTGTGGAGTGCCAAAGGCAATGGTAAATTTAACCCTGCATAGATTGATCTAATCTAGCCCCTAAGGCCAAATAGAAGAATGCACGGCATATTGAAATATGTAGTGCATTCTTCATCTAATAAAATTGCGAAATCGAGGTAACCTTTCCCCACATGATGCTATAAATGAGGGTAAAAAAACTTAGAAATTATGAAAGATTCGAAAGATGTTTTAACACCAATAATTAACCAAATGTCAAATTCAGCAAGTGAACAACTTAAAAGAGCAAAACAATATAGTCAAGAACTTACTGAAGGAAAAAACACTCAATACGTCTGGGCAGACATGGATTTCAACTTACGGCTTGGTTTGGACGAAGGCTATTGCTACGGTTGGGTTCATTATCTAGATGGTAGAAAACTATTCTTCTTTGGAGAGACTAAATCATTTATTGGAGATAGAGCAAGAATGTCTACTACTCAATCCATCTCTACTCCCGTACTTCCCTTTGATCAACTTGTAAGTAAGACTGCAGATTTTCATGCAAATGGAGACGGAATTGGCTTTGGAGGAGAATTGACGATGACTTTTTTGGATGTTCCAATTTCTCCTTTCCCATGGAGGCTCGAAGGACAAGCAACCATATCATGGATAGCTAATGGCTCTGGTAGATTTATTAAGGCATAACCAATTTTTTAATGACTCGGCACCCTAAACGATGCACTATATACTTTGATGTGGTGCATTTTTTTATTTATTCAACCTCTGTAAAGTAATTATTCTGAGGAAAACCATGGAAGCCATCAAAGCTATGATTCACTACTTCATATTCTTGGCCTAACTCAGCTTGCCTTAAAAGGAATAACTACACCTGTTTTTATCGTAGGTGCCACTCCTGTGCCCGAATCAATGCTATTGTACATTCCCCAATAAGGCTCCCAAGGAAAATCCTTTTTTAAGGGCTCGTCAAACATCTCAAAGAAAATTGAGGTCATTCCTTTAAATTCATTAATATTTGAATAGGTGGAAGGGGTATTAATATAGGTTTGATAAGCTTTTAAATACATATTCAATCGATCAACACTTGTTACTTGAGTGGTGTCATCGCCTTTATCAGTAGCCCAACCCGTCTCTCCACAATTGAGAATCAAATCCTCCAGCTTGTATTTCTTTAGGGCTTCTAATGACGCCGTATAGGGATACCATCCAGTAGACGTGCCAGCATATTGATTAATCATAAGTGCTGCAGTATCCAAATCTACCGAAGTTCGTGGTGCATAAAAGGCGTATAAATTACCAAAAACCATCTTTGGAGTAGACAATCCTCCATTAAGTATTGCCTTCATTGCATCAACTATATAGGTTGATTTTTTCTTTCCATCCGAGCCCGTAAAATCACATTCGGACAGATTCTGGCCTTCATGCAGCGCAGGGCCGAAATCAATACTGACGGCTATCAGATCTTTGATGTCATCTGTCGCTTTGATCTCTGTGATCAAATTTGTGACACAAGCTGCCAATGAAGGTGCGTAAGTCTTGTATTTGTCTCCACCATAAGTTTCGTTACCAACAATAATACATTTCAAATTTGGTCTAACTGTACCATCGGGTTTGTATGCATGATTTTTAATAAAAGTCTTGGCATCAAAATCTAAGATATCCTTATTAGGGATGCCCAAGATAACATCAATATTATTCGATTCAGTTGTATCCATCAAAGCGGCATACTTTTCTGCCGAATTAAAATCATCATAGGTGCGAATAAGGTTGAAATATCTGGAAATAACACCGACGGCTGCGGTAACATCCGATACAGTATATGAGGTATCCACGTCTCCAAAACAGACACCAAATTTTGCTAATGAATAAGTCATATTATTAGTTTTTCAGGGCAAAAAGTGAGAGCAGAAATCGCTCATTGGTTAAATATAATCCTAAATCTTCTTAAGGATAATATTTCCTCATATTTATTAATCCAATACAGATGGGTAAAACACGGTGTTGGAATCTATGATAAGTGATAATCTATGTTCTGAGAAAATTTTTAATGGTATCTTTCCCACCTATTTGAAAACTTAGTCAAGTGAATTTGATGTCGGACAAAAATAATGAAGCCAAGGTTGATTTATCGATCGTAATGATGGGGGCAACAGGAGCCGTTGGAGGTGAGGTTTTGAAAGCACTACTTCCCAAAAAAAGTGTATCGAAACTCTCGCTTTTAGGCAGACGACCAGTAGAAGGCATTAGCAATTCAAAAATAGTACAGCATACCATCAATATATTCGACCCTTCAACATATGAAGATAAACTGGAAGGACATAGCATAGCCATTTGCACATTGGGAGTGGGCCAACCGAGTAAAATAAGCAAAGAAGACTTCATTAAAATTGATAAAACGGCTGTACTGGATTTTGCTCTTGGTTGTAAAAAAGCAGGGGTAAAACACTTTGAATTACTTTCTTCGGTGGGTATTAATGCAAATTCGTCGCAGTATTATCTGCGGGCAAAAGGCGAACTGGTCGAAGAATTAAAAAATCTCAATTTTGAAAGATTAAGCATATTTCAACCTTCGATGATATTGACTCCAACGAATAGGTACGGCATTTCTCAAGGAATATTATTGTTTGTTTGGCCACTCCTCAAGCCACTCTTGCTCGGTGGACTGAAGCAATATCGAGGAATTGAAGTAGCAAAACTAGGTGGTGCAATGGCTGAGAACATTCTTACAGAAGGAAGCGGGTTGGAATATTTAAAATGGAAAGATTTTCAGGCATTAACTTCGAGTAGAATATAAACTATGAATGTAGCTGTTGTAGGAGGTGGAGCTGCTGGATTTTTTGCAGCCATACAGGCAAAGACCAACTATCCGAATGCTCATGTAAGCATCTTTGAGAAATCACAAAAATTTCTGAGCAAGGTTAAAATTTCCGGAGGAGGAAGATGCAATGTGACCAATGGATGTTCAAATGTAAATGAGCTCTGCAAAGCATATCCGAGAGGAGGCAAGAAGCTAAAAACTGCATTTCACACTTTTAATACTACAGACACGATCGAGTGGTTTGAGTCAAGGGGAGTTCCGCTTGTCACCCAGGATGATGGATGTGTATTTCCTGTATCTCAGAGCTCACAAAGCATTATCGATTGTTTTTTGGATGAGGTACGAATGTTGAAAATTGAGATTCGGTTGGGCATGGGTGTGAAAAGCATTCAAAAGAAGGATGTAAGCTTGGAGTTGACTTTCACAAAAGGAGAAAATGAACCACAATTATTCGACAAGGTGATCATAGCGACTGGCGGCAGTCCAAAACGATCGGGCTTGGAGTGGTTAGAACAATTGGGGCATAAGATAGAAGACCCTGTCCCATCTCTTTTCACATTCAATATGCCCAATGAATCCATCAAATCACTTATGGGTATAGTCGTCAAAAATACCTTGGTGAAAATCCAGGGCGAAAAGCTCAATTCGGATGGTCCACTCCTGATCACACACTGGGGTATGAGCGGACCTGCAATACTGAAGTTGTCTGCTTTTGGTGCCAGGCTATTGGCCGACAAAAAATATGAGTTCAAAATACAGGTGAATTGGGTCAACGAAAAGAACAACAGCATTGTCTTCGACGATCTAAGCGCACTAAGCACTTCTCATAAAAAAAAGATGGTTGGCAATATAAAGCCTTATGGTTTACAAGAAAGATTGTGGCATTTTCTATTGCAGAGGTGTGATATCTCATTAGAAAAGCGGTGGGGTGATCTGGGCAATAAGTCCTTGAATAAGTTGGTAAATATCCTTACCAATGATGTCTATGAAGTGAAAGGGAAGACCACATTCAAAGAAGAATTCGTGACCTGTGGTGGAGTCAGTTTGGCGAGTATAGATATGAAGACTATGGAGAGTCGAGTGGTTCCAAATCTATATTTTGCTGGTGAGGTGATGGATATAGATGCGATTACGGGTGGATATAATTTTCAAGGGGCGTGGGCTACTGGATTTGTAGCTGGGAGGTTAGGATGACTCCGCGATCTTGCAAAGATGAATACGACAGCGCTTGAAGTCAAGGAATCACGAAAGCGGGAAGGTCGGAAAAATTGAAATTTAAATCAAATCAAATCAATATGACATATATATTTAAGTATCCAGGAAAAACTAAATTCTGCCAAATAAATGGCATTTAAGAATAAAGAGACCTTTTGCTTTGAATTATTCAGCTGGTTGACAAAATGATGAAATTATTCTAATTTACAGTAGATTATTCAAATAAACCACTTCATATGAAAGTCATCTTCTTATTTCTTATTTTTTCATTTTTCAATTACCCTATACAAAGTGACAATTTATACGATTCCCCGTTTCAATTTGAAATCAAGGAAAGTGCGACATTAAAAACGGTATCACACGATATTTGGCATATTAAATCCAGCTCTATTATTAAACGTTTTGAAATTTCATTATTTGATTCTCAGACAGGTTTGGAATCGATGTATGATTGCTCACAAGAAATAATAGATATAGCAACCGATATTTTAGAAGATAGGCCAAATGGCAGTGAGGTGTTTGTAATGATATTTAGCGGAACTGTTGTCGATCTTGACATCTGCCATGAACATGATGGAGACGTAATCGAATGCGGAGATCCATTATAAAAATAAGAAGCACCTTGGATTAATATAATTGAAGTCTGAATAGCGAATTCTGAATCAACCGCTTACTCCTCGAGAATGGATTGGGCTCTCGAATAATAATTACTATCCTGTGGTATATTCATCAAGACATCCTTTGCAGCATCCAAGTTTCCCTCACCCAAAAAACTCATGGCTGTATACCAATAATATTCATTCTTAAATTGGGAAGATGATTCCAAAGGCTTAAGGGCTTCTCGCGATTCCTTGTAAAAACCATTATTTATAAATGATGAACCCAACATAAGAAATAATTTATTGTCTCCTATTGAATCCAGGTTCATTTGATTTAATGCATTGATCACCTTGATGTGCTTATTGACACTATAGTCCAAATTTATTTGTGCCAACACCCTTTCTATATCACCCCCTTTTGTCGCAAGTGAAACAGGCGCAGGCTCAAAATAAGAAGCAAAAATTGCCCTGGGGCTTTCCTCTTTTTTCTCAGGTGTTGATGCCAAGCGATATATACCATATGCAAAAATAGAAAGTAGAATAACTCCAATTAATACCTTGACAAAATTACTTCCAGACGCGGAATTGTCATTTTGTTCACCGTGTACATCATCCAAAACATTAAGAGCAGTATTGATTTCATCTTTGGTATCCAAGTGAACCATCATCATGACATAGGCTTCATAATCTGCTGCGAATTCCTCATCTGATTTGATTCTATTTTCAAAATCAATTCGCTCATCTTCAGAAAGCGTTTTGGCATAATATTTTTCAAATAACTCAGTCATTACTTCTTAATCTCTTGTATTCACTGTCTTCATGAAGAAATTTTTTCCAAGAATCCATACACGCAAATTTACGTCTATTTACAGTAGCATCGCTGCTCATTTCCAGTTGAATTGCTATTTCTTTTGACTTTAACCCTTGTTTCACAAGATTCAACAATCGTTGACAAAGATCGGTCAACTTGGAGAAACTTCGATCCAGCACCTTATGCTTTAATGCTTCAGATTCTATCCTGATGTAGTCATCTTGAATAGACTCCTCTCCAATATGTCCTACATCTTCTACATTTATTACCTCATTTTTGGATTTTTTGGCTTTTAGGGTATCAAACCACTTGTATTTGCATATGGTGAAAATGTAGGCTTCTACATTTTTAGGAGGATTTATTTTCCTTTTGTGAGCTGAAATTATGATAGAACTCAAGGCCTCATGTAGAATATCACGTGCTTCGTTGGCGTTGCCTTTATTGTGCGAAAGCCATGAGGCTAATTTCCCTTCCAAGGCCTGATAAATTGACTTTATAGTCTGCCTATCTCCTCTTACCAATAAATTATACGAAATCAAATTTTCACTCACTATTCTTACCGATCAAGGTTTAAAACCAACCGTTCGTCATTTAATTTTTTGTTTCCGAACCTGATTGAAACCATAAATCTAAAAAATACTATATTTAATTTCACCTTTTAACAATTAACAAATGAAAAACCTTCGATTTGGGCTTGGCGTCCTATGCCTTTTTTTCCTTCTCCTTTCTTTCAATACTTGTTCATTCATAACAGAAATATTTCACCCTCCTTGTCAAGAGTGTCCCAATGTACCTTGTGAGGACATATCAGATTTAGACAATGTTGACTCCGATAGTCTTGGATATTACAAGCAAGGAGAAGTAGTACTTTCTTTTCCTCAGAAAACAGACATGATAGATTCTACCGGAGTACCAATTGATACCAACTATATTAAATTTAAAGTAGATTCATTTTACCGTGTTATTAATAGAATACCTCCTACTGATAATAATGATACAATTGACATATCAATAATTAAGTGCATTTGCGACGATAATATTTTTCTAATCAAAGGTGACACCTTAATTGGAGGTGAAACCAATGTCGCTGAGGCAGCAAATAATGACGAAGAAATAAGAAGAGAAGGTGGAATTTTCTCTCTTAATTATATTGTGGACTTGGATAAAACTGAGATTCCTGCGGGTATTGTATCTGCAATTCCTCCAATCCATGTCCAAGGCGAATTTAATACGGATACAAGTAATTTGATCGTTGCATTTTTAGATTCTGGAATTGATTTTACAAAGTTTCCTGACAAAAGTGGAATTTACAAAAAAACGTCAGTCGAAGATACCATATGCACAATAAGCGACGATCAATATGGTTACAATTTCATAGATGAAGGAAGCCCAAATGCAGATATTCATGACCTCAATGGACATGGCACTCTAGCGAAGCTCGCATATAAAGCTACATTGGATAAATTGGATAATATAAAATGGTATCAGCAAAGATTGCTTACTGTTCGTGTATTAGACAAATGCGGAAATGGAACAATTTTTTCAACCACATGTGGTTTATCCTATGCAAGGCAGAAAAATGCTAATATTATCAATTGCAGCTGGGGACTTTATTTTAATGATTATCAAATACAACGAGCTATAGACCAAATTCCAGACGACGTCTTGATTGTGTGTTCTGCAGGTAACAGTACTATGCCCTTAGATAATTATGATCCAGAATTGTTGCATTTTCCATCAGGATACTCGTTTAACTTCCAAGCTGAAAATCTTCCAGCACTCACTCCACCTCTATTCCCATCGACTGAATTGGTATCGGGGGTTGAAAACATAAATGTATTTGAAGTGATGGCATTAGATCATGAATTGAATTATCCATGTAGTCCACCTATAATATCAAACTACATCTTCGCTGGTTATACCAACAAAAGGAACGCGAGTTTTGCTGAACCAGCAGATCAAGTTCAAACACTAATTCCTGACAATCCTTGTCCTTGTAATCCTATTAATGGAACATCCTTTGCAGCACCCGCTATGTCTGCTGGCTTAGTATATTTGGATGCAAATCCTCCACCTGGAATAACGAGGCCATTCAACCGTATAAATGTAAGTGGTATTTCGTTTCCTATCCCAGGCTCAACCAATAAATGTTATACCAGATCAGTTTGTAATTAATTGCCAATGAAGAGTATAACTTTCGCACTCTTTCTGCTATTTTCTGCAGGGTATTCGCATGCACAGATCGATTGGAATAGTAGGATCAAATCTGCATCGAAACAAGACACCAGGTCTCAAGAGGTTGATTCCCTCTCTAATTTGTACTTGCAAATTCCCAAGGATTCTGTAGTGGCAATTGGAAATACTTGTTATTTTCTGACACATCGTTACAAGTCATATTTCAATTCTCAAGCCGACAGTATTTTGAAATATGCGGAGATAGGAATTGAAGCCTTCCAAAAAGCAAATTATACAGAATACAGACTTACTAGGCTTATCCGATACAAAGGTTATGCACTTGTAAACCTTGGTAAGGAAAGAGAAGGGTTTATGACGTATGATGATTTTGATAATTTAAGCATGAAAGATGATCGAGCAATTGGATCATATCTCATGGCTAAGGTCGATCAAGCACAAATCTTCAGAGATAAGGGAGACAATGAAGCAGGATTGCAATTATTAGAATATGCAGAGAATCAACCATTTTTTGAGAAGGCTTATCATCTGGACAAATTCAGGTTTTATTTTGAAAAATCCATAGCCTATGGTATTGAAAATACGGAAGCCTACAATGCAAAATGCGATTCGGCAATGGCTATGGCTATCAGGTATTTGACTACCGAAAAGCAGAAGCTTAATTTAATGGAACAACAAGGTAAAATTCATCTTAATCGTAAGTCCTACAATGCAGCGATTCGGATGTATCAACAAGTATTTGAAGAGCGCCAAAAACGTCAAACCAACTTGGACTCAATTAATGCTATTGATGCACTAAATAATATAAGCCATTGTCATATAATGGCAGGGCAACCAGAAAAAGCGAGCAAACTGTTAAATAAATATATTCCTGATTATTTTGAAGGGAATATTTCGGAGAACCGCAAGCTAAAACTATTGGATAATTTGTTGTCTGCCTATGTTGAAGCCAATCAAACAGAAAATGCAGAAAAAACTATAGCCAGGATTGAATTACTATTAAAAAAGTATGATTCCACAAAAGCTTTGATGCCAATTGAAATAGCCACTTATCAATTCGACAAGGCGAATTATTATTTTGGTATCTATTATAATGACAAGAGTCAAAGTCAATATGCAGATAAGACTCTGAAGGCTATACAAAAAATGGATGAAGCGATCATCGAACATGAGAACAACATCTTCACAAAAAATGCTCAAATTCTTGCCAAAAAAATCATCGAACCGATGTATAAGAAGGTTGTTGACATCACGGCCTATCTCGAGAGGCATGATGACTTCTATTATTATAGCGAGAGATCGAAAAACAACCTCCTTTATCAGGACCTTAAAAATGAAGGATATGATCTAGTTAGGGAATTTGAATTGCTGCAAGCTATCAATGATGGTACAGACAATATCAAAGAGCTCAAAAACCAATTGGTGAAAGTGAGAAAAGAAAAATTAGACTATCTATTTCTCAACCAGAAAAGAGATTATTCTAAGCTTCCCAATTTCCTGGAATTCAAAGAAAAACTGGATAGAAGATATTGCTTGAATTATAGTTTTGGAGATTCCAACTTGTATTTGCAGACATTTGATACTCATGGTCACCAAGAAATTCATAATTTGGGCAATGCATATTCCAGTTTTCAATTTGAATCTTTTTACGCTGATATAGCTGATGTCTCTTCAATGGATAAGAATCAAATTGATGATGCCTTCATTTCTCATTTGAATGAAATAGAAATTGATACCAATTCTATCTTGATTCTACCTGATGATTTTTTGTTTTTATATCCATTTGATTTAATCAAAACCAAAAATGGTCCGCTGTTTAAATATGATTATTCAATTGAATTAAATGGAAGCATTTCAACATCAAGAGATGACATTGAAATTTCTAAAATTCAAAATTCAGTATTTATCACACCGTCATATGCAAGTGGTGAAGATTCTCCTGATCAATTAATAGAAACTGGCCGCGAAGATATATTTGAGCTGCCCTATTCTTACAATGAAGTAGAAGGTATAATTGGGACTAATGAAAATAATCTCTACAATAAAATATCCAAAGATGAAATAAAACGAAAGTATAAAGATTCCGACCTTTTTCATTTTAATGGTCATGCAATCCTTAATCAAAACCAATCTTTTTCATATTTACCTTTGGATGCCTTAGGCAGTAAATTATTTGCGTATGAATTCAACCAATGGAAAACAAATGCAAAAATGGTAGTTTTAAGTGCCTGTGAAACTGGTTCTGGCAAAGTAGCTGCAGGTGAAGGAGTCTTGAATTTCTCGAGGAGTATCATCAAGTCAGGAGCCAAGTCTGTCATATCCACACTTTGGCCAGTGAATGACCAAACTACATCTAAAATCATCTCCAGTTTTTATAAATACCTGGAAGAAGGCAAGTCCAAATCTATGTCATTATCGAAAGCCAAACAAGATTTTCTATCTACATGCCCTGACTATCAAAAACATCCATATTATTGGGCAGGAATAACCCTGACTGGAGACAATTCTCCAATTACTTTTGTTTCTCCAAAACCATATAAATGGCTGATAATCGGATCAGCTCTGCTAATCTTTTTGGCATTTTTCATTTTCTACAAAAAAAAATAAAAATAATTTACTTCATTATTTCTCACTGATTATCAATCACTTATATGCATCACTCTAAATTGTTTTGATGCTTTTTTTATATTTTTTTCACCTATAGGGTAATATTTTCTTGACCATGCAGACATGTTAATGAAAGCACTTAATTACACTTTCATTTAAGAATTCAAATCAAACATATTGAACCTTAAATCGGGGCACCGCGCAATTTGCCCCAGAGACTTGTCATGTCTCGTGGCCACTTGATATGATTCATTTTTTAACCATTAAAATCTTGAATCATGGAAATTATCATCATGTTAATCCTCGAATGGATAGGAGAAGAAACTGGAGGAATATAATCTTCAACTCTTTAGCAAAAGCAGGTCAATTTTGATCTGCTTTTACTTCCTTCTCCAACCATCGCTTGTATAATAATGGGGAATAATTGTCAATATTGATATAAATTCGAGCAAAATCACGCTTTGCCAATAACTCTAGAATGGTAGCAAAATTTAGCATAGAGCGATAAGTCTGATTTGATTGTTTACTTCCATACGTTTTTAATACTCGTTTAAAATTGTGTATCCGATTAAACAAAAAGCTATAGTTATTTTTACGATCCACATACAGGCCTATTAATTCTAACGATGTAGACCTCAATCTGCCATGATCACTCTCGCATCTAATGCCAACAAGTAAAGGAATAATCTCATCATATTTCTGTTCGAAAAACTTCAATAGGGCATATCCAATAGAACCAATGACACCTTCTTCTTCTCCTTCAACAATGTGCTTCCATTTATCAATAAAGGCATATGTTTTTTCTGAGGTCTTTATAAAACCCAATGTTGTCACCAAATTCATAAAGCGGATAAAGGGTATTTTACCAGTGTTGAGCAACACTCCTGATTCAAGACCAAAATCATAAGCTTCAAAAACGATTTTTGGATCTGAGATTTTATTATTGTTCCACAACCTCAAACTAAATGTGACCATGTACAAAGTAGCCAAAATATGCAATTCGGAATTTTTTACAAGTTGCCCACTTTCAATGATGGTTTTTAACAATAGCAAGGCCTGAGGATCCATATCTCTTACCAAAGCAACAATAAGCTGTATTACTTCACTTGTTTTTGAATTTGCCGCCATTTCTACTATCGGCTCCAACAATGCAATCTCTGTGCTATAATCATGATTTTGAATGCCTCCCCAGTTGTAGAGTTCAGCAATATAGAGAAGTGTTTGTTCCTTTATCTGAAGATTGTAGTAATGTACTAAGGTCTCAAGAATCTCTTCTTTTCTCCGATACTTCACCCTATTGTCACTAAAATAATGGTAGTGATGCAACTCATATAAAAGTTTATTGGTCTCAAGGTCAAGTTCTTTTCTGGTCAAGAGCTTTTTTTCCAATCGATTGTACACCTTATCTGCCAGGTTAAAGTTTCCTTTCCTGTTTAGAATTCTAACCAATTGTACATCTTGCCTAAGACTAATTTTTTTGTTCTCGTGCCAAATCAACCACTCTTCAAACCAGATATACACCCTTGACATTAAATTCGAAAAACTTTTGGACGTCATTCTATCGAATAATGGCTTTTTAATAGATTCGATATCTTTTAAATCCGACAATGAATTTCTTACCGAAAAGAGATGGTCCAACAATTGATAATTGTCCGAAGATTTCTTGCAATACATTAAAATATATTTTCTAAAAGAAATCCATTCATCCTTGTCCAACATTCGAAGACCGTCAATAAGTTTAGGGTTTTTCATTGGTCGAAATATACGATAATTGGCAAATAGATAAAACTAAATCATGAGGAATTCTTATCAATATTATTAATCTTAATATTCTATTTATCAATTATTTACGAAATGAACAATCTCCAATTAACAATATATTCTGTAGGATATAGTAATTATCTCGTCTTTCTAATCGGTAATTTCCACTTTACATTTGGTATATGTTTTTTGTTAGACGTGACTAAGATCAAAAACTTTTTTTAATCACTAAAAAACAATATACTATGACTTCTGCAACTGCCGAACATCAAAGACTACTAATCCCTACCTTTCAAACCCTTGAATTGGTAGAGATTAAAGAAATCATCTCTATCAAGGCTTTCGAAAATTACAGCCGCATTTACCTTACTCAAAACCGGATTTATACAAGCACTCAAGCCTTTGGCAAATTTGTCGCAATGCTTCAGCACCATAATTTCTATCAATGCCACAAATCTTATCTTGTCAACCTTGATCGCATCGTCAGATATCATAAAAATGGCGAAATAGAAATGGCTGATGCTATTAAAATACCAGTAGCCCGAAGAAGAAAAGAAGAATTTATTAAAAACTTGACTTCACAACATTCAATGCTCTAATTCTCTTTTGAATCCGCTTCAATAATTAACACTTTATACTTTGAATAACCAGCATTTGGACTACCTCAATATGCTCTCGTTATTCTTCATTATCCAATTTCAATAAATGCACCTATGACCACTTTCAGAACTCCACGATCTCAAAAGCATTTTTATATCAAACACCCTCAATTCATGATACGTACCGTAATCAACAATGCCGATATTGATAAGAATCCTCTACTTTTAGAAATCATTCAAGAATATGCCCCATCCATCCAAATCACAGGCATCGCAAGAAACGTCGAACAAGGCATTCAACTCATCGAAAACCAAAAGCCCGACTTGATATTTTTGGACCTAGAAATGGGCGATTCATCCTCTTTTGGAATGTTAGACTATTTTAAAAATCCTACTTTCAAGATCATTTTCACCAGTGAAGATGAAAAACATGCACTAAAAGCCTTTAAATATGGTGCCATAGACTACATCATAAAACCCTTTGTGCCTCAGGATATCCTAAGCTCAATAGATCGGGTAAAAAGGACTCAATTCAATGAAGCCATTTACAATAGATTGGATTACTTGATAAGGCAGAATCATATTGGCCCCAATTATAAAATTACAATTCCAACCTCAGAAGGGATCAATGTACTTTCAATCTCCGACATCCTTAGAATCGAAGCCGATAGATCGTACTGTTTCATTTACCTGACAGATGGTGATCGCATATTGGTTTCGAAGCCATTGAAAGAAATTGAAAGTCTGCTACCCAGTGATATTTTTTTCAGGATTCACTCCGCCTATCTGATCAATCTTGATTATGTCAAGCGGTACTCCAAGGAAGATGGAGGCAAAGTCATCCTCAACGATGGAAGCCATATCCCTATAGCAAGAAGACGAAAGAAGGAATTTTTTGAACGATTGAATTCATAATGGCCTCAAATTGGTCTTTTCATCCAAGGCAATCAACCATTTGGAAGTTCAATATCACCAGACGGAACCTTACCATTATTAATATTAGAATAAATAGAACCTTTAAAGGTTATACCACTTTTATACCACCCTTTTAAATAACAAAAACATTTATAAACTTTTATAACATGAGAAAAAATATCCTATTATCAAGCATCCTCCTCTCATTCTTAATTATACCTGAAATGGGCGCACAACACATGAAAGTAATGCCAGATGGTGTCATAATCCCGAAAGGTGATCATACTGCAATTGTATTAGAAGAAAATGGCCAGATGGTCTACGATACAGTCACCAAATCTGTATGGTACTTCAACAACACCGTTTGGAAAGAAGTCGGATCAGATAACCTTGGAAATCACACTGCTACTGAGTCGCTCGACATGGCAAATAACCCCATAGAAAATCTCTCTGATCCTACAAATGACTCAGATGCTGCCAACAAAATGTACGTAGATATGCATGAAGATTTGGACGCAGATACTTTAAACGAAATTCAAACAATTTCAGCATCAGTAGAAGGTGACACCCTTTACCTTTCCAGCAGCAACTGGCTCATAGTCCCAGGCATAAGCGATGCCAACTACATCAAGGATTTTAACGGCAATGTATATACCGAAGTGACTATTGGAGGCCAAGTATGGTTGAAAGAAAATCTATCGACCACACATTATAATGATGGAACTCCGATTCCTGAAATCACTGCGAATGCCGATTGGGATGACTGGAATGCTTCTTGGAATGGCACCGAATATACTGACCTTTATGATGCATATTGTTGGTACAATAATGACTCCACCACATATAGCAAGTTTGGTATTTTGTACAATTGGGGAGTTGTAGATTCGACAATCAATGGAGGCAAAAATGCGTGCCCGGTTGGATATGTTGTACCCACCATGTCCGAATTAGAAGACTTAATAATTGCCAATGGAGGTAATCTAGCTGGTCTGAACATGAAATATCCTGTAGGAGAATATTGGCAACATTCACCGAATTTTCCATTTGGAGGAGCGGGAACCAATAGTTTTGGATTCTCAGCTGTCGGTTCTGGAGAGAGATTTACCAATGGTCCATTTGATAATAATAAAGAGCAAAATTGGCTTTGGTCCAGAACGGGAGGTACAATGAACAATATCTTTGCAATTAGACTCCGATATGACGATTGGGAAGCAGATGAACTTTCAAACCGTTCAGGCTCAGAAGGATATTCCATCCGATGTATCAAACAAAACTGATAGAGTCACGATCGTATCAAATCACATGAACATTCACAGAAGGTTATCATGACATGCCTTCAAGGTCCCAGTAAGCACCTAGCTTGCTGGGATCTTTGTTATAGTCAATTGAATAAGATTACAATAAGGGAAAATTTAAAAGCTGCATAAAATCATTATCCTTAGTCAAAATTCCTCTCGAAACAAAGGCATTCTACAAATGAAATTGGCGCAATATTCACCTTAAATAAATAATTCAATATTGAGTCAGCCCCACCACACGGCATACCTCGCACGCTTCAATTTATTCGCCAATTCCTCTTCCATCTTGACCGCTTCGGATCGCGTCAATGGGTTCAAATGATTATAAAGACTGGGACGCAAGTACATTCCATATTTCTGTACAATATTCGAAGATATCTTATGTCCTTTCTTGCTTAAAGCTCCCGTCAGATGTTGCTTGAGTCGCACCTCAGGGGACTTACTGGTCATTCCCACATAGAGACATTCCAACACCCCATTGAATTGAGGATTGGCCTCTCGGAAACGTCGATTTTCAGTAAAAACCCTTTTTGAGAGTTCTACGACATAGACAGAATATATTCTTCTGGACATATTATAAATGGCACAAATAGTATGCCTAAGTCTTAATAAAAAATCCATTACATGCAAAGGTTTCCCAAATATCAATCGATATCCATTACCATCTTTAATGATGATTTTGCTTCATGAGTTATTGCTGTAAAACACAATAATTTAAACTCATTTAAATTCTCTTTATGCATTTTCAATAATTCTGTCATCCTATGTGTATCTACTAATCCAGATAACACTTTTACGATGAAAAAACTTCTACTATTACTTATCTTCTATGGTATTTCTCAAAATTTATCAGCACAAGAAAGAGAGCTTCACGGAATTCTCGAAGACAATGGTGAACCTCTATTATTTGCTACGGTTGCGGTGTATAGAGACGACATTCTCATCAGCGGTGTAGAAACCGATCTTGACGGAAAATATACCATTCTATGCCAGGTTGGAGATAGACTAGAGTTTTCGTATATCGGATATACACCGAAATCAATCATCGTCACAGAAGTCATGCTGAGCGGTGAAGGGAGTGCTCCAAAGTTGAAAATTGAAAGAATAAAATCAAAAGCCTTCAAGAAAAAAATGAAGGATAGAAAACTCAAAGCTTCAAGAACTTCCAAGCAAAAAATCAAAGGCGTAAAAAACACAGTCGATCTACCCAATAAATATTTACTAAACAAACCAATAATTGGATTCTCTGTGAAAAATGGGAAGATAGAACTCGAACACCCTAAACCAGATATAGAATATGACTTGGCCATCACTCAGAATATTGGGATGAGAGCCGTAGCACCCTGGCATCTACATGAATTACAAAATACTTTCAGCCAAGGAAGACCATTAAATGGTATACTCGAATATCGAGATCAAACTACTGGAGAATCACATTCTTTTGGGCCTAAAATATCAGAATTAGGTATAGATGCTTACGACAATAATTTGCTTCAGCCATCAATTGTCATTGGCACAAATGTAAGATTGGAAGCAGAACGAAACCATCATAAAATATATGCCCTTGCTAATCACAATACCCACAAGGACATCTTCAATAAATATGGATTCAATAATACCAATCTTCGTTTGGGCTACATAAAATTTAAAGAACACAAAAAATCCAATCTTTGGAATATAGATTTGAAAATCCATCGCACATCCATGGACAATCACAATTACAATGGTTACTATCAAAAAGCATTACAGGCAATGATGGTCCAAAGTCCCAGTTTCGATTCTAGAAGTAAAGCTGCTGATAACAATGCAGGTTTCAGTCCAAAATTTAACCACCCGAAATGGTACCTGGATAACAACAACAATCCTGTACAATCGCATGGCATCAACCTTGCCATCAATCATAAATGGACCTCAAAAAATGCAAAGTCAGAAATAATCAACTTACTTAATTTAGATTATAAAAAGACAAGTGTAGCAGAACACATGCATAAATCCACGTTGGGAAGTAATGATGTATATTCCAGAACTTTCAATGCTAAAATCCCATCTGCAATCTTAGTCACAAAACTTAAGAGAAAGAGGTTTCGATCACCACATATCACTTTGGAATTGGACAATCTTGCTACTATTGCTCAGACGGAATTCTTAGGTGAAGCAAACAATGAATTAACATACGACCTTTTGGATCAACTGCGAAGAAATACCACAACTCCAAGGGTAGTCTATCAAACACAAAACTTCAAATTTGCGGTATCGAATAGCTCAATATTGTCGAACAATCAACCGATAAACCTCGTCAACCCTGCTGTATATCTCAGCCATGATTTCAATAGTAAGAAAATAGACAAATTGAGACCATACATTGGAGTAAATCGAATTACAAAAGAGCAAGACCTTCTCTTGGATAGATACAACTATTCCTCTTTTCTCTTTAGTCATCACGAACTTCAATCACAATACTTAAATGTACCATTATGGCTTCCAGACAACTTGAAAAATGAAATCAAAGATGAATATAAAATTGGACTTACTGTCGCTAAACAATATTCTCATTCCAGATTGCGATCAACCCTGGAATACAAATTTGTGCCACAAAAGAATGTCATCTTTCCGATAATGGAAAATGGAGACTTTGTTTTGAAGAATGCAGTAGACTTCACCACACAACAAATCACTTGGAGTTACAATTGGGATGGTTCAAAATACTTGTGGAGTCAAAGAATTGCATTCGACAACACCTTTGAGCTCAATCATTTTACAACCAAAGTCAACAAACTACACACTACCTCTGATAGAATCCCTATTGCCGGATTTGAAGACATATCCAAAAACTTAATCGTAGACCAACCTGTAGGTGTCATCGTGGGTTCTGACTATGAAAGGAATGCAAAAGGAGAAGTCATAATTGACCAAAATGGTTTTCCATCAAAAACGCGAGATTTGAAAGTCATTGCAGACCCTACCCCATTGCTCAATTTCAACTATGATCTCAAACTATATATAAATCACTTTTCCTTTAAGATTTTAATTGATGGTCAGATCGGTGGAAAGGTATGGAATGGCACCCAACAGACCCTGGACTATTATGGTGTATCACAATATACAGCTGAGCAACGAACAACAGACGATTATATCTTCGATGGTGTCTATTCTGATGGCACTCAAAATAATACCAAGGTATCCTTAGCTGATCCTCAACAAAGTTTGGAGGGTAATCAATGGACGAGGTATGGTGAAGACGGAATCGCTTCCGAATACATAAAGGATGCCAGCCATATCAGCCTGAAATCTATTGAGATATCTTATTGGAAACATAGATACGATCAAAGCAATTACAAACTTACAATGTACGCCAGAAATGTATTGACATTGGCTTCTTTTAAGGGCTTCACCACTTCTCATCTTTTCGAAGATAGTATGTCATATGGCCTGCAATATTTTAATCAACCAATCGCAACTGAGATTGGCACTTCTCTAACTTATAACTTCTAATATCATGAAAAATTTATTCACATATTTACTCGCTACCCTAATAGCATTTGTCATAGTTGTACCAACAATTGGACAGCTGGAAAAATTGGACAAAATCGAAAAAGGCTATATTCAGACGGACAAGCCTATGTACATGCCAGGTGATGAAATATGGATCAAAGCATGGATAGTGAATGGTGCCAATATGCCGACAGTACTGAGCAATAAAGTTAAGTTGGAAATATTAAAACCAGATGGAAGCAAGCTTCTCGACAAAGATATTCTTCTTGAAGATGGTATGATTACAGAATATCACAAACTTGATAAAAACGCTGTAGGTGGGATATACCAACTCAAAATCAAGACCAATTGGATGAATTCTTTGGCAAGCGCCTATGAATATAGCAAGGATGTCATGGTGCAGAAATATGATCCACCTAGATTACTCATGAAAATAGATCTTGACAAAGAAGCTTATGGCATGGGAGAGACTGTAACTATCGACTTCAACGTCAAAGATCTCAAAGACAGACCAATATCAAATGTAAATACATCCTTCTCCTTATTTGAAGATGGTGTAGAAATCCAGAAGTTATTTGAGGTGACGAATAGCAAAGGAGAAAGTGTTGTCTCTTTTCACCTGCCTAAAACAATCAATACCTCGAACATCAGTATCAATGCCAAGATCAATTATAGAAATCAAACCGAATCGATAAGTAAAAGAGTGCCTGTCATTCTAGAAAATATCGATCTCCAATTTTTACCAGAGGGAGGTTTTTTATTAGAGAATTATGAAAATGTAATTGCCTTCAAAGGATTATCGGAGACAGGCGAACCTGCCGATGTTTCTGGCGAAATACTGGATGAAATGGGACAAAAAGTAACCGAATTTAAAACCGTCCATGATGGAATGGGCAAGTTGAGTATTACACCACAAATCGGTAAAAAATACTATGCAAAAATTTGTAGCCCCTACGAATCTAATGAGCTTATTCCAATTAACAATCAAGTAAGCAACAAATTGAAAATATCCCTTGACACACATAATGAAAAGTACATAACCATTGGAATAATGGGTAAAAAGAAGAAAAATTCAACTCTTGTAGTTTCAAATTTATGCGAAGATATTTGGACAAAGTCATTGGCCGATAATCATAGTAAAGTCTCTATCCCGATTGCCAACCTTCCACAAGGCATTCACAAAATATCCTTGAAGGCTGAAAATGAAATTCTCAGTGAAAGATTAATATTTCTACATCCCGAACGTGGGATTCAAGTGTCTATGAGTCTAAACAAAAGTATCTATGGATTGAGAGAAAGAGTAACAGCCAAAATAAAAACTACAGACTTCAAAGGACAGCCCCTTTCTGCAGATCTTGGAATTGCCGTTGTAGAGGACAAAATGCTTTCCTATGCCGATGACAAACAAGCTCACCTGACTTCTCACTTATTGCTAACATCAGAACTACAGGGTGATATCCATGAACCTAATTACTATTTCGATAGTATTACGGCGGAGACCAAAGAACATCTAGATTTGGTGATGCTTACACATGGATGGAGGTCCTATTTGAGTGATGTGACTGAAGAACAAATGCATTGCTATTTCGATGATCAAAATACATATATCGGCCAAGTATGTACTAGAAAAGGAAACGAGGGAATCAAAACTCAAGTCATGATATATGAAGACCACGAGGACAAGGTCAGAGTCTTGGAAACCAATGAAGATGGATATTTCATATTGCCTCATTATCTATACAAGACATTTAGGATCTTTTCGAATAGCAGCCATAACAAAACTTATATCAAATCAGTAGATCCGGAGGAATTCAAAAAAATGGATAGAGCATTATATTCTGACCTCAAAGAAAATTGGAGTTCGGATTCCGAATTATTAGAAAAGGCTACTTTTAAAAAGAAAAAAGAGGTGGTGATTGAAGCAGAAAGAGATGAAGAAAATGTTGAAGAATTTGTAATGTCACTTGAAGAAGGAGTATTAATGGACGCTGTTCAAATTGTAGAATATAAAGTGCCCTTACTTGAAATTGATAATACGACGTCAGGAAGCACTGTCACTGCCGAAGCCATAAGAAGCCTTCCCGTAAAATCAATAAATGCGATAGCTGCAACGACTGCTGGAATTACCGTTGCGGATAATGGCTTAAATATAAGAGGAAGCCGCTCCAATGCCACAGTATATTATGTAGATGGCGTTCGAGTTTCTGGATTGATACCTCAAGCCGTTGGTTTCGACGACAATTCAAGCATTTTCAGCAGGATTTACAATAGATCACATTCTCCAGATGGCAATCAAGCAATTGCTCAAAATTATGTGAGAGTTAGTCAATATAAATCAAATAAACGTCAATTCTATGTGCCGCAATACCTTAAGGAAGATGTAAAAGTTCGATCCGATTTTCGTCAAACTATTTATTGGAATCCAAGTGTCCAGACCAATGAAGAAGGTGAGGCAACTATTGACTTTTTCACCTCTGACGAAGTCACTTCATTCTCTATTGTTGCAGAAGGGATCACTGCTAATGGACAATTGGGCAGAGGCACGAAAAAAGTAGTCGCAGTAAAGCCACTAAATATTAGCTGCAAGCTACCTACCTACTTTGTCATGGGTGATACAGCCCAACTATCTGTAGTGGTCAATAATGATGGTGAAAGAAATCAAAATGTAACACTCCAAGTAAATGCTCCAAATTTAAAAATTGAGATGGAAAAACAATATAAAGGTGTATTTATCCAAAAAGGAGAAAGTCATGCTTTTCAAGTAAAAGTGACACCAATAAGTGAAACAGAAAATTCAAACCTAATTATTTCTGTTAACGGTCAGCGAGAATCAGATATTCTAGCCAAAAAGATAGCCATTCTCAATCCATACTTTCCGCAGCAATTGTCATTTTCTGGAGTGGACTCCGATACTTTTGACATCAATCTATCCAACCCAATAATGAGCACCCTGCAAGCTGATTTTAATACTTATGATCCCGTAAGCACTGCACTTCAAGGGATTCAATGTTTGCTTCGTCGGCCATCTGGGTGCTTCGAACAAGTGTCTTCATCCACTTATCCCAATGTTATGGTTTATCAATATCTAAGTCGAGATAAAATTGTCAATAAAGCTTCCTTGGATAAGGCAATGGATTACATAGATCAGGGTTACAAAAAATTAGCAGGATATGAAACAACTGAAGATGGATTTGAATGGTTTGGAAATACTCCTGCCAATGTTGCACTGACTGCTTATGGACTGTTGGAATTTACCGATATGGCCAAGATTTATAAAAATGTAGATCAACAAATGCTCGACCGCACCATTGACTTTCTGATGGAGAGTAAAGACGGCAAAGGAGGATTTACGAATCGAATAGGGCTGGATGGATTTGGCAGCGTGTTGTATGAAGTACAAACAGCATACGTGCTTTATGCGCTCACAAGCCAATCTATAAAACCAGTAGATATTACCGAAGAATATAAATTAGCAAAAAACTATGCTCTAAAGTCTGGAAATCTATATTTAATAGCAATGATGGCCCTTACAGCGCATAATCAAGGACTGGAAGAAGACTATCAAGAACTCCTCGACATTGTGCTAGGTCAAATCACTCAGACCCCATTGAAAGACATTACTTGCGCGAATACCATCACGCGATCTGGAATTAGAGATAAAAACATAGAGACATTGTCTTTCTGTGCTCTTGCTATAATGAAAGGGCCTCAAAAAAACAGGGCAAAAGTCTCACAGATAATCGATCACCTAATCGCTTCAAGAAATGGAGGTCGATTTGGATCTACACAAGCCACATGCCTCGCTATTCAAGCCATAATAGCTTATGCAGATTGGAGTCCTCCACAAGCTGATAGTGAGGAAGGCATGATTACTGCCTTTCTGGACAATGAATTGTTGCCTGAAAGTGATGAAATCATAGATATCACAGAAAATATCAATTTGAATACAAAAATGATGATGGTTAACTACAGCGGGCCAAGTGAAAAGAGCTTTGAAATGAATGTCCAATACATGAGTACGATTCCGCAATCATCGGAAGATCCAGAACTGGGGCTCGAAACCAGAATTCTTAAATCCAATTGTGCTGTAGCGGATCAGGTAGGTCTCGAAATCAATTTGACAAACCTAAAAAATAGACAATCTGCCAATCCCACTATAATGATTGGAATACCAGCAGGGATGAGTCTTCAGATGAAGCAGCTCAAAGAACTCCATGAAAAAGGGCAATTTGACTTCTTTGAAATTTTCGACAACAAACTTGTCATTTATTTTAATGAAATGGAAGCACTAGAAAAAAAGAAAATTCTTCTTGATCTAAAAGCGGATATAGCCGGGCGATATACAGCTCCTCCAAGCTGTGCTTATCCGTATTATGACGATGAGAATACGACTTGGATTAGAGGTTCGAAAGTAACCATCTATCACGATAAGCTACCTTTGAATATCTAAATTCAATAATGCCTTCAGCTTGATATTTTTGAGCTGGAGGCCATTTAGATCCCGCTCACTCTTTCCTGAAACCAATCAAAAAATTCTTTCTTTTTACCTTTTGAAATAGGGATCAAAGCGGAATTGGACAAAAGGACGTTTCCCCCATCTGATTTTAAAACCTTCTGCACGTAATCAATATTAATTAGATGTGAATTATGAACTCGGTAGAAGTTTTCGCTGGGAAGTTTTTCTTCCACCTCTTTCAATGTTTTGCTAATCGTGTGTTTTGTATCCGGTAGATAAATTGTGGTATAATTTTTATAGGATTCACAATGCACTATTTCACTGATTCTTACTACAGCCCACCCATCACTTGTGCTCAAGGAAAGGTACTTACCGATGGGCTTTTTCTTTTCTATAGAAATCTTGATTCTTTGCAGGGCATCATCCAGTTCGTCTGGATCTACAGGTTTCAATATATAATGCAAAGCACCTTTTTTGAATGCTTCTATGGCATAATCATTAAATGCCGTCACGAAGATGATCTCACCTTGAAAAGAAGGTATCATTTCTAGCATCTCGATGCCTGACTTTCCTGGCATTTGAATATCCAAAATGATAAAATCTGGCTTCATTTCAAGAATCATTTCGCTCCCTTCAAATGCATTTTTGGCCATTCCCAAAATCTCTACATCAGCACTTACAGAATGTAACATCATCTTGGTTGTCTCTCGACTATGTGCTTCATCATCTATTATGATACATGTATATTTCATAGCTTATTTTGGCGATATTTTAATGGATACTTTCGTTCCCGATTTATTATCATCTCTATTTTCTAGGAAGAGTTGATAGTTCATTTTCTCAGTCTTATTTATTAATTCAAACCTTTCGCGAATAATATTAAGACCATATGATTTCTTCTTATTCACCTCGACATCTACTGTTGGTTTCGATTTAGTCATCCCAATACCATTATCTTCAATTGATATCCACCATGAATCTTTTTCCTTCTTTATTGCAATGTCTATATTTTTCTCGAGTTTATCAGATTGACTAAGTCCATGCCAAAATGCATTTTCTACTATGGGCTGAATCACAAAAGGGGGAATTTTCACAATTTTCCAATCATCATTCTCACTATAATTACTTGAAAAAGTAAATTCATCATCAAATCTTAATTGTTCCAATTCTATGAATAGTTCTGTCAGCTCAATTTCATCCACCAGATTGATTAGCGCTTTCTCACCATGATGCAATGTTGTTCGCAACAATTTGGCAAACTTGGTTATATATTTAAGCCCTTTCTCTTTTTTGTCAACCATAAACAAATAGCGAATAGAGTTCAGGCTATTAAAAATAAAGTGTGGGTTCATTTGTGATTTGAGAATCATTGTTTCCAGTTGGGCAAAACGCTTTTCGTATTCTATTTCCTTTCTTTTATTCTTGATATAATTTCTTAAAATGACGATACCTATTCCAATAATCGATGCTCCTAGCAAAAAGATGAACCACCATGTTTCATACCATGCTGGATTAATTTTTAATACTTTGGCGATTGGATTTGACCAAGATCCATTTGTTCGCACCCTAACCTTGAACTTGTAATTCCCTGGTCTTATATCAGTATATCCTTTATATCTTTGTCCCTTGGCATCGATCCAATCTTTGTCCACGCCTTCAAGCTGGTATTGGTATTTTTCTTCCCAGGGATTGTTATAATTTAAAGACCCATATTGAAAGGTGAAAAAATTCTCGTTGGAGTTCAAGTCTATTTTCTGCTCAGAATAAACCAAACTATCAGCCCATGATTCGTACACCTTAAACCCTGTAAATATGGGTTGTGGAATCTCACTCCGCAGCGATAATAGCCCTTCTTTATCAATTTTGTAATATCCACTTTCGTGAGTCGCATATACAAAGCCCAAATGGTCGGACGTACTGAAGTATGGTGTTTTCAATATGCCAAATTCCCTACCAAAACTTCTGACGGAGTCTGTCTCAGTATCAATAACGGACAGGGCACCTTCTTCAGAAATCCAAATCAAATTCTCATCTAAGTTTAAGTCATAGATGGTTTCGGCTTTGAGGCCATTTGCCCGATTCAATGATTTTACTATCAACTCCTTTTCCTTATCCCAAACATGTATGCCATAGGTATTGTCGGCAATATAAAAATATCCATTTGGTGCCTCGACAATATCGACTATCACCTTCATATCAATCCCAAATTTGGAAGCGATCTCATTTGAAAAATAATTTCGAGTAGTATTACTTTTTTTATTAAAAATAGACCACCCTTGCTCAGTACATATCCATATATCTCCCTCACTATCCTCCGTCATCGTACGGATATAATCCTGATAAACAATGCTTGGAGAACTTCTATGATTGTAGTGAATTACCTTTTCTTCGGATACATCATATACAAAAATTCCATCTCTTTGCCTTCCACTCCAAATATCCTTTTCGCTGTCTAAAAGCAAGGATTCTATTCTATATGTATTATCAATATTGAGAGAAGAGATCATCTTTAAGTACCCAGAAGGATGATATTTGTACACCTCATTGATAGTGGCTATTAATATGGTATCGCCTTCTAAATCATATAAATATTTAAAAGTTCGCACTTTTTCACTGCCTAAGTTTGTAGTTTTTTCTTCTCCAGTAGTTAAATTCTTTGATGCAATGTTGCCATCTTTTTGATAGTAGTGGACATAATTTTCTGTTGACACTATTGATTCCAAAAAGGTATCAAAATCATAGTTTTTCACGAACCGAAATCGATCACAAACCTTGTGAATGCCCGTTCCTTTTGAGGCAGCAGAAATAAAATAAAGGCATCCATTATTTGACTTATAAATTCTGGTATTCAAATCATATGATGGGCCAAATCCTTTTTCTTTAGAAAGTGTTTTGATAGATAGTGTCCTCTTGTCAAGGTATATCAAACCGCTATTCACTGATATCAATATTGTGGAATCATTCATTTCGAATAATCCTACTCCATTTCTTGCAAATTCTCCATCCTTATAATATATCACCTCGTATGAATAATCACTCGGATCAAATCTCACTACCCCTCCAAAGTTACTCAGCCATAATATACCATCGCTATCCAAGATCATGTCTCTATTCCAAACAGAATGCAATACATCATCATTGAAAGTAGACTCGCTCAATCCTCTTGGAATTTTTGAGGTGAACATAAAGTGTTCGTATTCCTGAGTACGCGTATTGAATTTGACCAGACCACGAGTTGTAGACAACCAATAAGTATTCAACTCAGAGCTATGTGGAATAATCTTCACTACTGTCTTTGGTCGCTCAGTCTCTAAAAATTTCTCATCATCAATAGAAAAATGTTCAAATTTGTTCTCCTTTCTATCGTATCGCGAAATTCCTCCAGAAAAATAGGATAGCCAAATATATCCATCTCCATCTTCAAATATTCCCCATACTCTATCTCCTTTAAGGCCATTCTGAAGGCCATTTTCATATTTGAATTCTTTGATCTTTTCACCACGAATATTAAATACATCGATACCCTTTCCCAGCAAGGCTACCCAAATATTATGGTCACTATCCAAAAACAAATTTTCAATGTTATTGCTTCGTATAGAAAGAGGATCGTTCTCAATATGCGAAAAGCATTTTATTGTGGATCCACTATATCTACAAAGCCCCTTTTTCGATCCAATCCAAATAAATCCAAGAGAATCCTCAACCATGGGATTGATTACAACTTGAAAACTTTTTCCCAAGTCATTGTATTTGTCATCAACTTGTTGAAGAGTGGTAAGATTGTATTGGCAAAATAATGGCAAACACAGACACAAAATCAAGGCAATCATTAGCCACCTTGAGTTTTGTGCATGCATATGAATTATTAGTTTTAATTAGGTAGTAAAAATATTAAAAACTCCATGTTCCTTCATCAATGACCTGACTATCTTCAAGAATCTGAAAACTACCGCTTCCATCAGCATTCCAAAATATATTTTGAGATACTTTACCGCCTGTTTTGATTATGATTTCACCAGAAAGGTCTTCGAATGATCTTACTCTGTATGTCTCGCTGTCATCCTGATATTGGTCAGTACCAAACTCAACTATCTTGGCTGTTCCAGCTTTTTGGTAATCATAGGCAAATACAATATCCCCTATTTTTTGATCGCCTTCATCCTTATATGCATATTGGATATAATCAAACATTTCGCAGTTTTCATCTTGATCCACATTCACTACCTCTCTACCAGATAAGCTTCCATTGGCATAATAATAGATCTGATATCCATTGTCTCTTATCAGGTATACATACTTTTCATCACCAATAGTCCACTCATACCCTTTGTCATCGGCATTAATTGTAATTCCATCAACTGTAGCAGCTATAGCAGTAGCTGGCGGATACAATCCTGCACTCAACGATTCTCTAAGTGAATTGCTCAATTGCAAGACGGTATTAATCAAGAGAGTCTGTTCATATTGGATGTAATTGTCCATATTAGCTAGAGCCGCGGGCAATGCTATCGAGATTGATTCGTCAACACAAGGTTTGTTTAATTGATCAAATTCTTCTTGGGAAATCTCCTCATTGTTATCTTCTGGTTCATTCGCTGAATCACCACAAGAATAAAAAGAAGCTAGAAAAAAAACTAGGATATAAGTGCTCATACTTTTGAAATTCATGTTTATAAAATTTTTGATTTTGTTATTTATTAATTATTGATTTTAATTCCTCGATTTCAGCCTTTAAGTCTTTTATGGATTCAATAAGAACTGGAACGAGTAGGCTATAATTCACAAAGTGATCTCCATGTTCAGATTCTTCAACAGTAAGAGGCAGATGCTCTTTTACCTCTTGTGCAAGTAAGCCAATAGTCGGTACTGGTTTATCACCTTTTTCAATCTCTTCAGCATTTTTAATGAATGAATATTCATAGCCAGAGAGATTTAAAATTTCTTCCAATCCATAACTGGTAGGTACTACGTTCTCCTTCCTATCTTCATCAGATTGTTGCCATAATCCACTGCCATTCACATATGCCTTAATTGCATTGTTATTGTATGGATTGGTATCTGAACTATCCAAATTATCCTCATCCACAATGAGTAAGTAAGTATTGCTTAGTCCAGTTCCTGCCTGCGCATCTCCTGGATTCCATAATGTAATTGAATTGCCGTCAAAATAGATACCACCTCCATCCCCAGAGAATTCTTGTGAAGCTATGTATCCATGATCACTACCAGAGCCAAAATTCAGATCAGTATTAAATCGTTCATATATATTGGAGTTATGCAAGAAGATTTCATCATTTTCATCTGCACCAAGGTATAATTTGCCACTTTTTGTAAACCACAACCCATTTTGTCGAGTTTCCCAAGAGTCACCAATACCAATTAGTAATAATGGTGCTTTTTCCCCGAGTCCTTCAGCTATTGAAACAAGAGAATCACAGTACGTACCACCAATTAATGCATTGGAAGTATTCACATAGTTTGTTGTTCCGACCACCAAATTATTGCTTCCATAAACAAAATTATTCTTACCATTTATAAGATTATAATCTCCAATTCCATAGTTGAAAAACCCATTCTGAAGATTGTAATCGCCTGGAGAGTGACTGGATGATCCACCGACTATGTTATAATTTCCAGCAATCGTGTTATTTCCACCAAATACTGAGGTATAATTTCCATAGGAATAATTTCCGCTTCCCATGCTGAAAGAAAAATTACCAAAGGTCTGATTAAATTGTCCAAGACTTGCTGATGCTTGTCCTCTTGATGAGTTCACTCTTCCAAGAGCTACGGAATACATTCCTATTGATTTATTATTATACCCGTACTGAACACTATATAGACCCAAACTATCTTCGACAAATCCATTGGTTAGATTAACTCCACCACTGACACTTCTCGAATTAATATCATATGTCCATGGTCTAATAAAGTCGTTTGAAGGTTCTACATCAGAGGTCTCATCAAAAATAAACTTCCAACTCACTTTAAAACCCTCTGCATTGCCATTTGAATCAGATACAAATTTCACCCAAAAATTTGACCCTTTTGTATAAAAAGTATCTGTTTGGCTATTACTCACAAAGGGTCTTCCATCTATTATTAATGAATCTCCATTGTCATTCAAATCCAAGTATTCTACATAGATGATTCCACCTATGGCCTCAATCCAGTTTTCAGCACTTACCGTTAGTTCATCTATGGTAGAATTGGGATAATTTCCATTTGGGCCTCCAATATCATAAAGTACTCCTTCATCTGAATCTATAGAACCATCAAAGATGTTATGGCTGCTAGACGATCCATCTTCACTCCCAAAACTAAATTGCGATTCCAAATCTACTGGGCCAAGGCTTGACCAGTTTGATTTTTTATATACATAGTATCCTCCACCTTCATCAATTTGATAAATTGTCAGCCCTTCGGCAGGGTCAACAATATTATCCCTTTGGTTTTTAGTCATGCGCGGCAATAGCATTCCTCTAGAAGTAGAATGGACATCCAAAATTGCCGATTCGTGAATTGTCGACTCATCAGTATGACCAATGCCTACTGATTGTGAAGACAAACTGATAGACGCACACAAAAAAAGAAATGAATAAATAAACCTTTGCATAACTTCAAGTTTTATGCAAATCTAGGTTCATATCAGGATCAATATTCCATGAATGAATATCTGGTCATTATGAAAGAACAAATGGATTATTCGAAAGAAAATTAGGAATTCTACATATTCTAATTTGTGTGGTTTTTAATCGTTTACTGTCACTTCACCATAAGACCTTTTCTGAAATTTAGTGTTTGCAAACCATAATTCCCCCAAAACTTGTATTCAATATCAAAATAGTGCATACCTCTACTTCTGGGATGAAACCAATATTTATCCTCATTAAGAACCCGCCCATTAACTGTTATTTCAGACCTCCATTTTTCATGTCTACTCAATTTTCCAGGATAAACGTAATAAGTGTCACCAAATCTTTGAATGAAAGGATCAAAGTATTTTCTAAAGAAGAAGCATGATTCATGAAACAAATCGAATGAAATAGTATTGACTATTTGATGCATCATTTCCAGAGAGATAAAAGACCGAAGAGAAGAATATTTTTCTCCAATTGTCAGTAATTTTGGATCCAAATCGACATAAGAAATGGACGAACCATAGGTTTCATGCAAAAGATCAAATACTGTATTGGATACCTCACTCAAAAGATCAATTGTTGTCCTCCAATCCTGAGATGCTTCGAAACTTCCCCATCGTAGTTGCACCAATGTGGGATAGATTCCTTTGTGGAGTAGTTCAAGTGAACTTGATTTATACGCTATGAAGGAATAATCCTTGAAAAAATTGATAGATTCAGCCTTTTTTTCGGCAACATGCCTGTCAACTACATTTTCAATTATAGCTATTTCATTCTGCATTTGATAAATCTCTACCGCAGAACTACCAAAGAAGGTTAAAAAGAGAAGGTAAATTAGCCAATGAAATCGATTAAAAAGATCCGTCAATTCAATTATATTTTCCTTCGGTATCATTTACTTATTTAAGGTTTTAAGCTATGAACTTCTCTCACGATGTCCACTTCCCCGGTCACAACATCTTTTCCTTTATAAATAAGTGCAAGGGAATCTGGTAATTTATTTATCAGATATGGGAATTTTTTGATCTTATGAATATTTCCATTGAAATCAACAGATATTTCACCTTCTTCCAAATAATTATTGAATAATCTTACATCTTGAAATTCTAGCTCATATGTCTCATTTACATTGTAATATGTTTCTCTTTCTTTAATAATCACATGCCTATCATTTCCTTCAGATAACTTATTCCCAACCAAATTTAATTCTAACGCGCTATCCAATTGCTCGTTAATCTTATTAAAAATTCTACTTTGAGCGTAATAGGATAAATACCAACCATATTGATTTTTACTTTTATCGACATCATATTTCATTAATACGCTTTCAATGCTCTCAACTCTATTGCTATTCAGCAAGACATAATGGTTTTTAACATCTCTGAATTCTTCCTGCAAGTCTTTTAGATCATGGTATTCCTCTTTCAAGGATCTCCTTTCAGACATAACATGTCCAAATTTACTATTCAAAGCATTTTTTTGTTCTTCCACAATTTCTCTCATTACAAAGTTATGTGCATCTAATTCCGCACGAATAGACGCTTCATAAAAGTGCATGAACGCAAATGTTGCCACGAGTAATACGCTCGTAGTCAAATAATTACGAAATATCATTTCATTAAAATTGGTATATAAAATCGACTATTCTTATAACTAGATTATTTCTTGAATATTGCAGGAGGTTCAAAAAATAAATTCACCCCAACCAATCCTTAAACGCCTTAACACGCTCTCTAGAAACTATAATTTGGACTTTTTCCGCCCCAATAATGACAACCTTCAATCGACTATTGCTATAGGCAATTATATCCGAAACAAAATCAATATTTACAATTTGGCTTCGGTTCAATCTGTGAAATTGAGATGGGTCCAATTCAGCATCCAATGATTCTAAAGATTGGTCCAAGGGATACGACCGACCGTCTTCGGTGCAGACAAAGGTAATCTTTGACTCGCTATAAATCATCGAAACATCGCTTATCCTAATGCTTCGAAATCGATCGCCAATTTTCACTTTTATCCGTTCCCTATATTTTGTTTTTGATGAATTTATTATCTCTGAAATAGCTTGAATATCAATAAATTTGGATGACTGAAACATAGATTTAAACTTGGAGATGGCGTTTTTCAATTCATCCTTATCAATAGGTTTTAAGAGGTAGTCAACACTCTTTTGCTTAAATGCTTTTATCGCAAATTCATCATAGGCTGTAGTAAATATAATAGGCACCTTAACTTCAATATGTTGGAGAGTCTCAAAAACAATTCCATCATTCAAATGAATATCCATGAAGAATAAATCTGGCAGTTCTTCTTCTTGCAAAAATGCTTTCAACTCTTTATTTGACTTCAACGAATGCGAGATTTGAACGCCTTCGTGTTCAAGCATTTTCATCAGTCGGCGAGCAGCTACGCCTTCATCTTCAATGACCACAGCACGTATCAAATCAAAGGAAGTTTTACAGTAAATAATTCACCATCTTCATCAACGGTAATTTGCTTATTTGTCAGCAAGGAATATCTATCATTAATGTTTTGCAATCCCATCCCGGCGGAGTCGGAAATATTCCTTCTTTTTTGAATGGAATTGGTTACAATCAAAACATCACCTTCATCCTTGATATTAATATTTAATGGGTTTTCGTCACTAAAACCATTGTGCTTTATCGCATTTTCCAATAACAATTGAAGGCTAAGTGATGGTATCTTTTTTATCAACACATCGTCACTGATTTGTGACTCTACCACAATGCTATTTTCAAACCTCATTTGTTGCAGGTCAAGATATTTTTTGGCAAATGAAAGTTCGTCACTTACCGTACTCACATCATCATTCCTTTGTTCCAAAACATACCGATAGATTTTAGACAATCCTGCCAAAAAATCCTGAGCCTTTTCCGTATCCTCGTCTATAAGCCCCGACAAAACATTGAAGCTATTGAATAAAAAATGAGGGTCTACTTGAGAACGAAGTGCACCAAGCTCTGTAGCCAGTTTTTCTTGTCGCAACTTCTGACTAATCATTTTTTCTTTCTGGACCTCTTGAAAAAACCCAATAGCATGGATGGTCGTAGAAACGATTATTGTGATCACCAAACCAATAATGTAAAAACTCCTATTTTCTCTATTCCATAGGATAGAAAAATCATTACCCCAAATATAGACCCAAAGCATAATATTAAGTCCAATAAGAGTGACCATCGTAATAACAATCGAACCAACAACCCCAAGCATAGCCCTTCGTCTGGGATGAGCGTCCCATGGTACTAAGTCGCTCAGATAATCAAAGAAAAATCCATTGACCAGACATAGCGGCACCCCATAATAAATATTGTAGAAAAAGGAAGTACTGATATTTTTCCAAGAGAAATTTGGCCAAATAATTAATTGAAGAGAAATAGAGACAACATAAATTATGCTGATTATTATTAAAGTAGGTTTTAAATGTCTATAAATATTAATCATCACAACTTTCTGCTACTTGTTTTGCTCTTTCTATTCCATGACTTGGAGCGAAAGGATCATCTAGCTTCTGATTTTCGAATTTAGGTATTATTTCTTTCATTTGAGCACAAAAAGGTTTCAAGTCATTTCCAAAAAATCTGGCAGATCCCATTTCATATTCTATTTTATTCGCCAAAGCTCTCGGATTATTTGGATCGAGTGCAACAGCCTTGCCATGCAATTGCATGATCATCGGAGAATATTTCATACCAAAAGTCCCAGGGTCCATTGCCACATAACTCGTATACAACAAACCTTCAAGTGTTGTAATCTCCGAATTATTCTCAGATCTCTTATGAGCCTCAGCAATTACTACTTTAGCCTTCTCCAGCATCGAATTCTTCATCGCCAAATCTTCAACCTGAAAGGAAGTTGCAATCAAGACATTGGTCGCATGATATAAAGGCACCCAATTGTCTTTCTCGGCCTGACCAATCCGTTCAAACATAGCTACTGCCTCATTACTTTTTCCTTCTTCCCACAATGCAAATGCCTTCTGCATCCCCTTTTCATATTGCGATTGCGATTTTACCACCGAAGCCGTCATCAGCGCCAACATTAAAATAAATAGTATCTTTCTCATAATATTTGTTGTTTAGTTTTTTAAAAAATTCTGTTTTACTTTATTCATAATCGCAGGCAAAAAATGCCCATCTTCCTACGTATTAATTCCTAATTATCAATTTCCAATTATCAATTATCAATTATCCATCATCAATCATCAAAGATTATCCAGCTGATTCTTCATCTTATCAGGACTCAGAGTTATAAAAAATCCTACGAAGAAAAACCGATCATCATTAGGCCGAATTACTCTGCTGGGAAAAAGACCATTGCTATCCAATGTATTTCCATACTCGTATCCAAATTCGTTCTTGAATCGTGTGACATTAGATGCAGATATGAATAGTATCTTTTGTTGCGATATTAGATAAGCCCAACTCATGCTGATGCTATTGAATACCTTGGCTCTTTCATTCAAAAACCCTGGTGTATTGGGATTCTCATATGGTCTTCCGCTTGCCATCTTATAGGTAAGTCCCAATTGAGATTTCAGTGAAGGCATCCATATCTTTGACACCAAAGAAAGGTTGTGATCGGTCGAATAATTCGGTGTGGCTTCTACGGGAAAATTTCGATACTTCCGCTTATGATCCAACCAACTATATGAAACCCAGAAATCTACATTTTTAATCATTTGATTAGCCCTCCAAAACACATCAAACCCATACGCATGTCCATCACCATTATTGGCAAAATCTGACTCAATATCTCCCTCTTCTTTATACGTAAGCAGATTATTATATCCCTTGTAATATGCCTCAAGTCTAAGAATCTGCTTTTGGGTCTTGTAATTATAATTAAGAAGATAGTGACTGGATTTTTCTTGTGCCAAATCCGTATCGTAGAAAAGAAAACGATTGTCAATCTCTTGTGTAAATCTTCCAATCGCAGCACTCAATTGACCATTTTTTGACACCTTTTGAGCAATTGTAATCCTCGGATCAAATGCTGTATTATTCAACAATGAATTATGCTCCACTCTCAAGCCAGTCTTTATTGCCAGATCTTTAGAAAAGAAATAATCCGATTCTAAAAATCCTCCGTACAGATTGCGAGCTATGTTGTCCACCTCTTTATGTCCAAAATAATTATTGTCAAGCTTATCATTTTGATAAATAAAATCCACTCCATAATTCATAATAAAATGATCGTTCAGAATGGTTTTCAACGAAACTCTAGTATTAAGTCCTTCCAGATTAGTATTGATATTAATATCGTTGTCAAGCTTCAAATCATCATGATTGTACCCAATACTCACACCAGCAAGAATTGAAGTTCTATCTGTCAAAATTCCATTGTATGACGTATTGGAATAAATATTCGAATTGTCAATTCCAATTAAAACATCCTCTTGTGTATCAATATCCTCACTATTCAATTTGAATGTCCCAATATCTCCTGCCAAATAACTTTTGAGAAGACCATTTTTCATCTTGTTCCTATACACTGCCTCTCCCGAAAAACCCGCATATGGATCTACCCAATCTGCCATCGATGGTACAGCCCAAGTATAAGGCGACAAATCAATATAAGAAGCGCTCACACTGATAGATTGATTATCCCACTTCTGTGTATGCCCTAAGCCTGCACCGACTGTCATCAATGAAATATTGGTTTCGGTATCCTTGGGGTCATCGATGGTATTCATATCCAATATTCCAGAAAGTGCTTGGCCATAAGCCGCGGAATATCCACCTGTAGAAAAACTGACTCCTTTGAACAAAAATGGAGAATATCTGCCTCTGGCTGGAGAGCCACTTATTGTCCTCGTATAAGGTGAAAAAACCTTGAGTCCATCAATATAGATGGTCGTTTCCCTAGCTTCTCCACCTCTGATAAATAGCCTTCCGTCATCTGCGTTAGACTGTGTGCCTGGCAAAGTCTGCATCGCGGCTATCACATCTCCCATAGATCCTGCAGTTGTCACTATATCAAGCGGTTTGAGCACGGCTACTTTAGAATTGTCCCCAGCCTTGAAAGTACTTGCAGATATTTCTACTGCATCCAGAGACATAGCAGATTCTCTCAATTTTACAATTACCTCTTGCGCATCCTTGACATCCAATACCACTTCCTTGGTCTCATATCCCAAGTATGTTATTACCAATTTTACCTCTCCATTCTCAGTTGATGTAAAACTAAACTTGCCCGCCACATCAGTGACTCCACCGTCATAAGTGCCTTCTATAAATAATGCCGCACCTATGATTGGCTCATTACTCTTATCAGTTACTATTCCAGAAATAATGTTTTGCGAAAAAGCAATTTGCGAAATGAATGTTATAAATAAAGCGGAGATGATCTTTGCCATATGGCTTCAATAAATTTTGTTTCAATTAATTATAATCCAAATTTGCAGGTAAAGCCCCTGGATTCAAAATAGGAGTTGACGAACTGTCGTATTTCACTTCTGAGTTGCAAATTGGAGATCAAATGTGAATTTTAATTATTTCCTAAAACCTTAATTTCCTAACCAGATTGAAATTTGCCCTGTTATCTTCAATCCTATGTTTTTCAGATTAGGAATACTGGCTATCATATTTTTCACGATATCAATAGATGCTGCCATGGCGGAGTACGAAGTCAAGGGCAAGCTCAATATATCTGAAGACTGGCAATATCAAATCTTCCTATCCACTATCAACAAATTAGACGATTACTACAATCCAAATTCAGAATTTATAATACAAGTTGGAAATATAGATTCTACTGGATCATTTACTCTAAGAGGTGATAATCTGCCATTGGAAGCAAGGTATTATAGACTGTATTTGGTCAAAGAAGAGGATTCAGAATTTGACGTCTGCAGATATGTGGATGATAAGGATCATAATTTTATCCATATCATCTTGGACAATAATACCAAGATGGAAATTCTATCCGATCCAAATCATCTTGGTTTATTTGGAAATTATGACCTAATCGGCGATCCAATCAATAAAAACCTCAGAGATCTGAATAATATGATTTTCCCAAGTTTTTACTTCCATGAAATTAAATTTCAATCCGAACTACAGTTTTCAGAACAAAAATTCAATAGAGATCTTTTCGAATTTGCAGATTCTTGCGAACATGTCCTGGTTTCATTGGCTGCCATCATCAACACAGACATGGATCAATATTTCGATCTTGAATCTGAAAAATATTTGAATTTTGGAAAACGCCTAAGTGCCGAACTAAACAATCATAGTTATACCGAGGATTATTTTCGAAAGATGAATTATTATAATGGAGGATTGAATAATGAATCTCTTCCCACATGGATTTACTCCTTGATTGTTGCCCTGTTCGCTGGATTGGTTTTGGCAATTATTAAAATTGTCAAACTGAATAAAAAGTTGGAAGAAATCTCAAAATCCCCCAATCCTCAAGCAATGAATCAATTGCCCTCGTTTACCAAACAAGAAGAAAAAATTCTAGCCCTCATATTAGCTGAAAAATCAAATAAAGAAATAGCCACAGAATTATTCATTGAACTGAGTACTGTAAAAACTCACATCAACAAGCTTTATGCAAAGTTGGGTGCAAAAAACAGGTCAGAAGCCAAATCAATGGCCAGATCTTTGGATTTAATGGGGGTCTAGACCCTTTTTCAACCCTGTTGGAAACCTTTTTCACACCCCATTTAACTAGCTCAGCCTACTTCTTCCCCATATTTTTGGATTGATATTACAAATTATTCATTGAGTATATGATGTGCTCACAATTCAGAAATTATGAAAATTAATTATTCCCTTTTGCTGACAATAGTAGTTATCACAGCAAGTGCCTTTACATTAAAATCTTTTGTATCAGAAAATTATACAACTGTAAAAAACATAGAGACAAAAAAATGGACGAGTGTCGAAGAAGCAGTAAAAATGGCCAAGGCTGATCAAAAGAAAATACTGGTTGATGTCTATACAGATTGGTGCAAATGGTGCAAGGTCATGGATCAAAAAACATTCTCTAATCCTGAAGTTTCAGAATTTCTAGAAAAGAATTACCACTTGGCTAAATTTAATGCCGAACAAAAAGAATCATTAAATTTTAATGGAAAAGACTTCAACTTCACCAAAAATGGAAAACGTGGTTACCATGAATTTGCAGTAGACATACTTAATGGTCAGCTTGCTTATCCTTCCTTAGTCGTATTCGATAGCAATTTGAATAAATTGGAAGTGATCAGAGGATTCAAAAGCCCTGAAAAGCTAATGGAGTTACTCGCTGATAACAGTTAGGAAATAATGATTGGAGAGATTGGATTTGCGAATCTCTCCCAATCTCTCCAATCTCTCCAATCTCTCCAATCTTTCCAATCTACAATTCTTTTCTAAAATCCCATGGTCATACCCCATTGAGCAATCACACCACCCATCAAAATCATACAAACCAACCAAAAACCGAAGTCGATCAAAAATAGCTTGAGGCTTTTTCCTGACCAAAGACATTGATGGCCAATAAGTGGAATGGCTACAAGAACAGCAGCAATAATTCCATGAACAGCTCCGTGGCTAAACCTTGAAAAGCTACCACCGTATTCTGCAAGAAAGGCACCACCAGTAGTTCCCGCCTTCAACAATTCCTTGTTTCCGCCAACCAAGCCTAGAATGGATAATTCATGTGTAACCATTGTAAACAAGCCCATGGCTAAAAGCACATTACAAATGAAACCCAACAAAAATTTCAAAGGCTTTTGATTGGCTTTTACCTGGTCTGGTGTCATTCCATGCTCTGTCAACCATGCATTCCCAAAAAGTGAAGAATGATACCATGCCATACCGAGCACCATAGGAATAAGACCAGTAGCTATAATAATAAGATAATTAACCGTCATAAGTTTTAAGTTTTAGTTTGATAAAAATCGTATAGTTGACTATCATGCCGAGGCTGTAGAGACAACTATTTCATAAAAATTGGTCATTTTATCGAGTATTCCAAGCAAGCTATCTATATTCTTAACATATTAGTCATTCCAAAAGTATTTTCATCCTTTATATGCTTAAAATAAATAATCTTCATAAATCCTACACTACAGAATACAATACGTTGCATGTATTGAAGGGTTTGGACCTTGAAATTGAGCAAGGTGAATTTGTATCAATCATGGGTTCTTCAGGTTCTGGAAAATCTACCCTTTTGAATATTTTAGGAATCCTGGATGAATATGACGAGGGTGAATATTATCTTGATAATAATCTAATCAAAAACCTAAGCCAAAAAAGTGCGGCTCAATATAGGAATCACCTTTTAGGCTTCGTTTTTCAATCTTTCAATTTACTGCCATTCAAAAGTGCCAAAGAGAATGTCGCACTTCCATTGTACTACCAAAAAGTACCAAGAAAGGAAAGACAGCAAAAAGCATTAGAATATCTCGATCAAGTCGGACTCAAAGCATGGTCAGAAAACTTACCAAATCAATTGTCAGGTGGTCAACAACAAAGGGTGGCCATTGCAAGAGCCCTGATTTCTAATCCAAAATTGATTTTGGCCGATGAGCCTACGGGAGCATTGGACAGCGCAACTTCTGCTGAAGTTATGGAAATTTTCAAAGAAGTCAATAATCAAGGCAAAACGGTAATCATCGTTACACATGAAAACGAAATTGCAGATCAAACAGACAGAATCATTCGACTCAAGGATGGTATTATAGAATCAAATTCTACGCAATGATAGACATTGACAAGTGGCAAGAAATATTTGATTCTATCTGGAGGCACAAATTGAGGACCTTCCTCACCGCACTTGGCGTCGGTTGGGGCATATTTACCCTTGTCTTAATGTTGGGTTCGATCAATGGATTGACCAATAGTTTTGATCACAATTTTAGTGATGATGCCGTGAACAGCCTTTGGATCTGGAGAGGAGTCACGTCAAAGGATTACAACGGCCTGAACAAGGGAAGAAGAATTCAATTTGATAATTCTGATTTTGCATTCATTGAAGACAACTTTTCCGAAATCACAGAAATGACTGGTAGATTTTACCTTTCTGGTGATCAGCTTTTGAAATACGACAATGAAGCTATTCCCTATGCAGTCAGAGGCGTACACCCTGGTCATAAGTTGCTGGAGAATAGTCAAATAATTGAGGGCAGGTATTTGAATGATATTGATCTTGAAGAAAGTCGGAAAGTAATAGTCATCGGAAAAGTTACCAAGGAAGCTCTTTTTGGAGATGAGCCCGCAGTCGGAAAAGAGATTTCATCTGGAGATATCACTTATAAAGTCATTGGTGTATTCTACGATTCAGGAGGTGAAAATGAAATGAGTCGAAACTACATACCCATGACTACTGCTCAAAAAATATATGCAGATGGAAAAACCATGCATCAAATAATGGTTGATGGTGGAGATTTGAGCATAGAAGAAATGGGTGTACTTGAAAATAAAATTTTCTCGGCTTTTGCCCAGAGAAAGGGATTCGACCCCACAGATCGTAGAGCACTTAGAATCAACAATCGAGCAGAAGGTTATCAAGAATTTGCCAGTTTGTTTACTGCCTTCAATGTTTTGACCTGGATTATTGGTTTTTTCTCCATAATGGCTGGTGTGATCAGTGTAAGTAACATCATGCTTATCATAGTCAAAGACAGGACTAAAGAAATAGGAATTCGCAAAGCATTAGGTGCTACACCAGGGTCGATAATTTCCATGATCTTACAAGAATCTATATTGATTACCACCGTTGCTGGATATATCGGAATGGTCCTCGGCATAGCCATTATTCATTCTGTATCTGGTGCGGAATCTGAGTATTTTAGACATCCATCCGTGAATATAAGTGTAATAGCAATGGCAACACTTACCCTTATCATAGCGGGAGCTTTAGCTGGTCTAATTCCAGCCATAAAAGCAGCCAATATTAATCCTGTAACCGCCATAAAATCTGATTGACATGTTTGATAGAGACAAATGGCAGGAAATATTTTCTACAATTCGCAAGAACAAATTGCGTACAGCCCTGACTGCCTTGGGTGTTTTTTGGGGAATATTTATGCTCGTATTTATATTAGGAATGGGCAATGGATTGGAAACTGGTGTATTTAGAAATTTTGGATCGGGTGCCAAAAACATAATGTTCGTGTGGACCTACAAGACTTCTCTGCCATACAAAGGGCTTGCGCCTGGAAGGTTTATCAAGCTTAATCTGGATGACATGGAAAGTATTGAAGAAAATATTCCAGGAGCTGGAAGTGTATCACCACGGATGTATCTAGGTACAAGGACTATTTCTTATGAGGAACAAAGTGCATCTTACGAATGTCGAGGAGAATTTCCCATCTCCCAAGAAATAGAAGGGCTGATATTAGATGAAGGTAGATACCTCAATGTAAATGATATAAAAGAAAAAAGAAAAGTTGCTGTCATTGGCAGAACGGTAAAAAAAGAAATATTTGGTGATAAATCTGCCGTAGGAGAACACATTAGGGTTTCTGGAATAGATTTTCAAGTAGTGGGTGTTTTTGCCACTCCAGATGTCAAAGAATGGAATCTTGAGCAAATGGAGGTCGTAAGTGTACCTCTCACTACAACATATGCCGCATTTGGCATTGAAGATAGAAGAGTGAGTCAATTCGTAGTAGCCTCCAAACCTGGAGTAGCAGTATCAAGCATTGAGGACAAGGTAAGGTCATTGCTAAAAGAGCGTCATATGATCGACCCAGAAGACAAGCAAGCCATCAGAGGATTCAATTTGGAACAAGAATTTAAAAATGTTCAGAATTTATTTCTTGGTATAAAATTGTTGCTTTGGTTTGTAGGTATAGGAACACTCTTCGCTGGAATTATTGGAGTGAGTAATATTATGATGATCACCGTAAAAGAAAGAACCAAGGAAATTGGAATTCGTAAAGCTATGGGTGCCACACCTGGCTCTATCATAAGCATGATATTGACAGAATCAGTATTTATAACATCGATTGCAGGATATCTAGGGCTGATGGCAGGCACTTTTTTAATATTTATTGTCAACTATGCCATGGTGAGTTTTGGGATAGAAAATCAAAATTTCTACGATCCAAAAGTCAATCTTACTATCGCATTAAGCGCATTGTTGTTTTTGATAATTGCCGGAACGATGGCTGGACTGATTCCAGCCTTCCAAGCTGCCAAGGTCAATCCAGTAATTGCACTGAAAGATGAATAATAACTAATTAACCCCAAATAATCGACATTCAAACAAATCAATAACTCAACAACACATAACTCAAAAGATACATGAAAAAAGGATGTTTAATAGCTGCGCTCGTCATAATCGGACTCATGTCAGTATGGTTGGCCTATTACTTTATGGTTCAGAATAAAAAAGATCCTGTCGTATACGAATATGTCAAACCTAAAGTAGATGACATTATCAAAAAAGCGGTGGCGAGTGGAAGCATCAAACCTAGAAAAGAGGTCAATATAAAGCCTCAAGTCTCAGGAGTGATAGAAAAACTTTACGTCGAAGCAGGTGAAATAGTGACCAAGGGCCAAAAATTGGCGTTGATCAAATTGATCCCAAGCGAAGTCAATATAAACAGTGCAAAATCCAACTTGGAATTGGCCAAAATACGATACAATGATGCCATTCGTGAAGTAGAAAGACAGCGTCAAGTAAATAATCAAAGATTGGATGTGGAGCAGGCAGAAGCCAATTATAAGCTTGCAGCCAAGGAACTGACCAGACAGCAAAGTTTGCATGAACAAGGTGTAATTTCAGATCAGGACTTACAACAATTTGAATTGGACGCCGAATTGAAAAAAAATACCTTCGAAAACACAAAAATAAGTTCAACAAATAATTTGGCTAGTGCCGAAATCGAAGTAGAGATTCGAAAAGAAGAACTTGACGCTGCAAGAAATAATCTTCAGCTTCTAAGAGAAGGTAAAACCTCAAATTCAAAGCAAATATCAAATGTTGTAAGCAGTACAATGGACGGAATGGTGTTGGATGTACCAGTGGAAGAAGGTAGTTCGGTAATCGAAAGAAACAATTTCAATGAAGGAACCAATATAGCAGTAATTGCAGATATGGGCTCTCTTATTTTTGAAGGGACAATCGATGAATCCGATGTTGGTAAACTTAAAGTAGGTATGCCCTTGGTCTTGAAGGTCGGTGCAATCGTAAATGAGGAATTCAAAGGAATATTGGAATTCATTTCACCAAAAGGGACAGAAGAAGAAGGCACCGTCAATTTTAAAATCAAAGCCGATATTCGAAACGAAGATTCCAATACATTTTTGAGAGCGGGATATAGTGCCAATGCGGATATCATTCTACAAAGAATGGATCAAGTTGTTACAATCAATGAAAGAGATGTAGAATTCAAGGATGATAAGGCCTATGTAGAGATGGTCAAAGGCGATCAAGAATTTGAAAAAGTTGAAATTAAAACTGGACTTTCAGATGGCGTGTTGATAGAAGTAGTTTCTGGATTGGACACAACCAGTCAAATTAAGAAGCAGAGTGAAAAAGTAGATGAGGATAATTAAAAAATGATTCAATAGTCGTACTAACAAGGGTAAATGAAGCCATTTTAGGAAATACAATCCTAAAATGGCTTCTGTCGTTATTGACGGTGCTAAAAAACATACCAATTATTAAACTTTTCGTAAACTTTATTCTCCACAGTTGCAGTTATAATTGTACTTCTTATTTTGACACCTATTATTGAATTTTGATATAAATACTTTCTTGGATAATACTTACCCAAAGATTGATGGCGGATGGACTCTCTTTCTTGATAGAGATGGAGTCTTGAATAAAAAACTGGACGGTCGATACGTTACTCATCCTGAAGAATTGGTTCTATTGGATGGTGTAGCTGAAGCGGTAGCTCAATTTTCATTATTATTCGAAAGGATTATCATTGTCACCAATCAACAAGGGATAGGAAAGGAAATAATGACTCATCAAGATTTGTCCAAAGTTCATGAAAGCCTGGTTGATCAATTGAATTATTTTGGTGGCAGAATAGATGAAATTTATTACTGTCCCGACTTGGCGCACGAGGATTCTCCAAATAGAAAACCAAATCCTGGAATGGGATTTCAAGCCAAAAAAGACTTCCCCGAGATCAATTTTAGAAAATCAATAATGGTTGGAGATTCTCAAAGTGACATTCAATTTGGCAAAACTTTACGCATGTTCACCGTAAGAATCAGTACTATAAAAGATGAACAAGCTGACTTCACACATCCATCATTACGAGATTTTTCCATATATTTGAATAATTAATAATATATAAATAAATGAAAAACATAATTATAGCTACATTTTTTAGCATATTCATCATATCTCAAGGTGTTGCTCAGGATAATGCCCAGGGTCACTTCTTAGTAGAGTTTGCCAAATTTACACCTCCAGTTCAAGATCTTGTAAAGTCATTTGAAGGATTTCCTGCAGAGCAATTCCTGGCCAATGATGTTTCGGGTACAGAACATTATTTAGCAGATTATAAAGGCAAAAAGGTAATTCTCTGGTTTTGGTCTGTAGAAAGTTCAAAAGCATTAGAACAAGTAAGTGCAATGACCCTCCTTCAAGATCGCAACAAAGGCAAGCTTAAAATTATTTCCTTCGCTAAAGAACCAAAATCCGCCGTTCAGGAATACTTGAGACAATATCCCATGGAAATTGATGTCATTCCAAATGGAGAAGTTTTTGGTCAAATGGCTTATGGCGCGGATATGGGAAATCCTAGAATGTTTATCATTGACGAATACGGTGTCATCAAAATCGCTCTTCCCGAAGAAGCTTTTGTCGATAATTCAAACTTACTGGTTTCACTAGAATCTATTTTAAACGGTTTATAAAAACAAAAAAGATACAAGGGCTAAGATATAAAGTGGAGAGCTGGCTTTAGACAGATTAAAAAAGAATCTAAATCCAACTTTCTATCCTTTATCTTGTCATAATTCTCCTTCAAAATTACCAAATGCAAAAATCCACTTCTCGACAATTATACTCTTCAGGTGCTGAATGGGAAGATATCGCTGGGTATTCCAGAGCAGTACGCTCGGGAAATATTATTGAGGTAGCCGGAACCACTGCCATGAAAGATGGGCAACTGATAGGAAAAGGAGATATCTACCTACAGACAAAAACCATTTTATCCATCATTCAGGAAGCCATCGAAGGATTAGGAGGATCAATCGAGCATACCATACGAACCAGAATGTTTGTTACCGATATCAAACAGTGGGAATCGGTGGCAAAAGCACACGGTGAGGTATTCTCCAAAATTAAACCTGCCAGTACGATGGTGGAGGTATCAGGACTTATTGATCCTGATATGCTTATTGAGATTGAGGCTTCGGTGGTTGTGGAGTAAGGCTATTTCGTACAAGTCCATTTTGATTTAGATCATAAGTGCTTGTCTATTAATCATTCCTAAATTTTTATTCTTATACTTGTAACCAAACATTTTTCTTCCCCCAATGAAAAAATGGTTTAATAAAGGAGTCAAGTTATATCTAAAAAATAGATATCATCGTATTGAAGCAATCCGAAAAGATCCTTTCTTTTTTCAGGAGCAAGTATTAAAATCACTATTGGATAGGGCTTCTCATACGGAATATGGCAAACTATTTGACTTTGCCAAGATTTCATCTCAGTCGGATTTTTCAAGAGCCCTTCCATTGACAGATTATGAAGACCACAAGGCCAATATCTATAAAATGATGGATGGTGCCGAAGATGTTTTATGGAAGGGGAAGGTAGAATGGTACGCTAAATCGTCAGGTACTACCAGTGATCGTAGTAAATATATCCCCGTTTCGAAAGATTTTCTTTTCAAGAATAATGTGGCAGCAAGTTGGGATACAATGGCCATTACCTATCATGAAGATCCTGAGTGCCAGATATTTCAGAAGAAAAGCCTCATTATGGGTGGTTCTTTAAGTAAGTGGAAGCATAAAGATAAAGTACAGGTTGGTGATATTTCGGCAATTCTTTTGCATCGAATGCCAGCCGTTGGAAGACCATTTTATTCACCAGATTTTAAGACTGCGCTAATTGACGATTGGGAAGAGAAGATTGATCGAATGTCCGACATTTGTATTCATGATGATATTGTAATGTTTGGCGGTGTGCCTACATGGACCATAGTTTTATTCAAGAGGATACTGGAAAAAACTGGCGCTAAAAACATGCAAGAAGTCTGGCCCAATGTCAAATATTACATGCATGGCGGCGTGGGTTTCGATCCATATGTAGATCAATTTAAAGAGTTTTTTCCTAACCCAAATTTTAATTATTTCGAAGCATACAATGCCTCCGAAGGATACTTTGCCATGCAAGATCGTCAAGGGACAAAAGGCATGCTTCTATTGTTAAATAATGACATCTACTATGAGTTCTTGACAATGGAAGAGCTGACAAGTGAGAGTCCTCAAACCATTCCTTTATCCGATGTCACGACTTATACCAATTATGCAATAGTTATCAGTTCATCTTCTGGCTTGTGGAGGTATATGCCTGGCGATACAGTCTGCTTTACTTCCGTTCATCCGTATAGAATAAAGGTGAGCGGCAGGACCAAACATTTCATCAATGTATTCGGGGAAGAAGTAATGGTTGGAAATACAGACAAAGCCTTAGCAGAAACATTAAAATCACTGCCAGCAGTCGTATCCGAGTATACTGTGGCTCCCATCTTTATGAATCAAAACCAAAAAGGTGGTCACTTATGGCTAATAGAGTTTGAAAAAGAACCAGATAATATCACTGCATTTGAAATTTTGCTGGATGATAATCTAAAGAAAATAAATTCAGATTATGCCGCCAAAAGATTCAAAGATATGGCCCTCTCAAGGCTACAAATTCAGTTAATTCCAAGTGGAACCTTCCACAAGTGGATGGCATCCAAAGGAAAAATCGGCGGACAAAATAAGGTTCCCAGATTATTCAACTCAAGAAAATACGTTGATGAGTTATTAGGTTTTATTGCTAATAATTAATTGATATTTAGTCTCTATTAACTTAGGGATATTCATAAGTAGGAATATCCTTTATAAATCAATGATTGCATAGGTGTTACTGCTGAATTGAAACCCCGTTTTTCTAGTATTTTACCTAAATTCGAGGTAATATTTTTCAAACTAAACTTGTCCTTCGCAAGGACGGGCGTTCATTTTTTGCATTGCCGAGTCCACTCTAAAAAGGTTGGTTAAAGAAAATTGATTTTTGTATTTTGTAGTAAATATTAAAGATCATGTTTAGAGAAAACACAAGTTATCAGCAAGGTGATTTATTTGGCTTTGAACATTGTTTAACCGAGAAGCAGAGGAAGTATTTTGAACGATCTACGGAGGCCACATTCTTTCTTGAGGTATTTCATAAAATTAATGAGAAAGATTTTGCTCAACTGTACTCCAATACAAAGAGTAGACCTAATGTTCCGGTGAATCAATTGGTTGGAGCTTTAATATTGAAGCATCTAAATGATTGGACATATGCTGAACTTTTTACTAATCTTACTTTTAATGCATTGAGTCGATATGCTATTGGTATAACAAATCCTCAACAGGATATTTTTTCAGAAGCTAGTATTTTCAATTTTCAAAACCGACTTATAGAGCACTTTAATAAAACGGGAGAGGATCTAATTAATAACGTATTTGTATCCCTTACCGACAAGCATTTAGAAAAGTACAAAGTAAATACGTCTACTCAACGAGGAGATAGTTTTTTAGTAGACTCCAAGGTGATAGAGTATTCAAGACTTCGCTTGTTTATTGAAGTTTTAAAACGTTTACAGCGCATATTGAACAAAGAAGATCAAAAAAGCATAGAAGAATATGTAGGTGTATACGATGATCAATCTTCTGGTCATTATGTTTATTCCATACGCAAACAGGATATTACGCCTCACTATGAGCAAATCGCACAGGTATATTACACGGTATATCATATTCTAGGAGAAAAATATAAAGACAAGGAAGCTTATCAAACCTTCCTTAGAGTCTATAAAGATTACTTCAAACAAGGCCATGGGGATGACAAAATTGAAATAAGACCTGCCAATGAATTAGAATCCTCTAAGATTAATTCACCAGATGATCTTGATGCTACATTCAGTTCAAAATATGGATCGGCACATATCGGTTATTCCACACATATTAGTGAGACAAGACATCCTGATAATAAAGTAGAATTGATCACCGATGTTGTGGTAGTTAAAAACAATGTGAGTGATGACAGAATACTGGAAACACGAATAGAAGCTATGAAGGCAAGAATGCCTGATTGGGAGGAATACTTTGTAGATGGCGCTTATGGAAATGAAAAAGTAGATAAATTGAACAAGGCACATGGCATCACACAATATCAAAGTGCAATAAAAGGAAGAAGGTCACATTCAAAACTACGAATTCAAAAAGAGGACGGGAAAATATGGGTGAGTTGCGGAGGTGGACAAAAAGTAAGCGTTCAGAAAACGACAAAGATGTATTGTGCGGTGTTCGATAATTCAATATGTGAAACATGTCCTATTAAAAACAAATGTAGAACTAAGAAATGTGGAGGAAAGTTTGTCAAGGCAAAGAGGCTATTTTACTTTACAGATAAGAACATATTAGCCCATCAACGATTTATGAATATCGATCAATTACCCAAAGAACGAAAGACGATAAGAGCAAATGTAGAAGCCACTGTAAAAGAAATGAAACGTGGCATGAAAAACGGTAAAGTTCGAGTAAGACGTAGGATTCGTGTGTCCATGCATATGGTTTTTACAGCCTTAGGAGTCAATCTTAGAAGAATACATCTAAGATTGGCCGAATTTGCCATTATATTCCTCTTTTTAGACTCTCATCCTTCAACTTGCTTGAGATAGCCAATAATTGGATTGTTGAGAATAAAAGCTAAATCTTTAATACTCATTGAACAAATTCATTTTAAACCATGCTTTTTAGAGTAGACTCATTGCCAAAAAAACGAACCAAAAAACGCTAGACTGTCCCAATGCAGCACGCAAGGCTGCTCCCACATCCCAAAGCCCAGTCAAGGCCACGCTTCTTTTACCTCTTAGTTAAAACTCAAGCTATCGTCTTTGAATGTTAGTCTACTCCTGAATATGCCTAACTTAGCGTCATTTGCACCTTTGCGGTAAAATAAATCAACTCAATAAGTGAATACACTCTTTCACAGACTCCTTCCAATATTTAGGAGCAATACCATACTTACTTTTGATTTTTGTCATATCAAGTACACTCCATTTCGGACGAGTAGCGGGAGTCGGATAGTGTGATGACGGAATTGGGTGTATATCAATATCTATTTGTGCATTTTCAAAAATATATGATGCAAAATCAAACCAGGAAATTTTTCCTTCCCCAGAATAATTCAAAATTTCGCACCCTTTAATTGCTTCGATTTCTTCATCATTTATGATTTTCATCGTAGCTATGGCAATATCACCAGCATAAGTAGGAGTCCCAATTTGATCGTTAACAACATTGAGCGTCGTCTTTTCTTTCCCCAGCTTCAGCATGGTCTTCACAAAATTATTTCCAAATTCTGAATAAACCCATGAGGTACGAATTATAAGAGCATTTACTGGACTTTGAGCAATTATCTCTTCTCCCATTCGCTTGGATTGGGCATATATACTTTTCGGAGACAAGGGAGCATCTTCCTTGATTGGGATATTCATACCATTATCATAGACGTAATCAGAGGAGTAATGAACCAAAAGCACCTTATTTGAAATACAAGCCGCAGTAATAAAATCAAGCGATTCAGCATTTATAGCATACGCCCTTTCTCTTTCTGATTCTGCCAGGTCCACCGCCGTATATGCGGCACAATTAATAAAAATATCAGGCTTGACCTCCTCAAAAATATGATCAAGTGATTTTTTATTGGTGATGTCAAGACTTTCTCTATCAAAAAAATGAAACTCATACATTGGCCAATCAAATGCTATTTTTTGGAATGACTTTCCCAGTTGACCATTTGCACCAGAAATAATAATTTTCTTCTTCGATTCCATATATTATTAGTCGTAGGGTATATGATTCTCAAAAGATGGATTCAACTTATCCTTTTCTGATAATCTAATTTCATCATCACGCAAAATCCAGTTTATATCTAAAGTAGAATCATTGTATTGAATGCCTTCTTCTTGAGCAGCATTATATGGACTGTCCACTTTGTACAGAAATAGTGCTGTCTGACTCAATACTACATATCCATGTGCAAATCCTTTTGGTACCAGCAATTGTTTTTTGTTGGTTCCGCTTAAAATTATAGAAAATGACTTTCCATAAGTCTTGGATTGTTTGCGGATATCTACAACAACATCAAGCACTTCTCCATGTGCCACTCGCACTAGTTTTGTTTGCCCATATGGAGCTTTTTGATAATGTAGCCCTCTCAATACACCTCGTTCAGAATACGCCTCATTATCCTGGATCCAATCGATATCAATTCCCTTTTCTGAAAGTGTATTCTTATTATAAGATTCAAAAAAGTATCCTCGTTGATCGCCCCAAACTTGCGGCTCGAAGACAATTAGATCATCAATATTTGTCTTAATTACATTCATCAATTGATCTTATTTCTCTCTAAAGAATATGCTTATCGGAACCCCTGAAAAATTGAAATTTGCCCTCAATTTATTCTCAAGAAAATTTCGATATGATTCCTTTACATGCTTGGGGTGATTACAGAAAAATGCAAAGGCTGGATAATAAAGTGGCAATTGAGTGATATACTTTATTTTTATGTACTTACCTCTATGGGCAGGTGGCGGATTTCTTTCAATTACCTCAAGCATTAATTCATTCAATACGGAAGTCTTTATTTTTCTTGTCCTGTTCTTATGCACTTCAATAGCCGCTTCGACAGCTTTGAAAATTCTTTGCTTTTCCAATACTGATGTAAATATGATCGGAATATCATTAAATGGCGCTATCCTGGATTTTAGTTCTTTCTCAAAATCTCTAGCTGTATTAGTCTCTTTGGCCACCAAATCCCACTTATTCACCAATATCACTACCCCCTTTTTCCTTCGCTGGATCAAGCCCAAAATACTTAAATCCTGTGCCTCTAGGCCATCTACTGCATCCAACATCAATAAGCAAACATCCGCTTCATCAATTGCCTTTACTGCTCGTATGACTGAATAAAATTCCAAGTCTTCGTGGACCTTACTCTTCTTTCGTATACCAGCAGTATCGATTAAGTAAAATTCGTTTCCAAACTTATTGTATTTCGTGTAAATAGAATCTCTAGTGGTACCCGGAATATCCGTAACAATATTTCTATCCTCACCCAGCAATGCATTCGTCAAAGAAGATTTTCCAACATTTGGCTGACCTACTAGTGCCAACTTTGGAATCTTATTGTCCAATTGATCGTCCGATTCCTCAGGAAGCACATCAGTGATGGCATCCAATATTTCTCCAGTACCGCTTCCCGAAATTGATGATAAAAAGAATGTGTTTTCGAATCCCAAGCTCCAAAATTCATTGGCCATGAGTTGTCTTTGATTGTTATCCACCTTATTCACGGCTACGAAGACGTGCTTATCGGTTTTTCGAAGCATATTTGCCACTTCTTCATCCAAATCTGTAATACCTGTGGTCACATCCACCATAAATATGATCACTTCAGCTTCTTCGATAGCAATATTCACTTGACTACGGATGGCAGCTTCAAATATATCATCGGAGCCATGTACAAATCCCCCTGTATCTACTACTGTGAAGTTCTTACCATTCCAATCGCTCCACCCATAGATTCGATCTCTAGTCACACCACTAATATTATCAATGATCGCCTTTCGTTCACCAATCAATCGATTAAACAGGGTTGACTTACCTACATTTGGCCTCCCTACTATTGCTACTACATGTCCCATTATTGCTCTCTTATTTTCTTATGCGCAATTCCTAATAAATTGCAAAAGTACGTAATTGCTTATTGGTATTGGCCTTATTATACAGCCGTTTTCGCATTTTAGAATTATGCACCAATATTCCCTTCTAAAAATTTGTCAATCGCCCAATCCTCTTTTTGCCTCATTTCATTCTTTTCTTTCTCAGATTTATCCTTATATCCCAACAAATGCAATAATCCATGAACAATCACCCTTAGCAGTTCTCTTTCAAACGAAGATTCAAAAGTTAGTGCATTTTCTCTTATTCTGTCAATGCTAATAAAAATATCACTTTCGATTTCTAATCCCTGTTTGTATGGGAAAGTAATTATATCTGTATAGTAATCATGATTCAAATATTCTTTATTGATTTTCAATAGATATTCATCATTACAAAAGACATATGTAATCTGGGAGATTTTTTTATCCATCGAAGATGCAATGCTTTTTAGCCATTCGGACATCTCCTCTTCATTGGGAAGTTCAAAATCAACTTCCTCCTTATGATAAGTTATGGGCATACAATTTATATAATATCAATTAATGCTAAATTTGAAAATTCGGTTCAACCACTACTAAGATCACCAAGTTTCACAAAGGCTTCACAAGGAAAAACATAAAGTATATAACCTTTCTCAACATCCAGCCTGGTGCTTTCTTTGTGCTTTCCTAGTGTTCCACGTGGCTAAAAAATCACATTTAATTACGCAAAAAGAGCACCAGATTCACTCCAGTGCTCTCTATAAATTTGTTTGAGGTGTTCTTATTTTTTAATTTAAATCCTAGCTTAATTTAAAAAACATTTGTACGGTACTACCATTGTTTGCGAAGGAAAGCTCATCTGCCAATCTTGACATAATGTAAACTCCTCTACCACCACAACACTCCAAATTTTCAGGAGCTGTAGGGTCAGGAATCCCTTTCGGGTCAAAGCCATTGCCTTCATCAGAAACAGAGATTGCAATTCCACTCGACTGGCCTTCCATATTGATTCTCACTCTTTTACTTTCGTCTGCATTGTTGCCATGTATTATGGCATTATTTACAGCTTCAGTGATACTAATCAAAATATCCGGAAACCTCACCTCAGTAATTTTGAGATCGAGTTGTGCATCTCTTAAGTAGTTTTCAACTTTTAAAATGTTGTTTGGGTTTGAACTAATAGTTAACATCTTACTACTCATTTTCGATTTTCCTTTATTAACTGAAAAATCAATGGATACTACTTTCCTTTTAAAGCTTTGTAGTATTCATCTACAAGGTATTTATAATAAGGTCTTAATGCAGGAGATACGGTTTTGTACATTTCTAGCTCAGCTTCTCTCTTCTTGATATACTCTTTGAGTGAAGGTGGTAGCTCTCTTTTTTTCTCCGATGCTGTTTCTGCTTTTCGCTTATTATCAAATTCTCTTTGTCTTTCAGCCTTTTCTGCTTCTAACAATCTAGTTGTTATATCTTGCTGACGTTTCAGCATTTCATTATCGAGACGTTTGTTTACCAAATCCGTCTCTATTTTATCCATTTCTTCAATTATCGCTTCAAGTTCTTTCGTCCCTCTGCCCTGTTCTTTGGCATCTTTCTGCATATCTTGCAACGCTTTTCGCATTGCCGCCTGCCTTGCGGCTGCCTGAGCGAAATCTTTGGATGAAGGCTTCTCTCCTTTACCCATTTTCTTCTGCATACCCTTCATCATCTCCTCCATGCCCTGACTGCCTTTTGACATCTTGTCCTTGGGCACTTTTCCATCTTTGCCCTGTCCTTTACCTCCTGGCTTGTTGCACATTTGACTTCCAGGCATACTCGCTCCCATTTGCTCCTGCATACTTGCCATCGATTCTGCAAGCATCAATGCCAAATCATTGACATTCTTCATCGTTCGTCTCTGATTATCAGCTGCTACAGGTTTCTTCCTGGCTTCCAGCTCGGTAAGGCTCTCCTTCATATAAAGCTTGACCTCTGAAACTTTTTCTAGAACAAAGCTTTCTATCTTATCGTTCCTGTTGGCCAATGCCGTCAAACTATCCTCAACCAATTTAAAATCATCTTTTAGCTTAAATTGTTCTTGAACCAATTCCACATATCTCGGTGTCACCGACCTCGTTCTCCCCAAATCATTAATCAGTGTTTCTTGATCAAATGAAAGATTCACAAGGTTTTCGAGCAACTGACGGATCATCTTTATGTCTTCTGTTTGCTGTTCTTGTTCGCCACTTTGCATACTAGATTGCAAACTCCCTGCCATTTCCTTCATTTTCTTGGCTGCGTCCTTTTGTGACTCCGAAGCTCCCTTATTGTCACTTTCTTTCATCTGCTCACTAGACTTTTCCATATCTTCTTGGATATCTTCCATCTTCTCTTCATTATCATCACCAAGGTTTTTGGGCTTTTCCAGCTCTTCATTCTTTTCCTCAATCTTCTCCATTTCCTCTTTTATCTCCTCCATCTTCTCATTCAACTTCTCCTGTTCTTTCTGAATCTCTTCATCAGATTTTTTCTCCTTCTCTGTTTCTTCTGCTAGCTTTTCTTGCTCTTCAGCCAGTTTTTCCAACGCTTCGATTTGATCCTTTACCTCCTTTTCCAACTCAAGAGACTTGTACAATTCTAACAATCTATCCATCTCTTTCTCCATCGCCTCATTGGTCATCTCCATCTGCTCCATCATTTCAAGTGCACTCTCTTTTTCAAGTTCTTGCATTAGCTCTTGAATCTTCTCCATGAGCTCTTGAGTTTCAGGATCTACAGCTTCTTCAAATAATTCCTGAAGCTTCTCCTGCTTCTCCAGAATCTCTTCTCTTTGCTCATCCATTTCCTTCTGATTCTTGAGACTCTCTTCAAATTTCTCTTTCGCTTTCTCTAACTTTTCTTGAGCCTCTTTCTGCTTTTCCAGAAGCTTCTCCATATCCTTCTTATCTTGCCAATCCAACTCTTTTTCCTGCAATAGCTTCTCCCTCATCTTTCGATAATTCTCTCGGATTTTCTCCATATCCTTGAGCGACTCCTCCAAATTATCCTTTATAGCTTCTTCATTAAGGTCTTCGATTTCTTTCAGTTCCTCAATACTTGGCTTTTCAAAACTCATCACACCTGTCTTTGCTGACTTGCTTCCATTCACACCATCATTATCCTTGGTCTCGAAATAATAAGATACATTTTCGCCAGGTTTCAAATCAAGCTCGGTTACATCAAATGTATATTCGTACTGCGCTTCTCTAGATTTTGGATCAGTAAGTTTTATGGTTTGCAATGGTAGTTGACCGCCGTTCGCCTTGGTAATATTGTAGTTGAAAGTTATACTATTCAATCCATAATCATCACTCGCTCGACCGACAAAAAACAAAATACTTTTTTCCAGGCTATCTACGAATTGCTCCACATTAATAGTAGGATATTGATCTTTAATTACATTCAATGAATAACTGACAGAATCACCTTGAGGCACATATTCATTGGCTATAAAGACCTTATAGAAATCATTGTTACGAATCCTTTTCTTGAATGAAAATGCATCCGTTCCCTTCTGTTCGGCATTTTCAACGTCATTCTCAGAAGCAAATTTCAACTTTACATTTTCGGTATTGAGCGTATTAAAATTCCATCTTACATTGGTACCCTCTGGCAGAACAAGGTCTCCCAAATTATCAATGACCTCATCCTTTCTGCCTGTATAGCCAGGATAATCCAGTGCAACACTAAATTTCGCCAAATTAGGCTTCGCCAATACTTTCAATGTATTCTCTTCAGAAGAGACTGAACCTGAAAATATTCTGAATGGCGTGTCTTTCTGAACATTGCGAATCACATAGCTATAGGTATCCGCATCTTCTTTTTGCAATCGATATTGAAAATTATCAACCTCGATGAAAGCTTCGTTCGGCAAAATCTCACCTTCAACTTTAATATTGATTTTGTAATCGTCAAATTGGACTACAGTAGGATTATCAGTTTCTAGTAGGAATTTATAAGGAGCTTCTTTTTCGAATTCCTTGTTATTATTGATAAGTCTGTGCGTGCCCTCTTTAATTATACTTGGAGCGGCAAATAGAATCACCAAAAATAGCAGCATAGGCGGAAGTGCATATTTCAAATACTTCCTGTTTTTTCTTAAATCAATGGCTGTCCTGAATGGAATAGGAGTGATCGATTCAGTTTTTTGATCAATACTTGCTTTTACCAAGTCGATATTTGCTGCAGATTCTGATTGTTTTTTGAGTTGTAAGACGTTTAGAAGTTTGTCTTCTACACCTTGGAAGTGGTCTCCAATGATATTAGCAGCTTGTTCGTGCGAAATAGTTTCTCCAAGTTTGAAATACTTACTGAGTGGAATTATTACCCAATAAATCATTGCACCCAAGCTCGTCAGGATGAAAGATCCAAAGAGTAACTTTCTGACACCAGTGCCAAAATAAAAGTTGTATTCCAGTATATTAAAAAGTAAGAAAAGTGCTAGAATTAATCCAAGAGTATATAACCCTCCTCTAATTAATTTATTGATATAGTATTTGCGAATAAATCGATCTAATTTGGAGATCAATAAACTGTAATTACTCTTGGTATTGCCCATAAATCCTCTTATTCTTCTATTGCTGTGTTAAAAAATTCATTAACAAGTTGATAGATTTCCATTCCGCTCGAAAGATATATGAGTGAATGTAGCCCAATCCAGTTCACATATATTCCAGCTCGTAAATTAAGGATAAAAAAGAGTTTTATCAAGGGTATCTATCAAAAAATACGATTTCTATGGGCGTCAGACAATAATTTTGTCCCAAACTCTCATATTTTTATAGATAATTATCGCATTTGGCAAAGTTATCATCTCACTTTGAGATAACATTATTCCCATGATTTTTACTTATAATAGGATAGTAAAATCAAATCAGACAAGATAAACAGTTGAAAAATTCGAGCCGAAGGAGGCCTTAATTCACTTCAATCAAATCCATATCAAACACAAGAACGGAATGAGCAGGAATTGTCACAGTCTCTCTAGAACCATAGGCTACATCAGGAGGAATGACCAAAATACATGATCCACCTTCACCCAATTCCTTAAGTCCTATTCTCCATCCTTCAATGAGATTGGCAAGCTGAAAATCTTGGTTAGAACCTGAATCAAACTCAGTTCCGTCAGTCAATGTACCTCTATAATTTACAGTAATCTTGCTATTGATATTAGGCTTTTTGTCGTTGCCAGGTCTTTCAATCGCGATATGAACACCTTTATCCAACTCCCTAGTTTCCAAGTTATTAGCCGCAATATATTCATCAACAGTCAAATCTGCAACATCATCTCCACATGAGATTAGCATAAATGTCAACAAGGCAAAGTATAAATATTTCATTTTAATATAATTTTAATGTTAATCCACTTTTAACAAATCGATTTCAAAAATAATCGGAGCATTTGGTGGTATTGCTCCATCTCCAGCACCAGCAGAACCATATGCCGCATCAGCAGGAACTACTAAAGTACATGATCCGCCTTCTCCTATTTCTTGCAATCCAATCTGCCATCCCTCTATCAGATTTGCCAGATCAAACTGAGTGTTATCGCCTTGATCAAAAATTAATTCATTAGTGAGTTTTCCAGTATAATTAACGGTGACTTTGCTGTCTATGGTTGGCTTCACTTCAGACCCTGCCTCATGCATCGCAATATGCACTCCTTTTTCCAATTCTACCGTATTCAAGTTATTATCGGATATATACTGATCTATAGTTCTTGTCCTAAATATATTTTTCAAATCAATATCAAAAACCAACGTAGATTTTGCAGGAACAGGGCCATTCTCAACATCTCCATAACCCATTGCATGAGGAATTATTAAGGTGCAAGATCCATCCTTACCAATTTCCTTTAACCCAATCTGCCAGCCTTGAATTAGATTTCCTAATATAGCTCGAAAGTCCTCACCGCTATCGATTACAGTATTATCCGTCAATCGCCCTACATAATTCACATTCACTACTTCATCCAGACCCGCTTTGACATCACCTCCCTCATCATGAACCACTATATACACTCCATTGTCGAGCGCATCAGCTTGCAAATTATTTTGTGCGATATATTCTTCAGGTGTCAGACCTTCGACATCTTTTCCACACGAAGCCAGAAAAACAGCCAACAAAACAAAGAGTAAATTTCTCATCCTTACATTCAAATTATAAAGCTCTTTAATAACGTATGTTAAACTGATTTGCATATGTCCTACCACCAATGAATAGTGTGGTAGTCAGTTGATATGCTGAGGGATTAACTATATGTTTTTAAACGCTTTTATTAAAAACTGGCGCGAAAGTACAAAACTAGCATGAATTATATCTGCTCAACGAATGACATTTCTACTTGTTTAGTGTCCAAATCAGCACTTACTATTCTCACTCTCACCTTATCACCCATTGACACTACTCGTTTTGATTTTTTGCCAAATGCTTTCAATCTGCTATCCGCTAATTCAAAAGATTCGTCCATTCGGTCAAACGTAACCATTCCTTCAACCAGAGAATCTTGTAATTTCACAAATATTCCTCTATCAATCATTCCTGAAATGACACCATCAAATTCCTCCCCAATATGGTTTTGGATATATTCGACCTGCTTGTATTTTACAGACTCTCTTTCCGCATCTGTAGCCCTGCGTTCTTGCAGAGATATATGCTTTGCCTTTATTTCCAACTGTTCCTTATTGACCCGAAAAGTACCTTTCAAGTTTTTGTCCAGGTATCTATGGACTAAAACATCACTATATCTACGAATTGGAGATGTGAAATGTGTATAATATTCAAAAGCAAGGCCATAGTGACCAATATTATTCGATGTATATTCCGCTTTGGACATTGTACGGATTGCCAGTGGTTCGAGCATTTTTAATTGCTCATTTGTCTTTGCCGCTTCATACAATCCATTGAATGACTTGGCAATTTCTGATGGAGTATTCAAGTTCATTTTATAACCCAATTCTTTGGCAAACAAGGCAAAGTCTGCCAATTTATCAGGATTGGGCTCATCATGCACCCTGTAAATGAAAGGCACTTCCGGAGATGGTTTTTTTGCTATGAATTTGGCTACACTTTTATTGGCCAAGAGCATAAAATCCTCAATCATCATATGTGCATCCTTTCTCTCCTTGACGTACATACCAATTGGTTTTCCATCTTCATCAAGTTCAAACTTGATCTCATCAGATTCAAATGAAATAGCTCCTTTTTTAAACTTTTGTTTCCTTAATTTATGAGCTACCTTATTGAGCAAAAGAATTTCCTTCTTAAAATCGCCTTTACCAGTTTCAATCACTTCCTGAGCTTCTTCATACGTAAATCTTCGATCTGAATGAATGACAGATCTTCCAAACCACTCTTTAACAATCTTGTAGTTTGAATCAAAAATGAAAGACGCTGTGAAAGTGTATCGATCTTCGTGAGGATTCAAAGAACATAGATCATTACTCAGTTTTTCAGGCAGCATCGGCAACACCCTGTCCACAAGATAGACCGATGTAGATCGATTGAGCGCTTCCAAATCAAGTGGGCTTCCTTCTTTTACATAATGTGTGACATCCGCAATATGTACTCCGATTTCAAACCGTCCATTTTCCAATTTTTCATAGGACAAGGCATCATCAAAATCACGAGCAGTCAATGGATCAATGGTGAATGTTGTAATTTTTCTAAAATCCCTCCTCTTTTTCACTTCAGACTCCAGAACTCCAGGCTTTATGTCCTTTACCTGATCCAATACTTCTGGCGGAAAATCGAGGTCAAAACCATTGCTCAATAATATATTCTGCATGGCAATATCATTTTCACTGGCTTCGCTCATCACGGAAGTCACCTTACCCCAGATTTTCTTGTTTTGTCCACTGCCCCAGTCCGTTATTTCTACTACGACTGGATCTCCATCATTTGCATTTAGCTGGTTTTCGAGTTTAACGTAGACATCCTTGATGGGTCCATGATTAAGAGGATATACGATGGCATGTTTTCTATCGTCACGCAATCTTCCTATGATGTGGGTGACTGATCTCTTTTCAATATTGACTACAATACCCTCCGGTTTTCGTTTTCCACGAATCTTTGGCACTTTTACTTTTACAACATCCTTGTTCATGGCTCCTTTAAGGTTTTTTTCATGAACATAGATATCATTTTCCAAGCCCTCTACGATTACATATCCCGCACCGCTTCTTATTATTTCTATTTGTCCGATATAAGTTTTAGATGGTGCTGACTTAGATTGAGCTTCAATGCTGGCATGTTTATCCCAACGGTACTTGTTTTCTTTTACTTTAAAGAGGACACTGTCTTCGACCAACTTTTTCAGTGCATGTTCGACCGAGTCCTTATTATTTGTAATTTTTAATTTATTGATTACTTGTTTGGCGCTAAATTGTTTTGATTTATCTTTTGAAAATAATTTTACCAGTTGTCTTTTTAATTGTTTCAAAGGTAACTTTTTACCTTTTATAAAGGTTTTTCTCTTTTTTGACATTTGTCTTATTTTGAATAATTGTTCGATGGTCTCATCGAATTTAAAAATAGGTTTATTTGAGGTAGGCGAGGTATTTTAATACATATTTCTTAATAAAATCGAGTTCCAGATGATTTTGAACGACGATTCCAAGTATTAGAGATACACTAGAGGAGATGTTGGTTTTCTGGGTAAAAATAATGATTGGATTTTGAAGTTTGAATGTTTACGTGATTGGGTTATGCAGACAGTACATCATGAAATACAAAAAACTTAACTTAAAATATCACAAAATAATTCCATTCCTATAAGAATAATTGACTTTGAAGAAGAGTTTTAATGCTACTCCTCACCAAAATCACATGGTAAAGCAGGGCAAAAGAATGGCACAATTATTGTCATATTACAATAATATGTAATATAAAAAATGCTCAAACACAAATGCTTGAGCACGTTTTTGAAAGCAATATTTAACAAACACGAGTTTTTAACTCTTTTTATGCTAGTCAGTTATGATTAAAAACGTTGGTAATCCTATTTCGCTGCTTTTCTTTATTTTAATATTGGCAATGTGCTCTTGTTCGAGTTCGAGACAATATTCCTATTCATCGGCTAAAAAATCGCGGTCGGAGCGAAATAAGACTCCACGATCAAAAACAAAACATAAAAAAACTTACCATTATTCCTCGAACAATTCGAAACGCACCAAAATCGTAAGTACTGCAAAGAAATATATTGGCAAATCCTATGTATATGGAGGCAAAAAACCTTCTACTGGATTTGATTGCTCGGGATTCACTGCCCATGTATACAAAAATAATGGTGTTGATATAAGTGGTCCCTCTCACCAACAAGCCAAAAAAGGAAAAAGAAAGTCCATGAGGGAATTAGAGCTGGGAGATCTAGTATTTTTTGGGAAAAACAATAAGGTTTCTCATGTGGCCATTGTAGCAGATGTGGAACGCAACAAAATAAAAGTTATCCATAGTACCAGTTCCAGAGGAGTAGTAATTGACGATATTTCGTCTTCGGACTATTGGAAGAAACGCTATTTATTCGGAAGAGATGTACTGAACTAGGAACTTTTGACTTCAAAGGCCTATTTATTCATCTGTGAGTCGTACTTTTGCAGTCTTTTATTCAAAGTAGATTTCACTATTTAGGATTATTATTAAACAGAGAATTACGAAATGCTAAATCTAATATTATTTGGTCCTCCAGGATCTGGAAAAGGAACACAAGCCACAAATCTGGTAGAACACTATGACTTGCTTCACATATCTACTGGTGATTTATTTAGATCTGAAATGGGCAACAATACCCCTCTCGGGCTGAAGGCAAAGGAGTACATATCCAAAGGTGACCTTGTACCTGATGAAGTCACTATAGGAATGTTGAAAAACAGAGTCAACTCCACTCCAGATGCAAAAGGCTACATATTTGATGGATTTCCAAGGACTATCGCTCAAGCTGAAGCTTTGGATAAATTTTTAGTTGAGAAAAATAGCTCAATTTCTGTTTTAGTCGCATTGGAGGTAAATGATGATGAGATTGTAAAAAGACTTCTAAATAGAGGCCTGACTTCTGGAAGGGCAGATGATAATGATGAGGGCATCATCAGAAATAGAATTGATGTATATAATAAAGAGACTGCTCAAGTCTTTGATTACTATGCAAAGGCAAATAAGTCTGTAAAGGTAGAAGGAGTAGGCTCAATCGAAGAGATATTCGATCGCCTAAAGACAGAGATAGATAAAGCAGCAAGCTAATTATAATAATATTAAGCTTCTAGTCACTTAAAAATGTGTTGAATTTCCATGGCGGGACAGAATTTTGTAGATTATGTGAAAATAAATTGCCGTACTGGAAATGGTGGTGCAGGCAGTGCGCATTTTCGTCGTGAAATGTTTGCCCCTCAAGGTGGACCCGATGGTGGGGATGGTGGCAGAGGTGGTAATATATTGCTGAGAGGAAATGAGCAGATGTGGACACTTCTTCATCTCAAATATAAAAGACACATCAGGGCAGAGCATGGCAAACCTGGTGGAGGAAGTAGAAGCTCTGGTGCACAGGGAGAAGATGTCATTTTAGAAGTTCCTTTGGGGACAGTAGCCAAGGATGTAGAGACTGGTGAGACTTTATTTGAAATCACAGAAGATGGTCAGGTAGAAATATTGCTGGAAGGTGGTAGAGGCGGACTTGGAAACCACAACTTCAAATCTTCCACAAATCAAACACCTAGATATGCTCAACCAGGTGAACCAGGAAAAGAAGAATGGAAATTATTAGAATTAAAAGTTCTGGCAGATGTGGGTCTGGTCGGCTTCCCAAATGCGGGAAAGTCTACCTTGCTTTCTGTAATTACTGCCGCCAAACCAAAGATCGGCAACTATGAATTTACTACCCTGGTTCCTAATTTAGGAATAGTAAATTATCGGGATGGCAAATCTTTCGTGATGGCAGACATCCCGGGAATAATAGAAAATGCCAGTCAGGGAAAAGGATTAGGAATTCGATTTCTTAGACATATTGAAAGAAATTCTGTTCTCCTCTTTTTAGTACCGGCTGACACTGAAGACATCAATCGTGCGTATCAAATTTTGTTGAAAGAACTTCAAAATTATAATCCTGAATTGCTCGACAAACCCAGGCTTCTTGCCATTTCCAAATCAGATATGTTGGATGAAGAAATGGAAGAACTTATATCAGAAACTATCGATGTTGACGTTCCATATCTATTCTTTTCATCCGTAGCCCAAAAAGGCATTGTAGAATTGAAAGATGCGCTATGGCAAATGATGCAGTAATGAAAGACTGCTCAGAATTTTATAAAACACTATTAAAAAATAGACAATTCTCATATATAACTTAATCTAACAATTAATATGAACATCAAGAAAATTGAAAAGCAGCTAAAAAAAATCAATCAATTGTTTGATAACATAAAGGAAGATGGAACCGTAAGTTCGATCGAAAAGGATTTGATGTTGAGTTATATCAGAAATCTATATGAAAAAGTAGTGATCACTGACAATAGCTCTACTACAGAATCACCCTTACAAAGTGTGTCTAAAGTTGAACCTGTGATCGATGTGCCAAAGGTGGAAGAAATACCTCCAGTAAATAATATTGCGGATGTAGTAATGAAAGAAGTAGTCGAAGCAGATCAGCAAATCACTCAAAGTACACCTTCTCCACAGGTAGAAGTCAAAACTGAAGTTGCTTCTCAACCAGAAACAGTGGTATCTGAAGTAGTAGAAGAATTCAAGCCTATAGCTCCGCAAGAAATCCTTGATCTTTTTGAATTTGAATCTGTCAGTGAGCTTTCAGACAAATTGAGTCGAGCTCCAATTTCAGATCTTACCAATTCGATGGGAATAAATGAGAAAATATTTACTGTTCAAGAATTATTTGGTGGTGACTCTGCGCTATTTACCAAATCCATGGAGGCTATGGACAAGTTTACTTCTTTAGAACAAGCAAGAGATTATCTTGTTGAACATGTAGCAGTAGATCAAAATTGGTCTGAAAAAGGCAAGGTAAAGAAGGCTATCCACTTCATAAAACTGATAAGTAGAAGATATTAGCAAGCAGCCCCAGAAATCAAAGAGATCCCTACTGCATTATTAAAATAGTATAATGGGAGAAAAGAACAACGATATTTTTCAGCAATTACTCTTCCCAACTGGTATAGTAGCACTAATGTGGTTGGTCAAGATTTTTGAAGTAGCAAAGGGAAGCAAGCTGACCAGATGGGGAATATTTCCGAGAGACCTGGATGGTGTTTTTGGTATTGTCACCGCCCCTTTTATTCATTCAGACTGGCAACATTTAATGTCAAACTCTTTGCCAATGTTCATGCTCCTGGGCATGTTGATGGTATTTTACAAGAGAGTGGCCATTCCTTCCACTATTATCATTACTGTTTTGACTGGTTTTACAGTTTGGTTATTCGCTAGAGAATCATATCATGTAGGAGCAAGTGGTGTGGTATATGGCTTGGTTTCATTCCTGGCATGGACGGGCGTATTCCGCCGCAATCTGAAATCAATTATTCTCGCTCTTGTTATCCTGGTAATGTATGGCAGCTACTTTCATGGCATCGTCCCTACCAAAGAAGGAGTATCGTGGGAAAGTCACCTCTTCGGTGGCATGGTTGGTATATTCACTGCCTTCCTTTTCAAAAATGTAAAGGAAGATGATGAAGCCGAACGGCATGATCCCTGGGCTGATGAAAGAGGAAATGAAGAATATTTCTTGCCCAGAGATACTTTCGAAATGACCAAAGAAGAAAGGTACTATCAAAGCCTGAATCCACCATCTGAAGAGGAATAATCACTTTCTTGTCATATCCAACATGTACTCATTTTTATTGGTGAGCGCGCCGTTTTTAAGGGTATAGACTTCATGATTGAAATGTAGGAGGGTATCATTTAACAATTCTGCTCTTCCAGAAATATAGGACATTACACTTGAGTCCACTCCCAATGGTACATCTTTAAAAAGAAGCATGTCCATGTCTTCCGTCGCTTCAAATTCAAAATTGGCTCCACCAACAGACAGCTTCACATTACGGGTCAGACCTGAGATCGATTTTATAATACAAGAAATCTCAGATTCCACAAGATCACCGGAGTTGCCTACCCTTTCTGTGGTCCCTTCCCACTCACCAAGAAAACCTTCTTCAATGGTTTCAGAACAAGACATAAACAGTAGCAGAAGAATCATTCCTAATGATAAATACTTCATTGTAATTGATTTTTATTTGTTCGTAATATTTGTACAAAAGACAAACGCCAATGATCAATTAAATAAAAAGTAAGGAAAGGTTAAGGAGATGTAAAAGTGATACCAGGGTTTATATGAAGAAGGGAAAATGGCCTCAAGGAAACTTAAAAAAGCAGCTACCTCAAAAGAAATAGCTGCTTTTCAAATTATTTTAAAATGGCTGTTCTCGGACTAATCCAACCTTATCTCATCATCCAATTCATCAAAAAACTTATACTCCAGCATCTGGAAGTCATTATTTTCTTTGATTCGAATCCATTTTTTATACTCCATATACCACTTCCATTGTTCTGTCGTAAAGATGAATCCCTTCTTTAAGAATGCATATATGAATGGATGAACCACCAATTTAATTTTTGATTTTGGTCTGCTCGAAATGATGTGGGTCAAGTCTCTTTTGATATCCTCTATGATCAGGACAGAAGCCTTCGATTTACCAGTACCTTGGCAAGTAGGGCAAGTCTCCGAAGTATCAATTTTTACTTCTTCTCTTACTCTTTGTCTTGTAATGGCCATCAAGCCAAACTTGCTAAGCGGCAAGATCGTGTGCTGGGCACGATCATTACGCATAAAGTCCTTCATCTTATTGAAGAGGGATAGTTTATTCTCACCACCTTTCATATCGATGAAGTCGATGATAATAATCCCTCCAATATCTCTCAATCTGAGCTGTCTGGCAATTTCTTCGGCAGCTTCAAGATTTACTGATAGTGAAGCATCTTCCTGAGATCTCTTATTCGCTTTTGGTCCGCTATTCACATCAATGACGTGCATTGCCTCAGTGTGCTCTATCACCAAATATGCGCCACTATTCATGGTATACGTCTTGCCAAAAGATGCCTTGATCTGTTTCGTTACTCCATAGGTATCAAAAATGGATCGATTGCCAGTATGATGTTGAATGATCTTTACCTTATCGGGAGCGATAGATTTAAGATAATTCTTGCTATGGTTGTAAACATCCTTGTCATTGACCACTACTTTGTTAAAATTATCCGACAAAACATCTCTAAGAATACTCGAAGTTTTATCTATCTCACTCAACAATTTTTTGGGGCCTGAAGCATTTCTAAGTTCTTTGTAGATCTCTTCCCATTTTGTGATGAGTTCTCTTATTTCACTGTGGAGATCTGCTACCATTTTACCTTCAGCAGCAGTACGTACTACTACACCAAAATCCTTTGGTTTGATACTTTCCACCAAGACTTTTAGTCGCTGTCTTTCAGCAGCATTTCCTATTTTTTTGGAAATAGAAACATTGTTGTTGAATGGTGTAAGGACTACATATCTTCCAGGAATGGTAATCTCACAGCTTAATCTTGGGCCTTTTGTAGAGATGGGCTCTTTTAAAACCTGAACTAGCACGTAGTCATTTTTTTGGAAAACCTGATCAATCTTGCCGTTTTTGGGATTGTCTGGCAAGGCTTTAAATCTTTCCAACAAATGAGTATTCAGGCTTTTGCCCATTACCTCTTTGGTGTATTTCTTTAGTGATTTGATTTGTGGTCCGAGGTCTGTATAGTGCAAAAACGCGTCTTTTCTATGACCAAGGTCGACAAAGGCGGCATTTAGGCTAGGTCTTAACTTCTTTATATTTCCTAAAAAAATGTCTCCTACAGTAAAGTTACTGTTTGTCTTCTCGTTATGAATCTCAACCAATCGGTTGTTTTCTACGAGGGCAATCTCCACCTGGGTGGGCGAAGAGTTAATAATTAATTCTTTATCCACTATGTATTATTTGTGGACAGTCCGATGTATTGCATCACAAGAATGTAGCTTTACATATGGCTACATGGGATATACCATTGACATTATTCAACAGATGATCGAAGTGCAAGTCAAAGTAAAAAGTGAAGATATATGAGAAAGTAAAGCAAAAATTTATAAAAGATTTCTGGGAAACCTTGATTTTGACCATTGTTTATAATTCGTACAACTTTGTCGAATTTTTCAATTAAAACAATTGATGTGTATCTTTTTTCTGATGTGACCTAGTGATATATCTCTATATCTATCAGATGTTTTATATAAATAAAAGTTTTTGTGTTGTTTGCCTTTTTAAATGAATAAAGGCTGAATTTTTCACTTTTTAGCTCTTTAAGCTACTAACGTACAATTGCAATGAAAAAGAGTTGGATGATAAGACAAATTCACCTTATCATCCAACAATATAGACTGTCTTGATTATCTATTCTTTTTCTTATGTCTGTTTTTTCTAAGTCTCTTCTTCCTTTTGTGAGTAGAGATCTTATGTCTTTTTCTTTTTTTACCGCAAGGCATAATTTGAATTTTAAAATTATTTAATCTATTTCTTACATTTATCTTGAAACTCCTTCGCTAAACCAGTCTGCCCAGATTTCTCATAAGCTTGAGCGATTAAACAAATTGAAGTATTATTATTTGGCTCTAAAGAAAGTGCTTTTTGTAAGCGTTGAATGGCTTTGTCGAATTGTCCTGTTCTAATTCCCAATCTCGCAAGCTGATTCAAAACCTGAACGTTTTCAGGGTAATTTTCGTTCAATTTTAGCAACATTTGTATTCCTTGCATAGGGCCATTATCTGGATGATCGACATAAATCAGAGCCAAATTAATTTTGTCTGCTACATTGTCTTCACTCATTGTAATCGCCGTTTCAAATGCTTTTATCGCACGACCCTTAGCAAATTGAATATTTTTTTCCGTCTTACTATTATTGATACCAATAGAATATGTGGTGCCTGTTATAGACCATGCTTCTTGAGTATTTTCAATTTTAGCAATTTGCTCGGCATAATATCCAGAAACTATAGGTGAACCAAGTTCATACCATTTTGATGCGAGGTTTTTGGCTTTAACTACTTTTTCTTCATCTGAAGAAGCATGTTGATATTCCGTTTGCATCGCCTCTATAATATTCAAATCATCTTTTGACAAGGTTTTTTTCGCCTCCATCACAACGTTTTGAATACCTGTTGCCTCAATATTTGCGGATCTAGACTTCTCCAGATCTCTTTGCGCTTTGGGTTTTGTGTCCAATCCAAAATAGATCAAACAAAACAAAGCAACCATACTGCCAATTAAAATTGATTGATTTCTATTTATTTGCATATCGCATCAATTTTAATCGTGCCTATTTCTACTTATCACTTTCTGAAGGTAACTCCTTTACATTCTCTTTCACCTGCTCAACAAATATTTTTGCTGGCTTGAATGAAGGGATGAAGTGCTCAGGAATCTCAATTGCTTCGTTTTTCTTAATGTGACGACCAATTTTCTTAGCTCTTTTCTTAATCACAAAAGACCCAAAACCTCTTATATATACATTCTCGCCATCGGCAAGAGAATTTTTCACTTCTTTGAAGAACATTTCAAGCGTTACCAATACATCTACCTTAGGTACTCCTGTCTTCTCTGAAATCGTAGCTACCAAATCTGCTTTTCTCATTAATTATTTGGTTTTTAATTAGTTATGAACAAAAGGATGCTCTTTTTTCAAAAGCGAGGCAAATTTCGCAATAAAAGTGAATAAAGAAAATATTTAATGACTTTTTTACCTTAAAAAGTAAATATTTACTAGAATTAACACCTTCATTTACAATTATTTAAAAAATATCCTCTTATTTTAAAAGACTTAAAATAATTTTCGTTTAAGCTTTTTTACCAAATAAAATATTTCCAAAACCCAGACGTGACCATTTAATCTTTAGCCTATTCGAAATCAGCCAATACCAAAATTTTTAATTTCCTGGAAAATGCAGTAGATCTCTGATTTATGTATCTAGTTCATCGTTTATTGTAAAAATGAATGGCTGATACGAGGAGCTCATTCAATGTATTTATATGTATTCAAATTCATTCACAAAAAATGAAATTGAAGACCCAGGTACAAATCATGAAGACCGAACCAAATAAATGGCCCAGTCCTCAATCACCTTAAAATATTAAGATTAATACGATTTTTTAGAATTTTGTCAACTTGAATTTATGCTTTCTTCTGTATTTTTTCCCTTCTACAGCACTCAGCAAATAATCCACAGCAACTAAAGTGCTCGTATGAAGAAAAATTTCAAATTGGAATTTTCTTTTTCAGAAAATATCTTAGCTACAAGGATCCAACGACAATTGCACTACAAATTGAGACCCATTCGAAAATGTAGCCATATGACTGGATTGAACATCATCTTGCATGATATCCCTTTTGGCCTGTAAGAATCCAGCATGTTTTGCTATTCTTTTATCCTTGCAGTTTCCGCATGAATCGCTTTTCTTCTTTGTTTCTTGTTGAATACAATCATCATTTCTAAAGATCCCCTCGCCAATCACAAGTAAAGCCCCTTTTTCCTTCTTCCATTTTGCCTTATTAGCATCCCATCTCCAGCCTATAGTCTTGGCCACAAACTTTTTACCTGCTATATCATTGTCAAAACGTAAAAACCCTGACATTGCTCTGCCGCCATTATCCTCCCAGAATGATTCCTCCGTCATTTCATCCGAACAAGCACCTTCTACCAAAACGTCCATCTCATCGGCATCAATAAAAGATTCAACTCCATCGAGGTCAATAAAGTCCACAGAAATTAAAATCGAAAACGTCCCTGTATTACTGTAAGTATGAACTGTCGAGAAACTAGAAGTGTTGTCAAAAAACTCCACATTCCCATCACCATAATCCACCGTAAAATCACCATCATAGGGTTCTATAGTCTCCTCATCATCGGAAGTATCATCAGGAGTACCATTGTCGTCATATATTCGCACCTCAAGTAACCCTCTTACTTCTTTATCAAATATCTGACAATCCACATTATCCGAATCTATTGATAACAAATATTGCGTGGTTCTGATATTTGCTACTGGTGGGTCAGATTCATTCGGCTCAGTAATAGGATTACCCTTCGTAATTAAGATTTTTTTCGTTGGGCTATTTAAAATTGGACCTTTGTATAATAATGAAGTTGGTGGAATTCCATTATTTTTAATAGTAGTTTGAAATTGAGTTCTTAATTCTTGATTCGATTTAGGAAATTGATAGACTTGATTGGGGCTGTACCAAACGTATACATCGTCTCCGACACCCAATTCATAATGTTCATTGAGCATAAGCATTTTCATCTCATCCTTAAACCAATTGGTATTATTGTATTCTTCAAGTTCTTCTGGAGAAATTTCCTCATTATAATACTTCTCCATATTCGCGCCGTACTTTGCTTCTAGCAATGTTTGACCTAATTTTTCCTGCATAGAATTGATTAAAAAATCATCCTTATCCTCTGCCGCTTCATAATTCTCTTCCAACATTAATAAATGACTTCGAACATCCTCCAAGGTTTCAAAATTCAACATTCCATCACTGTAATACCCCGAATATGAGTCATTATCTCTCTTGTCTATAGTATTAGAATCCATACTGGTGCCATCAAATACATCATCACTACATGATTCTAAAATCACCAGAGATATTACGCCCAGAATTAATGGTAAAAACAATTTAAAATTTCTCATTTTTTGTATTTTTTTAATTGAGTTTATTAATAAATTTATAATTGAAATATGGTGTATGATTTATCAGCAATTCGATTATCTCAAACGTAGGCCATGGCTTAAAGAATAACAGCTGTAATCGGTTTGATAAATGAATACTTTATCTCACAAATCTTACATTACTTAGTAGCATGATTGAGTAAAAGGTGAGCACTTAATTAAATTTTGTTTTGGGATTTGAAACTTTTTTGATTTGGCGAAATTTCCAAGAAAAACAGGCATACTGTCAGCTCCTGTGAAGATCACATTACTGATAAATTAGCTACAATTACTATAACCAAATATTGATTTTCCGGTCTGGTAGAATTTTACATTTTAGAATTAAAGCTTTTCTAAAATTATTAAAGCTTCTCGGTGTTTATCTGCTCCACTGTCATCTGCTAATTCTTGCAGATATGGGATTGCCAATTGATTTTTTCCTTGATCAATGTGGATGATTGCCAAATACCATTTCACCTGGTCGTTTATGTAAGGATTATTTAATTTCAAACATTCTTCTAACGAGTTAATTGCCTCGTCATACTTTTGTAGTTCATAATTAGATATGGCTAACATTAACAGCACTTGAGATCTCGGAAAATCAATTCCTTCATTCAAAGACAACAATTGTTCGGCCAATTTGCTGCTTTCTCCGAAGTTTCCACTATTGTAATTTCCCAAGAGCTCACCGATCTGTTGATCCAAATTGCCTCGATTGACCATTGCAATCGCATAGGGTTGGTAATATTCTTTAACAATGTTTTCGCTTTTAGAATTTGAGCTCAAATACCACCAGCCTAATAATCCTAGCACCAGGAAAAGGGCAAAATAGAGTATTGTGGATTTCTTCATTTTTGGTAGAAATCTCTTGGTTCTTCTTCTTTCGCTGATCTTTTGAAGAGCTATCTTTTTTTCTTTTCGGGCTATGGATGTGATTGCAGCCTTTATTTTAGAATGTGATCTGAAGAGCTCTTCCAATTCTGGGTCATTTTCGATATCCGATTCAAATTCCACTCGTTCTTGCTCATTCAGGTTACTTTGTAAGTATTGATCGATCCTATTAAGATCTGAATTTGGCTTTTTCATTTTATTTTTTGCTTATTTTCCGAAATGTTCAAGTGCCCTATACGCAATCGTTCTAATTTTATTTAAACACCTATTTTTTTTATTTTTTGCAACATCGGCACTGGCAAGGCCAAGTTTATCTGCGATGAAGTCCATTTTTCTCCTATCGTAATAGTATAGGATTAAAAGTCTTTTACAATCCTCACCCCCCTGCTCAATCAATGCTGCCAGGGCTTGAGTCTCCTCGGCATGAATCAACTTTTCAAACGCTAATCCTGCACTGTCTAAAAAATCATATTCGATGCCAAAAGCTTCATTTTTTTTCGATGCCTTCCTTAATTTGTTCATCCACAAATTTTTACAAATGGCAAACAAGAAGGTTTTCAGCGTGCTTCCTTGTTTAAATTGGTCGCTAATTACTTGTTCATATAAGACGATAATTCCATCTTGAAATACATCTTCGACATCATGATAATTTCCACTATTATTCAGAATGTAGGACGAGATTATCCCGTAATAATTTTCATAAAAGTATTGGAAGGCGGCCTCATGATCCCTGCTACTTTCAGACTTTAACAAGTCTCTTATTTGTGTATCATTCAATTTGGTAGTGCTTGTTTTTACATTAGTGTAATAAATTTACAAAACGTGAGCACAAACCGCTAAAAAATTAAAAATTGAAGAATTTCTATTTTTATTTTGGAAAAAAATCATTTCTATTGCTCACCTTTTTACTACTCATGTTACTAAGCTTTTGGTACCTTATCTAGATCAATGGATAAAGTGATAGGTTGCCATTAGAAATTAAATTTGGGTTTTTACCCTTTACCTTAAAATTATAAAAAATGAAAACTAAAACTAGTTTATTTAAATGGACATTACTTTCTTTTATTTTGACTCTAGTCAATCCTCTTAATGTTCTTTCTCAAATACAATATAATCAACCTAATACTCCTGAATATACTACAGAAGGGCCAGATGATGATATTAGCACTATATTTAAAATATGCGGAGGAGGTGTTATTCCTGAGGGATATTGCACAAATGCCAATTTTAAAACTTACTTTGATGAAGAATGTGCAACTGGGTATATATTAATAAATGTATATGCCGTGAATCTTGATCAATACTCTACAGCAGATATAAACGGAACCTATTATTGGCCACATATGCAAAATCTATATGTTGGTGTAAAAGAAAACACTGAGGAGAGTGTTGTTGACCCGATTGGACCGATTGAGGAATTCAAGCATATTGGAGATACAGAGAGTGGTTTCCCATTGTTTCGTTCTAGGATTAAAGTAACTACACCATCTTTGGAAAATCTGAACTGCCATGATCAACAAATAATATTAGCTCCGGAAAGATTTGATATTAACATAGGTGTGTTAACTGATGGTGAAGAAGATACATTTATGAACTTTCCGATCGAAAATTATTCATACAGCACTGGCGTGTTTAGTTGTGAGGCATTTTTTGAAAACTATGTAGATTGTGATGCTGAAGGTTTAGGTTCCTCTCCTTCATATAGTCAAGATTTTGAAGTATGTACATATTGTTTTGACTGTACTGAAGAAGGCCCTTCCAGGGGTCGATCGATTGATTCTGAAAACATCCCTTACGCTTTTCCGAATCCATTCTCCAACAAGATATCATTGGAAATAAATTCATTATTTAATGAATCTGGAGTATTAAGTCTTTACAGCATAAATTCAACTCTTATTACATCCAAAAAGGTTCGCATTCAAAAGGGCAATAATTCACTGTCTTTGAACACGGACGAATTAAGTAAAGGAGTCTACTATCTAAATTTCCAATCTGACAATTACAAAAAAGTTTTTAAGATTGTAAAGCATTAGATTGACAATAAAGTCATAACTTGAGCAGCCCATACTTTGAAAGAGTATGGGCTTTTCTATTGACCATTAACGCATCAGATAAATGGAGTGGTTTAGAATTATTTTTATATACCTCTCATTTTTATTTTTCACCCCTTTGAAGTCACAATCTGATTTCGCTTTCACCAATGAGTCACTAAATCTGGCGATCCAAAATTATTACACCAATATTGATAGTTCCATATATTACTTTCATAAATGTAGACAAGAAACTCATGCTGTAAATTGGTTGGAATACATCTCTTGTACGAATGCTTTGGCCACCGCGTATTGGGAAAAGCATGAAATTTCAAAAAGCTACCAACTAGCAATCGAAGCTTTTGAAAATGCAAAAAATCATCTTCAGACCGATGGTATCGCCTATTCTAGTGCGTTAAATAATTTGGGCTTTTATTCTCACAAAAGAAAGGACTATGACAAGGCTATTGATGTTTATTTGGAAGCATTAGATATTGATTCGAAAAAGGGAAATTATGAAGAAACCATTGCAATTCTAAATAATTTGGGGGATCTCTATTTAGAAAAAGGAGATTGGAGTGAGAGCATTCGATACTTTAATAAATCATTAAATCTCTCTCAAAAATTTTTAACCAATAAGACAAAAAGTATTTCTAATACCTTCATCCAATTGGCCAAAACATATTCTAAATCTGGAGAAATGGACACCTCCATTATACTTTTAAATAAAGCATTGGATATTATCCCTGCACTAAAGAAAAAAGGTCAGAATCTCATCGCAAAACAAAATGAACAAGTACACTATGCTTTGGCCGAAATCTATTTAGTCCAAAATAATGATGATGCTTTTATCCATCACATTAATGAAGCCATAGACAACTCAAAGATTGCTTATAACAAAAACCTCGAGCGCTCTTATCTACTCTATGGAGATTGGTACTTGAATCAAAATGCATTTGACAAGGCAAAGTACCATTACAATCTATCACTGAAAATATTAAAGCAAAAATGGGCCAAATTCGAACTTCATCCCGAGATCTCAAATGCCCATTACCGGCTTTCACAATGCGCTCTCAAGGAAAATAAAACACAAGAAAGCCTTTACTTGATAAATTTAGCTCTGAATCACAATTATATATCATTAGATTCTCCTGACTATAGAACGAGCAGCATTCCACTCGATAAACATAGTATAGAGATGCTAAATTTTAAAGCTCAAGTACTAATGGAAACATACTTGACTACACGCAATGACCGATTTTTGAATGAAGCGAGTTATGTATACAACATCATTATTCAGCTATTGAATCAATTGAGACAATCCTATTTTGAATCGCATTCCAAAGAACTTTTAGTAGAAGATGGATTCAATTACATGGAAGAGGCGTTAGATTGTTATTATCATAAATATGAGGCAAATCCAACTAAAGAATTATTTGACACCTTATTCCAGATCGCAGAAAATAGTAAGTCAATGTTACTACTGGAATCTATCAATGAGATTACTGCCAAAGGTCATAGCAATATACCAGATTCATTGATTGAAAAAGAACAAACCATAAAGTTGAATATCAATTTCATGGAAAGAGAATTGCGTAAAAGTGACAATCTGGAAAAAGAAGAAAAGGATATTCTCCAAGCTAATCTATTTGAAACTCAAAAAGAGCATAGAGCATTAATTCAATTGTACGAGGATAATTATCCAAAATATTTCAACTTAAAATACAATTTGAATAAAGCGGACTCAGAAGATGTTCGGAACAAATTAAAGGGTACCAATGCCGCACTAATCGAATATTTTGTTGGTAAAAATCATATATACATTTTTTACATTGACAATTCGGTTGAAAAAGCATTGCGCTTAAAAAAATGGAGTGGCTTTGATCATGATGTAAATAAGCTACGACAGGTAATCTCTGAATTTCCACAACCGAAAAAGGCAAATGAAGATTTCATGACTTTTACCGAAACGTCAAATACACTTTATAAAAATCTAATAAAACCTCTTCAAATAAACAAGGATATCAATAAACTGATAATCATTAGAGATGATCAATTGTCATTTATTCCTTTTGAAATATTGCTAACCGACAAACCTCAAGATCAAAAATTGGATTACAGCCTAATCAATCTGGACTATTTGCTGGAAAAGTTTGAAATCAGCTATTCCTATTCGGCAAGCATACTAAAAAATCAAAGCAGACGGCAACTTTCAAAAACAGAATCATTCAAAAATCAGTTTCTTGGATTTGGACCCGAATTTTCCAACTTAAATAAGGGTCATGCTTTTCGTCAGACATGCAATAGCAATTACCTCGCTCCACTAGCTTGCAATGCAGAGGAAGTCGACTACATCTCCAATCTTATAAGCGGTGCATCTTTTGTGGGCAAAGGAGCGAGTCTGGAAAATTTTAAATCGAATTATAAAACTTCCAGGATTTTGCATTTCGCCACACATTCTTGTCTTAGCGATGAAAATCCTATGGAAAACAAAATCTTCCTTTCGGATGGATACATTTCCAATTACAATCTATACAACCTCAATTTGAATTCAGAATTGGCAGTTTTGAGCGCATGTCAAACCGGAGATGGCGAACTCAGAAAGGGAGAGGGAATTATGAGTCTTACCAGAGGCTTTGTCCATGCCGGATGCCCAAGTATATTGATGACATTGTGGTCGGTAGAAGATTGCTCTACATCACTAATAATGAATAGCTACTATGACTTTCTACTTGAAGGTAAATCAAAAGATGAATCATTAAAACTTGCTAAAATCAAGCATATTGAAGAGGGAAATAAATTATTAAGACATCCGTTTTTTTGGGCTTCTTTCATCCAGTTTGGAGATATAGAACCTATAAGTTTCAAGAATTCTAATAGTTGGAAAAAGTATATTTATGGGCTAGTACTCGTAGGGCTATTTCTTATATGTTTACTTTATTTCAAAGCAAGAAAATAACTCTACCAGATTCCATTCGATGAGAAATGTAAATAATCGCATTAAATAGAAGGCCGAACAAGTTCGACCTTCAGAAATTATCAACTATAAATAATATTTATCAACATGGATCCAACACCAATTCTATTTCAAAAACAGAACCATTTGAGAAACTTGCCTTGTGATAGGACCTAACATCATCGCTACCAATTAGTCTTTTGTATTGAAATAATCCAGCACGACGAGAGACACATTTTGATTTGCATTTACTACAACTCGCGGATCCGTTTTTAGTTTCACTCACATTACAATCGTCATCTCTAAATGTTCCCCAACCTTGAACTTTCAAAGCACCTTTTTCCTTTTTCCACTTATTATTCTTCCATTTCCAACCCGTTGTATTTGCCTTCCATTTAGCACCCAGCAAATCTTTTTTAAACACCAAGTAGCCTGTCATTTGTCTTGTTGAATTATTAACAGCAAACTGTTCGCTATTAGATTCTTCCGAACAAGCGCCATTTACATGGATTTGATATTCCAAGTCTATGGTTTGAGTATTGCCTTCAATATTGATAAAAGTAGCAGTTATGGTCATAGTGTATACTCCAAAATTTGGGTACTCATGTGTTATATCCAATTCGGCCGTTGTACCCACAGTTTCTGAAGTATTATCACCAAAATCGATTACAAAACTGGCAGGAACAGTGCCTAAAGGCTCACCTCCATTGCTTGTAATTTCATACTCTTCAACATAAGCATAAATTTGCTTTTCTAAAGCTTCGCATTCCAAATTTTCTGTTGATGCAACAAGAAAATATTCTATACTCCTTGGATCTGCTTGTGGATCTTCTGGCGGCAATTCAACTGGAGGTTCTGCTTTGCTGAAGAAATTATCTATACCACTTTCTACAGGTGTTGGGCCTTCTATAATTATAGAAGTTGGCAACTTGTCCTGATTTTTGGGGTGAATTTGAAATAATGATCTAAGATTCTCATTTGACTTGGGAAAGGTAAAAGATTGTTTGGGACTATACCATACGACAATATCTTGACCTACACCTAACTCATAATCTTTATTGAGCATCAACATTTTCAACTCATCCTTAAACCAATTTACTTGGTTATATTCTTCAAGCCCATTTTGATCCATTTCTTCATTATCGAATAATTCAAGATTGGCTCCCCACTTGTCTTCCAATAAAGTTTCGCCAGAATTTTTAGCCATTTCGGCTATTAAAAAAGATCGCTGATCTTCAGCAGCTTCATATTCTTCTTCGAGTGTTATCAAATATGCCTGCGCATCTTCTACAGTTTCGAAATTCAAGATGCCATTTTGGAAATAACCCGTACCTTCTCCCTTTCTCAGGCTTGAAGTTTCATTACTACCTTCAGTTGGATCTACAGCATCCTTTGAACAAGAATAAATAGTCAGCATAAAACCAGCTATTGATAGCATTAAATACAATTTCAACGTTTTCATAAATTTTATTTTTATTAATTAATACATACCAATTCCATCATTGCTTTGAAACAAATGGCATTAATCAAGACCAACTATTCAAACCATCTTGTTTGGATAAATTAAGTTCTGATCAGAGATTTAAATTCAATTGAAAGCTTTATACCTGAAGTAGTTTGTAATTGTTTGATTAAATAGTATTTATTTATAGCTTCTTCGATGAATTGGTATATGCATTAGTAGCATCAGGATGAAAAAGGTGAGCAATAAATAAATTAATTAAAAGAAAGTTATATTTGAGGAATTCAAGCAGTAACTTATGACACTTGGCGAATTTCTTAATGCCCTATCCAATAATCCGACTATAATATGTTTTTTATTTGTTGCCGTACCTTTGACAGCCTTATTGGCTTCAATATTTGGCAAAAACGAAGGAGCCAAAAGTCCATGGAAGGAATTGTATACTATTCTTGTTTATCTCACAAGTATTCCTGGAATTTTCGCAATCATATTGAATGTTTATCTTTTTCTGTTCGAGCGGCAACCCATAATGGAAACCAATATTTTCACTCAGATTCTTCCTATTCTGAGCATGGCCATTACACTCTGGCTGGTGAATCGTAATGTAAGCTTTGAAGATATCCCAGGATTCGATAAGCTTGGAGGGCTCATTATGATTCTTTCGGCAATAATAATTTTCATGTGGATACTTGAAAAAACACACATTTTTGCCATCACCATCGTCCCTTTCTATTATTTTATTATTCTCTTCATTGTGTTGTTAATATTAATTCGTTTCGGTTGGAAGAAGATGTCCACAGGTCGTGATTGAAATACAATTGATAAAGAATTAATTATAACCTCCTAAATGCCATTCTTTGTTCTCAATGATGGATTAAACTGATATTAAGACACTGTTCCTTCCTTAAATTTTAAAAGGTCACCTTTTTCTTCTGGAATTAAGCTAAAACATTAATAAGCAACTCTGAAGATCAAACATTATTCTCATAGATTTTGTGCAACGTATTTGTCACTTGAATATTCCTTCTTGCAACTTATTATAATTTTGAATATCTTTGTCTTACAAAAGACATTTAATACATAAATAACTACAATGAAATATTTTACATATATAATATTATTATCAAGTATTGCATTTATCTCTTGCGATAATGATAATCGAGAAGACACTTTGGACATCGAACTAATGCAAGCTCTGAAAGATGAGGGTCAAAGTTTGGATTTCTATAAATTACCAAATTCAAATGATTTTTCCTCTATTCCGCAAGACCCCAACAATCCTTTAACGACAGCAAAGGTAGAATTGGGTAAGCTCCTTTTCCATGAATCATTATTCAGTACTGAGGGAGAATTTCCTATAACTGAAGAATCATATTCCTGTGCATCTTGTCATCATGCCGGTGCGGGTTTTCAATCAGGGATAGCCCAGGCCATCGGAGAAGGTGGTGAGGGATTTGGCTTGATGGGAGAAGGTAGAATAAGAAATTCATTATGTGACCCATCATTATGTGATGTCCAGCCGATACGAACTCCAACTGTATTGAATGGAGCTTACCAACCATTGATGCTTTGGAATGGTCAATTTGGAGCAACAGATCAAAATACGGGTACAGAAGCGCTTTGGACACCAGACACACCAAAAGAAAAGAATCATTTGGGGTTTGAAGGTTTGGAAATTCAAGCTATTGCGGGATTAGACGTCCATAGAATTAGCATTAACGAAACAGCAGTCGCTCAAAATTCCTACAAAGAATTATTTGACAACGCCTTTGACAATATCAATCAAGCCGAAAGATATACAAATGTAACCGCTGGCTTGGCAATTGCTGCTTACGAAAGGACTATCATGTCTAATCGATCTCCTTTTCAATATTATCTAAGCGGTAATTTGAGCAGTCTTACAGACCATCAAAAAGAAGGAGCCATTCTATTTTTTGGCAAGGCCGAATGCTCGTCATGTCATACAGGTCCTGCCCTCAATAAGATGGAGTTTCATGCTTTGGGGATGAATGAATTCAATCCAGCTGATGTCACTCACTATGATCCTGAGGACCCAGCCCAATTTGGAAGATTTACCTTCACTGGAGATGAAAGTGATAGATATCGATTCAAAACTCCGCAACTTTACAATCTCAAGCATCTTGACTTCTTTGGTCATGGAGCATCATTCTCTACAATCAAAGAAGTGATAGAATATAAAAACAATGGTATCGCACAAAATTCAAATGTACCTACCGAAGCATTATCCAATGAATTCAAACCTCTAGGACTTACCGAAGTCGAAATCGACAAGATTGTTGATTTTGTTGAGAATGGATTGTATGATGCCTATCTCGACCGATACGTTCCGAGTTCATTACCATCAGGAAATTGTTTTCCAAATAATGATGAGGTAAGCCAAATGGATTTGGGATGTAATTGATGCTTGAACCCAAATATTAAATCTAAAACCAGGCAATTAATCACTTAGATAGCAATTGTACTTTATAGGAATATTCTACCTACCTCGCAAATGAAGTAAGTAGAATATTCTAATTTAAGGCATGTTTGATTTAGCCGACATTCTTACTGTTTCAGAGAAGTTTTATTAATTATTCGCCAACAAGTCCAAAAAGATATCCATATATTTCGCAGGAAATGGTTTTTCAGACGACTAACTATTTTAAAAATATCTACGAAAAGGTCAAACTAAAACCTATTTTCGTAGTTATTGATTGAGTATATAATCTTGACCTCTGCAAAAACAACTAAAATATTACCGTTCTTTCTGCTTTTATCTTGCGATAGGGATTTTAATGGTGGCATCAATGGATCTATTGTTGGAAATAGGTCATTCATTCAGCCATACGGATGATTACGCATCTGGCAAAATGAAGGTGCATTCTCACAAAATTGGAGATCGAGTGGTTGTCCATCATGACCATAAAATCTTGAAGAAAATTGAAGAAGCAGTTGACAATCTAGGCGGTAGTGACGCCGATGAGCAAATGCAGAATATTAAGATTCTTCAATTTGATCAAGTCAAACAAATAATCCAAGAGAATCCTCTCAGTAGACAGGAATTTGGTCATTCTGAATATGATTTCTATTATCAATTAAGGCTGGATTATGTCTGGGACAAATTACCTACCCCGCCTCCACAGTCCTACACATCATAATATTTTTTTTAAACCCTATTTATTACTAATACTCTGTTGTTTCGAAATAAATGACATCTAAAATGAACATCGAAGACTTATAGAATCGATAGTTTTAGAATGTTTGGTTTGAAGTTGAATGACAGAATTTTATCAAAAAATAATATGAGATATCTCATTACAATTGCTTTGACAATTTTAGTCAATACATTTTCTATTTGCCAAGAATTAAAAGGAAATGTTGTTTCCAATAATGGAGAACCTATAATTGGCGGTTTTGTCTATACGCCAGATCAAGAAATTCATGCACACACCGATTTAGTTGGTGATTTCAGCTGTAAGGGGCTGGATATCGGTGATACGATATACATCAGTCATATTGGATTCAAAACACTCCTCATAATAATCGAAGAATCGTCATTTAAAAACTTTCAAAACTATGAGTTGAATGAAGATTTCTTCAATCTCGACCAAGTCTATATTTCAAATGAACTCCGAACACCTTATGAAGTCAGTGATATAGACCTCAAAATAAAACCTGTGACAAATTCTCAACAAATTCTGAGAGCAGTACCAGGACTATTCATAGGACAACATGCCGGTGGTGGAAAAGCTGAGCAAATATTTCTCAGGGGATTCGACATCGATCATGGCACGGACATTACACTCTCTGTGGATGGCATGCCTGTAAATATGGTTTCACATGCCCACGGACAGGGATATGCCGATCTCCATTTTGTAATTCCTGAGACGATTGAAAAAATCAACTTCGGAAAAGGTCCCTATTATGCAGATCGCGGAAACTTTAACACTGCTGGATTTGTCGATTTTAAAACCAAGGATAAAATATCTGAGAGCAAGATCGGTATGGAAATAGGTCAATTTAATACTGGAAGAATGTATGGGATTTTTGATTTGATCAGTAATGAAAATTCAGGAAAAGAAGCTTATATAGCCACAGAATACCTTCAGACAGATGGCCCTTTTGACAGCCCACAAAACTTCAATAGACTGAACATAATGGGTAAGTACATTATCAACTTTGAAAATAATGACAAATTGAGCATTCAAATGTCCAGATTCCAAAGCAAATGGGATGCCTCGGGACAGATTCCTCAACGACTTGTTGACAATGGTACAATCGATAGATTCGGAGCTGTAGATGATACAGAAGGAGGGTCAACCAGCAGAACAAATATTGCAGCCAATTTTACCAAAAATTTGAACGATCATACATTTTTCACAGTAAATTCATACTTCGTCAATTACGATTTTGAACTGTTTTCAAATTTTACTTTTTTCTTGAATGACCCAGAAAACGGAGATCAAATTCAACAGCTGGAAAATCGAAAGATCTACGGCATCGAAACCCAGCTATACAATACGCATACTTTCGACAATTTTGAGTTAGAATTTAATGGAGGAGCTGGATTTAGATATGATGATATAGATGATAATCAATTGTCATTTACATCCAACCGAAAATTAATTCGTCAAAGATTGGCATTTGGTAATATCGACGAAACCAATATGTATGCATTTGCCAATTTGAAATTTGATTTTGGCAACTTTTTGATTAATCCTGGAGTTCGTTTTGACCTCTTTGAATACAACTACGTTGACAATCTCCAAAATCAGTACGAGACTCAATCCAACAGTTCGGCAATAGTAACTCCGAATTTAAATTTGATTTATAATCCGAGTAAAAATTGGCAATTCTTCCTTAAATCAGGATTTGGGTTCCATTCCAATGATACAAGAGTGGTCGTAGCCCAAGAAGGAAATACGATTCTTCCATTGGCTTTTGGTAATGATCTAGGTTTGGTGTGGAAGCCCAACAATAGACTGTGGTTTACATCTGCATTGTGGCAACTGTACCTTCAACAAGAATTTGTATATGTTGGGGACGAAGCTATTGTAGAGCCGAGTGGTGAAACTCAGAGATATGGAATCGAATTAGGCTTCCGTATTCAAATTAGTGACAATCTATTTTTTGACAGCGACATTACCCATACAATTGCCAACTCGATCAATGATCCGGAAGGAGAAAATCGCATTCCTCTAGCACCTGAATTGACAGCTACAGGCGGTCTTACATACAATTCGCCAAATGGACTATCAGGCGGGCTGAGGTACCGACATATTAAAGATCGACCAGCCAATGAGGATTTCTCCATCACTGCTGAGGGCTACTTCCTTTTAGATGCAAATATGAATTATAGATACAACAATACCACTTTTGGAGTGAGCATTGAGAATGTATTGAATTCAGAATGGAATGAAGCACAATTTGCAACAGAATCCAGGTTAAAAGATGAAGCGACATCGGTTGAAGAATTGCATTTTACGCCAGGTACTCCTTTCGCTATTCGAGGAAGTATTAGCTATTCATTTTAGTGATCCTATTATGTTGAATTGACTTTTTACTTAGAATTTGGAAAGAAGAATGGAAGATTGAAATAGAACTCACTGGCTTTATTTATTAATTTGACTTAAATTACAGGAGGAATGATTTATAGGTTTGTTTCCCTCATATTACTGTTCGTTATTGCTTTTGAAAGCAATGCTCAATTTGGTCCTGACATTGATCAATCGGTAAAATTAACTGCCGAGGTCAATGTTGAAAATGAATCTATTACTATTCATTGGATTGTCGATGAAAGAGCCGTGAGTTTTGATTTATATAAGAGGAAATATGGTGATGAAAGCTGGGGTAGCAAAATTGATCAATTCGATACCAACACTACTAGTTTTACAGATACCAATATTCTGCCGAATGAGCGCTATGAATATAAAATTCAAAAATTTACGGAAGAGAATATTGATGGGTTTGGTTATATCTTGACTGGTATTTCCCTTGCTCCCATTCACTCTGAAGGCAATATTCTCTTGGTATTGACTCAAACTACATATCAAAATGTAGAGAATAAAATACTTGAATTCCAGGATATTCTTACTGCTGACGGTTGGCCAAATCGGATTTTGATTGTTCCAAATGGACTATTGGTTTCTGAGGTCAAGAGTAGAATCCTGGAAGAATTTGACATTCAACCGTTCACCAACTGCCTTCTGCTTGGTGATGTCCCCATTGCCTTGAGTGGGGATGTAGCACCAGATGGTCATACTACAAAACGTGGAGCATGGGCCGCAGACCTTTATTATGGGGACATCGACGGAGAGTGGACCGATTCTTTGGTAAATACAACAGTATCTCCGTGGCCAGTAAATAACAACATTCCTGGTGATGGAAAATTGGACCAAAGTACTATTCCAAGTGATATCGATATAGCATTGGGACGAGTCGATTTTTCCAATTTACCCATATTTGAAGAAGACGAATATGAATTGCTTTCGAAATATATAGATAAGAATATTGCTTATCGAACCAAGGAAAAGGAAATCAGAAGAAGAGCCGCTATTTACAATATTAATCCTTGGGAAGGTGCCTTGGGCCAAAATGGGATACGAAATTTTTCGACCATTGTAAGCCCTGACAGTATTCTTTACGATGATTTTGCCCCTCTTTGGGAAGAATCATTTCTATGGCTGTATGCTGCATCTTCCGGGTTTCATAATCTGCTTTTTACCGTCACTACCAGTGAAGAGTTGTCTCAAAGACCTCTTAAGGCAGTATTCACCAATTTCTTTGGCTCTCGATTTGGAAATTATGACTATGAAGACAATTTCATGAGATCGGCCCTCGGCTCGGGCGATGTCTTAAGTTCGTGTTGGGTAGGCGCTCCACATTGGTACTTCCATTCGATGGCCATGGGATATTCGCTGGGTCATGCCACAATAACCACACAAAACAATGATACTATTTATTCTTCTGGAAATAATGTAAAAAGCATTCATGTAAACCTTCTTGGAGATCCTACATTGAAGCTCTTTCCAATGGAAAAAATAGCAAACTTGGACCTTGTGGAAAACCAGTCCTTCATCCAACTGAATTGGTCACCTTCATCCGATGCTGAAGGCTATTTTGTCTATCGAAAATCAGAAGGTGAATCTGATTTTGAGGTTTTGAATGATATCCCAATTGCGGGTACTTCATATCAAGATCCATGTCCAACACAAGGACAAGCCTATACTTATATGGTAAGGGGTACTCGCATCGAAACTACTCCTTCTGGTACTTATTACAATTTGAGCACTGGAGCTATGAACTCTATCTCCTCGCAATTGAATCATGATCCAATAGCAGGTTTTGATCTTTTATCTCAGGATGGAGAAGTGATATTGATAAATCAATCTGAAAATTGGGATACAGTTTTGATTTCGGGTGTGGATGAAGTTGTAGATCAAAATGATGGATCCTATATACTGATTGATGCTGAAAATGGAGATGTGATAACACTTATAGCCATGAATGATTGCGGTATGGATACCATTTCTTTAGAAGTTGTAATCACCAACATTGAAGAACTTGAAAAATATGATGTCTCTGTTTATCCGAATCCTGCGTCATCTACAATCCAAATTTCAAGTGAACTGACCATACACGATTGGAATTTGCATCGGCTCGATGGATCACTATTGAAAAGTAAGGTTGTAGATTCTAAACTTGTATCTATTGATGTGTCGAAAATCGCAGCAGGTATTTACAATCTCATCCTATCCACTGCTGAGGGAGAGGTAAATAAGCGAATCATCATCGAATAAAACTTTCATGATTCCAAGAGTAATATGACAATTCCTTCTCTGGCCCTCTTATTGTAACTGCACCTACATAATCGTCTGCTTTTTCGAACCCCCACAATGACCAATTTTCGACTTCATCCTCATCCCATTTCGTGGTCAACAATTGAGGTCGATCATTAGGTCTACAGGAAACTTCAAACTGATCCAATGGAAACGACAGGCCATCACCCAATGCTTTGATAAACGCTTCTTTCCGCGTCCAGCAATTGTAAAAGTACTGTGAAATCAATTTCTTGGGAGAGTTTGTCACAACATTAGATTCTGCTGTGCTAAAAAATCTCAGGGCAATATCTTCAAATTCGATTAACCTTTTGCGATATTCAATATCAATGCCCAATATTGTATCCATGGTAAATCCTATAACTGCCCAATCTCTAGAGTGAGAAACATTAAATTCGAGGTTGGAATCGTGATTCGGTTTTCCATTTTTAACATATGATATTTTCACGCTTTTTCCAGTCTTCCCCAGATAATGTCCCAATAATTGCCTGAGTGCACCTCTGCATGCGATATACTTTATCCTATCCTTATCAAACTTGAATCGGTTTGCTCGTTCTTTTTCATCAGTACTCAATATTTTCCAATAGTAGATTTGTGCTTTAGTAGAGACATCCAAGGATACACACCAGACATGAATTGCATTTTGCCCTAGTTCAAATTCTGGGTATTCTTCATGCCAAATATTATTTATTATTGGAGACATCTTGGGTCTGTGTCAAGTGTTGATTAAATGCCAAAGCAAGATTTTGAACTTCAGGTTCAATGAATAATGTATTATGGTGACCTTCTACAACAAGGGTCTCAAGATTTTCTTCAGAAACAATCTTAAGCCAATCTTCTACATGAAAATCTTTTCTTTTCAATTTTTCAAATTCTGTGCTTCGAATTAAAGTTATCCTTCCATCGTATGGTTGACGCTGATATGCACCAAATATTTTTTCCAGATGTTTTTCATGTTTCTTAGAGAAACTTTCTTCTGATTCATCCGTATTATTCGTGCGCGTCAGCTTTTTATAAATTTCTTTTCCTGTATTATAAATAGCTGTCTGCTTGATTTTATAATTAGCCACGGCCAGTGCACCTCGAGCTTGAAGTGTGTCTTGAAGACTTCTTCCAGGTGCGGCATCCACCATGTACAAATTCCCAATTTCATCGCCCCTGGATCTTAATTGTTGGGCCATTTCTAAACCTACGGCATTACTGAAACATGTCGCCAGAATATTGTACGGGCCTTTTGGCTGAATGGTCTTTATCTCCTGAATATAGTGGCTCGCCATCTCTTCAATGCTCTCATACATGGGATCTTCGCCATTGAGTCCCCTTGGCTGAACTGCATATATGGGTTGGTCTTGATCAAGATAAGAAGCAAGTTGATTGTAGAAAAACACATAACCTCCTTTTGCGTGCAAACAAAATATTGGATTTCTATTTCCCTTTACTCGAAGCGGTACAAGTGATTTCCATTTCAAATCTTCTTTATCACCACTTATAAAAGATGCCAACATCGCAATCGTGGGATATTGCAAAATCATGATTGGTGGCGCGTTGACATTTAATTCCTTTTGTATCCTTTGGAATAGCTGCACAGCCAATAAAGATTTCCCTCCTATTTCAAAAAAGTTGTCATGGATTCCGATACCATCTTGCATGAATAAGTTTTCCCAAATCCCTGTTAGTTTTAGTTCCATTGGGTTGGATGGTTGATCGATTTGAGGGTTTTGTGACCTTCCCAAAGAAGCTTCTGAAGCCGTTTTTAATGTTTCAAACTTCAATTGAGGAAGATCCTTATGAATATAACCAATCGACAAATCGCTACCATTGTTAACAGTTTCCAAAACCTTGATGAGGTTTTCACCAAAGAATTCTACTAATTGTTCTGAAATTTTGGCTTGATCATAGATGAGATCCAGCTTCAAACTTCCGTCGATTTTGACCACAACGGTGAGTGGATAAGATGAGGTAATCCCGCTTCTAAAATTGCTGAATGTAAGTTCTTCCGTTTCAATATCTTTCCAGGGAAAATTCTCAACCACAAAAATATGGTCAAAAAGAGGCAGATAACCTGGCCAATCGATCCATTTCTGAAGATTATCCAAAGATGAATAAGAAAAATCTTTAGTACTTCCTTGATTTTTTTGAATCCTATGTCCTAATGTAGAAAGTGTTTCATCAGGGTCTATTTGTGCTCTGACTGGAAGCATATTGGTAAACAATCCACACATCAAGTCCGCATTTTTCAATCTTGGTGATCTTACAGAAACTATGTTTCCAAAAATAACATCATCAGAATCTTGCATTCCAGATAAGACAATAGACCATGCCATTTGCAAAACCGATGTTAAGGTTAATTTATTCGCCTTGGCATATGCTTCTAATTTCACAAATTCATCCGCATGAAATGAGAATTTTTTGGACACAAACCCTTGACTTGAAGCATTTGAATTTTCATATTTAGACACGAGTGAAGGAGATTCGAAACCTTCTAAATATTGTTGCCAAAACATTCTCGCAGATTCAATGTCATTCTCTCTAGAATCTCTCTTAAAATCTTTAATCGAAGGCACTGGTGGAAGAGATATGGGATTGGTCGTATCTTTTTCATTGTACAACATCGCCAATTCTCTAATCACATTTGCAGAAGACCAGCCATCCAGTAATAAATGATGGCAAGACCAAATCATCAAATGATCCTCATCTGAAAGTCTAAAGATAGATACTCTTGAAACTGAAGCTTTATTAAAATCAAACCCTCGCCCCTTGTCTTCTTTCTGAAAATCGGCAATCTTTTGACCTTGGGTCTCTTCAGTTTCATTGCTCAAATCTACAAGCTTCCATTGATGGTCAGCTTCTCTGTGTACTACTTGAACTGGTGTTTTTATCTTTTCCCAATGGATTGACGATCTGAATACATCATGCCTGTTGACCAATGTCTGCCAGGAGTTCTTCAGTCTTTCGATGTCAAGATTACCCAACAAGTCCAATTTTACATGAATAAATCCCTGATCATCCTCAGTTGAAAGACTATGAAACAAAAGTGCATTTTGCATAAATGTCAATGGCAAAATGGCTTGAACTTTTGGATGATCTGAAGTACTCATTCCTAGTTTTTGGATTTCTTGTGGCAATTATAAAAAATATTCAGCTGATTAAAAGAAGCTATTTGGAAATACTAATTGAATGTTTTCTCAATTTTAAAACTGCTCAAAAAGCGCATCTAAATCTTCTTCATCCAAATCTGCATCCTGAAAATCAGCGGGCACATAATTATGTGATCTATTAACCTCTGTTTGGTTAGAAAGGTTTTGCAATTCATTCTCAAACCTCAATAGTAAGTCCTGAAACCCTGATGCGCTGGTATATGAATTCACATAACTACAATACATCACCAACTCCCCTCCATCAATATAAATGTTGAATTCCAAAGGGTGCACTCGCTCAGAATCATTACTCCTCATTCCTTGCTCCAACATTTTGGGCTTGCCAAGAAGATCACTCTCTAAAGCAGCAACTTTTCCGATATAATTGAATAAAACATCCGCCTTGTAATCAAAATTGGATTTTTCATTTTTATCCTCAACCAAATATTTGCATACTCCAAAGGTCAATCCTTTTGACGGCACACTTCTTACCTTATTTTTTATATACTGCAACTCAGCATGACTATCTCTATCAGCATCAATTTCAAGAAATATAGGATATATGGAGGTAAACCAACCTACTGAATTATGAAATGTAGTTTGGTCATCCAAGGGCTCCCTGCCGTGTCCCTCTGTTTCAAGAATAATTGAGGTATATCCTTTCCAATTGTGCATCGCCTTGACCAAGGCAGACATAAGTATTTCACTCACTTTTGCATCAAAAGTTTGAGTCAATTCTCTTGTTATTTTTTCGGTAGTACTAGCATCTAATCTGTGTTTTGTGCGTGTCACATCACCCTCCAGATATGTTGGATGTTCCTTGTCAAATGCTCTGCCTAAACTTGCAAATTGACTTGTCCAATACTTTTGATCCAATTTATACACTGGACTACCTATATAATCAACGAGTTTTTGTGACCATCGATGATAAGGAATACTTTTGGCTCCAAGATTTATCCTTTTGCCATCAAGTCTTTGCTCCAATGCCTTACTCAATTCATCAATAATAATATACCAAGATACTTGATCAACTACCAAATGGTGCGCCACAAGAATCAAGGTATCACCGCCCAAATCTCCGTTATTAAAGTACAAACACTTGAACAATTTACCTTCTTCAAGTCGCGCGGTCGAACAAATCGATTGGATCGTAGCTTGGATAAAATTTTCTTGATCGCTACTTGAAGCCTTGCAATCATTATAAACTTCGAAGTAGGAATTGGAGAAATTGGCCGCTTGAGCTACCTTGCTGTTATCAGAATTAAATTTGAATCGTAAGGTTTCATGACGCTCAACCAAAACCTTGATCACGTCTGACAAAGCAGTAGTATTCAATCCTTCTGTCAATTCAAACCTTACTCCTAAGTGCCAATGTCCTGGATTAATTTTAAAATTCTCCAAGTACCAGCGTTGAATCGGCAAGAGGCTCACTTCACCAACGTACATCTCCTCTTCGATCGAATCCAATTTCAACTCTACATGTTGTGCCAGTTCTGCTATGGTTTGAGATTTGAATATTTCGTTGGCTGGGAATTTCAATCCCATATTCAAGGCTTTACCATTGATTTGGATGCTCAAAATTGAGTCTCCTCCGAGAGCGAAAAAATTGTCATAAATTCCGATTCTATTGATCGACAGCACCTCTTCCCAGATAGATACGAAAGATCTTTCCACATCATTTCGAGGCCCCTGATAGCTCTGGCCTTCCTTGAACTCGTCCGACAAATCCATTCGCTCTAAATGTTTATAATCATATTTCCCATTTGGCAACTTTGGCAATGCTTCCATTTTTACAAAATGAGATGGAATCATATACTCTGGAAGAAGAGAGTTTAGATGATTTTTAACTTTCTGACTGTCGATTTCTTCATCTGACACGTAGAAAGCTATTATTGATTTCACCTTATTCGAAACTCCATCTTCCTCATTTTTTATGGCTACGACCACCACTTCTTCAAAATCCGAAATAGACTGTAATGCATTTTGAATCTCAGTCAATTCTACTCTAAAGCCCCGAATTTTGATTTGATGATCTACCCGACCTAAAAACTCCAATACCCCGTCTTGTCTCATCATTCCTAAATCACCTGATCGATACAATAAACTTGGGTATTGCTGCTCAAAATTGTGTTCGACAAATTTTTCAGCTGTCAAATCCTCTCGATTTATATATCCTTTGGTAATACCTCTACCCCCAATGTAAATTTCGCCTGGAATACCTCTCGGCAACATATTTCCATAATCATCTAAAACAAATATATCGGTACTGGAAATTGATGGTCCAATTGGGATAACCGTATTCAAATCATCCACTGTAATCTCATATCCAGTACACCATACACTTGCCTCAGTAGGGCCGTATTCATTGTACAATTTGGCATCTGGAAGCTTGCGAAAATGATCTGCACACATCTTGGAATGACATGCCTCTCCTGCAACAATTACACATTTTAATGATCGAAGATTTTGCGCCTCAGATTGGTCAAGCAATATTTGATAAAGTGAAGGCAACATTAATGTATGACTAACCTCGTGCTTGGCGATCATTTTACTCAGTGAATCCATATCCTGCTCGATCTTTTCTGGCGTGAGGACGAGGTTACCTCCTCTACAAAGTGTCCAGAATAAACCCACCATCGAAGAATCAAAAGCAAATGAGGATAGCAATAAAAAACTCTCTGGAATCGATGGATAAAAATCGTCACGCGCGACAGTAGAATGAATAATGTTGCCATGACTGACAGATACCCCTTTTGGCTTTCCTGAGCTTCCCGAAGTAAAAATCAAATATGCAATATCATCACTACTGATATCAATGTTTAACTCTTTATCCACTGAATCGCTACGCTCCATTATAGATCGATAATAGAGGTTCTCACTTTGTATTGAGGAGAACAAATCTTCCTGCTTCTCATCACACAGTACAAACTTGCATTTTGCTTCTTGAAGCATATATCTTATCCGATCCAAAGGATAGTTTGGGTCTAGAGGCATGTATACAGCTCCTGCCATCAAGACTCCGACGATAGCACCTACCATCTCCACAGATCTATCGGTACATACAGCAACTACATCACCTTTGGATACACCCAAATCACCAAGTCGAATGGCTATTTTTTTGGCATTCTGAATAAGGTCGTCATAGGTCCAAAAATCATCTCCCGAACTTACCGCTCTGGAACCACCATTTTTCTCAAGCTGACTGATTATTAAGCTATGAATACCTTCATCTGAAGGATATGATCTATCATTTTCCAGTAGGGTATAAATCTCTTTTTTCTCCAGTGCAGTAGCCAATTCCAATGACGACAGCAAGACGTCGGGCTTCTCAGTGATTTGATCCAACAGAAATGCATAACACTCTTGCATGCGAAGAATTGTCCGCTCATCAAACAAGTCAGTGGCATATTCGATTGTTGCAGAGAATCCATCCTCATCTTCAGCCACATACATGGTCAAATCAAATTTTGACACTCCAGCGTCTAAGGTCTCGTAGGCAATATCAAAGCCTTCCCATACAGGTTTTTCTGGCACCTTATGATACAAGAACATGGCTTGAAACAAAGGATTAATATTCACATCACGACTTACGCCTAATTCCTTGATCAACAATTCAAGCGGAATGTCTTTATTCGAAAATGCATCAAGCACATTTTTTCGTGTAAGTTGTAAATATTCCGTAAATGAATGTTGTGCATCTAAATTGAATCTTAAGACGATGGTTTCATTAAAAAATCCGATCATCCGTTCTAATGATGACTGACTTCGATTCGAAATTGGAGTTCCCAAGAGCAAATCATCCTGACGACAATATCTCTGCAACATTATGGTGAACACAGAAAGATAGAAAACAAAGTGGGTCGTGTTGTTTTTCTTGCAAAGTGCATCTACCTGATCAGAAACTCTTTTATCAATTTTTCTTTTGCAAAATGCACCTTTATGTGATGGTATTTTCGGACGTTTGTAGTCAGTCGGCAGGTTGAGAATTTCAGGAGCCCCCGCCAGCCTTTTCATCCAATAATCTAATTGTTTTTTGTCAATTTCTTTATTTTGTTCCCAATGAGCAAAGTCGGCATATTGAAGTTTTGGAGCTTCCATTGCAATACTGATTCCCTTTACCGAGGCATTGTATATTTCTGCCAGCTCTTCTCTAAATATCCTCATTGACCACTTGTCGGTAATGATATGATGCATATTCACGACCAATACATAGGCATTATCACCAAGATGCAATAACCCTATTCGCACCAATGGTCCCTTGACCAGGTCAAAGGGCTTCCCTCCATTTTTTTGAGCAAAATCATTAATAATCTGATCCTTGTCCTCAGAATCATAATCTGAATGTGATTTGAATGTAAAATGAAAAGAATCACTTTGATTCAGGACTTGAACCAGTCCTTCTTCCGAATCTTCAAAAGTGGTCCTTAATATTTCATGTCGATTTATTACCTGTGCAATACTAGACTCAAATACGGGAACATCAATTTCTCCACTTACTTTATAAATTTCGGCATAGTTATAAAAAGCATTTTCTGGATACAATTGCTGTAGCAACCATAGTCTTTTCTGCCCATACGAAAGTCTCCTTGGCACATCTTGAGGCATTGGGTTTATGGCATTGGATCTGGCAGAATTTTCATTCTTGGAATCCTTGGATCTGTTTAGCCACCTAGAAAGTAAATCCTTTTTATTGTTATCCGACATTCAATATTATTTTGGAATACTATTCTATTAAACCAAATAAATCTTTCACCTTATAAATTACCTTATCGATAAATCGTCCAATTGCATCATCAACTGGCATATCAATATCAAATCCACGTTCTATAATCCAATACACTGAAATCACGATCAATAATAATGACCCATAGACAAGAATTCTTCCATAGTACTTTGTCGTCCTGAGGAAGTATAAAATTGGGAATATCACGGCTATAATCGCCAACTGACCAATCTCAACTCCCAAATTAAAACCTAGTAGAGATAAGACCATATACTCTCCAGTCAATCCGAGATCTCCAAGTACGCTGGCAAATCCAAAACCATGAAATAATCCAAACCCGAAAGCAATCAACCAATCTTTTTTAAACATTGGCTTGATATTGTGCCATGCTGCTAGGGCAATAGACAATGCGATTAAAGTCTCTACTAGTCGGGAGGGCAAATTAAATATATCCAATGCCGCCAAGCTTAATGTAATACAATGCGAAATGGTAAAAAACGTAATAATTGTCACCACATAGATAAACGCAGGTTTGAATCTATCAACTGGCTTCCAATTATTAACTTGACCAAGTCCAGGAGCTCTAGCTGGTAGGTAAACTTTCGAATCTCCCTTTTTCAATAGAACAACCACTGCCGGAAGGACCAAGGCTAGAATGAATAGAATATGGTCTAATCCAATAAAAATATGCCATATCCCCATCCATATCATAGTGAGAAATCCCTTCATCACTGAGGCATCTGTCAAGTCAAGTGTTTGCTTGGTACTAGATGGAGTAAATACTAGTGATATCAATGCTTCATTATTAAATATTCCAGCCTTCCAATTGTATTCAACTACAACAACGCCTTGGTGATTTGGTGCTTTGTCAAAGACTCCAGTATACGTAATATCAAGATTATCTGGAACAGGAGATGCATTGGTAAGATCAAAATCTAATATCACGAATGTCCCTAATTCTAAATCCAAAATCTCCAAATTATCATTAAAAATCACTTCATGATTCCCCTGTGATGACTGAAAATTTGAATTATTTAAAAAGTAATTCTTTATCTGAGGCAGATAAGGAGTGACTTCATCTTTTTCCAATCCTTTTCTTAGATTGGTCCCCAGGGTTACGTTAATGTCTTTCACCTCCATTTCGAACCTTCCACCCATTCCATCTTCATAAATTCTCATAAAGATTATACTCTGATCTGGGGCATGTCCATAGATGCTCTGGGATAAAAATGTAAGCAGCAAAAAAGTAAAAATGAATGAGTAGTTTTTCATTAGAATTCAGGTTTGTGTTGATTAGTACAGTCGTTTTTTAAAAGTTATTTTTTGTTTTTCCTCTATGAATATTCAATCAATTCCTTGAAGATGGTACTTGAATTTTCCAATTTATCATAGCTCCCACTTTCAAGAATCTCTCCTTTTTTTAATAAAAAGATACAATCCGCATGTTTGACTGTCGATAGTCTGTGCGCTATGATGATTATTGTCATATTCTTATCCAAAGATTTCAAGCTATTGATGACCTTTCGTTCTGTGACCCCGTCCAGGGCACTTGTCGCTTCATCTAAAACTAGAATAGATGGAGACCGATACAATGCCCTTGCTATACCAAGTCTTTGTTTTTGACCACCACTCAACTTTACTCCCCTCTCTCCCACTGGTGTGTCATATCCGTTGTCGAGTTCACCTTCAATAAAATCATGAATATTGGCCAAACGACACACTTTTTTCATTTTTTCATGGTCAATCTTACTCTCTTCTACCCCAATCGCAATATTCCGCTTAATCGAATCGTCAAAAAGAAATACAGATTGTTGGACATAACCAATTTGCTGTTGCCATTGTCCGATATTTCCTTTTTCCAAGATTACATCATCTATTAATATTTGATTGTGATCTGCTTCGAGCAAACCCACCATGAGATCGATCAAGGTAGTCTTGCCGTCTCCTGTAGATCCGACAAAGGCAACTGTCTCTCCTTTGGCAATTTCAAATGAAAGGTCCTTTAAAATTTCTCTTTCAGACTCCTCATATCTATAAGATAGATTGTTGAATTTCAAACTTCTTTCGAACGGCTTTATTTCGTTGGAGGGATTTTCTTCCTTTTCATATCTCATATTGAAATGCAAGTCATCATAAACCATATCCACTACAGGAAAAGCGTGTTTCAATTTGGTAACCGAACTAAAAATCTGTTGCAAAGAAGGAAGCAATCGATAACCCGCAAGGGCGTACAATGTAATAGTGGGAAGTGAATTATTAATATTGCTTCCTCTCATCAACAAAAAAATAATTGCCGCAATTACACCTCCAAATGCAATGATTTCAATAATTGATTTGGGCATTATTGAAATCAATTGAACCCTCGGGTGAATCTTACTATAATCCAGGGAAGCCTTGTGATACCTATCATAAAAGTAATCGCTGGCATTATATATTTTAGAGGTTTTTATCCCTTGAAGCGCATCTGATAAACTTCTAAATCTAGCGAGGTTTATTTTGATTCTTTTTTCACCAAGTGTTTGAAGTACCCCTTTGCGCAGAAAATAGGCAATCATATATGCCAGGCTCAAACTCCCAATAATAATAAGAGAAGTCTTCACATCCACAACCAGCAACAACACAAAAATCACAATGACAACCGCTACTCTTGAGATAATCACATTGAGCGGCAAGATTACATTCGAACACAATTGACCAACCTCCATTACGATCTTGGATTGTATTTCGGCTGTATTCTTATTCAAATAGAAAGCATATGGTCGTTCGAGATACGAATGTAGCAATCTCGTACTCAAATTATGTCCAGTATCCCACACGATGCGATGTTGTAGCCAGGTAGTAAAAACTGTAAACAAATTTGCGAGTGTGAGGAAGATCAACATTCCTACCCCTGTCAAGATCAGGAGATCGGTATAGCTATCAAAGCTAAAAAAATCACTAATCATCACCAACCATTCATTCTCCTGGATAGATTCAGGATTGGCGACAAGGTGAATAAAAGGCAAAACTGATGCAATCCCAATTACTTCGAGAAACGCAGTGAGAATAATTGCTACCAAAAGCCATTTCAGTTTAGAAATCTCTTTTGATGTAAGAATTGTGAACAGTTTTTTGATGGTTGCTAATTTTCGTGCATTATAAAACTTCTAGTCGTCATTAACGAGTTTTACCAAATATTTTAATAATAAATTGGAAATTCTACGAAATAAACCTTTCAGTGCATATTTTGTTTGCTCAATGTAATTATTTAGTCAAAGAAAGATATTCAATACGACAGATTTGTAAATAGCCCTGAATGACGCCGAATAACAAAACGCTACTATTATCAAAAAAAGATATCATTGAGATACTAAATCATTTTGGTATTGATAAGGTCATGGATGATTTAATCAAAAAGTTGGATCAAGCTATAGCGGAGTACGATCCCTCCAAAATCCATGTTCCCATTCGAGATGGTTTTAATTATACAAAACCCTATACTGGATTGGTAGAATGGATGCCAGTATATCAATATGGAAATGATGTAGTAATAAAGGTCGTAGGTTACCATCCAGACAACCCTGAAAAATTCAAATTACCCACTATTTTATCTACTATATCTACCTATGATACATCCACAGGTCATTTAAAAGCCCTGGTGGATGGAGTATTGCTGACAGCCCTTAGAACAGGGGCTTCGAGCGCTGTTATCAGTAAAGTGCTTGCCAAATCTGACAGCAAAACCTTGGGTCTTATTGGATGCGGAGCACAAGCCGTAACGCAGCTTCATGCGTTGTCTAGAATATTTGATTTAGACACCGTTTTGATTTACGATATTGACCAGGCAACATTGGCTTCTTTTGAGTATAGAATTTCAGCCATGAATCTTACTTGCAAAGTTCAGGAAAGTGATATAAAAAGCATATTAGAAAAATCAGATATAGTATGTACAGCTACTTCTATTGACGTAGATTCCGGGCCACTTTTTGACCAGGTAAATACTCTGCCACATGTACACATAAATGCAGTAGGATCAGACTTTCCCGGCAAGGTTGAATTACCACTTTCATTGTTAAAAACATGTAAGGTAGTACCCGATTTTCTTGCTCAGGCTAAAATTGAAGGAGAGTGTCAAAGACTGGAGGATGAAGATATTTATTACGATTGGGTGCAGATTTTGAAAGATTCAGGTAATTTTTCAGAATTGGCAAATCAACGAACTGTTTTCGATTCTACTGGATGGGCACTTGAAGACTTTGTAGTCTCTTCCCTGTTTATAGATTATGCGAAAGAGATAGATAAAGGGTCATATGTACAAATTGAAAGTATTTCTACAGATGTCAAAAATCCTTATGCCTCTATCAATGCTTCTAAGCTAGCAAATACCATAGAAAACGTACTGGCCAAAACTTTATAGGATGAAGGTTATTGGTGTTGGACTTAATAAAACTGGGACTAAAACGCTCAGGGCATATCTCAGAGCTATGGGTTTCAAACATCATACGTACGACTTACCCCTATTCAAAGAATATAGAAAAGGCAACTACGAAGCTATATTTAAAGTCATGGATGATTATGACAGTTTCGAAGATTGGCCCTGGCCACTTATGTACAAGGAAATTGATGAACGCTATGACGATGCCAAGTTTATACTTACTGTAAGAAAATCTCCAGACACATGGTATAAAAGCCTGTGCAAGATGGCTGTCCGAATGGGACCCATGTCAGATTTTGAAAAGCATATTTATGGATACTCCATGCCTCATGGGAAGAAAAAAGAACACATAGACTACTATAATAAATATAATCAGGAAGTTGAAGAATACTTTAAAGACAGACCTGATAAATTATTAAAAATATGTTTTGGCAAAGGAGATGGTGGGAAAGAAGTCGCAAAATTCTTGAATCGACCAGAAGTTCAAATCACCAACCCTCACCGAAACAAGAGCCCCAAAGTATATGAAGGCGACGACTTGTTTCTTGCTCATCTTTTCAGAATAAGATATCAGTTTTTTTGGAGAGTCGATCAATATAAAAGAAAGCTGAAAAACGCTGTTAAAAGATTAATTGGTAGGGCATAAATCTTTTAAAAAGCAATTATTACTGCAGAGTAGAAATTTCCAAAACGTCTTTTTCTCTAAATACTTCATTCCTCCCATTTATATAGTAAAAGGTTACTTGCACCACTTTTATTGAAGAGATTTCACCAATCTTCTCTTCCTCAAATTCCAAAGGTGAAGTCCATAATAATCTTGGTGCTTCCAATATGCTGAGAGCTGTTCGATTGGACCTTCTTTTGTTCCAATTTTGAATATATTGAGACAGAAACCCACGAAGTTGTTTTGATTTTCTCCCATTGAATTGATTAATGCCACTTTTTTGTTCAAGAGCAAAAAGTTCGTCCGAAGATTTGACATTCATAATATCCCGAAAAACAAGGGGCGAACTGGTATTCAAGAGAGGCATATCACAAAGATAACTCATACTGTTTATGGTGAATTGATAGTCATAAGGAGCAAAAAAATGATGAGCCAGTTGAAAAGTTTCTCCCTCTTTATTAGTCGCTTCATATTGATACACATAGGTCAAAGGTGTATCAAACCAAGCCAATTTGACAATGCGATTCCAATAGGAGCCACCGATTATCAAAATCATCCCCAGCACTATATCCAGACTTGTAAATTTAATTTCAGCAAGCGGACTATTTTTTCTTCCCAAGAAATAAAAAATCATCAGAATCGTAGCAGACCAAATCCAAAAGCATATTCCTGTATTCCAAAATATGGTGACGTGCATCCCTATCCAGCCAATAATAAATAGCAGCACCAATCGCCTCCGCAAGAATATAAACATGGCACCAAACTCCAGCAGAAGCGTCAAAATCTTTAGTGGTGTATTCAATGCTGCCATTACGGACATGAATGAATTAATTTCCTCATCCGACCAGGATTTCAGCCAACCATTAGCCTGCGAAGAGGGGATTAAAAATTTCACCTGATCCTCTGTAATCCACAAATAACTCATTTTTCCAAGCCCAGGAAGCCAATAATGCGCAGCAAGTAGGCAAATAAGTAAGAAGACAAAATCTCCAATAATAAACCTCCTGCTCAAAACATAGACAATAAAAAATGTCAAAAACAAGGTCAGGATAGCTATAGGCATTGAAGATTCTGCCCAAGAAAATCCAGGTATAATTTCAAATTGGTTGATCACAAGTCTTAACATCAACAAAAAAGGCAAAATGAAAATGGGTCTATAATAAATGCAAAAAAGGAGTCCTATCAGTATCAATCGGTCCCAGTAGTATCCCTGAAAATAATAAAGGTTGAAGTCATAAAATGCATATCGCCATGTCAAAACTGCCGCTAATCCAGTCAAAACTAGACGCAATGAGGCCCCTGCATCTAATGCAGTCCATTGAAACCATATTCGGCTCCGATACAAAATCAAAAATAAGATACATGTCAATATTGGTAAGCCATACCTTATGCTTAGCAACTGTTTTGTCCATGCGCCAAGAATAAATGACTCATAGTAAATTGCTGAAGGTTGATAGCCCATCACCTGGACAAACTTGGACAATGCAAAGTGGACAAGTAGAATGCCCAATATTCCAATCAAATATTTCAGAACACCTGGTTTCCCCAGAGGTCTGTCTACTTTCAAAAATGGAAGAATGCCAATTTCGACTTTGGATATTAGGAGACTAGGCAGTTTATGTAAGTCTGAATTTTTCAGATGGCTTTTTTTCGGGTCTAGAAATTTCTATGTAATGTAATCAATTTATGGTTAACCCTACCCTATCAATGCTTTCTCTATCAAATCATGGATCCTGTGCCCATTGGCAAATTCTGTGATTAATTGGTGCATTTTGCCCAAATTATTCTTGATTTTTTTGTCTTTAGAAATAGCCAGAATTTTATCCCGAATGTCATCCTTCTGATCCAAATCTTTGTCGCATCGATACCCCAAGCCATGATAGGCCAACCTTGCTGCACATCCATTTTGGTCCGACTTTTTACCAGAATAAACAAGCATCGGCACCTGATACAGAAGGCATTCATTAATTGTGTGCACTCCTCCATGCACTAGCGCTACTGAAGCTTTGGAAAGGACTTCCAATTGAGGAACATGTGAAAAGACATATACATTTTCAAGATTACTCTCAAAATTTTTCTCCTCAAGTTGCTTTCCAATACTCAAAATTAAAATCCATTCGGGTAGCTCGCGAAATGCCTTTACCACGTTCAACAAAAATTCTTCATCGCCTTTGGACAAGGTGCCTACGGAGCAATAGACAATCTGGAATGCGGACTTCTCAGCTTTCTGAAATGCGTCTTCTAAACTATAGGAATTGGAGGTTTCAGCTGGCCTATCAACCCGTTCTTCATCCACCATTGGTCCGATGTAATGCAAATTCTTCCGTTTGGTATGAGGAAAATCCATGGCCTCCAAGGTCATATTAAACACTGGTATTTTATCATACAAAAACGGTCCTGGCCAAAGATCATACCCAATAAAATCTGAAGGGAAGTTCCATTTTTTTGCCAATTCGCGAAAAACTTCTTTTCGGGTGAGACCGCCTGATATGATTGACCTTTTGACAGCCCCAAATTTCCGACTCACCAAAAGTTTTATGAATGCCAAGCTCATTCCTAGTTTTGATCCTGCCATTCCCCTCCCGACTATGGTTTCTGATTGGATATCCGGCAGACTGCTACTGGTCCAAACTGAAAAAAACTGATTAAGTAGAATGATTGGGACCTTGGTACTGAAAGATTGAATGATATATTCGTGCATTTCGATGTCGATAATCAACAAATCGGGAGATAACGATTCTACCAAGGGTAAAAAATCTTTGGGCTCGATTATATCTACCGCTTCTTTCCTCCTTCTACTTCTAAAAATATTCCTCTTGACAAAGCCAGCGAAGCCTCTAGCATTCATATCTGAAGGCAAGGTGATAGCCGATTTCTGCATCAAAGGATCAAGTACGACATGAGAAAAAAAAAGATGTTTTGGAGATAAGTCCGGTCCTGGAGATGCAGAACTGACTGAATGACCATTATTAGCGAGCAGGGAAATCAACCTTGATGTGGCATTAAAAATTCCTGTAAGTCCGCTGGTGACAATGAGAATCCTGGCCATAAGGTCATTAAAAAATTTAAATTAAAGAATTAAAATAATCAATGTCAATTAAGACTAATATTTTGAAGTAATTTAAAAACGTAGGTTAAAAGTTGAGAATCAATGATATGAAAGGCAATTTACATTATGTTTTTAATTCACTTCATTTCTAAAAATTAGCATTCAAAATCTAAAATCTTCAAAAATATGTGCATAATTATCACTTGCAAGTTATCATAATTTATTTTATCCAAAACAAAACAAAAACCCGCAGTCTTTTATCCATAATATTTATATTTTCACCACAAGTATTAAATACTTTTTAATGAATTTCTCTTTTAGTACCGAACAAGAATCCCTAAAACAAGACGTTGTCGATTTTGCGAAAGCACACCTCAACAATGATCTGGTTAAGAGAGATAGAGAAGGATCTTTTTCAAAAGAATTATGGAAAAAATGCGCGGATTTTGGAATTATGGCCTTGGCCGCGCCCAAATCGCTGGGAGGAAAATTTGAAGAAGTAGATCTACTTACAGCTGTTTTAGCCATGGAAGGTTTTGGTTATGGATGTAAAGATAATGGCTTGGCTCTAGCCCTTAACGCACATATGTGGACGGTCCAAATGCCAATGATTCAATTTGGAAATGAATGGCAAAAGTCAAAGTATATTAATAAAATGGTCAATGGTGAATTGATTTCTTGCCATGGCCTGACCGAACCAAATTCTGGGTCAGATACTTTTGCAATGGAGACAACTGCCACAAAAGTTGAAGGCGGTTATATTTTGAATGGTAAAAAACACCTGATCACACTAGCTCCTATTGCTGACATCGCCTTGATATTTGCCAGCACCAATCCGAAACATGGAAAATGGGGGCTTTCTGCTTTTATAGTAGAATCTGATTCAAAAGGATTCAAGGCTTCACCTGTACAAGCCAAAATGGGATTGCGCACCGTGCCTATCGGTCAAATTTCTTTTGAAGATTGTTTTGTGCCTGAATCAAATAGACTCGGGAAAGAAGGAGCGGGCTTTGGTATCATCAGCCACTCTCTGGAATATGATCGATGCTGCATATTGGCAAGTCATCTTGGAGCTATGGAAAGGCAATTGGAAGACAGCATTGCCTATGTAAAACAAAGACAACAGTTCGGACAATCTATAGGAGCATTCCAATCTGTATCCAATAGGATTGCAGATATGAAACTCAGATTAGAAACTTCGAGATTGCTCCTTTACAAGACAGCCTGGAAAAAACAATCTGGAGCCAGTGCTTTGCTGGAATCCTCTTTGCTAAAGCTACAACTAAGTGAGAGTTTTGCCATGTCAAGTCTTGATGCGATGCGTTCGATGGGCGGAAGATCTTATTTGGAAGAAAATGAAATAGAACGAGATCTTCGAGATGCAGTGGGTGGACTCCTTTATGCTGGCACTTCAGATATCCAAAGAAATATCATAGCCCGGTTGCTCGGTCTATAAATTACTCATTCCCCAAAAACAATAATGGAATACATTTTCACATTGGATAAAATAATACCAAATGCAGCCAGGCTTCATGCTGCAAAAAAGGCATTCATATATCTAAATCAATCTATTACATATGGCGAACTGGAAAAGAAAACGAACCAGCTTGCCCATTACTTTTTAGAAAATGGACTTTCAAAAGGAGAACGGGTTGGGATATTACTCCCTAGAAACTTGGAAATTCCTATTGCAATATATGGTGCCTTAAAAGCGGGTGGGGTATTTGTGCCTTTGGATGTCAATATGCCTCAATCTCGACTTATCCACATTATTGAAGATTGTAAAATATCATTTATTGTAACCGGTAAATTTTCAAGAAAAAAAATTGATTCCTTATGTGAAGTTGTTTCTCATGACATTCATACCATTGGACTGGAAGGGCAAGAACCACAAGCCATTTGTAAAAATGCTGAATGGAGCGAAATCTATAATTCGGACAAAGACTTCATGCCTGACACCAATATTCAAGCTGGTGACCTCGCATATATCATGTACACCTCAGGCACTACGGGGAATCCCAAGGGAATAATGCATACCCATAAAAGTGGTCTTAGTTATGCCACACTTTCTCAACAACAATATGAAGTCGACTCAAAAGACATCGTGGCCAACCATTCGCCGTTGCATTTTGATATATCTACATTTGGTTATTTGACCGCTCCTTTGGCTTCGGCGACCACAGTCATTATTTCAGAAGCGCATACAAAGTTTCCAGTTAGCCTGGCACAATTAATTAAAAAAGAAAGGATATCTATCTGGTATTCTGTGCCTGTCGCCCTTATTCAGCTCACCGACACACCTATCTTGGACTCACTAGGTATTGATACAATTAGGTGGGTCATGTACGGGGGTGAGCCCTACCCTACTAAACAACTTAAGAAGCTTATGTCTCTTTGGCCAACTGCCCAATATAGTAATGTCTACGGGCCAGCAGAGGTCAATCAATGCACTTACTATACCATCCCAAAAGACATAGATGAGAAGTCATCCGTCCCAATCGGCCAAGTCTGGCAAGACACCGAAATGCTTATTCTAGATGATAATGATCAAGCTGTAAAAAATGGTGAAATTGGAAAGCTGCTTATTCATTCAACTACCATGATGAATGGGTATTGGAACAATGAAGAGCTTACACAGCAAGCCTTTTATCATCACCAAAATGATGAGAAGAAAAATCTTTTCAAAAAATATTATCGTACAGGTGACTTAGTGAGGATCAATGAACGCGGACTTTTAGAATTTCAAGGTCGTGAAGATCGTCAAATTAAGACTAGAGGATATCGTGTAGAACTGAATGAAGTGGAATCTATATTGCTCAATATTCCTGACATTGCAAATGCTGCGGTATATCCGTATAATCACCCTGATTTTGGAAAACTGATCGGCGCGAATGTCATATCCGCTCCTGAATCACAATTAGATAAACAGAAAATTCAAAACATTCTGGCTGAATCACTGCCAAAGTATTGTGTTCCCGAAAAAATAAATTTTGTAGATACTATCCAAAGAACGTCAGCAGGAAAGGTAGATTATAAACTTCTGACTTTGGAAAACAATGAATTGTAAGGGTTCATAGCCAAAATCAATAATCTTATAAAAGTAAATGAACAGTTTCTTACGTTTTGAGTTAGTTATATTTCGATTACAGTTTTTCGATGTTATTATGAATCGATCCTAGCTAATGAATTAAATTATTTTTTAGTAGGTTGCGCACCGAAATTAACAAATGTGATCAAGAAATTTGATTAATTTTTAACCCCATATGAAGGAAAGAATTATTGCATATATAAAAAGTGATTTGATTGGAAATGAGACATCTGAATTATCTTCGGGAGATGATCTTCTCAGCAGTGGAATTTTAGACTCACTAAGTACAATGAAACTCATTGCCTTTATCGAAGAATCATTTGAGATCAAGGTAGATCCTGAAGATATGGTTATCGAAAATTTTATGGATGTAAATTGTATGGAGGCTTATATTAATGGAAAAAAATCGCCTTCAGCATAGTATTTTGTTAATGAGCCATATTACAAAATAAGGATTGAGGAATAATAATTCAATATTCCTCCTCCAATAAAGCAACAATCACGCTCTCCACATAACTGCCATACCTTCTTACAGTTGGATGACGAAAAACATCCGTGATGGACAAAGACTCCAGATCAAAAGCTGTTTTCAATCTTGATGTTACAATAATGGCATTCAATGAATTGCCGCCTATTTGGATAAAACTTTCATCAACTCCAATTTTTTCAAGTTTCAAGACATTTTTCCACACATTTACAATGATTTCTTCTATTTCATTGTCTGGTTCCAAGTATGACTTTTCAATTTGCTCGCTCTGAAAATTGATATTCTTCAATTTCTTTCTATCCACTTTGCCACTGGTCAATAATTCAAATTTATCAATTGATACAAAGAATGAGGGAATCATGTAAGATGGCAGGCTTTCGCAGAGTAAGCTCTTAATTTCTTTATCTTCTACCTTATCCCCTGTGTAGTAAGCCACCAAATAATCTTCATCATTCGCATGTTTATCAACTCTGACTATTGCCTGTGAAATATTGGGGTGTTTTTCGATGTTTTTTTCTATTTCTCCAAGTTCTATTCTAAGTCCTCGTAATTTGACTTGATTGTCCAATCTTCCAAGATATTCTATAGCTCCATCAGATCTGTACCTCGCCAAATCTCCTGTTTTATACATTTTGGCATCTGGATCCCTTGAAAAAATGTCTTTGATAAATATTTTTGAGTTTAGAGTTTCTCTATTTAGATATCCATTGGCTACTTGTTTTCCTGCAATGTGGAGTTCTCCACTTACTCCAATAGGTACCAAATTCAGAGATTCGTCCAAGATATATAATTGCGTATTTGGTACTGGATGTCCGATGGGAATGCCATTGGTCAATTCTCCCCTCTCACAATACCAACTTGATACTTCGACAGAAGCTTCAGTGGGACCGTACAAGTTATGAATTTGGACCTTATCCAATTTGGCATACGTATTTTCTACTGTGGTCACCGACAAAGCTTCTCCACTACAGAAAATGATTTTTAGATTTTTACATTTTTCAACGCCATCCGTATCAACAAAAACATTCAACATAGATGGCACGAAATGGATGACAGTGATATTATTATCGAGAATAGTTTTGATCAGGCCGTCAGAATCTTTATGCCCGTTTGGAATCTCTACCACTAATTTTGCTCCTATTTGCAAGGCAAAAAACAATTCTGGGACGGAAACATCGAATGTAATAGGGGTTTTTTGGATTAAGGTATCTTCACTAGTAATTGGATAGTTCTGCCTCATCCAATTTAGCCGATTACATACTCCTGCATGATGGCACATTACGCCTTTGGGTTCGCCCGTACTTCCAGATGTATAGATGACATAAGCCAGGTCATCGGGGTTTATACGAGCCTCTGGTGGTTGAACTGGCTGTAATGAAACCTGCTCTGCAATGTCAATGGTATCAAAACAGTCTATATTTTTTAGATCATCAATTGCTATATTGGAGTGATTAAAAAAAAGAATCTTGGACTGGGTATCTTCTAAAATAAATTTTAGCCTTTGCAACGGTATCTCAGTATCCAAAGGCAGGTATGCCGCTCCAGCCTTGATGACTCCGTAGATGTAAATCATCATTTCAAACGATCGTTCCAAGCTGATGGCAACAATATCATTTTTCTGAATTCCCTTGCTCATCAAGAAATGTGCAACTTGATTAGATTGCTCATCCAGCTCCTTATACGTAAGTTTTTCACCATTAAAAATAAGTGCTACAGAATGAGGTGTTTTTTTGACTTGTCTTACAAACTGAGATAATATGGTTTCATTTTCTTCATACGCCACATCTGTAGCGTTCCAGGCATTAATTCTCTTGACCTCTTCATCTGTGATGAGGCTTAAATTATTTAACTTTTGATTTTTATCTTCAATAAATGCATCGACAATTTGAAGAAAATGATCAGTTACATAATTGACTTCCTCTGGAGGGAAAACATCGTTATTCAGGTCAAATTGCAATTTGTAATTCCCTGTATTATTAAAATCTTGAATTTGTAATCTGATATGATGATTGGCGTCCATGTGGTCTGCGAATAACCAATGGCAAGTCATAGGCATTCCAGAAAAATCGCTTAATGTCACTGGAATAAAATTCAGCAAGACATTAAATGTTTTTAATAATTCTACTGGCGGCTTGGCTCCTACAGAATTCTTTATTACCTCGAAAGATTCATTTTTCAGTTTTTGGAAAAGGTCCAATAATGTTTCGTCCTTATTCACTTCAACCTCCATGGGCAATAATTCCATGAACAGACCAGCTATTTTCTTCTCTTTACCGCTAGTTCTGTTGTGAAAAGGCACTCCGATTGAAAATTCTTCCTGGTTTCCAATTTTGTATACCAGAGCAGATATTACTGTTAAAAAGATATTGGATAGAGCCAATTCTGGAGTCCATGCCCTGATATCTTTGTCCTGGGCTAGTTCTTTTAATTTTTGCGTTCTCTCCTCACCTAAATCGACATTGACTCTTGTTGATTTGCTTGAAGGATTGGTTGGTTTCACACCGTAAAGAGCAGTTGGTGTATTGATATTAGCCAACTTACCTTTCCAATATGGCGTTAACTCTTCCTCATAACTAAATGAATTATCCCTGGCATAAGACTCAAATGACACTGGCTGAGTGTCATCTTCAGAGTCAGTATCCAAGTCCGCCTTGTAATATGTATTCAATTCATCATATACATGTTTCATCGACCATCCATCGGTAATGAGATGGTATTGATTCAAGTAGAAAATAAACCTGTCATCCGATATTTTAAACAAAGCAGCATGATAGAGATACTCTCCTTGACGAAATATTTTTTTCTTATTTATCTCAATCCAATCCTCATACTTTTGATAAGCATTGTTATCATTAGAAAAATCTATAAATTCTAAAGAACTCTTCACGCTATCGTGGAAAATTAGTTCAGGGATACCATCATTTATCCCTATAACCAAACGAAATACATCATTCGCATCAATCAACTTTTGAAAAGCCAATTTAAACCTTGATATATCAACTTCCCCATTGATTTCATAAGCCAAAATCATATTATAAAGCGGATCATTTTCATTAAGAAATTGACCACTCCAAATTTTCATTTGACTACCGGTTAAAGCAATTGGGGTTTTAGAATTCATCAATGTCGGTTTTGTATAACTTTAGATGATTAAACGAACTTAATATTAACAAATTCATTTAAAAGTACTGGACTGATTTATCTAACATTTTATGGTAATAATAGTTCTAAGGGAAATTATATACCATAAATGATGTGAGGATAGATCACTACAAAAGTTACTATTGCCAACAATAATATAGAAGTTGAGATTTAGGAATGAATTCCTGACAAGGTCATAGGGCCAACAACCCTGTCAAACTAAAAGATATAAAATTCTATACGATACCAAGAGTCACCGTTCAATTCATCCATTCCATTGCACTATTGCACAATAATCTTACTTGCAATACCATGGATGGGTTTAATGAAGTATATCCCTTTTTGAAAGTCGTCTAATTCTATGATATTACGGCCTTGGACTAAATTTATTTTTCTGACCAATCCTCCTTGATAATTATAGATTGTGACTTCTATTTCTTCGTTCGTATTGAGAATATTTAACGCTGAGGATGCTGGATTCGGATAAATTTGAATTTGTGAGTCAAATTTTGAATTATCAATCACAGCGATATTACTGTAAGAAAACTGGGCGTCAAAATCCACTTGTTTCACCCGATAATAATTCATCCCTTGCAAAGGTGATTCATCGAGGATTGAATAATGTGATTCTTTTGAAAAGTTGCCTTTTCCCTTAATATTGTGGATTTCATCAAAATGCTTTCCATCAGAGCTTCTTTCTAAAATGAACATATCATTGTTTACTTCCTGCGCTGTGGCAAATGTGAGAAGGTGTCCGCTTTTTTCTTTTCTTACCTTGAGTGCTTCCAACCATTCCACGGGTAAGATTGACGAAGCACATGCCACCTCTACTTCTTGTTGTGAATTACAACCAACGGCATTGTTATTAATATTGCTTGTTTTCCCAGCATCCATTGCCAGGCAAATGGCAAGATTTTCACATGTACTCAAAAGATCATTTCCATAAATTTCGATGTCTTCCGATGCACTTGTATTTGAAACAATGGTTGTTGGATCTATCATCTCAAGTGCAGAGATATCGACCAGTTTGGAATTTGAAGCAATATTCAGATTGCCTCCAATTGAAGTCAATCCTTCCAATCCACTCAATGTTATCAATTCATCATTATTCGCAATGTTCAAATAATTGCCCAGTGAGCTCAAACTCTCAAAACCACTCAAATCAATAAGTGCATCATTATTCGATATGGTAAGAAGGCCACCAATTGACTGAAGATTTTCCAGGCCTTCAAAACTACTCAAATTTGAATTTCCTAGAAACAACAAATGCCCATCTAAATTGGATAAATTGTTTAACCCAAAGCAATTTTGCAGAGTATTATTATAGCTTATTCTAAATTCACCACCAATAGATGTAAGTTTTCCCAATCCACTAAAATCTGAAATTCCTACATAAGAAACTTCAAAATCGCCTCCTATAGATGTCAATTCTTTAAGCCCTTCTACATCCTCCAACAAGAGGCTTTGCTTCAAATCTAAACTCCCGCCTACACTGGTTAGGCTTTCAATTCCAGATAAGCTGCTCAAAATGTCATTATTAAAAATCTCCAGGTCCCCTGTTATGGTTTCTAACTTTTCCAGACCGCCCAAATCAGTAATATTGGTATTGGCTATATTTAAGTCCCCGCCAATCGAAACAAGGTTTTTCAAGCCACTAATACTATTTAGATTGGTACTATAAGAAAGTGATATAAAACCTCCTACTTCCGTCAAATTGTCCAAGCCATCTAAGGTCAGCAAATTTGAATTCAAAAAAATATCAAGATTGCCTTCAATTTTTGTCAATCCCAGAAGTCCATTGAGGTTCGAGATAGCACCTGCAGGGCCAAAGATTTCAACATCTCCTTCAATAACTGAACACCCGCCATAGTCATCCACAAAATCATCAATTTGTTGTTGAGAAGAAAATTCTATTCCCCCTGGCAAACAATTTTGAGCAGTAATTGAATACCCACAAATAGTAAATAACAATAGAAAGATGGTATTTTTCAGCATGATTCGAAGTTGGATGATTACTTAAAATAATATTAGTATCTATCCACATGACTAAATAAGTATTTGATTTTGTTGCCTGTGGGTTATATTTTTGAAAAATATAAGCTCAATTCTTCAGGTACTGATCAATGTAAATACAAGGCAATGGAAATATCAAAAACCCACTTTTTTAGAAGCACATTATTTTGTGCCATTATTTTTATCTCTAGTTCCGTAGTGGCCCAGAATGCTCCTTCGGATGTTAAACCAAAGTATATAAATGATTCTAAAAGTATTCAAAATATTCTTGATGCATATTATGATTGCATATCTGGGCCAATTGGGGAGGTTCGTGATTTTGAAAGATTAAAAAACTTGTTTCATCCTGAAGCCCGCTTAATTTATAGCAATTGGAGTGAAGAGTCGGGAAAAGCTTGTACCCTGATATTCAAAACTGTTTCCGAGTTTATTGAAAAATTGGGTTATTTAGACAAAAAAGGATTCTATGAACATGAAGTTTCAAATATTACACACTCTTTCAGTTCGATAGCTCAAGTATTCAGCACATATCAATTTAGAGCGGAAGACAACAGTATCCCGCCAGGCAAGGGTATTACAAGCTATGAAATATTTTTTGATGGTGATAGATATTGGATAATGTCCATGTTTTGGGTGGCTGAAAATGAGAAATATAAGATTCCACAAAAATATTTTAATAAGTAGAACTCTCCACTATTCGAAATTTTGAAAAATGATGAAATACCTCTTTGCAATAGTTATTCTTTTTATTCTGCATTCAACACCTGCCAATTCGCAAGAATACAATTTTACATGTGAAAACGATGCTTACAAATATTTGGAAAACATCCTAGGACACTGGTATGTAGAGACAAAAGACCGTACCTCTCCCAACGTGTATGAAAGCAATAGCGGAATGTCGATCATCTCAAATTCCATAGAAGGATGTGGAATTAAAGAATCATACAGAGGAATGTATAGAGGCAGGGAATATGCCCGTGAAGTAACTATTGCAGGCATGGATTCTTTGCAAGTTCAGATGGCTACTCTGGATTCAGAGCATGGTGGCTTTTCAATTCACAACGGTTCGATAGTAAATGAAACAATGACTACTTATTGGTATAGAAATGAGGACGTCAAAAAACTTCAATCAAAATACATCATGACCCAAGAGGATGAGGATTCTTTTGAATTTTCATCATATCTATCTACCGATTATGGCAATACCTGGGCACTCACCCACGGAAGAAAATATTCTAGAATTCATGCTAAAGAGGTCTCGCTTACTACCAAAGATTCGGTTACGGTTTTTGGGGATGTTTATACGATTGATAAGTCTTATCCTACGATTTTGCTATTTCATCAAGGTGGATCTAATGCCAAAGGTGAGTATAGCTCCATTATACCAAAATTACAAAAGGAAGGATTTAACGTGATGGCAATTGACCAAAGAATTGGAGGGTCAGCTTACTATGGAGGATATAATCGGACTGTCTCAAAATTAAAACCCAATACTTTTACATATTGTGATGCCTTACCTGATTTGGAAGCTGCCTTGGATTATTTAATCGAAAATAATTACAATGGGAAAAGAATACTTTGGGGCAGTAGCTATAGTGCGGCATTGGCGATTCAAATGACCAGCAAAAGACAAGAAGTCATAAATGCATTACTGGCATTTTCTCCCTCTACGGGAAACGCCGTAAAGAGTTGTCATCCAAATCCATTTTTAGATAAAATTTCCATCCCGCTTTTATTATTAAGGCCCAAAAAAGAAATGGAAAGAGAAAGTTCTGTTGAACAAGCTAATATCGCTAAGAAATTCAAACATCAAGTTTATATAGCAGAATACGGCACCCATGGATCCTCGATGCTGGTAGAAGAACGAGTTGGTAATATGGTTGATGAAAACTGGAAAATTGTCATGGCTTTTTTGTCGAAGTTTAAGTAAGTTCGACGGTTTTGGATGAAGCGAATTATCAATAGAAAAAGAAATTCATTGGGGGCATTTTATTATTAGCAACTTCAAACTAATTTAAATTCCCACAATTCTTAATTCATATACACTTATCAGCAGGATTTTAGCCTCATGGCAGTAATCCACTCTTCTATTTGATAATTTCTCACTTTTAGTTCATAAAAGATCAATCCGTTTAATTGCTAAAAAGGAAGGCCAAAACATTAAGCAGTCCAAATGCAGTGCACAAGGCCACTCTCATGACCCACAATAGCTTACTCTGCCAAGCTTACTAAATGTTGCCAATAATACTTTTCTTAGCCATTACTCAAGTTGCTTTATTCTTTCCATTCTCTAAAGCATCTAAAAAGCTCATAATTCAATTAAAATAAAGTGTTAGAATTTTTAAATCCGCCTCCCGCTACCCATGTATAAAATCTCATAAAACCATCAATAGGTTGGATGGCATCCCAATGCTCGACCAACTTACCATTCTCAATCTTCCAAGTGTCAATAATGTTAAATCCTTTCTGGAGATTGCCTCTATCCTTCTTGTTCATTGTAGAGTGAGAATGTAAAATTACATTCATACCATCGACATAGACATGCTTCACATCGTAAGCAAAATCGGGAAACCGTTTTACAAACTTTCGAACATATTCAACTACACCACTCACTCCATCAGGCATACTTCGATTGTGTTGAATATAAGTACCAGTGTCAAATTTATCCATCACATAATCAAAATCGTGATCGTTCATCAGCCGTTGGACAAAGTCTATCACCAATGCCGCATTTTGGGTTTCTTGCTCCGACCAATTATCCTTTTTGAGCAAATTGAAATCTATTTTTGGCTTTTTCATTTTTTATCTATTTGAATGATTTGTACTAAAAATTGTTAACTTGCATTATGCAAGTGATACAAATATAAAGGTTTACTTGCAAAAAGCAAGTGATATGAAAAGAAATATTCCTAGATCAAATTGTCCCATAAGTTTTGCCCTTGATTTTTTAGGTGACAAATGGAGCTTATTAGTAATTAGAGACCTGATATTTGATAGAAAAAGATTCTACAAAGAATTCCTGCAGTCTAAAGAAGGCATCGCAACCAACATACTATCAGACCGATTGAAGAGGCTCGAAAATGCCGGAATCGTAACCTCTAAAATTTATGAAAAACTCAAGACGCAAAAGGAATATTCACTTACACAGAAAGGTATAGACCTGGTGCCAGTATTAATTGAAATCATCATTTGGTCTGCAAAACACAACGAAGGACTGGCAGTAACAGAGGAGTTCATTGAAAAAGCCAAAAGGGACAGAAAGCAAGTTATCCAAACGATTGTTGCCCGTTTGATTGAATAGATAAGATTTCCTTTACAGATTTTTGAGCACTATCAATTCATATTTCGTAGACAGAACTGTCATTTCAAGACCTATTCTTGTATCCAAATATATCAGATTCAGATCTCAACAATTGCTATTATTGATCTGATTTCTATTAGAGATAACGTATTAACGTTCTATGGAGAAAATCTGGCTTTGGGCGCTTTATTAAATGCCTAGAAAAAGTAGTACTAGGTAAAAAAGGAAAAAGAGCCATGAAGCAAATTTCATGGCTCTCTTATCCTTTATGTGCCCGGAGAGGGACTCGAACCCTCACGCCCATAAGGACACATGGCCCTCAAATTTGCAGCACCTGTATTCATTTGGCCTTATTTGTATTCATTTTCAAATACTTACGTATTGCTTAATAACATATTTGTTCATAACTTTGCTTTTGAATTCAACAAAAGTTGCACCAATGTTGCACCAAAAAGTTATGGAGAAGATAATGGCAACCGTAAATGTCATCCTAAGAAAACGTCCCAACAAGGACGGCAGGCATCCCCTTCAATTCAAAATCACCATTAACAAACGATCTTTACGTTTGAATACAGGTAAGATCATCGAGGCCAAATATTGGGATTCCAAACTAAAGGCGGTCAAATCGTCCTATCCCAATTATAAACACCTGAATAATTTCCTGCGCACCAAAATCAATGAAATCGAATTGATTATTCTTAATCTGGAAAGCAAGGACTCAGTAGTCACTCTTGAATTAATCAAAAGCAAACTAAGAAATACGAACGGGGAAACCGTATTTAAAAAAGGAGAAGAGTTTTTTGAAGAACTGAAACTGGCTCGAAAATTCAATCGCTATTCCGGTGAAAAAGCAGCGCTTAGTCATTTCAAGCGATTCAGAAAAAACCGTGATTTGAGCTTTGAAGATTTAAATGTGAGGGTTATCTCGCAATTCAAAGCGTATCTAACGGGCGAAGTTGGTCTATCTCCGAGATCAGTTCGGAATTATCTGGTTACGATCCGCACTATTTTTAATCGTGCCATAGCCGAAGGTATTGTTGATCAAAAGTATTACCCCTTTGGCAAGGGAAAGGTCAGCTTGAAGAAAATTGAATCCGCACGCATTGGATTGGATATAGATGAAGTATTGCTATTTAAAAGACATGCCCTACCCCAGGGATCATTTTTAGAACATGCACGAAGGGTCTGGCTTTTCAGTTTCTATTTTGCAGGCATGAGAGCTGGAGATGTATTAACGCTCAAATGGAGCGATTTTAAGAATGGGCGATTATTTTATACAATGGAGAAAAACACTAAGAGTGATTCTATTGAGATACCAGAAGAAGCGAGCGAAATCCTTCAATTCTATACTGAACTAGAACCCAATCCTCACGGTTTGGTTTTCCCCGATCTTTCCAATGTTGAAAATATGAATGATAAGATGGAGGTGCAGAGAAAACTTAAATATAGAATTAGAAAAATTGATCGTGCCTTAAAGAAAATTCAAATTGATTCTGGAATCTCAAAAACTATTACCATGCACATAGCCAGGCATACTTTTGGGAACATTGCAGGGGATAAAATACCTTTACAAAGATTACAGCAACTATACCGTCATTCTTCTATAGAGACTACCTTAAACTACCAAAAGGCATTTTTGTATAAAGGATCAGATGATGCACTTAATCATGTTTTAGACCTTCTGAAAAAATGATTTGTCGTATTTTTGCACCCTGCACTTATTAAGATCAAATAATGAACTCAAATATCAATATCATTTGCCTGGAATCCGATGCTTTTTATGCCTTGGTTGAAGATGTAGTGGATCGCATAATGGAAAAACATAGTGTGAGAGTGGAAGCATGGATTGATGATGTGGAAGCGATGAAATTGCTGGGCATTCGATCTAAAACCACCCTTCAATCCTATCGCGACAATGGTAAGATCAGGTTTACCCAACCAAGTCGGAAAGTTATTTTATACGACCGCAATTCCATTATGAAATTTTTAGATGACCAAGCAAAAGACACATTCTAATGACGGAGGAAAAACAAATAAAAAAAGGCTTCAACAAAGGATATCTATTAATGAAATATGGCTCTGATTTAGCCAAGAAATTGGAGAAAGGACTTGCAAAAGATGAAAGCCCTTTCTCCATAGGGTTAAAAGCTGGTATCAAAGTAGCCGAGCAGGAAAAAGCCTTGTCTAAGATCAAATCTAAGAAACACAACTACGACATTTTAAAAACGAAGCGTAGCGTCTTGTCAAAAGATAAAAGTAAAGATCGGAACAAGGACCTGGATAAGGACAAATAGCTCACTACTTTCCTTCAAGCTCTTTATACTCAGACGTTGATTCAAAACATCCAAAATTATCTCTAATATATTGCTCAATATCCGTTTTCAGATAATAAATCTTGCGACGGTGTTTTATGAATTTTGGTCCAATTCCTAAACTACGCCAATTTTGCAAAGTTCCTGTTGCTATTTGTAATGCATATGCCGCTTGCGCCGTATTGAGACAATTCTCAAAGGTGAATTCGGTTGGATTCACATTATGTCTTTGATTATTTGTCATCTTGTTCCCCTTTTCTAACGGTAGGGGAAATTTGCAACAAAGTTCCAACATCCAAAACACGATTCAGCGAATATCTATGCGGAGGAACATTTGCTATAAACGGCTGATATAAATGACTCATGCACACAATGCGTTTTTCGTGGTTTCGATCATCTAGAACGATGACAAAGGTTTGGTTTTTCTCATTCACAAACCAAGTGCCCACTGGCAGGTCATTTACTTTAGGTTTACGCAATTTTTTAGTTTCTTGAAATACAATCAAACTCATGATTTTCTCCTTTTCAATTACAATTTAAGGCTGAAGTAAGGAGTGACACTAAGTGCTGAAATTTTCTGTATCAATACGATGCGTATCTTAGGTGAATACAAATGAACTTGAATGAATACCAAGGGTTTATAATCTTAAATGAGTACCTACGATTGTAATCTCAAAATCTTTTCATATAGTAACTCATCCCCAATCTTCATTTATTCTCAACTTTGTTCATTAGACTTTTGAGAGGCCCTTTGATGATCATTTAGCTCCATGTTTATCTTTTTTTAATCCAGTAAAATTAACTCATCGTAATTCAAAGAGGTAAGAACAATGATCAACACACAATCACCAAAAACCAGAGATGATTTTTTAGAAGATGTTGCAATGCAACTGATTCAAAAACGTAAGGAGTTGGGTTTTACACAGGAGCAGGTTGATCACATCATGGGTAATTCCGACCGCCTATGTTCAAAATGGGAATGCGGAATGCGCACGCCTACAGCATTTAATCTTTATTGTTGGGTTGAAGCACTTTCTGGAAAAATTAGAATTGAAACTGATTAAGTTTCTAAGAAATTCGCGTAAAGAAAAGGAAGATGCTTTATTTAGATAATCTTACTGAGTTTCTTTACTTATTCGAGCACCTATTTACAAGAGTTTCGTGAGTTTAAGAAAAAAGTAAAGAAATCGACCGTTTTTTAAACTCGGAGAGTTGCGTATTTCTACGTAACATTTGCGTAATTCTACGCATAATTTGTATGATCGCTTCTAGATATCCATATATATCTTTATCTTAATAGAGAAAATTAAAGGAAGATCACACATCACAAGCACTAATTACAGTTCCGTGCTGTTAGAATTCCTATTTGAATTATTTAACCAATAAAATTTGAAAATGAAAAAACTAAGTTTTTTGTTTTGTTTCTTTTTCATTCTATCAATTCAAAATGAGATACTAGCACAACAATTCATGTGCCCTAATGGTGTCAGAACGTTCGTTAATGAATTGGAGTATAATATTAATACAGTCACAAATGAAATTACATTTCAATTAGGATGTGATCCCTGTACATTTGAAAATGGAGAAACAGAGAATTGCGAATGTCATGCAACATGTGACGAAGACCACGAAGATTGCCGCCAAGTTTGCATAGAAAACTTCAATGGAATTACACAGTTTGCTGATTGTATTGAAACATGCAGAATGCATAGTGTCTGGTGTAAAGATGCTTGCGGAGATTTTATTGAACCCGAAAGAACAGCTGAATCTTTTGGTGTTGCCTTCCAACTGTGGTGGACACATGGTTTAGTTGCTTCTACCAAAGGCAATCCTGACGAAATGTTCGTTAGTGATATAATGAATGGAGAACCAGGAAATTTCGTTCATGATTCTACTCAAGACTTCATGGGTGAATCAATAAGTTTTTGTATAAATTATCAAGTCTTTATTCAATATGATGATGGAACATGTTGTAACTTCGTAGGAAGCGAATGTTTTCATAAAGGATAATATTTAAAAAATAGAATAATGAAAAAATTACTAATTTTTATATTTGTTGTCATTCTCTTTTCATGTCAGAAAGAGGAGGCTGTAGTAGAGGAACCAAACGAATTGCAAACGTTGAAAATAGAGAATATTAAAAACTTTCTCCCTTTAGTAGAAAGTGAATCTAAGACAAAGGTTGTATTCTATAATAGTGAGGGAGATGAGATAATATTTGATTTCACCTTAGAAGAAGAGTTGAAGGATAAAAAAGTAGATTCAAAATCTTACTTTGCTGAAGAAATATCAGGGAGTTATATCAATGAGTCAATAAATGATTATTCTCTTTACTTTGTAGGTAGTGGTAATTATTCCACTACAGATGCGTCGAATTTGTTTGTTTCCGCTGGAATAAACCAGTTTATTGAACCTGTGACAACCTTACTTACATTAAATGAACAAGGCAATCCAGTACTTGCCATGCATTACGATAAGATTCAGTTGCTTGATAAAGAATTTGAAAATGTTTACTCAAATCTTATAGTGCCAGAATTTAATAGTTTTAGTGAATTATATTACAATGCATCATACGGTATCATAGGTTTTAAAGATAGACAAAATGAACTGTATGTTTTTAAAGGGTTTGTTGACTAATATATACACGACGTAATTGGTTTATCGTGATAGCTGAGGATGGGAACGCCCGTTTCTATCCTCTCTTTTTCATAGCAACAAACAGTCTAAAAAACGTTCCTTTTCTTTACCTTTTATCTTCTCTTTTTAACTTACATCCACATCTTTAAGACTCATATTTGACCGTTTCATTTATGAAGAAAGTACCATAGTAATTCTTACTCAGAAGTGATTCCTTAATTCTTTGGTTACTGACCAAAAGAAAAATGTTTAATACGTTATCAGAGTGATTTATTGAAGTAATAAAAGTATACTAGTAAGGAATATTGGAAAAACGAGCGTTCAAATAAATAAGGATTTTCAAAATGTCACCTGAGAAAATTAATAATGAAATAATCTTAAAAGCAATTGAAAAAGTCAAAGCTAAATTTCCAGATTTAGATATGTTTTATCTAGTTGCAGATCGAGGTACTGATTTTGAAATAATTTGTGCGATGCGTGCTTTTACAAATTATATACTTGATCATCAAACAAACCTTACGGTACTAAAAGACTCTGTTGATCTTATTAACGAGTTGGTAGAAGAAAATTCTGTGGGTGAGATGAATAATGTCATTGATGTTCTGGAACTTGAAACTTTTCACGTGCTGTGTCCATATGACCAGCTTGCAAATTATTTCTTGAACACTCTCAGTCCTCAAGCGAAATTACTTTTTAAGGATTGTTATTATATGTATAACAAACACCACCTTGGCTATGATATTTAGAATGAATTGGACATCAAATTTATAGGGGAAGTCCAGCGACACATATGGCCGTGTTACCACTCATGAGAAAGCATAATTGTTAATCTTCGGTTCTGCACACCATTATCGAATGTATCATTTGATTGATATTCCAAAGCAGGGTCTTCATAATCAATCTTCCAATAGACCTTTTGATCGTTATGCATGAAGCTACCAAAATCATGCTCCCCGTATGGGTCATTTGACTCATTGAACTCATCAAACAACCTTACCTTTTCTTTAATGGATAAAACATCTTGTGGGGGCAAAGCAGAAATACTAGCGGTATAAAAGGTCTTCCCAAGAGTCTGCTCTGAATCGGGCTTCATTGTCAACGCACGGAACGTATCATTTAACTGGGCGATACGTTTGGTAATTTTATTGGTGTCTTTGGTCATAGATCAACTCTATATAGGTATGGCTGAGCGAGAGCAAGATTTATTCTTGAATGCACAGAGTCCTGTCAGTTTGAATATTAAAACTCGCGATTAAGTCTAGATTCCAATCTTTCTTTTTGCAATTATATAGGTATGTCGAATCCTAAAAGATCAAGCGATCCAAATCAAAAATCTAACCCAATAGTTGATATTGCAACTGGTGCATCAGAAGATATTGATCCTGATCAAAATAAAAATCCTGTTTTAGTTTCAAATGTATATCAAGTCATTAATTCTCTTCTTTCTGAACGTGAGAAGTCGCTTACCATTTTAAAGAAAAAGATCCTCGAAGTTAAGTCAGAAATAAGAGTTTTAAAGCAAACAAAGGCTCTTAATGATATACGGACTAAACAAAGACTCAAGCCAGAAAGGGTCGAAACAAGAGGAAGGAAACTTGACAAGAAATGGAAAAATGTTCTGCAGTTTATTGGAAGACACGATGGGGTTTCTGTGGACGAAGTAATGGAATATATTGAATTGAATAACTACCCAATATCTAAACCAAATCTACATGTGCAGTTAAATTCTTATTTTAAAAAAGATTGGGTTAGGCGTACCACACAAGGCACCTATGACTTGACTGAATCAGGCATGAAGAGATCTGGATTTAGTGAATATGGAGAATCTTAAGTAGTGACAACTAGAAACCAAAAGAAAAAAACAAATACACCCTTCTCATCAATTTATTTGTCGTAATCTTAATTATCAAATTTGAATAATTGGTCATTCTAAAGTAATCCCATAACATGATATTTCTGGAAACAAAGTCATTTGTTTGAATTGGTAGTTTCATTTCCTTTTTTAATACAGCTTATAAACCAGAAAATTATAATGATATAGAATAAAGTTTATAGAAAATCCCATATTGTAAAAATTCCTCATCGGATCCAGGAACGAAATACAACCTATTTGTTTTATAATTCTACTACTTGTTGAATAATTCGATCATATTGAAATGAAAAGAAAAATTGGTGATTATAAAATAAACTTGCAGCTTTCCGAAGAAGAAAATTACAGGCTTTACAAAAAGTTTATACGACCTGGCTGGTTCACAGAAAATAAGAACAGAGCAAAAGGAATGGAAACATATGAACACTATGGTCATACCACGGGAATAGTGTGGGACTTTCTCGGAATGGTAATGCTATTTTCTTTAATATTCAATGTAATACATTTTGTATGGGATATAGATTGGAGTTGGTTAAGGTCTTGGTGGGCCATTATAATAACTGTAAGCTTGGCATATGCATTTTTAGGAGAATATATTCCATATTGTCGTACTACTTCTAGGGCAAAATCATATTTGCATGATTATTTTAATTCATTTGAAATTTTAATTTCTCAGTGTATCGAAAATACCAAATTGCGAATTGAACAAGAACAGCAAATCGATTTTGACCTAAATGATGCTCTGAAAAGATATGAAGAAAAAATTGTTGAAACACAATCAAAAAAGTTGAAAGAAGAAGATCATGAAGCCACAACTGATATCCTTAAAACTTTGAAAAAAAATGTAGAGATATCAACAAAAAGAGTTGAACATTTTATAGAAATGCAGAAATTCTTCGAACGCAAAAAGGCTGACTTTGATGCAGAAATAGCACTGATTGAAAATCAGAAAAAAATTAATAATTCTTCTGCTTTAACTGTAAACGAAAAGCACGTTCGTGAATTACGTAAGTTAAACTTTGGTCATACATTTTCGGACCAAGGACTATTATTTGAAGCGGAAATAGCCGATGAAGAACTTTTACTAAAGGATTTAAATGAACAGAACAATTTTCTTAATTCAATCAAAATAAATGAATATAGGGATTCAGATGATCTAGTATAATCGCTCACTTTCAAGAATTATAGAGGTCATATGCCAGTGATTGACTATTTAAATTCACATTTTTAACTATACGTTCAGTACTAATTCCATACAGCGCGTCAATTTTTTTTTTGCACAAATTCCTTAGTTCTATCAAAATTTCTAGGATTTACGTTTTTTAATAATTTTGAATAAAGCATTTCTTCATATTCATGTTGTTCTTTTGTTCTTGACGGCACTATATCATTGGATATCATCATAAAGAAATTTTCGAATGTTTCCACGCGTTGACTAATAACTTCACTTATTATCTCTATATCTAATGACCCGGATATATCTTCAATTCCATTTGCTTTGAATTCAAAATTCTGTATCATTTCAGCTATGATTTTTTGGCGATTATCAGCTAAATTTGAATAATATTCTTTGCTAAAGCCATATTTACTTTGTTCCATGTTTCGGTTAGCATCATACTCCGAATTGATACAGGAGAATATTAAAGATAGACATCTTTGAACTTTATCCAAATGTGTCAACCTGTTCAAATCCTTCATGCGGTACGGAAACAAGCTACTATCCTTAAATTGTTAAATTGATTATTTTAGTAATAATATCATAGTTTAAAATAAAATGCAAAAAAACCTGTTATTCACAAGTCAAACATTTTATTTTGTAGTGCTCTTTTGACTATTGCCGAAATAAAGAACATCTTTCACCTTCCGAATTCTTTTTCTGGATATTTTAATTCATCTAATGTGTGAAGAATTAGACATGCCAAGTATATATGATGGAACCAACATAAACAAGATTGAGGTCTTCAACCTTAAATATAAACAATATTGAATACTTTACTTAGGCTCAGGACCTATAAACAGGATTCACTAATGTGTTAATTTGTGATTCACTTAATGATGAGAGGAGATTTCATCATGCGAGATTTATATTGGTTATCAGAAGATCAGCTAAAGCTTATTGAGCCTTATTTTCCCCCATCACGGGGTGTACCACGTGTTGATGATTTGCGCGTTATCAGTGGTATTATTTTTGTACTTAAGCGCGGTTTACAATGGCGTGATGCTCCAGCAGAATATGGTCCTCACAAGACGTTATACAACCGTTTCAAACGTTGGAGCCAGATGGGTGTGTTTGATCAAATCTTTATGGCATTGACTTCGCAAGAAAAGCCCCCTGATCAACTTCAAATTGACGCAACCCACTTGAAAGCGCACCGCACAGCTGCCTCGCTGCTTAAAAAGGGGATGTTTCCCGCGCTATTGGACGCACAAAAGGTGGCCTGAACTCTAAACTTCATGCCGTATGCGATGGCTTTGGTAGGCCCATTGCCATGTTTTTGTCCAAAGGGCAGATGAGCGATTACAAAGGAGCCCGGCATCTGCTTGATGCTTTGCCAAAAGCCAATGTGTTACTCGCTGATCGGGGCTATGATGCCGATTGGTTTCGGCACGCTTTGCGCGAAAGAGGGATTGAGCCATGCATTCCACCAAAGAAAAACTGCAAATCCAAAATTGAATATGATGAAACACTCTATAAGCAACGGCATAAAATTGAGAACATGTTTGCCAAACTCAAAGACTGGAGACGCATCTCAACACGATATGACCGCTGTGCTCATACATTCAAGGCCGCCATCACCATCGCTGCTATCGTCATATGGTGGATTTAATGAGTCCTGAGCCTAGGTTGATGCTTTTAACGATTGTCATAAGTTATGTTATTACAACATTTCGTGACATAGGTCAGCCTAATCAGATATTTAAGATTCAGGAAAATAATGGAGTACCCAAACAACCATCTAAATAGCCCCATCAATCGCTTTTACCAAATCCAGTCAAATATTCTTGAAAGCCAACTTCTTTTTTTGGGTTTTACTTTGGCTACAGTGATATCTTCATCTTCCATAATATCCTCGACTTGCAGTTGTTTATCAATGTAATAATCCAATCTTGACAGAGTTTCTGCATTTCTAACTTCTTCAATTTGATCATCATCCCAAGTGCTTGCCCATACGATATTTCCTTTCTTGATCCAATAATGAGATTTACATGGAAAGCTCCAATTTCCTACAGATGGAGACAAAGAAATAACATCTCCATCATAGTGGAGATGCCATTCATTTGGACCAAGAGGTGTATTAACTTCATTTCCACATCCACAAGCACAACTATGGATTACAGTACCAAATTCCATAGAAACGTATAATATTTTTTCCTGGATTTGATCAGGAATGAAGTCTACAAATCTAGTTTCTAGTTTCATCATTAATAAGTTGATTAACACTGATGTTGAACAAACTGTGAACCTCTTTTTCCTGATCAACGTAAAAACCAAGAATCTTCTTCCATTTCATTATTGCGAAAATTGCATTTAATGCATTTAACTCGGCAATTTGAATATTGGAGGCATAATCGTCATCATTATCATCCGAAAACGATACCCTGTCATGCCAAACATGACTTCTGTTTGATTTAGTGCTAGTAGTAGTCCGTATAGTGCCCAGTAATGAATCTTCAACTCGTTCTATTCCAATACCAGTATCAATAAACGAAATGTCATATTCTTCTAATTTTTCGAATATCAGCTTTTTTATTGCACCACGATCAATACAAATAAAAACAAAGTCCATCTCACTCAAAACGCCGACATTCGATGCATTAATATAATACTTATGCGGAATGATATTTTTATGCATCACGGAGTACTTTTTATAAAGATAATCCACCTTACTCAATCCCTGCAACTCATTAACTGATGCTGCACCAGGAGATCGAAATGCATTATGCTGTAAAAAATCATCGCCATCAAAAATGTGAATTTCACTCACTTGTTTCTTTGATAAAAATTCCAATACATATGATCCAGTACCTCCAAGCCCGACAATTGCAACTTTATGATCCAATAATTTATCATTGATTGCATCTATATCAGCTCTTGATGAGTTTGTATCATAATAGTTTAAAACTGCATTCGTCTCATTCACAACGATAGGTCTAAATGTTTTAGCAGTCACAGAAGCATCTAAGCTTTCTGCCGGTCCAGATAAAATCTTTATATACTGAGTAAATTTCTCATAAAAATCCTTGTATCCATGCGGAGGTTTATTGGAAAATGAGAAGTTCGCAATGACGCCATTACCCAAATTTAGATGCCCTTCTTGATGTTTTATTTGGTGAATTCGCGAGCCATCTTTATGACAAGGATAATTGCCTATGAAGTAAATCACATGATTATTTGGTCTGCAAACATGATTTTGATTATATGACACGTTGGAAACCAACGTGCCATATAAAATATTACAATCTGCATTTACATACGGGATATTATGAATTAAGAGAAGACTATTTCGTATCTCTACCTCATATCCTTCTGATATAAGCAATCTTATATCCTTACTACGATTTATTAGTTTGCGTAACATTGAAGATCATTTTATTGTTAACAGAAATAGTTTCGCCCTTCACCAAACTTCCCTCAGGTTTAGTTGGCACTCCTCTTTTATATGTCACAGTATAAATGACATTTGGATTATTTGAAATTTGACCGTAATGCATAATAATCACGTCTTCAAAAGAAATAGTGCGTTTTGTCCATTCTTGTTGTTTGGCGTTTACGATCACACATTCTATTGGGTCTCTTTCACAAGAAATAAAACAAAGTGACTTTGATAAAGAAATTTTATGTTCGGCATCTTCTTTATAAGTTATCTCATTGCCGTTTTCGCGAACTTCATTAAGAAAAAATCTACTGGAATCAATTCCGGCTATCTCCATTATTTCGTTCGGACTTAGAAAACACTCATTTACTGTGTACTCCTTGCTATCAACTTTAATGGAAAATTCTTCATACGGTCTTGCTATAAATACTTCTTTTCCAACCTCTTTTAGATCAATGACCTCATCTAATTGAATTGGTGTAAAACCACCATCATTGATTTTGTAGAGTAACTCAAAGTCTTCAGCAGGAGAGAGCTGTGCAATTTCAAGAATTTTTCTTCCAGTAACTTTAGACTCGATAGATTCGAATCTTTTTTTGTTTAATTTGAATTTAAACATTATTTATAATTTTAAAATTAATGCTATCGATATTGATAACATCCCACTACTCAATTCTTTAAATCAACACGAGTAAGAAAGCTGATCAGGCAAAATGACTGTAAGATGTTAGGCATTAACAATAAAATTTTATACCTTTGTTGTACAATCAATATAAAAAAGGGGCTCCAAGGTGACAAGCCTTGAAGTATGTTTTCCGACATCCCTTTAAAAATATGGCCCTATCTTTTGTTGCCGCAAATGATAGGGTTTTTTCTTGTCCTTATATTATTTAATTCAGGACAAATATAAACAATATTTAATATAATGAACTTTTTTTGGTATTTTTTTATTAATTTAGTGCATCGACTAAGTCTTAGATGAATGATACCTAAAATGATACCACCTGAATTTTGATATCTATTTTATGCTGTATTTAGGTTTATAGTCCATTTAAACCTTATTATTTCGTTGTTACACGTTTAGTAACATAGAATAAGAAATTACTACATTTGCGCTTTAATTAAGAATACTCACCAATCAATTTAATTACTGATGAAAGAAATTAATCATCCAGGTATTGAACTAGAATCCCTAATTGAAATAAATAATTATAGTCAAAGAGAATTAGCGGCTACACTAAATGTTGCTCATTCTTTTTTGAACAATGTTCTTAAAGGTAACAGAAACATAAACCTAAATTTGGCCATCTCATTGGAAGCTGCTGGATTGGGAAAAGCCAATGATTGGTTGGATATGCAAGTAAAATATTTGCTATATCAGGCAAAATCAAATGCTGGAATACAAAAGCAAAATGAATATATTAAAATATGGAAAAAATTAGATGACCTAATCCCATTAGACTTCATAAAAAGGCAAGATGAACTTCAAATTCAATCATCAGAAGACGTGGACAAAGTCTTAGATTTATTTGGTGTTAAAAAATTCGAAGATTTGAATACCAACATAGAAAAGTATAGACCGATATTCTTTAGAAAATCTTCCAAATTTTCAGAGAATAAAGCTCATGTATATACATGGTCAAAAGTTGCTGAATATAAATTAGCCTTAAAACAGGTTCCAAATTTTGACGAATCTCAAAAGGAAAAACTATTGGATGAACTTAACTTTTGTTTTCTAAAAAATAGAGACACCATTGGTACAACAAATGAAATTTTAAACTCTTATGGAGTAAAATTCATCATTCAAGATAGACCTAGCAAAACACCAGTTGATGGAAAATCTTTTATATCTGGGAATAATCCCGCCATCGCCTTAACATTAAAATATAAGAGGTTGGACAATTTTGCATACACTCTCATGCACGAACTTGGTCATGTCTTTTTACACCTTTTTCCCATGCTAAAAAAGCGCAATAGAGAATACAAAGAGTTTTATGTGAACAATAACAAGAATAGCCGTGAAGAGATTGAAGCAGATTTATTTGCACAAGAAAGCCTGATTCCACAAGATTTGTGGGACGATTTCATCACTTTCAATCATAGCTTTAACGATTCTGTGATTTATGAATTTGCAAACGAAAATAATATTCATCCGGCAATTGTGAGAGGTAGAGTCTGTTTTGAATTCCCTGAGTATTATCGTAGAAGAACATCAATAAACAAATTGAATATACTTGATGCATCTTAGCAAATAGTTATTTTAATCGATAAAGATTTTATTATCATTTTGTTCATTATAACTAACCAAGATTTATTCAATTTTCAATTTTTTGGGGGCAAATATAGGGCATATCGATTTGACAAATTCTAACTTTTCTTTCATAATTCACATTATGAGTTAGACTGGAGAGTCTCTCCATCTCATCTGATGATATGAGTTTAAAATTTTTGCCAATAATTGTCAAACATCAATTTAATGTAGAGTTGTTCATTTTAACAGGTTATAAATCATCTCTGAAAAATGAACTTAAAAATTCCAAGCCAAAAAACACCCTAGTCCCACTGAGTCCCTTAATGTCAATATTGTTCATTTTGGGGTCTGTAAATGAAAAATTCGTAATTTTAAAATACGGTCGAACATTATTAAAGCGAAGAAAAAAGGTGCATTCTAGACTTCCAAAAGATAAATCGTTAAAGCCTAGAATCTGGTTTCTAATCGAATCCTGAGCAGATTGCGTAATGTCACCAAGCAACTTTCTTCCTGTAAGTCCAATATCTATTCCAGCTTGAAATACATTATCTTCTTCTTTTCCAAATGGTACTCTGATAGGTCTCGATATAATGCTGATTCCCAAAGAACCATACATTAGAGACCCTCCCTCATTGAAGGACTTGTCAGAGTTAAAATAGCTCAATGAAGAAATGCCTCCATTGACATATGGTCCGATCCGAACATAATCTTTAGCTTTTGGCAATCTGATCATCCACCACGTGAGGCCTGCATTAGCTCCCAAAGAAGAAATGCCAGGATTTAAGAGATAATTATTAACGGAACTTCCTTGAACCAATTCTTGCCGTTCTGATAAACTGAAGCCTATTTTTGCATGAAACGATCCAAGTTTGCTTATTTGAAATCCTAATTGCACACTCCCATCAGCATTTCCGCCATCATTTCCTCCTGACCCTACGCTAGACCCCACAGGAATAGCAAATTCGGTTGGTTCAGGGGGAACAACCGCACCATAACCGGTCATAATTAAGACGCTATCACCATCGTAAAATGCTCCATGATCAATAGCATTCTGAATAAACTTCTTATCTTCTTTAAATGGATTCCTGGTTAAATCACCACTTTGCGCAGAAGAATAAAAAGAAAAAGTTGCAATTAGCAGGATACTGGAGGATAATCTATTAATTAACATAATCATAGGTTTAAACAGTTTTCTAAAATAGCGGACCTTATAATAACCGACCTTTTATTTGTAAATTAAGAAATTATTAGGTTCAGGACTTTGTGAATATTAAATATTGCGTAGAACTACGCTATATTTCAGTAATTCTACGTATTGAATAGATTCATCAAATTTTAATTGATCTTTCATATTCTTAAGTTCACCATTCCTCAAAATGTTTGGGGGTAAGATTAGGAGCATGCTCTTTGGCTAATAATTCTATATTTCAGTAAAATCAATTTATTGTTTGATCTATTCGACTCCGATCCGTTCATTCTAAACAATGTGGGCTAATTCATTATCAATTTAAATGGGGGCAAGGTTGAGGGCAAACTATACTTCAGGAATGTAGGTTCTCCAATATTTTCAACATTTTGTCCATCTTTGACGATTCCCTTCACCCGCTCCATTATGCAAATAACGAGACATAATTAAAATTAATTAAACCTCACGAAACCTAATGTCAAAAAGGGTTTGCGCTTAATTGTATTTCCTGCTACTATTTTTTCAATACCTCTAGTTCCCAATATTTGGGGGCAAAGTTGGGGGCAAAGTTTTAAGACGAGGCGAGAAGTGAAGCTGACAAAAACGCAATGTGATCGATTGGAAGCAAGAGAAAAACCTTATAAAAGATTCGATGGTGGTGGTCTCTATCTGGAAGTCATGCCAAACGGTAATAAGCATTGGCGTTTTAAATACCGCTACAACCATAAAGAAAAAAGGATTGCTTTTGGTCGTTATCCTATTATTACTTTGGTGCAAGCGAGAAAGAAACGAGAAGATGCTAAAAATCTATTAAACCAAAATATTGATCCTTCCCAAGATCGAAAAGAGCAAAAGCGCTTAGCGCAGATTCTAGCTAATAACACGTTTCAAGCTGTTGGGATGGAATGGTACAATTTACAGCTTGACTGGTGGGCAGAAGCACGAAAAAAATATGTTCTTGAAAAATTACACAAAAATGTTTTTCCTTACTTGGGAACTTGGGTAATATCGGAAATAAAGCCGCTGGATTTACTGGACGTTCTTAAGGTAATTGAGAAACGCGGTGCTTACTATACAGCTAAAAGTGTTAATAACATATGTTCCCAAATCTTTAAATATGCAGTTATAACCGGCCGATGTGAAATTAATCCAGCTATAAATCTATCAATTGCACTAAAATCGAAACCTGTAGAGCATTTTCCAGCTATTGAAAGTGCAGAGATACCAAAACTACTTAAAGCCATCCAAATCAATGAGGTTGGTTTATATCCCCAAACGCAAGATGCTATTATCTTTTCAATGCTTACTTTTGTGCGCCCCAAAGAAGTAAGGTATGCCAGATTGCAAGATATTAATTATGAAAGTGCAGAATGGCGCATTCCGGCAGAATTCATGAAGATGAAAAAGGATCATATCGTACCCTTGGCAACGCAAGCGATCAAGCTTTTGCAAAGGCAGAAGAATAGAACCAAACATATCAAAACGGAATGGGTGTTTCCAGGAGTCCATAGACCCAAAAAACCCATGAGTGACGGTACGGTTAACAAGGCTCTACGACTATTGGGGTACAAGGGACGAATGACTGCACATGGGTTTAGGGCGTTAGCCAGAACAACTATTCGAGAAGAGTTAGACTATCCCCCTGATGTGATAGAAGCACAATTGGCGCATAAACCCGCAGGGCCACTTGGTGCAGCTTATGATCGGTCAAAATTCTTGAAACAACGAAAAATCATGATGCAGGATTGGGCAGATTATATTAGTCAATGCAGCTAGATAAAACTTATTATTGATTTAACAATATTGAAGCAGTGTTGCACTTATCAGAAATAAATGTAAATAGTACTTTGGTAGGAGAACAAATGTTATTTCGATAGAAAAAATGACCAGGAAGTCTTAGAAGGCAAGGTCAAGATTCTAGATTTTAACAAATGGCAAATTGATAACTGAAAACTTGGTGTGAACCCGTGCATACTTAAGGCCGGAAGAGAAATTTGATATGTCTAAGACAAGCTGTTTTTCGTGTAAAAAATTTGGATAGAATGTATCGAACATTTGACCTTGTTCATCGAGCATTTCAACTCTACGAATTTCGTTGCTGCCAAAATCAAATGTAATTTGTCCATCGCGAACAATATTGGGGTACACGTTCATATCCATATCTGTAACATTCACTGAAATGATGAAATGAACCTGAATCCCTCCATCAAGATCGAATTGCTTTAAACGATAATAATATTTCTTGTTTTGTATGTTTCCGTCTTCAAAAACATAGGTACTATTATCACCCCTGCCCTTAACCTTACCAATCGTTTTCCAATCTATGGCATTAGTACTACGGCACACCTCAAAGCGGTCATTATTGACCTCTGCACCTGTTGTCCAAATTAAAATATTTTGAGCATTGTTTTGATGAGCTGTGAAGGAAAACAATTCGACGGGTAAGGTTACCGCCTCTCCATTCGTGACGTGGGCTTCGCTACTACCATAATCTAAATCTTCCATATTTGGAACATTGCCAATTATGTTATTATTAGTGCTTCCAGGGGTCGGATAAAGCAAAACATCCCCATTATCTTTTCCGACAACAATTTCCCCGGTTGTATCATCAAATTCAATTTTCGATGCACCGTCAACATCATCGAAAAAAACAGGTGACACCCCTGAACCAACATTTGAATAATAGTTAATTGATCCATTGTCGGACACTGTATACATGACTGTGTTTTGTGTGCCTGGATCAATACCGATGCAAAAATCTAGAATACTGCCGTCACTGGTGACTAAAGTTGTTCCGCCCGCATAAACCTCACCGTTCTCTAAATGATAAATAAGATTATCATCTTGTTCTAATTCATCAACGTCTCCAATTGCTGCGATGAAGTTTTCAGTAAATGTGCCAGTCGTTCCAATTTCCGAATATTGATGCACGTCTCCATTTTCGTCATGTGCCATTATACTTGCCCCCCTTTGATCAACATGGTCGTAAGGTTTACCAGAAGCAATAAGCGTTGTTGTTCCACCTGCTTCCGTGCGGTGTAGTGTTTGAGTAACAGGATCAGCATAGATAGTACGATTTTGATCATCCACTGCAACGCCGATGCCTGGGACAATGTTAATTTGTGATATGACAGAAAAGTGTAAAAAGATAAAGCTTGAAGCCAATATAGCTCTCAAATTTGACTTCAAAAACTGAATAACTACGTGGGTTGGAAACGATCTAAAAGCGACATTATATTTATGTGAATTATACATGGCTGAAAATTCACTATAGTGCGCCAAGAATTAGGTTAATTGCTGGAAAATTAGGGTGGGTGAAATCGCAAAACTATCCAAAAAGGATAGAAAAACGATTTAAAATCGACTTCTAGGAGCTTTTTTCAAAAAATTACTTGCATAAATGGCGGAGAATAGTGAATAGTATGCCATTCATTGAACAAAACGGCACCCTGATTGAATACATATGACACATACAATAATTTTATCGCCTTTCAATCAGCAAGGAGAGCGCAAATACTTAAACGCAAACGAGCGAGAAGAATATTATTCGTGCGCATTGACCCAGCCACTTGAAAAAAAGCTCTTTTGCCAATTGATATATTATACAGGGGCGCGGATAAGTGAAATTCATCAACTATCAACTCAAAGTTTTGATTTTATTGGAAAACTGGTGATTATTCGTTCTTTAAAGAAAAGACGCAAAGACACCTATCGGCAAATTCCTATACCGGATTATTTAATCAATTCTATCTACTCGCTGATCAACGAAAAGATAAAATCTGGAAAAATAACTTCAAATGATCAAAGCATTTGGTGGTTTTCCTCTAGAACGGCTTCTCGTATTGTCAAAAATGTCATGATTGAAGCCGGAATAGAAGGCCCACAGGCCAGTGCAAAGGGTTTACGACATGCATTTGCTGTACATGCTGTGACTGAAGTACCACTCACTAAGGTTCAAAAATGGATGGGACATGCTGACCTAAAAACAACCGCAATTTACCTTCAGGTAAGCGGAATGGAGGAACGGATGTGGGCGGAAAAAATGTGGAGTTCGATGCGTGGAATTGACAGTAATAATGTTGAAAACGGTGAATTAAGATTTTCAAACGAAGACTATCGAAAGATCAAAATAAACTGCCTGAACACCTTAAAAAATATAGAACATGTAAACGGCAAACTTGAAAACGATAATGTTGCTAATGAAAATCTTCATAATGATATAGCGTTTATTAAATCTGCTGTTCATGAAATTTACTCAACCCTAAACGTATACGATATAGGGCTTCCATAGAATAGACACTTGATTGTTTTCACTAAACAAAATTGAGGTTAGGAGAGGAACTGTGAATACCAAAGGCAAGCCGAATGAAATTGATATTGTCATCGGACAAAATATAAGAAAGATCCGAGAGGATAACGGGTTATCTCAATGCGATCTTGCTGACATGATCGGTGTGACCTACCAACAAATTCAAAAATACGAAAATGCACAAAACCGTATCGCTGCCTCCCGTCTATACATTTTATCCAAAGTGTTGAAAGTTCCGTTAACCGACTTTTATTCAGTAAAGTATTGGATGGCTTAATAAAGCAAGTTCATATCACAACATGAAGGCTTTTTTGATGTTTTGCAAAAATCATCAAAAACCCGTAACTTAGTTATAGATATATATAGTATGGAAATAGTTGTTTATATTTTATTCATATTAGTCGCTAGTTACATTTGGAAACTAGCGAAACCAAACTCTGGCACAGGGGGTGGATCGCGCTGTGGTTACTGCGGAGGTAATGGGAAAAAAGGAGGTTGCCCCGGATGTGGTCAGTCCTCTTTCTATTAAACGAATTCAAAGTCATCGAGTTGCAATTTTCTAGGCCCTAGATTGAATTGCTTTGCAAGTACTTCACCCCAGCCAAGGCCAGCTTCAGAGTTTATTTGCTGTTTTATTGCTGCTTCGCTTTGTTGCGATTCCACGTATATAACCTCATTTTCAAAAGGAATTTTTAATATAGGTGTTCTTGAATGCATAAGATATTAATATCAAACACTGTAGGACTAAGTCAATTTATTTTTAAACTAACATTTTGTTTAAAAACTAATCTTGCTTAAAAGCAGTTAGTTTTTAGCAGTTTTTTAAATAAATTGAACAACCTTATATTGAGGTAACCTATATTCAGGAAAAAACGGTAATTAATCCAGAATTGGGATTGATACTTTTATCTATTGTTTCAAAACGCTTCCAGGCGTTTTTATCAGATCATCTTTATTCTACAACATTGTCTTGAACATGCATGTGCTTCAATTTTCTTTACTGATCTTCGGTGTGCGTATTTTTCATGCCTTTCGCATGCGTTAATCGATGACTAATTCTGGCAGATAACCGTGGTTATTCAAAGCCCCCTTCGGTGCTGAAGCCCCTTTAGGTTCCGAAGGACGGATGTTCATTAATTTCCTAGACCGCTAGCGCGGTCTTACCCGTGAAACAAATTAATGAACATCCAGGCATGAATAACAACGATTTTATCTGTCTGGATCGATTTTGTCATTAACGCTAAAAACGAAAGGATAAAAAATGACTAAACAAACCGAAAACACCAAAAAAGAAAACAAGTTCGATTATCGCATTCATGTGGTTGTGGCAGACGGACGAGATGACCGGATTGGTTCATCTATCGGTGTTGCCTTCAACAATAAAAAAGGAAACGGGTTTACCGCCTATCTGGATGCTGTGCCCATCCCTCTTGATGGACGCATCAAATTAGTTGGCCTCGTTCCAGAAAACTCTTAAGCCCGCAAAGCTCAATCCCAATATCACTTTGGGATTGGGTTTTCTTCAATTATCAGGAGGTTTCACAATGATCAACAAGAACATTCAAATACATAAAATTCTCTGGCGAGGCATTGCCATTACCATCAAATTTAATCCCAATTGGTCAACTGCCTATAAGAACATTCAAGGGTTTGCAATGACTCATACCGCTGTCTCGCGTGATGACGGTAAACGACTTCCAATTTCAAATTCGGGTTATGTATCTCGCTTTATGGATGAACGCGACTTTGAAAACTATGACAACATTGTCGCTTATATCATCGCATGGCTTGATCATGAAGCACAATCCAAATCTTGGAAAATCTATTTGGCTGATCAACAACAACTCAAACTTTTTTGAAAGGGATTATTCCCATGAATACCGATCAAATCTATCAGAATGTTACAGACACCATTATCGAACTTTTAGAAGATCACTTGCTCACATATGACCGTCCGTGGATTGGTATGGGCGTGGATAACGATTATGCTCGTAATCCGTCTACGGGAAAATATTACCGTGGCATCAATCAGTTCTTGCTTAGTTTCATGATGATGAAAAAAGGGTTTCTCAAAAACCAGTGGGCAACCTTTAAACAAATCAAATCTATGAATGGAAAGGTGCGCAAAGGCGAAAAATCAACGCCCGTCATCTTCTACAAAACAGCATATGTCGATAAGGATAAAAAATACTATACCCCAGAAACCATCAACAATATGTCCCAGGCTCAATTCAAAACTTTGGATATTCAAGCCATTCCCATTTTGAAACTATACCGAGTGTTCAACCTTCAAGCTCAAACTGATAGTTTGCCCGAAGAATATTATGACGTTCAACCCGTCGGTGAATTACAAGATTTTGAAAAAGACGAACGCGCTGAAACATTGATCAAATCTACTGGTGCAATGATTATCGAACGTGAAGGCAATGATGCGTACTATGATAGAGTAAAGGATCATATTGTTTTACCCCTTCGAGGACAGTTCAAGGGTGTTGCTGAAAACTATTACAGTGTCACTTTACATGAACTCGGACACTGGACTGGCGGCACAAAACGATTAAACCGTGAATTCGGACAACGGTTTGGTGATGCGACCTACGCCAAAGAAGAACTCGTGGCCGAGCTCATTTCCGCTTTTGCCTGCGCTCATCTTGGATTTTCTAAAACCATTACTCAAAATGCCGCTTATATCAAATCTTGGCTTGCGGTTTTAAAGTCCGATCCCAAAGCTGTTATTACGGCTGCTACCGCTGCGCAAAAAGGTGCGGATTTGATATTGGCCCATAGTTCAGAATTGGAACCTCAATCATGACTACTGATCAAATCTATCGTGATGTTTCCAATATATTCATCGATATTCTTCAAACACATATAAGTTTTCCTGAGCGACCCTGGATTTGCCTAGGTGCGGATAATGACCGAGCATATAACCCAATAAGCGGTAAATTTTTTCGAAACGTCAATCCGTTCTTACTTAGCTTTGCCATGATGGAAAAAGACTACCTAAAAAATGAATGGGCAACACAAAAACAAATTGAGTTAATGAGCGGTAAAGTCCGTGAAGGTGAGAAACCAGTCACGATACTTCCCTTTATTTCAAGTGCTCGCATCTATCAGGTTTTTAACTTGTACGCACAAACCGAATCCCTGCCAGAAAACTTTTACAAGCTCAATCCAAAGGCAGAACTTTCAGATGTTGAAAAGGATGAGGTGACCGAAGCACTCATTAAATCTTCCGGTGCAACCGTATTTGAAGCCAAACGCCATGATGCATTCTATTGGGATAATTACGACTGCATTACTATCCCGATTCTCAAAGAATTTCACAAACGCGACCATTCTTATCACAACATTTGTCTTCATGTTCTTGGTCTATGGACAGGGGGTAAAGACCATTTAAACCGTAGAGGCCGCATAGCGGGCAACGGATATATAGATAAAGAACATCTTACGGCTGAATTTATCTCTGCTATGATCTGCTCTCATCTTGGCTTTGAAAAAATGATTACAACGAATACAAAACACATTCAAAATTGGATAACATTACTCAAAAGTGATCCGAAATCCATTGTCAATATCGCAGCAGCAGCCCAAAAAGGCGCAGATTTTATTCTCGATATTGCAAGCAAGCCATCGCCTTAAATTGGCAGAAGTGTAATACCAAAAATAAGCCATCAATTCTCAATCAATTTTTTAGCCGTATTGATCATCTTTAATCCGCGTGCGCAAAGGTGAGGCCATTTCAATTGATCTGTAAAGGCTATATAAACGCTCTTACAGAGCGGCCTTGACAGGTCAATTGAAATTCCTTTTTTGGTGGCTTACAGGTTTAAAGAAGATAAGGTCTAAGCTGTGGGGTGGAAGAGAAGTCGTGCTACATATCTTTATCCATTTCTCTATTCCTTATTTTCATTTCTTTTTTGAGTGAGGACTTCACCTTCGTCGTAATGTGTCTTCGAAATTCAGGCCGTATTGATCTGTTTCTCTGATCATTCAATTTTTCCATGCAGTATTTTTCCAAAGCTGCTTTTTTGTCTTTTTCAAAAATCCGTCGATAGCGTTCCAAAACATTTTTGCGCCGATTGTGATCACCTGTAACACCTCCAATATTCAAGGTGAAGTGTGTTGTCTTGATTAAAGCTGATCGGTGCTGGGAACGTACAAAGCCTTTAACAAAACTATTGCGCTGCGGATCTAATGAACCTTCCCTTCGCCCCTTCAAATAAAAGCCCTCAAAATGTGTAGGTATTGACGTCTTGGTTTCCAATTCTTCTAAAAATCCATATTCATTATACCGCATTGATCCGTCATAAACTTTTGACTGTAACCATGCTGTTTCCCTCCGACTTATTCCAAGACTGTTACCCATTGCAAAACCCATACTGAATTGATGTTCTTCATCCCAGGAAATAGTTTTTTCGTTTTTATCATTTACGCTTTTTTGTCTTAATTGGTTTAGCGATGTATGACCTTTATCTCCTTTTTTTGTCATTACCTCTTGATTTTGAAATTACATGAATATGTCTCCTTTCTTTGGATGTGTGCTATGAAATCGAGTGCATCAAAATTGTACCAATCCGGTAGAGTTTTTCTCATCCATCTGATAACTTTCTTAATTTAAACATTCCTTAAATGATTTTGAGCCATTATGCCTTATTCATCGACCTGTCTTTTACTCTGGTTCTATTCCTTTTTGCATTTAAAAATCCTCTGCTTAAAGAATAATGGCGGTATAGGGCTTTTCCGGTATTCAGGACTTTAATATGCTCTTGCTTGTCTTGTTCTCGATTAACAGCCTCAAAATTGATCTTTTGATTAGGAGTATGATATCCCTTTAGGAAAGCTGGATAAAAATGCTGGTTCTGGATGCCTCTTTTTGCATCTCTGACAGCCTTTCCTTTAAAGTGATTGTCCTTTAAATCGCGCATGTCTTTTACTTGCGTTTTTGTTTTGGCAAATCTGGAATACAAATCCAATTTTTGCGCAACATCCTTATAAGAATAATGTCTAACTTTTGATCGTGTGGGTTTAACGCTCGAAACATTAAAATCCACACGGATTTTTTTATCTTTCACTCCTCATTATTTTTATGGTGAATATTTAGTTTTATAATCCTTCTGTTTCTATAGATGAAATAAAGATCCCTTCTTGATTTTCGTCCGAGCCTGATTCACTTTCTTTAATCCAGATGACCTTTTCTGCGCTTAACCATTCTTCCAATTCATTTAGGACCCGACCCATAATGCGGATAAGCATGTCACCTGATGTAATATGAATTTGTCCGTTTTGATCCAAGCGGATCACAGGTAAAAAAGCATAGGGAACAGTAATGGTCTGTCCATCACGAAACCTTAGCTTAAATCTGCGCACATTTTCGCTTTCGGGCTTTACCGCAAAAAAGCCAAAATTCTTAATCTCATTTTTAACTTGCCTATTCCTTTGTATGGTGGGTATCGTTTTCGATTGTCCGATGAAGCTCTCTTTGATTTGTCTTGTCTGTCCGTCCATAGTCTTTAGATTGATTAATTAAGATGTTGTAATATCGTAAGCGTTGAAGGTGTCTGTTCATATGTATGGGCGCCTTAAATCTATCTCCGGCCAATTCTCTTGCACTTAACCTATCAGCAGGTTTTAATACCGCCTTTAATAGTTCATCCTTACATTCGGTGTATATTTTTACGCGATGTTTGGCGCGGCTTGCTGATACATAAAATTGCTTTATGTTACTTGCGCCAAAGGACATGAGCGATTGGGCGATAAATACATCATCGGCAGTCTTGCCTTGTGCTGCATGCGAGGTTGAAACATACCCATAGGCCAAATGTCCAAAATCCTTATCCAATGTCTTGCGGCCATTTAATTTGATCGATCCGTCTTTCAAAAACCCCTGTACGGTATAGTCCTGACCGTTGGATATGCGCGCGCCTTCCTTCGTTCGGCCGTTATGGGTGATGCGAATTTTATCACCGCTTGCCAAGTTAATTTTTGACGGCTCAAATACCTGAAATCGATTGCCCTGTTCTTTCGGCAAAACGACATGTGGCGTTCTCATCCCAGGCTTGGCAAGGTAAACGTGCTTGTCATCATGTCTAACCACCTCATATTTTTGTCCCGCCTTAAACCCTTTCGCATTTTGTACAAACTGCACGATCATCTCCATTTCATATTTGGTGGCATCTTTTTTCTGTGCTTCGCTCAAGCTCACCCGTTTTTGAATGTTAACCGTTCTGTCGCTGCCCTTTAAACGCCCATGCGCCCTCATCATCAAGCGAATAACTTCACTTAGTTTCCTGCCTTCCTTATGGGTTGGTGAAATGACCAAAGCATTTCTTTTTTGTGCTAGGGATGAGATATAGGCTTTTGCAATTTCCTGATGGCGCTTTCGTACATCCTCAATTTCAAGGATGGCCCCCATCTTATCCAGCTTGTCAAAACCTTTTGCGATTTTGCCATTCGCCAAATCTTTGATAGCCGTCTTGTAAGCCGGATTGGGTTTTTGTCTTTGGATTTTGGTGATCTGAGCAGGTTCCAGTTTACTTTTAGAAATTAACAAACGAAGGGCATCACCATAGACGGGGCTATTGTGTTGAGCAGTATCTCCTACAAGCAAGACCCGTGCATTTTGTTTTTGTGCCACAGCAAAAATGCGGGACATGTCTTTAACCCCTAAAAGCCCTGCTTCATCAATTAAGATGGTCTGATTTTGAACACGTGCTTGCAGTTCCTTACTTCTTAGGAAAGCTGCAATTGTATCAGCAGAGGCGAATCCGTTTTCCACCAAAACCTGACGAGAAGCGGTAGCCGATTGCGCAAAAGCAAACACCTTTTTACCTCTCTCTTTATGGGCCTGATGAATTTCCTGTAAAACTGTTGTTTTTCCTACTCCCGCCTTTCCAGATAAAATGCTCACCTGATGCGAACAGGTCAGTATCTTATTGATCGCCTGTCTTTGTTCATCCGTTAAAAATTCGCGTTTCACATGATAATCTGAATTAATTGGCGGCTTAACGGCTTTTGTTCCGCTTGCAAATCCTATCATTTTATCTTCTTCCCTGATCCGTTCTTTGGTGGTCAGGTAGCGCACATAGTTTCGCCAGCCATAGATTATGTTCTCACGGCGATCTAATTCTGCTCGTAACGTTTGTATATCCAATCGGCCATACCCAACCTGCATGGCATAAGCGAGCAAGATTTTTTTGGACACCGTAGAACGACGTTCTAAATGATGAGAAAGTGATAAATCAATCGCACGTTCCGGTGTAATCATATTGGATGATGACTTACCCTCCCTTCTGGCATTCTTGATGGCCTGTTTTTCTATTAAGGTCAAACGTGATAACCACTCTTCTTTCAGGTCAATGTCCTGTGCCATTTCTGTTTTGGCTTTGCGGGTTAGCGTTCTTAACTGATCGATACTCTTTGCGCTGGACACACCTCTTTTTTTTGCCTCGGCCAAAATCTCAAGTTTTCGTCTCGAAAATTTATCTAGGGTTCTTTTTGTCATGCCAGGGCTATTAATTTCATAACGCTCTATTGTTCGACGAATATCAAACCCCATGTTTTGCAAGCCTTTGGACAGGTACGAATGATACAATGCTTCGTAATACTGTGCGGTTTTATGAATGCTACTCGCCTCTATCGCTTGGTAGCGATCTTTATACTTGGTTACATTCATTACCACGCAATGCGAGTGAAGTTGCATATCTGGTAAAACCAAACTGTCCTTGTCCTCTAAATCTTTCGTTGGTCTGGAAAGGAAATGATCAAATCGTGCATAGATTATATTGCCTGTTCGTGCATAGATTTTTTGCCCGTCTTCCCAAGATTGTGTTTCCATGTCGCGCTCAATTTCTCGCATCGCTTTGCGTACCGCCCTACGATGAACATTTAAAATATCTCTAGCTGTTCTTTCGTCTGAAAGTACTAAAATCAATGACACGGATTTGGGAGCACTGAACATATATTCAATACTTGACCGCCGACCTTTTTTATTGCGTAAGGTTAACAACTTGCCCGTCCTTGGATTAATGTTATGTGCCAATTTTGAAAATGCCTTTTGCGATACCTCACGTGGCAGGTTTAAATCTTCTTTTAATTTTCCATACCAATAGCCAGGTGTGTTTTGACTGCCAAAAAAATAGCCCTCTTGGGTTAAAGATTCGGTGAAATATTTGACCACCCCCTCAGCATTTTTACCTATTGTTATGCGCATCATAATTTATATCCTTTGCTCTTATTTTATTTGGTAAGTTTTTGGCTTTAGATCTTTTGATAAGTTCAGTTTCTATTGGTTCATGAACAGGTGCATCTAAGGATCGCTGTTTTTAAAAATCTTCGTCATACATCACGTCTAAGCATGCTTAGACCTTTTTTCAGCATGGGTCAGATGCACCGATTTTGATACGCACACGCTATCTCATTGTGATTCTCAAAATAGTGTCCTGCATCTCCTGTAGGAATAGACAAACTCCGCTTATGGCAAGAAATAAACCGAAAACTGGATCGACTTTATAATGGATCAAGGCAGCACCAATTCCGCATATCAAAATTGGTTCGATTAAAATTTGAACCCGATCTTCGGACATTTTCATGTGCTTAAAAAGGCCTTGATATAACCAGGAGTCACCGCGCTTTGTAGGAACCACAACAGCTTCTTTTCTTAAATGAATTTTGATCATATGAAACAGGGAAAGTGCCGTAGTTCCCATCCAGAAGTACAACAAATTTTGTGATTGAATATTCTCAAAAATCAAGATCGAATATTCACTTTCATCCACCATGCCAACCCATAACGGAGCCGCAAATGGAAACACATTTATCAGCACACCCCAGATCGATTTTGAGTTAAAACCAATCATCATTAGCATTGCCATAATGACAATGATATAACCCATTGTTCGATGACCATGAGAGTGTCTTAAAAGACTTTTGATGGGTGAAATAAACAACTCGGATTTAAAGTAAAAAAGTCCTTTTAGGAGTTCCCAAACGGCATCTCTTTTATTGATAAAAAAGGCTCGCCAAATTCTTGAACGTATAATGGTGCGCACAATATCGGCATCTGAAAATTTGGGTACAAAGCTCATTCTATGTACCCGCTTATTAGGTCTGTTGATCATTAGAAGAAAGATTTAACAAGTGATAAAATTTGGCTTACCTTCTTTTGGGGTCGGCCCCGTTGATCAAAGGTTATTTCCAGGAAATTCTCTCCCGTTGACCATTCTTTTCCGCCGATGACGGCGATAGCTTCGACCAAAAAATTATTGGGACTACCACCTGATTTTAGGGTCGTCATATGTTCAGGTGGCACCTTGTAATGAAGTTGTTCGGAAGTGGATTTTGAAATTCGTTCATTGCTATCTCTGCTCGATCCATTCATGGTAATGAATGTTTTTCCGATTAACTCTGCTATGTATAAATTAGTGTCACGACATAGGTTCCTGCAAGCGATGACGGTTCCAAGATTTGTTAAGAGTGCTTTGGTTTTAATATCTCCGTTTTGCCCCATTGCAATTTTAATCGAATTGATCGACTGCGTGATATATACACAAGCCGTTAAAGTCTCACGGCATATGGATTGAAACTTATCATCAGAAGTGGCATTGATCACAAGATGGGCTTCATCGACCCAGAGAACAACAGGTCGAGGATCGTCTTCCAGTTCAACCCGACGTCTTTGTTGGGTCAATTGAAAAATTTTCTTGCAAATCCCCATCGCTATAACGGCTGATAAGCCGTGGTCAGCTAACGGGAAGTCTACAATAATTATCGCACCATCTTCGGCACATCGAGATGGTTTTATTTCTTCGCTCATCTCGCCATCAAAGTGAGATTTTAAAATTCCAGTTGTGAAATACTCAAATAATCCAGTAATTGAACTGTCTACAATTGAACGCGTCTTAGGACTAATGAAAGGGTATTCTTTTGTGAAGTAATCACAGACCAGTTGCAAATGATGAAGCTCATCAGAGTTTAAGTCCTGATTGGAATTCGCTGTATCAAAACAATGAAGAAAATAATTTCCGTTGCACCAGTTCTCGTATTCTAAAGCGGCTTGCCCTGCTTCATTTTGATGGTCGCTTTCCATTGCCTCCCATAGGTCAACATAACGTTCCAGGTCATTTTCAGAAAAACTGTCAATCATGGAGCGCCTCATATTAGCTATAGTCACGCGTTCACCAGAAAGCACCAGCAACATTAAAAGCCGCTTTATTCGTAGTTCCATCGAGGTGGTCCAATATCTATCGTCGCTTCCACCGCCAGAAGCACCACCTGCCTTATAGTTTTCTGCCAACGTAGCAATTTCAATAAGAAGGTCTACTGCTTCATCATAATTTACATCGTGTCGCCCATTTCGTAAAAGTTCATGTTCAAGAGCATTGACACTCAACGGGCTATCTTTTGAAAAAATGACAATATCATCCATGCGGCCCTCGACCTCGGCTATTTTAATCACTCGATCCCGCTCACTAGGCTTCACACATAAAATCATCATTCCAGGCCTGTGTTGATCGCTCATTATATCGCGCATCATCCACCCACCTGGCCCAGAGGTTTTACCACTTCCGTTTCCACCAACTATGATGCTCCCATGCGTTAGTTCCTGCCATTCCAAGTAATTTTTACCATCCGCTAATCTTACAACCGGGGATGAGAGCACCGTCCCAGCATGATGCTGAGTCTTCTTTTTTGTTCCCATATTTTATGATTTAAGTCTTAGAGAATTTTAGTTTTTGCTAATGCGCTTTGACGAGCAAAACACCAAAAAAGCGCCGTATTACAAACTTTCACCTCAATGTTCAAAACACCGGTTACTGTCCATAGTGGTAGACTGTTTTACTGCCATTATTTTTCCAAAACTGTATCTTTTCCAAATATTCAGGGGCACGCTCTTTGTTTACCATTGCAAACGTTCCGGCTATTATTACTCCAAAAATGAATAATACATGCAGAGAGCCTTTTGTCTTATCTATCACGACTTTTAGAATTTCAAATATTCCACGTGTCAGGAAATATCCAAGCAATCCATAGACTACAATAAAAACAAGCAATTTTGCGAGATGTGATTCCATACCTAAATTGTTATTTGTGTGAGATAAATGTCCAGGTAGTGATTGATCTTCACATAGCTGAACCAATTTACACCTACGGCTATAAGGATTAAAATGGATGACATTATCTGTTGGCGTCCTCGAATAAGGTCTTGGTACATCCATATAGCCGCCATCAAAACAGGGATTAAAAAAAGCCATCCAATTAGATTTAGGATCATAAAACCTTTAGACAGGATGGACGAATACAAATGATTAAGGGTGTATAGGCTATCAATTGCTTTTTGTTTGTCATTCAGCTCTTCCGTACTCGGCAGGTTTAAAAATTCAGCTACTTTTTGCGCCTTATCTGATTTGTTCAAAAGATTACGAGACTGTTTAAGAATGGAAAAAACGCCATTTGTTGTTTCTTGTTCCGGAAGTATTTCTTCGAGGTTTTCAGCTACTGTAGAGACTTTATCCATCAAGGTGGACTCCAGGTTCTGTAAGTAAATAAGGCAAGTGAGAGAGCTTAGCAAAAGTGTTTTTGAAATTCTCTTGATCCAAATAGTTCCAGGATAAAACATTGCTTAAAATTTTAGTTTAACAAATAGGAAAAACCTTTCTCTTTAGTTTCCGCAAGATTGCATTCATATGTTTCGTTGAACGTCTCATTGTATATGGACAAGCTGTTTTGCAGATAATCCTGAATCTCTAATAACAGATTCTCCAAGTCTGGTTCAAAGTCATCCACCGCCTCATTATGTTCTGCTTGGTTGATGGCAAAATCAAAATAGTTTTGATACTCTGCGATCCTGGTCCTAAAAGATTCTCCTTGTTTGATATTCTTTTTGGCCATATCGATTAAGTATTCAAAGTGCACGATACCTTGATTGGTGGAAGGAATTCTTTCAGGAGGTAGTTTCTTTTCGAGAAATGCTTTATACTGTTCAATTCTAGCAAGAAAATGAGCTAATTTATCCAAGTGTGAACAGGTAATAATTTGTTGTTCATTTCCAGTAAATGACCACCTTTCTTTTAAAACAATCAGATAAGGAATCAATCCTTTGGTAGAGCGATACTTCCATATCCTCTCCCGTATCATTGATTTGATGTGATTATAATTTCTCCTAATGGAAAAGAATATTATGAGTAAAAATAAGGTAGGAACAGCCGCAAGAAATAAGGTTTCTAGAGACAGCCCCCATAAATGGGTTTGAAGAAATTCTTCTATTATATTTAAACTTAATTTCATAATATTTTGAAATTTTTGAAACATGTGCTTAAAAAAATATCAATTCAAGACATATCTGCCGTTAATAAAATCATGTAATGCTCCCTTTTCTCGTTGCATATCAATGGTCTCTCCCAGGCGATAAAGTAGTTTTAACTTAGTCTCTTTTTCCAAATATTCGTTTTGTTTAATTTTAAATAAGTCCTCAATCAAGCTATCTGCAAATTGAAAAATGATGGTCTCTTTTGATGCCTCTGTATCTCTTATTGAATCCAGAAAATGCACCGCTATTCTCAACGCTTCCAGTTCGATTTTGCTCTTATGATCAAGATTTTGTATTTTGTCTTTAGACTTCATAGGAACCATACAAACACCGCAGATAGGTATCAATCCTGGCTTACCCCATAAATTTGCCGAACATTTGGGGCATGAGTATTTGACCTTTTCCTTTGACCCTTTTCTTTTATTTGGATTCCGTCTTAGCTTAGTTTTAAATGGCAACAACATTTTCTTCGGCATTCTATTGAATGCCTGCTCAAACTTTCCACCTTTGATAATATAGTGATCCATCTTAAAACCAATTTTATTACCCCCAGGCTTTCCGGTATGAGAAGGCATTAACCCTATTCTCTCCATATACACTCCCCACTCTTTATTGTGATAACCGCCTTTGCCAGCTTTTCCAAATTGTGCCTGCCAAAGATGAACCATTTCATGAACTAGCGTTGAAGCAATGCAAATGTCACTGGCCAATGCCAAATATGCCGGATTGATGTTTATTTCATGTACAACTTGATCTGACCTTTGCCACTTACTTTTGGCAAAGTGTCCTGTAATGTTGACACCTCTACTAGAAAATACAAGTAAACATGAAGCTAGTTTTCCTTCAAAGAGTGTATTATTGAAAAAATCAAATAAGTGCTCATAACTTTCATATTGTTTGCCGGTAGGTGCTTTCATATTTCTGCATTTTTTGCCGTACGATCAAATTTTAGCTTATACTGAAAGGAGATTAAGCAAACTCAAGCTGCTCTCAATCTTCGAATATGACGATTCATTACGATCATTGCAGTTTTAGTTAAAGTTGGGTCGTCCTTATCAAATCTTTCAATCAAGTTGTATTCGACCTCGTTTTCCAACAGATCAAGAATAACGGCATCTAAAACAATAGTAACAGCCTTTCCGCGAATGTATAATCTGATGTAAAATCTCATGTTCGATTTGTACTTCCCAAGGAACTCTTTTAGGAATTGCTCATAGCTAATTGTCATAGTCCAATATTTAATTGTGCAACTAATTTCATATTAATTGATGTCATAATGTGTCGAAAAATCCGAATGTTCAAAACTTTTTAAACTGTCGAACTCGTTCGGAATATATCAGATAATTAAATTTAGTAACTATGGATAATATAACTTTAGATGATTTCAAGGCTTTAAAGACCAAGTTTTACGATTGTTTAGATGAACATAAATCACTAGGAGGATGGGAGCCATTTACCGATTGGTGCAATCTTGAGGAAAATAAAGTTCGGATGAAAGGACTGTCTCGAACAACTGTTATTTATTCAGTTGAGATGGAGTTTACAAATATTGAAAAGAAACTCACGGAGTCAGAGACAGGTCAAATAATAGACCTTGATCTTAAAGATGTTAATAGGCTAAAAACTGCCCAAAAATTTGTTGATGCCTTTAAAGAATACAAAGAATACAGAATTTTAAATAAGTTACCTGAAGACATTTCTTGGAATGTATATTTTTATTATCATTTGCATGCCAGTAAAGAACCTCAACTTGGGCAAGGAATATTAAAAATTAAGGACAATTTAGCGTCGTTGACAAATATTGAGGATGGAATAAGTTCTGATTATTTTGGGGAATGGGAATATTTTGAAATAGGCGTTTTATCCTTTGATTTGAAAGCCAATAAGAATGGTAAGAGTATTCATATCAAAGTATATTGTTCTGATTTAAGAAAAGATTCAATTCTTATTGGTGCATTTGTATCCTTTGAAGATCTGCATATTACGAGTGGATCTATACTATTCGAGTCTAAAAATATTGCCGAAACTCCAAACCTGTATTCAGTGTTTGTAAACAAAAACCAACTGGAGAATACCATTAATTCGGATATTCTTTCTTATTTATCTTTGAAAAAGTACAACTTCTTGAAAGTAAAAAGAAATATAATCAACGAGTCTAGGCTTGAAGAATTCGTTCATAAAGATGTTAAAGAGGAAAAAAACACTCGATTCATAGATTACCCAATTCCCAAAATTTTTATAGCTTTCCCAACAAATGTCTTACTAAACTCAAATTCTAGGCAACTACTAGAAGAATTAATCGAAAGGCTCCAAGAAAACAACCCTCAGGTTAAAGTAATCTTTAACGACGGTAGCAGTCAAACGATGCAAGCTATGGAAAAACCACCATCCTTTGTCCAACTTCAAAGATGCAGGTTTTTTGTTTTATTTTGTTTTAAAAATGATGTAAACTCACTTTCAACTGTTCAACTCGGATGGGCAATTGCTTATTGCAAAAAAATAGTTGTATTTTATGAAGAAGGATCGGTCAGTTCCAACTTTATCAAACTTAGAAGCCTAGGTGTCCATATTGAGAAGTTCAAGAGCATCGATGATGACATTGATTACATATACAACGTTATAGATATGGAAGTAAATTCGAGTTTAGGTAAGTATAATAATTTGGTATAGTACTTAAAAGGCTAAATATTAAAACTAAGTTTGAAAGTGAGGTTACGTGCCTAATAAAAAAGTTGACTTGGATAAGTTGTTTTACTTATTTGATCGCTTGGTTCACACGGGTGGCTCAAAAACAAAGGATGATATCAGAATGGTTGTCCGCTTACTAGAAGAAAATAACAATGATCCAAACATAGCAGTTAAGAACTCATATAGAAGAACTAAAAAAGGTGATGACTTCAAATCTGGTGTCGACTATTTTAGCCCCAAATAATATATGTGAGATAATTCCTGCGAATATTGCAACCTCTCCTATAAAAACGACTTAATGTCCGTTGAACCCTATTGGTTCAAATAGCACCAAATAAGTCCAGGAAAAGTTGCACCAATGTTGCACCAAATTATGGAAATGAAAAAGAGTTATGAGATTGAATTTCATAACTCTTTGATTTTCATTGGTGCCCGGAGAGGGACTCGAACCCTCACGCCCATAAGGACACATGGCCCTCAACCATGCCTGTCTACCAATTTCAGCACCCGGGCGGATGTGATTGGGGTGCAAATTTACATTTTCTTTTTAGAATAAATAATATATTGAATCGAAGTTAAAAGACCCAAACCTTAGATAAACAAGGATCGGATAGATGCATCTGGAATCATGCAAGCATCACTTTTGCCAAACCATTTGTACCTATTGTTGGCAATCCATTTGTAAACCACATCCCTTAATCCTTTTGGAAAGATTCTGAGCCAAGATATTACGGTCCATCCCCCTCCCAATTTCTTCAAAGTCATTAATCCTGCATCGCTCATTGCGTATATTTTCTCCTGATGGATCAAGAGAATGGCATCTCCCTTGATCCCAGAGGCTTCTTTCAGGGTCGAGCCCTCATTTGATTGCAAGGTAGCATATCTGAATACTCGTTTTTTGTCTCTTTTGATTAGCCACTGAATATACCCATTGCACAAATTGCATTCTCCATCAAAGGCAATGATGGGATTTTTATTTGATAAGGCTTTTAATTCTTTTAATTTGTAGCTATTCATTACTTACAAAACACCTTGATCTATAATTAAGTTTTAAAAATGGATCGATTTCAAGCAAACACTTCTTGAAGTAAGTCATCAATCTTTGCTATGGTTTTTACTTCAATTGGAAGATCGTATTTTGGTCCTTCCTTGTAATTATATTTAGATACAAAAATCACCTCAAAACCCAATCTTGCCGCTTCATGCACTCTCTGATCTACCCTGCTTACGGGACGTATCTCACCGGATAAGCCTACCTCTCCAGCAAAACAAATATCCTTATTCACTCCGATGTCTTCAAGAGAGCTGATAAGTGATGCTACAATAGCCAAATCTATAGAAGGGTCTGCCACCTTCAATCCGCCGGCTATATTTAAGAATACATCATTTTGACCAAATGCCAATCCGCACCTTTTCTCCAGTACAGCCAACAACATCGAAAGGCGACGAAGGTCAAATCCAGTAGCAGATCTTTGTGGTGTCCCATAAATCGCTGGAGTGACCAAAGCTTGTGTCTCAATCATCAATGGCCTCATTCCTTCGATCGATGCAGCGATGGCACTTCCACTCAAAATTTCTTTGTTTTGAGATATGAGTAACTCCGATGGATTTTCAACTTCTCTCAATCCAGTATGGTCCATAGCATAAATCCCGATTTCATCCGTCGAACCAAATCTATTTTTCAACGTACGCAGAATCCTATAGGCATAATTTCGATCTCCCTCAAATTGTAAAACCACATCTACAATATGTTCCAAAAGCTTTGGACCAGCTATAGACCCATCTTTCGTAATATGTCCAATAACGAAAACAGGTATATTGGTTTCCTTGGCAAATCTTTGTAATTCGCCTGTGCATTCTCTCACCTGAGAAATACTCCCTGGAGTGCTGTCAAGAAAAGGAGATGCCAAGGTCTGTATAGAATCGATTATAATTACATCAGGGGACAATGACTTTGCAGCTTTCAATATGGTATTGATATTCGTTTCTGCATATATGAAGCTATTTTCATTGCGTATCCCAATCCGATCAGCACGCATCTTTATTTGCTCTTCACTCTCTTCTCCCGATACATACAGCACCTTTTGATTAGTTCTTGTGGCAAATTGTAAAAGCAAGGTAGATTTTCCAATTCCTGGTTGCCCACCAATAAGTATGAGAGAACCATTGACCAATCCGCCGCCCAACACCCGATTGAGTTCAGAATCTGGTGTAATGGTCCGTTCTCTATTTTCTGTAACTACGTTTTGAAGTTCTTTAGGTTTATTTTTTAATGTTGAAGTTTCCCGCCAAGCTGCACTTTTTTCATCTCGTTTGTTTGGTTTCTCTAAAATTTCCTCATTAAAAGTGTTCCATTCACTACATGACGGGCATTTACCTTGCCATTTTGGGGACTCATATCCACACGAACTGCAGAAAAAAGCTTTACGAATTTTTGCCATTTAGTATTTTTTAATCGAAGGGTAAAGCTACCGATTACTTTTATAAAAAAAATGCAATCTCATGATCCAAATATTATACAATCTTCAAAATTCCAATCTCTCATATATTTTTCTATATATGTTAAAAAATAGAAGAAGAAGGATTAAACTACAAAAGTTAATAATTATTAGTAAATTTGTGGACTAATTATATACAACACATTCTCCTAATAATCACTCATTTACAAGTTTTTAGATATTAGGATTAAAATGTTTTTATATTTTTTTTATAGACTTTGTGACTTTTTATCAGGACTTCAGTCTTAAGTGTGTATTCGATGAAAAGAATACAGACTTTAATGAAGCTCCTAATGAGGAGTGAAATAAAGTAGATTGTTTTCAATTGGTTTTTTGGGGTTATGCAGGGTACCTGAATCTTTCAGGAGCCCTGCTCTTTTTTGTACTAAATCCACTTCAAATCCTAATTTCGGATCAAGATTAAAAGTTGGTGAGATTCTAATAATTTAAGATTCAATAAATCATTTAGTTATTAATGTCGGCAGGTACAAGGTAATAGGTAATTGGTTTTGCAAGGTTAGATTTTGACTAATTCCTGATCAACAAATATCCAACTCATTTTGGATGCTGTGGATATACACAAAAGAAATGAAGTATCACTTAAACAAACCTTTTCTTAAAAATTGCTGTTAGAGATATAAATTTGGGAAGTTTGATTTTTTTAATTAAAAAATTGTGACTTTTTAAATGGAGTGCGTCATAAGGGCGTATTCCTTGATAAAGAATACATTTTAACAAGAATTCATGAATAGAATGAAGTTAAAATAAAATTGTTTTCAATTGGTTTTTTGGGGTTATGCAGGGTGTTTGATTTATTCAAATTCCCTGCTGTTTTTTTTACCTACTCCTTTAATCTATACCAGATTTGCGTTCTTCCTAGTAATGAAAACCCAATAAATCCTCTCACCTTAAGGGTATCTTTATCTTCTAATTCCATCTTACACTTATATTCCTTACCATTTTTAGGGTCCATTATTTTTCCTCCCTTCCACTTATTTGATTCATCTGGCTTTAAATCCCACAAAATCTGCATTCCCACTATAGGCTTATCTTTTTTATCTCCTTTGCATTCAGAACAATAAGTTTTTTCAGGATCAATCAATTTTATTACATCTCCATAAAGTTTTCCATCCTTTTCATATATAGATACATGTGACTTGACCTTCCCATCTTCATCATCTATCGTTTTCCAAGTTCCAACGGCTGATTGAGCAAAAGAACCAGCTGTTATAAAGAGCGATACCAAAACTGAAAAATAAAACTTCATCTAATTATTCTTTTTAAAATTATGATTATCAATATAAGAGAGAAAATTATCACATGAAACGAAATCAATATGATCATTGTGATTCACCTTACGTATTAAATTTCCCCAGATCAAATTTAACCATTAAGAAAGAAGAAAGAATATAAGACCTAAAGGTTTACAACTTCTTTACATCTTTTTTAGTAAAACATATTACTTTTGTTCACATATGAAATGGAAAGCTATTACAATCCTAGTTATATTTTTCTATTACTCGGTCCAAATGACTGCACAATTGAGTGTACGTTCGATGTCAGCATTGAGGATAGAAGGCCAATTGTCCGTCGATGGCACCCTCGATGAAGAAGAGTGGCAATTAGCGGAAGTTACATCTGGTTTCATCCAAACCGATCCTGTATTTGAAAATCCACCTTCGCAAAAAACTGAAGTTAGAATATTGTACAATGATCGCGGGATCTATGTCGGTGCTATGATGTACGACGATCAACCCGAAAAAATACTTCGAGAACTATCCCCCAGAGACCAACGCGGTAATACAGATTGGTTTGGTGTTGCATTTGATACATACCAAGATGGACAAAATGGGTTTGATTTTATAGTCACAGCTTCAGGAGTCCAGAATGACAAGAAATTTTCGTTGAATGAAGATGGCGGAAACTGGGATGGAATTTGGGAAAGTGAAGTTCAAATCACCGATGAGGGCTGGTCAGTTGAGATGTTTATTCCTTACCTATCCTTGCGCTTTCCAAATAAGGAAGTCCAGGAGTGGAATATTAATTTTGGAAGAGAAATACGAAGATATAGAGAGCAGGTATTTTGGAATCCTGTCAATCCAGCAATCGAAGGATTTATAAATCAAGCAGGAAAACTTACAGGAATAAAAAACATCAAAAGCCCCGTACGCTTGTCTTTGACTCCTTTTGTTACTGGATATCTCAACACTGTCACCAATCCAGACACAGATTTGGGCACCAGCGTATCCACAGCTTATACAGGAGGAATGGATTTGAAATATGGTATCAACGATGCCTTCACCTTGGACATGACCCTGGTCCCGGATTTTGGTCAGGTATTGAGCGACAATCAAGTCCTAAATCTATCTCCATTTGAAGTATTTTTTCAAGAGAATCGCCAATTTTTTACTGAAGGGGTGGAGCTTTTTGACAAGAGCACTCTATTTTATACCCGAAGAGTGGGAGGCAGGCCACTTAATTACTTTGCGGCTTACTCCCAATTAGAAGCCAATGAGTTTGTAGAAGACAATCCTGCAATTGCCCAATTGTTTAATGCCACAAAAATTTCTGGACGGACTTCTTCTGGTACAGGGCTCGGTTTTTTTAATGCGGTAGCTGGAGAAGAATATGCGACCATCAAAAATTCGACCACCTCAGAGACTAGACGAATCAAAACCAATCCGCTCACCAATTACAATGTCTTGGTCGTCGATCAAAACTTGACCAATAATTCAGTCGTCTCCTTAATGAATACCAATGTCACAAGGATTGGAGAAGATTATGATGCCAATTCAACAGGAGCTTTCTTCAATCTTAAGGACAAAGGCCAGATTTATGGTGTCTCAGGAAAATTTATTTCTTCAAATAAGTTTTATCAGGATGATACTCAAAGTGGACATTCATATTCACTTTCTCTAGCAAAAATTGGGGGAAATTGGAAAGGCTTTATCAATTACAATGTTGAAACTGATGACTTTGACACCAATGATCTAGGATTCTTGTTTAGTCCAAATGAAAGATCATTGGCAGGAAATATAGGATATACCCAATACAAACCTCAAAATCAGAAATTACAGCGTTGGGAATTGGGAATTACACCTTCATATACAAGATTGTACAAGCCAAATGTTTTCAGTGATTTTGCCATCAATTTCAACGGTTTTGTGTTGTGGAAAAGTAGAAATGCCATTGGAGCATTTGCGCGGATCGAACCCATCGAAACCTTTGACTACTTCGAGCCCAGGACATCTGATTTCTCGAAATTCTATACCTTTCCTACCAATTGGATGGTAGGTTCATTTTTCTCATCCGATTACCGAAAGACTCTGGCCATCGATATTAATTTCTCGAATCGACAATTTAATGAGCCTGGCAGAAGATATTTCGAGGTGGGAATAAATCCAAGAATCAGGGTGAATGACAAATTGTCTTTTTTCCTAAGTTCATTCTTTTCACAATCCAATAATGAAACAGGTTATGTGAGCCCATTCCTTGTAAATACCCCTATAGAAGGCCTCGGATTTGATGATGTGATGATAGGAACCCGTGACCGAAAAATCATTCAAAATAGCATTCGAGGACAATTTATTTTCAACAACAAAATGTCACTTTCTCTCAGAATAAGACATTATTGGGATCAAGTAGATTACGAAAAGTTTGGAAGATTGCAAGATGATGGATATCTGGATAATCTAAGCTTTGATGGTTTTCAAAATGGAGAATCTTTGTACAATAAAAACGTCAATTTCTTTAATATAGACATGAACTATATCTGGAGATTTGCCAAAGGAAGTGATATTATTCTCAATTGGAAGCAAAGCATACAAAATGAAGATAGAGATTTCACATCGAGCTACTTCAACAATCTCTCAGGATTGTTCGATGCACAACAATTCAATAGTGTCTCTTTAAAAATAGTTTACTTTTTGGATTATGATTCAGTAATGAAGGGGTGAATGAGAAAGTGAGAATGTGCAAAGCTAGAAGTTGATAATTTATTAGGGATATTCATAAGTAACTCTCTTCTTTTAAATCATTTTATAAACAAAAAATAATCAATTGTTTAAAACTCGATTATTCAACGATTACATATCGAAGATGTAAAATTAATACCTCAAATTGATAGAATTATGATGGAAAACGGGGTAATCGAATTTCCTTATTACTCTTTTGCTCGCCGCAAGGGCGTTCTATTTTTTTCTATCATATAACTAAACTGACTTCTTTTTCCATTATGGCCCTCATTTCGTTGGCTTTGCGTTCAAAATAATTGATCCGATTTAATAAAATTTGTTTTTTATGTTGTACCAGCTTTCCAGGCTCAAATTCTAGCTTTTTGGTTACCATATTGTAATATATTGAAGCTAATTTATTGGCAATGCTTACAATTGCTGGTCCAGCTCCTTTTTTCGCTTTTTTGGATCTCAGTTTTTCTCCTAATGGATTTTTTGAACGCCATAATGTTCCAGATGCTTCTCGAAATGCTTGTCCAGCTTTATTTTTCTTCTTTTTCATCCCATTGGATAATACCTTTCCTCCTGATATTTTAGTGTCAGGGACTAAATTCAACCAGGAAAGAAACTGTTTTTCGGTAGGAAACTTTTTCTTTAAATCCTTTCCTGTTTCTGATAAGATGGTTAATGCTGATCCTTCTTTGATTCCATATATTTTAGTAACATCTACTCCATATAGGGTCTGTAAATAACCCTTCACATTAAATTTTGGAGTGTTTTTACTTTTGGTTGTTCTTTGTTTTTCGGGTAGCACCTTCTGATTTAGTGTTAATTGTTTTAAAACGACTTCTATTTTAGCATCTAGTTTTGATAATTCATTTTTTAGAAATTTGTAACTATTATTTTCTAGTTCCAAAAGATAGAGTTGTTCCTCTTTCCAATTACCTTCTAGTGCTAATTGAAATTCGTTATCACTCGCTTTTATTCTTCTATCCTTATACTTTAAAAAATTCTTTGCTTTTCGTTCTCCTCCTATTATTGCTTGTATGATTGCTCGTCCTGTTTTTCCATGAATATCTGATATTACTTGTTTGGTTTTTAGGTTCATTTGCTCCAATGCTTTTACTAACCTATTGGTACTAGTAGTCATATCTTTTATAAGCTGAGAGCGTCTTCTAACCAAAGTTCTTAATGTTCTCATCAAATTTTCTGGTTGATAACAGCCTCGCAAAAATCCGTAAGAATGTAATTTTTGTATCCATTGAGCATCTAAAACATCTGTCTTTCTACCAGGTACATTCTTTATGTGTCGAGCGTCAACCAATAAAACTTCAAACCCAGCTTCTTTAAGAACAAAGAATAGCTCCATCCAATAAATACCAGTAGATTCCATAGCAACAGTGGTAATTTCATTTTCCTTTAACCAAGCGGAAATGGCATGTAAATCCTTGGTATAGGATCCAAAAGATTTAACTTTTCCTTTATTATTTGATTCTGAGTTCGGTACACATACAAAGTGTTCTTTCGCGGCTATATCAATCCCTGCTGCTTTAGGATTTATTACTTTTGCCATATCATTATTTTTGGGAGAGGGATATTAAGGCAATGAGAAATACTAATTCTATCATAAGGGGTCTAAAAGCCACCAATCATTTTTCAAAATTGCCTATGCCTAAACTTGATAAAGGGGTCCAAAGCCACCACTAAAAAAGAAAGGTCAAAATATCCTTCTCCAGATTTTTAATGTGGCAAATTAGTTATTCTTTCATTTTTCCTGAAAATCTGGTTATCCACTTGATAAAAAAACAGAACCAAAAAAAATCAAGACTGGCTAATGCAGCACGCATAGCCGCTCCCACATCCCAAAACCCAGTCAAGGCAACGCTTCTTTTACCTCTTGGTTATTTCTGAAGCCATCTTCTTTGAAAGTTAGTCTACTCTTGAATATGCCTTATTAAAAGTCAACACATAGCCTTGTGCCTTTCACCTAAAATCTTGCACCTTCATTCTATCACAACATCTTCTTCAAGCCCAGAATACCTCTGATAAGATTAAGTTTTTCTTCATGCCCTGTTTCTCCAATAAGAATCGAGGTCATACCATTTTGATATTGAATTCCTCCTATCAATGAGAATGAATTATTCAAGGCAAAATCCAAATATAGTTGGGCATTCATGGCATACTTTGGCGCATCAGAAAAGTAGTTTTCAAATGAATTCAAATCTCGAATTTTATCTTCTGAAACTTCTCTTCCCAGTCCATTAAAACTGTAATGAAAAGATCTTTGAATATCGGCTTCAAGATTTACTTTGATTCGTCTGAATTTGTGTTCATACCCAAACCCTATACCTATGGAGACCGTCGATATTGTATTTAATTTTAATACATCCCGATTATAGGTACCTTTTACAATTGGAATCCCAGATTCAGTATCTATAACTCCATTTGAATATTGCGTATAAGAAATGATCTGATCGCCATTCGAAGAAGGGACCAATGTGTCTCTTGTAATTTTCTCAGCATACTTTTTATAGGATCTATCCAATGAAAAAATAAGTCTACCGTAAAATCCAGAGCTTATAAATCGCCCATATGAAATTGACAATCCATGAGAAAAATAATCCGATCCAACATTGATTTGTCTTGTGTCCAGGGCTGCCACTTTAGTCTGTGATCTTACTATGCCTGCGTAATAATTCATGCCCACAAATGATTTTTTCTTTTTGATTGGCTTTACGCGTCTTTTTTTCGGTTTGGGCCTTTTGAATATAGTTATTTCTGGAGTTTCAGAAATGCTTGGTAAATATTCTCTAATTGGAATACTATTGATCTTCTGAACTTCTATATCATTTCTTACCCCAGTGTTATCAGTATAATCAGCTCTGGGCAAACTGGTCATCCTTTCATCTGAGGAAATGGCAAATTCTAAATTTTCTCCTACTGCGAGAACATCAGAAGTAGTATTTACCTCTAATTTTGGTTTGACGGCATTATCAATTTTCGCTTTTTTCTTTGCAGTGCTGCTTGATTTTTTGATTTCAGAACTTAAAGATGGATTACTGTCATGCTCATCAATAAATGAATGCTTATCCTGATGAGAAAGATTGTGCTCAGCAATATGCTCGCTTGCTTTCATATCTTCTTTTGAATTCATCAAAAAAATGATCGTTCCTACTGCCAAAACTGACATGCCCCAAGTAAACCAAATAAATAATCGTCTCTTCCTTTTCTTTTGAGGTACTCGATTTTCGATTTCGAACCACAATTGATCATCATCAATTATTGAAGCATAATTCCCCAAACGGTTGAAAAACTCATTCTCTATGCGTTTTTTCGACATAATTGTAAATTTTCTATCATAGAAATTTTTTGTTGAAGTAATTTTTTAGCTCGTGTTAGCTGGGATCTTGATGTACTATCGGTGATATTCAATATCTCCGCAATTTCCTTGTGACTGTAGCCATCGATTACGTACATATTAAATACTTCTCGATATCCATGAGGTAGCTCTTGTATTAGTTTGATCAATTCTTCTTCATGAAGATTATCCAAGGCATTGGGTGCAAACATTGGAAGGTCCATTTTGTGGAGGTCCATTGTAAATTTATTTCCTCTTTTCTTTAATAATTTTAGAGATTCGTTCGCAACAATTTTTTTCATCCATTGTATGAAATCCCCTTTGGCAGGGTCATAAGAATCTATAAACTTAAAGATTCGGATCAGGCCTTCTTGAAGCGCTTCTTTAGACATAAAATCATCCACACAGTACCTTCTGCAAACTGTATAAAGTATACCAGAATACTCTTTGACCAACATCCGCTGACATTGGGCATCCATTTTTTTACATCCATCAATGATTTTAGTTTCTGTCATGCTTTTTAGGAGAGTCAATCATTCACAAAGCAAGAGGCTCCCAAAATCTACAATATTCTCTTCAAAATTAAACACATTATTCTCGGGTGATATTTGATCTGTTTCAAAATTAAATGCTTTCATCTTGAATGGGTTAACGTTTGTTTTGGTCTGGGCAAAGTTGAATTCTCCGACATCATTTGAAAATATATAATTCAAAAAAGAAGGTTTATTAAAAGAAACCGAAAAGCCTTCCATTATAATCGCACTATTGCTAACTACTTTATCATCACAATCAATGACATTTCCATTGTAAATTTGATAAAACTCAGAATTCAGTACAAAATCTTCCAACTCAATAATATCTTCTTGACCATTTCCTACAATTTCATATTCTTGACTTTTCACTACATTAGCGCCATTCAATTCCAGCGTTCTCATCCAAAATTCTGCTCCAATAGGAACATTTATTTTTATATATCCTTCGTCGTCTGAAAATGCCAGGGAATGCGGTGTTGACAATTCAGTAAATAACCATACATATTTATTGGGAACGACTACTCCCTCATCCGTCATTAATTTTATTTTTGCCACTCTGGTTTCATAAGTTGTCCCCCATACAATTAACCCCAAATTATTCACAGTACCACTCCAATATTCACCTTCTTTTTCGACCGTACCCATATCTTTCCAATCATCATTATCGAAGTCATAATACATCATGTCCATCTTATCAGGTATGCCCAATTGTTCAGCAGATTGAACTTTGAACTGTAAATTTGCAGTCATTCCTTTTTTCAGGTATAATCTATTATCAGAATTATCTAAAAGGACAATATTCAATCCACCTCCAATATTTTGATTTTTACTCACACCATTTTCCACATATTGATTATGAGGAAACCTTCTAATATTAGATACATATGCACCATCAAACACATTGCATGCAAAGACATTGACTTCTCCCTCGAATATTTCACCAGATTCATCCACAATCACATTTGGCTCTATATCAATATCAATAGAAAACCCGGATATCCTTCCTCCTTCTTTTGCATTAAATCCATCTAATTCTCTACAATATCCAGCGTTTAATTTTAGCCTGGACAATGCTACTTCAAGATGCATATGCGCTCCTAATCTGGGAATAACATATCTAATTTCATCAAAATACCCATCTGATTGAACCAATACGGAATTGCCCTGCCTTTCTAATGAAATGTTTTTCAATAACAAGGTGCCTCCACCTAAACTAGTATAAGTCTGATTATCTATAGTACATGAAAAAGGTATGTCTTCGCCAACGGATATGATCAATGACTCAATTTCCAATTTTGTAATAGGTGTAAATGGCTCTTCTTCAATATGTGTCATATCATGCTCTTTTGAACAGGAAATTCCTAAAAGAAGTATCGTAAAACAGAGGATTATTGAATTTTTCATTACTTGATTTCTTGTGATCAAAATTATTAGTTCGGTCTTTATTCTAAACACTATATCTTGGTGGAATGAAAAATGCTGCATGGCTAGGAAGAAAAATTAAGAATGATGAGGAAGGTTAGAAATAAAGAAAAGATTTAATAGGTTGAATTATTATGTGCTTTTAATACAATCATTCTAATATTCATATCTGCCTTAAAAGCTATCACCAAGTGAATTAAATGTTTTCAATCTTGAATAAAATCAAGGAACATTGGGCTAAATTTTCTTATAAATTCTTCCTCGCAGATCATATCGTCCTGAAATGACACGAGATGGCATGAAATGACCTAATTCCAAAAAGGTTATTCCCATAACTTTAAATAATGAATAAAATCTGCATTTATAACCTTTTGCGATACTGCAATTATGGAATCATTGTATTGATAGCCATGCTATTGTTTGGTTGTAAAAAACCAATAATGCAATCAGGTTCTGAAGCCAATTTTTCACAAAAAACAAGCTTATTATCAGAACAAGAATGGATAAAGGCAGGAAAGCACTTATTCGAGATAAACTCAATTTCACCAAAGAAAATATCATGCAGTTCTTGTCACGAACCCGCCAATTATTTTCAAGATGGATATGATGTGGCAATTGTACACAATCAAAAACTAATTCGCAATACCCCAACACTTTTAAACCTCAATCGCTACACCTCTTTTTTTTGGGACGGTCGGGCTAGTAGTATTCGCAAACAGCTCGAAGGCCCTTTGTTTTCAAGAGCAGAAATGAATAGTGATCCAGCTTATATTTTTCAAGCTATTAAAAAAGACGGTCTTTTGGAACAAACCATGAATCGACTGTCTGTATCGGATGAAAATCAGGCAGTTGAATTTGTCATGTATGCGCTGGAGAAGTATATTTTATCTATTACCACAGAGAAAACAAAGTTTCACACCTTCCTCGACGGACAACATTCGCTAACATCACAAGAAGAGGCTGGATATGAAATTTTTCTTCATAAAGCTAAGTGTGGTCGTTGTCATCCTCCTCCACACTTTACCGACAATCAATTTCACGATATAGGTTTAGTTCGCCGAAAGACAATTTTTGAAAGCTATCGCGACGATCGAGATGTCAAGTATCGCTTGGGCCATGATTTTGGTAGAGGCAACATTGTAGAAGGGGTTGATAATTTATTTGCATTTCGAACACCCTCTCTGATCAATGTCGCACTAACAGCACCATATATGCACGATGGGATATTCGATGAATTGGAAGAAATCGTTGACTTTTATTCACGAAAAGATTCGATTCTTATCAAGCACCCATTGACGATCAATGATAAACAAAACTTGCTAGCATTTCTAAGAACACTCAACGATAAAAGTTATCAAACCGAAAGTTAATCCCAATCTCAACAAAAATTACAAAACCTCTTAAAGCTATTATTTCCTGTACCAAAACAATTATTTAATAACATTTAAAAATTATTATTATGAAATCAAGAATTAGTATTTTAATGATGTTCAGTCTTCTGTTATTCTTTTCTTGTAATCAAGAAGAGTCAACATTCGACGAAAGCCCTCAATTGGAGGAAATTAAAAAAAGAAACAATGGACTACCAGTCATTTTTGTTCATTGGGGAGAGGATCAAAACGATCCTGTGCAAGGCGCTTTGGTATTTAATTTGGAAACCAATGAATTAATTGCTGAAACTAATGACGAAGGAAATGCATATATCGAACCTGCTCCTGGAGCATATCGTGTGGTTGATCCTAATTATGGGGCCCAGCAAGCAATAGTTTATTATCCAGATGATTTTGCATTCGATGAAGAAACTGGTGAAGAAAAAGAAATCATTGGTTGGACAATGGACGGCAAACCTATTTATGGGTAAGTAGATATTTTTTAAAGCATATGAATAGTACTAGTCATTGATTTGAAAGACGAGAGAATTGGGATGTTCCAATTTTGAAGTTATAAGACTATGATAACTATTTGTTTTTTGGGAGTCTGACTTGTCAAGTGGTGTCCAATTATACGAGTCTTCTCAATCATATGGAATTTAGTATTGCTTATTGCTATTCATTTTGGTGTTAGGATTTAAATAATATTCCCGAACCTTTGTAATGAAGGTTTGGGGCTTTTTATTGGAAAAGATTGAGAAAGATTGGAAAAGATTGGAAAAGATTGAGAATGATTGGTGAAACTGAATAGTAAATTTTGGCTATCCTACATTCGCGACATTAATATTCAGAACATGTATTGCTTTTTTAGAAGCTGTCTGTTCAGCGGATTTTTTGTTAAAATCTTCTGCTGTGGCCATTTGTTCTCCGTCGATAAGCACTGCCACTTTGAATCGATCTCTCTTGTCCATTTTGAATTTTGAGAGTGTCTGGTAGCTGATGTCTTTGCTTTGTTTTTGACACCACTCCAACAAAAGACTCTTGTAGTTGTCATCTTTTGTTTCAAGGGCATGAATATCCAGAAACTTCATCAGAATATTCTTAACCACATAATTCTTGGTTTTCGTGTATCCATATTCTATATAGACCGCACCTACCAATGCTTCGAGGGCATTGCCCAACATCGAGTGGCTCATTCTTCCCTGAGAGTAATTGCTCAGTATTAAGTCCAGGCCCATCTTATCTGCAATGTCATTCAGGGTCTTTCTTTTGACAATTTTTGATCTCATTTTGGTCAAGAAACCTTCATCTCGATTCGGATATTTCTTGAAAAGGTATTCTGCCACTATTGTAGATAAAACAGCATCTCCTAGATATTCCAACCGCTCGTTGCTCGTACCGTTCTTACCATCATTATTCATAGACTTGTGGTAGAATGCACGTTTGAACAACTGAATTCTCACGGGGACAAATCCTATTACAGGTTTTAACTTCCGAGCAAGATCTTTATCATTCGAGAAATGATAGTTGTACAGCCTTATGAATAAATTAAGCAAAATTAGTCTTCAAATCTTTTTACAATAATGGATGCATTGTGCCCTCCAAAACCAAATGTATTACTGATTACAGTATTCACTTTTCTCTCTTGAGCCTCATTTAAGGTAAGGTTCAACTTATTGTCAATCTCCGGATCGAAAGTGTGGTGATTTATGGTCGGTGGAATGAATCCATGCTGAATGGATGCTATGGCTGCAATCGTCTCAATAGCTCCCGCAGCACCTAAAAGGTGACCCGTCATGGATTTTGTAGAACTAATATTTAGATTATAAGAATGGTCTCCAAATACTTGTTTGATGGCTTTGATCTCTGCAATATCTCCTAAAGGCGTTGAAGTACCATGTACATTCACATAATCTACATCTGTAGTATTAAGACCTGCATCATTAAGGGCCATTTTCATAACATTTCTAGCTCCAAGTCCTTCCGGATGTGGTGCTGTCATGTGGTGTGCATCGGCAGTAGCTCCTGCACCGACAACCTCGGCTATAATATTGGCTCCTCTGGCTTTAGCAAATTCCAACTCTTCTAAAATCAGAGCTCCGCCTCCTTCACCTAGCACAAAGCCATCTCTATCTTTATCAAATGGTCGACTCGCTTTGAGGCAGTCATCATTTCTCTGTGACAATGCTTTCATAGAAGAAAAACCTCCAATTCCCGCTTTCGTTACTGAAGCTTCTGAGCCTCCTGTGATCATCACATCTGCTCTGTTCAATCTTATGTAATCAAATGCTGTGGCGATAGAGTGGGTAGATGATGCACAGGCTGATACGGTCGAGAAATTGGCTCCTCGGAATCCATATTTAATACTGATATGTCCAGGTGCAATATCCAGGATCAGTTTTGGTATGAGGAAAGGGCTGTATTTTGGTGCTCCTTCTCTTACCGTAGCCTCTTCAACATCTTTTTCGATGGTTTCGAATCCTCCGATTCCGCTACCCCAGATTACACCAGCTCTGTCCGGATCAATTTTTTCATGATCTAGACCTGAATGTTTCATTGCTTCTTCAGCAGTAACTAAGGCAAAATGTGAAAATGGATCCATTCGCCTTGCCTCACGGCGGTGCATGAAATCCTCTGCATTGAAATCTTTGACTTCACAAGCAAAAGTGGTTCTGAAAAGTGAAGCATCAAACTTTGTAATCAAACCAGCACCACTTACTCCATTTTTCATCCCATCTACATATGCATCGTAAGTGTTTCCAATTGGGGTTAATGCTCCTATTCCTGTTATTACTACTCTCCTCATAAAGTAATTTTTGTTCACTGACTATTTTGCAATAAGGCTAAAGATAATGATATTTCGAATTCCAAATTGCTCGTCAAAAAGCTAAATCCTATAAATGTACGTCACGTTGCATACTTATAAAATCGACGCAAAAATATCGCTTTTACTGAAAGGTTATTATTTGTTGGGTAATAAATTGAAAAAAAACTTCCTTATGTAAAATTTTTGATACTATTATGAATCGGCTCTCCGTCCATCAAATACCCTTAATCCGCTTGGACAATTGGCTCAACATTTCTTTTTCACCTCCCCTTTTTGGCCCTCCGACTGCATCGTCCAGTTGATAATTTCCATCTCCATCTTTTTCTACAACAAACCTAAATATATAGCTGTCTTCGTCGGCTTCTCCCTCTCTAAACGTTCCATATCTCATATCATTGACCTGCAATCTGCCATCTCGCCTCCTCAATACACTATAATATCCCTTGCTAAACCAACTTAAAGTATTTATCACTTTGTCATCTGCTTTGGCATCCAACCAAACATGATTCTTGGGTATTTCTACCAATTTGAATTTCTCCTCCTTGTCATTAAAAGCATATAATCCCGTGAAAAATGATGAATCTGTCTCGGCGGTACCCGACCAAAGCACATTATTCAATATCGTCGGACCAGTCATATATCGGCTATATTCAATATTTTCCGCGGCCAAAGTGCTTTCCATTACCTTATTCACTGAATGTTTATTGTAAAACGTCCAGGCGATATAACACAGACTGAAAGCTATGCCAGCAGAATTGATGTATTTTCTGAGAGAATATGATTTGCTACTCAACACGAAATTTCCATCAATTGTATTGTTCGATTCTTTATGATATCTCCTTGCCAACAACGATGCAATGATCAAACACAATAAAAATGGAAATGTATAACCAGGGTCTGCAACTGAAATGTTGTTAAGGGCAACGCGATAATTGGTAAACGGAGCAAACAATTGAGTACCGTATACAGTGAGGCAGTCTAATAAGGGGTGGGTAAAAATGGCCCAGAAAAACAACTTGTACCACGACCAATATCCTATATCTACCGATTCCTGCTCTTGAAGCAGATATCCTTGAATTAGTTTTCTACCAAAGAAAATCAATCCTAAAACAACCAATATTCCGCTAATAACCATTGACATTGTCCCCCCTAAAGTGGTAGATATAAAAAACAAAATTGCTCCCGCCAATAGCATAAATAAGCTTCCAAATATCGTGGCGGTCAATTTATAAGCAAAAGCCTTGTTATACCCATTCTTATAAATCCAATTGGTATAGTAGGCAATGAGAAATGAGAATGCAACAGCAAAAAAGATAGAATGGGTTATAGCTCTATGAAATGCCAATCCATTGATTTCATTCATAAACAAACTTCCGATCATCACGTCCAAATCTGGAATTGTCCCAGCTACGGCGCCCCAAAGCATGGCTCTATTCCCGATTTTACGACCGATGACTACTTCTCCTACAGCAGCCCCTAATACGATTTGTGTCAATGAATCCATAGCTAATGAAAATGCTTGAGCGACTCTTTTGTTTAATATGAATCAATAAAAAGCGCAAAAATAAGAAAAGTGGGGTTACATTTTTTCAATATACGCATATATGGAATAATGAGGAGAACAATACTTTCTTCTAAGAATTGATACAGTGAATATTGGACAAAGACTGGATGTTGACTTTTAACCGCAAGGGTCACGAAGGAGGCACAAGGTTCGCAATGCTGGATGATGATTTATATTATAATAAAGGTCAGATATTAATATTACATATTTTAGTGACCTCGCCTTTGTTTCTATTTAATCCGATTCCGCTATAATCCAAGACATTCAATAATGGTAAAATATGCAGGAAACACCACACCAAAAAAATATAGTCCACGGAACCATACAAGACAACGGCAATGTCCACATCGGCGATATCATCTATAATATCTCATCGGACTTCCAATCGGGCAGCATTCTATTTTTGCGTTTGGATCATGCTGAAGGCAATAAATATGTTGCCAATCTCTCCGTCAAAAGTAAGCACAGTACCAAGGGAGGATTGGCAAGATCTGGTGAAAAGTGGTGCGAAAATATAGAGCTTAACATTCCACCTCAGCTATTCGATGATTTGGCCAAATTTCAAGCTTTTCGTCGTAGTATTGATGCTCATACGCGATACAGAGGACCTGACAAACCAAACAACAATACTGTTCGAGCGATGGAAAACAAACTGTCTGAACAGATTTTCCAAACTTTTTTTTCTGGTGACATAGGCAAGGCTTGTAAGGATTTTATACAATTGCTTGAAGAACGACGCCTAGAAGAATTGCTGCTGGTCATTTCTACCGACGATGAAAACATCACCAACCTACCTTTTGAAATGGTATTGCCTTTGCTCTTTCCGCCTAAGTTGGCCGAAGCCAAGAAGAGCCTTGCCATTAACAATTTTGGTTTGGTAAGAACCAAAATGACCTCACCAGAAGCATTCAATATGCAAGGCAAACATGCGGCAGCTGCTCCTTTGAAAATGCTATTTATAACTGCATTACCAGAAAACTTGGATGAGAGGGGCAAAATGCTGCAAATTGAAGAAGAGCAGACCCGTCTTATTCAGTCTATTGGAGCCTTGGAAGCAACCGGAGATAATCAACCCAAAATAGTTATAGAGTTTTTAGAAAATGCTTCACTCGTAGAATTGGATAACGCCCTCCGCTCACGACAGCATGATATCGTTCATATCAGTGGTCATGGGGCCTATCGAGCAGCAGAAAACAAAGGCGTTTTATATTTTGAAAATGAAGATGGGGATGAAGAAAAAATTACGGGAAAAGAATTAGGCGAAACCCTACGGGAACATGCTTGTGTAAAACTCTTGATTTTGAGTGCTTGCGAGACGGCAATTGCAGGAAGCGAAGGCGGTGTCACTGAACAAGCAGCAGCTTTTGGAATACCGAGTATTGTAGCTATGCGTTTTGCGGTGACGGATGAAGGTGCAAAAGTGTTTACCACCGAATTTTATACCCAATTGGCAAAAGGATTGTCTATAACACGAGCCTTAGCATATGCCCGTGAAGCACTGCATAATGATATTGTGCAACGCAGAGAACATGCACCACAAATACTACATATTGCCGAATGGTTTACCCCTGTGGTGTATCAAAATCAGGCGATATCTTCTTTAATTGATAAATCACAGCCTTATCATCTACCTGATAATTTTTATCCTCGCAGTAGTTTTCTCAAAACCAGAAATTCTCGACTCATAGGTGAAGGGTTTATAGGACGCAAACGATATCGAATACAGATGCGTCATGCGTTTCGTGCTGGGCGGCATGTTTGCCTGTATGGGTTGGGAGGTCTGGGTAAGACTACACTGGCAGAGGCATTTGCCCATAACTACGACAATCGTAGCCATAAAACTATTATATTTAGAAATGGTAGTCAAATCAATGAAGCACATATTCTTGAAACACTAAATAATGGTTTTGCCGAAATAAATCCAAATTTGGCAAAACAGATACAACAATCCATTGATGATCCACAAACTGATGTATTGACCAAATTCCAATTGCTGATAGATAATTATCTCAAAGGTCGCAAAACCATTATTATTTTCGATAATGTCGAAGATGTACAAAAGGACGAAGAAGGCGCATTTCAGCGCAGCATTGTCAGCAAGACTTTGAGCTCATTTCTACGACATTTATGTGAAAACACTCCATCTGATTGCCATATTCTGTTAACTACTCGATATAAAATAGAGGATTTGGCGGATGTAGTCGAGCACCTAAACTTGGATAAAATGGGCTATGCTGAGCAATATCGCTTGCTCAATTACTCACAAACCCTTAGAGGTATCCCTTTGCAAGATAGAGACAAAGTGTATGAACGACTGGATGGACACCCACGTGGTTATGAATATTTAGAAGCCTTATTGAAAAAAGACAAAACATTCAATTGGCAACAAGTCAGTAAAGCAGAAACCGATGTTTTTGAAAATCTATTGTTGGCAAAAGTGTATGAACGTCTGACCGAATCGGAAAAAGCAGTTTTCCAAGTAGCATCCGTATTTATTACACGTACTTCATTAGCAGCTTTGGAAGCATTCAACGAAGAAAATGAATCAGATATATTGCCTATTTTGAAGTCTTTGCAGGAGTGGTCATTGTGTTTTTTAGAATCCGATGGTCACTTTGAGGTACATCGCTTGACCAGAGAATGGATGCGGCGAAATGTAATTCCAACTGAAAAAGTTAAGGAATGGGCGTTAAAAGCAGGAGAGTTTTTCGAAGAACAACCCACCTGGGGAGACGAAGTATTAGCCAAACACTATTTTGAAATTGCTGAAGCTTGGCAACAGTTTGCCGATTCATCATTTCGCTTGCAAGATCATTATCAACTTATTGGGCTATACCAGCAAGCTTTAGAACTAAATCAAGCGATTTTAGAGAAAAATGTAGAAGAAAAATCAATTTCCATTGCGCTTTTCAATATGGGTGCAATATTCAGGCTCTTTGGTCAAAATGACAAAGCATTAGAACTCTATGAAGCAAGCCTTGTCATTGATAAAAAAATCGGCAACCGCCAGGGTCAGGGTGCGAGTTTGAATAATATCGGTAATATTCACACTATAAGAGGTGAATATGACATTGCCCTGCGATATTTAGAACAATCCTTGGAAATCGCACAGGAAATAGGTGACCGTGTGAACGAGGGCACATATTTAAATAATATCAGCCAAATACACCGTGTCAAAGGCGATTATAGCACTGCCCTGCGGTATTTAGAACAATCTTTGGAAATTGCACAAGAAATCGACGACCGTCAAGGCGAGGGTGTGACTTTGAACAACATCAGCCAAATATATAATACCAAAGGAGATCATGATAACAGCTTGCGGTATTTAGAACAATCGCTAGATATTCTGAAGGAAATCGGCGACCGTCAGGGCGAGGGAGTAATTCTAAATAACATCAGTCAAATATATGATGCCCAAAGTGATTTTGACACAGCATTGAAGTATTTGGAACAATCTTTAGCAATAAGGCAGGAAATCGGCGACCGGAAAGGCGAGGGAACGACGTTGAATAATATCAGCCAAATATATGTGGTCAAAGGAGATTATGAGACAGCATTACAATATTTGGAACAATCGCTAATTATTCTGCAAGAAATAGGCAACCGTAAAAATGAGGGTGGGAGTTTGAATAATATCAGCCAAATATATGTGGTCAAAGGAGATTATGAGACAGCATTACAATATTTGGAACAATCTTTAGCAATAAGGCAGGAAATCGGCGACCGTCAAGGTGAAGCCACGACTTTGAATAATATTGGCCACATATACGATGCCAAAGGAGATTATGACACCGCTTTGAAATGTTTGGAACTATCTTTAGCCATTCTGCAGAATATCGGTGACCGTCAGGGTGAAGGCACTACTTTAAATAACATAAGCCAAATCTTTAAAGTAAAAGGCGATTTTGACACAGCATTGAAGTATTTGGAACAATCTTTAGCAATAAGGCAGGAAATCGGCGACCGTCAGGGAGAAAGTGTAACACTTAATAATATCAGTTCAATTCTTTACGAAAATGGAAAGGTAGATGAAGCGATGTCGTACTCGTATTTGGATTTGCAGATTTGCCAAGAAATTGGAGATATCAACGGAATGGCAACCACAATGAATAATATGGGTGCTAGGTTTTTTGAACAGGGACATCTCGAAGAAGCTATTCCATTATTAGTGCAAGCTTATCAAATTCTTCATAAAATAGGTTCGCCCGATGTGAAGGGAGCTAAGAATTATTTATCTGCCATTATAGAAGAAATCGGTGAGGAAAAATTTCAAGAAATCATCTCTAAAATGGAAGAAAACTCCGAAAGTCCTTAAGCCTAGTTGGGTTCAATGTCCTGTTGCAAATTCAAAAGTAATCCGAGCAGAGGTCAGAGATCCAAAGTCATTTAGTTAGTGTTATCAGTAGATTTAAGAACAATACTTTTGACATGTTTTTTAGTTCCAGCGGAACGATATCTTTAGTGTTAATCAATTTGACATTTTTCAAAGCTATGTAGGAGCGGCATTTAATTTTGGCATTGATTTTTTTATTCTAGCCTTTTTTAGTTTCGCACCTACAGCGCTTGCTTTTGAGCGATTGATAGATATTTTAAAGATGTCGTCACACTGTGCACTTTCCTTTACTAAATAACATTACGTAAGAGACCTTCTTCTCATTCAGCGCATCAGAGTGTGGTAAACGTCACCGATATCTTGACGATTTCTAATTGCATCTTTCTCGATAAAATTGCAATTTGTCCTCCATGCAATTATATAAATAAAAATATCATGTTCTCAAATAATAGTACTTTTGCCATTCACTTTTAGAAAAGAGAATATACTAATACTAAAGTCAATTGATTTCTTGTTTCGAAATGACTTAAATGTGAATACAATTATCACTGCATGAATCCAAAAAGTTTAACGCAAATTCAAACTGGTCTTACGAATAACTCATTTACCTTGGAAGATGTAGTGCAGAAATATTTGCATTCAGTCTTTCAATCAGAGGACTTAAACATTTATATAGAAGTATATGAAGAAGAAGCATTGGCCCATGCGAAAATAATTGATCAAAAAATTCATAGTGGTGAAAGATTGGGAAAATTGTTCGGATGCATTGTTAGTGTAAAAGATATCATTGTTCAAATAGATAAGCAAACAACAGCTGCTTCAAAAATATTAGGTGGGTACACCTCGCCATTTACGGCTACCGCAATTCAAAAACTGTTAGATGAAGATGCTATTATAATAGGTAGGACCAATTGTGATGAATTCGGAATGGGATCAGCGAATGAGAATAGTATCTATGGACCTGCTAAAAATGGAGCGGACCCCAATCGTACGCCTGGAGGATCAAGCGGTGGAGCAGCTGTATCCGTCCAAATGAATACCTGCCTCATAGCATTAGGTTCAGATACAGGAGGGTCGGTGCGACAACCAGCATCCTTCTGTGGCATTTATGGACTAAAACCTTCTTATGGAAGGATATCTCGATATGGATTGATTGCCTACGCCTCTTCATTTGATCAAATTGGGATTCTTGGGCACAATCCAGATGATATAGGGCTGGTGCTTGAAATAATATCTGGAAAAGATAAAATGGATGCAACTTCATCTTCCACCATAGTAACGAAATACAATCCCGATGAAATAATTACAAGTCCGAAGGTCGCTTACTTCCCACAAATGCTGGACCATCCAAAACTGGGAAAAGAAATCAAAGAGGCTATTCTTGACACTATAGAAACAATAAGAATGAATGGCGGGGAGGTAATAAAGATGGATTTTGAATATCTGGATTACCTGGTACCCACGTATTATGTGCTTACGACTGCTGAGGCATCTACTAATCTGAGTAGATTTGATGGTGTGCGATATGGATACAGGTCATCTGGTAGTGACACATTAGAGGAGATGTACGTCAATACTCGAACCGAAGGCTTTGGCAAAGAAGTGAAAAGACGAATAATGTTGGGTACCTATGTATTGAGCGAAGGATATTTTGACGCGTATTTTACAAAAGCTCAAAAAGTGAGGAGATTGATAAAAGAGGAGATGGACCGAATACTCGAGGAAGTGGACTTTATTATCCTTCCGACAAGCACCAGCCTTCCTTGGAAAATTGGCACTCATTCTGAAGATCCAGTGGCGGTATATTTATCTGATGTATATACTGTATTGGCCAATCTTACAGGTTTGCCAGCTTTAAGCATACCTGTGGGTACTAATTCGGAAAATATTCCGTTAGGTATTCAGCTTATTACAAAAAAGTATTCTGAAAACAAACTTTTGTCCCTTGCAAAGAGTTTAAGTACAGAATAAGAATTATCGAAATTTTATTGAAAAAACAAACGATGCGCTAATTGTGGCATAGTTGTTGTTATTTAACTGAATACATATTAAAATTAAATGTAATGTGTAAAATTAGGAGAATACACAATTTTAGTTACCTTTGCGCCTCGAAAAAATCATATTAATCAAAAAGGCAATATATAAACAAATTTAAAATTGACAATTGTGTATCCCCCGAAATTATGTATGCAATTGTAAATCCCTATTAATCGATTTAATTAAATATTTAACCATGAACAGAATAAAATATATTGCGCTGCAATATAAATTGATCCTTATAGCCCTATTTGTAGGGTCTACATTGCTCCTTAAAGCAGAAGGTTCGGTGGTTTCTATGGACAGAACTATTGAGAATAGGATTATCAGCCTCGGAAGCTCAGTGGATGTAAAGTACAGCGCTGAAGTAAAAAAGAGAATCAAGCAATATACCGTTAAGCAACGAACCATGAGCGAAGTCCTTCTGGGCAGAAGCTCCATATATTTTCCAGTTTTTGAAGACATCTTTAGAGAGAAAGGACTACCCTTGGATTTGAAATATCTATCTGTTGTAGAGTCTGGATTGAGACCAATAGCCACTTCTAGGTCAGGAGCAGCTGGATTATGGCAATTTATGAGACCTACTGGAAGGATGATGGGACTAAAAATCAATAGAACCATTGACGAGAGAAGAGATATTGAAAAATCTACAGAAGCTGCTGCGGATTACTTATTGTACTTGTACGAGCGATTTGATGATTGGACTCTGGCAATAGCAGCCTATAATTGTGGTCCAGGAAATTTGAGAAAGGCAATACGTAAATCAGGAGGTAAAAGAAATTTTTGGGAGATAAAAAAATATCTACCGAAAGAGACTAGAGAGTACGTACCAAAATTTATCGCTATCAGCTATGTTATGAATTATTACTATGAGCATGACTTGGTACCTAATGCTCCACATGAAAACCTTATCAATACTTCTTCTGCCAAGGTATTTGAGAAAATAAACCTAAGGAAGTTAAGTAAAGAACTTGGCATAGAGTTGAGCGTATTGAAAACATTGAATCCAAGTTATATTCGAAATTTCATACCGAAATCAGAAGAAGGAATATACAATCTTGTACTTCCTACAACTGAAATGAGATTGGTCGCACAGAATTATCATGTGCTAGCTGAATTACCTGAATTAAAGGAAAAGAAAGAAGAATTTCTAGTTGAAGAAGATTATAAAAGCCGGCCGATGATTTCAATTGATGAGATTCCTGCATCAATTTTTATTGGGTCCGATGGCAAAAATCCACCTGCTCAGATTCGATCATTACGAGTATATCCAGTGAGATTGGGAAATGAAGATGAATACCATATTTATAGACCCGAAGTTTATAAAATCGATGACAAAAAGACATCTATCACTTACCTGAATCACATCATCCAGAATAGAAAGAAATCGCTCTAGGATTAATTGAGAGATAAAAAGAAATAACTCCACTTATTCAAAGTATAAGTTGGAGTTATTTTTTTATAATTTTGCAGCCTAAATCAATCTGTGATATGTTTGGGTGGTTCTGTAGATTATTGTTCAAAACGTGGGGCTGGAAAATAGAAGGAGAAATCCCCTATCATCTTCCAAAGAAACTATACGTTGTACTTCCTCATACTTCAAATTGGGATTTTCCAACAGGCATAATGCTTAAATATGGGTATAAAATGGAGGTTGGTTTTATTGCCAAATCCTCTCTATTTAAATGGCCTTTTGCCTGGTTTTTCAAGGCGATGGGAGGTATTCCTGTCGATCGAAAAAAATCTAGAGGATTTATAGAGTCTGTGGTTAAGGTGATCAAGGAAAGAGAGCGATTCGCAACTGCTATAGCTCCAGAAGGTACGAGAGACAAAGTAAAGAAGCTAAAAACTGGGTTTTACCATATTGCCAGATTAGCAAATATACCCCTCGTCTATGTTAAGTTTGATTGGGGAAAAAAGCTAATCGTTTTTTCAAAGCCCAGAGAAGTGTATGATACTGTACAGGAAGAGCTCGACTTCATAGCAGAACATTTTAAAGATACTGTTGGACGTATACCAGAGAAAAGTTTTGGATACCCTTTTGACAATACGGAAAAAGCCTAATTTTTGTACTTATTCGTACTTTGATTTTTCTCCTTTGGCACTTTTCCTTGAAGGTCTTTTCCAGATACAACGATGACGATTTCCCCTTTTACTGATGACCTTGATTCATAATCAATCACAAGATCACCCAATGATTTAGTGTTTGATTCTTCATGCAGTTTTGAAATTTCACGGCACACTGAAGCTTTTCGATCTGATCCACATTTATCAGCCAATTCTTTCAAACATTTTACCAATCTATGTGGAGATTCATAAAGTATAAAAGTATAATTCAATTCCGACAAGTAAGTCAATCTTGTCTGTCTTCCCTTTTTATGAGGTAAAAAGCCCTCGAAGAAAAACTTGTCACATGGAAGCCCAGAAGTCACTAAAGCAGGTACAAAGGCCGTTGCTCCTGGCAGACATACTACCTTCACTCTAGCTTCTACACATGCTCTAATCAATAAAAAACCTGGATCTGATATCCCTGGAGTGCCTGCATCTGAAATCAGAGCGACATCTCCTCCTTGCAACAATTGATCGACATACCCCTCTAAAACCTTATGTTCGTTGAAGGCATGGAATGATCGCATGTTGGTCTCAATATCAAAATGCTTCATCAGTTTGCCACTTGTCCGAGTATCCTCAGCTAGAATCAGGCTGACTTTCTTAAGCGTATTGATCGCTCTGAAGGTCATGTCATCCAAATTGCCGATTGGAGTGGGTACGATATACAACATATGATATTACTTATTTAGGGATATAACTACTTGAATGTATGTTATGATTTATATGAAAACTATCTCGATCCAGAAATGCACTTATTGCTTGGTTGCTTTTCTTTTTCCTTGTGATCCAACTGACTCTTGTTGTCCTTTCTTGAGTAAAATCTTTTTGTATTGATCCATTGTAAATGCACTTATCACAATTGGATGATTCAATAATTCTGATTTGAGCTTTTTTTCTTTGCTAATGTCCTCATTATATTTCAGAGTCCACTGATTTGCGGTTTTATCGGTCTTTTCAAAACTTACTAAATCTGATGAAATGTCCTTTTTTAAGGCTTTGGGTGTCTTTTCTCCTTCAAGCACTACCACATAATTCAATAATTGAGCCTCAGGGATTACGTTTTTAGATTTGCACATTACCAAAGTACAAGCCAAGATGATGAAGGTGACGATTCTCATTCTACGTTTTTAATTTTAAATTATTTACAAAATACGAATATACGACAATAGTTAAATGAATAAATGGTTGAGAATGCTATGTGGTATATGTTGTGATTTTACAGTTGAATTGACTGATTGCAACAGAAGTATAATCATGGTTTTAGAGCATTTTTTAACCGCAAAGTGCGCGAATGAACGCGAAGAAAAACACTAAGTATATACTTTTTATCGTGAAGAATGGATAAGAAAAACATTAGTGTCAACTTCCAGGAAGCTTGGGAATGGCAGCTATTGTGGGATGAGGGAGCGGCCATGCGCGCTGCATTTTAGCTGCCTAGCGTTTTGGCTTTACTTTTTTGGCAATGAGTCTACTCTAAAAAGCATGGTTTAAAATGAATTTGTTCAATGAGTCTTAAAGATTTAGCTTTTATTCTCAACAATCCAATTATTGGCTATCTCAAGCAAGTTGAAGGATGAGAGTCTAAAAAGAGGAATATAATGGCAAATTCGGCCAATCTTAGATGTATTCTTCTAAGATTGACTCCTAAGGCTGTAAAAACCATATGCATGGACACACGAATCCTACGTCTTACTCGAACTTTACCGTTTTTCATGCCACGTTTCATTTCTTTTACAGTGGCTTCTACATTTGCTCTTATCGTCTTTCGTTCTTTGGGTAATTGATCGATATTCATAAATCGTTGGTGGGCTAATATGTTCTTATCTGTAAAGTAAAATAGCCTCTTTGCCTTGACAAACTTTCCTCCACATTTCTTAGTTCTACATTTGTTTTTAATAGGACATGTTTCACATATTGAATTATCGAACACCGCACAATACATCTTTGCCGTTTTCTGAACGCTTACTTTTTGTCCACCTCCGCAACTCACCCATATTTTCCCGCCCTCTTTTTGAATTCGTAGTTTTGAATGTGACCTTCTTCCTTTTATTGCACTTTGATATTGTGTGATGCCATGTGCCTTGTTCAATTTATCTACTTTTTCATTTCCATAAGCGCCATCTACAAAGTATTCCTCCCAATCAGGCATTCTTGCCTTCATAGCTTCTATTCGTGTTTCCAGTATTCTGTCATCACTCACATTGTTTTTAACTACCACAACATCGGTGATCAATTCTACTTTATTATCAGGATGTCTTGTCTCACTAATATGAGTGGAATAACCGATATGTGCCGATCCATATTTTGAACTGAATGTAGCATCAAGATCATCTGGTGAATTAATCTTAGAGGATTCTAATTCATTGGCAGGTCTTATTTCAATTTTGTCATCCCCATGGCCTTGTTTGAAGTAATCTTTATAGACTCTAAGGAAGGTTTGATAAGCTTCCTTGTCTTTATATTTTTCTCCTAGAATATGATATACCGTGTAATATACCTGTGCGATTTGCTCATAGTGAGGCGTAATATCCTGTTTGCGTATGGAATAAACATAATGACCAGAAGATTGATCATCGTATACACCTACATATTCTTCTATGCTTTTTTGATCTTCTTTGTTCAATATGCGCTGTAAACGTTTTAAAACTTCAATAAACAAGCGAAGTCTTGAATACTCTATCACCTTGGAGTCTACTAAAAAACTATCTCCTCGTAGAGTAGACGTATTTACTTTGTACTTTTCTAAATGCTTGTCGGTAAGGGATACAAATACGTTATTAATTAGATCCTCTCCCGTTTTATTAAAGTGCTCTATAAGTCGGTTTTGAAAATTGAAAATACTAGCTTCTGAAAAAATATCCTGTTGAGGATTTGTTATACCAATAGCATATCGACTCAATGCATTAAAAGTAAGATTAGTAAAAAGTTCAGCATATGTCCAATCATTTAGATGCTTCAATATTAAAGCTCCAACCAATTGATTCACCGGAACATTAGGTCTACTCTTTGTATTGGAGTACAGTTGAGCAAAATCTTTCTCATTAATTTTATGAAATACCTCAAGAAAGAATGTGGCCTCCGTAGATCGTTCAAAATACTTCCTCTGCTTCTCGGTTAAACAATGTTCAAAGCCAAATAAATCACCTTGCTGATAACTTGTGTTTTCTCTAAACATGATCTTTAATATTTACTACAAAATACAAAAATCAATTTTCTTTAACCAACCTTTTTAGAGTGGACTCGGCAATGCAAAAAGTAAAATCCCGCTGATAAGCGCATATGAATTAAGAATTTGATGACTATTTCTCTTAAATATACAGTTAAAATTCTTTTCCTCAATTATCTAGCAATTAGAAATTCATGTTAAGCATTATAACCCTATTTTATGATAAGGCTTAAGATGTATAAAAAAATAGACCCGTAAAATAAGATGACAAATACACCGACCAATCTCTTATTTCTTATTTTTTGCGCCAATAATTGCTTATTCTCTTTAACTATACGTCGATTTTCTTCTTCGGATAATGATTGATAATTCAAATCCGAGAATTCTGTTCGTTTCGAAAATTTGTTTTTTACTCTTCTAGATCTACGAAGACTATTGTTCGATTTTATTGAAGAGTTCATCGCTGATGCTGATCCGCCAAATGACATAATCTCTATTTTTCTTAAAAATTTATACCATTGATAAAGATTTTGTATGTCTATTCAGATAAATCAATTAATTTATTCGACAAATCACTTCAATATGCAAAAACCATCATTTTAGATTCAATTGGTCGGCCATCTATCTCCAAGGTATACACAAAAGTGCCTTCTTTATTATACCCATGATTATAGATTACCTCATTAAGACCAAGTTTGTCTGATGCAGGTATTCGAGTAATCAGGTCTCCATTGGTATCTCTAATAACAATCTCTATCCTTTTGAAATCCAATTCTTTATGAATGATATAACCAATGGAAGTGGCTTCATCAAAAGGATTTGGCCTATTTTGAAAAAGTGTTGCAACTTTTTCATCTGGCACAGGCAAAGCCACAAGATTGCCATTACTCAAAACGGTATTTACGAAATTTTCTAATGAAATCAATGATTCAATTCCCTCTTCATCCACAGATGCCACAGAAATAAATTGAGCAAAATTTGACCCTGGGTTTTTGACAATATATCTGGATTTGCTGCCTGACACTACATATGAAGTATCATAATCTTGCATTGTAGATCTGGAATAAATCTTATAATTCATATAATCATTATCATCCAAAATATTGATTAGAATCGAATCACCATCAATAAAACCTTCAAAACTCACCTCCTCAGGACCGAGCGAAGCGAACGATGAGGCCAATCCATTGATCGCAGCATTTCTAGCCAAATAGTTGAAATCAACAAAAAAGCTATCCAGTTCTCCGTCGCTATCTGTATCTACACCCAAAATGTCATCCGAAGTATGTTGTCTGTCATGATATTCCGGATCAGAGGCATTGGCATTACCATGTTCATTGGCAGAAGTAAACCTCATAGCGGTGAAGCCTTGTTCTCTAAATGGAATATGATCTCCACCTCTTCCCTGCCTATCCTCCAATGACATGATAGTCAATAACATAGGCACTGAAACTTCATCTCGCAATTCCTCTTTGTATTGCTCCTTGATCCATCTGGAGAGTTGGCGGCTCTTCAAAGCATTGGAAAATAATCTTACTTGAGTGCTGTCTACATGCCCCTCTCCAGGGCAAGAAGGCCCACTTGATGTTTCTCCGCAAATAATACCACCGACTATATCATTATTAAAAACAGCTTTTATTTCAATGCCCTTTTGAACACAATATCTGGACAATGCATCTGCCCCGACCAAACCCTGCTCCTCACCCACAGTCAACATATAGAGAATTGTGTGTTTGTATTTATGCTGGCTCATCACCCTTGCCAATTCTAAAACCAAGGCCGAACCACTCGCATTATCTTCCATACCATGTGCATCACAATTTACGTCGCATACACTTGCACATCTACTATCATAATGCGCTTCAATAATGATGATAGAAGGGTCGTCGGGATCAGTCCCTGGCTGGATGGCACAAATATTTTTATGCCGTGAGACTCCACAAACCAATTCATTGAACTCGAAAAAAGATGGAATCAATGGACTAGAACTGTTTTCTGCAAATGACTCAAATTTGGCTAAAGCATAGTCCCTGGCTGCTCCAATCCCGGAATTCCCCAAAGTATCAGAGCCTGTATTTCTTGTGTGAAATTCATTCATCTCCAATAGGTACGACTTGAGCATAGCAGGGTTGATATCATTCATAATACTAGACTTCACTGCACTTTTAGAAGAATGAGATAAATCTTCATAAAATGCAGACGGATCGTAGTCTCCCAAAAGAACAGATTCAACGCTGGGTTCGGTAAAATAACTTTGACCTGAAACAGATGTAAAGAATAGAAAATGCACAAAGAATATTATGAGTCTTGAAGAATTCATAATGAGATGGATTTGATTTTGACTAAATATACGACTGTTATTAGCAATAATAGATCAACTAATATCCTTTTTCAACATCAATGACATTCAGCATGGGCTTTCCAGTGTTCAATCTTTGTATATTCTCCACGACCTGAGGAAAAACTGACTTTATACTTGTTAAGCTTGCAATATGTGGAGTGACAAGGATTTTCGGATGTGCCCAAAATTTATGATCCTCTGGAAGTGGTTCCGTATGAAATACATCTAATGCTGCTCCCCTAAGTATATCCGAGTCAAGGCAATCAATCAAGTCATCATCTACTACATGTGGTCCACGTCCTACATTGATAAAAAGAGATGAAGGCTTCATAATAGAAAAAAAATCTTTATCAAAAACTCCTCGAGTCTCAGTGGTCAAGGGCAAGATATTTATCAAATAATCAGCATTTCTTCCAACCTGCTCCATCCCTTCTTGCCCTACAAAAGAAGTAATTTTTTGTAATGTTTTAGGAGATCTTGACCATCCTAAAACTTCGAACCCCAAGTTGGCAAATTGATCTGCTACATACTTCCCTATCGTCCCCAATCCAAGAATGCCAATGGTAGTATCCTTGATTCTTTTATACCTTTTGGGTTTCCAGGAATTAGTTTTCTGCTGTTCGCGGTACAAATCAAGGTTTTTCATATCCGCCATGACAATACCAAGTACATGCTCCCACATATCCTGAGTCAATTGGTCGTCTACAATTTTGCTCACTTGAATCGAGGCATGAATGGCATTATAGTCAAAAATATGATCCACTCCAGCACCTAGTGATTGGATCGCTCTAAGATTTGTGAACTTGTCAATTAAGCCTGTATAAGGTTTCCAGCAAATTAGTAATTCGACCGCCTCAAAATAATTAATATTCGGATAGATTTCTATTCTAAAATCTGGCAATTCTCTCTTGAGAATATCCAACCACTTTCTTGATTGCTTCTCGTTTTTAGTATAAATAGCTATTGACATTCATCAAAAGTAAGATTTATCCATAAAACAAAATGACATCATCTAACTTTGCGGTCACCTTGCGATTCCCTCGTGCACTTTGCGTTTATAAATACAAGTAATAAACATCCGATCACCCAAAAAACAATAACAATAATGTGAGCAATATACCAGCTGCCGTAAAGTACATCCCTTTCTTAAAAATAGACGTAGATGGCATAAACATGAAGAAAGACGATACTACAAAAAACAGTAATGCAAGGCCAAAGAATATATTCAAATAATAGAGCGGATCTGAAGATTTCGCCTTATGAAGATGTTGCAATTTCTGTATTACAAATGGAAATTTGACCAATTCATATTTCGCTTCCCCTGTAGTAGCATTATAAGTTCCTTCCTTAAATGTCATAATCCCATTCTCTTCTTTTATGACTTTAAGACGTCGAATATCCAATGCCTTTCCTAAATCCTTAGAAGCAATATTTTTATCAATAATTTTTTCAAAGGAATATGTTTTTTTCAATACATCCGAATCTCTAAAAATCAAAGTGACGCCGCTTATGGCATACACCGCCATAATACCGCCAAGGAAAAAACCCAGGTAACGATGTACGACTCTCATTTTGTTCGATGTGCTATTGGTGCTCATTTAATATTTTCTTTAGATGAATTAACGTCTACGTTTAGCTCCAGAAAATTGCATGGCCTCACCTTTTCCAAATCCGTAACTAAATCCAAAGGTGACAAATCTTCCTCGCTGACTTCTACTGTAAAGATAAAATTCATCTTGATCTACCGTATTCTGACGTATCCTTGATGCAAATACATCTCGAACACTCATATTGAATACCCCACGACCGTTCAAAATCTTGTACCTGAATCCAAAATCTGCAAATGTATTCGCAGCGATTGTACCTTGAATGGTCTGTCTTCTAGATTCATGCCTTCCTGTCACCTCGACATCTACAGCCTTGCTCACCTTGTATTTTGTGGTTAGCTTACCAGACCATTGATCAGCCGAAAAGTCAAAAATTTGGTCATTGAATGTTCCTTCTCTTTTGAAAATATTATAATTGGCATCTCCATTAATGGTTAATTTTCTAGATGGAGAATATTTGAAATTTGCTTCTAATCCAGTTGCCTTATTCGTCCCTACGTTCTCTGGTCTGAAAGTATTTATATTGTTCTCAAAAGTAGATATTCGCTCGATTTTATCAGTGGTATATCTATGGTACACATTGACATTAAGAGACACATCACTAAAGATAAATATACTTCCCACCTCATAGCTATCTGTAAATTCCGGGAAGAGGTCAGGATTACCAACTCGTACGCTGAAATTGTTTCTGATATTAAAAAATGGATTCAGATCCCAAAGTCTTGGCCTATAAATTCTTCGTGAATATCCCGCTTGAAATGAAATAGCTTCAGACAACTTATAAGAAGTGTGGGCCGATGGAAAAAAATTTGTAAAATTCTGATTGTTGTCTTTATTTGTATTTACCAATAATGTAGACAAATCGGTATTTTCAGCTCGCACCCCAATTTTAAGCCCCCAAACTTTGCCCTCATATGATCCAGTAGTATAAATACCCAGAACTTTTTGATCGTATTCAAATAAATTCGTCAAACCAGGATCTATTACAAATTCTCCACCGACCTTGTTGCTAACCGCAAAATCATTACTCACATTATTAATAAGGTATTGTGAGCCTGTCTCTAAAGTCCAGCTTTTATCAAATGGCTTTGTATAGTCCAAATTAAAAGTATATTTCCCTTCTTTGAATTCTGTCTCCGTGATTTGGTCACTCAAATTATTATCGCCTTGTGTAAATTCATTTGTAAACGATGAAGATTGATCTTTCCCAAAAAATCTTCCTATCGCACTGAATAATAATTGATGATCTTTATTGTCTTTGAAGTCTCGTTTGTATTGAAGTTCGTATTGAAATTTTGGGTTGGTCGCTTCGGTAACCTCACGCCTCGTCCATTCTCTTTCGACATTCCCATCTGAAAGCAATGAAAATGAGGTTTCTGAAGGCTGATCTTCTACTTCATAAGCAAAACTTCCGGAAAGTGTAATCACATTTTGTGGATTGATGTAATAGTCAGATCCCAATATGAAATTATAAAAAGTCTCATTTCTAAACTCCTCTCCTATCGAAGTCAATTCTGTATTTCGAACCCTGTCCTCATTGATATTTTCATTGTCCCTTGGCAATTCTCGATACCCAACTCCCAATTGTGTGAATAGATTAAATTTTTCGGTACGTCGATTCAAACTAAGTCCTACACTATGATTATGAGGCACTCCACTATTCAATGAAATAGATCCATTAAGCCCTCGTTTTTCATTTTTCTTGAGTACGATATTTATGATACCTGCTGTGCCCTCTGCTTCATATTTGGCCGATGGGTTCGTGATCACCTCTACTTTCTCTATCATATCAGCAGTGATGGTCCCTAGTGCATTGCTTGCTTCGTCCGAAAGAATGGACGGCTTGCCATTGATCAGTATTTGTACACCACTAGAGCCTCGGAGCGATACCTGCCCTTCGATATTTACATTTACTGACGGTACATTGTTTAGCACCTCAAGTGCACTTGCACCAGTAGAGCTAAGTTCAGTGCCCACATTGAATACTCGTTTATCCAATTTGAATTCGGTAGTAGATTTTGCGGCTGTCACTACTACTTCGTCGAGGGTTTGGGCATCTTCACCAATTTTTATTTTTCCAAGATCCGCAGTCTTACCGTCGAATAAAATATTATCAATTATCACAGTGCTGTATCCAATAAAACTTACTTCTACCGCAATGTTGGGCGTCTTGGTTGTCAATTCAAATTTTCCACCATCCTCAGTCGTGGTTCCAGTTAATACTTTTCCAGATGTTTTATTGCTCACTACTATGGTGGCATAATCTATAGATTGTCCAGATGCAGCTTCTATAACTTCACCCAAAATCCTGTAATTATCAGATTGTGCAGTGAGTAAAGAGGCTATCATAAGAAATCCAAAAAGGAGTATATTTTTCATACCGCAATATTATATTTTGAATACAAATATGCGTTCTATTCTGAAGTTGTAAAAAAGGAATCGGCAAACGACAAAATGAATATGGCAAACTGCAACAAACCCTCAAAAAAGTCAAATCTTTGCTGTTAAGGGTATTACATCTGTTGTTTACCGAATGTGTTTTCCCATTTCTGATTTAAAACTTATTTTGCGATGAATGAATGGGAATAACATTTATAAGGAAGTTTTATTTCAAATAGCATTTCATGTTGTTGTTTTTGTCTTTTATGCCTTCGAACGCAATGAATCTGGTATAGAAGCTTACAAGTATGCCTACTTCATTAATTATGCTGTAACCGCTGGAATAATAAATTACTTCTTCTTACCCATTTTCTATAAGCGAAAAAATGCATTACTATTTATTGCAATGGTAGCTCTCTGCATTTTGGCCTCGGCATTGGCAGAAGAATTCATTTTGGAAAAAGTATTTTTTACTGGAAGAAGGGCTGAATCTATCAGAATGATTTGGGCTTTTATTGACATTATCCCCGTGGTAGCAATACTTTCAGGTGTAAAATTTGGGTGGGATGCTATAATGAAACAAAAGGAGGTGGACAAGCTAGAGGAGGTCGTAAAGGAAAGCGAGCTACAATTTTTAAAGTCCCAGATCAATCCACATTTCTTGTTTAACAATTTGAATAATCTTTATTCATATGCCTTAGAGGGTTCTAAAAAGACGCCAGAAATCATCTTGGAATTATCAGGCTTACTCAGATATATACTTTATGAGTGTAAGGAAAAATTTGTTCCTCTAGCCAAAGAATTGGATCAATTAAAAAACTTTGTAAATCTCAATCAGCTTCAAATTGAGGATCGAGGCAAAGTAATTTTTCATAAAAAAAATGTAGATAGAAGTTATAAAATCGCACCACTGATATTGATGGTCTTTGTCGAAAATGCCTTCAAACATAGCCAAAGTAGCCAATCTGATGATATAGAGATTGAGATAAGTATCCATATGGAAAATGATGGCCAATTATATTTTAAGTGTATCAATACCTACAATAAAATTGCAAACAATGATAATCTTGATAAGGGCATAGGTCTGGAAAACGTAAAGAAAAGACTTGAACTAATCTATCCTGATGCTTATGTACTTTCGTTAAGACCAAAACACGATATATTTATGGTTGACCTTATTATTGATCTTAACAAAGGGCAAAAAACATGAAATGCATCATAATTGAAGATCAGCCTCCTGCACAAAGGGTGCTCAAAAAATATATCGAGGATTACGGTACACTAGAATTGGTAGGAGTTTTTGGTGATGCATTAAAGGCGATGGAATTCCTGAAGCTTAATTCAGTTGATTTAATGTTTTTAGATATTCATTTGCCCAAATTATCGGGAATAGATTTTCTCAAAGCCTTGCAAAATCCTCCGTCCGTAATTTTGACCACTGCCTTTCCTGATTTTGCCTTGGAAAGTTATGATTTGGATGTTGTCGATTATTTGCTAAAACCATTTTCATTCACCAGATTTGTCAAAGCACTGGGAAAAATACCAAGTAAACAATCCAATCTTACTCAGGATGACTCCCATCATCAAAGCATTTTTATTAAATCTGGCTATGAACATTTCAGGGTAAATCTGAAGGATATTTTATTTATAAAAGCTGATAATGATTACACAGAAATCATCCTAAAAGACAAAAAGTACTTATCCTCAGAATCGCTCAAATATTGGTTGGATTCGATTGGTGGGCAAATAATGATGCAAGTGCACAAATCTTATATTGTCAATATTTCCAACATCAAAAAGGTTAGCAGTACAAGTATTAATGTAGATCACGAAAACAACATTCCTATTGGCAGAACTTTTAAAGAAGAAGTAATCAAACGATTAATTTCTAAAGAGCCGAAATAATTATTTTAGAAAAGAAACCTCAACATCAGAATAGTCTGGCAGCACCTTCTTCAGCGCGGTCAACGTTTTCACGGGGCCATCTTTCACACCACTATTTGCGATCCATGATGGCAATGAGCCTGCAGGGTGCATATATCCTTTATGAAAAATCTCAACAAATCCATCATCTGTCGGAGTTAATGTCCATTCGCTATGGATGTCGGTTACTACCAATCGGTCTGAGTCTTTGATGATTCCATCCTCATATCTGGTGCGAACAGTGACGACATTCGCAGATTGATCATAACTTAAAGTTGCTCTGACAGCACTAATTCTATCCTTTACTGGCCAAGGTAGTCCAAAATCAATTTTATATGTTCCCTCCATTTCTGAAAACTTCTCGACCAAGGTCACTTTTTCTACCCTATCATACCAAACACCCATATTTTCGATGTCTAAAAAAACAGCAACAACATTCTCAAGTTCTGCTTCAAATTTTGCAGTCGCTTTGAATTGTTTGAATTTGGAATCTGGATAATCCTTGGTCCATACTTTTACCCCATTTTTATCCTTTTGCAATTCCCAATCTACCTGACTAAAACCCGTCGATCCCATCAAAGTTAAAACCGCCATCAATAATAAAGTCCTCATCTTATTTTATTTGTAAGTAAAGCATCCAATGACACCTCTTGATTATATTCAACCAATAAACGGAATCGAATGTCCATAAGTTAACAATGTACTTCCATTAAGATTTATTTAATGAAGTAATTTAAAAACTTGAACAAACAATTTTCTCAACACATCCTTCCCCCAAAAACTTCTCCAATCTCTCTCAATCTTTCCAATCTCTCAAATCTTTCCAATCTTTCCAATCTTTCAAATCTTCCCTATCTCTCTCAATCTCCCAATACCCTCTCATAGAACTCCACATACCGCCTCACCGTCTCCCTCGTATTCAAATCCGTATCGATCTTCAATTTTGCCCCTTCCGACAATTTTGGCAACAGCCCTCGATTCTTATATGCAAACATTATTTTTTGTGCCAGGTCTTTTGGATTTGCCCGCTGAAAAATCCACCCATTGTTACCTTCATCCACCAGCGGCTTGTTGCCCTCAATATCCGAGATCATGGGGACAATTCCTAAAGACATCGCTTCAACAACACTCTTCGTCAAAGACTCTCCGCCGATCGATGGCAAAACAAAAATATCACTCGCAGCTACTATATTTATTGAATCTTTCCGATACCCTAAAAAGTGGATTTTGTCTTCATTTCCCGAAGCTTTACTCAATTTTTTAATCTCCACTGTATCCATTTTTCTACCTATGACCAACAATGAAATCCGACTCTCCATAGGAATATATTTCATGGCCTTCATCAAATCAGGAATAGCCTTAAAAGCTCTATTATTCGCTACATTTACCAGCAGAAGGTCATCCACGTTTATGTCCAATTCCTGACGAATATTGTGTGGCAATATATCCTTGTACCACGCAATATCATGACCTTTGTGAATGGTGATTGCCTTTTTTTGTTTATAGAATGGAACAGCTAAAAACTTTTGTCGTATCTCTTCAGAATTACATATTACATAATCAACTCGTGGATGAAAAAACTTTAAATAATTGATTGGATTCAACCATGACATATTGGAAGAAGCACCTCTATAGATGACAACTTTTACATCAATATGTTTTGCACTTCGGAGGCCGTTTGATATGGCTTTATTGTTATAGAGTTGTAAGATATCATAAGACCCATTGAGAAGCTCTTCTCTCAAGAACTGGATAAATGAAGGATCATATCGCTTAGTTGGATGTTTGGGAATGACCTTAATCCCATTCTCCCTGAATCTTTCGATGTATACCGCATCAGGATAGGTCATCACTGTGATATCATGTCCCAGCTTTTTTAATCCAATAAAAATTTCGGCCTCAGGTCTGCAAGTATGGAGACCTCTATAATTGGAAACGACGAGAATTTTCATCATGTTTATTAACCACTAGGAATACAAGGATTTCACAAAGAAAAACACAAAGCTAATAATTAATACCAAGGATAATTTTACAGCATTTCATAAATTCCTGCAATCCCTTGTCCACCTCCGACACATGCTGTGACCATTCCATACTTGCCATTCTGACGTTTTAGCTCATTCAATACTTGAATGCTCAGCTTAGCTCCAGTACAACCGAGTGGATGACCTAAAGCAATCGCTCCACCATTGACATTCACTTTTTCCGGATCCAACCCTGCTTCTTTGATTACGGCAAGAGATTGAGTGGCAAATGCTTCATTCAATTCTATAAGATCGACATCATTGAGTTTGATGCCAGCTTGTTTTAGTGCTTTTGGGATGGCTACACAAGGACCGATTCCCATGTACAATGGATCTACTCCACCAACCGAACAAGATACCAATCTAGCTATCGGCTCCAGGTTGAATTGTTTAACCATCTGCTCGCTTACCACAAGAACAAATGCTGCTCCATCAGAAATTTGCGAACTATTACCAGCGGTCACTACTCCATTTTGTTTGAATACAGGTCTCAGTTTGGCCAATCCATCAAGTGTAGTGGTCCTCCTTACTCCCTCATCCATGGTTACCGTATGACTCGATTCCACACGCTTGCCATCCTTGACAAAAATATCTTCAACTGTGATTGGGACGATTTCGTCATTAAATTTTCCAGCATCAATAGCAGCTGCAGCTCTATCGTGTGATCGTACAGAAAAAGCATCGGCCTCTTCTCTCGTTACTTCATATTTTGCAGCGACAGCTTCAGCAGTTGATCCCATACCCACGTGGTAATTAATATTATCCATTGCCGCTTTATAACTTGGAGCCAATTTGTATCCAGTCATTGGAATCATGCTCATACTCTCTGTACCTCCAGCAGCATAGATGTGTCCCATCCCTGCTTTGATTTTGGCTACAGCGATAGAAATAGTCTCCAATCCTGAAGCGCAATACCGATTAACAGTCATCCCTGGCACCTCTTGACCCAATGCTCTTGCTGCAATCAGCCTCCCTACTTGTAGGCCTTGCTCTCCCTCAGGATTAGCACACCCAACAATAACATCATCTACCAATTTTCGGTCTATTTGTGGTACTGAGTCCAATAATTGACTCAAAACATCTACTGCCAGATCATCTGACCTGTAATTTTTAAAACCTCCTCTTTTAGCTTTCCCTACTGGTGATCTAAGGCCTTTGATTATATATGCTTCCATCTTTTTTTAATTAAGAATTAATAGTTAAAAATTAATAATTCAAAATGTAATTATGAACCTGTATCTGTGATTCATTATACATTATTCACTATTAATTACGTAAGGGTTTATTGTTCATCAACATGTATTGAATCCGGTCCAGGGTTTTCTGATTTTTTAATAATTCCAAAAATCCTTGACCCTCAATATCCAGTAAATATTGCTCGGATACTTCCTGGGCTTGGGTGAGGTCGCCTCCACACAATACGTATGCAATCTTTCTGGAAATCTCCACATCGTACTCCGACATATAGTTTCCAAGTTTGAATTCATTAATTGCGGTATACAAGGTACCCAATGCTCCCCTACCCAAAACAGTTGCTTTTTTAGGCACTGGCGGTGTATAATTATGAGCCAGCTTCAATACTTCTTTCTTGGCTTCCGACAGTACTCTTGATGTATTGACTACTACACGATCTCTTTCCTTGAGCAAGGTCCCATTATTGAATCCTTCATGTCCAGATGTCGAAACACTAGCTGTAGCTATGGCTTTCAACTTTTCAATCATAGTCGGGATTTGGACATCTCCTTCAAAGAATGACTCAGATGCTCTTAGGGCAAATTCCTTTGTCCCTGCACCTCCCGGCAATAGTCCCACTCCTACTTCTACCAAACCGATATACGACTCTGCGGCTACAACTGCAGCATCACAATGCATCAATATCTCACAGCCGCCACCAAAGACATATCCCTGGGTCGCACATACCACTGGTATTTTCGAATACCTAATGCTCATATTTACCTGTTGAAAACCATGAACCATCTCTGCCAATTTATCAAAGTCATTTTGCATGGCAATCATTCCTACCGCCATCAAATTGGCGCCCACAGAAAAGTTTTTAGCATTATTACCAATCACTATCCCCTTCCAATCTCCATCTTCTGCAATCTCCAATGCATGCATCAATCCCTCACCTGTACCTTCTCCTATCGTATTGGCTTTTGAAGTAAATTCGAAACACAAAACGCCATCTCCAATATCATGAAGTGTACACTCCGCATTTTTATAAACAGGCTCCTTGTCTCTGTAATTATCCAGGTGGATAAATTCTTCAGTTCCAGGAATTACCTTGTAAGTCTTGGTAGTGAGGTCATAGTACTTTCTCTGGCCATCTTCTGATTTGTAAAAAGATGTATGACCATCAGCAATCATATCATGAATCCACTTTGGGAATGTCTGGCCATTTGCTTCTCCTTGTTCAACTCCTTCTTTCAATCCAATAAAATCGAAAAATTCAAACGGCCCGTAAGTCCAGGCATATCCAGCCTTCATCGCATTATCCACACTATAGATATCATCTGAAATCTCAGGGATTCGATTCGCAGCATAGGCTATTGTTCCAAGCAGAAAATCTTTGATAAATTTACCATCATTGGATTCAAGAGCCATCATTTGTTTGATCCGCTTGTCCATGATTTCTACCTTCTTGGACACACCTATCGCATCCAATCTTGGCTTAATCGCCGGCTTGTACTCCAATGTTTCCAGATCCAAGGCCAAAATTATACGCTTGCCTTTATCGTCTCTATCATTGGTCTTTTTGTAATATCCTTGTTTCGTTTTATCTCCAAAAAACTTATTCTCAAGCAAGAAATCAATAAACTTTGGATTACCTGCTTTCTTCACTACTGCAACATACTCATCATCTGGACAATTATCAATGACTCCCTTGGTAACTTTAACACTGGTATCGAGCCCCACTAAATCTACAAGTCGATAACTTCCTGTATTTGGAAATCCGATGGCAGCCCCCGTTAATTTGTCTACCTCTTCAATTTTCAAACCATACTTTTGAGTCAATTCGAGCACTCTATTTCCCGTGTAGAATCCAATTCTATTGGCAATAAATGCTGGTGTATCCTTACATTTTACGCTTTGTTTGCCCAAATACTTGTCTCCATATTCCATCCAAAAATCTACAACATCAGGATCCGTCGAGGCATGAGGAATGACCTCAAATAAACGCATATATCTGGCAGGATTAAAGAAGTGTGTTCCACAAAAGTTTTTAATGAAGTTCTCAGATCTCCCATCTGCCAGCATGTAAATCGGAATTCCAGAAGTATTGGAAGTAACCAGGGAGTCGAATTTTCGATACTCATCGACTTTTTCGAATATCTGTTGTTTGATATCCAATCGCTCCACTACCACTTCGATAATCCAATCACAATCGCTTATAGATTCAAAATCATCGGTAAAGTTTCCTGTTGTAATTCTAGATGCGAAAGACTTGTCGTAAAGTGGAGCAGGTTTTGCTTTTAGAGCAGCTTTCAATGCTCCATTCACGATACTATTTCGTGCTTCTTTATTATCCTTTTTATCTTCCGGAAGATCGAAAGGAACTATGTCCAACATGATTACTTCCAGTCCAATATTCGCAAGATGGCAGGCAATTCCTGATCCCATAACTCCAGATCCCAAAACTGCTGCTTTTGCTATTCTTCTCGCCATTTGATGCTAATTTTATTCGTCTTACTAGTTAATATTATTTCAATCCCTCTTGAAATCGTATCTGAAACGTTTATGTTTCTAAAAAAGATTAATGATATATCTAATTTAATATGAAACAGGGGTAAAAGTTTACAAATATAGAAAATTTAACTCCGAGTTAAATTTTTGAAGCAACTTTGGTTCGATTTTCTTCTTAATAGTCCAATATTTAACATCTATTAACCTATCGATTTCACCTTTGCAATTAATCAATTCTTTATAGTTAATGAATTTATCTTTCTTTGTATAAGAAATTAATGATTCCCAAATATGTGCAAAACTTCAACTTTGAAATTATTGAAGTCGCTTTTATGTTTACTTATTTTTTTTGTGGCGAATAACTTGTATGGTCAGGTTAATCTTAAAGTTGGATATAACATTAGCTATACCAATTTGGAACAAACAAAAACAATATTTGAACGGTTCAACTTTATGAATCTTCAAGCAGAACAAAAGTTGTTACCAAACAAGCTATATCATGGTATAGAGCTGGGAATCAGGTATCGTTTCGATCATTTTGGTATAGATTTGGGACTTACATCTGTCAGTGGAAGTACTGAAGCACTTAATGTTTTTCAAGCCGATGGGTCACTGGGAAATGATCAATGGAAGACTTCAATTGTAAATTATTCTGTAGGACTGGAAAGTTATTTTGGGGTATTCGGATTTGGAGCTAATATCGGTACTCAAAAATTGAAATATAAAACAGATTTCACTTATTCTGATGGTAAAAAAACAGTATTTGACGAGTCCGTGCTAAGCAGCAGGTTTTATTTCATCCTTGAAGTGCCATCCAAATCGGTTGGATTTTCTTTGCGTCCTTATATTTCTACCACATGGGAACCTTACAATATTCAGCAAATCGAATTGTTGTTTGATCCGCAAAGCACATTGCCGAAGAGTGATTTTGATCAGGGTCTTGTGGTGTATGGAATATCATTCTTGTTTTACAATGGAGCACAAAGAAGACATTAAATCAAATCTTGTATTATCCAATTAATCTTCTATTCAGAACAATTTAAAATCTGATTCTGTCGTCTTTATTTTCTTAACAAAAATCTAATGTAGCTTAATAGGCTCTAAACCCTAGCTATTTTTATATTTTTGCAGCTTAATTCAAAGAAATTGAAATATTAATAATGATGTTGAAAAGAATATTTATCACGTGTATTGCTTCAATAGTTATATTTTCCATACAGGCTCAAAAGGGCAGCGATATATTAATGAAGGTCGGAGACAATAGTGTATCTGTAGATGAATTTAGATATATCTATGAGAAGAACAATGGCAATGATGCCGATTACAGTAAAAATAGCCTTGACGAATACATAGAGCTCTATACAAAATTCAAATTGAAAGTAGAAAAAGCCAAGTCCATGAAGCTCGACACCATCGTAGCTTTGCAGAAGGAACTTGACGGGTACAGGACTCAATTGGCCAATTCTTTTTTGACCGATAAAGAAGTCTTCAATAAACTAATAGAAGAAATTTATGAGAGACAAAAGCAGGACGTAAGGCTAAGTCATATTCTCATCCAGGTAAATACCAAAGGTGCAAACAAGAAAAAGGAGGAAGCAAAGAAGAAATTGATGAATATCAAGCAACAATTGAAAGAGGGGAAATCTTTTGCTGACCTTGTTAAACAATATTCTGATGACAAAAACACCAAAAACAAGGGAGGTGATTTAGGTTTCATTTCAGCCTATTTGCCTTCAGGATTTTATGCTTTGGAAAATGCAATGTATGATTTGGGAACAAATGAAGTATCTGATCCAATCGAGACAAAACTGGGATTCCACCTTGTAAAAGTAACTGAAAAGAGACCTGCAAGAGGGCAAATTGAGGTGGCTCATATCTTCAAAAAAACAGATAAAACCAATAGAAAATCCGTCACTGATTCAAAAAGAATAATGGACAGTTTGTCTGTTGCCCTGCAATCAGGTTCAGATTTTGCCGAATTGGCAAGGAAGTATTCGGATGACAAAAAAACAAAAGATAAAGGCGGACTATTGCCTCCATTTGGGATAGCAGTATACGATTCAAAATTTGAGGATACGGCTTTTGGATTAAAGAAAGACGGTGATATCTCAAGACCGATTCGAACTGAAGTGGGTCATCACATTATTAAGAGAGTCAGCAAACCTGCTCCAAAAACAATCAATGAGTTGAAATTAATCCTAAAGGACAAAATCAAAAAATATGATAGATATATAGCGGCACAGGAGAAAATGATTACCAAAATCAAGGAAACCAGTCAATTCAGAGAGCGAAAAAATGTATTGAGTAGTTTTGCTTCAACATTGAATGAAGATTTTTACTCTTACAAATGGAAGCCTTCAAAGGATTTAAAAGATGATGTCTTGCTATCATTTGGCCCCAACTCTGACGAATCTCTTTCAGACTTTGCCGCTTATGCAAAAAGACAAACCAGATTAAGAAGTCAATTTGACAAATCTAAACCGTTGGATGAGGCTGTCGAGGAAGTTTACCAGGAATTTGTGAAGACAAAGGCTTATGAATACGAGCAAGCTAATCTTGAGGACAAATATCCAGAATTCAAAGCTTTGATGAGAGAATACAGAGAAGGAATCTTACTTTTTGAAGCGACAAAAATCAACGTCTGGGACAAGGCAAATCAGGATACTCTCGGTCTTTATAACTACTATGAACAAAACAAGAGTGAATATATCTTCGAAGAGCAGGCTACAATAGGAAAGTATATCGTAAATACCACCGATGCCAAGCAACTCAAGAAGATAATGAAGTGTGCTAAAAAACACAATTCCGAAAAGACATTGAAAAGATTCAACAAAGACGGAAAGGAACTCATCGAATATAGCGAGATAGTAGTAGAACCAGGAAGCAAGGAATTAGCTGGATTGGAATTCAAGAAGAAGTCGATTTCAGAGCCGATAGTTGATTCGAACAGTAAAAAATCTTTATTTAAAAAAGTAGTCAAAGTTTCACCTTCAAGACGTAAATCATTGAAAGAAGCGAGAGGATATGTAGTGGCAGATTATCAGGATCAATTGGAGAAAAGATGGATTGCTGAATTAAAGAAAGAATATCAAGTAGAAATCAATCAAGACGTATACAATTTGTTGGTAAAGAATTAATCTATTGATCAGGTCATACTTAATAGCGTGTATTTGTTTTCTTGGGCTATTATTAGTGTCAGGCTGTGATCAATTGTCTTCTACCAATCGTCAACCAAAAGAAGGAGATACTCTACTTGCTTCTGTTGAGGATAGAAAGATGTACTATTCTGATATTGAAGGGATGATTTCGTCTTCTGATGCGCAGGATAGTCTGGCACAACTCAATGCCTTTATTGAAGCTTGGCTTTCTAGAAACGTAGTATTGAATGAAGCTGAAAAAAAATTCCCTCAAGATCTTGATATTGATAAGTTGATCGATGATTACAGATCTTCTTTAATATTGCATAATTACCGCCAATCATTAATTAAAAAAGACCTCGACACCACCATATCTACTGCACAGGAAGAAGAATATTATAATAATAACAAAGACCAATATTTGCTGGCCGAATCAATCTGCAAGGCCAGAATCGTAAAAATTCCAGATGATACCAAGCGCCTTGAGCGATTCTACAGAAACTGGAAAAAAAATGACTCTACTGCTGTAAATAAGTATATAACTGAAAATGCCATTTTTGATTCAGGAATCGGTGACGAATGGCATACTGTAGATCATTTCTTATCATTCCTGCCCGAAAGTAAATTCAAAACCAGAGACTTTTCCAAGAAAGGAGACATACAAAAACACGATGGTTCGGTTGAATACTTTATAAAAATATTGGATTATAAGGGTCACAATGAAATACCGCCTTTGTCATATGTAAGGGAGCAAATGCGAAAAGTAATCATCCACCAACGCAAAAAAGATTTACTGGACAAGATTGAGAAAAATTTGTATGAAAATTATCTACAGTCCAACAAGATTAGAGTCTACAAGAAGTAGTATCTCAGTTCATCTTAAAATCAGCAATCAACTTAAATTCTGGAATTGTCACTTCGAAAATGCTATTGTCCGCTTTTCTAATCATGACATAACTGCCTCCCATTTTGCCTACTGGTGTAGACAATGGACACCAAGAAGTATATGAATGAGACTCTTCAGGAGCCAGCAGAGGTTGTAGCCCGATGACACCATCTCCTTTTACCTCTCTTACCTTTCCATTGGCGTCATTGATGATCCAATGTCTGCTAATCAATTGAACATCCAAGCCAGAATAGTTTGTAATGGTGACATCATAGGAATGTACATACTTGTTTAATGAAGGTTTGGAATGTTCTTCATGATAATGTGATGTCACTGTCACTTGGACTCCATGTGTTGTTGCCGTAACGGGTTGCATAATAAACTTAACTATTCTTCTTCTTCAAACGGTTTACCATAGATAAATGTTTCGATAAAAAATTCTGCTTCCTTAAATGCTACCTCCAAAAGATCGTTGACAAGTACTGCATCAAAAGTATTCTGATAGGTCATTTCTCTTTTTACTCTTGCGATTCTTTTTCTAAGGCTCGATTCAGATTCTGTATTTCTATTTGTCAGGCGCTCAATCAAAATTTTCAAGGAAGGAGGCTTGATAAAGATTGCCTTACACCTATCACCATACAGTTTTTTAATGTTTGTGGCTCCCTTTACTTCTATATCAAATACGATGTGCTTGTCCAATGCCCACACTCGCTCTACCTCACTTTTCAAGGTACCATATCGATCTTCATATACCTCTTCCCATTCTACAAACTCATCATTCTTGACCCTCTTATCAAATTCTTCTTTAGACAGAAAATAGTAATCTTTTCCATCGACTTCATGTGCTCTCTTTTCCCTGGTTGTAGCCGAAACCGAAAAATCCAGAAAATCATACTGTTTTAATAAATGGCGTACGATTGTCGTCTTTCCTGCTCCTGAAGGTGCCGTAAAGATGAACATCTTGCCCTCATTCTTCAACTCTTTCATTTATACAATATTAGCAACTTGTTCTTTTATTTTTTCGAGGGCATCCTTCATTGATACTACCATTCTTTGGATGTTTTTTTCATTTGCCTTGGCACCTAAAGTATTGATTTCTCTTCCCATTTCCTGGGCAATAAAGCCCAATTTTTTACCTATTGCAGGAATGCCACTATCCAAAACTTCGTTAAAATATTTGCAATGTTGTGACAATCTTACTTTCTCTTCATTGATATCCAATTTTTCAAGGTAGTAGATGATTTCTTGCTCAAATCTATTGCGGTCTACCTGCTCATCTGCCTGAAAGTCTTCCAGGTTTTTTCTGAATCTCTCCTTCAAAGTTTCGATTCTCCCACTTTCAAAGGGTTCTACCTGGGTCAATAGATCAGATATCGCTTGTGCCGCTTCTTTCAAATCCTTCTCAGCTGCCTTTCCTTCCTCACCTCTAAAATTATTCAATGCCTTGATCGCATTATCTGTAGTCTCCATTACTACTGCCCACTCCTCCTCATCGACCTCTTCATTTATTGCACCTACTACATTGGGTATGCGCAGAATGGATTGAATTATATCTCCTGATTCAATATTCAATTCTTCCTTGAGTTCGGATAATTCCTTGTAGTATTTTCTAAAAAGAGACTTGTTCAGTCCATATTCATCGTCTCCCTTATCTGATTCGATCGTAAGTGAAAAATCGAATTTTCCTCGATAAGCCTTGTCCATCAAGTTTTTTCTGAGCTGAATCTCCTTTTCTTTATAGCTGCCAGGCACCTTGCATCTAATATCTGATGTCTTGCCATTTAGCGATTTAATCTCAACACGGATTGTCTTGTCTTTAAATTGGTTACTGGCTTGTCCATAGCCGGTCATTGATAATACCATTTATATCTTTTTTGAATAGAGCAATCCCTATTTTGTTACAAACAGCAAATATAGTCAATTGTAATTTAGATAATGTGAATTAACAAAATATGGTGTGTCTAACTAAGTCGGAATGAATCTAATTAATAGAATAATTGATTGTGTGAAAAACAACCAGAATATCTTTAATTTGCGTTTATTAATATATATCACAAATCAATGACTATTATCTGATGAATACACAAAGGTCCAAAGCGAAATATTTCATTACCATATTTCTATTATTAATTTTTATTATTCCCTCCTTAGAAGCTCAAAAAATAGAATGGGTAATCGATACAGTCGCTACGAAATATATAAAAGGAAATGGAGAAATAGCATTACTTGGAAGAAATGAGTCCTATGTATACAACTATGAGGCCGAACAAGTAGAACAGTGCAATCATCTTAGAAGAATCTGCAATGATTTCTATTGCTATGAAAGCAAATATGATATCCCAAATCACACCGCCTGCCATGAAAAATTTAACACATATCGTAAGAAATACCCGCATGATTTTAAATATTTTGAATCAAAGTATCAAGTATTTAGAGACAAAGATTCTACTTATTTGTATCGAGTTGAGGATCAATCTTGTATGTCTATTGGTCCTCGTGCTAGGACCAATATAAAGAATGACAAGTTTCTAACATTGAGTTACAATGATTCTTATGCGATATACTTATTCGATAAGGATAAACTTCTTGAGGTTCCTCAACCTTGTGCGCATATTGATGGTATTAATGAACATTATATTTTGTGCACAAATCCTAATTATAAAGAAAATTCTAATGAGGCGTTTGTATATGACTTTGACATGAATCTAATATTTTCGAGTGACAATTCATTCTTTGATCGGGCAGGCGAGTCAAAGGACTTTTTATACATAAATCAAAAAAATCAACCACCCGTAGCATTTCATAAAAAAGTCGAATTAGAGCTTGATCCCAGCATTTCAAAAATATTCTTAGAACATCATTCCGATGGTGTAGCTACTATAAAAAATCATTTTGATAAATATGGTCTAATGAAAACGAATGGTGAAATTATAGCACCAGCTAAATTTGAATCTTTGGATGTTGAATATTCCGGGGTAAGGCCGACAATACCAGCGTACTGTCTTTCCAAAAAGGGTTTTAGTCAAATCTATCATACAAATGGGAAGCTTATACTTGAAGGAAATTATGATTATATCACCATCTTGGACAGCAATCGTTATGCAGTAAAGGTAGGATCTAGAAAAGGCGTCATTGATACATTGGGAAATGAAATCATTCCTGTAAAAAATTATGGTGCCGCAACTTTTAGTTCAATGAATAATTACGGAATCAAATTGATAACCTTAAAAAATGGCTATGGTCTACCTGGTGACAACTATTCTATTTTCGATTATTACGGAAAAAAGATTGCAGATTGGACAGTAAAAACTGAAAACCCTCGTGTAATATCAAGCGAGGCTAATTTTCGACTTACGCTTGAATTCCTGAAATCACTGGATGCGGATCAAATAAATTCCATTACTAAATGCGATGCATGGGATACCAGCAATCAAGATGATAATAAACGCTACGTTTCTTTAATAAATCACATAGGTAAAGAACTCACTCCACGTTTTTTAAGCCTTCAGGGTTTTAATGTTCCATTTCTTTATTTGGTAAAAACCTTTTCTGGAAAATATGGCATAATCAGAGTGAGAAATTGATGGATTACTACTTTCCTACTTTTGAGCAATCCGGACCAAATAGATAGTAATAAGCCCAAAAATGACATTCGGAATCCAAGCTCCAATTACAGGATACAGTCCCAGATTTATCGAAAATGTCATGCTGAATTTTTGAATAATCACAAACGCAGATCCAAGAATTACTCCCGCGGCAAGGTGGAATCCCATGCCTCCTCTAGTTTTTCTGGAAGCAATAGCAAACCCCATTATCGTGAGGATAATAATGGTAAATGGATCAGCACTCCTACTATAAAGTTCTGTCTTGAATTTTTTGGCCGTATCGATTCCCCGTTTCTCTTCTTCATTGATAAAATTTCTCAAATCAGAGGTAGACATCATTTCCATTTGATTGCTATACCTGAAAAAATCCTTTGGCGTGAAATTGAATGTAGTATCCATTGTCCCTCCGTTGGTAATGACCATCTCCTCTTTCAACCCATCAAATTTGTGGTATTCATAATCTTTCAAGGTCCAAAGATTGGGCTTCTCCTTGAATTCTAATTTTCGCGCTTTTAATATATAGACCAACTTTCCCTCATCAAATTTCTCTAATCTAAATGTATTGGCTGTACTGTCAGATCGTCTGAAATACTTGATATACACCTTCTCATTAGGATTCAAAAAGAAGTGAGTGTTGTCATCCAGCGTTTGTTTGTTGCTCTTGCGGATATGAATGCTTTCAAATTCCCCCTTTATTTTATTGCTTTTCGGGATTAAATAGTTTTTCCCTACCCAGTGGGTAATAGCAATCATAAATGCCGCGATCAAAAATGGACGCATTATCCTTTGGAAACTGATGCCCGCACTGAGCATTGATACAATCTCTGTATTCGATGCCATCCTGCTGGTAAAGAATATGACTGCCAAAAGGGCAAATAACGGCCAAAGCAGACCATTGATCCACGGAATAAAATTGAGATAGTAGTCAAATACTATTTCTTTGACGGTCACCGTATCCACCAAAAATTTATTGATTTTTTCGAAGAAATCAATGGCTATTGCGATCATAGTGATCATCAATATGGTAAAGACAAAAGTACTCAGGTACTTCTTAATAATATATATGTCCAGTTTTTTAAGCAAGTTCTTGTATACTATTTTAAAGTTTCAATTAAAAAAATCACAATCTTCTGGTTATGTCCTTTAATATAGATTCTTTCCATTCCGAGAAAGTACCTTCCATTATTTTTTCTCTAGCTGTATTGACCAACCACAAGAAAAAAGATAAATTTTGAAGCGTTGCAATTTGTGCTCCAAGCAATTCCTTCACGTGAAATAAATGTCTAAGATAGGCCTTGGTATGTACTCGACTTGTGATCGCTCCACTATCTTCATCGATCACAGAAAAATCATCTTTCCACTTCGCATTTTTCATATTCATAACGCCCTTCGATGTATATAAGATGCCATGACGCCCATTTCTGGATGGCAATACACAATCAAACATATCGATTCCGAGTGCAATAGACTCCAGGATGTTCTCTGGCAAACCTACTCCCATCAAGTATCTTGGCTTTTCTTTCGGCAATATGTCTGTCACCAAATCAGTCATCGCATACATATCTTCATGTGGTTCTCCCACCGAAAGCCCTCCTATGGCATTCAATTCTCGATCTGTACCTGCTATATATTCGGCCGATTGTTTTCGAAGATCTGGGTAGGTGCTCCCTTGAACAATAGGTGCAAAAACCTGATGATACCCATAAAGTGGTTCTGTGCTGTCGAATTGTTTTATGCATCGTTCAAGCCATCTGTGTGTCATATGCATAGATCTTTGGGCATACTTATAGTCGCATGGATATGGTGTGCATTCATCAAATGCCATCATTATATCTGCACCAATAGCGCGCTGTACATCCATCACATATTCTGGCGTGAAATTATGCTTAGACCCATCAATATGAGATTGAAATTTGACTCCTTCTTCCTTGATTTTCCGCATTCCCTTCAAAGAATAAACCTGATACCCTCCACTATCCGTAAGCATCGGCTTGTCCCAACCAATGAACTTGTGCAATCCACCAGCTTTTTGGATCAAATCAATTCCTGGTCGTAAATACAAGTGATACGTATTGCCCAATATAATTTGTGCTTTGATCGGATCATGCAATTCTGCTTGATGGATGCCTTTTACAGTCCCTTGTGTGCCTACTGGCATAAAGATCGGCGTTTCAATTTCACCATGGTCGAGTTTCATTGTTCCCGCCCTCGCCTTTGATTTTGGATCTGTTTTGTGAATTGTAAATTTCATTAATGGAAATCGAATTTTCAGTTTGAAGGGCAAATATAGGGAAAGAGGAATTAAAGAATGTGAATTGGAGATTGAAGAGATTGGAAAGATTGGAAAGATTGGAAAGATTGAAAAGATTGGAAGATTGGAAGATTGAAGATGAGAGAGATTGGTAAGCTTACAAAGATTACTAAGCTTGACTGACGGGGAAGACCAAGGAGATTGGAAAGACCAAAGAGATAAACATCTAGGGCATAATCCTTAGAAAGGAGAACATGGTTTTAATTTGTTCTTTTCTTAACTCATAAAGTAATATTCCGAATACCAGGGTATATTCGATCGCGACGATCCACAAATTTTCTAGGTATGGGTCATAGCTGTAGTTTATGTAGGTAAACAATATTAGAAATGACCAAACAAGTGCAAATCTCCATTTGACAAAAACACTTAGAAATATTGGAATGCATAAATACCACGGATGGACAGTCGTTGTCAAGAACAGATAGGCCAAAAAAGCGAAAAAGGCGAAATTTAAAAATCCTTGAAGGCCGAATGACTTTTGGAAGTAGGCCTTTCTAATGATCAAATATAGAGCAATGCATCCGAGAATTGGACCTAGGTAGTGGATCAGATTGTACCCTGACCAGAGCTTGCCAAAGTACCGAAAGAGGTAGTATAATCCACCGTTGAATTCAAATTTTTGAAAATATAAATCAATGCTTGATCCGAAATTTTGGAAATCCAAGCCTAAAATGATAGGTAAGAATGCTATAATCATGAATAGAAATCCAAGTGAAAAAAAATGTAAGCGATCTTTTCCTTTCATAACAAAATAGAAAAAAGGAAGAAACATAACTGGCAGTAGCTTACTGGCTATTGACAGGGTGAACAAGAGTGCTCCATTGAATATATTATTCTTAATAAATATGAAGTATATCGCCCAAATCAAAAAACTTATCATTATGATTTCGAAGTGTAAATTGACCATTCCTTCGACTAATATCAATGGATTGAGAAAGTAGATTGAAGATAAGCTTTGATCCTTTTTAAGCGCATTGAGCAATTTTACAACTCCAAGAAAAGTGAATAATTCGGCAAGTAAAAAACAAAGCTTAATCACCAGACTCATGGAATAAATGTCAGTACCAAACCAAGTGGAGATGTAAAATATGAGTTGTGAAAAAGGTGGGTAAATCGTATAATAATTGGGGCTGTTCATTTGATTATACAATTCTGAAGAAAGCCCAGATACATTTGACTCCACAACTTCAGAAGGCAGGTATCCATAGGGATTAATACCCAAGCTAGTGAGTTGTCCATCCCATAGAAATCTATAAATATCATCTGACAAATTCGGGAAAGCAAAAATCAAGATTATCCGAATCAAAATCCCTATTCCGAATATCAATCTTAAAGGTATCTTGCCATAAAAAGTCAAATATCCATATGCCGCAAATGCAAGAGTAGCACAACAAATGATCAAAGGGAAGTCTGATTGCTCAGGCACATATCCTAGACAAATAGCCGCGGCTATCAGTACTATAATGGCTATGGCTTGCAACCATTTCATATGTGCAATTTTACGCTCCTCGGTGCTTTACTGTATAATAAAATGTAGCTCCGTAGCCCAAGGTAAGAAGGATGTGAAGCATTAAGAAAGTATTGTCACCAATATAAAATGCCGCAATTACCCCCATCATAAAATATATCGACAATAATCCCTCCATAATGGTGACTGAAGATATTTTTTTGGCTTGATACTTTTCTTTTTTAAAAGAATCTGTCAATCCCTTGATGTTGAATTTTGGAGTTCTGATAAATGCAGATTGTTTTCCCAAATAACCTTGGATAACCGCAATCGAATTGTGTAAGGAAAGCCCCATCGAAAGGGCTAAAAAGACCGGGAAAATAAAGAGAAATTTTACAATCAGCCACAGCTTGCCTCCTTCTTTCCATTCCTGATCCACATTCGCCACATAGTAGACAAAAACGATGGATATCAAGGAGATTAAAAAGACGCCAAAGTAGTTGGAATCCAGTTGCAACGGATTTATAAAAAACAATATTGGCACACTAAACACACCCATAATGAAGACACATAAAAAGATCGTACTTGCCAATAAATGTGTAGAAGCATGGATTTTTTTCAACAACGAAATATCAGATTTCCAAACCGTAGGTAGCATCTTCTTGGCAGTCTCAGCTCCACCTTTCATCCATCTAAATTGTTGTGATTTCAATCCATTCATCTCAGAAGGCAATTCTGCTGGTGATCCAATATCTTCTCTAAATATAATCTTCCATCCTTTCAGTTGAGCTCGATAACTTAAATCCAAGTCTTCAGTGAGTGTATCCGCTTCCCATCCGCCAGCACTATCTATAGTCTCTCTTCGCCATACACCTGCTGTTCCATTAAACTGTAGTAAAAAATCTCCTGCATGTCTTCCGCGTTGCTCTACAGTAAAATGAACATTCAATTGAAATGCCTGGAGTCTGGTAATGAGGCTATAGTTTTCATTGATATGTTCCCAACGCGTCTGAACTACACCTATCTCTGAATCTTCAAAATAGGGAATTGTCTTCCTCAAAAAATCTGGGTTCGGTAAAAAATCTGCATCAAAAATCGCAATGAATTCTCCCTTTGCAAACTGCATTCCATGTTTCAATGCTCCTGCTTTATATCCAACTCGATCTTCTCTTGTTATCAATTCTATATTGAAACCTTTATTCTTATACTCATCTACCTTTCGCTGACTTATTTCTAGCGTTTCATCTGTAGAATCGTCCAAAACATGGATTTCGAATCTATCCTTTGGGTAATCAAATTCGGTAATGTTGTCTATGAGTCGCTCTGTAACATAAAGTTCATTGAAAATTGGAAGCTGAATGGTCACAAACGGTACATTGTCTGTTTCTAAATTCAAGGCTGGCTCACTTTGAACTTTTTTTCTTGTTCTTGAATAATGATATAATAAGTGAAATTGCATCAAACAATAAAAGGTGATGTAGGTCAAGGCAATTACATAAATTGCCAAGAGGCTATATCCTATAATAGTAACTATCATCGTCATATGCTATTACTCGTTTTCATAATTTTCATTATATCAATTTAAAAATAGTCCACAATATTTTATGTCCTGCGAGGATTGTCCCTTTGATTGTTCCAGAAACTTTGGATACTCCTATCCGCACTCTGTATTTCACTGGCACTTCTTCGCATTTCAATTTAAGTTTGGCTGCTTTCACCTGCATCTCTACTGTCCAACCGAAGGTCTTATCCTTCATATCGATCTGCATTAATTTATCATAACGAATCGCCCTAAATGGCCCCAAATCTGTAAATTCGTACCCATAAATCAATTTGATCAAGCTCGTTGCCAACCAATTGCCAAAAATCTGTTGAGGCATCATAGCCCCTTTTTCCATTTCTCCCATGGCTCTGGACCCGATCACCATATCTACATCTCTTTCCAAAATAGGTTCTACCAACTCTACCAATTGCTCTGGATAATCTGAATAATCTCCGTCCAAAAAAACAATGATATCAGGTTTTATGTTTTGGTTCGCCACATAATCCATTCCTTTCAGACAGGCATTCCCATATCCGCTCAGTGGTTGATCTACAACTATTGCCCCTGCTTCTTTTGCCACTCTCGCCGTATCATCAGAACTATTATTATTAGCCACAATGATATTGCGCACCCAATCCTTTGGGATTTCCCTGACTACTTTAGCCACAGAATCCTCTTCATTATAAGCAGGTATGATTACATCAATGATTGGCTTTTTCACTTCCACCGTCTATTGTTTTCAAAGCGAGGCAAAAGTAATATAAATATTGGGGTGTAAGGTGTTGGTTGTGGGACATTTGAGCGATTGCTTTCTCGCTGATTGCTAATATTCCTAAATCACCCTGAACGATGATTACGCCAACTAAAAGACTTGGAGTCACTGATCTCTCGCAGATTTTGAGTAATATGATTGTGCACAGTTTCAATTTACCAAGTCTCTGTATTTGTAATTTTACTATTTTGTAATACTATGAATTGTAACTATTATTAAAAATTGGTTATTATTGGAATTAAATGTAAAATCGATGGAAAATAAACCCTGGCTCAGCCAATATCCTGCGGGGATCCCAGCAAATATAGATGTCAATCAGTATGAAAACATGGTTGATTTTATCAATGAAAGCATCCAGAAATATGCCGATCTTCCCGCATTCGAAAATATGGGTAAACGATTGACTTATGGTCAATTGGGAAAATTATCTGACCAGTTTGGAGCATATCTGCATAGTAGAGGGTTGAAACCAGGAGATAAAATTGCTTTGATGATGCCCAACTTACTACAATTTCCGATAGCATTGTTTGGATGCTTGAAAGCTGGATTGACCGTGGTGAATACGAATCCACTGTATACGCCCAGAGAGATGAAACATCAATTCGTAGATAGTGATGTAAAAGCAATTGTAATTGCCGATAATTTTGCAGCCAACCTGCAAAAAATTCTTGGAGACACCTCTATCAATACGATTATTCTAACTTCGATAGGAGAGATGTTGGGAACAATAAAAGGAGGATTGACAAATTTTGTTGTGAAACGAATAAAGAGGATGGTTCCGAAATATGAATTGCCAAATACGGTTACTTTTTCGGATGCTTTGAAAACTGGCAAGAAGTTTCAAATTAATGATTTCGAGAATTGTGCAGATGACGTCATTGTGCATCAATATACGGGTGGAACCACCGGCGTCGCCAAAGGAGCTATGCTCACCAATAGAAACTTGGTCGCCAATATGCTTCAAATTAAGGCCTGGCTCGGCAATGGAATTGAAGAGGGAAAAGAAATAGTGTTGACACCACTACCCTTGTATCACATCTTTGCATTTACCGTAAATTGTATGGCGATGATGAGTTATGGTGCCATGAATGTTTTGGTTACAAATCCACGTGATTTACCAAAATTCATCGGTGAATTCAAGAAGAACAAAATCTCCATTTTTACTGGTGTGAACACCTTATTTAATGCCATGATCAACAATAAAACATTTCAAGAATTAGATTTCTCTTCTCTGAAAATTGTTGTCGGTGGCGGGATGGCTGTGCAGACGGCCGTTGCCCAAAAGTGGAAAGCGATCACAGGTACTACCCTATCTGAGGGGTATGGATTGACCGAATCTTCTCCAGTGGTGACTACCAATCCGATAGATGGGTCGGCAAGACTAGGAAGTATTGGACTACCAATTCCTTCTACCGATGTTCGAATCGTGGATGAAAGCGGTAACGTCCTACCAGCGGGCGAGGTTGGCGAATTACAGGTCAAAGGGCCACAAGTAATGAAAGGCTATTACAACAAATTTCAGGAGACAGAAGATATGATCAAAGATGGTTGGCTTTGTACAGGTGATATTGCCAGCATGGATCCTGATGGATATTTCAGGATTGTGGATCGTAAGAAAGATATGATATTGGTTTCTGGATTTAATGTGTATCCTAACGAGATCGAAGATGTGATTGCGCAACATCCAAAAGTATCCGAAGTGGCTGCGATCGGTGTTCCCAATGAAAAGTCGGGAGAGGTAGTCAAGGTCTTTGTGGTGAAAAGTGATAAGTCTCTTACCAAAGATGAAATTATAGCCTACTGTAAAGAAAATTGTACTGGGTACAAAGTTCCAAAGGAAGTTGAATTCAGAGATGAATTACCGAAATCCAATGTAGGGAAGATATTGAGGAGGCTGTTGAAAGAGGAGGGCTAATTGCATAAATCATAAGTTGGTCCCGTAAGTTTACCAAAGCTTTGAGCTTTGGTAAACTTACGGGACTCTTGCTTCACAGCAGACATTTTTTTTATCCAAAACATTCTACTCTAATTCAGGATATTAATAACTTGGTCAGGATGTAACAAAGAAATATGGAGTTTCAATCCTACCTACCTTCTGAACAGCTCAAATCAACAATAGCGTATTACTGGACGGTAAAGGCGAGTGCCTGTCTGGAAGGTGGATCTCAATATAGGCTCATTCCTGATGGTTATGTGGATTGGATTTTTCATTTGAAGACTCCCTGGCATATCAAATATTCTTCGAGTTCAGAAAATGCTAAGCAATATCGTTCGCATTTATTCAGTCATACTAGGCAGTATATTGATGTGACCATCCCACATGAGGACATGTACTTTTTTGGGGTGAAATTTCAACCTTGGGCAGCAGGTCAATTATGGGATATAGATATGTCATCACTTACAGATCAGGTTGTCAATTGGTCAGATTTTAGCAGATCAGATTTTCAATCTTTGGAAGAGCAAATAAACCTTGCAGCAGATGTCTATCAAATGATCGATGCAACAGAGAAGGCATTACTTCCAAAATTGAATAATTATTCTCCTCAATCACTCGACAAGGCCGTTTTGCAAATTATAAATAACCCTGTCCAACCAACTTTTAAATATAATGAACTCGGTCAGCGCAGATTGGAACAAAAATTCAAAAAGGAGGTGGGAATTTCTCCAAAACTCCTGCATCGAACGTTGCGTGTGAATATAGCGATACAAAATATGATAGCGTCTCCCGATCATTCTTTGACGGATATTTGCTATGAATCAGGATTTTATGATCAATCTCATTTTATTCGTGATTTCAAAAAATTTACGGGAGTAACTCCTTCTGATTTTATGAAAAACAGTCGCCCTGATGGAGACATCTTCAACTTAAGAGCATGATTTATTTGTCCGCAATTATAAATTTGGAATAGCTCTTACTTTCATTTTGAATAAAATAAATTCCAGATTCTAGATGTCCGACATCCAAGAAGTGCATTCCTCCATTCCCCGTAGTTTCCAATCGCAGCCTTCCCATCACATCATAAATGACGATATCCTTCATCTGCCCAGAATCCCATTGGATGTATAAGATATCAGCGACGGGATTGGGAAATAGTTTTACTTTACTTAGGGGCTCTTCTTCATTTATTGAGGTCAAAAAATTGCAATACTCAAGATCTGGATTCAACTCTATATGTCCTTTCGCGGTCAAGTCCCTCTGATCAAACGCACTATAATCTATTGGATATTTGAATGCTCGAAAAGTGAGGTTGTTATTGATATCCAGGATATCGCCCTGACTGGCTGATTGACCACTGATAAGCGGTGTTTTGTATTCCCAGACTACCTCTCCATTCATATTCAATTCTGCAATATAACCTCTCCTTCCAGCACAGATCAATACATTGCCATTGGGAAGCAATTGAGCACTGGAAAGTCCAGTGGAATGGATTGCAGAAGGGTCGGGATGCAAAATTGTTTCCGTAAATTGGTATGGTGGAAATGTACCGTTGAAATCTTGATAGTCGGAAATATACATATCCCAAGTAGATTGGAATTTTTCGATGGAAGAAAAGTCATTTCCAACTCGATTATTAAAAACTACTATTTTCCCAAAATCTGGATGCGAATCTGTGATAAATTCATTGGTCCAATGTGCATCATGTTGGAAAAACAATATCTGGTCAGTGCTATCCCCATTTTGATAGGCTTGTTGATTGCCAATCCTATAGATAAGGTCACCGCCGTGATTTGTGAATCCTCCCGAATGAGAAGCAGCTTGTTCAGTAGTGGTTGTATGATCGATTACCCAGAGTTCATCAAAATAAGGAACACTCAACATTATTTGGTCCAATTCTTCATTGTAGTCTATTGAATTAATATGAAGCCAATCTGCTTTTCCAGCATTTTGTTCCCAATTAAAATCTATCAATTCTTTGTGCTCACTTACCACTCCAAAATTAGCTTTAGTATCATCAAAGTCCTGAATCAAATGATCCATCACATGCCATTCCCAAACAATTTCATCAGTGCTTGGATTTACTTCAATGACCATTTCGGACCATACTTCATTTTGCGCCATATTCGATGGATCTCTTCCCGCCAGGATAGCCTCTTCTTCTGTAACCAATTCCCATGCGACCATGAGGATATTCCCATTCGGCATGGGTTCGATATCATGGTGCAATCTATTGATCGAATCATTCATTTCGAAAGACCAAAGCAAGTCGTTTTCCCAAGATCTAATTTCTACCATCGCACCTCCGCCACCTGCCCAAATCGCATCTCCAGATACATTTGCAGGCCTTTTGGCCTTTATCAAGGTCCCATCAGGTTGTAAATAAGCGGTATTTCCTGGCCGAAACTCTTCTTCATCTTCCCACTCATGAACAATCTCCCCACAATTGTTAAGCAGGAAAACACTTGATTGATTATGAGGATAAATTAGCGTGTAACCCATATAGGTTTGTGAAATATCATAACTCAATAGACCCACAGTATTTTGACCAATACTGACATAACTCAGAGATACGAATAAAAGGATGTGGTATAATTTCATAGTCGATACTTATCTTAAAAATAGCTTCGAAACCAGCTGTCGGCTAGAGCTTTTATCTTTTAATACAATAAATAGTAATCCATGTTGGTGATTCTGTATAGGAAAACTAAAAAGACTATTTCCCTCCTCATACATATGGGATTTCGAATCCAAGTACATGATCCGTTGACCCAATTCGTTCAGCACTTCAACCGAAAAATCAGTCTCAATTGGAGAATTAAAGTATATATAATTGGAGTTTGTCCATGATACAAATGAGCGGTCAATTGTCAATTCATCAATTGAAACGGGCTGACATGTCACGGTGCTAGGTGGAAATTCTATCGTACCCATGGGTGTCAAATCTCGACCATCAAAGGCAGCATAATCAGGCGGATATTTTTCGGCTCTGAAGGTAAAAAATGCACTTGCCAAGGTATATTCCCAAGCCAAAGAACCATCTGGTTTTAATTCTATTATCCGATGATCCCCTCCCACTGTAATGAGCACATTGCCATTTGGCAATACTTTAGTAGCTGATGTGTAGTAAGAAAAAAAATGATTGTCGCTGCCTGGAATACCATAATCAACTTCTGGTACAATCGGTCCATAGGCTACATCTTCACCCAACTCATAATTTCCATTCTCCAAAATCGGTGTGGCTATAATCGGTGCATTAGAATATTGATCCTCAAAAGACACTCCCGGACGATAGATACCATTATTGTAGATGGCAATTTTATCGATGTGTTCACCATATTGGATCCAATTAGGATTGTGTTGAAAATACAAGGTTCTATCACTGGCATCACCACGATCATAATTTTGCGGATTGCCCCATCGGTAAAGAATATCACCTCCTTTTCCGTACAATCCACCCGAGTGCCCTGATGCTTCTTCGGTTGTCGTAGAATGATCAATAATGACAACTTCACTCATCTTGCGCAGACTTAAAACTATCTGATCCAGATCAGCATTATAATCCATGCCATTGATCATAAATGCTTCATCATTCATCCAATCTATTGTGGAAATTGCATCTAGATTCAATAATTCAGGATGCTCTGATACTACACCATAATTCGGCAAATTTGATGATCTTTGCTGGATAACATGGTCCGCGGAATTCCACAACCAAACCACCTCTCCACTCTCCGAATCCATCTCTAAAACTACATCGGTATGTGGAGGACTGCCTATTCCACTCAGGTTGTAGCCAATATCCACCAGTTCTTCAGTAGAAATCTCCTTTCTTCCTACACAGAGATAGTTTCCATTTTCTAATACAATCACTTCATAATCCAGATCGATGTGCGGATCAGAAGGTGTAATGGACTTTACCAAATTATCATCCCAATCTCGCTCAACAATAGCATTGAACAACCAATCAATAAAAATGATATTTCCATTGGGCAGTAGCTTTACATGATACTTGGGTGAAACCGGATTCCAGGAATTGACAACTTCTCCACAATTATCAACAAGAAAAAGTCGGTCGCCTAGAAAGAGGGTATATCCTTCCATCACATCCGCTGAATAATATTTCAACTGTGCTGTGACAGGTAGGCTCAGGAAGGTTGACAATATGAATAAAATAAGAATCCTCATGGCATATATTTTAAAATGACCGTATCAATACAGTGATTCAAAACCTAAAAGTAATTCATCTGATGAGGTAGAAATTGTAAAAAATCGAAATGCTATAATTTTTTCATTCTGAAGTGGTGGATTTCGCCCATATGATTGGCCCCTTCTTATTTAATCGATGATAACACTTTGCAAGTCCTCCTGAATCAATAATAAGTCCTTATTGTATATTTTTCTCATTGATTTTAAGACTGTCCAATTATCTTTGAGCGAAATTTAAAAATGGAGGCTGCTAAGTACACAACCAAATCTGGAAAAGAAATTACGATTCGGACAGCGATGGCTGAGGATGCTCAGGCTCTATTGGCGTTGAAATTGGACTATTTAGAAAACACGAAAACGATTCCATTGTACCAAAATGAGTATCCAAATGAGGTAGAGCTTGAGTCACAATTGATAAAAAGGCTCGAAGCAGAAAAAAATAGTGTTTTGCTTTTGGCAGAAGTCGATAATAAATTGATCGGCAATATTGACTTGAATGGCAATCAAAGAATAAAACTCTTTCATACTGGAGTAGTCGGAATGGGAATAAGTGAAGAATGGAGAGGGGATGGTGTAGGATCGGCATTATTGGATGCGGTGATCAAGTGGAGTGAGGTCAATCCATTTATAAGTTTGCTATGGTTGGAAGTATATGACTCGAATGAAGCTGGGAAAGCTCTTTATGCCAAAATGGGCTTCAAAGAATGTGGAAGGATTCAAAATTTTTTCTGTGAGGACGATAAATTTATTGATAAGATAATGATGATGAGGTTTACAAAATGAATAATAATTTAATTGAAATATATCAGGATCGCATATCAAAGGCGGAAGAGCTTATAACCGAATACAAGTCGCTGAGCTTCAAATTTTCAATGGTGAGATTGGGCATATTTCTCTTGGCGATCCCCATGCTTTACTTCATTATCAAAACGACTATTGTAGTATTCATTGTCAGTTTTGTTTTGATTACAATTATCTTTCTTTGGGCTGTTGTAAAACAAATAAAATATGACAAGCTATTGGCCGCATCTGAGGCTAAAAAAGCTATTAATGTAAACGAAATAGATGCCATTCAATCTCATGAAAACATCTATTACAATGGCGAAGAGTATCTGATTCATCATCATGCCTACTGCGAGGACTTGGATATTTTTGGCGCCTACTCCCTCTTTGGATTGATCAACAGGTCCAGGACCTACTTTGGCAATCAAATTTTGAAAGACCTCTTCCTTAAAAAACCAACTCAAGAGGAAATTATTAACAGGCAAGAAGCCGTCGACGAACTCAAAATGAACATTGATTGGCGACAAGATTTGGCGGTGGATTTGTTTGAGTTGGAGGATTTTCATAATTACAATGTAGCCGAGGAGATCAATAGTCAACTTTCCATTGACATGTCTTTTGCAACGAGATCTGCTCTGACTTTGTATAGAAATTCACTACCACTTATTTGGATAGGTATTGCTTTGTTGTACTACATTGGATCTGATATGGCCAATACAATATTTGCAGTAATATTCATTGGCAATCTTCTACTAGTTGGGAATTTCACAAAAAGAGTCAATGAAATTCAAGGCAAATTGTCCAATACCAGCAATGCGATAAAAAAATATATTGAGGCGTTGGAAACCATTTTTCAAAAATCGTGGGAGTCCAAGTTATTGGTTCAAAAATCAAAAGAATTTGAGAGTTCTAAATCTGAAATGCCTATAAAATCTCTGGCTGAATTGAGTTCTCTCATCAACAAACTGGATTATAGGCTCAATTTTTTAGTGGCGATTGCTGCAAATGGATTTATCTTATGGGATTTGAGAATTGTGGCAAAACTCAATGAATGGAAAAGTAATAATCAGGGAAAAATCGACAAGGTTTTCTATCATATTGGTTTTATGGAAGCCATTTCTTCATTGGCCACATGGTCGTACAATCACCCCGCATATAGTTACCCGGAAATTCATCAAGAATATTTGAAAATAGAAGCAAAAGGGATCGAACATCCGCTCATACCCGACAATCAAAATGTAGCCAATGACTTCACCTTATTGCCTTCAGATGAGATATCCATAATCACCGGTTCCAATATGTCTGGCAAATCGACCTTTCTCAGGACCCTGGCCATCAATATGATTCTTGGATATACCGGCACCAAGACCGCAGCAACTTTCTTATCAATGCCCATAGTTAGTATTGTTACCTATATGAGAATAAAAGATGCTCTGGAAGAAAATGTCTCTACTTTCAAAGCAGAACTTAATCGAATAAGCATGATTTTGGAAGTTTTGGAGACGGACAAAAATGCTTTCATTCTCATCGATGAAATGCTACGTGGCACCAACTCGAAAGACAAGCTAAATGGCAGCATAGGCATCACAAGAAAACTGCTCGAATCAGACTCCTATGCAATGATAGCTACCCATGACATCAAGCTTGCCGAATTGGGTGAACATGAAGATCGAATTGCCAATTATTTCTTTGACATTGATTATGAAGATGGTGATCTGGTTTTTGACTACAAGATTAAGGAAGGAATATGTGAGAATTTTAATGCTTCTTTTTTATTGGGTAAGCTTGGGATAGATACGGAAAATAAATAGTTAATAGATTGATGTTCGGGAAATTAAAATAAATGAACGGAAAGAGAAAACCCCAAAGTTGAGCTAATAATCAACTTTGGGGTTCTTGATTTAAATATTTCGATTCCTTCTGGATCAAGATTAAAAGTTGGTGGGATCATAATTATTTAAGATTCAATAAATCATTTAATTATTAATGCCAGCAGGTACAAGGTACAGGGTAATAGGTTTTGCAAGGTTAGATTTTGACTAATGTCTGATCAACGTCTAATCTTGCAAAACCTTAAACCCTGAACCTCAAAACCTTCTTCAATCATACTACCCAATTATTATTCTACCCGCCCAAAATTCAACTTGATCCTTTCTTCTACTTCATCTCGTGAATGTGCACATTCTTATTTGAGCTGCTATATCCCTTTTCTTTTAATAGGAAAAGATAGAGATCATTGTCTACAAAATTAAATTCACTGTTGGTCCAACCTTCGGTCCACTTGTAATCCGCTACTCTTACACCCACTTTGCCATCGTTGTTCATTTCATGGATATGAACGTTTTTGTTCGAATTGCTCAGACCCTCTTCTTTCAGTAAAAACAGGTAGGTCTTATTGTCAATGGTATAGAATTCTGTACCTGTCCAGCCTTGGGTCCATTTAAAATCTTCAAGGCCATTACCCACAGTACCATCATTATTCATTTTGTGGATATGGACATTCTTACTCGCACTGCTAAACCCTTTCTCCTTTAATAAAAACAGAAAAGTCTTTCCACCTATAGTATAAAATTCAGTGTTGGTCCAGCCCTCGGTCCATCTGTAATTTGCTATTTTATCACCCACCTTACCATTACTATTTATTTTATGGATGTGTACATTCTTATCCGAGCTGCTGTATCCTTCTTCTTTCAACAAAAAGAGGTAAGTCTGTCCTCCGATTGTATAAAATTCAACATTCGTCCAGCCCTCGGTCCATCGATATTCCGCGATTCTGTCTCCCACTGAACCATCACTATTTATCTCGTGAATATGAACATTCTTATCAGCACTACTGTATCCCTCTTCTTTCAGTAAAAACAAATATATCTGATCTCCAATGGTATAGAATTTGGCACTAGTCCACCCCTGAGTCCACTTATATTTGACCAAAACATCTCCAACTTTACCGTTATTTTTCATCTTGTGAATATGAACATTCTTGTTAGATCCGCTATATCCCTTCTCTTTTAATAAAAACAGATAAGGCTGCCTTCCAATCGTATAAAATTCAGAAGTGGTCCAGCCTTCTGTCCATTTGTACCCGTCGATCTTATCACCAACTCCATTGCAGGAATTCAAGGTATATCCTCTATCTTCTTCCATTCCGAGGTAATGAGATTGCATCCTATAACATTGGCCACTTGTAAATCTATTTCTGCAACTACCTGCATAAGACAACAAATTCGTAGGATCAGGATTGTATGTGTCACCATTGGCATCTACAATGCTAGACCCTCCTGTATAATTGCAAGAAGAATCCGTATTTCCCGATAAATTGGGATCTGCAGGAGTATCGCATACAAAATCTCCTTGCGTATCACAATTAGAACCATCTACCAGTTCATCCAGACCATAGTGCGTATGTACTAAATCAAACCAATGTCCTATTTCATGACTTAAGGTAGTCCCATTTATTGCATGAGAATTCTTCATCATGATATGTTGTTTTTTATCATTTGAACCCGGTCTCCAGGTCCAGGAAGTGCTTGAATTCGCAGCAAAATATATATTTATTTTCCGGCTTACATTTCGAGAAGTAACATCCAATACATTATAGGAAGCATCTGAATTTCCAATGCTGTCTGAATCAGTATTAAAAGTATGGTAGAATATACCATCATCATCTATGTATCTAAATTCACAAATCTCTAGTTCCATATTTATGGTACTGTAAAAAGCATTAGCAGTGCTTATCGCATTTTTTATTGCAGTTTTAGATATTCCACCCGTTTCATTGGTCTTTCTTACTACATGTGCCACAATGGGAATCGTTCTCATATCACCAAAAAGGTCTTCCTCATCATTATCTATACCAATAAAGTCAGTATTCGTGTCAAAAGGTTGAACCAACTGGAATTTTTGGTTTTTGTACTCCAGGCCTCTTATTTTGGACAAATCCTGGATAGGGTACTTCTTTAGGAAATTCAACCTTTTATTTTGGATTGAATTAGGGTTTTTCCACCTATTGAGGTACTCTGCATCCGGCACATAACCGCAATTTTCGGCATTATTTTGTGCATCAATTTGAATTTGAAACCCTACTAGTAGTAAGGCAATTAGAAATAAGTTTTTCATTTTAATCGTCTTTTAAGCTTTAATAAATTGAATTGATCATTCTAAATCAATTCCGTCATATATTCGATTAAAAACCAGGTCAGATGTAAAATCACATCTGCGATTCTTGAGTCAACGACATAAATCTTGAGGCAACGACATTAAAAGACTAGTGAATGAAATGTGTTTTTTAAAGTAAATGGCGAAAAATGGTTTTACGGTGAAATTCCAATGAGGATTATTATCGGATTAATCTTTCAATTCTATCCAATCTTCTCTTCCTTCTTCTGTGCAAACTTGGCAAACTTTATAAGATTTACCAATCTCTAAACATCAAATCCCAAATCCTTCTAGAATAGCAGGCCCCCAGATCTTTTTTGTGAAATAATAGGTGGCCAAAACCAAAAAGGTGGTTGACAAAATAATAGCAAATAGCGCAATCGATTTTGCCAATTTGGATTTCATAATGGAATAATGTCCAATAAAAATTTCTGCAACCAGCAAATTAGGCAAGTAGAAAAAGAATGCCATGAAGTAATCAAAAGGTCCTGTAAAATCTTTAGTATGTCCGAGGCCATCCGTAAACAAAAACCAAAACCCATAATCCATTCGATACAGCCACGAACCAATTGCCAAAGCGAATAATCGTATCGCCCAGGCTCGATGCTGTTCAAAATCACCCGATCGAGCAAAGCGAATAGTTGCCAGTGCGGCTATAAAAGTGAATATTCCGTATCCTGCAAAACCAATATCCATGACAGTACCACCAATAGTACCTTTGATAAAAATAAAAGTCAATCCTCCTACGGCCGTGATCAATGCAGACAGTACATAGATCCTCCCCAGCCACCTATGCAAAGCTGGATACTTAATCCGCAACTTCTCTATCAACTGAATACAACCTAGGATTAAGATTATACCTCCTGCCGCGAAATGAAGTCCAATACCAATTGTAGCCGCTTGTTTTTGACTATCAAAAAGACCTGGAAGGCGAGTATTCCATTCTTCTGTATTTCCATTTAGGAGGGCAAAAAAATAGAAAGCCAAAATGTATAAACCAAACAATAATGCACTACCCCAAACTGTCGATACCAACAGGTAAGCTCCCCATTTCATTAGGACATCTAATCGAGATAATTTGGGCTGCATTTGTGACACTAAAGTTTACTTTCTAAAATTAATAATCAATTCAAATATATTCAGATTAGCGCAAATTGTAATAAAAATTCAAATTGAGACGGTACTTATTTTTGCTTGGATAGATTAATCATGGTTTTATAGTCAATTTTCATGGATAGTTTTGAAATTAATATCCAATTATAAGTGGGATTTTGGCTACAGATCGTTTTGAGCAATTCATCAATTCCAAAATCGCATCTGGTCGCTTTTCCAATACTAGTGAAATAATTAGAGCAGGTCTAAGATTGTTAGAAAATGAAGGGGTCAAATTAGAAGCACTAAAGAGGGCATTAATCGAAGGAGAAGAAAGCGGATTTATTACTGATTTTGATGGTGAAAAATTACTTGAGCATCTTCATAGTAAAAATGGTTTTAAATAATGCCGAAATTTCTAATTAGCGAAAAAGCCAATTTAGACTTAATAGAGATCTGGGAATACACTTCAATAAAATGGTCACATTAACAAGCGGACAAATACTTTAAGTTATTGCTCCATGAAATAATAGAAATTTCGAAAGATCCTTCAATTGGAAAATCCTATCATCAAGCACGATCAAATTACCTGGGCTACAAAGTCAAGTCACATATCATATTTTATAAAGTTCGGAATAAAGAAGAGGTTGAAATAATAAGAATATTGCATTCAAGAATGGATTTGAGTGAACGATTGAATGAATGATAGAGAGTGAAGCACTGATTGAGCCTTATCTCATATTTGAGTCTAACTATGTTTCAATTACACATTTTGATAAAATTTGATTTATCGCTCTTTGAGGTGGAGAAACTGGGTGTGTTCTGGTGGGATTTTAATGTGAAAATATTGGGGGTTTTTGAGTTGCGTAATTCTACGTTATTTTTGCGTAAATCTACGTAATATGAGGACTATTCTGTATTGAATCGTCATTTAGGGCGGTGAAATTATTACATTTAGAAATAACTTGAAATAGGGAGTTAATTAACCATTATTCAATTATTGGGTAAGGAGTCTACAGGTTGGGCAATTATGTTGTGATCCTTAAGATCACTTTTATTAAATGTATTGTGCAACAGCATTCTAATAACTTTCTATTTTGATGATAGCCGTTTTAATTCAAATAATAAACGTTTATGCTCAGTAAACAGATATATTTAAATATATCTGTTAGAGCATTGACTTTCAATGGTATAAAACAACATACATAACCAACAGAAATGCAAGCAGATTAGAGGGTTAAAAATATAAAGGTGATATGTGCAAGAAAATTTAAAAATGATAACAAAAAGATTAATTAGTCAAATATGTTATGACATTGATAAAGTTTGTCGAGATGAGTTATATAGTGGGGTAATAGTAAGCGAAAGAGATTATGTATCAAATTTGACAACTCATTTAAGGTTTCCACTTGGACCACTCTACAAAACCAAATTTGGTGTTGCACAAACCTTACCTGGGAAATTAGAAGGAATATTTGGTTGTGATGCTATAATAATATTCAAGCTTTATAATGGAATTAAAATAGGAATGTTTGAAGCGAAACTACCTCGGCATTCTTCGCTTCCAAATGCTAATTGGGATAGTATCTATAAATCTAAAAAATCAAAGAACTATGGTAAATCGCGATTTTCTACTCAAATAGAAAAACAACAGAAATGGTCGGGTAGTGGAATTGCCTTTTGGGAGTTTTTTATAAACGAATCAAAACCTGGAAATTCAATAAACAACTTTGACAGCTTGGGCTCAAGTTGTGTTACTCATGAACATGCACACAAACTATTAAAATCGTTAAAGAAGACTTCGAATGTTTTATGGACTAATAATGATCTTAATCAATTACTTTCTGAAAAACTAAACTTCGGAGATATTATACTTAATATCCTATTATGTAATGAAGGCAAATTATTTCCAATAAATAATATTGTTGAAGTTAGATCAAATAATGATAGAAAAGTAAGTATACCAGTTGCAGGTGAATTAAACTATCTTGAACTAAGGAGCGCAATTGAAAACTTTTTGAGAGAGAATGGAATTAAATCTTATATTTCTCTTGATATGACGCAAATTTCTAGTGGTGAATAATGAAAATCTAGTTCATAACACTATGATATTAGATCATTTCTCTTCGTTCCTCAGAGACGATCGATATAATCATCCGTTAACATTAATTAAAATAAAATTTAGATGAGTATATATAGAAAATGGGGATACATATCAAATCCTTTTAAACCGAACCCTCTTAATGCTGATGAACAAGGTGCCAATTTACTTGTTGGGCGAGATAATCAAAAACGAAAAATTATAAATCGAATTTTAAGTAATTCTGGAATTACAACGGTTGAAGGCGAAAATGGAATTGGTAAAACAAGTTTGATAAACGTTTGTTTGTTTGAGATTTTCAATAGATGCAAGGATGGTTCTTTAGAAGAATTATATATTCCTTGTACAAGCCATTTTCAACTAACTAGAGATTGTGATATAAGAGAATTTTCAGATGGAATAATATATACCGTTGCGCAAACATTATTGAAGTACTCAAATGATATAAAACGAATTAAAAAGACGAATGCTGAGATTAAACATATTGACACTTGGTTAAACACTCCAGAAACTCAGTCAATATCAGCTCAAATATTATCTGTAGGTGCCGGCGAATCGAGAGAGATAAATACGTCCGAAGGATACTTAAAAAGTGGCTTTAGAAAACAATTGATCAATTGGCTAAATACATTGTTTCCTTCAGCAGAGAATGGTGGTGTTATTTGTATGATTGACAATTTGGAATTACTTAAAACATCTCAAAAAGCAAAAGAAACAATGGAAGTTTTAAGAGATGAGTTGTTTACTATCAATGGAATTAAATGGATTTTTAGTGGGTCTCATGGAGTAATAAATTCTATTGCTTCATCTACACGAATGTCAGGGTATTTATTGGATCCTGTAAATGTCCCCGCATTAAGTTCAGCATACTTGAGCAGTTTATTAAATTCAAGGATAAAGTCGTATCAAAGTCATATAGATACCAAACCATACAATCCAATAACTGAAGAAGATTTTAATATTCTTTTCAAAGCGTTAAACGGTAATTTAAGAGAATCATTATTAAAACTATCTTCTTTTAGTTTACATATTGCCGACCTTAAAGATGATCCTCATTTTAATCAAGATAAGACCAAGGAATTTAAAAAGTGGTTTTTGAAGGATCAAGAAAGTGTATTTGATTCTCTAAATAGATCTTGTAGTAAAAAAGACTTTCAGTTACTAAAAATGATAAAATATAATAGAGAAGAATTTACTGCAGAACAGATCAAAAGTATTGGATTTTCAAGTATTGGTGAAGTTCTAGAAAGTGTTAATCAATTAGAACAACATGGATTAATTACTATTCCCTTGTATGAACAACTAGATATAAAGCAACTTAATGAAGATTACGGTTCATACAACACTACTGATGATGTTGCAAATTCTTTATTTGATGATTATCTATTCAAGGTTTTTTATAACGTCCAAATATCGCCAAAAGGATATTACATAGAAGAAAAGTATAAATAGTCACCGCTAACATTGTATGACCTTGCCAATCTTCCTTTGGTCGAATGTCAGGTATGCCTGGAGGTAACGTTAAATTATAAATCATTTTTCTGTACAATAAATAAGTAAAATGCACAAAGGAGGAATAGCCTACATAAGAGAGGATTCAATTAGAGTTCCAGACTTCTTATTAAAATCAATCAATATTCACAACTTTACGAGACTCTCAGGGATATACTACCCAACTCCAGAAAAGTATATTACTGATAAATCAGGATTAAAGAAAAACCATGATTTTATTTTTAGCCCTATTGACTTTAATTCTTGGCCATTTTTACTCCGAATTAATATCAGAATAAAAGACATCAAAGGTTATGTATCCAAAGTTGCAACGATATTATCAGATCTTGGAATAAATATAATCACCGCAGATTGTCACAAAGCTGGTCATAGGTATCTTATTTGGTCAATTATAGGCGAGGTAGAACAAATCAAATCAAATTTTGAAAAAGGTCTTTATCGAAAGAAGATTTGCAAAGAAAACAAGACCTTTAAAAAGTATGCCAAATTCCGAAAAAAAGACAAGTTTATAAGATTAGAAAAATTAGTTTCAGACTTAGTCTCAACATTCATCGAAGGAGAAAATGAAGCTGAAAGTTTAAAAAATCAAATAGTTACAGCGGGTAAAAAATATCTTTTCAATTTCGAAGAACGCATAAGTGATTCAGAATTTCCTATTACGATAGTTCAAGCTAAAACTCTACCTTATCACTATTGGGAATTGAGGAAAGAGAATTTAATAAAAGAAATCAACTCATCGAAACTAAAAAAAGAAATAAAACAATTAAAAAAAGAATTAGAAAAATTAAAGAAATCAACAGCGAACATAAGCTTAACTGACGACATAATTCAAGCAATAGAATCTAAAGAAATAGATCGTGAATTGATGAAAGTAACACGTCATCCCTTTAATGTAAATGTGGAGCATAACAGATTAGTATTTAATGAATCAACTCCTAACTCCATATTAAATGCAGCAGGAATTAATTTCCAAGGAATTCCAACTTTCGGATTTGCTAACATCCATACAACGGCGAGTAGATTGCGCGTTACTGTAATCGACAAAAAAGAAATTATTCGTTATAAAAAAATCATTATTCACTATCAATCCAATGGGCTTGGACGAAGTAGTAAAGGATATGTATCAACAATAACAGGAGAGTTTAATAAAGCAGGTTTAGACCTTTATAATATAAGTAACCGGATCATGAGAAATGAAAAATTATTTGAAACGGGAACAATGGAATTTATAGCAAGATATCCTGCTGGTTATGAAGAAATGATAAAGGATAATACCGCACTTGCCAAAAAATTAGAAAGTATTATTAATTTAAAAGATATAAATATTGATGTTAGACCTATAAATCCATATAGAATATTTGTATCCATAATCAGTAATTTTTTCTTTAGAGAACAATTTATTAAACTTTGCCAAGAAGTCGGAAGAGAAGTTGGACTTCTAGAAGATACATTTGTATTTGTGAAAGACAATACCGACTCTACCACCGACGCTGTTGTAAAAGCAATGAAAGAAAGTGATGGCGTCTTGCAATTTTACATTGATTTTGCTCAAAATAAAAAATCTTTTAGCCATTGGCTAGATGCTGAATATTTTGCCGCCAACGCAATAAATTTGCCTATTGTAAGAATCAAAGAGGCCAGTCAAAAGCTCGAACCAATCGTAGACAAAGATATATTGGCTCTTGAATTAAATATGTCAGATTCCAAGGAAATTCTTAAAGAAGTTGTTCGTGAAGCGTTGGAAAAGTTAATAACGAAAATGCAACAGAATAAAACAGGGTTATAAATTATGAGTGAAGATAACTTAGAATAGATAGAGAAGATATCAGGATGTATATCAAATTTCACTTTTTCCATATCATATTGAAAAAATCTTACCTTGAAATATTTCCCTGTAATACAATAATCCCTTTCACCATTCAACAGTGTTTCTTCATTGTTTTCCTATGCATTTTCAATGAGTAGCCTCTCCAGCCCCAGATGGAATTCTAATGTTGTCAACCAGATTCTGTACTTCTTTTGGTGGAGGTGAGGTAAATTTAGAAATGGTAATAGCTACAATAAAATTAACCACCATGGCTACAGTACCAAATCCTTCGGGCGAAATACCAAACCACCAATCGGATTTGAGAGAAGCAACCGCTGTCTTACCTCCATCAAAAATTCCAAACTTGAATTTCAAAATGTAGAATATCATCAATAGGATACCAACCATCATTCCAGCAATCGCTCCTTCCTTATTCATTTTTTTATAAAATACGCCAAGTACAATGGCAGGAAAAAATGATGCTGCAGCCAAACCAAAAGCCAATGCAACCACGGCAGCTACAAAGCCAGGAGGATTGATTCCAAAATATCCAGCTACACATACAGCGGCAACTGCTGATAACCGTGCCGCTATCAATTCTCCTTTTTCAGAAATGTCAGGATTAATTATTTTTTTGATAATGTCATGTGATACTGAGGAAGAAATCACCAATAACAAGCCAGCAGCAGTCGATAACGCTGCCGCTAAACCACCCGCAGCCACCAGGGCTATTACCCAATTGGGCAAATTGGCAATTTCGGGGTTAGCAAGTACCATTATATCGCGATTGACAACAAGTTCATTGGATTCTTGATCTGCCACATATTGAATAATGCCATCATTGTTTTTATCATCGTATGTAATCAGTCCAGTAGTTTCCCATTTTTTGAACCAATCTGGCATTTCGGAGTACTTTTCATTGCTTACTGTTTCAATCAAATTTGTTCTGGCAAAAAGAGCAATGGCTGGTGCCGTGGTATATAAAACAGCAATGAATAATAAAGCCCAACCCGCTGACTTACGAGCATCACTCACCTTTTTCACAGTAAAGAAACGGACAATTACATGGGGCAGCCCTGCCGTACCTACCATCAATGCCGCCGTAATAAAAAACACATCAATTTTAGATTTACTTCCAGTAGTATATTCATGAAACCCCAATTGACTGTGCAGACCATCCAGCTTGTCCAATAGATAAATACCATCGCCGCCTGTACTTCCAAAACCTAGTTGCGGAATCGGATTACCCGTCATTTGAAGTGAAATAAATATGGCCGGAACCATGAAAGCAAAGATCAATACACAATATTGAGCTACTTGGGTATATGTGATGCCTTTCATTCCTCCCAGGACTGCATAAAATAATACTATGATCATCCCAATGATAACTCCTGTAGTGATATCAACCTCCAGGAAACGGGAGAATACTATACCGACTCCTTGCATCTGACCAGCTACATAGGTAAATGAAACCATCAGCGCGCAAAAAACAGCTACCACCCGAGCATTATTAGAATAGTAACGATCGCCAATAAAATCGGGAACGGTAAATTTGCCAAATTTTCTGAGGTATGGTGCTAATAACAAAGCGAGTAACACATATCCACCTGTCCATCCCATGAGGTATACCGAGCCATCATATCCACCAAATGAAATGATTCCAGCCATTGATATAAATGAGGCAGCTGACATCCAGTCGGCCGCTGTTGCCAATCCATTTGCAATTGGATGCACACCTTTGTTGGCTACATAGAATTCTCCTGTAGAACTAGCTCTGGACCATATGGCTATACCTATATATAAGGAAAATGTCAAACCCACTAAAACCCATGTCCACGTTTGTATATCCATAATTTATTTGTCCAGATTGTATTTTTTGTCAAGTTTATTCATCAACCTGATATAAATAAAAATCAGAATTACAAAGACATAGATCGATCCTTGCTGTGCAAACCAAAAGCCCAATTTAAAGCCACCAATTTTGATGGTATTGAGCTGTTCGACCAATAAAATTCCGAATCCAAATGAAACTAGAAACCATACAGATAGCAGAATAGCCAGATATTTTAAGTTTTCTTTCCAGTACTTTTCTTGAAGATTCTCTTCCATACGATTGCTAAATTTTTTAGTTCCTTTTCACTGATAGTAAGAATAAAACCCGTGACACTTTAATTCCTCCATTAAATAAAATGATGCGCCATTCATTCCTATCAAATACTTGAAGGACATCATTAAAATGAACTAAGATTAAAAAAAATCGACTATTAGACTTAATTCTACTTTAAGACTTTCGTCAATTTTATGCAGATTATGAGACTTAAGGTATTCAAAAACAAAGTTTAACGCTCGTAGAAATCAATGTTATCATTTATTATATATGGTCAGTGCCGCCAAAACTCATAAGGGCATCTCTTTGAAATGTCCATTCTGGAGTATTCAATTGAGCACCTACTTCGGACAAAAAATACCATGGACTTTCATCCTTATTCTCATCATTCTTCAAAACATGAATCTGCTGAGCAGGCATATAACTCTGCGCCAATATAAATGCCTTATCACCGGAAGTCTCATTCACAGCTAAATCAACCACGACAACTGCATGACCAGGAGACCCACCATAAATAAACACATCCCCAATCTCAACATCCTCAATTTTCTTTGGCTTTAATTCTTTGGACAATGAAAGCGTCCCCGCATACATAAATACCCAATCCAAGTATTTTCTGAAATCCTGATAGCTCTCTTTTGGGGATGATCCTGGCTTCCATGACGTTGTATTTCCATTGACAACAAGATCATTCCCTTCTCTCCACTTCTCATATTCAAACTTCCAGCCATTGGTAAAATTAAAAGCTATTTCGTCATATTGCTTTTGATTCCAAAGGTACTCCGCTCTGAGTCTCATGACAGCGTCCGCACATTGTTGCAAATCTCGATCACCTACATCAATGTCCAGAATGGCCTCATGAGTAGATTGATTGCCCTTCAAATTTCCGTTATAAAGATAGACTGGCTCCTTAGAACCTAAAAGTGGAAAACTTCTTAAGTATGAGGCAAAGCTTTCTTTGTCTAATTCTTCGCGAATAAATCCTTGTGGCGGAGAAAATCTCGTGGAAATTGAATGACCAATCGAAGGAGGGATTACAGGACAAGCAAGCCTTTCTTTTCTAGTTTCCTTTTTATCGTTAGTTGATTTAGAACCGAAATCATTTTTGTCCTTGCAGCATATTAAAAGTATCGAACACACCAATCCAACTAATAATTGCTTAAAGTATGTTCGACTTATTTTCAATGTTCTCTGATTTTACATCTTGAAACCTGCCTTCTCACTTATCTCAAGCATCCGATCTATGCTGGCCACCCCTTTCTCAATTACCCAATCCTCAAGGATGATCTCAGGCAATTCATACTTCATGGACAAGTACAATTTTTCCATTGTATTTCGCTTCATGTGTGGACAGTCATTACATGCGCATGTATTATTCGGTGGTGCTGGAAAGAATTCTTTATCGGGGCTAGCCAACTCCATCTGGTGCAGGATTCCAGATTCTGTAGCTACAATAAACTGCTTAGCCTCATTCTCTTTCGTATACCTTAATAATTGGCTCGTACTACCAATAAAATCTGCTTTTTCCAAGATATGTTCTTCGCATTCAGGATGAGCGATGAATTTAGCATCTGGATATCTAACTTGTAGTTTTGTAATCTTTTCGTTGGAGAAAATTTCATGCACCATACAGGCTCCATTCCAAAGTACAAGATCTCTTCCAGTCTTTTTTTGTAGCCATGCTCCCAGGTTTTTATCAGGGGCAAATATGATGCCCTTGTCTTTTGGGATGCTATTGATTATTGTAGCGGCATTGGATGAAGTACAACATACATCGGTAAGTGTCTTCAATTCTGCGGTACAATTGATATAACTTACTACAACATGATCTGGATACTTCTCCTTGAATTTTTTGAATAAATGAGGTGGGCAACTATCCGCTAGTGAACAACCGGCCTTGAGGTCAGGAAGTATAACTTTTTTGTGTGGATTGAGCATTTTAGCCGTTTCTGCCATGAAGTGCACACCCGCAAAAACAATTAGCTCCGCATCAGTACTTACCGCTTTTTGCGATAGTCCAAGACTATCCCCAATATAATCAGCAACATCCTGGATTTCAGATTCCTGGTAGTAATGTGCCAATATTATAGCATTCTTCTCCTTTTTGAGTTTTTCAATTTCTTCAACCAAATCCAACGTAGGATCTACCTCTAAATCTAAAAATCCTTTTTTGTTCAATTTTTCCGTTGCTATAGCTAATGCAGTATCACTCATTTTTACTTATTTTTAAAATTCAAACATAAATATATGAATAAGTGTTTGTCTCACTTATTCTTTTCTTAAATATTGACGTTTCCATTTTAATAGGTCACATCACAATTCAATGATCTTTAAGACAGTTATACTCTTTTAGGCTTATTTTAACTTATGCCAATGTCGCTAAAGCCATTAAATCTATTAATTTTGGTTTCAATTGAAATAACTATTACATCTAAATTGTTGCATATCAATTATTTAGACTTCAATTAAATACATTATGAATTTGTCAAGATGGGTAGGATGTTGTATATTTTCCTTAGTAAGTGCCTTTACTTTTGGACAGATTGAAGTACGGGTAATTAACGATAATCAGGAAGCACTTTCTTTTGTGGATGTTTATACCAGTGATTTCGAATTCAGTACATCTACTGATGTGGATGGAAAGGTGATAATCCCTCAAAAAATAAAAGACGACCAAACCATAGTGTTCAATTTTTTAGGCTATCAGCAGCAATCATTCAAGAAGGCTGACCTCATGGAACAACCCATCGTCACTTTGACACAAGGATTGGTTTTGGAAGAAGTATTAATGGTAGGAAGGACAGATAATCAAAGTCGGGATCTACCAGGCAAAGTCGAAAGTATAAATACCAAGATCTTCACATTGACCAATCCCCAAACAGCAGCAGATGCTTTGGGTCAGCATGCCGATGTCTATATTCAAAAAAGCCAGATGGGTGGCGGTAGTCCCGTGGTCAGGGGGTTTGAAGCGAATAAGGTATTGCTGGTTTTGGATGGAGTGCGTATGAATAATGCCATCTACCGAAGTGGACATTTGCAAAGTGCCATTACGGTGGATAATGCCATGCTGGAGCGACTCGAAGTATTGTATGGTCCTGGCTCACTTATTTATGGCAGTGATGCGATAGGTGGTGTTGTGCATTTTAGGAGTAAGAATCCAAGGCTCAATTTTGATGAGAATAAAAAATTAAACTTTTTCGGTAACGCCTTTACGCGGTATGCTACGGCAAATAAAGAAAAATCCGGCCATGTAGATTTCAATATAGGCACTAATAAATTTGGCTCTCTCACTTCAATTTCATTTTCGGATTATGATGATCTTCGAACTGGTTCCAAGAGAGGAAATGATTTTCCAGACTTTGGAAAGCGGCTGATATATGCAGATAGAGAGAATGGGCAAGATGTAATAGCTATCAACCCAGATCCCAATATTCAAATCGGAACTGGCTATAGTCAAATTGATATTTTACAAAAATTTCTTTATCAGCCTTCTGAACAATTGCGTTTGATCGCAAATATTCAATATTCTACCAGTTCGGATGTGTCGAGATATGATGCTCTTTCTGAGTTGGATGGTGAAGTTCTCTCCTTTGCAGAGTGGTATTATGGACCTCAAAATAGATTTCTATCCAGTTTGAGAGCTGATATTAAGAGACAAAGTGCTTTCTATGACAAGATTATAGTGATCGCTGCCTATCAGAAAATAGATGAAGACAGGATAGATCGTCAATTTGGAAGCAATAATTTGGATAGACAAGAAGAAGATGTAGATGTATTTAGCATCACGGCTGATTTGCACAAATATCTGGATGATCAGGAATCATTTGAAATAAATTATGGTGCTGAATTCAATAAAAACAACTTGACTTCAACAGCATTCAGGACCAATATATTGGATGGCTCTATTTCTAATGACATCCTCACCAGGTATCCATCTGGAGGTAGTAGCACAGATAATGTGGCTTCCTATGCACTTTTGAAAAAGTCTTTCAACACGATTGATTTGTTTGGTGGTCTGCGATATAGCAACAATGGCTTGAATGTAAAATACAATAGGACTGACAATCTACCCTGGCCAGAATCTTTTTATGAAGGAGTACCAGCCACCAATAGTGCCTTGAGCTGGTCTTTGGGTTCTACATATTCTCCAGGTCATGGATTAAAAATGAGTGGTCAAATATCTTCAGCCTTCCGATCTCCAAATATTGATGACCTGGCAAAAATTCGGGTAAAGGCGGCAGAGATTTCTGTTCCTAACATCAACCTGCAACCAGAAAAATCACTCAATGGTGAATTGACCATTTCACAAAATATCAATTCCAAGGTACTGATTTCGGCTACAGGATTTGTCACAACACTGAATGATGCAATTGTTCGAGAAAACTTTACACTTCCTGATGGTACCTCATTCCTAGTAGATGAAGGTGATACTCTGGTCACCATTTCAAATATAAATGCCAATACCGCAAAAGTAAGAGGCATTTCGCTCAACATTAAATCTTCTCTGACCAACAAAATTGAGTGGTCTGGGTCAATCAATTACATAAAGGGAAAACGATTTGACGAAGCTGAGAATGAAAGCCCTCTTTCTCATATTCCGCCTTTGTATGGAAAAGTCTCCTTGGCCTATGTTGACGAACATCAGCAGTTGTCTTTAAAAATGAGATACAATGGTGAAAAGCCATTATCTGAATATGGTGGTTCTGAAGATAATTTAGAAAATGCCACGGTAGAAGGCACACCAAGTTGGTATACATTAAATACATATTACCAAAGGAAGATCAATAAGTCTTTATCAGCAAGTATTGCTTTAGAAAACATATTTGATTTGCACTACCGCCCATTTGCATCTGGAGTAAGTGCTCCGGGGAGAAATCTAATTGTTAGTATTAATGCTAAATTTTGATTGAGAATTGATCGAATAAGTCATTTATTTCCTGCCACTTCTCTTTTTCATCTTCTTCCTTTGCTTTTTAGAAAACAGATTGGATTTACCTCTTTTTGTAGATAAATTGCCATCCTTATCCACTGGTGCTGAGTATTTTTCTTCTAATCCACATCCTTCCTTTGTCTTGCAACTTGTTATTGTTGTTGAAACAACTAAAGCAAAAGCTGCGCATAAGGCGATTATCAGGGCATTTTTCTTCATTCTCGTACGGTTTGGTGGCAAAAAATATTCCTCAAATATATCTATTCTGAAGAAACAATGCAACAAAATGATTATGAATGACTTAGTTGGACAAATTTACCTTAATAAACCGTTAAAAATGGGTGATAACCCTGTATTTATGGGACTTTCCGCGTTTTTTACATATAAATATTTGTTTATATATATTCATTACTATACTTTTGCGTCATTAATAATTAACTCATTAAATATTATATTAATATGAACAAAGGAGATTTAATCAATGCAGTAGCAGACGGAGCTGGAATAACTAAGGCTCAAGCAGGTGACGCAGTAGCAACAGTTTTTGGATCAATCGAGAACGCATTGAAAGCTGGAGACAAAGCTGCTTTTGTTGGTTTTGGTACTTTTTCAACTTCTGTAAGAAAAGCAAGAGAAGGTAGAAATCCATTAACTGGAGATAAAATTCAAATAAAGAAAAAAACAATGGTAAAATTCAAAGCTGGTAAAGCTTTAGGAGATTCTGTAAACTAAGAATTTCTTAATTGAATTTTATTCTGTAAAGAATTTTGAGAGGCATTCACTTTGTGGATGCCTCTTTTTTTGTCCCATTAGAATTTTAGCGCTCATCCTACTAGTGTAACCCCTAATGTCTGGTTAAGGGTTTTCACCGAAATGTCTTCGAATTCACAATTTTCTGGAATCAAAACACACAATTCACCAAGTCCAAGAAGATCAATTTGTTATATTGCAAATCGCACAAATCTGGGATTATGAAAAAGGTGATTATTACTTCTGCATTATTATTTTTCGGTTTACTTATTCATGGGCAACCTTCGCTTCAATTTGTTCAAGTCCAAACAGGCCTAAGCAGTCCTGTTGATATATCAAATGCTGGCGATGGGTCCAATAGACTATTTATTGTTGAGAAAGCAGGAATAATCAAAATTATTGAAAATGGAAGTTTACGTGCTACACCATTTCTTAATATCGATCCCATTGTCAATTCTACAGCCAATGAAAGAGGGCTTTTGGGTTTGGAGTTTCACCCTGATTATGAAACGAATGGATACTTCTTTGTAAACTATACCAACAATTCTGGTACCACTACAATATCCAGATTCAAAGTATCTGATGCCGATCCGAATATTGCGGATGCTTCTTCTGAAAAAATAATGATAGAAATCTCACAGCCATTTAACAATCATAATGCAGGTGATTTAAAATTCAGTCCAATAGATAATTATTTGTACATACCAATGGGTGACGGAGGTTCGGGTGGTGATCCTGGATGCAGATCACAAGATTCTACATTGCTGCTAGGGAAAATGCTGAGAATAGATGTAGATCAAAATATTAATACAACACCCTATTATGGCATACCTCCTGATAATCCTTACCTAGGATTTCCGAATGTACCAGATGAAATTTGGGCCTTTGGTCTGAGGAATCCATGGAAGTTTGCATTTGATTCGAAGACTGGTGATATATGGATAGCAGATGTTGGGCAAAATGCGGTAGAAGAAGTAAATCTTCAACCCTTCAATAGTACAGGAGGTGAAAATTATGGTTGGGCCATTATGGAAGGAGACAATTGTTATGATTCTGACCCAATTAACAATAATTGTCCGGCGATTCCATCTTGTTTTTCAGCATCTTATACCGATCCTATTTTCACTTATGGTCATAGTTTTGCTACTGGTGGATTCTCCATCACTGGGGGGTATGTATATCGTGGATGTAAGTACAGCGAATTATATGGATATTATATTGTTACTGACTATGTCACGGAAAATACATGGGTAGTAGAGTCTGATGGTACTGCAACTCAGATGATAGATACTCCAAACGGTGTGGCTAGTTATGGAGAGAATGAAAAAGGTGAATTATACCTCGCTACCTTATCAGGTAGTATATATGAAGTGAGAGAAACTACACATCCAGAAGTGCTTACCTTGACTGCTGCGGATAGTCCATTGGATGGGGTATATCAAGCTGCCGACAGCATTATTATTGAAAGTAATGTGACGATAAGTCCAACGGCTGATATTACTTTCACATGTCAAAATTTAGCTTTCGCAAACGATGTAAATATTCCAATAACTGCTTCTTTAAAGATTAATAGAGGCATTTGTGATCAATAATTGTACAAATAAAAACACCTCCAAACAATTAAGTAAGGAGGTGCATATTATCATTCTCGATCGAGGCTATTCTAATTGATACGAATCATTCGTTTCACTTCGCTAAATTCGGCTGTTTCCATTTTCAAGAATAGAAGTCCTCTATGATCTTTCAATTCCTCACTCAACTTAAAGGCATTCATACCTTCGGTGTATAATTGTGTGTTTTTAAAGATCAGACTTCCCGCTCCATTGAATACTTTGAAAGTAACTTCCATATCTTCTGGAAGCGCAAATTCTACCACCGTCTCCGTCACAAATGGATTCGGTTTGTTTTGGAACAACATTAATCCTTCTCTTTCTCCTTCCACAAATCTAAGTTCGATATCATGTCCAACATCATTGACATCATAAGCAATGGCTTCAGTCAAGGATGAAGATATCCTTAGATTCTCTGATAGGTCAAATGTCTCATTTCCTTCAAATATCAATTGGAAATATGGCATTCCTTTCGGAACAGATTTACCATCTACCGAACTCCAGGCAATAGTTATCAATCCATCTTCCACCTGAGTCTTATTCATATATCCTTCTTCCATCGCAAGTCCCACTGGAATTATGTCCACAAAATTCATTGCATTTTTATCCCATTCAATTGTCATTTGCATGGCACCTAGAGCTGTATTCGAATTGCAAATGAAATCTACAAAGACCTCATCGTCTCTATGTACTCTTTGTTCTTTGGTGACAATACCCAAATGATTAGAAGATCTGCTTTCGATTGCATTCTCTCTTATCAAGTCTTCTATCGAATTATTGACATCGCCTATTTTCACTCCTATAAAATCAGCTTCCACTTCTTCCAATGGTGCATTGCCAACAATCAAATCTTCGCTAAATGGCCAAGGATTATTCATGTCTTGCATTTCTGCATCCATTGACACAAATCTCCAAGACTCATTATCCGGGAAGGCCTCATCAATTCCAAGGATCATCTTTCTCAACGCAACCAAATCGGAAGCTGTAATGCTCTCTGTATCATTAATATCAGCAGCAATCAATTTGTACGGTGAATCCAATAGACCCAAGCCTAAGATATGTCGTTGGATCAATACCAGGTCGAGGGTTGAGACTCCTTCCATATCATCTTTGTCTCTCTCCACTTTGACTTGATAATCATTCTCTTCATTGATTCCTTCGAATGCATATTCACCATCCTCAGCAGTCATAAAGTCTTCATCCATCTCCGCTCCGAAAATGCTGACCATGGCTTCTGGAATTGCTAAATTCGATTCTGTAGCTATTTTTCCTTGCAATGAGTTTGGATCATCATTTCCAGTAATACCATCACAATTCCCATTATTATCCTGTACATCAACAAAGGTGCTGCAGAATGATTGATTTCCTTCCAAGTCAGTTACCCACATTTCGATATATTGATTCGTACCTACATCGTCACAATCAAATACCATCCCGAAGTCATTTGTATCTGATGAAAATGAGAAGATCAAATCATCGTTCGCGGTGCAATTATCAAAGCTACTTTGATTCACATCTGATGCCCACAATTCGGCTTGTCCAGCTTCGTCAATGCCGATGACTAATCCCGATAGGCATACCGCGGTCGGCGCTTTGCATTCTTTAACCGTAAGTGTATAGCTGCATGTCGTTGGGTTTCCACAACGATCAGTGACTGTCCATGTCACTTCATGTACTCCATTCTCAATATCATGGCTAAATGAACTAGTCTCTCCACTAATATCATTCGCCGTATTCAAATCACTATTTACATTGATGGTATAGCTATAAAACATATACTCGCTATCTGCATCACAATCATCCTCAGCTTCGATTCCAAGACTTACTACCGCATTACATTCATTGTTTGGAGCACAAATCAAAGTATCCGTACATCCTGAAAGTATAGTAGGAGGAACAGTATTCTCAACAAAAATAAATTGATTATATGTCCATAATCCTGGATTCGGTGTAATGTCTTCATCGTATTGGCACCAATCAATCACCTTCCATTTACGTCTTACTTTCGGACAACTAGTAGTTGGAAAGTTGAATAATTGATCCTTGTACGAAGCACTTACTTGTGAACACTTGTCCAGATTGGCAAATGTAGGTGCACCAGACACCGAAGTATCAGGAGGTGGAGTACCACATTGATCCCATGTATAATCTTCTGGCCAGGTGATATCCATACCACTCTCGTTGAACGGGGATACATCTTGAATCAGAATGATTTGTTCTGAAGTTGAAGAATTGCCACTGGCGTCAGTGAAAGTAAAGATTCTTCTTATAGTTCCATTATTACAAATATCCAGATCAACGATTGTCGAATCTTCAATCATCACCATGCACTCATCCGTAACCAAACCATCGATACCAGCAATGCTATCTTGAGCCGCATAAAAAATATCCTCTATAATGATATCTTCTCTACCTGCAGGATCTGAGGTAAACGAACCGAATACTTCTAAGTCCAGGGTATCGAATACAAATGCACAACTGATTACAATATTTGGTAACGGCTCAAGTACTACAGGAGCTCTATTATCCTCAACGTCAAGTGATGCATTACAGAAATTTTCATTTCCTGACTCATCTACAATTTTGATCATTACATCTATCGATTGCCCTACATCATCACAACAAATCAATATCGAATCTCTAAATTCATTGTCTGTCACTCCGCATCCCTGATCAATTCTCATTACTAAAATGGAATCAATTCCACAATTCTCCGTTATGGCATCGACAAATGAGGTAGCATATACAAAGTTTTGAGGATCAGAAGTAATTCCTGCAGTAGCATCTTTGCAAAGTGGTACTGGTATGATATTATCTTCCACCACTACCACTTGATTGATAGTCGAATCCAAGCCACAATCATTAGTAGCTGTCCAACTTACATTATTAATACCTACTGGATAAATCGTATCGGTATAATTTCTAGTTAATATAAATGTCGAACAGTCTTCTTCAAACGTTGGTCCTGGGATACTATCCACTGATATTCCGCATATGTCTGGTAGAGACTCCACAGTAATATCATTGGCATCCACTAATGAAGGTGGTGTACTATCAGGATTCACGGTAAATGTCCTTGTTATTGTATCTCTATTCTGACAACCATCAACAGCAATCCATCGATAAGTCACATCATACCCCGCACAAATATCTTCAACAAATGGTAATGTATCTATTAAGACTGTAGCACCCGTGCAATCATCAGTAGCAGTGATCGTAGAATCTATAGCTGGGAAACTTTCATCACAATCTATATCTGCCAAAACGGCTGGCATATTATCGAAGTCAGGGGCAATGGTGTCAATCGTAGAGATAAATTGTGTATCCCTGGTTTCATTTCCACTATTGTCTGTCAATACCCAGACTCTAGATATTTCATTCACAAATGGGCAAACTCCAGCATCTACAATATCAAAGAATATCAATGTATCAATATCCATGCAATTATCCGCGAGCATCATGGAATCCACAGTACCTGTAATGCTAAGGTCATCGACGTCATCATCACATTCAATAGTGATATCGCCAGGAGCATCAAATGTTGGTGCTGTAGTATCTTCAATAACAATACAATGTGTTAGGGAAGAAGTATTTCCTGTGCTATCTATAACTTCATATACTCTTTTGATTGAATCATTTCCAATATCTGTTTGAGAAATAAAATTGACAAATTCAATTCCGCAATTATCACTTGCAGCACCTCCAGCGTCAATAATATCTTGTACAGACATAAATGTATCCACACTTGCCAGCATATCTATACACATAATCTCTAATGTGTCTGGATTGGCCACTACAGGTCCCGTGCCATCTACTACGATTATATTGTAGGTACAACTATCAATATTCCCAAATGCATCTTCCGCATACCAGGTAATTTCAGTGGTATCACTAAATAGACCTGATGGGTCTAAAGCGCCTGTTAAGCTATTGGTAATTTCAATCGTTCCATTACAATTATCAGTAGCAGTAGGAGGTGTAATATTGATAAATTTGTCACAACTATTGGTCTCAGTAGTCTCGATTATCATTGGTACACATACTAATACAGGAGCTGTTGTATCTATGACAGTTATAGTCTGAGTACAAGAAGCTTCCAATCCACTCGCATCAAATACAGTATATGTTCTCATATATACATTACCTGCCGAATCAATTGTCGAATTGATACTCATCAAGTCACAATTGTCACTTGCTGTTCCGCCTCCTGCTATAAAATCAGGAATGGAAGTAAATGGAGGATAATTATCAATGGTACACATGATCATTGTATCTCCTGGACAACTTACCTCTGGATCTGTTACATCTGTAATCGTCACTGTAAAACTACAAGTGTCCGTCAATCCATTACTATCCTCAATTGTCCAGATCACCGTAGTCACCCCAACTGGGTAAAATCCATCTGCACTAGCAGTGCCAGTATAATCATTGGTTAGAGTTAATGGCTCACCACAATTGTCCATATACGTTGGCAATGGCACAGTGATCGTTGCTCCACAAGTATCTGTCTCAGCATTCATAGCAATGTCAGCTGTACACATTGTAAATTCAGGATCTGTACTGTCGATAAAAGTTATCAATTGGCTTGTTGTCCCGATATTTCCTGTTGAGTCTTCTATACTATATGTTCTTACAATATTCCCATCCATATCTACGACATCACCATTGTGCATAAAGCTTGAACTGTCCAATCTGCAATCATACAACAATGCTCCTGGTCCTGTCAAAAATTCTTCTGCTGTAGTATATATTGGCGCTGCTCCCATGGTATCACACATTATCGTAATATCATCCAGCTCAATGTCAGGTGAAGTAGGGTCGTACACTATTAGATTAAATTCACATGAATCTGTATTCCCACAGAAATCTTCCGCATAGAAGACAACTTGCGCAGTGTCATTTACAAAGGCGCTCACTACATAATACATTGTATCTACACCAAAGTTATCGGTGACTGTAGGTAAAAAGAAAGTTGTGTCTATTTCACAAGTTTCATGAACTATAGGTACAAACATGTCAAAACACCCTGAAATAACAGGATTTAATGTATCCATAGCCGTAGACATCTTGGTTTCAACTGTAGGATTCCCTAAAGTATCACTGATCATAATAGTCTCCGTTATAGTTGCAGTACAGCTATCTGGATCAAGAACAAATGTATTCGAATACATAAAAGTGGTATCATCAAAAGCACAAAACGAATTGATCATTCCTCCTGCCATCAAAAACGCATCAAGCGTAGGATAATCAGGTAAATCTGCTTCGGAATCTATAATGCCTGTAGGAGGGCAGGTAATTTTCGGTGCTGCATCCACTGTGACCATCATGGTACATGAATCCTGATTTCCGCAAGCATCGGTGACCGTAAACATGATTTCTGTCACGCCTCCGGAGAACGTTGCCATACTGGAAGTATCGTTGGTATAATTATTAGTTATGACAAATTCATCACAATTATCCATTACAGTGGGTACGCCAAAAACCAATAATGTATCACAAATATCTGTCTCTGATATCGAAATATCATCTGGACAAGTCAATATCACTGGTGCAACCGTATCTATAACATATATACTATGCAAGGCGGTATCTGAATTACCAGTAAAATCAGTATACTCATATATTCGTGTTATTACTATTGGGCATACTCCATTGGTATCCGCTTCAACCATTAAAAAGGTACTTCCAGCTGGACAATTATCTTCCAAAGAACCTTCGCCTGATATTTCAAATTCATCTATATCGGCGAATATTGGATCAATATCAGCTATACAAGCTACGGTATCATTGGTTGGTGGATTGAGTACAACATCCATTGTATCCAATACCACTAATATTACATCGCATTCAGCGATATTTCCGCAATCATCTGATACTTCCAAAGTTATTGGAATCGGGCTGTTAACCTGATTACAACTGGCAAATGACATATCCGCATCAAAAGACACTTCGCTGCAAGCATCTGTACTGCCATTATCGAGGTCTTCTGGTTCAATGTCTGAATTTCCATTTTCATCCAGGTATACAATCAGACTATCCTTGCACATGGCAATTGGAGCTGTTGTATCTGCTGGTTGTATGACTTGGACGGCAGATTGAAAATTGCCGCAGGCGTCTTCAACAATCCACAATCTTGTGAAAATATCTTCACCATCACATGAACCTGTACCCAAATGAAAATCTTGAAAAGTTATAGTTAGATCATCATTGCAATTATCCATGACATTGCTGGGACTTCCTGTGACAGATGTATCCAATACCATCGAACAGTCTACTCCCATCATAGAAGGTGGAGGGGTAAAAGTCGGTTTTATGGTATCAACAATTGTAATGACTTGGATACAAGATCCTTCATTGCCAAATTCATCAGTAATGGTATAGGTACGGTTTACTGTTTTGGGACAAGACCCTCCTATATTTTCGTCATTGACATTACTTATTGAATATGTTGTGCTTATTGGATTACATTCTGAGGTGACTGAACCTCCAGCAGACATGAAAGCTGCAAAATCTGCATATGCTGGAATTTCACTTGCTTCACAAACCGTGCTATCCATAATTTCCGCTGGACAGTCTACCATCAATGTGCTGTTCGACTCTACTGTGACTGTAAAAGAGCATTGAGAAGAATTTCCACATTCATCCATGGCGGTATAGGTCACTATGGTTGCCCCTATTCCGAATGTACCAGGAGAATCGTTCGTAACCATGACATCACTGCAACCATCCGTTGTCTGGAGGTCATCTGGCACATCAAAATCAACCGTACATGGAGCAGTAGCGACCTGCAAAGTCGTATCAGATGGACAATTTACGATAATGGGGTTGTCATCATCGGTTTGCATGATAATCTGATTACAAGTAAAAGTATTACCACATGTCTCAGATATGAAATACTCCCTCATGTAAACAAAGGAACATCCATTTTGAGAAATTTCCACATCTGTGACAAATGTGAAAGAATCCACCTCACAACCATTGGGCAGGCTAACAGATCCACCATTCATCTCAAACTCTTCGAAAGTATCATAGATACCATCTTCATCACAATCGATAGTCAGGGGTGGAGGGCATGTAAGTGAAATATTTTCGGCCTCAGTAGAAGGTAAAGGGTCCATTTCTGGTCCATAATCTGAGACATTCGCTACAACCTGAAAAGGGTTTAGATAGCACAGGCACATAACAGATAGCACTGTTATTGTGCGGAGTATCATTCTCTGCATAATTAAATCGGTTTTCTCAATTTTTAAATCAGTCTTTGAGTTTGGGATGGGACCGCTATTGAGAATAAGCTTCTTACTTCGTTTTCCTATGAATCGACTCTTTTGGGAAAAGTCAAAACATGACAGACAACAAAGGTAATGGCAAAGATAAACAATTATTTACATATTACATAATTATTTAATATATAAATGATACATGACAACAAATTCGATATAAAGCGTAGTGTCATTTTAGGTTTTAAAAAATAAATCCAAAAAACCACATCAAATGTTTTTGTGTCATTCGCGAGATAATTGCATTCTAGGCTATAATGAGGAAAATATATTGATGCGTTGAATTGAATAAAAAAAGCCGCAACAAATATCTCATTCATTGCGGCTTTCCTATTTTATAATTTAGATCTAGAAATCAAACTTGATCCCCTGTGCCAATGGCAATTCTGTACTATAATTGATCGTATTTGTCTGTCTTCTCATATACGCCTTCCATGCATCTGATCCAGACTCTCTTCCTCCACCAGTTTCTTTCTCTCCGCCAAATGCGCCACCAATCTCTGCGCCACTCGTTCCGATATTCACATTTGCGATACCGCAATCAGATCCTGCACATGATAAGAATAATTCTGCTTCTCTAAGATTAGTAGTCATGATCGCTGATGAGAGTCCTTGCGGCACATCATTTTGAATAGCAATAGCATTTTCTAATCCTCCAGAATATTTTATCAAATACAAAATTGGTGCAAATGTTTCATGCTGTACAATAGCCATACTATTCTCTGCCTCACCTACCGCTGGCTTCACATAACATCCACTTTCAAATCCAGCGCCTTTTTTCACACCACCTTTTACGATGAAGTTGACACCTTCTTCTTTTCCTTGTTTGATGGCATCTTGAAACATCTTCACAGCATCGGTATCAATAAGAGGTCCCATATGCATTTTCGCATCAAGAGGATTACCAATTTTTATTTGCTTGTAAGCTTTAACGATTGATTTTTTTACCTGGTCATACACATCTTCATGTACAATCAATCTTCGCGTTGACGTACATCTTTGTCCACATGTTCCTACAGCTCCGAATACTGCTCCAGTAAGTAGAAGTTTTAAATCTGCATTCGGAGTGACAATGATTGCATTGTTACCGCCCAATTCCAACAATGATTTTCCAAATCTACTAGCAACTTCTGCTCCCACTATTCTACCCATTCTACTGCTTCCTGTAGCTGATATCAAAGGAATCCTTGTATCCTTGGTCAACATCTCACCCACTGTGTAGTCACCATTCACAATACATGAAACACCTTCAGGAATTTTATTTGCCTTCAGTACATCAATAAATAATTTTTGACATGCCACACCGCATAAAGGGGCTTTTTCACTTGGCTTCCAAATCGTAGTATTTCCACAGACAAGGGCGATCATTGAATTCCATGACCAAACGGCAACTGGAAAATTGAATGCAGAGATTATTCCTACTACTCCAAGAGGATGCCATTGCTCGTACATTCTATGATTAGGTCTTTCAGAGTGCATGGTAAGACCATACAACTGTCTTGATAAACCAACTGCAAAATCACAGATATCAATCATTTCTTGTACTTCACCATACCCTTCTTGAAGTGATTTTCCCATTTCATAAGAAACCAACTTACCTAGTGCTTCTTTATTCGTTCTAAGTGCTTCCCCATATTGTCTAACAATATCTCCTCTCTTTGGTGCAGGTATAGCTCTCCAGGCAATAGATGCCTTCTGAGCAGCTTTTACCACTCGCTCATATTCTCTCTTAGTAGTTACGCTTACACTACCAATCAACTTACCATCCACTGGTGAATAAGAATCAATATATGTGTCAGACTTCGAAGATTTTCTGCCTGTCCAAGTACCATCATTCTTCTTGAGCAGTCCAAGTTTCTTTAAAAAACTAGTATTCATTTAGATTAGGTTTTTATATTATTAACTAATGAGATTGCACTGATTTATTTTTTCGAATCTCATGTACTTAAATAAAATCGCCGCAAAAATAGAAAAAGAAAAAGAAATTTAGATTTTGCTGGCAATAAGATGCGCGAGTTCAAGTGCTTTTACTCCTGCCCCGACAGTAACACTAACATCCATATCATTGTTTATCGATTGATAAAAATCCTTCAATTCTTCTTCGATGGCATTATTCTCAATAATTTCAGGATTTTCAAAAGTAATTACTTTTTTTCCACTAGCTGTATCGATAGTCATAGAATCAGTTGTCTCACCATCTGCAAGAGGTTGAAGTCTTATGATCTGACTTTCTTTTTTTAGAAAATCAAGGCTGATATATTCATTTTCTTGAAACAATCTCAGCTTACGCATCTGTTTTACACTAATTCTACTAGCCGAAAGGTTCGCTACACATCCATTTTCGAAAGTAATCCGTGCATTGCAAATATCCGGGGTATCATTGACCACACATACGCCATTCGCTTGTACGTCTTTGATATCACTCTTAACCAATTCCAAAATCATATCGATGTCATGTATCATCAAGTCTAAAATTACAGATACATCATTGCCACGTGTATTGAAAGTAGTAAGGCGATGCCCTTCAATAAATTTTGGACTTACTGCTCTATCTTTTAAGGAGACAATGGCTGGATTGTACCTTTCTACATGTCCTACCTGGACCTTGACTTTGTTCTTAGAAGTAGCATCTTCTAATGCTCTTGCCTGCTCCAGCGTAGAGGCAATAGGTTTCTCAATAAAAGCATGCTTGCCTTTTTTAATTGCGTATATACCGATGTCAAAGTGAGTCTGCGTGGTACTCACTATATCTACTGCATCTACAGCATCAACTAAATCTTCAATAGATTCAAATATCGGAAGGTCGTAATTAGCTTTTACAAATGCCTGAGCGTTCGGATCAGGGTCATAAACCCCTACAATTTCGAAATCCGTCTTCTGAAGACATTTAAGATGAATCTTTCCCAAATGTCCTGCACCAAATAGCCCTATTTTAAGTTTGCTCATTCTTTTAGTTAAGATCTCAGTACAAATCCAGCAATCAAAATCAAGATAATCAGTAATGAAGCAATCTGAAGAGAAAATCTCATCTCTTTGACAAACTTCAGGATATCTTCTTTGTGTTCAGGATATTTCGGCAAGATTTCTTCCTCCATTTTACGCTTATTCAATATATGACTGCTATCAAACTGAACTTCATTCCTCACCAATCGTTTGTAGACCTTCAGTACTTTAATTCTGAAATACAATTGCAGAAACAATAGACTTACAAACAACCCAATAATTAAATATACCAAAACTGATCCCATATTTATTTTGAATTATTTTATTTGCCAATGGCAATAATATCAGAGAATACGCCTCCCGCAGTCACTTCAGCACCGGCTCCTGGCCCTCTTACGATCAATGGTCTCTTATTGTATCGCTTAGTGGTAAATACAATCATATTATCACTCATCTGCAGGCTGTAAAATGGACTATCAACTCCTACTGCTTGAAGACTAATTTTTGCTTTGCCATTTTCGGTACTAGCGATAAAACGCAAGACTTTACCATTGTCTTTTGCATCCTTAATCAATCCATTAAAATATTCATTCTCATTTTTCAAAGCCTCAAAAAATGCTTCGATTCCATCTGCTTCGATACATGATTTTGGAAGAATTGGATCAAGTTCTACATCCTCTGGCTCAATAGCTATTCCAGCTTCTCTTGTCAAAATAATAATCTTCCTCCTTACATCCGATCCACTGAGATCATCTCTAGGATCAGGCTCGGTATAACCCAATTTTTTGGCCTCCATTACCAAGTCACTGAATGCAACGGTGCCATCAAAATTATTGAATATATAAGACAATGAACCAGACACAACAGCCTCAATTTTCTCTATCCTATCTCCACTATTTATCAATCCTTGTAAGGTAGAAATGACTGGAAGACCAGCTCCTACATTTGTCTCATACAAAAATTGAACATTATTCTTTCTTGCCGTATTTTTCAAATCCAGATAGTGCGCATAAGAAGACGAAGTGGCAATTTTATTAGGTGTCACTATTGATATACTCGCCTCTAGGATATCTTTGTAAAATTCTGGCACATCGCCGCTAGCCGTATTGTCAATGAAAATAGTATTCGGTAAATTCATCGCTATCATTTGATCCACAAAAGATTTGATGTCTGCTTTTAGTTCTGAATTTTCCATCTGCTCCTTCCACCCTTTGGCTTCAATTCCCTCTGCATCAAAAAGCATTTTTCTACTATTACTCAATCCAGCAATTTTCAATTCCAAGGAAAGATCATCTTTCAAATATTCCTTTTGATCTTCAATTTGGCCAAGGAGCGTCCCTCCTATCAATCCCACACCAATGCTGTAAATATTAATCCTTTTTTGCTCGGACAAAAAGAATGAATCATGGATAAGGTTCATGGCCTTGCTCTGATCATCTTTCTTTATTACAAATGATATATTCAGCTCTGACGAACCCTGAGCTATGGCGGCTACATTAATGCCATTTTTACCCAAGCTATTGAATAATTTTCCAGCAATTCCTGGAACAGATTTCATCTTTTCACCGATTACTGCAATGATAACTTGGTTTTTATCTACGCCTATTGGAGCAATATTTTTTACGCTTATTTCCTTTTGAAACTCTTCTTCTATTAGTCTTTTAGCTCTTGTCGCATCGCTATCTGCTATTGCAAAACTAATAGAGTGCTCGGAGGAAGCTTGCGTGATCAGGATGACATTGATGCTGGCTTTGGCCAATGTAGAAAATAGTCTTCCTGAAATACCTGGTGTACCCATCATTCCACTCCCTTCCAAATTCATCAAGGCGATATCGGATAAGGCACTAATGCCTTTGATCGGAGAACGAAAATTTTCGTCAGACTCTTTATGGATTTTAGTTCCTGGATGGGTTGGATTGAAGGTATTTTTGATAAAAATCGGGATACCTTTTGACATAGCTGGTTGGATGGTCGGAGGATAAATCACCTTTGCTCCAAAATGAGACATTTCCATCGCTTCAGCGTAGGACAGTCGATCTACCGTGAAAGCCTTTTTCACTTTTCTTGGATCACTTGTCAATACCCCGTCAACATCAGTCCAAATTTCAAGGTCTGTTGCATTGAGTGCGCTAGCCAAAATAGACGCAGTATAATCAGACCCTCCTCTACCAAGTGTAGTTGTCAACCCTCCTTTGTCCGAAGCTATAAATCCAGTTACAACTTGCAAATTGCCTGTCGCATTATAATGGTCTTGAATTTTGTTGTTCGTGGTTTCAAAGTCGACTTTTGCAGAACCAAACTCTTTGTTGGTAACAATGATTTCCCTGGCATCAAGATACGATGCATCAACACCTCTTTTTTGTAGTGCCTCAGCAATAATAAAATTACTATTTCTCTCTCCAAAACTAAGCACGTAATCCATTGTTCGGGCAGAGGCTTCTCTAACTAGAAAGATACCTTTTAGCAAATCTTTAAGTACACTATAATTTTGGTCTAGTTTATCGGCAATTTTGAGATAGTGATCATCGCCAAGAAGCCCTTTGGCTGTAGATTCATGTCTGTCTCTAAATTGATGATAATAGGCGATGTATTCATCCTTGCCTCCTGCTGCCAAATCACTCATTTTTATGAGCAGATCGGTGATACCTCCCATCGCCGAACAAACTACAGTGAATTGCTCTCCATTTCCAATCTTGTTTTGCAGGATATCCATTACCTTATTAATGTTTTCGGCATTTTTTACGGAAGTTCCTCCAAACTTTAAAACCTTCATTCAATCTTATTTTAATATGATTTCACAGCAATTTTCCAGACTGCGGAATCAATCATTTTCATTTTAGCCACAAAGAAAAGCAATTCTAGCAAATGAAATGAAAAAAGCCCTATCTCCTTTCGGAAATAGGGCTTTACTATTTTTTCTTTGATCTCCTACTTAAATGGATCAGACCATTTTGGTTCAGTAATAAAATCAGTATCTGTCAATGATTTTAGATATGCAACTAAATCTTGTTTTTCACTCTCAGAAAAATCAAATCTCATAGCTGATTGTCCAACTTTCAAGTTAGAATTAAGATTTTGATGATTTTTGATACCACTGCTATAATGTTCAACTACTTCTTCAAGTGTTTCAAATCTTCCATCATGCATATAAGGACCTGTAAGTTCAATATTTCTCAAGGATGGCACTTTGAATACACCATTCAAAGAAGAATCTGAAAACTTCGCTCCCATTCCTTTATCCTCATATACCAAATCCAATCCATTATTTGCAGCCGTCATTATAATCGCATTGTGAAATGGATCGTGACAAGTATTACATTTTTGATTGAATAACGCTCTTCCATTATTAGCCGAACTAGAAAGTGTCGGCAACGAAGAATGAGGACTTCCTGCCAAGGCTACACCTTTATCAAAATCTGATTCTCTACTTGAGAAACTATTTACGAATTCTGTAAGAGCATCTAACAAATATGTTTCGGTAATTCCAGCATCACTTCCATATACCTTTTTGAAAAGCACTTGATAATAATCCTGCTCTTTTACTTTCTCAACCAGACTATACATGTCATGTCCCATTTCTATAGGACTAGTAATGGCCGCTCTTGATTGGTCATTTATTGACAATTGTGATTCATCCCATGAAAATTGACCCACCGGAATGTTCAAGTCCGTTCCATAATATTTAACAAATCCGATAGTATTTCCAAGAGGTAGAGAATTTCTCGTACCAATCTGACCATTTAGACCTTCGCTAAATTTAACATTATCCGCAAAAGCGCTCGCTTGATGATGGCAAGATGCACAAGAAGTAGATTCATCAACCGAAAGCATTTTGTCGTAGAAAAGAACTCTACCCAAAGTAGCCTTATGGAATGGTAAATCCGTGGCTATCGGAGCACGATTAGACACAATTGTATAATCATATGTCTCCTCAGGAAGGTTTAGGTATTGTGTGAGTAGTTCGTAATCTTCAGTTGAATAATGATGGATAGACTCATCAATTTTATCTTCACAAGATTGAATTGATAAAAATAAAAATCCGCCTAAAATTAAGTAAAACGCTTTTTTCATATTAATTGGTTTTTAATATTTTTATATACTTCTCTACTTTGTATTTAACGCAAAATAAAGCATTTCGTATGCATTTGCTAATATTTTTTTCAATTATTAGAATTTTAACACATACAATATTTTATATATGTGTCAGAATAATGTAAAAAATAAAATGGTGTTTTCCCCTTCTAAAATACCCCAAATTTAGATCTTGAAATTTAGATTTGAAACGACATATTCTCCCAAACGTTTTCCTTGCACCACCCCATTGTCAATAGCTGGTCGATAGTGAATACCACCATATAGTCTGGATACTGCGGCTTCCTGTGAGGCATCGAAGAAAGAGTCAAATTCTCTAGCTGGTAATCCATACTCCAACTCTGTGTCATCTCTAAATGAGAAACCCTCACCAAATATTGAGGTCAAAGCAGTGGCCGCAGCAGTCGAAATCACGCTATGACCGCTGGTATATTCAGGAAATGGTGGCGTCTGAAGTGTCGGCAACCAATCCTTGTCTATATGCTCGTTTATTACTGTCTCGGGGCGGGTGAGATTCGACCTGTATTTTTCGTCCCAGCAAGAAATAAATCCATCTGCTAATGCTATCGAAGTCAAAGCATATGCTTCCAAGGTTTGAATAAAAGAAGCCTCTGATTTTTGACATGCGATCTTGGTTATTCCAATCCAATGTCCCCCAGGAGTAATTTTTTTACTGGCGTGCATGACGTGGCCTGTCACATTCAACACATAAGGATTGCAATCCCAAAAACTGGCGATTGCCTTTTCTTCCTCATTGATATTATTTACGACTTCGTAGACTTCCATGACTTCCTGGTAAAATTTGCTTTTTTTATCCAATGAAAAAGCCGTGGGTAATTCAGGGGTAAATTGATCTGCATTTCTTATTACAAAAGGCCTAATTGTCGACCAATGTGGCTCGATGCCTTCATGGTACCCTGGAGGTGTTGGCTTCCATCTAGCCGCATCATCATTGATAGAAAATTTAGGAAAAGACCTGGATTCCTTATAGTTGTCCTTATTTGACCATTCGATAATCTGGTCGGCTACTTGCTCACCGAAAGCAATAGAATTTTCAATTATTTCAGGATCGATATTTATCTTCTCCAAGTCAGCTAGATACTCGCTTAAATGAGATTGAATTTTGTCTTCTGAGAAAATGAAGTTTTTAGCAGTTTTTAGCAGAGCAATATTCGATGCTATGCTATATGAATATGTTTTGTCATTATCTGGTTCTATAATTTTAGGCATTTCTTTAATCTGACCAGCCAGGCTAATATAAGTGGAATCCATAAATCTGCCCGCTTCATAAGCCGCAATGCTCGTATAAACATAATTTCTACTGGCTACGGGTGGCGAAAAAATATCATGGACAATTACATCTGTCAATTTCTTCATTGAAGCATGGATAAACTCAGAATTATTGACTTCTTGATGATAATTGGCATTGTAAGATTTGCAATTGATAAAAATACAACTTGCCAAAAAAACCAAAATCGAGACCCTCAATACATTATACAATTTATTCAATACACTTCTTTTTTAATTTAACATTGCAAAATTACATTACTACAACACAAATTTTGATTTATTCTAAAATAATTGTTTCAATTTCGGATTTCAAAATAATTCTGATCAAAAGAACTACCTATTCCAAAAATTATAATTTTGCACAATGTTATTATATATACACAAATCAAAAATTCACCGAGCTAGCATCACTGAAGCCAATCTCAACTACGTCGGGTCGATTACGATTGATGAAGACTTAATGGATGCGGCCAATCTTATGGAAGGTGAGAAAGTGCAAATCGTGAATAACAATAATGGAGAACGTATAGAAACCTATGTCATAAAGGGTGAAAGAGGTTCTGGAGTAGTTTGTTTGAATGGCGCCGCCGCTAGAAAAGCAGAGGTTGGAGATATTGTTATAATTATTTGTTATGCCTTGATGACGCCGGAGGAAGCCAGAGCGCACAAACCTGCCACCGTATTCCCAAATGAATTTAATAAGCTGGATTAAGAAGAACATAGCACAAAGCGTATGAACAAAAATTTAAAAAATGTACTTAAGACGCTTTCGTTTTTGGCTATTGGTACGATAATACTCTATGTTGTCTATCTGAAATTTAATGCTGATTTTCAAAAAGAATGTGCAGCCCTTGGCAAAAAGCCAGAAGATTGCAATTTTTTTCAAACTGTGGTTGATTATATCAAATCTGCCAATTATCTATGGGTTTTTATAGCATTGGCATTCTATGTCATCAGTAATGTATCCAGAGCTCTGAGGTGGAGGATGCTGTTGGAGCCATTGAGTCATAAACCTAAATTTCTTAATGCTTTTAGCACGGTCATGGTAGGCTATTTGGTCAATCTTGGTATTCCCAGATCAGGAGAATTTGTGCGTGCTGGATTGCTTTCACAATACGAAAAAATGGAACCAGAAAAGGTAATGGGGACCATCGTCACTTCAAGGGTGATAGATGTGCTTTGTCTGCTCATTACCATTGGTCTTACACTTCTTTTATCTTTTGACAATTTTGTAAATTACTTTAAGAATGAGGTGGACTTATCAGAACGCTTTGGGGGTCTATTCTCATCTACTTCGTTAGCAATAATTGGTCTTTTGGCTTTACTTGGAATGTATCTGATTTGGAAGTTTAGATCTCAATTATTCGCATCCAAACTTGGCCAAAAAATCAAAAAAGTACTCTTAGGATTTTGGGAAGGTATCCTTTCGATAAAAGATCTAAAACAACCTATTCTTTTTATCTTTCATACCGTCATTATTTGGGTCTGTTACTACCTTATGACTTATTTGATGTTTTTCTCTTTTGAACCCACGATGGATTTAGCGCCAGTATGCGGCTTGGTTGTTTTCGTATTTGGCACCTTGGGCATAGTGATTCCTTCACCAGGTGGAATGGGAACATATCAATATCTAATCAGTGAAGCCTTGATGTTGTACGGCGTGGCATTTGCCGAAGCTTTTGCTTTTTCTAATATTATGTTTTTCACGGTGCAATTAGTCAATGTAATTTTAGGAATTATTGGTTTTATTTTCTTGCCGATCTACAATCGAAATGCCTAAAAAAGAGATCTACCATATCATCACAGTAGTAGGTGCAAGGCCACAATTCATCAAAGCCGCTGCCTTGAGTAGAGCTGTTTCACTTTCTGCACGGTTAGAAGAAACAATCGTTCATTCGGGACAACATTACGATCATAACCTATCAGGAGGATTTTTCGAAGAGTTGGACATTCCTATACCAAAATACAACTTGGGAATCGGGTCCAAATCTCACAATAAAATGATAGGGCAATTCCTCATTGAATTTGACGATATTTTAGAAAATGAAAAACCAGATTTAGTTATTGTCTATGGCGATACGAATACTACCTCCGCTGCTGCTATTGCCGCTGCAAAAAGGAATATTCCACTGGCCCACGTAGAAGCTGGACTTAGAGAATGGGATAAGAGCATACCTGAAGAAGTGAATAAATTGCTCACAGATTCCGTCGCTGATTTATTATTCAGTCCGACTCAAACGGGTGTTGACAACTTGAAAAGAGTAGGAACTTCTAAAAATGTGTTCCTGACGGGAGACATTAGTCTTGATCTTCTATTTCAGAATCCCAAATATCTATCCGAAAGTGCCATAAGGTCTAAGTATAACATCAATGGGGAATATGCTTTCATGACCTGTCATCGAGATGCCAATACATCTGATCCCAAGAAAATGGAGGCCATCCTTCATGGTGCATCAAAGTGTGATATTCCTGTAGTCTTCCCTATGCATCCAAGAACCAAAGCCGCTATTCTAAAATATAATCTTGGTAAAAGCATTTCATCCAACATTCAGGTCATAGACCCACTCGGCTTTTGGGAAACACAAAGTCTGCTAAAGTATGCTGCAGTAGCGATTACCGATTCAGGAGGAATAATCAAGGAAGCATACTTTCACAAAGTCCCGGGAATCATTATCGATGCACAAACTGAATGGGTAGAGACTATCCAGGAAGGGTGGAATAGAATTGCTGGACCTGATGAAGCTAAAATTATTGAATTTGTAAATTCTCGAGAGAAACCGAAAATACATACAAATGCTTTGGGCGATGGAAGATGTGGAGAGCGGATTGTCAATTCTATTGAAGAGTTTTTAAACAAAAAAGGTAATTGATAAAAAATGCTTTCTTATAAAATGATCAGAATACTTAGCTTTTCACCTTTGAATACCCAATATTCATGACCGAAACATCAATTTTTAGATCTGGTCCTTCTGGATCTAATCCATATGCTCGTAAGGATAGATGATATCCCGCTTGTAATCTTTCCCACATTGGTCGAGATCGCCAATAGGCAACATTATTATCGGCCTCTTCATATGATTTCTCTCCATAAGATGTTTTGTCAAATCGTTTTTCTTTCATTCTTCTTCTAGGTAAATTATATCAACTAAATCTTTTGGTCGACCTGCAGATTTTTTCGCTTTTATAAGGTGATTATAATTTATTAACCTTACTTCTATATCATCAGTTTCAAACCATGTAGATTTTTTATACGAATCTTTAAATTCCAATCCTTTTACATCAAGCATAATATCCAGGCCAATGGGTGGCCTTCCAAACGAAAAAACATCAATACTCTTGTTAAATAAAAACTTATCCATTGTCAACTCATCAATAGGTAATCCAAAAGATTTTGCTGCTTTTATGAATTTTTCATAATTAGATTGAGTGCGATGAATCCACAAATCTAAATCTCCAGTTGTTCTAACATATCCATGAAGTATAACTGCATATCCACCAACAAGGATATACTCCACATTGTTATCATTTAATAGTTGAATAAGCTCTCTAAAGTCCTTATTAAATATATTATTCACAAAAGCAATATAGTATAATTCAGCTATTATTAGAGATTTTTCGATTAGTTACACTTTCAATTTAAAAAATTTCAATATTTTATTTTGTGAATTCTATTTTGTTTTAAATGGTATAGAATAGAACACTAGGCACAATATTTGGATTTCCCTTCCCATACATTATTTAGAATTTCATATATTCACTCATCAAAGTAATACTTACAGATGTCAAAGAATTTAAGCGAACTGTCTCTTAGAAAAGGGATTTTTGGATCTCTTTTTGAAAAAATGGGTGAAAGTGCCACAGAAACTGGTACGCCTTCCGCAGAAGACCTGCAAAATCTTGCCGATGAGTTTTTGATAGGCACAGCGAATACGTATGGAGCAGTCAGTTTTTATGACTTCATGAAAGAGGAGAATCGTGGTAAAAAGGTTTACGTGTGTAATGGCAGTGCATGTCTCTGTGCCGGAACTCAAGATAATCTGAAATCTAATCTTGAAAATCACTTCTCAGCCGACGAAATTGGTCATATGACTTGTTTGGGCAGATGTCATGAAAATGGAGCTTTTCACTATCAAGGAGAAAATTATTCTGCCCTTAGTACGAATGAGTTGAAAGAAGTATTGGATGGTTCCAAGAAAGAAGAGGATACTTATAGTGTAGTCAGTAATAAAAGTCTTTTGACAGAAGAAATTCCTGATTTCGATACCTATTATAAAGAGTACAAAGAATTCATTTTATCGGATCAAAGAGAAAGTACTTTAGCGGAGATTAAAAATTCTGGACTTCGAGGAAGAGGGGGTGCAGGATTCCCAATGGGGCTAAAACTCAATATTTGCAAAGATGTTGAGAGTGATTTGAAATTCATCATATGCAATGCAGACGAAGGCGATCCTGGCGCATTCTCCGATAGATATTTACTTGAAAAAAGAGCACATGCGGTACTTCAGGGAATGATGGTCGCGGGTATCATTTGTGGTGCGCAATGGGGCATTTTATACATTCGTGCGGAATATCCGGAATCGGTAGTCGAAACCCAAAAAGCCATCGAACAATTGAGAGATGCAGGCTTGATTGGTGCCAACATATTAGATAGTGGGATTAATTTTGACTTCAAAATAATTAAGGCGCAAGGTGCATACATCTGCGGTGAGGAGACAGCTTTGATCAATTCGATCGAGGGCCAAAGACCTGAAGTAAGAACCAGACCTCCCTACCCGACCGTTGAGGGGCTATTCAACAAACCAACAGTGGTCAACAATGTAGAGACTCTGGCTTCAGTACCATATATCCTGAAAAATGGCGGAGAAAAATATAAGAGCCTGGGTACCGAAAAATCCAGCGGTACAAAACTGCTAAGTCTTGACAGTTATTTTAATAAACCAGGCATAGTCGAAGTCGAAATGGGCACCCCGCTGAGTGTTGTCATCAATGATTTAGGTGGTGGATTCAAATCCAAGGTAAAGGCGATGCAAATTGGTGGTCCTTTGGGAGGAATCGTTCCAGTAAGCAAAATTTCAGAATTAAATGTTGACTTCGAATCATTTGGACAAGCAGGCTTTTTGCTGGGCCATGCATCAATAGTATGTATTCCAGAAGAATTTCCAATGATCAATTATTTGGAACATTTATTTGATTTTGCCCAATATGAAAGTTGTGGAAAGTGTTTTCCTTGTAGATTGGGTACAAAGCGAGGACAAGAAATGTTGTTAAAATCCATAAAAGAGGATTACAAAATAGATAGAACATTATTCAATGACCTTCTGAATACACTCCAGGAAGGTTCATTATGTGCTCATGGTGGAGGCATACCACTACCTGTTAAAAATGCACTTCATTATTTCAAAGATGAATTAGAACCACATTTTGTAAACTAATTCTCTCGATTAAAAAACAAACAGACATGCAAGCATATATCAATAATAAATCTCACGAATTCTTACCAGGCGAAACCATTTTGAATTTTTGTAAGCGAATTATAGGAGAGAAATCAATTCCTACCTTATGCGATGCTCCTAATCTGGAAGCCTTTGGTTCTTGTCGAGTGTGTTCAGTAGATGTAGCTTTAGAAAAAGATGGAAAGCGGAAGACCATGGCATCTTGTCATAGTGCAGTCTCTGAAGGCATGTACATTTATCCTCATTCTGAAAATATCCAAAAACTAAGAAAGAATATTATTGAGTTGGTCTTGACCGATCATCCACTTGATTGTTTGACCTGTGAGGTGAATGGCAATTGTGAGTTGCAAGATGTAGCGGCTAGTACAGGTGTGCGGACAGTGAGGTATCCTGAAGGAGAAACACATCTGCACCGAGCCAAAGATCTAAGTCACCCATACATGACTTCTGACATGTCAAAGTGTATCAATTGTTATCGATGTGTTCGGGCATGTGATGAGGTACAGGGTCAATTTGTACTCAGTATGGCAGGAAGAGGATTTGACAGCCACATAGTAAAAGGTATGAATCAATCCTTCATGGAATCTGATTGTGTTAGTTGTGGTGCATGTTCACAAGCTTGTCCGACCAGTGCCATCTCTGATGTATTCGAATCCAAGGCAATACGGTCTGATGAAAAAGTACGGACAGTATGTACTTATTGTGGTGTAGGATGTAATCTTGAAGTCAGTGTCACTGGAGAAAATATCAATTCAATTCAAGCTCCTTTTGATGCGGAGGTGAATGAAGGTCATACTTGCCTTAAAGGTAGATATGCATTTAAGTTTTACGACCATCCAGAGCGCCTAAGAGATCCAATGATCAAAAAAGATGGAAAGTTTGAAAAAGTGAGCTGGGAAGAGGTGTATGATTTTATTGGAAATAAATTGACCAATTATAAAAATAATTTTGGAGCGGATAGTATCGCTGGAATTTCTTCTTCTCGATGTACTAATGAAGAAAATTATCTGATGCAAAAATTTATACGTGCTGTTATCGGTACGAATAATATAGATGGATGCGCGAGAGTTTGTCATTCACCAACCGCATTGGGTATGCAACGAACTTTTGGTACAGGTGCTGCCACTAATTCAGTAGATGATCTGAATCATGCCAATTGTATCATGGTCATTGGCGCCAACCCAACAGCCGCTCACCCAGTGACAGGTGCTAAAATGAAGCAATTTTGTATGAAGTCTGATAATGTGTCTATTGTTATAGATCCACGAAAGACAGAATTGGCTAAATATGCAACCTTTCACTTGGCGCTGCGCCCAGGAACAAATGTTGCTGTGCTCAATTTGATGCTTTACTACATCATTACCGAAGGATTGGTAGATACAGGATTCGTAGAAAGTAGAACGGAGGGGTATGAAGAGTTCAAAGCAGAAATTTTGAAGCTGGACATTGACGAGATTGAACGTATCTCAGGAGTAGATCGAGACTTGGTACGAGAAGCTGCCATAGCCTATGCGACCGCTCCGAATGCGATGAGTTTCCACGGATTAGGCGTCACAGAACATTCTCAAGGGACATTTGCTGTGATGCAGATTGCTGACCTGGCACTTATCACAGGAAATATTGGTAGAAAAGGTGTGGGTGTCAATCCGCTTAGAGGCCAAAATAATGTACAAGGAAGTGCCGACATGGGTGTACAACCACATCAAGGTGCTGGATATATGGACATCACAAAGCCTCAGGTCATTGATCAATATGAAAAATTCTATGGTGTATCATTGCCTAAGGAAGTGGGTTTCAAAATACCGGAGATGTTTGATGCGGCACTTGAAGGAAAACTAAAAGCCATTTGGATCATAGGAGAAGATGTAGTACAGACAGACCCGAATACTCAGAAAGTAATCAAGGCACTGAGTAATACTGATCTTGTGATAGTACAAGAACTATTTATGACTGAAACTGCGAAATACGCAGACGTCATACTTCCTGGAGCTTCATTTTTGGAAAAGAGTGGAACATTCACCAATGGAGAAAGACGTGTACAACGTGTAAATAAAGTGCTCGAACCAATCGGAAATTGTAAGCCTGATGGTCAGATCATTATCGATATGATGAATCATATGGGTTACGAACAAGCAGATTACACACCCGATGGGATGCTTGAGGAAATTTCACAAATCGTTCCATTCTTTGCAGGAATCAAATGGGAAGAATTGGGCATTAATGGAAAACAATGGCCTGTTGCCAAAACTGGAGAAGATACCAAAATACTACATCAAGAAGAGTTTAAAATTGGCAAAGGAAAATTCGAATTCAATCCTTTCCAGGAAAGTCAGGAAATCGTCAAGCATGGAAAAGAGTATCCATACATCCTTACTACCAATAGAGACCTCGAACATTATAATTGTGGAGCGATGACTCGTAGAACTGGTAATGTAGAAATCAATACCCAAGACTCACTTTGGATACATCCAAAAGATGCAGAAGCACATGGCATCAAAGACAATGAATATGTATGTCTTGAATCAGAGCGAGGCAAGGTTGATGTGAGGGCTTTTATAACAGATGGTGTGAATCCTGGAGTATTAAGTACAACCTTCCATTTCCCAGAGATTATGGTGAACAATATTACTTCTGATGAACATTGCTCTGAGGCCTTATGTCCAGAGTATAAGGTGGTAGCGGTAAAAATCAGAAAGAGTAGAGGGAAGCAATTGGCGATGTAGATTAATATTAAGGTCTGGCCTTCCTTTTTATAAACTTACTTCATTATGGACAAGTAAGGTCCATAATGTTATTTATTTCTCTTATGACTGGTATTTTCTATAGAATTTCAATAATTGTTGTACTTCTAGGGATAAAATGAGCATTGATCCAATCCATATTAAGTTTTTTAACCATCAAAACCCCAGGGCAAAATTCGATATAATTGAATTAGAGGAATTATTTAAACGAAAAGAACTTAATCATTCTCCATTCCAACATCATCTGGTAGAATTTTACATGATGATTTTGATTGAAAAAGGCAATGGTGCACATACTATTGACTTTACGGATTATCCATATGAAGAAGGTACTCTACTAACTATAAGAAAGGACCAAATTCATAAGTTTATTAATAATCACTCTGCTCAAGGATCAATTCTACTCTTTACTGATGAATTTATGATCAGTTATCTTGAAAAATTGGAAGCGCTAAAATCCCTACAATTATTCAATGAAGTTTTGAGCATCCCAAAAATACAGTTAACAAAACAAGAGCATATAGAAGTATCAGATTTAGTAAGTCGAATAAAAAAGGAATATCTCACTATCAATGATGGCTATTCGCTGGAAATAATTCGAAGTGAATTACACATTCTAATTGCCAAGTTATCTCGAATAAAATCCAATTCAAATCAGCTTATTAATAACCGAAAGTATTTAAGCGAGTTTATAAATTTCCAAGATTTGGTAGAAAAGAATGCCTTTCAATATTCTAAAGTAAAAGAATATGCTGCAAAAATGGGAATTAGCACAAAAACACTCAACACCATTACTAGATCTATCGTACACAAGTCTGCTAAAGAATTTATAGATGAAATTTGCACCAAACAAATAAAACGTCTACTAATAAACACTGAACTCTCTATCAAAGAAATTGCATTCACCTCTGGCTTTGAAGAAAGTACCAACTTCTACAAATACTTCAAAAGACAAACCAACCTCACACCAGAACAATTTAGAACCAGTTTTCGATAACTTTCCCATTTTTACAGTCCTAAGACTTTTTATTATATCCATTTAGGTTGAAATCCGCCTCATCTTTGCCTTATAATTATTAATCAATTTATAAAAGGTGAAACGTACAGCAATTTTAAGTTTACTCGCGCTCTCAGTTATATTTTTCAACTGCAGTGCACATAAAAATTCAATTTCAAAATCAAACAAAGAAGTTAAAATGGAAATTACAAACAAAGAGAAAGCAATCGCATTAATTAAAAGTCTCGAAACTGGGGCACAAAAACCAATAAGTTATATTAATCCAAACAATTACACCCAACACAATCTGGCTGTTGAAGATGGGCTCGAAGGGTTTGGTAAGGTTGTAGCCAATGCTCCAGAAGGCGGATTCAAAGCAAAGGTCATAAGAGCATTTCAGGATAAAGACTATGTATTTCTGCATGTGGAGTATGATTTTTTCGGACCCAAAGCAGCCTTCGATATTTTCAGATTTGAGGATGGTAAAATTGTAGAGCATTGGGACAATCTTTCGGACATAACCCCTCCGAATCCAAGTGGAAGAACTCAATTTGACGGAAGCACAGATCTAACTGATTTAGCGCAAACAGAAGACAATAAAACATTGGTAAAATCATTTGTAACTGATGTATTACTCAACGGGAAAGTTGATAAAATCACAGAATATGTAAATCCTGAAAAATATCTTCAACACAATTCTGGAATTGCTGATGGTCTGGATGGTCTGGGTGCTGCTCTACAGTATTTTGCGGAAAACGGATTGGTTTTACAATATGATAAAGTGCATAAAGTATTGGGTGAAGGAAATTTTGTGTTAACCGTAAGCGAGGGGAAATTTGGTAAAGGAGATCATGTTGCGTACTACGACTTATTCCGATTGGAAAATGGAAAGATTGTAGAACATTGGGATATAATTGAAATCATTCCTCCTCGTTCTGATTGGAAAAATGAGAACGGAAAATTTTAAATATCAACCTGAAATTTTCAATTTCAATACACAAATCATATTTCAAGGGGCCATTCTTCAAAGTGTGGTCCTATTTTAATTTATATTCGTCAACGCAATCGTTTTATATCTTGAGAGGAAAAACATATTCAAACATCATATTGCCACAAAAAATTAAGCCTCAATGAAAAAAAAATCCATAAATCCTGGGACATTATTTGATTCTAGACAGTTTGGTTTTTCTCAAGTCATATCCACACCTCCTGGCCAAATAGTGTTTATTTCTGGTCAAGTTTCCTGGGATGAAAACTTGAATATTATTGGTGAAAATGATCTTGCAGTACAAACTCAAAAATCAATTGATAATCTTGAGATTGCCATAAAATCTGCTGGTGGATGTCTGGAGGATATTGTGATGCTAAGAATTTATGTCGTAGAATATCAAAAAGAAAATGGCCCTTTAATCTCACAAATCCTAAAAGACAATTTTGGCACATCCAGCCCTCCTGCAAGTACATGGATAAATGTAAAAGGACTTGCCAATGAAAAATTCATGATTGAGATTGAAGCACAGGCTGTCATTCAGAAATGAAAATAAATTATGACTTGAAAATAGTTAAGTAAAAAGTCATTATACCAATTTCATCCTCACGTATGAGACTTTGGTCTACTTCTTGCGATTGATTACCTTGATATTCGACCCTGAATCCTCAAGACATGAAAAAGTACATCGTTATTACCCTAATTCTTGGTTTCCTGATCTCAGATACTAATGCTCAGATCTTAAATATGGAAAACAAAAGAATTTCCACCGACACAACAGGATTTTCTGGTAGAATGGGCGTTTCTTTGTCTGCATCCAAGTTTACCCAATCGTTTGTTGCTGCAGATGTATCTGGGCACATTCAATGGAAGACCAACAAGAATTTGTACTTGTTAGTTGGCAATTTTCAAATTGTAAATGCTGGTGGAGAAAGTTTTAACAATAGTGGATATGGGCATTTTAGATACAATAGAAAATTAAGTGATGTCATCCGAGCCGAACTTTTTACCCAGATTCAATATAATTCAGTGACCAAAATCACAAAACGGATTTTAAATGGTGTAGGAGTAAGATTCAAATTATCTCCACATGAAGCAGCCAAAATATATTGGGGATTGGCAGTGATGAATGAATATGAAGAATTAAGTGATCCTAAAATCATCAACAAAGACAATCGATTGAGTAGTTATTTCACATTTACCCTCGTGCCCGTTGACAAGATATCTATTCGAAATACCACTTATGCCCAACCAAAGTTGGAAGATTTTAAAGACTATCGATTGGCAAATAGTACGCTTCTCAACTTCGGGATTACAGATCATTTAAAATTTACAACTATATTCAACTTTCTATATGATTCGCGCCCTCCACTTGACATACCCACAGTCAACTATCAAGTCAAAAATGGATTGCAATATACTTTTTAGTGATAATTCACTCCCATTTTTAAATCAAATGCACTTAGATATTTAATTAAGTACCAAAATTCAGATAAAATCGTACTATTGATGTACAATTTAAAAACCTTAAATGAAGGGACATTCTACCATAAAAAGAAATATTGAAGATTCTATCCAATTAAAATATCGTGTTTTGCAGGATGAAAGCATTATTCAAACTGTAGAAGAGATTGCAAAATCAATTATCGAGAGTCTTAAAAATGGAGGAAAAGTACTTTTTTGTGGAAATGGTGGCAGTGCTGCCGATGCCCAACATTTAGCCGCTGAATTATCAGGAAGGTATTATTATGATCGACCGCCATTGTTTGCAGAAGCCTTGCATGTGAACACTTCCTACTTGACTGCTGTGGCAAATGACAATTCATTTGATGAAATTTATTCCAGACTTATTACTGCAATTGGGAATTCAAATGATGTGCTCATCGGTCTTTCTACTTCTGGAAATTCGATGAATGTGGTGAAAGCCATAAATGCAGGAAATGAAAAAGGCATGAAAACCATTTCACTAACAGGAGAATCGGGTGGCAAATTAAAAGATGCTTCAAATCTAATTATCCAGATACCATCCAATGATACACCTAGAATTCAAGAGTGCCATATGCTTTTAGGACATGCCATCTGCGAAATAGTGGAAAGAGAGATGTTTCCAAAAGATTCCTAATCCAAACCCTCGATATCATTATAAATGCAGGACGAAAAAAGGTCTTATATTGAATTGCACATTGCTGTTTTCTTGTATGGCCTTACTGCAATATTAGGAGATTTGATCCAATTGCCAGCAGTTATTCTTGTTTGGTGGAGGGTATTGATTACCAGTTTTTCGCTGCTATTCTTTATTCGATTTGGAAAGGACTTATTGTCTCTAAAAAAATCCACCGCTTTTCCACTGATTGGCATTGGTTGTCTGGTGGCTATTCATTGGATTTGTTTTTATGGAGCTGTAAAATTAGCCAATGCCTCAGTAACCTTGATTGCGATGGCTACCACCTCTGTATTCACCTCACTCCTGGAGCCGTGGATTATGAAACGGAAAATTATCTTATTGGAAATCATTCTAGGGCTTCTAATTATTCCAGGTATGGTCTTCGTAATTCAAGGCATAGATTTATCAATGAAAACAGGTTTGCTCGTTGGATTTGCAGCCGCATTTTTCGCCGCACTCTTTGGCACATTAAATAAAAAATATGTAGATGACAGCAACCCATATATCATTACTTTTGTCGAATTGGGTAGTGCCTGGATTTTTATCTCACTGATATTTTTGATTGGGCAATCATATATAGATTTAAGTAATTTCATGCCAGTAAGGTGGGAAGATTGGATGTATATTATTATTCTTTCTCTATTGTGCACCACTCTCGCATTTATTCTGTCATTGCGAGCCTTGAAGCACTTGACAGCCTTCGCTACCAATCTTGTCATAAACTTGGAGCCGCTTTATGGCATATTACTCGCAGCAGCAATTTTGAAAGAATACGAGCAACTCACCACCAAATTTTACATTGGAGGAGGCATTATTATTGCAATAGTATTATCATATCCCTATTTGAAAAAGAGATTTAGTACGACTTCATGATCGACGAAAATACCATAAGAGCCATATATTCTTATTGCGAAAATGCATCAGATGCACAAGGTGAGGTCTTATACAATCTGTATCGAGAGACTTATCTCAAGACTATGGCACCCCGCATGGCATCTGGACCTGTGCAAGGTAGATTTTTAAGCCTTTTAAGCCATCTCTTACAGCCAAAATCAATACTGGAAATTGGCACTTTCACTGGATATGCTACCATATGTCTGGCGGAAGGATTGGCAGATGACGGCCACGTCACAACGATAGAAGTGAATCCAGAACTAAATTACATTTCCGACAAATATTTCAAACTAGCTGGAATTAGAGATAAGGTGACTTCACTCATTGGCAACGCTAAGGAGATAATTCCTGAGTTGGGTGGAAAATATGACTTGGTTTTTATCGATGCCAAGAAAAAAGACTATTCATTGTATTTTGATTTGATTATTGACAAAGTGAATGAGAGAGGGATTATTCTGGCCGACAATGTGCTTTGGGATGGGAAGGTCATCGATGGGAGTAAAGATGCGACTTCGGAATCTCTTCGGGCCTTTAATCAGAAAATGAAGGATGATGAGCGTGTTTCTACGTTGTTATTGCCTTTGAGGGATGGGTTGATGATAATGAGGAGGAGGTAGATTGAATAGGCTTAGGTGATGGCTGGGTGCGAGCTTTGGGATGTTGCGGGGTCTTGGGCTTTTGTTTCACAGAGGGTCACGGAGGAAGGCACGGAGTTTCACGGAGAGGACTGACCGATCATCGAAGATATAGCAGCGGTAGCTGATAGGGGAAGGAACACGAAAGTGGTGGGTGGCAAACGTTTTTCAAATTAGAATCTATTCAACAGTTTTCGCTCTTTGTGGACTGCGTTTTTATTCGTCGTCGAAATAGATTAGAAAATGTGCGTGGGAGGTAGATTGAATAGGCTTTTGTGGTGGCTGGGTACGAGCTTTTGGGATGGTGCGGGGTCTTGGGCTTTTGTTTCACAGAGGGTCACAGAGGAAGGCACGGAGTTTCACGGAGAGGACTGACCAATCATCGAAGATGTAGCAGCGATAACTGATAAGGGAAGGAACACGAAAGTGGTGGGTGGCAAACGTTTTTCAAATTAGAATCTATTCAACAGTTTTCGTTTTATGTGAACTGCGTTTTTATTCATCGTCGAAGCAGTCTTCCAGTTCGCCTCTTTTCATTAGCATTATGAAACTTCGAGCTGCGGCGATTACATCTGCTCGGGCATTATTGGATGGAGAATATCTTTGATTGAACAGGATGGTATATAATTCTTGTAGGGAAGGCCACTTGTACCCACCGCCTTTTGCGGGCAATTTACAATACCAGGTTGCTTCTTGCATCAAACAGATTCTATCTTTTGTAAATAATGGTGGATGCATTCCCTTTCTCATGTATTCTGCAGCCACCACATTTTCATTCATATTCATGTTGTGCGCGATGAGGTAGTCAGCTTCTTCAACACTCTTGGTAAATTGATTGAAGATATCCTCTAATTTCTCACCTTTTTGCTTGATTTCTTCATCATCCAATTTTGCATATTTTTCGATATGGTGGTCGATGGCAAATCCCTCTGGCTTCACGACACAATCATAATCCGAGATTGGCTTCAGCTCGTCATTCAAGGTAATCCATGAAAGATGGATCAGCCTCGGCCAACTGAATGTATCGGTAAAAGGCGCCTTATAATCTTTGGGTTTTCCAATTGGAGATGCGTCAAATATTAAATACTTCATACCTTAATTTTTACCTCTAATTTACTTGAATTGGGATTGTAGATTATTATAGATTTCTTCTGCCAGACCTGCGGAAGTGCTTTGGGATATTTTGCATCTTTTTACTGGAAGGTTCACTCCATTGGCCATTGCTGCCCAAGTGTGATAATTCCCCATTTGATCTTGTTCGCAATATACACCAAGTGGCAAGTGACATCCACCGTCCATCATTTGCAACACCTTACGCTCGATATTTGTACATAGGGCCACATTCCTATCTCCGATTTGAGTAATTATTTTTCTCATAGCCATATCCTCACTTCTCGTCTGATAGGCCAGGACTCCTTGTGCTGGAGCGGGGACGAATTCTCGAGGATGCAATGCGACAACATTTAAATCCGACACATCCAATTCTAGTCGATTCAGACCAGCAGTCGCCAAAACTATTGCCCCGAAGTTGCCATCTCTTAATTTTTGGATCCTTGTAGGCACATTTCCCCTGATATCTTCAGTCTTAATATTTGGATTCAAATCTATCAATTGTGCCTTTCTTCTTGCTGACGAAGTACCTACAATAGTTCCATCTTTCACTCTCAAAATCGCATTCGGATCAAAAAATTCATTCCGTATCAGTATTGTATCCGATGGATTTTCTCTGTAAGATGTGGCGGCAATCCTAAGTCCATCTGGGCTCGTAGTCGGAAGGTCCTTCATTGAATGAACGGCGACATCCACACTTCCATCCAATAACTGATCCTCAATTTCTTTTGTAAAAAATCCCTTTCCTTCGATCTTATCAAAACTCAAATGTTGGATAGCATCACCTTTGGTTTTGATTATTTTGATTTCGCTTTCGTGTCCAATTTCTTTCAATTGATCCTGTAAGTAATGGGCTTGCCACAATGCAAGATCACTTCCTCTACTACCGATTATTATCGTCTTTTGCTCCATGATGCAAATATAGTGTCCCGATTGAAAGTGTCTAACTTTCGGAAAGAATTAGTTTTAATTAAAAAAAATTAATTCACATCCCAGAACATCATTCTAATCAAATTAAACTCAATTCTAAGAATATCCAATTTATTCATGCGTAGAAATACTTAAAGTTCGCGTAATTCTACTGTGAATTTAAACATAAATTGATGATTCCATTTTTATAAAATAAACATAAACACTTCATTTTCATGATATTAAACCTTTTGTCATCATCATAAAATTGGCAGTCTTTAATTAACTGAAAGCGTAAATAATATGTTATTTGTTATCTTGTAGATTAAATTACAAATAGAGTTTCGCCCAAATTTTTCAAGATTTTTTAGAAAAATATATTGTTTAAAATGGCAATTGACAATAAATAGATGAGGTCTCTTAAATAAATTCAACATATTAAATTTATTTATATAGGAATTAGTACTATATGTCTTTTATTGTTTTTACTTTCGCAATTGGAAACTGAACGAAAAAGCTAAACCCTCCGACATATCAAAAAGGAATTTTACGCTAACGGCAAATTATTAATCTCAGGCGAGTATGCTGTCCTTGATGGAGCGCATGCTTTTGCTTTGCCCACTAAATTTGGGCAAAAGATGATTGTTAAAAGTTCTCGAGGCTCGGATTTGATATGGGAATGTATTGACAAGGATGGAGAGTCTTGGTTCAGTAGTCACATATCACTTTACGACTTCTCTGCTATCAATACCACAGACCAAAATGTAAGTGATAAGCTTCAGAAAATATTAAAGAATGCCGTTCGGCTCAATTCAGAATTTCTATCAAAATGGAATGGTTTTAAAGTGGAAACCCAACTAGAATTTCCATTGGATTGGGGATTGGGCTCTAGTTCTACCTTGTTTTCATTGATTGGTTCCTGGGCAGACATTAATTCATTGATGCTTTATTTCAAAGTGGACAATGGCTCAGGTTACGATGTAGCATGTTCTGGTGCAGGTCAACCAATTATATATTTTGCCAATGATGATGAAGTAAGTTATACTCCACTAGAATTTAATCCATCGTTTAAGAAAAATCTGTATTTCGTTCATCTCAATCAAAAGCAAGACACCAAGCTTGGCATAAAGGCCTATCTGAAAGCTGTAAAAGATCGCAAGACCTTGGTCAAAACCATTTCATCGATCACAGATGACATGTCTGAAGCAAAGGATCTTAAGACTTTTGCTGGATTGATGGTAAAACATGAAGATACAATTGCCAAACACACAGGATTTGAAAAAGTAAAGGACTTGCATTTTTCAGATTACTGGGGAGCTGTGAAATCCCTAGGTGCGTGGGGTGGAGATTTTGCCATGGCCACGTCAAATAAATCTGCCGCTGAGACCAAAGCGTATTTTGCAGACAAAGGATTTTCTACTATTCTTTCGTTTGATGAAATGATTTAAAAAGAAAATTCAAACTTATTCTTAATATCAATTTTTCATTTTCAATTTACTTGTTCGCACTTTTAACTTAGATTTGCACGTTTAAAAATCTGAACTAACACATACGGATGCCAAATCGGAATATTTTCTTTCTTCTTATTCTCTTCCTTGCAATTATATTTAATGCATGTCAGAAAGACAACACCTTTGAAGGAACGAATCCAGCTATCAGCATCTCTCTGGATACTTTGACCTTCGATACGGTATTTACGACTGTCGGTTCTGCCACAAGGTCTTTTAAGATTTACAACAATGAAAGTGAGGATATTGAAATTGATGTGAAGCTCTTGAATGGTCAGAATTCGAAATTTAGATTGAATGTTGATGGTATAGCAGGGCATGAAGTCAATGACGTGTATCTCAAAGGGAATGATAGCATCTATGTGTTTGTTGATGTGACGGTCGATCCAGACCAACCAGTAAGTATTAGTCCATTTATCTTTGAAGAAATATTGTCTGTAGGATCAAATGGTGCCGAAAAAGACCTCTTGTTAGAAGCCTGGGGGCAAAATGCCAACTATGTACCTGGTACAAAACGGAAAGGAATCCTGAGCCTTCTATCCTGTGATTTACAAACAGAAACATGGGACGACCCCAAACCGTATGTCATCTATGGAGTCTTATTCATCGATAGTTGTGAATTGATATTGCCCGCAGGAACAGACATTTATGTACACGGAGGTTTGGTCAGACAAGATAGCCTGATCTACAATGATGGGTTTTTAATTGTCTTGGAGAGTGGAAAAATAACGGCAAATGGTACCGCTATGGATCCTGTCACATTTCAAGGCGATAGATTAGAACAATCATTCGATGATGTAGCCGGGCAATGGGTTGGCATAAGATTCACATCAGGAAGTGTTGGGAATAGATTAGAACATGTAAATCTTAAAAATTCTGTTGTTGGAATGCGGGCGGATAGTGCCGCTCAACTGACGCTAGAATCCTGTATTATTCAAAATACTACTTCCGCTGGGATCATTGGTGTTCGAGCGGATATAGATGCCACAAACACCCTCGTCTTTAATAATGGACAAAATTGTGCACTCTTAACATATGGCGGCAATTATAATTTTAATCATTGCACCTTTGCAAGTTATGGCAACCAAAGTGCTGCTGTAAGATTTGATAATTTCAGATGTACAGATCCGCCGCTTTGTCAAGAGATTGTATTTGTCAATCAATTAAATACTTCATTTACAAATTGCATTTTTGCAGGAAATGAAACGGATGAGATTTTCCCAATCGATTGGACCGATGGTGATGAACCAGACTTATTCAATTACAATTTTAAAAACTGTGCCGTTACTGTCGATGAAATACTAGAACCCGATCAATATCCAAATTTCTTCGACAATTGTGAAAACTGCCTTAGTCTCTCTTCTAATGACACGCTTTTCCTCGATATTGACAACAATGATTTCAGTTTGGACACCATGTCAATAGCAATTGATAAAGGATTGTTCAATGCTTTTATATTGGAAGATATTTTGGATAATAGTCGTGATAATATGCCTGATTTGGGGTCTTTTGAATTTCAGAAATGAAAATTAAAAGGTTCTATCTCTTTTTCATTGACCATGCTTTGCTTCACTTCTCCGCACAACTGAAGCCAGACGTTCGCATTTAACTCCTTAAATTCTTCACTTTTTCTTCCAATTTTCGATTTTCAACCATCTGCCTGTTAAGTAAATATTTCTAACTTTACTCTGAGTTAAAAAAATAATATGTACGACAAAATGCTTTCCCCTCTTGATTTGGGATTTACTACTTTGAAAAATAGAGTTCTTATGGGCTCAATGCATACCAATTTAGAAGAAATTCCAGGTGGATTTGATAGAGCTGCGGTCTATTATGCAGAACGTGCAAGAGGTCAAGTAGGACTTATCGTCACTGGTGGGATAGCACCAAATCTGGAAGGATCTGTTGGCATGGGTGCCGCTAAATTGACTACACCCGAAGAAGCAGAACAGCACAAAAAAATCACAACCGCAGTGCACAAAGAAGGAGGTAAGATATGTATGCAAATCCTACATTCTGGCAGATATGCCTACCACCCAAAAGGAGTAGCGCCTTCTGCCATTCAATCTCCAATCACACCATTCAAACCCAGGGCACTAGAATCTGAAGAGGTATGGCAGACTATAACCGATTATAAAAATTGTGCTTTACTAGCACAGTCTGCAGGCTATGATGGAGTGGAAGTAATGGGTTCGGAGGGATATTTTATCAACGAATTCATCGTCAAAAAAACAAATCATCGAGAAGATGAATGGGGCGGATCCTATGAAAATAGGATCAAACTGCCCATTGAAATTGTCAAAAAAACAAGAGAAGCAGTTGGTGAGAATTTCATAATCATTTTCAGACTTTCGATGCTGGATCTTGTGGAAGGAGGAAGTACCTGGGAAGAAGTTGTACAACTGGCTAAAGCCATAGAAAATGCGGGAGCGACCATTATCAATACTGGAATTGGATGGCATGAAGCTCGAATTCCTACGATTGGTACCGTGGTGCCGAAAGGAGGATTTGCCTGGGTCACTAAACGATTGATGGGTGAAGTAAAAATTCCTCTCATCACAACCAACAGAATAAACATGCCTGATATCGCAGAACAAATCTTGCAAGATGGATGTGCGGATATGGTATCAATGGCAAGACCTTTTCTGGCAGACTCAGACCTGGTACTCAAAGCAATGGAAAGCCGAGCAGATGAGATCAATACATGCATAGCTTGCAATCAAGCCTGTCTGGATCATACCTTTAATATGATGCTGAGTTCTTGTATTGTCAATCCAAGGGCGTGCCATGAGACCTTGCTAAATTACAACCCTACAGAATCAACCAAGAAGATTGCTGTCGTAGGAGCAGGTCCTGCAGGACTTGCTGCCGCTACTATTGCCGCTGAGCGTGGTCATGCAGTGACGCTTTACGAGGCAAGTTCTGAAATTGGAGGTCAATTCAATATGGCCAAAATCATTCCTGGCAAAGAAGAATATGCCCATACCATCAGATACTATGACACAATGATCAAAAAACATGGCGTCGAATTGCATCTCAATAAAAGGGTTTCTGCAGATGACTTGGTTCAAGGATCATTCGATGAGATCATTTTGGCTACCGGAGTATCGCCAAGAAAAGTAGATTTTGAAGGAGCTGATCATCCAAAAGTATTGAGTTATGTGGATGTATTGTACAATAAAAAAACAGTAGGAAAAAGCGTGGCTATTGTAGGTGCTGGTGGCATCGGATATGATACGGCCGAATACCTTACTCACAATCCAGATCATGATTCTCCAAGCCTGGATATCGAAGCATATATGAAGGAATGGGGAGTAGATATGACCTATGCCAAAGGTGGTTCTTTGGCTGCTGGTCCTCAGCCTAGCCCATCTCCCAGAGAAGTCTATCTGCTAAAAAGATCAGGCGGCAAACATGGTAAGGGATTGGGTCGGACGACAGGATGGATTCATAGAGCGAGCCTAATGATGAAAGGCGTAAAACACCTTGCCAATGTCACATATTTAAAAGTAGATGATGCGGGTTTTCATATATCAATCAATGATGAAATTCAGATTTTGCCAGTAGATAATGTTGTGATTTGCGCAGGTCAAGAGCCTTTAAAAGATTTATATGACGACCTGATTGCTGCGGACCTAACTGTTCATTTGATTGGAGGAGCGGATGTCGCAGCCCAACTTGATGCTAAAAGAGCAATCAAACAAGCAAGTGAATTGGTTGCCAATATTTAGTGCGAGTATTTTTTTATCACAATGAGCACCAAGAATTCACGAAGGGAATTGCCACTCTACTTTGTGATTATCTTTGCGACCTTAGCGACTTTGCGGTAAAAAGTCAACATCCCATCTAGCCTTAAATTTAAAAATACAGTTTGTCAACATTAAATTTAACAATACCCAGCCCAATCCAAAAAGTAAGTCACCCAACTCTCTTGACAAATAAAGTGCACCTTCATGTCAAAAGAGAAGACCTCATCCATCCCGAAATTTCAGGCAACAAGTGGCGAAAATTAAAATACAACCTCAAATATGCCAAGGACAATGGAATAGACAAGATCATCACTTTTGGTGGAGCATTTTCAAATCACATCTATGCAACAGCTGCTGCTTGCAAAGCTTTCAATATATCTTCGATTGGAATAATTAGAGGGGAATATGACGCTCAAAACCCCACCCTCCAATTTGCTCAATCTTGTGGTATGAAATTAAAATTTATTGATCGGACAAGTTATCGTGAAAAAGAAAAAAGCGAAGTTGTAAAAGAGTTCTTGTCTAATCAAGAATCTTATTTTTTGATTCCAGAGGGCGGATCGAATGAACTGGCCAACGAAGGGCTTAAAGAATTGGCTGAAGAAATAAATAATACCGATTTTGATATCATTATGGTATCTGCAGGGACAGGAGGTACTTCGAGGGGAATTTTAAACGGGCTTGACTCCTCAAAAGAATTATGGGTGTTTTCTAGTTTGAAAAGCGATTATTTGCGGGCGGAAATCCTAAGTAATGTAGATCCTCAGAAAGCCCATCAACTCAAGTTTTTTTCGAACTATCATTACGGAGGCTATGGAAAAACTCCCAGAAATCTGATTTCTTTTATGAATGAATTTCGGAAGAAGACAAAGATTCCTATAGATCCTATTTACAATGGAAAATTGATATGTGGATTCTTCGAGAATATGGAAGAAAGTAAAATCGACAGGACCAAATCTTATTTATGGGTTCATACTGGGGGGTTACAAGGAATCGATGCCTATAACTACATGGCTTTGAAGAAAGATGGGTTACAGATTACCACAGGATAAGTTATTGTCATTCGCTTGCTAATCTTTCCCTTGCAATCAGGCGTAATAATCCTTCTGGTGGTTTATTTCAATCCTTCATGTTGTCAAAGCTTTCTTTTAATTCTTCAAATCTATCATATGCATCTTTGCCTGGCAATTGATCCGTGTCACTAATCATATTATATAAATAAGAAATCTGTGCAATCAACCTCGGAAGTTCATAGATCCCTTCTTTAGTTTTTAATTGAGCGATCAATGAATTGACTTCTTTTAGTCGATCTAAATCTGTCGCTGTTTTTTCCGTTTTCTTTTTCAGTCTTTTCTTTTCCTTTTCCAGTTTATCCAGCTTTTTTCTGGCTTCGCTGAGCAAGTTTCTAATATCTCTGAGCAGTCTGATTTGCTTATCGATGTCATCCAAAGATACATTCATTGCAATCCTTGGATCCATTAATAATTCAAAGTTTTGCTCATAGACTTCATCATTGATCGTAAGTCGAATATTATAAACTCCAGGAGGTGCAAATGGACCATTCTTGTACTTCCGATTTTTATCTTTATGCCAAGCCCCCTTTTCTCGCATATCCCATTTGAATCGATTCAACCCAATCTGGGCAGACAAGCTATTATCAACAATATATTCTACTTGATTGGTCGACATATTCTCAATGACTTGATCTGGTATTTTAGCCAATGAATCAGTACTGAAGAGTGTATTGATCACTTCATTATTTGCATTGATTATTTCCAATTGGATGGGTGAATATACCGAATCTGATATGGAATAATCGATAATGACAGCAGGCCTTGGGTACACAGGCATTTTACTTGCACGGGCACCTGATGGATATTTGTATCGATAAGTTGACTTGGGCTGATAGAGTCTTGTTTTGTCTAATGTTAAGGACTTCATTTGAGAAAGCGTGGATATATTGTCCAATATCCAAAATGAACGGCCCATTGTGGATAATACCAAATCTCCACGATGTATTTTCATGTCGGTTATCGGTGTCACTGGCAAGTTTTGCTGAAATGCCTTCCAATTCTCACCATCATCCATAGATACAAACAATCCATATTCTGTTCCAGCAAATAAGTGGCCCTCTATCGTAGGATCTTCTCTCACTACTCGGCATGAATAGTCAGTTGGAATACCATTGGCAATAAGTTTCCAGCTCTTACCATAATCCTTAGTCCTGTAAATGTAAGGCTTCCAATCACCCAATTGATACCTCAATATTGATGCATATGCTTTCGCTGGGTTATGTATTGATGGTTCGATGGCATCTACTCTACCTCCTTTTGGCAGTCCTCGAGGTGTCACATCAGTCCAGTTGGCTCCACCATCTTGAGTCACATGTATTGGCCCGTCATTGGCGCCCACCCAGATCAAGCCTTTTTTTAGAGGAGATTCCTGGATAGAGTATATAGTGCTATAAAATTCTTCTCCAGTGATATCACGAGTTATTGGACTACCAGAAATAACCTGCTTATCTGCCTCGAAAGCGGTAAGATCTGGTGATATTGTAGTCCAGGTCTTTCCTTCATCAGTGGTCCTGTGAACAAACTGGGAGCAATGGTAAATCACTTCAGCATCATGCGGCGAAACATGAATAGGCGATACCCTTTGGAATCGGTATTTCAAATCTTTAGGGTTGTGACCATACATATTCGATGCTCCTACATAGTACGATTGCTCAGTCCCAGTGGTTTTATCATAGACACCAAATCTTCCCTTACAATTCGAGTACACAATATTGGGATTTCCAGGTTTGGGGATTGCTGGACCTGTCTCACATCCACCTGTATTCACTATATGTCCGATTCCCGGAGCTTGTATACCGTAAGGCGCCAATACGGGGACTGAAATGGTAGAATAATTATCTTGTTGACCACCATACACCCAATATGGATGTTGATCGTCGACAGCTATCTGATATATTTCACCCGTTGGTTGATTGAATTGGGTAGACCAGGTCTCTCCTCCGTTGTGTGTCACATTAGCTCCTCCATCATTGGATTGTATGAATAGATTCGGATCATTGGGATTGATCCACATGTCATGATTGTCTCCATGAGGTGACGATTTTCTTTTCCAGGTCTTCCCCCCATCTACAGATTTGTGATACGGTCCAGCCAGGGAATAGACTACATTTATATCCTTAGGGTCTACTCGAATATTGGTATAATAAAATGGCCTGTTACGAATGCCATTGTGATCTGAAATCTGAACAAACGATTCACCCTGATCTACAGACTTGTAAAATCCTCCTTCCTTCAAGGGGGCTTCTATCAATGCATATACAACTCTGGAATCTGCAGGACTTACAGCAAGATCAATCTTACCAATCAGTTTTTGTGGGATTCCATTATTGATTTTGTCCCATGTCACTCCAGCATCAATAGACTTATAGATTCCTCCCTCTTTTAATGTTCCACCACTGATGATCGTCCACGGTTTCCTTTCTGCCTTCCATGCTGCAGCATAGAGAATATTTGGATTTGTAGGCATCATTTCAATATCCGAAATTCCTGTATGAGCTGAGATGTACAATACTTTTTTCCAAGATCTTCCTCCATCTGTGGTTTTATATACTCCTCTATCTACATTTTCATTGAAAGCCTGACCAATTGCCGCTACATATACAATGTTGTGATTGTCTGGATGAATCCTGACGGCCCCGATCTGACCAACCTTTTCCAATCCAATATGCGTCCATGTTTTACCAGCATCTATTGATTTGTACATGCCTTTCCCAGAGATTATATTACTTCTCAATCCATCAGAACCAGTACCGACATATATAATATTAGGATCATTTTGAGCAACTGAGATTGCCCCAATTGAAGGAGTGGAGAAATATCCATCTGAAATATTTTTCCATGAAGTACCGAAATCTTCTGTTTTCCAAACACCTCCTCCAGTCGCTCCCATATAATATACGGAAGGTTGGCTTGCAATACCAGCAACTGCGGTCACTCTACCTCCTCGATAAGGGCCGAGATTTCGAAACTGAAAAGCATCCAATTGTTGAGAATTGATATCTCCATATACAAACAGGATAAGAAAAATGGAAAATATGTATTGAGTAAAAGTTTGTTGTTTCATTTTTTAAGAATGTTGAAATGTAATATACATGAATCTCAATTAATGAAAGATATTTCCTACTACCCTATTTTGATTTGTGAAATACCTTCACCGTCATCCAGCATTTTATTCAAATCTTGAAGCGTATTAATATCTTCTTTTTGGCTGTCTTTTTTCCATTTTTTGATTCTAGGAAATCTTAATACTATTCCAGATTTATGCCTTGTTGATTTTGCTATTCCCTCAAATTCTATTTCAAATACTAGTTCTGGTGTAATACTCCGTACAGGTCCAAAACGCTCTAATGTATTCTTCTTCACAAAAAGTGCAATCTCTTCAATTTCCTCCGCTGAAAGTCCAGTACTTGCCTTCGTAAAAGGAATCAAAGCATCACCCTTCTTCACAGCAAATGTAAATTCAGTATAAGTCTTAGCTTTTTGACCAGTGCCTCTTTGGACATAAATCAATACGGCATCGACAGCAAACGGTTTCATTTTCCAAATCCACCAATCGCCTTTTTCACATTTCAGATTATATTTGGATTCCTTTTTTTTGAGGAACAAACCATCTGAATAAAAAGCTCTCGAATTCTCTCTTTCAATTGCCAGTTCTTCCCAGGAATTAAACTTGACTTCGTCTGAAAAAAGTAATAAATCTGATGAAATCTCTCCTGTTACAGATTCTAAAAGCCTTCTTCTATCGTACAAAGACTGATCTCTGATATCCTCTCCTTTATATTCTATTAAATCGGAAGCAATGAAAATAATCGGGGCTTCGAGCAACTGTTTTTTAGTAATATTCTTTCTTCCCAATCTTGATTGAAGTAAATTATGGCTCAATACCTTTCCCTCTTTGTAAGGCAGAATTTCTCCTTCAATCACTATATCTTCATCGATTTTATCTTTTAATATTTCTAATTCAGGAAATTTACTACTTATTAATTCTTCATCACTTGACCACAAATAATACTCATTTCCTCTTAATATTAACTGACCTCTAATCCCATCCCATTTACGCTCGGCAATCCATCCTGACGGATCTCCCAATTCTGCAATTTCTACATCTAATGATTGGGCTGAATAAATTGGATATGGAAGGGATAAATCTTCCGAAGGGTGAGTATTCAACACCAAATCATAAAAAGAAACCTCACCTGGATCCCAATTACTCATGAGTCTATGTGTAATGACATTTTGCTCGATTCCTGCATAGGTCGACAAGGCACTGATCAAAGTTTTTTGTGGCACACTAATTCTGAAGCCACCTGTAATCAGTTTATTAAACAAGAATCGCTCATCTTGATCCAAAGACTTCCAAGCATCTAGTATTATTTCTTTTTTGATGGCATCTTCCTTCCCTTTCAATTGCATAATTATTTTTATCCATTCAGAAAGCGATCGATCCGAAGCTGAACTTGGATTAGGGAGGATGAGCGCAATTGTTTCTGAGATATCACCCACCAGTTTGTAACAGCCTTCAAAAAGCCAATGCGGAATATCCGAACCTTCTTCATGCCACATTTTTAGATTAGAGGTAGTAACAATTCTCTGAGGTCTTTTTTGTAATAGCAATGATATTGCCCATACTTTATCTGCATCATCTGCACCTCCAAAATAATCAACGAGGGCCTTTACCTTAAAATTGGTCTTTGTGGTTTGATCCAATGCCCGATACAATTGAGCAAATTTTCTCATTCGGCAACCTGTTTATCATCACCCACCAAAGCTGGCTCTTCTCCTGTATACTCTGTATCCACAACCGCTGAATAATATCCTATACTCTTAAGGTATCTGGAAAATAAATCCGTATATCCATGAGTGACATATACCTTTTCGGCCTCAGATGCCTTGATAGCCGTCAATAAACCATTCCAATCCGCATGATCACTCAGCACAAATCCGCGATCTGCCACTCTCCACTTCCTTGTTCCCCGAGTCGCCACCCAGCCTGAAGCCACACCCGATGAAAAATCTCTGAATTTTTCAGACCACGCCGAATCGACCGCAGTAGGTGGAGCTATCACCAATCCTCCATCATACAATGAAGGTTTTTGACCCTGCACTACCCTCGTGGTCTCCTTTAAGTCAATGCCTTGTCTCCGAATGACTTCATTCACATTTTCTACAGCTCCATGTGTAAATATTTTACCGATGGAATGGTCTACATTATTAATGATTCGTTGAGCCTTACCGAGTGAATAGGCGGCCAAGATGCTCACCTTTCCCTCTTCTTTATTGCTTTGCCACCAGGCATTTATTTCATCCATAACCACATCTTGGGTCTTCCACTTGAAGACAGGCAAGCCAAAGGTTGACTCTGTGATATAAGCATGACATTTTACTGATTCAAAAGCTTCAGACACTCCATCTGGTTCTACCTTATAATCACCTGATGCCACCCAAATTTCACCTTTGTACTCCACTCTTATTTGAGCGGACCCAATAATATGGCCAGCCGGATGAAAACTAAACTTTACGCCATTTACACTTATTTCTTCACCAAATTCTACTCCACGGGCATTGATATGACTGCCCAATCTATGCTTGATCACAGGCAATGCAGAGTGTGTGGTGATATAGGATTTCGAACCATATCTGGCGTGATCAGAATGCCCGTGGGTAATTAATGCCTTGTCTACTGGTTTCCAAGGATCAATGTATACATCAGCGACAGGTACATAAAGTCCTTTATCTCTAAATTCTATTAATTGCATATCGATTCCACTTAAAATAGATAATATGATTTGATAATGTAAAAAAATGAAGCTTCTCAGAACTTCCTAAAACTAATATCTTTGTGGTGATTTAAGAATAAAACTACAATTTAGATTAGATATATCACGTTTCAATTATTTAACAAAATGAATTATTTAAATCTAAAAAATTATCTATGAAAAAATCAATAAGTACTTGGGGAGTATTTTTATTGATCATTATGGTTTTATCCAGTTGTGGAGAAAAAATCATAGTATCTAATTATGAAACAGGTGAAAAACTGGAAGAATATCAGTACACCGGGGATTCATTAAAACATGGCTTTTACAAAAAATATTCTAAGGGGGGAGTATTATTAGAAGAGGCTAATTACGTGCAAGGGAAACTGGATGGGGAGAGAGTTATTTATACAGACAAGGGAGATAAAGAAATCAGTGAAATGTATAAGAATGATGTCTTGAATGGTCCATTTAAGGAGTTTCATCCCAATGGGAAAATTAGAATATTGGGTACATATACAGACAATGTGCTTGAAGGGACAGTGAATGTCTTTTATCCTTCTGGTAAAATAAAAGAAGAAGTGTTATTTGCAGATAATGTTGAAGATGGCCCGTTCAAGGAGTTTCATGAAAATGGAAAAATAAGATGGGAAGGCACTTACCGAAATGGAGACAATGAATTTGGGCTTTTAAAAGAATACAATGAAGGAGGAGAATTAATTCGTAAAATGATGTGTGATGAGAGAGCTATATGCACCACGACATGGACAAATGATGGCTCTCATCTCAAAAATGCGGATTCATAAAATTTGAAAACTAATAATACTGGATACCCAAACTGATAAATAGACTATTAAAAAATTGTCTATAAATGAGGGATTGTTAATTGTAGTTTTCAGTAGCTGTCAAGACAATTTATTGTTTCGTATTGAGCTACAGATAAAAAGTATAAAGATTATCAATATATAGCAGATTGAATTATTATTACACTGCAATTAAATAGAACAAGGAAATCGAGAATGCATAAATTACTACAATCCCTCATTTTTACTTTTTTGTTATTGAATTCAATAAGCCTGACAGGGCAAATAGGTGGGAGATATACCTATGAATTTCTAGGCAATCCACAATCCGCCAGACTTACTGCTCTTGGCGGAAGCTTGATAACAATTGCAGATACAGATATATCACTGGCAGCATCAAATCCTGCCTTGTTGAGTGACACCTCTCACAATCAAATTACCATCAACCATAATTTTGCCTTTGCAGATGGAAGTAATGGTTACTTGGGTTATGCAAGGAATATTGACAAATTGGGTATCAATGCGCATATTGGAATAAGCTATGTCAGTTTTGGCGAATTCACAGCTGCCGATGAATTGGGTAATGATCAAGGTACTTTTAAAGGAGGTGAGACAGCGTTAATGATTGGAGCGAGCAAGAGATTGAATGAACGCATCACAGTTGGAGCAAATCTAAAAGGTGTTTTCGGAAGCTTGGAAACATATAGTTCGACAGGTATAGGAGCCGATATAGGCCTTCTGTATACAAAGCCAGGGTCCAATTTTTCACTCGCCTTCGTAGCTAAAAATATTGGAACAGAACTTTCTTCTTATGGCAATGAAAGAGCTTCTCTACCTCTGGATATACAAATCGGTGTATCTCAAAAATTACAACACCTTCCTTTTAGATTTACCATCATAGCCCATCAATTACAGAAATGGGGTATCAGATATGATGATCCAAATGCCATAGAATCAGAAACACTATTTGGAGAGCCCGCACCAGAGACCTCCGAATTTAATAATGGCCTCGACAATTTCTTCAGACATTTTATTTTTAATGGAGAATTTCTTTTGGGAAAAACACAAGGGCTAAAATTAAGAGTCGGATACAATCACCTAAGAAGGAAAGAACTTTCTCTTTCCAACTTTCGAAGCTTGGCAGGGTTTTCAGCAGGATTCGGTCTTCGCATAAAAGGAATAAATATCGATTATGGCTTGGGATATTTCCATTTGGCGGGTACTGCGAATCATCTTTCTATACGCACAAATATGAGTCGATTCTTCAGAAAGTTTTAAGACTCCGAATAAGTATACTAAACTTTTGAAGTTTAGTATACTTACCCACTCTCGAAAACTTACTTACGCGTATACACATACACCGCACCATGATCAAATCCTGTTGATGAGAATGCTCCTGAAAAGATTGTATTTCCTGAAATAGACACTGACCATCCCGATCGATCATCGGTAGTACCATCACTAGCTTTTAAAACAAATGTCCCCAGACTATGCTTCCAGGTACCATCGACTTTCCGAAAAATAACTGCAGACCCTTGATCCATGCTTGAATGATCAGCATATGGTACACCTACCACAGCCACACCATCCGAAATAGCAACACTATATCCAAATCTATCGGTTCCTGTACTCGTTTCTGCGTCTACCTTAGTGGATGAAGAAGTCGACACCCAATTTCCAGACGGTTTTTGGAAAATATATGCAGAACCAGTATTTGAATTTTCTCTGGATGCCCCTACTATTACATCATCACCTGATATAGCTACTGAATACCCAAACCAATCACCCCCAGTTGCATCAGAAGCAGTCAATTTTGCATCTTCTGTCGAAGCAACCCAGCCACCAACTGGTTGTTCAAAAATATAAGCCGCACCAGCATCTGTTCCCAATTCGTCTTGAAGATGGGCTCCAACTACAATAGTATTATCATAAATAAAAACTGAAAACCCGAACAAATCACTTCCGTTGCCATCACTGGATATCAATTTGACAGTTTCCGTCATACTTGTCCAACCCGTCATTGGTTCTTCGAATACATAAACAGACCCTGAATTAACACCATTGTCATCATCCTCTGGCGAACCAATTACTATATCATCATTGGCAATAGCAACACTAAGTCCAAATTTATCTGAGCCTGCACCATCTGATGCTGTAAGCTTCCCTGTTTCTGTCATATCCACCCAACCTGACATAGGTTGCTCGAATACGTATGCCGCTCCCTGATCTCCATTGTCACGATAAGCACCTACTACAACAACATCTCCCGAAATGGCAACAGAATAACCAAACCAATGATTATTCACAGCATCCGAAGCTGTCAGCTTTGCAATTTCGGTCCATTCTCCACCTACTTTATTGAATATATAGGCGCAACCCGCATCGGTACCTGCATCATCATCGAGGTAAGTCCCGATTACGGCGGTATTCCCAGAGACGGAAACCGAGTATCCAAAATAATCACTCGAATTCTGATTCGTGGCAGTCAACTTGTCATCCTCAAGGCTGCAGAGTATGGGCTGCCCCCAAATAGATGAACTTGCAAAATTTGATTTAGTGAAAGAATGCCATTCCGAGCCGTCAAATCCTTCGAAGTCAGTTCCATTGAATCGAATGGCACCTGCCTGACTTGGATTCGCAGATTGGCCTATTTGGATTTCTTTGTCTACAATGACTGTTTGAGAAAAGCAAATGAAAGGAAAACATAGCATTAATGATAGAATCGAAAGTCTCTTCATGGTTTTTTGATTAGGTAAATCTTAGAATAAAAATAAAATGGCAATCTACAATTTGTTCCTCTGTACACCTCAAAATACTAAGATAAATTCTTAAAATAAATTACATTTATATAAGCAGTGCAAATGAAGAAAAAACCATTTCGAAAAAGAATAAAATATTTCTATCCTTCTACATATATTCGCCCCTTTATATTTATAAAATCCTAATCAATACGTATGAGAAAAGTAAATTGGATTGGTGTATATCCAGCAGTCACCACCAAATTTCATGAAAATGGAGACTTGGATGTCCCAAATTTTGTGCGCAATCTTGAAGCCCAGGTTGAAGCTGGAGTGGATGGAATAATAATAGGTGGATCTCTTGGAGAGAGTTCTACAATTACACATGACGAGCGAATAGAGCTTTGTAAAGCCGCATTGGAAAGTGTTGGTGATAAAGTCGACATTATTGTCAATATTGCTGAAGGTTCGACACGATCTGCAATAGAGTTGGTCAAAAGAGCAGAAGAGAATGGTGCACATGGCATTATGCTTTTACCACCCATGATGTACAAGCCTACAGAGCAAGAAGTAGCAGATTTCTTTATTGCTGTTGCCCAAAGTACTGCTCTACCCATATTATTGTACAATAATCCTGTAGACTATAAGGTAGAGATCACCATGAATATTTTCGATCAATTACTACCTTATGAAAATATCAATGCAGTAAAAGAAAGTACCAGAGACATCTCAAATGTCACGCGTATGAAAACCAAATATGGAGACAGATATCGAGTGCTTTGTGGCGTTGATACCATCGCAATGGAAGAATTGGTAATGGGTGCTGATGGCTGGGTAGCTGGACTTGTAGACGCATTCCCAGCAGAGACAGTAGCTATTTACAAACTGGTCAAGGCTGGTAGAATCGAAGAAGCAAGAGAAATCTATCGATGGTTTTTACCAATCCTGGAATTAGATATTAATCCACAATTGGTGCAAAACATCAAGTTGGCAGAAGTAATGACGGGGATAGGTACAGAACATGTACGAGCACCGAGACATATATTGGTAGGAGAAGAAAGAAAGAGAGTGATTGGCATTCTAGAGCATGGGCTTGCCAATAGACCAACTTTGCCAGATTACAAAAACTTGTAATTCAGATCTAAATTTTTCAATAGATTCAACCAAAAGAAAATGAAGACATCAAATATTATTGCTGGCAAAGAAGTATCTGGTAGCGGCAAAACATTTAGTGCGCAAAATCCAGCAACTCAATCATCTGTAGAAGGCGATTTTGAAATTGCAACTTTGGATAATGTTGAGCAAGCTGTCCAAGCCTCTGTGGATGCATTCAGTATTTATAAAAATACATCTGGAAAGAAAAAGGCAGAATTTCTAAGAGCAATAGCCGCTGAAATCGAAGCTATTGGCGATCCTCTTCTACAAAGGGCCGTTCAGGAAAGTGGTCTACCAGAAGGAAGATTCAAAGGTGAAAGAGGAAGAACATGTGGACAATTGCGAATGTTTGCTGACCTGGTAGAAGAAGGATCTTGGATAGAAGCAAAAATTGATGAAGCGCTACCAGATAGAAAGCCTATGCCAAGGGTAGATATTAGAAATATGCTTCAGCCTCTGGGTCCTGTTGTAATATTCGGGGCGAGTAATTTCCCATTGGCATTTTCAACTGCTGGAGGAGATACTGCATCTGCCCTGGCTGCAGGATGTCCAGTGATAGTCAAGGCGCACCCTTCTCATCCAGGTACGAATGCCTTGGTTTCAGAAGCAATCGCCAGGGCTCTCCAAAAATGTGATTTGCCAGCAGGAATATATTCTACTTTGTATGACAACGGCCATAGTATTGGCGCCGCTCTCGTACAGCATCCAAGTATTACAGCTGTAGGGTTTACCGGTTCTGAAGGAGGAGGTAAGGCATTGATGGATTTGTCAGCCAAGAGAGAGTTTCCTATTCCAGTATACGCCGAGATGGGAAGCACCAATCCAGTATTTATACTTCCTGAGAAATTGAATTCTGAGATAGACACGCTTCCTACACAAATCGCGGGATCCGTAAATATGGGTGTAGGTCAATTTTGTACAAATCCAGGATTACTTTTTGTTCAGGATGACGAAAACCTGGAAGTATTTACAACCAATCTGGAAAGAGCATTTGAGAATTTGAATTCATTTACGATGCTTAATGCAGGAATACACAGAAGTTACTTTGACAAGAGAGCTACCGCGTTGAAAGCTGAAGGAGTAATGCCGATTCATACCAATGATCATACCGCGGGTACATTGGCCGCACCTCCGACAATCGTAAAAATATCTTATGACCAGTTTTTAGAAAATCCTAAACTGCATGAAGAGGTATTTGGACCATTTACAATGATGGTCATATGTAAGGACAAGTCTGAGATGACCAATTTGGCTCAAAATTTAAAAGGTCAATTGACCGCAACTTTTTTGGGGACAGAAGCTGATTTGAAAGCCAATTCTGACCTGGTAGATACTGTAAAAGACAAAGTAGGAAGGATCGTATTCAATGGAGTGCCGACGGGCGTAGAAGTAGGACATGCCATGCACCATGGAGGACCATTCCCTGCTTCATCGAATGGGCGATATACTTCTGTGGGCACTGGAGCGATCAAGCGATTTGCCAGACCAGTGGCTTGGCAAAATTGTCCAGATTCATTGCTTCCAGATGCTTTGAAAAGCAGCAACCCACTTGGTATTTGGCGAATGATAAATGGTGAAATGTCTAAATCATGAGAAAGACTTTTTTCTGCGTAGATGGTCATACGTGTGGCAATCCTGTTCGATTGGTTACATCAGGCGGTCCAATGCTGGAGGGCAATTCTATGATGGAAAAACGGCTTCATTTTCTAAAAGAATATGACTGGATACGCAGAGGGTTGATGTTTGAGCCTCGAGGTCATGATATGATGTCGGGAAGTATTCTATATCCTCCATGCGATCCTAAAAATGACATCGGTGTTTTATTCATTGAGACGAGCGGTTGTCTTCCGATGTGCGGACATGGTACGATCGGTACGGTGACAATGGCAATTCAGGAAGGGTTTATAACACCTAAAGTTGCTGGGCAGCTTAATCTTGAGACTCCAGCGGGCCTAGTCAAAATAGAATACAAAGAACACGAAGGAAAGGTAACATCGGTGAAGCTCCGAAATATTGCTTCTTTTTTGCATAGTGAATACCTTAAAGTTGAATGTCCAGATTTAGGTACTTTGATTGTAGATGTCGCCTATGGTGGTAATTTTTATGCCATTGTCGATCCACAAAAAAACTTCTCAGGCATTCAGAATTATACTGCGGGAGAATTGATACGATGGAGTCCTATAGTGCGGAATAATTTAAATGAAAAGTATTCATTTCAGCATCCAGAGCATGAAGACATTCAGGGTCTAAGTCATTTGTTATGGACAGGAGACACAATATCGAAAGAGGCAGATGGGCGAAATGCGGTCTTCTATGGCGACAAGGCCATAGACAGGTCTCCATGTGGTACAGGGACATCTGCAAGACTTGCACAACTGGTATCAAAAGGAAAATTAAAAATTGGAGATCAATATATTCATGAAAGTTTTATAGGGTCACAATTTATTGGGAGAGTTGAAGATCAGGTAATGTGCGGTGATCTGCCAGCTATTATCCCAAGTATTGAAGGGTGGGCCAAAACCACTGGATACAATCAAATTATTATTGATGATGAAGATGATCCTTATGCACATGGATTTCAAGTAATTTAATGACAAAAAAACATATTCATATCATTGGCGGGGGAGTCATTGGGCTGTGTTCTGCATACTTTTTAAATAAGGAAGGTGTAGATGTAACAGTAATTGATAGAACCGATCTTTCTGATGGCACTTCACATGGCAATGCAGGAATGATTGTCCCTAGTCATTTTGTGCCACTAGCCAGTCCAGGGGTTATTGGTCAAGGTATAAAATGGATGTTCGACAGCAAGTCTCCTTTTTACATCAAACCCAGATTGAACATTGAGCTGGCACAGTGGATGTGGAGGTTTTATAAGTCATGCAATAGGAAACATGTAAATCGTGCCATACCTGTTTTATTTGATTTCAACGAACATAGCAAAACGCTTTATAAGGAATTCTCAGAAATCTCTGAGTTTTCATTTTATTTTGAAGAGAAAGGCTTGCTCATGCTCTATAAAACCGCTCATCAAGAAAAAGAGGAGCTTGAGATGGCAGAAAAAGCACACTCTGTGGGGCTTGAAGCACAAGTATTGACTTCCGATGAGCTTGCCAAATTAGAACCTGGAATAAATCTATCAGCGGCAGGAGGTCTATATTTTCCAGGTGATGCGCATCTTTACCCCAATCAATTCATGCACCAACTAATTACTTACTTAAAGAATAAAGGTGTCAATTTTGTGACTGGAAATGGTGTAAAAGATTTTAAAACGAACAAGGGCAAAATCACGGACCTATTTTTCGATAATGGTGACCAATCTTCTGTAGAAAATGTACTTTTTAGCAGTGGGAGCTGGGCAGGTAAGATGTTTCAAAAATTAGGAATGAAACTTTCGCTTCAGGATGGCAAGGGCTATTCAATCACCTTGAATCAACCTCAACTAAGACCAACTATTCCAACTATTTTGTCTGAGGCCAAGGTGGCAATAACGCCTATGGGTGAAGATCTGCGTATTGGTGGAACACTTGAAATCAGTAATTTTTCCAAACAAATAAATTCCAAGCGGTTAGAAGGCATAATCGAAAGTGTACCTCGATACTATCCAGATTTACATATCGATATGCCAAAATCCAATGACGTGTGGTACGGATACAGACCATGTACTCCAGATGGAATGCCCTATATCGATCGGTCTCAAAAATTTGAAAATTTGTACGTTGCCACCGGTCACGGAATGATGGGTATGAGTCTGGGGCCCGCTACAGGAAAAATGGTAAGCGAAATATTCCTCAACAAACAGACCACTATTCCAAAAGAACTAATGAAACTTAACAGATTCTAATCCAACCCAAACATCAAAATCAACACCTGGCATAGCATAGCGAACTTTGTGCTTCCTTGGCGCCCTTCGCGGTTAAAAAAGTCACTTAAACATTCTCCTTAAATTTCCGCGACTTCAAATCAAAAAGTACAATCAAAGACGCATTCAAAAAGAAAAATGGCCCCACCTTATCCACTTCAATCAGATCATTGATAATCAATAAGGCGCAGATGACAACTGTACTAATGGTACAAGCCATCACATAATTTTTTTCTTTCTCATTTATTAAAGAGTGATAAACACGCTCACCATAAAGAATAATTGAAATGATCAATCCAAGAAAAATCAGAATACCTATCACACCCTGTTCGACCAAGATCATTAAATAATAATTGTGTATTCCAGATTTTTCAGGATTATCACTCACATAGGTTTTGAAGCTTCCAAGGGTATATTTTTTATAATGAAAATAAAAACTTCCAGGACCAAAACCTAGCCAGGGTCTGTCTTCAATCATTTGTTTAGCTGCAACCCATCGATAGACTCTTTCCATTGTAGAAATGTCTTCCATCTTGTAAGTTGCCTCTATAAGATTGTCAAATTTCGTATGTGCGATAGTCGTCTCAAAATTTGGTTTGAATTCCAGGTATTTATTTTTATTCACTAAAAATGCGACGCCTAATATGATAAGTATCAGGGAAGCACTCATGGCAACTTTACCAAGTTTGTATTTGAATATAAAATATGCGCCCACCGCAATCACCAAACATAATTGTGCTGCTCTGGTATAAGAGAAATATGTACCCAAGGTAAACAGTACGATCGCTGCAGTCATCAACTTTTTTTGAGCTCCTTTCCCAGTATTTTTATACAATGCCCATATAAATGGCAGTACTACAACTATGATCGCAGAATAATTTACATGATTCCTAAATATGGGACGAACGACGTCATGAGATGCCTCAAATGTAAATCCTTCCAAGGCATGTCTCGTAAGAACTATTGAAACCGCAATGCCCAAAAATATCATCAACAACTTTGCTATCTTCTCTATCTCTAATTGACCCTTGATAAAATGAAAGGTCATAAAAAAGAAAGGAATTATGTACCAAAGCTTGGCCGTAAAAAACTTAATTGATACTGTAAAAGATTGCGAAAATAGGCTTGTGAATAACAACCATATCAAGTGCAAAAGCAGAAATAGACAAATGGGATGGTATAAATACTTAAAAGATATAGTATTCATCTTCATGAAGAAGATAATAATTCCTATCAAGGTCAATCCCAACATTATCGGTTCAGTAGGAAGATCAGTTCCGAAACTCCCAATACTAAATTCTATGGAAAATGGCAGCAAGACCCAAAAGCCATAATACAGGACACTATAATCCTTAACTACCAGGACAAGAGCCAAAATCAAAAAGGGAATAAAAGAGAGCAAGTAAAGCTCTTTAATTATGGCTACTCCAATGATACCTACCAAAAAGGCAACAAAGGTGTAGAATGTTTTCACCTCATTCTTCGATTGACTTTGAATACTACTCGCCGTCATAGATTTCACGCCAATTAATATGCTTCGTGCCCTCAATCAGTAACACGGTAAGAGAGCTCAAAACGAATGCTAAAAATGTAAGCCCTAATACAATGATGGATCTCCTAGGTCGTGATTTTTCGATCGGCACATCTTCTTTTTCAAGGATATGAACAGCCGCAAAAGACTTATTATAACTTGTACTTAATTTTTTGACTCTTTCCTTTTGCAGAGCCACTTCATCGACTCCCTTATTCTGTTCTACTTCCATCAATCGTACCGTCAATACTCCCTGATTAAAAGATTTTATTATGCTATCGGTCTTGATAATCTTGCTTTTCAATCCTTCAATCTTGGCCTTTACCTTATTGATGGAATCTCTAGGAAGTCTAAAGGTTTTCATTGCTTCGACCTGAGCTGTCAACCCTGCCAGATTAGTCTCATTAGCAGTAGTCATTTCAGCAAATGCCTTAGCCTGAGCGTAACTATCATAGATTTGATAACGATCTTTTAATTTGGTCAAAGAATCACCCTTAATATTCAATATTCTTTCTTGGCTAGAAATCCCTTCTTTCAATGCATCCAAAAGCATAGCCTGGCTCTCCTTGATTATCTTTTGCGCAATGTCTTCAATTTTCATTCTCGCTGCAGCGACCATGTCTCTAGCCTTAGTCGGATCCGTATCTTCAATGCTCAATTCGAGACCATCATACTTAGTCTTTTTGGTTTCGTAGAGTTTATTGAATTTTGCAAATAACTGAGCCTTCCCTTTTCTGGAAGTGGTATCGATATCGTAGTGTTTGGCAAGGTCAAACTTGTTGATGATATACGACTTCACTTGAGTACTATTGGCCAAAGAAAATAAACGATCCAAATCTTCACCTGTACCATATATGTAGTAGAGTTTCTCTCCCCCGCCAATAGGGTCTGGATTTGCAAGTGTCGGACTCGCTGCGTAAACAACCGCAGTAGATTTATAGTAGTTTGGTTGCAACAATGATCCAATTACACTGATAAGTGCAACGATTCCTGTAGCAATCAAAATATGTTTTTTCCATCGTGATAAAATTTTTAACACGTGGATCAGACTGTAATCATTATTCATTTAAAATATCTGATTTTCAAGTTGGGTTTTTTCTGGTAATCAAGCCGGTCAACATTTTCAAATCAACTAGCCTCAATAATAACGCAGCAATCATAGTAAAACTTATGCTTATCAGCGCCTTATATACCCACCCAAACGATAAGTATGCATAAATACTGCCAAAAATAAGTGCGCAAAGCAAACCAAAAACCGCGATACTTAACAGTAATCTGTTACTTATTTTCACATTTATCAATTGATACACCAAAATTATCTGACCGATAGACATTAAAGTTTGAGTAATAAACGTGGCTTTTGCGGCGCCAAGGGCATGGTCATGAGGAATTAAATACATATTAAGAAGAAAATTAACTGCTACTCCCCCAATAAGCAACATATTTAGATTTTTCAATTTGTTGCTCGCGACGATAAGGCTTCCAAAAATGTAAGCGATGGAGAGAGATATGAAGCTCAGCATAAGGTAGATCATTATCTCACCATAGTAAGGCGTAGCTTCTGCATGGGCCCAATTCATTATTTCATTTCTATATGTAATCGCAGCAGTAGCACCCACAAAAGTGATCAGAACCATCAATCGAAGTCCAATGTCGATCAACTCATTTATAATCTTGTTGTCCTTATAATTTGCGGCATACATCGGCAATAATAGAGCAGCAAATAAATAACCAACCATATTGAACGCATCCAAAAAACGATATCCGTATTCATAAATTCCTGATTCCAATCCCTTATCATCCAGGATTCGCTCAATCATAATGGAGTCCATGCGTGTATATGCCGACATCGAAAGCAGAATCAAAGCATATGGAAAACTCCACTTCAACAGTTTTTTCGAATAGTCCCAGGAAAATGAGATGGTAAGTTTTCCTAAATGTTTATATAAGATTGCAAGGGCTATAATACAAGCAATCAAGAAAGCAGCAAATTGACCATAGGCCAGCCATATGATTTCAAAGTTTTCTCGAAATGGGGAAACCCAGGATAACACACCTAGAATAATCAACATCAAAAACTTATCAAGAGATGACAAGAGGCTGTCAACCCTATATTTTCCAATGCTCGCGACATTTGTCCTCAGATACAAAAACAAGGTGCTCAGGAATAAATTAATTGTAATAACAACCATCAAAGGAAGCAATGAATGATCATATGGATTGAGCAAAAAGTAGCTTATCGCGAGTACAAAATATATTATTCCCAATAAGAATTTCAATCCCAAAATTCTCGGTAAATGGAAGCCTAATTTGTCAGGATTCTTAGCAATATTTTGAGAATTAAATGACTGAATTCCTGGTTCATGGACAAACTGTAGAAGAAAAGCTATGTTGAAAAGCACTTTATACATTCCATAAGTATCTGTTCCTACTATGTTTTGTATATGAAGATCAACTCCAAAGAGATAAAATGGCTTTATTAGGAAATTGATTCCTAATAGGAGGATGATATTTATTACAAATTCTTTTTTCAAATAAATTTTATTTCTCAGCTAATCCTAGTCTTCGCCAGACGGGTTGATTTTTTCATAGATAAAAAAATAGCCATTCCCTCACAATTTTCATTTTTCAACTAAAACACCAATGAAAATCAGCCAAATCAGCGTCATCTGCGTTCAATACTCATTTTATCCATAGTATTGAACGATGATAACGCTGATTATTATGATTAAATATGATCTGTTTGGCTTGAATAAACCATTATTTATTCACAGTGTGATATCTAAAACTAAGCATTTGCCTTCGTCACACTGATCATCACTTCTTCGCCTTCGAATAACTCCACTTTCTCGCCTTGTTCAAGTTCTGCTTTAGATGATATACTATTCGCCAATACTTCATTACAAATATAATCCCCAAATTGAGCCAAGGCTTGATCGATCTTTTCATTAGCCGTAACGACTACTTCGATCCGATCAGTTATATTGAAATCCTTTGCCTTTCTGATATTTTGGATTCTATTGACCAATTCTCTAGCCGTACCCTCAGCAATGAGTGCATCATCCAATTGAATATCCAAAGCGACTGTTACATCTCTATCAGTAGCTACTTGCCACCCCGGTATATCCTCTGATAATATTTCAATGTCTTCAAGAGATATTTCATATTGCTCACCATTAAGCTCAAGTGAATAGGCATTTGTCTTTTCGATTTGAGCGATAGTCTCCTGATCAAAAGCATTTATAGCTGCCAATCCCGCCTTCATATTAGGGCCCAATCGCTTTCCTAATGTTTTGAAATTAGGTTTAGCCTTTTTCTTTATGATACCAGCAGTATCTGTGATGTATTCTATCTCTTTCACGTTTACTTCTGCCAGAATAAGGTCTTTCACGGCATCCACTTGCTCCTGAAATGAAGGATTCAATATTGGAAGCAAAATCTTTTTTAGTGGTTGACGCACTCTTAGATTGTCCTTTTTTCTTAATGAAAGTACCAATGAGGATATCCTTTGCGCATAATCCATTCGCTGCTCCAATTTCTTGTCAATCGCAGTCTCATCCGAATCAGGGAATAGGGCCAGATGGACTGATTCATGCGGCTCCAATTGAGTAGCATTGTTCAAGTTTTGGTATAGCCAATCCGAAAAGAATGGAGCCACTGGAGCCATCATTTTAGCGATAGTCACCATACATTCATAAAGTGTTTGATAGGCCGCTACCTTATCCTGCTCATACTCCCCTTTCCAAAAACGCCTTCTACAAAGTCTCACATACCAATTAGAAAGATGCTGGTCTACAAAGTTTTGAATCTTTCTTGTAGCAAGGGTAGGTTCATAGTTTGCATAGTCCTGATCCACCTCTTTCTTCAAAGTATTCAATAATGAGATAATCCATCTGTCAATTTCTGGCCTGTCATTGAGTGAAACCCTATCTTGCTCAAAAGCAAAACCATCTATGTTGGCATAGAGTGAGAAGAATGAATAAGTGTTGTATAATGTCCCAAAAAACTTTCGTTGCACCTCAGCGATACCATCCAAATCAAACTTTAGATTGTCCCATGGAGAGGCATTCGAAATCATGTACCATCTGGTAGCATCAGCTCCGTATTTCCCGATTGTCTCAAATGGGTCTATTGTATTGCCCAATCTCTTCGACATCTTCACACCATCCTTGGCTAATACCAATCCATTGGAAACCACATTCTTATAAGCAACGCTATCAAAAACCATTGATGCAATGGCATGCAGGGTAAAAAACCATCCTCTTGTCTGATCTACTCCTTCTGCTATAAAATCAGCAGGATAATTCTTCTCAAAATGGTCTTTATTTTCAAATGGATAATGCAATTGAGCATATGGCATACTTCCAGAATCAAACCAAACATCTATCAAGTCCAGCTCTCTTTTCATCCTGACACCATCAGCCGTAGCCAAGATCACATTATCGATATACGGGCGATGAAGATCTGCGGGCACTTCCTGATTCAGGCCTAAGGCCTTATTGGCATGAGCTATCTCTTTTTCCAATTCTTCAATAGAACCAATACATTTATCATGAGTACCTTCCTCTGTTCTCCATACAGGCAGTGGGATCCCCCAGTACCTTGATCTAGATAGATTCCAATCCTGCAAATTCTCCAACCAATTACCAAATCGTTTTTCACCTGTATGACTTGGCTTCCAATTGATTGTATTGTTCAATTCAATCATTCGTTCTTTAGCAGCTGTAGTTTTCACAAACCAACTGTCTAATGGATAGTACAATACAGGTTTGTCAGTCCTCCAGCAATGCGGATAACTGTGTACATACTTCTCTACCTTGAATGCTTTGTTCTCTTCTTTGAGTTTGATGGCAATTTCTACATCTACAGACTTGTCAGGTGCATCGCCTTCGGTGTAGTATTCATTTTTCACATACTTGCCTCCGATTTCTGGCAGCTCAGACCTAAATTCTCCTTTAAGATTTACAAGTGGTGCTGGATTGCCATTTTCATCCAAAACCAACATTGGTGGCACCTCAGGGCTTGCGGCCTTTGCTACTCGTGCATCATCTGCTCCAAATGTAGGTGCTGTATGTACCACACCAGTACCGTCTTCTGTAGTCACAAAATCTCCTGGAATCACTCTGAATGCGTGCTCTTCATTTTCATATGGACTGGCATATGGAAGCAATTGGTGATATCGGATCCCAACCAACTCACTTCCCTTGAATTCTTGGGCTATGAAATACGGAATTTTTTTGTCGCCAGCTTTATAAGCACTTAATTCATCTTCATTCTCCACCGCAGTAAACTTTCCACTGAATTGTTTTCCAACTAGATTTTTGGCAAGAATCACCTGGTTTGGTTCGAATGTGTATTGATTGAAAGATTTGACCAATACGTAATCTATTTTTGGTCCGATGGTCAAGGCTGTATTTGAAGGCAATGTCCATGGCGTAGTCGTCCATGCCAATATGTGGATTTTGCCTTTCCCTTTTAATGAGTCGGGCAATGACTCCTCTTTCGTTTCAAATTGTGCCGTTACCGTAGTATCTGTAACATCTCTATAGCAACCCGGTTGATTCAATTCGTGAGTACTTAGCCCCGTACCTGCAGCTGGAGAGTATGGCTGAATCGAGTATCCCTTGTACAAATAATCCTTATTGTGCAATTGCTTAAGTAGCCACCAAACAGACTCGATATAGTTGTTTTCGAAAGTGATATAAGGATCGCTAAGATCTACCCAATACCCCATTTTATTGGTGATATCGTCCCATATATCCTTGTACTGCATCACGGTCTCCCTACACTTCTGGTTGTATTCCTCGATAGAGATGGATTTACCTATATCTTCTTTAGTTATTCCAAGTTCTTTTTCAACAGATAACTCGATAGGAAGGCCATGAGTATCCCATCCACCTTTTCGTTCTACCCGCTTTCCCTTCATGGTTTGGAATCGACAGAACAAATCTTTTACGGTACGACCCATCACATGGTGAATTCCAGGCTTCCCATTTGCCGATGGCGGTCCTTCATAAAACACAAAGGAATTGTCCTTTGATCTTTCTTCCACGCTCTTTCCGAATATCCCTTTCTCTTGCCAATACTTTTGGATTGTGCTGTCTATTTCAGGGAGATTGAGTCCTTTATATTCTTTATATTTTGCCATGTTGTCTTTTCTTTCCGTTCGCCTACTTTCTAAAAAAGGTGTAAAAATAAAAAAAGCTCTGATGTCATTACGATCATCAGAGCTTTATAAATATCTTCTTTACTCTTTACAGATCGTGTGCAGAGCTAATAATAATTATTGATATGTTGTATGTGTTTAACATTGGGTGCAAAGTTAGGTTATTTTTTTGAGTTTTGTTTAATATTATGCCTGCATGTAAAATCCATCTTCTTTTTAAACTATTCTATATATACATTTATCTCAATTCAAATTTCACCCTCTCAGAACATTGATTGTTAATCGTTCAATTAACAGCATTGACTATTCAAATTTCACCTATTTATTATTTTGAAAGTGCATTTATCAGAATAACCTTATATTTACATATTGATAACCAGTTGTTTAAGATCATTAACCTTTTTTGGATACGGTAAATTTATAGTACTGCTGGCGCTGGCATTCTTAAAAAATTGAGCGCACAATTACTTAGTTTCACGAAAATGTGAAAGAGCTATAATCAATTATTCAAGTTAAATATTTTGAAGCCTAATTTTCTTAACACAAGGGTCATTAGTTCCGTAATTATTATTTAACATATAAAAACTTATCATGAAAAATTTAAAATTATCACTCATTCTACTCTTACTCTTGGGAGTATTCTTCTTTCAATCTTGCTCAGATGATATTGAAGATTTTGATACTGAATATCAAACTGAGAAAAGGCAAAGACAAATACCTTCAGATATTTGGCTTCCACAAGAAGATCCTTGTATTACTTTTTGGATTGATCCAGATTGTTGTGCAGGTGGTATAGATATCAATTGGTGTAATGCAATCGATAATGCAATGCAAGCCTATAATGAAATTCCCACCCCATTGACTTTTGAACCCGCAATTGGTCCGGAAGATGCTGATCTGGTCATCAATTGCAATGATTTTAACAATGATTGTCGTGCTGGCACCTTCAACCCTGCTCTTGGTGATTTGTTACAATTGAATTCAACTTTATCTAATTTTGAATGTTTCTGCGGTCCAGATACTCCAATAAATTTTTGTATGCTTCAGTATGTAGTAATTCACGAATTAGGTCACTGGCTTGGATTAGCACATACCAATGAAAATGACGAACCGCAAGTTCATATAGAGGGTACTCCTTTAGAAGATGAAAATTCAATATTCAATGATGGTAATAATTCCAATATTTGTGATTGTGAAGATGCACCTGAATTTTCAAATTGGGACATTATTTCACTTCAATTAATCTATGGTCAAGGGCCAACAAATAAGCCAGAAGAGCAAACGGATTATTGTACTTGTGAATGTATTTACGAAGTCGAAGATTCTTACAGCGGATACTCTTATGAACAAGGATTTTCCTACACCATAGAATGTAGTGAAGATTGTACTGAAGGTTATGACTGTAGAAAAAGTGATCCCCGCTATACCTATTCTCCTTGTGAATAAAATATTGTCCAAACCTTGTTCCCATGACTCTATACCATGTCATGGGAACCATAATAAATCCCATTGGATTTCCACTCAAAATAAGCCGTAGACACTCTTAAAAGATAGAAGAATATCGAATTTGAAATCTAACCTTCGTCCACTTATTGTTTAAATCTTATAACTTCATTATTGTAATAATCATTAAACTTTTCAAATATTTGAAATTGGTGATTGAAGTTAAATGTCAAAAAAGGTTTCCAAATCTGGTTAGAACTTACCCATTCTGACATCAATCGTATGACATTTTTTTCATTTAATTGAAATTCCATTGCTACGCGTCCGAAAATGTTAGGCTTATCATCACCTCGCAGTAAATAATTTTTATTTAAGGTGGACCTATACAGATGGATATCACTTTGAAAAAATCTAATTCCACCATCCAAAAAGAATCCCCACTCTGATTTAGGTTTTGGAGCCCATGTCAAATATGGTGAGAATATCAAGCGATTCATGCTCCCTTGTATATTATCCACTCTCGAATTACTCGCTTGCCATTCTCCATAGATATGACTCAATTCCAAATTGATATGCCAGGTTTCATCAAGACCAAAATCAGCTGTTATAGTGTTTACAAAATGTGCCTTGTCCCATCGAAGAACCAGTAGATTTGGAACTATAGGTGGGTGTTCAATACTAGAATTGTTATTCATTACAACATCCAGATGAATTTCATTTGGTTGATTATATAAATTAAGATTTGGATCGGAATTGAAATTTAAAGGAATACCATTGGGCACGATTATGTCTAATACATTTGAGGCACAACCCAATGCATCAACCACAAACACTTGATAAAACCCAGATGGGACATTTATAATAGAAATATTGAATGCATTTACTGAACCAATCGGATTATCATTTACATAAACTTCGAATGGTGTGACTCCACTTATTGGGTCAACATTGATTAAAATCTGACCGTCATTATTCAAAGGACCGCTTGGAGGGATCACTGCTTCAAGGGTAATCGTTATTGGAAGAGACTGTGGGAGATTTGCAGTAATTGTTTGTTGGCAAGAACTACCTGTGGATTGGTCAGTTATGGTAAAAGTATATTCTCCAGGAAATGGATTCAATAGCCAATCCGATAAAGCAAAAGTACTATTGTTTGAGATGTTAAGAATAGTTTGAACTCCTCCTCCAGGAAAAAAGACACTAACATCAATAGGGCCAATTCCCGGGCTTTGAAGATCAATCAAAATGTCTCCATTACTGGAACAACTAATAGGAATGACTTCTATATCTCCAACCAAATCTGCAGGGCTTTGCAAAATTTGAAAATCTATCTCCTGACTACATCCAATTCCGTCATCCAGGATTGTAACCTGATATTGACCAGCACTCAAGCCTAAAGCCTGATTGCCCATTTGTCCATCCGACCATAGTATAGTAAACGGACCTTGTGCATTTGGACCTGGGGATACAGTAATGGCAGCACCTCCATCATTCAATCCACAATTGGCATCCGTAATTATTATGTTATAGACAAAATCACAGTCCACTTCTTCCAAAATAATGTTTTGCAGACAGGAAATTTGGTTATCACAGTTATCAGTAGCAAACCATGTTCTTATTATTGTTCCTGCACAAAGGCCATTTGGAATAAACTCATCCGAAAAAGTGATGGTTAGATCTTCATCACAGTCGTCGTTCGCTGTAGGAAATCCTGTCACCTCTGGTTCTGAGGATGCTGTGCATTGAATTGAGATGTCTCCAGGGCAAGTTATGGCAGGATGCGATTGATCTTCCAAAGTAATGGTCTGCTCGCAAGTGGCAACATTCCCACAAGAATCAACTGCCGTCCAAATTCTTACCAAGCTCGGGTTACACACCGAAGGATCCAAATCTGAGTCTTCATAAATTATTGATATTTGATTAGATGTTGAACAATTATCCGAAGCAGTAGCAATTCCTGTACTTGAAGGGTCAATATCATCTCCACAGCTGATGCTAATGTTGGGAGGACAATTAATCTCAGGTGCTTCTTGATCACTTAAAATAGTAATGGTCTGAATACATTGACTCACATTTCCACAATCATCTGTTGCAATCCACTCCCTGATAATAACTCCATTGATTGCACAATCATTTAATCCTGAGACATCATCCTGAAACAATAGGCTGACCTCTCCACATAGATCACTTATTACAGCAGTCCCAGTTATTGTCGGATCATAAGCGCTTCCACAATCAAGGCTTATATCTGAAGGGCAAGAAATCGTTGGTGAAGTGGAATCCTCAACCTGGATCAATTGGACACAACTTTCAGAATTTCCACCTGCATCAGTAGCTGTCCACAATCTTGTCAATATACCTGTGCCATTGCAAAGATTGAGGCCAGATTTGTCATCTGTATAAGTAATTGAAATTTGATCGGTGGTACTGCAATTGTCCTCAGCACCAGCTTGTCCCGTCTCAGAAGGTTCAGATGATTCAGAGCATTCAATGGTAAGGTCTGGTGGGCAAGAAACCGTAGGTTTTTCGGTATCAATGCCTGAAAAAAGAACAGTTGAATTGGCTTCTTGCTCACAGTCATCAACAATCGTATAGGAGATTTCTTCCTGACCACAAAAATTACTACTCGGTGAATAAAGCAATTGGCCGCTAGATGATATCGTCAGTGTGCCATGAGTAGGACTGGTGTGATTGATTACTTGCAGGTTGTCACCTATATCGTTGGAGAGCACATTTCCATTGACTGTAGCGCCCACTTCAAAAGTAAAATTATCTTCCGTTGCCATAATTGGATTTGGAATTATTGTGATTGTGACTACAGCCTGTGCAGTTTGGTCTTGATCATTTTTGATGGTATAATTGAATGTAAAGGAAGTAGATCCTACATTTGAAATCATAATAATCCCATTTCCAGAATGAGTGATGGTCGCATTTGAGCTGGATGTAATATTAGTCACTTCTATATTGGATCCCATATCATTGGACAAAACATTGAGGCTTCCCGAACCATTGCATGGGATATTGATCTGATCGTCACTTGCTGTTGGAGGAGTACTTGCACCAGGTTCAGGGTCCCCATCTTGCAAAATGACGTAAATAATCGCACCTGCAGGAAGAGGGATCAAATATCCCCACCAAGGAAAACCGTCTGTCGAGTAATCATCTGCTATCACTATACCAGACGTTGAGATTGATTTTCCAGGAGGATTTGGGAAGCTATTTTGAGAATATGTAGATGTCAGAGGCAAGGTTAAAAGTCCAAGGGTAAATATCAAATAAATACAAGATCCCTTCCATTTAAGATGATAACTTTTGGTAATTTTATAGCTCATTTTCATAATAATGATTTAGAATTTAGAAGCTATCTCCTGGTATATCAAAAAGTTGTGATAAACTTTGGCAGGTGTAAACCTTGATTCATAAGCATTGGAAATCTATTCTACCCATTTGGTAAATATCGAAACATATATTATTCTGTAAATAATCTAAAGAATAGAATATTATACTTTATTTGAAATATATTACTTGTTTTTTATTTCTTATTTTTAATGTATTGCAATATAATATATTGCATCCTTGTATGCAAGTGTAAAAAGTTATTTCTTACTAAATATTCATGCAATGCTCTATTTACGAAATTCATTATGGGCTGCAATTCATTCCAACAATTTTAAGCAAACCATAAAATCAGCTCTTTTAATATTCCTACTAATTGGAATTCAAAACCAATCCATTTTTTCGCAAAATTTTGGTTTCCTGGGACCAAACGTCGTAGTCCAAAAAAAAAGTTTTACTGGTGTTGTAATCGATGAATCTGATGGTGAAAACAAAACTGTACCCGAAGGCACTATTATAGAAACTCCTTCTGGACAAGTAACCACGAGTGAAGGTGGAAAGGTCGAAATGCCTGGAATTAATGAAGAAGGAAATGTATTCAGAGGTGGAGAAATTGTAGACGATAAAGGAAATACGACAGGATCAATTCGCGAGAAACATATTGAATCTGTACCTTCTTTCACGGACTTGTCTAAACCTACAATAAGTAGGGTGCAAGATGTGATCCAGCCAGGTGATATAATGGTAGTTGAAGGATCAGGTCTCGACAAAATGAAAAAACCGCGTCTCAAGGATGAATCTGGTGAAAAAACAAAGCTTAAAGAAATTTTTGGCAGTGATCTTCAAAAAGGTCTTTTGATTCCTGACATCCCAGAAGGAGTTTATACCTTTGAAGGTGAGGATGCCGACGGCAATCAGATAAGCTGCCCTACAGAAAGTACTTACCCTCAATTGACCATTACTGGTCCCCCTATCAAAAAGAAGGGCGAAAAAGGCAACATTACTGTTATTTGCAGTAAAAATAACCTGATAGCAATGCATGTCCCTGAAGGTGTTATCCGACTGACACCCCTGGTTGGTATGACAAAAGCCACCGCACCAAATGGATTACTTTTTCATGTATTTGAAGTTTTCGGCAATCAACCGTATAATATTCCTTTTGAGGCCGTAGAAGTAGGTGAATGGACCGCAACGGCATATACCTACTCACATAGGAGAGTTCCAGATATATTTAAGGGGGAGCCCGTCGATCCAATTTCTATTGGGGAGATTGAATATAAGTATGATCTTGAAACCAACACAACAACAATAAGTAAAAAATACTCTTTCAAGCATCAGGATGACGATTCACCAGCTTCTTACGTCAACGTAGACTATGTAGTTTCAAGCTCTGAAGGAATTGATTTTTCCACGAGTATGACAGATGAATATGGCAATTCAACTATTTCAAAGACTCTGCCTGGTAATATCACTGAGGCATTTATCGGTCCATACAATGTTTGGGAAAATGTGTATAAAAAAGCCCCACCAAAATGTGAAATAAATCCAGTCAATCAAGAAGTTTTATATTCCAGAGGCAACAATGATTTAGGCCAGTTGAAGAAACAGTATAAGAAAATGGATGAACGAATCAAAAAGGCCAAAAAGAAGACAAAAGAAAAACCCTCCTATGCTTACGAAACCGGGCTAATAAAGGTAACGACAACAACAAAACCAAAATGCAGATGTATTAAGAAGAAATGCAAGGGTGATATCGAGCTTACTGTAAATTGCGAAATAAAAATTCATCCATCCAAGGAAATAGGTTTGCCTGCTCCTGATCAATTTGCACTGCTCGAGGGTACGAAAAGTAGGCTGCCAAAACCTGCAAAAAGATATACTACCACCAACAATCCTAAAAATAAAACACCAGGAAGGAATGTATCCTCTCAGTTGTTTCACAATGCGGACCTTGTTACAAGCAAACCAGGAGAGAATGAAATAAAGAAAGTGCCGGGATCTGGGCCACCAGGAAAACTTGACGGAATCTATAAAACCAAGGTAAGTTCTTTGATAAGAAATTCTTGCAAACCAGGAATCTATTCCAAAAGATTTTACTTTGTACCGAAGACTGTTTATTTGGCCAATGGTGAACGTGGACGTGCTATGTTTGGAAGGTTAGCCTACATCGATGTAGTACTTGACATTAAAGCGGGAAAGGATCCTTGTCAATTAAATACGACTGTCGAAACTTACTTTTTGGAATTCGTAAGAGGGTATGCTTGGTATAAACCAGTAAAAAAAGAATTGCCATCGATAATTTTTGGAGCCCAAGACACCACACTTAATATTGCTAAGTTGGTCAAGATCACAGACGGAAAGAAAGTCACTAATTTTGATAAACATTTACCCCGGGAGGAAAAGTGATGACTTGTGATATTTTACAAAGCAGGTTTCGAACAAAAAGGCAATTAAAATTATTACTTGTTGCAGTCCTCTCAATTGATCAGATGACACAAGTTGATTCGTTGAGATTAGCTGCGATACGTCTTATTATCACAGTAAAATGAAAATATTCAATACCAATTCTTCAAAAATTTATTCATTCAGAACACCAAACCTACCATTCAGCATAAAGTTCCCACAATTTCAATCAATTTTTAGACTAATAATTTTTATTTATTAACTTGTCAAGTGTGAACACCCTTTATATTAATCTGATCACAGCGTAATATTTGAATAATTGAAGATTTCATATATACCCAAATCAATTATTTTATTCCAAGCTGTATACTTAGGTTATGCTAAAGGTATATCTGAATACTTTGAAAAACCTAAGATTTTAAAAATGAAACTCGTAAAATTATTTGTGCTAGCTTCTCTCTTGTATATATTCTGAGCAAATGGCTTTGTGTGGTGCTCTATGAGCAATGGTATCAATGGTCATCATTTAGAAATTACTAATATTGGTCATTTAGAAATTGTAAACGATCACGGCGGAGAAGTTTGGCCTGATTAAAACAAACTATATCTATATTTGAACTTATAAAATTAAACTTTTAAAATTTAATCAAAATGAAAAGAAGAACTTTCCTAACTGCAGCAAGTACTGTCGGAGTAGTCGGTGTAGCATCTAGTGCAACAGTTGTTTCGTCAGTATATAATAACCTTAGTCTAAGTGTTTTACTTGAGGATTTCGATGATTCAAACAAAAAAGTCCTGGACAAATTTGTTGCAAATATTAAAGAAAATACGGAGTCCTTGGGGCTTGATGCTGCATTCGCCAAAGATCTGGCAATGCCGGTACAAATTATCTGTATGGATTCAAAGAAAGCTGGACAAAACATTATTTATAAGAATAAAACTGGACAAATCATCTCATTGTCAGTTGAAAATGGCGTGATTATAAAATCAGCTTAATTTTTAAAATCTCATTGGTCTGCTTTTTAGGAGGCTAAATGAACATATCGAAAGCCTGCACTAAATTATTTGGTGTGGGCTTTTTGTTAATTATGTGATTTTAATTCAGGAAGATACATAGGCGAATTGAAGCCCAGTTTTTCTCTAGCTATGGTCTTTGAAAATCAGTCCAATGCTGAATATGCCCAATCCACTTTAGAGCAATGTCATTTTTCTTGACGAGATGTTTACTGCAACAACAGGTCCTTCAAAGAATTCGCGATAAAAAATCAATAATGCTCATACACCGTGTGCGCCTTTGGAGAATCTGGTGTTGCTTGAAAGAAATATACCAATTATTCAGATCACAAAAAAGACCTGCAAAATCAATTACAGGTCCTTACTTTTTTAAAATTCAAAAATAGAAATAGCCCTAACGCGTAATCATTACTTTGCTAACTGCATTTCCTTCATGAGTTTGCCAATCCAGAATCAACATTCCCTCTGGCAATTGGGCAACATCAAGCTGGATCGCACCTTCAAAAGCTGGTAAGCTCATAGTTTTTATCAATTGTCCGTCCATGTTCATGAATCTCAAGGTACTTACTTTTGTACTCGCTCCGCGCATATAAATAACGTCTTGAGCAGGATTTGGCTGTACACTCATCGATATTGAAGTTGGATCCACTTCATCCACATCTACTGGTGTCCCGTCCCAAACAACAAATGTACCCATCATACCTTTGTCCTCATGCGGAAGAATATGGCAATGGTACATATATGAATTTGTTGCATTCGTCGGATCAGGAACTCCATAATCGGAGAACGTAGTGATATAACTCAATTTCCATCCTGGTTGTACTAGCACATTATCTTTTGGTCCTTTGAATATTTCAGGGTAATCATCTGGATTTAACATATTTCCATTGGCATCAATAACTTCGGTAACCCAAAAATGAATATCATGAATATGCCATGGATGAGCAATGCTTGTTTTATTATCCAGTGTCCAAATTTCTGTTGCATCTAAATCAACAACATCATTGACTACCATCATATCCATCAATGCGCTATCAATACTAAAAAGTTTATTCCCGTCCTCGTCCTCAAACACGCCCTTCAAAAAATTCTTAGTACGAGTATTCGTTACAGAACTCAATGAAGGAGTTTCTAATGGATGAAGAGGGATAGGAAATGATATAATCGGGCTCGATATTCCTGAAGCTGGCCCGACAATTATTCTCAATAAATCTCGATCCGCGGCATAACCTTTCGTGGTACTGCTATCTCCAATAATTCCTGAAGTCATCGTAGATACTTCATTGTGAACATATAGTGTATCTCCTTGCAACCCTCTTAAATCAAGTAACCACTCTGTTCTTTCACCTGGAGCCATCAGAATATTATCCAGTTGATAACTCCTATCCATATATCCTGCATCTGTAGCGATCATTTGAGCAGGAAATGTTGATCCATCTGCCCAGTCGAATTTAAAGTTGAAAGAGAATTTTCCATCTCCATTCAATATTCTCAATCTTATCATATCTGCCGGCACCACCATATATGGATCAATAATTCCATTGACCATATATTGATAGTCCTTTTTAAAACCAAAATCATTTTTGATTTGCATATGATTGGTGGTAGAGTCCATTTCAAAAAACTTCGTCTGAAATATCAATGGGAAATCATTGACATTATAATCAGTCGGCAATATTTCATGTATCTGAACCAATATGTCATCATCTGGATCGCCAGTATCATCTTCAGGATCTTCAACTATTATTATTCCAGACAATCCCATCTGTACATGTTTGTAAGTAAGGTCCATTGCATGCGGATGATACCACATTGTTGCAGATTTGTCCAAAACCTGAAATTCAGGCTCCCACAAAGAATCAGCTTGGATTCGTTGATATGGTCCACCATCAGCATAATGCGGGACATGTGCTCCATGCCAATGGCAGGTTGTCACTTCATCAAGGCGATTAAGTACACTTGGAGATAACATGTGCTTATATCTCCAGATAAGTGTAGGTCCCAGTATCGAAGTTTTGCCTGGATTATTAAAATCTTCAAATGCAAAAGTGGTCACATTGTTTAAAGGGTCACCAGGATCATGAGGGTTGAAGTCATGAGTGGTTTGAATTACATCTAAATCATACGAATCTGGATTTACAACAAGAGGAGGAATCTCAATTTCGTTTAAAAATTCAGGAGGTGGCGCTTGAGCAAGCAAAAGTGCTGAATAGCACAGAGAGAATGATAAAAATAAGTAAAGTTTTTTCATCTTTTTGATATTTTTTGAATTACTAATAATGCAAGAAACATCTAAAAAAATGCTCAAAGAAAATAGAGTGTTTACACCTGAAATTACGCTCGATTTTAACTCTATTTTAAATGCTCTCAAATAGATCATCAGAGGCAAGATGTCTATCGAAACTAAAACTTCATTCATTCTACAACCAACCCTTTCTTTCATCGAAGCGTCTTTAAAAACATACACAATAAAAAAATTATGAAATTATCAAAAACATTATTAGCCGCACTGGCTGTCGGTATCGCTCTCAGTACTACTTCATGTACTAAAGATGAAGTAGAAGAATCTCACCTTGAAACATGTGATATAGATTGTGAATTAGTACATTCTGAAATACATTCTGAAGAAGCAGAACGCGAATTCAATTGGCAGGATTGCCCACCATGTGGCATGGGATAAGTAAATTACAATATGAGAGAAATACTTTGTGGAATTTCTTGCAACTTAGACGCCAATTTACTCCAATCGGCTATTCCACTTTTTCAACAAGGAAATGTTGATGCCATCGAGTGGTCATTCGACACCTTATTTGACCATTCGAAAATTCCCACATGGTTCATGGAATTGCTTTCAGCATATTCTAGTGAAGGGAGATTAATAGGCCATGGAGTTCACTTTTCTATATTTAAAGGAAAATTTTCAAAAGATCAAAAGCAATGGCTTGAGAAATTGAGAAAAGCGGCAATTCAGTTTCCTTTCGATCATGTTACAGAACATTTTGGTTTTATGACGGGTGAAAATTTTCATAAAGGTGCTCCCTTGAATGTTCCGTATAATCAAACAACATTAGCAATAGCGAAAGATAGATTGCAGAGAATTCAATCAGCGAGTAACTGTCCTGTTGGTCTAGAAAACCTGGCGTTTAGCTATGATATGGACTCCGTCAAAAGACATGGAAATTTCTTATCAGAAATTGTTAAAGATGTGAATGGTTTTATCATACTGGATTTACATAATTTGTATTGTCAGGCCATGAACTTCAACGTTGAATTTGATCAATTATTGGCTTCCTACCCTTTAGACCTTGTAAGAGAAATTCATATTTCAGGAGGGTCTTGGGAACATTCTAATTCAGAAAAGGGACGAAAGATTCGAAGAGATACTCATGATGCATGTGTGCCAGAAGAAGTTTTCGATTATCTACAGAGGGTCTTGCCAAAATTGAAGAATTTAAAATTTGTAATCCTGGAACAACTGGGAAGTGCCTTAATTTCGGAGAAAGCGCGAAATGGCTTTCACAAGGATTTTAATAGGATGAAGAAAATCGTTTCGAATGCCCAAATGACAAACGATACTATCCTCAATGAATTTAAGAATACTAATATCCAATTAGCTCCCATTCCTTTTGAGTCTCAGCAACTGGCACAAGAACAAATGATATTAAGCACGATACTAGAGACTTCGCACAACTTTGAAGAGGTAAAAACAAGGTTGCAAGGCTCTAATCTAGCTGAATCAGACTGGAAAATAGAAGAGTGGCAGGATGCAATGTTAGAAACAGCTTTTGAGATATGTCAAAAGTGGAAAGGCTGATATAGATAAATTAAATGATTTAACTGTATATTTTTCGTGTCAAGATGACCTGCTTGTTACTTTATTTGATAATTATAATAACTTCTATTCCGTAAAAGACCATTCAGCCTTTTGATAAAAAACAGAGGCTAAAAAATTTAGTCTCGTAATGCAGTACTCCTGTAACTATGAACAATCATTGAAGATTTAGCAATAATAGCTGTTAAAATAAATAACACGATAGTCACGGATCATCCGTCACTATCGTGTTATTTCCTTAGTCGTCCATCGCCGCCACTAGCTTAGATTAAAGTGAATCAGTCCCGTTGCAACTTAGAAATAAGTCTCAAAAACTCAACATACAACCAAACTAGTGTAAACAAGAGTCCCATTCCGAAATACCACTCCATATACTTGGGTGCTTGAGCTTGCTCTCCTTTTTCGAAATTGTCAAAATCAAGCAAGAGATTTAATGAAGCTATGACAATGATGACAGCTGTGATACCGATACCGATAGCTCCACCTTCATGAAGGTAGGGTATCTGAAAACCAACGAAACTACCAATCCAAGAAACTAGATATAGTATCATTATTGCTCCAACTGCCATCGAAACACCCATTCTGAATTTTTGAGTTACCTTGATCAAACCTGATTTGTATACCATAAGCATGGTAAGAAGTACACCTATAGTGGCACTCAATGCTTGGAATATTATACCTTCAAACTGAAAGGCATAAACAGCAGAAATGGTCCCCACAAATAGTCCTTCTAACAATGCAAACAGTGGAGCTGAAATTGGAGAATATTGAGGCTTCCAGCTTGTAAAAAAGTAAACAGCGGCTGCTCCCAAAGCTCCTACTGGTAGAAAAATGGTCGCTGGGCTGTTATAACTGAATAGGGCAACAATAAACATTACCATAGTCAACATTATTGTTTTATTAACTGCTCCTGCAGCAGTCATAGTTTCTTCTATTATTGCGCCACCTCTATTATTATTTCCATAAAGGTCGCCATCCAAAGTTTCAGCCTTCGCCTTTGCCATGGCTTTCTTACCGAACATTGGGTTATTAGATCTCAAAAGACTCATATTGTATTTATTTTAAAAATTGATTTAAACGATTTTCTTAGTTCTATCAATTGCTTGATATTATTATAATGTGATTATACACAAATTAATTCTGTTATCAATATAAAAGTTCACAACTTCCATGCTTATTCCTTGTAAATTACCCATTTACACCATGCAATCTGCTGCGATGAATCAAATTTAAGTAGACGAATACTACATGCAAAGTATTAGTCATTTAGCCTCCATAACACAATTGAGCATCCAATTGATTCCAAATTTATCTGTTGTCATTCCAAAATAAGAATTCCAAAATGCATCTGCCATCGGCATGGAGATAGAGCCTCCCTCTGCCAAAGCATTGAATATTCGATCAGCTTCTGCCCTTGTTTCTGTATGTACTGAAATTGCAAAATTATTTCCAATCTTCAATTCAGATGCCCAACCTCCTCCCATATCACTTCCCATCAATATGGTCTCTTTGCTTATGGGCAGAGATATGTGCATTATTTTACTTTTTTGCTCATCCGTCATTGGTGGTACACCTTCCTGAGGTGGCATGTCCGCAAATGTACCTACATATGGAAATTCGCCACCAAATACTGATTTGTAGAAATCGAAGGCTTCTTTACAATTACCTGGAAAGGTGAGATAGATGTTTACTGTAGTCATAACTTGAGGTTTTATTTTGAATTAATAAATGCAATTCTTATTCCCATTGATAGCTCACTAATAACCAAAAATAAAATTCACTATCAATCTATTTTACGAGATTCTTTTGACTTTTAAATCAATTAATTCTTCAAAGCTTTCGGGAAGTAGTCTTCTGCCTGGAAAGAATTTCTTTGCTAAACAATTTATACAAAATTCCGTTAGCTCACGATTATCCAAAGTATCTATAAATCCAAATTTTACATCATAAAAACAATCCATATCTTCAACTCTATCATCCACACCCAGAAATAATTGAGCTCTCCATGATCCATCAGTTCGTACTCTGACTTCTCCATTATCCTGTGGCCACCAAGTTTCTAAATCTTCTCTTCGAATAAAAAACCATAAGTGATGATAGGGTTTCAAATCAAAAAGATGTCCATGTATGGTGTGCATATGTCCTTTCAACTCTTGCCCCATCTCCAGGTTGTAAATTTTTAGTACATCAGATTGATTATATATTTCCCCAATGTACTTGCTGATATCGTTGGATAATTTTTTCAAATAGTCTTCTTCCTGTTTATTGTAAATTATTGTCCGATTGACTCTCACATCAAAAGGTAGATATCTTTCTCTATTTGAAATTAGAATAGCTTTTTTATTCAATGCGTGTGCATAACCCAACTCATAAAATACATTGTCATTTTCCATTGAAATTTCTGCAATTACAAATAAAGAATCGCGGATCGCTTGAATGATCTGAGCAGGAATCGCTCCAGGAGTTAAAATCTCATCTCCTCTAATAAGCTTTAATTTTTCATACTTATTTACCGCCGGTTGTATGCCCAAAGTATATATTTCATCAACTCCCTTGCCAAATGGCATAATTACAAAAACTTTCATTTCCAATAATTATAATGTCAACTCAATTTGAATTTCACTTTTCTAAACTGACCTCGCAGCTAGAAAGGATTTACCTTCGGTATTTTCTATACGTATCTTAATTGACGCAGATTGAAATTTTATCACCAATCCACTCTCCATCCCAGTATAGGTATCATCCCCAACTGCTTCTGCAATCTCGACTCTCCCCAATAAGCTTCAAAAAAGTAATAAGCATCATTCTCCCGATTCGATACATTCTGAATGTCTAATGAAATAGTAGATCGCTTACTCGGCTTGTAAAGAATCCGTAGATCAATTCTGTAATAATCAGCCAGCCTTGTAGCATATTGATTTTCAAAGCTGTAATTGGTATAACCCCACTGGTAAGAATTGGTCAGATTGACTTGATTCTGCCGTGCTCCTCCTCTATGATGTAAAGATGTGGAAATAGCAAACTCTTTTTCATTTCCCAACATCCAGTTTTTTGTCAAACTCAAATTAAATACATGTCCATAATCCAAGGGCGCTTTAGTAGTCTCCTCTAGGCCATAATGTTTGGAGTCCGTCAAGGTCAGATTACTCAAAACACTGACGCCCCCTATATTTTTTGCTAATGATAAGGCTATGCCATAAATATCTGCCTCACCTTCTGGTCGAAAGTTTACTAGATTTGGTATGGAGCTTAAAGGCAAAATATCCAAATTCTCCAAAGCAGAAAATCCATAGATCCTAGTTGAAAGTGGCAAATTGGAAATTTTGTGCAAAAACCCTGAAATACCAATTCCCTTGTACCAGGCGTTCAACTCAAAATTATTGGCTGTGATAAAATCTGGTTCTATAGGATAAATCAAAATCTCTGGCTGAAATATCTGCGATACTCTTGAAAATCTAAAACTGCTTACAAAACTAGAATTTGCATATTTTAATTCTCCTTGTCCGATCGCTTCAAGTATATTCTCTGAAGATATGACACTTTGCACGCCCAACCTACCACCAAGGCTCCAATGATCCGTAAGTTTGTAATCAGAATAAATAGAAGGGATTAAATGAAGTGCTGTCCTTTCCAAGTTTTCTTCATTCAAGTTTTCTTGTGCAAAGTCTGGATATTTCTTTTCCAGGGACATTACATGTAGATAAGGCTCAAAAGTAAAACCGACAGTCCAATTTTTACCCTTTCTTACATAATCGTGTTTTGAAGCAATCAATATTTCATCACTGTCATATTCAGAATTTGTCACCCTTAAAATCGAACTTGTAGGAATCAATGAAGTGCGGCCTGTAGAATTGATACTTACATTCAAGGTATTTTGAAAATTGAAATCTTCTCTCTCTCTATTGTACAATAATCCAGCAATAATATTCAGTGAAAAATAATCGATCTCCAAGAGGTCTTTATACTCTTCTGGTTGGTCTCCCAAAGGAATGGGATCTTTTAAATTACTATCATATCCCAAAGAAAAATATGTCGAAAATTCATCTCCGTTGGACAATTCTTTGCTGTATTTACCAGTAATATCCTGATAATCTATTATTTCTCCCCCAAAATCCAATCCCAAAGTTGTCAACAACCCAACTGTTGAGTATCGATAATTCAATAATACACTGCTCTTTCCATCTTCTGCAATTTTGTCCATCCCTACTTCCAATCCAATCAAACTGAAATTGGTATTCACTGCATTTTGGTATGGATCTCTCAATTTCATATCAGAACTGGCGGAGATGGCATCCAAGCTCTTACTCGAAGGATTTCCATTGAATTCTAAACTACCAATTGCTTGTCCGCTAAACATATTTACGCCACCAGCGGATCTAGCCGGAAAATCAGAAATCGTACCAGCATTCCCCAAGTGATTGGGATTCAATATTCTGGCACCATATAGCGACCAACGATGATATTGAGCTGGCATCCCGTGATATACTACAGAATTGGCTTGATCATTAACCGTACTTATTCCTGGAAATTTAATCAATAATCTTGTTGGGTCTTCTAAAGCTCCAGCCAGGGTTAAAAATTGCTTTCTACTTAAAGAGATCGAATTATCTGGTCGAATCAAAGTAGAATATATCTCTACATCCGATATCTGGTCAGACATTGGAAGGTCACTTGTATCTTTCGATTCCTGTGCATAAAAATTGACAGAAAGAAAGAGTAAAAGAAGAATTCTAAATGCCATTTTCATTTGCTTATTAAAATTTCCTTGTTCCATTCATCCCCTAAAGTCTCCAAAAAAAACTCAGCAACTCTACAATTCAATAAATTCTCAATTATTTGTTCCCTTTACCTTTATATTCCTTTTTTGAACGATTAGTTCTTTCCAAGGCGTTTTCTCTACTTTCATGATAATCCTTCCTAGTCTTGGCAATATCAATAGCTTTATAAATGGCACTCCTTAATGAAGACTCATCTGCTATGTTTTTGCCAGCAATGTCATATGCTGTGCCATGATCTGGAGACGTCCTTACCAATGGCAATCCTGCAGTAAAATTCACGCCCTTCCCAAAAGAAAGTGCTTTGAAAGGAATCAACCCCTGGTCATGATACATAGCCAATATGGCATCAAATTTTCTGAATTGAGATGAACCAAAAAAACCATCTGCTGAATATGGCCCCATTATCGACATTCCATTTTTCTTGGCTTGAATAATGGCAGGTCGCACTTCGGTCTCATCTTCACTGCCAATAGCACCATCATCTCCAGCATGAGGATTCAATCCTAACACTGCAATTATTGGTTTTTCTATTCCAAAGTCTTGTACCAGTGTTTTATGAAGAATGTTCAACTTTTGAGTTACCGATTCTTTTGAAATCAGGCTTGCAACATTCGCAACGGGTTCATGATTTGTGACCAGAGCTACTTTCAAAGTGTCACTGACCATCATCATGAGGCTATTAGCACTCTTAAATTTATCAGCGATAAATTCTGTATGCCCTGGAAATGGGAAATCCGCCATTTTCATTGCATTCTTATTGATAGGCGCAGTGATGATTCCATCTATTTGGTTATTCTGGAAATCGCGAACTGCTCGGTCCAAGGCAATATGGGCAAATTTACCCGCTTCTTTGGTAGCCTTCCCCAGTTCAATATTTGCTGTCTCATCCCAACAATTAAGAACATTCACTCTATTGTATTTGGCCGATTCAGCCTTCGAAATACTTGAAAATTGAAAATTCTCACTATCCACAATATTTTTATGATAGGACAATACCTTGGAAGAACCGTAAATAATAGGTGTAAATTGATTCAACATCCGCTCATCGCTCAATGCCTTTATAATTACTTCAGGACTTACTCCATTAATATCTCCAATAGTAATGCCTAATTTGAGTTTACTCATTTATGTATTTTTGAAGGGCTTCATATTGAGGGTGACCTCAACAAACCCTTATTTATCAATCGAAAAGCTAAGATAGGTAAAGAGATTGGAAAGGAGAAAGATTTGAAAGATTGAGAGATTACTGGATTTAACTTTTGAAATCTTTCTAAACTTTCTGATCCCGTCATCTTTCCAATCTATAAATACTATCTTTGCACCACCTAATCAAATTAATCCTGGAGAAACATTCTCCATCAAAATGTAAAAATGAAAAAAGTATATATTGTATCTTCTGTAAGAACACCAATGGGAAGTTTTGGAGGCAGTTTAGCCTCATTATCCGCAACCCAACTCGGAAGTATTGCCATCAAAGGAGCCTTGGAAAAAGCTAATGTCGAAGCAAGCAAAGTAGAGGAAGTTTACTTTGGAAATGTATGTAGCGCCAATCTGGGTCAAGCACCTGCAAGACAAGCCGCATTGGGTGCTGGAATAGGTAATAATGTTCCATGTACAACTGTAAACAAGGTGTGTTCATCGGGCATGAAGTCAGTCATGTTGGCTGCTCAATCTATCATGCTTGGTTACTCAGAGATTCAAGTAGCAGGTGGAATGGAGAGCATGTCGAATATACCTTATTACCTTCCCAAAGCCAGATGGGGAAGCAAGTATGGGCACGGACAAATAATCGATGGTCTTCAGAAAGATGGCTTGACAGATGTATATAATCAAAAAGCTATGGGAAACAGTGCTGATACAACTGCAACCAAGTTTGATATTTCTCGAGAACAACAAGATGAATTTGCTATCCAATCTTACAAAAGATCCGCATCGGCAACAGAAAGTGGTAAATTCAAAGATGAAATCATCCCTGTGAATGTACCTCAGAGAAGAGGAGATGATTTGATAATTGCAGAAGATGAAGAATATAAAAATGTAAGATTTGAAAAAATTCCTTCTTTAAGACCTGCATTTAGTAAAGAAGGGACAGCAACCGCTGCCAACTCTTCTACCATCAATGATGGTGCTTCTGCTTTGGTACTTGCCAGCGAAGAGGCTGTTCAAAAATATGGACTTCAACCTATTGCAGAAATATTATCATTCGCAGATGCGGCTCATGAGCCTGAGTGGTTTACTACTGCTCCTACCTTGGCTGCTCCAAAGGCATTAAAAAGAGCTAATCTTACTAAAGATGATGTCGATTTCTATGAAGTAAATGAAGCATTCTCGGTAGTAACATTAGCTTTCAACAAAGAGCTTGGAATTTCGGAGGATAAGGTAAATGTTCATGGTGGAGCAGTTTCACTAGGGCATCCTCTTGGAGCATCAGGCGCTAGAATTCTTACTACCTTGAATCATGTACTTCGACAAAATGAGGGAGAGATCGGCTGTGCTACGCTCTGTAATGGAGGTGGTGGTGCCAGTGCAATAGTAGTAAAGAAAGTATAGTTCAAGTAGACATAAAAATTAAGTAGGGAGTACGGATTAATTTCCGTCTCCCTATTTTTTTGAACATCAAGCAGGTCAATTTTGCATCTAGCCAAATCTCCTGCCCATTTTTCTATATTCTTGCCAGGTTAATGGCTTTTCCTTTAGAAGATCCACCTCTGTTTTGATCACTTCTTTTATTATGTCCTTCTCCGCAGCAATAGCTTCTAGTGTTTGACATCTCTCCGTTTCTTTCAAAAATTGATTTTCATTTTGAGTGGCTACTTTCAGCTTGTTTACATAGACTGAATGACCGCTTGACACCAATGTCTCGTGTTGATCCAATCTATAGTCATAAGGGCTCCGCTCCGACATCAACTTGACAAAAAGTGGTGCCGTCTCGATAGCGATAAACAATAGAGTAATAAAAATACTTGCCCACAGTATCGTCGAACTCTTAGATCCGAGGTTGCCCAAGGCGTCAATTCTTGCAGCAAACCCATCCAATCTCACCTTTTCCATGGCAGTCAAATCAGTATTCATATTGCCTTCCATTTCCTTGATTTGCAATCGTTTGGATTCAATTTCGGGATTCAATAATGCTATGGTATTGTCCAACTCCTGTTGTGCTAAATCAGCATCCCTCTTTTTTGCTTTATATATCGGTCCTAGGTTTTTTTGACCTGACCCTCCTGTACCGTCAGCCTCTTCAATCGCTATTTGGTTCAACTGATCTCTTTTTTCTCTTTTGCTTTCTATTTGTGTATTTAAGTCTTGAATATCCGATTTGATTTTTGCGATTTCTGGTGCAAATCGGTCACGTAGAGTCTCTTCTTGTACCTTGTATCGTTGCTGTTCCATCAATACCAATTCAGAATTAATCTCAGACTCGAACAATTTTAATTCTAGCGGTTTGGCAATGACAAATGCGATTAGAACAGCAAGAATTAATCTGGGAAAGGCCATGCCAAATTCTTGCCATTTGTTGTCTTTTTTCTTGATACTCATTACAATATATCTATCGAGATTGAATATCATCAAGCCCCAGACAACTCCAAATAGTACGGCTATTGTTACAGATTTAAAAACGGAAAAAAGTGCAAATCCTCCAGCAATAGATGCAAAAATGCCCGTAAAAAATACTGTAGCGCCTATGCTAGCATATTTATTTACATCGGTAGGAGTTCTTTTGAGTATTGATTTATCTGCTCCAGCACAGAAAAGGAAAAAAGCGGTAAGGCCATTCATAGTTATTAGTTTTCTAGTCAAAAAAAATACAGTAATAGAAAATTTCAACCCTATAAATTAGCTGATAAAAATTACTGTGTAAATAACATAAGACTGGCTGCTGCTGCAATATTGCATCAAAAAGTAATAATCAAATTGAATTTTCGACGAGAGTGTATGAATTGGCTATAAATAGAAGTAATCCATTCCAAGATTTGAGAAATGGAATCATTGAGTTGCTAAATGTGAATATACATTCTACACAAAAAAAAATGCAACACCTAAAATATTCAGATGTTGCATTTTTATATTTAACTAGAAATACTTTTAGAGCTTACTACTAGCCTTTAAAGATACTTCCAAATAGGGCTTTTGCGCCCATGCTTAGTATTTCGTCCATGGCACTTCCGTCACCATCTTTATCCAACATTTTGGTGATTAGACTTGTATTAGTTGGAGATTGTCTGTTGAAATTAAGTGTACCTCTTGTCACCATATCTGCAAGCGATTTTTGATCAAGATTGTTCAATTTCTTTTGTCTACCCAGCATTCCCATGACTACAGGTGCAAGTGACATTAGCATTTGACCCGCTTGTGATTTGTGCAGTCCAGTTGCCTTTCCCAACATCTCAACAACCTGGTTTTGCTGGCCTCCAAGAAGGTGCTTAAGAATTCCCGAACCATTCAACATGCTCGTATTTTCTGCTTGTCTTGTTCCTCCCAGAAAACCTGCAATATCATCCAAAATGCTCCCATCATGATCTCTGTCCAGGGCTCCCGCCAAACCTTCTGCTCCGGAAGGGCTTGCAACATTCTTAGAAATCGCATTTAATAAGGTAGTAAATCCACCCTCAACCGCTGATTCTGCTTGGTTTCTGTCGCTAATTCCAAATTGGTTAGAAATTTGATCAACTAGTATATCGTTGATTTGGCCCTGAAAAAGGTCTCTTAAATCCATTTTTTTAATTTTAATTTAATTTTGAAATATGTAATTGATTTTATCACTTATTTGACTCAACATAAGTCTTTATGAATATAATTTCAAATTATCCACTTATTTTCTGTTTAAATGGAAAAATTGTTAATTCGTCCCTTCTAAAAACGCTCTGACACCACTATATGAAACAGTTTTATCATTGAAATACTCAATAGCGGCTTTTGCTTTTTCTTTAGAAGCATTCATGTGAATTAAAATATTTTGAAGATGCATTTTCATATGACCTTGCTGAATACCCGTGGTGACCAAAGACTTTATGGCGGCAAAGTTTTGTGCCAGGCCTACAGAAGTAATAATACTCATTAATTCTACAGCTGATGGCTTGCCCAGCATCTCCAAAGATGTCTTGGCTATAGGGTGTAAGGAGGTTAGTCCCCCTACAGTACCTACCGCTAAAGGCAAATCCAACCAAAAAGTAAACACTCCATTTTCTATTTTACAGTTGCTCAGGCTTTTATACTTTCCGTCTCTGGCAGCATAGGTATGGCCGCAAGCCTCTATGGCTCTAAAATCATTGCCTGTGGCCAACACCACAGCATCGACCCCATTAAAAATTCCTTTGTTGTGAGTGGTAGCTCGATATGAATCAAGGTGCGCTATTCGGACTGCCAAGGCAAACTTTTCTGCAAACTTCTCGCTCGAAATACCAATTGGGAAATTGCCCAATTCTTCTATTTTACATGACACAGAAGAACGCACAAGGCACTGCGGCGTATAATTTGATAATATCGCCATTATAATTTCGACATCACGCTCATGTTCTTCTAAATCAGATCGATTCAATACAAACTCTTTCAAGAGCACTCCAAATTGCTCAAGAACTGAATTTATAAAATTTGCACCCATTGAATCACAAGTCTCAAACTTCACGTGCAGTTGATAATAATCTGGTTCTTGGTTTGAAAAATCTATCAAATCGATAGAAGTAATCCCGCCACCTCTCTGATTCATATTTTTCGTCAGATCCTTAGTCCTTTCGATTAGAAAATCCTTTAACTCTGAAAAAATACCGTTCAGTTTTTCCGTTGATCCCTTGAATAGAAAGTGTAATTGTCCAATTTTTTCAGTACCGATAATTTCCGTTTTGAATCCACCTCTATGCATCCAGAATTTGGCTGCAGATGAAGCCGCTGCCACAACACTGCTCTCTTCAATAACCATTGGTATCGCATATGTCTTCCCATCAATTACAAAATTTGGAGCGACGCCATACGGCATTGGGAAATTACTAATTGTATTTTCACTAAAACCATCAAGGACTTCTTGTTCTGCCTCACTTGCATGCCAGTAACCTTTCAGGACCTTATTCACTTGAGAAGCATCCTTGAAAAAGTTTTCTGCCAGCCACTTAATCTTGCCAGCCTTATTTAATTTTGAAAACCCAATTATTGCTTTTTCATTGTCCATATCTACTCTACTCTATTTCTATTTTACCGTCAAAAAGGCATTTGCCATTTTTAATCCCTCTATTTGCGATATTACATGTGTTCGTAATGTCTCATAATCATTCATCGAATTTTTAAGAAACGAAGATGCCTGCCCATAGATGGAAGTAGAATTCAATTTATTCATTAAATAATAACCATCCAAATAGTCTTTGACGCCTCCTGAAATTATTGTTTCCTGACACAAGCACTTCTCTCCTAAAACATTCATTACTGCATTGGCCATTTCTACCATTTCTATATTTGTATGACCCACTTTTGCCAGCCCGTCAAAATGATGCTCTTCATCTTCGCCAGAACGAAAAATTTCTATCTGAGCAAAATTTGTACCCCCTGCAGCTGCAAAATCTACTGCTTGAATAGGCAAAGCATAAAGTGCCTTAAGGCTCATAGGACCCATGCCCTGTCCCACTTCTTTAACGATGATATTCAGTTCAGGTAATTTATCAATTATTCTTTTTATCATTTCGATGGGAGACATGTGGTATATATCTCCTTCAGGCTGCAACCATTCTTGCATGGGATTCACATGGATAATCAGACCGTCAGCCTCCAACTTGGAAATTAATTCTGCTATCAGATAAATCTTTTTTGATTGAATTAATTCCTCAATTTGCGCAACACCAAGATTTGCGTACAGTGGTTGATGAGGCATGAACTCCCGCATTGCAAAATCTGAGAGTCTCTCATCACTATCCAACAAGCTTCTACAAGATCCCAGTCCCATTCCCATACCAAATTCATGGCAGGCTTTGGCCAAATTGGTATTGATTGTTTTCGCAAGCGCAGTACCGCCAGTCATGCTAGACACCCAAATAGGTACATCCAATTTTGTTTTCAGAATATCAATAGAAATGTCTTTTTGATCATTGGGGTGTCCTGATAGAATAGGCTCATAGAAAAAACGACTATCTAAGACCTCCTTTAGCACCTGTGATTTAAAAGCCAAATCAATATGATCTTTCTTTCTCGCTTCAGCAGTAGGATCTTGTTTCAGAACTTTTCGGTTTGTTTAATAATATCTTGTATAACAAACATACTGATTTTATGTTGATCATCGTTAGTAGTAATAGTCGATAAAAATGGGATTTTATTAAATATTGCCGATAAAAATGTAAAATCATTGCATTTTTAAATTTCATAGCATTAAATGTATCTTTATGCACTCAATTGTGTGTTTCGATTCAATTGATAATAATCTCAAAACAGTAGTATTTACAATATTTCCAGCTCCTGGTATTAAAAGGTGTTGGAATATATTTTTCAACTAATCAAATTAACTTCTGATATGAGAGTTCTATTTCTTTCTTTTTTATTTTCTTTTTCTTCGCTTTGTGTGTGGTCTCAAGATGCAACAAATCCAAATCAGGCGTATGAATATTTTAATGAGGCGATAGGTTATTTCAAAGCAAAGGACTATAGGAAAGCAGTGGTATATTATAGTAAGGCCATCAAAGTAAATCCTGAATATACTAAGGCATATTATAATAGGGGAAGTGCAAAACTTAATGTCAAAGACTTCGAAGGAGCCATTCGTGATTTTGACAAGGCTATTAATTTGGATGCTGAATTTGCCAAGGCACACATGTACAAAGGTTATACCTTGATGCAACTTAAAGAATACAAAAAAGCTACCAAGTCATTGACAAAAGCCATCTCAATAGATCCTACACTCACCAAGGCTTATATAAATAGAGGGAATGTGCAATTGAAATTTGAAAATTACGAATTGGCCATAGAAGATTTTACGGAAGCCCTGGAACTCAATCCTAATCAAGCCAGTGCTTATTACAATAGAGGAATCTGCCATCAAAAGTTAGATGATATGCATAGTGCCATCGAGGATTATACTGCGGCCTTGGACGTAAAACCTGGATATGGTCCTGCGCATAGAGCTCGTGGAAAGGCATTTTTATCATCTGAAAATTATGAAGAAGCCATCTCAGATTTCACTTTTTCACTAAGAAAAAAGCCCAATGACGTATCTATATTATATTATCGCGGATATGCCAAACTCAAGATTGATGATTTGAGTGGTGCCAATTCTGATTTTGCCGATGCGCTTCAAATAGATCCTACCCACGAAAATTCATTAAAAAATAAGGCCATCACCAGCTTCCAACTAGGAAAATTTGAGGAAGCTTCCAAAGATTATTCACACCTCATCCATATAGACTCTAAAAATCCTGATCTCTGGTTTAATCGAGGTATCGCATATTTAAAAATCAATAGGAATGAAGATGCCCTGGATGACTTCAATCAAGCGATCAAACTAAAAGATGATTTTGCAGAAGCATATTTCAATAGAGCCAATGCATACACAAAACTAGAACGCGATGAGAAGGCTTGTAAGGATATGAAAGATTCTGCGCGACACGGATATCAGCCAGCATATGGGCATATTAATAGTTTGTGTGGGCAGTAAGATTTGATATCAAGAATACTAAACTTTAGAAGTTTAGTATTCTTGATATCAGCCTGATGTATGATCCGAAACGATCAGCCATTTTCCATCAATATATTTCCAGATCAAGGTAAATAATCCTGTAGGCTTGTCTTCTTTGCGGACCAGGGTATAACGCCCGATCATATGATATGCATCATTAGAGATACGATTCATCTCAAGGATATCAAAAGTCAATGTACCCATGGCATCCCTCGTCGGGTAGCCTTTGATATAATTATCAAGAGTCGTCTGCCATCCTTTATTTATTCCCGATCTGCCTACAAAAGAAAGGTTTTCTGATTTCCAATATCCTTCCATGAATTGGTGTACATCACCGTCACTCCAAGCTTTTTCCTGCATCTTCATTACAGCTTTGATAGCGGTTTCAGCATCAGCATTAGAGATTTTCTTTGTGGTAGAACAAGAAATTGAAGTAGCAATAATCGCTATTAAAAGTAGATTTTTCATCTTGTTGAAAATATCAAATTAAAAATGGCCCTTTTCCTTCCTTTACATCATTACAGCTTTTTTTACCGCCAAGACGGAAAGTTCGGAAAGGATATTTTGAGGTACTCGCTATGAAGTCAGTGCAGTACGTACGATTCCAGAAATGGTCTTTCCATCTGCCTTCCCTGCCAATTCTTTCGACACCATGCCCATGACCTTCCCCATATCTTTCATGCCTTCTGCTCCAGTCGATGCGATCACTTTGTCTACAACTTCCTTGATCTTATCTTCTGACAATTGCTCTGGAAGGTAATTTTTCAATACCTCCAATTCGGCTTTTTCAATATCCGCCAAATCTTGTCTATTTTGTTTAATAAATATATCATGAGAATCTTGGCGTTGTTTCGCCAATTTTTGGATCATTTTGATCTCCATTTCTTCTGTTAATTCAGCTCCGCTACCATCTGTCTTTTGCAAAAGTATGGCAGCTTTGATCGCACGAATTGTTCTTAGGGCTGCTTGATCCTTGGCCTTCATTGCCTCTTTGAGGTCTCCCGTGATTCTACTCTCTAGTCTCATCTTAAATTTTATCTTTTATTTATGGATTCTTAAATTTTAAAGCGGCATTTAATTTTTAACCACATTGTTCACAAAGAACTGCACAAAGATCGCAATGTTTGATTCTTAAAACAATTAAATGCCGTTAATTAATAATTCAACTTACTTAGAACAAGCCAATCCATTAAGAAGTTTCAATGTCCGAAATTGTGGTTTCCTGGGTCGCTTGTACTTTAAGCGTCAAGTCAACAAATTCTTCAACGCCCAATTCTTCCGGTCTTTTGGTAAAGTATGGTTCTTTCAACAAAGCGGGATCTTTTACCAATCCCTTTAATGTATTACGCAACATCTTTCTGCGTTGCCCAAATGCGGTCTTTACCACAGTCCTGAAAAAGCCGTAGTCACATCCCAGCTCAAAGTTTTCTTTTCTTTTCAATCTTATTACTGAAGACATCACCTTGGGTGGAGGGTTGAATGAGCCAGGACTGACTTTCACCACCGTTTCACCTGTATAATACGCCTGTATCAGCACACTTACTACTCCATACGTCTTACTTCCTGGAGGGGCTATCACCCGATCCGACACTTCTTTTTGAAACATACCGACCATCTCAGGAATCAAATCTCGATGTTTCACCATTTTGAATAGTATCTGAGAAGAAATATTGTAGGGATAATTGCCTATAAGGTAGAATGGTTGACCATCAAAAACCTTTTTCATATTCAACTTGAGGAAGTCAAGAAAAATAATATTTCCGCGCAATTTGGGATAGTTAGATTCCAGATATTGAACCATGTCCTTATCCGCTTCTACTACTCTAAGATTGATATCTTGTTGGAGGAGGTATTTGGTCAACACGCCTTTTCCTGGGCCAATTTCCAGGACATTATTGATATCCGATTCCATCAATAATGAATTGGCAATCTTTTCGGATAGTGGCTCATTGATAAGGAAATGTTGCCCAAAGGATTTTTTAGCTTTCACTTTTAGAGATTCTTAATTGGGAAAGATTGGAAAGATCCAAAATTTCTTAATCCTTTCCAATCTTTGCGTATTAATTAATTTTCAGTTGAGCTGTAACTCCACCTCGCATATTCAATCTCATGTTTGAATTTCCTGTCCGTGCCTTTGATTCACTGAAATTGTAATCAAAGAAAAACCGCATCGTCAAGTTTTCGTTTACATCATAATCCACACTTGGTGCTATTTGTATCGTTCGTTGACCACTATTTGGTTCTGGAGGTGCTCCCTGACCTACTTCATAAATCAATTCTTCCGAATCAGTAATAGAAAAATCAAAATTCATCGTAAGGGTCTTACCTCTATTGTTATTCACACCACCTCTACTATTCCTACCTCCGCTTGCCAGGCTGCCTTTTTTGTCCTCTTCTGTTTCATCTTGCTGACCTCTCTTACGCTTTTTCTTCTTGCTCTTTCCAGATCTGAAGTTTTTAATGGTATATCCAAAACCAATTCTAAATTCAGAATTTCTTTGTTCTCTCAGTTCCTCAAGAGCAAGTGCCATCTGCCTCGATTTTCTCCATTCTACATCAAATGTAATATCATTCTTCGTTTTCAGACTGACTCCAATAAGCGGAGAAAATTGATCTGAAAGCACAATATTTGGAATTTGAATCCTGGAATAATAATTATCATTTACAGGTGAGATTTGGGTAGGATCGTTGCTATCATATTCCAAGGTAGTATTAAATCTATTCACTTGCATTGATCCCTTATAACTGTGATTGATCGAGAAGCTGGTGAAAATATCCTTGAACATCTCCATCTTTGACAATCCATCATACTTAATTGTCCAGTTTGGTTTTGGAAGGAAGCTCAATTTTTCAACCTCATCAACAATTGTAATCGAATCTGCATTAAATCTGGCAGGATCGATTCCTACATAGGTAGATAAAAAGGCAGGTATTGCCACATCATAGCTATTCGGTCCATAACCAGGAGCATAATTTGGCCATGATTCAGAATGCCCGATGGTATCACCCAATGATTGGGAGACATTCAAACGTTCATTTTGAAATTCTGCGTACAATTCTAAATTATCCCTAAATAAGGTATTCAGTCCCATATTTGAAACTTCGAACGAACCGATATTGTAATGAGCCAATTGATTAAATTCAAAATCTTCAGGATTTATAGATACTTCTTTATTTTTAAATACCTGCGTTTGGTCGTTTCTGTAAGATTTTTTGAAATCTATATCAATATCAAGATCTTTAAAAGGCTCCAGCGCAATTCTAAGATCTATATTTTGTTGTCGTGTTTGACTGATTTGGTCATTAAAGTTGACACTAGGATTAAACCATGCTTGATTATCGGTAAGCCAATTACTGGAATTGTCGCCTTTTGTGCCCAAATTTGGTTGAAGACCCGCGGCAAATGCAAGTCCAGGTGAACTGAATCCACTACTTAATCCCAGCAATTCGGCTTCATCCATAAATCCTGGTACAAAGGTGCTAAAGGTCTCCTTGTAAGTAGCTTTTATAGATCTTAAGGACAATAATGGTCTGATCAAGATCCTTTCTAATTTAGTAACTTCTCTATCTTTTTTCTCTTCCGTAGCCTTGCCTTTATCATCTTTTCCTTTACTCGTAGATCTCGACCTGCTTGATCTTCTTCTTGAACTTCTGCTTGCCTTATTTCCCTTCTCTATCTTCTTGAGATATTTGGACTTGTTGTAAAGCTTGTCAAAGCTAAATGTACCATTAAGAGATCTAGTCTGACCATTCTGAATCGTGTTTCCTAAATAATTGCCTGGATCTCCATTAGGCTGGGCCAAATCATCAATTAAAATCAATGCTCCAGCAGTCCATCCATAGTCAGCCTTGTAATCTGCCTTTATATTGACCCAATCCATCATCGGAAGGTATCGAATCGGTAAAGTATATTGCAAGCCAAAATTGTGTTTGTAATTCTTATTTCTACCCAGCTGCCGGAGATTGTTATTCCGATATTCATCGACTTCACTTAGGTTATCACTTACCTGTATTGTATCTCCTCTTTCATTGACCCATGGTCTATCTTCCTCATTAAATGCAATACCCACCTGTCTCAATTCATCCACAATAGAAGTAGACTGCGCCTTAAAATTGAATTTCAAGTTCTTGGTAAAGTCCCAATTCAAACCATAATTTCTATCCCATAAAAATCTTCGATCATCAAATCTGAATTCTGGTTCTTCTGGCAATCTGAACTTCCTTGTATTGGTAAGGCGATTCATATTAGTAGAGAAAGTGAAACTCTTAGGGAAAAGATTGAAATTGAATTCCTTGATTATCCTTAATGCCTTTGATTTTATTCCTTTGAAAGGTTGAATCGGCTTCGACTTATTGGTATACCTATAATCCAAAGTTGCAGAATACTCCTTGGTCAAATCCTCCTCGATTATTGGATCCGTCTTGTTCGTTTCTGTATAGGAATAGGATGCACTGAAATTGGATATGCTCCAAGGTTTGCCACCGCTGCCTTCTTTCTTTACATTGGTAAAATTAAACGTTTTGATAGTTGTGGTTTCCTTACTTCTATCCTTAACATCTTCTATCTCCAGATTAATTTCATCTTCCTGATCAGGGAAATTCTGCTTTTTTAAATTTAATGCCTCAACCTTTTCATCAACCGTAAGATCTCTTTCGTAAGGTTCAAATTGTCTGAAGGCATTATTTTTAGAGTATTGCGCATAGAAAGGAAGATTTATTCCCCAAGTGTTTGGAAAGAACTTACCCAATTGCAAGTTTGTCGCGATGTCGTATTGAAGTAGTTCTTCTCTATTTCGCTCTGCCAACCTCTGATCCAAGGCGCCCCATCCGATAGAACTATAATTGGCTGCTACATTTACTTCTCCCAAATCTGCCAATTGCACCTGTAATCTAGCTTGTGCAGCAACACCTCCTTTTTCATTCAAGCCATTGGCTCTTAATTCATTCACCCACACCGATCCGCACAGAGGATCTCTATCAATATCCTTATTTTTGTTTCTTACTCCTATTTCGAATACCTTAATATATGCCAAACTTGGTGTCCCTTTCACCTTTATTATTCCATCTGCACGATCCTCATCTATATATTCTTTAATTCCTACAATGGACTCTCCTTTGGCAATCCTGTCTTTCTTGGCGTTTATGAAATATTCCAATTTCACATCTATCATATTGGTATCAGGCCACACATTCTCTTGTGTGCTAGGCTCAGTAGGATCTGATATTTTCAGTGGGATTTCATATTCGTAATAATGATTTACCAAATCTTTTCCGAAACGGACATATCCATAAAGTTCTTCATCCTCAATGGCTTGACTATTGACATCAGACTCCGCATGAAAAAATAATTGCAAACGGTCATACAAAGTTAGATCCAGTCGTGCCAATTTATTGATCCCGACTTCACAACTATCTGCCAACTCACAGAAATTGAGCGTCAAGGATTTTTCGTCTTGTAACAAATTTGAGAAAGTACTAAACAATCTCTCTTGCTTAATATTTTTAGGTGTTACATAACCAAATGGCTTCTTATTCTTATTCTCCTCAACTCCTATTTCGTCTACATTAAATTCAACATTAGATACCGCATCATCTGCACATTGAGGAGCCTTTTTTCTCCATAAATTTCTGACCAATTGAAAATCTGCCATACGGAAAGTTTTCGCTTTCGGGAATTTGGTCAAGTACATTTTCATAAACTGGATCGATCTAAATCCAGATATATTCTTTCTTGTATCAAATCCTGTAGTTATTGGAATTCTAACCCTGTACCATTTCTCTCGAACACCCACTGGGTTTGTTACAACAGTATCTTGCGTGATAAATTCATTGTTCACGATGTCAAGTTCATCAGTATTTCCAATTCTATCAATATCCAAAGTATATTGATAATAGCTCTCTCCTTTATCCAAAAACTTGTTGTTGTTCAAATCTTCAGATTCCGCAAATCTATTTCCTCTTTGAAATCCATTGTTGTTGGTATTGTCAAAAGGAGCATTTCCCTGAGGGTTGTTAAAGTCTTTGAATCTCGTAATTAGACTTGCATCTGATTCACTAGCTTCGTCAAAGTTATAATCGTCTCCACATACATCCTTTTGAAGGTCATTATCAAATCCCAGGTTCGAATTTATTATTGTATTATAGTATTCTTGGTACTTGACAAATTCCTCTGGATTTTCCAATCCATCATAACCTACATCTTGCTTATCAATATCCGTTGGTATGAATCCATTCGTAATTGGAGTTGTGTTCGGAATTTTACCCCAAACAGTATTTTTTGTGTTAACGACTGTAGTAGAATCTACGGGTATGGCATTTTCATAAAACTGCTGTCCATCTTTCAAAATATCCTCCGACACATTACCCAGATGAAAAATTATTTGTCCATGCTCATTTTCTTCGTGGGTTATCGAATCTGGTCGTTCTGTAAATGGGCTCAACATCCAAAACTCAATAAACTCATAATTGGCAGCCTCAAAATCTGTGTTTTGAAAACTCCTCATTATACCTCCCCATCTTGTTTCTGGCTCGTCCAACATCACCTCTCCATTCGGTCCAGGAATGGCTCCTGCAGAGATGCCAGGGTATCCTCCAGGAATATCAAAATTATATGGCCCTCTCTCATTTGGGAAATAACTCAAATCAAATGTTATCAACTCAGATTGTCCTACCTGCACTTCACGGGCAAATAAGTCTGTCTGATCAATCAATCTTGAATAAGGATTCTCAAAATCTCCCTGCCCTCTTGCCTGTCTATCAATCACATACCAACTCAATTTGGCTCTATTGGCACCATACCTCAAATCATCATTCAATAAGGCCTCTGGGAAATCATCACTCGTCGGTGTACTCGCCAGTCTCCATTGATTGGTATTGAATCCACCAAGTAATAGCCCACTTACAGCTCCTTCAAAGTCATCAATACTCACGACTCCACCTTCATCATCGCCATTATTTATGGCACCAGAGTGTCCTGGTTTTAGATATGCTGCTTCTGCTGAAAAGTTTATACTTGATCTTTCTTTTGTACTGTAAAATGGCAGTTTGTCCACCATCTTGGTCAGGAATGGAGCCTCATCACTATAGGCCAAGTCCAACCCAAAAATCCTATTGTTGATCGGATCATTTCCAATATTCACTTTTTGGGTGAAGGGTCGTTCAAACAGCCTCAGATAGGTGGCACCTATCGATAGATTATCATTGAATTCGTAATCGGCTCGCAGACCCAACATTGTTTTTTGTTGCAGACTAAATAAGGCTTGATCTTCAAAGGATACATTGATAGGTGTTCCCTGTTGTAGATAAGATTCATTGATTATCCTCAGCCTTCCGAGTGAATAATCCACTTCATAATCTACATTTTCAACCAATTCTATTCCTCCTGCTCTTACTCTTACAGATCCTTCTGGAACAAAAGGGCCAAGATTTATTTCTCCAGAAGTGGCCGATTTCACTTCTCCGGCCATCAAAAACTTATTCTTCTCCAAGGCAAAGCCCGCTATGGTTACTGATGTGTCATATAATTCCTGATACTTATATTTCTCCGCTAATATGGAATCTATCAATAATTCATCCAATGAACTACCAAACGGTTCGAGAACTGGAAATACTACGGACCCACTACTTGGAATTATTGTCACACCAGGCACAAAATCAAAAACACCATCGGCTTGAGGATCATTGTATTTGTTCAATCTATCCAGATTAAATACTTGCAAAAGTGGTTTGGTTTCAAAACCTGGTTCTGGTATGAATTTCTTCAAAGTTCCATCACTATCGTCTTCATAAAATATATCAAAACTGAATTCCTCTGCATCCAATTGTGTCGCTCGCAAAGGATAGACATTTTTCATCATCAAATCCCACTGCGCATTACTTGTACTTTGATTGGTAGCTTTTATCAGTTTGGTAAACAAGACCTTAGGAGATTCTGGCTCGACTGTATCCTGTTGGATACCATTATTTGGATTAGAAAACTGAATACCGTCTGCAGACAAGGTACCTACATTATAGACTTCATCACAATTAGCTGTATACGTATAATTGTAAGCAACCGCTAGAGATTGATTAGGTCTCAATCTTATATTCAAAGATAGAAATCCCAACTGCTCATTAAAGGAATATTCGCTAGGTGACAACTTCCTTCCACTAAATGCCTCAAAATCTCTATTCTCAACCATTCCAACCTTAGTCAACTCTGCACTGGCAAGGTCTCTGCTTTCAATGTCTTCATTGTCCGTAATCAAATCAAAAATTGGATTCACTCTGTTATCTGGGAGAATAATATCATTGATTTTGTCTAGCAAAACCATGTCCTGCATAGATTTCGGTGGAGCATCATAGGCCATTCTATAAGCCATACCCGTTCCAGTATATTTACTTGTATCTGGCTCTGCCAAATCTGAGATCGCCACGATATCTGCTGTTCCTTGTCTATAGTTTTGACCTGTATTTCCATTATTCGAAATCCAAACTTCAAGTTGTGAGATTCTAAACGAAGTAGCTATCTGCGGAAGGTTTGACAAATTATTCTCAAATGTCTCTCTATTATAATGAGAGAGAAAAAAGTGTCTGTTTTCATCATATTGATCTGGTGACAATTCAAACCTCTGAATTGCTGCTCCATTCTCAATAGTAAGATTATTCTGTGAGGATTGCTGCTGCGACGCGATTGCCGTCAATCTCAAATGGCCGAATTGCAGTTCGGTTTTCAATCCAAATAAAGATTGAGCTCCTTGAATCAAATTTCCTCTTAATGGCAAACTAACATTACCCGCTTCTATCTTTTTAATGATATCATCTTCTCCAAATGCCTCTGTATCATACTCCAACTTTATTTTTCGATCAAAATCAAAGGTTGATTGTGTATCATAGTTGAAAGCCAAATTCATTTTGGTACCAATATTACCATCCACGCTCACACTAATATCAACATCAGGGTCTATCGGATTAAACTGTACTGATCCCGTCCGACCAAATGCTTGTTGGAAAGAATTGTAGTAGGTACTTTGAAGGGTAACATCCACTTGACCTTGGGGTTGAATGTTTACTTCTGTACCACCAAATAATCTATCTACTATCGAATTTTGAATATCGATCCGTTCCATGGGGTCCACTTTTGCATTGAGCCCTTTCTTTTTAGTGGTTATGCCCGCGAGTCGGTTGAAATATTCCCTTTCTTGTTGTTTCTTTTGAAATTCTAAGTATTCCTCAAATGTCAAAAAAGAGGGAGTACGATAGTATTCGTCTCCTATCTTTTCAAAAATGATATAATGACCAGATTCTGGGTCATATTCTACCTTTTGCTCTATTACATTTGGTGTAATATCGAAGGGATTATTATTAGGATCTGTAATGTGGTCTCCATAATTGTCGGTAATCGGAATCGTATCGGTCACCGATTGAGTGAAATTATCTTGATAAGGATCTGGCAAATTTTTACCTATTCCTGAGCCAATTGCGGCATATATAAAAGCACCTACAAATACTATGGTTACTAATGCTCGGGTAATTTTCATACTATCTCTATCCAAGTGTTGTAATAGCTATCTAAGCTTTACTTTTTTTTAATTCTCATAATTAAATCAAAACACATCGTACTACAACGCAATTAATGCGAAGTACATTGTATAATATTCTAGAAAAATGGGAGCATTATCGCATCTGCTTTAAAACCAACTTAATAATGTCTTCTACTTGATCAATATCGCTGTTGGTTGACAGAATACTTTTCAGTTGCTTTTCCACCGAATTCTTCGGAAATCCTAAAGCAACTAATGCACTTAACGCTTCATCTCTAACAGTATTGTTGGATTCACTCATTATTAATGGTTGATCCCCACTTATTTTTAGAATTTTGTCTTTTAAGTCTAATATTATTCTCTTGGCTGTCTTGGGGCCAATACCTTTTACTTTGTTCAATGCCACCACATTTTCATGCACAATCGCGGATTTTGCTTCCTCAGTTGTCATGTAAGACAATATTACTCTAGCTGTATTCGGTCCAACTCCAGAAACAGATATTAGTAAAACAAAAATTGCCCTTTCCGCTTCATCCATAAATCCAAATAAAGACTGACCATCATCATTTGTATGCATGTATGTCATAATTTTAACCGAGTCCAAATTTTCTAATTTTGAATACGTATTAAGACTAATATTTACATGATATCCCACACCATTACAGTCCACATAAACAAAGGCCGGATTTTTGTGAGTCAATTTTCCTTGAAGATATGCTATCAAAGTTCCTGATTTTAAATAAAATTTTCTTTCAACTGTGGAAGAAAAACAAGCAAAATTAAGAAAATATTACATTTAATTATAATATGTAATATCCTTTCAATCAATTATTCATGATTTTAACATTAGATACTACACTATATTTTGCCAATAAAGCTGCAAAACTACTGTTTTTAGGGCGTTTTCTAGTCAAATAAGGCAATTTTATCCATTGATACGAATAATTTAGAAAGACCTTTCCATCTATCGTCATTTAATAATATGTTTGCGCCATGAGGTTTTTAAATATCATTGGTCTTTTACTTTTCGTTTTACTTTTTAACTCTTGTGGTGAAAAGCCAATTTTTGCGAAAAAAATTAACATTGAAGGCAGTTGGAGTTATTCAAATGAACTCAGTTTCCCATTTGAAATTGAAAATCTGGATAAGACCCATGATCTTGTATTATCATTGACTTATGGATTAGACTTTAGCTATCAGAATGTTTATGTCAAAATAATAACCCAATATCCCAGTGGCAAACAAGACGAGGATATATTATCATTAAATCTGACCAATGGTCAAGGAATATTTCTAGGTGACTGCAATTCGTCGAGATGTGAAATTGATTTGTTACTTCAGGAGAAATTTAAGTTTAATGAAAAGGGCGACTATATCATTACGATAATTCAAAATGGCAGAAAGGACAATCTGGAAAATGTCCATGCTGCTGAATTAAAACTTTATAACCAAAAGTAAAGTACAGAATTACGAATCGCAAATAAAAAAACCTGACAAATTCATTCAACTTGTCAGGCTCTATCCAATTGATTCAATAATAATTATAACCAATCAAATGCCTTCACTAAGGCTGTAAATAAAAATGGAAGTGGTACCCAAAACCATTCTGGCAATACAATAAGAAATCCTATTGTTATAACCAATGAAATGAAGAAGTACATCCAATATTTTCCCGTGCTAGTTGTAGTAGCCATGATTTACATTTTAAATTAGACTGCAAATGTAGTAATATGATTTAAAACAAATGAGGATTACTAAATGTTTTTGACCACACATCCATGTAAATCAAGGCACAAGTCCAATTTCCTCATTTTAGATCAAAATCATTCTATAAACTTAAGGCGAACACGCTGCATTCGTAAATTTCCCTATGTTCGCAAGTTCACATAAGGTGACTACTCTGTCGTCATTGTTCTCTTTGCGTATTCCTTGTGGACATTGTGGTTAAAATCAACATCTAGTTAAGAAATATTGACAATGTCATAAAGTAGGATCAAATCACTTCAATGACCAAAATTCTATCCTTTATAAAACAACCACTTCCCCAGTTCTTTAAAATTAACCTTTTTCCCATACATCAGAATGCCAACCCTGTATATTCTACTAGCCATCCAGGTCATAAATATTACAGATACAATAAGGATTAAAATTGACAATAAAACTTGCCAAACAGGAGGATCAAAAGGTAGGCGGGCTGGCATCACAATAGGAGAAAACAAAGGGAACATCGATCCAAAAATAGCAACAGGACCGTCATGGTCTGTCAAAACTGCTGGGACCATCACCAAGCCTATAATCACTAAAATAATAATTGGCATCATTAATTGTTGCCCTTCTCCAAGATCATCGCCGATAGCAGAACCTATAGCAGCAAATAAAGAAGAATAAATAAAGTAACCTCCCAAGAAGAAACAGATAAATGATGGAATAATTAACAACCAATTCATCGCTTTTAATTCGGCCAGTATTGAGGCAAAATTGACATCGTCTGATGACTCCTGAATGGTCTTCATCATTTCGGCAGTTTCAGCAGTATTTGCTGCTCCATCGATGCCCATAAACATGCTAACCCCTGTAATAAGCGTAGGAATCAAAATCATCCATATTGATAGTTGGGTAAATGCGACTAACCCTACACCGATCAATTTTCCCAGCATCAGTTGAAATGGTTTTACAGATGATATGACGACTTCTACAATACGATTGGTTTTTTCCTCCATTACGCTTCTCATCACCAGGCTACCATAGATAAAAATTACCATGTACATTAAAAATCCCATGATATAGCTCAGCACAGAGGAAATAACACTGGACATCCTTGTGGATGAATCGGAGCTGGATCCTACTTCATCACTACTGGCTGCATTCTCAAGTGTAACGCTAATCTCCAGTTCATCAAGGGTGGATTGATCTATTTCGGATTGAGACACCTTATATTTTTTGAGTTCCTTGGACAATTTTCTTTCTATTTGCTCCAAAGCCACAAAGCTCAACTTTTCTTTGCTGAAAAAATTAACGGTATGCTTTCTTGATTTCAAATCTTTCAAGGGTGGAACTTCTATTAACAAATCGTATCCCTTTTCTATATAATCATCTTTAAGAATATCAAGTTCAATGTTAGATTCTTCAAACAAGTACTGATCAATCGATAAATCTTTTGAATCCAAAACTTCCGTTTGGTCTACATAGATTATCTTCTTTTGATTGCCCATAGAATTACTTGCTAAAAACCCCGAAACAAAGGCTATCAGTCCAATTCCCAGTGGAGTAAGCAAGGTGGCCAAAATGAATGTCCGTTTTCTAACTCTAACCAGGTATTCTCTCTTTACAATGAGCCATAATTTATTCATATGTTGATCTTTCTAATTTTATAGTTAATGTCGTCCTGCAAAAAAATCTATTCCTCACTACTTTCCACTTGCCTAATGAATATGTCGTTTAAGCTGGGTAGGATTTCATTATATGCTGTAATCTCGACACCTTTATTCAAAAGTTCTCTTAAGAGGTCATTCGGACTGTGTCCACTTTTCATTTTAATAATTAGGTCATCGTCTGAATCTTCTACAACTTCAAAGGTATCGATCCCTTGATCAGGGTCTAATCTGCCATTGAATCCTATTCTAAACAAACCTTCCTTATGGTCTTCTTTTATCTGACTTACATTCCCTTCCAATACTTTTTTCCCGTTATTGATCAGCACAATATTCTCACAAATCTCTTCTACTTGCTCCATTCGGTGAGTTGAAAAAATAATACTGGTTCCTTTTCTGTTCAATTCGTCGATTTCGTCCTTGATAAGGTTGGTATTGATTGGGTCGAGGCCAGAAAACGGTTCGTCAAGTATTAGAAGTTTTGGTTCATGTACCACTGTTGCTATAAATTGAATTTTCTGCTGCATTCCTTTGGATAGCTCTTCGACCTTTTTATTCCACCAATCGAGAATATCGAACTTGTCCATCCAGGCTTTTAGCTTCTTATTGGCTTCTTGTCCCGACATACCTTTTAATTGTGCCAGGTAAATGAGTTGTTCTCCGACTTTCATTTTTTTATACAAGCCTCTCTCCTCTGGCATATATCCAATTTGATTTGGGTGATCTAAATTTATATGCTCACCATCCAATATGACATGACCAGAGTCCGCCATCGTTATAGTGGTAATAATTCGAATAAGAGATGTTTTTCCTGCACCATTAGGGCCCAGCAAACCAAAAATACTTCCTTTTGGTACATCAAATGAAATGTCATCGACAGCAGTATGATTGTGATATTGTTTTACGACGTTGCGTAAAGATAGTATGGACATATAGATTGAATTTTATGCAAAAAAAGAAAATATCCTAAACGAAGCAATAAAATTCGACTATCATCAAAATTATATTGATAAAATCAACTCAGGCAAAATTATTTGTTACAACAATATAATTTTATTTGTTTTAACAAGTTGAGAATTAAAATTTATGTTCGACCAACATTTCTTTGCCGTAAAAAATCTAAAATACCTAGGGTGTCAAATCGACACCTATATCCCTGTAAAACAGCAATTTGCACAAGTATCAATTTCTGATACTTAAGCGAAACGTCATTTTATTTTTCTGATTATCAGTAAATTATATTTGTCTAGTTAATACATAATATATATATTTGTGCCGTGAGTGTGAATAAAATCATACTTAAGGGTGTTAGCGGATAAACGTTGTTTATCCGCTATTTTTATTTTAGATCAAATTCTGTTAAATACCCTATTATCAAAATTAAATTTTGGGCACCTTAGATTAGATTTTTCTGCCTTTCACAGTAGTTTTTGACACTTTTGTCCTCCTTGCCTTATCCAAATCCACCAACAAATTAGCATATGCACTTGCATCAGTTGTATTCCAAGTTTCATTGGCATAGGTAACCTTTCCTCTTCTTTTTTTCCATTCCTTGGCCAGTAATACGAATCTTCCACCCACTTTGTCATTCGGACCAAACATCAAATACCTACCCTCTCCTTCCTCAAATGATACCGCTATTCTTTCTTGTTTTGGAGAAAATACAAATACTCCTGGAGTTCCTTTTTTAAATATGACCTCTTCAATCTTGCGTCCATCGATGATTCTAATCTTTCCATTTTCAATACTCGATTGTTTGCCGCCATAATCTCTATATAAGACTATATCGTTGGATAAATAAAACTGAATCTTAGATAATTTTTCTTTTGAATCTCCGAATTCATAGTAAACATCGTCTGTAAACGGGCGTAAAGTTGGACTGCATGATGATATAATAAAAGCGCATGCCATTGAAGCTAGGAATATCTTTGAATACTTCATATTCGATTTTTTTGATAAAACAATACTTATAAGACGCGCATAGTCTCATATTGTAAATTTGAAAATGACGATTTTACTAATAATTAACTTGGAACTTAATAGTGGGTTAAGGAATATCCTCTAATTCAGGTAATATACCATCTGTGTATTGTGGAATCATAAGCCTTCAATTCTATTGAGTAATTTAAACAACTGCACTCAAATTAAGGGTATGCCACTTTTTTTCATCAATATAAAGTGACTGCCGAGCTATCGAAGCATAATAATGAACCTCTTATGAAGTAAAAATTCAAACACCAAGTCTATTCTACAACCTGACACTTAATAATTTGTAAAAAAAGACCTGATCATTCGAAAATGACCAGGTCCATATTTTATTGTAGGCTCATGCTCTAGGACATAAACTCTATACTCTTCGATATAAATTTGCTCATTTCTTCACCTTTGAGCATATTCTGATTCAGCTTTGCCAAATTATGCAGATACTGTGCAAAATCAGACTTTTTCTCGGCACTTCGCATTTTCAATAGTTTCTCCACAATTAACGGATGGTTTGTATTGATCACCACATTATGCATGTCTGGCATTCCGCCCATATCCATACCTTGCATCGCCTGCATTTCTTTCATTCTTCGCATGAATTCAGGTTTTGTGATCAATACGGGATGGTCTTCTGGAGACAACGGCTTCAATTCGATTTGCCCGCCTTGTAGGTCACCAAGTGCAGTAGTGAATAATTCTTTTACCTTGTCAATCTCTTTCTCACTCAAAACAGACTCTTTAGTCTCATCTTTCTGAACCAAATTATCCGCTGTTTCCGAGTCCACTCTGACAAAAGTCACGCCTCCCACTTTGTGTTCCAAATGTTGCATAAAGTGATTGTCGATGATATTGTCAAATTCCAACACATCGTATCCATAGGCTTTTGCAGACTGAATGTAGCTGTGATGCTCCTTCGGACTTGTGGTATACAAGTAAATTATTTTATCATGCTTGTCTTTTTGATTTGGCTCTACCTTGGCTTTGTACTCATCCAAAGTAAAAAATTCATTGTCCAAATTCTTCAACAAGGCAAATTTCGTGGCTTTGTCATTGAATTTCTCTTCTGAAATCATTCCATATTTCACAAAAGTACCTACCTCGCTCCATTTCTCTTCATATTCCTTTCTATCCTTTTTGAATAAGCTATTCAGTTTCTCAGCAACTTTTTTAGTAATATAAGATGTAATCTTTTTCACATTACTGTCTGCTTGTAAGTACGAACGACTCACATTCAAAGGTATGTCCGGGCTATCAATAACACCATGCAAGAGGGTCAAAAACTCTGGGACAATTTCCTGCACATTGTCCGTTACATAGACCTGATTGCTATACAGTTGAATCTTATTCTTCTGCATTTCAATGCTGTTCATGAGTTTTGGAAAATACAGGATCCCAGTAAGGTTAAATGGATAGTCAATATTAAGATGAATCCAAAATAGAGGCGGTTGACTCATCGGATGTAACTCTCTATAGAAGTCCTTGTATTCTTCATCCTTGATTTTGTTCGGAGGCTTCTTCCACAAAGGATTTGGATTATTGATAATATTATCTACTTCCGTCTCAATCGCAGTCTTGTCATCACCTTCTCCATCATAAGAGGTTTCCGTTTTAGTGCCAAATTTGATTAGTACCGGTAGAAACTTGCAATATTTATCCAGCAACTCTTGAATTCTATTCTCTTCCAGATATTCCAAACTATCCTCGCTGATATGAAGAATAATGTCTGTTCCTCTATCGGTCTTCTTAGCTTTTCCAATTGTATATTCTGGATCACCTTCACAAGTCCATTTAGCCGCACCTTCATCTTCCTTATATGATTTCGTGATCACTTCAACCTTATCAGCCACCATAAAAGCAGAGTAAAATCCAAGACCAAAATGTCCTATGATACTAGCATCGTCCTTATATTTTTCAAGAAATTCCTCTGCAGAACTAAAAGCAACTTGATTAAGATACTTCTTGACCTCATCAGTGCTCATTCCTATTCCTTTATCAGAAATAGTCAATGTCTTGGCATCCTTATCCACTGATATCTCTATAGTGGTATCACCTAATTCACCTTTAATTTCTCCTCTTAGCGCAAGAGTATTTGCTTTTGATGTGGCATCAACTGCATTAGAAACCAATTCTCTTAAAAAGATCTCCTGATCTGAGTACAGAAACTTTTTAATTATCGGAAAGATATTTTCCGTTTGTACTGAAATTTTTCCTTTAGCCATCGCTATTGATTTTTTGTTTTAACACATGTCTATTGTCAAAGCCTATGCCATAGGACTTTTAGTGTCAAAATGGCGGATGAACGCCTGAAAAGCTGTCAAGTTTTCAATAAATCTGCAATTGTAAGATACTTGTAACTCACAATCAATATCTTACTTTTGCAGCTTCAAATAAAAAAATCAATGGTATCTGTAGAAGCAATAGCAGTAGAATTTAGCGGGCAAACCTTATTCAAAAATGTCTCCTTTGTCATAAATGATAATGACAAGATTGCGCTAATGGGAAAAAATGGTGCGGGTAAGTCGACTATGATGAAAATTATTGCTGGTGTCCAGAAAGCCACGCGCGGACATATTCAAGCAAGTAAAGATATCGTTATCGCTTATTTACCCCAACACCTGCTCACCGAAGACAACTGTACCGTATTCGAAGAAGCTTCCAAAGCCTTTCATGCATATCAATCCATGAAAACGGAAATGGATCGCCTCAATAAGGAGATGGAGACACGGACCGATTATGAATCAGATGAATATATGTCGATTATCGAACAGGCCACTGAATTGGGAGAGAAGTTTTATTCTCTTGAAGATATAAACTATGACGCAGAGGTGGAAAAAGCACTTCTAGGGCTAGGATTCAAAAGAGAAGACTTTCAAAGACAGACAAATGAATTCAGCGGAGGATGGCGTATGCGAATAGAATTGGCAAAAATTTTATTACAAAAACCAGACTTAATACTTCTGGATGAGCCTACCAATCATATCGATATTGAATCTGTATTTTGGTTAGAAAACTTTCTTATTAATAAGGCTAAAGCAGTCATTGTCATTTCGCATGATAAAGCATTTATTGACAATATTACCAATCGTACCATTGAGGTTACCATGGGTAAAATTTATGATTATAAAGCCAATTATTCGCAATATTTGCAACTTAGAGAAGATCGCAGAGCAGATCAATTAAAAGCATACAAGGAACAACAAAAATTCATCGCGGAGCAACAGCGATTTGTCGAGCGATTCAAAGGCACATATTCAAAAACTAATCAAGTAGCTTCGGTGGAGAGAATGCTCGAAAAGCTACAAATTATTGAGATTGATGAGGTAGATAAGTCATCATTGAAGTTGAGGTTTCCACCTTCCATAAGATCCGGGGACTATCCTGTGATTGTAGATGGATTGTCAAAATCTTACGGTGATCACGTAGTCTTTAGGGATGCAAGCATGGCCATAGAAAGGGGACAAAAAATTTCATTCGTAGGTCGAAATGGAGAAGGGAAGTCCACCATGATTAAGGCAATAATGGGTGAGATTGATTTCGAGGGTAAATGCGAACAAGGACATAATGTAAAGGTTGGATATTTCGCTCAGAATCAGGCTTCTTTGTTGGACCCCAAATTGACTGTCTTCGAGACTGTGGATGAAGTAGCAAAGGGGGAAGTAAGAACTCAAATCAAAAATATCCTCGGCAGATTTATGTTTAGCGGAGATGATATTGACAAAAAAGTAAGTGTATTATCCGGTGGTGAAAAAACCAGGCTAGCTATGGTAAAACTGTTACTGGAACCAGTCAACCTTTTGATTCTGGATGAGCCGACCAATCACCTGGATATCAGATCCAAGGATGTGCTCAAGGAAGCGCTACTCGAATTCGATGGTACTTTGATTCTGGTATCTCACGATCGAGATTTTTTAAGAGGCCTATCAGAGAAGGTTTTTGAATTCAAAGACAAAAGAGTGATTGAACATTTCGAATCAATAGATGACTTTTTGGAGCGAAATAAGATTGAGAATCTAAAGGAGATTGATTTAAAAAAGTAATTTTTATTAACTTACTTTTTTCTTAGAATTCTCGTTCAACAATGAAGTGATTTTAAAACTTATGTTTTGAATAACTTCTATAAATAGATACAAAGTGATTAAGTATTTCGCAACCATTGGTCTTAGCTTATTAATTTCATTTAACCTCTTGGCCCAAAATCAACTCACCTCCGAAGATTATCAAAAAGCAGAAAGTGCGCTTTCCTGGCATACAGGCAAATACATAGATCGGATGAATGTGAGAGCTCAGTGGCAATCTGATGATTCATTTTGGTACAGGGTGATGGATGAAGATGGACCCGAATACATTTACTACAATCCTAAAACCAAGACAAAAAAGACGGCCAAAAGCAAGGAAGAAATTACTCAAGGCTTGCCCGAAAAAAAGAAGAAACCGAAATACAATTATCGTAAAGAATCACTCTCTCCAGATGCAAAAAAGGTTGTATTCATTCGAGATTGGAATCTATGGATGAGAAATGTTTCAACTGAGGAAGAGATACAATTAACAACTGATGGCATCGAGAATTTTGGTTATGCCACCGATAATGCTGGGTGGCGAAAAAGTGAAAGACCAATATTGCTTTGGTCTCCCGATTCCAAGAAAATAGCTACATTCCAACAAGATCAACGCCATGTAAGTGATATGTACATGGTCAATACCCAAGTAGGTGCTCCAGAATTAAAACAATGGAAATATCCACTGCCTCAAGATGAAGACATCATTCGAATCCATCGGGTTATAATTGATGTGGAAAATCAATCGATGGTAAGACTTAAAATAGATCCTGATCCACGTCGAGGAACACTTTGTGATGATATATCCTGTGATGGACCTTTTGATGATAATGCATGGAATGAAGACGGTACCAAATTGGCTTTTGTATCCTCATCCAGAGATCATAAAATCGCTCAATTAAGAATAGCCAATACTTCTACTGGAGAAGTTCGAGATGTGTTAAAAGAAGAAGTAGAAACCCAATATGAATCAGGTCAAGGTGCAATAAACTGGAAATATCTACCCAAGTCGAATGAGATCATATGGTATTCAGAAAGAGATAATTGGGGCCACATATACCTGTATGATTTAAATACTGGCAAGCTTAAAAATCAAATTACAAAAGGAGATTTTGTAGTAACAAGGGTAAAAGAAGTAGATGAAAAGAATCGAGTCATCTACTTCGAAGCCAATGGAAGAGAGAAAGGGCGAGATCCATATTTTAGTCATTATTATAAAGTCGATTTCTCTGGTAAAAATTTGAAATTGCTGACTCCAGAAAATGGCAATCATAGAATATCATTTTCGCCGAGTAGAAAATATTTTATTGATAATTATTCACAGCCCAATGTTCCACCTGTATCTGTATTGAGATCAAAAGATGGAACCTTGATAGAGACCCTGGAAAAAGCTGACATTTCAAGATTGTTGGAAACGGGATGGCAGCCTCCAACTCCAATCACCGTAAAATCCGATGATGGAAGGTTTGACTTGTATGGGTTGATGTTTCAACCTCAAAATCTTGATCCTTCCAGAAAATATCCAGTGGTCAATTACATTTACCCAGGACCTCAAGGCGGAAGTGTTGGCAGTAGATCTTTTTCACCATCTCGAAATGATCATCAAGCTGTCGCAAATTTGGGTTTTGTAGTCATTGTGATCGATGGTTCTTGTAATCCAGGTAGATCCAAGGCCTTTCATGATGCATGTTATGGAGACATGTCGGTAAATACGCTTCCCGATCAAATCGCAGGGATCAAACAATTAGCCGCGCGATATCCATTTATTGATATCGAACGAGTAGGAGTATGGGGACATTCAGGAGGTGGTTTTGCCACTGCATCCGCTTTGTTTAAATATCCTGATTTTTATGACGTTGGTATTTCCGAATCTGGAAACCACGACAATCGTAATTATGAAGATGACTGGGGCGAAAGATATATAGGACTTATGGAAGAAACCGAAGATGGAAAAACTAATTATACCCATCAAGCCAATCAATTGTATGCAGGAAATTTGAAAGGCAAATTACTTTTGGCCCACGGTGCCATGGATGATAATGTACCAGTATCGAATACTTATCTAGTCATAGATGCATTGCATAAAGCCAACAAGGATTATGACCTGATCATCTTTCCCAATGCGCGTCATGGCTTTGGAAAGGATAGCTTCTACATGATGAGAAGGAGGTGGGATTATTTTGTAACTCACTTACAAGGCAATCTACCTCCGAAAGAATATAAGATTAGTTATAGTACAGATCCAAGGATAAAAAGGCCCTAAGGCATTTCAATGAATCGATCCCTTAGAGCGATTCATTAATCTTCGTATGCCTCAATCGGAGGACAAGTACAAATCAAATTTCTATCTCCATATGCGTTATCAACCCTTGTGGTTGAAGCCCAAAATTTCTTACTTGAATATAAATAAGGAAGCGGATAGGCAGCACTTTTCCTAGAATAAGCATGTGACCAATCATCTGAAGTGACTTCATGGAGTGTATGCGGTGCATTATTCAATACATTATCTACTGGATCTGCGCTTCCATCAGCAATGGCGTCGATTTCTGCTTTTATACTTATCAAAGCATCACAAAATCTATCCAATTCGTCCTTATCTTCACTTTCAGTAGGCTCAATCATAATGGTTCCAGCCACTGGAAATGACAAAGTCGGTGCATGAAATCCATAATCTATCAATCTCTTTGCGATGTCTTCAGCACTCACATGTAGTGGTTTGAATTGTCTTAAATCCAAAATCATTTCATGCGCAGCCATTCCCTTCTCTCCTTTGTACAGCACAGGGTAGTGATCTTCGAGTCTCGCTCTCATATAATTGGCATTGAGAATGGCATATTTTGTAGCATTTGTCATTCCCTCTCTTCCCAACATTTTGATATAGGCGTATGAAATCAACAAAATACTTGCACTTCCCCAAGGGGCTGCAGATATGGCAGAGATAGATTTATCGCCACCAGTCTCCACCAATGGATGTCCAGGCAAATATGGTGCAAGCTTCTCATTCACACAGATCGGTCCCATTCCTGGTCCTCCTCCACCATGTGGAATAGCAAAGGTCTTATGAAGGTTCAAGTGACATACATCTGCTCCAATAATTCCAGGACTTGTCAAACCCACCTGAGCATTCATATTCGCCCCATCCATATAGACCAATCCACCATTGTCATGAATGACCTGGCATATCTGCTTGACCTCTGTTTCGAATACACCATGTGTGCTTGGATATGTCAGCATCAATGAAGCCAGGTTTTCTTTATGTTCTTCAGCCTTGGCTATTAAGTCTGCAACATCGATATTCCCATCATCATCACATTTCACAACTACGACCTTCATACCTGCCATCACTGCAGATGCTGGATTGGTGCCGTGAGCCGATGAAGGGATCAATGCTATATTTCTGTGATGATCACCTCTATCTTCATGATATGCCGCTATGGTCATCAATCCTGCATACTCGCCCTGAGCACCAGAATTCGGCTGAAGACTACAAGCAGCGAATCCAGTAGCCTCGCACAAGTATTTGCTCAATTCTTCAAAAATCTGTGCAAATCCCTGGGTTTGTGATATCGGTGCAAATGGATGCAATAGTGAAAATTCGGGCCAGGAAACTGGAATCAATTCCGTTGCGGCATTCAATTTCATCGTACAAGACCCCAAGGCGATCATGCTATGGACCAAAGAAAGATCTTTGTTTTCCAAACTTTTGATATATCTCATCATCTTGGATTCTGTATGATGGCTAGAGAATACTGGATGAGTCAAATATTCACTTTTTCTTTGAAGCTCTGGAGGAATTACCTCTTGTCCATTTGACATGTTAATGGACAAATCTTCCGCACCTGTCAAGGAGGAAAACATCACCAAAAGGGTCCTAATGTCAGTTTCATCTATCGTCTCATCCACAGAAATGGATACCTTACCTTTACTATAAAACAAGTTGATTTCGGTTGCTTCTGCCGCTTCTTTAATGTTTTTCAATTCTTCATCAGTAACATTGATTGTCACGGTATCAAAGAAAGAATTATTGGCCAAATCATAGCCCAGTGCTTTCAGGTTTGAAGCCAGCATGTGGGTGTGTCTATGAATCGTTGATGCAATATCCTTGATACCCTCAGCTCCATGATATACTGCGTACATACTTGCCATCACAGCCAACAATGCCTGAGCCGTGCAAATATTTGATGTTGCTTTTTCTCGCTTGATATGCTGCTCTCTCGTCTGTAAAGCCATTCTCAACGAGCGATTCTCCAAACGGTCTTGAGAGACTCCTATTATTCTTCCAGGAATCTGTCTTTTGAAATCTTCCATGGTAGAAAAATACGCGGCATGCGGTCCACCATAGCCCATCGGCACCCCAAATCTTTGGGTATTTCCTACAACAGCATGAGCTCCCCACTCACCTGGAGGGGTCAATAGTGCCAAACTTAATAAATCTGCGGCAACACAAACAAAAGCACCTAGATCCACACACTTTTGAGTGAATGATTTATAATCCTCTACACTTCCTATTTGATTTGGATATTGTACCAGCGCTCCGATATAATCTTCGTTTATTTCATGTGTTGCATAATCGCCTCGTACTATTTCTATCCCTATTGGTTTGGCTCTGGTAATCATGATGTCTACCGTCTGGTCAAAAACATGATTGTCTACAAAAAACTTAGTGGCTGGATCTTTTTTGCGTTTTTTATTCCTGACACCTTCGAACATAGCCATTGCCTCTGCTGCTGCTGTACCTTCATCCAAGAGAGAAGCATTGGCGATTGGAAGACCTGTCAAATCGGCAACCATAGTTTGAAAATTGAGTAATGCCTCTAATCTTCCTTGAGCTATTTCTGCCTGATAAGGTGTGTACTGTGTGTACCATCCAGGGTTGTGGAAAACATTACGCAATATGACCGAAGGAGTAATTGTGCCATAATATCCCTGACCGATATAGTTTTTGAAGATTTTATTCTTTTTGGAAATTGCACTTAGATTTTTGAGATATTGATATTCAGAAATCGCATTAGGAATATCCATTTCTTTATCTGCTCTGATATGGTCTGGAATCGTGAGATCAATAAGTTCGTCTAAGGAGTTCACTCCTATTTTCGACAACATTTCTGTCTTTTCATCTTCAGAAATTCCAATATGTCTTCTTTGAAAACTCTTTTGTGCAAAAGCTGCCATTTTCTTCTGTTTGGTTAGGTCAAAATGTATCAAATAACTCACTCTTAAAATGAGTCTAAAAAACTCTTGCGAAAATATACATTATAGCTTAAATATGACGAAAGCTAATGCCTATATTTCGTTCTTAAAACTAACAATTTACATAAAGTAAAGTTGTTTGAAATAGATAATCTCAAACAGACGGCACAACACCATGAAAAACAACATTTTAGAAGATTATAATACAAGATTCCAGAATCCTCAGATTTATGTAAAATCACCAGGACGTGCAAACATTATTGGTGAACATACCGACTATAATCATGGTTTGGTGCTTCCATTTGCCATAAAACAAAGTATACACATGTATATGGGAGAAGGTAAAACTGGTCTATTGAGAGTTTTTGCATCCGATATAAACGAATATGCCGAGATAGATTTGAATACGTTGGAATTTCAAAATCAAGGATGGACAAGGTATTTTGTAAATTCTCTAGTTGCAAGTGGATATGAATTATCAAAGGGTATAGATGTCTCTTTTGGGGGTGACTTGCCACAAGGTGGAGGAGTATCTTCATCATCTGCCTTGACCTGTGGATTTCTTGCAGGGATCAATTCGCTATTCAATTTGAATTACACCGTTGATCAATTAATCAATCTGGCTTCACAAGCAGAAAACGGCATAGGTCTCAATGGTGGAATAATGGATCAAACTGCCATATTTAAAGGTAAAAAAGGAAGTGCCTTAATGATAGATTTTTTGGATTTTGCGATAGAAGAAGTTGAAATGCCAGACACATCTTATTCCTTCTATCTATTGAATAGTGGTCAGAAACACAATTTGGTCGACACAGAATACAATAAGAGAAGATCCACATGCGAAAATGCTCTAAAGACAATTCAATCATTTCGATCAGAAGTAAAAACGTTAAGAGACATTACAAAAAATGATATAGAAACTTATCTAGCAGATGACAATGCAAAAAAAAGATGTAATCATGTACTAAGTGAAAATAATCGTGTGAAGACCACTATGCAAGCATTGAAAGAAAAGAAGTATAAAAAATTAGGCGCACTATTATTGGAATCGCATAAGAGTCTCTCTGAAAACTACGAGGTTAGTACTCCTGAGATTGACTATTTGATAAATAGAAGTCAAGCAGAGCCAAAAATTCTTGGGTGCAGGATAATGGGAGGAGGTTTTGGTGGGTGCACCATTAATTTTGTTGAAGGAAAATTGAACCAAGGAGAGATTGAAATGCTTAAAACTGATTATCTGAAAAATACAGGTTATCAGTTGAAGGTGGATGAGATTATTGCCAGTGATGGAATAATGGTTGAAGTAATATGAATCTCAATAGCTCAAACGATATTAAAAAGGCCACTTAATCTTGGGTAATTTGATATGGACCTTGTAACCAATTTCTTTTCCGATGACATACCTCAGATAAAGTTCATTCCCAACTAATGCAGCAATGCCCAGGATGAAAGAGGTAATCTTTAACATGGATACCGAGTCAACCAATTCACTATAAAATGGCTTGATGATAAGCAGTTCAGCCAGAGCAATAAATACAGTCGAAATCAACATCACAACAGCAATTGCTTTTGTGCCTTCGTACCAATCTCGCCCCTGCTTTCGCTTACATTTACCAAAAAGCGCCCTCGCAATGGTATTTTCAGCATCCAATTTGACAATAGCCTTGAGTACCTTTTCAGATTTGATATATTGACCAGTATTGTACAGGCATGCAGCCTTTTTGAATAAAAGATCATTATAAATATTCAATCCATTATAGACAAAAATATTATCTGCGATAACCAATTCGATGAGTGCGTCTACCTTTGATAAAAACTTGTGGTATTTGCCAATTTCAAACAGGCAGAGTAAATAATCCATATCTACATCCACTCTTTCTTCATAGGACAAATGGTGAATCAAGCCTTTATTACTTTCATAATAACGGACTTTATCCCTAAAGGCATTACTTCCTATCCGGTGATATTCAAAATAAAAATCCTTATGTCCTTGATTCTGAATCACATTTTGCCATTTTATACAATACTGGTTTTGATGGACTGGCATCCAACTCAAAACTTACAATTTGAAGGTTCAACAAATATAAACCATCTACTATTGTATTGTCAACAAAAACCATCTCAGAAATTGTCTTTTCTGTGTCAATCTTACTTGGATATTGCCAAAAGGCTTTATGGGCAAGCAATTTTCCATCGTCCTGTTCTCTATCAACAGAAGGCAGGTCCAACAGCAAATGTTTTATACCGCGATCCACCATATATTTTATGGCTTCATGATGGATGTATGGAGGGTTGGTCCCACTGTAGACTCTTTTCATTTTTTCAATTCCATTTGGTAATGTTCTGATTACCACTGCCTCGGGCACTTCATTTCCAAATATTTCTTCTATCTGATGGAGAGTAATGACCTTGTCTCCATTATCCATTTTCTGAGGGAATACCGATATTACCTGAGCTACATGATGAAAATTCTTTAGTACAGAATTAATAGACACCTTTTCTTTAGAAATATGGCCCACACATTCAGTATGCGTACCGTTACCATGAGGATTGATTTGCACATTTTTAAAATTTACACCTCCACCTTGATTTACATCGCCGATCCAATCTCCTGATTTAACAGGTTGTGCATCAAAAACAGGGGCCCAGAAACAATTAGGGCTATCACTTCCTGGAACCAGCGGAATAGAAATATCCATTGGTTTTGCTAAATCTACCTCGTACTTTTCTTTATGGTATTCTATTTTGATCCGCATATTTTGCCTATTTATAATTTGCAAAATAACACTTATCTCTTTAGAGTTGATTCAAACCTGAAGTAAAACCTATTTTCAGAAAATTTTGATGAGAGCCGTTGCTGGAAGTGCCTTGGTTGGTTGCTATTCGTTCAGAAAGCTCAATTGTCCTTCAGGTGGCAGAGATTCAGAATCTTCAATTCTTATTTGATACGTACCCATGATTCCCAAATAGTTTTGATCACTATCTTTTACTTCTTTGAATTGAGTACACTCCAGCGCATTGGAAAAGAATATATGATCATAAGGAACTCTTAGATTCCCGTCAACCAAATCTCTTCGCGAATTCTGTAAATTGGTTTTGGTTCTAAAGTTTCTAATCTCATTGGTCCAATACACCATATTGAACTCTCCCAGAGCGATAACAGGCTCATCAGATTCATTAATCTTATTGGCAATTATGTCCAATTGTTCGGAAGCTTTCAAAAGACTTTTTTTATCCAATGCAGGTGTCAAATAAGATGAAATGATTTGAAATTTGGTATCACTTTTTTCTACTACCACGTTCAAATTGGGTTTTCCATCGTATTGAAATATATCTGAACCCACTAAGGGGATTTGACTATATACGGCCAAACCAGAATAATCAGCACGTTTTTCAATTAAGGTATGTGGATAAGCATCCATCAATTTAGCCCTCAATTCACGATCCCAATTTGGAGTCAATTCTTGAAAACATACTACATCAATACTCTCATTACTCAACAATTCCTGGATAGGTTCGATTTCGAAGAGAAGATTTCCCAGATTAATATGGGCTACATTCAATTTTGTTTCTTCGGTAACCTTTGAATAATTCAAGGTTTGTAATGAGGCATTTTTTAAAAGAATGCACAACGCTGCTGTACATGCCAAACCAGCGAACATCACTTTAGGTTTGCGCATCACCATTGAAATCATGCTAAAAATGAGCATGCCAAGCATTATATGTACAGTATATTCAGAAACTTTTCGGATAAGAGGAACCTGCGGAGCCAATAAAACAATACCTGTACCTACAAATAGAATTGTAGACAGGGTGGTTTCAAGCATATTTTTTTTAAATCGCTCAGTCACGGTTATTGTTTCACATTAACACAAATGTATTATATATTCTCTGGGATTTGCTATTGGATCTTAATGGGTTTAGACGTTCTATTGTCTATTTACTGTATTATTTTGTCAAATACTTTACAAATATATCCTAAACTTGTTTATTTCTCTCATTAATCTATAAAATCTGCAAGTACAGTTGTCAATTTGAAAGTCAACACCTCGCCATCTGGATGAAAAACATTCCCAACAATGATGTAAATACCCAAGTCAGAAATTAGATTATCACTTCCTGTACCATCCCATGTGATAATGCCTTGAAGCCCGAGCAACTCATTATTGCTCAACTCCTTAATCTTAAATCCTGCGGCATCGTGGACAGTAATATTGGCAAGATAACCCGACTTCTCTAAATTATAGCTTAATATCATTTGGTCATCTTCTCCATCTTGATTTGGCGAAAATGACTCATTTATTATTTCGAAATTCTTCTCACCGCTAATTATTGGCACAGTATTCGAATTTTCGTAACCCGGGGTAGCATATCGAACACTTTTGGCAGCTGATTGCCAATTTCTCTCATTCGTAGACTCCACATCAAAACTTACTCTTTCCAAACTCACACCTTCTGTATCATCCAAAAGTTGAAAATGTTGATTCTCGTGATAATCAAAGGAATCCAATACGATTCCCATTTCATTTAGCAACATTACATTTCCTTCATCATTGTTAAAAGCTGGTAGTTCTTGCAATTCAATAACTGCCTCAGGTTCTGGTTTGTATTCCTGAAACAGAAAATCCACCTCTTCCGTCAACGCCACATATGATTCTGCAGGAAGAATAATTGATTGCTCAATAACCTGAATTTCACCTTTCTGATCATTTCTAATTGTCAATCCCAACAATTCTAAATTTTTATTAGATCCATTGTATATTTCAACAAAGTCCTCGCCATTACTATAAGGATCAAACAGTATTTCACTAATAAATAAATCACCTAATTGTGGTTGACCTGCGAATAAAAACGCTACACTTTGTTCCGACATTAAGTTTTCATTCAAATCAGAAATTCCAGAAATTGACAATTCATACATTTTACTGGCATCAAAATCATTTGCGAATTTCAATTGAAATTGACTTCCTAAAATTCCTACCGTTGAAATAGTTGTTGGATTTCCAATACCATTATTAAGGTTGTAATTCGAAGCGTCGGTTGCCTCACCTTCTACCACGGGTTCACTAAACGTTACCAGTATTTCATTTGTATTCACTGCAACAGCATCTACTACTTGCGGAGGTTCTGTATCCTTGACAAACCTCTGAATGCTCATATCATCGTAAAAGAATTTGTCCGCTCGGCTCGCACTAAATTTACAATGCAAACCAAAAAATTTACTTTCTTTAAATGAAAATTGATCATCCATAAACTCCAGATCGAGGCTTGTAAACTCACCCCCATCATAATTGGAACGAACAGTCCATAATCCATCTGGAAATATATCAATCTGCAAGCGTACTATTGCTGGTTCACTGGCCATGGCACCCATTGAAGCAGATGCGATAAAAAATTCTACTCCACCTTCCAAATAATAAAACTTGAGTGCATCCGCCGAGCCATTCTCCCCTATTTCGATGAAATAACCATTGGCAATCGAGGCATCTTCATTGTCGATTGCCAAATAAATTCTCGACTTATTATTGTCTGAAGGGGCAAAATCCATTTCATGATACATCATAAATGTGACAGTGTCAAAATCAATGGTGCTAGACCTATATATATATGCTTCACCCGCATCTGGGGCATTCAATTGCAACTGATCATTGTCATTTACAATGAAATCTCCAATACTCCCAGTCCAACTTGACAAATCATCCGTACTAAAATCATGGACCCATTGACTTTGACAAGGCAAACTGAGTACAAAAACAAATGCGATGGTAAAGTATTTCTTTATGCAAAAAGGTATCATAAGCTGGCAAGATACTGAAGGAATTTTAGATTAACAGTAATTTTATTTTTTGATTCCTACTTTTGAAATTCTGTCATCACTTTACAAATACATTATTATAGCATAAAATTTAGGCCTCTTCATAATATTCCTTCAATACTTATCCGTTTCTTTGTGCACAGAGATACAATTATTAAAGCAACAAAAAAGAAAAGATTACAATGAAATTAGCAGTAGTAGGCGTTACAGGCCTGGTAGGTGGTGTAATGATGGAAGTATTAAAAGAACGTCAATTCAAGATTGATGAGTTTATTCCTGTAGCATCGGCACGTTCAGTTGGTAAAATGATTCATTTCTACGGTAAAGAATATCCAGTAGTATCCATGTCGGATGCGGTAGAAATGGCACCAGACATCGCTATATTCTCAGCTGGCGGAAGCACCTCTCTGGAGTGGGCTCCGAAATTTGCAGCCAAGGGGACCATCGTAATTGATAATTCTTCAGCCTGGAGGATGGACCCAGACAAAGTACTTTGCGTTCCAGAAATAAATGCTCCAAGTCTAACTGCTTCAGATAAGATAATTGCCAATCCGAATTGCTCAACCATTCAGATGGTCGCTGCATTGGCTCCTTTGCATGAGAGATTTGGAATTGAGAGACTAGTAATTTCGACGTATCAATCCTTCACTGGTACTGGTGTACAGGCAGTAAATCAATATCAAAGTGAAAAATCTGGCGAAAATTTTAATGCTGAAGCTGCAGCCTACAATTATCCTATTTTTGAAAATTGCATACCGCATTGTGATGTTTTTCTTGACAATGGATATACCAAGGAAGAGATGAAGTTAGTGCATGAAACTAGAAAGATATTGAATGATGATTCGATAAAAATTACTGCAACTGCTGTTCGCGTACCTGTAGACGGAGGACATTCTGAATCAGTAAATGTGGAATTCAAGAACCATTTCACCGTTGATGAAGTTATTAGTTTACTGAACCATACCGATGGTGTAGTAGTCCAGAACGATATTAATCAAAACGAATACCCAATGCCCCTATTTGCAAAAAACAAGGATGAGGTATTTGTCGGTAGAATACGACGAGATGAGAGTACAGAAAATGGGCTCAATCTTTGGATAGTATCAGATAATCTTAGAAAAGGAGCAGCAACGAATGCTGTACAGATCGCAGAATATTTGGTAAAGAATACATTAGTTAGTTAAATAAAGCATCAGACAAAAGTCTGAAATTACATGGAATAGCCATTTGATTGGCATGAAAACATTACACGCATGAAACGCAAAATTGTACTTTGGGGAACCAACGAAAAAGAAGAAAAGATACTTGTAGCATTGCACCTATTGGATAGGGAAGGAAAAGTAAACCTTTACACATTCAACGAGAATATCGCGACAGAAGAATTTTACACCAGTATGCTAAATCAATGGAGAGAAGGCGTGGAAGTGCCATTCCCAGAAGGATTTACCCTCATGGAGCGTCCATTGACCATCTCAGACAGCATCCTCCCAGAAGAAATAAAAGTTGATCGCCCTGATATTATTACCAGAGCTCAAACCGAATGGCATTTTGTCGTATTATCTTCAAAGCTTTACGAAATGTACAAGTCGGAGTTAGAGGATTTGACAGAGACTATTGAAAATCTCAAGGAATATGACAATAAGATCTGGAATGAAATGAGAGCATTTTGGTCCAAAGTCCAAGAGCAGGTAATAGAGAAAAATCTATTTAGAGATCATGCACAGACCTTAAAAAATAAGACCAACAAATTATTCGATCTACTCAAAGCCTTGAAAAGGAAGGTGGAAGAGGAATATGAAGCCAACTCTGCCAAACACAAAGAGACCTTTATGAAAGAACTTCAAGAAATTGAAGAAAAAATTGAGAAAGGCCTCGGACTAAAACCAATTTTTGAGGAATTAAAAACCCTCCAGAATAGACTTCGAGGTGTAAAATTCACAAAAAGTGATAGAAATACAATTTGGGAAAGATTGGATGCGGCGTTCAAAGTAGTAAAAGAGAAGAGATTCGGAGACAAGGGGCAACAGCAAAATTCTAATGTAGGCAGGCATCAAAGAAGGTATGATGGTCTTATTAATGCCATCTCAAAAATGGAAAAATCCATAGCAAGGGATAAAGGAGATCAAAAATTTCAAGACCGAAAGATTGCCACTACCGATGGCCAGCTCGAAATGCAAATCCGTCAAGCTAAGATTAAGATGATTGATGAGCGCATCAAGTCCAAAGAGCTCAAGCTTGAAGATATGTACAAGACGAAGAAGGAGCTTGAAGCCAGAATAGAAAAGGAAAAGCAAAAAGAAGAGAAGAGAGCTAAGATGGAGCAAGCTAAGGCTGCTGCGGAAGCTAAAATTGCTGATGAAATGAAAAAATCTTCTGAAGCCAGCGAAGCAGATGCAGAAAAACTAGAAGAAGCGGCAGCAAAGATCAAAGAAGGAAAAAAGGCCGCAGAAACAAAAAAGAAAGATATTCCTCCAGTAGACCTTCCACAGTCTGAATCATCGGCAAAGGACGAAAAGCCGTCAGAGGAAAAGCCAGCTGACGATGTTCCCAAAGGAGAAGAAAGTAAAGAATCTGATTCAAAGGATGAATCCACTGATGAGAAGAAAGAAGAAGGGAAAGGAGAAGAAACAATAATAGATGCCATATCAGCTACAGTAGGTGAAGCAATGGATGGTGTAGGCAATGCACTTGAAGATGTGATGGATACTGTAAAAGCAGTAGCCGAGGTGGTGGAAGACAAGATTACCGATGCTTCCAAAGATCAGAAAGCTGAAACTGAATCTAAAGAAGAATCATCAGAAAGTGCTACAGACGAGCCAAAGGAAGAGAAAAAAGGAAAAGATACTTTGATAGGTGCCATCACCGCAACAATGGGTGAAACGCTAGGTGAAGTAGGAGACGCTTTGGAAGATGTAGTAGATACTGTGAAAGCAGTAGCCGACGTGGTAGAAGACAAGATTGAGGATGCCATGGATAAATTTAAGGCGGACGAGGAGGAGTAGAACAGATTTTTTCTCGAATAAAATATGGACACCTATTGAAAGAAATTTTGATAGGTGTTTTTTGTGCCTCGTGGATCAAAATGTGATATGAATGAGAATAGTTGTATCTTTCGACTTCACGACATACTAAAAACCAATGTATATTCTTCACCATTAAATCTAATTCAACATGAAAACCAATTTACCTATTTACCTACTCACCATTTTTTCAGTTCTTTTAATATTCTCTTGTTCGGATGATGCTGAGAATAATCAGGAACCTGATGGCACAAAAGATTGTAGTGTTCAAAATTTCAAATTTCTAAAAGACGGTAATGAACTGATCTATGAATTTGCAAGCTTGGCATGTTTGTTTGATGATCGAATGAAAACCAGTTTTATTGCTGAAGGTGAAAATTCTTTTATTAGTACTAATGAATGTTATTTGTCAACCATGGAAGAGGTCAAAACTGAACTGTCCAAGGTCACTACCACTGAATGCTCGGGTGATATCTACGTCCTGGATATGGCAGGAGAATTCATGGAAGAAAATTTCCGATATAAAGGAGAACGAAGTACAGGAGATACATGGACACATGTAGATGATAATAATGTATCTGCAACCTATACCGTAATAGAAAAAGATGTTTCAATTGAGGTACTCGAAGGTATTCACATTTGTGATAAAATATCCTATTTTCAGGAAGGAACAATCAATGTAGACACCTTGTATTTTAATAATAGTGTAGGGTTTGTGAAGTATGATGGATTGCTATTATCCTATGAGCTACTTGAGAAGAATTTTTAATCATTTTGTGGAACGTAAACCTATTTATGAAATATTTTATTCTATGCATAGCAATATTATTTCTTGGTTGTAAAGATGAAAGTTGTTGGTCATTCAAAGAAAATGGCCTATTAAAATATGAAGGATGTAATGCTTCAAGTAGATTAGTAATATCTGATGATGATTACGTAATTTATCTCGAGTCTGAGACTGGTGATGTGATAACCATAAAAAATGGTTCAGATGGGCCAGAAGTAACTACAGAAGAAGTGGGGGTATCAGTAGGGAATTTCTTGATTTCCAAGTTTTCTAGTGATGTAATTGAATTTGATGGCTTGGGGACTAGAAATGGATATGTCATCGTAGAAATTGAGTTTGGTACAACTTTCAGAATTGAATGGTGGGATTTAATATGCATCGAAGAAAATTGAAACAATTCCTTATTCCTCTAAAGTTAATAGCCTGTTAATCACACACCTTAGTGCGATACACATTCCAAATTTTAGTGTTATTACCTTTGTATATCAGATTTGATACTCAGAAATGTCAGGAAATCTTATTCGAAGGTTGGTTATGTTGGGAGGATTGGTCATTATTGGCATCTTATCCACTCAATCCTATTGGTTATTAAAAACTTGGGATCTTAAGGACCAGGAATTTGACTTGACCGTGCGTAAAGTATTGCTTAGGGTATCGCAGCGGATTGCCAATTTTAATGAATTCGAACTGCCCAAAAAGAGCTTTATTGAAAGGACAGCATCCAATTATTATGTAGTGAATATCAATAGTGGGATTGATGCCAACATCCTGGAAGATTATCTTTATCAAGAAATGGGCAACTTTTCCCTGCACACCGATTTTGAATATTCTGTGTTTGATTGTACCAGTAAGCAGATGGTATATGGAAATTATTGCGACCTCTCCGACGAAAATAAGGTCAATATCCAAAACACCAATTTACCTACATTCACAGACCTCGATTATTACTTTGTAGTAAGATTTCCCTCAAGAGAAAGTTTCTTAGTTGCTGATATGAGGATGACCGTACTTTTCTCAATTATAGCAATGCTTTCTGTTCTCTTTTTCTTGTACATGATTTATATTGTATTGAAGCAAAAACGATTGTCTGAGTTGCAAAAGGATTTCATAAATAATATGACCCATGAATTCAAAACACCAATATCCTCAATAAAAATCGCGGCAGATGTACTGGCCAACAATGAATCCGTCAGAGAAGACACCCGACTCAAAAGGTACGCATCTATTATCAAAGAGCAGAACCAAAGACTCAATGATCAAGTAGAAAAAGTACTAAATATAGCCAGACTCGAAAAGGATAATTTCGAATTGAAAAAAGAAAATATAGACCTTCATGCTTCGCTTTCCAATATTGTGGAGAATGAATCTGTCAGACTTAAAGAAGGAACAATAAGTCTCAATTTTTGTGAAGATAAAATGGAAATATTTGCAGATCCACTACATTTTACAAATGTGATCACTACAGTGTTGGATAATGCTATTAAATACAGTCCTGTCGATCCTAATATTTCGATTACTACTGAGCTAAGAAATAATCTAAAAATCATTAGTATCAAGGACAACGGTATAGGAATCGAAAAGGAAAAACTGAAACATATTTTTGACAAATTTTATAGGGTCTCTACCGGAGATGTTCATAATGTAAAAGGCTTTGGACTTGGTCTTTTCTATGTTAAGAATATCTGTGCCACCCACGGTTGGATAATAGATGCCCAATCAGAAATCGACAAAGGAACCACTTTCATTATAAAAATTCCAATTTAAAATCAATACAGCCATGGAAACTAAAGCTAGAATCTTATATGTAGAAGATGATGAGACCTTGGGTTTTGTAACCAAAGACAATCTAGAACAAAACAACTATGATATTGATCACTACCTTGATGGACATTCTGGCCTCAAAGCCTTCGAAAAGAAAGGATATGATCTTTGCCTCTTAGATGTAATGCTTCCAGAAATGGACGGCTATCAATTGGCTGAAAACATCCGAAAACACAATAGCGAAATTCCTATTCTATTCCTGACTGCCAAATCCATGAAAGAAGATCGAATCCATGGACTTCAATTGGGTGCTGATGACTACATCACCAAGCCATTCAGCATAGAGGAATTGATTTTGAAGATTGAAGTTTTCTTGAAACGAAAGTTCATAGCATCGCCAGATAAGGAGAAATACAGTATTGGTCGCTTTACACTTGACTATAAAAACCTAAAACTAATAGGTGAAAAAAGTGAGTCCAATATGACCCAAAAAGAGGCAGATTTGATGAAGTTGCTAATTGAGAACAAGGGCAACACTTCAAGAAGAGAAGACATCCTCAAAAAGCTATGGGGAGAGAATGATTATTTTCTTGGTAGAAGTATGGATGTATTTATCAGCAGACTTAGAAAATACATCAAAGAAGATGAAAATCTAATCATAGAGAATGTTCATGGCGTTGGATTTAGACTCCTTGAAAAATAATTTTTAGCTGCAAAGTCTTTGTCTCATTGACTTTGCAAAAAAACTGGAAAATTATATTTAAATTTTTGTTCGAAAAATGTGACAAGCCAATTATAATCTCGTCTTAAAGGGCATAATATGAGGAACACCTTTTTGCACCCTTAAGCGATCCATAGTTTTTACCAGAAACTATGGATTTTTTCTATTTTATAACCCTGATTAATCATTCTCCTAATTTAATATTTCATGCAAGAATTCAGCAAACATTTAGATTTTGAAGAATATTACTGCTGTTTCATTCCAACATTGGCAGTAGAATATCCCCTACTTGAAACATTGGACTATGAGGATTGGTCGAGTCATGTAAGGAAGGTGAAAACTCGAATAGTCTCCTATGAAGAAGCTGAAAACCCATCCAAATTACAGGCAGAAACATTGGATTTCATAATAGACAACCAAGACAAAATACGTCAATCCATTTATAGATTCCATCAAAATTTTGTCTTTCCGATATACAACCGATCCATAGATATCGAAGAGGATGAAATGGTGAACAGCATTTTAGAACTTAATAGAGTGTATGGTCTTGAAGGTGTAGAAATTCCACATTACCGTTCTTCAGGTTCTTATTATTACTTACTCAAATTTGATTTTTGTTACGATGATCATGGCATTTATTTTGTTTTTGAAGATACAGATATAATTGACTTTTTTGGGATGGGAGATCAAAACTATGATGCCATAGAAATTTATCAAAAAGGACTAATGAATCGAAATGGAGAACCGTTGACAATTTATCTCTATGAGGTAGTCTCAGGCAAATCTATCTATAGTGGAACATGCAACTTCGACGAAGAAATAAACTTTCCACTCAAAAAAGGTGCTTATGGAGTATCAATTGTGTGTGATGGTATAGAACAACGGATTAGGTTTTTTGTGCAAGACGAGGTTAAAGCATTTTCATTAAGGCAGACTTTAGCGATGAAATAGAATTCGGCACCCCGTACAGGAAGTCAAACCATGCTCACCCGTCTCTTCACTAATCAATCTCCGAAGTAAACAAAAACTCAACTTCAGGATGATTGTCCTGTGCCATTTTCAGACTCCATGCCGACTCCGCCAAGAATACAGTCTTGCCATCCTTGTCATGAGCTATATCCCGCTTTCTCTTCGTCAAAAACTCTTTCATCGCAGCAGGATCAGAACAACGCACCCAACATGCCTTATGAAGATTGACTGGTTCATAGTCACAAGATGCTCCATATTCATTTTTCAATCTATACTGAATCACATCAAATTGAAGGGCACCGACTGTACCGATGATCTTTCGCCCATTGTCTTGTTTGGTAAATAATTGGGCTACACCTTCGTCCATCAACTGTATCAATCCTTTGTTCAATTGTTTGGTCTTCATCGGGTCGGTATTGTTGACAAATCGGAATTGTTCTGGTGAAAAGGATGGGATTCCCTTGAAATGTAATTTTTCACCTTCTGTCAGGGTATCTCCGATTTTAAAGTTTCCGCTATCGTAGAGACCGACAATATCCCCAGGATAAGCCATATCCACCACCTCTTTTTTCTCTGCCATAAATGCGGTGGGATTCGGGAATTTCATTTTTTTCTCCTTTCGGATATGGAGGTAGTTTGTATTCCTTTGAAATAATCCTGAGCAAATTCTCAAAAAAGCAATCCGATCTCTGTGCTTTGGATCCATATTCGCATGAATCTTGAACACAAAACCGGTAAATTTATCTTCCTCTGGATCTATCATCCTTTCTTCTGTCTCCCTAGGCATTGGAGAAGGAGCTATTTCTACAAAACAATCCAACAATTCCTTGACCCCAAAATTATTGACCGCACTACCAAAGAAAACAGGTGACTGATCACCATTCAAATAAGCTTCACGATCCAATTCTGGATATACTTCGTCGATGACATTGGCCTCTTCTCTTAACTCTTCTGCCAAAGATTCGCCTATTTTTTCATCTAATATTGGATCTGACAAATCCTCAATTTTTATGACATCTTCCTCTTGTTGTTTGCTGTGAGGACTGAATAAAACCAGGTCCTTTTTGTATCGATTATATACCCCACGGAATCGTTGCCCCATGCCTGCAGGCCATGAGAGTGGTACAACATTCAATTTGAGTTTTTCTTCTACCTCATCCAATAAATCAAACCCATCCTTTCCCTCTCTATCCAGTTTATTGATAAAGACAATAATTGGTGTTTTTCTCATTCTACACACTTCGACCAATTTCTCTGTCTGCGTTTCCACACCCTTGGCAACATCTATTACCACTATCACACTGTCCACAGCTGTCAACGTCCTAAATGTATCTTCAGCAAAATCCTTGTGACCAGGTGTATCCAGGATATTTACCTTTCGTCCTCTATAATCGAAGGCCATAACAGAAGTAGCTACCGATATCCCCCTCTGCTTCTCGATCTCCATGAAATCCGAAGTAGCATGTTTCTTGATCTTATTTGACTTTACCGCACCTGCAGATTGAATGGCACCACCGAATAACAATAGTTTTTCAGTTAATGTAGTCTTTCCTGCATCTGGGTGAGAAACAATCCCAAAGGTTCTTCGACGTTTTAGTTCTTCTATCCTGTTCATCAATATAGCCTATAATTAGGGCGCAAATGTATGGTTTTTTTGGGTAATAATAATGGCAAAGAAATCGCTGGTAATGAGTTGTAGTAGGTTTTGCAATACCACTTGACTACTTGTCAACATTGATCATTTGCAATTGCTGTCATTCCTACAATTTAGATATTTGATAAAAAATACAAGCGACAAAATGCTCCTAGGTTTAAGTCAACATAAAAAAAGCCCACCATAAAATATGATGAGCTTCTTCATTTTTTTGAGTACTACCTTATGATTTCGCCACAAGGGTAATTTTTAATCCTATGTCATTGTTGATCGCCTTGTCAGCCAATCCTTCGAAAAATGAAGGAGATCCATATTTGATTCCCCATTGTGTTCTATCGATTTTGAACTGTGGCGTACTTACTCTTACCATGCCGTCGGTCATATCGATGTTGGCAGTGAAAGCTACGGCCTTGGTCACATCTCTCATAGTAAGATTACCATATACAAGTGCATTTCCAGCAGCATCACCTTCTTTCTTTGTTACTTTAGTGATTTCGTATTTAGCAGTAGGATATTTTTTCACATTGAAAAAGTCATCAGAGTTATCATCTCCAAGTCCCTTCAGGTGTGACTCCAAATATCCTCTCTTACCTTCATCTTCGATATCCAGGTTTTTAATAGAATTCATATCCAAGGTAAAGCTTCCACCTACAACAGCATCACCATTAACGATTACTGATCCTTCAGATACATCGACAGTACCATTATGTCCGCTTGTAGGTTTTGTGCCTTCCCACATTACCTTACTTACATCAGTAGCTACTGTATATGTCTTACCTTCTGCCTTACTTGTCTTTTCTACTTTATCGCTAACCTTAGCGTCTTCGCCTTTTGTGTTTTTACATGCAACAAACATGCTCACAACAAGCATCAAAAAAGAGATTTTAATTAGATTCTTCATTTTAGTATTAAATGTTTTTATAATAATTGTAAATATTAAAAGTATTGAATGAACTGAAGTTCATATTTATTTTACCGAAACCTTTGTATTTGATTCAGAAACAAATGTTTTTACATCACTGAGGCTTTTAAGCACTTCCACATTGTAAGGAACATTGATATTCTGAATGGCTGTTTGGTATCCTGAGATTAGTATTGTGCACCCCTCCAAGTGCTTACTCAATTCATTGAGATAAGGTTGTAATGGAGTATCTGAAAAACTGTCATTGAAAATTGTAAACACAAATTCTGCATTTGATATCTTCTGACCTTCCAATACATCAATTAAAGGAATTCCCTCTCCCAAATTGATTACATTGATACCTGAATCCTTGAGTAAAAAGTGCAGAAACAAAAGGCTCAACTCATGTGTCTCATTTTCTGGCAAGTAAATCAGACATTTGGGTGCATTGGCATTGTATTCTGTAGATGATTGATCAATAGCAACTATCGTCTTCCTTCGAATAGCATTTGTAACAAAATTTTCATGAGCCCCTTTTATCGAACCCGCCAACCACATCATACTCAATTTTTCCATCATCGGATAGACAATCTCATCCATAGTGATCTCAAAACCCTTCGAAGCTATGTTGTGATCTAATATTTTATTGAATTTGAATTCATCCAATTCCAACATTGCATGCATCAGTGCATCTAAATTATCCTCAGATTCAAGCGTCACATCTGACAGTTCAGATACAATATTCTTTATCTCCCCATCCGTCATTTTGGCAATCTTAGATATCTTGTAACCATTTCGGTTCAACAGGCTGATATTTAAGATTTTTTGCAAGTCTTCATCCAAGTAATATCGGATGTTGGTGTCAGTTCTTCTTGGTTGTATTATAGCATATCTCTTCTCCCAAATACGTATGGTATGTGCCTTGATGCCACATAACTTTTCCACGTCATTGATAGAATATACTGCCATATATATTTTAAAGGTGCTAACTTATATAATGGGTTTACAACACTTGGAAGCCAAAATAGTTGTAATTCACCACTTCATTTGTTAATACAAATATCGTTTTTTAATTTATTTCTGAAAATAAGCCCCGAGAAATAAACGATTTTATGTCCTTTCTTCTTGCTTCTAATTGGTCTCTGGACATTTTTTTAGAATAATAATGAACCCATTTTACACAGTTTATTATCAGTTGGAAAGCGGTGGATTCAGACATTTCGGCAAATTCTCCTCTTGCCATGCCCTCTTTTAAAATAGATTTAAAGCTTGCTTCATATGCATTCCGCTTTTCAAGAAACAATTTTAATTCTTTCTCAGGCAAATGCCGCCATTCATCATCAAATACCGTGACCGAGCTTGGTTTATTATATGCTATATCCAGGTGAAGATCTATGAGCGCCTCGATTTTACCAGGATTGGAAAGGTCTGCTTCTAATATTGCTTGCATTCCTTCATCAAATTCATTGGCACAAGTTGTACAAATATTTATTAGTATTTCTTCTTTTGACTTGATATGGCTATACAGACTGCTGGGCTCAATTCCCACCAATTCAGCAATATCCCGCATAGTGGATGCCACGTAGCCTCTTTTCTTGAACAAAGTTGCGGATACAGCGTATATCTCCTCCTTACGATTTTTACTACGCTTCATCAAAATTTACCGTTAGTGTCGAAGTTCTTGGATGAGATTGACAAGTAAGCACGAAACCATTTTCCACTTCATCAGGTTCCAAAGCATAATTAAGGTCCATCACCACTTCTCCCTCAGTAATTCTTGCCTTACATGTCGAACACACTCCACCCTTGCAGGCATAAGGCAGATCAGCGCCAGCCGCCAGTGCCGCATCCAAAACCGACAAACCTCCATACGCCAGCGGCATATCAAAGCTTTCCTCATCTAGAATAATCGTCACCTTGCTCTCACTTGCCGGGTCGAAAGTGGCTTCTTCTTCCTTCTTCTCAACCTTGATGTCATCCGTAGTGAATAACTCAAAGTGAATCCTTGATGCTTCCACTCCAAGATCGGTCAATGCATCTTTAACACTAAAGATCATTTGTGAAGGTCCGCAAAGATAAAAACCGGCAACCTCCTCAGGATCTAGAAGTACAGAACAAAATTTGTTGCACTTTTCAGCATCAATCCTTCCAAAAAATAGAGGGCTACCAAGTTTTTCTTTGCTCAGAATGTGATGCAAAGAAAATCGCTCCAGATATTGATTTTTTAAGTCTTCCAGTTCTTTTCTGAAAATTATCGAGTCTACATTCCGATTTCCAAAGAATAGTGTAAACTTGCTTTGAGCTTCATTATGCAATACGGATTTGATCATCGAAAGTATTGGTGTAATACCACTTCCCGCTGCAAATGCAACATAATGTTTTTGATTTCCCTTTTCAGTTTTCAGCTTAAAATTACCGTCTGGTGGCAATACTTTTAGCGTATCTCCTTCCTTCAATTCAGAATTGGCATATGTCGAAAATTTTCCATTCTCTACCTTTTTTATAGCCACCTTCCATTCCTCTTCATATGGGGCGCTGCATAGACTATAAGACCTTCGTACGTCTTCACTATTCAACTCAGTCTCTAGGGTCAAGTATTGTCCTGGTATAAAGGCAAATTCTTCTTCCAAATCACTGGGGATGTCAAAGCTTACGACCACACTATCTTCTGTTTCAGAATGAACAGCTTTGACCTTCAAATCATGTAATTTTCGACTCATAGTAATTTTACGAATGGTTGTTCGCAAAGGTACATTATTAATCGATTTCTAAAATGAAAAATCTGGTTGTTTTGTAAAGTGACCCTATTGAAAACTTCGAATTATTATTATTTGGAGGAAAAATGATCTACCTTCATCTATATTATTGAAGTGATTTATTGCAAAAATAAGACATTGCTTTTTCAGACCAGATATAGACCAACAACCGCAGGATTACAAAAAATTCGTAATGAAAACATTGATAATGCCCTTGTGAACTTTGCGCAACCTTGGCGTCCTTAGCGGTGAATTAAAAAATTGTAATAAAAAAGGAATACACAATTCTTAAAATTAAAAATTGACAAAATGAAGAATCAATTACTTTGGAATCAAATTAAAAATTTTGAACTTGATAAACCGAATGTGGATTTTACATTTTCTCAACGGCTTGCCAAAGAAAATAACTGGACACAAGAGTATTGTAACAGAGTCATTCTTGAGTATAAAAAATACATCTATTTGTGTTCCATTCAAAAACATGCAGTTGTACCTTCGGAAGCTGTAGACCAAGCCTGGCATTTACACCTCACCTATACAAAATCTTACTGGATCGAGTTATGTCAGAATACACTAAAAAGAGATATTCACCACAACCCTACAAGGGGTGGATTGGAAGAAAAAAATAAATTTTCCAAACTCTATGATAAGACCTTGGAAGCTTATAAAAATGAATTCAACCAATCAACACCTGAGGACATCTGGCCTGTAAATCAGAAAAAGGTCAAAACTACTGATTATAGAAAAATTGATTTAAATCAAAATTGGATATTCCCGAAACCAAGAAAAGCTGTTTCCTACAGTCTGATGATTGCTCTATTTAGCATTTTCACAATAGTCCTTTTTGTTCAAGCTGAAGGATCTTCACCATTTGTTATTATAGTAATTTTTGTTGTTATAGCATTTATAGCTTTTAAATCCAAAAATAATGGCTTTGATGGTGATGATTGCAATTCCTGTTGCAACAGTTGCTGTGGTGATTAAGTGCAAAATTCTCCAAACTTATTTCTTGGCAAAAACTATTTTTTCCTTTTGTTTTAGGGGAATTCAGAAGCTTAAAGTATATTTTTACTACCAAAGATTGAATTTTGTTTGGATTAAATCGGCCTTAGTTGGTTTAGGGTTTTGAGTTGTATTTTGACGTTAAAAACTCACAACTGTTTGAGCGATAGCGAGTTTTGTGTGTTTAGTCAAAATGGAATTCAAAAGCCGTTAAGAACCAAGTAAAGCCTTGAATTCTTTGGTTCGTTTCTTTTTCAAGAAAGAAATGAACGCCCGAGCGGCGAGCGGAAGATTAAATTGAAAATTACTACCTCATTATTACGCAATATCTATCAAAAAAAAGGTAATCCATTCAAAAGTACCAGTTATTAAATGAAATATAAATAACTGATTATCTGCATCTTAAATATATAAATCTAAAGATATTTTATTAATGAATATGCCTTCATAGAGTGAAGCATATTCACAACGATTGTGATATCTAGACAGAGGGTCTTTTTATATATTCATCAATAAAGTCACAGGATCTTCCAATTGCTCTTTCACTTTTACCAAAAAGGTCACAGAAGTACTACCATCGATCACTCTATGATCATATGACAAGGCCAAGTACATCATAGGTCTGATCTCTACCTGACCATTGATTGCTACTGGTCGTTCTTTGATGGTGTGCATGCCAAGGATTGCTGATTGCGGTTCATTGATGATTGGAGTACTTACCAATGATCCAAAGACACCGCCATTGGTAATGGTAAATGTACCGCCTTTCATCTCATCGAGCGTCAATGTTCCTCCTCTTGCCTTACCTGCGAGAGCTTTTATGGCCAATTCTATTTCGTGAAAATCCAAAGATTCCACATTCTTTACTGGCGGTACTACCAACCCATTCGGAGTACTAATCGCTATAGAAATATCAACAAAGTCATTATAGATAATATTATTGCCATCGATCATGGCATTGACGTCAGGCATCTCCATGAGTACATTGGCACAAGCCTTTGCAAAAAGTGACATAAAGCCCAATTTCACGCCGTGCTTTTCTACAAATTTTTCCTGGTACTTCTTTCGAAGTTTCATTACTTCTGACAAATCCACCTCATTGAAAGTGGTCAACATTGCTGTACTGTTCTTGGCAGAAACCAATCTTGAAGCGATGGTCCTCCTCATTCTGCTCATTTTTTCAGTACGGGTATTTCTGCTAAATGGAATCAACGGTTCATTGACCGTTACATCCGCTGCTGGTTTAGCAACAGTCTCTGTTTTGGCTGGTTTCTGCTCTACCGCTTTTTGTGCGTCTTCTTTTGTGATTCTGCCATCTTTTCCTGTACCACTCACCGTAGAAGAATCTACATTACCGTCTCTTAATATTTTTGCTGCTGCTGGGGAGGGGTGGCCTGTGGCATAGCTACTTGTTGGTTCTTTTGATTCTGAACTCACTGGAGCTGTTGCTTCTTCCACCTTGCTTTCTTCCTTAGGTGCATCCCCGCTTGAAGGTGCAGCCACACTGGTATCGATCTTTGCCACCAAGGCTCCGATTTCAATATCATCATCCTCAGCAGCTACATGTATGAGTTTGCCTTCTGCCTCAGCTGGAAATTCCAATGTTGCCTTATCAGATTCAAATTCACAGATAGGCTGGTCCAACTTTACATATTCTCCATTTCCAATTAACCATTGTGAAAGTGTCACTTCAGTAATAGACTCTCCAATAGTTGGCACTCTCATTTCGACAATACTCATGTTTCTTTTGTTTTTACTTTATAAACTGCGACAAAAATACTTACATTTAAATATGAATAGCGAATGAATCAAAGTAGAACTTTATATTTTTTTTCATTCATCTAAATATTTTTTTAAGTTAATCTAAATTTACTATTTGTTAACGCTACTCAAAGCTGGCTTATATACAACGGTTCAAGACAATGGAAGGTTTTTGGGTGCTCACTTGGGCATTCCATCTTCTGGCGCAATGGATCGTCAAAGTGCAGAGATTGCCAACTTAATTTTAGGGAATAATAAAAATGATGCGCTTCTGGAGTGTACTTTCATTGGTCCTTCCATTGAGTTTCATGCTCCCACCCTTATATCCATAGTTGGTGCCGAAATTCCTGCTTTTCTGAATGACATTAAATTGAATCCATCCAAGAACATCCAAATTGACAATGGAGACATTCTAACATTTGGAAAAATTGAAAAAGGAAGTAGATTTTATATTGGTGTCAAAGGAGGTATATTGAGCGAGGTCGTTTACAATAGCAGGTCAACTTGTATCACAGGCGGCATACTCAAGCAACTCAAAAATGGTGACCAATTGCCATATTTACCTTATTCGGCAACAAAAACTTCTTCGGTTTCTATAAAGCGCGTCTTGGGCAACAATATATTAAATGTATTCAAAGGGCCTGAATTTTCAATACTTTCATCAGATCTCCAAAAGTCCCTGATCGGCTCCAGCTATACCATATTACCTGATAGCAATCGAATGGCATTTAGGGTCAAACATCCCCTGGAGTTATCGCATTCTCATTCTATCATTTCGTCTGCTACAATGCCTGGCACTGTCCAATTGACTACATCTGGTGAATTGATAATATTAATGCGAGATACGCAGACCACAGGAGGTTATCCCCGAATCTTGCAATTATCAGAAGAGGCCATAAATGACCTTTCACAACTTATGCCCAGCGAAGAATTTACGTTAAAATTAGATGACTAATATGTGTGTATGAAAAATGCACATTTGCATTGTCATTCCGAGTGAAATCGAGGAATCAACAATGCATTCAATTGTTTAATTTCGACCGTAGTGGAGAAATCGGCTACAACCTGTCTATGGTCAATATTGGAGATTATTCTTAAAATCCGGTGCTAGATTTTTATGGTTAATTTCCATATTATTGATTTTCCGATATAATTACACATAATCAAATGGAAAAATATCTTTATCATCCTGTCTATGAGAACGAATTTGGTATTTTTGCGCCATAGAAAAAGAAGGAGAGAAAATGATCGAAAAATTACAAGCGATAAAAGAGAGATATCACTACCTGCTTGAGCGAATGTCCGACCCAGAAGTAAGTTCTGATCAAAAGCAATTTGCCAAAGTCAGTAAGGAGTATAAAAGCCTTGAAGAAATCGTCAAAAAATCTGATGAGTATCTGAATGTGCTTTCCAATATCGAGAATGCCCAAGAAATGCAAAAAGATAGTGATCCGGAGATGAAAGAAATGGCGAAGATGGAATTGGAAGAACTCAACCCAAAGCGAGATGCGCTCATGGAAGAAATCAAGGTGCTTCTTATACCCAAGGATCCAGACGACAGCAAAGATGTAATTTTTGAAATTCGATCAGGTACAGGAGGAGATGAGGCGAGTATTTTTGCCGGAGACTTGTTTAAAATGTATTCCAAGTATTTCGAGACTCAAGGGTGGAAAGTCGAAGTGATTGATGAAAATGAAAATCAAGTTGGAGGTTATAATAAGATTGTCCTGGAAGTCACAGGTCGGGATGTCTATGGGAAATTGAAATTTGAATCTGGAGCGCATAGGGTTCAGCGTGTACCAAAAACCGAGAGTCAAGGGAGGGTTCATACCTCGGCAGCTACGGTGGCCGTGATACCGAAATATGAAGAAGAAGATTTGGACATCAAAAAAGATGATCTCAAAACGGATACATTTAGAGCAAGTGGAGCAGGTGGACAGCACGTAAATAAGACAGAGTCTGGAGTTCGATTTACCCATATTCCGACAGGAATTGCTGCAGAAAGTACGGATAGTAGGTCTCAACATAAAAATAGAGACATTGCCCTGCAAAGATTGTATCAAAAAATCAGAGAAGTCCAAAAAGAAAAAGTGTATCAAGAGCAAAAAACTCAGAGGCAGTCATTGGTCGGATCTGGAGATAGATCAGATAAAATACGTACATACAACTATCCACAAAATAGAATGACCGATCATAGGATAAATTTGACGATGTACAGCTTGGACAAAATTGTGCAAGGGCAGATCGATGAAATAATAAAAGCGCTCCAAGTAGCGGAAAATGCCGAGAAAATGAAAGGCGGAGATGACTAAAGATGGAAATATCTGATCAAAATAGAGGTGATAGAAGAATTATCCATTTGCTGATTGGTTTCTTGATTTATGGATTGATCTGCATAGCAATTTTATTCGTCGCTTGGATTTTGTTAAGTGATTTCTGGAGTTTTTTAAATCATTAAATTCTAATCTACTGAAGTAAATGGATGCCATAAAATCATTTCCAAAATTCACAATATTCTTTATCATCCTGATGATTCTCGAAATCCTGGGTCTTACAGTGATTCCATCCTACCATATCGTGAGCAAGCCAATGATTATGGCTGGATTGATTGGGTTTTATATTTTTGGAGAAAAAAAACAAAATCATGTCTTTCTCACAGGATTGATATTTGCACTATTGGGAGATTGTTTTTTGATGTTTGGCACCGATGACATGTTTGTGATTGGTCTCGTTTGTTTTTTAATAATGCAGATTTGCTATACTTCCACATTCAATAAAAAGCGTCGTATTCCAAGGACAAAGGATTATATAATTCCTGTTGTTATTGGCTTGATAGGTTTGTCCGTTTTGGGATTTTTGTGGATTGACTTGGGTGAAATGAAATGGGCGGTTGCGATTTATGCTGGAGCGATAATTACGATGGCGATATACGCATATCTGAGACATCCAAAACTAAGAGGGTATGGCATATTATTAATGGGTGTTTGTCTATTCATAGTTTCTGACGCCTTACTTGGTATTAACAAATTTGGGAATCCTATACCCTACGCGAAGTTCGCTGTAATGATCACTTATATGCTGGCTCAGTATTTTATTGTAACAGGTGAAGTATTGGGGAATATGCCTAGGAAAAAAGCCGAGGTGAAATCTGATTCCGCTTTTAGCAGGCATAAGGTGAAATAATTAGTTCAATGTGCACTTTTTCTTCTACGATATGTCAACTGATTTCACTTACTTCTGAAAAGAACTTCCCATTTTTAGTTCTCTTGACAACAAAAAAGGGCATACAAATTAATGTACACCCTATTTATTAATTTTTCTCGGATTATCTTTTTACAAGCTTTCCGCTTCTAGAGACGTGACCATCGCTATATAATAATAGTATATAATTTCCCGCACTAAGCTCCGAAATATTTATTTGTGATGTACTCTTCCCTTTTTTTACGATTGATCCATTGCTTGATATAATATCGTAAGTGTCATATTGAAATTCTCCTTTTATCGCTATATAATCACTTGACGGATTAGGAAACAACTCCAAGGATTCCTCAACTTTATCATTGACTGTGGAAACAGAAATCGTGTTGTAAGCCACTAGAATTTCCCCTTTCTTAGTGTCATTAATGACTATATCCAAACTGGAGTTATTATCTACATCAATCAATTGAACAAGGTTTCTGTAAGAAGGGCTAACAGGAACAAATCCGCTATGCCTTTCCATTTCAAGTGATAATTTTTCAGTTGAAAACCCACCATTCTTATCATTGATATGGGCGAATACAACGTAATTATTTTCATCGTCATCATAATTGATCACATCTGGGTACCCATCGCCATTTACATCTCTCACGATGACTGCATATGGGTGATCACCTGAATATTGTGGATCTATGTATATTGGTGAATTCGAGAATTCGTCGTCACCCAAATTTTCTACATAATAGACTCCATCATCCCAAGTAACACCGATCACGTCGTAGTCACCATCCTGATCCATATCCGCCATATCTGCAAAAAGATATGACTCTGAAACAGAGATATCCGCTAAATCACGGTACAATCCAAATTGACCACTTCCATCATTAATCATTATCTTAAATTGTCCACCACCAAACTGATTGGCACTAATTATATCTGGAGATCCATCCTGATTAAAATCCACAATTGAAGTATATTCATGCTCTACTGTTGTCTCTGCGGGCATAGCGGTAAAACTAAATCCTCCATCACCTTTATGCCAATATAAGACATCTTCAAAAGACACTGATGGTCTGGCCAAAATATCCAAATTACCATCATTGTCAAAATCCGCTGCCCCTACTCTTCTTTGATCCAAAGAGCCATCAGAAGAAACATCAAACAAATAGCCAAATGTATTATTACCTTCATTCGTAGCAATCATCCTTATACCACTCAAGACATCTGGTAAACCATCATTATTAAAGTCATCTATTGCTATAGGAATACTCGGATTGCCTACACTAAAAACCTTCTCCTCAAAGCTTCCATCTCCATTATTGAAATAATAATGGTACGAATCTCCATCCCCTCCTTCTCCTACAAAATCAACAAATCCGTCATTATTTAGATCGCCTCCTAGAAAGAGGTGAGACAAAGAAGTACCTCCTGTATCCTCGATTAATACCTGTGGCGAATTGAAGGTTTGTGCTAAAAGAGATTCACAAAAGATCCCCATCAAACAAATGAATAATATTTTTTTCATCATTTTATTATAGATTATTGATAGAATTTATCGTTCAAACTTTGAATACCAGTTTCTTGTCAAAGGTAATCACATCTTGACAAGATTTATTGAAACTTTATTAAGAATAGTTCACAATTCATCGGCTAGTATTTCAAAATAGAATGTTAGATTCAAAAAAAATGGATGCACAACAATTGCACATCCATTTTAATATCTTTTCTTTTCTAAAGAAGCTTTCTAATCTTTCAACAACTTAATTTTCTTCTTCTCATTCTTTCTATACTCAATTTTTTGAGCTGGGGAGAGAATCGCTTCGACTAGTGGTTTGTACTTGTCTTGGATTCTTCTGTATTCCTCGGCATACTCTGCCTTACTTATTTCTTTATTTCTCAATGCCACAAGCTCTGTTGACTTTTTAAAGAATACTCTTTCCAACTTGGCAGTCTGGTTTTTATTGAAAAACAGATTCTTATGCTCAAAAGTCACAATCTTTTCCAGCGCATCCATTTCTTTTGCCTGAGCTTTTTCTAATTGAGTATTCTGAGCTTGTACAAATAATCCACTCATGATAAATGCTATGAACAATACAATCTTTTTCATTTTATTATCGATTTTAAACTGTTTTAGGATCAAAAATTGTTCCCAAATTAAAGGTATTTTTTTCAAAATAGTACATCTTTCACCAAATAGACTGAAATTTAACCCTTTATGCTGCCTTCAAGATGCAATATTCTCATTTAAATAATGATTGTTAATTGAAGAGATTGATAATACAAAAGATCATTTCAATTCATACCAATTTCCAATCTTTCCAATTTCCAATCTTTTCAATTTCCAATCTCTCCAATCTCTAATAGCTCCCCATATACCTTCTCAGAAACCATTCCAAGCTCAGCATCAAAAGAAGAAGCCCAAACAACCACTTGAAGTTTATGACAGACTTGGTTTCGGTGGATTGATATATTACTGGTTTTATTTTAGAATTTGAAAGTACTTTGTCCGCAATGCCCAGACTAGAACCCGCTGACATCAACTCTCCTCCATACTTTTCGCTTAATGCATTTAGTAAATCATGCCGAGCAGTAAGATCATACAGTTCCAATTGGATATTCTGTACAGAGAAAGATCCTTTTTGATCCATTGATTCTCCACCATAATTCGTATTCGCCGTGTACCTGTACTTTCCAGCAGGAAGCATTCCTATATTCAACGTATAAAAATTATTGGCTCTTGAATAGGTGTATATAAATTCCTTACCATCCTGATTAGTAATCGTCAAGAAGACATCGGGATCATTTATCATTTCATAATTGTCATTGTACAATTGGGCATCGAATAAGATCTGCTCATTCTCTTTGTAAAGATTTTTAGAAGTACTCACTCTAAACTTCCGCTTGTCTTCTTTTGTACTTAAAAACTGCACCGACTTATTTACCAATTCAGTTACCACCGCATAATTATCATGTTGCAAATAATCGAAAAGCCTCCATTTCCAAATACCTTCTCCTACCCAAACACCCGTCTTGAATCCATCTTTATCCTTAAAGCTAAGTAGAGGATAATCGGTCGGGATTTTTTTAATGTTTTGCTTGAGCAGAATGTTTGCTCCGCTCGGAGATGTAAACTGCCCAAAAGGTGCAATCAAGGGCGGAAATGACTTAATTTTATTATCTATTTCCTGATTAGTGGTGAAGCTATTGAAAGTGGTGACTAAGTCCGCCTGAATCTCTTCAAGACTAGAACTGTTGCCCGCAATTTTAATATTATCCTGTGCAACATTAAAAGTCCCAAGTTGTGTCTGTGCACCTACAATGAACAATCTTGGTGTTCTCCTTTTATTCAAATTTTCCAATTCCACTGCCATCGAAAACTTATCAGAAGGCAAATTGTGAAAAACTACTAAATCATACTTAGACACATTCAGGTCTTGATCTTCTGGAAAATGAATGTCAACTTCGTAGTTTTTGTTTGTTGTAATCAATGATTTTAAGGCAGACAAATCAGGATGAGGGCTATTCGCCAAGAGTACAATTTTTTGACGTGCATCCAGTATTTCTATAAATATATCCTTATAGTTATTACTCCTCGATATTTCGCCATTTACTGGAGACAAAGCTATCCTATACTTATTTAGCCCTACGGCATTGGCATCGAGAATGATCTCTTTTGTAGTGAAATAGTTGTCCTTGTCTATTCTAATTGTTTCTGACTTCAGCTTTCTGGTATTGCCTTCATCAACTTTAGATACGGTCAAAGTTGATGAATTTCCAGCACTATTCTTTGCACTAATATCTACTTGAATCGAAAACTTGTCACCGAGATAAGCAATCTTATTATTGAATACATTTTTTATCAATACATCCTTTCTAACCGTAGTATCTCCCTGAGCCACTACATAGAGCGGAGCTGTCAAATTCACATTCGAATACAGAGGATTTTTTCCTTCGTTGTATATTCCATCAGTACTGAGAATAATTGCTCCCAGGTTCTGATCACCAAAATTGTCATAAATAAATTCAAGGGATTCAGACAGATTGGTCACTTTACTACCAAAACTATCCAAGGCTGAATTGCTAATCTGGTCTCCGATTACCAATCTTTTCACCTCATACTTTTCTGACAATCCATCTGCAATTGTATTGATTTCTTCCTTTTTAAGCGCTATTTCCTCATCAGACAGATTGGCAACTATTGATTGAGAATTGTCTTCTGCAATCACTACGATGGGTTGTTTGATATCTTCGGAGATGGACTTTACTAGAGGAGACAATAATAAAACAGCAATCCCTGATACTGCCAAAAATCTTAAAATGCCCATTATCCATTTGGACCATTTCGGTGACTCTTCAAACTTAAGGTCTCTATAATACAATGCCAATGCATAGATCAAGCCCAATGCGAGACACAAAATTATATACCAGGAAGGATATTGAAATGTTATTTCGTTAATCACTAATATTTCTTTTGGAATAATAATCCATATAAAGGATGCAAATATGAACAAATTTTAATCCTTTTCATCTTATAGAAAATATAAAAAACGACAGAATTGTTGAATTAATGATGTTAAACTACATATTAAATTGATGTTTAATCGATTTCATCAACTCATTGCCATCACTTAAAGCGGAAATACTATATTTGTGCTGCTAAAAAATCAATCTTGAATTGACTAAATCAAGACCAGGTAATGGAAGAATGGAAGTTGGATTTTGAATGGTTGAGAGTTCGGCATTTGGTGAAGGACTCTATGAACAAAAAAGATTTGCCAGATTTGCAGTCTATTTTGTACCTCATCGGAATCCAGGAACTGGGCAGATGGGATGGCGAAAAGAACTTCTCGAAAGAAGAAAAACAAGATTTGATGCATATCGCAGTATGTACCTTGTTGGAAGATGAAGGATATTATATTTTCGAAGGGCGGGATCAGGATGGATGGCCACATTGGAAAGAAAATAGCACTTTCAAAATTTCTGGTTTGGCAGAGCAAGAGCGTTTTTTGAAGGAAAAAGTTATAAATTATTTTCAGGGCTTGGAACAACTTGAAAGTGATTCACAAAAATAAATTGATACAAACAAAATTTTAGAGATAAGATGAAAATGAAATATTTTGCTTTTATACTGAGTATCTGCTTTTTGATGTCTTGTCAATCCAATTCACCTACATACGTCACAATCAAGACTGAATTTGGAGACATGAAAGTAGAATTGTATGATTCAACCCCAAAACACAAGGAAAATTTCTTGAAATTGATTGGCGATGATTTCTATAAAGACTTGCTTTTTCATAGAGTTATTCCTGGTTTCATGGTACAGGGAGGCGATCCCAATTCAAGAGGAGCTGCAATGGAAGTGAAATTAGGAAGCGGAGGACCTGGCTATAAAATAGATGCTGAGATAGGGGCACCACACTTCAAAGGCACTTTGGCTGCAGCTCGACAACCAGACACCGTCAACCCTAAAAAGCAATCTTCAGGATCGCAATTTTACCTGGTTCAGGGTAAAGTCCAAACTGATCAGGAATTGGATGCCTATGAAAGAAGAGGAGGTTTCAAATACAACCAGGATCAAAGAAATAAGTACAAAACCATAGGAGGCACACCAGCCTTGGATAACGATTATACCGTATTTGGAGAAGTTGTAGAAGGATTGGATATTATTGACAAGATAGCTGGTGTAAAGACCAATGAGGCAGACAGGCCATATGACGATATCAAAATGAATATTGTAAAGTAATCTTTGTCAAGAACACTAAATTAAGAGAGGAATGAATAATTTCAGATATTGCCTTATCGCATTTTCTTTGCTTCTACTTTCATCTTGTGCAAAGCCCCTGGCTAAGTTCACATTACAAGATGAAGACAGAAAAGCACCATCCACAATTGTTTTTAAAAATAATTCTGAAAAAGCAGAAAGCTTTATTTGGGATTTTGGTGATGGCAATACTTCAACAGAAGAATCTCCAGAACACAAGTACTTTTTATCTGGAAAGTACAAGGTAAAACTTACCGCTAAAAAAGGGAAGAAAGAGAGCGTTCTGGAAAAAGAACTGATTATCGATCCGCCACAAGATTGTTTGGTATCAATGGAGACAACCCTGGGCAGTCTTACTATAAGATTATATGATGGCACTCCAAAACACAGAGACAATTTCATAAAATTAGCGGAATCTGGATTTTACGATGGATTACTTTTCCATAGAGTCATAGATGGATTCATGATTCAGGGTGGCGATCCAAATTCTAAAAATGCCAAACCTGGACAAAGGCTTGGATCAGGTGGACCAGGATATACTGTACCTGCTGAGTTTTCGAAAGAATACGCCCATGTAAAAGGTGCGCTTTCGGCTGCTCGACAACCTGACCACGTTAATCCCAAGAAAAATTCTTCGGGATCCCAGTTTTATATTGTGCATGGTCAGAAAGCAAGTGAAGATGTGCTATCTACTATGGAAGCGAGACATGGAATGAAGTATACAGACGAGATCAAATCTCAGTATATAAATTCTGGTGGCACACCATTTCTGGATCAAGAATATACGGTATATGGAATTGTAGAAAAAGGGATGGATATTATTGATTTAATTGCAGGCACTAAAACTGATAGCTCTGACCGACCAAAAAAAGACGTAAAAATCTTGAAGGTAAGAGTAATAAAATAGTGGATTGAACCTTTGGGTTGGACTGAGCCCAATGATTCATTTATACCACAATATATATTAATAAAGCGGTTGAAATCGACCGTAAACGAAAGAGATGAAAGAGATTTTAGGAATTGATGTCGGTGCAACGGGTATCAAAGGCGCCGTAGTTGATATTGACAAAGGAGAACTCATAACTGAGAGAATAAAATACCCCACGCCTAAGCCGGCCACTCCTCAAGCCATGACGGAAGTAATGAAACAATTGATTTCTGATTTCAATTGGAAGGGCAAACCTGTGGGAATGGGATTTCCATCAATAATTAAAAAAGGAGTAACCTTGTCGGCAAGTAACATTGATGATACATGGTTGAACTTTCCAATTGAAGGTTTTCTAAATAAAAAATTGAAGTGTCCCGTCAAAGTTTTGAACGATGCGGATGCTGCAGGATTGGCAGAAAAAATGTACGGTGGAGGCAGCAAGAAAAATGGCTTGGTCATATTGCTCACCTTAGGTACAGGAATAGGATCTGCCCTTTTCTATAATGGTGTCTTATTACCCAATACAGAATTAGGACATTTGAAGTGGGAAGATAGCATTACTGAAAAGTATGCTTCAAATAGTGCACGAGAATTAAAGGAACTCAACTACAAAACCTGGGGTAAAGAATTGAATAGGGTTTTGAATCATATTGAATTTATTCTTGCACCTGATCACTTTATAATTGGTGGCGGAATCAGTAAGAAGTTTCATAAGTATGCTGAATACTTGAAGACGGATGCGACCGTCGAACCAGCTAAAATGCTTAATAATGCTGGAATAGTCGGAGCGGCTCTGGCGTACACATTGAGTAGTTAAAATACCGTCAGACTTCTTTGCAGTATTTGGTTATAAATTTTATAATTTTCATTAATATTGAACTATTGAGTCTTTTATTGGTATTATATAAGCGATGTTGATTTACGATAGAGTACAAGCCATTTCGGTGATGAATAATTTGGGTGCAAAAGGAAGACCATTCGCATTCTTGATTGACTTCGAAATGAAAAAAATTGTTATTTCTACCAATCTGGAGAATAATAATTATTTGAAGTATAAAATGAACGGGCTTGGTAATCACTCATTCGAACCAAGAAGCCAAAAGCCATTATATTTCGAATCATACCCAATATCCAAATCCAAGTATTCCCAGCAATTTGATATTGTAAAATCAGAAATCCAAAAAGGAAATTCCTTTCTACTCAATCTTTCCAGCTCTAGCAAAGTAGTCACCAATCTATCTTTAGAAGACATCTATTATTCTACAGATGCAAAATATAAGGTTCTTCTGGAAGATAAATTTGTCTGTTTTTCTCCTGAAATTTTTGTCCAGATAAAGAATGGACGTATAGCATCTTATCCTATGAAAGGGACTATAGATGCCAATCTACCCAATGCAGAAAAAATAATGCTGGAAGACAAAAAGGAATTGGCAGAACATTATACCATTGTTGACCTTATTCGTAATGACCTCAGCAGGGTGGCAAAGCAAGTAAAAGTAGATCGATTTCGATACATTGATAGAATTACAACCTCTAAGAAGGACTTGTTTCAGGTAAGTTCAGAGATTTCTGGGTTATTGCCATCTAATTATACCTCATCCATTGGGGATATTGTTTTCAATTTGTTGCCGGCTGGAAGCATTAGTGGTGCTCCCAAAGTAAAAACATTAGAAATAATAAGAGAGGCCGAGGGACAAGAGCGCGGTTATTATACTGGAATATGTGGTCATTTTGATGGAAAGAACCTAGATTCAGGAGTAATGATCAGGCTTATAGAAAAGATAAATGATGAATTTTATTATCGAAGTGGAGGTGGCATCACTTCAATGAGTGATATGGAAAGTGAATATCAGGAGATGCTGGACAAGATCTACCTTCCTCTAGCTACGAAAGACCAAATCACAACTCCCTACCCTCATCTAGCCAGTGATGAATACTAATCCCCTCCTTATAGAAACCATTCGCATACAGAATGGCAGAGTCAGAAATATCGAATACCATAATCAAAGATGTAATTCAAGCAGGAAGGCAATTTTTGGAGTTTCAAATATGCTAGACTTGAGGCGATACATTGATACTTCAAATGTAAAAGACGGTGAGGTTAAATGCAGAATTACTTATGACCAGGAGGTTCGAAAAATAGAATATGAACCTTATTCCATCAGAGACATAAGGTCATTGGCATATGTCGAAATTGGCAGTTTTAGCTATAAGCACAAATATGCAGACCGAAAACGACTTAAGGAATTCTTTGACCAACGTGGGAATAAGGATGATATCCTGATGACCAAAAAAGGAATGATAACTGATACCTATTATGCGAATGTGGCCCTACTTCAAAATGGGAAATGGTATACTCCAGAAAACCCTTTATTAAAGGGAAGTTACCGAGCCAGGCTACTCAGCAATGGTAAAATATCAAAGGCCAAAATTCACATTGACCAAATAGATACATTTGAGGCCATAACTATTTTTAATGCCATGATTCCTTTCAAAAGAATTGTAATAAAAATCTAAGATTCTCAATCCATTAAAAAGGAAACTTTTCAATTTCTACCAACACATTTTTATACTTCAAATTTGGTCAAAATTACATCTCTCTTTGCAGGCCTTCCATTGATACAAAACCCCTTCTCGATTTATTGTTATGGCTTAAGTTCAAATTAAAAAAGAAGAATTAAGAAATCGTTTTAAATTTGTGGCTGTTTAATGACGTCGTTAAAAAACAAAAGTTAAAAAGAATTGTAAGTCATTGAATTTCAAATTGAAGCAATTTTCGATATTCCTGGCAAAAGTTGGGTAAAGAGAAGAATGTGATAAGTTGGAAATCAAAGTACGTACAAGTAGAGGTTGGCAATATATTTTTAAACCACTTCAATGCTAAAAATTTCAATGTTGGTCAAGAGCGCTAAAGGATACCATGCTGTTTAATTCAATAGATTACTTAATATTTTTACCAATAGTATTTCTGATTTATTGGTTGCTGCGTCACAAACTTCTTTGGCAAAACATACTCCTGTTAGTATCAAGTTATGTTTTTTATGCATGGTGGGATTGGCGTTTTCTTTCCTTGATCATATATAGTTCGCTCATTGATTACATCATAGGGTTGAAGATTGCAGAGTCCGATTCCCCGCGCATTAAGAAACGATTGCTTCTGACCAGTTTGATATCGAATCTTGGGCTATTGGCAATATTCAAATATTTCAATTTTTTCACAACGTCTTTTGCCCAATTGATGGATTCTTTAGGGTGGCAAGTTGACGAAGTGACGTTGAATATTATTATCCCAGTTGGTATTAGTTTTTATACCTTCCAAACGTTAAGTTATACGATTGATATCTACAGAGGCAAATTGAAACCCTCAAAAAAGATAATCGACTTTTTTACTTATGTAAGTTTCTTTCCTCAACTGGTAGCAGGCCCAATCGAAAGAGCAAGCAATCTAATTCCTCAAATAGAGACCAAAAGAAAAATCTCAATACACTATTTTAAAGAAGGAATTCTTCAAATTTTTGTTGGTTTATTTCGAAAAATTGTAATCGCTGACAACCTTGCGATTTACGTAGATACGGTATATTCTGACCCAGGCATATACAATTCATCAACTCTGATATTAGCTACTGCATTTTATGCATTTCAAATATATTTTGACTTTTCAGGCTATTCAGATATTGCCATTGGTACGGCAAAACTTTTCGGTTTCCGTTTTGGAAGAAACTTCGATACACCATATTTCTCACGTAGTCTTACAGAGTTTTGGAGAAAGTGGCACATCTCTCTTTCATCATGGTTGCGTGATTATTTATACATTTCTCTAGGTGGCAATAGAAAGGGAAAAATAAAAATGTATAGGAATCTTATGCTAACCATGCTACTAGGTGGGTTGTGGCATGGAAACACCTGGAATTTTGTGATTTGGGGAGGTATCCATGGAGTTTTTCTAGCAATGGAAAAATTTGTTTTTTCAAAATTCGAGATCAAGAATTTCAATTTTATAGGTGGTTTTTACATGTTTTTTGTTGTACTTATTTCCTGGATATTTTTTAGAGCTCAATCCTTTTCTGATAGCACATACATTCTAGCCAAGTTTTTTGATTTTAATTATAGTATGCCATTCATAGGTAATATCAATACATTCAGTATTGCTTTGCTAGCCTTGCTGTTAGGAATAGCTTTTGACCTTATAATAAATTATTTCAAAACAACGGCCGAAGAGTTGGGCGGCAAGTTGACTATATTGACATTGAGTATATTTGTATCTGTATTGATATTGTTAATTTCTCTTTTTCATTCAACGTCCGAAAACTTCATTTACTTTCAATTTTAAATGTGATGCAAATGAAAAACATAATAGTCCTTCTTTTTTCCATAGTCATATCAAGCTATGTATTAGATAAGTTGGTCTATTTGGGAATATCACATCTGGAAGAAAGAGTATTTACAGGTCAAAATGTAGGCAAATTCAATCACTATCTAAAGCTCAAAGATTCTATTGACCTGGCCATCTTGGGAAGTTCGAGAGCAAATCATCATATCAATCCAGAAATGTTTTCTGATAATGCCTTTAATATGGGTATGGACGGAAGAGGTATGGCTTTTTATTGGACTGCTGTGAAAATGCTTTCTTTCGAAAAAAAACAAGATGTCATTATAAATATTGATTCCAAAGACATACTATCACCAGAATATACAGGTGATGATATTGCTGCATTGGCATACCTGTATCATAAAATTCCAGCAATAAAAGAAGAGTTGGTAAGAAGAAAAAACTTCAACCCCTTGACAAAATTTTACTGGTGTATCGGGTACAATAGTAAGATCTTGGGTATAATAATGAACTATCTCAAACCGCGATACGACTACAAAAAATACAATGGTTATGACCCGCTACAAGTTAGCGAAACACAAAAGTCTATTCGTAATAAAAGATTTGCCAAACCCGAAGAAATCGATTGTGCCAAATATGAAAAACAGATAAAAACAAATGAAATAGCACTAAGCTACCTCAAGCTCATAGACGATTATTGTAAGCGCCACAATAAAACACTGTTTATGGTAACTACCCCAATAAGGTCTGATAAATGCAAAGTCGACAATCGTAAATTAGAAGAGTTAATGACTGCTCTATCCATCAATTATTTGGATTTCACAGACTACTTCATAAACGATCCAAATATGGATTTATGGAAAGATAATACTCACCTCTCCGATATAGGTGCCGATAAATTCTCGACATTTCTTGCCACAGAAATTGAAAATATTCGGACACTTTCCAAGTAGTGCCTTGTGAAATTTGCTTGACGATAAATTTAATTCTTGTAAAAAAAATGGTTCACCCCTTCCAGTTGTAATACATAAAACCCAGCATTCAAAGTCCCTAGATAAATTCTGGAATCCTGAGTAAGAATCTCTTTTTTGATCAACTCACCAAAGACATTGTAAATCTTTACTGGTTTGGAATTGTCAAAATCACCAGACACCATAATGTAATCCAGGGCAGGATTTGGATAAACGGCAATTTTAGAAGGTTCTGCAATATTATTTACCGAAGTAATATCCTTAAAATAATCATCTAAGAATTCAAGTCGATCTTCCAACCAATCAAACAAATAATCCAGATCTGCTTCTGAGTATTCATAATCCCAGACTTCACTTTCTTTTTCATAAATCCCATTGTCTACAAGATATTGATGTGCCTCATTTATCTGATTTTCCAATGCTGAATCACTGATAAGAGATATCCTGTAGCTCTGCCATTTGTCAGATAATTTTTGACGAAAACCATCTACATCATTCAGTATTAATCGATCATATAAATTATTTGTCATGATGCCTTTTGTAGTAGTATCATTTTCACCATTCCACAAAAGACCCCAACTCCCGTCCAAATCCCACGGTGCGAAAAAATAAGGTTCATCCGCATCATATCTGCAGAGGTAAATGTTCTTTCCTCGATTGTCCAGGATACGTGCTAGATTCAATAATATGAAGTAATCTATAAGATTTTCCATATCAAATCGACTTCCAATATCATCAATAAACTCTTGGTCTGTACTATTGGCTACAAAGTGAATCAATTCTTCAACATTAGTCCAATCCACAATTTCAGTAGGATATCTATATTCATATCCGCTCCAGGTGAGAGAATTATTATTTGGAATTTCGTCTGGGTTGTTGAATAAAACAGCATCATCCCAAGCATAGCCTTTGTACAGTTCTCCACGAATCTGGGTATCGGTATTTCTTTTTAGCTTTAGTTGTGAACGGTCTATTTGTTCAGAAAGCAAATAGATGCCTTGATATACATCATTCATTCTTACTTCTACGTACATCACATCTGCACCTGATTTTGCCTTTGACTCCACGTCTTTATAGTACACTTGATTCAAATTCAGCCAGAGCTTATGTGTAATAAAACTATTAATTCTTAATGGTTCATTGTACATCGCATCCAAGATCCAATCGTCATCCTCTCTCAATGACCCAAATTTGACATCAATAGATTCAGAACCAGAAGCATCATTCCAAAATTCTATATCATACGTTTTCTTCGGGTAGGTCTGCGAAAATCCACCTCGAATTTCGATTCCTATATTACTCGAGATTATCTCACCATTCACTCCAGTATAAATAAAAGTACCAGGCACCTTGGGTTCATCCACAATCTCTTGATCGGTATGAATAGAAATGGTTGGAATTTGTGCCAATAATGCAGAATCTACAGCACTGCAGAATACAAAACATAAAATCAACAAATATGGTAATCCAGTTTTCATATGCTTATACTAAGTCCAGCTCTGATATTACTATATGTACTTTTGAATGACCCCAATCTAAATATATTGTCAGTAGATAGGAATCCGATAACAGGACCTACGTTGACAGATGTGAGGAGTCCAATATTGGCAAGATTTGAACTCTTTACTGAATATAAAACGCCTACCGACAAAAAGTCATACACCTTGGCCGTCCCGTTGAATACTACCACATTGGCCCGTCGATCACCTGTCCCATTGCTTTGGACCAATGCACCTACAGACCAAAGATCACTTACCTTAAATTTGGCTCCCAAATAGATTTTAGAAGGAAGAGTGGTACTGAATATCTCATTCGTCTCTTCCAGATCCAATAAGGCTTCGATCGAATCAAGAATAACAAATTCATCGTCTGAGGTGATATATTGACTGACATCAATGCCGTCAAAAGTTTGAACCTTATTCGATGTATAAGTCTTTGGATCAACATCCCAATCCATGCCTCCAATATCCACAACACTCAATGATAATTCAAGTCTATCCATGAGCTCCACTGATGCTCCAAAGTCAAAAGCCCATCCTCCATTATTCTTCATAAAATTGTCAAAACTGAAATTCTCAACATCCAGACTAAAATTCTCAATATCTGTATAATCAAAAGCTCTTGACGAGCTGAGTTCGAAATCTGAATCGACGGTAAGTTGGTAAATATCGTCAGAAGTAGTCAAGTCAATTTTATGATTATTCGTTCTTATGGCCTCTACACCCGAAAGTCTCTTTATCCTTACTCCTACGCTCAAAGGACCAAATGATTTTTGCAATCCAAGATAAACTTCATTATAATTGATATAATCCAATTGAGGAGACAGGTTCATCGTCTGACCGATAAATCCGCTATTCCCATTGGTCACAAACTCTGCCAAATCTTTGGTGTATTCCATCCATGCTTGTGCCTTCCAGGCATGTCCTGCTGAAATACGAATGAATGGTGTATTGATGGAGACATCCAAGGTATTGATGCTGGAGTATCCAAAAATATCATTGACTTCATTCATTTTCGCAAGTGCATCAGAGGCAGATACGATAAGTCCACCAGCTGGATTTTTGCTTGTCACATCTGAAATACTTGGTCCATTGGTACTAAAGTCCAGACCCAGTCCTGAGGCCAAACTGAAATTGTGTTTATTATCCAATGCTGGATTGAAATAGCTTCTTTGGTAAGCATCATTGACAAAATAATAGTGCAAATTTTGTCCTTTGACAAAGGAATTCAATCCTACAAACACAACTATCCCAATAAATCTAACTATATGCATCTTAGCAATTCGTTTTTTGTGCCCAAATCAAAGCTTAGTTTTCAATTTGGCTCCAACTTTAAATTGGATTCCATAATCATTATAAATCCATAAAGGTCCGGAAGAAGCTTGTTCGGTATTGATTTTTACATTTACCAATACCTTTCTTCCATCCTTTAACTTTTCAAATCTACCTGCCACAAATTCCTCAAAAGTAACCACTTCCTCGCCTTCCACAGCTATACCAGAAGCAGGATCCACCTGAGCCGCTGGCAGTAATAGTCGCTCTTTGAATAATGAATCCAAGAGCACATCATTTTCATCATAAAAATAACTCTGCAGCGTAATATCAGCTGGAAAATCATTGGCAATCACGGTCTTGAATTCAGCACTCACGACATCTTCCAAATCACTCAAATCCAAATCAACGGTATCTTGCAATACCAAATTATTTACCGTCCCTTCCAATGGCAACTCAACATCAACATTGACCAAAAAATAGCTGTCCTTATTTACAAAACCCACAATAGATTCATCCATATCTGGATTGGCGCCAGCATCAATGTCATAAGTCACTTTTCTCACTTTTTCCTTGAACAGATCGACAATATTTGAATTGGTTCGATCAAATGAAAATTCTGTGATTTTCACTGCACCAATTTCGTCTAATGCCGGGTAGGCAAAATCAACATTATTGTCAATAATATCACTCTCCATATCCAACATTTCGCCTGTAGTGGTCACCACTTGCATCTTCTTGAAAATAGAACGAACTGGAAAGCCAAAAGCATTTTCAACAAAGATTTTCACCTTAGGGTCTTCGAATGACAGGCCACCACTGATCCAATTATCCAAAACTCCAATTGCAATAAAATCACCTTGTATATCAAAGATTTCACTACCAAAATACCCCTCTATATAATCGAAAATTACAACATCAAAAGCCATAAAGGCTTCAGTGAATTTTTGCCTTGAACCATCCGACAATCGCGCATCATACTTGATAGTTATCGTAGTATCTTCACTCACCAGAGTCCAGCCTTCTACAGATACCAAATCTGAGGTAAACTTTACTGGAGAAGTGCCTTCATATGGCACTGTTACATTCATTTCAAAGATTTCTCCGTTCTTTGTCAATTGCGGTATAGTAACTTTGACATCCACATCTTCCTCAAATTGTGAAGTAAAACTTACATTCAAATTCGAATTTCCAAAAATGGCCCGATCCACTCTTTGATCATCTGCAAATGGTACGGGTTGCGTAAAAGATGTATCCTCCAAAACAAAGCCAAAAAATGGTACTGGAGGAAAAATTGCTGATACACTTTGTCGCACAACATCTCCATTATAAACAAGGGTTACCCGATCATCTGCATCCACCTTGATAGATACATTATCAGGTCCATTCTCGCCTGTAAAATCACTGATTAAAAATTCGGTATTGATCAATGGTACTGCCAATTCCACATCCTCTTCGGCTCGTTCAATATTGTTGAGATCCGAAAAATCAGAACATGAACTGAAAAACATCACAACCAGTAGAAAAAATCCAGTTTTAAATAAATTATGGTTTTGCATTTGAATAGTTATTATTCCTTTCATTTAACGTGTAGTTCTGATTTTTGGTTGATTGTCAATTTCCTATAAGTTAAGAATCATATATCGCAGCCGACCTTTGACCTACAGTATGAGCATCAGTTCAAATCAAATTCATCACCTTCGGCAGGAATCTCAATATCTGAAAATCCTTTTTCCATCAAAAATGATTTGAATTTTTCTTGTCTTTCCAGTTCACCATGAACCAAGAACAATTTCTTAACTGATTTTTGATTTTCGATAAAGTCATACATTTCGTTCCTATCTCCATGAGCAGAAAAAGAATCCATTATCCGTATATCAGCTTTGACCATCTTATGTTCACCAAACAGCTTTATGCTTTCTATCCCATCTCTCAACATTCCACCTGGTGTATCAGGAGAACAATATCCGACTATCAAAAAAGTATTTTTCGGGCTCTCAATATTATTAAATAAATGATGCTTTACCCGACCAGCATTCATCATTCCAGAAGAACTGATAATGATGCAAGGCTCTGCATTCGTATTCAATGCTTTCGAATCAGCGACATCTCTGATGTAATTCAAGTCATTGAATCCAAATGGGTTATCGTCAATCAATAAATATTCATTCAATTCATTGTCAAAACATTCTGGATGCTGGCCAAAAATCATGGTGGCATTTACGGCAAGTGGGCTATCCACATACACAGGAATTCTTGGCAATAGTCCTGCAGTCTCTAATTTGTCCAACATATAGACAATCTCTTGTGTACGGCCCACACTGAATGCTGGAACAATCAACTTTCCTTTCTTTTCGATACAAGTCTCTTTGAGAATGTCTAAAAATTCCTCCGATTGCTCAGGTGGAAGCTGATGATCTTTGTCACCATATGTTGATTCACATATCAAGTAATCCACTTCAGGCATCTGCTTCGGGCTCCTAAGAATCGGTCGATTTGGTCTTCCTATATCTCCTGTAAATCCAAAAATCTTCTCTTCACCATTCTCCGTAATTTTAAGCGTAACACTAGAACTTCCCAAAATATGACCTGCATCTCTAAACATCACGGATACCTTCTCATTGATATGATGCCAGCGATTGTAATTGTAACCAATGAAAAGATTCATCGTAGGCGCAATAATATCACTGGTATAGAGCGGCTTTCTTAATTTCCTAAGATCCTTTCTTCGCTTTTTCAAAAGTCTTTTATTGTGCCATTCCACATCCCTTTGCTGAATTTTGGCACTATCCAAAAGCATAATTGAGCATAAGCTTCGTGTGGCATGGGTACAATGAATATCTCCGCTAAATCCATCTTTGACCAACTTTGGAACACGTCCAGTATGATCGATATGTGCATGAGACAAAATCAAGCAATCTATTTCAGCTGGATCAAAATGCCATGTATTGTTGAGGTCCCAAATATGTCTTCCTTTACCCTGAAAAAGTCCACAATCCAATAAAATCTTATATCCATCGTCAAGGGTAATCAAATGACTGCTTCCAGTGACAAATTGGGCAGCTCCACAAAACTTAACTTGCATTTATAAAGTAATTTGGTAAGACTGGCCAAGATACTAATTATTGGCTTAGGATTAGGGAAAGAGTCTTATTCAAAAAAAAGAGGCAATTTTATTATCCAATGATCAGATTAGAGCATAAGTATTCCAGACCCACATTCAAGGTGTTTCCCTCTTATAATATATGACAAATATTTAATTATCGCGACTCTTTAGATATAATGCTAATAACTTACTGTTGCATTTTTTTTAATACTATTTTCTGTCTCAATCTAGATTCTTTCTTTTCTTTCTTAATAGAAACAAAATCTGGACTTTTAGACACACATTATAATTGAATTTAAAATTTCACCAACTCCTCTTGATCCACTGGTACCGATATTTTGGCCACTCCCTTTCCTACAAGGATTGTCCCCTTGAATTTTACATTGAGCTTTTTGTCAGACATAATTTGGAGCCCTTTTCCAATAGCTGCTAGAGGGTTGTCACCGTAGAGTTTGTCCAAATCCATATTTATATTGATTGGCATATTAAATTCTCCCTCCTTGGGCATGGTAGTTTCATACGTTTGATCAATTTTTGCCAATTCGATATCATCTACATATACTGTCAAGTCAGCATTGTCCAAGTCCAACTCAAATCCATTGGGATTCTTTAAAACCATAAAGGCATTGAGCTCCAATTTGCTTTTAGTCATTTCTACAATATCGACATCTTCTATCCGCTCTACTGTCGGCTCTAGAATTGAAGTACATGAACAAAAGAATAAGGTCAGACAAAAAGAAATATAAATTAGTTTTTTCATTCGTTTTAATAGTTAATTATTAATTGAAGCGAAATTGACATTGATGAATGTTTATTTGTACGAATATAGAATAATCATCCACGAATAATAATTATCCCTTAATAAGATGCATTGATTATTGTAATTTTATAGAAATTGTATCACCGAATCATATCTTTCAAAAAATAAGAATATGCGATTTCTAACTTTTCTATTTATTCTTTTTATCATTTCATGTAAGCCCAACAAATCCAATGTCAATATAGAGCCTCTCTCATCGGATGCTCCTTTTGGGAAATATGTTGTAGAATATACTAAAAAAACCATCTCGGTAAAAGATGATTTGGTCTTTCGGATGTCTGGTGCTGTCGTCGATCCCGAACAAGTTGGAAAATCTGTGGACAAAGATCTGTTCGCTCTATCTCCCAAAGTAAGTGGAAAAGCATTTTGGAAAGATATGTCAACGATTATTTTTACTCCTGAAGAAAATTTGGAATACAATACTGACTACACCTTTACTCTGAAACTTGGTTCTCTCTTTGATGAAGTACCTACCGACCTTCAAAAAGTCAATTTCCCGTTCAAAACCAGAAAGCTATCCTACGAAATTTATAGCATCAACAGCATCGATTATAGCATGGAAAGTCACAATTCTCTAGTGCTAAAAGGAAGGATAAATTCAAACGATTATGTCCCCGAGAAGGAGGTAGAATCTCTTTTAACAGCTACTCAAAAAGGAAATAAAAATGTTGAAATCAATTGGTCTCATACAAAATTGGGTTACATCCATATGTTTGAAATCGTTGGCCTCGAAAGAAGGGATGAACCATCTGAGGTAAAAATAAAATGGAAGGATATCACCTATGGCACTGGATTCGAAGGCGAAAAATCAATGACCATTTTCTCAAAAGATGCTTTTGAAGTAGTGTCTGCCGAAGTAGAAAAAGGCAATAACAGAAAGATTGTGCTATCGCTTACAAGCCCTGTAAAGAAAACTCAAAATCTTGAAGGATTAATAAGGATAAAAGGATATAAGGGTGGATTCAACTATGACATCATTGGCTCTACCATTAATGTTTATCCTCAGAAAAAAGTGATCAGTCCTTTCACCCTGGAAGTAAATTCAGCCATCGTGAATACTGAAGGGGACAAAATGAGAAATGAGTATAAAAATGAGCTGTCTTTTGACCCAATAAAACCAGCTATCAGATTGGCAGGAAAAGGTGTTATCGTACCGCATAATGATGAGGTTATTTTTCCTTTTGAAGCCATAAACCTAAAAGGTGCCAAAGTCGAAATATTAAAAATATTCAGTGATAATGTACTGCAATTTTTACAATACAATAGATTGAACACCACTTATAGTCTTCAGCCTGTAGGTAGGATTGTGCATCAAGAAGATATAAGATTGACCGATATCAATTCTGATAAAAACGATGCTAATTATGTGCGATATGCCTTGGATCTTGGTAAGATGATCAATCCTGATCCTGGCGCTATTTATCAAGTCCGAATTGGGTTTTCAAAAAAAGATGTAGTTACATTTTCTTGCGAAGAAGAAACTCCAAAAGCAACCCTTGTAAGTCAAAGGGACGGATTCACATCGATAATGGATACCCCTCAAGATTATAATTGGTCGGATAGAGATAATCCCTGCAAAAATTCTTATTACAATAATTCCAGGTTTGTCACACGCAATATGTTGGGTTCAAATATTGGGATCATAGCAAAGAGAAATAAGAATAACAAAGTGCACTTGGTGCTGAGTGACTTACGGACTGTAGCACCACTCTCTGATGCAACCGTGAATTTTTATGACTTCCAGCAACAAGAAATTATGACCTCTACCTCTGGAAGTGATGGAATGCTTTCTGTGGAAATGGAGAGGCAGCCCTCATTCGCAATAGTTACGCAAGGTGGAGATTTCGGGTATATTAACCTGCAGGATCATTATGCCAATAGCTTGAGTGAATTCGAAGTATCTGGTAGATCAAAAAGCAAAGGCCTGGATGGATATATCTATGGTGAACGAGGTGTGTGGAGGCCTGGAGATACTATCTTTCTCAATTTTGTACTTGAGGATAAAGAAAACAAACTTCCCGCAAGCCATCCTGTAACCATGACAATAAAAGATGCAAAGGGGAAACAGAAATATAAAGAATCTACTACCAACCATGCTGGACGTATCTATAATTTCCCAATCATAACAAATGATTCCGACCCAACTGGCAATTGGACAGCACTGGTAAACGTAGGTGGTACAAATTTTCAAAAAACATTAAAAGTAGAAACGGTAAAACCCAATCGATTGAAAATAAGATATGACTTGGATGAAAATGAATCATTGGCCCTGCATGAAAATCAAAAAGTACAACTGCAATCAGAATGGCTGCATGGTGCCCCTGCCAATGGACTAAAGGCAAAAGTGGACATGCAAATACGATCGACACCCACTACATTCAAAAGATACAATGAATTCACTTTTGATGATCCAGCAAGAAAGGTAGAGCCACTACCAATGACCATTTTTGAAGACAATCTGAGTCCAGAGGGCACGGCTTCTATCAATATCTCGCAAAAGAAAGATTGGCAAGCTCCAGGTAAATTAAAAGCCAATTTTAAAACCAAGGTATTCGAAAAAGGAGGAAATTTTAGTGAAGACAATTTTTCGATGAATGCTGATTTATTCGGTTCTTATGTAGGAATAAAAATTCCAACCACCCGATGGGGAAGCAAATTTATAAAACAAGACAAAGCGACAGATATTCCAATAGTAGTGGTAGATACTGAAGGAAATCCAATTGCAAATAGAAATCTATCTATTGGCATATACAGAGCGGAATGGAATTGGTGGTATGATCGTGGCTATAGCAGCAAGTACAATTATAACACTTCGTCGCACCAAGGCGCAATAAGCAAAGCAAAAGCGACTACCAATAGTAAAGGTGAGGCCGCTCATAATGTGAAATTCGATGATTATGGCAATTATATGATTCGTGTATGTGATGATGTCACTGGACATTGTACAGGCGATATGTTTTATACTGGTTATTCATGGAGTCGAGATCGCGAACAGAATGGCCCTCAACAACTCATCTTCACTACGGATAAAAAATCATATGATACTGGTGATATTATAACAATGAAGATTCCCTCAAATGAAGGATCAAAGTTGTTGGTTTCGGTAGAAAATGGTGAAAATGTACTTTCTGCTTTCTGGGTGGATGGTAAAAAAGATGAAACGTCCATTTCTATTCCAGCCGAAGCATCTATGAATTCGAACGTTTACTTGCATGTTCATCTCATCCAACCTCACAACAATGGAACCAACGACCTACCCATGAGGATGTATGGCATCGTTCCAATTTCTGTAATAGACAAAAGCTCTCAAATCGAACCTGAACTCAACATGCCAGATGTCATAAGGCCTAATGAGTCTTACACCGTAAAAGTGTCGGAACGACTAGGCAAACAAATGAGCTATACCCTTGCTGTGGTCGATGAAGGATTGCTCGACCTGACGCGCTACAAAACTCCCGATTTGTGGAATCATTTCTATGCCAAACAAGCACTGGGTATCAAGACTTGGGATATTTATGATATGGTCTTGGATGGATATGGTGGAGATATTGATAGATTAATCTCAATTGGTGGTGATGGTGAATCATCTGGCAGCAAAAAAGGTAAAAAGGCAAATAGATTTGTACCCGTCGTGACTCACCTAGGTCCGTTTACATTAGCACCTGGAGACGAACATAGCCACCAAATTCATATGCCAAATTATGTAGGATCAGTCAGAACTATGGTAGTAGCAAGAGATCAAGATGCTTATGGAAAGGCAGAAAAAACAACTCCTGTAAAAAAACCACTTATGGTATTGGCCACCTTGCCTCGTGTACTTGGACCTAACGAAAGTCTTGCACTTCCTGCCAATGTATTTGCAATGGAGGACAAGATTAAGGATGTAAAAGTATCTGTAGAAACCAGCCCAAATATCACAATCAATAATGGCACGAGTAAAAACCTACTATTTGATCGAATCGGAGACAAACAGGCTTATTTCGATATGAATGTGGGCAATGAGATGGGCAAAGCCAATATTAAAATCCGAGCTCAAGGACATGGAGAAGGTGCATTCGACGAAGTAAATATTGATATCAGAAATCCCAACCCCTACACCTCAAAAGTATATGAAGGTACCGTAGAACCAGGTGAAGAATGGGAAATGGATTATGCTCTTTTTGGCACCAACGGTAGCAATGAAGGTGTGCTAGAATTGAGCACAATACCACCGATGAATTTTGATAAAAGACTGAAGTATTTAATTCGATATCCTTATGGTTGTATAGAACAAACGACTTCTTCCGCATTCCCACAATTGTATCTAGATAAAGTGACAGAATTGGACGAAAAAACCAAGTACAAGTTGGATCGAAATATGAAAAGGGCTATCGAAAGGTTGTCATTGTTTCAGACAAGTTCGGGCGGATTTGCATATTGGCCTGGAAATCGAGATGTGAATGAATGGGGAACTAATTATGGCTTGCATTATCTTCTTGAAGCCAAGGAAAAAGGATATTATGTCCCTCAGAACCTGCTCAACAATCTGCTCTCTTATCAAGATAATAAATCTGAAAGCATAAACCTACCGAATACTTATAGTTCCAATTCAAAATGGATTTCAAATACTCAGGCATATAGATTATATACCCTTGCCAAGGCGGGGAGGGCCAACATAGGTGCAATGAATATCCTGCGAAATTATGAGCACTTGAGTATAGCTGCAGTGCACATGTTAGCCGCTTCATATGCCTTGATTGGTAAAAAGGAAATAGCTAAAAACCTTGTAGCTAATAAAGACCTTATCGTCAAACCATACGTAGAATCGGGATATACCTACGGCTCCCACGTTCGTGATTTGGCGATGATGGCTGAGGCCCAACAGATCATAGGGAATGTGAACGAAAATGCTCAATTGATCAAACAGATTTCGAATTATATGAGTTCTAAGTCCTGGTACAGCACCCAGACAACGGCTTATGCTCTCTTGAGTATTGGGAAATTTTTGACACAATATAGCAATGACGAATTTACATTTGAATATGATATAAATGGGGGAAATAAAGAGGCTGGCAATTCGAAAAAACCGTCTGTCCATAAAGTAGTCGATGTAGAAGGCACTTCACAAAAGAAGGTCAAAGTCAAGAATACATCAAAATCGATGATGTTTGTAAGATTTGTGTTGAGTGGTCAATTGCCTCCAGGAGTTGAAGAACCTGCTTCGAGCAAACACATCAAAATGAAGGTTAACTACACCGACATTCAAGGGAGAAATATTGATCATACCAAACTTGTCCAGGGGACAGATTTCTTAGCAACTGTAACCATTCAAAATTTGGGATCTAGAGGCAAGAATGTACAGGAAGTAGCATTATCACAAATCTTCCCTTCAGGTTGGGAAATTCAAAATGATAGATTGTCAAGCATGCAAAATGTGACTGCCAATAGTAGCTACGAATACAGAGATATCAGAGATGACAGAGTATACACTTTTTTTGATATTAATAATACCAACCCACTTACTTTTTCGGTACTTCTAAATGCTACTTATGCAGGAAAATTCTACTTGTCCCCTGTATTTGCAGAAGCAATGTATGACAATGAGATTCAGGCAAAAACTGAAGGGACTTGGGTTGAGGTATTGCCATCAAAATAATTATCCAGACATAATAAAGAAGTTCACCACATTTGAATTGGTTATCAAATGTGGTGAACAAAAGATTTCGGCTTATTATTACTTAAATTTAATCGCTCCAGATAAAAACGAAGCTTTTCCTCCCCAATCACCCATTTGTGTCAATAGTTCATTATCAGGGTCATGTTGCCCTTCTGTGGTTATCAAATTATGTACTCCTCCAGCATAAGCCCCTACAGCGTCCGCAACCAAGAAAATTGGATTCCATCTAAACCATCTAGTTTGAACTCCTTCTTCGTTTGTCCAGTAACAAAATGAATGCTCGATGATTGCAAGTAATGTATAGGTAAATTCGCCAGATCTATAAAGTTGGTTTTGATTATTTGATAGCGCAAGATAAAAGTCATTAATATCTAAAACTTGACCTTGTTCGATACTTAGATATCTATCCATAATATCATCAATTAAATCTAATTCAAATTTACTTAGAACACCAAGTGAAGACAATTCTAGGTGCAATTCATCTGAGTATGCTCGACCCGCTGCAATTACCTCTTCATCTGTTTCAAGCTCACAAAGTTTGAAATGTTGTGATACAAATTCTTTAAAAAACGTACTGTTATCTTCTGTTGAGAATACACGTGAAAAATCTGCATCATCTTCTATTATAATATTAATCGCATCAAGAATTGCCTCTACCTCTTCATCAGAGCAATTATCCAATCTCGCAGAAGTACTTGGAATCATATCCATTAATTCATTGTGAAGTGTTCCTATTTCATTATAGACTCCAGTAGCATGAATGTTACACTCTGAAGGAGTAATTTCAGAAATTGGAAGTTTTTCTTGATAGATATTCGCAGACTCAGTAGTACAAGAAATAAAGGAGATAGTAAATCCTGCCAATATTAAGTAAACAATGTTTTTCATAAAAAATAAATTTTTTGATTCAAAAATTGTGTGTTAGTTTACACATATCATTATGTATAACTAACTTTACTTAATACGTGACATAAGGAGGATTACCAACAATCTCCAAAATAATAATGAATCGTCTTTGGCTTCATATTATCAGAGAAAGATTAAAATGTAGCCTATACACCAATTATTTTTTTAGCAATCTAAAATTACTCTTTAATAAAGGAAATGGTCCGACTCCTATTAAGTACATCTGATACTCTCAAAAAATAGATACCCGAGGACAGTGATTGGACTGGTATTTCGACCTGATTGTCTCTTTGATACTTATTTGATCTTAAAGATTGTCCTTTAGAATTATACAACTCAATAGTAACATCATCCAAATTTTCTTCTGATTGAAGCATTAGAAAATCTGTGCATGGATTTGGAAAAACTTCAAGCTGAAAAACAAGGGAAGAAGATTCCGTTCCGAGTGTTAAATCATTGATATACAATTTACTATGTACAGTTTCATCTGGTGAAAGGCCAATTATAAATGCATCGAGATCTCCATCGCCATCAACATCTCCTACATCGACTGTGCCCCCTGTGGCTCCAGTAAAGTTAGAAGTATGATCTTCACTAAAGTTTCCATTGCCATCATTGATATACAACTTACCTGTTTCGTCTGGAATAGCACCCTTCCTTCCAATTATTAGTATATCAATATCGCCATCCAAATCAAAATCGGATAATGAACAATCGCCAAAAATAACATCTACAATTCCTGTATTCTCCTTAAGTTTAAATTCACCCAGCCCATTATTCGTGTATAAAGAAGTAGTTCGAACATAATCAGAAGACCCTGTTATAAGAACATCTTGATCCAAGTCTCCATCAATATCTGCAAAGTCCACTGAGCTTATATTTACGTCTTCAAAAGGTGTATCCTCAACTATTTCGAAATTTCCTGTTCCGTCATTTTTGTATAAAGTAGTTGCATTTTCAAAACCATTGGCTGTAGAACCAGTTATTAGAACATCCAAATCTCCATCGTCATCAATATCGGCAAAATCAAAATCTCCTTGGTATGCAGATATTAGTTCGTTGGTACTAAGTGTATAATTTCCACTTCCATCATTGATATACATAGTAGTAGAAGAACCAGAAAACCCAATATCAAGTCCCATGATCAAAATATCCTGATCACCATCGTTATCAATATCGGCAAAACCAACTTTGGAATGCATCACCGCTGCGAGAGGTTGATAGGCATTTGTAAAATTCCCACTTCCATCATTTAAGTATAGAAACGCACCACCTGGTATAAAAAAATCTCCACCTTGTCCAGAAATTAATAAGTCCAAATCGTTGTCATTATCCACATCGGCAAATGCAGCTGAGGAATATCCAAATTTTGGTATTGTGTTGGCAGACTCCGTGAATAGACCAGTGCCGTCATTTAAATAGAGTTTGGCATGTGAAGTAAAATTTTCAGCATAGCCAGTAATAAAAATATCCAAATCGCCATCGCCATCGACATCTCCAAAGATCGACTCTCCAGAACCTATTCCAGTAAACACGTTTTGAGTATCTTCAATAAAGGTGGTTTGGGCCAATGAAACGAAACAAAGTGAATTTAATAAAGCAAGTAGTATTAGTCTCATGAGTTATATTTTTAGTAATTGATAAAATAATTGAAATTGGGACACCTGTATTACTAAATTATGAAACTCAATTGGATTTTCACTGATTTTAAATTAAAAATGCTTCCTTATGTTTTGCAAGACATCTCCCAGAATATTGGGCCATTCTTCATATATTCATTTCGAGGTCAATTCCTTCTTACTAAAACTCTACCGAAACATTTGATATTATTGACAAGAAAGAACATCAAAAGAATCATAGATAAAATCCATTTTTCTATTTAAATTTTATTACAAAAGAATGAAAATAATTCGTCGATAATTCTAGTTTTCTATCTTAGAAATATCTATTTTTAAATGTCTTAAAGAATAGTAGTATTAGATGGGTATTATAACCAATGTGGTTCGGACGATAGCTGTAAGGGTACATAAACAAATAGAGTTTATGGCGGCCCATCCTCATAAATTTCAACAAAGTATTCTCAAAAATAATGTCAAAAGAGGGAAAAGCACAGTCTATGGCAAAGAACATAACTTTGCAGATATAAATTCTTATGAAGATTATAAAAAGAATGTTCCTCTAAATACTTATGAAGCACTGAGACCATACATGAACAGAGTACTGGAAGGTGAAAAAAATGTGCTTTGGCCAGGAAAACCAAAGTATGTAGTCGGCACTTCTGGTACGACAGGTGGCATCAAATATGTTCCGCTTTCAAAAGACAGTCTTCCCTACCATTATAATTCAGCTAGAAATGCCGTCTTTAATTACACACTGAAGTATGGCTTGATGAAAGTTTTTAATGGAAAACTTCTTTTTCTTTCTGGAAGTCCGGAATTATCCAAGACAGGGGCCATCACCTCTGGAAGATTATCAGGCATCGTAAATCATCAAATTCCGCGCTGGCTGAAGTTTAATCAAATACCGTCTTGGGAAACCAATATAATCCCCGACTGGGAAGAAAAGGTATATAAGATTGCACAAGAATCAATCAAGGAAAATATGTCGATGATCAGTGGAATACCACCTTGGGTTATGATGTATTATGAATCTTTGTTAGAACAAACAGGCGCAGACACCATAAGTGATATTTTTCCCAACTATGATCTTTTTGTCTATGGCGGTGTAAATTTCGAACCGTATCGAAAGAAGCTGGAAAATATGGTCGGAAAACAAGTAGATAGCATAGAAACGTATCCATCTTCCGAAGGATTTGTAGCTTTTCAAGATATAAAAGGAGAAGCTGGGATGCTACTCAATGTAAATGGTGGAATATTCTTTGAATTTGTACCAGCTCACAAAATCCATGACCCCAATCCCGAAAGGATTCAATTAAAAGACGTGGAACTGGCACAAGACTATGCCATAATCATGAACAATAATGCTGGTCTTTGGGCTTCGATTTTGGGTGATGTGGTGGAATTCACTTCTTTAAACCCATACAGACTCATTGTCAAAGGAAGAATCGAACATTTCATATCTGCATTTGGTGAGCATATCATTGCAAGTGAAGTAGAATCCGCTATGAGTACTGCTCTCTCTGGTACAGGAATCCAGGTTTCGGAATTTACCGTTGCTCCACAGGTTGATCCTTCTGAAGGGGGTCTGCCCTACCATGAATGGATAATAGAGACGGAAAATAGTGCCTTGGAATTGTCTTCTTTTGGAAGGATCTTGGACCAATGTATGCAGACCAATAATTTTCACTACAAAGACCTCATTAGTGGAAAAGTGATTACACGTCTAAAGCTTACTCCAGTGCCAAGAGGGACATTCAATCGTTATATGAAAAATAAAGGTAAGTTGGGTGGTCAAAACAAAATTCCACATTTGAGTAATGATCGGAAAATTGCTGATGAATTGATTAGGCTGGCGAAGGAGCGGAGGATTGAGGCCTAGAGGTTGAATTTTAACTCTCATTGCTGAGGGTATTACTAAAATTGACAACACCAAGGCAAAATCAAGAGTCAGTTTTCTTTCATGACTTTTATCAAATCTATAAAGTAATCAGCAGCATGCACCATTCTGCTCCCATACCAACTGAAATATTCTCCATCGACTAAGACAACTTTAGAATTTGGAATCATCTTCTTGAATTCTTGAATATGCTTGTCCTTGAATGGAAAGGGTTCAGATGATAGGAATATATAATCTGGATTTTTTTCTTTGATATCAAGAGCGTCTACGGTTGGGTATCGTTCTTGATTTCCATATACATTATCGAATCCACATTTTTCAAGCATGTCATGGATAAAAGTATCCTTACCAATAGTCATAAATGGGTTTTTCCAAATCAAATAACAAACTGACCTTCTGTCCTTTGATAGATCAGACAATTTTGAATATTCTGAGATTATTCTATTTGATATGGTTCGCGCAGCTTCGACCCTATTGGTAAGTTGGCCTATTTGCTCTATTGATCTTATTGCTTCTGTGAAGTTAGAAATTTCGCTTACAAAGACGGGAGCAATATCTTGCAATGCCTCCACATCCTTTTGTGTATTTTCTTCTTTGTTCGCAATTATCAAGTCAGGCTTTAATCCAGCAACTTTTGATATGTTTACCTCTTTTGTTCCGCCAATTTTGGGTATAGACTTGATTTTATCTGCGGGATGAATACAAAATTTTGTCCTGCCGACCAATTCTTTTTCAAGACCCAAATCTATTATCAATTCTGATAGCGACGGCACCAACGAAACAATCCTCACACTCTAATTATTAAGACAATGAAATTATGATTTAGAAACAATATTCATCAATGCAACATAGATCAAGTCTATCACAAATGATCACTAATTGACACAAATATACCATGGCCCAATTTGATTTGAGCTTTATGATTGATATATAGAAGTTGTGGTATGTGGATACTATACGATACGTATACTATCTCTTATAGACTGGATTAAATCAGGTGAAACAGAAGATCTTTTGACATTGTTTTTGATGTAATCTCTAAAGGTCTTTTCCTTGTTAAACATCTTATTACATCTTGGATCTGAATCTACTTGGTCTAGAAGGCTACTCTGCTCTTCTTGTGATAACGCATTGTCAAAGTAAAGATTAATTTTACTTCTTAGGTTTCTAGCGTTTTCCTGATTTCTCATATGTTTCAGTTTTATTACTGCTTCTCCGAAATATAAAATAATTTCGCAAAAAATATAAAAACAAAATAAAATATTGCAGTCGATTAATTTATAAAATTAATACTTGGCAAATATAACAAAATAAAAAAGTAAAGCAAATTTAGTTATACACATTTCCGACGTTTGGAAATATATATTATTGAAGTATCCTGATCACATCAAAATCATCAAAATACTTCATTATTCTTCTTCTGAATTAGACTTCTTACGATCTCCTCTTTTGTCTTCGTAGCCTAATTTCTCTGCGTAATTTCTCAATTTTTCTTTGAGCATATTTCTAGCTCTGAACAATCGAGAACGCACGGTTCCTATTGGAACATCAATAATCTTTGAAATTTCCTCATATGTGAATCCTTCGATATCACATAATAAAATAACAGTTCTAAAATCAATAGGCAGAGCATTGATAGCGATAGTAACTTCATCGCCCATCATATTTTCAAAAATCTCTTGCCTCAGGTCAAGGTACTTTGAGCTTGAAGCTGAATCACTATTTTGATATGAAACAATATCTTCAAAATCAACCTTTTTAGGGCGCTTACTCTTCTTACGATATTCGTTGATGTAAGCATTTTTCAGTATCTTAAACAACCAAGCCTTTGCATTAGTTCCTTGGTCATACTTATCTATGAATCTATGCGCCTTCATGTAGGTCTCCTGGACCAGATCATTGGCATCTTCTTCGTTATAAGATAGGTGGTATGCGAAGGTTTTGAGTGCATCAATGTGAGGAAACAGTTCTTCCTCGAAAATAATTTGGTTTTTTGTTTTTTTACTCACTAAATTGAAAACTAAACGTATTAAATGTTAACAAAATTAATTGCTAGTTCTTGTTCGTCTTGAAATATATCCCAAAAACGATCGTAAACATACAACTTTAAATTCAAACATAATTGAACTTACTATTAAGACGTGATACGTTATTTATGTCACTTTTTGCATTCTTTTGCCGTCCATTATATCATACACTTACTTCGGATTCTATACATTTGTATACTTGAAATAAATTTCAAATGAACCCTTCGGACAAAGAGCACATATTCAAAACACACTATAATGAGTGGGCTCAACCCTTGTTTCGATTTATCTTTTTCAAATCAAAAGATCAACAATTATCACAGGATATTGTCCAAGATACCTTTATCAAATACTGGGACAAAATTGATACAGTCAGTAGAGGGAAGGAGAAAAGTTATTTATTTACAACGGCTAAAAATTTGTTTCTCAATACTATTGAACATAAAAAAGTAGTCCTTCGACATCAGGAATCAAACCTCCACAAAAACGTGGTTTCGACTCCACATTATGATCTCGAAGTATCAGAATTCAAAATAAAATTGGAAAAAGCCATTGCCGGCCTTCCTGACAAACAACGTGAAGTCTTTATGTTGCACAGAATTGAAGGATACAAGTATAAAGAAATTTCGATTTTGCTGGAATTGAGCCAAAAAGCAGTGGAAAAAAGAATGAGTCAAGCATTAAAGGAATTAAGAAAAGTATGCGACAAAATATAAAAGGTAGGGTGATTGGGGAGACTACTGTCTAATACATAATGAAAGGATTTGATAAATTAGGATGAAAACAGAAGAAGAAAAAGATGAGCAATTAATTCGATGGTTGGAAGGCGAACTTTCTGGCCAGGAATTGTCTGTTTTTGAAGCGAGTGAGGAATTCAAGGACTATCAGAAAATTATTGACCATACTCAGGATCTTACCTATCCTCAAATGGACGAGGACGCCGTCTTTTCCAATATTCAAAATAAAATTTCTTCCTCTTCTTCTACACGTAAAAAATCAGCGAAAGTCATTCCTCTCAAGAAGTGGATATTTGCGGTTGCCTCTATAGCTGTCCTTGCGTTTGCTGTATTGGCGCTTCTTCCTGGCAGTGTTAAAGTTGCCTCAGATGTAGGCCAATTTGTGTCGCACACCTTGCCCGAAGGATCAGAAATAGACCTCAATGGAAATAGTCAAATAGATTATAAAAGCAACTTTTCTGATAATCGTGTTCTTCAATTGAATGGAGAAGCATTTTTCAAAGTAAAAAAAGGAAAGTCTTTCGAGGTAGAAACCAAAGAAGGAAAAGTTACTGTGTTGGGCACTTCATTCAATGTGTTTGCACGTGATGATATTTTTGTGGTTTCTTGTAAAACGGGGAAGGTCAAGGTAGATGCAAAAAATCGCTCCTATATTTTAGAAAAAGGAGAGAGGGTCAAAATAGAAAACAACGAGCCCGTTGCTAAAGAATCCATAAACACATCCAAAATCGGCAATTGGATAGATGGTGAGTCTTATTTTTCAAATGCCACTTTGGAAGAAGTGATGCTTTCGCTTTCCAGTATTTATGATATCGATTTAGAACTTCCTTCCCAATACCAAAAACAAAGATTTACAGGAACCTTCGTTCACAGCGACTTAAAAAAGGCATTAAAAATGGTATTTTCACCTATGCATATTCCCTACACTGTCGATGATGAAGGAAAGATCGATATAGGTGAATAAAATCAAAGTATCTTAACTATATGAATAAAGTGCTTTTTGTTTCACTACTCCTTATGTGTATCGGCATGCCGTCGATGGCTCAACAAACCTATGCGGCCTTTAGCGAGACTCCTTTGATCGAAGCATTAACCATTCTAGAGAAGAAAAATCAGATAACTTTTTCTTATAATAATGAAAATATTGAAGACCAATATATAACTACAAAGTCAGGCTCATACACACTTCAGCAAATTCTGCAAACTGTTTGCGATCAATCAAATTTATCATTCGAGTTCATTGACAATAAGTACATTCTTCTTTCACCAAAAATGTCGGGACATAAATTGAAAATGCTGTGTGGATATATAAAAGATGGACTCTCTGGTGATCCCATTCCTTACGCTTCTATATATAATGACTCCAAAAAAAATGGGGCTGAAAGTAATGATCAGGGATATTTTGAAATTAAGACCTCCCCTACAGATCGCTATATTTACCTTTCATACCTAGGTTACAAAACCCTTGAAATAGATCTGGAAAATGCTTCAAATGATCCATGCCAAGAATATGTCATCAATATTGAGAATATTACCTTTCTACCAGTGATTCTCAAAGAATACCTCGCTGACGGCATCAACCAGACTGAAAATGCCAATACTGTAGTTATTGAACCTGAAGAAATGAATGTACTTCCCGGGTCCGTCGAAAAGGACGTTCTTTCAGCTATTAGTTTTTTGCCTGGGATTACTTCACCTGGAGAGTCATTGGATGGGATTCATGTCCGTGGTGGAACCCCCGATCAAAACTTAATTTTGTGGGATGGGATACCTATGTATCACACCAGTCATTTTTTCGGGACCATTTCTGCTTTCAATCCGAATATCATTGATCATGTAAATGTTCACAGAAGTGGAATTGGGAGTGAATATGGTGGACGGGTATCAAGTGTGATAGATATTCATTCGAAAGAAGAAATCACAGATAATTTTACGTTTGGAGCTGGTTTTAATTTGACACATCTGCATTTTGATTTTGATATCCCGCTTTGGAAAAATTCTTCGTTAATGCTTTCATTGCGCAGAAGTATCACCGATGCATGGAATACACCCACCTTTGTTCGTTATGCAGAAAAAGTATTTCAAGGGACAAGGGTCGAACAAGGCAATTTTAATGACCCCGATCTTCAATTCAGTGATGAATTCAAATTTAATGATGCCAACCTCAAATGGATGATGGATCATGGAAAGAATAAGTTTCGATTTATGTCTCTTGGCACCTTAAACTCACTTAACTATAAATCTGATTTTGAAGAATGGGATGTTTATTCCGTAGAACTACTTAACCTCAGAAATGCTGGTGCAATTCTCTCTTGGGAAAGGCAGTGGAATAATCGGTACAAAAGCAAGATAGAAATAACAAGTGCAGAATATAAATTTGACTACGACTTGGGATTTAAATCCAAAGAAAATAATCAAGATCCTATAAATTCCGTAATCTCAAAAAACTCAATATTGGATGGAGGATTTAATTGGAATAATGAATGGATAATTAATGAAAATCAAGATGTTATTTTTGGATATCAATTCACCGAAAATAAAACAAGTCTGGATATCACCAACTTTGATAGACAAGACACTACCAAAAACAACTTGGATTTTGAAAACAGGGTACATTCTCTATTCAGCGAATACACCTTGAAATTGCCTAAAACATTACAACTCGATATTGGACTAAGATATCTGTATCAGGATATTCTAAAAAACAATTACTTTGAACCAAGAATTGCATTGGCAACGAATGTTACGGACCAACTAAAACTTAAAATTAGTACTGGAAAACACTTTCAGTTTGTAAGTCAATTGGTCTTATTCAAAACCAATCTCCTTGGATTAAATAATCAATTTTGGGTCACTGCAAATATTGCAAATGAAGACAATGCCGCCAATATTCCAGTAATAGAATCAAATCAGTGGATGGGTGGGTTTATCTATCAAAAAGGAAATTGGACGCTGGATGTGGAAGGATATGTAAAAGAATTGGTAGGTATTACTACTTTCTCTCCCAGCTTTGTCGAGCTGGACAATCAGCAATTTAGCAGTGGCAGTTCTCGGACTCGGGGAATAGACTTTCTCTTGAAAAAAAGAGTAAATAGATATAGAAGCTGGATCAGTTATAGCCTTTCAAAAACCAAGTATGAATTTCCTGAGATCTCTCCAAATCCAATTATAGCATCACATGATCAGACCCACATTTTCAAATGGGTTCACTTGTACAAAAAGAAAGCATGGGAGTTTTCATTGGGCATAGAATATCGGAGCGGCCTCCCTACTACAAGAGCTGATATAGTAAATAATGAAATAGTGTATGGATTTCCAAACAATCATAGATTAGATAGATACTTTAGATTGGATGGGTCTGTTATTTACAATTTTGGCACTCCAGAAACAACTAATGGCTTCATTGGTTTTTCACTTCAAAATATTGGAAATAATACCAATATACTAGGTCGAAGTTTTGTGGAAGACGAGACGGCTGGAGGAATACCTACAGTAGTCGAAATAAATGAAATCGGCCTTAAGTTCACACCAAATATTTCTGTCAACATTCGAATGAATTAAACCTTATGCGCCATTTTTCATCTGACACCTTGATAGAAATCTTTACCCAAAAAGAGATTATTGAAATTGTTGAAAACGGAATACGGAAATATGCCGAAGGCAAATATATAGTACCCGAACGGATGCATATCAAACGCGGTGAGTCCACAAATTTGATAATGCCAGCCTTTGGAGAGCATTATTATTGTACAAAGCTTATTTCAGTAGATCCTCATAATCATAAGAACCACCTTCCGATCATTTCGGGGCTTTTGGTACTCAATGATAGTAATTCAGGAGAAACTGTGGCTACCATGGATGCGCCTATGATTACAGCTCTTCGTACAGGTGCTGTTGGCAGCATCGGATTAGTTAAGGTTTGTGATCAAAATATTAGAAGTCTGGGTATTATTGGACTTGGGGTGCAGGGATATTGGCAGACTATATTTGCGGCTTCGATACGAAATATTTCTACTGTTTACTGTTATTCTAGAAGCAATTCGAAGTTTGATGCGTATCGAGAAAAAGTAATCGAAAAATTTCCAGGCATTGAAATTATATGGTGCTCATCTCCCGAAGAAGTTGTTTACAATGCGGAAGTGGTTATTGCTTGTACGACATCAAAAGATCCAGTTTTCAATGCTGTGGACCTGGATATATCTTCAAAAAGATTTATTAGCGTCGGTTCATTTGCCAAAGACATGCAAGAACTTCCAGATGAAGTTTACCAACAAGCTGATGTATTAATAATCGATTCTGAGTCTGCTAAAACCGAAGTAGGGGATGTAATAAATTCTGTTAAGAATAATTGGATCACGAATTCAAATATTATATCATTGGCGGAGCTTTCACTGGGTACAAAAATTATTGATGCAAACAAAAATGTCATTTTTAAATCAGTAGGAATGGCTGCCTTTGACTTGGCATTGGCTGTTGCGGTGTACAAACAAAGTTCTTGATCAAATATTCAAAAATGCAAAAGATTCTTAAAGGCTTTAATTTCAATCCACCATCTGATTTCCTCAAAATTAAGTGCATCGATATGCATACTGGCGGAGAACCATTGAGGATTCCGATCGAGGGGCTTCCTGACATCGTTGGCTCTTCTGTACTGGAAAAGCGGAGGTGTTTCCAACATAATTATGATCATCTAAGAACTGGTTTGATGTTTGAGCCGAGGGGGCATGCTGATATGTATGGAGCCATCATTTCTGACCCATCAACAGAAGAGGCAGATTTTGATGTGTTTTTTATTCACAATGAAGGATATTCTACCATGTGCGGGCATGCTATTATTGCACTGACCAAATTTGTTTTTGAATCCAAACTTTTGATACCAAAGGAAGAAGGTAAATTGACTATTAATGTACCTGCGGGAGTCATCAAGGCAAAAGCTAGAATCGAAAATGGAATTGTAGTTGAGAGTTCTTTTGTCAATGTACCTTCATATCTCTATTTAAAAGATGAAAAAGTCAGTGTAGAAGGACTTGGTGATGTGAGGTTTGATGTTGCCTTTGGAGGAGCTTTTTATGCGCTTGTTGATGCAGATGTACTCAATATTTCAATGCTTGCATCCAACCATAATCAGTTGATTTCTGCAGGCAAAAAAATAAAAAAGGCGGTTATGGATCAATTCGAAATACAGCACCCAACTACGCCCGACTTAAGCTTTCTTTATGGTACTATATTCACGGGAAAACCTCAAAATTCTGATCGTCATAGTCGGAATGTGTGCATCTTTGCAGAGGGAGAATTGGATCGGTCGCCCACTGGGTCTGGAGTCAGTGCCAGGGCAGGATTGCACTATGCTAAAGGGGAATTAGGAGTGAATGAAAAGGTTACGATTGAGAGTATTTTGGGTAGTACGATGACGGTAGAGGTTATGGAAGTATTGGATTTTCATGGATTCGAGGCGGTAGTGCCCAGGGTTTCTGGGACGGCTTCTTTTGTGGGAAAAAATGAGTTTTGGTTTGATCCTGATGATCCTTATAGAAAGGGGTTTATTTTTAGGTAAATAGGAGGCGGTGTGATTTATTGAGGAATTTCACAGAGTTTCGCGGAGGGGATTTCACGGAGGGACACGGTGGAATTTCACGGAGTTTCGCGGAGGAATTTCACGGAGGGTCGTGGAGGAGAGATTGTTTTAGGAGTTTGCGTTTACGATCTCTAGGATGGCTTCTCCATATAGATTAAGTTTTGTATTTCCTATTCCATTGATTTCAATTAGTTCGATATTATTTGTTGGCTTTTCACTTGCGATTTCTTCGATGGCTTTGTTGGTGAGGATCACATATGCGGGAACACTTCGATGCCTGGCTTGTTCTAATCTCCAAGCTTTGAGTTTACCGAGGAGTGAGGTATCAACATTTAAGGCGACCTTTGGCTTTTTGGTTGTTACCACTTTTTTCTCTGTAGGGACGAATTCTGCCAGCTCTATCGATTTTTCTCCTTTTAGTACTGGAGTCGACAATGGTGTCCATTTGAGGGTAGAGCCTTGAGAATAATTCACTGATATGACTCCTTTATTAAGCAATTGAATGATGTAATTTTTCCATACGGGTCTTGATGTATCCCTGCCAACGCCAAAAGTCTTAATCCTATCCAGGCCTCGTTCTCTGATTTCGTGTTTTTGAGATCCTCTCAATACATCGATCAGTAACTCCATTCCTATCGATTGATTGCTTCTCCATATGGCTGATAAAATCTTTTGCGCGGGTATGGTGCCATTCTTCTTTATTGGTGGATTTAGACAATTATCGCAGTGTCCACAATTTTCGTTTTTATATTCTCCAAAATATGAAAGCACACCATTTGTCCTACAATCTGTAGTGGAAGCATACTCCCACATTCTTTCAAGTTTTGCCAATTGCACTTCTTTGAAATCTTGTTTTCCATCCCCATCATCAATAAACCTTTTGAGCATAATAAAATCACCCCAACTGGCAAACATGTGTGCTACGGATTCCTTGCCATCTCTACCTGCCCTACCAATTTCCTGATAATAAGCTTCCAGGTTTTTGGGCATATTATAATGGATTACAAATCTGATATTGGGCTTGTCGATACCCATACCAAATGCTATAGTCGCAACAATGATTTTGATCTCATCATTTTGAAATTCTCTCTGTACTTGATATCTCTTCTCTGCTTCCAGGCCCGCATGATAATAAGCAGTATTCAGGCCCATCATATTGAGTTTTGCTGAAATCTTCTCGGTATCCTTTCTACTGAGACAATATATAATACCACACTCCTCGGTAAAATCTCTGAGAATGCTGGCAATTTTGTCAATTCTCTTTAATGCCGGATGTGCATAGGTGGTAATATTCTTTCTTTCGAACGAACTCAAAAATATTCTAGGTTCATCCAGTTTTAGCTGATTACAAATATCATCCCGGGTGGCTTCATCCGCGGTTGCAGTAAGTGCGATGAACGATGCATCAGGAAAAATTGATCTTAGTTTGACGAGCTCCACATAATCGGGCCTGAAGTCATTGCCCCAAACTGAAACACAATGAGCTTCATCGATGGCAATTAAGTTGACATCCAGAGTTTTGAGATAATTTTGTGTGTGTTCACTATTGATACGTTCTGGAGACATATACAATAGTTTGATCTCACCAGCATTTAGTTTTCGTTCTACATCCATCGACTCTTCTGGCGTCATGTTGCTGTGCAAACTAGCTGCTGCCACACCCACCTGGTCCAAATTGATGACTTGATCATTCATCAAAGCGATGAGTGGAGACACCACCAAGGTGATTCCTTTGGAGGCAAGTGCTGGAATTTGATAGCATAGTGATTTCCCACCACCCGTTGGCATAATGACCAGGGCATCCTTTTTCATCAGGCAATGTCTGATTATATCCTCTTGAGTATCTCGAAATGAATCGTAGCCAAAAGTTGATTTAAGAATTTGGTAGATGTCCGAAGATTCTGGCATTTGTATAGCTGGTGATTTAGTCATGGCGAATGTAGTAATTATTATGTTTACGTGATAAAATGATTGTTATGATGACCATAAATAATAACTTCAAGAATTCAGTTAAAAACCTTCATGACGTTATTAATAATTATCAAAGATGGGTCAATAGATTATAATATCCGTATTCTAACCGTTTATACACGATTATATCTAGATAATATTAATAGCTGGTTATTGGTTTTGAGTTATAGATTAAAATGGTCTGCTAATGCTGGACACCCACTGAATCAAATTTTCATTGTACTTTGAAGCAGCAAACCTTACATATTTGAGCTGTTAATTGATGTGTATTTAAAAAAGACCTGACATGCTGAAAAATAGATGGAAAAATCTAATGGAATCATTTCAATTCAACGAAAACAAGTCTGAATTGTCAATGATAATTAATATGTATCAGGAAAAACACCGTGCCTACCACAACCTTGATCATGTAGAAGGTTGTCTCAAACAATTGGACAGATATAAGGATGAAATTAATGACAGAAATATTATTGAATTGGCCATTTGGTATCATGACATCATTTACAATCCATATAAAAAAGACAATGAATTAAAAAGTGCAGAGTCATCTTCCGAATTTTTATTGAAGCAAAACGCAAATGATCATTTGATCCAAAAGGTATACGACTTAATTCTATCGACAATTCATGTTGAAAAACCGAAGAATCAGTTAGAGGCTATTATTATGGATATTGATATTACGATATTAGGAAGTTCTGAAAAGGTATATGAAGAATATTGTGCGGAAATCAGAAAAGAGTACAAATGGGTCCCAAGTATTATCTATCGTAAAAAGCGAAAAGAAATCATGACAAGATTCTTAGAAAGAAAACAACTTTACTTTACGGATTATTTCTATTCCAGTCTTGAAAATCAGGCAAGATTCAATATTTCTCAAGAAATTCAACGGCTGAGTTGAATCCCAATTTATAGACAAATAATTTCTACCTACCAACGAATATTAAGATCGTCAGTCAACAAAACGATATTACATTATCTTGCAGTCTCGAAGCAATTTGATATATGTCCTTACTAAAAAAACTGGCAGGCGAAACAGCCATATATGGGTTGAGTCATATTTTATCCAGGGTCCTCCTATTCGTAGTTTTCACAATCTATTTGACGAGAAGATTCGATGGAGACACTACAGAATATGGAATCTATACAGATATGTACAGCTATGCCGCTGTGATCTTGACCATTCTTGTATTTCGTATGGACACCGCGTTTTTTCGGTATGGCAGCAAGGGAGACCTTCAAAAGGTATTTAATACTGGATTCATCGGAGTGCTGGGCTTCTGTGTAATTGTCCTGATTGTCTTGCTTCCCAATATTGAGGGCCTTGCGGCAATATTAAAATACAACGAATCACCCCATTATATTAGGTGGTTTGCCTATATCCTCGTTCTTGATGCCATTACCGCATTGGTATTTGCACGGCTCAGATTACAGAGTAGGCCTATTCGATTTATGATCTACAAGCTTATAAATGTGGGCCTGACGCTCGTCTTAGTATTGGCATTCTTAGAATTTATACCTAAGTATTTTCCAGTAGAATTCGAACAATTAAATTCATTTTTAGGAGTAAAGCGGCAAATAGACTATGTATTCTTTGCCAATCTTCTTGCCTCTGGCGCAGTGGTATTAGCAATGATTCCTGAATTCAAGTCTTTTACCTTTTCATTTGATTTCCCTCTTTTTAAAAAAATGCTTTGGTACTCCCTGCCCTTGGTTGCTGTGGCCTTAGCTGGAAATATCAATCAAGCGTTTGCTGCTCCCCTGCAAAAATATTTTTTGGGTGACAATATTTTGGATAATCTTGCTAATGCTGGTGTTTACGGCGCTGCGGCAAAATTGGCCATTTTATTAAACCTCTTTACCACTGCATTCAATTATGCTGCCGAACCCTTCTTTTTTAATAATTCTGATCGCAAAGATTCTATTGAAGTATATGGAAAAGTAGCTTTGGCATTCACTATTGTTGCCTGTTTGGCTGCATTGGGTTTGATTTTTTACATTGATATTATTATCCAACTTTTAAGTGAATCCTATCAAGCTGGAATTAATGTAGTTCCGATTTTATTGTTTGCATACATCTTTCTTGGACTTTATTATAATGTATCCATCTGGTACAAACTCAAAGACAAAACCTATATAGGTGCCTTGATCTCGTTTATGGGAGCCTTTATAACCATATTCATTAGCTTACTTCTTCTTCCTACAATCGGGACCGTGGCCTCCGCTTGGGCGGCATTGGCATGTTATATAAGTATGGTAGTCGTGGGATACTTTGTCGGTCAGAGGTATTATCCTGTCAATTATCCTGTCAAAAGAATTATGCTCTACATAGGCGCTACAGCTGTACTATCGATTTCAGCGCTATTGTTAAGACCAATCCTAGGCGTAAGCATTACTTATTTCGCTATTATCACCTTAGTTCTAATTGTCTGTATTTACGGCATTTATAGACTTGAATGGAAGAGATTGATGGTATAAAAGCCTAAAATATAATTTCGATTTTTTCTGTTTCCTTTCAGCTTTGTAAAACGAACATCCTCAATAATTCGTGATTTTGATATTTAATTTTGAGCAAAAAAAAATCGTGATTAGGACGTCTCCCAAAAACGATTTTTTAAATAGTGCTAATTATTCAGGAATGAAGGTAAATCTTTTCTATCACTTATACCTTCAAATTGCAAAAGTTATTTGTGATAAATTTTCACTTTACATATTACAATTGATCACTTTGTGTATACAAAATTCATTATCAATAGATTATATAATTAAAGATTATAATTTGACTTTTTTATTGTCTGAGTTCAAACGATTAAAACTTCAAGAAGTCAATAAATTTCGCCAATAAAATGTCAATAAATCTGTCAAATTAAAGTCGCTTTTCTCTACATATTCCACGTGGTTTTATAAATTTCAATGTGTCGATCAAATTTGGAGTCATTTCTAAATGGGGCTCGAAAAAGGCCAAACCAACACCACATTTTGAAACAAAAATCACCCATGACTAAACCTGGTTTTATACTATCAAACGCCAAACTTCGATCATTCTGAATTCTAAATCTCAAAATACTGCGGTGGACTATCATAATCTGTAGTGCACTTATTAATAAGATCACCTCACTTATCAATGTACCATCAAGGGCATCTCAAGCTACGCGTAATATTGACAATTAATATTAATTAATTCTCGAGAGAAGAAATACCCTTTGGACTTACTTCTTTACCGGGCTATTCACAAACCCAAAATATTATATTATGAATTCTAAAAATCTAGTACAATTTATCTGCTTTTTGATGATGTGGACAACTTCATCAATAACAGCACAAACCACACTTAACCCCCGAACTTTAATCACATTCGAGGATTCTAATCTCAAGTCCTCAAACAATTCAATTGAATCCTTGCGGGACCATTTTACAAAGAATTCCGCAGTGGAATTTTTAAATAAAACAACCATCACTGAGCAAGACTTAGGATTAACCCATGAAAAATATTCTTCGCAATATAAGGGCGTTCCTATCGAATTTGGAAGCTATTCCGTACATAAAAACGAAACGGGAATATTCAGCATTAGTGGGACTCCATTTGAAGCAAATTCCTTATCTACCATACCACTGATTGCTCCTGAAAAAGGTCTCGAGGAAGCTCTAAATCATGTAAATGCAGACAAATATCTATGGGAAATTGAAAACCCAGATATATTTTATGAAGGCTATGAAAAACCAAAAGGTCAACTTGTAATACTGCCTGCAATACCTGGTATTTCTGAAAAACCTCAGCTCACATATAAATACTTTGTCTATAGCGTAGAACCCATGAGTGCCGTATATTTTTATGTAAGCGCCCACAGTGGTGAAATCGTTTTTGAAAACTCTATTATATGCCATTCCAACATAGCCGCTTCTGGCAATGCCTATTACAACGGATCCGTAACATTTCAGGCAGAAGACTTCAATGGCAGCAATCGATTATTCAACACCGTAATCTCTACAGGTGGAATCCATACGGTCAAAGCCATAAATGGCCCAACCAATACTATTGACATTACAAGCAATACTTCTGTTTTTTCTGATGACATTGGTGTTCAAGCTCATTGGGCTGCTGAAAAAACTGTTGATTATTTCTCTGCTGTTCATGGAAGATCATCCTATGATGGCAATGGATCTAAAATTTCGGTAGTCACCAATATTCCTAATTACAACAATGCATATTGGACAGGAACCACTGCTGTATTTGGAAATGGAGATGGTACTACCTATGATAATTTTGCTTCATTGGACATAGTGGGTCATGAGATCACTCATGGTGTAGTAGGCACATCAGCTGGATTGGTATATAGTTATGAGCCAGGTGCGTTAAACGAATCTTTTGCAGACATATTTGGTGAATCTATTGAAGGCTATGCTACAGGATCTGTAGATTGGCTGGTAGGTGAAGATTTGAAGATTGGATCAGGGCAGGCTTTACGATCAATGAGCAACCCAAATTCCTTCAATCACCCTGACACTTACAAAGGAACTCACTGGGTCACTAGTGGTATTGATAATGGAGGTGTGCATACCAATAGTAGTGTTCAAAATCACTGGTTTTATTTATTAGTGAATGGAGGAAATGGTTCAAATGATTGGGGTCAAACCTACTCAATAACTGGAATTGGAGCGGCAAAAGCGGAGGCGATCGCCTATCGAAACTTGACCGTCTACCTTACAGCAACTTCAGGATTCGCTGATGCCAGAGCAGGAGCAATTCAATCGGCCATAGATTTGTACGGTGCTGGTTCTGCTGAAGAAATAGCAGTAACAAATTCATGGTATGCCGTGGGCGTAGGAACTTTTTACAACAATCCAAATCCCGCGGCGTGCAATACAGGAAGCCTAACTTTGATCATCACTTTTGATGATAGACCTGACCTTATTTCATGGCATATATCGGACAATACAACAGGTAACTTTGTGGCGTCAAAAGCAGCTGGTGATTATGCAATGAATCTGGCCAATACTACGGTCACTGAAACTATCAATCTTACGAGTAGCGGTTTATACAAATTCAACTTTTTTGATCTTGAAGCGGATGGACTTTGTTGTACAGGAGGCTTCGGGTCATTCTCTTTGGCAGAAGGCAATAATGTGATTGCTTCAGGAAGCAGCTTTGATATTTCTGAAAATTTCGAGTTTTGTGTTAATGTAACTTCTGGTCCAAGTATAGAAACTGAAAGACCGACAATTCCCCAAAATTTAGTCGCCAGCAATGTTACTTCAACTTCAGCCGACATTAGTTGGACAGCATCTACTGATAATTCAGGCCCCGTATTGTACTACTTATACTTAAATGGAGAATTGCATCATTTTGCATTTACAACTTTTGCTACGATTACAGGATTGACACCTGCATCGCTCAACTCCATCAATGTATTTGCTTTGGACATGAATTCAAATTTTTCTCTCAAGAGCAATACTTTGATGATTTTGACTCCCAATACTCCAGACGCAAGTCCACCTTCAACTCCTACAAATTTGGTAGCCAGTAATATCACATCTTCTGGTTATGACTTATCATGGGACCCTTCTACTGATAATATAGGAGTCGATCATTATGATATCTATCTTGATGGTATCTTTTACGCTTCTACTACCAATACGAGTGTATCTATTACAGGGCTTACTCCAAGTACATCATATGACAATTACGTAATTGCTTTTGATGCGGCGGGCAATCAGTCATCTTCCAGTGCAGTATTGACCACAACAACGACTAGTACTGGTCCCACTTGTTATTCTGGCATTCTATCTTTAATCATCACCTTCGATAATAATCCTGATCAAATGGCTTGGGAGTTAAAAGACAAGAACAATCAAATTTATGCAAGTAGCGCTCTTAACAGCTATGCCAATCAGACACCTGGATCTACGGTAAATATCAAATTGCCACCTCTAGCTGATGGTGATTATGCTTTTGTCATGTACGATTATGGTGGGAACGGAATATGCTGTGGCAGTGGCAATGGCTCTTATCAGATTACAGACGGCACCAATGTTTTGGTTAGTGGATCAATGTATGGGTTTTCTGAAGTCACTCAATTTTGCTACAATCAATCTAATGGAGATATTGTTGACCAAACTCCACCTTCTAACCCTGTTCTTAGTTATTCGAATCCTACAAGTACTACTGTGGATATATCATGGACAGCATCGACAGACAATGAACAAGTGTTTAGTTACTTATTCTATTTAAATGGTGAATATCATGGCTATGTCAATTATAGTGCTACTTCAGCTACACTTACTGGACTAGCCCCAAATACGACATATGAATTCTTCATAGTGGCAAGAGATGTGATCGGGAATTTTTCGGATATAAGCAACTATGTAGTATTTACCACTGCTCCCGCTGTAACATCAACTGTAATCCATGAAGGTTATTTTGAGTCAGGTTGGGATGGCTGGATCGATGGAGGTAATGATTGCAGAAGGATGACCACACAGTATTCTGCAGAAGGAGTAAAGTCAGTAAGAATTAGGGATAATAGTGGTGTTGCATCAAGTATGACATCTCAAGATTTCGACCTTTCCAGTGTGGACTCCGTAAGAGTGGATTTTGAATATTATGCACAGAGTATGGAAAATAATGAAGACTTCTGGTTGAGATTTTATCAAAATAATTCTTGGACAACGGTAAAAGCTTACGTGAAAAATATTGATTTTACTTCAAATGGATTCTATTCTGGAAGTGTTGTATTGAAAGCATCTCAATATGCATTTGCAAGTGACAGTAAATTTAGATTTCAATGCGATGCCAGTGGAAATGGTGACAAGATATATATAGATGCAGTTATTATCACCGCTTATACTACAGGAAGCAGTGCCTTGCCAATAATCACTGGCAATGAATTTGACAAAGAATACATATCCAAAGATGAAAAAATTGAGACTCAGATCGAGCCATTACAAGGTGTAAGGGTTGACAAAAACAATTTTGATATTTCAATATATCCAAACCCAGCACAAACTCATATCAATATTAAAACTGAAGATATTAATGAAATAGAATCGGTGACCATATTCGATGCTATGGGGCGTAAATTAATCCAATCTACTAACTCATCATTCATTGATATATCGAATCTGGAATCAGGAATATTCTATGTGCGAATTTCATTTAACGATCAAAGTCATCATGCCTTGAAATTTATCAAAGTCGAATAGTTCAGTTGAAATTGGATTTGATGAGATAAATGTTCTTTACTCATTCTTACTAATGCATCCATACTTTTCATTATTGAAGTAGTGTGGGTGCATTTTTTATTTGAATAGAGATTAACAATTACCGATAGATCAATTTACACTTACAGCCATTTTTCCTACACTTATTCCACTTCTTGCTGCAACTATTGTACTTTAGGCTAAATCTACTTTAGAATGACTAGTATTGCATTTCAATTTTAATTTCTCACAATGAAAAAATTTGCGCTAATCGTCCTCTTATTTAGTTGTAGCATCATAAGTATCGCTCAGGGCTCAAGAGAAAAAATAGATAGTCTATTAAATATCGTAGAGTCATTGGATGGCAAGAGCAAGGTGGATGTACATATCGAATTAGCTTCAAAATATCAATACGTACGCAACGGTCTGGACAGCCTAAAACTTCATACTAAAAAAGCTTTAGAACTATCCGAAAAAATCAATTATATCAGTGGTCTTCAGTCATCCTATTACTATTTAGGCAAGGCTGCTTTTCTAGGCAGAGAAGATTTCGCTCTTGCCAAACAACATTTCTTAAAGGCAAGGACATTAATGCTCGAAAATGAGGATTTCGCTAAAATTCATGAAATCAACAATGCTATAGGTACAATAGAAATAATGCAGGGCAACTATAAAGAGGCCCTCTTAACATTACAGGAAGCTTACGAGGGTGCCACCAAATATGAAGATTTTGAATCTTTATCGATGATTTCCACCAATTTAGGCCTGATCTACAATAACATTAAGGATACTCTCAATTCAATTAAAATTCATGAGTCGGCAATAAAGCACCTCGCCAAAACAGAGCCACCGCAAAGAGACATTACATCTGTGAATGTCTATCTCAATCTAGCCAGTCTATATAGAAAATCAAATCAAATGAACAAGATGGACTCTGTCCTGAAAAATGCCAGAGCGCTTGTTGATGATTTGAAAATATTCAGCTTGGAAGCCCGCCTTTCATCGGTCGAAGCCCAAGTAATGGATGCAAAAGGGGAGTATAAAAGGTTATACGAATTTGTCAATAAAAAACTTCCCATTTTTGAAAAGACGGAGGGGTTTGATAGAGGCATCTACACCACCTTGCTCTATTATAAAGGTCGTGGAAATGCAGAGGAAGGAAATTACAATGATGTAAATCGAGTCATAAAAATTTTAAAAGAATTTTTGGGCAAGAGCAATTCTAATCATGAAAAAAATCTACTACATAGTATTTATCATTTGAGTGAACTTATTGGGAATTACAAGGATGCCTATAAACATTTGGAACATTACAATACACTTAACGATTCCCTCTTAAGCATCGAGCAAAAAGAAACGGTTCTGGTCCTTCAGGAAAAATACAATTCAGAAAAGAAGGACAAGGAGATTGAAAAAAAGAAGGTAGAAAATTTAAAATTGAAAAAAAACAACAGCCTTCTTTTGTCTGGTGTATTAGGACTGATTACGATAGCGCTCTTGTCATATCTTTGGTATTATAGAAGGCGTCAAAAAGAAATAGACAGGATCAATCAAATAGAGCAAAAAATGTTGTCGTTGCAAATGAATCCACATTTCATCTTTAATGCCATAAGTTCGATTCAAAATTATTTATTTGATGAGGGTGATTCTAAAAAAGCCATTCATCATCTATCCACATTTGCCAATCTGATGAGGCAGATGCTCGAGAATAGCAGAGAAAGATTTATTCCATTGGAGGAAGAATTAGAATTTTTGAAAAACTATTTGAATCTTCAAAAGCTGAGGTTCGATGAGAAATTCAATTATGAAATCAAAATATCCGATGACATTGATCCCAACACATTGTCAATTCCGCCATTATTGACACAGCCCTTTATTGAAAATGCAATAGATCATGGTAAAATATATCTTGTGGAAAATGGATTTCTAAAGATTAACATATACAAAGAAAGTGGTGACTTGGTCGTTCAGATTATGGACAATGGTGTGGGTCTGGGCAAAACCGATGATAATAATGATGGAAACAAGCCTTTAGTAATAAAGAAAAAGTCGCTGTCAATTGCAATAACAAACGAAAGGTTGCAATTGCTATCAAAATTGATGAAGAAGAAATTTAACCTCGAAATAAAGTCGAATGAATCTGGCACTGGAACTGTTGTGAATTTAAATATTCCTTCCGTTTCATTAAATTGACACTGATTTTTAAATCAATTCAACAAATAATCCAATGAGAGTTGTAATAATTGAAGATGAAATAAATGTAAGAAAAGGGTTCATTAAATTACTCAACACATTTTGTCCTGAAATTCAAATTGTTGGTGTTGCTGACAGTGTAGAATCTGGATTAAAGGTTATCAACACCACGGATTTTGACCTTCTTTTTTTGGATATAAATTTACCTGATGGTTCTGGCTTTGATCTGATGTACCGTCTTTCGTCAATTGACTTCAAACTTATTTTTGTTACGGCATATGGGAAGTATGCTGTAGATGCATTCAAGCTAAGTGCTGTGGATTACCTCCTCAAGCCCGTAGCACCTGACTTGCTCAAAAAAGCCATTGAAAAAGTAAAGTTTTCCATCCAGCAAACCTTGTCTATTAACAGAGTCGAAGTTTTGGAATCAAATCTGAACAAGCCGAACGATCAAGAAAACAAAATCATATTAAAGGATCAGGACAGTCTTCATTTGGTTCAGATTAAAGAAATAATCTTCTGTAAAGCCGAAGGAAGTTATACGAAATTTATGATCTCCAATGAAAGTAAGATATACACTTCGACCAATTTGAAAGAATACGAACAATTGTTACTTCCTTATAATTTCATGCGTTGTCATCATTCTTATCTTGTGAATCTGAATCATGTGGTGGCACTCAAAAAACAAGATGGTGGATATTTGGAAACAACAAACAAAGAACAAATTCCAATTAGCACCCGCAAAAAAGCATCACTAATCGAAAAATTGAAAAAGACCTTCATCAATTAATAGATAAGAATTGGGCATATAATATTAAGTCCTACGACTTCAATGTCGATTCATTCAACTTTATGAGATTAAAGCCCACAAAATTAATTACTACAGAGTAGTCACCCTATGTGAGCTTGAGCACCAAAAGAGAAAAATCTGAAATAATAATTGTCATTCCGACCGAGTGCAACGAGTGGAGGGATAGGCAATTATGAGTGATTCTAATTTCGACTGAAACGGAGAAATCTACTGGGGCGATGATAACATACCTGCACTTTTAGATTTCTACGCGTTGGTCTAAATTAAAGAACTAAAAGCATTGTCGCCCTTCGACTCCTCTCAGGGTGACAATTCTCGGTTACTCTCGGAATGACGATGCAAATGTGCAATTTGATATGCACACCAAAGCACCAGAGACTTGAACATATAAAATAAATGTCGTATATTGCGACTTATTAATGTCACTTTTTACGACCATGCGACAAGAGATAAAAATTACAAGAGATTTAATTCACGGCCGAGGGGCGCAAATAAACCCCAACAATCCTTTTGAAAACAGAGTCAAAAGTACAGCGGTGGATGAGGTGTGGATAGACCAAGAATTACCTACAACCAAAACAAGGATAGTGGATACATTTCCCAAAACCATTGTCAATAAGGTAGTAAGCCCCGATACTGGAATGGAGTATTCACTCAATCCATACCAAGGCTGCGAACACGGCTGTGTATATTGTTATGCACGAAATACCCACACTTATTGGGGTTATAGTTCGGGTACCGATTTTGAGACCACCATCCTGGCCAAAAGAAATGCGGCAGAATTACTCGAGAATAAAATTACTTCTAAGAGGTGGAAACCTCATCCCATAATGTTATCCGGAAATACTGATTGCTATCAGCCCGTTGAAAAAAAGTTGGAGCTGACCAGACAATTGTTGGAAGTTTTCTTGAAGTACAAACATCCCGTAGGAATCGTAACAAAAAACACTTTGATTCTCAGAGACCTTGATATTTTGAAAGAGCTAAATCGATACGGTCTAATTTCTGTTGCCATCTCTGTAAATACATTAGATGACAAGCTTCGGAGGAAGCTAGAGCCTAGGGCAAGTTCTATTCACAAACGATTAGATCTCATTAAAAAACTCAGTGATGCTGGCATCCCAGTTACTGTTCTGGCTGCACCTATCATTCCAGGGTTAAATGATCACGATATTTTCAATCTTGTGAAAAAGGTAGCAAGCCTTGGTGCCCGAAGAATATCACATATTGTGTTGAGGTTAAATGGTGATCTACCCGAAATTTTTGCAGATTGGCTGGACAAATCCTATCCTGACAGAGCCAAGAAAGTATTGAATAAGGTATCTGAAATGCACAATGGCAAATTGGGTAGTTCTGTGTATGGAGAACGCATGCGAGGCACAGGGGTCATTGCTGAAATGATCGATCAGCAATTCAAAATGGCCAAGCGATTATATATGTTGGACAACCCGCCATTTCAGTACAATACTGCGGCATTTGATAAGTCAAGGAGCCCTCAAATGAAGTTGTTTTAAACCAGCAACCTTCTTATTTCGATTTCACGAATTGAAGATTGACAATGTCGCCATTTTCTGTGGTGGCATTAAGAATGTAAAGCCCAGAACTAAGTTCAGAAATTGAAATCTCCTTATTGGCTTCTATCTCATCAATGGCCAAAACTCTATGCCCTAATGGGTCAAGAACAACAACATTCTTTAAATGATTGGATGTGTATATTGTATTTAACGCTGGATTAGGAGAAAGCTTAATATTTTGACTCGGAGACTGCTCATTGATACTTAATGCTTCTTCGCATGTGGATATTGTAGTTGTCCATTGACTGTTGACACTACTCAATAATTCACCGTTGTCATACCTATTTATGGTAACTTCGAACAAATTAATTCCAATAGTTGGAATATCAACGAGGAATTCCCCACTCATTGCATCAAGACTCACATCAGCTTCAGGTCCATAGGGGTTTGCATCATCATTATACTCAACAACTCCATATGGAGGTGGGCAATTTAGAGGATTTGGCACTATTCCGTCACAGGCTTCAGGGTCTCCGAAAGTAACGCCTGAAATTCCACCCGCCGCAGAAGGTGTCGTCAAAAGATATTCCTTAATATACGAATCATCTATACTTAGGTTCAAGGCATGTTCTTCCATATTGTTTAACAAAAAAGGTAAAGATGATACTGGAATTTCTTTGGCCTTATCAACAAAATCAAATGCCCTTGGATAAATAGTTATGGAAAGGGCTAATCCTGACTCTTCTGGGTTTGATATATTAGAAAGTCCATTGTCTCTGCAGCATCGTTGATGGCTAATCACATAGGAATCATATGTCGAATTTGGTAAAGAGACTCCAAATGAATAAGTCCCCTTCTCATAAAATAACTCCGGACAAAACTCATCGTATTCCAAATCTATTAATTCTATGTTTGAGGGATTCGCGGTGACCTTAGCCAAATAGGTATATTGATTATTCTTAAATCCATAAATTCCAAAATTTGCAGGAGAATCAAAACTTGCCCCTCCTCCTTGTACATTCCTGATTATTATAAAATCTATAGATAATGTTGTAGATGATGAACTTTGTCCTGTAACTCGATAATTGGCACTTCCGCCTAATATATGCTTGGCATCAAGAGATAAAAAAGTGCATAAAACAAACAAAAGAATAATTGTAGATCGTAATTTCATAATTCGTGAATATTAATGATATAAATGGTCAAAAACAAAATTGATGAGTGCAAGACCAATTCTACCTACTAATATAACAAAAACACCATAAATATAAATACCTATGGTGCCTTAAACTGCTCTGTACTGATGCAATTTTCAAATACATCAAAACATTTCAACTATCAATACTACTTTGTTTTTTGATAAATCGGCTATTGCAAATTAAACTTAACTGGCATTCTATAGATAACAGAGACTGGTCTTCCATTTTGTTTTCCTGGAAGAAAACGTCCCAATTTGTTAATGACTCTCTTCACCTCTTTTCCACAACCAGAGCCTATATTTCTGAGGATTTCGACATCTTCAACATAGCCCTCCTTATTCACAATAAATGATACTACGACTGTGCCTTCTATTCCATTTCCCCTGGCAATCGGAGGATACTTTACGTTCTCATAAATATGATTGATGAGGTTCTGATTGGTGCAATCTCTTCTTAGGTTTTCCTCGGAATCCATATCACAACTACCATAAATCGGCATTCGTTCTGCCATAAGTACAGGTCCAGTTTCTTTAGGTGTATCTTCTATTACTAGTTCTACAATAGGAGCTGGTTCAGGTGCTGGATCATTGGCATAATCATCTATTACAACCTTTGTTTTATCTTCAAAATCCGTCTTATTTTCAAATTTGACGATAGGATCGGTTGTAGGCTCAATATCCACTACAGCAGTAATCTTTGGCGGTGGTGGAGGTGGCAAAGGTACTTTTTTCTGGTGTGTTGTAGTTGGAGGAATTATCAATAAGTCCTCAGACAGGGGTTCCAAATCCAAAGGTTCAAATACGGGTGGACTAGAGGTGTAATTGAAAGCCATTAAGGTGATAGCCAGGGCAAATATAAATCCTAACTTGAGGAATTCAGGTCGGTGACGATCCCAATGTATACGTTTTTGATATTTCATAATCTGGAAATTTGATAATGGAAATGAATCCATCGATTTAAAAATATATTTCCAGTCGCGACTTGTGATTAAGATGCAAGAAGATTGTGATTTTGGTGCATTACCAACAAAAGAAAAATTTTCAAGGCTTATTTGAATTTATATCCTCCAAGAGTGTATATCCAAATCCTCGAATGACAATACGTACGAAAGCAAAGATCTGCTGAACGAGAATTCCAAATAAAACCACCAACCAAGAAGGAGCTCCCCTATCCCCCATAATGCAGTAATAAACCAATATCAGGATAACATGAATTCCAATTAACAATAATCCTACTGATTGAAATTTCAATAACTTTTCAAAAACAATTTTGAATCCATATTTCAAAGAAGTGAAAAATGAATTTCCATCAATAAAGTGAAAACGACAGGAAACACTCCATGACCAAACCATTATTGACCATAAAAAGAATATAGCGGTCAAAGCTACGATCCATAATACAAAGGGTTTTTCAGATGAAAAAGTGACCAATGGATCACCCACAATCTTAGTAAAACCAATCCCCACTATTGCTGCATAAAGTGTAATCAACAATAGTGAGATCAATGCAATCCCCAAAAATGGAAAAAAGAACTTTGTACCATTAGTCAAAAGAGATTTTATAGAAAATGACCTGGACCTGATATTCGCCAACCATCCCGCTTGAAGCCACACGCTCAACAAAAGATAAATTCCCAAAAGGATAAAGGCTATATTTTGCGTCGAATCCAATACATCACCCTCAAAATTCAAAACATCCATGATCACAGTTCGATCAAATCCTTTGGCAAGCTGATCCAACACCATCGAACCATCCAATGATGAACACATGGCAGCACAAAATGTAAGGCCGACACTCAATCCAATTAGCAATTGAATAAAATAAATAAAGGAAATTTCTCTCCAATGCTTCCAAGATGCAACAACTATTTGTCTGATTCTTCCCATAATCTACATCAAGTAACTGGCAAAGTGAATTAATGTCTGCATCCAATTTTGGCTCTTTCCCGCATATTTGACGATTGGCTTTTTGTTGGATTTCTTTGTAATACTATTATTGGTAAAATCTATATCCAAATATATTTTTTGACCAGGATCAATGTGCGCAGAAACAATTGGAGAATCATCCGAAAAACCAAATGTCTTACTTCCTCCTTTGCCATCCCAAACCTCAATTTTCTTTTCTCCGTTTTCGAAGACTATCTCTACTTCCACAGGAACAGTAATCCCTCCATTTTGCTTTACTTCAATAGTATTTCCGTCCAAATGTGAAAGTTCAAAATCACAAATATCTGTACCATGTAAACACTGATCGAAGAATGTCTCAGCATCAAAAGGAAGCTCTAATCTGTGCCTACTCAATACCTCATCCACGATCTTTCTAAAATCTGCTTCTTTTGGATGTTTGAATTTATATGCTTCGAAATATGTCTGTATTATCTCATCCATTATTGGCCTGGTGACAATTCCTTCCAATGTCTTGAGCATTGTTGCGGTCTTGGCATAAATCAAGCCTTTGTACGAGCCTCTAAACTCCCACCCTGGTCTTGCTATAGCACCTACACTGGGATTGGGAAGTCCTGTATACTCTAATCTAGAATTCTCTGCATTGCCAGATCGAAAGCCCAACACATTAAAAAACGAACCTTTTTCTCCATAATAATGGTCCAGAATACGATCTTCATAATAGGTCACAAAGCCTTCATCCAACCAGGCTTCCTCCTTCTCATTAGAAGCCAATGTAGCCATGAAATACATATGGGTAAACTCATGAATCACCAATGATTCCACAGATCTGACGCTCTTTGGAATACCATAAAATGTAGCACAAGTAATCATCATTGGATACTCCATGAAGCCCGAATTAAGGGTATGTACAGGAGGATCTACTACCGTAATTTTAGGGTAAGGATATTTTCCAATGTTTTTATTCAAATATTCCAAGCTATGTTCGATTGCCTTAAGGTATCGATCTGCAAATTGACAATGCTCAGGAGGCATCAATATCTCAATATCCACGCCCATAAAAGTCGAAGTATACATTTCATATTTTGGGTATGCGACCCAACCAAAGTCAATAATATCATGTGCCTGAAATTCAACAGTTTGCTCACCACTATTTTTTGTTTCAGAAATTCTACAACCAGAGCCCCCAATTACAAGGTGGTCCGAAGCGTTGATCACAACATTGTAATCTCCGAAGTCAGCAAAAAATTCTGTGCCCCTCATAAATTGATGGCAATTCCAACCCCAGCTTCCATTTTTATCTTGCTCATATACTCCTACTTGCGGAAACCAATGTACAAAAAGGAAAAAGTCATCTTTTCCGAATCCAGGGCGGACTATTGTTTTGGGAAGTTTTACCTCAAAGTTTAAATAAAATGGCTTGGTTTCACCTGGAAGGATAGGGTCATTCAGCGTAATGGCCACTACGGATTGATCATCGGGATTTTGGTCATTGGGCTGGATATATTTTTGTTCGAGATCTATTCCTGCTCGGTCAGTTATCTTGGTAATCTTTATGTATCCCCACTCATCTTTAGACCTTGACAATAAATCCTGGCCAAAAACATTTGAATCTCCTCCTCTTAAATAAGTTGAATTTAAATCTTTGAATGCATTCATGTACATGTACATTCTCAATTCATGAATGGTATCAGGAGAGGTATTTTTCCATCTTAGGTCTTGAGTACAAAGGGCCTTCTTTGCCGAATGATCAAAATCCACACGAATATCATAATTGGCAATCTTGGGAGACTGGTCTTTGGGATACGATTCGTCGCATTGCGAAAAAGCAATATTAAGCGTACAAAAGAAAAATAAAACAAGAAAAGAGTATTTCAACTTCAAAAATTTGTTCGCAAATCTATTTAATAAAGCTTTAAAATACTAAAGAAAATAATCATCAAAAGGTAAAATGATAATGAAGGGAAGAATAAAAGAAGTCAGCACAGAAATATATGCTGACTCTTCAATTCTAAATTTTTGGTTTTTATCGCAATGGTAATATTATGCAAGGCACAATAGAACTATCATTTCTATATCTCCTTGTGCCTTACACGCGCTTTACTTTTGAAGTCATTAAAAGGTAATATGCTTTTAAACGCTACCCTTTCACAAATGACTTGGTCAATACTTCTTTATCCGTAGCAATAGAAATAAAATATATTCCTTCCTTCATTTCATTCAATGGTACTACCAATTCATTTCCATTTGGTACATTCAGTCGTTGTACCAATTGACCTACAGCATTGTAAACTGACAAATCTCGGATTTCATCCACTTCTGGCAATTGAACTGTGATCTTGTCGATTGCTGGATTCGGTGATATTGTCCATTCTTGAGCAGCATCAATCTCTGTAACATTCACTGAATTGTTGACACCAATTTTAATCTCTCCGAGACCAGCACATGCGGTATCATCATCCCATGTATCTATCACCGTAATCAAAGCATAACGTGCATTCACATTGCCCAATGATGGGCCTTGAGTCCCTGTATATTTCCAAGATCCTGGTGCCTTTTCAATATTAATCGGACCTACAGTATTCCAGTTTTCTTTATCTATGGAATAATCAATAAGTATGCTTTTCACGCCCATGCCAGTTTCACCCCAAACATTGTGATTCCAAAAATATAGAGAATCCAAGGTGTAGATATGGCCAAAATCATAGAGAATCCAATGTGCATCCCCTCTTTCCGGAATTGGGCCAATACTTGTGTTGCAAGAAAGCCATCCCTGTCCTTGAAATGGGCTGTGTCCATCATCAAAACATTGGGCGTCTGCACTATTTGATGAAGTCAATATCATCAAGAATATGAATGTTAATGTGTATATATGTTTCATAATATTTATGTCTTTTTTGAAGAAAATTGTGTTTAGAGCATGAATCCTAGAGGCTTTGAAGAAGAGCCTACATCATAAAAATTTCCGATGTTTGGCAAGATTTGAGAAAGGTCGTTGGGAGATATACCAAACCATAAAGCCATCTCTGCAAAATATTCATCGGCACTTGTCGTAGGAATTAATATCCCGCCACCAATCTCCAAATCATTTCCCAAGCTCAATACAGGATAATCACCGTACATATTTTTTCCTTTTACCGCTCCTCCCATAACGATTGAGTTTCCGCCCCACGCATGATCGGTGCCATTGCCATTAGAAGTAAGTGTACGGGCAAAATCTGAGATCGTAAATGTGGTTACACAATCGCTAACACCCAACTCTTCTGTAGCTGCATAAAATGAAGTCAGTGCATCATCAACAGTATTCATTAAGCCAGCATGGGTATTCGTAAGTTCGTCATGATTGTCAAATCCACCGACATCTACAAAGAATATTTGACGCTTGGCTCCTAGTTCTGTTCGAGCTGCAATACTACGTGCTATCATTGCCATTCTCTGTGATAAAGGAGCATTTGAAAATTGAGTATTCAACACTATTCCTTCTACAGCAGTATTAAAAACTTCGTTGCTTTCCACACTTCTTCTCAGGACTCCTGAGTATGAATCTCTAAACACGTCTTCATATTGCTTATTCATCATATCCGTGATATCCTCTCTCATCATTTGGAAGAATGGCGCTGGTTCGTCCCATGCAACGATCGCTACTCCACCTTCAGCATTAATTGCATATTCCGTGACTGTGTCTCCTCTTTGAAAAGTATTATTTCCTCCAAGAGATATATTCATGGACACCCCAGTATCTTCATTCATACTCTTCAGGATATCTGCCATTTTTCCGCCCCAACCCAAATTAGACCTGTCCTGCGGAAAAGCAGTCTGCCAATGCATTATTTGGTCGGAATGCGATAATAAACCTAAAGGCAATTTTGTAGTTCCATTTTGAACCCCGGATTTTGTAGTTGGCTCTACGAGCGTTCCTACATTACTTATAAATGCAGCATTTCCTTGCTCAAAAAGATCCCTCAGTCCCGTAAGGGATGGATGTAGTCCAAAATCTCTACCATCCGATACTTCTGGATTGATAGGTAAAATATCTTCTTGCGGAATCGCCAGATTTGAACGTACCGCGGCATATTCTGCATACTCTGCATTCCCTCGTGGAATGAGCATATTATAAGAATCATTTCCTCCACTTAATAATAAGCAGACAAGAGCTTTATAATCTCCGCCCACTACACTGGTCGAACCCATGATTGAGTTCATCGCCTTGAGGTTGATTAATGATGAATATAAAGTTGTTGTACCTAATGCGAGACAAGGCAAGCTGCCTAAAAATTGTCTTCTTGAATGTTTATGACTTGACATATTATTTTTATTTCTTGTTTGTAATAGGGTTGATTGGCATTATTTCATGACGGTATACTCTGGATTTATCATGACCATAAAAACAGCATAATATGCGCTGTTGACTGGATCTATGATATCAGAATTTCTCATTGATTCGACAATAGATGCCTTAGTATCATCGCTAAGCTGACCATTTGCCAAAAGGATGTCCAAATAATCAACCAATTCTTCTGGGGAGAATGCTAAATCCAACCAAAGTGGATCCGACAGGTAGGCATCATAAGCTTCCTTATTTGGGATATATGGTAATCTAAAAGCATCATTTAAATAATTGGGCAAATCAAAATTAAATACCTGTTTGATATAATCTCTCATCAATGCAATCAACATGTAGTTGACATAATTAGATGAAGTTGAAGAATTTAATATTTGGTACTCTGGACCAACCAAATTTAGATATGCAAATTCTGCGTCGGGTACATATTCAGGGGAATAAAAATTGAAAACAGTTGGCGAACCTAAAGGATGTTGACCTGTAGAAAATTCATAAATTGCTCCTGTATTCCAAAAAATTCCATTTTCAGTCTCTGCCTTTAATCCAGATAATAATTGTGTCATTCTTAAGATTGGAGCCCTCAACATTCCATTATCCTCCTCACCTGTCCAGTAACAATCCAGAGCTTCTTCATCTAGTAAGATTGCCCTGATCATTGCTCCCATATCCCCTCTTACTCCTGATCCATTGTTGTTAAAAGTACTCGCAACGCGATCGATATATTCAGGTGTAGGATTCGACTTCACTAATCTTTGAATCAATCTATTGGCTAAAAAAGGTCCTACGTTTGGGTGGTTGAATAGATGATCTATGGCTTCTTCTATATCTTCCATTCCCGTTTGACCTGATGGAATCGTATAGTCGCCTACAATGTGCTTCTCTCCTGGTTCATGCCAAAATTCATACATTGCCATTGGGTCTAGCAAAGAATAAGCATTGAATCTACTCCCAAAAGTCACAGGATCTGTATTGCTCTCATCTGCCCACCTGCTTCCACTGAGTCCGGTAAATACTTTTGCCAAACCCTTAATATCATCATTGTCATAGGTTGGAATCCACAAGCCTGTAATTGGATCAGTTTTTCGAGATCCATCATTATTCAATTCGAAAAGACCAATACTGAATAACTGCATGATTTCTCTAGCATAATTTTCATCGGGTCGAATATTAAATTCTTCGAATGTTCTGGGGTTATTAATATGACTCAAGTAAAACCCCATGCTTGGATTCAATGTCACCTCTGTCAATATATCTTTGTAATTTCCAAAGGCATTTCTTACCAGGATATCATAGTAAGCAGCCAATCCATGTGGATATTGATCCAGCATTGACTTGTCCGAAATCACCAAGACTTCACTCAATGCCAAAGCGATTCTTTGTCTCAACTTATCTTCACCATTGATGACATTATCCCACCATGCCAATCTCCACATCAAGGTGCTTAAGTTAAATTCGAGATTGCATTCTGGCCCCAACTCTTCCATGCAGTCATTGTACAATTGAAATATTATCTCTATGGTTGGGATGGTATAATAGAAAGGTTCAACAGCCATTTCATTATCAATCCAGTCTGACATATTGGTTTCAGTCATTGCCTGAATATCTTCTATGGTATATCCAAGTGTGGTATGCGCCAAAAATCTGGAAGCGCCCAAAATATCAAGGTCAATTCCGTCACCATTTACAGAATTTACTCCTTGTGACTGTTCATCACTACTGGTAACGATAACATCCATAGCATTTCCCGCTCCGATATAGTCATCATAGATTTGTCCAAAAGAAATATTTAATAGCAGTAAAAAAGTAATCGTAGGTACAATTTTTTTCATCTTCAATAATTTTCAATTCGCTAATTAAACTAAGAGTTATATAGGGTTGACAGACAGGGTAAAATTTACCCTACTCTATTAATGGTAAATATTTTTTTCAATGCTAAAATCCATAGAGTAATTTGTATCACAACTTGTTGCAAAATTTGAATGCCATACCTTCTAAAGTCTTGTAAGGCAATCATTAAAATGCAAAAGAATAAACAATATCTTTTCAAATCACTTCTATATTCTAAAGCAGCTAAACACACAAAATATGCATATCTTTTTTAAGAATCATATTACGAATTTAGCTATCTATAATTTTACGATTATATTTGCGCAAATTTTAGCCAACCACATCTACTATGCCAAGAGATACATCTATCAAATCCGTACTTATAATAGGTAGCGGACCCATCATTATAGGACAAGCTTGCGAATTCGATTATTCTGGTACTCAAGCTTCGAGATCACTGGTAGAAGAAGGTATAGAAGTGAGTCTGATCAATAGCAATCCTGCTACAATCATGACCGATCCTATGACCGCTCATCATATCTACCTCAAACCGCTTACCGTAGAAAGCCTAAGAGAAATCCTCGAAGAAAGACAAATCGATGCAGTGCTCGCAACTATGGGAGGACAAACTGCATTGAATCTCGCCATTGATGCTGGGAAACAAGGGCTTTGGGATGAATTCAATGTCAAACTCATTGGTGTAGATTTGGAAGCGATCGAGTTGGCAGAAAACAGAGAAGCATTTCGAGAACATGTGGTCATACTGGGTCAGGCAGTAGCACCTTCTTTTATCGCCAATAGTTTTCTGGAAGGAAAAGAAGCCGCTCAAAAAATTGGTTTCCCATTGGTCATCAGACCTTCTTATACCTTAGGAGGATATGGTGGTGGATTCGTAATGGAAGACAAGGATTTTGATGAAGCGCTGAGAAGAGGATTGAATGCCTCGCCAACACATGAGGTCCTAGTGGAGAAAGCCGTACTCGGTTGGAAGGAATACGAATTAGAATTGTTGCGTGATGCCAATGATAATGTGGTGATCATCTGTACAGTGGAAAATCTCGATCCGATGGGAATCCATACCGGCGACAGCATCACAGTAGCTCCCGCAATGACACTTTCGGACAAGGCATATCAAAAAATGAGAAACGATGCCATAGAGCTCATGCGCTCGATGGGCAATTTTGCAGGAGGGTGTAATATTCAGTTTTCTCAAAATCCGGAGACCGAAGAATTGATCTGTATCGAAATTAATCCTCGGGTTTCAAGATCATCCGCATTGGCAAGTAAGGCTACCGGATATCCGATTGCAAAAATAGCAGCAAAACTAGCCATTGGATATACCTTGGATGAGTTGAAAAATCAAATTACCAAAACGACTTCAGCATTCTTCGAACCTACTTTGGATTACGTCATCGTAAAAATGCCAAGATGGAATTTTGAGAAATTTCATGGAGCAGACAAGAAGCTCGGCCTTCAAATGAAATCTGTAGGTGAGGTGATGGCGATTGGTAGAAATTTCCTTGAGGCTCTTCAAAAAGCATGTCAGTCGCAAGAAAATAACAGAAGCGGACTGGGAGCAGATAAAAAAGAGTGGATCAGAACAGAAGATATCCTTGCCCGATTGGAAGCGGCCAGCGACGATAGGATTTACAGACTAAAAGATGCATTGAGATTAGGTGTACCAGCAAAAACAGTTCAGAAATTGACAAGAATCGACCCATGGTACATCAATCAAATCAAGCGGTTGGTGAAAATGGAAGATCAATTGGTGCGTTACAATGTACCGGAAGATATACCTACTGACTTTTTTAGAGACTTGAAAGAAGTGGGATATTCTGATGCGCAGATCGCTTGGTTGATGAGATTGGAAGAAGAGGCAGTAACCAGACAAAGAAAAAAATTGGGCATTAGACGAACCTATAAAATGGTAGATACTTGTGCTGCCGAATTTGAAGCCCAGACTCCTTATTATTACTCCACATTTGATAAGGAAAATGAGAGTCTTCCTTCTGAAAAGAAAAAAATCATCGTACTGGGTTCCGGACCCAACCGTATCGGACAAGGAATTGAGTTTGACTATTGCTGCGTTCATGGCTTGATGGCCATCAAGGAGGCAGGTTACGAATCTATAATGATTAATTGTAATCCAGAGACAGTTTCTACTGATTTTGATATCGCGGATAAGTTGTATTTCGAACCGATTTATTGGGAGCACCTGGAAGAAATTATTGAGTTAGAAAAACCAGAAGGAATAATTGTTCAATTGGGTGGACAGACCGCATTGAAATTGGCAGAAACGCTGCATAAAAAAGGAATCAAAATCATAGGTAGTAGTTTCAATGCTCTTGATTTGGCAGAAGATAGAGGTAGATTCTCAGACCTATTAAAAGATCTTGGTATTCCATATCCAAGATTTGGTGTCGCCGAAGATGCAGACATGGCTCTCAAAGTAGCGAATGAAGTCACCTATCCTGTATTGGTAAGACCATCTTATGTACTCGGTGGTCAGCGTATGAAAATTGTTATCAACGATGATGAACTAGAAAGACAAGTACTGGAAATCTTCAAGCACATGCCTGATAACAAGGTCCTGGTGGATCAATTCCTCGAAAGGGCTAAAGAAGCGGAAGTAGATGCAATCTATGATGGAGAAGAAGTATTGATAATGGGAATCATGGAGCACATCGAACCAGCTGGAATTCATTCGGGAGACAGTTCTGCCGTATTGCCTACATATAGCCTATCTGATACTGTGATAGATAAGATGAAGGAGTACACCGGAAAGCTAGCTGAAGCCTTGAATATCAGAGGATTGATAAACATTCAATTTGCCATAAAAGACGAAGAAGTTTACGTAATTGAAGCGAATCCAAGAGCATCTAGAACAACCCCTTTTATCGCCAAAGCTTATGGTGTACCTTTCTTGAAAATCGCCACCCATGTCATGATCGGTAGTAAGAAGATAAAGGATTTCGAATTTGAAAAGAAGTTGGAAGGATATGCTATAAAAGTTCCTGTTTTCTCCTTTAACAAGTTTCCAAATGTAGACAAACAATTGGGTCCAGAGATGAAGAGTACTGGAGAAGCAATTCGATTTATCAAAGACTTGAATGATCCATTCTTTAGAGAATTGGATAGAAATAGAAGTATGTATTTGACAAGATAGAAATTGTAAGCAATAAGTTTTTTGTTGTCAAGTTTATTATACAATAGTGTGTTAAACTAATTGCAATGAAAATTAACCCAATCTTTTATTTTGTATTTTCTTTAGTCTTGCTCTTGTCTTGTTCAGATGCTGAAATGCCAGAAGATAAAGATCGCTTTAAAAACACCATAGAATTGTCTTATCCATTAGAAGGTGATGACGTGCATTATTGTTGTTTCGCATTCGAATGGAAGGATTCAAAAGAAGACCAAAATTACTGGCTTCAAATTTCAGAAAGTAGTGATTTTGAAGACGTCGTTTTTGATACGCTTCTTACCGAGACATCTTTGGATTTTCCTGACATCCTTATCCCTTCGAATAAATATTACTGGAGGGTCAATCCAGAATTAGCTATAGATCCTCTCCCGATAAGTGAATTTAGAATTATTGATTATGCTGATCGACTTAGTGGTTCATATCAAGCATTGATTGATTCTTATACCTGGATTTCATCAGAATCAATTGACACCATGCATCAAACCTTATTGAATATTTCTAAAGGTGATGAAAACTATTCCCTGTCCTATGACACGCCACATACCAATGAACGATTGAATTTACCTTTTGTCGATGAAAGAAAAGATGGCTTTATCTTGTTTGAAATAAATCACTCTTATCCTCAAGACGCAGATTATCTAAAGTATTTCTTTGATACTGATTCAATACATATATATTCAAGCAGTGGTGGACTTGGAGGGGGTGGCCATTTTAATATAAAGGCAATTTACGAATAGAAGATCGTCATTTTTATCAATTGGATTAGACTTCTTGATGAGCACTAATTGCTATATTGGAGTCAAATTTCACTATGATTCACAAAATTATTGCCGCAATATTTATTCTATTTGCCGCCCTTCAATACAATGACCCAGACTTCTTCATTTGGATTCCAATTTATTTGATTGTGGGTATCGTTATATTCTTTTTCGATAGAGGGAAGTACGATCTAAGAATTTTGCAGGCATTATTGGTCATCTATATAATAGGAATGATTTCTTACTATCCAGATGTCATTTCTTGGGTCCAAAATGGCACTCCTTCTATAACTGGTTCTATGAAGGCAGAATCCCCTTTTATAGAATTTATGCGTGAATTTATTGGATTGGGAATATGTGTTTTGGCTCTTGGATTTTATTGCTTCAAGGTTTCTAAGTTGAAAAAGAATAGTTAGTAAGAAGTATTCTTAGGGATATTCCTAAGTAAATATTTCTTTTATATAGATTTTATAATTAGTTATAAATTAACAAGTTAGGCTTATTAAATATAACGTTACTACTAAATAAATATTAGAATATAGCACCTTTTTCAGTGTATTTTCAACGAAAACGAGGTAGTTGGAACACTTAACTTTGTTTCGCCTCGCCGGCTGGGCATTCTATTTTTTGCTTGATCAAAAAACAGAATCAAAAAAAATCAAGGCTGCCTAATGCAGCATGTCTTGTCCTGAAATAGGTTTACACAAAAACCTATAAAAATGGCTAGAAAAAAAGAAGTCAAACACAGTACAAGATCGTACTCAGAAGCATTTAAACGTCAGATAATTGAATATTATCTGGCAAATGATTATACTAAACAAGAAGTCTGGAAGAAATTTACTGGTCAATATGAAGAGCATGGCACACTACTTCGTTGGATGCGAAAATTTGGTTACACTACCAAGGACAAACTTTCAAAATATATGAAAGGTGAAAAGGATGAATTAGAAAAACTGGTTGAGGAGGAACGCATCAAGGTATTAGAGCAGCGATTAAGAGATGCTGAACTCAAAGCAATAGCCTATTCTAAAATGATAGATTTGGCTGAGCAAAAATTTAATATTTCGATTAGAAAAAAGTTCGATACCAAACCATCCAAGAAATGAGGGTTCTATATCCAACTAATAGTCTTGAAAAATTGTGTGGATTGTTTGGTTTGACTAGACAAGCTTATTATCAACATAAGAAAAGAAGTATTGAACATGCCCTAGAACAAGAGCTTGTAATTAAACAAGTTTTGAAAATACGAAAGGATCATCAAAGGATGGGAGGCAGGAAGTTATTCTTTAAGCTCTCTTCATTTTTACAAGAACATGAGATAAAAATGGGTCGTGATGTGTTTTTCAGAACCTTGGCTTCTCATAATTTATTGGTTAAAAAGAGGAAACGAAAAGTATATACTACAAACTCGTTTCATTGGTTGAGAAGGTATCCTAATTTAATTAAAAACTTTCAGCCCAATGCTCCTAATCAACTGTGGGTTAGTGATATAACATATTGGAAGTGTGGATCTTTCTTTTTGTATATAAGCTTGATCACTGATGCATATTCTCACATGATTGTAGGATATCATATTTCCAAAACCTTAGAAAGTATTGAGTCAGTTCAAGCTTTACATATGGCTATTTCTAAATTGAGAAGTATACCTGATCATCTTATTCATCATTCTGATAGGGGGGCTCAGTATTGCAGCACTATCTATGTAGAGTTGCTGAGGGGAAATAATATTCAAGTTTCCATGACTGAAAACGGAGACCCTTTAGAAAATGCGATTGCCGAAAGGGTAAATGGAATATTAAAAGATGAATATTTATGGAATCAAACAGCAAATTCATTCGAAGAGGCAAAGCTAATATTAGATCGCTCAATAGAACTCTACAATTTTGACCGCCCCCATATGAGTATTAGCAATTTGACTCCGTATGAAGTGCATAATCAAAATAGGAATATTGAACCACAAAGATTATGGAAGAATTACTATCAAGGCAAAATTGCCAAAAGCGACATGAGTTTTTCTAAGGCATAGTGAATTCTGAAATATAAAAACCGAATCAAAAGTGATCCGGTCTATAAATAACATTTCGTCATTCAGAGATTTATCCCTCGCAAGTTGCTCTCCAGCAGAGCTTGTTTCCGTTTCAATCTCATTTTGTAATGTAAACATATTTTAGGATTATTACAAAACTGTAAATGAATGACAGGATTATCATTATTAACTGTAAACTTTTTTCAGGACGACACAGCACTCATAGCCGCTCCCACATCCCAAAACGCAGCCGCAGCCACGCTTCTTTTTACTCCCGTTTTAATACTCAGACTTCGATTTTTGAAAAGATAGCCTTCTTCTGAATATGCCTTCTTTAAAAGATTAATTCTACGAATCTTTTCTGGCTTCCATACTTTCCCCAAAGGATGTAATACCTGTCACTCAAGAAAGTCCCTGGTTAGTAGGGCTAATATCAATCGTTATATTTTTATCTTTTACGGAGTGAAGTTCTACTAATTTGGTTTTGAGGATAGTATTCTTTTTAATTTTCTGGGTTCTTCCTTCGATTAAATCTATTAGCATTTGAATTGTCCTTTTACCCATTTTACGGCCAGAGTCCCTGACAAAAGTGACATTTGGGTGTATCAAATATGGATACTCGCCATCACTTATGGCCACTAAGGAAATATCATCATGGATTCTCTTGCCAATCTTGCCTAAGACATAGTGCGCCCTAGCCAATAATTCATCCGACATGACAAAAATGCTTGAAATATCTGGATTTTCATTTAGTGTTTTGGGTATAAGCAAATCAATTTCTTCGGGATTATTTACTGAGAACATTGGTGATGATTCCATGTCCAAACCGTGATCCGAAATTGACTTTTTGAATCCTGCTATCCGTCTTTTTGTAATACTCAGGTTGGAGTTTCCAAATAGACCTAAAATACTTTTATGCCCTTTATCTATTAAGTGTGTAATGGCTTTGTAACTTGATCCAAAACTGTCGCTTGTAATTGTATGAAATTTATTATTGGCAATGATTCTATCCAACATTACAGTTTTAATCTCAAAATCCTGAAGTCTTGATAGGTGGGCAATATCTTTTGTTTTACTTGAAAGACTAATAAGTACTCCTTCAACCGCCCATTTGATGCATTGCTCAATCATGGCCTTTTCTTTCTTGTAACTATCTTTTGAAATAAAAATGAACAATGAATATTCTGTACCCGATACCACCTTGTTCAAACTTCGTATCAAGTTGGGCGTAAAAAACATATTTATTTCTGGAATAATTAGCGCGATCAAATTGGACTTCTTATTCCTGAAAAAATTTGAATGTAGATTAACCGTATAATTGAAGGTATTCGCTACCTCATTCACCCTGTCTTTTGTTTTTTGACTTATGTCTGGATGATTTGAAAGTGCTCTGGATACAGTCGATGGAGATATACTTAGCATTTTAGCAATATCTCTTATGGTAATTCTTTTCATTTTCAAATATAAAAGATTTTAACAACAACGGGTATCGCAACATGTTGCATTTATTTGTTTATCGTGCAATTGAATTATTTTAGCTAGTTTGCTGCGTTGATTAAAAGAATTGATCTATCCTTTCCAAACCACCCTTTATAATATGTAGCATAATCATTTGTGCTTTGGGATAGTAATTCTTGAATAGAAAATTGGAATATATTTTATTTTTCAAATTTTGATCTATTCAATATTCTATTAAGAATATACTTGCAATTCGCCAATAAATATTCTGATAGATCTTGAAATAGTAGAATTATTCAAATAAAAAATGATTGACGATATATGATATATTGTTATATTAATGTGTACATTTAACACTAAGCATATTTACTTACTAATATTACTAAATTTATTAAAAGCCACATGAAGAAATTATTTACTAAACTAACAGTAATTGCAGCGCTGTTATTTGGCTTGTGTTCATTTGCCGTGGGTCAAAGAACCATAACAGGAGTCATCACAGACGCTGAATCCAATGATCCTTTGATTGGAGCCAATGTTATCATTAAGGGAACGGGAACAGGTACGATCACAGATATCGATGGCACCTACTCGTTAGAAATACCTGATGGTACAGAAACGCTTGTAATATCTTATACAGGATATATTGATCAAGTAATTGTCGTTGGTACGAACAACACTATTAACGTTGCTCTTGCACCAGGTGCATTATTGGAAGAAGTTGTTGTTATCGGTTATGGTACTCAAACCAAAAAAGAAGTTACCGGAGCCGTAACCAGCATCAGTTCTAAAGATTTTAATGTTGGAAACGTTGTTTCTCCTGCACAACTACTACAAGGTAAGGTAGCAGGTCTTACGATTTCCAAAGCAGATGGAGATCCAAACGGAAATGTTGGTATCAGGATGAGAGGACTATCAACAATTGGTGCTCAAACGGAGCCACTGGTTATAATTGACGGTGTTCCAGGTGCATCTTTATCAAGCATAGATCCAATGGATATCGAAGTGATGGATGTTCTTAAAGATGGTTCTGCCGCAGCTATTTATGGAACAAGAGGATCTTCTGGAGTAATCTTGATAACTACCAGAAAAGGTAAATCAGGAGAAGCAAATATTAATTACAATGGTTATGTAGCAATGGAAAACATTGCCCGAACACCTCAGATTGCGTCTAGAGATGAATTTTTGAGCGCTGGAGGTACCGATGCTGGAGGAAATACTGATTGGTATGATGCTATTTCACAAGGTGGATTCTCGCAGTCGCACAATCTATCTGTGTCAGGAGGTACTGATAAGACGAGGTATAGAGCTTCATTCAACTTTAGAGAAAATAATGGTGTGGTATTGAATACTGGATTTGAGCAACTCAATGGAAGCATTGCTATTACTCAAAAAGCATTGGATGATAAGCTTAATGTATCATTAAACTATACCAATACCAACAGAAAATCAAAATTTGGATTTTCAGAAGCATTTAGATATGCAACCGTTGCCAACCCAACATCTGAAATATTCAATGATGATGGATCATATAGAGAGCCAGGAGGATTTGACAATTTCAATCCTGTAGCGATGGTAGAGCAAAACATTAATGACGGTGAAAGAACTCAGTCCATTATAAATGCTTCTGCTTCATACAATATTCTTCCAGCTCTTAAAATCACTGGTAATTACGCAAAACAAAATACAGACAGAATTTTTGGTGAGTACTATCCAAGAAATGGATTGTATAGACAAGGTATGGCTAGAAATGGTGTCGCTTATAGAAGTAATGAAAATGATAACAACAATTTGTTAGAGGGATTATTACAATATACAGGTGAGTCTGGTAATATCCAATATGTGCTACTAGGTGGAGTATCAACCCAATCCTTCAATTCTTTAGGACATGGTATTACTGCCGGTGGATTTTTAAATGATTTGAATACATACAATCAGATTCAGGATGCAGCAGAACTGCAACAAGGTCTTGCAACTTATGGGACTAATGCCTTAGGGTATAATGGTACATACAATGGAGGATATGATATTGCTGCACAATTTGCCAGAGCAACTGTTAATTATGATGATACTTATTTCTTCATGGCCAGTATGAGACGAGAAGGTTCTGATCTACTTGGTGATGGCAACAGAATTGGACTATTCCCTGCTGTTAGTGCAGGTGTTGATATAGCCAAACTTGCCAACTTGAATGGAGTTGACTTCATGAAGTTAAGAATTGGATATGGTCAAACAGGAAACCTTCCAGGAATACCTTACCTATTCGAGCCGCTTTATGGAAAAGGTGCTAATTTCTTTTATAATGGAAGTTTTGTTCCTTCTTACGGTCCTATTAACAATGCTAACCCTGACTTGAAATGGGAAACAAAAACTGAGATTAATGCAGGTTTGGATTTTGTAATTATGAGTGGTGATTTGGATGGAACATTAGATGTATTCAGTAGAAAAACATCTGATCTTATTCTCCCAATTCAAGTACCTGTACCACCGAATTTTGCACCTATTACATGGCAAAATTCTGCAGAGTTCACAACGACTGGTATCGAATTAGCTTTGGATTACAAAGCTATTAGCAATGCAAATATGACCTATACACCAAGTTTGATTTTCACTTCATATAAATCAAAACTGGATAAGTTTGATCAACCAAAATCATTCAGATCAAACCTCGGTGCACCAGGACAGAATATTACTGATGCAGGTGTAGGATTGCACTTATTAGAAGAAGGAGAGGCAATCGGTCAAATTGTAGCTCCAGAATTCGATGGTGTTACAGATGATGGTGCATTTATTTTCAAAGACCAAAACGGTGATGGCGAGATCAATGCTGATGATTGGGTAGTAGTTGGAAATGGTCTTCCAGATTTCGAATTGTCACTGAATAATTCATTTACCTTTGGAAAATTTGATTTGAATTTATTCTTCAGAGGAGCGTTTGGACATAGCCTGGTCAATACTTACAGAGCTTTCTATGAGACGCAACCAGATATCCTTGCAGCAAACTATATCTTAACGGATAAAGCGACGCCTGGTATCAAAACTGCATCATACAATAGTACGCATGTAGAAAGTGCTTCTTTTGTTAAACTTGACAACGCATCATTTGGTTATACTTTTGATCAGTTAGGGTCATTCAAAAATGCCAGAGTATACATAGCTGGTCAAAACTTATTGACTTTCACTGGATACACTGGAGTAGATCCTGAGGCGATCTTATCTGATGCTGGTTCATCAGATAATGGAGGTAGAGCTTCTACCTTTGAATTGAGAGACCCACTTGCTCCTGGAGTGGATAGAAGAAACAATTATTTCTCAACAAGAACTATTACTTTCGGAGTAAATCTCGGATTCTAAAAATCAATTTAAAAAAGTTATAAAAATGAAAAATATATTTAAAATATCATTGGTAGCCATTCTAGGAATGGTGTGGTTGCCATCTTGCTCTGATTTGGAGCCAGAATTTACGGATGTACTTCCGGCATCAGAGTATTTTGTCAATGAAGATGCATTTATATCTGCATTGGGTTCGGCATATACAAATCTATACTCTATCTGTAACCATGGACAATTATTTTCTCTTCAAGAGGTTTCATCAGATGAAGCTTGTGTGCCACACAGAGGACCTGACTGGGAAGATGGTGGACAATGGTTGAGAACTCACAGACATGAATTTTTTGATGGAGAAGGAGTTTTCAATAATGTTTGGGGCTGGGCCTATGGTGGCATCAGTACTTGCAACCGTCTAATTGCTACCTTCGAGGAAGCTGCGAGTGATCAGTCAGAAGCTTTTATTGCTGAGTTGAAGACATTAAGAGCATTCTACTACCTTGTATTACTGGATGTATTTGGCAATGTACCATTGATCACTACTTTTGATGTAGAGCCAGATTTCAAACCTGCAACTGTAGCCAGAGCTGATATATATAGCTTTGTTGAAGGAGAACTATTGACAAATGTGCCATTACTTTCAAAAGAGGTAAGCCTTGCTACTTACGCAAGAATGAACTACTACGTGGGTCAGGCAATGCTTGCTCAACTATATTTGAATGCTGAAGAGTACAAAGGTTCTGCTGAATATGCAAAAGCTGTAGCTGCATGTGATGAAATAATTAATGGTGGTGGATACTCATTAGAAGGCAACATCTTCAACAATTTCTCAGTAAATAATAGCGGTTCAAAGGAAAATATCTTTGTTATCCCTTATGATGCAGTAAATGCTGGTGGATTCAACCTCGTACAGATGACTTTGCACTATGAAAGCCAAAAAACTTTCTCTACTGTAGATCAGCCTTGGAATGGATATTGTTCACTTGCTGATTTTTACAACTCCTTCGAGCCAGAAGATGATAGAATCACAGGAGCTGGTAGAGGTTATGGTGTATTGCTACATGGACCACAGTTTGCCCTTGATGGCACAAGATTGGTTGATGGAGCAGATTCATACTATGATGATACTGACGGCAGAGATGTAAACTTCAATCCTGAATTGAATGAATTGGCACCAGGTGCACACAGAGATGGAGGAGCAAGGCTTTCAAAGTATGAGTACGAAATTGGAACACAGAATACAATGAATAATGATTTCGCTCTTTATAGATATGGTGAAATCCTATTAAACAAAGCTGAAGCAATGTGGAGAATGAATAGTGGAAGTATGGAAGCTTTGGATTTAGTAAATATGATAAGAGAAAGATCAGGTGTAGCTCCTTTTACTGAGCTTACGGCAGAAAACTTCCTTGCAGAAAGAGGAAGAGAACTTTGCTTCGAAGCTAAGAGAAGAACTGACTTGATCCGTTTCGGCAAATGGAATGATGCTTGGTGGGAAAAGAATGAATCACCTGCACATATGAACCTGATGCCTATTCCTGCAGATCAGATTGCACTAAATTCTAATCTGCAACAAAATCCTGGATACTAATCGTATCTTTGTAATAATGTAATAATACCAAAGACCGCCTTGTTTTCAAGGTGGTCTTTTTAATTCTAGTTTGTAAAACATCGACAATTAATAAAATTATTATTCAGTTCACAACTTGATTTGTAGAGTGCAGCACCGTTGGTTCATATTATCCTTATTATGTTTTTTCTCCTGCAAAAGAGACCTTCATACTGATGAGCCTTCAAATATCTTATTTGATGTTTTGCCTGCTGAAACAACTGGAATTCATTTTAATAATTCCTTACATTTTACCGAAGAATACAATCCATATACCTTCAAAAATTTCTTCAATGGAGGTGGTGTAGGCTTGGGAGATTTTAACAATGATAATCTAATAGACATATATCTCACTGGCAATCTGGTAGATAACAAGCTATATATAAATAAAGGCAATTTCAAATTCAAAGATATTACAGAATCGGCAGGAGTGGCATGCAGAGATGTCTGGTCTTCTGGAGTAAGCCTGGTAGATATTAATGCCGACAATCTATTGGATATATATGTCTGCAAGTCTGGCAAACCAGACACCAAGGGAAATCGTAAAAATGAGTTATTCATCAACCAGGGCGATCTAACATTTAAGGAAGAAGCTGCTGAATATGGATTAGATTTTGAAGGGCTGGCAGTTCATGCAGTATTCTTTGATAAGGACTTGGATGGAGATTTGGATTGCTATCTCTTGAACAACAGTATTCGATCCGTAGGTGGCTATGATATGATTCGCGATCAACGAAAAATACCCAATCCAATTGGTGGGAATAAGCTGCTCAAGTCAATGTATTCAGAGTCTAATGGATCTGAAAAAGCATATGTCGACATTACTCAAAAAGCTGGAATATATAGTTCAAATATTGGTTTTGGGCTTGGAGTCAGCGTAAGCGATCTCAATGGCGATGGCTGGCCCGACATCTTTGTCAGCAACGATTTTTTTGAGAAAGATTACCTCTATATCAATAATCAAGATGGAACTTTTAATGAGACCGTGGATCTATCAATACAAGAATTGAGCATGGGATCCATGGGTGCAGATATTGCGGATATCAACAATGATGGAAGACAAGATATTTTTGTGACTGAGATGCTGCCTTCCACCTTGGCAAGGACCAAATCAAAGGCAGTATTTGAGACATTTGAGAAATCAGAATTGAACTTTCAGAAGGGTTATCACAGACAATACGGCAGGAATGCCTTGCATATATCAGCAGGAAATATTGACGGCAACATTCCCGTTTATTCTGAGCTTTCAAGATATAGTGGTACGGAAGCTTCTGAATGGAGTTGGGGAGCACTAATTGAAGATTTTGATCAGGATGGATTGAAAGATATATTTGTGGCCAACGGCATCTACAAGGATTTGCTGGATCAGGACTACCTCAATTTTTTTAATCCAGATCAGATTAGAAGACTTATTAATACTGGAGAAAAGAATGCTATTACTAGGATGTTTGAGTCCATGCCCTCATCTCCCTATCCAAATGTATTCTTTAAGAATGAAGGCCAACTCAAATTCAAAAATATATCACAAGAAGCTGGATTTGGAGTTCCGACCTTTAGCAATGGCTCTGCCTATGCCGATCTGGACAATGATGGGGACCTTGATATTGTGACAAATAATATAGGTGATCCAGCGTCAATTTATCGTAATAATGGAAATAAATCGAGCTATTCTATTCTACTTGAGGGCAAAGATGGAAATACACAAGCCATAGGCAGTAAGGTAATCTGCTATAGTGGCTCATCACAATATACCAAAGAAATATATCCCATGAAGGGCTTTGAGAGTACTGTAGATAGTAGAGTTCTACTCCCAATACTCGACGAAACAATAGACAGCATCCTAGTAATCTGGCCCAATATGATGCGCACTACGCTCAATCCAGAACTTCTGAAAACTGACTCATTGAATTTTATTAACCAGCCAAATAAAGCTTCGGAATACATTGTTGAGAAACAGATTAATACCCCGACCCTATTCACCAAGGTAACAGACCTTATTTCTTACAAACATATAGAAAACAACTTCACCGATTTCAACAATAACCGGACTCAATCTTTCTTCCTATCGAATGAAGGTCCTGTTTTGACAGTTGCAGATTTGAATGGTGATAATAAAGAAGATCTTGTCATTGGCGGAAGCAAGGGGCAGGAAACCAAGATTTTTGTTCAAAATAGAAATTCTCTTAATGAAAGTTCTCTCTTGAAAGATCAGAATTTGGCTAATGAAGATACTGATATATTGGTAGGAGATTTTGATAATGACGGCAGGAATGATCTATACGTCGCTTCAGGTGGAATTGAATTTTCACAAGCATCATCCGGGTTAAAAGACAAAATGTACATATTCAAAAATGGAGGGTATCATCCTGCGAAAAGTACATTTATTAATACAGCATTCTCAAGTTCATCTTCTGTAGCCCAATTGGACTTTGACCTGGATAGTGATCTGGATATTGTGGTCTCCGAACGATTAAAACCCAATGCTTATGGCGTAAATGGCGATCTCAATATTTATGAAAATAATCAATCCAGCTATAGTCGTCGTGCTGCCGAAGGAGTATTCAAAGGGGTAGGAATGACCACTGATATGAAAGTGAAAGACATTAATGGTGATAAAGTGGATGAAATAGTCCTGGCAACTGAATACGGAAACATTAAAATATTCTCACAAAATAGCGATGGGCAGTGGCAAGACAAATCTTCGCAATTTGGTCTTGCAACACTTAGAGGAAGATGGAATAATATCGAAGTGGATGATGTAGACGGTGATGGTGATCTGGATATTGTAGCAACGAATATGGGATTGAACAATCGCATTTCAAATTTGATTGGCGATGAAGGCATTTTGTATGTCAATGATTTTGATAGAAATGGGTCTGTAGAAACTATTCTATGCGCTAAAACAGAAAAAGGAGATGTGCCTCTGACGCTTAGAGATGATTTATTGATGCAACTGCCAGCATTGAAAAAACGCGTACTCAACTATAGTTCATATGCCGAAGCTACAATGCAGACTTTATTTGATTCTACCATTTTAAATCAGTCTATTACACACACTCTCAATGAATTTCAATCTGGAATATTCAGAAATAATAGTGGACAATTTGAGTTTGAACCTTTACCTAAGGAAGCCCAATGGACCGATCAGAGAGCGATATTGATATCGGATATTAACAATGATCAGAGAAAAGATATAATTCTAGGTGGAAATCAATACAAGGCAAAACCAGAGCTTGGAATCAATGCTGGATCCTATGGTCAGGTATTCCTCCAAAATCCTGATGGCTCTTTTGATTACTTGCCATTTGAAGAATCTGGACTTTTTGAAACTGGAGAAATAAGAGACATGAAGATTATTACCATCAGAGGAAAAGAATACCTTATTATTGCAAAAAATAATAGTGAAATAGCAACATATTTATTCCCAGAAAGAAAATAAGAAATGAAGAGAACGATACCTTTTTTTGGATTGATATTTATCTTTTATTTCATGACCATTATTAATACAGGATGTAATGGCAAGAGTAATATCATGGGCGAATACAATACAAAGCTTGATTCTGTACATATGGGTGTACGACTAGGTATGGATAGACAGGCATTCTACGACCATTGCTGGGACCTAAACAAACAAGGAAAGAACATTACACAAGGTCACCACAATACAAGTGTAATGCACCCCGATTCAATAAACTTTAAATACCCGGTAGAAATTAATTTTTATCCAGAATTCAATAGCGAAAATCAAGCTTACATCCTGCCTGTGCGATATGAATACAAATCGTGGGCTCCTTGGAATAAGGAAGTATTTTCTGACAAATTGCTTCCTGAAGTGATTGCGTTTATGGAAAAATCTTATGGTATATCATTACAACAAAAAGAGATAAAGGGAAAAGAAGTATGGTTTCATTATGATAGCCCCAGGCTAATTACAATTTATGCTGATGATGATCATTACGTTTATGTGAAATTCAAAAATGAGAGGTACAAGTAGGATGAATAAATTGAAATGGAATATTGCTTTATTAACCCTGCTCATTTCTTTTGGCTGTTTTGAAGAGCGTTCAAAAGAAAACAAAAGGTTTTCTGAATTAACATCTTCGGAAACGGGAATTGACTTCGAGAATACGCTGAAATATGATAGAGAATTCAATATATACACCTATAGAAACTTTTATAATGGTGGAGGTGTCGCGATAGGTGATGTCAATGGAGACACCTTGGCAGATATTTATTTTTCGGCAAACATGGGACCCAACAAGCTCTATCTCAACAAAGGGGATTTTAAGTTTGAAGATATAAGTGCAGAGGCTGGTATTCAAGGAGAAAAAGGATGGAGTACTGGTGTGACCATGGCAGACATCAATAGCGATGGGCATCTTGACATCTATGTTTGCAACAGTGGTGATGTGAATGGCGACAATAAGTCAAATGAGTTATTCATCAATGATGGCTCTGGTCATTTTACAGAACAAGCTGCGAAGTATGGGCTGGATGACAAGGGCTATTCTACCCATGCTGTCTTTTTTGATTATGACAAAGATGGCGATCTGGATATGTACCTTCTCAATAATTCTTATCAAGCGATAGGTTCTTTTAATTTGCGGGATAATAAGCGAAACATTCGAGATGAAGAAGGCGGTGATAAGCTCTTTAGAAATGACAACAATACCTTTGTTGATGTTAGCGAAGCGGCTGGTATTTATGGCTCAGTTATAGGCTTCGGTCTGGGTATCACTGTCGGAGATATAAATAATGACAATTGGCCAGACATCTATGTGAGCAATGACTTTTTCGAAAGAGATTACATATATATCAATAATCAAGACGGAACATTTTCTGAAGATTTGGAAGATAGGATGACCTCTATATCGGCGGCTTCAATGGGAGCAGACATGGCTGATATTAACAACGATGGCAGACCAGACATATTTGTTACTGAGATGTTGCCTGGCACCGACGAACGGCTCAAAACCAAGACTACCTTCGATGATTGGGATCGATACAATTACAACCTTGCCAATGGATATTACCACCAATTCAATCGGAACATGCTCCAACTTGGGGAGCAAGATCATTCATTTACAGAAGTGGGAAGGCAGATGGGAGTACATGCCACAGATTGGAGCTGGGGCGCACTCATAGCTGATTTTGATAATGATGGATGGAAGGATTTATTTATTGCCAATGGAATTTATCAAGACCTCACCGACCAAGACTTTTTAAATTATATAGCTGATGGTGATGTGATGAAGTCCATGGTTCAAGATAGTGTAGTCAATTATGAAAAATTGCTCAATGCCATTCCTTCGAATAAGATCAAGAACTATTTATTTCATAACAAAGAGGGAAAAAGCTTTGAAAATAATGCCGAAAATTGGGGACTCGGTACGCCAAGTCATTCGAATGGGTCCGCATATGGTGATCTGGACAATGATGGAGATCTGGACTTGGTCGTAAACAATGTAAATATGCCTTCTTTTATTTATCGCAATAATGGAAACAAACAAAATTGGGTCCAGTTCGAGCTTGTAGGTGAAGGTAAAAACACCTTTGCTATTAATTCCAAGATTGAAATTGCAACTGCAAATGGCAAGCAATATTTTGAATTCATGCCCCAGAAAGGATTCCAATCTTCAATGGATTATATTACACATGTAGGTCTAGGACAAAACACAAAAATAGAGGAAGTCAATATCTACTGGCCCGATGGTCGTCATACCAATATTAAAAATTTGGACATAAACCAAAGGTATATAATTAATCAAAAAGATGCCAATGAAAAATCATCCGCTTCATATTCCGAGCCTAAGACTATATTAAAAAATGTAACGCAATCCTATAACCTCGACTATACCCACAAAGAAAATAAACATGTAGATTTTGACCGAGAAAGATTGCTCTACAATATGAAATCCACCCCAGGTCCCGCTGTGGCTATAGCCGATTTTAATAATGATGGTCAGGATGATTTACTCTTTGGAGGTGCGGCCAACCAACCTACTGAACTATGGGCTCAATCAAATGGTAAATTCAGGCTTGTACCCAATAGTGTTTTTGAGCAAGATGCGAGCACCGAAGTCCAGGACCTTCTAGCATTTGATTTTGATGCAGATGGAGATTTGGATGTGCTGAGCATACATGGGGGAATTGAGTTTTCAAGAGAGACCTCTTCGCTTAAGGATAGGCTTTATCAAAATAATGGAAATGGCAAATTCACCAGAAGTGAAACTACAATGCCCAGCATGGGGTATCAATCAAACAAGGCAATCACAATTGGAGATTTTAATGGCGACAAGCTTAGAGATATTTTTGTTGGAGAAGGGTTGAAACCATTTTTATATGGTGTGCCAGGTCGAGGTGTCTTGATGAGTAAAATAGATTCTCAGTATGAAGAAGTCGTTGACAATCGGCCAGATGACTTTGAAGCGATGGGCTTAATAAATGATGCCGCTACGGCTGACTTGAACAAAGATGGATTTGATGATTTGATCGTCGTTGGCGATTACATGCCAATACAAATTTATATGGGGAGCAATAATGGATTGCAATCGCCAGATTCTTTATCTGAAGCATCACAATCATATGGATGGTGGAATACAATTAAAGTTTCTGACCTGGACAATGATGGTGATCAGGATATCATAGTAGGTAATCACGGCACCAATTCTAGATTCAAAGCTGACAAGGATCATCCAGTATGTATGCACATCAATGATTTTGACCAAAATGGCTCGGTAGAGCAAATCGTATGTGTTTTCACAGGGGAAAAATCATTGCCCTTGGCGTTGAGACACGATCTGGTAAAACAACTTCCAGGGCTGAAAAAGAAGTACCTCAAATATGATAGCTATGTCAATCAAACCATAGAAGACATATTCACCAAAGAAGAAAGGGCTAAGATGATCACCTTGAAGGCTACTGAAATGAGGTCGATGGTGCTTTTGAATAATAACAATAATTTCGAACCAATCCCCTTACCCATGGAGGCTCAATTGTCACCAGTATATGCAATTGAAACTATAGATCTCAACCAAGACGGAATACTGGATTTACTACTTGGGGGCAATTTGTATAGCGTAAAACCCGAAGTTGGAAGATATGATGCTACAGATGGCATTGCTCTCTTGGGAAATGGTGATGGAACTTTTACAAATTTGGATGACATCAATTCAGGTTTTGTCGCAAAAGGTGAAATACGAGCTATTAAATCAATAAATATTGGTGGAAAAGCTTCAATTCTTGTGGCCCGAAACAATGATTCTCCACTAATTTTTCAGATGAATTAGGAATGAAAACAATCCATTTTTACTTCTTAGTTGTCCTTGTTTTTATTTCTTGTAGTGATGATAGATCGCGCACATTCCCATTTGATGCGCTCAGCCCTGAAAGTTCCAATATTCATTTCTCAAATGATCTTATTGATACGGAATCATTCAACATCATGCAATATCTATATTACTACAATGGAGGTGGGGTAGCTGCAGGAGACTTGAACAATGACGGTCTAGTAGATTTGTTTTTCACAGGTAATCAAGTTGATGATGCCCTCTATTTTAATGATGGCAATCTAAAATTTAGAGATGGTTCGGCTAATAGTGGAATCAAGAATCATAAGGGCTGGTCTACAGGAGTGACTTTGTTAGATATCAATGACGATGGCTGGTTGGATATATACGTATGTCGATTGGGCAATTATAAAATCTACAATGATCACAATCGCTTGTACATTAATAACCAGGATGAAACATTTACAGAATCCGCTGATTTATATGGATTAGATTTTTCAGGCTTTAGTACCCAGGCTGCTTTTTTTGATTATGACAATGATGGAGACCTTGATTGTTACTTGCTAAATCATTCCGTAAAAAGGCCAGATCAATTTGTAAAGTCTGACAATATACGTTTTGAAACAGATTCTTTGGCGGGTGATCGGTTACTGCAAAATGTTGAGGGGAAATTTATCGATGTCACCAAGACCTCAGGTATTTACTCTTCGAGTGTGGGTTTTGGATTGAGTGTGTCGATTGCTGATCTCAATTATGACAATTGGCCTGATATATATGTTGGAAATGACTTTCATGAAAATGATTATCTCTATCTAAATAATCAGGACGGCACCTTCAAAGAAGTGATCAAAGAGGCTGTCGGGCACACCAGCAATTTCACCATGGGCAATACATTAATGGACATTAATAATGATGCGGAGTGGGATATTTTCACTTTGGACATGCTTCCAAAAAGTGAGGAAATATTCAAGCAATCAGGTGGCTGGGAAAATAATGAGATTTACAATTTCAAAAGGAGTTATGGCTATCACCACCAATCGCCCAAAAATGCATTGCAAATCAATATTGGCCAGGTAGACTCTATTCCGATTTATTCAGAACAAGCTTCTCTTTACAATATCCAGGCTTCAGATTGGAGTTGGACACCACTGATAGCTGATTTTGATCTGGATAATGATCAAGATATCTATATCACCAATGGAATCGGCCGGCGACCAAATGACATGGATTTTGTAAATTATTTTAGTGATGCTCAAAACGGGGTTGCGGATAATGCATTGATTGACAAAATGCCAAAAGGCCTGGTTCGAAATCAGTATTATGAACAGGAAGAAGGTCATTTTACTGAAATAATTACTGGAAAGCCAACAATTAGTAACGGGGCCTGTACCGCGGATCTTGACAATGATGGTGATCTGGACATAGTCGTAAATAATATAAATGAAGCAGCTTCAATTTTAATCAATGCTACCAATCCCAAAGATTACCTCAAAATTACCTTGAAAGGTGATTCAATTCGAAAGATGGCGAAAAATAGCCTTAGTATCATTGCTACAGATGCCAATCAAAAACAAATCAGTATTGAATTATATGCTGGTAATAAAGGATTTCTATCTATGAACGAATCCATTATAATCTTACCCAAAACAAAAGACACCACTTATTTTTCAATTCACTATTCCGATGGATATATTGGTGATTATGAAATCCCACCAGGTATTAACAATTGGTCATTGACAGACTCCAATCTTCAATTCAGAGGGCGGATGCCAAAAATGCGAGATGCCCAACGCTTAAATAAATTGACCTCACATTTCGAAAATGAATATAATGACCAAAGCAAGGAACCACTTTTGTTGTATGCATTTTCACAGAATGGACCCAAAATCACAAAGAATAAAGACGGAGAAATTTTTATCCCTCAAGCTAAGGGGAAGAATGGTCAAATAATCAATCCAAAGACAAAGGAAGTAGTCACTACCATTCACAAAGGAAGTGATACCAGGTTTGTAGACGAAAGCAATGCCTTGTTTTTTGATGCGGACGGAGATGGTGATGATGATTTGTACGTCTGTTTGGGCGGTAATGAATTGCCAGATGGAGACTTGTCATTACCTGATATTTTATTCATAAATGAGGATGGAAAGTATGTGCTGAATACAAAGATGCTTCCCAAAATACCAAAAAATACATCTTCAGTCTCTGCCACAGATTATGATGACGATGGAGATATTGATCTTTTTGTGGGAGTACAATCCAGATCAGGAGATTATGGAAATCCTGATGCTTCATACTTACTCAAAAACTTGAACAATCGAAATTATCAGGCCTTTTTATTGGATGTAAAAGAAATGGTGTTTGATGTCGAATGGGCTGATATGGATCAAGATGGACGACCTGACTTGATCATTGCTGGACATTGGATGCCCATAACAATACTCTATAATAGAATAGAGGGTTTCGAAAAACGTGAAATACCAAATAGCCAAGGATGGTGGTATAGTATCGAAGTAGGAGATTTTGACAAAGATGGCTTATTGGATATAATGGCAGGAAATTTTGGAGAAAATCATAGGCTTAATGTATCTGAAAGCTCTCCATTAAAAATGTATCTCAGTGACTTTGATAAAAATAGAAAAAATGATCCCATAATCACTTATCAGATAGATGGTAAAGAATATCCATATGCCAATTTAGATTTGTTATTGAAACAGCTTCCTGGCAAAAAGAAACAATTTATCCTGCATTCCGATTATGCGAATAAATCAATTACTGAAACTTTCACTCCTGACGAACTCGCAGCTTCAAGGGTAAAAACTACCAATACACTTTCTTCTTCCGTCTTCTTTCAAGTCGATTATAATGAATGGGAAACCAAAGTACTTCCAAAAGAATTACAACTCGCACCTATTTGGGCCATCGAATTCCACCAGGGGAAATATGTGGTTGGTGGCAATCATTATGAAGTAGATCCAAACCTCGGAAGGCAAGATGCGCTTCCACTCTCAATGATCGAATTTCGAGGAAGGGATATGAAAGTAGTAGAAGATCACACTTTACCAATATTTATGGTAGAAGTTCGAAGTCTGGTTTCTTTAGATTCGATGCTGTTAATAGGTGTGAATGATGGTCCTGTGATTATGTGGAATGAGTGATCAATACTTCGCACTTGTATGCTCGATTTTTGACTTAGAACTAAGAATACATTGAATTTTGCCATTGATCCTGGTACTACAAATATGTACTTTCTCCATATGATCAACTATCTAAAAAAATGTAATTAATTCTAACCTTGCATTTAATCAATTCTTCCTATTTTGGAATCGAAATTTTTCAAAGATTTAGTTCTATAAATATGGAATCAATAATAGAATATTTTTCGACCATCCCTTCATCACATAGGTCAGCAATATTAATCGGAGGGCTAACGATCTTTTTTATTATTGAAAATTCTATTCCTTTATTCCGAGCGAAATATAATAAGTGGAAACATTCAGGTCTGAACATATTTTTTACTTTAACCACAATTCTAGTCAACTTCTCTATGGCATTTATTTTGGTTGCTGCCGCGCGATGGGTAGAAAATGCTCAGTTTGGTATTCTTCAAATGATCGATATGAATATCTATTTGACGATGATATTTGGTCTCGTATTTATGGATTTATTCAGTTCGTATGCTCCTCACTGGATCGAACACCATATAAAATGGATGTGGAAGTTTCACTTAATTCACCATACCGATCAGCATGTGGATACCACCACTGCCAATAGACATCACCCGGGAGAGTCGGTCATTCGATTTGTATTCACTACTCTAGCCGTAATTATCATGGGTGCACCGATGTGGTTGGTATTTATGTATCAATCGATGTCCGTAGTTCTGACTCAATTCAATCATAGTAATATCAACATGCCTGGTTGGCTGGACAATACCTTGGTTCTGGTATTTTGCACCCCAAATATGCACCGCGTACACCATCATTATCGACAACCCTATAGTGACAAAAACTATGGAAATATCTTTTCAATTTGGGATCGGGTATTTGGTACATATGTAAAAGTTGACAATTCAAAACTTAAATATGGCGTAGATACCCATATGGCTGTAGATGAAGCCACCAACATTGGTACTCTTCTAAAAATCCCATTCCAAAAATATAGACAACCAATTTCCTACCCCAACGAAGAAAAACTTTAGTCAAAAGATATGGAAGCTACATTTCAGACAGTCATATCAAAATTTGAAGACTCCTTATGGGGTTTTCATGTGAAGATTCCTGATGACATATATACATCATTTGCAGCTCAAAAAATCAAGCGAGTGCTGATGCAGATAGATGACTCCGAGCAATTGCATTCGGGTTTTATGCCTGAGGGTAATGGCAAATATTTCTTGATGTTGTCCAAAGAAGTCATGAAAAAATTTCAACTTGCTTTGAATCAATCGGTGGAAGTATTCATAGTAGAGGATACAACAAGGTACGGTATGCCCATTTCCGATGAGATGAAAGAACTCCTGGAGCTTGATCCTGATGGAGAGGCATTCTTTCACAAATTAACTCCTGGAAAGATTAGAAGTCTTCTTCACTTTGTCAACAAATATAAGTCGAGCGATAAGCGAATTGAAAAATCTGTCATCATATTAGAACACCTCAAGGCAAACGAAGGAAAATTGGATTGGAAATCTCTCCATGAGGCATTTAAAAATGGGCCTATGATTTGACCCGTCCGATAAATTTTTTAAATCTACATTCTAAACACACCATCCCGTCTGACATCATGAACATCAATTCCTCTTTTCTGGCATTCTTTTAACCATTGATTTTTAATCCTGTATGTCAGGCTATTATCCAATACCACCAAATTTGTAGTATGATCTTTCAATAACTTGTAGGGTAGCATTTCTGTTTTATTCATCACTAATAATACATCTGATTTGCAAGGAAATGCTTTTTTAAGATCAAGCTTATCTGCGAATAGTAAGTGTTTATTTTTGAATATCAGTGAGCCATTCTTTGCTAATATCAAGAGGTCTTTATCAAATGGAATAGAATCATTTAAAACTCTATAATTGGGATTTCCATTATAATTTCTGAATGAATTAGCCGCAAAATCCTCCTTTTTTTCTTCCAGATTTTCTGATCGAATGGTAAATAATTCATCTCCGTAAAAAATATCCAAAGCAGTATCCTTCGAAATATCATACACGATCAATTCTAAATTATTCTTAGTTCTGAATGTAAAATAAATGCTGTTTGACAATAACAATATCACACAAGTAGCAATTATAATTTTAGACATTCGTTTTCTGGTCAATTTGGGCTGAAATACATCTTTATAATTTTTTGGGTTCAAGCTGATAATCATCATCAAGGTGCCAATCAATAAGTAAAGAAGGATCACACTTGACTTTGAAATATAGACTCCATCTACACTATTGAATGGAAGTGATTGAATAGCCGCAATGATTTGAATAAACGCTTCTAAAAGTTTGCTATAAATCACTGAAAGGATATCGCCCAAGAATGGCACTCCGTTCAAACAAAGCAACAAAAGGCCCAAACCCAGAATAAATGTAGCTAGAAATACAGCTGATATTCCGCTCAAAATGAAATATGTAGGAAATTGATGAAAGTAAAAAACAGAAATCGGGAATATCAAAATTTGGGCGGCTATTGAAACTGTAGTTAGCTGCCAGACCTTAGTTGTAATCCAATGTTTGGTTTCATACAATCTTTCAATACGAGGCTGAAAAAACAGAATGCTGATCAAAGCCAAATAGGAAAACTGAAAACTCAATTGAAATAACAAATATGGATCATACATTAAAATGATCAATGCCGAACAAGCCAGAATATTATAAATGTTTGCCCCTTTGAACCATAACCTCCCAATTAAAATAAGCGAAAACATCACTGCGGCTCGCAGCACTGCCGGAGATGCTCCTGTGACTAAAGTATAAGCCCAAACCACTGTCAGGAGGGTTATAAGTTTTACAACCTTGAACCAATTGCTGTCATTCTTGAATCGATTGAAGAATAAGATAAAAATCATGCAAATAATCCCGACATGCAACCCCGAAACTGCAAGTACATGCACTGCCCCCGTTTCAGAAAAAGAAGTATAAAGATCTTGACTTAAATGTTCTCTATATCCCAAGACCATTGCTGATGCTGTGGCCAATTGATCACGATCATGCAGCCTATTTTCAAATATTGAGAGCGCCCACTTTCTTATGCGCAATGCAGTACTACTTATGATGTTTGACCTGCCCTTTGCCAATAATCTATGATCTCCATCCTTTAAGAAAACTTGTGCATCGACGCCTTTGTACTTTAGATAATCCCTATAATTAAATGATTTCGGATTTGGATTGTCTTTCAATATTTGGACCTTTCCTTTCAACAGAATTAAATCTCCATTTTGATAATTCAACAAGCTATCTCCTTTCCCGAAATACACCAGTAGCTTCCCTTTACTATAATGATCATTCATTCGCTCCACCTCAAACATTGCAGACACTCTTTTTTTCTTCTTTAATTCCGAAGCCACTCGTCCAATAATAATATTCTTATCCTTTACATACTTCAAATAATGAAACGCATTGTTTGCCCCTTTCTGCAAATTACCTCTGAAAACACCCAGTGAAATCCCAATTATTAAAACCAAAAAACTCAAAAATCGAATTACACTTTTTGAAGCGATTGGTGTGGAATTGAAAAAAATAAACATACCCAATAGACCTATTAAAATCAAGATGTTCATGTTCATAGGAATGCTTAGAAAATCACTAAGAAATATACCAATCATGAAACATATTGTAATTCTCAGCAATGGATACTCTGGCCAGTTTATTATATAATTATTTCTCGCTTGAAATTTCATTCTGCTATGAAGTATTGGGTTAGTGTATCCAAAAATCCTTCTTCTATACCATGCAACTTTTTGAAATCTTCCATGGATTTGAAATCGCCGTGCATCTTCTTGTAGTTTGTAATGATCTTTGCCTTTCTCCAGTCGATATAAGGGTGCTTTGCCAATAAATCCTTATCCAACAAATTGATATTTCTTTTTTGAAGTGTGGATGAACCCATAGACAGATACGGTTTAACCTCTAAAAAAAGGCTATCCGAAATTCCCCAAACTTCTCTTATTTGATCAATTGAAAAATAACCTCCCAAGCTATTCCTGAATTTTACGATCCGATTGGCATAGACGGAGCCTATTCCTTTGATTTTCTTGAATTCAGTAGTATCTGCCAGATTAATGTCGATGGATTTGAGTGCTAGTTTTGGCTTCTCGGATACAACTGACTTCTTATCTACTTTCTTTGAATGTGGGGAGGTTTTTGGAAATATAATATCAATGAGCGAATAGATTTCTTTAAAGAATACACTGTCCAATCCATATACTTTTTGGAGATCGTCAGCATGTTTGAATCTACCACCACTTGCTCTATATTTTACAATGTTATTCGTCACATACTTACTGAATCCTAAAAGCCTTAGAGAATCTTCTGAAAGTAGGTTTGGATCAAAATCAAAAACATGTTTTTTCCGCTTTACAGTCTTTTTTGCCTGATTTGATCTATTCTTATTCTTTTCTACAAATCGCTTCTTTTGCGCTGGAAAAGAAGATTCATCCTTCTCCTTTTTCTCTTTTTCAATGGGTTCAACAAATGTATATTCGATCTTTGCAAGAATATCTGAATTGTAAAAATCCAAACGTGGCGTATACATCACAACCATGTACCATTTTATCAAAAGAAGGCAAAATATAATACAGATAAATACAAGCATACCTGCTCTTTCCTCCTTCTTAAGGTGGATGTTATCCCAAAACCAGTTCATTATTTGACCGTTTATCGTGACATAATTGGCAAGACTAAATTATATCAAAAAAATGGAAGTGTCAAGTGGAGAGTTGAAATAGAGAGATTCAGAAGTAGTCTAACTTTTATATCTGTGAAGATTTGATAATAGATAAGAGGTAAAAGAAGCGTGGCTTTGACTGGGTTTTGGGATGTGGGAGCGGCATTCGCAGGGCTGCATTAGCCAGTCTAGCGTTTTTTGGTTCGTTTTTTTGGCAATGAGTCTACTCTAAAAAGCATGGTTTAAAATGAATTTGTTCAATGAGTATTAAAGATTTAGCTTTTATTCTCAACAATCCAATTATTGGCTATCTCAAGCAAGTTGAAGGATGAGAGTCTAAAAAGAGGAATATAATGGCAAATTCGGCCAATCTTAGATGTATTCTTCTAAGATTGACTCCTAAGGCTGTAAAAACCATATGCATGGACACACGAATCCTACGTCTTACTCGAACTTTACCGTTTTTCATGCCACGTTTCATTTCTTTTACAGTGGCTTCTACATTTGCTCTTATCGTCTTTCGTTCTTTGGGTAATTGATCGATATTCATAAATCGTTGATGGGCTAATATGTTCTTATCTGTAAAGTAAAATAGCCTCTTTGCCTTGACAAACTTTCCTCCACATTTCTTAGTTCTACATTTGTTTTTAATAGGACATGTTTCACATATTGAATTATCGAACACCGCACAATACATCTTTGTCGTTTTCTGAACGCTTACTTTTTGTCCACCTCCGCAACTCACCCATATTTTCCCGTCCTCTTTTTGAATTCGTAGTTTTGAATGTGACCTTCTTCCTTTTATTGCACTTTGATATTGTGTGATGCCATGTGCCTTGTTCAATTTATCTACTTTTTCATTTCCATAAGCGCCATCTACAAAGTATTCCTCCCAATCAGGCATTCTTGCCTTCATAGCTTCTATTCGTGTTTCCAGTATTCTGTCATCACTCACATTGTTTTTAACTACCACAACATCGGTGATCAATTCTACTTTATTATCAGGATGTCTTGTCTCACTAATATGTGTGGAATAACCGATATGTGCCGATCCATATTTTGAACTGAATGTAGCATCAAGATCATCTGGTGAATTAATCTTAGAGGATTCTAATTCATTGGCAGGTCTTATTTCAATTTTGTCATCCCCATGGCCTTGTTTGAAGTAATCTTTATAGACTCTAAGGAAGGTTTGATAAGCTTCCTTGTCTTTATATTTTTCTCCTAGAATATGATATACCGTGTAATATACCTGTGCGATTTGCTCATAGTGAGGCGTAATATCCTGTTTGCGTATGGAATAAACATAATGACCAGAAGATTGATCATCGTATACACCTACATATTCTTCTATGCTTTTTTGATCTTCTTTGTTCAATATGCGCTGTAAACGTTTTAAAACTTCAATAAACAAGCGAAGTCTTGAATACTCTATCACCTTGGAGTCTACTAAAAAACTATCTCCTCGTTGAGTAGACGTATTTACTTTGTACTTTTCTAAATGCTTGTCGGTAAGGGATACAAATACGTTATTAATTAGATCCTCTCCCGTTTTATTAAAGTGCTCTATAAGTCGGTTTTGAAAATTGAAAATACTAGCTTCTGAAAAAATATCCTGTTGAGGATTTGTTATACCAATAGCATATCGACTCAATGCATTAAAAGTAAGATTAGTAAAAAGTTCAGCATATGTCCAATCATTTAGATGCTTCAATATTAAAGCTCCAACCAATTGATTCACCGGAACATTAGGTCTACTCTTTGTATTGGAGTACAGTTGAGCAAAATCTTTCTCATTAATTTTATGAAATACCTCAAGAAAGAATGTGGCCTCCGTAGATCGTTCAAAATACTTCCTCTGCTTCTCGGTTAAACAATGTTCAAAGCCAAATAAATCACCTTGCTGATAACTTGTGTTTTCTCTAAACATGATCTTTAATATTTACTACAAAATACAAAAATCAATTTTCTTTAACCAACCTTTTTAGAGTGGACTCGGCAATGCAAAAAATGAACGCCATTCGCGGCGAGCGAACAGTTTGGTTTGAAAATCATATCCTGTTTTTACGGTATAAATTCATGAAACGGGGTAATTCTTTCAGAAGTAGATCATGTTATCCATTTATTTTAAAGGGATATTGGTATTTACGAATATCCCTGAAATAGAGAAGAATACACGATACTGAAGCCCGTGATATTAAACCTCGAAGATTGCTAAAGATAGTATAAGATATCTGAATGCAATTATAGAAAAACGCGCCTTATCTGATTAGGGTTACATCTCCAGACAATATCACTTCATCACCGCTATTGATAAACTTAAACAGGCCGTACCACACATAAACCCCATTTTTGCACAATCCTATTTGATTGTACCCATCCCATTTGACGGTATCAGAATTGGGCTGCATGTCTTTGGTGTAAACCATATTTCCCCAGCGATCATAAATTTTAAATTCCATAATCTCATAGCAAAGAGGTCTCACAATGAATTCATCGTTTTGATTGTCAGCATTCGGAGAAAATATATTTGGTATGTGAATAGGTGCACCCAGACCCGTGTCCTCAATATTTACAAAAATAGATTCTGTCGTCGAACAGCCAATATCGTCAGTAGCAGTCACCTCAAAATAAGTATCCTGAGTGATCATGGCATTAATATCCTTACAATCAACACAATTAATGACTTCTGCAGGAGTCCATGACAAATTGACCAAAGGATCCGCAACTACCGACAAGTGTATAGAATCGCAGATGTCATAAGTAATCTCATTATCTAGTTCGATTTGAGGCAGTGGGTTAATGCTAATTTCAAAGCTATTATTAAATCTACATTCCAGATATTCCATCTCAAGGGTATACTTCCCAGATAGATTAGGGCTGCTATTGTTTATGCTCAGTGTACTATCATTTAATGTCGATCCATCTGGTCGAATCCAATTGTAATCTACATCAAATGGATTGGTAATCACTATGGAAATCGGGGTTCCTTCACACACATCCACATCCTCAAATCCAAGGGCATAATCCTCAAATACATAAATCACTTCGGCGGTATCGTAGGCTATACATCCTCTATTATTCACTTCAATAATATAAGTACCTGATTCATTCACCTCAATAGAATTATCAAGAACACCTGTATTCCAAGTATAAAAATAATCTGGATTGTCTGAGACACTCAAATTACTGGTTTCTCCCAGGCAAAGCACCAAATCATCTCCAATTTCAGGTTCAGGATACGGGGCCGTATCCACTACTACAGTGTCATATGCAGTACATCCTCGATTATCAACCGCCAGAATATATGTACCCTTCTCCATCACTTCGATAGAATTGCTCAATACACCATTATTCCATGTATATGAAAAATTGGGGTTTTCTGGAACACTGAATTGTGCTGTATCTCCCAGACAAAGCAATAGGTCATCTCCAATTTCAGGGTCAGGAAAAGGTATAGTCTCAACCATGACGGTATCGTACGAAATACATCCCCTATCATTGACTTCTAAAATATAAGTACCCGTCTCGCTTACCTCAATCGAATTGCCCGTTTCGCCTGTATTCCAAGTGAAAAAATAATCTGGATTGTCAGGTACACTAACACTCATAGTCTCTCCATAACAAAAAGTCAAATCTTCTCCAATTTCGGGCTCTGGAAAAGGTACCACCTCTACCATCACAGTGTCATATGCTGTACACCCTCCCAGTACCGCCTCCGCCACTATCATTCCCGACTGATCAGTAGAATAAGACGAACCTACCCCGCCATTATTCCATGTGACCTCAGTTCCAGGAAGTGGCAAAGTAGCTATGAAATTGGCTATTTGTCCTTCGCACATAATGACATCATTTCCGATATCAAAGTTGTTAGGAAAGTACTCATAGTCCACTACAAATTTCGTAGGGTCATCATTGAAAAAGGTTTCAGGATCGTCCGAAACCAACCTAGTACCAAAACGGACTGGAAGATTGGTCAAATCAGCTTGTATGGCGTAAGATCCGGAGACTGGGCTCGGTCTTACATAGATCGAAAAGGTAACTTCTTTATTGCTAAAAGTAATATCCGTGATTTCTATTTTATTGGTTCCTATTCCTGTACCACTTGTGATATTTCCAAAAGGCTCGCTTAATTCAATATTGACAATTTCAAAATCTGGAGGAAATGTGTCATTAAAAATTACACCTGAGGGTACAATATTAGAACTGTTGCCAATCACATAGTCAAACTTCATCAATTCGCTCAAACAGACATTGTACGAATCCTCGGTAGCCTTGGTGAGGTACATACTAAATGGGCAAGAACATCCGTCATTCGCCGATGCAGACGGACCTGTTGCAATGGTTACCGCGAGCGCAGGGTCTCTATCAATCTTAATCAATTGATTTTGCGATGATCCTGTATTGACTCTGCCGTATCCAAATAATACTCCCTTACTATCAAAAAACAATGCTCCCAAATGGACTATCACATTAGGATCCAAAGCACCTTCTGAAAAAATAAATCCAAATGTCGGGCTGGTAGGGTCCATATCGACTCTTAGCAAATGACCTCTTGTTCCTTGAGGTGAAGTAAATGAGTTTCCATACCTCTGGTACGTATACATTCTGGTAGGCTCCAGAGGATCAAAAACTATATCATCAATGTCATTTGTAAAAACACCTGAATTACCAGTTGATGGATGCCAGCGCAATTGCATAGTGGCTACTTCTTGCAGACCATTATTGATATCGATCCCAATGAAGCTATCCGTATTTCTTTCGTGAATCCAATATACCCCGTCACTGTCAAAATCCCCAGCTGCACTATATATCGAAGACGGGAAATAAGAAGGTTTGCCAAGATTGTCATAGGTGCCATCAGATTTCAACCGCATTATACTATTTCCAGCGATACCATAAATGTATCGATCTACACTATTGAATGCTGTACTGTTTACTGAAAGTCCGACGAAGGTGGTAAGGTCATTGAAAGTAGCCTGGTCGTCGGTCACGCTAATATTGTGCGCATTTGTATTTCCAAAACCATTATTATATAAAGTTATTATCAAATCTCCATTGCAATCGAATGTATTATCCTGTGCATCCAATTGATACATGATAAAACTCAGTACAAGAAGGCCAACAATTCGTTTCATATTAATAAATATTGTAATCGGTTATATATGAGAAAGTTAAACTATATTTTTAATTGAACCAATAATAATTTCCATTTTTAAAGATATTTAAGGTTTAATGTCTTTTAGGAATACACATATAAGATGAAATTAACAGCATTAATGTTGCAGAATCTTATGAATATCTTGGATTAAATCAGATATTATTTGGTCCACATTTTCTCTACTTGCTGTTTCCAACCATACTTTTCTTTGATAATTTTTGTTTCAATAGAAGATTCTACTCGATGGGTCGCTTTCCATTCTTCATATTTTGAAAGAATGAATTCGCGCATTTTGCCTGGAGTTCTTTCTGGAGAATATACGACTGTGCCAGCATTCAATTCCTGAAATAAGGATTCAAATTCTGGGTCAAATACTCCTGAAATAAGGCAAAGAGTAGGATTAAGAGCTTCGAAGTATTCGAAGATTTTGCCCGTGATTACACCTGTGAGGTCAGGGCTTGAGGAAGTAAGTAAAAGGTTTATATGAGATTTATTCTGAATCGTTTTTGCTTCATTTTGTGAGACCATTCCTTTGTCAACAAAGATATTGGTGAGATTGTATTCTTCGATCCACTGCTTGTATTTCATGCCATCTCTTCCTGCATATATCAATTCAAGGTCTTCAGATGCTATTAAATTTTCTTGAATGAGTAGATCTAATACTTTGAAAAGAGGGCGTGGGTCTCGATAATCCAAATAAAGCGAACCAGTGTAAGCAATTGTGAATTTTTCAAATTGTTGTTCTGGATCTCTCAGTTCTATTCCTCTCAGAATTGATACCGTGGGGCGCTTGTAAACCTTGAGTTGTTCGACGAATCCCTGAGAAATACACGTCACAAGATCCGCCTTCGCCAATACCTTTTTTTCAATCTTTTGTTGAAGGCCTTTCCAAATTACATTCTTGTAAATCGGTTCTATCTGCAAGTCTCTAAAATCAGCAATCCATCTCAATTCTGGAAATTTTCGCTTTAGCAGATAGGCTACATAGTGATCAGCGTATGGCCCGAATGAGCTGTAGATTGTGTTTATCTGCCCTTCCTTGATTAATCTTTTTGCTTTGCGAAATGCTTTTAAGATATAGAACAGATTGCCTTCTGCCAAGAGCAAATTAAATGGAAATGACTTTTGTACTTTTAAAATATATTGATAAAAGGAATTTGCCTTCTTGGAGGTTGAAATATGAACATCATTGATAGACTTCCTGCTTAACAAATAGCGGTAATCAAATGTTGAAACATCGTAAGAATACAATTGGGAAGGAAATTTTCTAACTTGATTTGGAAATCTGAGATGATTGTTGCTGGTAAGGACATGTACCTTGTCAAAAAATGAGGCAAAAGTGCACGCAATGTGATAATTGCGAATTACAGCAGTAGATTTCAGTGGCGGGAAATAGTAATGAATGCAAAGGATTTCACCTTTTGGAGCAGACATTAAGGAAAGATTTTTTCAATTTCTGAGTAGATCGCTGAAGCTATTTTTCGATCATCAAATTCATTGAGTGCTTTTTGACGACCAGCTTCACCCATTTTATGTCTTTGATCTGAGGTGAGATTAATGAATTGCTCGAAGGTCTCTCTTAGCGATTCGGTGCTCTTGACCTTGGCCAAAAATCCATTTTCTCCTATATCTACAGCCTCTCTGCATCCCGCAGTATCTGTGGTTATTACAGGTTTCCCCATCGACATGCCTTCTGTGATGGTCCTCGGGATTGCTTCACGATATGAAGGTAGGACTATACAATCTGATTTGGCGATATAGGGTCTGACATCTCTCTGGAATCCATGATAATAAACAATGTCATTTTCTGTCCAACCAATCAAATCTTCCTTATCCACGGTTGCGGGATTCTCCAGGTCCAACTCACCAACAATCCAAAATGAAACCTTCGGATATTTGGCTTTTATAGCTTGTGCAGCCAGTACAAATTCCTTGATTCCCTTGTCATATAGCAATCTTCCGATAAAGGTAAAAATGACTTCGTCGCCAGATTTTACGACTCCGTTGGGATGAGGGGCAAAATATGTAGTGTTCACACCACATCCTTTAATAGATACTCCTTGCCCTGGTTTTATAATGTTCAATTGCTCGAATAATTCTCTATCCTCAATGTTTTCAAAAATAAATTTCTTGTGATATCGGCCGATTATCTTGTATAAAAAGGTAGTTATCTTTTTGATCCATCCATTATGAATAAAAGCATACCCCAATCCTGTAACCATAGCTATCGAAGGAATACCTGCAATCCTCGCTGCCATTCCTCCAAAAATATTTGGCTTGTTGGTATAATGAAGAATCAAATCTGGTTTTATCAACCTATACTTCCTGGCTAATTCTACAACCAATAATAAATCCTTCAACGGATTCGTACTGTCCCGATCCAATGTCCGGAGACTATAGTGCTTTACCTTTGGGTATTTTTCCTTGTACTCCAAGTATTCATCTATTGGAGCGATGACGATTACCTTATGACCTTCGGCTAATAACTTGTCAATTACATTCAATCGAAAGTTATAAATATTCCATGTGGAATTTGCTACGAGTGCTATTGTCATAAAGAAAACTCTTGGGCCAAGAGTATATTATTTTGAATGAGCAAGAATATGATTTTTATTATAAAAAGGTGTCTTGATTATTAATATTTTTTGGCATGTATTTTACTCTCGTCCTATTTCAGCATATACTGCATCCAGACTTCTGCTTATTCCCTTGCCTTTCCATTCCTCTGCTCCAGGAATAACCGTTGTCGTTTTCTTTAATTCTTCCAATGAAATTCCTGCCCTCAACGACTTTTCTCCAAATTCCAGTAATTTTTCAAGGTAATTTTGAAAGGCTTTGATGTCCTCTTTTCCTCCATTGATATCATACCCTTCGCCAGCATGTCCCCAAATAAAGATGGTTTCATCATCATAGGTGTTCATCGCCTGATCCAATACTTTTATCCAATTGGCAATATTGGCTCCTGCTCCCATATCAATATATGGAAATCGTCTATTGAATACGAGGTCTCCAAGGTGGACGATATTCGCGTTTTGAAAATGAGTAATGGCGTCTCCATCAGTATGTGCAGCACCAAAATATTTTAGATCAATCACTTCATTCCCCACCTTTTGCTGAAACCCAGTTTTGAATGTATCAGTCGGATATACCTGATCTGCCTCATTTCCTCTCTTTTTAGCAGATGCCATTTGATTTTTACGACTATTGCTATGTGCCAAAATCATGTCTGTCAACTCTGTATAGACTTTATTTCCTGCCGTATGATCGCCATGGTGGTGGGTATTGATCAATAAATCAATTTTACCTTTTTTGAGCTTCATTAACTCATCTACCAAGTGCTGTGACTGTTCTGGGAATTGAGTATCGATAACGACCATCCCATCCTTGCTTGCCATCCATCCTATAGTGCCACCACGCTCCGTAAAAAAACCAACTCCACCTCTTAAAAACTGCATGTTGTAAGCGGCATTGGCAGGCAATTCAATTTTTGAAGGCATTTTAGAACCTTTGCAAGCATATAGGTGTCCAAATAATAATGAGTAAGCTGCCACTTGGCTTGCATTTTTTATAAAATCTCTTCTATTTCTCATAAGTTTTTATTTTGGTATTTGAGTTGGACTATTTTGAGCTGATCATTTGAGGCTTTTGACTATTTCCTTAATCTCCTGCTCATCATTTTTAGGATAAATCAACAATGCGCCAGGCTCATCTACAACAATATATTCTTCCAGACCTTTGACAACAACTACTTTGTTGCTATCACTTCTTATTATGCTTCCTTTGGTTTCAATAAGATGGGTGTTGGCACCCAAAGTCACTGTAGCATTTTCATCCTTGTCTAAAAAAGCATGAAGGCTATTCCAAGTACCTAAATCACTCCATCCAATATCTGCTGGAATGGTGAATACATTATTTGCTCTTTCCAAAATAGCATAATCTACAGATATTCTAGGTGTATTTGGATATACTTTGTCAATATACAGCTGTTCTTCCTCCGAATTGTACTTACTCAAATCTTCAGACAACACCTTGATCACATCAGGTGCATTGCTCTTGAATGACTCGATGAGGTCTTTTGCTTTCCAAATAAATATTCCTGCATTCCACAAATAACTTCCATCATCCAAATATTGTTGGGCCGTCTCTTTATTTGGCTTTTCTTTGAATGCATTTACGCTACAAACTCCAATGCTCGCATCTTCCAGATCCCCTTCACATTTGCAATCTGTTTCTATATACCCATAGCCTGTATCGGGACGTGAGGGCTGGATTCCGAGGGTGACTATTGCATTATTATGTTCTACAAAAGCAAATGCCTGCCTGATCTTGTCCAAAAATGCTTCTTCTTTCAAGATGACATGATCTGAAGGAGCGGTAACAAAAATAGCATCAGGATTTTCTGCTTTTAATCGCAAAGCTGTGTATGCTACACAAGGTCCAGTGTTGTTTCTGGATGGTTCGCAGAGGATATTTCTTTCTGGTAATTCAGGAAGATGTTCTTGGGTCAATGACTTGTATCTTTTATTGGTCACTATCAATATGTGGTCGGCTGGAACCAGTTTTAAAAAGCGCTCAAAAGTAAGCCTGAGAAGGGACTTACCAACTCCGAGAATATCCAAAAATTGTTTAGGGGTATCTTCAGTAGAAGCAGGCCAAAATCTAGAGCCAACTCCTCCCGCCATTATAGTGATATATTTATTTTCTGATAATGCCATTTACTTAATTTTGTATTTCCTTTGTTAAAGTGATCAGGGCCACTGTCGACAGACTTTTTAATCTTAATGAAACCAAAAGCTTTGAATAGAACCTTTCCAAGATTCCTAAAACAGGAACTTTTTGAAAATACTTATGACCTACAAACGAGTCGTATTTCTCAATTTTAAACTTTAGTTCTGTGAAAAAGTTGATTTGACTCTTGCAATATCCTTTAGTCTTTCGATAGTATGCCGGATATTTTGGAGAATCTTTCAAGTTTCGATTTCCTATCATTCTTAATATGCTGTCTCCTATAAATTCTGGAAGCAATCTATTGGCAATAGATGGGATAGAATTTCTACATGCAAAAAAATGGATCACTTTGCCGTTTGGCTTTAATGTTTTATATATTTTTTTGTGAAATGCTTCTGGATTTTCTATGTGTTCCAGTACCATTTTGGTCAGAATCAAATCATACTGTTTCTCAGTATCAAGTTGTTCCAATGAAAGATTTAATTTTAAAATATCTTCTGGTGATTTATTTAATTCATTTTTATCAGGATCGACAATTGTATAAGATAAGTTATCTCTATTTGTCAATGACGGATGTGCACCACCACCAATTTCTAAAATTTCAATATTTGCCGATACCGACTTTTCAATTTCATCATAATAGCTTTGGTAAGCAATGTCAAATGAAAGTGTCTGAAAATGCAATACCCCGGATCTTAATAAATTACAATGAAGCTATAATCTTGACTATTCTATCGGCTGTCTTGCCATCCCACAATTCTGGAATTGTGCCAGATTTCCAGTCACCATTTACCAATTTTTGTAAATAGGGGACGATGTTTTCAGGATCAGTACCCACTATTTCATTTGTACCTTGGGTAACCGTTTCCGGCCTTTCTGTACTATTTCGAAGTGTCATACAAGGTACTCCCAGCACAGTGGTTTCTTCTGTGATACCCCCTGAGTCAGTAACCACTCCGGCAGAATTCTTAATAAGATATATGAATTCAAGGTAGGATGCAGGACCAGTTATGATCAATTTATCAAAACTTATGTTCAATTGATCAAACATTTTTTTGGTTCGCGGATGCATCGGAAATACTACTTTTCTATCTCCTACATTCTCATTGATTAAAGAAAGGAGTTTTCTTAAATTTTCGTATCCGTCGACATTTGACGGACGATGCAGGGTCATTACTAAATAACTTCCTTCAGATAAGTTTTCATCTCGATAGATTTGTGGCTCAATCAGTCGTTCTAGATTTCCAAGTAGAGAGTCAATCATTGTATTTCCAACAAAAAATATCTTCTCTTCTCCGTGCCCCATCTTCCTGAGGTTTTCATTGGCAACAGATGAAGTTGTGAAAAAGTAGTCTGTAATACTGTCTGTAGCCATTCGGTTAATTTCTTCAGGCATTTTTTCGTCTCCAGATCTTATTCCTCCCTCAACATGAGCTACTTTTACCCATTCCTTCTTAGCTGTTATTGCACAAGCCATAGTAGACGTGACATCACCCACTACGATACACAATTCTGGCTTCCACTCTTTTAACGCCTCTTCATACTTGAGCATAATATTTCCAGTCTGTGTGGCTTGAGTTCCTGAACCAACACCCAAATTGAGATCGGGTTTGGGTATATTTAATTGATCAAAAAAATCTTCGCTCATCTTCTTATCGTAGTGCTGGCCCGTATGTATCAATCTATATTCAATTGCTTCAGAAGGATTGTTACCATTGTGTCTTTTCAGCGCATGCATAATAGGACCTATTTTCATGAAATTGGGCCTCGCTCCAGCAATTATATCAATTTTGTTCATCTAATTTCCTTTATTAAAAGTTTCTTTTGGGTATTCCTTTGAACCAAGAATAAACAATATTACTATTTGGTTTTATAACTACCCATGCAGTTGCAAAAATTATTTTCAGATCAGTAAAAAAGGACTGATTTTCCTGATACCACTGTTCCAATTTTCCCTTATGGGGATAGATTGTATTTTTATAATATTCCCAGGTATCTCCTCCATTATCTCTTACTTTGGTGATTAATTCTTCTTCATCACGAAATACAATGGATCCTATTCCTGTCAAGCCGGGTTTTACGTTATATATTACTTTTTGGACTTCTTCAGGATATTGGTCAAAGCTTTTTTGCATTACTGGTCTAGGACCTACCACGCTCATATGACCGAATAATATATTTAGAAGTTGAGGCAATTCGTTGATTTTAGACTTGCGTAAAAAACCACCCATTGGCGTTATTCGAGGATCATTTTTAGTTGTAATAAGCCCACCCTGCATATTTACACTATCCTTCAACATCGTTGCAAACTTGTAGATATTGAAGTGCTTGTTTTTCAATCCAACCCTTTTTTGGAAGTAGAATATATAACCTTCTCCCGTCAATTTTAGACCTATCACTATTGGTATCAGGAGAGGAGACAGCAATAGCAAAGCTATGAGGCTTGAAACGATGTCGGATGCTCTTTTGAATATTTTATACATTTGAATTATAAGCGTTTATGCTTTTATGTTCACTTTTTTTAAAAAACCGCAAAGACGCGAAGAACGCTAAGGGCACACAAAGATTACATTTTTTGATCCAAAGATTTTCCAGTTTCGATATGGCTGAAATCTGGAAGGTATTTTGAAAGCAAACCTACAACTTTAGCCTTATCCACGGAATCGGAATCGAATAAATTCTGAAATTCGACTAATGTTTTATGGATGGCAGATTTATCAGGCCTTTCGGCATTCTTAACCACACCCAAGGCATCAAAACTATCCATATCCACCTCATCCGATTTGGTATAAAACTCTTCAAATGATTTTTCCCCTGAAGTATCCGTTTTAAAAAAATATACTGGATATTTTTTGCTGGACGAGTCCCAATTGGCAGCTTTCATCTTAGCTTCATTTTCCGATTCACATTTTTCAGCATCCAAGCCCATTTCATTCAAGAATTTTTCCGCGATATGGCTAAAGGTCAGCATTTGATCTTCATGCAATTTTGGAAAAAAAATATCTCCCGAATCACCGAGAAGACAGGCCAACAGACATAACTGTCCACTTTCTTCAGGACTTACAAAATATCTTTTAACATCGCTAGGACTAGAAAGTGGCTGTCTCTTCATCATCCTTTCGATAAATCCTGCCAAAAGGCTGCCGTTACTAAATGCTACATTGGCAAATCTAGCTGTACATATTTTTAATTCGTCAGAATACGCCATTAGCACTTTCTCCATGAGTTTCTTACTTGCTCCCATAACATTCACAGGATTGGCAGCTTTGTCGGTAGATACAGAGAAGAAATGCCTGGGACTTGATTGTAATGCCAGATCAATAAGCTTCTTGGTATTGTAGACATTATTGTTGATCATTGCTTCAATAGCCAAGTGATCTTTTTCGCTCCTGACATGCTTATGCGCTGCAAAACATGCCACAATATCAAAATCCCGAGAACGAAACATTTTTTCGAAAACAGAGCTACCGAAATCAAATGGATAAGTGATGTATTCTTCTGGAATAAAAATATCCTGGCTTCGTAAATCTCTGGTCAATTCTGTCAGTCCATTCTCACTATAATCTACCACCACAAGACTGCTTGGTTTGAATGGCAATATGGCTTTTACAAACGAAGATCCAATTGTTCCAGCACCTCCAATCACCAAAACTTTCTTTCCAAGTATTTCGGCAGATAGCTTTGATTTATTTGATTCAATATCTTTCGAAAAATACGATTCCGGTCTCCTGGTAATGTGTTTATTTATGAAGTTGGGTATATTGAATGTTAGCATCTTTTTAATTTTGTTGGCTTGGTTGGCTTTGTTGGCCAATTGGCATTATTAGGTAATTGGGTTGTGGTCAACTTTTTTCGTATTTGATTTTTGATCTGAAAGCGTTAATGCTTTTTTGGATTTGATAGCAACTTATTATAATTACTTGATTCAACATACCCAACTTTGTAAACAATTTCCAACTGTGTTTCCAATTCGAATGCTGATCCAAGTGAAATACTTAAGAAATGTGCCAATTCTTTACTTGTTCCCCGACAACCTTCGGCTATGTTTGATGGGATAGAGACTCCACATCTCGATATCTGCCTAGAAATTCCAAATTTTTCATCACTTGGAAAATTTTTAAAAGCTCATAAATATCTACAGAGAATTGAACACTTTCCTTCCATATTCTTAATTCACGGAAATTCCTCATTTTTTATTTGGTGTTAAATTGGTTTGGTTGGGAATATTGGCTTTATTAGCTTGGTTAGGTATATTGGCTTTATTGGGTAATATCCTAATACGCTAATGTGCCAATTTGCTAATGCCCCAATACCCCATTACCTAAAAGCAATTTTTCACTACCTGTACGACTTTCTCTAAATCCGCTTCCGTTAGGCTGATACTACTTGGAATACTCAAACAGTTGGCGTGAATATTTCGGGCATTGTCGGTTTTTGTAAAATAGACATTTTCAGTAAACATGGGCAGTTGATTCATTGGATACCAAAACGGCCTTGCGATTATTTCATTCTTTTTTAAGGCTGCCAGAATCTCTGCCTGCTTGGTACTATAAAAAGTAAATAACCAACAATTGGGATCTACTCCTTTCTCTACTTTTTGAAATCTTATATCCCCTACTCCAGACAAATGTTCTCTATAATATGCATCCATTGCCTTCTTTTTGGATATAAAATCTGGCAATTGTTCCATCTGAGCCACACCTATGGCGGCCAGAATATTAACCAATCGATAGTTGAACCCAATTTCATCATGATAGTAGGTTTCAGGATTCACCTTGCTCTGAGTCGAGAGGTGTTTTGCTCTTTTGGCATGAGCTTCATCATTCGTGACTATGACTCCTCCTCCGCCTGTCGTAATGATTTTATTCCCATTAAAAGAAAACACATTCATCGTACCAAATGATCCTGCAGACTGACCATTCCAATAAGAGCCCAAGGCCTCTGTACTATCCTCAATAACATGGAGGCCATGTCTGAATGCAATATCCATAAGCTTCGGCATATTGCACATATTTCCCAACACATGGACAGGCATTACTGCTTTTACACTAGGACTATTATTCTCGTCAAGCCACTCTTCCAAAAGGTCGAGATCCATTTGCCAGGTATCGGGATCCACATCGATGAATACTGGAGATGCCTTGGTATAGGCCACAGCATTGGCGCTGGCGATAAAAGTGATATTTGGCACCAGTACTATATCGCCTTGATCAATGCCCAACATGTGCATGGCTAAATGTAGGCCTGAAGTACCACTACTCGCGGCAACTCCGAACTTATTACCAGTAAACTCGGCTACCATCTCCTCGAATCGAGTCACATAGCTTCCTGCCGAACTGACCCAGCCTGTCTCGATGCATTCAGTCACATATTTGAGCTCATTACCTGCTAAATGTGGTATGGAGAGTGGTATCATATTTTTTTAATTGAAATTGAGTGTTGAAATTCGAAAATCTTATTGGTATTCGATTTGATAGTATGTGGTATCTTTTGAGAATTCGAGACTACAGACTCCCCAGGACATGCCAATACCAAAGCCACAAAGGATCACTTTTCTATCCTGGCTCTTCAATTTATCCATATTATGGGTAATGGTCATTGGAATCGATGCACAGGCTGTATTGCCAAATTCTTTCAAGCTATACAATGCCCTTTCACTACCTACTCCAATTTTGTGAATTATCTTTTTGTTCATTGCCATATTGGCTTGATGAAGGATAAAATATTCTACCTCTTCAAGAATTAATTCGGTCTCACTAGCAAACCTCTTGATCAACTTTGGAACTACTCGAATGCCAAACATAAATACATTCATTCCGTCCAATTTTAAATCCATTGGTCTGGAGTAAATGCCTTTTTCGTCTGTATATGGTTGGAAAGAAGACTCATTTATTGGATTTCTGAAACCTCCATCTTTCATAATGATATCCTTGTACTTGCTGCCATCTCCACCAAGTTCAAACATCGCTTTAGATGTAATATTTTCATCTTTGTACAACAAAGTCGCTGATCCAGCATCTCCAAAAAGAGGTCTTGTGCTTTTATCGTCTTTATAACATACTCGGGATGTAGTATCTCCTACCAGGACAAGGGCATATTTCGTATTATTTACGGCTAATAAGCTGTAGCCAAGTTGTAATCCGTAGACATATCCAGAGCATCCTTCATTGACTTGAATCGCCAATGCATTGTCAGATAATCCCAGTTTTTTTTGGACAATATGGGCGCTCGAAGGCACAATATAATCTGCAAATTGGGTGACTAATATCATAACACCGATTTCCTGTGGATCGATATTTTCTTTCTCAATAAGTTCTTTAGCTGCACCACAGATTAAATCGGTCGAGCAAGTCTGTTCATCTACTACGCGTCTCTCCTCGATTCCAGTTTGCTGGATCATTCGAGCCAGCGTATCAGAATCAAACTGCAAATCGGCATTGCGTTCTACTTTAGAAGGAATGCAAGTGCTGATAGATTTGATATGAATATTGTTAAATGTAGAGAGCATTCTAAAAGATTCGCTTTGCAGGATTACCAAATACAGTGGAATTCATCTTAACATTTTTTACCACCACGCTTCCCAATCCAATTGAAGCCTTGTTTCCAATCGAAATTCCCTTCATTATTGATGCATTTGGATGAATGGTCGATTCTTCTCCAATATTTACATTTCCGGCAATGAATGTAGATACACCCACAAGACTAAATTTGCCAATGGTACAATCGTGACCTATGAGTGCTCGACTATTGATCAGAACATAGTCACCAACATGAGTATTATTGCTAATCACGGTATCATAACCCATGAAAATTCCTATACCTAATTGGACAAAGTCTCCAATATATGCAGATTTATGAATGAGGTTTATGAAAGAACCTCCTTTCTCAATTATCTGATGAACGGTTTTCATTCTTTGCTTAATGCCACCAATAGCACAAATAAATACATCATCATCCTGAATATTGTATTCTTCAACGGTACTTAGGATTGGAGGATATTCTTGATATTGAGCCAACGCATCCAGGTTTGAATCCAGATATCCTTTTATGGTAAATTCCGACCCATAACCATGACTTTGCTTTCCGAGTGTGAAAGCTTCTCTACCGTAAGCACCTGCGCCTATGATGATTAGGTTTTTCAAGCGGATTTTGATATTGATAGTTTATAAAGATCTTCTATTGTAACGCAAGCTCTTAATTCATCACCAGAAATATCAGCATCGAATTCTTCATCGATCATTTCGAGGATCATAAGGGCAGTAAGTGAGTCCCAACCATCAATTTTTTGAAATTCGGTATCGCTGAGGATTTCCTCTCCTTCATCCAATAACTCGAATTGCTCCCTAAATTTTGTAATAAACGTATTAATATCCATAATTGTCAATTGTCAAATTATTATGGTTTCTTGGCATTTTCCTATTTAATTTTGCCAGGGTTTCCCACGACGGTAACATTATCTGGAACATCTTTTAATACTACTGCACCTGCACCTATTACAACACCATTTCCTAATTTAACCCCTTGCTTTATCACGCTATTGGCTCCTACAAAAGTACTATTTCCAATCGAAACATTTCCCGCCAGCACCGCTCCAGGTGCAATATGTGAAAAATCTCCAATATTGCATTCGTGCTCTACAATGGCTCCTGTATTGATAATACAACATTTGCCTATCGTCGATAAAGGATTCACGGCTACATTTGCTGATAACAAAGTCCCCTCTCCAATTTGGCAATTGTAGCCGACACTGGAAGAAGGATGCTTTACAACGATTAGAGTGCCATGGGAATAATATTTTTGATATACTTGACTTCTAATGGTATTGTCACCGATGGCGATAAACCATTTTTGATTTTCGATAAGGCTTACTTCATCATTACCCAAGTACTGAAGATTAAAAGGATTACGCTCTTTTTTAACAGCTTCGCAATATCCTTTGACAGTGCTGCCATTGGACAACAACGCATCCACTACAACATAGGCATGGCCTGAATAACCGATTACAACTACTTCATGATAATTGGATTTTAATACCATGCCTGGTTTTTTAATCCCTCATATACCTTACTTATACCTTCTTTCAAACCAATACTTGCCTTCCACCCGGCGATTGACAATTTGTCAACATTCATTAATTTTCTAGGAGTCCCATCAGGCTTGGAAAGATCTTTGACAATCTCCCCTTCAAATCCAACTATATCTTTTATTATAGTGGCCAATTCAAATATTGATATATCCTCCCCGGTTCCAATATTTACCAAGCCCTTCTCGTTGTAGTTTTCCATTAAAAAATAACAGGCATCGGCGAGATCATCCACATGGAGAAACTCTCTTTTTGGCGAGCCGCTTCCCCACATTACCACTTCTGCTTTCTTTTCTTTTTTGGCTTCATGAAATTTTCTCAACAGTGCGGGCAAGACATGGCTATTTGCCAAATCATAATTATCATTTGGGCCGTAAAGATTGGTTGGCATCACGGAAATAAAATTGCAACCGTACTGGTCTCTATAAGCATCGCAAAGTTTTATTCCTGCGATTTTGGCAATGGCATAGGGTTCATTTGTGGGTTCTAGTGTGCCCGTCAATAACGCGCTCTCTTTAAGTGGTTGATCTGCAAATTTTGGGTAAATACATGACGAACCCAAAAACAACAACTTCTTGACACCATTTTTGTAAGCGGCGTGGATCACATTGGTCTGAATCATCAGATTATCATACAAAAACTCTCCTCTATACGTATTGTTCGCGTGGATTCCTCCTACTTTTGCTGCTGCCAGAAAAACATAGTCTGGTTTTTCTTCTGCAAAAAATTCATTTACTTTCAATTGATCTCGAAGGTCCAATTCTGAACTTTTTCGCTCTACAAAATTTGTAATTCCCGCCTCAACCAATCTTCTTTTGATAGCAGAACCTACCATACCTCTATGTCCCGCTATGTATATTTTCAAATGTTTATCCACTTTATTCTTTCTGCTTATTAGTCATTATAAAATCTATTTTTTCAAATTGTAAATAGATCTAATATTATTCAAATTGATTTTTAATCTCAAATCCCGCTTTTTTCAGAAGTTCATCTTTTTCGAATAACTCCACATCATGCAAGACCATCTCACTGCACATCATTTGGAGGTCATATTTTGGCTGCCAATCCAATAATTTCCGTGCTTTGGAAGAATCCCCGATAAGCAATTCTACTTCCGTCGGTCTATAATATGAGGGATCCACACCTACAATTTCTCGCCCTATTTCCAATTGATATTTTGGGTTGCTACATGATTTGACCAAGCCCACTTCATTTTCATTCTCTCCTTTGAATTCCAATTCTATTCCCAGTTCTCGGAAAGACATGATTACAAAGTCGCGAACACTGGTAGAAACTCCTGTCGCAATCACCCAGTCTTCTGCTTTGTCATATTGAAGTATTTTCCACATGAGCTCTACATAATCTTTGGCATGTCCCCAATCTCTCTTGGCATTGAGATTTCCCAAATACAGCTTGGATTGCAGCCCTAATCCAATCTTTGCAGCGGCTCTGGTTATCTTTCTGGTTACGAAAGTCTCTCCTCGCAACGGGCTTTCATGGTTGAATAAAATACCATTGCATCCGAAAATTCCGTAGGCCTCTCTATAATTCACTGTTATCCAATAAGCGTATAATTTGGCCACGGCATAAGGTGATCTTGGATAGAAAGGAGTTTTTTCGGTTTGAGGCACTTCTTGTACCAAACCATACAACTCTGATGTGGAAGCCTGATAAATCCTTGTCTTTTTCTCAAGTCCCAAAATCCGAATGGCTTCTAATATTCGCAATGTACCTACCGCATCGACGTCCGCTGTATATTCTGGAGCTTCAAAACTGACTTTTACGTGGGACATTGCACCCAGATTATAAATTTCATCTGGCTGTACTTCTTGAACAATTCGTATAATATTGGTAGAGTCTGAAAGATCGCCGTAGTGCAAAATAAACTTACGATTGTCCACATGCGGATCTTGATAGAGGTGATCAATTCTATCCGTATTAAACAGAGAAGATCTTCTTTTGATACCATGAACTTCATATCCTTTATTAAGAAGAAATTCAGATAAGTAAGCTCCATCTTGTCCAGTAACCCCAGTAATCAATGCTTTTTTCATTCTATATTAGTTGCTTATTTTGGATTCTATCAATTCTATATAATTCTTGGCCAACAAGGTTCGATCAAAGTGATCAAGCGCATATTGATAGCCATTCATTCCCATTGCTTTTTGATCTTCATTGGTCATTTGCAATATCTTCTCCATCTTATTTGCCCAATCTTGAGGATGTTCGGGTTCTATAAAAAAACCGCAGTTTGCTTTTTCAACCAACTCTCTTGACACTCCATCTATAGCCAGCATTATTGGCTTCTTACAAGACATATAATCAAAAGTCTTATTGCTATAAATTGTTTTAAAAGTCTCCACCTTTTTCAATACTGATGCTCCAAAGTCCGATGCCATAATGTACTTAAAAACATCCTTTTTAGGCATTTGATCTTTGAAGACCACATTTGACAATCCCCTTTTCTCAACTTCTTCTTTCAACATATTCTTTTGCATTCCTGCACCAATGAGTAAAAATATGACTTCGGGATGTTTTTCTTTAATTAATTCAGCAGTTTCAATGACTTGAATAAGGTGATTGGCCACTCCATGTGCACCGACATAAGTAATAATTACTTTATTCTCCCACCCATTTTGAGTTTTGAAGGCTTGGGCATCAAATTTCTCATCGTACAATTCATTGGCAATTCCAAAATCAGCCGCATTTGGAATGAAGATGACCTTATCCTTTGGCACTTTTTTATTGTTGATCAACTTTTCTCTAAAAGCTGGAGTCAGTACATTAATCAAAATCGCCTTCTTATAAACGAAGCTTTCAAACCAATAAGCAAATTTTATAATCCATTTATTCTTCACTACTCCTGTATCAATAGCTGATTCAGGCCACAAGTCTCTCACTTCGAATACGTATGGTGTCCTTTTCAGTCTCGATAAGATATATGCAGATATTCCAAGGAATAAAGGTGGACTGGTGACCAAGATAACGTCATACTTGCCCTTTGTCTTGAACAATCCTGCCCAAATACTTGAAAACACAAAGGAAAAATATCCCCATAGTCTGCCAAGAAAGTTGACATTGTAAGCTTCTGAGACATGACAACGGATGACCTCCACTCCGTCATGATCTACTCTTGCAAACATCTTTCCTTTGTATTGAGGCCATTTTTTGGTTCCGGTAGCATCCAGCATCCCGCCAAGGACTGTGATTTCATGACCTTCATTTTGCCATGTCTTTGTCATCTCATTGAACCTCGAACCGCCTCCGCCATTCTTTTCGAGGAAGTATTGGTGTAATAATAGTATCCTCAATTTCGTATCTCTATTTTGGTTGTAATAATATTTGATCTAGTAGTAAAATACCACATTGGAACCTCATCTTTTTTGCCGTAGTATTCGGACCAATATCCCTTCTTTTCATTTTTCAATATGAAATTACCATTCTCATCTTTCGCTTCGATGAATACTTTGTCCGAATGCCCAGGGTGTGGATGCCAGACCTGGGTCAATTCCAGATCCTGGATTGATGCAGGTACTTCATCTGTAACAATCCAAATGGCTTTATCTTTTATTTTTTCCACTTTACGTGAATGTAAAATGCCTCCTTTTTTAATGCCTGGAAACATTTGTGCGCTGCTATTTATTTCATAGCTATTTTCATTTTCTGAAGCTTTAAGACTTGAAAATTTTGTCCAGTCGTACCATATAAAACGAGGCCCTTTGGTCATTTGATTTTCACCATTGACAAGCAATGCATTGTGTCCTTTTGTACCTGTAAAATAATCGATATTGAATTCTGTGGTGTTGTACTTATAAGTTCCACTATCTCGCAAATAGTTGATTCCCTCTACCCAAATGTCGAGGTGCATATTATCTGCATGTGCGGGTCTATCTTTATATGAAGTACACTTGAAGAATGTGAAACTATTGTCTTCTTTATCCATGATAGTTTGGATTCCACCTTGATCAAAGGATTGCAGAGGATTCTCATTAAATACAATATTGAAATCATAGTCACGCGTGAGATTCTGACACATCCAAGCCGAGTCCTCCTGAATTTCTTCATCAAGATATAGATGTTTCAAGGTCAAAGCTGAATTCAAGGCATTTATCTGAGGTCTGAAATCTGTATAATCCTGATCGTTTAACTTGAAAAACAAGGCTCCATCATTGGATCCATAATTAGGCATTTGTCCTGCTTTGCCAATACAGCACCTTCGCATGTATTCTACTACTTTCACCGCTCTATTGATGGTAGTATCATTCAATTTTTCGTTGTGGATTTCTGATAATGCAATCGTCCATGTTAATAATTGAACCAAGACTCTCTGATAATTATGAGAAAATTGTAAAAAAGTACCGTCTTCATAGATTTGATATGCAATCTCTTCTTCCAACCATTTTTTTCCTTCTTGTTTCCATTTTGCTGACTCATCCAAAAACGGAAACAACAATCCTCCAAAGTAGATCATCATACATTCAGTGATAGCATGATTGTTACGAACACAGATCCTTGAGAAATCAATATTGGCAAAGACATGTTTGATCTGCCAATGTATCATTCGCATTATATTTTGCCATTTACCTTCGTCGATAGTATCACAATCCTGATAAAAATACAATGCAAAAATCCAATTCAAGCACCGAAGCGAAGTCTCTTGACTGCACTTATAATTCGGACCCATATTGAGTGGATTCGCTTTGATCCAATCTTCTATTTCTTGAAATACATAATCCGAGTTGTCCTTATCGAAGTGATAATCGTATCGAATTATATCATATAAATAGGAAAATCTGGATTTCTCCCAGACATATTTTATATCTCCTGCAGTACTGGACAAGTCTTCAATCTCAGTCCAATGCTTCGTGATATCATATTTGTATCCTGAATCTGGATTTACAAGCCAGTCACTCACTTCTTTCCATTCTCGATTAAAGTATCGAATTTTTCCAGATTTTATGTTGTTAAAACTTTCTTCCAAGGTCTCATTAGGCCTTTTTGGAATCTTGATGGTATTTCTACTTCCTATCAAAAACGGAGGTTTAAGGGTTTTCCATTCTTTGAATGAAATGTATTGCTGGGTTTTGGGCTTTGAAGGGTATGATTTTTTTAGAATTCCCAGCTTTCTTTTGGCTTCGTACATCGCTCTGAAAATGACGTATTTGAGGCCTTGATTTTTGAGTATTTGAGTGAGTTGTTTGATCATTTTTTAAACCACGAAGGGCGCTAGGCTATCGAGAAGCTTTCACTAAGGGTACTTAGATTTTGACCCAATTGTTTGTTTTTAAACTTTCTATAGCTGCCAGACTGGCCTGGGTAACATTCACTATTTCATCAAATGGGATGAGCGGATCACCTCCTTTTTTGGCCAGTTGTCCCAACTTTTGAAATTGACTTTTATGTCCTTTATCAAGTTTAGTACTCAGACCGCTAAAGCCTTTAACTCCATATCCTTTTGTCTTTCGAAAATTATCCATAATAATGGTCTTCTCATCGAAAAATACTTCCAATCTTTCTTTTGAATATGCCTTGCTACCATTCGCAAAATAATTTATCACCCCAGAGTCTCCATTGGCAAATCTTAGAAGGATAGTAGCATTGTCGGTATTCTCTTTCGGATTAGTACCAAGGGCATTCATGCATACAGACTTGACCATACTACCACTTAGATAAACCAACAGGTCTATATAATGGCATGCTTCTCCCAGTATTCGTCCTCCTCCGACTTCCATATCATGCACCCAGACATTTTCAGGAATAAAACCTGCATTCATTGTCGCAATCATATTTTTTGGCGATGATGCTGGAATATTCTTTTTGATCATTTGAATGTGAGGTGAAAATCTTCTGTTAAATCCAACTGTAACATTCTTACGATTTTTTTGCTGGGCTTCAATAATCTTATTCAAATCTGAATCCGTAAGAGCAAGTGGTTTTTCTACAAATACATCCTTTCCTGCATTCAAAGCTTTGATGGTCATATCCGCGTGAAGGTTGTGACGTGTGGTAATAGCTACCAGACCCACTTCGGCATCATTCAATACATCCTCAAAACTTGTTGAGCTGTAAGCTATTTTGTGTTTTGCAGCCAGAGACTTTGAAGATAAGCCGCCTTTACTTACGATATATTTTACATCTGCTTCCTTCATTGCGGGAAGCATAGTCATCTTTGTAAAATTTCCTGCTCCTATGATGGCGATTTTACCAGATCCTGATTTCTGATTCACGCCTTCGATAGCTACAGAATGATCTGGAGCATTGCCTTCTCTATATTTTAGTAAACTGGCAATACTTTTAGAAGTACCAATATTATTATAAATATCTCCATAATTCTCCAGGTCGATAACTTCGGTAATCAAAGATTTGACATCTATACCTCGGTTTGATATCGCATTGAGTATGGTTTCAAAATTTCGCTTTTCGGTCCATCTTACAAATGGAAGCGGATAATCGATTCCTTTCTGCTCATAATCATCATCATATCGTCCAGGTCCATACGAGCACGATACTTGAAAAGAAAGTTCTTTCTCATAAAATTCGGCACGGCTGAGGTTCAGTCCTATCACTCCCACCAAAATAATTCTTCCTCGTTTTCTAGACATTCGGGCTGCCTGCGAAATGATTTCATCTGACTTGGCAGAAGCGGTAATAATCACGCCGTCTGCCCCGATTCCCTTGGTTATCGAATCCACATACTTTACTGGATCTCCATGCAAGGGATTGTGTGTATGGATGCCCATAGCTTTTGCCAATTCCAACTTAGAATCATCTACATCCAATCCGATCACAGTACATCCGTTTGCCTTTAGCAATTGTGCGGTGATCAATCCGATAAGGCCGAGACCTGTAACAACTACTACCTCTCCCATCGTAGGATTCAGCAGACGTATCCCTTGCAATCCGATAGATCCGATGACCGTGAATGAAGCTTCTTCATCGGAGACATTTTCAGGAATATGCGCCGCAAGATTTTGAGGAACACAAACAAATTCTGCGTGAGGACCATTGCTGGCAACTCTATCGCCAATTTTGAATTCTTTGACACCTTCGCCCACTCCTATTACTCTACCCACATTACAATATCCCAAGGGCAGCGGTTGGCCCAATTTATTGAAGACTGTCTCTAAGGTGGGCATCAATCCATCAGTCTTGATTTTGTCCAAGACCATTTTCACCTTGTCTGGTTGCTGCCTCGCCTTTTGAATCAAGCTTGCCTTTCCGAATTCGACGAGCATTCTTTCCGTACCTAGTGATACCAGACTTCTCGTAGTCTTGATCAGAATTTGACCCTTGCCCACTTGTGGAGCAGGAACTTCTTCAAGAATTGTTTCGCCAGTTTTAAATGATTGTATTATTTGTTTCATTGATTTGCTCCTGGTAGTCTTCTTTGATTTAAAATTTTGGCCTCGGGATAGTGGCTGGGTAGCTTTTTAGAGGTAAAAGAATTCTCAACTTTCTTTTTATCTTTTTCACAAATTACAAATGGAGAATCTTCAGGGAAGTTTTGGATCCTTTCAATGCTTTTGAACTCAATTTTTTTAAAGATATTTCCTGTCCATGAGGCATCATTTTTCAGTCTTTTGTGATGATTTGCACCATTCCATCCAATGAACATTCGAGGTTCTTTTTTATTCTTGAAAGAAGAATAGAAAAGATTATTGTCCACATCGATACCATCTTCGCTGAAGCCAGTAGAATAGGTAAGGATGCCTTCTGAGTAAAAAATATTATTGTAGAAAGTGGAATTTATTGGAGAACCTGCCTTATTATTATAACCTCCAATTGAGAAAGGTTGATCTTTGGATATTACTGTGTTATAATAAAAATGAACATTCCCACTCACCCTTTGTTTTTTGCCATCCTTCAATACACTGCCGTTGGGCAAATTCCAGAATTTTAGTGTTTTTGGTAAAATTTTACGCACCGAACCATCCTTCAAAATTTCAAACGGATAATCCTTCTTCTGTGAATATATGGTATTATTAAAGATATAAACAGGCCCTTTTTCTACCGGACAAAGACTGAATGCGGTAAAACAATCAATGAAATAGTTGTCATTTACCTGTATATCAATAGCATCGCCGTCTAATTCTATAGCATCATCTCCTATATCGACAAACATATTATTCGAAATCACAGTTTTACCAGGTAGGACTATTATTCCATTAAATACTCCTTCAAAATGAGAATTTCTAATCGTAAAACTTCCAAGCGTACCATTGGCATATGCTATTCCGGATGACTCTAGAAATGAGGCCTTAATATCCTGCCAAATCAGATTTGGGTCCGTTCTATAAGTGAAATTGCATTTGTCGATCTCAAATTTATCTCCTCCAACTCCAAATAAATATACACCGAGAACACAATCTTCAAAATCAACATTTTTAATTGCCGATCCACCTATTTCGCCCTCGGCTGAATAGGCATATCTTCCAGAGTATTTTAGTTTTATTTGATTTTTGCTGCCTCCATCGATAACTAATCTCTTACAACCCAAATTTCTTATTGTAGACCCTGTCCTGCTGATATATAAGGACTGATATCGCTCGTCGTATGGATTGTTGACCGCTACATAGACACTATCTTTGCTGAACCAATAGCCTTCTCCATTGGTATTTTGCTTATCTCTTTTAAAGAAATTTTTCTTATGCCGATAGCCATAAAGTTGGCCACCATTTTTATCAAATATGTAATTGAATTGATCATAATAGTCTGGCAACTTATACTTCCTACTTACCTTGGGTAGAGGGCCGACATAGATGTATTGTTCGTTTTTCCAATACCTATTTTTTTCTTTTCTCAATAGTTTCCAAGGGTAATCCCCATTACTTACAAAATCAGAATGAGAACCATACAAGATCGCTTCACCATCGCCAAATGCGGAGATAGTGACATTGTCTACTTGGTTGAGGGTTATACTTTCGAAATAATCGCCCGCCATTAGTATAATACGATCTCCATTCTTTATGATACTTACGGCTTTATTAATAGTTTGAAAAGGGCTATTTCGTTGCCCTGGATTATTATCATCTCCCGAGTTTGGTGAGATATAATAAGAGGTAGTATAACCATCTAAAGTGGATACAACGAAAAGTGCAAGGATTAAAAATATCTTCATACTAATATTTCTCTAAATTTTGAAACCGCTATATCAAGAGAATGTTGAGATTCAATCGTTTTCCGTGCTTTGGCACCTAATGATTTAATCTTTTCCAAATTGCTACTGAGATTGCCAATGTGAGAAGCCAACATTTGAAAATCTCCCGGCTCAATCAAAAGCCCATTGCTATCATGATTCACTACATCCGGAATTCCTCCCACATTGGTAGTGACTACTGCCAGTCCAGCTTGCATTGCTTCCAATAGAGCATTGGGCAGTCCCTCACGGTATGATGGCAAGATAAATATGTGAGATGTTCTTAACAAACTTGATTTCTCCTCATTCAAAATCCAACCTCTCATTTTTACCTTTTCTTCCAAATCGTGCTCCATTATCCACTGCTTGGCCTCTTCAAACTCACTTCCATTTCCACCAATTATCCACTCTATATTTCTATCTTTTAATATTTCGGCAGCTTTCAAAATATCATATATTCCTTTATTCTTTTCGATCCAACCTAGAAACAAAACGTTCACCTTAGTCGTACTCAGTTCTCTGGTCAAATCGGATGTCGGATTGATCCAATTGTGAATTAGACTAAACTTTTTATCATCAATTGCAAAATGTTCTTTGAAAAAAGTCTTCCAAAAGCTACCCTGGCAAATTATGTGGTCAGCACTCCTGAACACCTTTCGGGCATGATTCTTAAAAGATTGGGATGCTTCTATATCATCAATAAGAAATCCAGAACGAGGAGCAATTATGGTCTTTTTGCCTAATGACTTTGCTATTCTGATCATTGCCCCTTTTTCTTTAAAACTAAATCCACTTGAGCAAAAAACCATCACAGTATCAATTTTTCTAGACAGCAGATACCACAAAAAAAGGACCATCCTCTTAATACCACCTAGTGCTCTTTCCCATACGCTTCTCTTCTTATTTGTACTGGCGGTAGTATCCAATAGAATGAAATTCACCTCATTTTTCAAATCACTATTCACCAAAGAATTGCAGGCAAACATTTGACCTCCTACATGACCAGATTTACTCTTTGAAATAAATGAGCCAACAAATAGTATATTCCTGGCCACTAAACCTCTACTTTATATTCTTCCAACCAAATGCACAGATTCAAAATCTTCCAAAGCATAAATCCGTTTTCAGCAAATCCTCCATATTCTGATTTCGTCAGTTTTTGGATATAGTCGTAATCCAAAATTTTCAGATCCTGAATGTATTTTGATTTTATACTTTCCCAGAAAAAGTCATTTATAGGCTTTTCAATCCAATTTTGATACGGTACTCCAAATCCCTTTTTAGGTCCATACAATACTTCATTATCCACGACACCCTCCAAGGCTTTTTTGAGAATGTACTTTTTGACTCCTCCCTTGACCTTCATTGACCCTGGAAGGCTCATTGCAAATTCAGAAAGATCATTATCCAAAAATGGGACACGCACTTCGACACTATTGGCCATGGTACTTTTATCCACTTTTTCCAAAAACTGATCTGCCAGAATTATTTGCGTGTCTATCCAAAGCATCTGTTGAGGAAGACCTTTCAGGTGTTTGAATCTATCATACACCTCCTCATATCGTTTGAATGGATTTTTGTCCTTAATTCGAGATTGAAAATCTGCAGACATTGTCTGAATAGGAGATTTTTCTTCTGTTTGAACCGTCAATAATTTTGCAAACATCCTCCCCTTATTACTTTCGTTAAACACCGAAGCAAATCTGTTGGCTTTTCTTTTCAACTTACCATTGGGAAGCAAGCCACTTATTTTGTCAAGAAGAATAATTGGATATTTGTACTTGTGCAGTTGTTTTAATATATGATACCTCGGATAACCAGCAAATAATTCATCACCGCCATCACCTTGTAATATAACGGTACATTTATCCTTCACGCTTTTTGTCAAAAGGTACAGCGGTATATTCGCCGCATCGCTAAAAGGCTCGTCATGATGGATTACCATCTTCTTTATAATATCCGGAATTCCTTTCCCTTCTATAAATAATGTATGGTGATCGGTATTGTATTTTTTAGCTATTTTCTCAGCGAGAGGCAATTCGTTGTGTCCATTGTCAAAATCAAACCCAGCTGAAAAAGTGTTTATTTTTTTATCATAATGTTTTGAAGCAAAGGCGGTGATGGAGGACGAATCTATACCTCCGCTAAGAAAAACGCCTACTGGCACATCGCTGATCAATTGCCTCTTTACAGCTTGTTCAAGCAACTCTCTTGTCTTGGTAATAGCTTCTTTTTCAGAGATTGTATCATTCCTTTTAATCTTATCTTCTGGTCTCCAGTAATAATTTTCAGAGATCTCTGAGGTCTCTGTATTGATCCTTAATATTTGACCAGGCATTATTTTATAAATGGAATCAAACATGGTGTTACGACCCATGGCATATCCATAGTATAAAAATTCGTGAAGTCCCTGATAGTTTATTCTCTTTGGAATCCCGACGGAGAGCAGAGCCTTGATTTCGGAGCCAAATAAAAAGTGGTCTTCATTATTATAAAAATAAAGTGGATTGACCCCAAATCTATCACGTGTAACTATTAATTTATTTGAACGATTATCATGGATGGCAATGGTAAAAATGCCGTTCAACTTATTAAAAATTTCTTCTCCCCATTCTAGATATCCATAAAGGATAGACTCTGTATCCGAAGTTCCTTTGTAGGTATAACCAAGCTTCAAAAGTGAATCACGAATTTCCAGATGATTATAAATTTCTCCATTAAAAACCATCGAAACGCTTTCATCCGATGAATGCATCGGCTGGTGTCCTGTTGCAGTAAGATCAATAATGCTTAATCTACTTTGACCGAGTCCTACATTTCCATTTTTATGAATTCCAAAATCATCAGGGCCTCGATGCTCAAGCGAATCAGTCATCTTCTTAAGAGCATCCTCCTTTAATTGTTTTTTGAAATCAATATATCCCGTTATTCCACACATCCTTTACGCGTTAGAAATTGAAGTGATTTAATTTTTAATTTAAGTGATTGGTCATGAATTGAAAGCCTTTCAGTTTTGACCTCAATGTCAAAAGTCAACCCTCTGTCCTGAACTTTTAAGCCTTAATTTCAGTTATTATCTCTTGATTTTTTAAAGCCAGTTCTTTGTCCAAAACTTGTTTTGCGAATGGTCTATTAAGCTACAATTCTCTTTTCATCCAGTAGATATCGTATCAGTACTACGGCAATGACATAATAGATAAATACATTGGTATGATAATTTGGATGATAAAAGAACAGGGTCTGCAAAGTAAGCTGATATCCAATAATCGCAAATAATACAAATAGCTCGAAATGAGATAAGATTCCAAATCCAAGTTTCATTACTCCATATAAAATATGATAGGCAAAGATTAAGAGTAATATAATGTTGAGCAAATTAAGCAATATGGAAATTAAGAATACAGTATAAGTACCATTGAAAATATTCTTGATCAAACTGCCGACATTAAAACTTTTAACATCGTGTTTGAGCAGCAGTTTTGCCTTTCTCAATTCCACCAAATCCGACATAAATTGAGGCTCAATATCGCCGTTCGAAAATGGTCTTACCAAGGTATAATACAGGTTGTAAAAACATTTTTTCAGATACGATGATGGATATTTCTTTACTTCTGAAATAAAAGCACTCTTAAGTATTGCATCCGCCTCATAATCCAATGTATTGTCTCTGCCCAACTCTCTATTTACAATTTCATTCATTCTTGGATCTTGATCACTAGGTGTAATCCCCCATGGATTGTTGGGCATTTGGCCCAGGCTTATAAACATTACGTGCCCAGAATTGGTAGATGTAGGAAATGAATGACCTGTAAATTTTTTGGTGTGAAGCATCCATGGTGTCAAACACAATACAATAATTGGATAATAAATCAAAGCAGCTTTATAAGGTATCTTGGATTTACTAAATCTTTTGAATACAATGATCAACAACGGTAAAACCAATGCGAAATAAAAGTAATCTGATCTTAGATTCAATGCAATACCTAGTAAGGCAGCGGAGGTCAAAATATACTTCCAACTAAATTCTTCATGTGATTTGAATAGATAAAAAATCATCAAAGCAATCAAACTACATGAAATACTATACGGCCACAGTGGTATGTTGAACATGATATAACATGCACCCATCAGTATCAATAATCTGAATACTGCCCTTTTTCCTACTTTTTGTTGAAGATATTCATCCCACTTATGCACGACAAATATCATCAATAACAATTGCAGGAGTACAATTAGAAATTTGCTCTGAGTAATCAAAAATACCATTCCATAGCCCCACATCGGGAAAGTCGGATTATTCATTGAAAACACAAAGTCTGATGAAAATCCAGATTCGAAATAGCCACAGTAATCCTTGTAATACGGAAGAATGCCCAACATAATATTGTTCTTCCAATTCAGCCAAGTTAATATGACTATACTTAAACAATACAGCGGGTAGAAAACAAGATTATTTTCTAAAATCGAAATTGTGTTCTGAATTCTACTTTTTATAGTCACCTCTCGAAAAGTACTTTTCAATGAAACAATACATTAAAATAAAAAAGTATCGGCTTCCCATTTCTTTAATCTTCAATTTTGACTCACCATATTTACGATTGGTCCAAGAATTTGGAATCACAGTATAGGTGTATCCACGGATTATTGCTTTCAACGGAATTTCTATTGTCAAATTAAAATGAGGCGACAAAATGGGTTGAACTCCCTGAATCACTTCCTTCTTATACAACTTGAACGCATTCGTGGTATCATTATACTTAATGTTCATCATCATGCGTATAATCCAATTGGCTATTCTATTGATGATTTTTTTGGTCCACGGATAATCTATCACTTTTCCTCCAGCCGACCATCTAGATCCAAATACACAATCATAGTCACCCTCCATCATCGTGGTATAAAACTTTATCAAATCATATGGAGAATCCGACAAATCAGCCATCATGATGGCCACACAATCCCCTTCAAATCTATCAAGTCCATAACGAATCGCATACCCAAATCCATTGGGCCCTGGGTTTGTGACAAATCTCACTGAACTATACTTTTCAGACAATTCCTCAAGCACCTTTTCTGTATTGTCTTTTGAATTGTCGTTCACAATCAATGTTTCATGATCAATACTGATCTCTGAAAGTGCACGCTCAAGACTATCTATCGTTTCGGTTATAGATTCTTCCTCATTGTATGCAGGTATGACTATACTAAGTTTCATGGAAGTTTTTTTCAAATATTATCCTTTGGAAATCCCTAAACCGTTGTTTATTCCATTGGATTTTTAAATTTATTTTTCAAAACTCGTTTCACCTTCTTATATCTAAAAAATTAGACTCTGGTCAACATACTATCATGGATTTGAGTAAGTATATCTTCTATTCCAAAAGTCCAATTCCAATTTGGATAGTGATTCTTAAACTTGCGAAGGTCTGAGATATACCATATATGATCTCCGATTCGATTGGTTTCAGAATACGAATAATTCATTTTTTTACCTGTGATTCGTTCACAATCATTAATCGCCTCCTTCATCGAACAATTAGAAAATCTTCCTCCACCTGCATTATAGACTTCTCCCTTTTTAGGATTCTGATAAAAATGCCAGAACATATTGACCAAGTCCCAACTGTGAATATTGTCTCGAACCTGTTTGCCCTCATACCCAAATATGGTATAGTGATCGCCTGTAATGGCGCATTTCATCAAGTACGACAAAAACCCATGAAGCTGTGTTCCTGAATGTTGAGGACCAGTAAGACAACCTCCTCTAAACACTCCCACATTCATATCAAAGTATTGGCCATATTCCTGGCACAAGATATCTGCAGCCACCTTACTGGCACCAAATAGTGAGTGTTTGCAATGATCTATACTCATCAACTCATCAATACCATGTTCGAAGTACTTATGATCTTCACTGATTTCCCATCTGTTTTCCAATTCTACCAAAGGCAATCTATTGGGTGTATCACCATAGACCTTGTTTGTAGAAGTGAAAATAAATACTGCTTCCGGGCAGTGTAGTCTGGTCATTTCCAGAAGATTGATAGTTCCGTTGGCATTGACCGTAAAATCGGTGAGTGGTTCATTGGCAGCCCAGTCATGACTCGGTTGAGCTGCAGTATGAATGAGTAAGGAAATGTCACTGCCGTACTTTTTGAATATTACTTCAAGCTCATTATTATTTCGAATATCTACCGAATAGTGCTCATAGTTATCATACTTATTCTTAATTCTTTCAAGATTCCAATTGGTAGAAGCATTTTCGCCAAAAAAATAAGCGCGTTGGTCATTATCTATTCCAATGATCTTGTCAAATTTATCAGCCATAAAACTTACGGATTCACTTCCAATAAGTCCTGCTGATCCTGTAATTAATGCAATTTTCATATTTAGTATTTAATATAATATTGGTTTTAAAATTGATTCTTCTTCACGAATCCATTCAACTATCTCTTTTATTATTTCATCAGGTGTAATCTCTGGTTTCCAACCCGTAGCCTTGCTAACCTTTGAATTGTCAGTAATGTATAGCCTCAGATCTGCTACCCTTGTTTCTGACACCTTTGAAATATTAATTTTATTTGTTGTGTGTTTTTCACATAGGGCCGTCAATTCTTTCAATGACACACTACATCCGAGTCCACCTCCGACATTATACGTTTCAGAATTGACCTTGTCGATATTATGAATTTGCCAATCCACCAATCTAAAAAGGTCTTGGATATGAAGAATATCTCGTACCTGCTTTCCTTCTCCTCCATAGCCAATGTAACTCAAATCCTTTTTCCAAAAATGCCTTGCTGCCCAAAGCACAACTACGCCCTGATCTACCTTACCCATTTGATGAGGCCCAGTGATAACTCCGCACCTGTTGATCACAGTCTTAAGATTGAATAAGCTGTTGTATTCCTGTATCATGAGTTCGCTACAAAGTTTCGTAGCCCCATATAGCGATCGATATCCTTTCAAGTCAAGTGATTCGGAAATACCATTTTCTGATATGCCCATAAGCTGATCGTTACGATCAAAAGCAAATCTTGTATCCTGTTCCAAATAATCGGCTTGTTCGATCGTGGGAATGGGGTAAACACGACTAGTTGAAAGAAAAATAAATGACGCGTTGTAAGATTTTGCGACATTCAGACAATTGATCGTTCCATTCAAATTGGTGTCAATCACATAATCAGTACTTTCATTGATTCCAGCAAGTACCGAAGGCTCAGCGGCTGCCTCAATAATGACGTCAAACTCACCTGCTTTTTCAATATCTGATTTCCTGCGAATATCACCATGAATAAACTCCGCGCCAGCTTCTTTCAATCTGGAAAGGCTCAATTCTGATCCTCTTCTTTTTAGATTGTCCAGACATTTGATGGTATAGTTTGGGTATTCATTTTTTAATTTAATCGCCAGATTAGACCCAACAAATCCACATCCTCCCGTAATCAGAATCTTGATATTATCCTGCATAATTATAATTGTAAAAAATTGTCATTGAAGTATTTTTAATTGGCATTCGCACTTGCTTTAGAAATAACATCTATCCACTCCTGAATGATTATTTTACTGTCATAATCCTTCATTCTACTTTGTGCGTTTTTCGCTTTCTCCTTTAGTACATCCGTCTTCAAATCCCAATTCTGCAATTGAGATTTCCAGGTTTTTTCCGCCGCAGATAATTCATCATGCTCCAAACATTCGGGTGTAAGTACAGGCATCAAAGTACCATAGGCTGTATCTTCTGGCAAATCCTCATTTTTGGATTCTAACAAATCCGCTGGACCGACTTTACACTTTGAGCTTATGACTGGTGTGCCGACAATCATGGCTTCGGCCAATGCATTTGGTGAACCTTCGTAGTAGGAAGTAAAAACAAATAAATCCGACTTTGCAATATATTTAAAAGGATTGGACCTGAAGCCGATCAAGAATACATCACCCTGATTCAAGTGAACTTCATCTTCACTGCATTCTACTACGTCTAATCCCAAAGATGAACCGAGTGATATATAATTGTTCTTTAATGGTCCATCTCCTATGATTATGAGCTTATAATTCTTGTCTTCCTCTTTTTTAATTGCGGCTAATATCCGTATCAAATGTCGATGGCCTTTGGCTTCTGAATACCTTCCCAATGTAGAAAGCAACACACCGTTGCTATTTTTAAAAGCAATGTTTTCATTCGAGCGATTGATAATGCCTTCTACATCAAACATATTAGGTATGACCTCAATCTTTTCATTCAAGGAGTTGTGTAAATAATGATCGAGAATATTTTTATTTTCTTTATTCTGAACCAAGATTTTATCCACTTTTTTAAATATGTACCGATACAAAAAAGCTTTTAATTTTGAATGAATCAACATATTTGCTGATGTCCTAATACCAACTATAGAGGTATGATTCCTCGAACTGGTTAAGGCATTGATGAGGTCGGCATTAAATAAAAAACTGATTACAACATCTATTTTTTGATCAGCAACAATTTTTTTGATAAATCTGGAGCGTCTCAATATTTTGATTGGCAGAAAAGTATTTTTCTCTTCCTTCAAGCAATGAAGCTTTCCCTTATAATCGAATGAATGTGGAAAATCAACAGGTGAAAAAAAAGTAGCAATATGAACATCAAAATGTTTTGAAAATTCCAGAGACAACTTTGCAATAGTAGCTTCACTTCCCCCATTGTACAAATGTTGGATAATGAATAAAATTGATTTTACTTTTTTTTGATTACTTTCCACTACTTCTGCAACTCTACTTCTTTAACTTATAGTCAACCTTGAAAAAGATTTTTAAGTGATTCAAAAACTTCAATTTGTTCGGATTCTGTACAGGATTCCTATTATTATACCGATTAGGGCATTTGATGTTCGTTCGTCAAGTGCGTGATGACCAGTACCACACATATTGGCCAAAAAAACGATTACAATACCCGATATGAAAAAGCCTATCCCCAAGTGATCCAATAGCATTCCTTTGAAAAACAATGTCATAAAAAAGATTAGAAAGAGTAAAAGGGGAAGAAAACCTGATTCTCCAATTATTAAAAGAAATGTATTGTGTACTCCGAAACGCGCCTTCCCAGAATTGAACCTATGAAAGCTACCAAACCCATTACCAATTATTGGTCGTTTTTTAATCAGACTCCAACCATGCTCATAAACAATAGTCCTACTCGATGTTGTATATTGATTGATTTCACCTTTCATTAGTGCCAGTGTTCCAACAACTCTTATTTTTTGATTTCGAGTCAAATTTTCATAAAAGCCAGAGAAGTTAACCACGATATAAAACACACTGCTAAAAATCAAAAAGAGTGTCAAGAATAAGTATCGATTTAGGCCTTTAGAATTAAATTTGAACCACGCTATTGAACGAAATAGAAAGAATAAAATAATCAATACCGATATTATCAATGCTGCTTTTGAGAAAGATACTACTGCAGCGGCAAAGGCCAATACACATAATCCTAAATAGAACAATCTATGTTTAGAAGATGCAAACGAAGCCAAGAAGATTACAAGTGCATAATTAGCAAATACTCCCGCTTCATTTGGATTACCAAATAATCCAGAACTCCTTTCTTCTCCAAATGCTTGATGCTTACCAACGATATTTTCATAAATCCCAATCTCCCCACCAAACAAAACAAATAAAAGAGTCACTACGAAAAATGGGGTAAAAAATGAAGTGCTAAATATTTTTTTGCTTGATTTATAATAAGTCCCAATTCCAAAATAAAACGCACTGATTATAATAAGGCTTGACAAATAACTTCTGTACAACTCTACAATGGATGTTCTTTCACTCAGCATGCTTGAATCCCACAGCAATGAACATGTTGATATTGTGAGGTATAAAAAGAATATGACTATTATAAATACCAAATTATTATCAACCCTGATAGGCTCGGGACTGATGTAATTTATAGCAATTATGGTCAAGCTAAATATTAATATCAGAATTGACAATGGAGCCGTAATACCAAATAAAAGGGTAATAATCCCATTCAAATTGCAGAAGATTATCAATGAAAGCAAAAGCAAACAAAGGTTTGATATGGTGGATAATTTAACTTTCAATTGACTTTTTTAATGTATCAACGACATCCTTAATTCTGAAAATCTTACTTGTCTTGAGTGCATTTTCGACCAGCCTATCAATCAAATCTCCATCCGTCAATAATCTCTCTATCCCTTCCAAAATATCATCTTCTGACTTGGTTGAAATATTCAAAGCACACTCATTCTCCTCCAAAAACCGTGTAAGAAATGCGCCTTTGGGACTATGTGCCAGTATCGGTCTTCTACTTATCAAGTACGGAATAGTCCGGGTCGGAAAAATAGTATCGTACTCCACTTGAGTTCTCATTCCATCAAATCCATGCGGCAGCAACAGGATATCATATTCCTGCTGTTTTAGATACAACTCCTCCAGCGGAATGAATCCTTTTACTTTGAAGTTTTCTCCATTTATTCCGAGTCCTTCAAACATTTTATCTGTAGTTCCAGTATATGCATCAACTTCATATTCTGGTTTGGATAATATGGTTTTCAATAGTCTTACAGATGCCTCTCTACAGGATTCATTGAGGTTTCCTGTAAATAAAAACTTTCTGGTTTTTCCTGCCTTTGTCGATACCTCAGGTTGTGGTAAAGTAGGTAATGGAAAACCATGCACCAAAGTCTCAAACGAAAATGAAGGGTAGGATTTCCTAAAATATTCATGCATCCCTTCACTCATTACAAAATTTTTAACCGCATGCTTAAAAACTTTCGGCTGCAACCATTTTGCAAATGTCTTTCTGTACCCCGTAACATTATCATAGTATGTATTATGAAACCAGGTAAAAAGAGGGATATTTAATTTTTTACTGGCAACATAAGATGCATATAGGTAAAAATCATCAGGATATACACAAAGTATTTTGTTTGCATTTTCTTGTTTGACAATCTTGATGATTTGATTTATTACGGCTTTGACCTTCATCCACCTAAAAAGTGTTTGCCCCTTGCCAAAAACATTGATGTTGGGGTTGACATAGTGTATCTTAGGGTATTCTTTAGGCCAGGGTGAAGATTCGGGTTCATTAAATTCTTCTCCCATCAATACCATTTCATCCTGTGTAAATTGGGATGCAATATTATTTATTATTACAGATGATCCTGTGGGCCAGGGATGAAGCGTCCAGCTCACTAATAAAATCTTACCTTTCATGCGATTCTGCAAATACTAATTTTTTTATTGACAATCAAAGTGAGAATAAATAGACTCGTTGACATGTAATTATTGTACAAAATGTCCTTTTACTTCAAGGCTTATGAACTCTTTAGAGCTTGAAGTACAATTATCCATTAATAAAGCCTGACTTAAATGCTTCCAGGTGATCTTTATTTGTAAAAAGTAAGATGTCACCTTCGATATGATTATTATCCAAGTGCTGGGTTAATACCTCGGTGCTCAGTCGATCTACTTGGGCCAAGGTTCCATCTTTCTTCAAGATGAGGGGATTGAATCTGGCGTTCAATAGGTTGAGATAGTCCTGGACGTCGATATCATTTTTTTGAAGGGATGTCATATTGAATTCAATGCATCCAATTATATCTATTTGATCATTAAACAGGCCTGTCATTCCTTTCAGCACAAAGGGTTCGAAACCTTCTACATCGACCTTAAATACCAAAGCCTTCAAAGCTGGATTTTGCTTGAGGATTAATTCGTCCATTCGATAAGAACTCACCGTCACTTTGTGTGATTTTTGGACAAAATTATTTTTCAGTGCTGTGGATCTGCCCGAAGAGGCTTTATCAATGTAAAAACTTACTTTTTCTATAGCGTTTTCTCCTGCCAGGCCATTGAGGATCGTAATCTTCTCTTTTTGGGGATGCTGTTCTTTTGATTTGCACAAATAATTATGCAAAAAAGGGTTGGCTTCTACAGCTATGATTTGCTTTATGGATTCTGGATATTTCGCATCCAAGAATACTTCTCCATAATTGGCTCCAACATCAAGCACCACTTCTGGATTAAAAAGGTGCAAAGCAGTTCGCCAATACTTTTTTATGAAAGGTTGACCATTTCCTTTATTTCTTAATAGGGCCATTCCTCTTTTCTCAAAAGGATCTGCGAATAAAATATTTGATGAATAATTGAGTTTGATTCTATTTGGAACCAACTTCTTTTGCTGAGTCATCAACTTAAGAAAGTAGTACATTTTAATGACCCAAGGGAAATATTTTTGCAACGTAGCTTTCACTTACTTTCGATTTTTGAGTGCCAATATTTGATCCTTCATCCAGTAATAATCCGAAGTATTTGGAATGAAAAGATTGAATACCTTTAGTCCATAACGGAGATTGGCAAAGTAGGTACAAAATATTGATACGAATAAATAGCCTATTGTCGAAGCTATTGCGGCTCCAATAATTTCAAATTTTGGAATGAGAATAAAATAAAGCAAGATACTAATCGCAGATCCTGCCACTGTTGCTTTTGAGGTATCTAAAATCCTTCCCGTACCTGACAATAACTTAGTCGTCATTTTTGCAGGGATATACAGTAAGGCCCCTGGCACCAATATCATCATCGGCAGTAGGCTACCTGAAAATTCTGCACCATAGCCAAAAGGAATTATGATATAGAAACATGTCAATACCCAAAAGATTGAAATGATAGCAGAAAGTATAAATAATATACGATGTATTCTTTCTGTCAATCTGGTTTTGATTTGAATATCTTTTTCAGCTGCAATCCTATTGAAAAGAACTGGTCCAATACTATCCGGGATTATCCAAAGCAATTCGGACAATGTCACACCTACAGAGTATATACCCAATGATTTTGCCGAAACGATTCCACCCAAAATGAGCTGATCCAATCGAACATTGGCCCTTACGGCCATATCTCCAAACCAGCCTTTGAGACCGTATATAAAACTCTTCTTTATGAAGTCAAATGAGAAAGACATTTGAGGCTTGAATTTTAAGTACAATCGAGTTGCAAATCCTAGTGCAAGTACGACGTTCATAATGAGTAAACTATAAAGTACTCCATCAATTCTCAGTGCTAAAACATAAACCAATAAGATCATGAACACTGGATTCATAATACTTTTGAGGATTTCAAAAAGATTGAGCGAATGAAAAACCGAGCCTCCAAAACCGATTCTGGTTAGAAAAAAGTATACGCTATTAAATACAAGTATCATCCCAACAATAGCAATGTGGTAAAAATCAAATTGCCCTGCACTCTCTCCAAGCAAATTGAAATTCCATAAACATATTAAGAGCATTGTATTGAATAGGCCAACAAACAGGCCTAGCAATATCGTTGTCAACCAAACTTGATTTATTTCATACTCCTTATTGCTTATAAAATAAATCAATCCACCTCCAATGCCCAGTGAAAATATCGGGATGAAAAAAGAGGTGAGGATTACTATGTAGGCATATACTCCTTTATCTTCTGCTCCTAGATATCGTGATATCCAAATCGAAGCAATAAACCCAATTGGATATAATGTTAATTTGGTAGCAAAGTTGCTAACAGAATATATCGCAGACTTCAATTATAAAAACGGATTATATCTGGCGCTATAAGCAAGGGCAATCCTCTTGTTTCCAGCTTCACCTCTCAGCCTTCTGTGAAAACCTAAAGTATTGGCTAAAACAAAGGTGTTTTTCTTAGCGGTAAAATGCGTTTCTTTCAAATTTAATTCCGTTAGTTCATCCTCTGAAATCCTTCTTGAATGAACATTTTTATTTTCCAAACTGTACTTATATGATTTTTTGTACCGATCCGTTTTGTCATGCTTATTAGATCCTTTTACATATACGAAAGGTGCATTCTGATAATCTACATCTGTCAAATACAACCACGCCTTATGCGTATTAAAAAAAGTGTCCTCATGCAATGCGGTTTCTGGATCCAATGTTCCATTATCTTCACCTTGGACCAGACAGGACAAAAGTCTGGTAATTTTCTTCAATTCAACCCGTCTCCTTTCTGCCGCTGTAAATAGGCGTTCGATTTTCTCATGTTCCAACACTTGCATGATGGTTTTATAAGACTCCAACTTCGTATGATTGATATTGGTGTATTGATTAGGACCATCTTGTCGAACTCTTGACAATTCAATATTTTCAAGTGCATGATTGCATTCTTCTTCCAATTGAGCGAAAATATCGGCGGGCAAAAAATCAGGAATTACTATTATTCCTTCTTCATTCAATTGCTCAATATATGGCCGAATATCATCATCCAGATACCGAGATCTTGTCTGATACCTCTTTTCTGCCAGCCAAATTCTAAACGGCTGTGCACCCATCTTATTGATGAGGCTGTTGCGAATCATTTTTTTTGAACTCAATATATTGAGCAATGGTATTCTCGACAATAAAGTGTCTACTCTACTCATAATTTGATCATTTAATTCAAAATGGATAAAAAAGTATTAACAATGTTTTCAGTAGCGGGGTGGCTATAATTGTTGCATTGTTGTTGAATTGTATATTCTCTTTCTTTCAGTTTATATTCCGAATCACGGGTATATTCCAAAATTTCTTCTTTCATTTCGTCCAGAGATTTAGTCACACTAATTCCTCCAAGACTGACTAACTTCTTAAGGTGATTGTAATCAATCAACCTTCGAGCAGATTCCCAATATTCCAATTTTTTGTCGGCATCAAAAGATGTAAGGATTACCGGCTTACCACACATCAAGGAATCGATCGAAAGCGTGCTCCCAGAATTTAGGCTCACCTCACAATCGGCAAGAAGATGGGAAAGCCTGATCATATCATGCTCTTGCATGCTCCATGGCATTTTGCTCACAGATAAATTAGGGAAGTCAACGGCAACGCTGCCCTGATGAAGTGCTTCCAATCTTGGCAACCAGGACATATCTGCCATTTGTCCCTGTACATTTTGCGGATGAGGACGAACAATCAATTGCATATCCTTCCCCAATGCTCCTTCTCTTACTTTCTCGGCCAAATGCTCTACAATATCTATTTCGTATGGGGCAAACCTTGGAGAACTCATTCCAAAGAATAAATACGGTTTATTAGGTTCAAGACCTAAAGCTTGCAGGTGTATTTCAGAATTTGCATTGCGTTTACTTTCCAGATGTACATCAAAATGTGGCACTCCACAGACATGGATATGCGATTCTGGAATATTGTAATAAGACATCAATTCTTCCTTCATGATTGGACCCCATGCAATGTATTCGTCGGCCAATTGCGGGAAGTGTCCTTTACAACTAATATTATCCCAACTCAATAAATGAATTATTCTCTTCACATTATTTTCCTCGGCAGCCATCAATAGCATCGATTCCGAATAGTTGACTGGATAAGTAGAAACAAGAAGCCTTGGATTGAGATCATTGATAAGGTTTGCTGCCTCTTTGGACTTCAACATTTTCAATTCTCTTTTCTTAAAGATGCTTTTGATAAAAGGGAAAACCTCTTTAAGGTCATGCGCTAATTTTAAGAGTCGCGGTTTTAGTTTTGTCAATAACGATCCTTTAGAACTTGATCTTAGGGCATAAATGTATTTTTCATAAAGCGCTGGATTTTTCTTTATATTTTCCAGAAGATACATTCTTGCCTGGGCGTAATTGCTATTCCAAAAATTGGATTGTGGACTGAATTGTCGAAGAATAATATTGTTTTCACTACAATACTTCTTAAGATTTTCATCTTCCTTGTCTGGAGCAATTAAAGCGACACTTGCCCCTTTCTTTACCAAACGACCCAATAAATTAGTCTGCATTACCATCCTTGCAGCAAAACCATGAGAAACTATATATGCTATATCTATCCTCATTACTTGGATGCCGTCAAAAGTATACAGACATCGAACAAATTACTTGTCTTTAGGCTATTTGCTTTTCCTTTTTTGAAAGTATTGTAATGCCATTTATACATTGGAAAAGTAATATTATCCATGAACCAGCCATCACTGTTGGTCTTGAAATATGGATTGTATGGAATGCAAGTAATATTCTTGAATCCGATCTTCTCACATGCCTCTCTATAATAACTAATTCCGTAATCGGTTCTGTTGATACTTTTCTCTCTTACTTTTTTGCCGAGTATCTGCTTTCCCAGGATTTTAGCCAGTATAAGTGGATTGAAAAGAAGTAGTTGGAAAAAAGATTTATAGATTGGTTGAATAGGTACGATTGGCATGAAAATCATACCACCATCTTTCAATATTCTATGCGATTCTTCCAAAGTAGGAGAAGGGTTGTCAAAGTGCTCGAGAAGTCCAATATTATAAACACAATCAAAACGATTGTCCTCCAAGCTAGTGTTCTCGACATTCTCCAATATCATCGTAGGTTGGTGCAAATTATAATGATCAAAACTGTACTTTGCTACATTAAATCCTTGTTCAGCAAGATCCACCATCGTCAAATCTTTATATCCTTCCTTCGCCAAGTACATTGTTGTTGTTCCTCTTCCTGATCCCAATTCACAGAATGAATTAAATGATTTTTCCTTGACCAATTTTATCAAATCCAAGGCATATGCTTTTTGCCAAAATTGATAAATATTTTCTGGGCTTTCCTCCGTATACATGGGATTCAAAATATTCTCGGACGATTGGTCCGTCCATATTTCATTCCAACCTTCGTAACTTCCTTCGGTTTTACTATCCATTTTTTCTTATCATAAATTCTGCAAATTCAAAATCAATTGGATCGTTGATATCAATTGATCGTTCTCGAGGCATTTCATATCCCAGGCATACATTACCTATGATTGTTCCGCTTTTTATGGTTGCTAATTTGCTCACATAGACAGAGCCGTTGCGAACAAACAACTCTGTAAGTTCATGGGCCGCCATCCTGCCATTTTCATCTTCCAGGTAAGGAAGCAATTCATCTCCTTTTTTAGTCTTAAGCTTTACAGGATGGATGGCATGATCGAGCTTCATTACAGATACACTGCTATCAGCGCTCGAATCATATAAAAGCCTAATGGTCGCATCTATATCAGCTCCATTGGTGAATGGAGAAGTAGGTTGAACTATAGCAACATAGTCAAATTCTTCGTCCAATTCATTCAATGCATGGTGCACATAGGTGATGGCTGGAGCAAAATCATCTGAAATTTCAGCAGGACGCTTCAAGCTTATGACCTTGGGATATGTAGAAGCGATTTTCAGAATATCATCATCATCCGTACTCACCAAGACTATATCCGTCTCTTCAGATTCCAAGGCTGATTCGATCGAATACCTAATTAGCTCTTTTCCCAATAGACTCTTCTTATTTTTGCCAGGAATTCTCTTCGATCCACCCCGTGCTGGTACAATAGTCAGTACTCTTTTATTACTCAACTTTTAGATGCTTTTAATTGAACAGTCTCAAGTATTTTACTTGCTATGAAATGTTCTGTTTTTTCGAAAGACTCGAAGGTATTCCCTCCAATGTGAGGAGTTATAATCAAGTTTTCATTTTCCGTAGAATATTGTATCAATGGATTTTCCCCAACATTAGGTTCTCCTTCCAGTACATCGAGAGCGGCGCCGAGCAATCGTTTTTCAATCAAGGCTTTCAAAAGGTATTCCTCTTCAATGATTCCTCCCCTAGCCGTATTGATCAACCATTGATTTCCCTGAAAAGCGGCAAAGAAGTCCTCTCCATAGATGTGGTGATTGGCCTGATTGTAAGGAATATGAAGGCTAATTATTTCTGATTTTGATACCACTTCAATGGCACTATGGCATTTTGTGTACGCTTCGTCATATTCTACATCTCTGGTATCATAAAAGAAAATTTCACACCCCATTGCCTTGAAGTATGCTGCCACTATCGCCCCTAACCTTCCAAGTCCAATTATTCCAACTCGCTTTTTGTAGATTTCATTTCCCCTAAAAAGGTCTCTATTCCACAATCCAGAATTGGTATGAACCACAGCCATGTAAGCATTTCGCATTACCATCATGGTAAGAAGGATGCAATGTTCGGCGGTGGCCCTTACTTCTTTTAAAAACTCGGATTCACCTCTCAGACAAATAATCTTTATTCCGAGACGTTTGCACAAGTCCTCATCAATATGATCAATTCCAGTTACTGGTGTAGCCAAAACTTTGCACTTGGTCGACTCGGTAAGCACTTCCGAATCCAATTTATATCCCAGTCGAAACCAAAATATATCAACCTCTTCCAGAAGCGACTTCAAATCAATAACAGGACCAGAAGTCAAATCAAAACTTCGATCCATCAAGTCATAAACTTCTTTTGAAAAGTCCTCAACCTCCGCAATATGAAGTCTCATCAATTGACTAATAACTTATTATCTTTTTGAAATCTATTTTGGTATTGGCGATCACATTTGCAATTTCAGTCCCTGCATTTCCTCCACCATAGGTATAATCCTTAATTCTCTCTTTTTTAATCGAATTTCGAATCGCTTCCATTATGTCTGACTTATTGTAGGATACATCAATGACATTAGCCCCTCGGTCTCTACCATTTTGCCTTGTCCCGATATTTACAACAGGCACTCCCATATATGAGCACTCTCGGATTCCCACCGAACTATTTCCAATTAGAGCCTTGGAATTATACAACAACTTGAGAAAATCCCGACCTTCCATATTTTTGAAAAAGTGAATATGGTCGATATTATGATGCTCTCTGAATACACGGATTCCTTTACTAGTACCATCGGACCCGGCATCTACATTTGGCCAGAACCAAAAGGTTGGCATCTTCAATTCATAAATGGCGCTCAGTGTTTCTTCGATATGCTTTTGGCTTTCTTTATATTCTGTAGTTACTGGATGTTGGAGTACCACCAAATATCCATCTTCCCATCCGTTGATAGTGCCTACACCTCCGTATCTCTCCAATAAATTGAAATCAATTTGGGGTTTTTGGAGAATTTCTTCAGCGAGGTCTATCGAAGGGCATCCTGTATTGAATACCATTGCTGGATTTTCTCCCATTCGAATTACTCTTTCTTTTGCATTTTCGGATGCCACAAGGTGTAAATCCGCCAATTTGGTAATGGCATGTCTTACTTTTTCGTCAATGTTGCCAGTTACTTCTCCGCCCTGAATATGAATCAATGGTATATTCATGTATGAAGCCGCAATAGCTGTCGACATGGTCTCGAATCTGTCTGCCACCGTCACCACAGCATCAGGTTTCAATCTTTCGAAAACCGATGAAAGTTCCAATATTCCCAAACCAGTTGTCTTGGCTTGCGAAGTTAGATTTTCACCTTCCAATACATTGAATACTCTGGCATCAATAGGAAATCCATCCGCTTCCATATATTTTACAGCAGTACCATATCGGTCCAATAGTGCTGAAGCCGCTACCACCAGGGATAATTCCAGCTCAGGATGATCTTGAATCCCTTTAATGGCTGTTTTTATTCTGCTATACGATGGTCTAGCAGTGACTACAACACAGATTTTACGTTTATTCATGAATATCTGATTCTTGAATGAAATCCCACTTAGAGAGATTTTTAATAAGTTTCTTTCCGATTATTGATTTGTAAAATTTAGCTGATATTCCCATATTGGCGGGCTTCTTTGCTTCCAAATCTTCGAAGGTAATAACATGTCCCTCGGGCAAATCACTATTAACGGCAAGTGATTTTTCGAAAATTGCTTTAAGGTTTGAATAGGGTTCCAGGTCGTTTTTATCAATTGGATTGTTCTGCGCAAGCTCTATGGCTCGTACGCCTTTGACCATCTCGGAAATTTGATCAATGGTAAGGCTCGAACTGGCATCAGGTCCAAACATTCTTTTGTCAAAAACAGCATGAAATTCCAATATCTCAGCACCTAGTGAAGCTGCTGCTATTCCCGCAAATATTTCTCCCGTATGCTCTGAAAGGCCAATTTTATGTTGAGGATATCTATTTTTCAACTCAGTAATGACATTTAATCCCAGACGTTCGTGCGGGGTAGGATATGATGTGGTGCATTGAAGAATCGAAAGGTCATTTTTGCGCTCTTCAATAAATGCGACAGCTGCATCCAATTCATCAAAACTGCTCATACCAGATGACAATATTATTGGTTTTCCAGTCTTGCAAATCTTTTCCAACATCAAATAATTAGAAACTTCTCCCGACCCTATCTTGTATCTTTTTATACCAATTCTTTCCAATAAATCGATTGCAGCTTGTGAAAATGGTGATGCCATAAATTCTAAACTTACTTCATCACAATGATCTTTTATTGCTACCCACTGTTCTTCGGAGAACTCCATCCGATTCCAATAGTCATATCTGGTCTTGTCTTCGTAGCTGAAATTAATTCGGAAGGGTTCGTGTATACTGCTCTCAGCTTCTGCAATATGAACTTGAAATTTCACAGCATCTACACCAGTTTCCTTTAGTGCATCGATATAGGAATGCAATATCCCTAAGCTGCCGTCATGAGCCTGTGCTACTTCGGCGATTATAAATGTATTGTGCATATTTTTTTCTAGAGAATGAATAAGAAGGCAGTATTATGAATTCAAAATATCTCTATACACCTTCTGAACAAATAGAAATCCGAAAACTAAAATGAAAGACAAAATTGCACCTTTTATAGCCTCAAGTTTCCAATTGGCAAAAAATACTCCCAAGGGTCGCATAGGCTTGTCGATCAGCATAAAATAGCTACTTTGATCCATGTATTTGTAGTCCGCCATTTCATACGATTGCAACACTTCAATGTAAGCTGAATTCAGACCTTTAACCTCGCTTTCCAAAATAACTTCACGAACTTGTTCTCGATTACTAATTAATGATTTGTTTCGATCTTTATAATCTGCAAGTTGAGCAATTTTTGAATCTAGAAGAGATTTTATTGAATCACTTTTAACCTTCAATACGTCCCTGGTAATCTTCAATTTTTCCCTTGTCTTAACTTCAAAATAATTTTTGAGGTTCTCATATGATATTTCTGATAATCGTAAAGAAAGGTCATGGTCCAAGGTGTTGGCTTTAATAAAAAAGTATCCTTTTTCATCTTCAATACCCGTTCTTAACAATGCACTACCACGCTGATTGTCAATCAATATTCTGAAAAGTTTCGAAAGCGCCTTATTTTCTAAATATGTAAAAGCAGGAATGGAATCGTGCTCAAATTTGAAGTCAGCATATTCACTGCTCTCTTCTGACCATACGGTTGGCAAATCATATGTTTTAAGAATTCTATTGGCGATAAACATTGAATCTGGGCCAATTTTTTCAAAAAGCACTTCCGACAAGTGAATCTTACTTTCGGCAACTTCAATAATCTGATAGGGATTGGTCTTTTTTCCTCCAATTTGCCCTAATAAACCACCAAGACCACCCATATTTGATTTACTGCCACCTTCCAGGAAAAATTTGGTTTCCGCGGTAAAAATAAAGGGAGCTGTTTTGGCTTTATAAACAAAGTAGCTCACAAATAATATGAGTGGAATGACAAAAAATAACTTTTTTGACCAAAAATATCGGACGTACTCATGGATCTTTAGTAAAATATCTTTTAACGATATTTCTTCTATGGATTGACTCGCTTTTTCTTTTGTGCTTTCCATTTATAATAATTTCTAAAGCTTCAAAGCTTTGTTTTTATCCGCTAATAATTTTAAACCATCACGTACATTAATCTTTGGATTATAATTCAATTTACTTGATGATTTGTCAATAGACGCGAGGCTGTGATCGATATCTCCTTCGCGTATCGGACCATATTCTGCTGGTATTTCTTTGCCATGTACTTCACAAATCATGTTCCACAATTCTGACAAGGTTGTTCTTTCTCCACAAGCCACGTTGTAGATTTCATTTATAGCATTATCACTTTCTGTAAAGAGGGATAGCATGTTGGCTTGAACTGCATTGCTCACATAGGTAAAATCCCGAGAAAATGAACCATCGCCATTGATTTTCGCAGCAATTCCATTTTGAGCTGCTTTCATAAACAAAGGTATCACAGCAGCATATGCACCATGAGGATCTTGCTTAGGGCCAAAAACATTGAAATACCGCAATCCTATATACTCAAAGTTCGCATACGTTCTGGAAAAAACATCGGCATACAATTCGTTGACATATTTCGTGATGGCATATGGACTCAGTGGCTTCCCAATCTTACTTTCAACTTTTGGAAGGCTCTTGCTATCTCCATAGGTAGAAGAAGATGCGGCAAATACAATCCGCTCTACATCCGATTCTTTTACTGCATAAAACATATTCAAGGTGCCGCCTGTATTTACCTGATCTGTTGTAATCGGATCTTTTATTGATCTTGGTACAGAGCCCAATGCCGCCTGATGACTTACAAGGTCCATACCTTCACAAGCCTTCAAACAGGTGTCATAATCTCTAATGTCGCCATTTATAAATTCAAATCCGGGATTCGAGTAAAACTCTTCTATGTTGTGCAAAAATCCATTCGAAAGATTATCCAAAACTCTGACTTTATCCACTCTTTCATCTTTCAACAGTGCTTCTACCAGGTTCGAACCAATAAATCCCGCACCTCCTGTAACCAGAATTGATTTTAATTTTTGGTGATCCTTTTCTTTGTTTGTTGGTGTGTTCATTTAACTAAAATAACTATACACTAATCAGCTCAATCTGATAGAATTTTTGACTGAGCAAATATACCTTATTTGAATTCATTATTTGTCCTATCCCTCATAACCTGCCCACGCATCATGAGTCTCTCCAAGAATTACAGATATTCTGCCTGTAAATACTCCTTCCAGCTTTATTTTCACCTCATCATGAATATGTCTTGCAATGAATTCAGTAGTTGTAAGTTTTCCTTTGAAGATCTCCAAGTCATCTAAATTTTGATACTTGAGTGGTTCTAAAACTTCCCCGACTACATCATGCGCTTTCCCAATATCAATAACGACATTGTGTTCATCCAAATTCTCACTTTTGAAAATCACATCCACTACATACGTAGCTCCATGCATATTTTGTGCGGGTCCAAAAAATGGATGTGGTAATGAATGGGCAATCATGATAGATTTTCTAATTTTAACTTGGTACATATAGGATGGTTAAGTGTTTGTTTTTATAAGACTTGCTTTGTCCTTGTGATCAATTGATCTACTGCATCTGAATAAGATTAGCGAACTGATTTCTGAGTATTAATAAGCAATTAAATCCGACTTCCTCTTCAATATTCAATTATATAAATAAGGCCATTTTCGACATTCCCATTTCTCAAATCCTCAAAAAATGATGGAGTGTTTTCAAACGGGATGTAATTTGTAATTAGTTTATCAAAGCTGTCATCTTGCAATATTTCAAGTGCCAGAGCCTTTCTCGATGTATAATCATAGATACTTCGCATATGAGTAGGAATCTGTGAAACTTGTGATGAAATTATCTTCAATCTATTGTAATGAAAGTTTTTGCCTAGTTTCAAGCTCACATTCTTGTTTCCGTACCAGCTCAGTTCAATTAATTTGCCCTCGAATTCCAGGTGATCCAGACAAAATTGCAATCCTTTTTCTGAAGCTGTAGTATGATAGATGACATCATATTTATTGTCTTCCTCGTGAATATTCCAGCCTAGTTCTTTTGCTTTTGATTTGCGCCAAGGATCATTCTCTATAATATTCACTTCTATAGCGTAATGTGATCGTAATGTATTGGCCAAGAGTGATCCAATATTGCCAAATCCACAAATGGCAATCTTATCTTTTTGTGTGGGCTCAGCATCCCAAATGGCGTTTAGTACTGTCTCAATATTGCTAATGAGGGCAAATCTTGATGCTGGGATAGTATTGTTTATCCAAAAAATGTTGTTTTCATCTACATTGATTTGATTCTGATGTGGATGCATGATATGGCCTAGTTTGCCATTGTCTCCTTCTACAATCAATGAATATCCATACTTTATCGGCAATTCAAAACTACCAGCTTGATAGGGTACCTTCATGTTTTCCTGGAAAGTACTATCGACCAATCCACTTGCCACCAGCCGTTCTGTACCGGTTGAGATCATAGAAAATTTCGAATTGAAAACTTTGTTCTGAGTATGAATTTGACTTTCAGTCATTAACCTTGATGAAGCTGAATCTATATGCCAAAGTGCAATCACTAGTTTGCTAGAGAAGATCTAATTTATGTCCAAAAAAGTCTTTCTTGGTTTTCAGATAATCAAGATTTTCTCTTTTAGGAGGTATTTCTACTGGAATTCTTTCGACTACAGTCAATACACAATTATCAATACCTTTTATCTTATCTGGATTATTGGTAAGTAGGTTGATTTTTTTGATACCTAAGTCTTCAAGAATGGCTACTGCATCCTCATAGGTTCTTTGATCATACTCGAATCCTAATTCTTTATTGGCTTCGGCCGTATCAAAACCTTCGTCCTGCTTTACATAAGCATGTAGTTTATTGATAATACCAATTCCACGACCTTCTTGACGCAGATAGATAATTATTCCTCCATTCTTACCCACATAGTCCATGGACCAATGTAATTGTTCGCCACATTCACATCTTCTACTGCCAAAAACATCTCCAGTCATGCACTCTGAATGTATACGTACATTGACAGTTTGAGAAAAGTCTGTATTGCCGTTGATCAGGACCATATGCGGCATGGGATCTTCTCCGTTTAGCGCATACGCAATGGTCTGAAATAGTCCAAAATCAGTTGGGATATCAGCCTGTGCTTGTTTTTTTATGGAATTTGTATTATTCAAATTGACTTCAAAATTAATTATGCTAAGCAGAAAAATAAAAAGAATAAACTCAAACCGTAAATAGTCGACCTCAATTCAATTCTCCTGTGATCATGATGCTATCTCCCACCTTGTTATAAAAGACATTATTCATCTTTCTACCTTCTGAAACATCACTAATCTCAGAAAGTTGAATAAAAGATTTTCCAGAACCAAAAATTAAGGGTGCAATGTGCAATTGAAGCCAGTCTATTTTGTTTTCCTTATAAAAACTGGAAACTGTTCCTGAACCTCCTTCTAAAAGAATGGAATCAATCCCATTTTGTTTTAGTTTGCCAAGCAAATCATTCAATTTGTCTTTTTCAGATGCGCCTTCATAATAGATTACCTTGGTGATGGAATCACAAGTATTTTCTATTGGATTTCCCTTGCGCCTCAATAAATATGTTTGCATGCCAGGAACATTCGGAAGTTTTTCAAAATCACAAAATGTATTAGACAACAATAGTCTTACTGGGTTTGAGCCTTTGACGTGTCTAACATTTAATCGAGGTAAGTCCCTGGCTATTGTATTGCCTCCGACTAATACACCATCGACCATTGCCCGCAATCGATGCGCATGTTTGAGATTTTCTTCGTTCCCAATCCATTTCGAATGTCCGGAATTGGTGCATATTTTTCCATCCAAGGTCTGAGCCATATGAGCAATTATGAATGGTGATTCTTTTAAAATCAATGGAGCAAAAACCAAAGGGCAAAATAGTTTAACTCCTTCGAGTATTTCTGATTCTAAATTATCGTCAAAATGTATAAAAAGCGAATTGCTATAAAGGCTCTTTTTGTTGTTGAATCCGAGACCATTGATTTCACCATTTGAAATAATTAAATCCGAGACTTCATTTATTGGATCTTTTGATTCCGAAAATCCTTGACTTCGAGAATAACGTATTGGAAATTCACTAATTCTTCCCTCGCTTATGAGAATTTTAGCCTCATTCAAATGCGCACAAAAATATTGAGGATATTTCAAAACCCTAATAATTTAAAACTATACAATTCTACTTTTTGACTAAACATTGAAGTATTCTATAAATATAGTGTCGACTTCTTTGTACATCTTTTCCATCTTCGTTTTCAACTCATTTAATTATAATCATACCTCTCAAGGATATCAGAATATGAATCATTGAATATACCTACCACTCTATCGGTAAATAGATCTTTCCACTGACTTGGTTTTGGATTTCTAATATGCTTGCCTTGACTTTTGGAAGGATCATAAGCAAACTTTTTGGCGTACCTTAAAACTGTCTTTTTCTGTGATGATGTAAATTGTAGATGATCAGCAATCTGACCGAATACATCCAGCTCATTGCCCAAAATATCCTCGTACTTGAAAACTTTTATTCTTTCGTCTTCCGGCCAATTGCGAAAAGAGTCTAAATGAAATTTTCTAAATTCAATCTCTGCAATCAATCCATCCTCTACACTAAGTTCTGACAAAAATTCTGCGTAAGATTGTTCCTTTTTCAAGCCCTTTGGTACATTGCCATTTATAGGATCCCAATATTTATTTGTAGGATTTTTCATTCGGAACCAAGGTTCTGCACCGCGTTTGTGATAGTGATATCCTGATACGACCAAATCTCTTGGATCTCTTACAAATCTTGTTATCCTGAAATCTGAAGGGAGTCGCTCTAATTCGACTGCAAAACCATTGGTCGATGATAAATAATATTGTTTACAAGTATTATAAAAAACACCTTCAATCGCTGCGAAATGGTGATACTTATCTTTCTTTTTAAACAAAGATTTGTTCAAGGTATTCTCCATTATTTTAATGAAGTACATGGTCAAACACTTGTGATATGAAGCATGTATCCTAATCATCTATGATCAATTCTGGATTCCATTATCTGATATGCAAAATTCAAGGTCAGTTAGTCGTTATCAATTTTTGAGAGGCAATATCCTTGATGATTGGATATATCAGAGGAGCCAATATTGCCACTACAAGTAAGAATTGTACAACCCCCATAATAGACATATTGACAATGGCATACTTACAAACAATAATACATACGATAACCAAGACGATAGACCAAAAAGCCTTGTTCAATCCAATCGATGGTGCTCCAATTTTTTGAATAAGAACATAGTAAATGATTGAATTCAATATATAGGATATTGATACTGCCACGATCGCTCCAGGGATTCCATATCTTGGAACCATGTAAAGCATAAGTGCCAACATAACTATGGTTTTGCCCACAGTGACTATAGTAAGTTCTTTGGTCTTTTTATAGTAGATTAGTATCATACCCAAGTACCTGAGAAAGACCACAGGAATGGCTGCCAATGAGGCCAAAACAAAAAATTTACGTATTGATAGATATTTATAATTGTCAGTAATAATATCCAGATTTGATCCCACCATCAATATTCCAGACAAAGTAAGCAAGCCTACTAAAATATATAAATTGAAGTAAGTGTTAATTTGTTTCTTGGCTTCTTCGCCACCCTTCTTTAATGAGCGATACAAAAAAGGTCTTACTCCATTCTCTATCGCAGTGAGTAGAATGGAAACCATACCTACAAGTGCAACCAGAAGTGCATACAAGCCCACCGTCTCCAGATCCATATAGCGCTCCAACACCAACCTATCCAGTTGTTTTTCGAATTTGAATAAAAGGGAAAATGGCACCAGTGGTAAGGCAAATTTCAACGAAGGAGCTATGGTCGAAAAACTTAGTTTAAAATTAAAAAGTCTTGTATTCCTTATGCAGATTATTGTGAATATTAACAGAGATGGAAAAAGTCCACCATAGAGAACACCCAAGACTCCCATTCTTTCAAACACTACCAAATAAAATTGCAGTCCTATGGATAACAGGAGGTAGGATATACTGTATATGAAATACTCACGTAGCCTCACTTCATTTTTAAGGTATATGTAGTAGATTGCGTTTAAAGATGTGAGTATCGCGCTTGCCAATGCTATGATTCCATAAGGATAAAAAAGTACCTTGCTTGAAGCAAATGACATTTTCATTAAAGCTGGACCTACAACGGCCATAAGGGCCATAAAAACCATTCCTGTCATAAAAACAATGGTAAAAATTTGAGACAAGTAGTCCCAAAGTTCTTTACTCCCTGATTTATAATCAAAATAAAATACCCTAATCGCTCCGTCCAATCTAAAGTTTGCAAATATGACCACTATACTTGAAAAAATAGTGACCAATGCCAGTATTCCATAATCTTCTGGCGTGAGATAGACCAGGTACAAAGGCAGTAGAAATATTTTGATAGAAGGCCCAAGAAATCCAAGTAAAGAAAACCAGAAAACCGACCCCAAAATATTTTTTGTAAATAATACTTCTTTAATCTTCTCCCTCAATATCTAACCCAGTTGCACCCCATTTGGCATGTACGGAAGGTCTATGTCTTTTTCTTTCCCAAATGCATGATTAAATCCTTTCATGAAAAGAGAATAAAAACCTTCATGATTTATTAAACTTCCATTGGTTTGATCAGGATAAAACCCCTGGTTAAAGGACATTTTGCTGAATACTTTCAGAAAATCCTGGTTCTTGCTCAGCACATGGATTGGTGTCGAAAATCCCATTTCTTTCTTGGTAATCAACGGCGGCTGATGATCTCCAAATAATATATAGAGTGTATTATCACAATTTTTCTTTTCTATATAGTCCAAAACAAATGAAAGTTGATAATTAATCGCGTCATCATATTTTGACAAGAGATCTGAATTCGATTTCTCATCAATGATCCTATCATCATTTGATTCATTCAAATCTTGCCATCTGTCTTCAACCTTTGTAGGTGAATGAAAAGGCATATGAGAATTGAGTGTACTAAAAAAAAGTGAATACGGCTCTTCAGACGCATTCTCGATGATTTCATCAGCTTTGTAAATTGAATATTGGTCAGATGGGCTATATCCCATTTTCAAATATCTATATTTCTTCCCTTGATATTCCATTCTGTCCCAGTCCAAAAATTCATCGGCATCAAAATTCATCTTTACCATTTCCCAATCCACTTTATCATTATATCCTCCACCCAAAGGACAAAGGAGATAATTTTTGTATCCATGAGATTTTAAAAATGATAGAAGAGATTGATAGTATTTGAAAGAAGAATTATTCTTGAATAGAAGCTTGTATTGATTCATGTCATCCACCTTCATTCCAAAAATAAAAGATGTGTAACTTAGCCAGGAGCCACCTCCAAAAAGAGGAGGATTCGATAGTCCTGAACATACCGAGAATCCTTTTTCGGAAAGCTTCTGATTATATTTTTCAAAAACACGGCTTATCGATTTTTCAAGTTCGTTTTCCTTGAATACAATAGAACCATATGATTCTATTGAAAAAATGACCACATTGGGTCTATTCTCTAATTGAAGATTCTTGTATACATTGTATTTTTCAAAGAATGCTTTGTCCTTCTTTAATAAGAAATTGTACCTATTTCCATTCCAATAATTTCGTATGGAATGAATCAAAAAAGAGTAAACCGATCTCTGATGAAAAAGTTGATAACCGTAATTTTTTACATTGTACATTCCAAGGCATAGTACTATAACCAATCCAAAGGCCAGGCTAATAGTAGCTACATCCAAGTTCAAAATAAAATTTGTTAGCGCATAGAATGCATTAAATAAACCTACTAATAACAATCCAAATCCAATGAGGATCAAAAACTTTATTTTGTAGGCTATAGTCATCCCAACCTTAATAAATTCTAAGTCACTTTGGATTACCGGAGCACGATTAAAAATATATAGCATGACGGCACTATAGGTCGAAATAATAAATCCCGCCGTAGCTGTACATGCCAATAAGACAATCATGCCATGATTAGTAGCTCCTACGAGCTTCAGCACCAACACCAGTATCGTATATTCCAATAATAATCTGAATGGGTCTGACGAATCTCTAGAATAAATATCTTTTATGTAAGATTTAAACGATTTGGGTCTTTCGAAGAGAAAGGCAAAAGGATTGGGCTGGTTTTTAATATTGAGAATGAAACCCACAATGAAAAACAACATATTAACTCCTATAAGAGATATCCAAAACATTATAACAAATCTATATCTTGAAAAACCACTTTTCTAAAGCTCTTAGACTGGATAAGTTGGATGTAAGTCAATCTTATACTCACTTTTCAATTGTTGATTACTTTCTTTAAAATAATCTTCTACAAGTTCTAGACGTTTTTTTGTCAAATAACTCTTACTTCCTTGATTTGGTAATCTTTTCAAAATATTGAAAAACCTGGAAGTGCTAATTTTCTTTGTTATTAATTGAGATGGTCGATGCACACTATAAGTGCAATGATTAATTAATCTCAATAGATTAGTATTACTCACCGACAAGGACGCATTTACTTTATCTGACTTAATTTCTCCAATTGTTGTATTGCCTACAAATGAGTTTAGTTCACTCAAATAAGTGGGGGACTTCATATTTTCATATTGCAACAACAATACATTATTGTCCCCAAATATCTTGGTGTACATTTTATAGATGGAGTAGTAGTCAAAATAAGACTTGTCCAACATACTATGTTCTTTTTTGGGTCGAAGCCCTAAATACCCGTCTATTTTCATTACTCCTCCATTTTTTACATATTGTTTATAGGAGGAGTTCAAAACTTCAATTTGATTCCTTATTGTAATAATTATCTTCATTACTCCCAGCTCTTTAAGCCTTTTGGCAATTTGGGTTCTATTGCTAAATCTGGAATGATGATGATATCCGGTTAAGGGTTCGTATGAAAATAGGTTATGCTTATTCAAAGAGTTTTCTCGTATTACTTTCATGCATTTCGCGGCGTCATAATACGAATCGTCATAATGGATGATTTTATAAAAAGTATTCAATAATTCTTCATTCCAGGATATATAATGAATGTCTTTCAATTGTGGAAATACGCACTCTTGCAAATATGTAGATCCTGTTTTAGGAAATCCAATATGACACGTAAGGCTCATTACTTTGCATATTTAAGTACTCCATATTTCATGGTTCCTTTCAGGTACATCCGATCCAAATAGTATCCTCCTCGGAATATTTTGTTCAAGTTCATCTCCTTATCACTTCTCAAATTATTGAAAAGGCTATTAAACATCAGTTTCAAATTGACAAGAAACTTGCTCTTAGTCGGCATGTATTTCGTAAGGTCTTGATAGCTCGTATTCTCTTCTTCAAGTACCTCATAAAAATCACTCAATCTGAATACATCTACCAAATTCCAATCATTCTTGTATCCGTGAGCATCAGACGAAAGCTTCTCTTTATTATAAAAATCCTCGACGATATACAGTGTTCCTCCTGGCACAAGGGCATCCACAAATACTTGCAATGTCTTCGATAAGTTAAGGGAATGTTTGATAGATTCTATGGCAATGATTTTGTCGTATGAATTTTCACTCAACTCGTCAAAACTTTGTTTCTTAAAATTTACCCTTTCACTCAATCCAGAAATCTTTGCAAATTGATTTGCCTTTTCTACTTCTTTTTCACTCAAACTTATTCCTGTAACATCAATATGGTGCGCTTTGGCCATTAGGCAACTTCCAAAACCAACTCCACATCCCGCATCCATCACTTTTTCTCCATCTTTGAAATCAAGCTTCATTGCCATCCATCCATAGATGTCCCTGATTTCGTTTTCTCCGTCGAATACCAACTTCTTGTGAATCGGATATACATGATCTTTTTTGACCTTCGATTCGAGACTGTACAGTTGATCATAGATTTGTTGGACTACTAATTCGCTCACGACTTGGTCAATATAAAAATGAATTCATTTGCATGTTCGATGGGTGCAGAAGCTTTGACTGGAGTTTTATAATCTATTTTTCGCAATCCCAGACTTTTTAGCTTTTGTCTCTTAAAGATTGGGTATTGATCGGGCCAAATTTCTTCAACTTTGTAGCCAGAGTCTTCAAATATTTTTGTCCATCCCTCCAAGCTATTTGCACCCTGATTTCCTTTTTTATTTTTAAGTCCAAGGCCAGTCTTGATGTATTTCCATGATGCTGTATTGGCATTTCTCACCAAAAAACAATACTTGGCATCCTGCTTTCCGACTCTATACAATTCTTGAAGTACTTTTGGCAGATCTATCATTCTCTCCAGCGAACCTAGGCATGTAATAAGATCAAACTTGCCGTTTTCAAACGGCAGCTCTTCCGCATTTGATACAGATATATTCGCTTCCGGAAGTTTCTTCTTGGCCTTCTCTACTGCCACCGATGAAATATCAATGCCATTAAGTTTGCAATTGTATTCTTTGGCTGCTTCCAACAACCTTCCTAATCCACATGCAACATCCAAGAGTTCATCATTGCTCTGAGCCTTGAGTAAAGACAAAAAGACATAGTAAGCCTTTACCGGTCGGAGGTAATATTCTCCTCTCCTCGCGTACATATTATCGAACCACTCGACGATATCTGATTGCTTGGCAGTAGTGCTCATCTCAAAAATATCTTTTTGTATTGGTGAAATAATCTTCATAAGGTTTTCCAAACCTATTGGTCAAAAAATCCTCTTCCATCAGGACTTTGAAATGCATGTAGCACATGTAGAATATAATACCCATCAAAAAATAAATGGATGGAATGACAAACCAAATCCCCAAAAGAAAAATATATAAGCCCACTAATCCAGGGTTTCGGGTTTTGGAGAATCTGCCATTTGTGTGAAGGGTGAAAGAATCTTTTTTTTGTTCGTTTTGATCTCGGATCGTAAGCACAGACGAAAAGGTAATATACCTTCCTACCAACATCAATATTATACCTAAAACGAATACCAGAGATGACGGTACAAAAATCAATGCCAAATCTACGGGAGCATCAAAATATAAGAAAGAGGGGAAAAAGTAAGTCACATAAATCACCCCTAATGGAAGAATGAACAGACAGAATTTTTTCCATTTTGACATGGTGAAAATCTTAGAATACTTTTCTGAATAGTAGTTCAGTAACTCATCATTTGGGTTCCAAATATTAAGCGACGAGGCCACACTGGGAACATGAAAAATAGTAAGCTCCAAGAGAAGACTTATATACAATAAAATAACAATGATCTGAACTGTCAATATCACAGAAATCAACTAGTTTTTAAAATATTTTCAATTTCCTTACTCACTGTGCTCCAATATCTCACGGGAATATTTATTTCTGAGTCAAATTTATTGGTATCTATACCTGCTTCAAACACATCCTTAAGAGTTTCATTTAATATTGACGAAGAATACTCTTCCAAGACAGTCACCAGTCCTGATTTTTCAAACTCATTCCATGCACCAGTTTTATACATCAACACGGGCAATCTAGCATGAATGGCTTCCTGAATTGCCATACCATATGTTTCACTTTTTGAAAAGCTCACCAACATATCTGCATTAATCATCAAATCATTGATCTCTTCTCTTTGCACACTTCCCATCAATTCAACTCTACCCTCCAGCGATATGTCCTGCACCAATTTCTTTATATAATTGAAATACTGCGGATCAAATTCTTTATTGCCTACAACTTTCAAATTCCAATCATAAGTTTTCAAATTGCCAAGTGTAGTAATCAATTCATCCACTCCTTTTCCATCAAGATAATTTGCCACACATAAGAGGTTTCTTATTTGACTGCTATATTTCTCTTTCACCTTCCAATCTTCATCCATTCCTGGTCTTACAATTCGAATATTCTGTTCTCTTACAGCAAAATTTTCTACCAAATCGATCTTGGCAGATGCTCCTGTTACTATCAGTTGAAGATCATTGTATCTATCAATATTTCGATCTACCTGGTGTATAAGCCCGACATTTTTTACATTAGTATTGATATATTCAAATGCCTCATTAAGTACCAAGCTGTCGATTATATTATTCCTTGTATTTCCCAAGTTCTTTACTTCATCGGAATACTCTACGCTATGTCCAAAAGAACGCAAATGATTAATCACCTTCTGATTATAGATATAGCCACCGGATATGGTATCTAGAGCTCCTGTATTGTAAAAATGTATAGTCAATATCTTAGATACTCAATAATTGAAACAGAAAATGACAACATAATGGCTATACTGCCTATCAATAAGGCATAGGGTAAATTGAATAATATACAAGCCAAAAGAATGGTAAAAAATGTACCAGCTACCATCGCAGCATAACTTTTCTTGGACTCAACATACCCTTCTTTTGGAAACATTAAAGTAAATATTCTGAATACATATCTCAATACGCCAGGAATCAATATCCACCATCCAATCTCTTGATATTGGAAATAATAAAAGCACATCAATAGCACAAAGAAGGCATCCACTTCCATATCAAAGTACTGACCAAATATCGAAGTGTGACCATATTTTCGTGCTAAAAATCCATCGAGAATATCCAACAATACCGCACAAGTCATTATTCCAAAAAGCACCTCTTTTGATACAGTAGAAAATAAAAAGCTACCTATTATCAAGAGTAATAACCTTATTCCAGTAACTAAGTTAGCATATCCACCTGATGGAACCATTTTTTTCAGGTCCTTGCTATTTCTATGGATCAGAGACGAAAAAGAAATGATCGCCCCTAGTGAAAGCAATTCGATTCTTTGGGTAAATAAAACGAGGCATGAAAGACAAAACATGAGTATAGCATGTCGTCCATTCCAATTTTCTATTTGATCAAGAGTCAAGTCAAATTAGATTTATTCTGACGTTCATACCACATTCGAGATACATGGAACCAATTACAATCGCCCATCTACTGTATCCTTTGGCAGAATGCTTTTTACATCATACAATATCCCATTTGGCTTCAATAAGGAATGGACATCCATATCCAAAAATTCTTTGTGCGCAACCGTCAATACAACCGCATCATACTTTTCCGAAATTTTCGAATGGTCATTTTTTATATCAATGCCATATTCATGCTTGACCTCATCAATATCTGCCCATGGATCAAGCAAATCTACATTCGCACTGAATCCTTTTAATTGATGATATACATCTATGGCCTTTGTATTTCGAATGTCCGGGCAATTTTCCTTAAAAGTGATTCCCAACATCAATATTCTGGATCCTTTGATTTTGATATCCTTTTGTATCATCAATTTCACAATTTCACTTGCGACATATTGCCCCATTGTATCATTCAATCTTCGTCCAGCCAATATTATTTCTGGGTGATAACCTACTTCCTGTGCTTTCTGTGCGAGGTAGTACGGATCTACTCCTATACAATGTCCACCTACCAAACCTGGTCTGAAAGGAAGAAAATTCCATTTGGTGCCCGCAGCTTCTAATACTTCCAAAGTATCTATATCCATAAGGTTGAAGATTTTGGAAAGTTCATTGACAAAAGCAATATTGATGTCTCTCTGACTATTCTCGATTACCTTGGCTGCCTCTGCTACTTTCAAAGATGCTGCAACATATGTACCTGCTGTAATTACTGACTTGTACACATCATCAATCACCTTGGCTGCTTCTGGAGTGGAGCCAGATGTGACCTTTAATATCTTAGTTACTGTATGCTTTTTATCCCCTGGGTTAATCCTTTCTGGACTATATCCTACGAAGAAATCTTCATTAAATTTTAGTCCAGAGTGCTTTTCCAAGACGGGAATACACTCTTCTTCTGTAGCTCCTGGATATACGGTAGATTCATACACAACATAATCTCCTTTGGACAATACCTTACCAATTGTTTCACTCGCTTTTTTCAAAGGTGTCAATACTGGTCGATTGTTTTTATCCGTCGGAGTTGGCACAGTGATGATGTAAAAATTGCTATGCTTCAAATCTTCAGGATTGGTTGATATATACAACCCATCGTTGTCAAAATCCTGTGTAGATGCCAGCACTTCCTTTAGTTCATCATCATTGACTTCAAGTGTAGAATCCCTACCACTATTCAACTCATCTACTCTTGCTTGATTGATGTCAAACCCAACAGTCATGTATTTCTTTCCAAATTCAACCGCCAGTGGAAGCCCCACATATCCCAAACCAATAATCGCTATTTTCATTCTAATTTTACTTGTATTTTTCTTAATCTATATTTTTCTCAAAACTTTAAAATTCGTAATTCTTCATTCGTCATTCCAGATTCATATCAGCGAATTCAAATATTGCCCATACCCACTCTTTTCCAGAGGTTTTGCAATATTTTTCAGCTGCTCTTTATCTATGTATCCCATTCTGAATGCCACTTCTTCTATGCATCCTATCTTGTGATCTTGTCGTTTTTCGATTACCCGTACAAATTCTGAAGCATCTGCCAGAGAATCGAATGTTCCTGTGTCCAACCACGCAGTGCCTCTTTGCATTATACCAACGGATAGTTGTCCCATTTCCAAGTACTTTCGATTCAGATCTGTAATCTCATATTCTCCACGTGCGGAAGGCTCAAGGTTTGCTGCCAATTCACATACCCTTTCATCGTAGAAATATAGACCAGGTACTGCAAATCTTGATTTGGGATTTTCTGGCTTTTCTTCCAGACTTAGCACTTTTCCTTCTTCATCAAACTCTACTACACCGTATCTTTCTGGGTCTTTTACCTGATAAGCAAATACTCGTGCTCCGTTTTCTATTTTCACACTTTCTTGAACCAAACCTGAAAGCCCAGATCCATAAAATATATTGTCTCCGAGTATCAGAGCACTTTTGTCTCCATCTATAAAATCTGCCCCCAACACAAATGCTTGCGCCAAGCCGTTCGGTACTTCCTGCACCACATACTCAAACCGACACCCCAATTCCGAGCCATCTCCCAGCAATCTTTTGAAACTTGACTGGTCTTCCGGTGTCGTGATGATAAGTATCTCATTGATCCCTGCCAGCATCAATACTGACAATGGATAATATATCATAGGCTTGTCATAAATCGGCATCAATTGTTTGCTGATCGCCTTGGTAATGGGATAAAGCCTTGTACCCGATCCACCTGCTAATATTATTCCTTTCATAGACCTAAATCTTTTTCACTTTTTATTTTCAGACTACCTGGTATATGTAACATATTTTGTGTCACTTTAGAGTGTCTTAATTTCATACACCCTTAATTACCTCCAATGCCTCTTTGTAAAGGCCCAATTCTCTATTATTACTTACATTATTATTATGCCACAAAATCATAATCTCTCCTCCATTATTTTTGGCTGGTGCTACACTTTGTTCAAGGAGGTTAAGAATTGCATCATCCTTCAAATGCATGTGATGTGTATCCATGAATACTAGAGGTGTCTGGCTTATATTCATTTTATGGCCTTCTTCATCAGACATGAAGTAGGTAGATCTTTTGGCTTGTTCTTCAACATTTGAAATATCGACAAGGATGCTACTGTCGTTTTCGATGCCAATGGATTCCAGGATTTTAAAGGTAGTGGGATATTCAAACTTCAAATAATGCTGTCTATTTCTCACCACTTCTTTTTCCACAGCTTCTTCAAGCTTTTCTTTTTGATCCCGCATTCGATTTTCATCATTAAAAGTAAGAATACCAGGATGTAATCCAATCTCAGAACCAGTAGCTATCAGCCGTTTTAATGTCTCTCGAATGTTGAGATCAACAGTGCTGTAATCATTGATATTCTTGGGATGTTTTTCATCAGTAGTCATAATGTAAAATACCGATTGCAAACCCATACCCTTGTCCATTTCTGCAATCTCAAGTAGATTAGAAAATGGATCAACTTGCCTTCTATTTAGAAAACTTCGCCATGCTTCTATTAATGACCAAGAGGATTGACCTTTGAGTATCCTTCCAGATTCTCCAAAAATAGATTTGAATACCTTCCACTTATAATATCGATCCACATCATGGGTAATTATTGGATTATATGGTACTGCGGCCTTGGTGTCCAAGTGCGTTCAAATTATTTACCCAATTTCTTCTTGAAGTATTCATACGTTTTCACCAATCCTTCTGCTCTATCTACCTTAGGGCTCCATCCCAAGATCTCCTTAGCCTTTGTAATATCTGGCCTTCTTACCTTGGGGTCATCCTTTGGCAGTCCTTTGAAAACTATCTTTGAAGTAGTACCTTCTACAAGTTCGATAACCTCCTTGGCTGCTTGTAGAATGGTAATTTCATCTGGATTACCAATATTTACTGGCATATGATAATCACTCAACAATAGCCTGTATATGCCTTCGACCAAGTCATCTACGTAACAAAATGCTCTTGTCTGACTTCCGTCTCCAAAAACTGTTATGTCTTTATTCTCGATGGCCTGAGAGAAAAACGCTGGCAGTGCTCTCCCGTCGTTCACCCTCATTCGTGGACCATACGTATTGAAAATTCTAATTATCCGTGTTTCCAAGCCATGGTAGGTATGATAAGCCATAGTGATCGCTTCCTGAAACCTTTTCGCCTCATCGTAAACACCTCTGGGCCCTATCGGATTTACATTTCCCCAATATTCTTCAGGTTGAGGATTGACCAAGGGATCTCCATATACTTCGCTCGTACTGGCAATGAGTACTCTTGCATTTTTGACTCTTGCCAATCCCAATAGATTGTGTGTGCCTAAAGAACCAACCTTTAAGGTCTGGATTGGCATTTTCAAGTAATCGATGGGACTCGCCGGTGAAGCAAAATGAAGAATGTAATCCAACTCACCAGGTACATGAACAAACTTGCTCACATCATGGTGGTAAAAAGTAAAACGCTCATGAGAGAATAAATGCTCGATATTGGCCAAATCGCCAGTAATTAGATTATCCATTCCTATGACATCATATCCTTCCTTGATAAATCTGTCTGACAAGTGTGATCCCAGAAATCCTGCCGCTCCAGTTATTAATATTCTTTTCAAACTCTCTTGTTTTTTTTAAATTATTTACTTGTTTACAATCCTTATGGCCTCAAATGCTTCCGCCAATTGTGCCTTGATTCGCACCCCTCGAGTCGTAGCGAGTGAGCGAATATATTCTTCATTTGAATAACTTCTATGTTGCTGAGATTTATAAGCCAAAATAGCATTTATCTTGGCATCCACATCTTCATGTTCCAATACGTAAAAGGCTGAAGATGGAAGTTCCAATAAATTCCATGGCAACTCATATCCATATATTGTCGAACATTTAAATGCGCGAATAGCCTCATTGGTCAGGGTTTCGTGATCCTGATGAATGTCTTTTGTACATGGGGTAAAAATAATGTCTGGTTGAAATTCATTATTCTCTTTCACCAATATCTCAAGAATTTCCTGTCTAAATGAATTGAATTTTCTAACTGGAAAATCAAACAAGGCCTTATCATTAATACCTAATAATGATGTAGCTTCATTCATCTCACGTGACAAGGTCTGGACATCCAAGCCTTCCGGAATAGAATCTTTACAATCAGAAAATGCAATATATCTCACTGAATGCCCTTCTCTAATCAATCTGTGAATGGTACCTCCACATCCAAATTCTCCATCATCCACATGCGGGGCGAGAACTAAAATATTTTGCCTTTTTGACATTGTTATATACTTCTATCTTTTGAATGGATGATCACTTAATTCTAATTTGCATAAAGGATGATATTCACCTTTCAATCCAACAGGACTGGAATGTCTGATATTGAAAACCGTTTCAATGGCATTTCTTGATTCTTCAAGATCGAAGCCATTCCCTTCTAAAATATCAGCATAACTCTTAGTATGCAAATCTGAAAATCCAGTACTGAAATCCACAGTCTCTCCATTTATTAATAAAGATCTGTGCGTCCTCTGTCCTGCTTGTCTTGATTCTGGCGGAAGCGTTTGAGGATTTATACTTAAAAACCACCGTACTCTTGCCTGTTCAAACTCCAGGTATCCCGCTGCTCTATCATGCGTATGGATATGAACGATATTGTTTTTTATATCACCAAATATCCAACCCAACATATCAAAAAAATGAATTCCAATATTGGTAGATACACCTCCAGATTTTTCATCATTCCCTTTCCAGCTGGCAAAATACCAATTACCTCTTGAAGTGATATACGTCAGGTCTATATCATACACTTTGTCCTTTGGACCATTCTCAATCTTCTTTTTTAATGCAATTACCCCTTCATGCAATCTCAATTGAAGGATATTACTTGTTTTTCTTCCTGTCTCAGCCTCGATATCTTGTAAAGCATCTATATTCCAAGGGTTTAGTACAGTTGGTTTTTCACAAATTACATCTGCTCCATATCTTAATCCAAATCTGATGTGAGCATCATGAAGATAGTTTGGACTACAAACCGAGATAAAATTGATTTTTAATTCTTTTCTTTTTAGCTTTTCAAGATGTCGGTCAAATCTTTCGAACTCGGTAAAAAATGCGGCATCGGGAAAATAATTATCAATTATGCCAACTGAATCATTTTTATCTACCGCAGCCAAAAGTTGATTTCCCGTCTCCTGAATAGCCTTCATATGACGAGGAGCTATATAGCCAGCAGCACCAATTAATGCAAACTTTTTATTCATTAAGATTCTTGATCTTTATTACTCACCATTCGAATTTCATTACCAATAATCCTATAGATCATCTTACTCTCCTCACATTCGGCATATCCGTTATTATCAAAATCCAATTTGTGTCCATATTCACTTACCCAACCAATTTGTTTTGAAGGATTACCTACCACCAAAGCGTAGGCAGGGATATTTTTAGTCACTACTGCTCCAGCACCAATAAAGGCATATTCACCAATCTCATTGCCACAAATAATGGTTGCATTGGCTCCTATCGAAGCTCCCCTTCTTACAATCGTTTTTTGAAATTGATTCTTTCTTACAATGGCACTCCGTGGGTTCATCACATTCGTGAATACCATGGATGGTCCCAAGAAGACATCATCTTCACAAATGACTCCTGTGTATATGCTTACGTTGTTTTGAACCTTTACATTATTACCCAAAACTACCTTTGGAGAAACCAGCACATTTTGACCAATGGTACAATTATCACCTATGACACTGTCTTTCATTACGTGTGAAAAATGCCAGATTTTTGTGCCTTCTCCAATGGTGCACCCTTCATCAATAAATGATGACTCATGCGCGAAATATGAATTCTTATTATTCAAAAAATGAAATCACCGTTTGAGTTATAGCATTGATTTGCTCAAGGCTCAATTCTGTGTGAATCGGCAAACTAATCACCTCATCACATAATTGTTTTGTTACGGGCAAATGGGATACCTCAGTAAAAGGCTTAAAAGCTTCCTGATCATACAATGGTATCGGGTAATAAATCATCGAAGGAATATTCTTTTCGGCCAAATACTCTACCAATTCATTTCTTCGACCATTTTTCACCTTCAAGGTATACTGGTGAAATACATGGGTAGAATGCTCCACTCTTTTAGGAATTTCCAATTGTTCGACATTTATAAAAGCCAAATCATAGCGGTCTGCTACTTCTTGTCTCGCACTGCAATAGGCATTCAGGTATTTCAATTTCACTCCCAGTATTGCCGCTTGCATGCTGTCCAGCCTGGAATTGCACCCTATCATATCGTGCACATACTTTTTAGTCTGTCCATGGTTGGTGATCATCCTCATTTTTTCGCCTAGGGCAATGTCATTTGTATATAATGCTCCACCATCTCCATAGGCTCCCAAATTTTTCGAAGGATAAAAAGAAGTGGTCCCTATATGGCCTATTGTACCTGCTTTTTTTCTGCTTCCATCTCTAAAGATAAAATCACTTCCTATTGATTGTGCATTATCTTCAATCACGTAGAAGCCATGTTTTTCCGCCAATTTCATGATTCCTTCCAAATCAGAGTTCTGACCAAACAAACTTACTGGAACTACACATTTTGTATTCGGTGTCAATGCCTCTTCGATGATAGCAGGAGTAACATTAAAACTATCGGGATCGACATCCACCATTATAGGATTGAGGCGCAAAAGAGCGATCACTTCGGCAGTGGCCACGTAGGTAAATGCTGGAACTATCACATCATCACCAGGTCTCAGGTCCAAAGCCATCAATGCGATTTGCAATGCATCGGTCCCATTGGCACACGGTACGACTGTCTCTGCTCCCAAATAATTCTCAAGCGCTGCAGCAAAATTCTTCACCGCTGGACCATTAATAAATGCACAAGAATCTATCACCTTTTGAATTTCAGTATCAATTTCCTCTTTTATTCTAAGGTATTGCGACCTCACATCCACCATGTGTATCTTCTCCATTTTTCTCTTTTTTATCTCCGCAACTTCTCCGTGCATCTTGATGAAATATTTTTCTATTTACGCATACATTTTCCGATAATACTCCTGATAAGCCCCACTAGTGACATTCTTCAGCCATTCTGAATTTTCCAGGTACCAATCAACTGTCTCAGACAGACCTTCTTCAAAAGTATACTTTGGTCTCCATCCCAACTCATTATCGATCTTACTCGCATCTATTGCATAACGCAAATCATGTCCTGCCCTGTCAGTTACAAAAGATATGAGTTTTTGTGATGAGCCAATTTCTCTATTCAATTTTTTATCCACCGTGTCACACATCATTCTTACCAACTCAATATTCTGCCACTCATTGTGTCCACCAATATTATAAGTCTCACCCTTCTTTCCATTGTGCAAAATAGTATCAATGGCATCTGCATGATCCTTTACATGGAGCCAATCCCTCACGTTTTCACCTTTTCCGTATACAGGTAAAGATTTGTTATTGACAATATTATTAATGAATAAAGGAATCAATTTTTCTGGAAATTGATTTGGTCCATAATTATTACTGCAATTGCTGATAACGACAGGAAAATGGTAGGTATGCCAGAATGCGCGCACCATGTGATCAGAACCTGCCTTGGATGCTGAATATGGGCTTCTAGGATCGTAAGCCGTTTCTTCGGTAAAAAAAGTGTTATCCATTTCTAATGATCCATACACCTCATCCGTGCTGACATGATAGAACAATTTACCCTCAAAATCATTGGCCCAAGCATTTTTTGCACAGAGCAAGAGATTTGATGTACCTATAAGGTTGGTCCTAACAAATATCAAGGGGTCATTTATCGACCTATCCACATGGGATTCTGCCGCTAAATGAATAACATGATTGATATTCTTTTCTTCAAAAATTTTGGCTACCAATACCTCATCCGTAATGCATCCTCTGACAAATTCATAATTTGGAGCATCTTCAATATCTTTTAGATTTTCCAAATTCCCTGCATAAGTCAATTTATCGAAGTTGACAATTTTGTATTCAGGATACTTATTGACTAATTTCCGAATTACATGCGAGCCGATGAATCCAGCTCCTCCTGTGACTAAGATATTTTTCTTTTCTGACATTAATTTTCCAGATTAAGTTGTTTTTGGGTCTTGATTTGTTAAATCACCATTCCTGCAGCCACGGTATTATTTGTGGCTTCATCAATAATAATAACACTACCTGTCGCCCTATTTTGGCGATAGGCATCAGTAAATAAGGGCTTCGTAGTCCTAATGTTAATACGTGCAATATCATTCATTTTGATCTCCAGATCTTCTTGATTTCTACTCAATGTATTTATATCTAACTTATACCTTATTTCTTTTATTATGCATCTTGCATCTTGAGAAGTATGTTTTATACTGTACTTTCCTCTTGGCACCAGCGGCTTCAAATTATCAAACCAGCAAATCATAAGATCTATATCCTGTCCGACATCAGGTTTGTTATTTTCTCTTACCAACATATCTCCTCTGCTGACATCTATATCATCTTTTAATAATAATGTCACCGACTGAGGCGGAAATGCTATATCCTGATCACCAGAAGGGCCAACTATTTTGGTTATTTCCGAAGAAAATCCAGAGGGCAGTGCGACGATCGAATCACCTACTTTGAATGATCCACCTGCTACCCTTCCAGCATATCCTCGATAGTCATGAAACTCATCATTATATGGCCTGATAACAGTCTGCACAGGAAATCTGGGATCAATAAAGTTATGGTCACTCGCTATATGAACATTTTCCAAATAATACATAAGTGTAGCCCCTTCATACCAATCCATATTGGCTGAGCGATTGACGACATTATCCCCCTTAAGCGCAGATATCGGAATGAAATGAACATCCTTAACATCTAGTTTGGCAGCAAAATTTTCAAAATCATCCTGAATTTGTTCATAAACTTCCTGGCTATAATCCACCAAATCCATCTTATTGATACATATGACTAAATGAGGGATTTGTAGCAATGAAGCGATAATCGCATGACGTTTCGTCTGTTCGACAACACCATGTCTAGCATCAATCAGAACAAGCGCCACATTAGCAGTGCTCGCTCCTGTAACCATATTTCTAGTATACTGAATATGCCCAGGAGTATCGGCAATTATGAATTTACGCTTTGGAGTACTGAAATATCGATATGCGACATCAATCGTGATTCCTTGCTCTCGTTCCGACTTAAGCCCATCAGTAAGCAACGCAAGGTTGACACCTTCTTCCCCTCTCTTTTCACTTACCCTCTCAATGGCTTCATATTGATCTTGATAAATGGACTTACTATCATATAATAGTCTTCCGATAAGAGTAGATTTTCCATCATCTACTGATCCGGCTGTTGTAAATCTCAGTAATTCTGTTTTACTCATTTATTTGGTTGGATGAATTTTGAATTTCGAATGTTGAATTTTGAATTGGTTTGAGGTGAATGGTACAGGGTCCAAGGCAAGATGTTGACAAGGTTACTTCTGATCAATATGATTTTTTCTAACAGAAATGAGTCTGCTAAGCATAGCAGAAATTTCTTTGCATTCACTTTTCATTTTATTAGCTTTCTCATGGTATAGATATCCTACTTTTTCTGCAATCAATAATTGTGTATAAAGTTCAGCACATGAACCCTTTGCAATATAGAAATACTTAATAGATTGCTTTTGAGTGTCCAATTCATCACCTTCTGCTATATTACTTGAAATCGATACTGAAGATCTTTGCATCTGATCCTTCAAACCAAAATCTCGTTTCAATTCAGTTGAATTCACCAATTTATAAGTAGAAACAGCTAATTCCGCTCCTTTTTGCCAAACTTTTAACTCCTCAAATTTCCCCAAAAAACCGTCAATATCTAACCTTGCACCTTAAACCCTGCACCTTAAACCTTAAACCATACACCTTAATCCTCGCACCTTAAACCATTCAAAAATACCCCAACTTCTTCCGATCCTCCATACTCGTCTCACTCCTCTTATCATCGGTCCGCCCCCCTCTTTCTGTCATTCTAGTTGTAGCTATTTCTTGGATTATATCTTCTACAGTAGTGGCATTAGAAGCCCATACGCCAGTACAAGTCATATCGCCAATAGTCCTGCATCTCACCATTTCAGAGAAAACTACTTCGTTTGGTTTCTTTTGAATGTATTCGCAATCTGCCAACAAAGTGCCATCTCTCTTGAATACGTCTCTTTGATGTGCAAAATATAGCGAGGGTAGAGGAATATTTTCTAACGCCAGGTACTGCCACACGTCTAATTCTGTCCAATTCGATATAGGGAATATTCGAAAATGCTCGCCCATTTGCTTGCGACCATTAAAAATATTCCACAATTCAGGTCTCTGGTTCTTGGGATCCCATTGACCAAATTCATCTCTGTGTGAAAAGAATCTTTCTTTGGCCCTGGCTTTTTCTTCATCTCTTCTTGCTCCCCCTAAGGCAGCATCAAATTTCCCATCTTCTAATGCCTCCAATAAGGTTGTGGTTTGCAAGCCATTTCTGCTGGCATTAACACCTGTCTCTTCAGTAACCAAGCCTTTATCAATTGCATCTTGTACCGATCCAATTATCAATTTGGCACCAAACTTTTCAACCAATTCGTCCCTATACCTAAGGGTCTCTGGAAAATTATGCCCAGTATCTACATGTAGCAATGGAAATGGAAACTTGGCAGGATAAAATGCCTTATAGGCAAGATAAACCATCAAAATTGAATCTTTGCCGCCTGAAAACATCAATACAGGATTTTCAAATTGAGAAGCTACTTCCCTCATCACAAAAATGGACTCAGCTTCTAATTCTCTCAAATGATCAATTTGGTAATTCATTTCATTTATATTTTTTTACCCGTTGAAGTAATTCTGCTACACACTCTTCAACCTTTTTATTTACTGTTGTAATTGTCATGGCAGAATTCCGTGGCGGTTCGTACGGGCTATCAATACCTGTAAATCCCTTAATTTCGCCCGCTCTTGCCTTCTTGTACAAACCTTTGACATCTCTATTTTCACAAATCTCCAATGGCGTATCCACAAATACTTCATGAAAATCATCTTCACCGATTATTTGCCTGGCTTGATTTCTAATTTCCTCGGTAGGGCTTACAAATGAACATAGTACAATGACCCCAGAATCAACAAACAACTTGGCAACTTCTGCAATACGCCGAATATTTTCTGTTCTATCTTCAATAGAAAAACCCAAGTCCTGATTGATTCCTGTACGAATATTGTCTCCATCCAAGATCTTAACAAAATACCCTTCATCGAAGAGGGCCCTTTCCAATCCTTCCGCAATTGTACTTTTACCAGAACCAGATAAACCAGTCAACCAATAAACGCTACCTTTTTGATTCAATAATCGCTCTTGTTCCTGTCGAGAAACCAATCGATCAAAAATCGGATGAATGTTTTCTGATGACATTATGGTCTACCTATACTTTCGTAATAGAAGCCCATTTTTCTCATCCTATCAACATCAAAAACATTCCGCCCATCAAAAACCGCAGGATTGATCAACATTTCTTTTAATTTATCAAAATTTGGAGTTCTGAATACCTGCCACTCTGTAACTATCGCCAAAGCATCGGCATTTTCCAATGCCTGATATTGTGAATCGCAAAACGTGATCTTGTCTCCATAGATGCTTTTTACATTATCCATTGCTTCTGGATCAAATGTTCTGATCGATGCACCCGCGGCTAATAAATCATCGATTATTGTCAATGCAGGAGCTTCTCTGATATCATCTGTATTGGGCTTAAATGCAAGTCCCCAAATCGCTATGGTTTTGCCGTTCACATCACCATTGAAATAGTTAATTATTCTTTGTGAAAGAATCTTTTTCTGATCTTCATTGACCGCCATTACTGAATTCAAAATTCTGAAGTCATAAGCTGCTTCATTAGCAGTCTTCGCTAATGCTTGGACATCTTTTGGGAAGCAGCTACCTCCATAACCTACGCCTGGAAATAAAAACCTTTTGCCAATTCTATCATCACTACCCATTCCCTTTCTTACCATATCCACATTAGCTCCTAACTTGTCGCACAAATTGGCAATTTCATTCATAAATGTTATACGCGTTGCTAAATATGAATTTGCTGCATATTTGGTCATTTCAGCGCTTCTTTCATCCATTAATATTATAGGATTGCCTTGCCTTACGAATGGTTCGTATAAGCGCAACATTACATCTCGAGCTTTTTCTGAAGAAGTACCAATCACCACTCTATCTGGCTTCATAAAATCTTCTACAGCGACTCCTTCTCGAAGAAACTCAGGATTCGATACTACATCAAAATGTGATTCATCAAGATTCTGAACCAAAGCAGTATGTACTTTTTCTGCGGTTCCTACAGGTACGGTGCTTTTGTCCACTATGACTTTATAATCTGTAATTATTGTAGATAGATCAGAAGCCACTTTAAGAACAAAAGATAGATCTGCCGAACCATCTGCTCCAGGAGGTGTAGGAAGAGCTAAGAAAATTACTTCCGCATCTTTTATTCCTTCCTCCAAATTTGTAGTGAATGTAAGTCTGCCCTGCTTGGTATTTCTATCAAACAACACTTCCAGGCCAGGTTCATAAATTGGAACTTCTCCATTTTGCATTCGTTTTACCTTATCGGCATCAATATCAACACAAACAACTTGGTTGCCCGTTTCTGCAAAACAAGTACCCGATACTAAACCGACATAACCGGTTCCAACAACAGTAATTTTCATAAGTAATTTTTAATTTTTTTGTAAGGCTTCGCCTATGATAAGTCTGAGGACTTAATCTTATTATTCACAATATTAAAGGGGCTCACTTACGAATAAGTAGCCTTGTTTTTTAATAGTCTTAATAGACTTTTATCAATAATCATGCTTAGTTGGTATCCAATGGATGCCAATTGCACGACAAATTTGTTTTTACCTCCAGACTCCACTAATCTTCCTTTAATCCCCGTCAGGTTCCCGCTAATTATTTCAACCTCGTCTCCTACATTCATTTCGATATCTCCTGCCTGAACATTTTCAATTTCACCAACAATACGCTTCAATAGATTTATTTCTTCTTCAGGAATAGATATAAGGTTTTGTCTCTGCTTTATAAATGACATCACATATTGCGTCTCCAATACCTTTACATATTGATCCTGGGTAATTTTTACAAAGACATAACAATTGATGAGTGGAACATCAAACCTCTTTACCCTCGAAACATATCGCTTGATCTTGGTAATGAGCGGAACATATGCCGCAATTCCTGCCTTACCCAAAAGTTCTGTGACATATTTCTCACACTTGTATTTGGTATAGATTGCAAACCACTTACTCTCTGTATTCGAGAGGTGGTTTATTCTAGTCGATATAGGCGTTTCTTTATGCTTCACTCGACCAAAGTAATAAGGGTTTGAAATCTAGTTTGGACCAGTCGATTATGGTCTCTTCTTCATTTGTGTAGACTATATATCTAATCTTTCTGTTTATCAGCTTTTCAGTTTTTTCAATCAGTTGAACAAGGTATTGTTTGTTCACATCACCAATAAATACCAGGTCAATGATTTGGCTGTCCAGGCCTTTAGCGAATTCACCTGTGACAAATACTTTTTGAACATCACCCAATCTTTCAATGACGTCAATGATAATTTTGTCGAACCCAATATATTTCAACAAAATATTATGAACTTCCTTGTACAAAGGGTGGTTGGTATTTGACTTAAATATTTTCTTATTCCCTTTTAAATGAGAACTAAGCATTCCTGCTTCTTCCAGCCTGTTTAGTTCCAGGCGTATAGAGTTTGTGGATTCACCAAATTCCGATTCTAGACCTCTCAAATAACTTGTCGTTTCTGAATTCAGAAAGAATTTAAGAAGCAATTTAATTCGGGTTTTGGAAGAAATTAAAGTCTCAATCATGTCAATATTGAGTAATTTATTTACTCAAAGATAATAAATTGTTTGATTAGTCAACATTTTGAATCAATAGGATCAATGACAGGATCGCTGTAGCTTGAGCTATGGAATTTGACAGAATATTTCCCCAATCGATATCTTCATCTTCACTTCCAGGGGCTACAACTTCCTCCTCTTTAGTATCTACACTAATAACCGAACCAGGTAATACTTCGGGGTAATTGTAGAAAAATAAAAATCGTTTTATCTTATGTTTTTCACCATTTGGGTAGGTCACCGAAAGTGTGGATTTATCTGCGTTATCCTGAAATCCTCCGGCGCTTTCAATATATTCCTTCACACTCTTTCCTTTCTCATAAATGAAATTGGTCTTATCAGCGTTTGCGATTTCAGATGTAAAAGCATCGGTCATTTTAATCGCACCCTTGACCGTAACAAGATTATTCATCTTAGGAACAAATATCTCATCACCTTCTTGCAAGATTACATTTAGGGATGAATTCGGATCGGACAATGCACGTTCCATGTCAAATACAATGTAACCTACATCATCCTTATTACGGAATAGCGTAATTCCTCCAAGAAAAGCTTCATCTGTAAATCCGCCTGCTTGTTTTATAACATCTAAAATGGTCGAGTTGTCATCCGCCAAAAAGAATGGTCCAGGATATTTTACCTCTCCATCAATTCTGATTGATCGTTGTAGTTCGAATTCTGGTGCCGTTCTTACTACTATTTGATCAAATGGCTGCAATTTAAAATCTCCTCCACTGGTGACTTCCAGGTTTTCATCAACCGATGCATTGGCAACAAGGGTACGTGTCTTATTGTTGTTTTGAAACTCCACTCTAAAAATGTCCACCTTGTTTTTTGCAGCTTCCAGTTTCAGGCCACCAGCTTGTAAAAGTACATCCTTGAGAGTCAATGAAGGATCATAGCTAAAGGATTTTGGATCTCTAACAGCACCTTGAACGGTTACAAATGATTCCTCAAAGTAAACTGATTGATCATAGACCCTAATTTCATCACCAGGCATCAAATTTTGATTGTCGGCAGAAGTTGGGTTATTCATTACATTGGTGAGATCAATAGAAACATAATTGGCACTCAACTGTCCTGGAGGTTTTCTTATGATATAAGCGAAATTTGTAGCATTTTCTGTCAATCCTCCAGAAAGATATATCGCATCACTGATCTTCAAATCGGAGTTGTTGTCCAGCTCATAAGAACCTTCATTTCGAACCGCCCCACTTATTGAAAATCTACTTTTCGAGACAAATTCTGACTTGGCCCTAATAATCAACTTATCACCTGGCTGTAGATTTTGATCTCCTGCTCCATTTTCAAGAATAGATTGAATATTGATTATCTCATACCTCACCGTCCTTCTGTCTTCATTCAATCTTACCAAGTAAGCAACATCCAGAATTGCATCCTCCTTCAAAACCGTTTTCTCCATTAGGTCTGAAATCTTCATATTAGGAGAAAGTGCAAACGCGCCAAAATTTTCGACTGCACCCTCAACATAGACTGCATTTTTGACCTCTTCAGAAATGGTTGAAACTTCAATTCGATCACCATTTTTCAAGACAATTCCGTTTCCATTTTGGCTCTTATTGAGGTCTACATTCAAAATTACCTGAGTATCATTTTCGTATCTTGTAATTTTGATATTCTTCTTTAATGCATTTACTTTTAGTCCACCAGCATATTCAATTAGATCTTGCAAATCTTCATTTTTTATTAACTCATACTTAAATGCTCGATTCACAGCACCTGTGATGGTCACGATCTTGGTTGCGACAGGAACTACAATAAAATCATTGTCTTGAAGGTAGTAGTTATTGCTAATAGATGGGTCTTTCAAAAATTTGTATAAATCTATCGTCTCTTTTGTCTGATCAGGATGAATGAGTTGAATATTTCTCAAACTACCGATATCTGAAGGACCACCAGCAGCAGCCAAGGCATTGATTGCCGTATTTAACGATGAAATATTGTAACTTCCTACATTATTGACATCACCACTGATAAAAACATTCACATTCCTTGTTGCCGATACCTTTACTTCAAAATTGTTGGGATTGAAGTTATATGAATTTCTAAATTTGGCCAACAGTGCTTCTTTAGCATCTTCAATCTTCAAGCCGCTCAAATAAACACGGGACATTTGATGAAATTTCACATAACCGTCATTGTTAATGGCCTGATTAAAATTCACCTCTGTCCTTCCCCATATGGCTACTGTCACATTATCTCCAGGTCCTAATATATATTTTGGCCCAGGTTGAATAAATTCACTCTTTTTATAAAATTTAATACCTCCTTCTCTGTACAAATCATGACCGTATACAGTAGGTTCTGGCAATTCCTCCACCTCGGCTACAGCTACATCGTTAATAAATGCATCCAAGGATTCATTTTCATCGATTTGTTCTTGACTTGTAAGAATCTCGGGTGTCGTATCTCTCTCTACATTAGTAACAACTTCTTGTGCCTTTTCAGCCTTGATTTCTTGAATTATTCTCTCAGAAGCTTTTTTAATTTCGAGTAGTTGGTCTGGATCCTCCAAATCAATATTATCAGGATCAAATCCTTCCTCAATAAGTCGTTTACGAACTTCTTCTTCATCAACACCTTCTTTCTCCAATTGCTTTCTGATTTCTTCTTGGTCTACAAGCTGAGACTGTGCCTCAAAACTCAACAAACAACAAAAAAATGCTATAAATAAGTACTTAAAAATCATCTAATTAGTATCTAATTTTAAAAATAGATCAAAAAACACACCAAAGATATAATATCTCCTTAATTGAAATCCAATTAAACATCATAATTCAAACTAGGTGCTAACCACTTTTCCATTTCTGCTACTGACTTTCCTTTTCGATTGGCATAGTCTTCCACTTGATCTTTTCCAATTTGTCCAAGTCCGAAATATTTACTCTGAGGATGGCTAAAATACCAACCGCTTACACTTGCTGCAGGATACATAGCCATACTTTCTGTCAACTTGATTCCTATTTGCTCCTCGACAGACAATAATTCCCAAAGTGTTTCTTTTTCGGTGTGTTCCGGACAAGCAGGATATCCAGGTGCAGGTCTTATTCCCTGGTATTTTTCCGCTATCAAATCGCCATTGTTTAGCTTCTCATCTTTGGCATATCCCCAATAATCAGCTCTCACTTTGTAATGCATATATTCCGCAGTCGCTTCTGCCAATCTATCCGCTACCGCCTTGAGCAAGATGGCGGAATAATCGTCATGCTGCTCCTCAAAAGCCTTTACATGTTTTTCTATTCCGATACCCGCTGTCACTGCAAAAGCACCAATATAATCTTCCTTTCCGCTTTCTTTGGGCGCAATAAAGTCAGACAAACACATGGAAGGCAATCCTTTGGCTTTTTTTACTTGTTGTCTCAAATTTCGTAATGTCATGTCACCTCCAGAAAAATCGACAATAATATCATCACCTTGGCTTTCTGCCCTAAACAATCCAATTACTGCTTTCGCTTCCAACCAATTCTCCTTTATTATTTTGCCCAACATTTCATTGGCATCGTCATAAAGTTTTTTAGCCTCCTGGCCTATCACTTCATCTTCGAAAATCGCAGGATATTTGCCTTTGAACTGCCAGCTCGAGAAAAATGGCGTCCAATCTATAAAAGGCACCAATTCACTTATATCAATAGAATCAAACGTATGCATTCCAGCTACAATAGGAATGGGTGGTGCGTAAGAGTCCCAATCTATTTGAAATCTATTCGCTCTTGCTTCCTTTAGCGTCAAATACTGTTTATTGGAAGTCCTTTTCTTTCTTTGTTCTCTGAGCTTACTATAACCTTGCTTTACATCAATGACAAAGTTATTCGCTGTGTCCCCTTCCTTACTCAACAAGGAACTGGCCACTGCCACAGCACGTGAGGCGTCCAAGACATGGACTACTGGTCCATTGTACTGAGGATCTATCTTTACTGCTGTGTGGGTTTTTGAGGTAGTAGCACCTCCAATCAATAAGGGCAATTTATAATCCAGTCGCTGCATTTCTTTTGCCACAAATACCATTTCGTCCAAAGAAGGTGTGATCAATCCGCTGAGTCCGATCATGTCTACATTGTGCTTCCTCGCCTCTTCCAAAATTTTTGTAGCAGGCACCATTACCCCCAAATCAATAATCTCATAGTTGTTGCATCCAAGCACAACACCCACGATGTTTTTGCCTATATCATGAACATCTCCTTTTACGGTTGCCATCAGTATCTTTCCTTTGGAGGATGCTCCTGACCCTTCTTTTTCGGCATCAATAAATGGGGTTAGATAGGCAACTGACTTCTTCATTACCCTGGCACTTTTTACCACTTGCGGCAAAAACATTTTACCATCACCGAAAAGATCGCCGACTATATTCATCCCATCCATTAATGGCCCCTCGATCACGCTCAATGGAGATGGATATTTGAGGCGCGCCTCTTCTGTGTCTTCATCGATAAATTCTGTTATACCTTTCACCAATGAATGAGACAATCGCTCCTCGACACTTCCCTCTCTCCAACTAAGATCTTTTTCTCTGACCTTTCCACCACCTTTGACATTTTCTGCATATTCTGTCAATGCCTCGGTAGCATTTTCTGTCCTATTGAATAATACATCCTCCACCAATACCAACAAGTCTCTTGGAATCTCCTCATAAACTTCCATCATTCCTGCATTCACTATTCCCATATCCATTCCCGCCTTTATCGCATGATAGAGAAATGCCGTATGCATAGCCTCTCTCACAGCATTATTCCCTCTGAATGAAAAAGAAATATTACTCACTCCACCACTTACTTTAGCCCCAGGGCAAGCGCTTTTGATCTGACGAGTGGCTTCAATAAAATTGATCGCATATTCATTGTGTTCTTCTATTCCAGTAGCAACAGCAAAAATATTGGGGTCAAAGATTATATCTGTAGGGTTCATTCCTACTTTCTCGGTTAATATCTTATACGCCCTTTTACAAATGTCTACTTTTCTTTCTATGGTATCTGCTTGTCCTTCTTCGTCGAATGCCATCACTACTGCTGCTGCTCCATATCGTCTTACCAGATTTGCCTGTCGTATAAACTCCTCCTCCCCTTCTTTCATGGATATTGAGTTTACAATACACTTTCCCTGAACACATTTCAACCCTTCTTCTATCACTTCCCATTTGGATGAATCTATCATGATCGGAAGTTTGGCAATATCAGGCTCGGACATCACCATATTCAAGAATTGTTTCATCTCAACTTTAGAATCCAGTAGCCCTTCATCCATATTCACATCTATAATCTGTGCACCTCCTTCTACCTGCTGTACAGCCACCGTAAGTGCATCCGTATAGTTCTTTTCTTTTATAAGTCTGGCGAATTTTCTAGAGCCGGTAACATTGGTTCGTTCTCCTACATTGATGAAGTTCATATTCTCTCGGACAATGACAGGCTCGAGTCCTGAATACATCGTCAATGGCTCCTTCTTAGCTGGCTTTATACGAGGTTTCAAGCCTTGTATAGCGATGCCCATTGCCTTTATATGATCTGGAGTAGTTCCGCAACAACCACCGACAATATTCACAAATCCATTGTCAACAAAATCTTTGATGTACTCCATCATTTCATCTGGAGATTGATCATATTCTCCAAATTCATTAGGAAGACCAGCATTGGGATAGGCACTGATGTGTACATCTGCAATCGCCGCAAGGTCCTTGAGATGGGGTCTCAATTCCTGGGCACCGAGTGCACAATTGAGCCCGACTGAAAATAATTCTATGTGACTTACCGAGATCCAAAATGCTTCTACTGTCTGACCGCTTAAAGTCCTTCCACTGGCATCTGTGATAGTCCCTGAAACCATTACTGGGACTTTCTTGCCAGAAGATTCGAAGTACTTGTCTATAGCAAATAAAGCGGCCTTACAATTTAGTGTATCAAAAACGGTTTCTACAAGTAGCAAATCCACTCCGCCATCCATCAAACCTCTTACCTGTTCGTGATATGAATCCACCAAATCATCGAAAGTAATAGCCCTAAATCCTGGGTCATTAACATCTGGACTTAGTGATGCTGTTTTTGTGGTTGGGCCCAATGCACCAGCTACGAATCTAGGCTTGTTAGGATTCTTCTTGGTATAATCAGATGCAGCTTTTTTGGCAACTTTGGCAGACTCCAAATTCAATTCGTAGACAAGATGAGCCATTTCGTAATCATCCATCGATACCGAATTACTGCTAAAAGTATTCGTTTCAATGATATCGCTTCCAGCCTCAAGGTATTCTTTATGAATTTCCTCTATAATGTGTGGTTGAGTGATAGATAAAAGGTCATTATTGCCTTTGACATCCACATGAAAGTCCTTAAATCTTTCTCCTCTAAAATCTTTTTCCTCCAATTGATATCGCTGAATCATGGTACCCATCGCCCCATCAAGCAATAAAATCCGCTCTTCAATAATCTTATTTATAGTTGAATTCACTTATTTCGATTTTGTCCTTTGCCTCAATAATCAGATATAATATTTCCCAAATTGACTCTGAGTCCGCCTCCAATATATTTTGTGTCGATATCCAGATTATCAATATCAGCATCGGCTTTCCTGTATAATAAATTAAGGTCCCAAAAGTAATTATGAAACATGTGATAACTGATATCAAGTCCAAAAGAGATCATATTAGTTTCTATTCCCTGTCCTATAAAATGTCCATATTCATTTTCTGGAGTATCTGTCACATTCAGAATATTTCCACCAAAATTTTTATTCTGTGGATCTTGTCCAAATTTTGAAGACACAATCCTTCCATTGATAAAGGTATTTTGACCAAGTCTGTATTTCAAATTGATTACCACTTCATTAAAATTGGCACCGAGTGGATGCGCCAATGGTTGATTGTGATGACTATAACTTGCCGTTGAAAATGATGGAAAGAAGGATAATGTATCGGTATGTGTATAAGTAAAGGGTCGTACTCTATTATATTCCAATTGCGCATCCAAGTGATCTATACCGCCCACATTGATGTATTTTAGCCCAAGTTGTAGACCATTTTTGTTGGCCCACCATCCATCTCCTGAAGTGAGTCCACTCAGATTGAATTCGTCCAACATAAGTTGACCATAGAGCTGAACCCTATTTTTGATATTCCACTTTCCATTTAATCCTATCAATACATTATCGGGACTGTCTAATAGTTGTTCAACCGATCTGTAGAGGATGATTGGGTTTAAATATTGAAATTCAAAATGATCTTCTCTTGAGAATACTACAGCTTCAAAAATTCCAATTTCTATATTTTTGGTAGGTCTGAAAGATAGGTAGTGATTGGCCATATATTTTTTGGGCAATACATTATCTCCCAGATTCTGTTTGGTAGAAATAGGGGCCAATTCTGTAAATAAGTTTTGGTAGTGAAACTTCCAGATTCGAGTATTGAATTTCAGATAGAAGTAATTGGTCGAATAGTCGGAAAGTAGCAATGAACGTATTCCGTGGCCAATGAAGTGTTTTCCATGCCCAAACTCGATAGCCACACTTTTCGTAGCGTTGATTCCGACGTACGCTTGTGCATTGAGGTAGTCATGTCCTTTTAAGTTTTCGATGACTCCACTGTTGAATTCCTTAAAAAACCCTTGACCACCAATAGTCTCAAATCGCTCTATACGATCTTCCAGATAATTATTGAAGTGTGCTTGGTTCTCCAGTATGTTTGAATAAAAATATATCTTATTGTCTATCAAGCCCCTAATCTCCACTCCTCGCGTATTTTGAAATATAATAGACGCATCATCAGCTCCGTTTCCATATTTCAGATTCAAAATGGGATTCACTCTGAATTTGAAATCCTCCGTATTCAATTCATAAAAGTTAGCATGACTTTTATAAAAATATCCAAAAAGTGATTTATTCTTCTTTTGAGTGTTTGCACTATTTGAAATAGAATCATATTCCGCAAAGTGATAAAATGCTCCAGAGCTATCATAGACTTTTCTTCGATTGGGCAGGTCTACATCCGTGGTAATATTCTGCTTTGAATCGGAGTATTCATTATTGTCTCTAAGCACGTATCGAGCATCCCACACATCCAATTTGGAGATACCATCCATACCTGAAATATGATGTGCTCGCTTTGCTATTTCTTTACGTGCGTTATTTCTTTGACTTGAAAATACCATATGATCAAAATCAAAAAGAATATCCCAGCGATCAGCGATTTCATCTGAAAGTATACCAGGCAAAACATAAGGCGACTGACCAAACATTAAGCTTGGTATTATTAATAGAGAAATAATAAAAATAAACCTCATAATTCTATTTAACCACTAAAGGGCATAAAGATGGTGAAAAATTATATTGTTGAATAATCAATTTGAGTGCAAATAAACCCAATTCATTGAATCCCATATTAGAATCAATAGATTTGATCAAAAAAGCGCAAATTATTATTTATCCTCTATCTACAATTCATTATCTCATACCTCTTCTCCGATATTCTGTTGCTCCAACATTTCTTTATAATATCCACCTTTTTTGATTAATTCATCATGGGTTCCCATTTCAGAAATCTCACCATCTTCCATTACTAATATCTTGTCAAACGATAGTAAATTATGAATTCTATGTGTGATAATTATCGAAGTCCTATTCTCCAGAGCTTCGTTTAGATACTTCATTATTTTTTGCTCTGTATCAGTATCCACCGCTGACAGGCAATCGTCTAGAATTACAATGTCAGGATTTTTTACAAATGCTCTGGCAATTGAAATCCGCTGTTTCTGACCGCCCGATAAGGTCACACCCCGCTCACCCATCATAGTTTGGTAACCTTCTGGCAGCTCTGATATTTCCTTGTGAATAGCCGCATGTTCGGCATACTTCTCTGCTTCTTCCTGGGTTATTTCTCGGTTTCCAAATCCAATGTTATTGGTAACAGAATCTGAGAATAAAAATACATCCTGAGGCACATATCCAATTTTCCGTCTGACATTGTCCAAGTCATGCGCTTTGATATTCACGTCGTCTAGCAAAATTTCACCCTCCGATACATCGTACATTCTCAATATCAAATCCGCTATACTTGATTTACCCGAGGCTGTCTTGCCTATAATCGCCAACTTCTCTCCCGCCTTTAAGTGAAATGTTATATTTTTCAATGCCTTAATCCCTGAATCAGGATAGACGAAGCTTACATTATTGAATTTGATATCACCTTTTAAGGTATCCACTACTTCTCCAGAGCGATTTAGCGTTGATTTCTCATTGAGCAGTTCATTGATTCTTTGTTGAGATGCCTCGGCTTGCTGGATCAAAGAGGCAATCCACCCTATTGATGTCACGGGCCAGGTAAGCATATTCACATATATGATAAACTCAGCAATGTTTCCTGTAGTAATATTGCCTTTTGATACTTCAAGGCCTCCCGCATAGATCACTATTACTGTACTGGCACTAATCAACAAAATCATTACTGGAAAGAACAAGGCATTTATTCTGGCCAAGTCAAGAGATTTGGACTTAAATTCTTCACTTTCCTTTTCAAAATATAATGCAAATTGATCTTCTTTCACATAAGATTTAATCACTCGAATACCGGAATAGACCTCTTGTGCTACACTGGTCAAGGCGGCCAATTGTTTCTGAATCAATCCTGATCGAAAATTAATTCTACTGCTGACATAATAAATGGAAAGTGAAAGTATGGGCAATGGCAATAATGTGTATAGAGAAAGTGTGACACTGACTTTAAACATGGAGTAAATCGTAAGTGTAAAAAGAGTGACCAAATTTATACCATACAAAATCGCAGGGCCCAAGTACATCCTTACTTTAGTGACATCTTCAGAAATTCTGGACATAAAATCACCCGTCTTGTTTCGTTTGAAATACGCCAGATCCATCATCTCCATGTGACCAAAAATCTCTTTTCGCAAATCATACTCTATAAGTCGAGACATCACAATTATGGTTTGTCTCATGAAGTACATAAAAACACCTTTGAGCAGACTGAATCCAATAACAATTGCTGCAAAAAGTAGTAAGTTTTCTCCCAATTCACTTTGTACTGCAGCGTCTGATTCTTTGAAAGACTGGATCTCTCCTTGCACAAAATCCAATGCCTCTCTTATTTGTTGAGGAATGAGTACGCCGAAGTAATTGGACATTGCGACAAATATGATACCCAATGCAAATCGAATTCTATACTTATAAAAATACTTATTTAAATAAAAGAGGTTTTTCAATTAATCAGTGATTGAGTAAATTAGAAATGCAAATGTAGATATTAAACCCGATAATCTTCATTGAGTTGAAAAGACATGCATATTATTATAGATTCAAACGATTTATTAATAAAAAAGGCTCCTAAATATATGTGAATTCAAAAATCTCAAAATGCCTTCTTTCTCTATTAAACCTTGTCAAATAGGTCAAAACTGCCAAAATAGTCGCTTTTGTACAACTTTTTTTTTGCTGCAACTCATGAATCTTTTGAAATTAACTTTATCGTTTGCAAAGATTGTTTACATTTATGGCACGAAATCTAATTTTTTAAGTCAAATTATTGAAAAGTGGAAAACGAAGGGTTTAATAATATGGAAAGTGTCTATACTTCTAAAGTAAGGGCAGGAAAGAGAAGAACGTACTTTTTTGATGTAAGAAAAACCAAAGGTGAAGATTATTATATCACGTTGACAGAAAGTACCAAAAGATTTAATGGTCAAGGATATGATCGTCATAAGATCTTTTTATACAAAGAGGATTTTAATAGATTTCATAATGGCTTGACCGAGGTTATTAATCATGTGAAAACAGAATTAATGCCTGATTTCGACTACGAACAATACGAAAGAAGACAAGCTGAATGGGAGAAAGAAAATGCTGCAAATGCTGCGGCCGCTGCTAAGATTGAAGAATCAGCTCCAGTAGAAGAAACGCCCAAGTCAAGCGACGAATCCGATGTAAGCGAAGAAGATGTGACCTGGTAAAAATTACCATTCCATTTGATACAGGATATAAAAAAAGCAAGCTTCATGATTTATGAAGCTTGCTTTTTTATTTTTGCTTTGTAAATATATCGAAGAACTTAATCAGATTTACCTCCTTTGATATATCCACTCATATTGTCACAATCTTTGTATAATGGATTTACTTCAATGAATGTTTCATCCAATTTCTCGATTACCCAATTACTAAAGTATTCAGCTTTCTTGCCTTCCTTGGCATATTGAGAAATTTTATCATAATCTTGCTTGAGGTTCGCTTTATGAGGTTTTGTGATCGACTGCAATTGTAGAATCCTAAATTGAGTCTCCCCACCAAAATCCTTATCCTCCAATACCTTGGTCATCAATCCAGGTTCCAAATCAATAATCTCAAAATAGACATCTGGGTCGAGTTCTTCCGTTCTGAAAAAGTTGTTCCCTGTTGCTCTATTTTTTATCCTTCCATTATTATTGTAGCTCTCGGCTTTTTCATCTCCAAATTTCTTTACGGCATCGGCAAAACTAATAGAATCAATTTCGATCAGGTTTTTGATGCTGTCCAGTTTTGCTCTTGCCTGAGCTAAATCGGTCTCTGTAAGGTCTGGCTTTATTAGTATATGCCTCGCTCTCACATTGTTTCCCCTTCTTTCAAGTTGCTTGATGACGTGAAAGCCATATTCAGTTTCAACGATTTCAGAAATCTCTTCTTCTTTCAAAGAGAAAACTGCGGCTTCAAATTCAGGAACATAAGATCCTCTTTTTGCAAAACCAAGATCTCCACCTCGTGCTCCAGATCCTGGATCCATCGAATGTTTCAGAGCCATTGCCTCAAAACTCTCTTCTCCAGATACAATCTTATCTATGATGTTTTTCAATTTCTCTTTGGCAATTTCCTTCTGTTCATTATTCACCTTTGGCTTAATGACAATCTCTCCAAGTTCTACCTCTGAATCCAGAAATGGTAGGCTATCTTGAGGAATACGATCATAAAATTGCTGAACCTCTTCTGGTGTTATCGTCACTGAATTAATCAGCTTCATTTGCATCCTTTCGGCCAAAATCTGCTGTTTTTGGTCATCTCTATAACGCTCTTTCATTTCCGCGACCCCTGCGCCATAGTAATCAGCGAAGAACTCTTCGTCCCCGTTCATCTGACGTAAAATATTGTCGAATCTCAATTCCAGCTGAGCTTCCACCTCTTGATCACTTACTTCTACACTATCTAATTTTGCTTGATAGATAATCAATTTTTGTGCAATCAAATTATCCAGAATTTGGCACTTGATTTCCTCTCCAAGCGTCGGATCCTGTGTCAAACTATAAGCATACTGATCCTCAACTTCTGAGAGCAATACAAATTCACTTCCTACTTTAGCTACTACCTTGTCTATAATATACGATTGACCAATGCTAAGATTGAACGCACCGAAAACAAAGATTGATAAGAGTGCTATTTTTTGAAACTTCATTATTTCTTTTAATTCACTGAAAGAATACATATTCAACGTCTGGAATCCTTTATTCGTATACTTATTTCACCTCACCATCAACTCGAATTCGCTCATCTCTATTGGCCAATTCCCAAGCTGTATGAAAAATCAACCGACCTACTTTTTCCATTTTTTCAAAATTGATCTTTTCTACGGTATCTGTAGTTCTGTGATAATCTGCATGGACACCATTAAAATAAAAGATTGCAGGAATCCCATTTTTAGCAAAATTATAATGATCTGATCTGAAATAAAAACGATTCGGATCATCTTCTGCGTTGTACTGATAATCCAAGGTCAATCCAGTATATTTTTCATTGGCTTCTTCATTAATTTTATGAAGATCTGTGCTCAATCTATCAGAGCCTATCACATATATGTAGTTGGGATTGTCGGCATACTTGACATCTACTCTACCCACCATATCAATATTTACATCAACCACAGTATTGTCAAGGTCATACATTGGATTTTCAGAATAATAATATGAGCCCAACAAGCCTTTTTCTTCTCCGGTCAACAATAAAAACAATATACTCCTTCTGGGACCATCTCCAGCTGAATCTGCCAACCTAAATGCCTCAGCCAACTCCAAAACAGTGGTAGTTCCAGAACCATTATCATCAGCTCCATTGTATATATCTTCTCCTCTCATTCCCAAATGATCATAATGTGCAGAAATGACAACAATTTCATCCTTCTTGTCTGTACCTTCTATAAATCCAACTACATTTTGTCCCTTTAAGGTACGAACACCCTTCGATTGATTGACAATGATGTTTTTCTTCACTTTCACATCACAAGCCTTTCCCTTTTTATTAGATCTTTTTCTTGATTTAATGATCTTCTTTTCCTTCTTTCCAATGATGTCTCTGGCAATAGTCGATGAGATGTAGATATGATTTGCATATGGGATTTCTTCAAGTGTCTTATCACCCAATTCCGTTACTTCACCAATCAACATTCGATTTTTTGCTATCAATCCTTTTATGTCATTTTCTATTATCAAAACCAATTTAACACCATGCTTTTTGGCTGTGATTAGTTTTTTGTCCATATCGGTGGTCCAATCAGACATCTCGCTAGTCCCAGTGATCCAAGAAGTACTGTCTTTTTTAATTGGTTCACCTTTATTGATAAGAATCACCTTACCCTTAACATCATTCTTTTTATAATCACTATACTTTGGATCGTCAATACCATATCCCAAGTAGATGACCTCTTCTGCTGACAAGACAGGTTCATTCACATTTTTCTGAGGAAATGCTACAAAATCCCTCAAATGTCTATATCTGTTTTCACCAACGAAAATATCTGAATCGATCCATTTTGAATAAGTCAGGGCAATCGGTTGATAATAGCTTCCTTCAATACCTGGAGCAGTGATTTCTATGGTCTTAAAAAAGTTGGAAATATATGCCGCTGCTCTATTATTGCCTGTCGTCCCCGTCTCTCTACCTTGAAATTCATCACTTGCAATGACTGACAAATGCCGCTGCATATCGTCAGCTAAAATTGTGTTTGCATACTTAACACTTAAAATTGTTTCATCCGTTATTAATATATTTGTCGAATCTGGTACTGTCACTCCACTCACATATTGAGCTTGAATTTGGAGTACTAAAAAGCAGAATGCCAGGGTAATTATTCTTTTAATCATCTTGATGGTTTTGACATTTTAAAATATGGGATAGCTTCCCACATACGCAAATCGGCTGCAATAGTAGTACTATTCAGCCTTTTAGACAATATCTACGATGTTTTTTTAGAATTCTTAACGCTAACAATGGCTTATTTTATCTACTCTCCTTGCATGTCTTCCCCCTTCGAAGTCGGTAGACACAAAAGTACGCACCATCTGCCTTGCCAACTTAGCACTTACAAATCTGGCTGGAATAGAAATAATATTGGCATTATTATGTTGTCGGGACAAAGCTGCTATTTCATCTTTCCAACACAACGCAGCTCTGATCGACTGATGTTTGTTGGCCGCCATGGATACACCATTACCGCTACCACAAATGAGTACACCAAAATCTACTTCTCCAACTTCAACCAAGTTTGCCACAGGATGCACAAAATCTGGATAGTCGACCGAATCTTCTGAATATGTTCCTTTATCTATGACTTCGATATTCTCCTTTTTAAGTGTTCTGATTATGGTTTTTTTATAAGGAAAACCTGCATGATCACACCCAATTGCAACTTTCATTATTAATAATTTTAATTGTTTTTCTTTTTTAATAATACGAAAAGTAGAATGTAAAAAGGCGATCATAAAATTGATCGCCTTTTATATTTTTAGTCTCTTATCGCTGAAACGGAATACGATTCCACAAGATCAGAAATCTCTTTGGCAAAAGCTGGATCTTCTACTTCTTTGGACAAAGTCAAAACATCCTCTATCCCTCTTGAGTAGAATCCCATTTCCTGACGGAAACCTTCTAATTCATCACCATCCAATGATTCAAAAAACTTCATGTACTGTCTCGATTCTTCAGCCAATATTCTAATGTGCTTTTTGGCGGATTCGAAATCCCGACCTCGTACAAGTACATTTAAGAATGGTACGACACCAGCATCATAAGCAAAATTCATATGCGGAAATCCTTCAAAATATTTGTTGGCCAGATCAGTAGCTCGCTGTGTATCACCCGTCTGTGTCATCAAGGCTGACGCTCTAAGCATGGCCATTTTCATAGCCTGCACTTCTGCCATATAGTTCTTATCTACAAAAAGGTCTTTTTTATCAAAATTACCCCATGCCCACTTGGTCATCACATTGTCATAGATCGCATCAAGATCAGCTCGACCACTACCATAGATCGCTAGAGATGCATCACTTCTGGTCTTTATTGGAACCAATCGCAATGCCAAACCTTCCAACTGCATATAATCATTCAGTCCCTGAAGTTTTTCATTTTTACATGTGGTTGCAAAATAAATAGGTCTTTCATAAAAATTAGATCCTATAATATCCAATACCGCCAAATCATCCTTGGTAATATAGGAAGTCGATTGAGGATACTTAATATCAATCTTTTTGACCAATTGAACTGAATCAATATTCTTTTGGATTCCAGAAGATCTATATCGTTCTTCATTGATTGGAATGAACAGACTCTTGGTATTTAATATAGTTTGTCCTTCCTGTACATTTTTCGGATTTGCAATGAATTGCAGTGCTCGATCTACAGGTGTCGGATTGTTCAATACATTATCACTTCGATTATTTGGATTAAAAAAGAAAACCTGATTTCTCAATTTACCTCTAATCGCATCAGCGGGGATAGTCAATTTTATCGGCGGCGAGTCATTGACCTTATTCCTAAGTTTATTGATATACCAATCTACAGCAATCAAACTCAGGTTGACCACTCTTACATCTGTACGTATGCCTTCTACTTCCTGAGCATACCATAACGGATAAGTATCATTGTCACCATAGGTAAAGAGGATGGCATTCTCTTCAACGGAATTCAAGAAATTTGCTGCATAATCTCTCGATGCTTGAATATCTGCCCTGCTATGATCATCAAAATTTTGAAAGCCCATTATTATTGGCGCTATGAGCACTATCGCTCCCGCTACAGCAGCTGGAGTCACACCAGACATATTTGCTTTTTCCTTCAACAAATCGTAGAGCGCAAAAACGCCCATTCCGATCCACATACAGAATGCCATAAATGAACCAGCAAATATGTAATCTCTCTCCCTTGGTTCATTCGGTGGTTGATTCGAATATAATATAATCCCGATTCCTGTCAGCAGGAACATTATCAGGAGAGATAAAAACTCCCTTCTACTTCTTGAAAAATGCCAGAGTATACCGAGCAATCCAAAAATCAATGGGAGGAAGTAGTATTTATTGCTCGCCTTATTGTCCTTCATGGTATCAGGCTGTTCCGACATATTGTACAACTTGGCGCTATCAAAAGCAGAGATTCCCGATTGCCAATGACCATCTCGCACATCCCAAGGGTAATAGCCTTGTTCACCATTTTGCTTACCTACAAAATTCCACATAAAATACCTCCAGTACATCCAACTGATTTGATATTTCATCATGAAATTTATATTATATGCCATGCCTGGCTTTCCAGTATCATCGCCCATTATCTGTCTTCTCCAGAGCCCATGAAGCTGTGGACGACTTGCTTCTGTATGCCCCATTCTTGGGAAGAGGATTTTGTCTTTATTGTCATATACATAAGTGAATTTTTCATCCACCACTTCATATCTATCTCCTACCAGTCCCAAACGATCTTCTCGATCTACCTTGGTCGGTTTGGCGTTGTAGTGCGGCCCCTTTAGCAGTGCTCTCTCACCATATTGCTCTCTATTGAGATAAGGCAATAATCGAGTAGCATCACTCGGAATATTCATATTAACTGGTGTATCTGCATTCGCTCTTATTACTACAGTTCCAATAGTCGAAAATGCGACAGTCACTAATAATATTGCAGTGGTAAACAATTGAATTCCATAAACTATATTCTTCTTTTTGAACACGTAAATTAGACCACCAGAAAAGAATAGTGCAACAAACGCTCTTAATGAAAATCCAAATATTAAAAATGCTGTAAAAAAGAGAATTGCTCCTGTAATTAGAATATTGGTATTTGTATTGTTCTTTGTTGTATATAGAATTGACCCGAAAATCAATGCCAGAAGAATAAAAAGAGGGATTAATCCAGAATGTACTGGCATTCCCATACTATTGACCATAAAAATGTCCAAATTCATCCAAAGTGTTGGGATCAAAACGATGATCACTTTCTGTACAAACCCAATTGCCATTACACCAACTCCCAATGAAATAAGTCCACCGAGAAGTGTTTGATTCTCATATTTTTTATAATAATATAATAATGCAATCGCTGGAAAAGTAAGCAAACTCAGTAAGTGTACCCCAATAGAGAGACCCGCAGTAAAAATACTGAGTACTAGCCATCTATCTGATTCCTTGTGATCTGGCAGGTAATACCATTTTACGGCAGCCCAATAGGTCATTGCTGTAAACATGGTAGACATGGCATAAACCTCGCCTTCTACTGCTGAAAACCAGATTGAAGAGGCAAATGCTGTAGCAAGTCCTGTTGCCAATCCTCCAAGTGCCAAAGCTATGTTTTGACCAGCATCCGTACTTCCTTCTTTTCCGACCATTCCTATCTTTCCAAACATCATCGTTATCCAGCCAGCAAATACAGCTGCTGAAGATGTAGAGATACCAGACATCAGGTTTACTGCAAAAGCAATATCAGAAGGATTATCCGAAAAGATAGTAGCAACCCAGGTAAACATTCTACCAATTAAGAGAAAAATTGGAGCTCCTGGTGGGTGAACCACTTGAAGCTTGTAAGCACCGAGCACAAATTCTCCGCAATCCCAGAGACTTCCTACCCTTTCGGCAGACATAAAAAACACAATAAATGTGATGAGGAATATTGCTATACCCGTTATATTAAAATTCTTTTTAAGAGAGGTCATAATCATTTTAAGATTTGCAGCACAAATGTAAGAAAATAAACATGTATTTCTATTTGATTATTAAAGGGACTTGAATCAATATATTCATATCAATACAGCACGAAGGCATTACCCGATAAAATCATCATTTCTATATTATGTAGATTTAAAATTTACAAAATTCCAAATTCAAATTATGATGCACTAGTCTCTAACTGAAGAAACACTGTACATTCCAATCAAGTCTTTCATTTCATTAGCAAAATTCTGGTCCTCAACTTGTTTTGAAAGACTTAATACATCTTCTATTCCTCGTGAATAGGATTCAACATCCAATCGAAAACTCTCTAATTCCTGTTCATCCAAAGATTCAAAAAACTTCATAAATTGTATTGATTCTTCGGCCAGTAGCCTAATGTGTTTTTTGGCTTCTTCCATTTCGCCTCCTCGAATCAGTATATTAATGAAAGGTGATATTCCAGAATCATAAGCAAAATTCATGTGCGGAAATCCCTCAAAATATTTCTTTGCCAAGTCTGCCCCCCTTTTAACATCTCCGATCTGACTCAGTATGGCTGCCGCTCTTAAAATGGCAAACTTCATTGATTGTACAGCTGCCATATAGTTTTTATCTACGAATAGATCTTTCTGATCAAAATTGCCCCACGACCATTCGTTCATTACGTTTTCATAAATCGCATCCACATCTGCCCTTCCGCTTCCGTATATTGCCAATGATTGATCACTTCTTGACTGAATAGGGACTAATCGCAATGCCAAACCCTCTAATTGCATATAATCATTCAATCCAAGGAGTTTTTCGTTTTTACAAGTAGTCGCAAAATATATCGGTCTATCATAAAAATTTGAACCAATAATATCCAAAACGGCAAGTTCATCCTTTAAAATATAAGATGAAGAACGTCCCAGTTTTATTGGAATTTTATCCGCCAATTTGATCGAATCAATATTTTTTTGAATGCCAGAAGATCGATATTTGGATTCATTGACAGGAATAAATACACTTTTTGTATTTAATATTGTCAGTCCTTCTTGATTGTTTTGAGGATTCCCGATTATGTGTAAGGCACGCAAAAGTGGCATTGGATTGTTCAAAACTGCATCATTCGGGTTGTTCGGATCGACAAGGCGAACCTGGTTTCTCAATTTTCCCCGAATTGCATCTGCTGGAATACTTAGTTTTATCGGTGGAGAATCATTTACTTTTTTTCGAAGTTTATTGATATACCAGTCCACTGCAATTAAGCTTAGATTGACAACTCGGACATCGGTGCGAATGCCCTCAACTTCCTGAGCATACCAAAGTGGGTAGGTGTCATTGTCCCCATAGGTAAAGAGTATCGCATTCTCCTCTACCGAATTTAAAAAATTTGCTGCATAGTCTCTTGAGGCTTGTATATCTGCCCTGCTATGGTCATCAAAATTCTGAAAGCACATTATTATTGGTGCCATAAGTACTATCGCTCCCGCTACAGCAGCTGGAGTCACACCAGACATATTTGCTTTTTCTTTCAACAAATCATAGAGCGCAAAAACACCCATTCCTATCCACATGCAGAATACCATAAATGAGCCAGCAAAAATGTAATCTCGCTCTCTTGGTTCATTTGGTGGTTGGTTGGAATAAATAATAATTCCAAGGCCCGTCAATAAAAACATTATCACAAGAGATAAGAATTCTTTTCTGCTTTTTGAATAATGCCAAAACAGTCCTAAAAGTCCAAAAATCAATGGCAAGAAGTAGTATTTATTACTCGCCTTATTGTCTTTCATAGTATCTGGCAGCTCGGACATATTGTACAACTTCGCGCTATCAAATGCTTTTATTCCGGATTGCCAATGACCATCTCTTACATCCCATGGATAATACCCTTGATCTCCATTTTGTCTTCCAACAAAATTCCACATAAAATACCTCCAATACATCCAACTTATCTGATATTTCATCATGAAGTTAATGTTGTAACCCATTCCAGGTTTCCCAGAATTTTCGTTCATAATCTGGCTTCTCCAAAGTCTATGAAGTTGAGGTCTACTGGACTCGGTATGGCCTATTCTTGGAAAAAGAATTTTGTCCTTATTCGCGTATACATAGGAATACTTTTCATCCACTACTTCATATTTGTTACCTACCAGTCCCATTCGATCTTCACTATCTACCTTTATAGGTTTCGCATTGTAGTGTGGACCTTTGAGGAGGGCCCTTTCACCATATTGCTCTCTGTTTAGATAGGGCAACAACCTAGTAGCATCACTTGGTACATTCATATTTACGGGGGTATCTGCATTGGCTCGGATCACCACAGTACCAATCGTTGAAAAAGCTATAGTCACCAATAAAATAGAAACCGTGAAAAGTTGCATCATGTAGTGGCTCTTAGCATGTGCGTATCTCAATATCAAATAAGCTATAGAAGCCAATATCAGTATAGTTGGAATCAATCCTGAATGAACTGGCATTCCCATACTATTTACCATAAAAATGTCCATTTTCATCCATAATGTAGGGATCAAAACAATAATGACCTTTTGTACAAACCCTATGGCAAACACACCTGTCGTCAGTGCTAAAAGCCCACCTAATAATGTGTGTTTTTTATATTTTTTGAAATAGTACAATAATGCTATAGCAGGGAAAGTAAGCAAACTCAACAAATGAACACCTATCGAAAGACCCGCAGCAAAAATACTCATGACCAACCATCTATCAGCGGATTTTCCATTTGGCAAATAGTACCATTTTACGGCTGCCCAATACGTCATGGCAGTAAACATTGTAGACATGGCATAAACCTCACCTTCGACAGCCGAAAACCAGATAGAAGAGGCAAAAGCTGTCGCTAATCCTGCTGACAATCCTCCAAGTGATAAAACTACATTCTGGCCTTTTTCTGTTTTACCATGCATTCCGACCATGCTCATTTTACCAAACATCATTGTAATCCAACCAGCAAATACCGCTGTTAGTGAAGTTGCAATACCAGACATCAAATTGACCGCAAAGGCTATATCTGAAGGATTGTCTGACAAAACTGTAGCTACCCATGTAAACATGCGTCCAATCAAAAGAAACAGTGGTGCTCCAGGTGGATGTACTACTTGCAATTTATATGCACCAAGTATGAATTCTCCACAATCCCAAAGACTCCCTACCCTCTCCGCAGACATGAAAAAGATAATAAATGTGATTAAAAATATAGCTATTCCTGTCGTTGTAAAATTCTTCTTCAATGTGGTCATAATTCATTCAGTGTTAGCAGTAATACAATTGGTCTACTTTATCGTAGGCTCACTAATAACTATTGCATGATAACGACATTATTTGTTCTTACTCTATGAAAATCATACGATTAACAAATTGTTGACTGTTTTAAGAAGAGGTATTTTAAATTAAAAATTGAAAGAGGAACGGATAAATAATCCTCCTTCACCCAGATGATTGAAGCTATATTCGAAAGACATAATATAGGTGTGATATAGGAGCATATCTATGGCTGGTCCATAACCAATTAAAAACCTATTGTTTAATGTATTGGTGTCAATATACGTGGGTTCATTCACATAGCCAAAATCAAGATTGGCTCGAAAAAAGACTCGGAAATTCATTTTCTTGAATTGTCTGAGTACCATATATTTCCCCCAACTTTTATTGGTTTCGTAAATTTTGAAACGAAGTGAAGTTTTGGCCAATACAAAGTCTGTCCCATCTGCAACATACAACTCATATCCTCGGACTATATCATTCCCATAGCCCAGACCTGTGTTGTTTGCAAATGCGACTTTATTGCGTATTAGATTTGTTTTTGCTTTCAATCTTCCTCCCCAGAGCCAATTCCTTCCTAATTTGAAATACTTTTCGAGGCCCGTGGCAATTGAAAGGTTGTTGAAATCACGAAAAATCCCCAATCCTTCTTTAGTAAGGTTTAGAAAATAAAGATAGCCGCCTTCTGGATAAAGATTAAAAATCCTCCGATCATGCACATAGTCATACTTCAAAGCAAAATATCTTAAATCTGTGGCTTCATCTAAAAAATAGTCTGGATTCAAGTTTTCAGCTACAAATTCATCTATCTGATTGTGGTGGTACTCGACTTTAAAATCATGAAAATTATAAATGTCTGGTCGATGATTCAATCCGAACCCTGTTCTGAATCGTTGAAGCATGATTCTTTCATCGTCCTGTTTATCGAAGATCGTTTTGTTGTTAATGGTTTTATATCCGATTTCTTTCTGATTCGCATAAAATATTTCTCCGAAAGCACCCCAGGTTCTGGACAGATATGGATAGTTGTACTTAATCTCATATTTGCGTGTATATCCGTGTTGAATCTTGAGTCGAATTTTATCCTTTCGCCCTGTCAGATTAATATGATCTACTCCTAAACCATAATTAACCCTACTAAAATCTTTGTTCTGTTCTGACCACCAAACGTTGAAATTTCGATCGGCAAGCTCGAATATTATGGATGGATAGACATACCAATTCTCTTGAAGCATAATATGAATATCACCATACATTTTTTCTACATCCCAATTTTTGATATTAATTTCGACCCCTGTAAATAGAGCTGTGCTCAATAATCTTTTTTCATTGACGAGTTTACGTAGAGCAAATTCTGATACAAAGACAGTATCACCAGGAAGTAGATCCAATTCATTATAAATGACAAGGTTTTTCGTACGCTTGTTGCCTTCTAAAATGACCTGGTCAATGATGAAGTAATCGGCATTTTGACCGAAGATAGAAATGGAAAATAGGAAGGATAAAACTAAAAATGTATTTCCGAATAAGAATTTAAACATTCAAATAACTCATTAAGGCATCATATCTATCCTTCATGTCATCGATGTATTCGTATTCAGAGAAAGATGCTGTGATCTCATAGTCAAATCGCTGGAAAGCAGCAATGATAGAATTTATGTCTCTTTTATTGATCTTTAATGTGACTTGAACTTCAGTACTTTCATCTGTCGAAGTGAGAAATGTGCTCAAAATAGATGCGCTTTCTGACTCCACGATCCGTGAGATTTCCGCAAGGCTGTAATTTGGCTTGGTTGTGCTGATTACCAATATGCTTCCTGGTTCAGAAAATGAAAAACTTTTGGCATAATACAAGACCAAATCTTCCATTTTGATAAGGCCTGTATAATTATCATCTGCATCAACAACGGGTATCACGGTAAGATTTCCATTGGCCATCTTGCTCATCACCTCAAAAATATGTTCTGATTCATAACAAAATGGTCTTGCCAGACCGAGACGATAAGAACCTATTGGCTCATCCATATCATGATTCAAAATATCATCTTCAGAAATCAATCCTAAGAATTGGGTCTCATTAACTATAGGTAGATGCTTGACATGAAAAATGCTCATCATGGTGATTGATTCCTCACCAGTATCACTAGTTCTCAAAGGAGAAAGTTCATATGATATGAGATCTTTTGCTGTCAAATTCTTTCGTGTTGTTGTTTATAAAAGAATAATTTGTACTAATAATATATATTATAACAATGATCGTTCCTTAAATGTCCACTATTCACGAAAATTTTCATGAAAAATGTCAGGTAGTTACCTTCTTAGGAGTTTTTTACGTTCCAAATTAAACTCTTCTTGACTCAAAAGGCCTTTTTTCCTTAATTCTGCCAACTTGTTTAATTGTGATAATAGAACATCATCTGTAATAACCAAATCTTCATCTTTTTGTTGCGCTCTTTCAGACGTTGAACTTGCTGATCTTGCACCCAACTTATAACCATTATTTTTAAATTCTTCGAATTCTGGCTGGATTCTCACATAGGCCAAATCATCCTTCGTATTTATCAGTTCGAAATCTTTAAAACCAAGTGCTACTGCTTTTGACAAATGATAATAGGCTTTATCCTTTTCCTCTGTCATGGAATATGCACATGCAATATTAAAATGCAGGGCCACATCATTTTGATTGATATCTAAGCCCCTTGAAAAGTCTTCAATCGCACCTTCCAGATCGTAGTCCTTGTATTTTTTTATTCCGCTTGTCTTGAATGGATTCGCTTTGGCGATGGCTTTACGTCCTTGGGATATGGTTCTACGTTCTTGCATTGACCCTCGTCGGCCAGATTTGCCTCTATTTCTTTGAATTTGCCTTTCGCGTCTTTGCTCCAGGTAATCATCTCTTCTATTTCTGGAAGAATACCTATTGTACTTTCTATCAAATTCCTGATCAGACATTCTTAATAATGAAGCTCCTTCGATAATTCCCCAAATAAATAAGAATGGCATTGCATTCATTTGTGTAAAAATAAGTGCCAATATCATTAAGATACCAATTCCATTTTGTCTCAAATAAAACTTATGAACACCAAAAGTTCCCAATATCAGTGACAATATCCCTGCAGTAACTCTACTTCTTGGCGGTTGGTATTTTCTACTTGTCATTTTGAACCATATATTTTACACGTAAGAATAGCAATATCGTCAGAATATTCCTTACCTCCCCTAAATCTATCAATTTCCGTTAAAAGTTTCTCATTAAACTCATCAGGAGATCCTCTTTCATTTTCTTTTACAAAACGTTCAATTTTGTTATCATCAAAGTACAATCCATCTTCATCCTGCAATTCAGCCAGACCATCTGTAAATGACAAAATCGTAGTTTCTCCCTCAATATTAATAATTTCTTCTTTGATTTCTGGTAGTTTTTCAAATGCTCCTATGAATGTACTTCCTTGGTCCAATCTTCGAATGGCACCATTATTAATCATTACTGGTGGATAATGTCCAGCATTAATATATCTGACTGTCCGCTTTTCAGTATCAATTTCAGCTATAAAAAACGTAATAAATTTGTCCGCCTTTGTAATCCGATAGACAGATTGATTCAAAGCAAAGACAAAAGTCTCCAAATCTCTATATTGGTAAATCAAATTTTGGATCAAGGCCTGAAAATTGGCCATCAACAAGGCTGCAGCTACTCCTTTTCCCGATATATCCGCAATGCATATCGCAAATCTTTCGTCACTAAATTTTATGTAGTCCAGATAGTCTCCTCCAACATTTGAGTGAGGCATGTATATTTTGGATAGGGCAAAATTTTTCTCATTGGGCAGGGTATCAGGAATAAGCATGTGTTGTACTTCACTCGCCAATTCCATTTCTCTTTTGTACTTCTCCTGCTCGATTTGCCTTTTGAAGAGCCTTTTATTCTCAATCGCCACCGCAATGATATTGGTGATGGTCGTTATGAATTGAATCTTATTGTAAATATCATTTTTGTCCTTTATCCCACCAATAAGCGAGAAAGCAATCGGTTCGCTTTTATGAAATACTGGAATGACAATATCAAATTCGCGCAACAATAGATCATCATCATCTTTAATGGTATGCAGTCTTTTGTGCTTTAATAAAAGTGGAATGAAAGAATCCACATTTTGGTTTTCATAGTTTATTGCACTTGTACACTTCCAACCATCATCTGATATTATAAACAATGCCATCTTCTCAATAGCCATCTCCCAACTCAAAAAAGATTTGTACATATTAAATAGACCACCCGCAGATACATTATCATTTATTGCTTGAGTGATGGTAAGCAGACTCTTGATCTGTAGTTGCTTCAGACTAAGATCCTTCTCTAATTTTTCTAATATGGCCAATTCTCTATTCATCCAAAAGTATAGAAATTTTGAAGTGCCAAAAATACACCAAAAGAATGGAATTAACCATTTGATTTCAGATTACTTGCAAATACTTAAATTCCAAATCTCGAAAGACAGCAAATATTATTCTGTTTCAATTGTCAAACAAAATTAAATTTTATATTTTTATAAATAATACTTGCATACAATATAATAATGCGTTATATTTGCATCATGAAAAATTATATACTGGAAAGCTCAGTTAATTAAATTTCATAGAATCGCTAAAAAGACAAATATTTAGGTCTTAAAAACGATGTTGCAGTATTAAAGAGTTGCAAGAGGTAAAAGTGGCAAAATATAATAAAATAGCCCTAAAATCATTCTTAACCAATTCTTGCTAGGACAGCTTAAATAATAGCGGTTTTAGGTCCTAAAAGATCATACTGTAGCCAATAAAACGAAAATAATAAGTTAGTTAAATAGTTTTAATAGTTATATCATTTTGTTAAATATGAAAAGCCCTGTCCCCGCAGGGCTTTTTCATTTTCCACAAGTCTCAATTACGCAATAGATTCAAATCACTTGTCTTATAAAAAAGTCGTCTGTAATTGAAATTGGAATTTTCGATCATTGAAAATGAATAATTGCCTTATATTTATTTCAAAATCCAGTAGTTATGATAATCAATGCAATTAGATATACCCTTTGTGTATGTTTTCTATTCTTGGTAGGTACGCTCTCCTTTGGTCAACAACAAACCATGGGCGTTTTTATTTATGACAAGGATGCTACAGCTGACGGCTATATTTTCTTCTCACCAAATGACTATACCGATGCTTATCTTATTGATAATTGTGGCTTTTTAGTCAATTCATGGGATAGAGATCACAGACCTGGACTCAGCGGATATTTGACTAAAACCGGGCTGATGCTCAGAACCAACAAAGTAAATAATCCACAATATTTTCAAGCAAGTACGGGCGGGAATCTTGAATTGGTAGATTGGAATAACAATACCGTATGGTCTTCAGATTTTAATGAATTTTCTTTTATGCAACATCATGATGCCGTACTTATGCCCAATGGCAATATCATCTATATCGGTTGGGAACGAATCGATGAAGCAGAACAATTGTCTTATGGTCGACGGCCATCACAAGTTTCAAAGCCTTATTTATGGGGTGAATTCATTCAGGAAATACGGCCCATCGGCACTTCTAATTATCAGGTGGTTTGGGAATGGCACCTGAAAGATCATTTTGCCCAGGATTATGACCCCACTTTACCCAATTATGGACCGATCCAAGATCAAATTGGCAAGGTAGATATCAACTATTTGGGTCCTGCATATTTTAGCGATGAAGATTGGTGGCATTGCAATGCCTTGGATTATAACCCTGAGCTTGATCATATCCTGGTAAATTCAAGAAGCAACGGTGAAATGTGGATAATTGACCATAGTACGACGACAGCCGAAGCTGCTGGAAGTACTGGTGGCAACAGCAATAAAGGTGGAGAATTATTGTATCGCTGGGGCAATCCAAGAGCCTACAATACTGGATCTAACAATGATTTGAGGATGTATGGTTCACATGGGCATTATTGGATTCCTGACGGCCTGCCCAACGCTGGAAAGATCATGTACTTCAACAATGGTGACGAAAGACCGCAAGGCTATTATAGTACCGTAGAGATGATCGACCCACAATTCGTAAACGGTGAATATCAAAAAAACAGTAACAATCGTTACTATCCAATAGAACCAGAATTGGTCTATCAGGCTCCAAATCCATTTGATTTCAAGTCCACTTACTTGTCGAATGCCCAACAGCTATCAAATGGAAATGTATTCATCAATGAAGGAGGTACAGGTCGATTATTCGAAATAGATAGTAATGATAAGATCGTATGGCAATACTTAAATCCTGTCGATGGCACAGGTCCGAATACTCAGGGAGATTATGTACCCTGGTGGGACAAGCAAATTTTTAGAGCTTATAAGTATGAGCCCTATTATCCTGGATTAGAGGGAAATGACCTTACTCCGGGCGATTTGATAGAAGGAGATAGTGAATACAATCAATGTAAGGATGTATCTACCGATGATTATGAAACAATTGATGGAGTCGTTATGAATTATGATCTTAACTCTAGCCAATTGATGATTCAAAACAACTCATCAAATAAGCTCAACTTACAAATCATGACCCTTGCAGGTAGATTGGTAACTATAGAAAAGGTATCGGGCATTAATTATGAAAAAAACTTGAATTACCTGGATTCTGGAGTTTACATCATAACGCTTACCGATTCAGGTCTGCAGAAAAGAATGAGCCGGAAAATTGTACGGATATAGAATCATATAAAAAGTAAAAAGGCGATCAACTCAAGTCAATCGCCTTTTCTTTATAAGTAATTATTATATTCTTTTGCTACGGCTTGATTATCCTCTTAGCCTTGGCATCACGCTGCATAAGATTATCTCTTGTCCTTCTCTTACTTTGCTTAAATAAATCAAATCTATCCACCTTAGGTTGTGGAGGATAATGGTTGTTCGAAGTATCCACATCTGCAGTTTCCTTGAATGGGTCAAGTGTAATCTTACTTACTTCTTTTTCGGTAGGAAATACTTTTGTGACCGTCTTGGCATCCATTCTCCACAATTCCGCTGGAATTCTTTCTATTGACGTAGTACCATCTTTATATTCAAACTCTAGAATGACAGGCATTGGCAAACCACCCTTATTTTCAAATTCTATCTCATAATAGTTCATACCACTATTCAATAGCGCTTTTTCATCTTCTGATAAACCAGCATAATACTCATCATACTCCTGTCTGTCAAGGGCATTAGGTACATCTGGATCATAAGTAGTGTAGAAATCATTTAGTGTAGGATCCCTTTCATTATATGTTTGCTTGATATCTTTTTCATTTCTGATTGTAGAAATATCCTTGTACTCTTTCTTTTTCTCGGCTTGTACTATCTCCATTCTTTCTGTTGGATTTTCAGGATCAAGTTTGAAGTGCTTCACGGTATTCATTGATAAATCAACATGGTCATTGGTATAGAACCAACCTCTCCAAAACCAATCCAAATCTATACCTGATGCATCTTCCATAGTTCTGAAAAAATCTGCTGGAGTTGGAGTCTTAAAAGCCCACCTTTCAGAATATTGTTTGAATGCATGATCAAACAATTCTCTACCCATAATCGTCTCTCTGAGAATATTCAAAGCAGTTGCAGGTTTTCCATATGCATTGTTTCCAAACTGAAAAATCGATTCCGAATTAGTCATTATCGGTGAGATTTTATCTTTATCTCCTTTCATATAAGGAACAATATTGGCCGCAGGGCCTCTTCTGGAAGGAAAATTTCTTTCAAATTCCTGTTCGGTTAAGTATTGCACAAATGTAGTCAAGCCCTCGTCCATCCATGTCCATTGTCTTTCATCAGAGTTTATAATCATTGGAAACCAATTATGACCTACTTCGTGAATAATTACTCCAATATGTCCATATTTTGTCCTCCTTGAATAAGTACCATCATCTTCACATCTTCCGAAATTGAAGCAGATCATTGGATACTCCATACCCATACTACCATCAATAGACCAGGCCACTGGATAAGGATAGTCAATGGTAAACTTGGAAAATGTTCTTAAAGTCTGTGCAATAGCCTTGGTTGAATACTTCTTCCAAAGGCAGTCACCTTCTTTTACCCACATACTCATCGCCATAACGGTCTTTCCACTAGGAATCTTTACATTAAAGGCATCCCAGATAAACCTTCTTGATGTGGCAAAAGCAAAATCTCTCACATTCTTTGCTGAGAATTTCCAGGTCTGCTTAGTCTTGGCCTTACCCTTCATCCTTTCGTCAGCCTCTTCCTTTGTTGCTATCGTTACTGGTTGGTCAAAAGTCTTTCTGGCCTTAGCCAGTCTGCTCTTTTGCGTAGAAGTCAATACCGAACTTTCATTTTTCAATTCTCCTGTTGAAGCTACTAAATGATCGGAAGGCACTGTAATATTCACATCATAATCACCAAATTCCAAAGTAAATTCTCCTCTGCCCAGGAATTGTTTGTTCTGCCATCCATAGACGTCATAATATTTACACATCCTTGGAAAAAACTGAGCAATGACATATACATTATTACCATCTTCTGCAAATGGCTCATATCCTGATCTTCCTCTATTTACCCTTGTATTATTGATATTGTACCACCACTTCACCTTGAAGTTTGTACTCTGTCCCGGCTTAAGCGGTTGCGGAAGATCAATACGCATCATCGTTTTATTAATGGTGTATTTCAATCCTTGACCTGAATTATTGGTTACCGATTCTATTTTGAATCCCCCGTCAAAATCATTCTGCATTCTCTTCAAGCCTCTCAACGAGACTCTATCTGATACTGAACTCCCCCTTAATTTTGGAGAGTCACTATCATGTGCTCGAACATTTTGATCCAGTTGTAGCCATAAGTAACTCAATACATCTGGAGAATTATTTTGATATTTTATACTCGAAGACCCAATCAATTTTTGATTGTCATCATCGATTTCTATATCCATTTTATAATCGACTTTTTGTTGCCAATAATCCTGTCCAGGAGCTCCTGCAGCATTTCGATAAGAATTAGGCGTAGGCAAATCTTGACCTAATTGTCTAAATTTATTTTGATTGGTGTTTTCCTGCCCCATTGCGGAAAAGCAACCCAATACAAACATCAATAACAGTAATTTTTTCATTTCTAATTGACTCAATTTTTTTATTAAATAGTTTTGAAAAGCGGTATAATCGGATAAAATTAGCAAATCCCACAAGGAATCATAAGATATTATCGACTATAACTCTTTAATAACAACGTTACCAAGACAAGTGTTGATCTGCATAGAATAAAAATAATTTTACTCTAAATATCTGATTGACGAAAGAAGGGTTGAATTATTCTGTTTACCTTACCATTAGTGGAAAATAAAGTCAATTTCTGTGCATTTTATCGAAGAAATTATATCACACCTCTATTTTACACCAAGAATGATACAAGAATAACTATTTTCGGTCTGTGAATTCAATTGAAAATGTAAAAATAGCGTTGCAATCCATTAAGGATAACTTGCTGCGATCATTATTGACCCTATTGATCATTGCCGTTGGTATAGCATGTCTGGTAGGAATGTTGACCGCGATAGATGGTCTATTATTTTCAATGAGTGACAATTTCAACCGTCTTGGGGCCAATTCTTATAATTTTCGAAGAAGTAGCGAAACCATTACTACCAACAGCGGAGGAAGACAAGAAAAACGAGGCGATCCAATTAATTTTGATGATGCCTATGACTTCAAAGAAGCATTTCGCTACGGTGGTTCTGTAGTGTCGATAGATACATACTGCACTGGTAGTGCAACTGTGAAGTACGGTGAAAATGAGACTACTCCGACAATAAGAATAATTGGTATCGATGAAGAATATTTTTCCACTTCGGCATTTGAAATTGCAGAAGGTCGAAATTTCACCAAATCCGAAGCCTATTCTGGAAGCAATAGAGCGATCTTAGGTAGTGATCTGGTTGAAAATCTCTTTGATGGCAAGGCAGAAAAAGCGGTCGGAAAGAATATTTCTTTAAATGGTGCAAAATATAAGGTTCTCGGGACGCTGGAGCAAAAGGGAAACTCTTCCGGAGACGGAAACGACAAACGGGTATTCATCCCACTCATTAATGCCAAGAAACTTTATGGCTATTCGGACAAGAATTACAATGTCACCGTCGCCGTAAAAAACTCTACTGATATTGATGACGCTGTATCTGCGGGAATAGGAGTAATGAGGAATGTAAGAAAACTCAAGGCTTCAGAAAAAAATGATTTTGAAATACGGAAGAGTGATGGAATCCTGGAAAGGCTTAAAGAAATGACCTCTGCCATTCGATGGGCAACAGTAGTTATTGCAGGTCTCACATTATTGGGCGCGGCCATTGGTCTGATGAACATAATGCTGGTCTCAGTAACAGAACGAACTGCAGAAATTGGTGTAAGAAAGGCGCTGGGAGCTACACGATCAAATGTACTTCTACAATTCCTAACAGAGGCTGTAGTCATTTGTCTTATTGGAGGTCTGGTTGGTATCGTTTTTGGAATCATCATTGGACTTTTGGTATCCATTGGGACCAATGGACAATTCGTGACACCGTGGGTCTGGATTTTGCTGGGAATTGCCCTATGCGTATTTGTAGGTGTAATATCTGGAATCTATCCTGCACTAAAAGCTTCCCGTCTGGATCCAATCGAATCTTTGAGGTACGAATAATGAGGAATTGCGAATTCGTATAATTTAGCCTACTTTTATCGCGCATCCAATCTTGCAAAATGCAAAAAGAACGTAAAGACAAACATTTCATCAAGAAACCTGTATATCCTGGTGGCTTGAAAGCAATGAGAGCGCTTATTCGTGAAGAATTAAAATATCCTAAAGAAGCATTAGAAGCAAAAATCGAAGGCACCGTATATTTGAGGTACAATATTGACTATCAAGGCAAGGTCACATCATCAAAAATTCTAAGTAGTGTCGGTCACGGTTGTGATGAAGAAGCACAAAGAATCGTATCCAAATTCAAATTTGAAGTACCAAAAGGGCCTAGGAAACTGAGAATCAAATTCCATAAAACCATTAAAATACACTTTCGTATTCCAAAAGAAGCACCTAAAAAGTCTAACGAATCTTCTATAATTCAACAGAAAACAACCCACCTTTCTTATTCAATCACACCATCTCCCAAAAAAGAAAACACCTCTAAACCAAAGCCTAAACCTAAAGGCTATAGTTACACCATCAAGTTTTAAAATTAATCGACAAGAAAAAGGATAAGTCTCTTCCTCACATAACTCCTTGAATTCTTCAAGCACTTTGCGGTTAAAAAAACGGCACCAAGGACTGCATTTATTCAAATTAGTCTATTTTTGCACCTTCCAATTTTAAAAAGATACAACTATGGATTTTAAGAATCTTATTTCGCACTGTAAAGAATATGGTTTCATTTTTCAATCTTCTGAAATATATGATGGATTGAGTGCTGCATATGACTACGGACCGAATGGTGTAGAGCTTAAAAATAACATCAAACAATATTGGTGGAAGAGCATGGTTCAGATGCATGATAATATTACTGGACTTGATGCTGCGATCTTCATGCATCCAAAAACATGGAAGGCTTCTGGTCATGTCGATGCCTTCAATGATCCACTAATTGACAATAAAGATTCTAAAAAAAGATATCGAGCAGATCAATTGATAGAAGGATATTGCGAAAAAATCGAGGCCAAAATCAAAAAAGATGTTGACAAGGCAAGAAAGCGATTTGGAGATGCCTTTGACGAAAAACAATTCAGAGAAACGAATGGCAGGATCATCGATCGTCAGAAAAAAATCGATGATATTTTGGGTGCCATGAATGAGGCCATGAGAGAAAATAATATGGATGCCTTGCGGAATCTTATCATTGGTCTCGAAATCCCATGTCCTGAATCAGGTTCAAGAAACTGGACCGATGTTCGTCAATTCAATCTCATGTTTTCTACCCAGTTGGGAAATATTGCAGGAGAAGAAGGCAAACTTTATCTAAGGCCTGAGACGGCACAAGGTATTTTTGTGAATTTTTTGAATGTACAAAAATCGACTAGACAGAAAATTCCATTTGGTATCGCTCAGATAGGAAAGGCATTTAGAAATGAGATTGTAGCACGACAATTCATTTTCAGAATGCGAGAATTCGAACAAATGGAAATGCAATTTTTTGTGAAACCAGGCACTCAACAAGAGTGGTACGACTATTGGAAAAAGACAAGGTTGAAGTGGCATGAAGCTTTGGGTACACCTTCTTCAAAACTAAGGTACCATGACCATGACAATTTAGCACATTATGCTGATGCTGCCGTGGATATCGAATTCGAATTCCCATTTGGTTTTAGAGAATTGGAAGGTATTCATTCCAGAACGGATTTTGACCTTAAGGCACATCAAGAATTATCAGGTAAGAAGTTGCAATACTTTGATCCATCCATCAATGAAAATTATGTTCCTTATGTCGTAGAGACATCTATTGGTTGTGATCGAATGTTTTTGGCGCAAGTTTCTAATGCGTTAGTAGAAGAGACCGTACCAGATGCCGATGGTAAAGAAAGCACAAGAGTAGTTATGAAATTAAATCCTGCAATTGCACCTGTAAAAGTTGCTGTGCTGCCACTACTTAAAAACAAAGAGGAACTAACTTCAGCTGCCAAAGATGTATTTGACAAATTAAAGTCCAGCTTCAACTGTCAATACGATGAAAAAGATGCGATCGGTCGAAGGTATAGAAGACAGGATGCCATCGGCACACCATATTGTGTAACCATTGATTTTGACACTCTGGAAGATGGAACCGTGACGATCAGAGATCGAGATTCCTTACATCAGGAAAGAGTCAATATCGATGATTTGAAGGCTAAGGTGTATGCAGGTACTGATATGGGGAATTTAATGTAAGTGCATCCCCAAAATAATATTTCCAGCTTTTGAAACCTATTTCAAGCTGTATTTCATGAGTATATATACTTGAATTCGGCGTATAATTACGCAAAATTGGACGATTTGATTAGACAATCCAAAATCGAACGAGGAATTAATTATTTTTAAAAGGTAAACCTACTTTTAATACTAATTACCCATTAGCCGCACATCAGAATTTTAATGAAATAGATACTTGTCGTAAAGATGGGTTTGCATTTGTTGGTCATTACTTACTAAAATACTCATTATGTCACTTGCAAACTGGATTGAAAAAACGGAGAAGAATATATGGTATAGACTATTTCGATTGGTATTGCCTTTTCTGGCTGTTGGTGGATTGATCTTTGCCATTTACGATAATCAACAATCGAATCAAAAAGCTGAAGATATCATAAGGAATTTTGATTCAAGAACTGACACAATACTTACAAAATCTCAAGATGATGCTGACAAAATTGCCAAACAAATATCAACTCGTTATGTAGCAAATTTTCCAGACCAAATTGACAATATAGCAGAGGAAATAAAAGCTAGTCAAGTAAATCTTATCCTTGCTGTAGATGTGCCTGCATATGGAGCGTTTTCCAAACCTAAGGCTCACAATAATTATTGGATTCAACTGCAAAGAAAAATTCTGGACAAAGAAAATGTGGGGTTTCAGAAATTAACTATGATTTGTTATTCAGAAAAGAAAAGAAAACATGAGTTTTTTAAGCAATTTGGAATTGATTCTCTTGACTTTGAAAACAAACAAGCATTTTCTAACTATCCAAAGAAAGAGAAGGATAAAGATGCATGGAATAAAAAATTGAATCGGTATAAGTTAGAAAATCAAATCAAAGTTATAGAAACTTGGAAGCAACTCTATGAATATACCGAAAGTCAAAATCAAGAGATTATCAAATTCTTCAAAGACCACAAATCTAAATGTGAACTCATCGAGATTAATGATTTAAGCGAACCGCTTCCTGTTTACTTTTGGCTTTTTGATAATGATAGACATGCTTTTATTTCTTTCCGTTCATATGGCGAACTAACTACAGAAGTCACAATAGGAACGACTCACACTCCTATACTAAAGTATGTAAGAGATGTAATAGACGATGTGAAAAGAGCGATAAAAAAATAGGTGACAATCGTATGTAATGCAAACCACTTCAACATCTCAACATAGGTGAATGCTCCTGACTACAGGCTGCCAAATGCTTTTGGTTTGAAATACTTGAGAGAATCTTTTCAGAATGAATCCATGTTCTTTACCTCATTCGAAACTCAATCAGACTTTGCTTTGTTATATCCAATTGATTAGACTTTAAAGGGCATTTACGTTGAATGCTCTATTAACCACACAACAAATAATACATGAATTTTTATTCTTATGACATCAAGACTTCGGCGGGAAAGAATATTTCGATGCAAGACTACAAAGGAAAAGTCGTAATGATAGTCAACACAGCTACTAAATGTATGCTCGCTCCACAATTTGACAGTTTGGAAAAATTGCACTTAGCTTACAAAGATCAAGGCCTTGTAATCCTCGGTGCTCCTAGCAATCAATTTGGCAATCAAGAACCTTTGAAAAATGAGGAAATGGCTGAATCATGTAGAATAAATCACGGAGTTACATTCCAATTAACAGAAAAAGTAGAAGTGAATGGCGACAACGCACACCCTCTATTCAAATATTTAAAAGGAGAGCTCGGAACATTATTGGGCAGTAAAATTAAATGGAATTTCACCAAATTTCTCATCGATAGAGAAGGCAAACCATTCAAACGATATGGGCCAACTACAAAACCATCAAAAATTGAATCAGATATTAAAAAGCTTCTGGGTTAAGTTTAAATACTGGCAAAATCTTCCATTGCTGAAACATACCTTAATATTCTTAGATGTTGGTATTAATTTGTTTGGACACCCCTATCTAATGTTGAATGATAAACTTAGAGAACAAGACATCATTTGACGTTTTAATTGTTACAAAATATACGCCATTGCTTAAAAATATTACATCGATACGGTCATTTTGATTTGTTTTGACTAATTGTCCAGTGCTATTATAAATTTCTACACTTCGAATCTTATTACGATCCACATTTCTGATAATAATTTCACTAGAAGCAGGGTTTGGGCACAAAAGAAGTATTCAAAATCGATATCTTTTGTACTTGTAGGCAGTTCGTCAACGGCTTAATTGCGAAAATGTTGATAATACTTTATTAAATGAAAAAATTTCATTCCTAGGCCCTCTCAATTTTATGTATTTGACATCATTGGAAAGTCCATTTCTATTAATATAACTTGAGATATCAAAAGCGTGACATTTTCAAAGTATCTCTAAAATTTTAATCTATTAAAATCGGATATTTGGATATTCAAAATCAAGATAAAGGGCAATATAATGATGATAATTTATCAATAGGAAATCTGCCATTTTCCTAAAATAAACTGGAATTCATGTAAATTCCATTTTTTCTTCAATTGTATTTCAAGGATAAAATTAAACAAGTTGACAACTTACTATCAAGCTAAAATTAATAGAGCATTAAACCATATAAATACCAATTTGCATGAAGAAATCAATGTCAAAACATTGGCTAATCTAAGTGGTTTCTCATTATTTCATTTTCACAGAATATTCAAGGCAATTACTGATGAAACTCCCTATGAGTTTTTACTTCGTCTGAGACTTGAAAAATCCATTTTTTTATTAAAATATAGATCTGGGCTAAAAATATCTGAAATAGGTTATGAAAGCGGTTTTGCTTCGGCCGAAAACTTCTCCCGTCAATTCAAAGCAAGATTTAATATAAGTCCTACTGCATTTCGAAAAAATAAAAAATTACACAATAGCAGGATTTATCAAGAGTACAATCCAGACGACTTTTACCTTCGCATTGAAAATAGTAGGAAGCTAAGTAAAAAGTCTTTTACTGTCGAAATCGAATCACTTCCAGCAATACCTATAGCTATATCAAAAGCTGTATTCGGTGCTGACGGGAGTGGAATGATTGACAAATACTTGAAATTGATGGATTGGGCAGAAAGTAATAACATAAATATCAAAGGAGAATTGACGCGATTTGGGATGTCAATAGATAATCCAGAGGTGACACCTGCCAATAAGTACAGGTACGACTTCGCCTTGAAAATCAATAAGTCCTATCCAGCCTTTGAAGATCTGGAATTTGGTTCTATCCCTGCTGCTGAATATGCAACAATTCATGTCAAGGGCATATTAGAAAATGTGGCTCAAGCCTGGGATTACTTGTATCGAGATTGGTTGCCAAACAGTCAATATGTCCCTGCGCATTACCCAGCAATTGAAGAATTCATTCAAGGGCCAGAGGAAATTGGTTGGGAAACATTCAATCTCAAGTGCAGAGTGCCAATAATAAAACGTGAAATATGAAACAAATACCATTATTTATTACCTCTATACTATGTTGCCTCATTTTGATGGCTTTTTTCTCCATAGATCGAACCCATACAGAATCCATCGAGATGGGAAAATATTCACTTTCATTGAGTGTCAAAGATATTGCCGCGTCCAAGAATTTTTACCAAAAACTGGGTTTTGAAGCCGTTGAAGGTAAAGGCAGTGTGGACCAAAAATGGATAATACTATCGAATGGAGAAACCAAAATTGGATTGTTCCAAGGCATGTTTCCTTCCAATACAATCACTTTTAATCCCCTTGACGGTAGAACAATCCATACCAACCTAAAAGCAAAAGGCATAAAACCAACTTTCGAAATGGGTTTTGACAAGACTGAAGGTCCATGTACATTTTCAATCGCAGATCCCGATGGAAATCCAATCCTAATTGACCAACATTAAAATTATAACCCATGACTAAAGATGTATCAGAAATCAGAGAAAAGTTAATCTCAATTTTGAAAAATCATTTGGATGTTTTAAAGGTCACCTCGGATACCTATGACAAATTCGAAGTATCTGGAACCATAGAAGCAATGCAAGGTAAAAAGAAGGTAGATGGGATCTATTTTTCAACCATTGTACCAAAACCAAAGGACGTTAGATTCTATTTTTTTCCTACATATTCTCATAAAGAGCAATTGGGAGAGCTGCCAGAAAATCTACAAAAAGCCCTAAAAGGCAAGTCTTGCTTCCATATAAAACACATGGATGAAGAGTTAGAAAATAATCTAAAAACCCTGGTTAAAAAATCTGTCGAACTCTATCAGACTGATGGTCTGTTGGCGAAGTAATAATTCAGATGAAATACCTAAAGTCTGGAAAGTAACATGCCATTCTTATAGTTCTAATGAACACATTTCATCCAAAAAGCATAATATTGTTGCGATATTAATTCCTACTCTATAAAGTTTGTGGAAATGGAAACTTCTGGCGCCATGCTTACAATTATTGGATTTGCATTTTGGTTTGGTCCAATGGTTCTAATTCATTTGGGAAAGTTAAGAAATGCCAATTCACTATCAATTTTGTTGGTGATACACTTACTTCTTTTGGCTTACGGTATTTTTATTCTTGATGAATGTATTTCATATGCCAGCAATAATAATGTAGCAAGAGTTCTGTTTTGTCCATTTATCTACATATCCCTATTTGCGCTATTGAGAATGATATTCTGGAAAGTCTACGAACTAGAACCCGATATGGCACATTATTCAAGATATTCGCGATTCGATAATCGGAAAATTAATTTCTTTGATGGTGTTGTTTTTCTACTTCCAATTTTAGTAAGCATACTGCCTCTTGCTTTTTCATCCAGTTGCTAAGATTAATTTTCTCAAAATTCCTACTTCTTAACTTAAGTCAATGAAATCCGCTTCTCACTGTCTGACCTTTGTGTCAAAACAAAGAATATGAGATTAATTGCAATACTCCTCCTGATTTTATTTGGTGCAAATTTGACCTTAGCACAAGATCATATGCAAACTTTGCGAGGAACAATTATCGATGCCGATAATGAAATGCCTCTTATCGGTGTCAATATTATTTGCGCATCGAATAGCGACACTTTATTTTGCACAACAGATATAGATGGGAAATTCAGAATCAATCAAGTACCGATTGGGAGGATCAATTTGGAGGTGACCTACTTGGGCTATGAAGACAAAATCATTCCTAATATAGTTGTCAATTCTGCCAAAGAAGTAATCCTCAACATCAAACTTATAGAATCAACCATCAAACTCAATGAAGTTACAGTTGTGGCCCATAAGGAAAAAGGGAGGGCATTGAACGAAATGTCTATTCTCAGTGCCAGATCAATCTCACCTGAGGAGACAAGTAGATATGCTGGAGGATTCAATGATCCCTCAAGAATAGTGGCCAATTTTGCAGGCGTAAATACGACTGGCGATGGAGGCAATGACATCATCATAAGGGGCAACTCACCTAAGTATATACAATGGAGGATTGAAGGAATGCAAATCACCAATCCGAATCATTTTGGTGATCAGAGTGCTGTGGGAGGGTCAGTGAGCACCCTAAATAATAACATCCTCGATAATTCTGATTTTCATACTGGCGCATTCACCGCTGAATATGGGGATGTGATCTCAGGTGTCTACGATGTGAAGTTGAGGTCTGGAAACAATGAAAAATTCGAAGCCGTAGCTGGAATAGGATTATTGGGTATGGATCTCACACTGGAAGGGCCAATCAAAAAAGGATATGGTGGTTCCTATTTGGTCAACTATCGTTACTCCACCGCTGGACTCGCAAGTGATCTGGGACTTCTAGGAGATCTGTCAGGAATTCCAACTTTTCAAGATGCTGCATTCAAAATTGTACTGCCAGCTTCAAATCTAGGAGTATTTTCTATTTATGGATTGGGTGGTAAAAGTGACTTTTTATGGGAAGATGTGGATCCACAAACATGGGTGACACCTGGCGATGCATTCATGCGTCCCGAGATCGTGGAAGACTATACCAAGAAAGCTCACCTCATCAATATTGGGCTCAATCATACCATTAATATATCCGATAAAAGTTATCTCAAAAGTGGCATTATTGTATCTGATGAAGGTGTGGATGACGAAATATTAGAGAATGTGTATTTCCTTTCAAACGGTCTTCCAAATCTGGATTCACTCAAAAATCAACGCATCAATTTTCAAAATGACCTGGACAAGTCGGTGACAAGGATGGCTTCTACATACCACCACAAATTCAATGCTCAACACAAGCTGGTAGTAGGTTCGAAATACGCAAGATTCGGATACACCATCAAGCAAAGCAGGCTGGATGCTGATAATATTAACCGTCAAAACCTATTGGATTTTAGTGATCATATAGGTACTTTAAGAAATTTTGCCAACTATAAATACAAGCACAATGATAGACTGACTGTCATTGCAGGATTACATAACATGAATGTACTATTCAACAAGAAAACAAGCATCGAATCCAGAATGGCTATAGAATGGAAATCTACTCCTTCCCTGACCTTGCATGCTGGATTTGGAGAACATAGTACAATGGAAAGTATTCACAATTATTTTGCACAAATCAACAATGGTGAGGGAGCAGTAACAACACCTAACAAGGAATTGGATCTGTTGAAGTCCGACCATTACGTTATAGGTCTGGAAAAGAAAATAAACACCAATACGAGATTGAAGGTAGAGGCATATTACCAATATCTTCACAACCTTCCTGTTGAGAATGACACTTTGAGCAGTTATGCTACCATCAATGAAACCCTGGATTTCAGATATGTGGACCTAGTGAATGAAGGAACAGGGAAAAATTATGGAATCGAAGCGACCTTGGAGCGCTATTTTCAAGGCAATTTTTATTACCTTATCAATGCTTCTATTTATGAGTCAAAATATACTGCACTCGATAGAATAGAACGAGATACACGTTTCAATGGAAACTATACAGCCAATTTACTTTTTGGTAAAGAATTTCCAAATCTGGGCAAAAAAGAGAATCAAACATTGACTCTAAATCTCAAGGCTTTTTATAGTGGAGGAAAACGTGTAACGCCACTCATTCGAGATGAAGAAGGCAATCTTGCCGTCTCTCCAGAACAAGGAATATTTTATGATGAAAGCAAACCTTTCCAGAAAAAGTTGGACGACCTTTATCAAATAAATCTTTCTGCCAGTTATAAGTGGAATAAAAAGAAAACGACTCATGAATTATTCCTTAATATTGATAATCTAACAAACCATAAAGGTCAGATCTCAGAATACTATGATGTAGAAGAAGAAGGATCGATAGGTCATCTTACCCAATTTGGTATATTCCCTAATCTCATGTATCGAGTGTATTTTTAAACCATAAAATAAAGATAATAATGCGAGCAGCGGTAAGAGATAAATATGTAGACTTCAAAAATATTGAACTTAGAGATATTCCTATTCCCAAGATTAAAGCTAATGAGATCTTGGTCAAAGTGCATGCCAATACAGTGAATAGAACAGGGTGTGCCTTGGTCAATGCAAAACCATTCATCATGCGATTCTTTATTGGTTTTTGGAAACCAAAGCTCAAAATATTGGGTACTGATTTTGCGGGAGAGGTTGTTGAAGTTGGTGATGCTGTAAAAGAATACCAGGTCGGAGATAAGGTCATGGGTTTTGAGGATGAAGGATTGTCGACTCATGCGGAATACATGGCTATAGCAGTAGACAAACCAATTAGTCATATGCCAGAAAAATTAGATTTTGTAGAAGCCACGGCTTGTCAAGAGGCAACCCATTATGCATATTGTTGGATAAAGGATAAAAAGATTGATAGTAGCCATCGCGTCCTGATCAATGGTGCTACGGGAGCTATTGGCACGGCCATAACTCAGTTTATCAATTATTATGGTGCAAGTATCACGGCAGTTGGAAATACTAAGAATCTCGAACTACTAACAAAATTAGGTGCGGATAAGATCTACAACTACGAAAAAGAAGATTTCCTTGAATGCAAATTGAAGTACGATTATATATTTGATGCTGTGGGCAAATCTACCTTTGGAAAATGTAAGCACTTACTCAAACCAAAAGGCATATACATTTCGTCTGAACTTGGACCATGGGCACAAAATGTATTTCTTGCCATTATAACTTCAAGAAACACTGGTAAAAAGGTGGAGTTTCCATTTCCTTCAGACATAAAGTCAAGCATTCAATTTGTCAAAAAACTGGTTGAGGAAGGAAAATATAAACCGGTCATCGAACGTGCTTATTCTCTCGATGAAATCAGTGAAGCATATCAATATGTCGCTAGTGGGCAAAAAACGGGTAATGTTGTGGTCGTAATTTGAAGAAATAATTCAACGACTTGTCAGTTGTAACCCATCCTTGGTCTATCATATACTCAATGGCTCACAAAAGTCCGTTCATAAAGATTAACTTTGTAATGATGTCAAATCAAAGGCAACATACAAACAATACCGTTCCTGACGAGTGTGGGTCAAAATACTTCAGTGAAGATATTTTGGCGTCTATCAAAGAGCTTTCTCAAAGAAAGCAATTCAAAAAAGGCGATATTATTATTCGAGAAGGGCAATTTGTGGATACCTGCTATCATGTGGTAGAAGGTTGTTTGAGGCAATATAGAATCGTAGACGGAGAAGAGCGATCCATATTCTTCTTTACGGAAGATCAATCTATTCTTTCTCTTACTCAAAATAATAGCATCTACCTCTCGAATCATTATGTAGACTGTATTGAAGATACTACAGTGACAGTCATGACCTCTGATAATGAAAAAGAACTTTATCGCAGGCACCCAGAAGTAGAAAGCATGTCGCGAATATCGCTGGAAAGCATGATCAAAAACCATCAAGAGATGTTTAGTGATTTCATTGTATCTACTCCTGAAGAACGATATCTTAATCTGTTGGAGACCAGGCCTGATCTTTTGGGTCGAGTACCTCAATACCACCTTGCAAGCTACCTCGGTGTAAAACCTGAATCACTAAGTAGAATACGAAAGCGGTTGGCTGAGAAAAAAAATCTATCTATCTAATCAATTTTGGTCCATTTCTAATTTGAATTGTCTGCTGAGCGGTTGGCAATTTCTGTTTGACTTTCAAACAGGTGAATTCAGAAGTAAGAACAGTTTAAAAATATTTAAGCCCGTACTACTGAAGTATCTTTCCAGTCCACTTAAAAAACCTATCCGATAGCAATTGCTGATCTTCGTCGGTCAGAAGTTCGAAAGTAGCTTCGTGCTTTGCTTCTGGGGCAATTAACTTTATAAGGCTTTCATTCATTCCAAATTCAAATGCTCCAACCGTCCAAGGATCATTTTCACCATAAATAAAAACAATATCTTCTGCATTCGTTTTTACCCATTGATCAATATCCATCATGGTTTGTGCATTGAAGGTTGCAGTCTTTTCAAATTCGAAAAATGGTTCTAAAGGATCGAGAAGGTCATCAATGTGTTCTGTGGGATACCCTGTTTCACCAGTTTCAGTAATACTCTGATAATAATAGGGGCGCCAGAATTCTACCCCCCAATTACTATAGTCGACAACATCAACTATGCCAATCAAGTGCTGAAAAAGATCGTCAGCAGAGCTTTCCGAATCTGGAATATCGTCACAACCCAAACTTGTCGATCTCCAAAATGAATAGGAGTATTCAATTACCATATGTTTCAAGAGCATTTCTTGAGGGTATGTAAAATGGAAATTGGTCTCATAGTGCGCATTTATATATTCAATATTATCATCCAATAAAGGTGGCAGCTTGTCTAGTTTCTCTAGAATAGCCCTTTGAAAATCCATAATCTTCTGTCTGCATTCACTGGTTCCTACTTCATTGAAGAATCCATCAATATAGCGAGGGTCTTCTCTAGCAAATAATAGTGGGGCAACAATAGGCACGGTACCGACAACATCATCAGGATAATATCTTCGATGATAAACAGATGTACTTCCACCTTTGCTTCTTCCTGAAGATACCCACGATGACTTGTAGATTTCTTGTAATGCCATCACTATATTATGGATATCATCCGCAGCTTGCTTGACTGTCAGGTAATTTGATTCATGAGGCTTGTCCCATGAAAATGAAGAAGGAATGGATTCTCCAAAATACCTATGCTCCACACTAACTTGATTAGATCTTGAAAGTGAAGCAAGTTTTCTGGTTTTGAATTGAGTTCTTGAATACCCTTCAGTTTCCAGGATTACTGGTTCACTGGTATCAACATGTCCAATAAATACTTTTTGCAGAAATTTTGGTCCAGTTGGATTTTGGTGATCAACAGGCTGTGAAAATTTGATCTCAAATATCCTATTGAAATGATCGGCAGAAGGCAATTCGGAAACTGTAGCTCCCTCGATAGATTCCAGTTGTGTCAATATATCTATAACCTCTTCCTCTTCTGGTACAATATTACCCGAATCAGTACAACAAGTGAGGAATAGAATGATTCCAAGCGTTGTAATATTCCCTATATAGTTTTTCATCTTGAAACCTAAGATACGCCATAAAAACAAAAAAGCCGTCAGAATTAAAATCCTAACGGCTAACTGCTTTCAAAAACTATTTACTTACTCGTAAATTATATCATTTTTATATTAAACGCAAGAGTTATCAATATCTTTTACGGTTTTATAACTTTTTTCTCAGAATCTATAAATTTTTGCTCGATTGCTGAATAAGAATCTTCTAAATTTATGAGGTCTCTAAGGATAAATAAAGTCTCCTCTAAATAAAAGTCCTTTTTAAGACCATCGATAAATGCCTCATTTCTACCTATTCGACTATCATCGCCATTGATATATGCAGTATCAACTGCCATATTTCTTACTTTCAAGAAATCTATATCCTTTTCATACAAGCCATCAAACTTACTTGCTTCGTCTCTCCTCTTATCAATAAGTTCACCATATTCTTTAATGCTAATAGGATATTCTGATTGATCGCGATTGGCCTTGAGTCTATTGGCATTTTCCAAGATCAAATTGAATTTTTCATCCTCTTCCACTCGCTTATTACTCAATGCTACAATCTTGCTTTTGTTTTGCAGCTTCACTACATCCTGACTATAAGTTTCTGGATCTATTTCAGTCCATTCCAATGCATTGTCATATTCCTTCTCACCTGTATCAATATAATGGTAGCTATCCGGTAAGATGATATCAGGTGTTACCCCTTTTAGCTGTGTACTACCTCCATTGACTCTATAAAATTTCTGCATCGAAATCTTGAGATTTCCCAATGGTTTGAATTCGTTATTGCCTTTCAATGCTCTATCCAAGTCAAAAAATCTCTGTACCGACCCCTTACCAAATGTAGATTTGCTACCTACAATCAATGCTCTGTCATAATCCTGCAACGCCGCTGCCAAAATCTCAGAAGCCGAAGCACTCAAATGATTTGTCATGACAATCAGCGGACCATCATATTGTACATTCGAATCTTTGTCCTTGTGTATATATGCTGGTCTATCTTTTGGCTTTACTTGAACTATCGGGCCTTCTTCAATGAATAATCCCGTCATATCAACAACATCAGATAATGATCCACCTGTATTGTCTCTAAGGTCTAGAATGATACCATTGACATTCTCGTCTTTTAATTTCTCAATCTCCTTTGCTACATCTACTGCACAAGAATTGCCATCTTCATTTTCGAAACTGCTATAAAATTTAGGCAATTTGATATATCCAATATTATTAGCCGTTCCTGGAAGATCAATCAATGCAGATTTTGCAAATGACTCATCAATTATGACTCGATCCCTCTCGATCTCTATATCAATTATATTTCCATCCGGCTTTTGAGTAGTCAAAGTTACGAGGGTACCTTTTTTGCCTCTTATTTTTTGAACTACATCATCTATTCTCCAGCCATTTATGTTTATTGGCTCTCCTTCTTCCTGTTTTACCGCGATTATCAAGTCGTCTACTTCGAGTTGTTTTCCCTGGTAAGCCGGTCCACCTGGTATGATGGCAACTACTTTTGTAAATTCACCATCCGCACTTAATCGAGCACCGATTCCTTCAAGTTTACCACCCATATTGATATCAAAATCCTGTTTTGCTTTAGGGTTGAAATAATCTGTATGAGGATCAAAATAATTGGTGATAGCACCAAGATAAGTTTCAAATCGATCTGATCTTCTCAATTTATTCAATCGCTCAAACCAATCAGTAAAATTCTCTTTGGTCTCCGCTTTGGCGTCCTTCAACAATTCTTCATCTGTTTTCTCTTCTACTGGTGTTCTATCCTTAGCTTTCTCTGCATCTGCCTTTCCTTCTTCAATATCACGTTGGAACTGTGCTTCAGCCTCTATTGCCTTCTCCTGATTATTTTTCTTTCTTATGAATTTTTGAACAATGTCATACTTGAGGTACTTTCTCCAATATTCTTTTAATTCTGCTTCACTCTTAGCATATACTTTCTTATCACTATCCAATTCTAGAGTTTCTGCCTTGTCAAAATCAAATTCATAATTATCTATGATATCATTGAACATCCTTTCACCTCTTGCTACACCCGCATTCAATGCTTCAAAACTCACATCAAAAAACTCAAGGGTTCTTCGATTCGCCTGATCATCCAATTCCAGTTCATGAACTTTTAACTTATCAACATCTTCTTGAATAAGAAATCGTTTCCCACCATCTATTCTTTTCAGATAAGCTTTGAAAACCTCTTTTGAAAATTCATCATCGATTGGTTTTGGATTGACATGGGCCTGAGTAATAAAGGTTAGTACCCCATGTAGTATCAGTGTCTCGCGTTCTTCATAGACCACTTCATTATAAGGTGAAAAGGCTCCAAATGCCAAAATTCCTGCTAGAAGTGCTATAAATATTGTAGGCTTAAATCTCATCTTAATTTGCTTAGTATCTGTTCTATAAACTGTGTATCAAAATTCCAAATTCAATTATTATAATCAATATTTAAAAGTGATACACTTTAGCTATTAACGTATAAATATACTTGATTAATGTAATTCTTTTATCTAATGATTGTCATTAGTACTTATTTAACGTTACAATAACTGAATCGCATAAAGGATTGGTCAACATTCATAAATGTGGATTAAAATATCTTAATATAAACATAAAGCGCTTCAAACATTTGATTATCAATTCCTTTCTAGATAAAAAGCGCAAATATTTTACTATCTTTGCAGCCCGTTTTAAAAATGTACTAGGATTAAATATTGAACAAGCGTATATGAGTAAGAAGAGAGTATTATTTGTCACCCAGGAAATGAAGCCATATACAACTCTTTCAGAGATGTCTGAGTTAGTAAGAAAACTCCCTCAATTTGCACAAGAAAAAGGTTATGAAATCAGGGTTTTGATGCCAAGATTTGGAACTATCAACGAGCGAAGACACAGACTTCACGAAGTTGTACGATTATCAGGAATGAACATCATTGTCGATGATGAGGATTATCCATTAATTATAAAAGTTGCTTCTTTGCCTGGTGCGAGAATGCAAGTCTATTTCTTAGACAATGAAGAGTTTTTCAAGAGAAAATTTGTTTTTGAAGATGAAGAAGGCAAGCCATTTGAAGACAATCAAGATAGAATGGTTTTCTTCTGTAAAGGAGTAATGGAAACTGTCAAAAAATTTGGTTGGGCTCCAGATATTATTCATTGCCATGGACCAATGACAGGCTTGGTACCACTCTTTCAAAAGAAAGTTTACCACAATGATCCAATTTTTGAAGATGCCAAGGTTGTCTTTTCTGTTTATAATAATGATTTGGAATCAACGTTTAATAAGCGGTTCTTGGAAATAGCGACTATCAATGATTTGGAAGAATCTGATATAGCCGCTTATCATGAAGGAGAGAATATCAAATTGAATCACGGAGGTATTTCTTATGCTGATGCATTAGTGCTTGGAAGCAGTGAGTTGTCTTCTGACGTTATGTCTAAGGTAAATGCTTCTGGAGTTGAAATTCAAGAATTTATGGACGTTGAAGAACAACTTCAAACTACCATAGATTTTTACAGCAGTTTAATTGGAGAAGAAGAGGAAGAAGAAGCCTAAAATCACAAAAATTTCAATTTACTTGATGAAAAAATTCTTGGTTTATGCACTATTTATCGGTGCAGCAATGATAACAGCTTGTACTGATGGATCTATAATTGGTAATGACTTGTTGGGAGATGAAGTTATTTCTCTCGAGTTTGAAGAAAACTTCGAACTTACCGGGCAGACAGTACTCGGAGATAGTGTAGCTACCTATAGAGTCAATACCACCAATCAAACCTACATGCTAGGTGAAATTGACGAACCAATATTTGGAAAATATTCTTCTGACATCTATACTGGAATTTCGTTCAATACGACATTTCCCAATTATGGTATAGCTGAAATAGATAGTATAGTCTTGGATCTTGAATATGATTCATTGGGATTTTATGGAGATACGACCATTGTCCATAATATTGAAGTATTTGAGGTGACCGAAGATATTTTTAGTATGGATACTATTTTTTCCAACCAAACTTTCATGACTGAGGCGAGTCCATTAGCCAGTATATCTTTGGTCCCAAGTAGGTCGGCAACAATAGATGTAAAGCATAGAGATGCTGATATCGACAGCACTACTACTTTGAGTCCAAGATTACGAATCCGACTGGACAATTCGCTCGGTCAAAGGCTCTTATTAGATTCTGCTTCTCAAGTTTCGATTGATGACTTACAATCTTTGGTCAAAGGATTATATATTAAGTCCACAACTGAAGGAAGTGGTATGATCGGATTGAACTTTAATGAAAATCCAGAATTCAATGATGGAATAGCCAGACTTCATGTATACTATACCAAGACTGAAACCAATGGGGATAAAACTTTATTGGATTACAGCTATCTACTGAGGGCGGCTACGAGTTCTACCTTTGTTCACGATTATTCTAGTTCAGAAGTTGGAACTTCGTTGAATGACTCTGACAAGGGCGATGAATTTTTGTTTTGTCATAGTATGGCTGGCGTGAATGCAGAAATAGATATGCCAGATCTAAATTTTCTTGACAATAATAATGCTGACACCATTATTATAAACTCTGCACAATTGGTATTGACGGTTGTAAATGAAAATGAAAACCAATTTGAAACGACACTTTATCCAAATAGCACAAGATTTCTATTAAGTAAAAATAATGAGGATGGAGATGGAAGAGTTCTTGTTGATGATATCGTCAAAGATGGAATAGAGTTGACAGTAGGTTTACAGATTCATGATGGACAGGCTCGGGAAACCACATTAGAAGATGGAAGTGTCGTTCAAACAGTAACTTTTAATATCACAGATTACGTACAAAATTTACTTAGAGATGATATTTCTGAGTCAAAATTGACAATATCTCCCGTTGGAAGATCAGAATCTCCCAGAAGAACCGTATTTTACGGTTTAAATCACCCAGATTATCCTGCCAAGTTGAGAATAGCATATACTAAAATTTAATTTTCTGGCTTTTAAAACACCAAACTATGTGCGGTATAGTAGCTTACATAGGAGACAAACAGGCATTTCCAATAATCCTTGAAGGACTAAAAAGACTTGAATATAGAGGTTATGACAGTGCGGGCATCTCAATTCTTAATGGGGATATCACGACAGTAAAGAAAAAAGGTAAGGTTTCCGAATTAGAAAAAGCAATCCAAGGAGTCAAATTGCATGGCACCGTAGGTATTGGCCATACAAGATGGGCCACTCATGGAAAACCAGATGACGTAAACGCTCATCCACATGTATCCAATAGTGGCAGATTGACTTTGATCCATAACGGAATTATCGAAAATTATGCTACCATAAAAACAGCGCTTCTCGATCTTGGATATGAATTCAAAAGTGAAACTGATACTGAGGTTCTAGTCAATCTTGTTGAAGAAATACAAAATCAAAAAAATCTATCATTAGAAGATGCTGTTAGAGAGGCATTGACAAGGGTAGTCGGTGCATATGCTATCGTCGTAATGGATAAATCAGACCCCAACGTCATAGTAGGAGCAAGAAAATCTAGTCCACTGGTAATAGGAATCGGCGATAATGAATACTTTCTTGCATCTGATGCCAGCCCGATAATCAAATTCACGAATAAGGTGGTCTACCTCAAAGATGAAGAGATTGTCACTGTACGAAGGAATTCAGATTTCGAAGTAAGAAATATAAAAAATCAAATCCAGGAACCTCAAATTAAAGAGATCGATCTCAAAATCGAGGAGTTGGAGAAAGGAGGATTTGATCACTTCATGTTGAAAGAAATATTCCAACAGCCCGTTACCATCTTCGAAAGCATGAGAGGAAGAATCAATTCCGAAGAAGGATGGGTTTCTGTAGGCGGAATGCAGGATCACATGAAGAAGTTTGAAAATGCCAACCGACTGATTTTTGTGGCTTGTGGTACTTCATGGCATTCGGCCCTAATAGCAGAATACCTATTTGAAGATATCGCAAGAGTGCCTGTCGAAGTAGAATATGCCTCTGAATTCAGATACCGAAATCCTATCATCTCAGAAAATGATGTAGTAATTGCACTTTCACAATCTGGCGAAACGGCAGATACATTGGCTGCTTTGACCTTAGCAAAGAAAAAAGGAGCCTTGACCTATGGAATTGTCAATGTAATTGGGTCTTCAATCGCAAGACTTACAGATTGTGGATCTTATATTCATGCTGGTCCGGAAATAGGAGTAGCATCTACAAAGGCATTTACCAGTCAATTGGTAATCCTCAGTTTGATGGCATTGAATTTAGGTCATAGAAAAGGAACGATTAATGAGGGGGATTTCAGAAAATTGATAATTGCCCTTGAATCACTTCCTTCCAAGGTAGAACGAATTCTAAAATTGAATGAAAAGATAAAATATATCTCTTCTGAAATCAAGAATAGTCAACATGCACTTTATCTGGGAAGAGGCTATAATTTCCCTGCAGCTCTGGAAGGTGCTTTAAAACTTAAAGAAATTTCATATATTCACGCCGAAGGATATCCTGCGGCAGAAATGAAGCATGGTCCGATCGCACTTATTGACGAGCACATGCCAGTGATCGTGATTGCAACAAATGAGAGTGCAAGAGAAAAAATCGAAAGCAACATCCAGGAAGTTAAGGCAAGAAAAGGAATTGTAATTGCTGTAATCTTGGAAGGTGACGAAAAATTAAAAGAGATGGCAGATTATGCGATCGAGATTCCAGAGGTTGAAGAGCCTTTGTCACCACTTCTTTCTGTAATTCCTCTCCAACTATTATCATATCATATTGCAGTAATGAGAGGCTGTGATGTGGATCAACCTAGAAATCTGGCTAAATCAGTCACTGTAGAATAATTCAAAAAAACACAAAACAATATAAATGGTTTCAACAGCAAATGGCTTAGAATATAACTCTTCAAGAGAAAATTTAACCATATCAGAATACGGAAGGCATGTCCAAAAATTAATCAAACATGCCAAAACAATAGAAGATAGTGAAGAAAGACAGGCATTCGTAGAGTCTATCATTGACCTCATGCATCAAATGAATCCTCAGAATAAAAATGTTGCAGAATATAGATTAAGGCTTTGGAGACATTTGTTTCGAATAGCAGATTATGATATTGATGTAGTAGCTCCAGAAGAAGTATCTAAATCCAGACCTGTAGAGCAAACCGAAAAGGTAAGGATGAAGTATCCTCAATCTGAATTCAGATATAGACACTATGGCAATACTATCCAATTGATGATAGAAAAAGCCAAAACAATGGAAGATGAGGAAATGAAAAATGCTTTCACAGGTGTCATCGCTTCATATATGAAATTGGCATACAGAACTTGGAATAGAGAACACTATGTCAATGACGAAATCATTAAAGGTGACCTAGTCAAACTTTCAAAAGGTGAATTGAGGTTGGCAGATGATTATAGCATTGGCAATGTAGCTCCTAGTAAACGTCCACAAGCAAGAGCCAATCAAAGACATTCTAAAGGAAGAAAAAACAATAATAGAAATAATAATAACAATAGAAACAACAATAGGAATAGGAAGAGAAAGTAAAATTATCCTATCCAAATGAGAATGACATAACAATTGTCATATTATAAGAAATATTAATATATTTGAGGGTCTAATACAAAGTGTTAGATCCTTTTTTTATTATAATCAAATATTTCAGAATGTCAACTCAAGCATTTAGAGTAACTGGTGGCCATCGCTTATCAGGAGAAATTACACCTCAAGGAGCCAAAAATGAAGCACTTCAGATATTGTCAGCCGTATTGCTGTCAAAGGAAAAAATAAAAATTACAAACGTCCCGGATATAGTAGATGTCCGTAAACTAATAGACTTATTGAGAGGTCTTGGAGTAAAGATTGAAAAGCACTCTCCACAAGAATATACTTTTCAGGCTGATGACATAGATCTAGACTTTTTTGCTTCACAAGAATATCTGGATCATGCCAAAAGAATAAGAGGTTCGGTCATGCTCATGGGACCCCTACTAGCTCGATTCAAAAAAGCTTATCTCCCAAAACCTGGTGGTGATAAGATTGGCCGAAGAAGGTTGGATACACACTTCCTGGGATTCAAAGAACTCGGTGCCGAATTTAGGTATGATGATTCTGGAAATCAATTCTATCTCCATGCTGAGAAGCTTATCGGTAAGTACATCCTCATGGAAGAAATTTCAGTCACTGGTACAGCAAACATTGTAATGGCCGCAGTACTGGCAGAAGGAGTAACCACAATCTACAATGCCGCATGCGAACCATATCTACAACAACTATGTAAGATGCTCGTGCGAATGGGTGCAAATATATCCGGCATCGGCTCTAATCTATTGACCATTGAGGGTGTGAAGACATTGGGCGGTACTGAGCATCGAGTATTACCAGATATGATAGAAATAGGAAGTTTTATCGGAATGGCTGCAATGACACAATCCGATCTGACTATTAAAGATATATCACTTCCTGATTTGGGAAATATCCCTGCGACATTCCAAAAACTGGGTATTAAATTGAATCTTACTCAAGATCAAATTCATATACCTGCACAAGATACTTATGAAATTCAAAGCTTTATTGATGGCTCTATAATGACGATTTATGATGCTCCATGGCCAGGTTTTACACCAGATTTAATGAGTATTATTTTGGTCACAGCCACTCAAGCAAGAGGGAGTCTGCTCGTACATCAGAAGATGTTTGAAAGCCGTCTTTTCTTCGTAGACAAATTAATAGATATGGGCGCTCAAATCATTCTTTGTGATCCTCATAGGGCGACAGTGATCGGTCTGGAAAGAAAGTTTCCATTGAAAGCCATTGAGATGAGCTCTCCAGATATCAGAGCTGGTGTATCACTTCTTATTGCGGCGATGTCGGCAAAAGGGGAGAGTTTGATCCATAATATCAACCAAATAGATCGGGGATATCAAAATATTGATACCCGCCTAAATGCTTTGGGAGCACAGATTGAAAGGGTGGATTTATAGAAAATTCAAACTTTCAAGAGTTTTTGTTGTTCTTATATATATATTTGAAGCGTAAAGATTCAACCAAGAAAATATTTCATAACCTACTTAAATACTAAAATAAGATGGCTTTTACATTACCTGAATTAGGCTTTGCATACGATGCTCTTGAGCCTCATATCGATGCTAGAACTATGGAAATCCACCATACCAAACATCATAATGGATATACAAATAAACTAAATGCTGCAATTGAAGGTACCGACTTAGAAGGAAAATCAATTGAAGATATTTTACATGGCCTGGACATGACAAATTCAGCAGTTAGAAATAACGGAGGAGGCTACTTTAACCACAGACTCTTCTGGGAAATATTGAACCCAAATGATAGAGGCAGATTGTCTGGCCCATTATTAGATGCCGTCAATGAAGCATTTGGATCCAAAGATGCAATGATCGAACAATTCTCAAAAGCTGCTGCTACTCAATTTGGATCAGGATGGGCATGGTTATGTGCATTTCCTGGAGGCAAATTAGAGATTTGTTCTACTGCAAACCAAGACAATCCATATATGCCAGAAATTGGTTGTGGAGGGTACCCAATCATGTGTCTGGATGTATGGGAACACGCCTACTACCTCAATTATCAAAATAGAAGACCAGATTATATTTCAGCATTTTTTAATGTTGTTAACTGGAATGTAGTCGAAGGAAAATATGATGCGGTGAAGTAAATTTCAGTATTGTATTGAAATAAATGGAAAGAGCCACTCTTTAAACAGAGTGGCTCTTTTTCATTTAGGGATATTTTTATTTAATAATATACATTAATGACCTTTCAATTGAATGGTGGGCGTCGAAATTAATCAAAACCTCAATTTGATTCTACTCATAATCTACCAATATACAGGACGCTCAGTACTCGCTCCATCGATGATTAAACAGTTATTACATTCATCTGGATAAGGAAATGGAAACGGACCTCCAAGACTTCCACATCTCAATAAGATAGAGCTGGTCAAATCTGTTTTTCGAATAAAAATCACTTCCGAACTTGTACTCGTCATACCAAAATAACCTACAACTGGAGGTCGATCTTCTACTTTAAGATTCGTTCGTATACGTGAAGGAGGGGGATTGTTTATATTGCCGTCTTGAGAATAGACTTTTTCGATTTCTTTCCAATATTCAAAATGAGGTCGGCGCATTGAAATAAGATCTACTTTAATGCTAAATACGGTACCAAATTCCCAACTTATAGGTTTGGTAAATAACAAAGATTTTAAAGATACATCATTGCTGTTGGCCTTGATTTCAAAAACACCAATTTCTGGTACAATATCCTTATTATAGACAAAACAACTGATCGGAGGAGGGAAGCTTACCGTCTTACGCTCTGGAAATAAAAACACAGTTTCTAAATTGCCAAAACGGAGATATAGATCCTGCTCATTATTGGTAATATTCGCGATCCCATAAGCTTTCACCACATTGATTGTTCGATTTTTTCCATCCTCATTCACAAACGACTCTTGCAATTCTTCAAATGCTATGGAATCCATTTTGACTGGTGGAGGAAGCCCTTCAAATTCTGAAGTAATTCGGCCCCCATTTTCTATTTCTATGCTCAGTCTATAGGTACGTTCGCGATCCGCTTTAAAAAAAGATTCATATTGACCTGGTGTGGATTCCAAGAAAAATGCTTCATTACCCAAGTCATCTTCTACTACTACTGTTGCATTGCTGACTCCAACAAATTGCTGACTGCTGACTACATTTTGATATGAGATTTTTATGATTTGATTGAATAAGCTATCCGATAATTCAGCATCCACAACGATAGTCTTATCTACCTCATTGGCTTCAAAATCGTATGGCTCTATACATCCGCAAAGAATAAAGGGCAATATGTATATAATTAACTTTTTCATTATCACTCAATACAAATTAGTCGAATACAAAATTCCATGAAAATGATGGCACCACGGCACCAATAATGGATAATTGAAATCCCCTGACATTTCCACCAACACTTTTTCGGAAGTAAACGTTGTTCACATTATTATTTCCAAACAAATTATACAAACCAAAAGTGAATGAACTTCTAAAACCCCTCTGTGTGTTTTTCCTTAAATCCAATGTCAAGGACAAATCAAATCGATTGTAAGATGGAAGTCTTCTGATATTTCTCTGAGAATATAAGGGCACCACAAAACCGTCAATTATTGCCGTCCCTTCCGGCACTGTAAATGGCCTCCCAGACTTATATGTATATCCTCCACTAAAAATAAATGTCGGTGTCATGCGATAGGAAAATATCAAATTTACCTGATGTGGAATATCAATATCTGAAGGAGTCCAATTGCCAAAATTCACAGGAAATCGATCCGTTGTAGTTCTAAATTTGGTTTCAGAGAATGTATACGCTAGGGAGCCTGTTAGTTTTCCCAAGGATTTTTCAGCCAACAACTCTACTCCCATGCTCTTCCCTATTGCCTCACTAACCTCTGTTTCTAAATGATCATTGGAGATAATATTTGGAAAATCTCTCAGCACAAAATCATTATCCGTAGACTTCGTGAATGCTTCTATCGAAAATGAATAATTATCATTCTTCGCACTATGGAAGACACCAATAGAGTATTGATTTACAATTCTAGGTGTGATGTATTGATTTGAAAATATCCAAAGATCGGTAGGTATACTTGTATTGGCAATACTTACCAATTGAGCATTTTGACTGATTTTATTGAAGCTGGTTTTTACTGACCAGTGTGCATTCAATAAATAGCTCGCGGATATTCTTGGCTCCAATAAGGAAAAGGTATTTATCCGTTGGCCATCTTCATATTCAATACCAGACTCAATATTATTATCATCTACTATTCCATCTTTATAATTATAGGCCTGACCTGGTCCAACAGATCCATAGGTTGTATATCGAAGTCCTCCTTCTATTGCCAATTCTTCAATAATATTGAACTTGCCACTCAGATAAGGAGATAAAGATATAGATCCAAGTCTTTGAATCGATACATCCTGGACGATTGATTCCTCTTCATTGGGAGAAAGACGTTCGGGGTCCAATCCATAAGCTATGTACTCTACTCCACTCTTCAGATAATTATTATCATCAAAATTATACGTATTACTTTGTAAGGCCTTTACATAAGAAATTCCGTTTGTATATGTAAATGCGTCCGTCGCATTGATGGTAAATTGGTTCGTGTTATAGGATCCAGAACTGATTGATAATTTTGATGTCAAATTTCTATTCCAATTTTGCCTGGCAATAACAGAGACAAATTTATTTTGCCACTCAAACCCGAAATCCTGGTTGTACAAAAAATAATCATCCGAAGAATATGCGCTTAAGGCTATTGATGTTTTCTCTGAAAACCTGTGATTAATAGCCAAATTCAAATCATAAAACCGAGCAGAGCTATTTTGCACTTCATTATTGGCCACCAAATTCAATAAATAATCACTAAAACTGCCTCTTGCTGATGCTGCAAAGGTTGTCTTATTAGAAATCGGCCCTTCTACCAAAACTTTCAACATACTGGTCCCAATTCCCCCTTTTGCTTTCCATTTTTGACTTCCCTTATTTCCAACAATATCCAAAACAGCTGAAGACCTGTTCCCAAATCCAGGTTCAACAAATCCCTTGTACAATGTTGCACTTTTGATCATGTCTGAATTAAATGCAGAGATAAAACCTACGACATGGGTTGGGTTAAAAATGATGGCGTCATCAAATAATACCAAACTTGCATCCAGTTTTCCACCTCTTACATTGAATCCACTGGATATTTCACCAGCACTCGTTACTCCTGGTAAGATTTCCAATGACTTTATCAAATCCGACTCGCCAAGCACTTGTGGGATGGCTTCTACCTTTGCCATGTCAATATGCTCAACTCCAGTCTTTGAGCTTTCCATTTTCGCTTTTGCACTATTGGCCACTATTTCAACTTCATCCAAAAGATAGGTAGAAGGATTCATCTCCAGTTTTTGGTTTGCATCTTCATATATTTCAATTGTCAACAAGATAGGCTGAAATGAGGTATAGGTAATATTCAATTTGTGTACACCCTTATTCAGGGTAAACGTGCAAGAGCCCTTATCATCAGTAACATCATTAATTGCATAATCTTCAGAATATATCAAAGCCCCCACCAAGGGTTCTTTTAAAGCCTTATCGTACAACTCCAGAGTATATGATACATTTGAACCATCTGAACTTGGATTGCCATATATTATTGAAATATTTTCAACCTCATCTCTTTTTGGATAAGCCATATTCCCTGTAGTCCATTGACTGACCAAGTCTTTAATATCTTCTCGATTTACTTTTTGCATGTCAATGACAACGATCGAATTGTCACTATAAGAAAGCGATTTTAACCTTGTTCCATTCAACAAATCGGCGATTATAAACCAAATTTGCTTTTCTTTATAATTCCTGGTTATCCGATACGTTGGTGCCGCATCGATATCAAAATATATTTTGACATTATGAGTCATCTCAATATTATAGAAAATCTCTGAGAGTCTATTATTTGTAAAGGATGCACTTATTATTTTGTCAATTGGTTTTTGCGCCAAAACAGGTATGGATAATAATAGGCATAAGAAAATTTGATAAAACTTCATCCTGAGTATTAATACTACTAGGTTGCTAAATAATAATTTTCCCGCAAATTATATGGCTTCTTTTCAGAATAGAATAATGATCTTCTACCTCAAGACATTATACTTTGCCCTTGGAAACAGGCATTTCCATTAAGAGATCTGTTTGATCTTCATCACCAAATTTGAATATATGGGTCCCATTGATTTGAAAACCAACTTTATTATAAAATTTAATCGCAGCAGGATTTTTTTCCCAAACTCCCAACCAAATTTTGGATTTATTCATTGTGATAGCCTTTTCCAATGCAAAAGTTATCATTAATTTACCTATGCCCTTCCCTTGATAAAGCTTGTCGAGATATATACGTTCGATTTCTATATATTCATCGTCATAACTTTCAGTTTGACTGCTGCCAGTATTTAGTTTTAAGTAACCAATGATGTCGGATTCAAGCATCACGAAGTAGTAGTAACTATTTTCATTTTGCAACTCCTCGGTCAATTTTTCAATTGTAAATGCCCGTTCGATATACCACTTGAAGTTTGTAGGAGTATTCAAATGTTCGTAAGATTGGATAAACGTTTCTAAAGCTATATTTCTCAGCTTATTTACCTCTTCTTCTTGAATTTTTTTGAATTCAACATGCATGTCAAGGTGATTTATAAGTCTCCTAATTGAGGGCGAATAATAATATCTTCTATGACTGCCGAGGGGCTCATTTCAAGTGCATTCCAAACAATCTTTGCAATATCATCAGCTTGCATCAGTCGTGATTTTGGCAAGTCTACACCCTCCCAACTGGCCGACCAGGTGGCCCCTGGAAGTATGGAAGTAACCTTGATATTCTTGGTTTTGAGTTCTTCTCTCAAGACCTTGGAAAAGCCCAGCAATGCAAATTTTGAAATACTATATGATCCACCATTTGGATATGCAATTTTACTTGCGATCGAACACATATTAAATATATGACCACTTTGATTTTTTATCATATTGGGTATTAGTGCTCTGGTCAGATGATAAGCGCTGTATAGATTGGTTTCAATCATCATTTCAAGGGCACCATCTTCTTCTTGTGTCAATTCACCTGGTATAAAAACACCCGCATTATTAACAAGAATATCTATCGTCTCAAATTCCTTTAAAACAAATGAAGCAAAATTCAACACTTCAGATTTTTGACTCATATCTGTCTTGAGTCCAATAGCCTTAACACTAGGGTATGAGGAATTTAAAGCCTCAATAAATTTGTTAATCTCCAATTCATTTCTAGAACAGATAGCCACATTGATACCCTTGGAAACCAACAATTCTACAATTGCCTTACCGATACCTTTAGTGCTTCCAGTTATAACCGCATTCATCCTATATAATTATGTAATTCAAAAGTGACTTAAAGTCAATATTAAAGTCTCAAAGATACAATTAACAAGAACTATTAATTATTCCATGGACACCTACTAAATCCGGTCATTATTAGCCGGATTTTTTTATTTACTTTCAGGAAAGTTCAGGCGCAATAAGAACAATATGCCAATTCGAGATGACGAATTTTACGCCATTCTTAATTTTTCAATTCTATAATACTCAGCAAAAGAAATCATTTTTTGACGTTCTTCATCCCAAAGTTTATGAGATATCATTTTAAGACTTTGCCAGAAAGTTACTACCGTTACGTATTTGTTCAATATTGAGTTTTCCTTCATACACTTTTCAAGGTTGTAGTTTGGTATCAGGCTACTAAGGTGGTGGATATGATGAATTCCAATATTACCAGTCATCCATTGAAAAGGCTTTGGCAATTTATAATATGTACTTCCTCTAATGGCAGACACGACATAATTCCAATTTGCCTTCCATTGTTTGTATGAATGTTCATGTTGGTGCTGAATATAAAAGAACCAGAAAGCTATAATACCAAAGGCAAAAACCAAAAATAACTGAACAAATAAAAATTGCTTCCAACCTATGAGCACTGCTAACAAAGCATACACACCGACGATCAATATATTGTTCTTTAATTGGTTGAAAATCTCCTTTTTAAAATTTTTAAATTTAAAAACCGGCCATCTGTTGGATAGACCAATGTAATATATAGGTGCAATGACAAAGGTAATAATAGGATTTCTCCAGATTCTATATTTGATCTTACCCCAATTTGATAATTCTCTATATTCATTTACCGTCAGGGTCGGAATATCTCCAATTTCTATCGTTTCCAATACTCCTGAATGGGCATGATGAAAGTTATGTACCCTAGCCCAATACTTGTAAGGCAATGCACTAAATACACTACAAGTATACCCAACAATATTATTCCATCTTTTGGACTTCATAAAAGATTGATGCCCACAATCATGCTGAATAATAAAGATTCTAACCAAAAAGAAAGCGTTGATCATACCTAATCCAATGGTAATAAAAATAGACCATCTCAAACTAAAATACATTAAGATCCATAATGCGATATATGGTAAGAATGAATTAAGTATTTGACCTACAGCCTTTTTGGTACTGGGTATTTGATATTTTTTTACAATCTCCTTCCAATGCTTCAAAGATTCAACTATCTCCTTGTTTAATTTTGCATGATCCATATGCCTATTTCTTATTTACGGATATTTTAGTCTTTTATTGGGCACAATATATTTCATATCGCCAAGAATACCATATTTTTTTTATGATAAAATTCAATTTTGATCGTCAAATGACAATATTCCAAACTTGGGCAAACACTCTTTGTTTTTGAAATCACTCCATGCTCGAAGCTTAAATTAGTTGACCAAGGTGCTGATCATTTTCAACAGTCCAGAAGTAGATCTCCTGGTGCATTATCAATCAGAAAAAACTTCGATCTTCTTTTTGACCACTACTTCCCAACCCGTAGCTTCTATGATGATTTTCAACATATCCATTATCTCATCTTTCTGGGCCTCTGCAGAATCCAATAACTCGCTTTCTACCGCCTTTGCTCTGGCATATTCCTTCACATTTTTATTGATCTCATTGTAATCTTTGGAAGAAAATCTATTGAACGATCCTTGTGATATATCATAGTAATCCAAATTATGATCCATGGATAATATCTCTGCCGCTGGAAAATCCTCGATGTATATGGTCTTGGAATCTTCATCAACAGTTAATTTGACTTTTTCGAAATCAAATCCTGCCATTACCTTGGCATTCACTCTTACCAATGCTTTTTTTCTAAAAATAGGCAAGTCCCAATTGTAATAATCCTTATAATCATATATCTCCGAGAGGTGTCCTTCAACGGTCACCAGCTTGAATACTTTTTGAATTTTTTCCAGGACTACATTTACAGATGTTTCCTGCTTTTTATCCACCCAACTGTATTTGTATCCCGTATACCAAGCTATTGCTAAAAGCACCAGGGATGATAATACGATCAGAAGGATATTTTTTACACTTTTCATTGTTATGATTATTTATCCTGATTCTCCAACACTGTGGTATTTCTCAACCCGGAATATGATTTCAGTACGGCTTTGACCGATCCAATACTGATAGGAGATTCTATTAATAATGGTACCTTATTCTCATCATCAGAAACCCAAATATTCATCACATCACCTTCTTTGAATACATTCCCAACTATCAATTCAGGTCTGACCTTCAACGATGGAAATTTGCCCAGGTTTTTAATTTTTTTCTCTTCTTTTTTCTCATACACCACGTGGATCGGATATTTCTCTTCATCGATAAACATGGTAATATCGAGAAATTCTCCCGGCTCATATTCTTCGACATTGGTATTTCTGAGTGAATACATTACGGAAAGTAAATCCAGTGCACAGGGATCGATTTCAAACTGTTTGTGGCGTGCTTTATCTTTTGTCTTACCATTGAATGAGTTGACAATTCCATTTTTTTGATCGAAATACAAACTGTCAAATTTTCTATAATTGCCCTCCTCAATATAGCGGACAAAGGTCTTGGGTCGGAGTGTTTCTTTATCTACAGTAGTGGCATAATAATCCCGAACTCGAAAAAAATTATCGTACGAAGAATAGCTTTTCCCAACAGCTTCCAGCTTATATTCATTCTCTCCTTCGAAAACTCGAAATCGCACTTCACCTGCGGGTATCCATACAATCTTCCAATTATAATAAGCTTTGTAGACCAATTCCTCACCTTCAATAAAACTGGTGTTCTTTTTTGAACAATCATTGATACCAATTAATTCAGAATCAGAGAATCCATAAAAAGCAATTGTCAAAAAGAAACTAACAGAAATACAAAATCTCCATGTTAATATCTTTTTCATCTCCCCAATCTAGACCCAATCGACAGAATTTTGATCTCAACTCTTTGATTCTTTTTTCTGCCTTCAGGTGTGAGATTGGATGCTATGGACTTTCTTTTTCCATAACCCTTATATTTCAATCTACTGCCTGGTATCCCCTTTTCTGAGAGGTATTCTGCCACAACTTTTGCTCTATCCGTGGATAATTTATCACAATATTCATGCGAAGGAGTCCCATTGGTATGCCCTCCAATCTCAATTGTAATATCAGTGTTTGATTTCAAAAAATCATACACTTCGTCCAATACCACATATGAATCTCGATTGATCGATGCTACATCTGCTTTGAAATATAGGTTTTGAATTTCAATCGTCTGACCCTTTGTAATCTTATTTCGATCAAGGTTCAAAATCTTCTTTGCTGGTTTGGTATATACTACAGCCTCTTCTTCTTTTTTCTTTGGAGTAACGTCCGCTTGGACTTTGGGTTTCTTTTTCACTCTTTTGTGAGGAGGAAGTACTTTTTCCGGTTTTTCCTCAACCATCACCAAGTCATCCTCGCAATTGATTTCAATAAACTGAGAACAGTTATCAACCAATACATGCCCATTGTATGGAAATACTACGGGCACCTTATAAAATGCCTCGAATGTGATATACTTATAATTCGCTTTTGGTGATAGTTTAAATGTGTATGTCTTCCATTTTGAATTTTTCACAGGAGTTGATTCTGCTAATAATTCCGCTGTTCCACAATATCCATATCCTCCCCAAAGTCTGAAAACTGCTGGTGTTGTATAATTGAATTTAGGCTTATCCTCATCATGATATCTCGAACCGCTAATATATCTCTCTGACTTGGACAATTCAACGCTGAATGAATAGCATTGACCCGCTTTTAAAGGTGTAGGTAATTCTTGTGATACCGATTCCCATGAGTCATTATCTCGTGTTACCATTCCAAGATATGTTTTTCCGTGTGAAGGCTGTTTGGTATTTGACCAATAATCACTGGGGTGAATATCGGGAGCCGTCTCATTTTGAAAATTCATGATTCCACAGTCATACCACCCTCTAATATTATTTTTCTGTGATTCTATAGCATTCTGATAATAACTGCCCTGTCTTGGAGTGTCTTCAAAAGAAGCATTCCTCAACGATATGGTGTCGTATTGTGCATTCATCCCCATGGCACAAAAACAAATAATTGCAACGAATAGATTTCTCATAAATTAAAAGTATTAATCTCCTAACTAAAACAGTAATTTGATACCTTTAAGTTTCAGTTTTTTAAATATTAATTTGATCTAAAACGCATCACTGCATCCTCGACTTAAGATCATTTCAAAAATACAAACTATCTATTATAATACGTAATTGCAGCTATAAAGTGCATTAAAATCTCTTTCTTAATAGATTAGTAACATTTTAATATCGATTAACGGGAATAGAGATTGGAAGGATTCGCAAGTATCTAAAGATTGCTAAGCTTGGCAAATGAAGAATGAAGATGGAGAAAGAATGACATAGAATGAGTAGAATGGAGGCAATGAGGTTAGTATTTCTTAAAAAACAGCTCATTGTCTCAAATTAAACCATCCTCCCACATAATTTCTATCTTTGAATTTATAAAACCAAATTGAATACCTAATAAGATATATGAGTGATAATTGGCAAGTTGGTAAAAAACAAACTAAAGGGGTAAGAAAAGAAATAGAAAAAGCAATTCTAGTGGGAATTGTGACGGCTAAGCAGACTGAAGTACAGGTAAAAGAGTATTTGGCAGAATTGGAATTTCTGGCCGAGACGGCAGGTGCTAAAACTGTAAAAACCTTTGTTCAAAAACTAAAACACCCCAATGTTAGAACATTCGTGGGTTCTGGAAAATTAGAGGAAATAGCTGACTATATCGAAAACAACCCAGACATTGTAATGGTTATTTTTGATGATGATCTTACGGGAAAGCAGGCGCTTATTCTAGAAGAAGAATTGAAGGTCAAAATCATAGATCGTAGTTCTTTGATCCTTGACATATTTGCCAGTAGAGCACAGACTGCTCAGGCGCGTACACAGGTAGAATTGGCGCAAATGCAGTACTTGTTGCCCAGACTTAGAGGTCTTTGGACTCACCTGGAAAGACAACGGGGTGGTATCGGAATGAGAGGTCCAGGGGAAATGGAAATCGAGACAGATAGAAGGATAGTAAGAGACAAAATCTCTCTGCTAAAAGGTAAACTTGAAAAAATAGATCGTCAAGCTTCTACCCAGCGAAAAGGAAGGGGTGATATGATTAGAGTCTCTCTGGTGGGATATACCAATGTAGGCAAATCAACCCTGATGAATATCCTCAGCAAGTCAGATGTCTTTGCTGAGAATAAATTATTTGCTACCCTGGATACTACAGTCCGAAAAGTGGTTTTGGATCGAATGCCTTTTTTAATGTCTGATACTGTTGGGTTTATTCGAAAATTGCCTCACCATTTGATAGAAAGTTTTAAATCTACCTTGGATGAAGTAAGAGAAAGTGATATTCTAATTCATGTTGTCGATATTGCACATCCTCAATTTGAGGATCATATCAAGACGGTGAATAAAACACTTCAAGAGCTTGGCGTAGAAGACAAGCCCACATTGATGGTTTTCAATAAGCTTGACTTGTATCGAAAAAGATACTTTGATGATTTATTAGATGATGAAGTGAAAGTTGAAATTTTGGCAGAATTGAAACAAAATCTAAAGAACAATTATGAGCACGACAACATCTTTATTTCAGCCATTAATAAGGAGAATATTGATGAGCTAAGACAAAAATTGAAAGAGATGGTCAGTGGTGCATATAATGTCAGATATCCATATAAGTCTCAATTCTTTTAATATAATTTAGATCGTTTATTCAAAATTGACTACTTCAAATTCATACATACAAGGAGAGGTCAGAGATATTCCATTCGAATGCCTCACATGTGCGGAGTCACCTTTGAACCACATGTCAAACTATAATATCCGTCTTCAATTCCAATTTTTGATACTTTTTGACCAATAATTGAAATCTTAATTAACACATGTTTTCAGCAAAAGAACAAAAGCAAAAATACGAACAGTCCAAGTCGTTTTTAAAATCAGAATCAGTTTCGCCACTAGACATTGAAACTCTTCGTGAGTTACTGAAATTTCATGAGTGGAAGTACTATGTCCAAAACGATCCTGTCTTGTCCGATTTCGAATATGATCATTTGTACAAAAAGCTCGAGCAAATAGAATTTGACAACCCGAGTCTTGTTACCCCTGATTCTCCGACACAGCGAGTAGCCAGTGACTTGAATGAAGATTTTGCTCCTGTGGCTCATACCGTACCCATGCTGTCTTTGGGGAATAGCTATAATGCTGAGGATCTATACGATTTTGACAAGCAAATCAAAAAACTTATAAATCTTGATCCTGATACCGAAATAGAGTATTGCATCGAACCAAAATTTGATGGTGGCAGTATTGCCCTCGTTTATGAAAATGATTTGCTGGTCCGGGGTGCTACTCGTGGGAATGGAACAATGGGAGAAGAGATGACACCCAATGCCAAAGCCATACCTTCTATACCGCTAAAAGCTGAATTCTCGAAATTAGGAATAGTCAAAGCCGAACTGAGGGGTGAAGCATTGATCCGAAAAGACAATTTTGAAAAGATCAATAAAGAGAGGGCTAAAAATGGAGAAAATCTATTCGCCAACCCTAGAAATGCAGCTACTGGTGGTCTCAGAATGAAAGACCCAAATGAAACAAGGAAACGAGGTCTGGAAGCTTTTATTTTCCAATTGGGATATGCAGTGGATGCCAATGGAGTAGACATGCTACCTACCCTCAAAACCCATGACAAGGGAATAGAAACAATGGGAGAACTAGGTTTTAAAATTCCGATTTCACAACGAAAGGTGGTAAAAAACATCAAAGGAGCTATTGACTTCTGTGCGGAATGGGAGGCCAAGCGCGATGACTATGAATATGAAATTGACGGTATGGTCGTCAAAGTCAATGACCTGGAATTACAGGAAAGATCAGGATATACTGCACATCATCCAAGATGGGCAATAGCATTCAAATTCAAGGCGAAACAGGCGACTACCAAGATGATCAATATTGAATATCAGGTTGGAAAAGTAGGTTCTATTACACCAGTTGCTAAGTTGGACCCTGTACATATTGCGGGAGTCACAGTATCTTCCGTTTCGCTCCACAATGAAGAATTTATTACGTCTAAAGATTTGAGAATCGGCGATACTGTTGTGGTAGAGAGAGCTGGAGATGTGATTCCATACATTGTAAAATCTTTAGCTGATTTGAGGGATGGGTCGGAGGAGCCCGTTCGGTTTCCAGAATTTTGTCCTATCAATCATACTGAAAATAAGGTCGCCTTATTAAAAGAAGGTTCGGAGGCAGCTTGGAGATGTCCAAATTGTGTTTGTGGTGCTCAGGATTTGCAAAAAATCATTTTTCATGTATCCAAAGTGGCCATGGACATCGATGGATTTGGAAAATCTTATGTAGAGCGTTTTCATGAGGAAGGTTGGTTGCACGATATCTCAGATGCCTACAACCTGGAATATGATAAAATTGCCCAGCTTGAAGGATTTGGCGAAAGAAGTGCCGCAAAGCTGGAACTTGCCATAGAAAAGGCCAAGCAAAATCCCATTCACAAATTGCTTCATTCATTGAGCATACATCACCTCGGTAAGAAAGCATCCAAACTGATTGCACAAGAAATCAAACATGTGTTAGATCTAAGGACCTGGAATGAAGAGGATTTTACGAATATTAAAGATATAGGTCCCGTCGTCGCTAAAAACGTAATTGAATATTTCAGTATTCCGGCGAATATTGAGATGTTGGAAAAGATGGAGAGCTATGGTGTAAATCTCACTCAAACTGAAAAAGATAGACCAGTGAAGGTTGCCGATGATGCTCCTTTGGCTGGAAAGACTATACTATTCACTGGAACCTTGCAAAAAATGGGAAGGAAGGAAGCCCAGGAATTGGCAGTGAAGAATGGAGCCAAGAATATTTCGGCGGTGAGTGGTAATCTGGATATTCTAGTAGCGGGAGAAAAGGCTGGATCAAAGCTGAAGAAAGCGACGGCTTTGGGTACGGTCCAGATTCTGAGTGAAGATGAATTTTTAACTCTGATCCAATAACGTTAATAATATACTGTCGTGTAATAACAAATGGGACTGTAGTTCTACACGCATATAGTAGACAGCTCAAACATAAGAGTGAGATTGATGGGTTGAAGGTAATTATACGACAAGATAGAATGTACCCTAGCATTGACATTGTTAGGAATAACTTTTACTGCGTCAAAAACTCATTAGAAAAAAATATTTTCAATTTATCAGGAAGATTTAAAGTAATTTGTCAGTTGATTCGTCTTCAGGTAATATGACGATCAATATGTCCGAGAAAATGGCACAAAACAGAGAACGAAAGATCAGTAATGTTATCAGCGAATATGGGAGTCGTTTATTTCGATTTGTCCAAAGTAGGGTGCCGACTACTGCTGATGCTGAAGATATCACACAAGAAGTTTGGTATCAACTGAGTAAGGTGGTAGAATTGGATACCATCGAACAAATAAGTGGATGGCTATTCAAGGTTGCCCGAAATCGAATTACGGACAGCTATCGTAAAAAATCTCCAGATCTTCTGCTTGACAAGGATATTGAAGGTGATGATGGAAGCTTCAATTTCAAAGATATATTGATGGCAGATTCCATCTCTCCAGAAGACGAAAACCTCAAAGAAATATTTTGGGAAGAATTATTCCGGGCCTTGGATGAATTGCCAGAAAATCAAAAGAATGTATTTATTTGGAATGAATTGGAAGATGAGACTTTTCAATCTATTTCGGATCGTACAGGAGAAAATATCAAAACATTAATTTCGAGAAAAGGATATGCTGTGAAGCATCTGAGAAATAGTTTAGATGAATTGTATCAAGAATTTTTCGACAAGAATTAACGAACTTTAAATAATAGAAAAAGCAATTATTATGTTTTCAAAAAAAGACCATTCACCACGAAGATTTACACCGTTAAAAGTGTTGTCTATCATTGTGATTTTCATTGCCATCGCTTCTGCGCTCTCTGCCTTGGTGATGTTTTTGTGGAATGCCATACTACCAGAAGTTGTTGGTGTCAAACCATTGACTTTTTGGAAGGCCATGGGTCTGCTCCTCTTGGCTAAAATACTATTTGGTGGTCTTGGCCGATTTGCTGGCGGGAAGAGACATTCTAAAAGAAGGCAGTGGAGAAATAAGTGGATGAAGATGAATCCTGAAGAAAGACGAGAAGCTAAATCACGTTGGAAAGAATATTGCAAAAAAAGAAAAAGGTCTAGGTTCGAAGAAGAATAATTGAGTCGAAAAAGCTCTACTATTTAAAGTGTAAAAATCCACAAGAATTATTTTTTGTGGATTTTTTTATTGCCTATTCGTTTGATTTTCTGATACTTACAATGAATATGAAAAATATTTAAAGAAAACTTCAAGATTTTTAAAGTAATATTTTGCTTCATCCGTCTTCCATACTATAACACGCATTTTAGAAACACCATGACCCTAAAGTTGCGAATTTAATTCACACATAAAAAATTTAAAATAATGAGACCATTCAAGATGTTTTTTGGAATAGCAATAGTATCGATTCTCCTTCTTTTTGTAGCTAGAGTAGTATTTTTTGCTTTTATAATAGCTGCCGTGATGAGCATTCTATATGCTGTGTTTCGAAGAATCAAAGACTTCATTACCTATGATAGATTTGGCGAATATTACATCCCAGAATATCGAACTTCAAGAATAAGAAGTTATCCAAATAATGAAGTAGAGCCACTCTTCAATGAAAAATTTTCTAATCATCAAAGACCAATAAGAAACATTCGAATTATAGATGCTTTGTAATGAGTGCCTAATTAACGAATGTATTAACAAACAATATTTTCAAAATTAAAAAACAAAGTAAGTATGTATAACAAAAGAGCATATTATAGACAAATGAACCAGCATAAATCAGATCATAATCATGGCTGTGATAGATTTTCAAGAAGAAGAGCCTGGAAAGAAAAATTTGCAGCCTCCTTTAAAAACCCACCTGCCAATGTTCGAGAATTGGATGATAAATATGAGCTTTATTTATTCGCACCGGGTTACGAAAAGAGCGATTTTATAATTGCAGTTGCAGATCAAACATTAAGTATTACTGTCAAGGAAAAGGCCCAAGAAGAGGGTTCTTGGAAGAGATTGGAATATACCTATAAAGGGTTCGTTCGTCAGTTTGAGTTGAATGAAAAAGTGGATAAGGAAGCAATTACCGCAAAATATGAAAATGGAGTATTGATAATCAGTCTAACGAAATTGGAAGGATTTGAAACTAGTCGTAAAGAAATTGAGATTGTCTAGATAGACAAGTCAGTAGTTGGGTTAAGTGGTCCGATGACATACATTTATGTCATCGGATTTTTTGATTTTACCTCAACTTATATTCGATTTCCAATTTTGGATGCAGGTCACTATTCTCATTATCACTTGATGCAAAAAGCATAGCTCGATAGTAATTTTCATTGTCCAACATATACATAAAACCGAAACTCTCATTAGGATTAGCAACCATATCTTCTACCAAGTCTTTCACATCTATAGAATAATTTTCGTCTTGAGCATCACTGTCTTTGACCAAGATTTGATTGTCAGTAGAAATAGAAGGTTGATTATTCCAGGTTACAGTTTCCTCCAGCCATGGAGATGTGATTCTTGAAAGTATCGATTTATTTGATCCATCTCTCTGACTATGGCCCATTGTAGATGGTACATCAGCAGATTTCGGGTTGTAATACAAATTCAATGTTGCATCGACAATCTTTGCATTTTGAGGAATTGAACTTAAATCAAAATTAATAAGAGATCTTCTAATTCCGCCATCGTACCCAAGAGAGAACCATGTCCATCCCATAACTTGAAAGTCTTGATGATTTGGCCAAGGTGTATCTGGTCTTTCTGTCCAGATCACCGCATCTTCTCCAATTCTACTATCTGGTTGTAAGATCAAAAGTATTGGTTCTTCTTCTGGTTGTTCATTCTGCTGACAAGATTGGAAAGTCAAAGCTAATAGCAAGAAAGCAAGGAATAAGAGTCTAAATTGATTCATAGTTATTGATTTAATTGATTACAAAATTGATTTACGGGTATGTAGATTCAAACGAAGGTAAATCCGATTTGTTACTTTCTTAAGCCCAGGAAATTTGATCTACACTCCAATTTGAATTTTCTTATCGATTTATTATTTGTCATTTCAAAACAAATTTTCTTACCACAATGGTGTTATTCATTCTTATATGCAACGTATAAATTCCCTCTGGCAAATTACCAAGATTGAGCTCTTGTTTGGTCACATGTGTATGTGTAAAACTTGATACGAGCTTTCCTTTAATATCAAAAAGCTGTATAGAACTTAATCCCTTATTTAAGGCATCTATTGTCAATATACCATTTGATGGATTCGGGAAAATATTTATTTCATTATCATTCAATTGTTCTTCTTTAGCCGAAGTGAAAATGTCACTTTTACAATCTGACAGCTCCAGAGTGAGACAAGCCCTGGGAATAAAATAATTCATAATCGTATCAATATTGGCTCTGGCTTTTGCAGCTGACATATTTTCGTTTCTCATCAATTCAATATCATGCAGGCTTGAACCAGGAAGTCCAGGATACGGTACTTCATTCCAAGGCAATCCCATTCCAGGACCATCAATAGGCGAGGGTGCATTGGGGTCCCACCAATCAATAACCACCCCTTCATGAATACCATTCGAATTGGCAGAATTCACCACGGGATATAGTCCATCATAATACGGATGACCGGCAATATCAGAATGATTCTTCGCTTGATTGGTATAGTATTCATCCATTATAATCCCATCTTTCCATGGTTGGTTGTTGCCTTGGCTTTCCTGCAATTCTCCTATCAATTTAGAGCCTTGAATTCGAAAAATCAAGATTCCTGGATGCTGTATAAGACTAAATTCCTCATATGGATAAACGGCATCATAAATTGACTGAAATGATATTGTCGGAATGGTGTTATCATTCAACCAGCCAATATCAGCCACCGCCCCACTTACATTAACTGACAAATGAAAGTCTGAATTGTAATTTGGATGGTTCTCATAATTGGTAGTATCTCCAGCTTCAATTCCAAAAAAGTCATAAGGCGCTATCGTCAAATTTTTACCTTCGATATCTCCATGAATTTCTTCTAGTACCATTGGCTTATCAGGTAAGCCATCTCCATCAGTATCAACTAAAAACTTCCCAGGTCCATTGGTTGTGGACGTAAAATCATCGATATGAGAAATAGCCACCATATTCAATGCAACGAATCCTCCAGTACCATTGCCCCAGATCGCAATTCGATTTGGATCTATATGAAATTCATTGCCATCCTCTTCATAATTCTTTCTAAAAAATCGTATTGCCGTCCTTCCATCTTGTACTCCTCTGTACAATGCTTGAATCAGGCTTACAGCTATATCAACTTGCGAAACGGCTAAGGGATTCCACCCTTGCCTGTATGTCATAGCAGCTGCTGTAAAACCACGTTTGGCAAGTTGTGTACAAATCTCTACGACTGAAGAATCGGTCTTAGAACCGATGATACTTCCATTATAAACAGGTGGTAAAAATTGGCCATCATGGATTACCAAAACCAGCGGTCTCTCTGTCAAGGTATCACCAATGGGCTCGTATACATCCAATTTAAGGTCAATGGGTATCGGTTTCCCAAAAATCGGATTCAAAAACATTGTAGCATTCCTCCCATATACAACATCAGCAGTGACATTAACTTCAGGAAACACTTCGTCGATATATCGGCTTTGAGCAAAAACCTGACTAATAAATAAACACTGAAGAAGTAGAAGTCCAATCCATTTCATTTTCTTCTGTTTTGATGAAAGAAAATTTCTTAGCTCAATTTAAATAGAAATTAGGCGTTAAGCAATACTTTTGGCTAGGATTGGAATGATGTTATTTCAAATTTATCTTCTATTCTAAACTAATGATTTATTAATCCTCTTCACCAATTCTGGCCCCTGATAAACAAAACCCGAATAAACCTGTATCAATGAAGCACCCGCATCCAACTTTTCCTTAGCCGCCTCAGCCCCATCGATGCCACCAACACCAATGATCGGAAATGCGCCATCCGATTTTCGATGTAGATATGAAATGACCTCCGTAGATCTTTCTCGAACTGGCTTTCCACTCAATCCTCCGTTTCCAATTTCAGTAATTTGTTGTTGTGATGTCTTGAGGTCAGCTCTGGATATGGTAGTGTTCGTAGCAATCACTCCGTCGATCTTGGTTTCTGCTACAATGTCAATAATATCATCCAATTGGCTATCTGTGAGATCAGGTGCAATCTTGAGCAAAATCGGTTTTGGCTTTGACTTGTCATTGTTAAGGCTCATCAATTTGGAAAGAATGGCTGTCAAAGGACCTTTGTCTTGTAAATCTCTCAAACCTGGCGTATTCGGAGAACTCACATTGACCACAAAATAATCCACATGATCGAATAGCTTTTCAAAACAAATCACATAGTCATTGATTGCCTCATCATTTGGAGTCACCTTATTTTTACCGATATTTCCGCCTATAATAACATCTTTAGGTTTGAATTTTTTCAACCGCTCGACCATGGCATCTACGCCATCATTGTTGAAACCCATTCGATTGATCAATCCTTCATCTTCTTTGAGTCGAAATAAGCGCGGCTTTGGATTGCCATCCTGAGGTTTTGGTGTCACGGTTCCTATTTCTATAAACCCAAAGCCAAGCACACTCATCTCCTTGTAAAACTTTCCATCCTTGTCGAAACCAGCAGCTAGTCCTACTGGATTTTTAAAGGTGAGACCGAATAATTTTCGTTCCAGTTTCGGAGATTGAAAGTCATAAAGTCCTTTGATGATGGATTTTCCAAATGGCATATTCAACGCAAATCGAAATAAAGAAACTGTTTTATAGTGCGCTTTTTCGGCGTCCAGGCCAAACATGTAGGGCTTGAGAATAGAATGGTATAATGACATAGTCAGATTGAGTATAAAATATTTGATGCAAAGATAATATTGAAAGTGAATTTACCGCGAAGGTGCGAAGGACGCGAACAAATACTTTGCGAACTTAGCGTCTTAGCGGTTATTCCCCTATCTTCACGGTATGAAACACAATCTGCTGAAAAATTATTTTGACAAGTCCAAAGTTGAAGCTGGTTGCGATGAGGCAGGACGAGGATGTCTGGCGGGTCCTGTATATGCTGCGGCAGTGATTATACCCCAGGATTTTTATCATCCGCTTTTGACAGATAGCAAGTTGACTACCAAAGCACAACGAAAAGAACTTAGACCAATCATAGAAAAAGAAGCGATCAGCTGGGCAGTCGGAAGATTGACACATAAAGAAATTGACAAATACAACATCCTGAATGCCTCATTTAAGGCTATGCATCGTGCAGTAAAAAAATTGCAGGTAACACCAGAATTACTCCTAATTGATGGCAATAGATTCAACCCATATAAAGGCATCAATCATGAATGTATAGTTAAAGGAGATTCTAAATTTACCAGTATTGCCGCAGCATCGATTTTGGCAAAAACGCATAGGGATGAGTACATGGAAAAAATAGCCAAGAAGTTTCCGCAATATGGCTGGTTGAAGAACAAAGGATATCCTACCTCCGAACATAGAGCAGCGATATTACAACACGGACCTTGTGATCTGCACAGAAAATCATTTAGCCTGTATCCAAAAGATGATAAAACATTTCATCCAAAACTTTAGTAAATCATATCTATGAAATTGATTTTAAAATTATTGTTATCAACCGTAATTCTCTCATCTTTTTCTGCTTGTCAATCCAAAGTAGAACAGACCAAGGAGGACAAAAGTCATGGCCCCGTAGAGTTGATAGATGGTAGGTACAATGTGGGAATATTGATAATGGATGGTGTCTATAATACAGAATTGACAGCGCCAATGGATATCTTCCAACATACAATATTTAGAGAAGGCATCAAATCCATGAATGTCTTCCTCATTGCTGAAGATTTGGATGTGGTGACCAGTTTTGAAGGGATGCGCATACTTCCAGATTTTAGTTATACTGATCCCAGTCACCCTCCTATTGACATCTTGGTCGTACCTAGTGCAGAACATCACTTGGATTCAGACCTTGACAATAAAACACTGATAGAATGGGTGGCTAGTACGGGTAAAAAAGCTCAATATGTCACTTCCCATTGTGATGGCGCATTTGTGTTGGCCAAGGCCGGACTTTTGGACAAGGTAGCTTCTACAACCTTCCCTTCTGATATACCAAAGTACAAGGAAATGTTTCCTCACCTTGACGTACGTGATGATGTCATGTTTGTCCATGATGATAAGTACATTACTTCCGCTGGAGGTGCACGGTCTTTTGATGGAGCGCTGTACTTATGTGAAATATTGTATGGTAAGGAAATTGCCCAACGTCTTGCAAAAGGGCTGGTCATCGATTGGCAATTAGAAGAGGTAAAACATATAAGAATTGTTGAATAATTGCCACACCCGATTTAAAGTACTGGAATAATGGTTGACCCAAATGAAAAAATTCTAATAAACGGATTTGAGCATGTAGCTTACAAGCAAGATTTTGAGTATACAGAAGAAGAAATGTTGACTCGGAGTCAGGGATATTTAGAATGGTTGGACAAACGCAGATCAATACGGATGTTGTCAGGCAAACCTGTACCAAAAGAAGTGATCGAAAATTTAATCCTTTCGGCATCGACTGCACCTTCTGGTGCGCATAAACAGCCATGGACCTTTTGTGCTGTTTCTAATCCTGAACTAAAATCGAAAATAAGAGAGGCTGCGGAAGCAGAAGAAGAAATTAGCTATTCTAGTAGAATGAGTGAGCGCTGGAAAAAAGATTTGGCTCCACTAGCCACTGATATGTACAAGCCATTTTTAGAGGAGGCTCCATGGCTAATTATTGCCTTCAAAAAAGTATTTGAATATGATGAAGATGGCAAAAAATACAACAACTACTATGTCAATGAATCTGTAGGAATTGCTTGTGGAATGCTTATTACGGCTATTCATAATGCAGGATTGGTAACGTTGACACATACACCAAGTCCAATGAATTTTTTAGCCAAACTTCTTGGCAGACCCAAAAATGAAAGAGCCTATATTTTATTCCCTGTTGGCTATGCAGCCGAAGAAGTATTTGTACCCAATATTCATAGAAGAAAATTGGATCAAGTCGGTTTCTTTTATGAATAAGAATATCACTTCTTAACTATTATTAGTCAAATACCTTTCTTCACACGAAACAACACTTTATACATTACTGGTACAAATAACAAGGTAATAACCGTTGCGAATAGCAAGCCAATCATAATCGAAATGGCCATTGGCTCCCACATTGCACCACCACCCAAATACAATGGAATCAAACCCAAAGTAGTAGTAAATGTTGTCAATAATATAGGTCTGAAACGTTGTTGTGCTGCACCGACAATAGCATCATAAGGAGTTTTTTCCAAATCGTCTATTTCAATTTTTATCCTATCAAGCAGTACTATTGCATTATTAATGACAATACCAGCCAATGAAATTACTCCCAAAAATGCCATAAACCCGAATGAAGATCTAAAAACCAACAGTCCTAAAATAACACCAATAATCCCTAATGGAATCGTAGATAATACGATGAATGTCTTTCTAAAAGAATTGAATTGTAAAATTAAGAGTAACAAAATTATGAATCCAGCCAATGGCAACTTAGCCATTACAGCCCCCATTGCTTCTGCACTTTGTTCAGACTCTCCACCCAATGAATACTCATAACCAGGAGGCCAGGATTGAGACTCTTCTTTGATCCAAGGCAAAACCTCATCAGTGATGTCCCTAGCCGTAAAACCATCAATAGCATCACAACTAATATTCATACTTCGGAACAAATTTCGTCGCAATACTTTTGGATATTGCCAATCAGGTTCTATTTCTGCCACCTGCACTAGGGGTACATTTTTACCTGAAGATTGTGCAATTATATTGAGCCCATCCAAATCATGAACATCCATTTGTTCGCTCCCTTCATTCCGCATTATTATTGGAATATTATCATCACCGTCCCTGTACGAACCAGCATTGGATCCATTCAGAGCAGTCTGTAATGAAATGGCAATATCCTGATTGTTCAAGCCCGCTCTATTTCCCTTATTGGGATCTATATCGACAATCAGCTTTTTGATTTTCGAGCCCCAATTGTCCTTGATGTTTTTTGTGCCATTGACACTATTCATCTTCTGTTTGATGGCTTCACTGATACGATACAATTCCTTAGGAGAGTTTCCTGTTACCTTTATTTCTACATCCGATCCGCCACCGCCTCCTCCAGCCAGAGCTCCTATTGTTGTTTGGGCGTTTGGAAAATTATCAAGACAATATTTATCAAGGCTTCTTACTACATCATTATTATCTTCAAAAGAAGAGGTATTAATCAATAGATGGGCATATCCAGAATTGGCTTCTCCAGGCTGATACCCTTGATCGTAAGAAGATGGGCCTTCGCCTACAAATGAAGACCAATCCGCTACGCCTTTTGTTCTATTTTCATTGATCAAGAGGTCTTGTTGAATATACTTTTCAATAGACTCCACCACTGCCTGTGTGCGCTCTATCTTGGTGCCCAGAGGCAAGTTCAGGTCAAGAGTGATCAAATTTCTGTCGCTATCAGGGAAAAATATAAAAGGAAGTTTTCCAAATAAAGAAAGACTTCCAATGAACATGGCAACGATGATTCCGATAGTCAGCAGCGGAAATCGCAGTGCTCCTTCGATCACTTTTTTGTACATGGCATTCAGCCGAGCAAACATTCCTTTTTCTTCTGCCTCCTTATCTTTTTTGTCCACTCTTATATATCGCTCTCCTAAAAATGGAATCATCGTCATCGCCAACAACCATGATGACAAAAGTGCCAAACTTATTACAACAAAAAGAGGGCCCATGATTTCTCCCATCGTATTTTCAGCAAGGTAGAAGGCCAGAAAAGCAGCTGATGTAGTCAATGACGATACGAGTAATGGGATCATCAATTCGCCACAAGCAGAAATTGAAGCTTGAAAGGGCTTCATTCCTTCTTCCATCTTGACCATTATAGACTCTGAGACAACGATGGCATTGTCTACCAATAATCCCAATGCCATGATTAATGCTGCAAGAGAGACTTGATTCAATCCAACTCCAGCCAAGTACATCAACCATAGGGTCATCACCATAGCCATTGGAATCAGACTTGCCACAACAAGACCTGTCCGTAATCCCAGAAAGAGCAACATTACCAGTAAGACGATGCCAACTGACTGGTAGACATTGCCCAGGAAATCTGATACTTTTTTATCTACATACCGATCCTGTGCTGCCATCCTATTTATGGACATTCCAACAGGGATAGTAGCATTGTATTGGGCTATTTTTTCATCCATGAGTTCACCAAGCCGAATGATATTTGCCCCATCTTTGAGCGATACAGCGATGGCAATACCTTCTTGACCATTGATCCGAACCAATTTTTCAGCAGGGGATTTATAGGTTCGAATGATGCTTGCAATATTTCCGAGTTCAATCTTACTTCCATTCGGTAACGTCAAAATCGTCTTCTTCAAATCATCAATAGATTCAAAATTCCCTGTGGGTTCCAAAGCAATTCGTTCTTCTCCCAATCCTATTTGTCCACCTGAAAAAACTATGTTGGTCGTCGCTATAAAATTCTGAAGCATTCCAGACGAAAGCCCCAATTCTGCCAATTGAGCATTATCGAATTCTACATAAATTTGTTCTTCTAGAATACCTTTCAACTCCACTTCCGCAGCATCATCCATTTTTACAATATCGTCCCTGATCAGTTCTGCTTGATCCTTGAGTTCTGCATTCGTAAATCCATCTCCCGTCAGTCCAAGCATGACTCCATATACAGTACCAAAACCATCATCATTGATCTTGGGCGGGCGCGATCCATTGGGTAGTTTGTCTTGCAGAGCTTCTACCTTCCTCCTAAGTCTATCCCATACTGGCTGTAAATCCTTTTTTTTCACATCAGGTTTCAACATGACGGTTACAATCGAAAGTCCAGTCCTACTTTCACTATTTACATCATCCAATTCAGGAAGCTCTTGGGTTACTTCTTCTATTTGTTTGGTTATAAGTTGTTCGACACGTTCGGGTGAAGCTCCTGGAAACTGTGTAACAATGGTGGCAACTCTAATAGTAAATGGAGGCATGCTGTCTCTCGACAAATTGCTATAAGAGGTCAATCCCATTATCAAGATGACGATTAAGACCATCATCGTTACCCGCGTATTTTCTAGTGCAAATTTGGTTATGTTCATTTTGATTGATTTCTTCTGGATTTAAAATATTTGTTAGCCAATAAATATTATTCCATCAACCGCACCTTCATTCCATCTAGCAGGATATTCAATCCAGCAGTAGCGACCAATTCTCCATTTGACAAGCCAGACTTTATTTCGAATCCAGCAGGAGTCAATTCTCCAATCTGTACCTTTTTCTTTTCTGCTTGATAGCTCTCTCCTACTTTTGATAATCGAAAAACAAAATGGCCGTTATTGTCTTCACCTATCGAAGCTGTAGGTGCCACCATTATTTGCTCGGCAGTCTTACCATTCTCAAATTTGAAGTGTACATCAGCGACCATTCCTGGGCGTATATCTTCAGTAGGTTTGTCGATTCTGACCGTAACTGGATAGGTAGATCCACCCAACGAACTAAATCCTACTTCATACACATTTCCGGAAAATCTCTGATTCGGAATAGACGAGAATGCAATTTCAACCTTTTGATTTTTCTTTATTTTAGAAATGAATATCTCTGGTATACCAACAGAAATTTCTGGATTACCCATAGCACTTATAGTCGCAATAGGTGTGCCTGATCCAACCAACTCATTTTCCTCCACCATCACAGCAGTTATCACTCCAGAAAAGGGAGCTAGAAGGCTCGAATATCTAACCTGATTCTGAGCAGATTCAACTTGCTTTTCTGAAGCATTGGATTGGGCAATAGCTGCATTATAGGACGCTTCAGCTAATTCCAGGCCAGACTTAGCTTGCTCAAATTCACTAATGGAAACACTACCATTCTCATATAATTTCTCAATTCTTTGGTAAGTGGCCCTACTATTGATCATTTGAGACTTGGCACTTTGTATTTGTGTTTCAGAAGATTTATTATTTGCTACCGATTGTTGGTATTGTACAGAATAATCGGTCTGGTCTACTTTGGCAATCAATTGCCCTTTTCGTACTACATCACCTACTTTCACATTCAATCTGTTGAGGGTTCCACTGACCTTAAAACTGACCTTCGATTCCTTACTTGACTGGGCAGATCCCGAAAATGTCTCACTAAGGGCATCACCACTCATCAATACCTTACCATATTTTACTGGCCTGATGGATTCGACTACTTCTTGTTTCTTTTCGCTTCCACATGAAAGTAGAATCAAGGTAATACTTAGAAGGAAGTAGAAATTATTAATATTTAGATCTCTCATAAATTCTGTTTTGTATGTTGAGGTTTTTCTAATATTTATGATCATTAATTTTTATTAAAATGTTGTTGAACCTGTTGGAAAAAGTTTGTCTTTTCTTCAGGAGTAGCCAAAAAATTATAGTATCCAATTGATCTTTCCAGATTCAAAAAATCCTGAATAAAGGTATATACAGCATTATTCGATTGAAGTTCGGTCGCCAGCGCATTGTTCTGTGCATCGATTAAGGTGGTAATATTTGCTTGGCCTGCGGAATACGCATCCTGTACAATTTCATAATTCTTCCTGGAGGCATTTGCCGCTGTTTGAGCCAATTCCATTCTCGAATAAGATGCCCCTACATTTTCTAAAGTAGCGCGTATTAATACTTCCAATTGATTCTCCGTATTCTTTCTGGTATCTCGAAGTTGAATAACATTGAGCTTTGATTGTTCTATCAGCTTCTTTCTATTGAATCCCTGAAAAATAGGATACGAAAGTCCTAGTCCAACGTCCCATGTCGTAGCAATATCCACATCTGGAAGTCCCTCTGGAATATTGTACCTCCCCAGCGTTCGATTGGCAGAACCACTCATCGCCAGAGTCGGCAAGTAAAGTGCACGATTCCGCGACAGTTGCAATCGTTCTTGAATCTTTAATCCCAAGTCTATTTGCGCAAGCTCTGGTAAGTTTTCTTTCGCGTAAGCCACTAAAAAATTTGAAAATTTATCCAGGCTTCCATAATCATTAATAAATACCATCCGTTCGTCGGCAAACATCAACTTGGACTCTTCAATGGTAGCTTCAACAATATCAACGGCTTCATTGATTGGTCGATTGAGCAATTGATTCAATTGAAATTTGGCTTGTCTCAATCCAGCAAATGCATTATTGAGTTCTATGTTGGAATTAGCCAATTCGGCCTCCCAACGATTAATATCAGAGGCACCTGTATATCCAATTGCTTCTTTCGCTTTCGAAATGTCAAAATTGTCCTTATTTCTTTCAACATTTTGCTGCTGGATATTCAAGTTGCTTTTTGCGAAAAGGATATTCATGTATGCACTGGTAACATCGATGACAACATCCAACTGAGTTTGCAACAATTGCTTCTCCTCACTTTCTTTCAGCATTTTTTGGATTGCCAAATTAGCCAGTATGGGTTCTGCAAAAATAACTTGCGAGAGTTTTCCGCCTAGATTCACATTGGCTCGACCCTGTGCTCCCTGCCTGGAAAACGTCGTAAACTCATCTGTCAAAGAAAGGCTGGTAGACGCATCGACTTGAGGCAATAAATCCGATTTAGCAATTCCTATTTCAGTGTCTGCAATATCCACATCAGTTTTTTCGATTTTGATATTCAGGTTATTTTGAAGCGCATGTGCTATTGCTTTTTGCAAGCTTAATTTATTGTCGGTTTGTACTGCGTCCAAGTTGTACAAGGTAGCTTGTGACATGATATCGAAGCTCGGATAGATGCCAATCTGACGTGCCGTCTCCATATTAATAATAAGATTGTTGGAAAAATTTTGCATCTCTACGGATAGATCTGCAGCCGATTTTCCTTCTACTATTTTCATTATATTCAGCGCGATTCTACGCGGAATTTTTTGCAGATTGTCGGCAGTTTCAAATCCAGCTAAGGCACCTGAGGCCAAATAATCTTCACCAAAAAGTGCGGCTGAAGGCACCTTGTATTTGCTAATTTCATTGAATATATTCTGAACTTTCAACGGATCTTTGCTGAAGTAAGGCAGCGCATATACAGCCACCTTCTTGTCTCCCATATCTTCAAAATGTTTTCCTATTTCATCCTGATAATAAATATGATCCACGTTTACATCCTTTCCTTTTAGATATTTTGCAAAGAGCTGCTTGATAAAAGGTGAACCTCCCACCGTACCCTTAGTTGTTAGCACTTCTAAATGATTGAATGCATAAATGCTGTACAACAAGTTGAGATCGCGCTCCATATCAAACGGAGATTCGATGTAGGTGAAATTTGAAATACCAGAGGTCCCTTGGTCTGTTTTTTCCAAACCCTGCAATTCTGTATCTAAGACAATCGAAGCTATTGTTGGTTTTGGATATTCTTTCAGATTAATCGCAAAGTTTGAAGAATTGGGACCTAGACCTATTATTATGTCATGATTGGCATAAGCCTCCGAAAATAGCTCTGCGAAATTTTTCTCTTGTTTATCTACATAATAAGTATTAAACTCCACTTTATATCTATGTTGAAGAAGTTGGAGAATTTCGTCATGGAGCGTTTTTTCATATTCTCGCTCCAAATCACTATCTGGTCTGTCATCGCCAATTACCGCTAATTTTAGAGATGTCTGCGCCACCATAATTTGTGATATAGTGATGAAAAAAAAGAGGAGTATTATTCTCATTTGTGCTTACGAATAAGTTTAAAAAATAATATGCTTTGGCAATCTGAAATAAAGCCTTACTAAAATCAATAAAGTGAAACCTATAAACCACCTGCAATAGTCTATAAATATAGTCTTATTTCGAATTGCCTGTCTATTCCAATAAAAGTTATTTAATAGTCCATCTTAAAAATTAAGGATTTAACTTGCACCTTGGATGGATTTTCGTGAATCATATTGAAGTACGAGAAATTGAATGAATTACGTAGATGTAAACTACTATGAATACTTATTGGAAGAAAAAATCACAAGAAGAAATAAAATCAAAAGTTCTTGGAGCCTTGAGCCAAAACATTAATTATGACGAACAGAATATTTTAGGAGTTCCAGCATCATATCTGGATGAAAAAGTATTTAATCAGGATGCATCTTTTGTAAAGGATGCTCCATTCATTTCTACTCTTATTCAGAATCCAAATCATATTGGTTGTCATACTCTGGGAAAATCTGAACCCTTTTTTCAAGGTACTCAGGAAATTGAAAAAGAGCTTATTGAAATTTGCGCTGTCGATATTCTAAATGCAAAACCTGGAAAAATAGATGGTTATGTAGCGTCAGGAGGGACCGAAGCGAATCTTCAAGCCATTTGGGTTTATCGAAATTACTTTATCAATGAGTTTGCCGCTAAACGAGAAGATATTTGTATCATGTGCAGCCAGGATAGCCACTATTCCATGGACAAAGCTGCCAATCTATTGTCTTTGGATATTTATAAAATACCAGTTGAAAATGAGACCAAAGAGATAAAGGAAGAATCAATCATGGAGGTGATTGTAACAGCAAAAAATGAAGGCAAGAAATACTTCATTGTCATTTGCAATATGATGACGACTATGTTTGGGACTGTTGATAATGTCGATGCTTTTACTCATAAATTGAATGAAGAATCCTGTAATTTCAAATTGCATATTGACGGTGCGTATGGTGGTTTTTATTATCCATTCACCGATAAAGAGAGTCGATTGACTTTTGAAAATCCGAATATATCATCATTCACTCTTGATGCACATAAAATGGCTCAAGCCCCTTATGGCACTGGGATCTTTCTCATTCGAAAAGGACTTATCCAGCATGTAAATACCAAGGAAGCCAGCTATGTGGAGGGAGAAGATTTCACGCTGATAGGAAGTAGATCCGGGGCAAATGCCATTGCCGTTTGGATGATTTTGGTGAAGAATGGACCTTTTGGATGGCAAGAGAAGGTATTTATCCTGCAAAAACGAACGGAATGGATGTGTGATCAATTGGATCAATTAAATATCGGCTACTATAGACATCCCAAATCCAATATTATCACAATAAAAAGTCAATATGTGACTAATGAAACAGCTCAAAAATTCGGACTGGTTCCAGATAATCATTCTTCACCCGAATGGTACAAAATTGTCATTATGGATCATGTGACGATTGAAAAGTTGAGCATGTTGGTTGATAATCTTTAGCGTTCCATGCATTTACCACTCACCAATTGAAAAACCAATTTCCTAATTCAATACTGCCATTCACACATTTGTTGTAAATTAAGTTGAGCTTTATTCAGATCTTGTATTTACAGCTATGGTCAAGAAGATTGTAATTTTCGTTTTTTTGCTTTGTGCAGCTATTTATGGGCAAGCACAATTTCCCTTTCGTGCCGATACGGTACAGTTTGAAAAGGTCGATATTCCAGCTTTAGAGAATAGACACAAGCAAATATTAATAGATGAAAGAGGGGTACTTTGGTTGGGTGAAAAAGGTCTGTTTCGGTATTTTGGAAAGAGTTCGGATCATTATCCATTGCAGCAGGAAAATTCAATTTATTCTATAAGTAATGCCTGTATTGGGCTATCAAATTTAACAAGGGATCATATTAGCATTACATTTGGAGGTTCAGGAGTTCTATTGATTAATACTACGACAGGTTTGAGTGAATTCATCAATCCTGCGGAAAATACAGGTAGTATATTTCACAATAGAATACATCACGGCGAAATGCCCGTATTCAACAATGACTCTCTATTGATCATTTCTGATGGCTTTACGTATTACGATCTTACTGAGAAAAAATTAACTCCATTTATAAATTTTGATGAAAAGGTGAAGTATTGGACAAATTCCACGACAAGTTTTATTCAACATCCTACAAAAAAAGACCTCGCCTGGATATATAGGGACAAACTTTATCTCATCAATTATGAAACTGGTGAATTAATCTTTACTGCAAAAGAAACTTCAAAGATTAATCCCAGTAAGTCATCTGGATTCAATAACAAATTCATCATTACAGGTGACAAATCTGGAATGTTAATTTACAATACGGATAATGATTCCTGGGAACAATTCCTTTATGAAGAGAACAAAGTTATTCTCGGCAAAAATAACTGTATCAACGACCACAAATACATTGGAGATTCTATTTTTATTTTCGCTGGCGCTAGAGAAGCTGGCTTATTTGATTATAAAACGAAATCTTTTTCATTCTTTAAATTCCCATTGGTAGTTCCAGAAGGGCATAATGTATTTTTTATCTCTACTGCCATTGACAACCAAGGAGTAATTTGGTGCTCGAGTTGGCTGGGACTTTTCAAATCCAAACATCCAATTTTTGATCGTAAAAAAGATCCTGAATTGATCATCACTTCACTGCGATGTGGTAGAGAATTAAATGAACTGATTTACCCTATCCCTTCAAAAGACAAACACCTCATTCGTCAAAATGATAATCTCGATATCAAGTTTGAATTGGCGAACCCAGCCTTTCCGAAAAAAGTACAATACTCGTATAAGTTAAAGAATTTCGATAAAAAATGGTCGCTCCCTTCCAATACTTCACAAACATACTATACCAATCTACCACCAGGAAATTATAGCTTTCTGATCAAAGCCGTTGATTATGATGGTAAGGAATATACGACCACCATCGACAACTTAGTCGTGGAAGGTTTTTTCTTTCAAACATTATACTTCAAGCTTTTGATGCTTTTAATAAGCTTAGGGCTGCTTGCATGGATTTATATCATACGAGTTAATAAAATCAGATACGAAGAAAGACTTAAAATTCAATATGAAAACAAACTTGTAGAACTGGAAATGTTGGCACTAAGATCCCAAATGAATCCGCATTTCATTTTTAATAGTATGAATTCTATTAAGAGTTACCTTATCAACAAGGGGCAGGATGAAGCGATTGATTACTTGACCAAGTTTTCTGTATTGATGAGGACTATACTAGAAAATTCTAAGAAAGAATTACTCTCTTTGGGTCAAGAAATCAAAGGATTGGAATTGTACATAGCTATGGAAAACAAAAGGCTACAGTCTCCTTTTGAATTCGAATTGGAAATCGATGATGACTTGGATCTTTACGAATCAAAGATTCCTCCAATGATCCTGCAACCACATATAGAAAATGCAATTTGGCATGGACTGATGCCTAAAAAAGAAGATAGAAGACTGCTGCTAAAATTTGTAAAGACCGAACAAGGCTTCTTATGCATAATAGAAGATAATGGTGTCGGAAGAGCATACTCCAAAGAAATGAAAAATGGCAATTTGCACATTAAGACTTCTTTGGGCACATCTATAACAAATAATAGAATTGAAACTTTCAATAAAATGCACAATAGTAATATTAGAGTAGAAGTAATAGATTTAAAAAATCAAGATAAACCAATTGGTACCAGAATAATGATATTCGTTGAACTTTCGACAGTTAAATAATGAACCCTCTGAATATATATATCGTAGATGACGAACTTCAAGGTATAGTTACCTTAAAGTACGACTTGGAAAAACTTAATATTCCTATGAATATTTCGATTTTTACAGATGCCATAGAAGCATCCAAGAAGATTAAGCAAAGCTCACCTGACTTATTATTTCTGGATATAGAAATGCCAAATATGAATGGCTTTCAACTTTTGGATTCATTACAAGATGTTACTTTCGAAGTCATATTTGTTACGGCATATGATCACTATGCCATAAAAGCTTTTAGGTATCTGGCAGTAGACTATCTACTCAAACCTGTAGAACCTGAGTTATTACGTGATGCACTTCAAAGAGTTTTTTCTAGAAGAGGGAATAAAGAAAATGATCGCATTCAAATGTTACTTGATAAACTAAAGTCGAAAGAAGACAAGTTTACGAGATTGGCCGTTCCACATGGGGAAACATTTGAATTTATTAATATTAGAAATATAGTGCATTGCAAGGCACACAATAATTATGCAACCATACACATGTTGGATGGAAAAAAACATTTGATATCCAAAGGTCTGGGACATCTTCAGGAATTATTGGATCAACAAGGATTTTTTCGCACTCATAAATCACATTTGATCAACCTGGACCACATATTAAGATATGTAAAATCCGATGGTGGATATATTGAAATGATAGATCACACCATCGTCAGTTTGTCCAGATCAAAAAGAGAAGAATTCGTAAAGTCCATTAAGAAGATTTAATCCATCTTTAATATGGACAATCCCCTACTTTAGAAATCAATTTACTTCCACTTTTGGCCCAAAATCCAGGAACCAGCGTGAGGTAATTTTCCGTTGAATACAACACCTCCTTTCCAAGAGATTCTTCTACGATTCTAGAGGAGCTCAAATTGTTTTCCACATAAATTTCTTCTTTACCAGGAAGGTACGGATCATTGGCTTGGGTGAGTGTCAGCGAGAATGGACATGGCGATGCTATGGGAGATCTCCACAATCCTCTACCATATGTTCCGGCATACAAATATCCATTGTAAACTTTTAGGTCATTAACAGGCACATTGGGCAATCCATTCCCAAAATATGCCCATTGACTCATACTTTCATTTCTGAAATATACTCCAATAGCCGTGCCTATGTAAATAGTACCAGAATCATGAGTAATGCACCTGACAGGAATATTTGGAAGATTATCGGTGATATTGTCCCAGCTATCACCACCGTCATCAGAATACCATACCTTGTCCGTAGCTATATAACCACTGCAAGTCAACCACACATTATTTTGATCGTCTTCATCTTGAGCAATATGAGACAAAACAGCATCAGGTCCGGTTGGGTCTGGAATTGACGTCCAAGAAGGAGCAGAAGATGAAAGATTAGTCGTTTTTAGTATGACATTATTGGTACCTAATAAATACATAATATTTGTGATTTCTGTATTCTGTGTATAACCCATAATTTCTTGTCCTGCAGTATAGCTGTACAATGGAAGGTAACCATCGACACCCATATCTTCCCAGGTGTAATCGGCAATTGTGTTTTCAGAACCTCGATACAATTCATTGTCTTTTGTTATGAAAATGAACCCTGGATTGGTTTTATGCATTTGTATATCGGTAAACCAAAAAGCTTCGGCTTCCTCCCAAATAAATATATTGGAGCCTAGCTGTCGTCGGGCAATTCTTCCTTGATTAGAAATATATTGAATCGATGTATTCCCATAGTGATAGGCGCATCCGAACCCATCCCCTCCCAAGATATTCTGTGCCGTTGTACTATTGTATAATCCTCCATTGGTTCCATTGTCTTGAGATCCTCCCATATAATTGTTTCCAATAACATCAATTTTATAAAACTGCATCAAACATAGATTTTGTGATATATCAGACCAATCATTACCCTCATCCGCACTTCGCGCAATACCTCCATCATTACAAGAATATAGATATCCATTGTGGTAGTACATATTGTGCCAGTCAGCATGTACATAAGGATCTATGGGTTCGAAATTTTTAGTCCACCAGGTTTCACGGCTCCATGTAGAACCACTGTTGTTTGACTTCCACATATTAACTCCTCCTACAAAAACAGTTGCATCATTTTCGGGATGAACCAAAATACACAGATCGTACCAAGCCTGATTCGCACTGCCTGACCCATCCATATTTGAGGCAAGAATATTTGGACTGTTTCCCTGCACTTCGAACTCAAGTCCAAAGTCATCGGACTTGTATACACCCTGAAATGTACCTGAACTGGTTTCTTCTCCAAATACTACATACACAGAAGAAGGGCTGGAGGGGCTAATAGCCAATGCTATTCTTTCATTTGGAAAAGATAGAGACGGAAGGCCGATTATGCCGCTGCCATCCCATGTCTGACCGGCATCTTCTGATCTATAAATACCATTTGAGGTCGCCGCATATACTATATTTGGGTTTCCTGGAGCATATTCTATATCCCATACTGTGACCGTCGTCAATACTGTGGTATGTGAATCAAATCCATTGGTAGTACGAATTATTCCTCCATTTGAAAGTCCTACTAATATATCATTCGAAGAGTTTGGGTTCATGACCATGCGATATCCCACCTTCATTTCGCTTTCCAAAAATGTAAGTGCTGTCTCCTCCCAAGATTCTCCTCCATCCGTAGATTTCAGTACTCCAATTGATGGCGTATCGTCGCTGTCGCCATCACCCGTAAGAATATACATTATTAATGGATTGGTAGGATGAATAATAATTTCTGATATTCCAATCGAAGGCAAGCCATCTGTCATTGGCTCCCAATCCGTTCCATTATTCTCTGTTTTCCACAATCCACCTGCCGGAGTCCCCGCATAGAAAGTATTTACATCTGTCGGGTGAAAAGCCATGCAATTTACTCTTCCTAATCCTGGACCACTATACACATCTCCTCCAAATACATCGAAAGGTCCGAGGTTTGTCCAATCCCCGTTGGTGGATCTGTTAGAAGGTGAAAATATCTTTTCTCTTGATTGTAGCGCCTTATATCGTAATGCACTCGTATTACTCAGGACTCCATCGGCATTAACCTGATATTGCATATTTTGATACCATCTCTGATATTGTTTGAATCCACTTCCCTTACCAGTACCTCTTTTTTGAAAAAAATCTTCCGCCTTCGACTGTACTTCCTGCAGTGTAGTAGAAGATCTGATAATTTCTTGCCATGAATTTTGCCCTTCCATTGAGAAATGGGTCATTATAACAAATCCTAAGATCAAGACTATTCTCATTTTTATCATTGTTGGCGTGATTCTAATTCTTTAATTCTCTTGTTCAATTCGATCACATGTAAAGTCAATTCTTCAATCTTCTCCAAAAGTTTCACCTGGATTTCACCGACATGCTGTCCTTCATTTTCTATTTCCTGCGCAGATGGAATACCTGGCAGATGATTTTGTTTCTCGATAACTTTTTCCAACTTCTCCAGGGTCATCAATGGGTATGACTTTTCAAAAACATAGTCTGGCCAATTCGTTTCCAATTCTACTCTCAATTCTTCTGCTATTATCTTTCCTTCTACTGCAAGCTTATAATTTGCAGGAATATTGGTAGTGCCGATTCCTATTCCACCGGAATTCAAATTGGCATATACATTCCCATTCGATTGGAAATAAAGCGGGGGTGATGATCCACTACTGCTGGTTTCAATGCTATTTTGCTTGAGATGAAGTGAAGATCCAAACGTTGAATTAGCAATCTTCATCCCATTTAGACCACTTACAAAAAGTTTTGATGTGCCATCATTTGGAGAGCCTATCCCTACATTACCCCCGCCATTGACCATCACGATATCCGCGGGACTATTATTTTGCAAATGGAGGGCTTCATTCAATACTTCATTTTCGGCTCCGTAAGCATCGATCTCATTACCATCTATGAGCATCATTTCATCTGGCAATGGCCCCACTCCAGGATTTTCTATTTTCAAGCCACCAACGACTCCATTATTGTCATATACCGTCCTGATGTGCAGGGCAACTTCGGGCTGGTCCAGACCTATTCCGACATTTCTTGAAGGAGTATACAATTCGGTCGAGGTTATCTCCCAATCATCATCTTCCTTATCTGTAAATATTAACTGTCCTGAAGCTGTAGTCGTCATTACCTGAAGGTGTTCACCTTTATGATTAGGCATGAAATAATCTTTGATTTGGACCCGGCCATTATTACCACTTTGAGAAATCTTCATAAAAGGAACCTTGGTTTGTGCTGGAATAGCGATATAAGTTGTGAATACTCCATCTATATTAGGATATTCCGTCCAACTTCCTCCAGCCTCTAGCCATGCATTTCCATTAGAATAACTTCCTGGGTTTGCAACTGCCATTTCGATATCTGCTCCAGACTCCCATACCAATTCATAAAAATATTCATCGCCCTCGTATCCTTCAACCGTCGAAAATCCGAAGGTAATATCTGATGAAGTAATACATGCAAAATCAATACATACGACCTCCTTGACTGAAGTACGAATCAGAGTGCCGCCTGGTGAATTCCCTTCGTATAAATTTAATCTAATAAAAGTAGGCGTATTAACTGCCTTTTTAATGTTTTTAGCCTTTATGGAGAAGAATTTTCCAGTAATTCCTATTTCAAAGGATTGCCCGAATGCAAATGTTGAATTCAAGGTAGCTGTAGTATTGGGATTGTTCGATTCTTGATCAGTTAAAGTCTCGGTATATGCGGAATCCACGTATATTTCAAAAAATCCGTCTGTAGAGTCTGTTCCATAAGCGATTCCGCCTTCTTTCATCAAAATGTCCCCATCTGGATTTAATCGCATCAATTCCAGAAATTGAGAATCCAACCTCCCAAACATCAAAGAATCTGGGCTTTTCCAATAAATAGTGGGGTTTGGGAAACTAGACGAGGTCTTACCACTAAACATTCTTAGAAAATGAGAATTGTCGGCGTTGCCCACATTGATATCGGCCCCATCATCAACAGTAGTGGTACGAACATCAAGTTCAGTAACAGGAACGGTATTGATTCCTACCTTTTCCTGAGCAAAAGATTGACAGCTAATAATTAAAAATAATATTCCTATGGCTATAATTCTGTAATGCTTCATATCAAGCGTTTTGAAACAAAATTAGTCGTCATCTGAAGCAATTATTATCCTTGATGTGTATAGTGCAGTCTGATTTTATTAATTGTAGATATCAGTGTGCATTCTGCGAATGAGGTAATCAAAACGCCAATTGAAAATCTTTCAATCTTTCCTTCTGTTTCCTGTATGTATTTTGATTTCCATTGATTGGTATTTTGAGATTCATTTGGCGTCCTATGATTCCACCTATTATGGCTCCGGGTAACGAAAAGAAGATTCCAAGAAATGTTGCTTTTTCGCCAGCGGTGATAGAAAGAAAACCAGCTTTATCATCTCCTGATGCATAACCTAGAATTACTCCAATTGATGCTCCAATTAATGTACCATACAACACTCCATTTCCAAGTTTTCCCTTCCTTCTCAATTTAATCTCATTGATATTACTAACCGAGATTTGTTCTGAACCACCTGTTGAAGAGTAGTTCATTATGGTGATCAGGCTATCTTTAGTTTCATATAGATAACCCTTGGATTTTGAAGATTTGTCTAATTTTGTGACCCAAACATTATAGATATCTTTCTTTTCTTGTTTGTTATTTTGACTAAAAAGGGAAGGAGTGGAAATATGAATAATGAATATTGCACATATTACGATTTGGATTACTTTTTTCATTTTTCTAATATTTAGAGTTAATAAGTAATCCAATAATAGATGGTTTGAACATAAGGTACCTGTTCATATGTAACAGAACAATGAATCAATGTAACAAATAAACTCCTTGTCTATATCAACAGATCAGAATATGGAAACTGTGATGCAAAAATGAAGGTTCCAAAGAAAATCACTCGGGTAGATAGTCTCCCAATAAGTTCCAATCCATAGAATTGCCCCATCTATCGCCATGATCACTGGTATTCTTGATTTCATGTCCCTTGGATACAGCGTGATCGCCATATGCCAATAATCTAAGTATTTTCCCTGGCCTCAAATGTTCACTGGCCCAGGTGAGTGGAGAGTCACCATTGGCATCTTTAGATTCCTTGTTGGCTCCATTTTCAATCAAGAATTCTATCGTTTGTGCATCTGCATATGCGGCAGCTCTGTGAAGTGGCGTCTCACCTTTTGTCCTTACATCTCGCATAAATGCACCTGTTTCTATCCCAGCATTAGTCATGGCATTCACATCTGCCCCATTCTCCACTAATAATTTTACGACGTAATAATAATATGGTCTTCCAGCTTTGGACAAGGCATTGTGAAGCGGCGTTTCATTGGTCTTTTCAATTTTATAATTTACATCGGCACCATGATTTATTAAAAAATGACATACTTTCCAGTGACCAAAAAACGCCGCATTACCGAGTTCAGCATCCAAATTGATACTATCGAGCGAACCTCCATTATCCAATACCGCCTTTAGTCCTGTAACATCATTGTAGTAGACCAACCATTGAAGTGGTTTTATACCGCCTCTATTCAGTAACTCCTTCCAATTCGGCTTTTTCATCAATTCTATTATAAAATCAGTTCTTCCCCCGCTAATTAGATTTAATATTTTAGATTCCTCCATATTTAATCATTGATAATTTAAGATGCTTTTTGATAATTAGAATTAAGATTCAAGTATTCCAATTTCACAATTCCGTATCAATGCTTCAAACGAAAAGCTCATTTCTTCCCTTGGCTTTCAATATGGTAAAAGAAGCGTTCAAATCCTCCAAGAATTGCTTATACCTTTCGAATAACCTCATCCTATCATCAGGATTTTCTCTCAATGGATCTGGCTCCCAAGGTAAATCTGGATAACAAAGCAGATAGTGTTTTTTATCAATCAACTCATCAGTAAAATCTAAAGAAGTTTCGAATTTTTCCAATGCCCAAATTTCTAGCGTAACAATATCTGTATCACAAACTATCAATTGATGGTTGCGATGTGCCTCGGTCTCTCTTTTTACTTGTTCGACAGCCATTTTCCGAATATCGTCCAATGTATATTTTACACCATGTAGGTTTAGGTATTCCCTCGCATACTCCTCGACCAATGGAAGCTCAGACTCTCTAGTAATCCGCTCTGCACAAGTAGTTTTACCTGAAGATTCAGGGCCTGTAAAAACTAAGATATCAGCCTTTTCAGGTATGTTAATTTTCATTTGGTTTATATACTATCTCCGAGCAATTTTCGGGTACAAATATTTTTCTTGCTACACGCTGGATATCAGTACTGGCCACCTTTTGATACTCTTCAGCTTCTTTATTAATTAGATTCGCATCCCCCAGCAATTCGAAATAAGCCAAACTCATGGATTTGTGCAGGATGTTGACTTCAGAATACTCCAAGCTGCTTTCTATCTTATTTTTTAATTTTTGCAATTCTCTGGCATCAATGGGCACTTCTTTCAAAAGCTCCAATTCATTCCAAATGGCTCTTTGGGCTGTTTCTATTCCAATGTTTGACATAGGCCTTCCCTCGATAACAAACATGCCTGGATCAAAAGTCCCAGATATATAAGCATCGATTTGACTAAACATGGGATTCTCCTTGTACAATCTTTGAAACAATCGAGAGGATCTTCCGTTGCTCAAAACATCCGACAATAGATCGTAAGCATAGTAATCGGGATGACTTCTATCTACCATTTGGAAGGACATATACAAGGCCTCAAGAGGTACATTGCCTTCTATGACTTTATATCTTTTCTCCGTCTGAGGAGCATCATATTCCAGCCTCCGTTCATATTTTCTTCCTGCTGGGATATTGGAAAACCATTTGTGAACCAATTCATACGCTTTGTTGCCAGACATATTCCCTGAAATCACAAGAATGGCATTGCTTGGGGTATAGTGTTTATTGAAAAAATGCACAACATCATCCAATTTTGCTTCTTGGATATGTGCCAGTGTCTTACCAATAGTCGGCCATCTATAACTGTGTTTTTCATAGACCAAATCCGACAAATGATGCCAAACATCGCCATATGGTTCGGTCAGACATGTCTCTTTGAATTCTTCAATTACTACTTTCTTTTGAATATCCAATGCTTTTTCTGAAAATGCCAATTGTTGCATTCTATCCGATTCCAGCCAAAGTGCCGTCTCCACATTTTCAGCAGGCAGAACATTATAAAAATTGGTCATATCGGTATTGGTAAAAGCATTATTCTCTCCGCCAGCATTCTGAATTGGACCATCAAAGTCTGGTACATTTTGAGAGCCTCCAAACATAAGGTGTTCAAAAAGATGTGCAAAACCCGTCATGGTTGGTTCTTCATCTCTTGAGCCAACATCGTAGACTACATTCACCGCTACCATCGGAGAGCTTTTGTCTTCATGAACGATGAGTCTCAATCCATTTTCAAACTCATATCTATCGAATGAAATCATTGCATTAATTCTTTTATTGGATATATATTCATACACTCATTCCAATTTCCTCTTATCGTATCCTCAAAAACATTAGAACGAAGATTTGCCAGGAAAGTTGTTCGACTGATATACCTTCCGCCCATGCTTTTCAAATGCGGATTTGGCATCTGACAATCTATTATTTTAAATCCTTTTTTTGATAATATTGATGCCAGGCAAATCAGTCCAAACTTAGAAGCATTTTTAGCTTTACTAAACATGGATTCTCCATAAAATATTTTGCCCAAAGATACACCATACAGACCACCCACCAATTCTTCTTCTTGCCAAACTTCCACGCTATGAGCCAAACCCATCTTATGCAAGTTGTTATACGCCTCCTTAATGTCTTCTGTAATCCATGTGCCAGGTTGGTTTTTCCTTTTTATTTTCTGGCAAGAATTCATGACATCCGTAAAACATTTATCAAAGGTAATCGTAAACTTTTCTTGATTGAAGTAAGGGCGCATGCTCTTGGTAACTCGAACCTCATCTGTAAACAAAACAAATCTTGGATCTGGGTGCCACCAAATGATGGGCTCATCGGGATTGAACCATGGAAAATATCCATATTGATACGCAAGTAAAAGTCGATCGACTTCCAAATCACCACCCATGGCAATAGCTCCATATGCATTCGCAAGTTCTGGATGTGGAAATGAGATATCGTTTTTACTCAGTATTATCATTAATTTGAATTAACCATTATAAAATTCAATTGAAGTCCTATCTATAAACCTTTTTGACCTATAGGAATGTTCCAAAGCTTCATTTTCTTATTGAAGTGATTTAAGAACATAATATTAACGCCTTTGCAAGTCATTGATTCACAATATTTCAGCTTTTTCTTGGCGCTTAGCTACGGCTAAGATTCTCCAAAAGAGCTTCATCTTGTTAACCAAGCACTTACAAATCAATTTAACCTTAGTTTTTAAATTACTTCAATATAAAGGGCATCAGGAATATCACAAAGTTCGTAATGATTTTAAACTAGAGGGTGTATTACAGAAAAAAAGGCAACGACCAGAAGCCATTGCCTTTCTTTATTTCTTTTTCAGGGTGGTGTGTTTATTTATCTACAAATGCTTCTATCACCGCAGATAATCCTCTATCTACTAGAGCATCCTTTAAAGGTCTTAATTCATCTATGACACCTGTTTTGACAGTTGCCTTTCCTTTGTAATGAACCAAAAGAGACAATTGCTCTGATTGTTCAAATGTGTGAGAACAGACATCCATAAAACTCTGAATCACCCAATCAAAGGTATTGAAGTCATCATTGTATACGATTAATTCTGCTTTTTCTCCCGTACTTGTTTCCTCTAAGAGCATGATATCTTCAAGCTCTGAAACGTCAATATTTAATATATCCGTCATTATTAAATTGAGTTACTGGTAATAATCAACTTAGGTTATTTAGTGTTTCCCTAACAGCTACAAAGTTAGGAAGCTCACCGGCATTTTCCAAAACTTCTGCGTATCTAATTATGCCATTTTTGTCTATTACAAAGGCAGATCTCTTCGAGACACCCTTGAGACCTAACACAAAGTCCTCATACAGAGCACCATACGATCTTGAAACCTCTTTGTTAAAATCCGACAAAAGTGGAAAATTTAGGTTTTGTTCCTCTTTAAACTTGGCCAATGAGAACGGAGAATCAACAGAAATAGCCAAAACTTCAGCATTCAAATCATTATATGTCGCAATATCATCCCTCATTGAACACAATTCAGTCGTACAAACTCCTGTAAATGCCAATGGAAAAAATAGCAAAACCACATTTTTCTCATTATAATTGGAAAGGCTCACTTCACTTTTGTCCGAAGCTGGCAATGAGAAGTTAGGAGCTTTATCTCCTTTCTTTATTATCATAGTATAATTTTTATTGTTTAATTACCTTAAATGTAATGATTATTCTCGTACGATAGTTTTCAATTCGTGCAAAAAAATTAAAAAGGTATTAGGTGCAAGATGAAAGGTATAAGGTGAAGGTGCAGGGCTCAAGGTGCAAGGCGAGACGTTGACATATAATTTATTTAATTGTCAACATCTCGCCTTGCACCTTTGAACCTTAAACCTTATACCATTTTATCCCCTTTTTCAGATATTAGAAAATCACAGTAACATCACCCAAAATCACATAATTTTCATTTGTAATCGGGCAAATCAGATTTATTTGATAAACATATACGCCGGGTTGCACTCTTCTATTTCCGATTTTGCCATTCCATCCTTCATTGATGTCATTGGTATTGAAAAGCAAATTCCCCCATCGATCCAAAATGGACATTGAAATAAACTCTTCTGGATTATTTGTGCTCAGGGCAAATTCGTCATTTTTTCCATCTTCGTTTGGGCTAAAAATATTGGGCAAATGAAAAACATTCTCAGTACATTCATTTTGGAAGCGAACATTGATTTGATATTCACTTTGGCAACCTGAGTCTTCATCCATTACGATGAGCGCATAATCGGTGTGCTCCATCAAACCACTAATTCTTGGATCAGCACAATCAAAACAATCTAATCCGATTTCTGGTGTCCATTCATAAAGGTAATTTCTCGAAACATCAAATTCGGGTTGAATCAAGACTTCATCATTCAGATGGAGGGTATAAAATTCTGTTGGCAGGTTGTAATCTATATCGGGAAATACATAAAGCATGACATCCGCCGTATCAGGTTTACAGGTACGGTATTCACCTATCACCTGAAATGTTTGAGTATTTTCCACACTTATTTCCAGCTTAGAATTGAGGTTCGAAAATCCATTATCCAAAATCCATCTATAACTATCCGCCCTTCCATCTGCAACCAATATTCCAGTCTCGCCAGCACAAATCGAATCTCCAACCGCAGCAATATCTGCATGGGTTAAGACCTCAACATAAAAACTATCTGTTTGCGAACATTCATCAAAAGTCATAACCAGCGAAATAAATCCAGAAGAATCTGGAGTTGCCGTGGTATTAAATTGTGTCGAGTCTGTAATTATATGCGATGGAATCCATTGTGGGTAACCCACTCCAGAGGCATTCAGAATCACCTCCTCGCCCAAACAAATTTCTTGGTCTACACCTGCATAAATAATATTGTCGGGAACAACAATAACATCAATCGAATCATAATAAATACACCCAAGGTCTGATTCTACACTCAAATAATATTTCTTGCTTTCAGAGGGTGCTACTTCTATTTCTGGACACGAAAGGCATGAAATATCTGGATCGGGAGTCCAGGCAAGGTTATTTCCTGCGAATACCTCGATTACCGTGCTTTCTCCTTCACAAATTCCTTTTACGGTGGGCACAAATTCTACAAACGATGATTCTACATCTATCGTCACACTATCAGAATTAAAACACCCAAATTGATTAAAAACAGTTACGTAATAGGTAGTCTCTTCTTCAGGAGTTATTGTCACTTCTTCACAATCTTCATAGCAATCTTGACCAGGTACTTCCTCATTCCAAACATAATTATAGGAAGGGTTAAAGTTGTCAACTGTAATTGTAGATTCATCACCAAGACAGATGATACTATCACTGGTCAAACTCAATTCAGGACCGGGTATCGGAACCACAGTGACTTCTATTGTATCCCTCGACTCACAACCATTAGGATGAATCGATACTAAGATGTATAAAGACGTAAACAATGGTTTTGCTGTAGGATTCAAGCAATCAAAACAGCTCAATGAATTATTTTCAACCCAGTAATATGTTCCACCTTCCAATAAATTATCAATTTCACCATTCAATTTAACCTCGTCACCTATACAAATCAATTGATCTTCTCCTGCTTCCGCCAACATACTGGGCAGCACATCAAAACTTGAAGTAAATGAGGACTCACATCCTTTATCCGTGACACCTGTAAGTGTAATGGTTCTACTTTCTTGACCGGTGTATTGATGAGTGGGATTGATAAGACTTGAAGTAGTACTATCACCAAAATCCCAATGCCACTCCACGAACTCTCCATATCCAACGGATGAAGTATTTAGAAAAGAAGCATTTACATTTTCGCAAAATTCTTCAGATAAAATCTCAAAAGAAACATTTGGAATATCTGCTATCTCGAAAAAATCAGGCTTTGACAATGTGTCCACACAATTATCATAGGCAGCGATCAAATTTACGCTATAAATGCCACTCTCGACTATGCTAAATACTGGAGAACTGTCACTCGAATTATAATTTTGGGGGCCTTCGACATACCATGAATAAGATACATCTGTAGTTGATCCGGAACTAATATTATCCAGACTCACATCCAAAGGAGGTCCGCAAAGTGTTTCTGCATCTTTCTGAAAGTCCAGATGTACATCATTGACGATAATAGGGTCTCCCGCAAAACTTCTACTACAACCAATACTGTCTGTAATAATCAACTTTGGCGTGAATACCCCTGTCTCAGTGTAGGTATACGAAGTCGTATCCACTATTATCAATCCAGGTACACTATCCAAAACACCATTTCCATAATCCCAGGTATACGAATAAAAGCCATCAGACTGTGCAATCAATTCTACCGATATCGGGATGCAAGTAGCAGATAGATCAAAAGTAAATTCACCACTTGGTCCCTCGACTCTGACAAAATCTTCAATTATTAAAGTATCAAAACATTTGGAAGTTGATTGTGCAATAAGTGTGACATCAAATGCTCCTGGAGAAGTATAGACATGGCTAGGATCTTCATTTTGCGATATTCCGCTGTTGTCACCAAAGTCCCAAGTATATGATATAGCATCTTCTGAATTGTTTTCAAATGATGTCAACAATGGAGGGCAAGTTGCAAATGTTGGGTCGCCCGTAAAATCAGCTTTAGGGTCGATAATTGTGACAACATTCTCCTTGCAAATAGTCTTGACACATCCACGGGAATCTCCCATAGTCAAGCAAACATTATATATACCTTCCTGTGCATACTTATGCTCGGGATTCTGCTCTGAACTTACATTGCCATCTCCAAAATCCCAACTGTAAAAATCTACAAACCCATTGTCACCAAGAGCCATGAACGAAATAGGAGCAGTAGTACATCCCAATGTATCCGAAGAAAAATCTGGAACGATTTCAACCGCATTGATGGCAGAAGTAATCAATAAACTATCCTCACATCCCCAATCATCCTTAACCTTGAAATACAAATCATATACCCCTACAGAATCAATATAGAATGTGGTATCCTGACTGAATGATTCGAACAAACCATTCCCAATATTCCATTTCCAAGCTATCTTATTGCCTAAAACGTCGACACTTTTATCTTCTAGAGTGACATTATCTGGTATACATACCACTTCTGTGAACTCAACCTCGGCATCCAAGCGATTGATCACTACACTATCCATCAATTGAAAAGAATCCTTACATTCATGAATATCTGTTATGATAAGCAAAGGGCCATTGATTATTCCTCCTTCTGTAAAAGTGATTGTTGGTTCCGAACTAAAAATGGAATCTATCGTACCAGCATCTGTAAGATATTCATATTCAAATGCATCTTGTGAAAAATCACCTAATTGTATCTCAAGGGGTGCGCAACCTCTCAAGGTGTCTAATGTATAGGAAGCAATGGGGTCAACAATCTTTATGGTATCTGTAGCAGTATGCTCACATCCTGTTTCGAAGCTCGTACTGTATAAAGACAAGGTATATGCTCCTCTATCTGGAAAGGTATAATTGCCGAATATGGAATCTGTAAATAGCAGACTATCTGTTTCTGACAACCTCAAGGTCCATAACAATGAATCTGCTCCGATGCTTGTATTGACAATATTTACGGTATAGGGATCCTCACAATTATACTCCGTGTCAAACCTTGAGTAAGGTTCAAGAATTGTAATATAATCCTCAAAACGAAGAGAATCAGAACAACCATTGTGCGATACCGTCAACACAATATCAAAGATGCCAGGAAACCCAAAACTTTCAGAAGGGTTTTGTTCATTGGAAATTCCAAATTCTCCAAATTGCCATTCCCATTCATCCACAAATTCGCTTGATAAGTCAGTAAATTTTTTTTCAACATCTACACAACTCACCAATGGCGACGCTGTAAAATTGACTTCTGGCAACATTCCCACCTTGATATAATCCTCTGCAAATACAGTATCAATACAACCATTTATATTTTCCAAAATAAGCATCACATCATACCTACCTGTATCTTGAATTGTGAATGTTGGGTTGCTGGATGAAGAGGTAAACAATTCTGGATCTCCTACTATCCATTCCCAACCAGCAATTCCTACTTGACTAGTTAGACTGTCTTGAAGCGTAAATGTCAATGGCACACATCCCGATGGTCCTGAGCTGGGCAGATTAGCTTCGAACGGAAGTATGTGCACAGGAATAGAATTCTCAGAATATGTGCAGCCCAGCACATCTGTGAAAGTTACGTTTACCGAATAAGCTCCATATTCTTCGATTGGAATAGGTACATTATTGGAATCAGCCGTGATAATTTCAGATCCATTAACAAACTCCCAGGAATAATTTCCAACAGCAGAGGTATTACCCTCAAGAAGTATCGTTGTAGGCAAGGTACAATTAAACTGATTCTCAATATTAATAGTCACTTCTGGTGTGGGAAAAACATCAATGCATGAAACCACAACAGTATCAGAACATTCGCCTGCAAATCGAATCAATGTCACATCATAGCAACCCGCATTTTCAAATGAATGTGTTGGGTTTGCATCAGTAGAAGTAGAGCCGTCTCCAAAATTCCATAGTACGGATTCTGCCGCTATCACCGATTCATCCGTAAATTGAATAGCCGTGTTTTCACATGAAGGAATCGGTGCGTAACTAAAATCAGCCGTCACATCTGTATCTACAAAATTGACAAGGCTTAGTGTATCCCTGCAATCACCACTCGACATGTAGATATTCACATCATAATCACCAATATCTGAATATAATACAGATGGAGGAGAAGTGCCTTCGAAGGTAGTTCCATTTCCAAAGTCCCAAACATAGCTAACTGAAGGATCAGAATTATTATTGACAAATTGTATTTCCCAAGGCAATTGACATGAAGAAAGTAATTCAAAACTAATATCTGGCTCAGGAATTTGAGATACTTGGACAAAATTTGGAATGGTCATCGTATTCGTACACCCTAGATTATCTTCGATGGTCAAACTCGCTGTAAAATTACCGCCTGAAGTATACCAAGTCGATATTAACTGAGAGAAATCTTGTGTATTAATTACGCCAGTGCTGCCCCCGATATCCCAAAGCCAAGAAACGATCTCTCCATTCTCTGATGTAGACAAATCTGAATAGGTAATAAAAATTGGTGCACAACCTTCATTATTATCTGAAACGAAGTCGGCGATTGGATTTGGAAATATGGTGATGTAGTCTTCCTTGCACTCGGTATCTGAATTGCCTTCCACATCTGTTACTGTAAGACAAATCGTAAATGTGCCAGGACTGGCAAAGATTGCCCCTGGATTTTGCTTACTCGAAGTATTTCCCCCTAGATCCCAGGACCATGAAATGATGCTGTTGTCACCTGTAGATTGGTCAAAAAAAGTAGTTTGAAGGCTACCGCAAGCTTCAACATTGGATGAAGAAAAATCAGCGTTTAGTTGACCATAGGTACATTGCAGACCTAGTCCAAAAATGAAAATACCAGCATAGAAAATCGCTCTCAAAAAATATATTTTTACTGCAGTAGTTAGTTAGGACATCGCATGTTACTGATTCCTGTAAACTAGACACCAAAATTACTCAGTTACCACCATGCAACTATCAGTAGAAATCACTAATTTTTTCTAAGGGTATTTACTGATCGACTTATCAGCAACTTATTAAAGTCATTTACAATTATGCCTCGTGAGCTATGATTAAATGAAAATTCTCTCTGAAAAGCTTTATTGCAATGGCGAGAAGAATAATTCCAAATAGTTTTCTTAGCACATTTGCCCCGCCAGGGCCTATTTTGGAACGAATCCAACCCGAGGTTCTCAAAACAATAAAAACCAGGATAATATTGAGCAGAATTGCTATTTGAATATCAATATTGCTGTACTTGGATTGTAGTGATATGATAGTCGTCATCGTTCCCGCACCAGCAATGAGAGGAAACGCTATAGGTACCAATGTCCCAGAATTCGATTTTGGATCATCTCTAAATAATGTAATTCCCAATATCATTTCCAATCCCAGTAGAAATAAAATAATTGACCCAGCGACTGCAAAGGACTCCACATCTACACCAAAAAGGCTCAAAATAGATTCGCCCGAATACAGAAAGATCGACATGATAAATAGTGCAGCAAGGCTCGCTTTTGCAGGTTCAATTTTTACACCTTTGCTTTTGAGGTCGATAATGATGGGAATATTGCCAATAATATCAATGACTGAAAATAATATCAGAGTGGTCGAGATGATATCTTTAAAATCCATATGCTGACGATTTCTGTTCTTTAAGAATATTGGGCGCAAGCTAGGTATTAAAACTGATTTGAGATAGTAATTGTATTGAGAAAAACAGGGAACATCCTGAGGTAAATTCTGACTAGAATTATTTAGTCCATTTTGATATAGATCTAAGATTAAGAATGGACATAAAAAAGCCCAGAGCAATGCTCCAGGCTATAGATTATTTCTCAGACTGCCATTTAACAAATTGCAGCTTCCAATCTTCCACTTCCATAACTCAATATATTGTCTATTGAAGTAGTGCGCGGTGAGAATTTAACTTTAGGGAGAGATCGATATGCTTTAGTAAGCTCTTCATAATTTTCTCTCAAACACAAGTTATTTTCAATAGAATGCTCCATTTCGAGTCTTTCAAAGATGTCGCATTCGCCGTAAATAAGTTGTATTAATTTTTTTTCAGTGTAGTTATGCTCCATTTAGAAGTTTTAGCGTTAAAAAAAAATTGCTTTCGACCATTAAAACACATTAGCTGTTGAAATTATTGTACAACTATTATGCTAATAATCAATCGACACGTCTTATTTACTTCTAAATCAACTAAAAATCCTTAGCAAATTGTCGGTCAACTCTGTATTAAAAATAGTCAATCCCTTACTTCCATTGGCATTTAGACCTTCACCCTCTTCTGAGAATAATGCCTCGTGTGCAGTACAAAACCACGCCCCTTCTCTATCGCTGTACGTAATTTGAGACAGCCCTTCATGACTACATATTAAGGTTGCTGCAAGATATTCACCTGTATTACTCCTCGCTATAACCACTTGATCCTCTATTACATATGACCCAAACACATTCAATTCTGCATATTTCGGATCATCCAAATCAATAGTGAAATTTATATCCTTTGGTGGGTCAGCCTGATCTTTTGTGCATCCTCCCAGACAGGTAGATGTCAATACAAAAGCTGCTCCTACACCCAATTTTTCAATAAATTCTTTTCTTTTCATCTTTCGCTATTTGCAATTTTTAACGGAATATATCTTAAAGATGTTTTTACTTAAAAATAATAAAGACCTTTCAACGACATCAATTTGAATTTCGAATGTAGAATTTTGAATTCTATTCTGAGCAAATCAATATTCTATATTCAATCTCTCTCCAATTTCATTTTCTTCTTCACGTCATCTTATCCACAATCTTGACTATCGCTTCGCAAGCAGAATTTGATTTTTTGAATATTCTTTCTGCCTTCTTGATTATCTTCTCTACATACTTTTCATCTTCAAATCCAACACAATTTATTTTTACATTCATAAAGGCTCCATGCACTGCTGCCCGACAAGCCAGTGCTCCTACTCCTGCATCTGATACAGAATTTGGGTTTCCTTTCTTTGCCATCTCCTTGAGGAATGAATATGCATCACAAGATACTTCCATTACTTCTAGAGGCGTCTCAATGGCATTTTTTGTAGCAGCGATAATGGCCGCATTTCTTATTTTTTTCTCTTCTTCCGATCCTTTTGGCAATCGATTTGCCTCAATAATCTTATTGAATGCATCTGTATCTTCATCCACCAAGGCCAATAATCTATCTTTCAATGCTTGACCTTTTTCAGCATGTTCACTAAAGAATTCAATCTGATCGTCCCAACCTCTTTTGTGCGCCGATAGATTGGCGACCATCGCACCCAGAGAGGCTCCAAGTGCTCCCATATATGCCGAAATACTTCCTCCACCAGGAGCGGGACTTTCAGAAGCCGTCAGATTTGCGAATGAGGTCAAATCCATATCCACCAACTTATCTTCATTCTCTTCGAGTAGATATTCGATTATTTTTTTCTTCGGGTCAAAAGGTCCTAATTCGTTCAACCCGAGGGAATGAATTGCGCAATCAATAATAGCATCTTCGGATATTCCCGTTGACCTTCCTTGTTGTACCAAATAGTATTTTCCCGCTTCGATCATCACCTTCTTTGGCACCAAACCTACAAGTTCAGAACCCGTGACGCGCATACCTCTTTTTGTAGCACTTTTTCGACTCTCTTCAAAAGCCTTGTGCAGAGAAGTTTTAGATATATCGGTAATATTCATCGAAATCTGAGCAAATCCATATTCCTCAATAAACCAACCTATGGCCTTTACTGATTTACAACTCCCTTTTTGCCACAGCTTATCACCATTCTTACCATACACAATAGGTCCGGTGATTGGGTTACCCTTTCTTTTAATTCTTCCTTTTTCTCGAATATCATAGGCCACAGAATTGGCTCTTCTCACAGATGCCGTATTCAAATTCACATTGTAAGCGATCAAAAAATCGCGTGCCCCAATGGCCGTTGCTCCAGCTTGAGGATTGAATGCAGCAGGACCAAAATCTGGTTTCCATTTTGGGTCTTTTAATTTGTCAGGAAGTCCTTCATATTCTCCAGACCGGACAGAAGCAAGGTTTTTTCGATCCTTTTTAGATGCAGCATGCTCATATAGGTAGAAAGGAATGTCCAATTCAGCACCCGCTCTTTTCCCTAGTTCTCGGGCATAATCGGCCACCTCATCCAAAGTAATATTCGAAATAGGAATGAGTGGACATACATCTGTAGCTCCCATACGAGGATGCTCGCCACTGTGTTTGCTCATATCTATGATTTCGCTCGCCTTTTTTATGGCTTGAAATGCCGCCTCAATTACTGGTTTTGGCTCTCCCACGAAGGTCACCACCGTCCTATTGGTAGCCTTACCAGGATCTACATCAAGGAGTTTTACTCCATCTACTTTTTCAATCTCGTCAGTAATTTGTCGGATGATATCCATGTCGCGTCCTTCGCTAAAATTTGGGACACATTCTATCAGTTGTTTACCTGCCATTATGGTCATTTTCTATTTGAGGGCAAAAGTATGAATGTTTGCTAAACTTTAAAAGTTTAGCAAACATTCATCTAAGGAACATTTTCACCTGTTGCCGCCGTCCAAATCTCAAACCATTGTGCGTCGGAGATTATCCTATGTGTACAGTCCACCGCAACCTTTATTCTTTCTATCTTGGAAGAGCCGACAACTGGTCGTATATGTGATGGATGATGTAACAAAAACAGATATACCATTTCGTCCAATGACCAATCATATTTTTTGGCTACCTCGTTCAATCGTTCTCTTTTAGCAAGCAATTCTACTGATGAGGTAGGTGAAAACAAACTCCCTCCTCCAAGGGGTGACCAAGCCATCGGTATAAGATCATACAATATGCAATTGTCAAGGGTACCATCGAGAAATGCAGACAATTCGAAGAGCGAAATTTCCACTTGATTGGCCTCTACATCAAAAGTGGAGTTGATCAGCAGCATTTGACTGGGAGTAAAATTTGAAACACCGAAGTTTTTCACCTTACCGCTTTTTGTCAACTGATCCATGGCCTTCATGATTTCGTTTGGGTCCATTAGAGGGCTCGGTCTATGAATCAGCAGCATATCAATATAATCTGTCTGAAGGTTTCTCAGTGAATTCTCTACACTATGAATGATATGCCCCTTACTGGTATCATAATGATGTGATTTAATGTGTGGCATTTGCTCAGATGGCATCATGATTCCACACTTGGTAATTATTTGAATTTTATCTCTTGAGATGCTCGAAGCCTTGAATGCGGCTCCCCATTCTGCTTCTGTGGTGTGAGCGCCGTAAATATCTGCATGATCGAAGGTCGTGACTCCTAATTCCAGGCATTCTTCGATTAGTTTTGTCATTTCAGCTTGCTGCAGTTTGGCGCCCCATTGGCCCCACTTCATTGCTCCGGCGATGATTCTTGAGAAGTTTGTTTTTGGCATTTTCTTTATACTTTAATCCTATCAAAATGATGTATTGGCATAATCCTCATATCCCCAGCTGCTGCCTCAGCGCAGGATCCACCGCAGTATATCCCAAATTAAGAGCCATCTGGACATCCGCCTTCGCCTCATTCACCTTTCCCATCGCCATATACGTTCGTCCTCGCTCATAATAAAATACTGGTTGACGTTGATTCAATTGTATCGCTCGTGTGTAGGCTGGAATCGACTCAGCGACTTTGTTAAGATTGCGGAGAGCTCTTCCTTTTTCATACCACAAATCTGCGCTGTAGGGTTTCAAATTCAAGTAGGAATTGATGTCATCCAAAGCTTCTTGAATCTTACCTTGTCCATTTTTCAAAACAGATCGATTGAGGTAGCCTACAGCGTGGTCTGGGTTATAGATAAGGCCTTCGTTGATATCGGCAATGGCCTTTTCTATGTCTCCCAATCTGGCATATGTGGCCCCACGATTTATGAGGAATTCTCCATTTTTTGGGCTCAATTCAATCGCTCGATTATAATCTTGAAGGGCCAGCATCAGAGTATCTCTTGTCTTTGCAATATCGAAGTACAATCTGGCTCTACTGTTGAATGCTTGCTCGCCTTTTGGATTCAGCGTTGTGGCTTGTCCATAATCCCGAAGGGCCTCTTGAACTCTTCCTTGCTGGCGCAAGTAATTGGCACGATTACCATAAGGTAAGGTCGCATTTTGATAGTATTTTAGAACATGGGTCCAGAGCGTCTCACTATTCTTCCAGACTTTATTCTGTTGGATCGTCATATAACCAAATGCAAGGAATACGACAGCCGCTCCTCCGAATAGGGCCATTTTCAAATTCGGCTTGTCTTGAATACTTTTATCGAAGTAGTAACCAATTATAAAAAAGAGACCAAAATAAGCGATATAGGTAAATCGATCTGCCAAAAATCCTTGTCCAGCCCCCATGATCTGGAGCAGAAAAAATATGTTTACCGTAAAAAACAACAAGCCAAAAAACCACACCCTCATATCTCTTTTGTACATGATATACATTCCATAAGCCATAGCAGGAAATAGTAGAAGTGTAGGGTAAAAATAAGAAGGCATTTGAGGTGAATAAGGATAGAGCGGTGACAACTTATATGGAACAACGGCCTTCACCAAATAGATCATGTAACTGAACGAACCGACAAATATCCTCTGCCATGCGGGATAAGTGACGGCATTCTCCAATGATCCCTGATCCTTCAAATAATAGATCCCAATCACTCCAAAAATCAATGATAATAAGAAGTAAGGTGCTTTCTTTAATATCGATTTCATATCCAGCTTTCCGTTCAGGTAGTAATCAACTGTTATCATGGAAAGTGGTAAAATCACAGCTTGAATTTTCGAAAATAAGGACAGTAGAAATAAGGTGAATATGATTATATGATACCCTTTTCCAATCAATTTTCCCTTGATATAAAAGTAGAGTGCCGACAAGTAAAATGCACCAAATAATACATCCTTTCGTTCGGTTACCCAAGCCACGGACTCCACCCGCATGGGATGTATCCCGAAGAGTAAGGCCACCAACAATGAGCCCTGCCATTTCAATCCCAAGAGTAAACAAATTCTGAATACAAAAAAGACACATATCAGGTGCAAAAACACATTAGTTCCATGCCATTTTCCTGGCTCTTCCAAGCCATACATTCTTTTCTCTACCGCAAAAGTCCATATAGCGAGAGGGTTGTAATTTCCAATTACATTACTGGTAAATATTTCTTTGGTATTACTCCAGAAGTTTTCTTTATTGATTGTCGTGATATATTCATTCTCATAAAAATTACGATCATCGTCCCAATTGACGAAATCGTTATTCGTGGTATTGTAGAAGCAAGCGAAAGTGATAATGAGTGCGGAAAAAGCTGCAATAATGTGGGTAGAGTTTTTCCAGAAAGTTGGCAATTTTGGAGATTGCTCTATTTTTTTCTGAACCTTTGATTTCTTTTCCTTTTCTTTCTTTCTCCTGCTTTTTTTAGACATATTACAAATATATTGTATGTGTAAATGTAACTAAAAATTCAGAGGTATTGGATATCTGAACAAGAATTGACCTTGTGTTTTATTAAAGCACGTTTTAATATTAATCTACTAAGCCCCTGGAGAAAAATTGTCAACTACACATCAGTGATTATTCGCAATTGGCTATTATTTCTTGAATTGTTGGATTGAATCTATTGCCTATGGTCCTTAGTGTAAGAGTATCATTAGTCACAATTATATCTTTAATTTCACAGAAATCTTCAAGCAAAATATTTCCTCTAAACGACATAAATCCTACTTCTTCCAAATTTTTCAAGCCCGATAAGTCTTTCAAATTAGAATTAGAAATGGATAAGCTAGAAACTGACTTCAAATTTGCCAAGAAATCAAGTGACTCAATAGGTTCATTTATATAAATTTGTTTAGAGGAATTTATTAATCCATCAAGATTCTGAATCCTTGAAATTCCATTTTGATGTAAACTAAAATACTCTGTTATTTCCACATTTGTCAATGCAGAAATATCCAATAATTTATCGTTTAGAAAAATATTAATATCTCCTACAGACTGAAGATTTTCTAACCCATTTAAGCTTTCAAGATGCTTATTATTACCGATGTCCAGAATTCCCCGAATTTCCTTGATCCCATTCAAAAAGCTAAGGTCTTTGGCATCTGTATTAACAATATGGACTGGACCATCAATTATTTCTATCCCAGTAAGATCAATCGAACTTACAGATTCGTGATAAATGTTCAATGAACGCAAGGTGTTGCTTTCTTCCATTTCTTGTGAATCTGCACAGCTCAGCGTTATTAAAGAAAATGCCAGTAGGAAATAAAATATTGATTTTTTCATAATTCTTGTTTTAATCGTGCATCAATTTTACATTAATTGTTAGATATCATTTTTCAAATATAATCATTCTGACTAAGGTGTAATTGTTATGGTTAAAATAAAAATCTTACAAACTCTATAATTTTAATATGCACTTTGTACTTTTCAGATTCGTTATAAAATCATGCATTTAAAATTTATTAAGCCATACACATGAAATTTTATTTATCCATTATTGCTTCTTTCTTAATCATCATTTCACTCCATTCCCAAAAGGAAATAACTACTGAGGATCTTTGGCAGAATTATACCTTTTTCGACAAATCAGTCCCAGGATTCAATTTTCTGAAAGATGGTCAACATTATACCCGTTTGCAGGATAACACCATTAAAAAATATGACTTGACTACAGGTGAATTTGTTGAAGATATATTGAAAGGAGAAGAAATAAAGGGGAAGGAAGAATTCTCAGGAGTGATCAATTCTTATACGTTTAGTGATGACGAAAGTAGAATCATGATAAAAAGCGAAGTGAAATCCATATATCGAAGAAGCACTGTGGCCAAGTTTCATGTATACGATCGAGAAAGCAAGAACCTGATAGCTGTATGGAAAGGCAAAGGAAAAATCGGATATGCCACCTTCGATCCAGCGGCCGAAAAAGCGGCATTTGTACACCAAAACAATCTTTATTACACTGATTTGACTAACGGTGAAACCACTCAGATAACCAATGATGGTCTTCAAAACAACATTATCAATGGATCCACAGATTGGGTTTATGAAGAGGAGTTTTCATTTGCCAAAGCATTTTATTGGTCTCCAGATGGTGAAAAAATAGCCTTCATTAGATTTGATGAAACGGAGGTGAAGGAATTTACAATGACAAAGTATGATGATGGACTATATCCAATCTATGAAACATTCAAGTATCCAAAAGTAGGTGAGAAGAATGCAGATGTAAGTGCCCATATCTATTACTTGAAGGAAAAAGACATTCGAAAAATAGAGATTGAAGACGAAAATGATATTTACATACCAAGAATAAAATGGACTGCGGATAAGAACAAAATTGTGGTGTACAAAATGAATCGGCACCAAAATGACCTCAAATTATATATCGTAGATACGAAAAAGAATAAGTCCAAAGTGCTCCTTCATGAAACCAATAAATACTACATCGACATTACTGATGATTTGACTTTTCTGAAAGATAAGAAACATTTTGTCTGGTCAAGTGAGAAGGATGGGTTCAACCACCTCTATCTATACGACATGAATGGTAAAGAGAAAAAAGCACTTACATCTGGCAGCTATGACGTGACTGGCTTCTATGGTGTCGATGAAAAAAACAATATGGTGTACTATCAAGCTGCCGAAAAATCACCTTTACAAAAACACGTCTATTCAGTCAACCTTGATGGTAGAAACAAAAAAATGATTACATCTAATTCAGGAACCAATAGAGCACAATGGAGCAGCACATTCGACTATTATGTAAATACCTATAGCAATGCCAATCAGTCGCCAACCTTCAAAGTGTATGATCGCAATTCCAAATTGATTAGAGTAATTGAAGAAAACCTCAAAATCGGAAAGCTTCAAAATGAATACAAGGTAAGTCCTGTTGAATTTTTCACATTTACGACAAGTGAAGGTGTAGTTCTCAATGGATGGATGATAAAACCGCAAAACTTCGATGAGAATAAAAAATACCCTGTGTTTATGACTCAATACAGTGGTCCTGGAAGTCAACAAGTAACAGACAGTTGGAAAGGAAACAACTACTGGTGGTATCAACAACTGGCTCAACACGGCTATCTTGTAGCTTGTGTAGATCCGCGTGGAACTGGTGCACGAGGTGAAGAATTCAAAAAAATGACTTACCTTCAATTGGGTAAATATGAAACCATAGATCAAATAGAAGCGGCCAAATACTTGGGTGCCTTACCCTATACTGATGCTTCCAGAATAGGAATATTTGGCTGGAGTTATGGTGGTTATATGTCTTCTTTGTGCATTCTGAAAGGCAATGATGTCTTCAAGTCTGCCATTGCCGTGGCGCCTGTCACTAGCTGGAAGTGGTATGATACCGTCTATACTGAGCGATTCATGCGTACGCTCGAAGAAAATGAATCAGGATACAAGGAAAATAGTCCTGTGTACTTCGCTGATAAATTAAAAGGAAATTATCTGATTGTGCATGGAATAGGTGACGACAATGTGCATTTTCAAAACACTACTGAAATGATGAATGCTTTGATCAAGGCCAACAAGCAGTACGATACTTACGTATATCCAAATCGAAATCATGGAATATATGGAGATAATGCTCGATTGCATCTTTGGACAAAGATGAATGATTTTATATTCAACAAAATATAGTTTCTTACCATTCGTTAAATTTAGTTTTAAAGAAATAGAATAGATATGTATAGAAAGGGGTTACTCCTGGTAGTTCTGACCATCTTGACCATCGGCATTTGGAGTTGTGCAAATGATACCAAGGAATTTATACCAGATGTTTCCGAAATAGAAATTACTCAGGACGTTGTAAGATTTGACAACCTTATTGCTCAATTGGATACGAACAATCTTGAAGCAGAAGTTGAAATGCTAAAGGCTAAACATCCTGAATTTGTACAAATATTTTTTTCAAAAGTGCTGCCTTTCGTGGGCGAAACCAATGAGGCTTTTCTTGCAAATCTCAGGGGTTATTTAGGGGATGAGAGGATAAAAAAGCTTCAAGACACAGTGGGCATCGTGTTCAATAATATAGAAGATGGTGCTTTGTCTGATTTGGAAAAAGCGATGAAATATATGAAGTATTATTTCGACGATTTTGAAGCACCCAATATTTACACATTTACTTCAGAATACACTTATCAAAAATTTATTTTTGAAGATGCACAAAAAGATGGATTAGGAATTGGATTAGATATGTTTTTAGGACAAGATTACAATTACAAAGAAATAGATCCTAATAATCCTGCATTCTCGCAATATCTGACCAGGACTTTTTCGAAAGAATACATTCCAAAAATGATGATGGAGTTGTTGGTGAATGACCGAATTGGAAGATCTCCAGGCAGTAGATTGCTGGACCATATGATTCACAATGGCAAGCAACTATACATTCTAGGTAAGGTATTGCCCGAAACACCAGATTCTATAATTTTTGAATATACCCCCGAACAAACAGACTGGGTAAAATCGAATGAATTGGAAATGTGGGCCTTTTTCTTTGATCAGGATTTGTTCTACGAGTCCAATACAATGAAGATCAATAAATATATTAATCCAAGCCCCAATTCACCTGGGATGCCTCCAAAAGCTCCTGGTAGAACGGCCAACTATATGGGCCTTCAGATTGTTAAAGCTTACATGAAGAAATATCCAAAAACCACCTTAGAACAATTGATTAATCTTAAAGATTCGCAATCGATAATGGACAAATCAAGGTATAAGCCAAAACAGAAATAAATCAACCACCAAAAAACTATATATTTTGAAAAGAATTTGGGAATTATGGAAAGAAAAATGGGGTGTCAAGACTGACAAACGCATGACTTGGATATTTATCATTTTTGCCATTACAGGTAGTTCTACTGTAGTGGTACGTAAGTTTTTATTCAATACACTTGGAATCGAGATCGAAAATGCAGCCATTGCATTTGCAGTTAAATTTGTTGCCATTTACATTGTATATCAATTTATGCTGCTTGCCGTCGGTTCTCTCATGGGCGAGCATAAGTTTGTCAAATGGTTTTTAATAAAAATGAATTCAAGTTTAATCAATAAAAGAACAACTACTCCTCCGCCAAGTGCATAAAATGTTTGCTAGTACGTCCACAGAATTGTCGAGTTTTTGATGATATTAGTCGTGGAAAATCTATATCAGATTAGATTTATCTCTAAGTTTTAAGAAAGTTCTTATCACCATATAAAATCTAATTATGAACATTCTTATCAAGTCCAGAAAATATAGAGGATACTTGTTATTCTCATCTTATGTCGCTTTGTGCTTACACCTCACCATACTGGCAGGATACTTCTCAGGATTGGGTAATTCTTCTTTACCCGCAATTTCCTATTTATCATATCTGGTATTCAGCATTATCTGTATTTCCATCTACATATTATTGGCACTGAGTAATGGAAATTACTGGATGGCGTTCCTTAAAAGTATGGTAGCAGTGCCTTTGTTGTTATTAAATGAAAATCACTTGATTGCGATAATAATACTATTATTCGTCTACTACCTTTTGGCATTTTTTGATGTATATAATTACAAGCTCAGCTTATGATGGTTGAAAAGCTCGTTTATATAATATCAATTACCTAGAAAGGTCTAGTCTACCACAGTAATCTTCAACATATTGGTACGATAACGCTTGTGCAATGGCATGGCACCAGTATTGACTATGACGTCTCCAAGGTTGACATCTCCGTTTTCCTTAAGTATTTCTGTAAGATCGTGAATCGTCTCATCAGTGGTTGTAAACTTGTCATACTTGTAACATTTTACACCCCAAACAAGATTTAGTGTTGACAACATGTGTTCTTGATCAGAAAAAACATAGATTTTACATTTAGGTCTATAGCTAGACATTTTGAATGCCGTATAACCAGATACTGTCAATCCACACAAGGCTTTAGCTCCAATTTCATCTGCAATTTTGGGTGCGGCCAAGCAAATCGTATCGGAATAAAAAGTTGAAGAATCCGGATTAGGCTTTGGTCGCTTGGTATGCATTTCATAATGCTGCTCCGCTTCCTCAATTATCTTATTCATAGCTTGGACCACCTTGATCGGATGCTTACCGACCGATGTCTCTCCACTCAACATTACCGCATCCGCGCCATCCAAAACGGCATTGGCCACATCGGTAATTTCAGCTCTGGTAGGACTGGGATTGGTAATCATACTCTCCATCATCTGAGTGGCCACGATTACCGGTTTAGCTCTCTGGATACATCTTCTAATTATCTGCTTTTGTATTGCGGGCAACTTCTCCATAGGCACTTCCACACCTAGGTCACCACGGGCTATCATCACCGCATCTGTTGATTTAATAATCTCCTTTATTCTGGATACAGCTTCTGGCTTTTCAATCTTGGCTATCACCTTGGCAGGGTGTTCGGCATTGGCTATTTTTCTTTTCAGCTCTTTGATATCTTGTGCCTTGCGCACAAAAGACAGCGCTATCCAATTGACTGGAAGTGTAAGAATAAATTCCAGATCTTTCAAGTCTTTTTCTGTGAGCGAAGGGAGAGAAATTTTTGTATCTGGCAGATTCACTCCTTTATTAGAAGACAATTTGCCACCAAAAAGTACCATTAGCCTTACTTCCCCGATTTTATCTGTTTCTATGACTTCTAATACGAGCTTTCCATCATCGATAAGCACTTGTTCTCCGACATTTACATCCCTGGCAAAGTCATTATAGCTCATATAGATTTTGTCCTTGTTGCCAACACAAGGTTCATTCACAAATGTGAGTATATCGCCTTGATTAATATCGAGACCATCATTTTCCATCTTCCCGACTCGCAATTTAGGACCTTGAAGGTCGGCCAAAATTCCTACCGTCAAGCCATGCTCTTTTTTGAGCTTCATAATCCGATCAACAGTCTCTGCATGCATTTCATGGGATCCATGCGAAAAATTGAGCCGAAAAACATTAACCCCTTCTTTTACAAGCTTTAATAATACGTCAGAACTACTGGAGGCTGGGCCCAAAGTCGCTATTATCTTAGTATTTTGATGATCTATTATTTTAATTTTACTCAACATCTATTTATTTAGGTTGCGAATATACAAGTACTTAGTGTAATATAAACAATAATTGTTTCGAATTACAGTTGTTTTTAGACTTATCTCTTTCATTCAGCCTGTTTTTTTACAAAATATCCTATATTGCGAAACATGGACAATATTAATATGTGTAACTAAACATATGATTTTCAAATAATTAGCGAATTATACCAAAAACCAACTTGTTAAATAATGTTTAAAAAGCTTGGTTTTGAATTTCCTAAGCGGTTATTTTGCATTCTCTAATAAAAATATACAAACACAATGTCAGAAATTTCAGAAAAGGTAAGACAAATAATCATCGACAAATTAGGCGTTGATGGGTCAGAAGTTACCAATGAAGCCAGCTTTACTAACGATCTAGGAGCAGACTCTTTAGATACGGTAGAACTAATCATGGAATTCGAAAAAGAATTTGATGTATCTATTCCTGACGAACAAGCTGAAAACATTCAGACTGTTGGTCAAGCTGTAGAATACCTCGAAGCTCAAAAAGGATAATCCCGAAAGAGCGTAGGAAATAAAGCTTATAAAATCCACAATCGCTTGTCGGTTGTGGATTTTTAGTTTTTGAATCACCTCATTGTCCAATTTTATTAAAACTATTAATTACATATACTATGCCCTCATCAAGACATCGGTACACGAGTAGAAGAGATAAAAACAAAAAAGTAGCTCGAAATACTAGAATGATTTTGATTTGCGCTGTATTGTGTGTAATTGTCTATGTCATCATGAATCGGGTACGAATTTATGATCACTTTGTAACTTCCTTTTATTAAAAAAAGAATAAGCATTAATCAATCAACCTTCTCACTTTTTTAATTCTTATTCCTTATCAATCTTTCGCAATATTCACTCGCTTTTAAAATTAAAAAAAGCATATTGTGCCAAATTAATTGTTAACTAAGATCATATTAAAATAATATTGAATGCCATTAAACCAATTTATTGACCATACTCTTCTGTCTCCCACGGCAACGCAAGAGCAAATCATCAAGCACTGTAAAGAAGCCTTGCAATATGAATTTGCTGCAGTATGTATACCACCTATTTATATAGATTTGGCATGTCGTGAACTAAAAGAAAGTAAGGTAAATGTTTGTACTGTTGCGGGTTTTCCGTTTGGTTATGATCACGTAGCTACTAAAATAGAGGCAATTACCAGAGGTATTGATGCAGGAGCAGACGAGATCGATATTGTTGTAAATATTCCAGCTGTCAAAAATGGCAATTGGGACCTTATTGAAAATGAAATAGATAGCTATACTACTGCCACCAAACTAAAAAGAGGCAAGATTTTAAAACTAATTCTTGAAACAGCTTATCTTAATTCTGAAGAATTAGAAATTCTTTGCAATCTTTGCGTGAAATATAACGTTGATTTTGCAAAAACATCGACAGGTTATGCGCCCAAAGGTGCAGATGTGAACGATGTCATTGCAATGAAAAAATTCTTGGGAGATTCAGTTCAGATAAAAGCGAGTGGTGGAATAAAAACTAAAAAAGCTGCAAATGAATTGATCAAAGCAGGTGCCACAAGATTAGGTACCTCTTCTGGGATTCAATTAATAAAGTGATTAAAAACACAATGTTTTAAATCACAGCAACACAGAAAAAATAAATTATATGAAATACGTCATTATGTTATTTGGCTTTTTTCTAAGTTTCCAGATGAATGGACAAGGCACAGTCAATGTCAATACCAGTGCCACAATAACACAGATGATGGATCAATTTACATCTACCAACAAGGCAGAAAATACAATCAAGGGCTGGAGAATTCAGATTATAACCACCAATGACAGAAGAAAGATGGAAGCTGCCAGAAGTAAATTTTCCTCAATGTATCCAGATATTGATGTAAAATGGAATCACGTGGCTCCATACTATCGTGTAAAAGTAGGTGCGTACGAAAATAAAATGCAACTGATGGGATTTTTACTTGAATTGAAAAATGATTTTCGTGGAGTAATTCCTGTCATGGATAATATCAAAAAGTCTGAGTTGGTCGGATACTAGTCCAACGTTTCAACAAAACACCTATGAGCCGAAAATCCAGAATAGCATCAAAGTCTATTGATTGGATTACACTTACTGTCTTTTTTTCACTCCTCATTATCGGTTGGTTGATGCTCTACGCTTCAGTTTACGACGATAATAATCCACATTCCTATCTTGATTTTTCAACTATAATCGGTAAGCAAACACTTTGGATAGGACTGGCCGTGGTGACTTTCGTGGTGGTATATGTGATAGAATGGGAATTCTGGAATTCATTTGCTTTTCCAATCTATGCCACATGCATCGTACTACTCATTCTTGTGCTTTTCCTGGGAAATGAAATTAAAGGTGCCACATCATGGTTCAACCTGTTTGGCTTATCTTTCCAACCATCTGAGACAGCCAAGTTTGGTACCGCATTAGCGGTGGGCAGCTTCCTCGCTTCGTATAAAACCGATATTCGAAATCGAAATTCGTTGCTCATTTCTCTGGGCTTAATAGCACTTCCTATGCTATTGATCTTACTTCAACCCGATGCTGGTTCAGCCATGATTTTCTTATCGTTTTTTGTGCTTTTTTATCGACGAGGGTTATCGGTTCTGATCTATATTCTAGGGTTTTCGATTGCTGCAATATTTATTTGCTCCCTCGTATTTGACCCAAAGATTGTCACCCTCCTCATAGCACTAACGGGTCTGGGAATCTTCATGTACAATATCGGACAAACATGGAGATCAGGTGTTATATTTCTGGTCATTTCATTTGTTGCTATCTTATTTTACATTCGAGATTTCTATTGGTATGGCATTGGAGTCATTTTAGTAGCTTTGATGATTTACACCTTCTTAATGATTCAGGAACGAATGTTTAGGACAATAACCTTTGTTTTACCCACCTTAGTCCTTGCTGCGATCCTTGCCTTCGGTTCAAGTTTTGCATTCGAAAATCTTTTGGAACCTCATCAACAGGACAGAATCAATGTTTGGCTTCGACCCGAAAAGAGTGATCCCAGAGGCTCTATGTATAATATCATCCAATCGAAGCGTGCCATAGGTTCTGGCGGTGTAAAAGGCAAGGGCTTTCTTCAAGGGGATATGACCAAACTCAATTATGTACCCGAACAAACTACAGATTTTATATTCAGCACCGTCGGGGAAGAACAAGGGTTTATTGGCAGTGTCGGAGTTATTTTTCTATTTACACTGCTACTTTCACGAATTGTAATAATCGCAGAACGCGCAAAAAACACTTTTATTCAGAATTATGCCTATGCCGTAGCGGGTATTCTATTTCTTCACTTCTTTGTCAATATAGGCATGGCTCTGGGACTCATGCCTGTCATAGGCATTCCCTTGCCATTTTTGAGCAAAGGAGGTAGTTCACTCCTGGTTTTTACTGTTATGATTTCTGTATTGCTGAGGATGGATATGGCTCGCTTTAGAGTATAGTCTAAGCTTTGTTATTATTTTTAGAATAGAGAAATAAATGCCTGGTATAGGCTTCGATAGTAGTGCAAAAATAGACCCTCTTTCTGTATAAATTGTTTGTATAAAGATTTACTGTTTCAAAGAAGAAGGCCTAATTCGCTAAACATTTAGAATCTATCTCAGTTTCCTTATAGAATAATCAAATTGAAATGAAAAAAAGTATTCTTATTGCGGGTGGTTCAGGATTAGTGGGGAGCAGATTTATTGAGCTTTTAGATACTTCTAAATACGATATTAATATCCTTTCACGAAATTCAAAATCTAAGGCTGGAGTCAATTATTTCAAATGGGATTTTGATACAATGACAATAGCCAAAGAAGCTGTAAAAGTGGATTACATCATCAATCTAAATGGTGCAGGAATAGCTGACAAAAGGTGGACGGACTCTAGAAAAAAATTGCTTATTGATAGTAGGGTAAAAAGTGCCAAATTGATAAAATCTGCTTTAGAAGAAACTGGTCATAGGCCAAATGCCTATATATCAGCATCGGCAGTTGGGTACTACGGCGACAGAAAAAATGAAAAGCTATTTGAAACCAGCTCCGTAGGAAAGGGATTCATGGCAGAATGCTGCAAGCTCTGGGAAGATTCTGCATCAGAGCTCGCCCCATTTGTCGATAGGTTAATATTGAATAGGATTGGAATTGTACTTTCTACTAAAGGAGGAGCACTGCCAAAAATACTTATGACAAAGAACGTTGGCGTATATAACTATTTTGGGAATGGAAACCAATATTATTCCTGGATTCACATTGATGATTTATGCAGGATTTTGATCCATCAGATAGAAGATGAATCATTAACGGGTGTTTTTAACGCAGTAAGCCCAAATCCTATTACCAATAAACAATTTACGCAAGAAATAAAGGATGCGTTACGTGGTAACTTTGTATTACCTGCTCCCACATTCGGATTGCGTTTACTCTTGGGAGAAATGGCTAATGTTGTTTTAAACAGCAATAGAGTCTATGCAAGTAACCTAGAAAAAGCATCTTTCAAGTATCAATTTTCAGATCTTGGGTTAGCTGTACAAGATTTAATAAAGAGGGGAATATAAAATATGATAACTTGGAAAGAATGAATTCGTACAATCCATCTCTCCAAGTTATTTAAGCTTTCAATCTTATTTGTCTATCTAGAATGGAAGATCGTCTAAATCACCAGCCATCATATCCTTCCCATCACTAAAGTTTGTAAATGGTGGTTCTTCTGTTGGCATTCCTCCGTCTCCAACTGGAGCAGCTGGTGGTGGATTAACAGCTATTTTCTCTAATTTCCAAGCATTGAGATTTGTGAAATACTTACCATTCCATTCTCTACCTCTTAAATCAAAAAAGACTTTGATTTTTTCGCCTTCCTCAAATGGATCCACAGCACCACATCGATCTTGAACCAATTGAAATTTTACATATTGTGGATATTGACCTTCAGTTTGAATTACAAATTCTCTCGCCTGAAAGCTATCCGTTTTATTTTCTGTCTCAAATTTTTTGTGCAATACGCCTTCTACTTCTAACGACATTTTTATCTATTTTAAAATTGAAACGCGAAGATAACTAAGATAATTCCGAATGACGAATTACAGATTAGGAATATTTCTATATGAAACTCCAAAATATTAATCGATCTCAATCAAGCTTGACGAATTTGGTAATTGCCCGCTTTGAAGAGTTCGATTCGAGTTCCAAATAATAAATTCCTCCCCGCAAATTAGAAATCTTTATTTGATTGTTCTGTGATACTTCTCCACCATCTACAAATTTGCCCATTGCATTATAAATTTGATACAAACTTGCTGGTTCTTCAGTTTTCAAGAATAATACGTCATTGGCAGGATTCGGATAGACAATAAAGTCTTTTCTATTCGCTGTATTTACGCTATTGGTTGAACAATTATTAGAATTGATTTCTAAATGAAAATATCCCGTGTCAATTGGATTGTCAGGTTCGTCTTCCAAAAAAAATATCAATTTTCCTTCACAGCATCCATCCGTTTGATTCGGCCAAAAGGAATATCTAACAATAAAGTGTGAATCCACAGGTGACATTTGAATAGGAACGACGGATTCGTTAATGCTCGGAACGTAGTCCAAAAACTGATCCGATGTAGCAATAAGCCATTCTGAGGGGCAAGAACTACTAAATTCTCTTTTCCAATGAATGGAAATCTCTTCATTAGTATTGTTTTTAAAGAACCAATCTATTGCAAAAATCTCATTAGGGTCTGAAATATCCACATTTTCATTTATTTGAAAAATAGAATCTTGTTCAAAAAGAATAACGCTCTGAGCACTAATAAAATAACAATTAAAAATTAGAATAATTGTTAGGCTTAATTGATCAGAAAGGTTTTTGAATAGATTGCTTTTAATAAATTTCATTTTCATCAAGATTATTCGTTACATAAAAAACTCACCAGTTCATCTTCCAATATATTCTGAAAAAATTTAAATATTTTCAATCTTCTTGATCAAACAATTGCCTTATTTGGACAATATCTCAATTAATCTTACAACTGCCGTACCAATCCTTCCTGGGTCACAGAAGCAATCAATCTTCCATCTCGAGTATACATCTTGCCCGTACAAAATCCTCGTGCCGCTCCAGCATATGGACTCTCTACAGCATAAAGTATCCAATCATCCAGTGTAAAGTCCTCATGAAACCACATGGCATGATCCAAACTCGCCAATCTAATCGGATTGGTAAACATCGACATATTATGAGGCATCATAGAGGTGATCAGTAGGTTGAAATCAGAAGCATAAGTCAAAATCGCTTGTCGCAATTTGAGTGACGGGTTTTCTAATTCTCCATTTATCTTAAACCAGGTATGATTACTTGGCGGTCGAATACCAGGATTAAACGGATTGTAATGTTCGACTGGCCTAAATATTATTGGACTATCCGGACTAAAAATACCTTTTGGCTTAACATTGAATTTCTCGGCGAATTGAGCAAATAAATCGGAAAAAGAAGTCAGTGATTCTGGTTGGGCCACATTAGGCATGGCAGACTGGTGGTGGATGCCCTCTTCATGAATATGATACGAGGCAGCCATAATGAAGATGGTCTTGTCATTTTGAAGGCCGCTTATTCTGACGGTATTAAAGCTCCTTCCTTCCTTGAACACATCGACCTTGTACACAATCGGAATAGAAATATCTCCAGGTCTTAAAAAATAACCATGAAGAGAATGCAAGACTTTGTCATCATCCAAAACACGCGCCGCCGCCGCAACAGATTGAGCCAATACCTGTCCTCCATATACACTAAAGCTACCTATATCAAGACTTTGACCAATGAAGGTGGAATCATTTTCCTTCTCCAAATCCAGAATTTGTAACAAATCATTAAACTGCGTCATCACTCATTTTTTATATCTCACTTAACAATCAGAAAATCGCTGTTGTTTTTCATTGACATGCATAAATTGCAAATGATCCCAGCCAATGTCCTCCCTCATACGAATCGCCTACAAGAGAAGGCAGGGAATTATTAATATGAGTATTGGCAATTTCTATGAGATGGGCATACTTCGAATCCGCGTTGGCTATATTTTTAAAACACCAGGCTCGACTAAAATTCACACCATCCAGGTGTACCAGTTTTCCATCTGTGCGGTCAGAAACTTTTCCAACTTCCATGGCAAAAGAAGAATTTTCCAGTTGAGGTAAAAACTTATCCAACCATGATATGTAAGATTCTGTGTCCAATACCTTGCTCATGAGACTAGCTTCCTCCAAACAAGGCGATAGAAAATCGAATCCGCTTGGTTCCCAATTCAATGGGCAATTTTGATCATCCAAATAAAAATCTTTTGCTCTATTCTTTATAGCATCCGCCAACTCCAAGTTTCCAACGGTTTGTGCATAGTCAAGTGCAAAACTCAACCCAAATGACGTATTGGTATGCTCCCCTACTCTTATTGGATACACTAATTTTGGCAAAAACTCAATGTACTTATTTACAATTAAATCCGTGAGCGGTTGCAAATTACTTTCCAATTCCTTAGCCACTGGATCATCCCATGTATGCAACTCTTCGGCTAATTTTAATAACCAAGCCCAGCCGTAAGTTCGCTCATATGATTTATTGTGCTTTCCCTTGAAGTACTCAACTTCTTTAAGAATATTATCCTTTGTAAGTGTGGATTTGAGCATGACAAGAGCTTCTTCTCTTCCATCCACATTTGGAAATTCTTTGATCAATTTCACCAATGACCAATGACCATGGACAGCAGAATGCCAATCAAAACATCCAAAAAATGCAGGATGCAAGTCACTCGGTTCTCGCAAATCATGCTTATCTCCTACCACCTGCCCCAGCTTATTAGGATACTCCTGTAATACACAAGCCAAAGGCAACTGAATCAAGTTGTTGGCAGCAGCCAAATCCAATTTAATAGCTTCTACGCGTATCACTTTTTCTGCTGCTTCTACTGGCTTTTGAGACTCATTGCATGATATTGTACCAAGACCAACCAGAAGCAAAATTATTTTAAAATAACCTCTCATTTATCTACTTTTTCTTACTTGATTTTTGAATTCAAGAAGGCATAAAATGTTTTCACACCATCGAAATAATTTCCAATCCTTAGATTTTCGTTTGGACTGTGCTGATTATTATCACTATTGACCAAGGGAATGATCACTGCTGGTACATTCAAAGATTGAATGAATGGAGAGATGGGTACACTACCTCCCAGGGTACGCACTCTTATCGGCTCTCCACCGAATTCAGATTTGATCGTTTCATATGCCCAAACTCCCAATGGAGAATCCATATCAGTCCTAAAGGCTTCATATGCCCTGTTATTCGTGAATTGACAAATCTTTGGATTATCAAATCGCTCCTTGGAAGTTGGTTTGCGATCAAGAATTAAATATCCTTGGTTCTTAATGTGGTTTTTCACCAAATCAACCTGCCGTTTTGGAGGACTTTCTACCACCAGGCGAATATCAATCTCTGCAGTAGCAGTGGCAGGCACTATTGTCCTTGCCTCACTTCCGATCCAACCAGAGCCCATACCCCGTACATTCAAAGATGGGTATTGTATAGATTCTTGATAGTTGTTTCCTACCTTATCCGTATTTCCAATTCCTAATTTTACCCTAAATTCATTTTCATTGTCAGGTACATTGGCCAATATGGCTTTAGTCTTTTCATCAAAAGATATACCTTCATAAAATCCAGGGATTGTGACTCGGCCATCTTCATCTTTCATGCTCGAAAGCAGCTGTGACAACCTCAATGCTGGATTGGGTGCATAGTTGCCATAATGTCCGGAATGCAAGGGAAAAGTAGGTCCAAATATCTTTATTGTGATCGCGGTAATTCCTCTGGCTCCATAGGTTATTGTAGGTTGATTACTGATATGTTTTGGTCCATCGAAGATCAAAAGCATATCTGATTGAAGATCTTGCTTATAATTTTCCACTGCACCAGCCAATCTTGGAGAACCTTTTTCTTCCTCAAAATCCAATATAATTTTCAAATTGAAGTCTGGGAATACTCCTCTATCTCTTTGCTCTTTCAATGCCGTCAAAAACATTATGAATGGTGACTTATCATCAGATGCAGATCTTGCAAAGATTCTCCATTCAGGATCAATTATTTCTCCTTTCAGATTTGACCAATCGATATCTACCCATCCCTCACCTTCAACTTCTTTTTTGAGTGCGGCCTGATATGGATCTTCTTGAAACCAAAATTCCGGGTCTACGGGTTGCCCATCAATATGAAAATAAAAAAGGACGGTTTGTTTTGTAGGATTTGAAAAAGCATAATCCGCTAAAAGCAAAGGAACTGTTTCTGTATCGAGCCGTTTTGTCGTAAAACCCATATCATGGAATACACTATCCACCCAATTTATATTCTTTTCTATATCATCAGGAAAATTTGCATCATTGGGTATTGCTAACAGTTCTTTCAGCTGTTGTAAGGATTCTTTGGCCAGTGGATAAGTCACATGCTTGGTGTCCACTGATTGCGCTTGAATGAAAGATCCAAAACAAATCAAAATTAAAGGGAGAATATATTTCTTCATATTGAATATTGATTTCAAATTCTAAAAATAGCAGAAATTATTGGGGATTATAACTTGATCCAAATCATGCAACAGCCAACGATTAGATTTAATTTTTTTTATTTTTACTAGCAAAATCAAAAGATAAATTCTTAAGCCATGAAAAATATAATATTGAGTACATTATTATTGGGTACATTATTCTTGCTTTCTTGCGACAATGATTCCTACAGTTTTGAAGATGAAAAAGCGAATCAAAGTGATATTCGAGAAGGTGACATCATGGACAAAAAGGAATGTTTTGAATTGGAATTTCCAGTTGGCATTAAATTTCCAAATCAAAAAGTAACAACTGCCAAAGGGGAAGATGAATTCTATGCGGCATTAAAAAAGTGGTACAAAGAAAATCCCAAAGAAAAAGAAAAACCAGGCCTAAAATATCCAGTACATGTGTTATTTAAAGGTGACATAAAGAAGACCATCAGCAGTGAAAATGAGATGATAAGTCTCAAAAAATACTGCGACGACAAAAAGGGAGGTATCGATAAAGATTGTTTCAGTATGGTCTATCCATTGAGTTATGAAATGCCAGATGGAGTACAGATTACAGGTGAGAATGAAGATGAAGTAAATGCTGCGATGAAAGCTTGGTATGAATCAAATTCTAGTTCAAAAGAAAAGCCAAGTCTTCTATATCCTGTAGATGTAACGCTCAAAGATGGAAGTACATTTACGATCAACAATGAAACTGAAATGATCAAATTGAAAAAAGATTGCTAATTCAATTTGCTGTTTTAATTTTTACCAATTAATTAAAGGATTGTTCTTCTTCAGCATCGGGGTCAAAATGATTCCACCCCTGTGATTTAAGAGGATGTACATTTCCGCTTGTAGTATGCAGGGTTATACCATCTTCGCTGGATACTATTTCACCAATAAGATAGACATCAGGCATATATTTTACTTTCTCCAAGTCCTTGGGATCAATCGTGAATAGCAATTCGTAATCTTCTCCCCCATTCAAAGCACATGTGATCGGATTGATTCCAAATGCGATGGCTTGCTCTTCGGCTTGTGGGTGAATTGAAATCTTACTTTCTTCTACAAAAGCACCGACATTCGATTGTTTACAGATATGAAATAATTCTGATGCCAACCCATCGCTGACATCTATCATGGAAGTAGGAATCAGGCCCGCTTTTTCCATATATTGTACTGCATCCAATCTTGCTTCAGGTTTCAATTGTCTCCCTACAATATGATCCAATTCTCCCAAATCTGGCTGAACTCCAGGCGAGGTTAAATAGATTTGCTTTTCCCTTTCCAAAATCTGTAGTCCCAGATAAGCGCTTCCAAGGTCACCAGTTACACAAATAATATCCCCTATTCTAGCTCCAGAACGATAGACAATTTTATCTTTTTGAGCTTGACCGATAGCTGTAACACTGATTATCATTCCCTTGTTGACAGAAGTAGTATCTCCGCCGACGAGGTCTACATTGTACAATCGACAGGCGAGATGGATACCTTTATAAAGTTCTTCCAATGACTCCACAGAAAATCGATTCGATATCGCTATAGATACTGTGACTTGAGAAGGCACGGCATTCATGGCACATATATCGGATAAATTGACAATAATAGCCTTATAACCCAAATGTTTCAATGGAGTATACATCAAATCAAAATGAATACCTTCTACCAGCATATCGGTAGAGACCAAAGTCACTTCGTCTTGATTCGCCAGCACAGCAGCATCATCTCCTATTGATTTCAGTGTAGAGCTTCGTTTGATCACAGCTTCTTCAGTAAGATGGTCTATCAAACCGAATTCTCCTAGTTCATTGACGTCGGTTCTTTTCGTTTCATGTCTATCCATGGCGCAAAGATATAGAAATAAAGATTGTGGGAATTGGAAAGATTGGAAAGATTGGTAAACTTAAAAAGTTTGCTAAGCTTGAGCATAGGGAAGAGGAAAATTGAAAAGATTGAAAGATTGAAAGATTGGAAAGATTTGAAAGATTGGAAGGATTGGAAAATCGGGAAATTGTGAAAGGGGAAATTGGGGCTTGATTTCCTTTGTAAATGAATTGATTAGAGTTTTTATCTTTATGGTCTAAAAAATTATTCGATTTGAAACCAAAAACTTACCACGAAAAAGTATATGACATCACGAGGCAAATTCCATTTGGGAGATTTAGCACTTATGGCTCGATAGCGGATTATTTGCATCTTGGATCTGCAAGAATGGTAGGTTGGGCACTAAATCAAATTGACTTTATGGATGACAGCATTCCAGCTCATCGAGTCGTGAATAGGAAGGGTGAATTATCCGGGAGAAATCACTTTCCTACTCCTGAGACCATGCAAGCCCGTCTTGAAGCAGAAGGAATGACCATTAAAAATTGGACTATTCAAGATTTTGATAAGCATTATTGGCATCCACAAGAACTGGATAACATGTGAAAATTAGAATTGTATTATCGATTTTGCCCATTCTTAATCTCGATATAATTATTACTAATGTGAATTAATCAGATTTTGAAATTCAAAAAGTGCAATTCAACAATTAACAATTAACAATTAACAAGGGGAATTCAGAAGTAACAATCATTACATCCTTTGAGTACAGCTGGAGAGCTTGAGAATATTCGAGGGCTAAAATTGGCCTTATTCAGTTTAGTATTTTGGATTCCTATTTTCTGTTAAAAACTCAAAAGTGTTTGAGGATAGAAAATGATTATTTGAAAGTATACATTCAAGTAAATCAATACATTACAATTGAAACTTTTACTTTTGATCCGAGTTTTTTGAGTTTAAGAAAATGGGGATTCAAAATGCGTTAAGAACTGAATAAAGCCTTGGGTTTTTTGGATCGTTTTTGGGCCAAGCCAAAAATGATCGCCCGTCATGACGAATAACCAAATGAGCTGAAAAAATATTACCCTGTTTTAACGTAAAAAGAATCAAAAATGGGGTAATCTTTTCAGAAGAAACATGCGAAAAGAGCCGATATCTAAGGAAAGTAGCTTTTTATGAATACCCCTAACAATTAATCTAAAAAAATTACTTCTCCAATTCAAGCGTCATTCTAGCAATCCTATCTGACAATTTCTCAGAACTCAATTTCTCTCTCAGTCTATCTACTATTATTGGAAATGAAAATGGTGTTGCTTTTATTGGTCTGCTGATTATTAGATGCTGGCTTCGGATTTTGTCCAATGCAGTTCTCATTCTTGCTTCTTCCAGTTGGAAGGTCATCACTTCATCGAAAGTCTGTTGATAAAGCAAGCTATCGGGTTCGTAATCCTTGAAAACATTAAAAACCAACTGAGAAGAGGATTGTAAGTGTCTATTTTTCTTTCTTTTTCCTGGAAACCCCTGGAATATGAGGCCAGAGATACTTGCTACTGCTCTAAATTGTCTTCTGGCCATTTCGACTCCATTGATCGTTGATTGAATGTCTACACCCAAATCTTTGGTTTCGAATAAAGCTTCGGTAATTATTTCTTCAACGTCAATTTTTTGATCAGACAAAAGTTCGAATCCATAATCGTTCATTCCCAGAGAAAAACTTATAGGCATCTTTCTGGAAATTCGTTCTGCTATCAGTGCCGCCATGCCTTCATGAACATATCTACCTTCGAAAGGAAACATCAATAAATGAAAACCCTCCTCACTCTCAAAATATTCCACTAAAAATTCATCGTGTCTTGGAATTAAGGATCTTTCAGCTTGCAGGTCAAATAATGGTTTTAATGCCAATACTTCTTCATCCGTGGCCTCACCCGCAACATATTCATAAAGTTTTTCTCTCAGAGCTTTGGACATCATAGAGCTTAATGACATTCGCCCTCCCATATAACTAGGAATACGAGAAGTCTTTTTGTGACTTATTTTGACTTGGGCATTCATATCCTTGATACGTATCAACTCCAGGCATCTACCAGCAAACCAGAATACATCTCCCGGGGACAATTGAGCAATAAACCATTCTTCTACTGAACCTACTTTTTTGCCGCTCAAAAACCGAACAGCTATCATGGCATCGCTGATTATAGTGCCAATAGACATTTTGTGCCTTTGAATAATTTGTCTATTGGTCACTTTATATATCCCATTTTCAATTTCTACTTTTTGATATTCATCATAAGCCTGAAGTGATTGACTGCCATGCACTAAAAAATTAAGTATTTGCAACCATTCATCATCAGTTAAACTTGAGTAACAGAAAGTTTTTTTTATTTGTTGGTATACTTCCCTGGGTTCAAATCCCTCAGACACAGCCAGGGTCATCAAATACTGGATCAATACATCAAATGACCGAATATAAGGCACTCTATTTTCCAATTCTTTTTTGTCGATTGCGCTTCGCAAAGCTGCACATTCCACCATTTCAATAGCATGTGTAGGCACAAAATGGATGACTGATTTAGCGCCTGGTTGATGCCCGCTACGGCCTGCCCGTTGTATAAATCTTGAAACTCCTTTTGGGCTTCCTATTTGAACAATTGCATCTACAGGCCGAAAATCTACACCCAAATCCAAACTTGAAGTACATACTACCGCCTTCAACCTTCCATCATAAAGTGCATCTTCCACCCAAATTCTTAATTCTTTACTTACCGAACCATGATGCATGGCTATGATTCCCGCCAAATCCGGGTCTGCGTTCAGGATATTTTGGTACCATATATCGCATTGCGCTCTGGTATTGGTAAAGAGCAGTGTACTTCTATTATTATGAATTATGGGCAATACCTTATCCAACATTTTCAATCCCAGATGGCCCGACCATGGATATCTTTCTATTTCATCAGGAATAAGGCATTTTACGACTATTTCCTTGTCTAGATCAGCCTGAATTAAGGCTATTTCAGTATTACTCTTAGAATGCAATAAGACATCAACAGCTTCTTCCATATTGCCTATGGTAGCCGATATACCCCACACCTTAAGATTATCTTTTAACCCAAGCAAACACGAAATGACCAGTTCGGTCTGGACACCTCTTTTTGAACCCAACAATTCATGCCACTCATCTACAACAATGGTTTTTACATTTGCGAAGAATTTTTTATATCCTTTGGTAGCCATAATCACATGCAAGCTTTCTGGAGTAGTGATAAGCATTTCAGGTGGATTTTTCCATTGCTTAGTACGATTTGCAGCAGTGGTATCTCCAGATCTAATGGCAACATTCCAATCCAGGCCAAGCCCTTTAGCAGCCCTCGAACATGACCCTTGTATCTCTTTTGCCAAAGCACGTATAGGTGTAATCCATATCAATTGGAGTCCATTATTTGGTTTGTGAAAATCAGTTGGGTTTTCTCTGATAAATTCCAGAGCAGCGGCTATGAATAAGGAATATGTTTTGCCGCTTCCAGTAGGTGCATTGACCAATCCACTTTGGCCATTTAGATATGCCTTCCATGTATTCTTCTGAAAAGGAAAGGCTTTCCAATTTTGGGATTTAAACCAATTTTCTCCTCGTTCTATATCACTTATTGCCAATGCCAAGCTTTAATTTTAATAATCGATTTTGTGGTTCAAAAAGTCCAATTTGTGGTTCAAAAAGTCCAAAATATGTGACTAATAATATGTTTCACGTCTCTAATAATGGTAATATAAATATATATTATAAAACGATATATGTATATTAACATTCAGAAAGCAAATTTGGATTAAAAAACTTATTAATAAACACAAAACAAAAATCATGTTTAAAGAATTTAAGGAATTTATAATGACAGGGAATGTCATTGATTTTGCAGTTGCGGTTATACTTGCTGGAGCAGTTGGATTAGTAGTAAATGGCTTTGTTTCAGATATTGTAATGCCAGTAGTTGGTCAATTTTCAGGAGGGATGGATTTTGCAGATATGAAGCACGTTTTAACGCCCGCTTCTGGAGTTGAAGGAGAAGCAGGATATGTTGCCGAGAACGCTATTCGTTATGGAAAGTGGATAAATTCAATAATAAATTTACTGATTGTGGGTTTAGTGTTGTTCTTTATCGTAAAAGCTTATAATAAAACCAAAGCACCTGTTGAAGAAGCTGCACCAGCTGGACCTTCAGACAATGAATTATTAACAGAAATAAGAGATTTACTTAAAAAGTAAGCCATAAGTTTTTGGTATAATATATGGCCGCTCAGAAGTGGGTGGCTTTTTTTATTTACTTATCGATTAAACTTTTCCATGGTAAATTTAATCCCAATTGAGGCGAAACTTTTAATTGCCTCTGTGGCCTTCTTGATTTGTTTTTTGACCTTTTCCTCTTCTTCAGCTTCCCATTTTCCAAGTACAAAATTGACTTGCTGGCCAGAGTGAAAAGAATTTCCAATTCCAAATTTTAATCTTGGATAATTTGTGCCACCAAGTACTTGCTGTATATCCTTCAGACCATTATGTCCTCCGTCACTCCCTTTGGCTCTTAGTCGCAATTTTCCCAAGTCCAGATGTAAGTCATCTACAACCACTAGAATTTTATCTCGCTTGATCTTTTTCTTTGTCATCCAATAGTTAATGGCCTTACCGCTTCTATTCATATAGGTGGATGGTTTTAGCAGACACAAGGTCCTTCCCTTATGCTTGATCTCGCATATATCACCCAAGGTTTCGGTCTTCCATTTTCCATCATTTTCATCGGCAAGATGATCCAAAATATCAAATCCAATATTATGGCGTGTTCCTTTGTATTCCGATCCAATATTTCCTAAGCCTGCTATGAGGTACTTCATAGGGTCTTCTATTTCTTCTTCTTTATTAAATGCAAAAAGCTTGCGCAACCATTCCAACATTTGGCAAAAATAGTAATTCTGAGAGTAATTGGTTCGCAAAAACAGCTTGAGCTGTATTACATATATTGATTCAATCCCTCAAAAATACAAGAATATCACTAAGGGTAAACCAGTATAATTATTAGAATGTAATATCTTTTTTGTTGTAAATCATACATTTATGTCATAAAATTGAAATATCAATGTCTGAAAAACATAAAATAGATATTTCTTGCGTTATATTTGCAATGTAAAACAGTCATAGGGTGTCTGTGTTATATTGCCTTGTTGTATGACCTATTCAACAAGGCATTTTTTTTGCAACCTGGCAACTTGGTTTACAGTATATTCAAAACTAGACACCTTGGGGATTTCTTGGTTATCAATTAAGGTATCACCAGATATTCTGATTTCTTTTGATGGAAATACTTTTACAGAAAAAACAATCTCATCTTCCTCAATTTTATACGATGTCATCAATGTATTCCCCATGACTTCAAATATAGAGTTCAACTCATTGTGAATATGATATGCATCAAGAAGAATCCCATTCTTTTCATCAATCAAGTAGTGACCTTTTAATTTATCCACAACTCTTAGTTGATAATTTCTTCTTTGGGCAGTACTATCTTTTCCATAAATAATAGCCCAGGTATATATTCCAATCGAATCGGTCTCAGAAAGGTCAAGTGACATGGGCACGGTCTGCTTTAGTCCTTCCGTCTTATAGATTTTTAATTCTCCTGACCATTGTCCCAGCCAATCATCAGGGAAGATGTATTCCTTTGGTGGCAAGGTGTCATGAGTTGAAAGACCATCCACCAAATTCCTTGATACAGGCTTAATATTATTGGTCCTGCAGGCTATCATAAGAATGGAAAAACCAATTAAGTACAATAGTGAAGGTTTCATCAATCTGGACTTATTCGTTTATATATTTCACCGCTCGATCCAATTCTTCATAAAAGTCCTCACCTTTATACCTTACTATCGCTTCTTTCAAAAATTCATATACTCGAACAGATTCTTTCTTTCCCAATTCACATGCAGGCGAACAAACCTCCCATAAGTCATAATTCCATGCTTCAAAACTTGCTGGTTCATTTATGTTTACTCTGATGGGGTACAGATGACAAGACATTGGTTTTTTAAAGGCTATATCGCCGTCTTCATAAGTCTTTTCAATTCCACACTTTGCCACTCCGTTATCATCAAAAGTCATAAAAACACAAGACCCATCATTGTGTAATGTTGTTCCAGTAAAATTAGACTCTGAGTATGTATCAAAGCATCCTTCTTTATCCAAAAGTTGATTGCTTTCCAGACTTAAGTTTGGCCGTATTTTATCAAGGATAGATAGTATGGTAGATTGTTCTTCAGAAGTCACTGGTGCGCCATAATCGCCTTCCCAACAACAGGCACCTTTGCAAGCAGAAAGATTGCATATAAACTCCTGTTCGACTACATCATCGCTGATCAAAACATCCTGAATAATAATCATACTTCTAGTTCAATTTTGAATGATCAAAACTAGACAATTATTTTAGGAACATAAATAATTTGGAAATAGTCGAATTAATTTATTTGATATCTAAAGCCTAGATCTACTGATATACCATGTACTTTATCTTCATTCGGACCAATGCCCTTAGAAGAAATGAAGTGGCTATATTTAGGTTCTACAAAAAAACCAGACCGATCAGATAATTTCCAATTTAGACCCAAGCCTACACTTGCAGTAGCATATAAATTATCTTTTAGACTTCCTCCTGAAAATATGCCATGATTAAATTCTTTCTGGCTGAGTTTTGCATTAGAATTTACAGGTTCATTTTCTGGACTTGAGTCTGGAGGTGGAGGCGTTGGTGAAGGGTTTGGGTTTTCGCCGTTACTTCCACTACCCACTGGTGTATCCAAAATATCAAAATCCGAATAGGCTATAACGTTCAAATCCACACCAGCTGAAGCATATAATTCATATTTATCAGATTCAATTACATTATATTTTACTCCAATAGGTACATTAAATGTTTTGAACTTGATATTCTCCAAGCTTGCCACACTAAATTGACGTTCTAGCGGTTCGTAAATTTCATCTACCAATCGAGGCACATAAGAAGTATTTGTGTATCCAAGACCAGTATACAATTCGATAGGTCCTAATTCTTTATTTACTTTAACCGAGATGTTGAAATTGGTATTAATCACATTGTATGGATCAATTTCATAAACAGGATCAAAAGGTGAATTTACCAAATTCATTTTTGGACCAACTGCAAAACTGATGTACGTATTCTCATCTTTTACTGCTTTTTTGGAATCCAAAACTATATCTGGAAATCCTGTTGGGCGAATTGGCAATTCGAGTTCTTTCATTTCATTCAACTGAAGTAAGGCTATTGGATTACCAGCTCCATCTTGAACAGTATTATTTTCTGATTTCTTATTGGATGATTCATTTTGAGAATTAATGATAAATGGAAGCTGAATATCCAATTTATTCATTCTGTTATCTTCAAGAATCTTATCAGATTTGATTGAATTGTCAATCGACTTTTCTTTTTCTTTTACTGGACTTGAAGTAGAGAGTGTTAGTTTTTCTACGGAGGTAATCGCCTTTTTTACAATCGTCTTAGCCTTATTAATGAATTGTTGTTCTTGAATTTTCTGTTTTGACAAAAGAGCCAATTCTTGCGCTTCATGCTTTTCAGCGGTTTCCTTATCTACAGGTATAGATTGAACCATTGGAATATCATAAACCTGCAAGCGGTAGATTTCATTTTGAATAGGCCATAAATTCAGAATACCCAAAACTAAAAAAGCGAGAATTACCAATTCTACACTTTTGGCTACAAACAGTTTTTTCTTGAATAGTGCTTCTAATTCAAGTTGTTCTTTGAGTATTATCCAATGTTTGGAATTGAATGGGATACGCAATTTCTGCATATCTGTTTTGATCTTATTATCAAGATCTTGATCTTCACTCGATAATTCTTCACCACCTGCAGCCAAGCCAGATTTACTATCCCACTTTTCTTTGAACAAGTCCCATGCATCCTCTGATCCATAAGTATTCAGGGATTCAAGCTTCTTCTTTATTATTTCGTCAAATTCTCTATTGTTCATTCTATCTCTCAAAATCTTTGGCAAGTAATATTGCTTTTAATTTAGTTCTTGCCTTCACTAAGTTGGATCTTGAGGTGCTTTCGGTGATGCCTAACAATTCGCCTACTTCCTTGTGTGAATAACCTTCAATAACATAAAGGTTAAAAACAGATCTGTACGCGGGTGTCAAACTTTGTAAAGCCATCATAATCTCTTGAGTACTTAAATCAGAAACCGCGTCTGCTCCTTTGATACTTTGACCATAAGCTGTTTCCAAATTCTCGGTCCTTCTCCGTTTTACCTTCCTGTAATAATCAATAGAAGTATTGATCATTATCCTTCTAATCCACGATCCTAGTGAAGTCCCTGCCTTATACTTAGAAATGTGTCTGAATACTTTAATAAAGCCCTCGTGTAAAATGTCGAGTGCATCGTCGTAATTGTTTGCATAACGCAAGCATACGGGCAGCATCATAGGATAGTATTCCTTATAGAGTGCTTTTAATGCCCATTCTTCATTCGCAAGACAAGCCTGGATAAAGTTAGTTTCGCTGTTTAATATATCTATCGTGTGTTCCATTTTATAAAAGTACGCACTTTTTTCTTGACAATATAAGTCAGTTGTAGTTAAATACGTCTTAAAAATGTTAAAAGCTGCTTAGACTGGCATTATATTTTACCAATTATTTTCAATTCAAAGCATTATTCTGTCTTGCTTTGACCAAATGTTAAGAAAATTCTGACCGAAATTGATAGAATGGGAACTTTTTCAAATGGTTCCCCAAAATAGGCAATTAATAATAGCAGATTTCTAATTATGGTATTGTAGTGATTTAATTCTACTCTAAGAGATTAAAGCTCACAAAATTAATGACTACAGAGTAGATACACTATGTGAGCTTGCGAACATAGGGAAATTTACAAACGCAGCGCGTTCGCCATAAGTTTATAGAATGAGGTTCAGTAATTAATAGAAATTCCTGGTTTTTGAATTTATCATCGGGATACAACTAAGGCGACACCCTATGGGGTCGAATATGACATGTCCTTTGTGCTGAAATAAGATGACCTCTCTGAGGTCAGTGCATTGAGACACAAGGATTTGCAGGGTTAACTGTTGACAATGTATTATAAATGTCAACATCGAAACAGACCGATGCCAAGTAAAAAAGGAGGGCTTCCGACCCTCCTTTTTCTAAGACATTGTTATAGTTTAACAAGTTTTTCCTGATGTATCAATCCATCAATATTAAAACTTGCAATATATAGTCCACTTGGAAATCCAGTCAAATCAATCAGATTTCCATTTGACAAAGTTTTATTTGAAGTGACAACATTTCCTGCAATATCTCTTATTACAAGATCAAATGACTCAGCATTTGGATTGTCTATTTCGAAAATTCCGGCTGAATAGTTTGGTCTTATGGAGAGATTGCCTTTATAGACTTCTTCTACATCCGTAACACAATTGTCATCTGGTCCGAGTACATTAATTTCATAAACAAAATCTGAAACCGAAAAACATCCTTCAAAAGTTATTTCATCTGCATCTTGGCCTACTTCCAAATTAAAGGCTACATCATAACTTACAGCACCCATGACATAATCCCCAGGAGCAAGATTCATAAGATCAGTTGTTTCATTGATATCATCGATACGAATTTCTGTTATTTCATTTTCCTCGTTTATCACAACGATAGCAATGTTTTCTACTTCAATATCCGTAGAGAACGAAAATGTCTCAAGTATATCATCAAGCAAGCATATATTAATGTTTTCATCTTGCTGCACGCCATCCATAAAAACATTAAATACAAAATCTGGAATTGTAGTTGTTTCCAACATTATTTCATTAGACAATTCAAAGCAACCCGTGATGTCATCAATTAGACTCCCTTCGTTTAATCCTTGAACTCCATCTTCATAGGCAATTACTACCGCTTTCAAGCTATTGGATGGGTTACAAAATTCACTGTGAATTCCTGGGATAAAATCATCAATCGAAACGATCATTCCAAATTCATCCACGATCAATTCATTGTATTCAATGTTTGGTTCTGTTGTATATTCCAAAGAAAAAGAAACATCCAAATTATTACAAATACAAACAGGACTTGCTTCACTATCCATGGTTAATACTGGAGCAGTAATCTGACAACCCGAACCGCCATCATTAAAATTGACATTATCTATGAGGAAGTAACTTGAGTCTGAAAATGTCTCAGCTAAAATGACATAATAAAATGTATCAACAGGTGCTTCAAAATTTTGTATTACTGGAAACGAAATAGTCTGATATTCAGTATTCGAATCAAAATTCAAAGTAGCGCTTGCATAAGCTGGCAAATTTTCCAGGTCGTCTTCTGTTTGAGGTAATGCTTTCAAACCCTCATCAAAAACAACTAAAATAGTGAATATATCGTCGGATTCTCCAAAATGCTTTACATCCAAATTAAACTGCGTTGGAACTTCAGTACATCCAGCAACACTATAAATGTCAGCAGTTTCCACTTCGTATCCTCCTTGAAGTTTTACTGCAAAATCTCCATCAGATGCATCTGTAGATTGTGAAATACCGCTTAGTTCTTGTGCTTCATTCTCCAGGAGCATTCCATATGTAGGATCAAATGCCGCGGCAAAGCTTAATAATAGTAATCTTATTAAAGGTGTGTGCGTCTCAGGCAACAAAACATCGCCCGTCGCTTCTCCATTCATTCCGTCTGGTAAAATAAATTCTGTAGCAAACCATTCTTCAAAACTGCCATTTTCAACCTCACATTGAGCATTAGCAAAAACGAATGAAAACAAAAACAAAATTGAAAGTGTAAAATTCTTTAATCTCATGTTATTGATTTAGATAAATAAATAGCTGCAAAAATATCAATAATCTACTGTTATTTGAAATTAAAATCGAAGGTGATAATGATCCTTGCCCAAGCCCTAGAGGGTTATGCAATTGAAAAAAGGACTTTAGGACTGTTAGAGTTTTAGGGCATTCTTGAAACAATAAGAACACCAGGTTTTTGAGTTGTCGCGAGGTAATTGTTTTACTCTTCCTCTGAATTGTGCCCGCTTTCCAGGATGATTTGACTCTCCAATTGATGCAACTGACTTTTTATTGCCTCCAACTCAATAATGTCTTCCTTATAAAAAGATTTCCAGAAAAAATATGACGCACCAATGGCACCGAGCAATAAGCCCATATTCATCCAAAAAGAAGTGTCGACGAATAAGAAGTGGGTCATCATTACACAACAAGAAATCAGTACCGAAAGGAAGATTTTTAAAACATTCTTTCTTCCAACTTTAAGATCAATTGCACTTTTTAAGTATACTATTTTGGATAGAGGATCATTGGGCTTTACCAGGCTTATTTTGTGTAGATTGTCAAGTACCAAGCCTCTTTCATGTACTCGATAATACATAAATCCGCCAAACCATATGACTAAAAACATGAGTGGCCAGGAAGATTGAGTCTTGTAGGTAAGAAATAATGACAATAAGACCGTAGTAATAGAAGTACCGTAAAATAGTATTTTATTTTCCTTGTTGTCCTTATACGCTTTTAGAGATTTTTCAATTTCATCCGTTATCTCATCAACTTGCAATCTATCGGTATGACCAGATGTGGATGAATCAATAATTTTCTTTAATTTATCTATCGTTTCCTCTATAAATACAGGTTTCAAAGCATTTATTTTTATACCATGAAACTAAGTAAAATTGTTGATTTTAGAGCAAAGTAGCGACTTAAAGATTGTACAATCAGCCCTTTACAAATGGATTCGTATTTTTTTCTGCACCAATAGTTGTAGACGGGCCGTGACCACAGTAAACAATGACATCATCTGGAAGCACATACAATTTTTCTCTTATACTCCTTGCCAAGGTATCGAAATCTCCTCCTGGCAAATCTGTGCGCCCGATACTGCCCTGAAACAATACATCTCCACCAATCACGACACCTTCTTCAGCATTGTAAAAAGATATACTTGCTGGTGAATGTCCTGGAGTAAAAAGAACCTCTAATCTTGTATTTCCAAATGTCAGATAATCGCCATCATCGAGAAATTCAGTAATTTCAGGAGAGGGGTCATAAGCAATACCGTACATCATACTTATCTGAGGCTGCATGATCAATACTGCAGTTTCTCCCTTATGACTGATAAGCGGTAGATTATATTTTTCGGAGACAAATTTGTTGCCAAGGACATGATCGATATGGCAGTGGGTATTGACCAGTTTGACAGGTTTCAAACCATTAGATTCTATGAAATCGGTGAGTTGTTTTTGTTCCTCAACATTACTACATCCTGGATCAAAAATGACACATTCTTTCGTATCATCGTAAATGATGTAGGTATTCTCTGCAAATGGGTTAAATGTAAAAATTGCTATGTCCATGTGAGTTGTTATATAGACTCTTGTTTATCAGGTCTACTCATTTTTTGAAAAGTGTAAATCTAAGGTATTTCTATAACTTGATAAAAACTTGGTATTCCGAAGTTTGGAGAAGAAGACACAATTTATTGAGATGCGCAATAGAGATAACCTTATTAGGTAAGACTGACTCTTTTTTTTAAGTTTGAAGATCAAATATGAATGTTAAAAAACTAGTCCCTGCTCTTTTAGGTCCAATAATATTCGGTATAATCCTGATATTCTTTCATCCACCAGGACTTTCTGCCCAAGCCAACGCCGTATTGGCATGTACGGCATGGATAGCCATTTGGTGGATATTTGAGGTTACCGATATCAGCGTTACTGCACTACTTCCTATTATCTTATTTCCGCTCACAGAAGCATTGGACATTAAGGCTACCACAGCCGCATACGGACACAAATACATTTTTCTCTACATGGGTGGATTTATATTGGCCATTGCTATTGAAAAATGGAACCTTCACAAACGAATCGCACTGAACATCATTAGTTTTATTGGTGCTGGCATCTCAAAAATTATACTCGGCTTCATGTTGGCTACTGCTTTCATGTCGATGTGGATTTCAAATACAGCTACTACGGTAATGATGCTCCCAATTGGTCTGGCCATCATTTTACAACTAAGAGATGATCCTGATACTGAAGAGAACGAAAACCAGAAATTTGGCAAGGCTCTAATGTTGGCTATTGCCTACAGTGCTTCTATTGGAGGGATGGCTACCTTATTCGGCACACCGCCAAATTTAGTCTTTGCAGGAGTGATTCAAGAAGTCTATGGTATTGAAATAGGATTCGGCGAATGGATGCTTTTCGGCTTACCGATATCTATAATTTTGCTTGGAGTGTGTTGGTTGTATATGACCAAATATGCATTCAAATTCGAGATGGATGAATTTCCAGGAGGAAGACAAAAAATCAAGTCACTTTTATCAGATTTGGGCGATTGGAGCACCGAAGAAAAAAGGGTAGTCGTAATCTTTGCCATTACAGCTGTTCTACTCATCTTCAGGCAAAAGATTCAAATATTAGTACCTCAAATAGATGATACGATCATTGCATTGGGCATGGGTATTCTGCTCTTCTTAATTCCTTCAACTAAGGCAAAGGGAGAAATGTTATTGACATGGAAGGAGGCTGTTCAAATGCCTTGGGGCGTTATCATTCTCTTCGGTGGAGGAATGGCTCTGGCGGCAGGATTCCAACAAAGTGGATTGGCCCAATGGATCGGAAATCAATTCGAATTGATGAAGGCACTACCTATATTCTTGCTTATTCTAATTTTGATTACGGCTGTCAACTTTTTGACTGAGATCACCTCGAATTTGGCTACGACGGCTATGTTATTACCTATTTTGGCGCCGATGGCCTTGTCTATTGATGTTCATCCTTACATACTTCTAGTATCTGCGACTGTGGCAGCATCGTGTGCATTCATGCTCCCTGTAGCGACACCTCCTAATGCTATTGTTTTTGGATCTGGGTATCTTAAAATACCAGATATGATAAAGACTGGATTTTGGATGAATATGATTTCTATTGTCTTATTGACTTTGATGGTGTTTTTCGTTCTTGAGAATATTTGGGGGTTTGATGGGCAGAGTTTTCCAGATACGTTATTAGATACTGGATGAATTAGGTGAGTTTTTATTAACCGCGAAGTACACGAAGGTTTTTCGCAAGGGGCGCAAGGGTTTATAAGGAGACTATTGGGGAAGTAGCTTTACGCGGATGTATTTTATTTTTCTCTTTTTCTCCAGGTGCTGCTTTTCGTAGTAAGTTTTGTATTCCAATTCTTTAAAGTCCAGTGGCTGGGCATAGATATCATCTCTATCATATAACACCTCTACAAAGTCACATTCCTCGAATTGTTCCTGGCTAAATTCATACAGGGTGGGGTCATCTGTTTTTAAGTGAATGATGCCTTCTTTTTTTAGAATATCCCTGTATCGATTTAAGAATGCCATAGAAGTCAATCTTCTGTTTGATTTACTTTTTCGGAGAAATGGATCTGGAAATGTTATCCAAATCTCATCTACCTCTTCTTTGGCAAAGAATAGATTTATTTGCTCAATTCGAGTTCGTAAAAAAGCTACATTATTTAGATTTTCTTCTTGAGCAATAGTCGCCCCCTTCCATATCCTGGCACCTTTTACATCAACACCGATATAGTTTACCTCAGGATTGTCTTTGGCCAGAGCCAATGAATATTCACCTCGTCCACAAGCAAGTTCCAAGACCAATGGATTGTCATTTTGAAAGTGGTCCGAAATCCATTTCCCTTTGAGGTCTACCTCTTCGGTCTCATTGGCAAGTAATTTAGGCTTGGTCGGATCATAATTTTCATAGACATTGGTAAAAGATAAAAGATCGTTGAACTTCTGGAGTTTGTTTCTTCTTGCCATTTCTTCTTTATATTCTTGGTGCAAAGTTAATCAAGCAAGGGCGTACTTCAGCTTTGGATTTACAGTTTTTCTTAATGAAGTGATTTAATTCTAAATTAAGACTTTCGTCAATTTGATACAGATTATGAAATCTAAGGTATTCAGAAACAATGTTTAATGTTTGCAGAACTCGACGTTGACATTTATTTTACATTGTCAACAGCTAACCTTGCATATCCTTGTGTCTCAATGTCCTGACCTCAGAGAGCATAGGCGTCAACCTAAGGAAATAATATATGAAGATTTTCAATTTATATATTATTCATTTTCAAACTAATATGGTCGCTCGCCGCGACTGGCTTTCATTTTCTCCTTGATGAGAAAAGAAACAAAAGAATCAAGCCGCTAAAAAGGCTATACTGCGAATGCAGCTCCCGCCACCCACTGTTTAGCGGCAGGCCACGCTATTTTGAGAGTTGTGTCTTCGACAATTAAGGTTTTATGATAAAAATTTTAAAGCGCAGAATATAAGTTACTTATACATAATATTTCATAATATATGTAATCTTTAGGTTGACGCCTTAGTTGTATCTCGAAGATAAATTCAAAAACCAGGATTTTCTATTAATTTCTGAACATCATTCTATAAACATAAGGCGAACGCGCTGCGTTCGTAAATTTCCGTATGTTCGCAAGCTCACATAAGGTGACTACGCTGTAGTCATTAATTTTGTGAGTTTTAATCGCTTAAAGTAGAATTAAAAACATATTGTTAATTCCTTTGCAAGCCATCTTATCATACGTTTCTATATCACTTCAATGAGAAGAAAGTATTTGGTATGTTTTCAGATCTATTTCATAAAACTGAATTTTGTCTCCTTGTCGAATTGGTGTGGGTTGCTCGTGAGAAAGGTCAAATAGAGATAGAGGTGTGCGACCGATAATCTGCCAACCACCAGGACTTTCCATAGGGTAAATACCTGTTTGTTTACCTCCTATGGCAACTGCTCCTTTTGATACTTTGAGTCTGGGTTTGGCCTTGCGATCCATATTTAAAGCTTCGGGCATGCCTCCCAAATAGAGAAAGCCTGGTAAAAATCCAATCATGAATACCCTAAGTGGTTTTAATGTGTGCAAGTTGACAACCTGCTCTTTCGAAAGCCCATTTTCAGCAAAAACAGGAAGATCAACCCCAAATTCTTCTTCATAACATACAGGAATATGCCATGTATTAAAGGCATCACTTCTTTGTGCTCTGGGTGATTCATAGATTTTTGTTAGTAATTGCCTCTTATTTTCAAAGTCATCTAAGACTTTATTATACTCAAGCAGCAAAGAATTGTACCCTGGAGTGTAGTTTATTAATTCATCTTTTTCACTGGCTACTGCCAAAGGAGTGAAGCGAATGATGTCATCCAATATCTCCTCATCAATCTTGTTGGGCCATTCAATAAGTATAGCACGATTGCCAAATGCTTTTATTTCAATGTCGAATCTAGGCATGACTGATGGCTTGCAAAATTTGTAGACAATTGGGATTATCTCCATGAATACAGGCAGTCTCTGTCTTAATTGCCAAGGTAACACCTGATTTTGTAACAACCTTGCCAGATAACAATAAATCAAACTGGCCTTTTGCGATTTTAGTATCCAGAATTACTGCTTCAGGTTCTGACCTGGAGACCAAAGATCCATCGTCATTATACCTTCTGTCGATAAATGATTCTGTCATGGTACTTATCCCTTCTTTTCCAGCCTTTATTTCTAATAAACTTTGCGGCGCGACCAATATAATAATGTCAGGACACAACTCTTTCATAACATCTATTAATACTTCCGCTTCCAACTCTCTTTTATTGCAAGCATGATACAATGCTCCATGTGCTTTAATATGAAATGGCTTCACGTTTTGTTTTTCGCACACCTCAAGAAAATCTGTCAGTTGCTTTTTCAATGAGTTTTCCAATTCAAATCTCTTTAAGGAAAGATATTTTCTTCCAAAGTTTTCTCGATCTTCAAAACCAGGATGGGCTCCAATATTTACCTTGTACCTACTTGCTATTTCAATCGTACTTGCAATTATTTTTTTGGAACCGGCATGACCTCCACAAGCGATATTGCTCATATCCACAAAAGGCATTATTTTTTCATCAACTGGTGTTAGATGAGGAGCATCCCATTCTCCCATGTCGCAATTGATAAGCAGATTTGTCTTGTGTTCAACCAAAGTACATTAATTCACTAAAATCCATATTTTAACCAGTCTTCTTCATGGTCAATATCCGATAATTTTTCGAGATTGAATGATTTTAAATTCAGAGAATCTGCTATTTTTAATGTTTCAAGATATACCGAATCTGTACTCCATTCAATGTCTTGAAAAAGCGCTGGATAAAATTTATTCATACCTAGCAGATAATAACCTCCATCATGGCTTGGGCCAATAACCATATCGTGTGATTTCAGTCTTAGGAAAGCTTCTTCGATGTGTGCTGTGGTCAACTGAGGGCAATCACTCCCAATGATCACAACCTCTGTGCAAGTCTCCAAAGCATCTTGAAAAGCTGTAGTCATTCGCTCTCCTAATCCTCCCTGGATTTGCAGTTTTTTTTCAAATTCCTCATTCGACCAATCATCTTCTGTATCGATAAAAGATGAGTAATAAATGTATTTTTTGACATCTGTCAGATCCGTTAAGACATTCCGTGTATAGCCCAACAGTTTGATATAAATATCCAATGCCTTTTCATGTCCTAAAGTAGCAGCCAGGCGCGTTTTCACCTTGCCAAATTCTGGGTTTTTAACAAATACGATTACTCCTCTCAATCCTTGTCCTTATCTTTATCCTTCTCTTCCTTTATTCGCACATTTTTACCATCCTTCAGCTTTTTGGAAACAGCAGTATATGGTCCTGTCACGACCTCTTCATCAAACTTCACGCCTGATAAAACCTGGATGTATTCATCATCTTGAATGCCTGTAGAAACCTTTACCATTCTTACAGTGTCGGCAGATTTGACAAATACAACTTCATCGATTTCCACTTCCTCATCCTTTTTCCTTTTGGAGGATTCATCTTCATCTTCATCTTCTTCTCTCTCGCGTACTGTAACTGCCTGTATAGGAACACTCAGTACATCATCTACCTCATTGGTATAGATATCTACAGAAGCAGACATTCCCGGTCTAAATGGATATTTTTGCCTCTGTCCTGCAATACTGCTATATGACGTTGGATCTATTCTAACTTTGACAATAAAATTGGTTACCTGATCCGTATTCAGGCTCGCTGCTGCAGATGAGATATTAGAAGCACTATTTGCTATTTCAGTAACTGTACCTTTGAATACTTTGTCCAGATAAGCATCTACTTCGATATCTACCAAATCATTATTACTCACTCGAAGTATATCATTCTCACTCACATCTACTTGCACTTCCATGGAGTTTAGATTGGCAATTCGCATCATTTCGGTACCCGTCATTTGGATAGTTCCTACAACCCTTTCTCCTTGTTCGACAGACAGGCTTGAAATTATACCATTGGTTGGTGATTTGATAGAAGTCCGACTCAAATTTGTTTTTAACTCCTTAAGACTTGCCTCAGAGCTTTTCACTTGGAATCCTGCACCTTCAGCACTTTTTTCAGCAGATTTTATACTTGACACTGCTGCACGCAAATTTGCTTCCAATTGAAGAACATTTGATTCTGATTGATCAAAATCTGCCTGGCTTATGACTCCATTCTCCTTTAGACCTATATTTCTATTATGAATAGTCCTGGCATTTTCCAATTGAGCACTTATCTGCTCTTTTTGTGCCCTACTACTTTCGACATTAGCTTCTGCATTGGCCAATGTTGATTTAGCACTATTCATGCCTGCCTCGCCTCTTTCTACCGCAGAGAAATAAGCTTCTGGATCTATTTTAGCCAAAAGTTGACCTATCACCACACTATCCCCTTCTTCTACAAATAGCTCAACTATCTCTCCAGAGACATCAGAGCTTATTTTTACCTCTGTTTCTGGAAAAATCCTTCCACTGGCTGATACGGTTTCCTTAATCGTTCTTTTGCCCACTTTCTCAACGGTGATTTCCGTTCCCTTAGGTTTTTGTTGCCCTACATAATAGGCAACACCCAACATCGCGAGAAGAACAGCCACCAGACCAATAATTACCCACTTATTAGTTTTTTTCTTTTTCTTTTTAGTCTTCCTTCCTTCCATAATGGCTAAAGTTGTTGGTTTTTTTTGTTTGAATTAAATATTTATTGGTTTACCCATATAAAAGTCCAGCACCTTCATTGCAAATAAATATTCATATTTTGAAAGTACGGCATTATACTCAGCTTCCTGCAAACCGTTTTGTATGGTTACAAATTCAAATGAATTTATGGTCCCGGCATCCGATCTTTTCTTCGCATTATCGAATGATGCTCTTTGTGCATCTACACTTTTTTCTGAAGCGTTTAATTTTCGTTTGGAGGCTTTAGCGTCAGCAAGAGCCTGTTGAACTGTAATCTTGAGTGCATCTCTAGCTTGTTCACTAAGATTCTTTGCATTGAGTATATTGAGTTTTGCTCTTTCTACGCCTAATCTATTGCTCAAATTGTTGTAGATTGGATAACTCAAACTGATTCCAAAACCATAAGATAGATTATCATCCAATTGGCTTAAATAAGGATTGTCTTCAATGCCAACCTGAAATGCATTTGTACCCAAAACCCCAGGCACATCATTGAAAAACACATTAGACTCCCTAATAAAGAAGGTAGTATCTTCTGTAGATCGAAAGCCTTTATTGGAATAGTTACTTCCTATACTTGCCCCGAAGGATAATGTCGGCAACAATCCCGCTTTGGATATTTTCTCACCCAGATGTGCAGACTCAACCCTCATATCTGCTGCTTTAATATTGTATTGAGCATTCATTGCCAAATTATAAACTTCAGAAAATGTCAGTAGGTCTGGGTCTGATTCAACATCAACATTAGAAGGTGCGGTCAATATCATACTTACATCAGGGTCTAATCTTAGCAATTGCTTCAAATTCAATAAGGCAATTACTTTTGAATTTTCGGCACCGATCACAACTTGTTCATTATTGGCGATTTGGGCTAAAATATCCAAGGATTCATTTGCAGGACGCACGCCCGCGTCAATTAATCTTTGAGTTTGAGTAAGTTGTTCCTGACTTGTCGAAAGTTGTGATTTTGCAATGGCAAGATTCTCATCAGCAAACAATACATTCAAATAGCTATTGGCTACACTTAAAGAAATATCACGTTTTGATTGTTCCAAGTCATATTCACTTGCGGTTTTATCAAGAGCAGATCTTTTAATAGCATTTGAAATTCGAAAACCATTAAAAATAGTAACTCCTGAACTCAGCGACATATTATTACTAATGAAATTTTGTGTGACATTCGTATTGGTAATTGGATCCGTTGAACGACCAAAATTAGAATTAAGGTTCGTGCTGAAATTTAAATTTGGATACCGATTGTGTTTGGCTTGTCTCTCATCAATTTTAGCAAAATCTACATTTAACTCCGATTGTTGAATTGTAAGATTGTTTTCTATCGCATGCTCTATACACCTCTGTAATGACCACTCTTCTTGCGCCTGAGATGTAATCGCAAATAAGAGCATCAACAAGATATAAAATTGTCTTTTCATAATTTTTTGATTGTAACTACAAGTATAATCATCCTTTCGGGGAATCTATCAAATATTTATATTAAGAAACCAATTCAAATGACGAATGTGCCTTTTTTAGTCAATTTTACATTGAAGAATTTGAAATTAATAATTGGTGTTTTTTGCTTTTTATCTTAACTATAGCAAATGCAATTCCTATTGGACCAAATGATCGACGTTGTCTAATTCATAAGCCACTACCTTATTACTTAATAATGCTCTTGCCAATTTCAAGTTGAATTTCTTCAAATCTGACAAATTAACATTAAACAATGGTGATTCATTGGTCCCATTTGCATTCAAAACTTTGGTATAACCAATAATAAATGACCAGCCTTGCAAGGTACTGAATATGGGATCTATATGTTCTAGAATACTGCCGTCTTCCTGGCCACGTTGAATTTCCTTGGAGGTGAGCTTAAAAGGAAGATTTTGAATGTCCTGGAGTTTCAAATAATAAATACTTTCTTTTGTAGCTTCGGTCAATTTAGACTTGTCCTTTCCTGAAGAAGTGGATCGAACCATTGAAAAATAATCGAGCAAGGTCTCCGAGTACAAAAAGTTTTCTTCACAAAAAGACATAAAAGTTTCGATCAAGGCAATCACTGAATCAATTCCTCTGGAATTCTTATGCTTATCCAATGAGGCATAATATCGATCATTAAGTTTTTGTAGAGCCTTGTAGGTAATGGCCAGGTAGAGATTCTCCTTACTCTGAAAGTAAGAATACAGTGTAACCTTAGTAATTCCCGCTTCTGCCGCAATGTCTTCCATCTTGGCATTTTTAAAACCGACAGCATTGAATACCCTCTCAGCTGCTTCTATAATATTATTTTCTTTTTTACTCTTTTTACTGTCTCTCATTGGGTATAATTCGGCAATTAGCTCTGCTACCAAATTGCTAAAGTACAGAAATTATACTTTGAGTATAGAAAAATCAGTAAAATATTGGATGATTTAACCTTTTACGAATGTTGTCCCAGTGTATTGATACTCAGATTTTTTTGAGACAATTGGACAATTTTGACATCAATTTTCCTCCTTGAGAAATAATTTAAGCTCCAAAATCAAGTCTACCAATTCAGCGGGAACCTTATTTTGCCATCCATCATTGCCCTTGCTGATATTATCATAAACTATGGTCGGGTCGATGTACAACATTTCAGATTCATAATCTTCGATATCTACTATCTGATTGCTATCGGTAAGGTGTTTGTACAAAAATTTAATACCTTCCGGGACAGGAAGATTTGAGGTGTTCATAATTGTTTCCCCGTCCTCCATGAGGGCTGGATAGGTATATATTTTTATGTTTCGTGTGAATAGTTCTCCAAATGCCACGAGCAATCTACCATCTTGATTATTGTGATATTTGTCATTGATTATTTCCAATAATTCACGAACCCCAATAACAAGACCCAGTTTTTTAATTTTATAGTCACCGAGGTAATTAATTAGCTTCTGATGATTGCTACAATTCGATACTATCACTTTGTAACCCAAGGCACAAATCAGCTCCGTCCTATCCAAAAAATCCTTGTCATCCACGCTACCATTCGAATCCTTCAAATAATCCAAGGTGATCTCAGTAATATTGTAGGCTCTTTCGGGATCGACAAAATCTTCTTTTTTGAATTGTTCAAAACTGGACTTTACTACGTCCTTAGTGACTAAGGTCGGCGGTCTAAAATTACCTCTTACTACCATCAATGCCTTCTTATAAAGAAACTCGGAGGCATGGATGCTCTGTTTGTGTTCGTCAAACATGGTCACCTCGGTAAGTCCATATTTCACAAGATACAAGGCCAGCAATCTGTTTTCGACATGATCAAAAGCAGGTCCAGTGGCCTTCATAAAATCGATAGAAACACGACCTTCCAATCCATCAAGGAGCGACTTAACCATCTTTTCAGGATTGTCTCTATATCTGAAACATGCATAGATAAGATTAACTCCAAGTACACCAATTGCCTCTTGCTGCAGCTTATTGTCATTATCCAACATTTTGACATGTATAGCCAGGTCATTGGACTCAGAACAAGGTTTGTGTTGGAATCGTACCCCCAGCCAGCCATTACCTTTGATCGTACGGGAATAATTGATAGCTGATACGGTATCTGCAAAAACAAAAAAAGTAGCTATTTCACACATCCCTTCCAATCGCTCATCCATCAAACGATATTCATGGTCGAGCATCTTGTACAACCTAGATTCACATACATACCTTCCACTATCTTCTTTGCCATAAATGGCATCTGAAAATCCTTTGTCATAAGCAGACATCGTCTTGGCTATAGTGCCCGCAGCTGCTCCTACCTGAAAGAAATTTCTGGCCACTTCCTGCCCTGCGCCAATCTCAGCAAAGGTGCCATAAACCATCTCATCGAGGTTCAATTCCAATGCCTTTTGTTCTGTCTTTATTATTTGATGCTGTTGTTCCTGCATTTCTTTATTTTCTATTTATTCTGAACTATCAAGCTTTTAGACTTTAATCTTTTTAGGAGGTTACATCTTCCATGTAAAGCATGGTATCTATCGCAAAAGTGGTAAAAGTTTTATTATCAATATTAAATTAACGCTTCAAAAAATGAAGTCAAACAAATTGGCTTCCTGAAGTATCGTCTCCATACTTTTTCTTGAGAGATTTTATGTCTTTGGGATTTTCTACCCATTCTTCTGAATATCCACAATTACCGCACAAGTATCTAGTGACAAAAACGGTCTTAACACCCCCCGCTCTGATAAAATTTTGAGCTGCTGCCCAATTTCCTCCTTTGATTTTTATGATGTCATACGAATCACATTTTGGGCATAGTTGGGAATTCTTCATTCTTACATATTTCTTCTATACTGGCCTCCAACCTCATAAAGAGCATTCGTTATCTGGCCCAATGAACAGGTTTTAGCAGCCTCCATCAAATGTTCAAATATATTCTTATTCTGAATACTTGCCGTTTGAAGCGCTCTCAAAATCTCACTTGAAGTTTTTTCCGACGCGCTTTTAAGGTTATTCAAAGTATTGATTTGGTTTTCTTTCTCCTCCTTTGTAGCTCGGATTACTTCTCCAGGAATGACAGTCGGGGAGCCTTCTTTGGACAAGAAGGTATTCACACCAATAATAGGATATTCTCCCGTATGTTTGAGTGTTTCATAATACAAGCTTTCCTCCTGAATTTTGCTTCTTTGATACATGGTCTCCATTGCACCCAGTACTCCTCCACGCTCAGTAATTCTATCAAATTCTGTAAGTACCGCTTCCTCTACCAAGTCTGTCAATTCTTCAATAATAAATGATCCCTGCAATGGATTTTCATTCTTGGCCAGACCCAATTCATGATTGATAATCATCTGTATTGCCACTGCCCGCCTTACACTCTCCTCAGTCGGAGTAGTAATCGCCTCATCGTATGCATTTGTATGTAGCGAATTACAATTGTCATATATCGCATACAGAGCCTGTAATGTAGTCCTAATGTCATTGAAAGAAATCTCCTGCGCATGCAAAGATCTACCGCTGGTCTGTATATGATATTTCAGCTTTTGAGAACGTGCATTGCCTTCGTATTTTTCTTTCATCGCCTTGGACCAAATTCTTCTAGCGACTCTACCGATAACTGCATACTCAGGATCTATTCCATTGCTGAAAAAGAAACTAAGGTTCGGAGCAAAATCATCGATATTCATGCCTCTAGAGAGATAATACTCTACAAAGGTGAATCCATTGGCCAGGGTAAATGCCAACTGTGTAATAGGGTTGGCACCCGCTTCGGCTATATGATAACCTGAAATAGAAACTGAATAGAAATTTCTTACGCCTTGATTTATGAAATATTGCTGGACATCTCCCATAATCTTAAGAGAGAATTCAGTACTAAAAATACATGTATTCTGAGCCTGGTCTTCTTTTAGGATATCTGCCTGTACCGTACCTCTTACTGATGACAATGCCTTTGCTTTGAGTTGTGCATACACTTCAGCATCCAGGACTTCATCTCCTGTAATCCCCAAAAGCATCAAGCCTAAGCCATTATTTCCTTTTGGCAATTCACCATAATATTCTGGCCGAGTCAACCCCTTGTCTTCATACTTTGCTTTGAGGGCAGATTCTACTTTAGCTTCCAGTCCATTTTCCTTGATGTAAATTTCACATTGTTGGTCGATGGCCGCATTCATAAAAAATGCACAAATCGTGGCTGCAGGTCCATTGATCGTCATAGATACAGAAGTACTTGGCTCGCATAAATCAAAGCCTGAATACAGCTTTTTAGCATCATCGAGACAACAAATACTTACCCCCGAATTACCAATTTTACCATAGATATCTGGTCTATAATCAGGGTCTTCTCCATACAGTGTCACTGAATCAAAAGCCGTACTCAATCGATTGGCAGGTGTATCCAAGGATAAATAATGGAATCTCTTATTGGTTCTTTCTGGCCCTCCTTCTCCGGCAAACATTCGAGTAGGATCTTCGCCTTTTCTCTTGAATGGGAATACACCTGCAGTAAAAGGAAACTCTCCAGGAACATTTTCTTGCAGGTTCCATTTCAAAATATCACCCCAGTCTTGGTACTTTGGCAGCACTACTTTTGGAATCTTACTTTGAGAAAGGCTCTTGGTATAGGTCTGCACCTTGATTTCTCTGTTTCTAACCTTATAAATGAATTCATCCTGGGAATATGACTTCGACTTTTCGGGCCAGGATTCGACGATCCTTTTGCAAGAGCCATCCATATCTTCGAAAGTTCTTGTCAATTGAGCAGACAATATTTCTTTTGTTCCAGCATCCTCAATGACTTCCATCGACTTATTCAAGGCATAAGCATTAGACGCCAATTTTGCCTGTTTTTTGACCCATTGATCGTAATTTCTATTGTTCTCAGAGATCTCTGATAAATAGCGAATTCTTGCAGGAGGTATGATGTAAATTTTTTCGCTTTCTCCATCTTGAAAAATAGATGTTGCTGGGAAAGGTGCTTTTGTACGTTCCTCGATTACGTCCATGATTTTACGATACAAGGTATTCGTACCAGGATCGTTGAATTGGGAGGCAATAGTACCAAATACAGGCATCGTATCCGGGTCTTCATGCCAAAGGTCATTATTTCTTTGGTATTGTTTCTTTACATCTCTCAAAGCATCCAGCGCCCCTCGCTTGTCAAATTTGTTGATGGCAATCACATCGGCAAAGTCCAACATGTCGATTTTTTCGAGCTGGGTTGCCGCTCCATATTCAGGTGTCATGACATACATGCTCACATCAGAGTGATCTACAATCTCTGTATCTGATTGACCGATTCCAGAAGTCTCTAAAATGATCAAATCAAAGTTGGCCGATTTTAGAATGTTGGTTGCGCCTTTTATATGTTTCGACAATGCTAAATTGGACTGTCTTGTGGCCAAAGACCGCATATAGACCCGATTGTTGTTGATGGCGTTCATTCGGATTCGATCACCCAATAATGCGCCACCGGTTTTTCTTTTGGAGGGATCTACCGATATGATGGCTATTGATTTTTCTGGATATTCAATCAGGAATCTTCTTACCAATTCATCCACCAGGCTGGATTTTCCCGCGCCTCCTGTACCTGTGATCCCAAGAATCGGCACATTAGATGTTTGGCTTTCTATGTCTTTCAACCATTCATGATTTTCATCAGGATAGTTTTCGATTGCGGTGATGAGTTTTGCTATTGCTTTTGGATTTTCTGAAGATATTTCTTTTACCTCTCCATTTACATCTTGTCCTAAAGGGAAATCACAATTTTCCAAGAGGTCGTTGATCATTCCTTGCAATCCCATTTTACGACCATCGTCCGGACTGTAGATTCGACAAATACCGTAATCGTGCAATTCTTTTATTTCTGAGGGCAAAATGGTTCCTCCGCCGCCGCCAAATATCTTGATATGTCCGCATCCATTTTCCTCCAACAAGTCATAGATATATTTGAAATATTCATTGTGACCACCTTGATAACTTGTCAGTGCTATGCCTTGTACATCCTCCTGGATAGCGGTATCAACGATCTCCTGGGCGGACCGATTATGACCAAGATGAATGATCTCAGCACCTGATCGTTGCATTATTCTACGCATTATATTGATAGCGGCATCATGACCGTCAAAAAGAGATGCTGCGGTTACAATTCGTATTTTATTTTTCGCTTGATATGGCGCTTGAACTTCCATCTAGAATCTTTTTTGTTAGGGACTGCAAATGTAGCTAAACTATAGAGAATATACTATAGAGAAAGTGGAAGGATTAATTTAACTCCGACAATAACCGCGGTAATTATCAGATACAATTTGGGCAACTCAAAATTATCAAAGTTTAAAAAATCTTTGAGTGAGTGATTTTGTACCTGACCAGCATTTAATAAAGTAAATGCCCGAATTCAATGCTTCCAAGCTGACATCCACGTGAGTATCAGAGGAAGTAGTAAAATTCAATATCAAATGACCACTAACATCATAAACCTTTATTTTCTCAATAGGGTTTTGAGATACTATTGTAAGAAACTCTGAAGCAAGTGTAGGATAAATCAGAATTTTTGAATTTGATTCCTCCTGTTCCTTAATACTCGTAGTACAACTGGAATTCACAACAACGTCATCATAACCATATTCCTCAATCTGATCATTTATCTGGTCGTGAAATTCATCTGGAATGCAAAAATATTCCAGGTCAGGATTGCCAATAAAGGTTGTTATAAATGTCTCACTTGGGTTCTTGATGATAATTTCTTCCAACTCATTATACTCACATCTCAGGGCTGAAATATTTGAATCAATATCTAGTTTTTTGAAGTCATTTTCGTCCACATTGATAGAATTCAAAACTGAATTTGTGGGTAAGATCAGACTTTCAAGCTCGCATGCAAAAGCTGAAAAAGTTTTTAGATTGGATAAATTTGACATGTCCAGCTTTTTGAAATTGTTTCTTGAACAACCAAAGTTTATCAAATTTTCAAGTTGACTTAAATCCAGAGAATCCAAGTTGTTTTCAAAAATATGTAGGTTTTTTAGCTCAGGCAAATTTCCAAGATGGAGTTGGCTTATTTCATTACGCCCACAACTCAAAGATTCCAATTTCGTCAAATTACTTACATCTAATTCTTCCAACAAATTATTATCTACACTCAGTACCTCAAGATTTATAAACTCATTGACGTTTAAAGCAGTGATCTGATTGGAGCTCAAGCCAAGTCGAGTAATCTCACTGGATTCTATTATTACAAAATCAGAAATATTGTTATTATCTAAAAAGAGCCAATTAAGATCAATTAAGTCAATGCCATTGAAATTGGTCAATAAGTTTTCGCCTGCATCCAGGGTATCGAGACTTGTAAAATAATTTATTCCCTCCAGTGATGTTATGCCCTTGCCCCTCAGATTCAAGGAATCCACCATACCAGCTTCATTTATATCAATTTTACCATCATTGTTGGTATCAGTTCCGTTTTCCAATAAGTGATTTTCAAAATTCGAATCGGCAAAATCAATAACTTGACTTCTGGCATAACTGCTAAAAAGCATGAAACAGGTGATGAGAAATAAATTGATTTTCATAATAAAGAATGATGTGATTTCCTGATAAAGCTACTGTGATAAAGAACAAAGTTAAGGTTTATGGTGCGAGGTACAGGGTTTTGCACGCGAAATGTTGACTTTATCTAGATTTGTCAACTTCTTACCTTGCAAATCCTTAAACCCTGTGCCTTTTGCCTTTTTTATTTCTAATAATTAGTCCAATATCTAAAAGTAGAATTAAATCACCTCAATACATGAAAAATCTAAATTTCGCCACCACTACTTATGTATAATCAACTTGAAATATTCTTAATTACCATGTATTTTCATAAATGAATTGCTTAAATATCTCAAAGGCTTTGTCATCTACAAAATTGGTACATACAGTTACTTGTCTTGCACTTGAATTCAATTGTGGAATATTGCCATCAATTCCGGTTGTCCCTCGTACAAGGGGGCCATTATCTGTAAGATCCAGAGATACGACAAGTTGTGCAGGCACCTGCGAAAGAGAACCTTGTCCAGGAGCATGGTCAATACAGGGATTATTAGCAGCATTATAAGGTATAGTATCACTTGGGAGGTTTTTGAAATCAGGACTCCATGCTGGATAGGGGCACATCTGTACATAAGCCAACCCTTCCTGGCAATCAAACAATTCAGGCTTTATGGCGGCCATAAGGGTATATTGATCAAATGGACCCTCTTCGGCACCAAAAATGCCTTTCCAAAATTCATTTCTTGGTTTTGAAGATTCCAATATCCAATTCAGGCTTTTTTGGGAAGCAGCCGTAGGAGGATTCGGGCCTTTCAGGGTAGTATTGTCAAATTGCATATGCCGTGCTCCGCTATCTGATGTCTGACCTGACAGAGCAAAGGACATCAACTTGACAGGAACATTATCAGCAGCGTAAAGAAATAGGGCGCCTCCAACAGGATCCATTCTAAAATTGAAATCATTTACAGTCTTTCCATTGATGAACAGGCCTTTCCCTTCTACCTGAGAGGCTAGTACAATGATCTCGGTAATCTTGGGCTTTATCTCAGGATATTTTGTCAAGAGACATGCAACATCTGTCAATGGACCGATAGCCAAAATTGTCATCGATTCATCGCTTGCCAACAATTGATTGTACATCAGCTCTACTCCAGAATTGAGGCAGGCAGCACAAAATGATCCATCTGTTCCAGCGATGGGTACAGACTCTCCTGTATAATATTCCGGGGTGGGTTGTAGCGTCTGACTGACTTGTGCATTCGCTCCAGGGACAATGGGCAGATCATAAAAGCCTTTTAAGTTTCTTACAATCTGGTAAGCCGTCAACATTTCGGCAGGGAGTGTAGCATTTCCATAAGTTGGAATCACTGCATCCACTTGCACTAGATTTTGAGAATGAAGATTTAGAGCCATGGCCACCGTCAATCCATCATCTAAATCCTGAGGTGTAAAATCTGCATCTTGACCTTTCGAATTAAGGGTGACGGGCACTGACCCTTGTCCGCCGTGTGTATCTGTCAATCCAGTGGAAATATCTGTAGATATCAACAATTTGATGGGTGCCGAAGTGTCACCGTTACTATCCGATACGCTATCACAACTAGTCGTACATAATATCATGGCCCATAAACAAAGTATGTAATGGAGTTTTGCGGAGTCTAATTTCATTGGAGTTATATTTTTATCAAAATAAAAAATTATTCCGACATGGTCTCATTCTATATATAAATCGTGTGCATAATTCAAATTGTACATTCGCATTGTCATAGATAGAGTAAACGAGCATTGTCATCCTGAGCGCAGTCGAAGGACGACAATGCTTTTAGTTCTTTAATTTCGACTAGAATCACTCATAATTGCCTATCCCTCCACTCGTTGCACTCGGTCGGAATGACAATTGTTATTTCAGATTTTTTCTTTTAGTGCACTTTTTATGCACAGATATAAATCGTGGAGAGATCAGAGACTCAATGTCATTTATTGAAGAAAGTCGCAGAGTGTCGACACCTTGGAATCAACAAATGACTGCCCAAAAGCAAGAGTTCTAGGTATGAAATTAAGATGGGCAGAAATGAATCCACTGCAACCTCAAATCATATAGAGTAAAGTAGGGGAATTCAGAAGTAAGAACAGTTTAAAAAGAATTAAGCTTAAAGTATATTTATACTACCAAAGATTGAATTTTGTTTGGAAGAAATCGGCCTTAGTTGGTTTAGGTTTTTGAGTTTTATTTTGACGTTAAAAACTCACAACTGTTTGAGCGATAGCGAGTTTTGTGTGTTTAGTCAAAATGCAATTCAAAAGCCGTTAAGAACCAAGTAAAGCCTTGAATTTCCTGCCCCGTTTTACGGGGTTTGGTTCGTTTCTTTTTCAAGAAAGAAATGAACGCCCGAGCGGCGAGCGGAAGATTAAATTGAAAACTATTACCTCATTATTACGCAATATCTATCAAAAAAAGGGTAATCAATTCAGAAGCACAAGTTCTTAAATGAAAGATAAATAACTGAATTTCAGCATCTTGAAAAAATAAATGGAAAAATACTTTATTAATGAATATGCCTAAAGTAGAATTCATATTTCATCCATAAAAAAAGCCACCTTGTTGAAGATGGCTTTCACAAATTGATTATAGATTTTTAATTAAGAACAAGGCAGTCCTGATATTGCAGTTTCTATTTCAGTCACTTGAGATTGTTCCACATCGTCACAATCCTTATAGTCATTTACAAAATCTCTTACAGCATCAACATAGGCTTGGCACTTTTCATCATTAGTGATGTCTGCCAAATAATCAGCTGCCAAAGTTCCAATACGATTTGCATCTTCTACTGCTTGGTCTTCGTCGCATCCTCCACCACAAGAAGTGAAAGTAGCAGAAACGAAGGCAAAAGCTAAAAGGATAGATAGAGTAAAAATAAATTTTTTCATAGTAAATTGTTTAGTTAAGGTTTTTTAATGGTTTGAATATACGCATTCTTTTTTTGAATCATTATAAAATATTGCAGTTGGGTATTGATGTGGGGCTCGATTGATTGAAAAAACTATGTCAACTAATCTGCTCTTTATTATTCTATTTTTAAACTTACTTACCAATTTCGAAGTTAATTATATTCGGTTTATAAAGTAATACGTTCTACTTCTACAATTGATATACTTCCTCTCTATGAAAGAACAATTAAAATACCTCAAAAGGCTAAATATTCTTAGCGCCCTTATAGTGGGTTTGATGCTCTTCACTAATAGCATAAATGCTCAGAATATATTCAAGCGATACATTGATAATATGATCAATAATGAAAGTGATGTATCGCAGCCACAACTCCTGGTTTATCCTACACTTGCCTATGCTCCTGAAACAAGCTGGGAGATCGGTGCGAGTGCCTTGTATGTATACTTTACAAATCGAGATACGACGAATCGTTTAAGTGAGATAAATGCATTTTCCTTTTTTACCTTGGAGAATCAGTACGGATTTTGGTTTGACCATGCGATCTATTCCGATAAGAATCGATGGTTTTTCCTTGGTCGAGCACGTATCCAAAGCTTCCCCCTTTTTTATCATGGAATAGGAACCGATACGCCGACAGATTATCTGGCCAGGATAGAAGCCAATCAAGTCCTAATAAAGGAACGTGTTTTAAGAAAGTTGAAAAACAACATTTATGTAGGTTTAGAATTCGATTATCAACGTCTATCTGGTATCGATTTTGTCTTGGATGATCCCGAGAATTCGAATTTCGAATTTCCACTAGGACATGATGGATCCGACAATATAGGATTAGGCTTAGGTTTGATTCATGATAGCAGGCACAATGTGCTAAATGTTAGGAAGGGATTATTTTCAGAATTGGCTTTTCTACATTATAATCCATCTTGGGGAAGTACATATGAGTTCACCTCCATTATATCCGACACAAGAATTTATAGGCCCATGAGCAAAAATAATGTATTGGCGATTCAGGTGCTGGGGCAATTCAATTTCGGAGATATTCCATTTAATCAACTGGCACTAATGGGAGGAGAAAGTATTATGAGAGGTTATTACTATGGTAGGTACAGGGACAGAAATCAATTGGCGGCTCAGGTAGAATATCGCTTTTTACCCATTCCATTTAAGTTCACTAAGCGGTTGGGCTTTGCCGTATTCGCTGGAGCTGGCTCTGTTTTCAATCAAGTAGATAATCTGAATTTTTCAAACTTTGTAATCTCTGGCGGCGCTGGTTTGCGATTTTTAATATTTCCTCAAAAGGATATTTGGACGCGTTTAGATTTTGCAGTGACGGAAGAGAGCACTGGCTTTTATTTTTTTATAGGGGAGTCGTTTTAATTAAGAGAGGATTGTAAATATTTTGAAGCTAAGCTGTTTTTCTTTTTTAATTAGTGGCGGTCTAGCGTAGGGCGACTACGATATGGTCACAGCTTGTTACCACCTCTTTCTATTTCATTTGTATAGTTCGTATTTCTATATTCATCGCGCCTTCTGATCCTGCTTCTTTCCTTAGGACACTTTCTAATACCCAACCAGTTTCATGTATTCTAGAAACAATTTCAACTGTACTGGTGTAGTTCTGAAAGTCCTCACGTTTTGGTAGTTTTTGGTTCATACTTTTAGAGACCTCACTGAAGTAATCATAAATCGTCTGGGTCAATTGTTCTGAATTTATTTCATCAATTGATCGTATGGTAAACTGATTGTTATCTTCATCTAATTCTACCAATTCAACAAATATTTCAGTATCCAAAGGCCTGTCAGGGAAGTAAACATTAGGGGTAGAGAGTTGACCTGTTTGTTGTTCGTTTAGTGCATACTTTCCTCCATGAAAATTATGGAATTGTTGTACATCTTGAATTGCTGAGACTTCTATGGATAATTTACTGGAGTACATAATTTCATATTGTAAAAATATATTATCAATATCAGGAATTTCAGGTTGTTCATTTTTTAAATTATCGATTGATTTGGCCATATAATCTCTAATTTCTTCCCAATTAACGACACCAACAATTACACCTAATGCATCTAGCTTTATTTCAATGGAAATATCTTTAGCTAATTTGGCTAATTTTTGAACTAACGGATTTGAAGAATTTGATTTGAAGTTTTTATAAGACCATCTTACGATATAATTATTCTCTGCTGAATCTATTACTGACACCTCTACATCATAAGTCACGGTTTCATTTGAAGTAGTATCTTTTTCAGAAAATTCTAAATTTTGATAAATAACAGAGTATTCATATTTCTCGTCTAAATCCCAATATGAAATTACTTTAGCAGTTGAATCTTGAAAATTCATTTGGCTGTATCCTTTTAGAGAATATATTATCAAAAGAACAAATATAAAATTAGGCCTCATTTTCACTTTTTATGGGTGGTAACAGAAAATGATATCGAGAGCCTGACCGAAGGGAATGTTCTCTGATATCTATTGTTATGCCCTGGCTACTTATTATCTATTCTATATTCATTAGGCACCAAGTTAATGTCGTATCCCATTATTTCTTGCCATTCTTGTTTTTCTATAAAAAATGTATCTTTTTTATTGTATTGAATTCGTTTTGATATTATCCACACAGTATAACAGTCATAAAAATATTCAGATAATTTATTTTTATCTTGATCTTTAGAATCAATATAAGTTGTTATTATGTATTTTATTAGTTGAACATGACTACGATTGTTACTTGATATGGAATTATAGGAAACAATGACTTTTTCAATTTGATCAATTTCTCTATTTAGTTTCTCAGAGTTTTTCTTACTTAGATAAAATGAAAATAACGTTGTTAAGATTATCGAAGTCAAGGCGATAAAAACAGCTCTGTTTTTTACTAAAGCAAACGAATTTACAAGGTTTTTTGAAATGTCTGATACAGGTTCTTGAAATATTTCTTTTATAACCTCGCTATATTTCTCTTCTTGAAATTTTTTTGTTTTATTATATTTCTCTTCTAGCGTTTCTAATAATATTTCCAGCTTTTCTGAGATTGTTCACCTTCCTTAATTTTTTTCTAATAATGTTTTTTGACTATGCAATTCTGAAATTTCACCTTTGAACTCTAAAATTTCGAATTCTAGTTTTTCGACTAATTCTTTTAAATTCTGTGTTTTCATTTATTTTTCATTTTCTGTGAACTCGATGTCAATTAACATTTTCAAAAATTCAGGAAGTTCTTCTCCTACTAATTTATATTCTCCTTCTTTTTCAACTGCTCCTTGTAAATCCGAACAAATAATTAAAAAATCAGCATCCGACTTTTCGTTTTCAAATTCTCCTAAATAAATTGGCAGCTCTTTATTGAGAATTATTGGTTTTCCATTATTTGAATGTTTCGTACCTACTTCAAGGTACGAGTATAATTCTATTGGATTTATTTCATCTAGTGTAATTTTCATTTTTCTAATTGATGAGAACGGCTGATGCATGTGCAGACCCGACGTCTAGGAGGGCTTGTCGATATGTATATTGTTGTAGCCAGTTAAATTCATTCAATTAGATTTATCATTTCTATTATTGATTTAGTGATTCTATCCTTAATTAATCTTTCTTCTTCAAAGTTTATACTGCCCAATCTAACTTTCTCTTCCAAATGGAACAGTCTCGATTTTTGAAGTATTAGTTCATCTCTTAATTCTTTAATGTTTAATGATAGAGATAATTCATCTATCGCATCATGAATTTTCCCTTTGCCAATCATGTTTCGAATGTCTGATACATTAATATCAATTTGATTTTTATCTGTTTTTACAAAATCGCTTAATTTTTGTCTGGTCTGATTGGAATTTTTAATTTGATTCTTACTTTTCAAACTAATGAATTGAGCTAATGTATAGTCCATTTTGTCTCTGTGATTTTCGAGAATATAAATTTTGACATTTGAACGAATTTTGCCATTTACAAATGCAAGCTCAATAAAATTTAAGTGCATTCTTTTTTCAATATATAATTCAATTTCTTCTGTTTCAACTTCAACTATACCTTCATTAATCTTCTTTTTAAGTCTTCTTCTTATTTCGGTTATTTCAGGTGTTTTCCCTAAAAGGCAATCTGGATTATATAATGATTGTCTTCTGCCTGAATACATATAAATAATTGTTACATTATCTTTGTAAATATCTTTGAGATGAATTGCTCCATAAATACCAGCCATTATAATGGCGTCCTTCTTTGATTTTATGGCTTCCTCAATCATTTTTCCCTCAATTCCAAAAAGGTGATTATCATAAGTTTCTACATGAGAAAAATCATTAGCGAAAATCTTTTGTAAGAAACCATTATGAGAATAAAAATTATAATCTATTCCTTGTTTTTCATTTAGACGTATTTGTCTTGTAGTTGCTCTTACAAGTAGATTTAAGTTATCAACTTCACCTGAAAAAAGAATGTTAAGAAAAGTAGTTTTTCCAACGCCTGAAGGTCCGCTTAATGCATAAATATGTCCCATGAATTATGATTACTTTAATTTCGTTACACAACTACACCAATATCAACTTCCAAATTCAACATAGGTGAGCCGATGCAGGATATATTTGGATTACTCCAGAAATTATCGAATTCAATAATCGAAAGTGAAGAGTTTGGCAAATTGAATACTTCGTATTTTCTGTTTATTACTGAAACTTGATAATTTCTAAATACATTCAACATCATTGTAATTGTTGAGCGATGAGCAACAACTAAAATATCTCCTGATACAGAGTTATTCAAGATTCGTGTAAGTGACTTTCTAATTCTTTGTTCAAAACTACAGGCAGATTCAGCATTAGGAATTTGATAATCTTTAGGGTGAAGGATACCAGAATGGTATAATTGAAATTGCCAAAAAATTTCCGGATAAACATCCTTTACTTCAGTTTCGGATAAACCTGAAACTACTCCAAAGTCAATTGATTTTAATTCTGAAATAATATTTGGTTTCAGCCTGTTTGTTAGTTGATTTGCAGTAATAATACACGGAGTTGAACTGCTACAATATATTCGTCTTATCTTACAAGATTTAATAAAAAAGCCTTGTAGCTCATTAAGTTCTTCATACCCCTTTCGAGTAAAAGACATATACTTATTTGTATATCCATGTCTTTTTTGAGTATTCTTTTCTATTTCAGGATGTCTAAGTAAAATTAATTTTTTCATTTCTCATGTATTGTTTTTGGTATTTGAGTTTGTGGTTGACCAGCCATAATCTTTTGGAATTCAGATTTTTTTAGAGGATAATTAATACTTGACAAGAAATTGTCAGTCTGATTATCTCTTGATTGCATCATGATTTCTCCAGAATTTTTGTTTGGAAGAACATCAGTCCAAACTCCATAAATTCTTTTTGGGGGAGAACCCTCTGTTGACAAAAAGAACACACCTTTACGAGAAAATATTTCTTCATCAACTCCAAAAGACGAATAAATCATCATCACGGTATGCCCCTGTATCAAAACGAAATCAGCATTGAACCTAGAAGTAAATTTATTCTTTGATGGGTCAAAGTGCATTCCAGTCGCAATTATTTCGTCGTTGTGCCTGCTAATTTGGCATATTCCATAGCGAGGGTCATTTGTTCTTCCTTTAATTTCTAATTTATAAAACCATTCACCCAATATTGCTTCTTTAGAGTTAAGTTTTCCTTCAAGCCACTTGAAATATACCCAAATAAAAAATTTAAAAGCAAATACATAAAATCCAATAGAGGCTAAAAGGCTTGCTAAAAAGCCAAATTCTGGAAACCCTTCTATTATTAAAGGTGTAATGTGTTTGTTAAATACAGTATAAAAAATAATACTAACTGCTACCGCTATTGTTGTTACTGCTTCATAATTTTTCGGAATTTTCATTAATACAATTTTTATTTAAAAAGACATCTGGTTTATAGATTTCCATAAATGTTTCTGGTTTTTTAAGATGACTAAATCCAAACTTTTCATATAATTGGTGAGCATTTCTTGTAGCTAATGAAAACCTACGCAATCCAATTAATTTTGGATGATTTACAATAGTGTCTAACAAAAAATTAGCAAGTCCTTTTCCTCTAAGCTTAGGAATTATATAGACATCTTGGAGGTTGCCATATGCCGCAAAGTCTGTAATTACCCTTGCAAATCCAACTTGTTTATTGTTTGATTTTTTATACAAACCAAAACAAAAAGAGTTCTGAATTGCAGCCTCTACAATTTCTCTGCTCATTCCAATTCCCCAATGAGTATCATTATTTAAGAAATAATGGATAAAATCTATCTCTAACTTATCTTTTTCAGTAGAAATATAGTACTTTTTATTTTGGTTATTTTTTTTCATTTTTTTTAATTGGCTACAACAATTGCATACACGCAACATTCACCCCTATTGCGCATATTCCTCCTATATCAATAATTCCAGTCAAACACTAAATCACTATAATCAATACACTACACCCCAATACTTCCTGCTCATAATTACCCAAGTATACTCGAGTAATAAACGGATATACACGCCTATTCATAGCAAAATAGCAATTGGCCAAAACCATCTCAACTCTGTAAAGATAAAAATCTTATCTCCATTTATTATCCAATGTATTTGCAAAGCCAAGAACTATAAATTCTATAAAGGGAAAAGCTGAGCGTGGCAATAAGCGAAAAACATCATTAAAGTCCTAATAAGACATAAACACTAATTCTTCATCTGAATTAACGTGAATAATGTTTAACATTAAAATCTAATTCATTGATAATCAACATAAAAGGAAATAATATTTATATATTGTAACTACACAGCCATATGATTAATCATACCAGCGGGATAAATTTTGTCATCATTTTTGACCAAAAATGCCGCCAAAATTGATTTTTATCCAAATCCTAGCCCTGGATTGCAATCCAGAGCTAGGAAAAGTAAAGCCCTTCAGGCTTTTTTATGTCTTATATGACTGGCTGTGTAGTTACTATATATTCAAGTAATTAAATCATAAATATTCTAATTCATATGCGCTTATCAGCGGGATTTTAGTCTCCCACCACTTTCGTGTTCCTTCTTTTGAAAATTATCATTTTCACTTTTTTCAAAAGTTCATTCAGTCATATTGCCAAAAAAGTAAAGCCAAAACGCTAGGCAGCTAAAATGCAGCGCACTCAGGCAGCTTTTGCCATCCTTCGCTGGCGCGTTCCTTCATTTGTAAGCTATCGCTTCCACATATTCGATGATCATTCAGTCCCCCACAATAGTTGCCATTCCCAGGCTTCCTAGATGTTGAAACCAATGTTGCTCTTTTCCATTATTCACGTTGAATTAATAAAACCAAAGCCCAAAAAGAAGGCAATATTTACAATAGATAGAGTAAGATCTTTTTTACCCCACATTCCCCAAGACGATATAAATAATCACCGTCACTACACACAAGGCAATGGACAGCGATTTAGTATGCTTCCACTCCTGCATTTGTACAATCTCCAAGTCCTTAAGTTCGAAGCTCTTCTCTTGTGGATAAAAGTGAGAAACCAAATACATGACGACCATATTGAGCACAAATTCTATACCCCAGATATGTACAAAATGGATGTCAAGCTTGAAAATGAAGGTGCAGGAAATGTAAAAGATCAATCCGACGAATAAAGCTGCCTTAGCCCCTGTAGCAGAAATGTTTTTGGTGAAAAAACCAGCAAGCATAATCGATGCTATAGGAATGAAAAAGATACCATTCAACTGTTGAAGCAATTGATATAGCCCGTCTGGTGCCTGAGCTACCATCGGTGCCACCGCAATGGCAAATACCGCTAATACAGTGGAACAAATTTTTCCAATCCTAACCAGTTTCTTTCCTTCGACACCTGTATCCAAATGCCTTTTATAGATGTCCATACTAAAAATTGTCGCAGCACTATTAAGTACGCTATTAAATGTACTGAGCACCGCACCCATGACAATGGCGGCAAATATTCCTACTGCGCTGGCTGGTAATAGTTTCTTTATTAATTCAGGGTAAACCATATCCTGATTTTCGAAAAATTGATCCCCGAAATAGTAAAACGCAATAACACCAGGAAGGATAATCACAAGCGGTATCAAAATTTTCAGAATGCCTGTGTACAACAATCCCTTCTGTGCCTCCGCCAGATTTTTGGCTCCTAAAGCGCGCTGAATAATGGTCTGATTCATGGCCCAAAAGTAGATTTGATTGATGATCAACCCTGTAAACAAAACGCCAAATGGCATTACAGAATCTGCCTTGCCTACCACATTAAATTTTTCAGGAGCATGATGATATACCCTTGACAAGCCCTCAAGCATATTGCCATCTCCGATTTGCCACAATGCAATAATGGGTATTGCCAGACCACCAATCAGCAATCCATATCCGTTGATTGTATCTGAGACAGCGACTGCCTTAAGTCCTCCAAAAATTGCATAGACCGATCCCACGATGCCAATGCCCAATACCGTGAGCCACAATCCTTGACTCTTGCTGATATCCAGGACTTCAGAAATATTAAAAATACTTTCAAGATTGATCGCTCCTGTGTACAATACTATTGGCAATAGAGTGACTACAAACGAAATCATCAAAAACAAGGCGACTAAAGACCTAGTCATGCCATCGAATCGACTTTCTAGGTATTCGGGAATGGTAGTCAAGCCCATTTTCAGATATTTAGGTACAAAATATACTGCGGCCAGTACCAATGCCAAGGCGGAAGTGACCTCCCAGGCAATGATAATGAATCCATTTTTGTAGGAGGAGCCATTCATTCCGATAAGGTGCTCGGTAGAAATATTGGTCAGCAACATGGACCCTGCAATAACGACACCTGTAAGCGATCTGCCTCCCAAAAAATACCCTTCTTCAGAATTCAAGGTTTCATTTTTCAATCGATACCATGAATAGATCGCGACGAATGCAATAAAACCTATAAAACTGAGAGCTGTAAACATTTTGTAATTACTTTGTGCCTAAATTAATGATTATTTCTACAGTGAAGTCATTTAAAAACATATTGTTATGCGACTTCGGTTTCATGTTTTCAAATACCAATAATTTATGGCTGTGAAACATTTATGTATTGGACATTGCTGTCATGACTTGGTGGACAATTCATATATTCTGGGAGGATCTGCGTCCTACTCGAGTGTGTTGTCCAGGTCGTGGGGTTTGGATACCAGTTTATTGACTAGTGTAGGTGAGGACTTCTTGTTTCAAAATCGATTCGAAAATCTTGGTATTGACTTTCAAAATGTACCTGCAGACCAAACAACAGTTTTTTACAATCAAAATATAGATAATACTCGAACACAATTCTTGAAATCAAGGGCAAATACGATCACTGCGAATGCCTTTCCCTCAAATGGACGAGAATTTGATATTGTTCAATTTTGTCCTATTGCTGATGAAATAGATTTTGAGCTATTTGCCGCCTTTCCTCAAAGCCTAAAAGTGGCCTCAATACAAGGTTTTTTAAGGCAATGGGATGAGAATGGATTGGTATCTCTCAAAGAAATGGAGTGGCAGTGGCTGTCTCATATGGATATTATTATTCTAAGTACAGAAGATATTGCAGGAGCTCCAGAATATCTCAATCACATCACAGAATATTGCGACCATGTAATCTTGACTGACAATGAAAATGGGGCGACAGTTTATTATAAAAATGAAATTCACCACTACCCTGCTATTCTGACGCAATTAATAGATTCCACTGGTGCTGGGGACACCTTTGCTACCGCTTATGCCATCGACTATTATCAAAACGAGGATATCACTTCGGCATGTTCATTTGCGCATAGTGCTGCATCTTGTATTATTGAAATTATTGGGCTCAGTCATATTCCGCAATTGTCAGAGATACAAACCAGGCAAAATAAATATTTGGCAAATATGAATGTGAATACTACGCGTAACAAACATGAAAATTGAATGCATATATTGTTGATGGTTTTGATTTAGATTGGGTGTTGAAAACTACTATGTTTTATTAATTATTGGATTTGCTAACTATTATTTTTTATAACTCTATCGCTTTGGGTCGTAACCTGGTGTTTGTGGTAGCCATACAGGCTACGGAATAATTATCTATTTGGCTTGGAATGAAATTCCAAGCTGGGTTGTGATTGCCTTGCAGGCAATTTTTAGTGTAATCTAGCTTTGTATTTTGGGTTTGAGACAGGCTATTTTGGAATAATTAAGATGGGCGATATGCAAATTATATTTTTTACTGGGGTGGTGATTCTTCTTGTTTGTAGATTTCAGTATAGGATTCGATGGAGTCTTTTAAATGATAATGTCGGATGGGTGTTTCGGTCCAATTTCCAAGATAGGCATCTTTTAATGCCGCTAATAAAGCTTCTGAATTTTGTGCTGCCATCTTAATAAATTTACCACTTACCACTTCTTTTAGCGCTCCGAGGTCGGAAGAGATAATCGGCATTTTCAACGCGACCGTTTCTGCTGCGGCAAAACAAAATCCTTCGCTGTATGAAGGAATAACTATACATGAAGAATTGAGCAATTCTTTATACAATTGATTTCGTGGAAGATTGTGCAACATTTCGACATGTGATGTCAAGCCATTGGTTGAAATTAGGTGCATAATCTCATCATAAATTCCCTTGGGTTGTCTTGGAATTATAAGTTTCAATTTTGCGTCAGGGTGTGATTTCTGAAATTTAGCTGCGGCGGGAATCAAAAGATCCAAGCCCTTGGAAATGCCCAATCTTCCAAAAAAGGTATAGGTGAAAGCCTGAGGTGGATCTGGTTGATATTTCGCAAAATTTTCATAGTCGATGCCATTATAGATTCGCTCTATTTTGCGCTCAGAAACTCCATTTTCTATCAATTTTGACTTCGTGAATTCGGAGACTGCAATGAACTTGTCGAATGGAAGTTTTAACAGCATTTTTTCATAATAGTAAAATGCATTTTTTGCAACAAAAGAGGTAAATGGCAACTGCTTCCAAAGCTTGCCCCAGACTTCATGAAAGGTGACAAATACGGGTTTTCTTTTGAGTTTTCCAGCCAATATTGCAGGTAGAGCAGCATTGTAAGTCGTAGTATGTATTAGATCACAACCTTTTGCATTTCTAATAATTTTAGGAAGGCTCAAAAATGTAAAGGCATATCGATTGTTGCATTTTACCCTTACGATTTTCACGCCTTTATGGTCTTCTTCAAGAGGTAAGTTTTTATCAAATTGGGTGGTCACTACGATGATTTCATATCCCTGTTGTGCCAAATTAGTAGCCAGAACATAAAAGAGTTTTTCCGCACCTCCGATGTATGGATAAAAATGCTCAAGGACAAAAAGTATTTTCATAAGGGTCTCTTGAGTTACTTTTGATTCGAATTATCCAATGCAATTTTTCGAGCGATTTCGGTCAATAATTCGTCTTGTTTTCTGAGTTTTTTATACAACTTCAATTGGAAGTAAAAGAGCAAGCCCAAGGAAAAAAATATGAGTGCATTTGTATTGCTCTTAATACCAAAAACACGGGCAATAAGATCGGAAATAAAATCTGGAAAAAGCGCAAGACAAGCCATGCCCACCCAAAATATTACAATGAGCAAAGACTCATTTACTCCACTCTTGGTTTTGGTGTAATCCAAATACTGTTTACAAATAAAGTAAATGGCCACGAGCGGGATAATGATTTGAAAATAACGAATCTCCATAATTAAGTTATTGGTCGATGTTTAATAAATGAATACTGATTTTATTGATAACCTTACCAAAAAAATTGACCCCCTTGGGAATAAAATATAATTTTAAATCAATCGATAAATTATAAATACGTTTCAAGACAAAACCAAAAAATCCAATGATTCCTCTCTCAGGATAAAAAGTAGAGTCTGCCTTTTTAAATTTGTTTAAATCTTTTCTTCTGGGGACCTGAATTTCAGCCGCGGGCTTTTTCTTTTTATCAGTATTCCTATAATCATTTTCATTGAAGGGGATATATACGCGATCCATTCCAAGCAATTGTTTTTTAAAAGCAATTGTGCTCTTAGAATTAGATTTCAATTTGTTTCTTAATGATGTGGCACTGAAATATTTCTGCACAGATTGCAATTGAATAAAGTCATTGCTTTCGGCTACATCAAAGGGATTTGCCAATACATTGAAACCTGCTCTGCAACATCGAAAACTATAATCAATATGTCCCAAGCCACTCGCTCCAAATTGTTGTTCATCGAAATAACCCACCTTGTCAATTATCTCTTTGGTCAAGGTATAAAAAGCGCCTTGGATTTTGTCTGTTGCACAGTTTGCTACCAAATTACCGAATTGAATAGGTCTTGATAAATTAGCATGGGGTTGCCAGTTTTTGTCGTAAAATATCAAGTGTTCGTAACCCGTTCGATTCACCGTGTTCCAATACAAACTGTCCCATCCATTTTTAAGAAAAATTACATCATCATCGCATTTAAAACAAAGATCAAATGAAAGATTCGACAATACCTTAATAATCGAATTGACTTGATGGTGGATGTGAACTCGATCATTATGTATGATAATGGCATTGTGTTTTTCTTCCAGCGTTTTGAGGTATTCTTTAGTGCCGTCTGTTGAATTGTCATCAGCGATAATCAACTGCCAGGAAATCGCGTCCATCCTCGTATTCAAAAAAGACTCCACACATTTTTTCAGATAATCCAAGCGATTGTAAGTGGTAATGGCCAGGACAAATTTTTTGGTCGAGCTATCATTCTGAGTTATTGAAGCTCTATATTTTTCTGAGTTGCCTGGATCTAATGTCTTCAATTGATGAATATACCGATCAAGAGCAATCCCGTTTCTCGTCAAAATTTCTTCGACCAAGGCTCTATTGGATTCATAGTGAGGTTGATTATTCCCTGTCACGAATTCATGTGGATGATCAATATGATAATTTGGCAGGTTGAATGATTTGGATCTCAATCGATTATAAATGAGGTGAGACATGGCATCATCTTCACCACCCCAACCTTCAAATCTTTCATCCCAACCACCTATTTTTTCAAAAGCACTTCGAGTTATTATCAACATCCCACCCGCAAAAGAATGGAGCTTTCTCATATTTAAAAAATGAATTGGATCCTCCGTATCTTCTGCAATAGATATATTTGATATCTCAACCTTGTTGGGAGTTATAGCTTCGAAATCCCCAGTGGCTTCAAAACACTTTATATAGCCTTCTTTCTCTAAAAAAATATCAGCATCAGCAAAGACAAAGATGTTTTTATTCGATTTCCTTGCGGCACAATTAAATGCCCATGATCTATTAAAAAGCCCGGAATTATAAATAAAAAGATGTTCGATATTCAACGCTTTGTCCAAATCCAATTTAGACTCTGTGTCTTGTTCAATAAGGATGATTTCTATATCAGGAAAATACGCTCGTAGTCGCCGAAGTACAAAATGTAAGGCACGTTTTCTTTCATTGCTTGCCTCTCGATAACAAATTATATAGCTTATTTCACTAAAAAGTTGGCTCATTGTGTGCTTTTCTTTTTAGAAATTAAAGCGAAAAACCATAGAAAAATTTGCTTCATCATGCGATGGACGCCGCCATTTAAAGGAACAATTGCGAAAAAGAATCTAAGGAATTGATGATATATGAAAGCTTTAATACTTCCAGGATAATCCTTAAAATACTGTTTTACCATTTGTCTATTTAAGGGCAATTGTTTTAAAAAATATTCTCCTGATAAAGATATGTCTTCTTCTTGAATGGCAACCATTATCCCAGCTAAATTAGCCAGTTTGGTATGTTTGCCCATCTTAAGCCATAGGTCCCAATCTTCGGAGTAAGATAGTGCTTCATCATAACCTCCTGCTTGGTCCAGAATAGATTTCACCATCACTACACTTACATGACAAAATGGACTGCGCATTAGGATCTGACTTCGAATATCGGAATCTGACAAAGGATTAACCATGTTTTTTGCTCCAACCTTAAATCCAGTACCTACTATACCAAATTCAGGATTTGATTCCAAAAAAGCCACTTGTTTAGCGAGCTTATGTTCATCAATCCATTTGTCATGATCATCTATTCTTGCAATATATTTTCCTGATGCTTTGCCAATCCCAATATTGAGAGATTTTTGTAAACCCAGGTTTTCAACATTATTGATGATTATAAAATCGAAAGTTTTTTGAAGGTGGTTCAAGGTTGAAATAGTGTGATCATAAGAGCCATCATTGACTACGATCAATTCAATATTAACATAGGACTGTGCAAATATATTTTTAATGGTCGGTTCAAGTTGATCTGCCCGATTATAGGTTGCCATGACGATGCTTACAATCGATTTGTTGGTTTCTTCCATTTTGAATAGACTACTTTCTAAATTTTAATCGGATTAAGTTTGTCATGTACAGTAGTAGAGATGAAAATGTTATTATTTTCACCAAAGTTATAAAACAAGGACTATTTCTTCGGTAATACATTATTTTTAAAAATACTATTTATGCTATCTAAAGCTTTAAAGTTTATAAGCGCCATTTTTGTCATCATTTGGATAGTAATTATATTCACTGAATACTGGAGATACAATCCGAATTATAGTAAATCTATTCAATTTTTTCAGTATTACGATTTATTGATATTGTTTCTTGGGCTTGGCGCACTTATTACCTGGTATATCAAAAAACCGAGAATAAAACCAATTAAATACCTCAATGGCTTAAGCATTTTCTCAGCAATCTTGATTTTGGACACAATTGCAGTCAATCGATTTACCGTAAAAGAAAATGGTTTGAACTTTACAATCGATGGTCTATTTTCTCATTTGGGCCATATGATAGGTGTTGCCGTTTGTCTCTTCCTGGTTTATATTGTAGTCCGAGTGCTGGGAGTACTTTTTACCTCAGTTTTTCCACTTAAAATTTCGAATACAGATCTGCCCTTGCTTCAAATTGCTATTGGAATAATGGTCCTGACTTTTATCATGTTTTTGCTAGGAACAGTGGGCTTGTTAAATGCATTTGTATTAGTACCCTTGTGTCTTTTGGTATTGGCTCTTTATTGGAGACAGAATTATCAGTATTCTAAAGAAGTGCTCTTATCACCTATCCATATTCCAAAAGGATTAAATGTCATTGGCATATTCAGCTTTTTATTTCTTTCGATTTTTCTCGTTTTAAATTATGGCCAGATTTTACGTCCATTCCCCATCGGTTCGGACTCACTGAGAATATATGTCAATCTACCCTCCTTGATTGCAGAATACGGTGCTTTAGTTGACGGTCACCAACCCTATAATTGGTCGCTTTTTATGTCCACCGGATTGACGGTTTTTGGCAGAATGGATGTAGTATTGGTATTGTCATTTTTTGGTGGATTGCTGTCATTATTTGCACTATACCAACTGAGTAAAAAATGGCTGGATGTCAATTATTCTGCCTTGGTGCTTCTTATTTTTTATTCCCTGCCTATGGTCAATTTCTTGTCATTCATGGATATGAAAATAGATATGGGTTTATTATTTTTCACCTTGACTACCCTCTTGCTTTATTACAATTGGGTCAACCCGTCTGACAATGAAATAACATCAACAAATGGCATGGGTTTGTCAAAGGCAAAGTCCTTTTTCAAGGAACGCATTCCAGCCATTCTACAACAAAATAGACTCTTGGTAATTATGGGTCTTCTTTGTGGATTTGCATTTGGGATCAAGCTGACAGTCCTATTTTTCGTTTTGGCACTTTACAGTACGATTTGGTTTTTCAGGGGCAATTTGTTGACTTTTTTGACAGCTTTTAGCTTGTGTTTTGCTGCAATATTCTTGCTACAACTGGATGCCCAACCCAGACTGCGTCAATTTCATCAAAATGTTTCTATTCTTCAATGGAGTTTGCTAGCTGTAGGGTTGGGTTTGGTGGCATATTTATTTGTCAAGCAGAAAAAAAAGTTGGTAGAATTGCTTTCTTATTCTCTAATAGTTGGAATCTTTTTTGCCTTGCCGATACTCCCTTGGCTGGGCAAAAATTTAAGTGAAACAGGGGTAGTAAGCGTCACCGCTTTGCTCAATGGAAAAAAAGCTTCTCCTATTTTTGAGCTGAATAATATTGATAATGATTCCAATAACGAAGAGATCATCATACCTGGACTTTATCAGATGCCAGAGACACCAGAAGTGACCGAAAAACCGAAAAAAAAGAAAAATCAGAAGAAGAAAAACAGGAAGAATAAGAAGAACAAGAATAAAAAGAAGAACAAAAACAAGAAAAATAAAAAGAACAAAAAGCAAAATAAGAACAAGAATAAAAAGGTCAAGGCTAAGAAGAATGTCAGGAGTGGTGTTAGCGAAGATTTACATCGTTTTATGGGATATGAAGAAGTACCCGCTCGGTATCTTTCCCTTCCTTATGATGTATTTATAAAAACCAATATTACCAATTTTTTCATTGATGTTGGATTTGTACTGCTGCTTCTTTTTCCAATATTATTTTTGTTTCCTGCTACAAATCATATCAACTGGCAGTCTCTGCTATCGAAGGTGTCATATATGGTTTTGTCCTTTTTGCTTCTTTTGATTGCTATTCCAAATGCTTTCTTGAATCAAAACAAATTGACCAAGGCATCGGAAGGAATTGCCTTATTAAATTCAAATCCAGCATCTGATTTTTTGGGAAAGATCAGTGACTTTACGAATACCACCTTACTCAATTGGTATAAACCAATTAATGATTGGTTGATATCGACCTCTGCACCAGAAAGTGCAATTACATATCCACTTTTGATAGCCTTGTTTTTACTTATACTGGCCTTGATTTCAATCCGTGTGATGAAGCATTCAAAAGTGACCCAAAGCATTATTTTGTTTACGTCCATGTACTTTTTCCTTTGGTGGATCCTAGGTGCAGGGGCATCATGGTATGGCATGATGTTGTTCTGTATTCCATATATCTTTCTTTTCAAAAGTATATCTTCGGAAGCTCCAGATGCTTCTTCGAATTTCAAGCAGAAAATACTCAATGCTTCTCCGAAAAAAATCATTTTTCTTTCGGTGGCTGCGGCATGGGTCTTCCTGGCATTTACACATCGTGCTGCCAATTATAACCCAGTCGATAAGGAAAGGGCCAACCGAATCTACTTCCCAGCGGTCATGAAATATCAAATGGGAGAGATGAATGAAGACAAATTAATGGATAACCACTTCCCTAATGTTCGAGAATTGGTACAGATAGTCAATAAAGACAGGCGATCCTTGGTGTATATGATCGGCTCACCTTTTAATTTTTTCATTGATAAAAATGACAGTCGGGTCTTAAGTGATACCTATTTGGACTTTTTTGAAGTTGTAGTAAGGAAATATAAAACAAAGGGGCAAATTATTGCTGCATTCAAAGAAAGAGGGTTTAAGTATATCATATTCGATCTAAAAATGACGACTTACGATGTCACTCCTGAAAAGACATTAACCAGGAAGTTTACTCAGTTTTTGAATACTCTTTACAATAATCCTGCAGTGGAATTGGTCGCTACAGATCGAAGGATAAGACTTAATTCAAATGGAAAGGATGTTTTTGAGGTTTTTCAGGATAAAGGGACGATTGTGTATGGTGGGGATGTTGCCATATTTAAGATTAAATAATCTTAATAACGTAAATAATTAAATACCCCCGCTTCATAATTCAGAAAAAACACCACCATAAACAAAAGCACAAAATACCATATCCCCATTAACACTGAGGCCATGCTTTTTCCTATTTTTTCCACTAAGTATTTATACATGGTTTTAGTTTTTTGAATCAATCAATAAAAAATAATCTTTTAAACAAATCAAAGGACTCCATCAATGTGTCTTCTTTGATCCATATAAAACTGAATAGTACAAATTGCATTGTTACAAAGATTCCCAGGCCTTTTTGCAAGTTGGGAAACTGACTTAATTTTTGATGGATTGTGCTGCCTTCATACTTGTGCCAAATACTTATTGCAAGTGCATGTATCCCGCCCCAAAGCATGTAGCGAGCTGATAATTCATGCCACGCACCTAATACCAACATGGACATTACAATACTGATGACGCCATTTCTGGTCATCCCCAAGAACGGATAAAATACATAATCTCTGCACCACTCGGATAAAGAGATATGCCACCGCTTCCAAAAATCCGCAATATTGGATGCAATAAACGGGAAATTGAAATTCTCAGTTATTTTGAATCCCAACAACATGGATAAGCCTATGGCCACATCCGAAAATCCAGCGAACTGAACATAGGTATTACCTACATATTTGACAAGCTCCAAGTAAACTGCCAGCCATGGATGATCCACCGATATTGATAAAATAAAATTGTTCAACTTGAAGGTAAAAAGCCAATTCCCGAGCACCGTTATTTTAGCCATACCATACAGGATACGTTCTAGCCCTGAAGAAAAAAGAGTGGCATCCCATCGGCGTCGTTGAAGGTGTTTTAAAAATGGTTGGAAACGATTGATCGGTCCGATGAGGATTGTAGGTAGAAAAAATAAATAACTGATGTAGTCTGTAATTGTATGCTCGGGCAGTTGTCTTTTGTATGCTTCAATGGCATAATGTATTTGGCGAAACGAATAATAGGACAGTCCTAGAGGCAAAATGCTATTTTTCAGCAAGCTATATTCTGTGCCATATTCCAGTTTGAAAAACAAGAAAATAGCCGTTACCTGTGTGATAACAATTAATATAGCAGTTGTCAAAGAAGGATACAACTTGATGATGTAGTATCCCGAGAGTGTCGTAAAGGCGAGTATAGCCAATGAAAGAGGTGCAACCCAAGCCAGAAAAAAGGCAGTTGCCAAAACTACGGGCACCATCTGCCACCGCTCTGGAAGCAACCACGACAGCGCAATCATGGGAATAGAAACAACGAGTATGTTTATCAAGACATCCATTACTATTCTGGCATTTCTTCATGAATTTTTTCTAGTAGCCATTTTGTATAGACCTTCCGACCTTCAGGACCCAGATGGCCTCCATCAGCATAATATCTATAGTATAAAGGCGGCCCAGTGTATTCCCAGTAGTTGATATCAAATTTGTCTTTCAACATCGTTTTAATATCTTGAAGATCTTCAATAAATTTTTCTGTACGTATGGATTTTGACCTTGCAGAAGATAGAGGGACATCTATAATCACTATCTTGATGCCAGCATCATTAAGCATTTTTAAATCATCAAATGTATATCGAATATCCTCTATTTTTTTGACGTTTCTTTTTTGCTTTGATTCCCTTAGAGTATCCATCTCTGCATAATTATCATAGATCGTACATGGACCCTCACCTTTAAAAAGTGAATTTGCATTAATAATATTATACGCGATTTCCTGATTTACCTTTGATTGGTATTTAAGTTTTTTAGGTATGTATTTTTCCTTATTTCCCTCATACGTCAGGTTCCAAATTCTTTTATACTTATTTACAATTGCTAAATTTTCCTTTTCTATGGTTTTAAACATTTGGATTGCGAGCATTTCGGCCTGGAGACATATCAAATCAGGCTTCAAAGGAATAAGTCTTTTGAGAATATTTTTATCCTCAACAAGCTTATAAAATGGATCATACGATTCCCAGATTTTATTGAGTTGAAGCGGTGGCATCCCATTCTCAACAAGAATAGTACGAACCTCATCTGGACACTCGATTCCTCTTGCCACACGTGAAGACCCAATAACAGCTACTTTCAATTCATCCGAGTTTGTATTTTGAAAATCCCGCTCCAGTCTATAGAAATGTCCATCTGATACGCTAGGTGAATCTCCTGGGTTGAAGACCATATCCTCGAAATACAAACGAGCAAAATACTGGAAAGTCACAAAGCATAAAATGACAGCTATCCAGACTTTCAAAGACATGGCTTGACTTTTCATCGCATACCTAATTTTTTGTTCAATACCTTGTCGACCGTCTGTAGGCTCGTCATCGTCATCATCTCCGAAGTAGCAAAACGCAAATCAAATTGCTTTTCCAGTGAAGTGATAAAAATCAAGTGCGCCATTGAGTCCCACCCATCGATGGTTTGAGCAGTATCCTTCATCGTGAGGGTTTCAGCAGGAATACCAAATGCCTGGGATGCGGATGATATTATTATATTCTCGAGATTGGAATCACTCTTTCCACCTTGCGTGTCAATAGATGAAGCAATCCATTTTTTAACTTCACTTATTTGAGTCTTACCTGAAAGCCCTTTCGGTAAATCATCAAAAAAGAAGATGTCTTTTGGCAATTGATTTTGTTTAAGTAGTGGTCTTAGAAAAGCGATTAATTCCATTTTGTCCAGTTTGCTGCCTGGTTTTAATACGATTGCACTTACCAGTTTTTCATCAATTTCCTTATCCTTAATCCCCAGACAAATACTTTCCAAAACAGCAGGATGAGTATTGATCATTTCGGTGACCTGTTCAGGATATATATTCACTCCTCCTGTAATGATTATATTTTTGACACGCCCGGTGATGGTGTAGAAACCTTTATCATCCCTGATCGCCACATCACCTGTATTGAGCCAACCGTCTTCGAGGATGGAAGCTGTGGCTTCTGAATTCTCAAAGTAGCCTGCAAATATATTGTCACCTTTTATCCACAAGACCCCAGCTTCATTCTCATCTACGAGACTGCCATCGGAATTAGTGATTTTGGCTTCACAATCGATCGGTACTCCCTCTGATCCTATTTTCTTTGTGGATTCATCCATTCCACAGTAGAATGCTGCAGCAACCGTTTCTGTCATTCCATATACATTGAGCACTGGCACTTCGAATTTTCTTTCGAAGTCTTCCCAAAGTTTTTTCTCCAGCTTCGAAGCACTTGAAATAACGCATTTGAAATCTTGCGAATGAAAACTGTCCTCATAACCTTCAGAAAACTTATCCATAAAAGACAATATCAATGGTACACAAAAGAAATGGCTCGCTCGATATTTGTAAAAACTGTGAAAGAGTTCACTGATTTTTGATAAGTCAAACCTCATTGGACGCAACAAGGTAGCATGGTTGTACAAGGTCAGCAGCGGACCTTGAATAATCCCATCTGCATTGTATAGAGGCATGATATTATGCAAACGAGAATCCTCGCTTAAACCATACACATTAGAAATAGTATGAAGTTGTGCAAAGAGGTTGCCATGAGTAATCATCACACCCTTAGGCTCAGAAGTAGTACCAGAAGTGAAAAGCACATAAGCCAAATCAGAAGTTTCAATTGGTGTATGAGAAATCGGATTACCCAGTAGGTTATCTAAAATTGCCGGAAAGGTAGTAGGAGCGTCTACCTCTTCTTTGTTTTTATTCTTTAATAATCGTTTGAATAGTCGCCCTTTTTTCTGTCCTTCCTTTTTTACTTTTAAATAAAACTGATTGTCACTTTCGATTACATTTCTACTCTCGAACAATTGCTCATCCATGACTAATCCCTTGACATTGGCTTTTTCGATAAGTGCTGTTGCTCTTTGAGCTGGCATTTCAGGATCCAAAAAAATAGTAACCAATCCATTGCGCAAAAAAGCCAGAAAAAAGAGAGCCGTGAAGTATTCATCGTTGACAGACATAATAATTCGATCTCCTTTATCTAAACCATTCGATTGAAAGAGATAATCCAGTTTATTGACATCTTCCAGAAGTCGTTTATACGTAATTTTTGTAGCCGCTATCTGGGCAAATATCTTTTTTTGAAGTTTTGCACCAGCTACACCTTCAAATAAACTTTGAATGTCACCGTATCTCATCCAGTAATTTTTTTGTCATTAGTTTTCCATTATCTGTGTAAGGGAGTTGATTCAAAAAATGCATTTGCTTTGGCAATTTCTTTTCACCTAATTTTTGTTGTATAGCTTCTCGAAGCTGGCTTTTCATTTTTATGTGATCATCTGCACTTTGTTTTGCCACTACAAAAGCAGCCATATTCTCTGTATCATTTTTGCGATATGGTATCACAACTACCTCACTTACAAAGTCTAATTGATTGATAAATTTCTGTATTTCATCAATATAAATCATTTCGTCAGAAGCGATTTTTATAATATTCCTTTTCCGACCTCGCAATTGAATATTTCCATCTTCATCAAAGCGTGCAATATCATTGGTATAAAACCATCCATTCTTGATAACACTTTTAGTCAGTTCCTGATTTTTGAAATATCCCTGCATAATGTTTTCACTGAAAATTCTCAATTCTCCTTCCTGTCCAATAGATAAGAGGTTGTCATCTTCATCCACTATTTGTGCAATACAGTCAATCGGTTTTCCAATCGTATCTATATCAATGACCTCATCAATCGGACGCTGCGAAATACATATTCCTGTCGTCTCCGTCAGTCCATAATAATTCAAAATGGGCAAATTGTATTTTTCTCTGAAGCTATGTCTCAGCGAATCACTCAATTTATTCCCCGTGCAGATTATTGTCTTGACACTATCCAATTGGTTTTCAATTCTATCACTATAATCGACTAATTGTCGTAAAAAAGAAGGATTGCTACCAAGAAATGTAGCCTTGCTTTCTTCAATGGCTTCTGTCAATCCAAATACATTATTCAAAACACCTTCTTTGGGAACAACGACCGAAGCACCGACCTGTAGTGGTACCACAACACTGTTGCGCAAGCCACTCATACTCTCCAGTCCACCCAATGCAAAATAGCGATCATCAGCTTCCCAGAGAAATGTTTCGCTGATAAGGCGTCCACTTCTGAATAGATTGCCATGCGATAAATTGACTCCTTTCGGTGTACCCGTAGAGCCAGAAGTAAACAATATGACAGCTTCGTCTTTAAAAGCAACAATTGGGTCATTATCGGGTCCACCTTCTTCATCCACCTCTTCCAACCAGTCAGTAAAGTAAAAGTAATCCTTATCATTATCACCTTCATCAAAGACAATAGTTGTTGCCTCCTTAAGATTTTTTCCATTCTCCTCAAATGCAGTGACATTAGCAAACACAAATTTCGCTTCCGTCAGATCCTGGATGTAATGAATCGTATCAATCGGCAGATGTGTACCAATGGGAACTACCACAATACCGAGCCTCATGCATGCCCAAAACATCAAAACAGATTCCGTATGTAATTTGCTGTAAATTATAATTTTGTCACCTTTCCCAAGGCCTGAATTCATTAATGCTGCGACAATGGCATCCACTATTTCATCGCAATCTCCGTAAGTAAATTCGCTTTCATCTTCTAAAGATATGAGTGCAATGTTTTCTGGATATGAACGCACAGCATCATACCACAAGGCTTGCAAATTTTGTTCGGACTTAGGGAATAAATATTGCTGTGACATCAAAAACGACTGCAAACGAAATCCCGCATCAGAAACAGGTATGACCTGAAGAAGTCCTAATCTTTCCAGTTGATCAAGTATTGTAACCAGCTGTTTTTGGTCCATGTCCAAGTGGTTGGTTATTTCAGATACAGTGAGTCCCTTCTTGGACAAATAAATAATTTTACACTCCAAATCCGAAAGTGCATAGTTATCCAGTGCCTTAATGCGTTCGACATAGATTGGATGTCGCTTGAATAAATGGCCGACTGCATTTTCCAGATAATTAAAATCTACCCAAACTTTTTGCTGGTTCAAGTCGATATGCAGCAATAAGTTGATAAGAACATAGGACTTGTCAATTTCCTTAATATTATTTAAAGATAAAGCTGATAGCGATTTGTTGTCCCATGACTTTGGCAGCAATGTTATTGTAGCATTGTAATCTGTAGAATTTGGATTAGTGACGACCTTTATATCTTCGGATCGGTCTATATCATTGGCTACAAAAAGATCAGGTTCGGAAAACACAAATCCCTGCCAACTTGAATTTTTTGATAGATGGTCAAAAGCTGCTTGATAAGCTGTACCATGTCGTTGTTTGCAACCCCGATCAAAATAAGGATCAGGTTCAGAATTTGTCAAATGGACATGTGGAAATAAAATAGCTCCCTCATCATTAACTACCCTAAAAAGCTCATCCAATAATAATGATTGATCAAAATTGTGAAAGGTATCATACCCACATGAGAAGGCAATGCTATCATCATTTAGTGGAAGAGGTTTGTTTAAATCACAGAACAAAACGGAAACATTGGGTTGATCTTTCATCCAAAAATGAAATCCCTTGTATCCCAGGACGTCTTTATTGCCTTCCCAAGTAGCGATAATATGTTGTTCGGGAAAAAGTCCTGCCAAAAGGTTGGTTTGCCAGCCTGTACGATCCCAAAGACTGAGAATGACATCTCCACTTTTTACAGTTTTTTGAAGTGCTTTCAAAAACGGAAATACGGCTTTGAAGGATTCATTGAAAGGTTGGTAACAAGCATAAATATCGTAATTGGGTCGTCGGCCTTTTTGCTTCAAAAACTGTTTGTATTTCATCTCATCTTTTACAAGAGAGGTCAACTTCGCTTCTTTATCAGCTAAAAGATCATTAGGGAAAATATCTGCCTCATTATAAAAAATGAGATTCCCAATGCAAGGGGTAAAATCCAATTGCTTGGGATTATATATTTTCTCAAAAGGTAAATTCATTTAATTCATTTCTTTTACGATATCAGGCATATGGTTTACCATACTTTACAAACTTGGTAAACTTATTCACTCAAAAAACACCCTCCACAAAATACTCCTTGCTGTTCGTACTCCTTCTCTCAGATTTTGTCCTTTATTCAGAGAATACTCCGTGTAAAGCACTCGAATCGGAGTCTCTTCAATTCGCAAATTTAACTTTTCAGACTCAATTATCATCTCACTGCAAAACCCAAAACCTCTGTTTTTAAGATTCAATTTCTCAATAGCATTTCGATTCAATAACCGAAAACCACTTTGTGTGTCCGAATAGCTATTCTCGCAAAATATGTTCGTAAAAATATTGGCAATTTTATTGTAAGTTATTCGTCGTTTTGGCACATGATTTTCAGTATTGTCAAATCGATTCCCAATAACAATATCTGCATTTTTTTCTTGCATCTTATTGTAGAGATTTTCAATATCCTCTGGAAGGTGCTGTCCATCACTATCAATCAATATGGCATATTCAAATCCTTCATTTCTGGCGTAAATGATCCCGGTTTGAATCGCTGCGCCCGCACCTCTGTTTATTGGATGAGTGAGTATCTTAACCTTAAGTCTTTGGGCAATATCTCTTGTATTATCCAAACTCCCATCATCCACCAGACATATATTTGGATATCCCTGCTCTTGGATTTCCAGCAACACTTTTTCAATAACCTCGCCTTCATTGTAGGCAGGCAGGATAATGAGTATATTGGATTTGTTGAATGACATATTGTTTTAACTCATGGTTTCAAAAAGGGTAATGTATTCTTTTGCAGTTTTTTCCCAGCTGAACTTAGCAGCTTGGCTTATTCCCATTTGACCATATTTTTTTCTAATCTCCGACTCTGAGCATAGTTTGGTAATAAGTTGCGCAAGATCGGAAACATTATTGGGATTCACATATTGTACTGCAGATCCACCAACTTCTGGCATACCCGAAACTTCTGAAGTGATGACTGGCGTGCCACAAGCCATTGATTCTAATACAGGCAATCCAAAACCCTCGTAGATGGAAGGATAGACAAATATTTCTGCCTCACTATAAAAAACAGGCAATTCATTTTTAGGGGCATATCCTACACTTACGATTTCATTATTATACGGCGAATTATTAATAACCCTAAAGATTTCTTTCGACTTCCATCCTTTTTTACCGATCAAAACCAATTGATGTGCTTTCTCAGTATCTTTTTTGAATTTATCGAAAGCTTTGATCAAAGTAGATACATTCTTACGTGGCTCCAATGTTCCAACAAACAGGATATAGGGTTGTCTAATATTATAGGTTTTTAATATTTCGCTGCTTTTTTGAGGCTTGAATGACTCATCTTTTCCTAATAATATTGAGGTTATCTTATTTTTAACAAAAGGAAAAAATTTGATTACATCTCTTGAAGTGCTTTCTGAATTGGTGACAATGTGATTTGATTTCTTCAATATTCTTGGTAATAATTTTCTCTGCAAATATGCACTGGAAAACACATGAAGTTCAGGATATAAAAAAACGGTCATATCATGGATAACAGTTATTCGTTTTATTCTTTTTGGCAAATTAAAAGGGCCAAAATGTGCTGGTTCGACTACAATATCCACTCCTTTTTTCTTCAGTATTTTTGGCAATTGGAAAAACAACCTCCAAAAACGATATCCAGGAAAAGAAGAATAAGGTACGGCTATTTCTTCCATACCCTCAAACTCATTCTTTGATTCGCTTCTGACAACAATGTATTCATTCTTTTTATCAAGCTTAGAAAGTGCCTTGAGTAGTTCTTTGGTGTAGACATGAATGCCTCCATACTGGCGGTCCAAAGGGTCAGCTAAAAAAGCAATGCGCATAGTTGATTTTTCAATAATCCGCAAATTACGCAAAAGCGTAAGTATCTGAAAAGAATATGACTTTAGTTCTTAGAGTAATCTTCAAATAAAAACTCAGTGTGATTTTCATACCACGTAATTTGGTCATATTGAAGTGATTTATGCCTTACTTGCCTGACCTATCGTCATTGTTGCTGCCAGCTTTGACTTATCTATTCTCTTTAAGCCATTTAGTTCTTTTTCCCATACCTCAAAATAACTTCCATAAGTCGATGCCAATCTTTTGATAGGTTCTTTGTATTTCATTTTTAAAAATTCTAAAACTTCATTAGGCATTTCAATCTTAGAATTGACATTAAATTTTTTACTCAGATTCAAATGCCTGGAGATTTGTGAGGAATCGCCACCAATAAAATCGACTATAGACTCCATTAATTGATGTGGATCGTGTACAATAGCATCAAAAAATCCAATCAATATTTGTGAGCTAGGATATACGGACAAGTAGTTCTTTATAGTCCTTTCATAATCTGAACGAATTGATTGTTTTTCTGAATCTACAAATTGAATGACATCTTTTGGATTTATTGACTTTGATGTATAATTCTTTAATGTTCGCCTCTCGTGCAGATATTGAGACCATGCTCTATGTATTGGATTACGTAATAGTAGTATCAACTTCGCATGCGGTGCCAAATGATACATTTTTTGAATATCTGGTACGGAAAGCATACTGTAGCTTGGAGTTATTTCTCCATTTAGCGCATCACATTCTTTATAAAGAGACAAGTACCAATTATCATTGGAATCTGTAAAAAAATATTTTATCAACCATCTAATTTCTGACCACTTTTTCCTGGATAATCTTCTCAAGAAGTGAATTCTAAATTGAAACCGCCAGCTTGGATCATTTATTCTTTCGAATAGCGATTTATTGTTTAATGCTGTAGAAGATAAATATTTTGGATAACGATCAAAATAGTGGAGTTCTTTTATAGGTAAGAGCGTAAAATCTGGTAGTTTTTTAATGTTGTGATACAACCAGGATGTTCCTGATTTTTGAGCACCAATTCCTATGAAATTAATTTGTTTAGATCTCCTCATATCAAAATGTCATATTACTCTTCATATTTTAGATATTTGAGACGTAATAATTTTTTTTTAATTATAAAATTAGAAACTCAAATTGAAATACTTTTAAAACTGAACAATTGGAGAGAATAAGATGATAATTTCTCATAAACATAAGTTTATATTCATTAAAAATCGAAAAACTGCAGGCACTTCAATCGAAATTTCGCTAAGTAAATTTTGTGGTTCAAAAGATGTAATTACACCTATTACAGAAGAAGATGAAAGAGTGAGGCAAAGTTTGGGGTTTTTAGGTCCTCAAAATTATCATAAAGCAAGAATAAAGTGGACTTTGAAACAATGGCGCAATTATCTTAAAAATGGTGAAAAACCTTATAGATTCTATAACCATATTCCTACTAAAGAAATCATTGACTTATTACCAGAAAAAATATGGAATTCTTACTTCAAATTTACAATTGAACGAAATCCATTTGACAAGGCTGTTTCGTATTATTATTGGAGAAAAGCCAATGAGAAGTACAAAAATTTCTCTGATTTCATTTTAGATGGTGGTTTAGATCCTCTGTACTCATTTGATTTGTATTCTACTGGAAAATTCCTTTTGATCGATAAAGTCTATAAATATGAAGACCTCCCTTTTTTTGAAAAAGACATTTCTAATCAATTAAATCTTCCAGAACCATTTCAACTAATAAAATACAGGGCCAAAGGTAATAGTCGCAAAGTGCATGATTATAGAAATGTTCTTGACAAAAGATCTGTCGAATTAATAAAAAAACTTTTTTATAGAGAAATTGAATTATATGGTTATGAGTTTTAAACAGTATCTAAAATGATCTGCTCAATATTCCCAATTGAACAGGCCGTTGTAGAAAATGAACTTCCTGTAGAGCCATAAACTTTTGAAGTAGAAGCCAGTGCATATAATTCAGTAATAGCTCGGTACATTCCTTGTAATGATGTTCGATCACCTGACTCAAAATTGGTTTGAAGTCTGTCGCCATACTTATCCTTCAATTTCATTTTTGAATCAGCGCAATCGGAAGCCAAATAAAAATTCATCCTATCATTTTTTGATATTTCTGCTTCAATATTCTTTTCAAAAAACTCAATCGGACTGTTTTTTATGGCTATCCTATGGTCCGTCCGTCGGATATGAATACCAATCGTAAATTGGTCAAAAGTTTTAGTTTCTTCCCTAATCATATTTTGAATAAAAGGCTTTGGCTTAAAGATTTCGAACTCCCTTTCTGTTCTGAAAAACCGAGAAAAAGTAAAAAATATAAGATGTCGATTATGCTTATCATACAGTTGCTTGAAATCACCTCCCTGATTGTTGAAGTCTTTTATTTCCCATCGCTTAAATACCGTTCCGTAATTGGGTAGCTTTTTCAAAAGATTTGGAATATACAGATTTCTCCAATCCCCTTTCCGTAGCTTAAAGGGCAGATCATCCATTTCAATTAAATTCAAATTAGGTATTGGTTCAAAAAGATCTCGAAATTGACAATTGATCAGTTTTTTATCTCTAATCCAATATACTTTTAATGGAATATCATGAGTCGAACAAAAGGATATCGCGGAATCAATCGCCCTCAGCTTATTACAAAGTCCTCCTGTAGGTATTAATTCTAGCATAATATTTAGCTCTATCTTGATTTGGAGTGATACCAATTTTGAGGCAGCGAAAAATGTTCTTTTCTAGTATTGTCGAAGTCAAGTGGATGTGGAAATTGAGTTTGATAGCCTATGATTTTTGCAACGTCTTTTCGAATGAAGGTAATTTCCAAAATCTTTGGAATATCTACATCCAAGACGGAATAAACTGAATCTTTTGCACCTTTATAATTATTTGGATGCAAGTGTACACATATATGAGTTTGCAAGATTTTGTTTATTGCTGATTCTGCAATATCAAAAAATCCTCTATTCCAAAGGGAATGCAACTTATGAAATTCAATAACCATAATCCTAAACCTATTCATCAATTCATCGGACATATTGTGGATGACATTGTATTCTCCTCCTTCTATATCCATTTGCAAAAGTAAATCAACATCATTTGACAGACCAGCAGACCTAAACCAATCATCCATTGTCATGAATTCTTCGTTATTGGTGCTGCCCACAAATTTTTTCTGAAAGGAATATTTTTCTTCAGGTACATCCCAATTTGGAGTCTCTATAGATTTGTCAGCCATAAATACTTTCATTCCTCGGTTTAGGCAATCTAGTTCAAATTCACTCACTTGAGCCACTCCTGGTGAAAAACATGCTTCTATACCATTCAAACAATCAGGCACTAAATATCCGCCATCTTTATTGGGTCCCAATCGAATTAATTCAAATTGGGTCTGGCGGGGATGAAGACTTTCAATAAACTGTATCAACTTCTTTTTTGGCATTTCTTTCTGAAGAACAAATCCTCTCTTTGCCAATAGAGGCAGTATCCATTTTATAATAAAATCATTCATGAAAATTTGTTGATTAAATGTTTTACTTTGTCTTAGGAATTTTGTTGATCACAAAATTATAAATTAAACCGAAGTCTGCTTATTACATGAAATCTTTCAAATGGAGAAAAATCAAGAGATATCCAAGCAGGGTTATTGGACAATACAAAGAAAAGATATTATTGAAGAGTATTTCAGGAATTGTCCATGTAGGTGCCAATCGGGGACAGGAAAGAGATAAGTACGACAAATATGACCTGGATGTACTTTGGATTGAGCCCATACCCGAACTCTTTGATCAATTGACCAAAAACATAGCGTCTTACAAAAAACAAAAGGCAATCCAAGCTTTGATCACGGATGAAGATCAAAAATCCTATGAATTTCACATAGCAAATAACAACGGTGCATCTTCTTCAATTTTTGACTTGAAAAAGCACCGGGAAGTTTGGCCCAGTGTTTTTTATGACCGCACAATTTCGTTGAAAAGTATTACGCTGTCTACCTTGTTTCGGGAAAAAAATATTGATCACACTAAATATCAAGGATTGGTTCTGGATACCCAGGGCTCCGAACTATTGGTCTTAATGGGAGGATTGGATTTGTTGAAAAATTTTAAATTCATAAATACTGAAGTTGCCGATTTCGAAGCATATGAAAACTGTTGCCAACTTGATGACATCAATAAGTTTATGAATTCAAATGGATATGAGGAATATTCCCGAGTGAAGTTTGGGAAGACCACTAAGAATGGAGGGCAGTATTTTAATATTATTTATCGGAGCAAGACCTGACGAAATTATAGGGAAAGTAATGAGTGAAGGTTGGCTGTGGGCTAATTGACTAGGAGAGAATAAGGAGCGGAATGTGAAAAGAACAGAATGAAGATAAATAAGGGCCTACCTCAGAAACATTTCATTGATCACCTATCAAAAGGTTTTAAACCAATAACTACGAACCACCTTCTTAGAAAAGGAAAGAGTCTTTGTGCATAATGAATAGTGATTTGCGATGATCCATTTTGCCTTTTGGGGTCTATACCACGATAAAATGAATCATGGATATCAAATTTCATTTTTTCCAGAAATAAAATCACATCGTTTCGGGTATATTCGCGGGCATGGCCCATGTGGCCAATATCTTGAAGCTTGTGATAGGCGTTATATATATCCGATGTTTTGCCTTTAAAAAAGAGTTTTTTGAATCTGCGATATTCAAAGAAATTTGGTGAAGACAGTATAAGTTTTCCACCAGGCTTCAACACTCTGCGAATTTCTGAGGTGGTAAAAATCAAATCAATTCGCAAATGTTCAAAAACTTCAGAAAGTAAGATTACGTCAAAACTATTATCTGCGAATGGAAGCTTTTCTTTTTCAAAATCACATTGGATCACCTCCAAATTTATCTTTTCAAGCAAACTTCCAAATCGATCTGGATTGATATCTGTACAAATAAGATCATACCCCATTTTCTTTAAGGTCAATGCGGTATAAAAAGGGGCAGAGCCCATTTCTAATATTTTGGCTTCTTGATTCTTAGCCAGTTTGGCAACTATAAAACAATCATCCAAAATACGTTCTTTTGTAAGTGGGCTTAAGTACGTCGTAATCCAATCCAACTTTTCATCTGCAAGAGATTGAATGAGATTACAGGCCTTATCCAGTTGATTTGATATTTCCCCTTTAGTATTTCCCAATTTTTATAATCGATTTTTTACGTACGGCAGCCATCCAAACAATTTCTTTATCACCCTTGTTATCGCCCATCCAATACGCCAGGAAAATGATTTCTTCAATTCTGCCACTCCGGGTTCTTTGACCAATTTGTAATCCAATATGCGTTCTTCCAAAATATCCTTTTCATCTGGAAAGTCAGGGGTTTTGAAATCGTTTGTAAAACTATTTTTTATCATTTTCTCATTCACTTCCTGCCAACTCAAAATCAATTCTCGATGTTGCTCTTCAAGTGAAATTAGATTGATGTCTGCCACATTATATTCATCCAACAAGGTAGATTCGCGTAGACTAATATTTCGATTCCTGATTTTGAGAAAATCCATGCGCCATTGTCTTCTTAACCGTTCTCTTACGATAGAGCCCAATGCTGTGGAAGAAGCTGTAGTCAAAGAATCCTCCCGTTTTACTCTTATGTAGAGGAATTCATCCACATTTTGAATATTCAAAAAGAAATGAGCACGCCAGTAAAACTGACTATCCGAACTGTGCCTTCTCACGGTGGATAACCCGCCCGTTTTTAAGTAGGCAGATTTCTTAATAGCTGTAGTAGGAAAGAAAATCGAATGCCACTCCTCTTTCTTCTCCAAGCCTATGACGTCTATTGGAAAACGAACTGCCTCTATCTTTTTGTCAATCTTATTGACTCTCAATTCATGGCTACCTATTGCATCCAGATTTTCGTTTTTCAAAACATTCGTCTGAATTGCAATTCGATCTGCCGTAGATACATCATCCGAATCATGAAAAACGATCACATCTTCTACAGTTGCTCTTGCCAATTTATCTCTTGAAGCATAGGGTCCTACTCCGGAAGGAAAATTGGCAAAAAATCCAACCCCGGCATTCTCATCAACCAGTTTAAAATGATGCTCAGTAACCCATTCATCGAAGCAAACAGATATCTTATTGGCAGATGTGCTTTGCTTTTCTAAATACCAAAGAGCCGATTTAAGATCATCCAAATCTTCTTTCTTTCCTCGATGCGGAATGATGACCTCGGCACTTTCAGGCCGATTTTTCAACTCGCCAATGGTTGGATTCGGATGACCAATTTGATGCACCAATAATTGTTCGACCTCATTTCTATGATCTATCGATTCCAACATCAAATGATAACAAAGTCCAGTATCTATATCAGCATTATAAAACTGAATAAACTTCTCCGGCGAAATCAGAAACGACTCTTCAGATGGTCGGTTCTCAGCAGAGATATATCTCGCAGGCAATTCATAATCCAATAAGACGGCAAAATGAGATTTCTCAAAATCTATCTTTTTTTCAAGCAATGGAATCTCCCGTTCAAAGGCAGTTACATTTTTGGCTTTCAACAAACCAATAGAAACAATTCTATTTTCTCTAAAGACTTTATTCAACCCTCCAATCCCTCCATTCGATTCATTGTTTTTCAATTCTTCTTCTATCTTCTTCATTGACAAATCCCTGCCAATAAAAATGTAGGTGTAGTTGCCCAATTCAGGCTTTAGAAAAACCTTGTAAGTATTGGAAAAAGAAACCTTATGATGAAATAGATTACTCACTTTTTATTGAATATAGAACTAATACTTCTCAATGGTTTTGTGATTTTCCATGATAGCGAATCTTCGAAATTCTTCACCTCGTTTTTCAAAACATCTATCTCTCTCTTCAGGTCATTTAATTCCTTGGTCTGAATGTACTTAAGCAAAACTGTCTGATTAAGTTCTCGGTTTTTTTCTTTCAAAAGAGATATCATTAACGAATGCTCCATTATCCATTGTAACCATTGATCCGAAACTTCTCCAAACGAAAATTGATCATTCATTTTTCCAAATTCAAATCTGAAAAATTCAATATCTGCCTCATATCGTTTACCCACTTTTTCTATCATTGATGGAGTATACATTGATTGATAATCTGATTTTGCGCTGCTGTTTATTTTGGGCAAATCGTCAAACGGCAGACCTGATATACTCCGAATTTCTTGCAAGTGAAAATCCAAGCGTTCGATATTACACAGATAATTCATCGGAAACATTCCATCAGGATAGAGCATTAAATAAATCTGCGAACAAAAATGAAAATCCGATTCAGAATCAGGGATTTCACATATCACATTTACGAATTCCTCAAAGGACATCCCAATTTTCAATTTTGGGCTGCATTCCAAAATATAATCCTTGCCTGTACGACTCTTTTGTCGAATTTTATTGTTGTAGCATGAAGCCAATCTCTCCCACGGATTTCTGAGTACTGAAAATTTGAGAAAGTCATTGTATTTGGATGTCAATTCATGTTGGAATGCTGTCGGAAAATTATAATTGTAATGTATATCGTCAGGATATTTTTCTGTTTTGGGCAGGTTCAGAATTTCAACAAATTGCGACTTCAAAGTTGAATTGGCATTTTTTTGTGTATTGAAATAGATGACCTTATATTCCTCTACCAGAATATTAAAATTCTTTTGATACTTAAGCTTGTAATGATATGGCAGTTTGTGAGAATAGGTCATTCTATTCTATCAAATATAAATTGGAATCTAGAGAATTTCTCTTTCTCGACTCTATGTATGAAAAGTTTCCAAATTGAGTTTTAAAATATATCTTACAATCCTCAATAATCATGTCCGCAATTTACCTGATAAAAATAGCTATGCGCATATCTAAAATTTGGTCGACACAAAAAAGAAGAACACGTAATAAATAAGTAATGCTAAGATTTATAGATTGGTTACGTAATAATAGAAGCATAAATCTGGCAATTCTTTTCTCTTATTTTTTACTTGTGGTCTTGCCTCATGAAATTGTCGGTCGATTTATAATGAATGATATATTTGGGGATTTATCCAGGTCGATTCTTAATTCTACAGTTTTGGCTGTCTCAATGATCGGATTATCTCTTTTCCTATATTTATTAGCCAGAAATTTGATCAATGGAAAACAAAGAAGATCCAAGCTGATATATCTTTTTGTCACTTTGGTTTTAATTGTAATAGTATATAATACCTTGTTTGTTTTAGCTACCGAATCAGCTCATTTTCCACAATATGCATTAATGGCCATTCTGCTCTTTCCACTGACATTAAATTATAACTCCACATTATTCGGAGCGACAATATTAGGAAGTTTGGATGAGGCTTATCAATACTTTTATCTCAATCCTACGGCTACTGGATACCTGGATTTTAATGATGTGGTTACAGACTTGCTGGGAGCAGTGTTGGGATTATTATTGATCTGGTTTTGTGAAATAAAAAGTATTGTCCATTCAAAACCATGGTACAAAAGTAATGCGCTTCTTTTTGGAGCGGGTATTAAATTAGCAACAGGATTTTTAATTTTAATTGGGACAGTTTCGATCTACCCAAATGAAGATGGGACGATGGCCAGCATTACTTTGATGAAAAAAGTACCTCCATCATTTTGGTCTTATGACAAGGTTGGAGAGCTCTATTTTCACATCATGCATCCACTTGAAGGCATCATTGTAATCATCATTTTGTTAGGAATTTATAGGAATCTTGGACGGAATTAATCATTGATTCTATTTTTGAAAAACTTACTCATTATACTTGACTTTTTAGTCTGCCCTGAAGTCAGCTTTTTTATATGCTTTTGGTTGGGTCTGTGACTATGTCTGAGTTTTAATACTGAATTAATTTTCTTTTCGTCATACATCGCACCTAAAAAGGAAAACAATTCTTTGAGCCTCTCTTTTTTACCAACAACATCTTCATAAGTGATATGGAATGAACGATCACTATGTGATTCTGCGTAATCGAGAAATACATTTTCAATATTTTGAAATGTCTTTAGCACTTGCTTTGTTTCTGTTTCCTTTTTCCACTTCAAATGGATCCAACTTTTAATTACATCTTCTTTGTTTCTGGTATTGAAAACGAAACAACAATTTGGAAATATCTTTTGAAGGAAGTCCAGAAACTCAGGTAATACATTCAAATGATTTCCGTAACGAATTTCTTTAAATCCATAGCTTCTGACAGAATCTTCTGTTTTCTTATCAGATAGCAATAGATTTTTCACCGTTTCTTCCATCTGCTTTAGATAATAACTCACATCCATAAGGTCAGATCCATAAAATGAGCTTTGAGCATTTTTATGCGGTTGTTCTTTTGACTTAAGGATAGACCGATACCCCTCGAATAGGTGATAGCACATATTATAATTCTCACCTCTTATGACCACACCATCAATACTGTTCAATACGCCTTGCAACAGTGTCGAACCACTTCTGCCATAGGTTATAATCAGAATCGATTGAAAATTCAGGGCTGCCGATTCTTTGTTTACATCATTCTTTTCCATGTACCTGCTTTACTATGCATATAAGCCTAAGAAAACCTGTTTTGATTACAACCTAAAGTGGCCTTTCATTTCCGGGCTTTTAATCGAAAAAGCGCAACACCTAACCATCTGATAGGGCGGGTCAATCTCCAACTTATTGATCGCATTATACTATTTAGCTCAAAATTTGAACTATGAAGCGATATTCGCAACGATTCCTTTTCCTCTTCCAATCGAGATATCTCCTGGTCCTTATCCACTACGACCTGTTGGTAGCCCTTCAATGTTTTGTACAATGCAGATATTGTATTCTGCAATTCATTTTTTAGATAATATCTGAATTCAGAATCCTTCTCACTCAGATTCGTGTCAATGTAAATTTTATCCTTTAGAGTCTCCAGGATTTCAAGCTGAGAAGGTTCGCAATTACCTCTCCAAAAATCAACAAACACTTCTTTTTCCTTTTCTGTAACATCTATACCGGCCAGCTCTTTAAATGATAAGTCTCTGGCTCTTTCCGCACTTTTCTTTTGTATTGCTCGCTTGGTTACAGAAATATTTTGATCATGCCAACGATATCTTACTAGCACCTTTGGAAAACAATAGGCTCTGGTAACCTTCAATAATTCTAACATGAAAGGATGGTCTTCGGCTGCAGGAAAATCTTTACTATATCGAATATTATTTTCCATCAGCACCGATGTGCGAATCATGCATGAAGGGTGATTCAGCGGAGTCCCAACCAATGTCCTGCATCGAATTTCGAGATCTGTCTCTGCTGAATGATAGTAGCTGGATTTAGTTCCAAATACGGCAACTGCCGAAGCGCATAGTCCCACTTCCGGATTCTGCTCCATGTACCTCACCTGAGTACTCAGTCTGTCTGTAAGTGCCAGGTCGTCACCATCGATATAGGCGATATATTTTCCCTGGGCCTCTTCTATACCCCAGTTTTTCGAATCCTCCAGGCCCTTATTTTTCTCGTGTTCCAGGTATCGAATTCGCGGATCATCAAAGGACTGAATAATTTGTTTTGTATTATCGGTAGAGCCGTCATTCAGAATGATGAATTCAAAATTTTCATAGGTTTGGTCCAAGATGCTTTGGATAGACTCTCCTAAGAATGCCTCATCATTATAGGTACACAGCAAGACCGTGACCAACGGATTTTCTGAAGACGTTTGATTTTCTCTGATTGGCTTTTCAATCTTTTTCTCCCTAATCTCCGTCTGCAATGGAGAATAACTATGCATCTCTCCCAAGACACTATCCATCCTTGATTCAGAATATTCCAATCCAATGAAAGAATGCATTGCCCGTAGCTTATCAGATTTCGCTACCACCTCCTCATAAGTGATATGAAAAGAATTTGCAGGGTTCTTTTTGACAAATTCTGCAAAAATCGATTCGACCCTGGTAATTGTATCCAACGTCTTTTGAAAATCTCTTTCTTTAATCCATCGGACATTCAATCTGCTTCTTACAACCGCCTCCTTGTCTCGTGTATTAAAAACAAAAACCGGATTCGGAAATATGAGTTGCAAAAATTCCAAATATTCCTGAAGATTGTCCAACACCCCTTCGTAGCGAATTTCTTTAAATCCAAAAGCTCTTATTTTGTCATTTTCTATCTGATCTCCAAGTAGAACTCTCTTTACTGTTTCCCGAGTATTGGTCAGAAAGTGATCTTCGTCCAAATGCGAATTACCGAAAAATGGCTCTTTGGGAAGCAATTGCGGAACTTCTTTTTTTGTCTTTTTCAAAGCAGTATATCCCTGATAAAGATGAAAGCAAAAGTTGTAATTTTCACCACGTACCAATACTTCTTCATGACTATTCAGAATTCCCTGAAGCAAGGTAGAGCCACTTCTACCATATGTAATAATAAGTATGGATTGAAAATTCATTAGGTTTTTTCTTACTTTTTTGAGGCGAAATCCTAAATCTTACGATTGCTGATTCTTTGTGATTTCTTTAGGTTTCTTGTGGTTAAAATCAACATTTAGCATACATGCATAGACTCAAAAACAATTCGATTTAACTTTAGCTATTTATTTTTTCCCGAATGATAGGATCAATATATTTAGATTTCGCCAATCGATTTCGAAAGGCCTCATCTACAAAACCAATAGGCTCCAAACTCTGATCCGGTTCAAATTCATATCCGAAGATTTCTATATCTCCTGCAAATTTTTCTCGTACTTTTTCCTTTAAGTGCTCATCGTAATATTTGATGTACGAATCGCTGATTCGAGACTTATTTTCATGGCCCATATTTGAAAGCGAGAGGCCAGTAGTTTGATAAATTTCGTCAATGGCTGTTTTGACATTTTCCAGACGGCCAATATAGTTGGGTAGAATATTTCCAGCATTATCTGTCAATCGATAAAGCTGAGAAATAAAATGTGGATTGGCCTTGGAATGAGGAATAGAACACACAGCATCTACAAACTTGTCGAATGGCATATCTCCGTAAAATAACTGTCCATATTTTAAAAAGATTCGGGCTACTCCGTTTTTAAAATTTTTATTGGTGACATCAGATGAGCGGATTTTGCCCTTAAAACAAGAAACAATACGATTCCAGGGGTTTCGAACAAAGGCAAACTTGAAGTAATCCGTATAGTCTGTATTTAGTTGTTCAAATTGAACAAATGGAAAGTCAAATTTATGAACAGTATCTTCAAAATCTTTATCCCCTACAAAATTAAAGATGGCTGTTTTGAAACTGGTACATCCGTTTTTAGGAATAAAAAAATAGATTGATTTAAAATCCTCGATAAGGATGTTTTTATTTATTCGATAGCCTTTTCGTTTATTTTTTTTAGTATCCTTCATTTGTTTTGACTAATAAATAATTTGCTCCTTGGCTGAAATGACCTACTTCTTTGATAATACCCTGGTAGCTATCCCGCCAATATAGCGCAGAGGTGCAGTTACCTTCCAAGACAAAGAATCCTGAATTTCATCAAACTCTTGCTTATAGTCGGACAATTTACCTCCCCTTTTGACAACATCAAATTCATATTCCTTTCGACTCAATTGTTCCTTGAATTGATTCTTTTCTTTATTGGTTTTCGCCAATTGTTGATTGAGGCTCTTGTTTTTTTCTTTAAGAATATCAACATAGCCTTTTTTGCTCTCAAACCTTGTGAGGAATTCTTCTGTGACAAAATCAACAGCCCTTTTTTCAAGCGGCACTCCAAATTCATACCCAAACAATTCAATATCATCAGCAAATTTATGTCTAACCTTATCTTGAAGTTCTTCGGTATAAAACTCGGTATAGGATGTATCATCTATCCTTCCTTGCGAAAGCGGTACTTCATGCAATGACAATTGAGTGTGTTCATATAGGTCTGCAGATGCTTCGGCCAATCGCTCATAATATCCTATATAATTGACCCGTAATTCTCCAGTCGATGTCGTCAATTGATAAATCTGCGAACTCAAATGCTTATTGGTTTTGGATTCTGGTGTTGAACACACCTTCTCAATAAACTCCTGAAAAGGCATATCTCTTCGAAACAAATCATCAAATTCATTAAAGGATTCTTCAGCACCCAATTGAAAAAACCGATCGGGTAATTCTTCCGAACAAATCATTTCGTTGTAGCATGCTGCCAATCGATCCCAAGGATTTCTTATAATCGTAAACCTGAAATGTTTCTTGAATGAAGGGTTTGAAAAGGGTTTTGTGAACGCGGGAAAATGAAAATCATTTACAAGGTCACTGTTATTTGGAAAATCAAAATTTTTCTTTTGTTCGAGATATGAAATCAGACTTGCCTTGATGTATAAATTGGCGCCACCAGGAATAAAACAAAAAATAGTCCTTCGCTGATGGATAAATATATTCTCCTTCACAAAATGCAACGGAATAAAAGTCTTTTTTGTGTAGGCTGATTTTCCTTTTACTGGAAATTGACGATTTGGAATAGGCACTTGAAGGAAAGAACACAACTTTTTCCACCCATCTCCCTCCAAAACATTGAACATCAACAGATCACTTTCTCTGCCTTTGAAATAATCCAATACATCTTTTTTATGTCTTTGATACTCTGCACGCCAGGCTTCTGTGTCCATATTGTACCAGATAGATTTTGGATACGCTTTTTGGTAGGCACCCAGCTTGTCTATTTTCTTTACATGCTTGATCCTGCTTTCTATCCAACTTTCCAGACCACGATCGGTATAGATAAATTTGCTGTCTGGATATTGCTGGTCCATTATTTTGAAATATTCATTGTTGGTCCCTTCCATATCTATCCAATCCGAATAAGCAGTATAGCCCTCCAGGCCAGTTAATATTTTCTGATTCTTTTCAAGATTGTACTTAAATATTTCTCCAATTCGCCCCTGAGGTACATGATGGTGCGCAGATCTAAGCTTCATAATATTCAATGCTGCACTTATAGACCGCGTACCTGTTTTATTCAATCCGATACAAAAGATCTTTCCTGATCCAGCATCGTGCTTTTGTTTCTTAAGTTCCTCCTTTCTGGACTTTTCATTCAAGACTTCGGTGCAAAACGATGAAATCAAAATTTCCTTCTGTTTTTTATCATCAACTTGTCCAGAGCTAAAGTCATCCTCTTTTCCATATTGATAATCAAACAATTCTATATCTCCCTTGAATCTTTCACTTACTTTTTCAATTAGGTCTGGAGTATAAAAGTCAGTATAGGCCTGTTTTTTTGAAGTCTTGTTTAACCTTGGAAAGTCATCAAATGGCATACCTGTTAGCTGATGAATTTCATCCAGGTGTTGGTTCAAATTTTCGAGCTTGGCGATATAGTTTATTCTTAATTCACCTGTCTCAGTCACCATATCATACAGTTGAGATCGAAAATGCCTATCCGCTATTGAATCTGGAATCGTACAAACCAATTCTACAAAATCTGCAAATGACATCCCACCTTTAAATTCGTTGCTGATTTTTGCAAAATTTGCATTTACACCATTTTTGTATATGTGGTTGTTTACTTCTGGCCCTCTGACTTTGTTTTTATAACATGACAACAAACGGCTCCATGGGTTTCTTATGATACAAAATCTCAAGTAGGATTTATATGTTGAGACAAGTTCTTCATCTATTACCGTCGGATAATCATACACTCCTGGACCATGAACATCTTCAGGATAGATAATAGACTGAGGAAGATCTAATGTTTTGACAAGATGTGCCTTCATTGAAGTACAGGCATTTTTTGAGAATACAGAAAAAATAGTTTTGTACTCATCAATCAAAATGGATTTGATATCGCTCCTCATTTAGATCTTAATTGTAAGATTTATTTTCATTTAATATTTACTTGCGCTTTCGAAAAGAAAATAACGAACCTAAAAACTTTCGAATAGAGAATGTCTCCATACTTGAAATGTTTTGTTCCCTAAGACGAAGCTCCTTTTCCAATTGAGCTATATGTCTGTCTTCAAAAGAAACAATTCTGAAGTCTTGTTTGGAAGGGTTTTGCAAATTAGATTTTTCACGCTGATTAGTATTGCTGTGTTGAATCGACATCACCTTATTTATTTCTTCATCCGAATAGGGAAGACCCAAAAATGAATGAAGAAGGGAAAGTCTTTCCGTTTTACCCACTACATCTTCGTATGTGATGTGAAAAGTACAATCCAGATTTTTGTCCCTGAAATCGAAAAATGCCTTTTCTGTTTTTTCTAGAGACTCCATTGATCTTTTTCCTCGCCACTCATTTTTTTCCCGACTTTTGAGGACATCTTCCTTATTACGAGTATTAATTACAAATGCCGGATTTGGAAATACCAGTTTTAAAAATTCCAAATATCCTTCGAGCATCAATGGATTTTTTTCATATCGAATCTCCTTAAATCCGTAGCACTTTATTTTTTCGTTGCCAATTTGATCTCCAAACAATAAATTTTTTACCATTTTTCGTGCCATCGACAGGAAATACGCTTCATCGAAATACACTGAGCCAAAAAATGGATTTGTTGGTACTGTACCCAGTTTATGTTTTTTGGTTTTGGTCAAAGCATTATGCGATTGATAAAGGCCTTGACAAAAATTGAAATTTTCTCCTCTCACCAAAACTTCATCATGGCTATTCATAATGCCTTGAAGAAGTGTAGACCCACTCCTGCCATAAGTGATGATCAATATGGAATCGAAATTCAAAATTTATGCTTTAAAATTAGCGTTGACAAAATTTCTATTGGTGATCTCCTCCCAAATTTCTGAAATAGCTGTCCATTCTATAAGAACGGGATTTCCATATTTGGATTCTTCTAACAACTGCTTTAATTCACCATCCGAAATCATAATCCATTTTTCAAAATATGCTTGCAGTTCTACTTTCGACATGCCAGATTTCTGAACCAATTCTCTCCAAAATAATTTTGGGTAGTACGGCACCTCTCCACCAAATACAAAATGACTCGGATGAGGAATACTATTCTTATTTATAAAATCGTCGAAGCTACAACCATGATAATGCAGCAAGCTCCCTATTTGCACTCTCGTAGGTATCTCCCTATTTCGCCTCTTAAAAATATGAGAACTTGTTGGTATAAGATCAGCATCCACTCTCGCTACCTGCTTACCATCGTGATGGCCGAGAAATCCTTTCAGGGTAAATATCTCGCCTGTCATAGGGTTTGGAATCTTTCTTTCTTTGGTATTGTCATATTCGATTGTTTTGAAGTGGGTCGCTGAACTGAAAACATTTTTATTGTTCCCAGCATTTTGGGCGACCTCCAACACCTCACTAATATGAACCACTTCTACATCCTCCTCTATATCCATAAAGACTTGAAGAAATGAGTTTTCTTTCTGGCTACCCAAGTAAACCAGTTCGTCCGCATCAATAAAAAAAAGCCAATCGACGCCGTGTCCTTTAGCCAATTTCAAGGCATTGTAAGTATTCAGAATCTGACGCCCAATCCAATTTCCACCAAGTGCTTTTTGTTTCACCGTTTCCATCGCAGCAGAAATATTGGAAAAGTCAGTCTCATAAAACTTAAATATCCCCTCTCTGTCTGGTACCGTATCCATAGAATCGTCCGAGGATCCATCGTCGTAAATATAAAAGTGACTGACCCCCATATATCGATGATACGCAATATTGTAATTCAAGATGGCAGCTTCGTTTTTCTGAGTAATCACCATTCCCAGAACAGGCAATTTCTTTTTTGAAATCATCAATTTCCTCGTATTTTCTTTAATGCCCTACTCATGAAAGATCGCAGTGGGTTATCGGTCTTGGTCTTGGATGAAGGATTTGAAGCATTGCTTTTTTCAGCTTCTTCCCGTCGAGTGATCAATTTAGAAATTGAAGATGAAATAAGGTCATTTACAAATTGTCGAAATTCCAAATCGCGACTTGATAATGAATCTTCCATCCGTATTTTGTCCTTCAATTTTTCAAGGGTGGCAATGTCTTCTAATTCAGATTTTGAGAAAAAACATCTTTTGAATGCAAATCGCTCTTCTGCTCCCGCCTCTACACCTAGTAATACTCTAAAACCCATTTGAGAAGCTCTGGCCGCACTCTCATTCTGTATTTTTTTCTTCAATACCGAAATCCTTTGATCATGTATCCGTTTTTTGATTAGAGGAATTTGAATACAATATGCCTTTGAAACTTCCATTACATCAATCATAAACGGGAAATCTTCTGCTACGGGAAAATCTTTTCGATATTTAATATTGTGCTTCCTCAAGACCTCAGTCCTGATCATACAACTCGGATGTTCCATTGGTGTCCCAAACAAAGCTCTGGCACGTATTTTTAAGTCGTGTTCGACATGGGATGGTGTATTGTTCACTGTACCAAATAAGGTTTTACGTGTAGAACAAATCCCAACTTCTGGATGCTCCTCCATGTGCTTTACCTGAATCTTGAGGCGTTCGGGCTCTGATAGATCATCACCATCGATATAAGCAATATATTTGCCTTTTGCCTCTTCAATGCCCCAATTTTTACCATCCTCCAAGCCCTTATTTTCTTCATGCTCCAAATATCGAATCCGATCATCAGTAAATGAAAGTATGATGTCTTTGGTGCCGTCTGTAGAGGCATCATTGAGGATTATGAATTCAAAGTTTTTGTAGGTTTGATCCAGGATACTTTGTATCGTCTCAGCTATGAATGCTTCATCATTGTAGGTACAAAGTAGGACTGTAATGAGTGGAGTTTGGGCAATCATTTTTTAAGTGAGAATGGGGTTATCGGGGATGTTGACATTTTTAACCGCTAAGTCGCGAGGTTCGCTAAGTTTTATTTATTAGGAGGTTTACTTTTTCTCCAATCCAACGCAGTGGAGCAGTAATCTTCCAACTCAGAGAATCATACACTTCTTTTAAATCTGAATCGACTAAATACGATGATTCCAATTTTAAGATTACCTCATCAATGTTAGTTTCTGTATCAATAGTAGTGGTATTGAATCGAACAGAAGGAATCTCATCAGTGGATTTTTCATCCAGTTTTGGATATATACTAAAATCTCCCGAAATAATTTTTTCCCTGCTAATCTTCTTCAACCTGCTCAATTCGTCCTGTTTGTTTTGAAAAGTATTGGTAATATTATTTTCATTCATTTTGGCACTAATCAAAACAATTTCATCCAACCGTTGATATGTATTTGATATCGGATAGCCTTTATTGATGAATTGATATCCATTGACCTCATCATCAAATGTATTGTAGGTCTGGTGGTATAAAATTCTCTCTAAAAATAATAAGTCTCCTGCTACACGCAATTCATCAAATAAACCAAATTTCCTGAAAACACTTTTTCTGAATATGCTCGTTTGAAGACCTAAAATGGGTCGATCTTGATAATCAAAACCGCCATGTTTGTTTTGCACTCGTTTACTTTCCACCACATTCATCATCCCCTCCTGATCATATACATCCAGCTCTTCTATTTCGCATCGGCTTCTAAAAATTCTTCCCACCGTAAACAACATTCCATTCTCATAAATCGGAATCAGCTGTTTTTCGATTCTATGTTTCAGTGAAATATCATCTGCGTCCTGAATGACAATGGCTACTCCTTTTGATGCTCTTATCGCCTCATTTCTGGCTGAATATACTCCTTTGTTTTCTTCAAATGAGATGAATCTGATTCGATTATCTTCATCCATTATTCGTCTTACAATCTCCTGCGTATTGTCGGTACTGGCATCATCTACTATTATCAATTCCAACTCCGAATAAGTCTGCAATAAAATTGACCTTACTGCTTTTTCAACGGTCGATCCACCATTGTATACTGGCAAAATGACGCTGACCAAATCTTTTTGAAATGGATAGCTGTATTCCTCCAGATTCCATCCCAGCTTTTTTGATACTTCTTCCTGATTTCGATCGCTCTGAATGTCACTTTCTGATACATCCGCAATGACGATGTTCGGATTAAGAACAAAGCATTTCTTCGGATATTGTTTGATGATCGTGCGCAAAGGTCCTGAATCGAAAGAACAATCCATCCTCAACACATCACGCAACAATAGATCGAAAACCGAACAATCTATTCCAATGGCAAACGAACCATCTGTAGTCTTGGGATAATAATAAGGTTCGTCATTGTCCCACTGAGATTTATTAGCATCAGAATAACTTAAGTCTTGAGGGATTTTTCGGACATGTTGGCTGGCACCTAGATAAAGCAATTTCCAATCTTCCGGAATCAGTTGTATTCTTTGTTTGAATAAATCTTCAAAATCATTGTGAAAAACAGCATCATCATCAAAGCATAATATGCGATTGAAGTTCCTTCTCTTTGCATCTAGCAAAATTCCACAATAAGTTTTCAAATACCCCCACGCCCCAGCACTCCGGATCATTTTCCTTTTCTGCGCAATTTCTAAAGGATGATTACCAAGATCTTTGTCCAGATAGGTTTGATATTCATTCAGGCTTTGTTCAGAATAACCATCCACGGCTTCCACAAATTCAGCCTTAATTCCCAACCGACCCAATTTTTGGAGCATGGCAATCTTCCTATCTGTACGCTTCTTCAGATTCAGCACATAGACATGGTCGAAGTATTTATTGATTATGGAGTCACCGTGTTTGGGCATATCTAAACTCTCTTTTTTGGGGAAACAGTGTGTAAATGGGTAAATGCTTGAATGAGTAAATTGCCATTCACGCATCTACTCATTTATACCTTTTCTTCTTAAGGCGGTTTTTATTCCTGTCCTTCTTTGATAATTTCTGATATTCAGGAATGATTTCATCTGGTGAGCCGATCCCCACAATCTCTCCCTGGTGCAGTAGCATTACACGATGGCAATGTTTTTCAATGGTTTTGATAGAATGGCTTACATGTACAATGGTTCTTCCTTTGACCAGTGATTCGTGAAAGACGGCTTCGGACTTTGCCTTGAATCCTGCATCTCCCACTCCTCCAAAGAATTCGTCCATCAGAAAGATATCGGCGTCTGCATGCACGGCAATCGAAAACTTCAGACGAGCTGCCATGCCTGTTGAAAAATATTTCACCTGCGTATCTACAAATTGGTCTAACTCGGCGAATGATACAATCTCATGAAAAATTCGACCGATTTGTTTGAGGGTCAATCCGAGGATGGAGGCATTTAGATAAATATTCTCTCTCGCTGTCAATTGAGGATTGAATCCAAGTCCCAGGCTGAGGAGCATATATCTACCGTACATATTCACAGTCCCTCCTTTGTCGGCAGGATATGCTCCAGCCATAATACGCAGCAGGGTAGATTTTCCCGAACCATTATGTCCCATTATCCCAAAAAACTCTCCTTTCTTGACTTCTAAATTAATGTCAGTCAGAGCCTTGATATCTCTTTTATTGGTATGTGTAATCAGTGAGATGATCTTGCCGCGTAAGCTCTGACTATTCTTATCCAGAACAGTGTACGTCTTATTAATATTTTTGAGTTGAATCGCTATTTCTGACATACTACATTTATAATTTTTCTAGAGCTTTAGCACTATATTTTTTAAACATCCAAAGTCCGATGAATAGAAAAACCAGAGCTGTGGCGAAATTAATCATCAACAATTGGCTATCTACAGGTTTTCCATAAATCAGTATATCTCTGGCATTCATAAAGATTCCCGCCAATGGATTAAAGTACTTTATAAGAGCACCTTTTCCCGTCAAGGTCGAAAGGTCAAAGAATATACCTGATCCCCAAAATAATAAGTTGTTGAGTACAAACCAGATATTGTCAATATCCTTGAGGTAGATGCTGACAGTGGCGAAGATTAGTTGAGTAGCTAAGATCAGGATTATCAAATTGGCCAGTACCAGCGGAAAATATAAAACGGACCAGGAAATAGTATCATTCAAAATTAAATTACCTGCACAAAACGCTGCAAAGTTGAATATAAACCCCAAAAATGTGGCAGAAATTGCTGAGTAAAATATATCTAGTTTATTGATTTGAATATTTTCTAACAAATACCTTTTCGTCTTGAAAATATTCATAGAGCCTTTGGCGGATTCGGTAAAAAACTGAAACATTATGATCCCAATAAATAGGAATAAAAGAAACTGATCCGTCCTACTTTCAAAAATCACAGTGAAGACAATAAAAAACACACCCAATTGAAATAACGGTTTGAGCAGGGCCCAAAACAAACCCAAAAACGATCCATAATACCTCGTAACAAAATCAAATTTGGCCATGAGCCAGATTCTCTCCAGCCGATTGTTTTCAGGTATCCAATCTATAATTTTTTGCAACATCAGTTTTGCTTGTTATTTGTAGAACACATGCGAAGTAAGGGACAATTCCCAATTATTTAAGGCTTCGCCATTGATAAGTCTCATTCAGACCTAATCCCAACTGTACTTTATCGATTCCAAAGCACGTTTTTATAAAGCAAGAAAGATACCATTTTTGTGATTATATCCTTCAATAGTAGTAGAGTCGTGTGTAAAACAAATTGCACTTTCTGATGTATAAATATACTCCTTGTCATCTTGAGCGGAGTCGAAAGATCAAGGAGTATGCCCTAACTTTAATTTCGACCATCGTGGAGAAATCTATCTCAGATCAATGACTTTCACCCTGTTAGATTTCTCCACTTTGGTCGGGATGACAATGACAAAAAATAATTTAGTGCAATTTGTTCTACACACAGTAGAGTCCCAATAAAGGATAGATTTGCAGGAATTATTTCTTCAGAAATGCCCTATACTCGCTTGGAGTCATCTCAAATTCTTTCTGAAAACTTTTGCTGTAATAATTCACATCCTGAAAGCCAACCTCCCAGGCAATCTCACTGATCGATAAGTTCAAATCAGACAAACTTGGCTTTGATTTATGCAATCTGTAGGACCTGATATAATTGCTGGTTGTCCTGTCAGAAACAGCCTTGATCTTTCGATGCAATTGCATCCTGCTCATGTGCATCTGCCGAGCCAATTCCTCCACATTGAATTGTGGATTTTGAAGGTTTTCCTCGATTACAGAATGTATTTTATGTAGAAAGCTATTTTCTTTCTTTAAATCCTTTGGCTTTTCTATAAGTGAAAACTGACTAAATTTCTTTTGCAATGTTTGCCTTGATTCATTCAGCTTCTTTAGCCTTACGAATAACTCTTCTTTTCGAAATGGCTTGGTCAGATAAGCATCTGCGCCTGTATTGAGGCCTTCTACCTTATGTTCGAATGCCGATTTTGCCGTCAATATTATAATTGGAATATGATTGGTTTTTTCATTTGTCTTTAATGATTCACATAGTTTTATTCCATCCAATTTTGGCATCATCAAATCACTTATTATCAAATCAGGAATTATTGAGTTCGCTTTTTCAAGACCTTCAAGACCATCATAAGCCATCACCAACTTGTATTCGTCCTTTAACAACCTTTCTAAATAATCCACGATATCCTCATTGTCTTCAACGATCAACAAGACGGGTTTTCGATCCAGTAAATCAAATTTTTCATCTTCAGAGGTAGTAAATATGGCTGCTTTTTCCTCTTGTTTTTGTGTCAATGATTTTATTTCCGTTTTTATTGGCAACTCAATGGTAAAAACAGATCCTTTGTTTTCTTCACTTTCTACTCTTATTGTTCCATTCATCAAGTCTATCAATTCCTTGACTAGGGACAAGCCTATACCAGAGCCCACATTATTTTCAGCATTTGACTTTGATTGAAAAAATCTATCGAAAATATGTTCAATATCAATTTTTGAAATTCCTATTCCTGTATCTGCTATTTTGATCCTGGCTACGGCATTTTCATTTACGTTGTAGGCATCCAAAGTAATCTTGACACTCCCGTATTTGGGTGTAAATTTTATGGCATTCGAAATCAAATTCACGAGAATGGTATGTATTTTCTGTTCGTCCAAATCGATATCTAAAGACGAGAGTTCACTTTCAAATATCAAGGAGACTTCTTTTTTCCTGGCTCCATTAGAAAGCCCATTCACCACACTTCTGATAATCGAAACCAGATTGCTCGAAGTCAAATCCAACTCCAAGCTCTTGCTCTCAATCTTTGCCAAGTCCAACATCTGATTTACCAGACTCAACAGGTTTTTGCTATTTCTTTCAATAGCATCGTATCCTCTTCTTATTTCTTCTGGATTGGTTTTATTGACTAGAGATTCTTGAAATAATTCGGAAACGCCTTGAATAATGGTAAGAGGAGTTCTGAATTCGTGTGTAATATTTGTCAGCAATTGAGCTTTAAATTCGCTTAGTTCACGTATTTTTTCTGCTTGCTCTTCTTCCTCTTTTAGCTGTTTGAATCGATAGGACAATCCGAATGAGAATGCCAATATTTCTCCCATAATGCCTATTTGCGATAAGGTTTTTGAAATCCCAACACTCGTAAACAATGAAAATGTATCGATCACCAACAATATCAATATGAATGAGCTGCCCACTATTAGATACATTGCCGCTTTTTCTTTTGGTTTCAATTTGAAAATCAAAAAATATGTAATAATCGAATATTCTATCAAAAGAAAAATCAGCAAAAACTTATCTGTAAGTGGTTCATTGAATGTCAAGTAATAAAAGGCAATGAGTAATGGATAAAATGCAAATTTTATAATCAAAATTTTATTTAGGATAGAGTCCCAAAAAGGCATCTTTTGCTTGAGGTTGAGATAATATCGAACGAATTGAAAATAAGCTACATCCGCTATTCCAATCCCCAACATATCTACCAGCTGAACAAGAAATGGATATTCAGCAATGATAGGAAGGTTGAGAGTGACTCCATACAAATCAAGAATAAAAATGAAGAAGCCCAAGATGAAGAAACCATGAAACAAATACGCCTTATATCTAGTACCATAGTAAAAGAGAAAATTGAGCAAAATCATAGTTAGAATAAATCCTAAGAACAACCAATCTTGCCAGGTCGAAAATAGAAATGATGAAGATTGATACAGGTCATATTTTTTCAATCTCACATTAATGACATGTTTGTGATTATCCTCTTTTTTGTACTTGATATAAAAACTCAACTCTTCAGATGGATCAAAACTCAGGCTGATTCTCTGCGATGTCAAATTCAATTCTTCTTCTTTCTTGGATTTTGGGTACCACTTCCCAAAATTTTTGGATTCAAGAACCTTTCCCGATTTGTCTACAATGTATATGGAAGCATAATCCGCCTCACCAATCAATAGTTTCCAATCTTTGAAATAGTGGTTGAAACCCTCAGTCGACTTCAATTTGAAATGTATCCAATAGCAACTTCTTGAATCCAATTCCTCACTATTTTCAAAAGCTTTAAATTCTTCCTTGGACAAGACTGATACTCCCTGACCAGCATCCAATTGGCACTCCGAATCTTGCAAAAAATAAATATGTTCATTGATGTTATATTCATCTTTTAGTTCATCTATTTCAAAGACTTTATATCCTCCTTGACCGTAACAAGAAAAGCACAAATGAAAAATAATAAAAAGGAAGAAAATGCTGACTATGTTGTGTTTAGCTGAGATCACAATGCAATATATTTAAAATCTATTTTATGAAGACTTGAGAGAATGAGAGGAATGATTTAGAAGGCATAACCAATAACTTATGCATGAGGTCAAAATGACCAAAGTTGTGATTATTTTTTTCATAAGAAGTCTTTTAATGAATTTTCAAAATCCAACTTCTCAAAATTTTTACGATTTGATGGTGAAGGGTGTAACAATAAGGAGAATCAATGTAACATTATCAATAAACTAGCGGTCTGGAATGCCATCCATCAAGAATTCAAAAAGGAGTCACAGACACAATGTCAATTAAAAAAAGCAAGATATCAGCTTAAATATGACACTTATGCATCTTCTATTCTATTCAATGACCATTTTCAGCCACTAATGAGATCATCATTGCAAAGTTGTAATTTCGACAATCAGTCTTTTCCGATTTACAAAATCATATCTTCGGGATCAACCAAGGCATGTTCTCTTACTTGCTGTGGTGTAAGTGGAGCATCCATTCTAAACCAATCGGTAATCCCTTTGTCTGATCTAGCGCTTAAGACCGCATGTTTGACCGCAAAATACACGGTAGCACCCAAGACCAATGGAGGCTCTCCTACCTCTTTGGCACCCATCAGTAAATTAGGATCAGGCGTCACCTTCGCTTCTGATCTCGGGAATAAATCAACATTCATTTCGATTGGAATAGTAGTATGTGCCGGTGGCTTGTATCTCCAGGTATTGAGTGTATTCAATCGGCCTTTTTGATCTCCTTTTTCTTCATAAATGAGGGCTTCTGTGAGTACATAACCAACTCCCTGGATAAATCCTCCTTCTATCTGTCCAATATCAATTGCTGGATTGAGGCTCTTGCCCACATCATATATGATATCGGATCGAAGGACCGTCGTGACACCAGTAAGAATATCAACTTCCACCTCACTGCATGCCGCAGAATATGTAAATCCAACAAAGTAATTCACCGTCTCAGTACATGCATTATCATGAAAGGATAATCCCGAATCTACGCCTTCTCCTCCTCCTTGTCTGAATCGGACTTGCTGGGATAGATTCACCCTGCTATTATATGCCTTACCTACAATATTGGCCCACATATTAGAATCCTTGTACGGCGCTCTCCATCCTTCTGGATAATCCCAGAAGTTCACGCCATTATCTTCGCACCATTTTTGACCATTTTCTTTGAGCAATTCGAAACAATAAGCCTCTAGTCTTTTTCTTAGTTTTTGACTTGCTTCTTTTGCTGCTGCACCATTATATGCCGATCCAGTAGATGCGCCTGTGCTAATCGGATTCGGAACTACACGAATATCTGTTTCCCCAATTTTAATAAATGAAACTGGAACGTTCAGTGCTTCGGCTGTGATTTGCGCCACCTTGGTATTCAAACCCTGGCCCATGTCGACACCGCCTTGTCTGACGATGACTGTTCCATCTTGATCATAGACCTCGATCAGGGCTCCTCCTTGCTCCAAAAACACAGCATTGTATCCACTTCCATAAAGGATTGGAATCATACTAATACCCCGTTTTTTCCATCTGTTTTTCTTGTTGAATTCTTTGACTTCTGCCAATCGATCCTTAAATTTTGTCTGCTCCTTGGTATACTCCCATACCTTGTCTATATAGAGGTAATTCAACGGCTGACCATATGGAGTAGTTTGATTTTCTTTGTAGAGGTTCCTTCCACGAATTTCTTCTGGTCTGATGCCCAGCTGCCATGCTGCTGCTTCGATACCATCCTCAATACCCAAGATACCTTGCAGCATACCAAATGCCCGGAATGCAGTATTGCTAGAAATATTGGTCTGAGCCACGTCTCCAGATGACTGATAATTAGGGATATAATATCCACTACTTGATCTGAGTTGCATACAATCCATCACGGTAAATGAGCAGTCGTAAGTGTTTCCACCATTAAACCACCAATCTATCTTCAAACCCATGATTTTTCCTTCATTCTTTTTATCATCATTTCCAGTACCTACCGCTATTTGGAATTTGGAAAGTGTAGGATGTCTGTGACCTACCATGGATGTATCATTTTCTCTACGCATTACCATTTTAACAGGTCGACGGTGCTTCCATGCAGCGACCGCTACTGGCGCTGCCACGAATGGAGAACGAGTCGTCTTGCCACCATACCCGCCAGCCACTCTCTTGACTTTGATATCAATATCATTTGCCTGAAGGTTTAATGTTTTCATTATAGTCGACTGCACAGAATCCGGGCTTTGGGTATCTGGATACAAGGTCAAATTATCATGTTCGCCTGGAACGGCAATCACAGCTTGTGGTCCCATGTAGAAATGGATTTGACCTCCAATCTCCTGAGTGCCCTGAATTATAAGACAGTCTACCCCATCTACCTCGCCACAAGTGGTTATTACACCATCTTTGGGTTCAATTTGAGCGGCTTTATCCGTCCAATCCAGCGAAGTACCATCTCTGGTAATCTTCCAAATATGTGTTGGGAAAGAACTACCATTCGGACAGTCGGTAAAAAGATTTCCATCGGCGATGGCTTTGGTGAGGTTTATCTGAGCTTCTTCAGTATCATAATGAATACAAAAATGTGCTACATAATATGCAATCTCTTCAGCCAATTCTACCTCATTGGCCAAGATGACTCCAATGGATTGACCATAAGATGTGACCTTGTCGACAACCATTATAGGATCGTCTCCGCCCTCTCCCTGATATATTGCCTTTTGGTTCGGAATATCTCGGGATGTCACATAGTCAAAAAATCCTGGGTACTTTAGTTGTAGGTGGTCTATGAGTTCATCTATGGTACAAGGTTCAGTGTTTCCATTGTCATCCGGTATTTGATAACTGATAGTGGCCAATGATTTAGCACTATTCACCCATGCTCCTATCAATCCAGATCTTGAGATTTCCTTGTCCTGATTGTAGATCGCCTCACCAGAAGCTTGCATGAAAGCTTCCAATTTGACCATCGGTTCGTTGACTGGATATTCAGACTCGTATTTTTCGTATTTCTGCTTTCCTGAAGTTACAGGCCTCGGAATTCTATAAGCTTCGGATGAGATATTGGCTGGTACGGCATCAGGATTGATATGTGCCAATGTATAAATGAAATGTTGGTAGAGATACGTTTCTGTAAGGTGGATTCTATATTCGTCGGTAAATCCTTCATTGGGGACATTGGCCAACCGCTCTTTATATGTTTCAATCCATGTAGCTATTTCATTCCTTAATTCATGCAGAGCCATTTGCAATGTTGGCATATCGAGACAATTGCCAAGGAGTATTTCTTCAGTCGCTGAAGCATGCATGGCAATTGGAGCAATTCCACCAAAAACAATATTTGCAGCAGAAATTACATTGTTCTGTTCAATCTCCAGTGAGATACAGCCATTGACAATAGAATGTGAATTTTCTTTTCTTAGTGCCACCTTATATGTACGAGCAAAGGTGTGATCAGATGCGAAAAGAATCTCATAGCCCAGCAATACAGAGTGTCGATATAGTGCTTCATCTTCGTTGTAGGCGTTTGCAAATTCTAGAATTGGCATTGATCGTATTTCGTCCCAGACAGTCGAATATACAGAGACAATAGCCCCAAGTCCTGCCATCGCAGTGAAGAGGTCCGAAGGAAATGGAGATCCTTTAGTAATGTGATGTATGGCAATCATCGTATTACCACCGACACTAGCAGCATTCCTTACTATCGTACCAGCAGTCCTATGCACCATATAATGCAAGGTATCCACCGTCTGCTTTTTACCTCCTTCATATTCTGAAAGCAAAGGAGTGAGAAGGTTGAGTAATTGGGTATAGGTCGTAGCCGCACCAAACGATATAGAAGACTCGTTAATCTTAAGATATTGCAGCTCTTCCAGTTTAGAAATATCTACGAAGTAATGGGGATTGTAATAATCCGCAGCATCTAGTGGATATGGATTGTATATTCCATACGAGGTGTTACCAACTACCAATTTTAATTCATCAGGACCAATACCTTTTCTTAAGATAGAACTCAAATCTGCCAACGATAAAACCCGCGTCCATTGATAGCCATTTTTTTCAAAATCTACAGGAAGATAGTTTGTTTTGAGTTGCTCTGGAAAGGTGACAGGTTGATCTTCGACTTTAGGGCATTCAGCAGGGTCAACTGTAGTTTGTACCACGCCTTCATTGTCTTTTTCTGGATCCCAGTCATTGGCAAAATGCTTGAATGCGTAAAGGATCGGCCGATAGCCTGTACATCGACAGATATTACCATCAAAAAGTGCTTCTATTTCTTGTTTTGTGAATCCTTCATTGCCTTTGGATACCAGATGCGCATGCATATTCATAACCCATCCAGGTGTACAAAATCCACATTGAGAACCATTGTTTTTGGCGATTTCGTATTGGACACAATTGACCGCTGTATTTACCGAGCCAATACCTTCGGTAGTAGTAATCTCCATACCATCCAATGAGCAGATTGGTCGCAAACACGAATTGATTGATTCGAAGTATACTTTATCAGTTTCAGGTCTGTAATATGACAGCATTACAGTACATGCTCCACATCCACCTTGAGCGCAAGACTTTTTGGTTCCTGTCAAGCCTACTTCTGAGGATCTTAAAAAATCAACCAATAAGGTTCGAGGATCAGGGTTTTCGACGTGAAATGGTTTTCCATTTACATAGAAATGAAGGTTTTTCATAATTTGGGGTTATGGGGTTAATATTGTTTTTACAGTGAAGTTCTATTCTTTTGGAATGTGAAAATCTTACGTAACCAAGTTAAGAATAATTCTGGATTTTCATGTTTTCAAACCTACTGGATTAATAAACTTTAATTGCACAGCAAACTTGAAATCAAATTACAAATTTGACAAATAGCTTTTCCAACTCCTTCTCTGGATCGCTACAAAATCCTGGATGCACAGGAGAACTTTGGATGATGGTACTTCTATTGGCAGTCAACCATCTGAATCGCACTCGAATTTCTAAAGCCCCAATTTTACCACCTTTTGATCCACCAGCGCAGACCAATTCCCAGGCACAGAGGTAGTCTTTCACCAAATCTATATCAACATCATTTGAAAAAGCCTTTATTCTATTCTCATCAATGTTATATTTCAACGCCAAAAAATTTTTCTTTTTGGCCAAAAGTATAACACCAATATTGATATATTCGCCTCGTTCCACCTTGGGGACAAGCCTAATAATTGCATATTCGTAGAGCTCCTTACCTTGCATCCGAAGCTTCTTTAACCAGTAAATCAATGTTTGTGATCTTAGCATTCAATATCTCTGCATAAGCTTTCTTCATTTCTGCAATACTCATTTCATTTGACTCTTCTTCCAACCAATCTTCTGGAATACTCGAAATAATTTCATCTATCAATTCTTTACTAAGCAACTCTCTTATTATATCAGCTGCCTCGGGCAACATACTCGCTCTTTCCAAAAGTACATGGTCTTTTATAGCAGGAAATGTCCTTGTCAGATGAGATTCCCAGGTAGACCAATTGTGATGAAAATACAAGCTCGCTCCATGATCGATCAACCACAATTCCTTATTCCAATTCAAGAGGTTTGTATTCTTGACGGTACGATCAATATTTGAAATTATGCTATCCAAAATGACGACTTTCGAAGCAGACATTGAGTCAGCTATCGAGACTAGAGGGTCGTAAGTAATCGCACCTGATAAAAAGTGCAAGCCAAGATTCAGCCCCACACTAAATTTTAGCAAATCCTGAATTTCTTCATCGCCCTCAGCCTTGCTAAAAGATTCATCCAAATTCATAAAAACCAATTCGGGGACCTTGAGTCCTATCGCCCGTGCCAATTCTCCACCAATCAATTCTGAAATCAAGGCTTTTTTGCCCTGACCTGCGCCCCGAAATTTTAGGACATATTGAAATCCATCGCTTCCATCCACAATAGCGGGAAGTGACCCACCCTCTCGCAATGGTTGGATATATTGAACTACATCGACTGTCCTTATGGCAATTCTATTCATAGTCGCAAGATAGCCAATTTGGCCATTAATGTGTCTGGAGAAAAATGTTGATGTTGATAACAATTCCAGGCTAGATTATAGGCCCCATCACTTTTTTTGAAATGATAATTTATTGAATTATTAATTTGGAAGTATATCTTAATCCATCATTAAGAATATGAACAAAGTAAGCTCCCTTTGCAAGCGACCTTTCTATATTCAAGGTATAGTATCCATTGGCAAATTCAGCATTTTTTTGCGTCACCAACCTCTCACCTAAATTTGACAATACTTCAATATCTGAATTGCCTGAAATGTCTAGTTCAATTTTTATGTTTGAACTTGCTCTAGTGGGGTTAGGCGAAATACGCATCCTTTTGGTATCAGCTAAATCAGCTGTACTAGAAATCACTTTAATAGGGTTCGGTTGGTATTGAGATTCATCATCGACCAACATATAGAAGAGATGATATTGGTATTCGGGTGAATAATATGTATAAACTTCTTCGGTGAATAGTCCTACAGCGTCTTCTCTCATACTGCGGATTCTTAATACATTTTCATATGTTGCATTAGGCAGAATTAGAGTACCCTCTCCTTCAATGGTATATACGGGCATGCTCGACGTGGTATCATCGGCAACAGACCATTTATTTTCAAATGTCCAGGAATCGTTCAGTGCTCCAGGAAATTGAAGAATCGACTCTCCCCCATTGCAATAGATATATGCATTATTATACTTCACCCCATAAATACTCCAATCTGATTCATCTACATGGCTGTAAATTAGAATTTTGGTTGAGGGTTGGATATCAACTTCAAGATATTTGTTGGCATCAGGAAAGTTTTCAGCTTCCGCACTGCCTTCAGCATCATGAAAAGTATATGTCCAAGCCTCCTGCATACAACCTGTCAAGCCACTATAATCCCATACTGCATTCGGGCCAATTTCATCTACTAAAGGGTCAATGTGATCACAGGCTATTACTTCTATTTCTGTTCCATTGGCAGGAAAGACAGCTGAGGTGATTTGAGAATGAATTGGTGAAATAGAAAGGACTAAGCAGAAAAGTATAAATATTTGTTTCATGATTTAAATGTTGGTTGTATGATTCTAATGAATATCAAATGTCCTTATCACTAATCTAATGGAAGTGTGAAAATGTAACTTTTGATAAGTCATATGTAACATTACTAATTTACAATGAAATTTCTGAAGTACGTTTAGAACAAACGCTAGATATAATATTTGTATAAAACAAAACACCCAAAGGTCATTACGCACCCTTGGATGTTTTTCATCATTTGTTCAATTAGCTATTTAACTACCCCAATCCTTGCTTTGACAGGAATATTAATAGTATTCAAACTAGGTGTCTGTCCATGATAATTAAAATCAATTTTCACGCCTGGTCTAAAAATTAGACAATGTGTAGATCCTCCAAAATGAAAACTACCGATCGGGTCTCCTTTTTTGATTTTTTGGCCCACTTTTACGGTTATTTCACAACTCGAAACCTCTGCCATTCCTATCGCTACAAAACACATAAGACCAATTTTTTTATTATCCGATTTTATGAATATCAGCGCTCTTGTTGCCAATTCAGCAATATAGCCTTGCGAGTCATTGGGACCAGCTGGATCATACCCCTGAACAGGTGCTTCCGCATAGTAAGTACCATCTACATTCTGAATTGCGACCACCTTGCCATCCAGTGGACTATTCCATCTATGGTATGATTTTGCAGATAAGAATGCTTGATAAACAGTGATTCCATCCTTCTTTTTCTTAGGATAAAAATGAGAAGCCAGTTTATGATTTGCCATTATATCCAGGACGGAGTAAGGTTGTCCCTTCATCCAAAATTTATCTTTCATTTTTGCATCAGTCACACTATTATATGGAGCAGACTCACATGCATTGACAATCACATCCGCACGTCGATTTCTCTTTCTAACTTTTCTTGCTTTCTTATTAAATTCTCGAGTAAAAAAATCATCCCAACTTCCAAAACCAAAATGTGGTTTATCGGGATTGCATTTAAAATTAAAAATGAAATTCTCCCTGGCATCATAAGGGCTTTTTTTGCCTCGAAGTGGATCCATTTCAGCCATAGCCTCAAAAGCTTGCGGTGTAAGCCAGCCCATTGGTTCATGGTAATCTGGATTGGTCTGTGGAATCCTACCATCTACCAATACATACCTTGAGTCGGGTGATCCTAAGAAGTCCTTCCATTCATTCAAAATCACCTTCAGCTTTTGATTCACAACAGGGTTTGTGAAAGCCAGATATCCTCCTCGGGTTCCCATCGCCCAATCCAGAATCGCATTTATCGGGAATCCAATCAAACCGATCTCATTTTCTATGACACTGAAAGCTGGTGCCTCATTCAAGATTTGATTCATCAGTATGAGCATGGTCTCGAAATTTTTGACAGGCTCATTATACCCTTGCGGAATCTCATCATACATACTTGTAAAACTCATGTACAAGATGGGATCATCATAAATGGCTTTCCGTAAATCTTTGATCGATTTTCGAAGTGGAAGATTTGCTGCTTTTGCTACGAGGATTTTATTTTCTATCCATTGTTTTAGATAATCTCTATCTGAGGGCAACCATTTGCCTACTCTGTACTTTACGTGGTTCATATTTGAAAAATATTTTGGGGTTAACAATAAAGACATATGATGACCATATGAATATCTTGATCTTTAAAAATACTCAAGATAATCCAGAATTTATATTAGAATTATGATTTTGGTCATTGACCGTTATGATCGTGGAAAAACCTGAAGCCAGATTCTGCAAATAAGCTGAATGTCCTATGAAATGATTTAAAAAGAAATGTGCAAGCCTAGATTAAAAGTTCGATTCAACAACTCACTTTCATTGCCAATAATGATATTTTCGGCCTTCTGATTTGGATGTACTTGAGTCGCCACAGATTGGATGTACTTTACATTTTTGGTATTCATCAAATTAAAAACAGATGCTGTCAAACCTGATTTAAATTTTCCCAGATTGAATGCATATGAGGTGCTGAAGTCCACTCGATGATATGCTCTTACTCGCCTCAATCTATCATCTGGTCTAAAGTCTCTCACATCTCCTCTTTGACCCACCAAACTAATATCTGTATATGGCCTGCCACTAACATATATCGCATTTATACCCCAGGTGAATTTGCCATAAGTAAATGTATTGACCCACTTAAATTGATGGGTTCGGTCATTCTCGGAAGCGAAGAATTGATTTTTATAGATCTCTTTAAAACGTTGTTCGCTTTTACTCCAGGTATAGGACAGGTAGGTATCGTAATTTTTGTAGCCAGAGCTCAGGATTACATCGATACCCCTGGTAAGTCCATCACCCTTGAATAATTTATAATCCCTTTTTTGATCTGCATTATTCGATGCTTCACCAGGATTTGGGAGGAGGTACTCCAAGTGCCCCTTCATATCTTTCTGATACAGTTCCACATCTATTGAAAACATGTCAAGTTTAAGAGTCGATCCCAACATTACATTTTGTGACCTCAATACAGGTATATCATTCTGTCCTGCACTTACCCACAATTCCTTGGGTTCTCCACGATATTCATAGTAAAATTGACGAATAACCTGATTCTCAATGTTGAAAGATGTCTTGAGAGATAGTCGTTCTGTTACCTGATAATTGAGTGATATTCTTGGAGATGATTTCGAGGTTTTCAAGTTGCTGAAATAAGTTGTTCTCAAGCCAGAACTGAAGTATACCTTGTCCCAAAGTGTCGTAGAATAACCCACATATCCTGCCATTTCATAGAATTTATCTTTTCCCCGAAACTTGTCCTTATCGTTTTCAGTAAATAGGTAATCGACATCGTGGTGGGTAGCTATTACACCCAATTTGATCCTACTGTTCTTGAAGTCAAAATTCACATGGTTGTCAATGCTCATATCAAGAAGTTCATTTTTTTGCTTCATTCCCAGGTCAAAGTTCAGCGTATCATTAGGTGGGTGATTAGGACCATGTTTCTTGTATTTTTTATCCAATTTGAGATCATTCAATTCGTCATTCGAATATTGAGTAAAGTAAGCTGTTGTATTCAACCTTAAACCAGGAGATAATTTTTTCGAAAACATTATACTTCCAGCAGTATTAGACCAGGATTGATTGTCTACAACTAAAAGTTTGAGTTCATTGTCATTAAGATCTTGAATGGTTGTATTATAATTGTTTTTGACCTCATCGCTACTTGTGAAAAAATTAATAGAGAAAAGGTCATTCTTTTCATTTTGATACTGGTACTTCGCATTCAAGTCGTAAAAAGTAAAGCTGGGGTCATTCTTTCTGTCTTTGACTCTTTCGGAGAATGATTCGACTTGTGGATCATTTTGCGTAGGTGTTTTTATAGTATTGAATCGTTGATTGTTCACTTCACTCAAAGTCGACCTACCTGCAATTGAAAGTTGACTGTTACTTGAAATAGGAATTCTTACATCTCCAGAGGCCGTCAATAAGTCAAGATTGAGATTGACCTTCGATGAGTTTGGCTGACTATTATCGCTGAACAACTCTACCAGTCCAGCCGTCTTCCCTCCATAATGCAATGGATATGTATTCTTAAAGATGTTGACCGAATCAATATATGCTGTATTCACACCACTGAATATACCGTAGTAATGATTCGCGTTGTATATAGGCATTCCATCCAAAATCATCAAAGTCTCATCGCTATTGCTTCCTCTGATTTTGATCGCAGCCGAATTGTCATCGTGGGCCGAGATTCCTGGCAGCAATTGTATCTGACGACCGATGTCATTGCCCATTACACCTGATGTGGCACTATTGATTTGAGTTTTATTCAGTTGGATACCCGTGCTTACATTTCCGAATTTTAATGGCTTCTCTTTATTCACGATCATCACCTCCTCAATCGAAAATTGACCTTCCTTCAAGGATACCATAAGAAACTCATCTTCCAATTCCGAAATCTTGTAAACTTCATCTTCGTATCCCAGATAGTGAATAACTATATTCTCATTAATATATTCTTCAGGTATCTCAATGTCAAATCTTCCATCTTCATCCGAAAAGGTACCGATCGATGAATTGCTAATAGAGATCGTGGCGAAATTCAATACTTCAGCATCATCATGACTATTCGTTACTCTACCTTTGAGATGTAATGATGATTTGTAATTTTCATCTTTGGCTTCTACATAGGTATCTGACTTCCGAAGCAATACATTATTTGAGACTATTTTGTATTCCATGGATTCATTGGACAATAGATATTCAAGAACAATTTCAATAGGTTCATTTTCAAAATCTGCATCCATCACTTTGCTCTCGATGACTGCTGTAGCATAAGAAAAGCGTATTCCATATTGCGCTTCCAAATCATCAAATATTTCCTCCAGGCTTGCATCTTGGTTTGAATAGGTCACCTTGATTTCTGATACCTCTTGTGCTGACAAAGGCAATGCGAATAAAAACAAGAATTGAAAAAAGAGGTGCCGCATAGAGTGAATCTAATCTTTATTTTGTGATCGTTACATTGTTACCATCTATTTCGAATTTCAGGTTCAATGGATATAAAACTTCAATCAAGGCTGTTTCGAAATTTGATTTATCAAAACTACCCGTGTATTTCGTTTCATTCAAAGATGCATCCATTGTAATCTTGACATCAAACTGCCGCTCTAGTTCTGCAGCAACATCAATGATGCGAGCTGCTGAATAAACGAAAATTCCATTCCTCCAAGTACTTCGACGATCTACTTCTGTCACATCTCCAACTTCGTGGTTTCCATTTATTATTGTCGTCGATTGCTGCGGCATTAATATTGACTCCATCCCACCCGATGTTTGGACAGATACTTTTCCTGTTTCGCATTGTACACTCAATTGATCATTTCGGCTATAGACATTAAAACTAGTTCCTAGTACCTGGACGATACCATCATTGGTTAATACTTTGAATTTTGATCCTTTCTCGACTTCAAAAAATGCTTCTCCTTCTAGAAATACAGTTCTCTTTTTATCCCATGATTCCTTATTATAAGCCAACTTACTGTCTGCATTTACAGAAACAGTAGAGCCATCTGGAAGTGTAATGTTTTTAATACTTGCGTAAGGAACATTGATCGAAGTATCATAGTCATTTCCCAGACTAAAAATCAAAAATATCAGTGCGACTGCTGCAACTGCCGCAAATGGAAGCAATCTTCTCAGTACACCTTGCTTAGGCTTGGATTCTTGAACCTTATCTTCTTCATTGATACTTGTGGTGATACTATTCCAAACCTTATCTTCAACACCTTCGTCAGCTTTGTCTTCCACAAATTTCATGGCGAGTACAATTGATTTTGACTTCGCCACTAAATCTGCTTTATCAGGATGATTCACAAGCCACCCATCCCAGTCCTGACCATCATGTGCTTCTGATCCTTTGGCCCACTTGATGAACGAAGGGTCTTCTGATAGTTCTAAATGATTGTATTGTAAATATTTATCCATATGAATATTTTAATAAAGTAAAGGTAGTAAAATGAGGGATTTGGTTAGGAGGTTTTAGGCTCAAGCTTTAATGTTGAAATTTCTAATTGTCCTATCTTATCCTGGATCTTTAGACCTGACAATCCTCAACCCCGTGATTCAAAAATCAAACAACTCATCCAACAGTTCATCTCGATTATCCAAATTATATATCCCTCTGCAGTTCCCCTCACCGCTCTGCATTATACTGGTACATACACCGCTTGCGTCTTTTGTATCTTCATGTTCTCTATCCAATAAGCAATGACCCAATTCATGAAAAACCAAGTATTCACGTTCTGTTTCACCTACTCTATTCCAATATGGCTCATCAATTACTATTTCTGTCGAGCCGTTGGTATACGATTTGCATTGACCCAATGTCCCTCTTTGCTCAATGTTTTCTATATATCCTCCAAGATCAAAATCATCCAGTGATAATTCCATTCCGCGCGTTGTCGCTTCTTCTACAAAGTCATCAACGTATGTCTGTAACTCCGCTGCGATCTCATTGTCATTTTCTGAGCTGCAACTGCTTGCAATTACCAACAATAAACATGGTAATATGAGTGTTAAAAGTGATTTCATAGTCCTTCATTTTATTATAAAAGGACTTAACAATCATTTTGTACTCACTTTTTAGAAATAAAACTTGAATGAGATTTACTTGTACGGTATAGACTTTACTTGCATCAATATTGAAAACGCCTGTATTTATTTTGCACAAGTGATTATACTGATAGAAGTATTTTATTAATACTTTCATTCAGCCTTCTAATCCAACAATGTATTCAACGACTACAGCTTCACCATTTTATGGCTTTCAAAACTGCCATTGTTATATTCCAGCTTTACAAAATAGATTCCCTTTGTGTAAGAACTGGAATTAATAGTTAAAACATTTCCTAGACTATGTGCTGAATGATAATACAACTTGCCATTTGAATCAAACACACTTACTTTATCGACGTCATCTGATAGCTCTATTGTAAATTGATTCTCAAATGGGTTTGGATATATTTTGGCTTCTGTATGCAATGTTGGATTTGTACTTGTCAGACAATTTTCTACTGAGTTGTCATTATACAGCTGTAATGATCCTCCAATTGTAAATCCATTTGAAAAACTTCCACCTCCCATTCCAGGATCCGTGGATATTGGATCTACTCCATTTATATAAAATCTTACATTCTCATCGTATTGACCAGTTGTTCCGGCAGTAAAACTGAAAATTTTGACAATATCCCCAACTGCTAAATCATTGTATAGCGATGCTGGCGATAAGGTAGGTGTTACGCCATAAAAGTCGTGCTCTGGTTGTGCAGCTGGAGCCACTACAGGAGTTCCCAGAAACCAAATCAGTGGAATCGTTCCTTCGTAATTAAAATTATTTTGGAGGGGCATGTACATGTCAGTAATTTGTACAGATTCTCCTGTAGGTACTACCAAAGAGACCTGACTATTAAATTGAGCACGATGCGGAATACTGTTTGCCGACCCTTCCAAAATAACAATGTGGACATCATATTGATTTGTCTCACAATTGTATTTCATGAGATAATCCAAGCTGGATATTTGGCTAAAAACATTGATTGAAAAAAAGCACAACAAAAAAGGTAAAAATTTTTTCATAACACATTAAATATTTATATAAAGTGTAATATACACAATATTAACTAGATACAGAGTATTTAAAATGTGTTTTGCAATATTCTATTGATTTACAACTTGACTAAAAGAAAATAAGTCAATAAATTTTTACTACAAATTTACTAATCAACTAGTTGTTAAAAATAACTGAATTACTCTTGATTTTGATGATTTGATTAGAAGGTATTTTCTAGGAGGTAATTTGATTGTTAATTTGAAATGTAGTATCTTTGAACTTCTCAAGAAAGGCAGCCCATGTGAAGATGGACTGCCAATGATTAAATTGAGTATCGTGTTTTTTTTGCTTTGCTTTTTCGATACTTATGGATTAGTTCTAAAAGTAATCGAATTAGATTGAGCAAAAAATTCCCAAATGGGATCAACGAAGCAACATTAATATAGTGCATTTGTAAAATTATTGGTGATTCTTTGTTGGTCCCATTTCATATTTAATTTTTTCATAATGTAAATATAAAGTAACGAATATCAATTTGACAAATTTGTTCTGTTGTCATTATTAAGCACCATGTTAGTAAATTGTGGAAAGCAAATATATTTTGTGAATAACTCATTTTTATGGATTGGTAATCATGTGTTTATTTAATTATCCTGTGTTATAAGATTTTTGTTAGTAACTCTAGATAGTCAATTAATCAAGTGAAAGATTGACCTTTATATATTAACTATTTGGAGCATTGTTCAAAGTAAATAATAATTGGGAAGAAGTATAAGTTGTTGGTAATCAAAAATTTGAAGACAAACAATTATTACTAATAGGTAAAAGATCTTAAAATATTTTATTTTACTTTAATTACTTAATTAAAAATTCTAGAATAGTCTTTTAGATGTTTTTATATAAAAACTAATTAAAAAAATTTCATGCCAATATAAATCGTATAGCTTGTGTATATTTTTTCATATATTTTTTATTGCAATATGTTCAAGTTAATTTCTAAATAATAACTAAATCTACCATATAAAAAAAGCCGGCATTGCTGCCAGCTCTTAGATAGTTCGTTGTTTTGTTTTAAAATCTAATCAAAAGATTGATTTTCCTCACTGGCCTTAGCGACCAATTCTTTGTATTCTGTTGGGCTCAATCCATCAAGACAATAATCGATCGGATTTACAGCTTTGCCGTTGATTCTTACTTCGTAGTGAAGGTGAGGAGCAGTAGATGTACCAGTACTTCCGATCTCTCCTATTTTTTGTCCTTTTGTTACCTTCTCTCCTTTCTTTACACTGATCGTCTTCATATGAGCATAAAGTGTAGTATAACCATATCCATGATCAATTACCACATTTAACCCATATCCTCTTTTTTTCTTTTCGACTCTGATCACAGTTCCATTTCCAGTAGCTTGAATAGCAGTACCTGTAGGTGCGGTGAAGTCTATTCCTTTATGAAACTTCTTGACCTTATGTACAGGGTGAAGTCTGATTCCGTAACCAGATAAATGTTTGATCTTTCTTTTTAGTTTGTCTTCAACTACAGGTTTGATAGAAGGTATTGAGGCTAATTTTTTCTCTTTTGCCTGAGCCATTTCAAAAATCATATCCAATGACTCTCTTTGCAATTCAATTTTTCGTTTTAGTTTATCTACGTTTTCCAGAGACTCAGAAATCATTTCTCCCGTATTTCCAAAATTGTCCAACATTGCATATTTGTTGTGACCACCGACACCACCATTCCACACGGCCTCGTCAATTGGATCCAAACCAAAAATCATTCTGTGAACATCAGCATCTTTTCTTTGAAGTTGGTTTAAGTCTTCGGCGATTATCCCAAAATCACTTTTCAGGTTGCCAAAATGATAAACCATTTGTTGATTTTCTCTTTCTAGAGATTTTTCTTTGGGTGTGGGAAAATATTTGTACGCTATTCCAAATATTGCAAACGCACATAACAAGATAGAAAAGAAAAACCCACCAAATCGCGTCAACTGTTCTGTGGGGCTTCGTTTGTATTTTTCGTATTGTAGTGTCTGTTCGTTGTATACGTATTTTTCTCTATTCATCACTCTTTTTTCGACTAATTGACTACTTTTGCAGCCACTATGTGAGTACGTATGTTCAGGGGACTAAAGGGGACTCAAAAGTAGCACTTCATTTTTGGATAACAAAATTATTAACCAAAATATATGAAGAAAGTATATGTATTTATTCTTAATATTTAACTTGTTGACTCTCTGATCATTCTCAGCAATGTAAAGTAATAAACATAAATGAATTTTTATAATAAAGTAAAAATTTTTTCAAAGGCCAAAGGAATTTAATATGATGAACGCCAACCAAATAAGACAGAAATTTTTCGATTTTTTCGAATCAAAAGAGCATAAAATCGTGCCTTCTGCGCCATTAGTTGTCAAAGATGATCCTACTTTGATGTTTACCAATGCAGGAATGAATCAATTCAAGGATTATTTCCTGGGGGACAAGACGCCAGAAATACGAAGAATGGCTGATACCCAAAAGTGTTTGAGAGTATCTGGAAAGCACAATGATTTGGAAGAAGTAGGAAGAGATTCTTACCATCACACCATGTTTGAGATGCTAGGCAACTGGTCTTTTGGTGACTATTTCAAAAAAGAAGCGATTGATTGGGCCTGGGAATTATTGATCAAAGAATTTGGCCTTGATCCAGATAGAATGTATGCTACTGTTTTTGGTGGTGACGAAAATGAAGGCTTGGGAAGAGACGAAGAAGCCGCTGAACTTTGGGAAAAACACTTGCCAAAGGATCATATTTTATACTGTGGAAAAGAAGATAACTTTTGGGAGATGGGAGAGATTGGTCCGTGTGGGCCATGTTCTGAATTGCATATAGATTTGCGATCGGATGAGGAAAGAAAGAAAGTGGATGGGGCGACCCTGGTAAATATGGATGACCCAATGGTCATAGAAATTTGGAACTTGGTATTTATTCAGTTCAATCGAAAAGCAGACCGGTCTTTGACAGAATTGCCCGACAAACACATCGATACGGGAATGGGTTTTGAAAGGTTGTGTATGGCTATGCAAGGTAAAATATCTAATTACGATACCGATGTCTTCACTCCATTTATAGAGTTCATTGAAGAAAAAACGGGTGTAAAATATACTAGCCAATACGAAAATGCTCCCATGTCGGATATCGCAATGCGTGTATTGGTTGATCATTTGAGAGCCGTAAGTTTTACGATTGCAGATGGTGAGTTGCCGAGCAACAATGGTGCAGGATATGTGATAAGAAGGATTTTGAGAAGAGCCGTGAGGTATTATTACTCCTTCCTCAACATGAAAGAACCATTTTTAAATACAATGGTACCGATGCTTGCTGATAAGTTTGCTGATGTTTTTCCAGAGTTGAAGGCGCAACATGGATTTGTATCCAAGGTAATATTGGAAGAAGAGAAATCATTTTTGAGAACTTTGGAAGGAGGATTAAGAAGGATAGAGACGCTTGAATTGGCCAACAATATTTTGGATGGAAAGCAGGCTTTTGAATTGTATGACACGTATGGATTTCCAATTGACCTTACCCGATTAATAGCAGAGGAAAAAGGATGGACAATTGATGAACCTGGATTTGAAGCAGCACTACTAGAACAAAAGGAAAGGTCTAGAGCCGATGCAAAAAGAGAAACGGGAGATTGGGAAATTGTATCTGATGACAATGATGTAGAATTTGTTGGATATGAAGATCATGATGTGATGGATGCCCGAATCATAAAGCACAGAACACTGGTAGAAAAGAATAAGCCTGTCTATCAATTGGTACTGTCTAAAACTCCATTTTATGCCGAAGGTGGTGGACAAGTGGGTGATACAGGAAGACTTACTATCAATGGTGAAACAATAAAGGTATTAGACACTAAAAAAGAAAATAACTTGATCATTCACTATGTAGACAGGCTTCCCGAGAATATGGAAGGGCTGGTCGAAGCAGTGATAGATTCTGAAAAGCGTGCTCTTACTGAAAATAACCATACCGCAACCCACTTACTACATGCTGCATTGAAAAAAGTCTTGGGGACACACGTCCAGCAAAAAGGATCTTTGGTAAAAGACGAATACTTGCGTTTTGATTTTTCTCACTTTCAAAAAATGACAGATGAAGAAATTACCAAAGTAGAGCAAATCGTAAATAGAAGAGTAAGAGAGAATATCTCTTTGGAAGAGCATCGAAGTATTCCTATAGATGAAGCCAAAGATGCAGGTGCGACAATGTTATTCGGTGAAAAATATGGTGACCATGTAAGAATGATCACTTTTGATGCAGATTTTTCCAGAGAATTGTGTGGAGGATGTCATGTGAATAGTACTGGACAGATAGGATACTTCAAATTGGTAAGTGAAGGGGGTATTTCTGCAGGAGTAAGAAGGATTGAAGCCATCACAGCAGATCGAGCAGAAGTATACATCAACGAAAAGATAGATACACTTTCAAAAATCAAACACCTCTTCAAAGGGACCAAGGATGTACACAAGTCTGTCGCAGATATGCAAGAGGAGAATAAATCACTTCGAAAAGAAATCGAAAGCCTAATGGCTGCACAAGCTGGCAATATGAAAGGCGATCTTGTGTCTTCTGCAAAAGAGATTAATGGCATAAAGTTGGTGACCAAAAAGCTTGAAGGAATCGATAATAAAACAGCTAAGACCCTGGCCCACAATGTGGCGAATGACTTGGGTGAAGGAGTAGTCCTCTTCGGACTAGTCAATGAAGATAAGGTTCAATTGATGCTTCTCATCACCGAAGACCTCATCAAGTCAAAAGGGCTTCACGCTGGCAATATCATCAGAGAATTGGCGAAAGAAGTAAGCGGTGGCGGTGGCGGTCAACCACACTTTGCTACTGCAGGTGGCAAGAATCCTGGAGGGCTCAATAATGCGTTTGGGAAGATGGAAGGGATGTTGTAAGATCTTGGATATTTAGTACTTGGACTTCTTTATTCAAGAGGTAGAAGTGGGCTTATTAGAATTTTCTTGAAATATGTCTTGATTGGCTCGCTTTGTTGCACGTGTTGAATAGGAATATTCATAAGTAGGAATATCCTTTATAAATCAATGATTGCATAGGTGTTACTACTAAATTGAAACCCCGTTTTTCTAGTATTTTACCTAAATACGAGGTAATTTTTTTCAACCTAAACTTGTCCTTCGCCAGGACGGGCGTTCATTCCGCCCTCCACTATCGTGTTCCTTCTTTTGATAATTTCATTATCACTTTTATTTGCATAAAAGATCATTCAGTCTAATTGCCAAAAAAACGAACCAAAAAACGCTAGACTGGCCCAATGCAGCACGCATGGCTGCCTTATAGCCACCCACCGCTTGCGCGTTCCTTTACTTGTCGACTATCGCCGCCACTCTCCGAGATCGTTCAGTCATCCCAAAGCCCAGTCAAGGCAACGCTTCTTTTACCTCTTAGTTAAAACTCAAGCTATCGTCTTTGAATGTTAGTCTACTCCTGAATATGCCTGAATAGGCGTGGGACGGTGGTGTCTGGTAATGAAATTTGAATTGGTGCACCGAAACTGAGGCATTATTCGGCTACTTGTCGTTTTCACAACATTATGTTTTATGAATAATCCACGATAATTTAATATTAATTGTATTTTTATCGATTCACAAAATATGATATTATGAAAAATCTGCTACTACTATTTGCTTTAATTTTAATGATAGGATTTTCGAGTTGCTCAAGTGAGGCTGAGTTAGATGTTTCGTCTGATGATGTACAATTGTTACAAATCTATGTTGAGGAAGCCAATGCTTTAATTGATGTTGCTGGAGAAATAGACGGAAATGTTGCAGCAATTTTTAATACAAATGTGATTCTAAATGTTTGTGGAGGTACTGTACAATATACAGACTACAATGGTGGTGTTCCAGATGAAGCAACACAACTTCTAAATGAGATGATAGATAAAATGGGGTTTGAATCAGCCTTAGCTGCCCACAATTGGATGGTGGATGCAGGACGAATCATGTACGACATCAAGCAAGAAAATAAGAAAGAATTTGATACCGACCGTGAAATGATGACTGAATTGGCTTGTTTGGTCGCACCAGAAATAAGAACTAGAAATGACTCAAATGCTTGTTATAAAGATAACTTGGTTGCACTTTTTATTGGAACATTAGAGGCAGGAAGCAACTATGGAACCAAATTGGCAAGCCAAGGGAAAAAAGATATTACTGAATCTGGATGCTCTGCAAGAGGGTCTTCATTCAACAAGATCTGGTTGTTTATGAAAAATAACTTTGATTGTAAATAAGATGAAAAATACTTAAAATGGTTAAGGGCTGTTTCTCTTGAAACAGCCCTTTTTTATTTGATCTATTTGTCTGTCAAGTTTTAGAAAAAAGAAATTCCAAATATAAAAGTAGCGTCCATTTGCCTGTAGAACATTGATATCTTAACCAGAAATTCTATAATGAAAGATTCAAAAAGTTACAGTAAAATAAGTTAGGCCGTCTTTGTCATTTGTGTACAAATTCAGATTGCACTCGTGATTTTCGACAATATCTCGACACAACATCAATCCAATCCCCTGACCACTTGCTTTGGTCGAATAAAAAGGAGTAAACATTTTCTCTTTGGCAGACTTGCTTAGCCCTGGACCATTATCCACAATGGAGAATGAAGGAGGATTGGACTTGGATTGAATGCATATCTCCCCTTCAGAAGATATTGATTCGATTGCATTCTTCAGCGCATTGCTCACTACCCGTTCAAATTGTGGCGCATCTATATTTACAATTGGATTTTTGTCAGACAATCTATATTTGAAAACAATATTCTTTGATCTGCCTGATTCCTCCCATGGTTTGGCTGCATTGGTCAATATCTTATTCAATTCATGCTTTGACTTTGTTGGCTTGGGCAATCGAATTATCCCTGCAAAATTATCGATAAACTTCGCCAAGCTTTGATTCCTTTCAATCGCAATATTTAAGGAGTTTTTCAATTCTTGATCAGAATCTGGAGCGTTGAATCCATATTCCGCTACAGTATGCAAAATTGAATTTATAGCGCCCATAGAATTATTCACTTCGTGTGCCATCATCCTGATCACCTTCCCGTAGGCTTCTTTTTCAGATTCGAGAATTTCTGCAGTCAGATCAGCCAAAATGATAAATCTTCTGGGAAATCCTTTATGGACAACAATGTCGACCTGGCATCTATACTTTTCATATCCATTGAGGGTCAACAACTTTTTGTCCCCATTATTCAAATTCAATATTTGTGGAATCAAAGTGTGTGTATGCAAGCTTAATTCTTTCCCTTTTGCGGGAAGATTCAAATTCAAAATCTTGGCTGCAATGGGGTTGATATCCGTGATAAAGCCATCAAAATCAAGAATGATCATCCCAATTGGCGAAGCTTGGATCAGTTTTTCAAGAAAGTAACTTTGCTCTACAGTCCTGGTTTGTTCTTTTCGTAAAGTGTCGATCATTGTGTTATACACTTCAATCAAACGGTCCATTTCTGTAGCTCCAGTTTTGACATATTTTACAGTGAAATCCTTATTGACAAGGGCATTCGTTCCTGTCTGCATCAGCTCGATAGGGCGAATCAGTTTTTTGTACAGGCTAATACTTAGACCGATCGAAATCAACAAAAGACCTTCACTTAATATAAAGTATAATTTGTAATCAATGAGTAAATAATAAAGTCCTACCGCAATCAGCAGATGTAAAATGCCAATGAAAAGAAAATAGCTAAATCTGAGGCTCATGCGGAATTTTATATTTCTCTAATCTTCTGTACAGCGAACTTCGAGTTATACCCAACGATACAGCAGTCTTGCTTATTGAACGATTATGAAAAGATAAGGCTTTTTTGATCATATTGATTTCCATATCCTGTAGAGTAACCTTACCGACCTCAGGCAAAGATACATGAATTGAAGCAGGATTTATCTTGGTGTATTCCTGAAAATTCTTTACCTCCAGGCTTTTAGCTCTCATATTCAAAAGTATAGTTCTCTCCACCATATTTTTGAGCTGTCTTATATTTCCTGGATAAGATTGATTTGTCAACCAATTCATAGTCTCATTGCTGATCAATGGATAATCGATATCGTATGCCTTGCAAGTAGATCGCAGGAAGTGTTTTACCAATAAAGGAATATCTTCTTTTCGTTCTCGAAGTGCAGGAATATGAATAGTGATCAAATTGATTCGATAAAACAAATCTTCTCGAAAAGTACCTTGTAAAACCATGGCTTGAAGGTCTTTATTGGTTGCACTTATTACGCGGGTATTAGATTTTCTTGTCACACTTGAGCCAAGAGGTTCGAAGGTTTTTTCTTGAAGCACCCGAAGCAGTTTGACTTGATTTTCTAGTGGCAATTCTCCAATTTCATCAAGAAAGATAGAGCCCTTATTTGCTTTCTCGAATCTTCCTTCCCTATCTGCAATAGCACCAGTAAAAGCACCTTTTTTATGCCCAAACATTTCACTTTCAAAGAGTGAGGAAGACAGGCCTCCAAGATTTACTTTGATAAAATTATTATTCGAGCGATCGCTCATTTCATGAATGACCTCACCGATAACCTCTTTGCCTGTTCCACTTTCACCTGTTATCAAAATACTGGCATCTGTACGTGCCACTCTTCGGGCAATATCCATTACAGCTTTGAATTCCTTGGACTCTCCAATTATATGCTCAAAATTGTCTTTTGGGTTTTGAGGATTGGAAGTTATTAATTGTGGATTGTGATCTGCTGTCAAGGCCAAAATATCCTCTATGGATTTGACCAAGTGGTTATTGTCCCAAGGTTTTGCCAAGAAATCCTTTGCGCCCAATTTCATTCCTTCTACTGCCAACTGCACCGTAGCCCAACCAGTCATTAGTATTACAGAAATAGAAGGGTGATCTTCAGTAATTCTCGACAAGATTGCCAAGCCTTGTTTTCCAGTAGTGTTGATGGTAAAATTCATGTCCAATAAAATCAATTGGGGGTTTTGTTCTGCTATGGTTTCCATCACTAGAGATGGATGATTTACAGAAACCGATTCATAGCCTTTTTTATTAAGCAGGAGTTTCAAACTCAAACATACGGCCTGGTCGTCATCAATGATTAATATTTTGGCTTTGGACATATTCGTAAAATTAGAAATGTAGTATTGGAAAAAGAATTCTGAATAAAAAAATGACTCTTCTATTCAGAATTCTATATAAAAATGATTTAATCCTCATGCAATGCTATAGCAGGGTGCAGTCGTGATGCTTGCCAGCTTGGATTTAGAGCGCAAATTATAACCAGAACCAACAATATTACTATGGATAACAAAATTGCCCAATACATATTGATTGGTTCTAATGGTCCAATATTCAACAATGGAACTTGTATCGCGAAAAACACACCCAAGCAAATAGCAATTAGTGTCAAGATCAAAATCTCTAAGATAAATTGCTTGCTAATATCCGAACTGTGCGCACCAACGGCTCTACGAAGACCAATTTCTCCTTTTCGCTTGTTGATATTGTACCACAATACCCCAAAAAGTCCCAGGGCAACATTGATGCATAGAAAACCACAGATGCTCAGTAAGGCAATAAGTGGAATCCATGTGGATCTACTATCTCGTTCTCGCAATTTATCTATGTTTTCTATAATAAAGGTAGTAGACTTGGTAATGTCACTTACAAGGTTGAATACGGTTTCCTCATAAGCAGATGGAGTGTCTTTACTCATACCTAATATGATGTTTCTAGCTCCCTTGCTATGTCTAGGAACCTGATAAAAGACCTGAGGTTTATCTTCTGAAAACTCTCCAAAATACCTATAGGCCTCTATAATTCCTACCAATCTATGTTCTCCTCGAAAATTTATAATACTATCTATCATTTCTTTATCAGGAAAGTACTCGTCCATAAACTTCTTATTCACTACTATACCTGGATAAGTTGCATTCAAATCTTCCTCTTCAAACCATCTACCTTTTAGCAGTTCCATATCAAAAGCTTCGGCATAATCACTATCAGCAAATGCCAAATATGCATTGATATCAAAACCCATATGATCATCACCCGCACTACTTTGACTTCCAGAATATGGTGTAATACTTTGTGAATAAGAGACAGACTCTACATTATCGAGATTGAGTAATTCTGTATATAGTTGATTCTTCATTTCCAATACTTCCAAACTATCTCTTTCATAAAGATTATCCAAATGAACGATCCACTTATCCTTTGTCTCAAATCCCAAAGGTTGTGACAACATTCTCAAATTATATATTACATAAGAGAGGACAGCGAAAAGAACTAAAAATGCTAGAAATATTTCTATAAGAATAAGGGCATTGCTCCCTCTTTTATTCCAAATGAGTTTAAATATATGCTTGATCATAGTTGATTAGTTTTGAGTGCATTAACGATTTGAAGTTTTGACATTTTTAATGCGGGTAAGACCCCTGACAAGACGCCAAACAAAACGCATATCAGTAAGCTGTAAAAGAAAAATGCAAAGTCTACCTTGAGTTCAATTGTCCCTAAAAATTTACTTTGATTGATAAAATAGATTGCGACAAAGGCCAGTAAAAAACCAATGACTCCTCCCAATAATGTTTGAATGATATTTTCGAATATGAATTGACTCAAAATATTAGATTGGGTAGCACCAAAAGCTTTTCGAACTCCAATTTCAGAAGAGCGGTCCATAATACGACTAACATTCAGGTTGATAAGATTTAATACAGGTAGGAGGATGAAAAGCGAAATGAGCCCCAACAATAACAAAGAAACATATCGCAGGCTTTTTGAAGGTTCTTCATCATAGTAAAGGCCTCTTGCATATAATTCAGGATAGGTGACAGGTTTTAAAACAATTTCATTATAATCTTCCTGAAAATCCAACGATATTTTTTGTCCTTCAAATATGATCTCATCTTTGGTTTTCTCCAGATTTCCTTTCGAATGTAATATCATGGCATAACTTCCAAAATAAGGATCTTGATACGTATCCATCGCATGTGTGTAGGGTACAAACATATCCATAGTAATCGGGTCTGGAGAAGATGTCGGATCTTCCACAACTCCAATGACTTTGAACTGCTTAGCATCAATCACTATATTCTTTCCCAAAACACCACTACCATTTCCAAAATAAGTCTTAGCCAGGTTTTGAGAAATCACAGTTACATGGGCTTGTTGATTGAGCTCTGAAAGATCAAAAGGTCTACCTTCAACAAAATTGAAATTGAATATTTCCCAGAATGCTTCGTCACAATGATTGACCTTTATTTGTAGTTTGCTATTATTGACAAATACATCATGTCTAGTATCAATATTGAAGATGCTGGTGTTTTTTACGGACTCAAGATTGCGAAAGTGTTTATTCAAAATCTTCTCATTGAATGTACTCGTACTGTTGTTTCTACCCGTACGTTTTGTCTCATAAGTAGTATCGTAAAGTGCAACTCCTGTGTCATCCAAAGTATCAATTACCATCAATGTATCGTAATTGATTTTTTGCAAGGTTAGATAGTCCAAAATCACCAATTCATCTTGATATTGCAATGGAGCCCTGTTTCCAAACTCAGCTTGAAAATAAGAGGTGATGAGCATTAGGATCATCAAGGTAAAACTGATTCCAAAAAGGGTAATGAAGGTGAAAAATTTCTTTCGAGATAGTACTCTCCAAGCCAGTTTTATATAGTTGTAAAGCATGATTCTTTTTAATTATTTGGTGAAGAAGAATATTGGTATTGGTGTTTTTAAGCGACCTGGCTTCCGTCATAAAGTCGTAAAAGGCGATTTGTCTTTTTTGCCATATTCTCATCATGAGTCACCATCACAATTGTCGTATTGTTTTCTTGATTCAGCTTCATTAGAATGTCCATAACTTCATTTCCCATGTGACTATCCAAATTCCCCGTTGGCTCATCGGCCAAAAGTATAGCTGGGTTGCCGACGATGGCTCTGGCAATTGCTACCCTTTGTTTTTGTCCGCCAGAAAGTTGACTGGGAAAATGATCCAGTCGATTTTTTAATCCCACAGACTCCAATGCGGCTGCAGACAATTCCTTTCTTTCTTTTGACCCCATTTTTCTATAAAGCAGTGGCAGTTCTACATTGTCGATTACTGATAGGTCAGGAATGAGGTGGAAAGACTGGAAAATGAATCCCAATTTCTCGTTTCGAAATCTAGACGTGGATTTACTATTGTAATTCAAAACCTGTTCACCAGCAACAATTACTTTTCCATTCGTGGGTTCATCTAGCAGTCCGATTACATTCAAAAGGGTAGATTTGCCACATCCAGATGGCCCCATGATTGAAACAAATTCTCCTTTTTCGATTTTCAAATTGATCTCGTTTAGAGCCGTTGTTTCAATGGTTTTGGTTCGATAGACTTTACTTACGTTTTCCAAATTTATCATAGTCAGAAGTTTTATTTTTTAGATGTTGTTATTCAAAAGTTGTTATTCCACACAAAGTTCTCAGCTCATAATATGTACTCCAGTACACTTTTAAGGCTTGTATATAATCCCTCAATGTTTGATCTTTTTCTCTTTGTGCCAGAGTGAGATCGGTGATACTTATATTTCCCAAGGTGTAGCGCTGATTGCTGATATCAAACCGTTCTTCAGCCACTGTTTTTATTTCTTGAAGCAGTAGCAAATCATCTTGAATCTGCTCAAATTGTGAGGCCAATGACCTCACTCTATTCTCTAATTCCAAGGTTTCCTGAATCACTCTTTGTTGAATGTTGGCTTTTTCAAGAGAAGCGATTTTGACAGCTTCTCTTTTGCTCCCCCAATCGATAAGTGGGAGTGATACCGAAAACCTGACTTGTTGCTCGTCAAAAGGATTTTTGTATACTTCATCAATATTTTCTGACCCTCTGGCAAATCCAAACCCTGCAAATAATTGAGCACTTATACCATATTGAGATTTGACCTGAGCTATATTTCTATCTCCTTCGATTAGTTCGCGTTCGTACCGCAGTATTTCAGGTCTATTCTTCAGTGCTTTCTGAATCAGTTGACCTTCGTCCAATATGATTTTGGTAGGCAATTCAGGAATACTGCATACCACATCCCCTTGCCACTCTCTATTGCCCAAGAATGAATAGAGGAAATTCAAGGCTTGTTGTACTTCATTTTTGGCTTGATTTTCCGACAACACGGCTCCTTTCAAACTCATTTCTATTTGTAGCAATTCATCTCTGGAAGTTTTGCCAAGGTCAAATCTCTCCTTTGTTATCTCAACCAATTTTTCATTTACTCCCTTATTTGTACTGGCAATTTCTTTGTTGGCTTGAGCAAGCAAGACATCAAAATAGAGCACCGTTGCCCTCCATTGTGCATCTTCGATAGCTATATTATATGCATTGGATGATTCTTTTTGTAGAATATTCAATATCATCCTATCCCACTTGAATCTGTTGAACCCGAAGAGGGGTTGGATGAAGCCTATACGAATCGGTACTCCATTGTACTGTTTTATATCAGAACTAAAATCATCGAAGCGTTGAAGATCGGATTGGAGGAATATTTGACCACCTGTAGCTGCTATATTTTGGTTTGCAAATAGGGAAATAGATGAATTATTCTGAGTGACTTGTTGGAAGACGATTGATCCATCCGGTTGAGTGACTTGAGTGGAGGTGTTTATAAAATTGGGAAGTAGTAAATCCAGCCCTAAACTTGGTTTCAAATCAGACCTCAAAAGATTTAAGCGAGCCGTCGCGATTTCGACATCCGTTTCCGCTATCTTAATGGAAGATGCCTTTGTTCTTGCTTCAGAAAGTATTTTTTCCAATGTTAGAGTGGACTGACCAGATATTGAGACCATTCCCACAAGACAGACACAAGCAATAATATTTATTAATTTGATATACATGGTGTCTTGCTTATTTATCCAGTAATATGAATTCATCCAGGTGCTTGTAGTCGCTGACATCAGAGATTATTATTTTATTCCCTATACTCGCATTCGATACAATCTCCACGAAATCTGAATTAGAAATACCTTTTTTAATCTTTCGTTTTACAGCCTTATTGCCCTCTACAAAAAATACTTCCTGAGTATTCGCTCCCCTGAAAGCTGCACCGTTTTTGATTCGCAATACATCTTCCTTTTTGTCTGTAATAATGAATACTTCAGCGCGCATATTCGGTCTCAAAAAATCTGAATTGCTCTTTTCTAATTCCACAAAGAATCGAACTGTATTGTTTTCCACCGCTGGCAAAATTCTCGATACGAGTCCTTCCAGATTATTATTGCCTATTCGCACTTGCACAGGAAGACCTATACTAAGTTTTTGGCTATTTCGATCCGAACTCGTAGCTTCAATGGTATAGCGACCCAAATCTGCAATTCTTACCAGGGTTTCACCTTCTGCGACAGTACGGCCGATATCTTCATTGATCCAGGTAATCACGCCTGATTGTGGGGCACGAACGCTGGTTTCCGTCAACTTACGTCGCAATTCTCTAAGTCTTTTTTCTTGAATTGTGTATTCTAGTTCGAGTCCTTTCTTTTCATTGACATTGACATTTCTACTATACTGCAAGTCATTTTCCAGCATCTTCTTCTCTAATCTGGCTACTTTCAATTGTAGCTCTGCCTGTTCCAATTCTTCAGCAGTTCCTCCTCCTATTTTGAGTAGCCTTTTCTGATCAGATACCTCTGCCTCCAATTCTTCTACTTCCAAAGCTTTTATCTGATCTTGATAATCCAAATCCAAGAGGTCCTTATCAAATTGAAGTTTGAGCATTTCGATATTATTCTTTCTCAATTCAAGTTCATCTTTCAACTGTTCGAACTCCAATTGGGTGTACTCTTGATCCAATTCTAAAATGAGGGCTCCTTCCTTGACTTCTGCACCTGTGGAAAGAGAAACACTTTTTATTTCTGTAGCTACAGGAGCATTTATTTCTCGCTCAAAAGCTGGAATTACGGTTCCAGCAGCAGAGATAGTATTGGTCACTTCTCCACGTTCAACAGCAGTAATAAAAAAGTCCGATGCTTTGACCTTACGCTCGATTAGTGATCGAAAACCATAGATAGCTGCTGCAAATAATGCAATTGCTCCAATGATGTAAATCCACCTTTTGTATTGACCATTTGATTTTTCTTGATTCGAAAGTTGCCTATCCATTCTATTTTAATTGAGGATTTGCCTACATAGAACCAATGCATATGCCAGAAATTAACTTATTGTTTATCTTATTATTATATATTAAAATAATTCATATGTAGTGCGATTTCGGACGCCCCTGGTCGAAAATGGAAATTGGCAGAATTCTATTTTCATATTTTAAAAATATCAGATCTGCACTAACATTATATGATCATATTTTCGCATGGATAGAGATATAAAAAGTCTTTTCACTTTGATATCTAAAATCAATGATTAATTGAATTAGAGGGTTACTTTTTTAATATTATAACATTGTTTATTACACCTATTGCAAATAGGTCTTCTTAGATAAATTTAGTTTTCCGTACATTCACTATTCAGAACAATACCACACATGAAAGCATTACAAGTAATTTTATTCTTCAGTCTATTTTCAATTATGTCTTTTTCACAGGAAGAAGCAAAAATGTATGATAGAAATATCCCAATTGAAACAGACGTAACAACAAATCACACAACTACTATTAATGGCCAGAGAATCCCATATAAGGCCACCGCAGGAACTCAGCCTGTATGGGATGAAAAAGGAAAAGCTGTTGCCACCTTATTCTATACTTACTACGAGCGGACGGATGTATCTGACAATAGCAAAAGACCCCTCCTTATCTCATTTAATGGCGGACCTGGATCGGCATCTGTCTGGATGCATATAGCCTATACTGGCCCTAAAACATTGTCAATCGATGACGAGGGATATCCGATTCAGCCTTATGGAATCAAATCCAATCCCTTTTCAGTATTAGATGTTGCAGATATTGTTTTTGTTAATCCTGTCAATACTGGATATTCAAGAGTGGTAGACAAAGAAGTAGATCCCAAGAAGATGTTTTTTGGAGTCAATCAAGATGTGAAGTATTTGGCCGAATGGATCAACACCTTTGTGACCAGATCCAATAGATGGAGATCTCCAAAATTTTTGATCGGTGAAAGTTATGGTACAACCCGGGTATCTGGTTTGGCCCTGGAGCTTCAAAATCGACAATGGATGTATCTCAATGGCGTTGTCTTGGTGTCACCCACAGATTTGGGCTTAAAAAGGGATGGAATCGTAAAATCTGCAAATCGATTACCCTATTTCGCTGCAGCTGCCTGGTATCATAATGCACTGCCTTCAGATTTACAATCAAAAGATCTGGATGAGCTATTGCCTGAAGCGGAGGCATTTGCCATGGATGAATTATTGCCCGCTATGGCACGAGGTGGTTTCTTACCCGAAAACGAAAAAATAGAATTGTCAAAAAAAATGGCAAGGTATTCTGGCTTATCTGAAAAAAGTATCCTGCAGAATAATTTAGATGTTTCTACTGCTTTCTTTTGGAAAGACCTGTTGAGAGAGCGAGATGGCTTGACGGTAGGAAGGTTGGATTCTAGATACAAGGGACTGGACAAAACAGAGTCTGGAACAAGGCCTGATTTTAATTCAGAATTGACTTCCTGGCTGCATTCATTTACTCCTGCGATCAATTATTATTTCAAAAACGAACTCAACTTCAAGACAGATATAAAATACAATATGTTTGGTCCAGTGAGACCATGGGACAGGTCTGGAGACAAAACAGGAGAAAATCTTCGCCAGGCTATGGCTCAAAATCCTTATCTTAATGTCATGATACAATCTGGCTATTACGATGGAGCTACTTCATATTTTGATGCGAAATATACCATGTGGCAATTGGACCCAAGTGGAAAAATGACGGATCGTATGAGGTTTGAAGGGTATAGGTCAGGTCATATGATGTATCTTAGAAGAGAAGATTTGGAATCGGCCAATAATCATCTTAGAGAATTTATTATTGCTAGCCTTCCAGGAGATAATGTGCCTGCCAAATATTAAAAGACAATAACAATAATGCATAAAATATCAATGATGAATAAAGTACTTTCGTTTGTATTATCGCTCGTATTCGCGACACAATTATTAAGTCAAAATCTGGACTCAGCATACCTCGTCCAACATTTTGATAAGGCGGAATACTTCATTGAGATGAGAGATGGAGCAAAGCTGTTCACATTGGTATATACACCTAGGGCAAAGGGCAAATTCCCAATCTTGCTAAAGCGAACATGCTACAATGCTTCGAGAAATGACAATTACCAATTTGGTGGTCAACCTTCTGAGACTATGATAAAAGAAGGATATATTTTTGTCTTTCAGGATGTTCGAGGTCGGTATATGTCAGAGGGTACTTTTGATAATATGAGACCCAATATAAAGGGAAACGATCTCAAAAATAAAAAGGACATTGATGAAAGTTCGGACACATATGACTCAATAGAATGGTTGATCAATAATATTAAAAACAATAATGGAAAGGTGGGGATGTATGGCATTTCGTACCCTGGATTCTATACTGCCGCCGCACTTCCCGATGCTCATCCCGCACTAAAGGCATCATCCCCTCAAGCACCAATTTCAGATTTCTTTTTTGATGATTTTCACCATCACGGAGCCTTCCTTCAAAGTTATACACCCGCTTTTGCCGTTTTTGGTTATCAAAAAGATACATTGACCAGGACGCCCTGGTATATGGACAAAATGATGCGATTCTATTCCAGTAAAATTGCAGATGGTTATGATTTCTATCTTGAAAAAGGACCATTAAAAAATATAACCGAAGAGTACCATCATGATAATTTCTTTTGGAAGCAGATAGTCGAACATCCAAATTATGATGAATTTTGGCAAAAGCGAAGCCTTATTCCAGCACTCAAGGGAGGAGATATTGACCATGCCGTAATGACTGTAGGTGGGTGGTACGACGCTGAAGACTTGTGCGGACCTCTTAATATTTATAAGACCATAGAAAAAAACAATCCAAAGGCCAAGAATACTATAGTAATGGGTCCCTGGACTCATGGAGGATGGGCAATAGAACAAGGACAGCAAACCGTCAATCACATTTATTTTGGTGATAGTATTTCGACATATTATCAAAATGAAATCGAGGCGCCATTTTTTGCCCATCATCTAAAAGACAAAGAGGCCAATCCACTTCCCGAAGCCGTTATGTTTGACACTGGGACAAAAGAGTGGAAAAAATTTGATGTCTGGCCTCCAAAAGATGTTCCTACTGCAAGTTTGACCTTTGGAGAAAATGGAAAGCTTTTTGTGAATGCCCCAGTAAATCCAGACTTAGAATTTGAATATACCAGCGATCCAAGTAAGCCAGTACCATATCGTTCGGTGACTGAAGGGTTGACTTTTACACCTCGGATGTTTATTACAGATGATCAGAGAGATGCCAGTCGAAGGCCTGATGTGGTAACTTTTTCTACCGATATTCTAGAAGAGGATGTGACAATAGCTGGTGAGATATTAGCCAACCTCGTAGTCTCTATGTCAGGCACTGACGCAGACTTTATCGTCAAATTAATAGACAAATACCCAGCAGATCATCCAGAATATGAACACAATCCCAAGAATGTCACCATGGGAAATTACGAGCAATTGGTACGTCATGAAGTGTTCAGAGGAAGATTTAGAGACAGCTATACAAACCCAAAACCATTCGTGCCAGGTCAAAAGACAGAGGTCAAAGTACCTTTGCAAGATGTACTACACACCTTCAAAAAAGGACATCGAATAATGATCCAGATTCACAGTACATGGTTTCCATATATCGATAGAAATCCACAGAAATATGTTGACAATATTTTTCTGGCGGAAGAAGAAGATTTTATCAAGTCCAAAATCGTTGTATATGGTTCCTCTTCTGTACAAGCTGGAGGAAGGGTAATTACTGATAAGAAGGTAATCCAGCCGTAATTTGATTATTAAAAAAATGACAAGGATAAGGAAGTTAATTTTTTCGATATTCATTTTTTTTCTTTCGTTGCTGTCTTATCAAGTTGATGCACAAGTCATCACTACAGAAAGTGTCACAGCTGCAGATACGATCTTGAAGAATGAATATATTCCTATTCTTATTTCAGGGAGAGCTATAAACCTAAAATTACCAGCTGCACTAATGCAGATTCATCCTGAACATTTGAAACGTGACAATGATGTCTCGATTGCTCCAGCACTCAATCGTGTAAGTGGAGTTTATATGCACTCGGGAGCACTCAATACCAATCGCATTACCATTCGTGGAATTGGGAATAGATCTCCTTTTTCGACGACAAAGTTGAGAGCATATCTGGATGATATTCCTTTGACAAACGGAGACGGAGAGACAACAATTGAAGATATTGATTTGAGTATGATTGACAGAGTTGATGTGTGGAAGGGTCCGACCGCAAGTTTATTTGGTGCGGGACTAGGAGGAATGATTCATATGAAAACGGATGGAAGTAAAAGCAAACTTCCAACTTCATTAAAAAATTCCTTAACTGTCGGATCATATGGATTGTTTCGAAATGTAACAGAAGTGAATTATACCAATTCTAAACAGACATTTAGCGCAGGTGCCAATTTTAATACAACTCAGAGCGATGGTTTTAGAGAAAACAACTCCTATGATAGGAAGGGAGGATCCATATTATTAAAATACAAATCAAAATCTGAGAATGAAACCACACTTTTTGGAAATCACATTTCATTGAAGGCATTTATACCCAGCTCACTAAATCGAAATGACTATGATGAAGAGCCGCAAAAAGCTGCTTTTACCTGGAATAAGGTGAAAGGATTCGAAGATTACGAGAAAAACTTGTTGGGCATTTCTCATCGCTTTAAAATTACAGACTTTGATAAGTTGCAATTAATAAACAGAACTAGCATATTTGCTTCTAGTAGAAATTCGTACGAATCTCGACCTTTCAATATCCTAGATGAAAAGAGTTATAGTGTTGGTGCAAGAATGTCTTTTGAATTAAAATCTAAAAAGCCCAATTTAAATGCATTTCCATTATTTGCAATGGGAATTGAAACATTCAGAGAAAAATACGATTGGCAAACATACCAAACACTTGATGGAATTCAAGGAAATCTGTTAAGTGACAATAATGAGATAAGAAAGTATATCAATTTTTATGCGCAATCTTATCTTAGCCTAAATGACAAGACCACTTTATTCACTGGACTGAATTACAATGCTACCAGATACTCTTATAATGATTTATTAATGGCTAATGGCATTGACAATTCAGGCCAATACAACTTTAATGGAATCCTATCTCCACACCTCGGTATCAATTATCAGTTCAAATACAAGCTTTCATTATTTGCAACTGTCAGTCACGGATTCTCTCCACCGTCGCTTTCAGAAACATTGACGCCCGACGGAAATATAAATCCTGAAATCGCACCTGAGAAAGGATGGAATTTTGAAATCGGAAGCAGGGGAAGAGTGGCTTCCAAGTTAACTTATGAATTGACTGCCTATAGTATGAGGATCAAAGACCTTCTAGTCGCTAGAAGGGTGGCTGAAGATCAATATGTAGGGCTCAATGCAGGAGAAACTCAACATAATGGTGTCGAATTATTTCTGGAATATCAATTGATCCAATCTAGTAAATATCAAGTTACTCCTTTTCTTACGTATACTTATTCAGATTATACATTTGAAGAATTTGTCGATGATGCTAATGATTTTTCAGGCAATGACCTTACTGGAACTCCACCACACCAGGTAAATGCAGGAGTAGATTTTATCTCCAAATATGGCATTTATGGAAATATCAATTATCGGTTTGTAGATGCATTTCCGATGAGAGATGACAACTCCATTTACTCTGATTCTTATAATGTATTCAATTTGAAATTTGGTTATAAAAAAAGAGTTTTTAAAAAGTTGGATATTGATATATCAATGGGACTTAGAAACATATTCGATGAAAAATATGCATCTATGATTTTGATCAATGCAGGGAGTTTTGGAGGAAATCTACCTCGATATTATTACCCTGGCTTACCAAGAAATTACTTTACTTCATTATCATTGAGATACCATTTCGATTGATTTAATATTATCCAAGCGGTTTTTATCGGACCTCGTTCCGTAAGGATCAATTGCAATATATTTAGGAAGCGATTCTGTGATAATCTTAAATTCCATTTTTTCTTTATCAATCTGAATGGGGTTCAAATACAAGATGGCAGTATCATTTTGAATTCTACTCGGATGTTTGGAGAATGCTCCTATCTGAATGGCTTCATCAATATCAACTGGAACAGATTCTCCATTTGCTTTGGTTTCAAATCGATTGGCCGAAAGAAAAATTGTGATTTCATATCTTCCATCATCTCTCTTTTTTACATGAGTATTTGTAAGTTTCAAATCATAAGTAATTACCTTTTTCATCCAATCTTCTATAAGTCGATGAAAATCTAACGGCGTGACATTGATTATTTCATCAATAAATTCTACGGAGGTTGCACTAGGTTTTATCTCGTCTCTGTGCTTTTTAACTAGATTTTTTAGAATATCATTCATTTTTTGCTCTCCGATAAGATCTCTAAGTGCGAGCATTACTGTAAAGTTTTTTCCGTAGGATAGATAACCCTCTCCGTCGGAAAAGCACAATGGAGGTTCAACATCTGAAGCAAAAGAACGCCCCGAGAAATATCTTGTATTTGCAGATTCACTGATTTGCCAGGTCGCACTCCTGCCATATTTTTTTTCCATGACCACAGCTTCAGTATATTTGGCAAGGCCTTCAATTAATATGCTACCACCTTCGATTATTTTTGGAGATAGTATCATGCCCCACCATTGATGTGCCACTTCATGAATTGTTCGTTTTGCGACTAAATCAAAACCTTCAGTATCTGTATTATCGATCAGATAAAATCTATCTTCGACCATACTTATGACGCCAGGCATAGCTTGACCTCCAAAGGGAAAATGTCCTGGAATCTCAGCGATGCGAATATGATCAAAAGGATATTTCCCAAAATTATCTATACAATAATCCAAAGCCAACTTGGTGCTTACTTGAGCGTTTGCAATATTGTAATCATGTCCAGGGTCATAATATTGCTCTATCGAGACGCCTCTATAGTTTTCTTTTTCCACCTCGTAATCAGCAGAGAAATAAGAGACAGAACCTAACATTCGCTGTGGTGATTTATAATGATAATAGCTTCTGTCGCCCCCACTCCATTGATCTATTAGATTGCCAGGTGCAATTGCAATTTGATCCTTGTGTGTAGAAATTATTGTCTCAAAATCTATTGGGGCTACGTTGTGATGTTGATGAGATTGGATATGGGCATCAGAGACTTCTTCAACCTTTCGCTTGTCCAGACCCCGTTTTTTTCGTTCAAATTCATCCTTTATTTCGAGACTTCTTCGATATCCCAGTGTCGGTTGAATATCGTGTTGATAAATATATGAACCATTCTCTACCAGATCCTTATTATTTCTAAACCCATTGTTTTCTTTTGATAAGGAAAATGTAAATTTCAGCCGTTCCTGTGGGAACAAGGGATTGTCCAATGCGAATAAATGTGTGTCAAATATTGAATCGTATTCCAGCAGGTTTGCATTTTCCAGATATATAGAATCCAAAGGCATTCTTTCGGTAATCAGCACCTTATTGATAGGATGCGCACTAATATTTTCTAACATGCAATTGGCTATAAATTTGTACCTCCCCTTTTTTGGAAAAATATCCATCTTGGTATTCATTTTTACATACGCCAAATTTTCCAGTGATTCATATTTCTTATATTTTTTCTCATATCCACATTTGAATTCTAATCGATCATCAATATTCTCATACTTGTCTAAAATGTTTACATTATAATAGATCAAAGCGCCCGAAGTAATGAAGATTATTATAAGCACAATCAAGCTGATTTTTTCCCACGTTTTCCAATTTGATAAGGATCGCCAAAGTCTATATTTCAAACTATGAATCGTCCCTCTCCGCCATAATTTGAAAGAGAATAAAACCAAAATTAATCCCAAAGCATTCCAATACACCAAATAATGATGAAATGCTTTTGAAATATTTCCGTACCCATTCATATTGGTATAGTTTACAAAGGGCAATCTTCCAATTCGCAACATTGGGTGTTCGATACCAATTGTACTCGAAAGCTGGGTGGCAAACAGAGCAATCACCAAACCTGTAACTGCCATCCCTAAATATTTATTAGATACCAAGCTCTGAACAAATAAGGATAAAAGGATGTAGAAAAAGAATTCCATTCCAGAATAATAAAAAGAGCCGAGGTATTGCCCAATTTCAAAATCAAAATATCCCTTTGAAATTTGGAAACCAATACAAATAAGTATGCTCGTCGAGATCAGAATAACCGGGAGTAAAATAAGCGTTGCCATTTTGGATAAGAAGAACACTTTGTTGGTCGCAGGAGTGGATTCGATAATACCACTGAACTTGAGATCTCTTACTCGCCATACCAGTTCGCCACTGAAAAAAACGATCAATAGCAAGCTTAAAATAGGATCTCTACTCAGGACAATCAGAATATTTGTAGAAGGGTATAGACTATCATTGTATGCTCCTCCACTGTTTATTTTTTCATAAATATTGATGAATACAATGATTACCCAGATCAATACAATAGCCAGGAATGGAAGACTTTTGAATACTCCAAGTAATTCAATTTTTAGCAATGAGTAAAAGCTTTGCCTCTTTAATCTAGAATTCTTGTCAGAGCTTGGGATGGGATGATATTCTACTTTTTCGTCACTTTGAAGTTCGATATTTTCCGACTTCTTAGTTTTTTGATTCAACTTTCGGAATGAGAATAAATAATAGGTAATTCCTAATATTAAGCTTGAGATTAAAGTCCAAATAATTCTATTCCACATGAATAGCCCAGAGAAGGAAATGAAGTTTTTATTTTTTTCGAAAGGCGTCCAAAATTGTGTTTGTTCGAAAAATGCCGCCAACCCAAATGGATCAATCAATGCAGCATACATCATATTATCCGGTGAGGATGGAGTGGCTTGTGCCAGAATAGGCGAGTTGAAATACAAAGATCCAATCATGTATAGTACGTAGATAAGGATGGCACCAATATAGGTGACAATGTTGTTTTTGCTCAAAGCGGTTACTGAAAATATGATTGCAGAGCATATAAATACATTGGGTAAAATAAAAAGCGTCCATGTCCAAATGTATGAGCTAAAATTAAGTGGTGCTATTCTGGAAGGATCTAAAAAGGGCATGAAAGTTCCCAATACGTAGCCTAGCACAACTGCCGAAAATGAAAGTAAACTAAATGTAAAAACACCCAAAAACCTGCTCCAAAAAAACTGGCTTTTAGTAATTGGGGTGCTGTAGATTATGGAATCCATTTGATGCTTTTTATCTCTGAGCATTCCGCTCACCGCAAAAAACATAATGACAAATTCGCAGCCCAATGTAGCTATGCCGATATTGAAACTTATCTGGTATGGTGAATTTAAATCTACCATTGCTGGAGCATAGCCCTGGCTGCCTTGCATAAATCCAAAAAGTAGGAATACAAGACTTAAAGTAATAAACGTATATTGTTTCGCTTGGTATTTGAATTCAAAATTGAGAAGGGAATGAAACATAATTAGCTTTTTACTTGATTCTGATGTAGGGTTGAGAAATACAGACTTTCAAAGTCGGGAGACATTGCTTCAAACCCATTTTCAGGTTGATCTGCTGAAAAGACTTGAATCTGCGTTTTTCCAGAATGCAATCTTGTAGAAATCACATCGAATTGGCTTTTATATTTTTCCAATTCTGATTTTGCGATTGTCTTAATCCATATTTTTCCTTCAAGTTTTGATTTTAGTGTAGTCGGATTGCCATGTGCTATTATTTTTCCATCGCGTAAAATGGCCATTTTGGAGCATAGGTCACGAACATCTTCTACGATATGGGTCGAAAGAATAACAATGACATTTTCTCCTATCTCACTAAGCAGATTTAGGAAGCGATTTCTTTCTTCAGGGTCCAATCCCGCTGTTGGTTCATCTACTATTATTATTTGTGGATTGCCAAGAAGGGCTTGAGCTATTCCAAATCGCTGTCGCATTCCTCCAGAAAAAGTATGAACAGATTTCTTGCGATGTTGGTATAGATTTGTCTGTTGTAATAGGGCATTTATTTGGGTCTTTCTCTCCTTTTTTTGGGTTATCCCTTTTAAGATGGCGATGTGCTCTAATAGGTCAAATGTGTTGATTTTTGGGTACACACCAAACTCTTGAGGCAAATATCCAAGTTGTTTTCTGATCTCTTGAGGAAAAGTCACTATGTCTTTTCCATTGAAAGTAATATGGCCTGAAGAGGGCTCTTGGAGGGCAGCGATTGTCCTCATCAAGGTAGATTTTCCTGCACCATTTGGTCCAAGCAATCCAAACATTCCATTCGATATGGAAAGCGATACCTGATCCAAAGCTTTGACTCCATTGGGATAGGTCTTACATAGATCTTTAATTTCAAGTATATTCATTTTTATCTTTTTCGATTCTTTTTCAATTGAATTCTGCAAACCTAAAAGCTAAAAAATGGCGTGATGGATTTAAATGACGAAGTAAAAAGAATGGAAGTCAAACACTACCGAGGATGATATAAACCCAATTGATGCTAAAAAATAGAGCGTTGGACACATGAGAAGGCTTGTTTATCATTATAATTTTGAAGCCACGTGACGTATCTTATTTTTGTAAAATGATTGATTTTATAAAAAGCAATTATTTCGTTTTTCTCAAAGGACTTTTGACCAATATAGCCATTATCATATTCCTATATCTACTGGGTTTCATAAGGATAAATCCTACATCAGTAGTTGAAAACACCTTGGTCTTTTTATTCTGGTGGTTGTTCATTTCTTTCCTCATTTTCAAGGTTCCTTATTTTAAGAAGAATATGGTATTGGTCTTAAAGATGATGGGTCTTTTATTATTATTAATTATTGCGATTGCTGTAGACGACTATTTAAAAATACCCGACAATCCGGTCACATTTCCATTGATTGTTTTCTTTTGGCTAGGAGTTGTATATCTGGTCATCCCTACGTTTTTTATAAAATACAAAGTTCCTATACTTTCCGTCTATGGGGCGATTTTATCCTATTTTTTATTCTTTAGAATGTATTCCGATTACCAGGAAGATCATCACAACACTATAATCAATCTGTTATTGATTCCAATACCAGTGATTATTGCATTGTGGTTTTACGAACAATGGAGATGGCTGAAAACCTTGCAAGCAGACAAGGGAAAAGCTGAATTGGCCTTACTCAAAAGTCAGATCAATCCGCATTTCTTTTTTAATACATTGAATAACTTATACGGGCTTACCGTAGAAAAATCAGACAAAGCTCCGGAGGTTGTAATGAAATTGTCAGATATGATGCGGTATACCATTTATGAAGGCAAGGAAGATTATGTTGCACTCGAAGATGAAATTGACTACTTACAAAATTATATAGAATTGCATAAGTTGCGATATCAAAAAAATGTTGACATTATTTTCACTCATGAAGTCAATGGTCCATACGACGTGGCCCCTTTACTTTTTATCATTCTTTTGGAAAATGCCTTCAAACACGGAGTAGAAAACATGACAAAAGATGCCTATATTCAGCTGGATTTGATAGCAGATTCAGACCTCATTTCATTTAATATCGAAAATAATTTTGAAAGTGCCGCAATCGATTATAAAAAGGGAATAGGATTGGACAATTTGAAAAAAAGATTGAATCACATGTACCCCAATCAATACGAACTCATCATAGAAGAACGGCCACCAATATATAGGGCTACTTTAAATATAGATTTGATATGACCAAATATTGCATTATTGATGACGAGCCGATTGCCCATAGAATCATTCAAGGCTACAGTGAAAATTTGCCACACATGCAAAAAGTTGGAAATTGTTATGATGCCTTTGAGGCAATGCAATTATTAAATGAGAAAAAGGTGGATCTTATTTTTTAGACATCAACATGCCCAAGCTTTCAGGGTTTGAATTATTAAAAACACTACAAAATCCACCTCATGTTATTGTCACTTCTGCACATAAAGAGTTTGCTTTGGAAGGATTTGACCTGAACGTTTCAGATTACTTGCTCAAGCCATTTACTTTTGAGCGATTTATGCGCGCTGTAAATAAGGCGATTTATATTCAAACATCCAATGAATCAAGCTCATCTACAGATAGGAAAGGCTTACGATTTTTTCTAAAAGGGGATAAAAAACACCATCAAATATTTTCTGAGGACATTCTATTTATTGAAGCCTATGGAAATTACTCCAAGGTCTACATTATTGACGAAATGATTGTAAGTCATGAGAAGATTTCATCTCTTGAAAAAATCTTATCAAATGAAAAATTTCTTCGGGTGCACAAGTCATTCATTGTCTCACTGGACAAAATCAAGTTAATTGAAGGCAACCAAATTTCTATTAACAAGCATTTGATACCTATTGGTCAAACGTATAAAAATGACTTGAAAAGATTTTTATATAATGATTGATTATACCTCATTTCATCATAGGTAACCTAACTATCGTATTATTGTAATGTCCCCGGAATAGACCTCTACAAGCCCATCTATGTATTCAATATGTATGATGTAAACAAAGACGCCTGGATCTTCAAATGCACCATTGCAAGTTCCATCCCAACCTTTGTTTGAAAATCGGGTACAAAAAAAGACTATTCGAAAAAATCGATCTTGATTTTTCTTTTGGTGTTCGAAATCTTTTTGATGAAAAATATTCTTCGATGATTCTTATCAACGCAGGTAGTTTTGGAAGAAATGCTCCAAGGTATTATTATCCTGGACTGCCAAGAAATTATTTTTCATCCTTATCTCTACGGCTCGAGATATGATGACCATATCACTAATAATCTGACATATCCGATGCATTTTTATTCCAGTTTGAAATGTCATTCTTCGATGGTGACAAAAGGTCAGATTTTTGTCCAATCATAAAATTTTACATTCAAATTATTTTATTCTAAATTCGGATTATATTTATCATATGCCTTCTGGAGCAGACATAATTAATGGTTCAAGATCAATTATTGGCAATTGCTTAATTGCCATTTTCTTCTTTTGTTCTCAGCACATAAATTCGCAACATCTCAAAGTTGATATTAACAAGTTAGAATCCCTTTCATTCATTGAAAGAAATGCATATGTCAATGACCTCGATTTAGAATCATTGGATTCAACAGCGTTTTTAAGTGTGTACAACCCCCTACTTGAATTCTCTAAAGACAAAGATGATTCTTCTCTGGAATGGAACTTGCGATTCCAATATTTTCAACAAAGAATTAAGCTTCAAACAAGTGCAGAGAAAAGTATAGAACATTTGATCGGATTGGAAGAACTAGCTGCAAAAAATGGCTATAAAATTCGACAAGCTGTAGCTCAACATTACCTTTCTTTCGAAAAATATTATTCCGATCAATTGCCGCTTGAGGTGCTTTATACACACATTCTAAGTGAAATAGACCTTATTCAGAAGAATGGCTTTGAAGAATTCAAAACGTATAATATAGATAGAATTCTATACCACGATGCCAAACTGCTCTATGAAATAGGTGATTATGATAAAGCCCTGCAATTCTTTCATATGGCAGAAGAATTCATCTATCCGACGGATAGAAAACGGCATACCTACGTCCTGGTATTGAATCATATACAAGCCATATATCAAAAACGGGATGAAATCTCCAAGGCAATTGAATATGCCAATAAGATCCTTCGTTTTGTCGAACAGCCACCCACAAATGACCCTGGTCAACTTGAATTCTACCAACAATGGCAAGGTTTAGTATTTCTTGACCTGGCGTCAATGTTGGTCAAACAAAGAAAATTTTCAGAAAGTGAATCATATGCTCAAAAAGGCTATGAATTGTCAAAAGCGAAAAACTTTACCAATCGGATTGCTCTGAGGCTGGAATATGATGCATTACAAGTACTTGTATCCACCAAATTGGAAATGGATCATATTGATGAAGTCGAACCATTGATAAAGCGCCTTGATCAAATTTATACAGCTATTGGCGGAGATTACGAAAACTACTTCAACAATATTGAGTATTTCGAATGTCTGGCCAGTTTTCATGAAAAGAAAGACGAATTTTCGAAATCTGTACATTTTTCAAAAATGGCAAACTCCTTAAAAGATAGCCTTACCCGTCGAAATAATGTCAGAAATCTCGAACAACTTAAACAGCGTCTGGAAGCGGAGAAATATGCCAAAAAAATTAATCTTTTAGAACAAGAAAGAGAATTTCAAAGAAGATTGCGCAACATAGCTTTTATCATCCTCTCATTGGTACTGATATTTGCTTTTCTGTACTTCCAGAGGCTTCATAGACAGCGACAGAATCGTATTGCTGATCTAAACTTGGCGAAAAATGAATTGGAAGAATTGACTCAATTATTTCGTGAAAAATCTACTATGGCCGAAAATCTTAGATCAGAAATGGAGGTTTTGGCCAATTCGGGTCAACGAAGTTTATATCTTGAAACCTTAACCAATAGTACCATCCTTACCGATGAAGATTGGCTACGATTTAGGCAACTTTTTGAAAAAGCTTATCCTGGTTTTATTGAAGAAAAGAAATTCCAAATTCCGAAAATTACACCTGCAGAACTGCGATATCTGGTTCTCAAAAAACTTAACCTAAGCACAAAAGAAATGGCAAACATGCTTGGTGTCTCTCCAAATGCAGTACGAAAAACACGTGCTCGACTACAAAATAAAATGGAATTTTAGATTATTATTTAGCTAATTAAATTTACACTAAGTAGTTATCAATCAACATATTGTGTTTTCTTGGCTTAGATTGTCCCGTTTTTGTCCCTCCTTTTATATAGTTGCATTAGGTCTTTTATCTCTTTTTTGTCAAGGAAAAATTTAGAACTGTGAAAAGTTATCAAGACCATTCTTCCAAGATTAGAAAGCAATCTTCTTTTCGAAAGAAAACTATAATTAGAATAGTAGTTTGGTTGATTTTCATCTTTGCACTCTTTTACGCTCTGCACCAATATTTTGAGTATAGAGAATTGCAATTGGACGAAAGGATGGAACGGCTTTCATAGAATTAAGATCAAATAGAAAAGTTATTGGAGGTATACCGTAAGATTAGCAATGATTCGATTAACGATAAGTCTTTTCCAATTTGATTTTCACTTCAAAACAAATAGCTATGTCAAACATATAGTCAAGATAAATAATCATTCAAAGAGCAGGATATCTAACCCCATCCTGTATTAACCTCAAAAAACTTTTATTATGAAAAAATTCGTATTAGGTTTATTATTAACCGCCTTTACTTTATTAACTACATCCTTGAACGACTCTTGGAAAGAGCAAAATATCGATTCAGAGCCTCCCGAAATATCTGGAACACCACTTCCAGAAACAGGTTTTCCGAGTGGGACACTTGCTCCAGACCTAAAAAGCGGAACAGGAGCATATTATGCCGAATATTTATTTTGGGATACCTTTCATGGACAGAAGTACGAAAATACACCTCAACTTTTTAAACAACTGTACAAGGCACTAGAAGAGAATCCCGATGAATTTTCAAGAGCATTGGTATATGGCCGATTGGGATTTACATTTCTGTGGTTATATTCAGAATCAGAATATGCCATGAGTAAAAAAGGAATTGATGTAATTTCTAAAAACTCAAAATACATAGCCATCGGTAAAAAAGCCTTGAAGACTCCCTTGTTGAGCGCAAAGTTTCCACATGTATACCCAACACATTTCGATGGAATTCAAATTGCCACTGCGTATTTTGGTCTGGCCACAGAACTTGTAATGGATACCAAGGAGTACAGCCAAAAACAAAACTGGACCGAAGCTATTGGGTCAGATTTAATACCTGGGTCAGAGCTGGCGTGGAGAACATTTCCAAGTGTCGTTACAGGCTTTTATGCCAGTTTTAATAAATTTCCAGGATTTGGACCTGCAAAACAAAACGGAAATGGAACAATCCCCATGTGGGCAACAATGGAAGCAATCTCCTATAGCAAAGGCTTTAATTTTGCCACCCATGTTTTTGGTGATGTAGGAGGAAATAGACTTGCCCCACGTGACTTGGCTTTGATGATACAAATGATGAAGTTGGGAGCAGAAGAAGCAGTAGGTGAAGCTATTGTTCCTGGCAATACGACGAGTTATCCCAAAAACGCAAAAATCTTTAGAGACTTCTATCCAAAGCTTGGAGAATTTTATGCAGAAAATAGTGACCTCAATGTAATTCAAAGAGCGCTTTATCCACCTACTCCTGTTACAAATTACTGGAACAAACCGATTCCGTGGAAGGGATTTACTCCTGCAGAAATCGTAAAAGCATCTACAGGATCGTCAATTGTAGTACCTCATAATTTTGAAAACAACTTTTTAATGTTGGGTGATACTTTTGTTGCGACATATTATAAAAATGGAGAACTCCCATCAAATTCACAAAATACGGACTTGAAAAATCTACTGCTAACGATATATACTAATGCTAAAAACTCGTCAACATGGAGTACCTGGCCGTATCAAAGTTCTATAATTGATAGAATTAGATTTCTGAATAATGATAATATTGATAGCTTGTACAATGCCGCACAAAATTATTCTATTGCGGGTGTGCCGCATGGGCCACACCAAAGTCCAGCCAATCCGTCTCATTATCCATCATGTATGACATGCCACCAGAAATAAATTAAACTTCTTATTTAAAAAGTAATTGCTACACTAGAAAAGATGTACTAGTGTAGCAATTTTTACCTTTAATTTATTAACCACAAAGTTCACTAAGGACGCGAAGAAATTCGCTAAGATTTAAATTAAAGATTGCCTTGCCTCGCATTTCGCATACTATCTCACAATGGTAATGTCTCCTGAATAAGCCTCAATCAAACCATCGATAAACTCTACTTGAATTAGATAAACAAAAACGCCAGGATTTACATCTTTGCCATTGCAGGTACCATTCCACCCTTTTGCCAAATCATCTGGATAAAAATTGGAGTTTTCAAACATCATCCCACCCCAACGGTCATAAACATCCATTTTGACAATTGATTTTACTCCGGGGCCGATACTTGGTATAAAATAGTCATTTATATTATCACCATTCGGGCTAAATACATTTGGAATAAACACTTGTTTTTTTCGTTCAATCTGGACCAACATCTCATCTGTTGCTTCACAGCCATTTTCATCCATAATATTCAACGTATAAAGCATATCATCAAAAGGACGTGCTATAGGAATAAGGCAATCATCACAATCTAAACCTTCTGAAATAGGCCATTCATAAACAAGTACTCCATCGGCATTGGTAGTCGGAATTATAGTAACACTCTCTCCGAATTGTATAAGTGTGTCTTCTGGCAATTGCACATATATTTCGTCCAACTCATTTATTTCTACTGATGTATAATATCGGCAGCCATATTCATCCTGAGCATAGATTTCATAGAAGCCTGCAGGCAAACTGTCAAAAACAGCTTCTTCCGTATAGTCCACATCATTAAAGCTGTAGGTAAGACCCAAAGGGTTCCCTGATAAATCAATTAGCCCATCGGATTCACCAAAACATATATTTTCCTCGATATCAATCGCAAGCTCAATGTTGTTTAAAGATTCAATTGTAAAACTATTCAGTGTCTCACAATTATTGCCGTCGGTTACAATAACATGGTATTCTCCCACTTCTAAATTTTCAACAATATTTTCATCCGTCACACCATCTCCCCATTCATAGGTATATGGTTCGACTCCTCCAGAAACCACCAATTCTACTGACCCATTGTTTTCATCATGACAAGAAGGAACAGTCTCGGCCACTACGATTATTTCATCTTGAACTATGAGTGTTGTAGTATGAGAGGAATCACACCCAAATTGTGATGCAAATACATCTGAATAATCTCCAGAAACAGATTCTTCATTGCCAAATATTTCTACATACTCTCCATGACAAATACTAATTGTATCCCTGGTGGATGGTGCTGGAAATTCAGCAACATTAATAAAAAAGGTGGAATCGCAACCTAAAAATGTCTGAAGCCTAAGTGTATCTTTTGTATTGACCGAATATTCATTGCCCAAAAGAAATATTGATTCATTTTGACATATTAAGGTGTCAATATATTGTTCGTAAGATGGAAAACCAATATCATTCACTGTTATTTCCAATGTGGAATCACATCCTACCGAGTTTTGCAAAAAGAATAGTTGAGAGTCTCCAACCTCGAGTTCAACATTACCTATGGTTATTGTCTCATTACTGCAAATACTGGTATCTATAACTTCGTACGTATTTTGACTAACAAAAACATTTATAGTATCCACAGAATAGCATCCCGCCATTTCTGCTACTACGATATATGCAGTAGACGTATCAGGATTGAAGGTGATTTTTTCGCAATCCGAGCAATCAATTCCGACCGATGGGGACCAATTATAAGTAGTGAATCCTGTGAGCTCCAAATCCACACTTTCTCCGTTGCAAATTGATATATCCTCTCCTAAATCTACCTGAGTGATTGGAGACCAAAGTATATTTATCGAATCCACTTGGATGCCTCCACAAGTATCTGTCACTTCAACCCAATATTTACCTGGTTCGAAAACCGTTGTGGTGGACTCTGTGGTCAGGTCCGACCATTTGTAGGAGGCAAATTGGTCACTTGCATCCAGCGTAAATACACCATTAACACAGATCTCAATATCTGGACCGAGGTCCAATATGGGAGGAATAAAACAGCAACAACTATCCTGCAAGTCAGGGTCGTCACAATCCAATAAACCATCATTGTCGTCATCAATGCCGTTGTCACAAACCTCCACACATCCAGACAAGTCCGAAAAATCAAAATATGTGAGATTGTCTGGATAATTTACTTGACCATATACGATTGCTGAATCATATCTCAAATTTACAAGAGGCGAATACACACTATATATCTTGGTCGTATCACCACAAAATTCAAAAGTATCAGGGCATTCTTGCGCAATAAATGATTCAATCAGATTATCACCCAAATAGATATCCACTTCATAAGGTGCAAGGCATTCGTCGTTGCAGTCCAGGGCATTGGTATTGAATTCTATTTTTGTAAATCTTTCATCAGTATAATTGTGTCCATCGATTTGATCAGGCATTGAACTTGTTCTTCCATTCATTTCTATATTCTCATCAATTGCCGTTGCCAGATCGATATTACTGGGCACTAAATTTTGCGGTAATATATCATTTGGGTTGGGGACGACGTAATATTTATTGTCGTGCCGTTTGGTGAAGTACAACTTACCATCGTAGCTGGATTGAATATCTCCAATTGCAGGATATGCATCAAGACATGGAGGAGAAGCTGTTGGACAACCCAAACCTGTAGTAGGGTTATATATTCCATCAGAGGTAGTCTGAATCTGCATCCTCACATTCATAGGGCTGGATTCCAAATCAATTTGAGATAGATAAGACACATTTGTCGAACCTCCTTGTCCGTAACCCCCTGCATTCAAGTAAAGGAATCTACCATTAGGGCTAAATTCCATTCTACTCAATTTCCGTTCATAGTTCCTTAAGAAAAGCAAGTTCAGGTTGTTATCATAAGCGATATTTTTAACCTTGTCATCATAAGGAAGAGCTGAGGACAAATCATTTGAGGTGCCATCTGCCACCAAAACTAAATCTCCCGCAGTGATTGAAATATAGTCCGAGGAAGAGAAAGTATCAGAATTAAAAATTAATACATCTGGTCTATCTCTATCTTGATTTCTACAAGTCACTGCAATTCTGTCTTCTGTAGGGCTGAGTTCGATTGGAGACCCCGCCATTGTCAAATACCACCAAGGCACACCAACGGTCCCAGTATTCTTCTCCCATTTGATATCATCTATTGTAATCAGAAATCGATCTAAAGAAACCGTATTACTTCCCTCGGCCCTCCGGCATGCATAAAAAAAGTGTTGATCTCGACTTCCATAGGCCGTTCTTGATACCGCCTTTCCATCCGTATAGGTGAAAGCTGTTCCATTGACTTCTAACTCAACATCTCTTTGCAAGACTACGAGATTTTTAGCATCATTTAATCGTACCCTAGCGTATAGTAATTTGGCAGCATTGTAAGCAGCGTTATTAATCGGTGCACCCACATCAGTGCTCCATTTGGAATAAATAATATACCACTCGTTACTGAATGAAGGCACACGAATGACTTGAGTTTCACTATTTCCTCTTACGCCATTGAGACCAGGCCCATTGGGTGTATTTTCGGATAAAAGTTCTGTCCCATCAGGTAGATACAAGTTTAGATGATTGGGGTCACTGCTACCTGTTTGAATGGCATAGAAAGCTAATTCTCCGCAAGCATTTATGGCAACACCAGTTTGACCAGATGGATTGTCACCATCCTCTGATATTATTTTTATTTCAGGCTCATTACTTTGCCAATCCACAGTTTCGATCACACCAGAATCGGAAGAAGTGACTGGCCATATCGGAAGGCCCGTTCCAGTAATTCCAAATTCTGAAACGGTAATTACTCTAATCGAAGTAGTATCACTGCACAAACCATTGCTAGCTATTAATTGAATATCATAAGTACCTTCATTATTAAAAACAGTGGAAAAATTGTAATTCATACTTATCGTCATACCATTCAAAAGCCATTGATATGAGTTTGCATGTTGTGAAATATTCGTAAAGAAAACTTCTGTACCTGGTTTTACATCACTACCACTGGTAATAAATGAGGCGACAACTGGGCAAATAACCTCAATTTCGACTGTTGTAATTTCTTCACAATTGGGATCTGAGTTATTGGCAATAAGGGATATTGTATAAGTCCCTTCATCATTAAATGTGTAACTAGCAGTTGAAGAATTGGAAAAAGTCATGCCATCAATCAACCACTGATATGAAGAAGCTCCAGTCGAAATATTGCTGAAATTCAGTGTTTCTCCAATGTTTATAGTCGTGTTAGACACCGATATTAATGATGTAATAGGATTCAGACATGGGTCTTGACATGCTTTTGAATCCAACAAAGAAGGCCGTTGATTCTCTATTGAAAAATGTATTCTATCCTTTTGACCAAGAGTGAAGGCATTATAACATTCCAGATTGCTATAGTCCATGTAATTATTGATCATGTCATCTTGATCCGTGTTAAATGGATTGTTCGAATCCGAAGTATTGACATCCGTGGCGCAAGAATTCATTGGGTTGGCACATGGTACTCTGGCAGTCGATTGATCAGGAGGTGTATCACATACCCGATCTCCTTCACTTAGGCAATTATTATTGGAGCACCCCCCTTGAAAGGTGTGATATAGACCAAGATAATGTCCCATCTCATGAACCAAAACAGAAGAATTAGCAGCAGAAGTGCCAATGAAAGAAGCTTCCATAACGATGCCGTCAATATTGCTACCGTGGGCAGAAGGGAAATAAGCATAACCTGCAACACCGCATCCATGCCACTGCAAATTTCATTAACAATCCAAATATTAATGTATGCTGTAGGATTCCATCGGATCACATTTTTCAAGGCAATATCCTGACTTTCCATATTCAAATTGGTCAGGGCGCTTTGGACATGATTGATACCCGTAGTAGCATTATCATCTGGATCTCGTTTGGCCAGACAAAACTGAACTTGAATATCCTCCCCTATCTGATCATCATAATATCCTATATTTTGGAATGCATTGTTGAGGTGGTTTAAACCTGCAATAACTTGGGCATCGGATATATTCTCAGAGCCTCCATTATGGATAACATGAAAAACAACAGGAAGTGTGTACTTGGTATTTCGTGATTGAAAAGAACTGCTCTTTACTATTTTCTGGTAGTCTTGCTCAAATTTAGCTTGGCGATCAAGCATCTGCTTTGAAGCATTTTTGGGCAGAATTTCAGAACTACAAAATTGTACTCCCTGGGCAAAAACTGAAAATGCTCCAGCCTGCACAAAAAGTAAAATGACTATTAATCCAATGTAAGATGGTTTTTTAGATAACATGGTCTAACCATTAATTATATATTATACAAACAATAGTCTAGCAATTTTTAGAGGACCAGCGTGAATTGATTATCGTAAACCCTGAACCTTAGTAAGGTTTTATTCAGCTTAAAAATTAAAATAAACTATACGTTAAATATAAATCTTAAATGACTTTTTATGCAAATAAGAATTGATTTATGATGAATTCGCAGTTAATAAGGACGAAATTTTTAGTCTTTCATCACTTTCAAACTCAAATCCAGGCTTCCTGCTGAGTGAGTAAGCGCTCCAACTGAAATAAAATTGACTCCTGTTTCAGCTATCTTTCTTACTGTATTTAACGTGACTCCACCAGATGCTTCTGATTCAAATTTACCATCAATTGTGGCTACAGCTTCTCTTAAAATTGGAATCTCAAAATTATCAAGCATTATCCTGGTAATTCCACCTACCTCCAATACTTCATAGAGCTCTACAAGGTTCCTCACTTCAACTGTAATGCCTAAGTTCTTTCCTGTTTTTTTGAAATAATCGTGTACTTTTTCAATTGCCTTTGTAATATTTCCGCAAGCATCAATATGATTGTCTTTGATCATGATCCAATCATACAATCCATCTCTATAATTGGTGCAACCGCCAATCTCTACTGCCCACTTTTCTAAAAATCTAAGTAGTGGAGTTGTTTTTCTTGTATCCAGAATCTTCACATCCAGCCCCTCGACTTCTACAGCAAATCGACTGCTCATGGTAGCTATTCCACTCATTCTCTGCATCGTATTCAGTACCAATCGTTCAGCCTTTAGCAAGGCCTGACTTCCACATTCGACATAGAAAGCTTCATCGCCATAAAAAACATCTGAGCCATCTTCTATCCTCACATCTATACTAGCAGTAGGGTCTACCTTCTTGAAAATCATTTTAGCCAACTCTACCCCAGCAATCACACCCGGGTCTTTCACCAAAAGTCGAGCTTTAGATCTTCCATCTTCTGGAATACATGCAAGTGACGTATGATCTCCATCTCTCACATCTTCGTACAAAGCATCTTCTATAAATTTTTCTATTTGGGCTTTTGAAACTCCTTTCATATGGGTAACTGATTACAAACTATTAATTATAAAAAAGTCCTGCAAAGGTAAGGATTAAAGATTGGAAAAATTGGAAAGATTAGTTAGAAAGCTTTGAACACTTACTGACTTACCAATCTTTCCAAATATCAATCATTTTAGTCATTAATATGCCTTTGCGAATAATACTCGTCTCTTACTTGGTTTTCCGCTATACACACAGACTCCATCTTCCTCTGGTGCATCCACAGGAATACATCGAATCGAAGCTTTTGTCTCATCTTTAATCTTATTCTCTGTCTCTTCTGTACCATCCCAATGTGCATAAATAAAGCCCTGATTCTCTTCAAGTGCTTTTTTGAATTCATCAAAAGTATCTACAGTTGATGTCCTGTCTTCTCTGAATTTTTTAGCTTTATCTAGAAGATTGTTTTGAATGATTTCCATTAAATCATGAACATGGTCTACACATTCTTCAAGCGCAATACTTTCTTTTTCTTTGGTATCCCTTCTGGCAATTTCAACCAGTCCTTTTTCCAAATCTCTTTTTCCTATGCCAATTCGTACAGGAATTCCTTTCATTTCATACTCAGCAAACTTAAAACCTGGACGTTTCTTGGCATCTGTGTCGATTTTCACTCTTACTCCCTTTTCCTTCAACTCTTTTGCAATCTTGTCTGCCACTTCCATAATTTCTGGAGCAGGTTTTGGTATTGGAACAATAACGGCTTGGATAGGTGCCAATCTTGGAGGAAGGACCAATCCGTCGTCATCAGAATGCGTCATAATAAGACCACCAACCAATCTTGTCGATACACCCCAAGAGGTAGCCCAAACATATTCTTCCTTATTTTCCGAATTCAAATATTTTACATCAAATGCTTTGGCAAAATTTTGCCCTAAGAAGTGACTTGTTCCCGCTTGTAGTGCCTTTCCATCTTGCATAAGGGCCTCTATGGTCAAGGTATCATCCGCGCCAGCAAATCGCTCCGCTTCCGATTTATGCCCTTTGATTACAGGCATTGCCATATAATCCTCTGCAAATCGAGTATACACTTCATGGATCATGGCCGCTTCTTCAATAGCTTCCTCTTTTGTGGAATGTGCCGTATGTCCTTCTTGCCACAAAAACTCCGAAGTCCTTAAAAAAGGCCTTGTCCTCATTTCCCATCTCATCACATTCGCCCACTGATTAATCAAAATTGGCAAATCACGATATGATTGAATCCAATTTTTGTAGGTATTCCATATAATAGCCTCAGAAGTAGGTCTAATTATCAACTCTTCTTCCAGTTTCGCATCTGGAGCCACTCTTAATTTTCCTTCATTATTGGGATCATTTTCGAGTCTGTAATGTGTCACTACCGCACATTCCTTTGCAAAACCTTCTGCATTCTTTTCTTCTGCTTCGAAAAGACTTTTGGGTACAAGAAGAGGGAAATAAGCATTTTGATGTCCAGTTTCCTTAAACATTCGATCCAATTCTGCTTTCATATTCTCCCAAATCGCAAATCCGTATGGTTTGATAACCATACATCCTCTTACTGCACTATTTTCAGCAAGGTCTGCTTTTCGCACAATATCATTGTACCATTGCGAATAATTCTCCTCCCTATTTGTTATTTCCTTTGCCATTAATTCTGTTTAATACGGTTTAGTTAAAATTTTAATAATGATTCTCAGATCGAAACTTTGCCTTTATTTTCTACGTCATAAGTTACGAAAGCCGACAATTAGAACGTTAATACAAGGTTTTCACGATTCCTTTGAATCATTTAATTGAATATTAACAGATAAATAAGCGCAAAAGTAATAAATTAGCAACTGTAGCTTAGTAAGAGAATCGGATTAATTAAAAAGTAAAATCCAAAACGATGAGATTAATAAACATCAAATCAATTTTCAGCCTAGTGGCATTTTCCTTCCTCGCGATGGTTTCCACTGCTCAATTTGACGACCTATACTATGATCCAAATGATAATAGCGGATCCATTCTAGATTCAGAATACACAGATACTGAAGATACATATGTATACGATGAGGTAGATGACTATGATTCTGATTACGATTCCGACTATTATGATGATTACTATGATGACTATACGTATACAAGAAGAATCAATAGATTTAGAAGAAATTCGTGTAGAATAAATAATTATTATTCATCAGTATTCTATAATGATCCATTTTATGCCGATCCTTACTTAGATCCTTACTTTCCTGGAGCTACAAGTTTCGTAACAATTCGTATTGGAAATGGATGGGGATATAACAGATGGAATCGTTGGAATAGATGGGACAGTTGGAACAGATGGAATAGATGGAACAACTGGGGATATAGCTCATGGAATAATTGGGGATATAACTCTTGGAATAACCCATATTGCCCACCAAGTTATGGATATGGCTTCGCCAATGCTGGATATTACAATGGATTTAACAACTATGGAAACACTTATAACACCAATATAAATGTAAATAATAATCCAAATGGTACTCACTACGGATCAAGAAGAAATGGTTCTGTAAGCTCATCTACCAACGGTAGAACGGCTTCACCAAGACTTACTGCTCCTACGAGAGATCCAGAGACTGGACTGGCTTCTTCTTCATCTCCATCAACAAGATCTGATGATGTGAGAAAAAGAAAAGGAGATGGTAGAACAAGCAATGCTACACAATCACTACACGATGGTAAAAAGTCTGACAAATCAACCAGAACATCAAGAAGAAGAAGTAACGGAGATACAATATATTCTGGAAGAAAGAGATCAAGCAGAAGTTCAGACAGCAGCTACAATCCTAACAACAGAAGATCTAATCAAAGTCAAGGAGTAAGCCGAAGAAACACAAATAGAAGAAATAACAGTTCGATGTCGAATAGAAGAAATTCTTCAAGAAATAATTCTAGCATGTCGAATCGTTCAAACCGATCTTCGAATCGATCTTCAACTACTAGAAGTTCGTCAAGAAGCTCTACCAAATCTTCAAGCAGATCAAGTTCGAGCCGATCAAGCTCAAGTAGGTCTAGGAAGAGAGGCGGAGAATAATTCTTAGCACAAACAAAGAAATAATGTGTGGGGCGGATAAAGAGATTTATTCTCCCCTTTTTTATACCTAGCAAGACACATCAATCCCCGTCTTCCAATACTTAAAATTTTAAATTAAAACGAGATGAGATATTTTACAATTATATTAGCTATGATGCTGAGCATTCACATTACCTATGCTCAAGGTATCGGCGATGCGATTAGATATTCAAATTATGATCCAATTGGTACAGCAAGAACTGTCGGTGTAGGAAGTGCCTTCGGTGCAATGGGTGGAGACTTTTCGGTAGTCGGAATCAATCCAGCTGGAATAGCAGAGTACCGTATTGGTGAATTAAATATTACACCATCAATAGGAACATCTAGTACAAACTCTTTCTTTGTAGATGATCCACAAAATTCAAAAAGATCAAGAAGCAATTTTTTATTGGACAATATAGGTTTCGTCGGATCGAATAGCCCGACAGGATCTAGATGGCAAACATCAAATTGGGCAGTAGGATTTAGCAAGCTGGTCAATTTCAATAGAAATATCAATATTGTAGGAGCAACAGAAGGTAGCATTACAGAACGGTTTATAGAAAGAGCCAATGGAAATTCATTAGATAATTTAGACGGATTCGAAGCGGGACCAGCATATGATGCAGGAGCTATATATGAAGATGGATCTATGAATTATGTTTCTGATTACTTGGAAGATGATGTTGTTAATAAAGAACAATTCATTGATCAAAAAGGATCTGTGAATGAGTTGTCCATTGCTTGGGCTGGTAATTATGACAATCAATTCAACATAGGAATAAGCGCAGGTATACCATTTGTATCATTTACTGAGACCAAGACCTATAAAGAAGGCGTCACCGATGGAAAATTTAATAATCAATTGGAATATGTAGAAACGCTAAATACTACTGGAGCAGGATTCAATATGAAATTTGGCGTGCAGTACAAGGCGATGAGGCAATTAAGAATTGGAGCAGCGATACACTCACCAACCTGGTACACGCTAAATGACGATTATTCTACACTGGTGAATTATGAATACACATCCAGTGATGAAAGCTTTCAAGGGCAAGGGCAATCACCTGATGGATCATTTAAATATAAACTGACCAATCCGTGGAAAGCGGTCGGTAGCATCGGTTCGATATACAGTATTGGAGAGCTCAAAGGATTTATAAATGCCGATATAGAGTTTTTGGATTATACCAATAATGAATTCGATTTCACAGCTTATAGCAGTGATCCTGGTGAAGCTACTTTTACCCAGGAAGTAAATGGTGAAATAGACAATCAGTTGGGTTCTGCGACCAATATTCGAATCGGATCTGAATTGGCTTACAATAGTATAAGATTCCGAGCAGGTTATTCGATCAGCACGTCGCCGTATGTCAATGACTCAGATAAGTATACAGCTTGGTCTGCAGGACTAGGATTTAGAGCAGACAAGTTTTTCCTTGACTTTGGGTATAGAAAAAGAAGCACTGAAGAAGGATACAACCCATATGTAGTTTTGGATCAGGAAAATAGAGACCCATTGGCCAATATTCAAAGTGATTATGGTAGATTGGTAGCGACTATTGGATTCAAATTCTAATTTTTAATAAATAGTCTTTAGATCAAATAAAAAGAGGCTAACTTTTGACGAGTTAGCCTCTTTTAGCTTTTGTGAAATTTGGAACCTAAAGTAAAGACTGCAACTTCATAGCCAATCCCATATCTCCTTTGATTTTCACTTTTCCTCCCATAACGGCCATCATTGGATTCAAGTCTCCACTTTTCAGTTTCACCAACGTTTCTTTGCTTGTAATAATGGTTGTATCAGCATCTCCATCTTCGGTACTTACCAAATTTTGATCTCCACTACCATCAATCATCAATATATCTTCATCCAGAACAAACTTTAATTTTGCTCCAAGAGGCGATACATTTTCCGCTTGTTTTCTAATCTCTTCAAGAATTATATCAAAAGTCATTTTATCAATTTTTTGTTTTGTTTAAAAAAGTATTTTTTATGCAAATATCTCGTTTCCTTCATTTACGATTGTCAATTCTTCGTCATTCAAAATAGTCTCCAATGTGGCTCTTGCATGAGGCAATTCATATTTGTAATAAAATTTCATCGTGTGAATCTTATTTTCATAAAAATTAGACGAATATGAATTATCTCCAGTCACTAATGCGTGTTTGGCTTTAGTAGCCATTTTCAGCCATTGATATGCTATCACAATATTTGATGTCATCTTCATGAAGGCTGTGGCATCCGCAAGAAAAGACTCATAGTCACCTTTCATTGCCATTGGCAGCAAGTATTCCAATGCTCTTTGTACATAACCCAATGACTTGGTCAGTTTTTCTGCATATGGCTTGAGGTCTTCATGATTATTCGCTTCAGCGGTAACTTCGTTGATTTTCTCCAACAAAAGATGTAAAGCGGCTCCATTTTGGATCGTCACTTTCCTACCCAATAAATCTAGAGATTGAATACCTGTAGTCCCTTCATACAAAGACATGATTCTTATATCACGATAATATTGCTGCAATGGAAAATCCATACAAAATCCATAACCACCAAAGATTTGTAGGCCATTGTTGATCGCCTCTTGTCCCTTTTCAGAAGGATACGTTTTAGCAATTGGCGTAAGAAACTCGAGTAACAAATGATAATTAGCCGCTGCATCTCCCTCTTCAACATGGGCTAGGTCTGCCAATTTTGCCGTTTCCAACAATAGACTCAAAGCAGCTTCATTGATTGCTTTTTGAAGCAATAACATTCTACGTACATCTGGGTGATTGATGATTAATGTTTGTCCCGCATTCGGGTCTTTCTTACCTGAATTTTCAATTTTTCTACCTTGAGGTCTTTCTTTTGCATATTGCAGAGAAGCATAATAAGCGGCAGTTGCAGTAGAAGCAGCAGTCATCCCCACATCAATACGAGCACCATTCATCATCTGAAACATATGCTTGAGTCCTTTATTTTCTACTCCTACCAAATGTCCAAAGCAATCTTTATTCTCACCGAAGACCAGGTGGACAGTAGAATAACCACGCTGTCCCATTTTTTGAAAGTCTCCTGCTGTGAATACATCATTATAGACTAATTCTCCAGATTCATCCGTACGATATTTTGGAACTACAAAAAGTGATATACCCTTTGTTCCCACAGGAGCACCATCGATTCGAGCCAATACCAAATGCACAAAATTATCAACTGCTTCATGATCACCACCCGAGATAAATATTTTTTGACCGGTGATCTTATATGATCCATCTTCCTGAGGACTGGCAGAAGTGGTGATGTCTGATAGTGACGATCCCGCTTGGGGTTCCGTGAGGCACATCGTACCTCCCCATTTACCACCAATCATATTGGGGATATATTTGTCTTTCAATTCTTGTGTACCAAACGTCCGAATCAAATCTGCCGATCCCGTCGTCAATCCCATATAACCTGGAATATGATTATTGGCAGACTGAAAAATATGATTCAGCGCATTAATGACAAGATGAGGCATCTGGCTACCTCCTTCATCATAATCAAATGAAGAGCCCAACCATCCATCTTGACCTGCGGTAGAAATTATTTTTCTTAGGTTGGGATGAGAGGTTACTTTACCATCTTTATAAGTACACGGATTTTCATCCATTTCACGGAAAATCGGATAAAACTCCTGATCTGCCCATGATTTAGCTGAATCCAATAAGATATTCACTGATTCATTATCATAATCTGCAAACCGCTCATATTGGTATAAATCATTTACTTTATGTACATCATACAACAACCATTTCAAGGTGTCGATACTCATATATTTAGCCATGGAAACATTGGTTTTATATCCAGAAATTCAAAAATTAAACTCTAAGTTAAATTTTTTATTTTAGATGTGGAAAATTTATAGATTGGAAAGATGGATAATTGTAAAGATTGGAGACATTCATACCAATCATTTTACACTTAATTCATTTAACAAAAGATCATTTAAACGGCTATTCTGGTATGATTCAGTGCTCTTCTCGTGAAGCTTCTATATGCTCCTTTCCTATCAATCGTGTTGCAAATTTACCTATAGTTAATCCTTGAACCAATATGGAAAAGACAACGACGACGTAAGTGATTATAATAAAAACATCACGGCTCATCTCATTTGGAAGGCTTAGAGCGAGGGCAATTGATATACCGCCTCTGAGACCTCCCCAAGTCATAATCTTATCCGTATGAGGAACAAATTCCAATTTCTCACTAAACAACTTGACGGGTATAAAAAGTGACACATATCTAGCGAGCAATACCAAGCCAATGCATATAAGTCCTGCGGTGATAAATTTTCCATTAAATGTCAGAATCAACATTTCCAATCCTATCAAAACAAAAAGGATGGCATTCAACAGCATATCAATCAATTCCCAGAATTTGTCGACATATTGTTCAGTCATATCAGACATGGAAGTTCCACGGACAGTATCATTACCCACCACCAATCCAGCTACCACCATGGCTAGAGGTGCGGATAGATGTAGGAAATGGGCCAAAGAATAACCACCCATCACACATGCCAAGGTGATCATGACCTCGATATCATAATCGTCAATAGTACGCAACATTAAGAAGGTGCCATAGCCCAGTACACCTCCCATCAATATTCCACCAAATACTTCTTGTCCAAATAATTTTACCACATCGAAGGCATCACCACCTCCATGAGCTCCGCCTTGCGCCACTCCCAAAATAGTCAAAAATACAACTACCCCGACTCCATCATTAAACAGGGATTCTCCCACGATTTTTGTCTCCAATTTTTTAGGCACACCAGCTTGCTTCAAAATTCCCAGTACTGCAATTGGGTCTGTAGGTGATATCAATGCCCCAAAAAGTAAACAATGAATAAAAGGGACGCCCAAATCCATAAATTGCAACAGATAAAAAACAAGTCCTCCCGTTATAAAAGTCGAAGCCACAACGCCCAAGGTGCTAAAAACCAAGATAGGCCAGCGCTGGACATGGAGTTGGTCAAAGTTGGTATGCATTGCTCCCGCAAACAATAAGAATCCAAGCAAAATATCAAGTAGAACATGGTCAAATGGAATCTGGGCCACCATTTTTTCTGCTGCATCATAAACAGTAGAATCTACCAGACTAGTCGCAAATAAAATCATGGTAAACACAATCGCAATCAACATTAATCCGATAGTATTCGGAAGTTTGAGAAAGCGCACGTTGATATAACCGAATAATGCGGAAAGAACAATTACGATTGACGAAATTGTGAATAAATCCATGGTTGGTTTGTTTTATTGATGCTGGTAAAGGTAGCCAGGATTTTTTGGTTTTTATTGGGATGGTTAATTCTGGCAATTCTTGAATAGGCCATTGTTGCATTCTTAATAAAATGTTTTTATGCTAGATGAAATGTAAAACCTTACTAATAGTATAGCTAAGTGTAAGTATTAGCATTAATTTTAATCAAAATTATAACTATGCAAAAATTAAATCTTCTGCTCGGTTTGCTCCTAATTGTTATGATTTCATGTGCAGATAATAAATCTGAGCAAAAGAATCATGTAGTGAATAGTGAAGTGCAAAGCAGTAGAAGTAATTTGCAATCATTCGTTGGAAATGATTACTTGCTAGATGCACAACATTCCTATATTGGTTTCAAAATTAAATACTTTGGGTATAGTCCAGTGAGAGGTCGATTTGATGAAGTAGATGGAACTGTCTTTTATGATGAGGAGAATATATCAAACTTTTCTATTTCTGCATTTATTGATGCCAATAGTATAAATACAGGAAATGAAAGTAGAGATAATGACCTGATGAGCGATGGAAAATGGTTTGATACCAGTAAGTACCCGACGCTTTCGTTTTCCAGCACTCATGTAATCCCCAAGACCAATGGCGAATTCGATCTTGCAGGCAACTTAACAATCAAGGGAATCACCAAAGTAGATACCATCAACATCAAAAAACCTACTGGATTGAGCAAAGATTATGCGGGTAATGATCAAATTGATTTTTCAGGGACCGTGACCATTAATCGGCAGGATTTTGGTGTTGTTGGTGGAGATTTTTGGAGTACAGTCATGGAAAAAGGGCTAACACAACTTTCTGATGAAGTGGAAATTGAAATTGATATTCATTGCAGAAAAGCTGATTATATCAGGCGATATGAAGATGCTGATTCCGCGAATGTAAGAAAGGTTATTCTAGATGAAATTAAAATGAGTGGTATTCGTCGTGGTCTGGAGGTCATCGATAGCAATTATCAAAATAACAACCTTTCCGCAGGTGCCATGTCCACTATCGGATACACCTTGAATGCATGGCAAATGTATGAAGAAGCTAAGGTTGTTTTTGAAAAGAAGTTGGAATACTATCCAGAAAAATTTTCCACTTTAAATCAACTTGGAATTACCAACTTATTTTTAGGAAATCAAGAGATCGCCCGCGAAAAATTTGAATCATTATTAAAGTTAGATTCTACCAATTCCAGGGCTTATGAATATCTAAATCTAATCAATACTGGTCTGAACAATTAAAAAAATTATACCTGATATTAGCTTGACATAATTGATGCTTTCTATATGCAATAAAAAATTGCATCTTGTGGCTAATTACAAGTTTCGATTAAAAACGATAACATCTTACAAACTGAATAAACTGATGAAATACATTACCATTCTACTCCTATTTATAAGCCAACTCAGCTTTGGACAATCCGCTTCTTTGACCAAAATCGTAGACCAGATAGACTATCAAACTGATACATTGAAGGCAGTATATGACTGGATCACTGATAATATCAAATATGATGTGAAGAAACTCAAAGAATTGGAAAAAGGGGTCAATTTTTTTGAGAAGGGTAAGTACAAAAGTACTGCAGTATACAAGGCCGATCAACTTGAAAAAGTGATTAAAAAGAAAAAAGGTGTATGTGATGACTATACACTTCTTTTCGATGCGATCGTCACTGAACTTGGATACACTTCTTACATCGTAGAAGGAATAACAAAAGGTAGAAAAGGAAAAGTCAACAAAAATATTAGCCATTCCTGGAATGCTGTCAAAGACAATGGAACCTGGAAGTTGTATGATCCTACATGGGGAGCGGGATATGTCAAAGAGCATAAAAAATTTGTGAAAAAATACTTTGGTGAATGGTATGATGTGAATCCTGAAGAAATGAAAGAGAGACATTTACCATTCGATCCTATATGGCAATTGTCGGATAACCCAATCTCCTATAAAGAATTTGAAAATGGTACAATTACTGATGAAGTTGATGCAATATTCGACTATGAGGAGCTCATAACTGCTCATCTACAAAAAAGTAAAAAAGAACAGATGACCGATGAATTGGCTCGGTCAGAGCTTAATGGCGGAAATATCAAGCCGATTAAGAAGCGCAGAAAACACCTCCAAAACAAAATTAGCTTCACCGACATCCCTGAAATCATCGAGAGTTGTAGAGCATCCTCAGAACAATTCAGTGAATATCTTAAGGAGGGAAAAAACAAGAGATTCCGTGGAGAGAAGTGGACAATGGAATATTCGAAAAAAACTTTAGAAGGTATCAAAGAGCAGCTTCTGCATTCTGTGGACGCCTTTAGAAATGTAAAGGCGAAAGACACTAAATCGAAAAAAACCTTCAAAAAGAATATTAATTTATCCAAAAAATTACTCAAACATGTGGAGAAGGAATTGGATTTTTTGAGTAGTATGAAGTAACCAAAATCCGTATATTGTGGGTATTGTAATGAGTTTTCTTTAAAGGAGACTTATAAGATTAATTACACCAAATAATACTATATTTTTTTGAATTATCACAATAGATTTTAATCAGGTGTCAACGCAGATTCTACACATATCGAATTTTTCAAATTGGAAGTTAACGACGATATTATTGCTATCTTTCAACATCGTCTATGGTCAATCTGCATATAATGCTGTGATCCTTGATAAGTTTTCCAGCGAACCAATCTCAAATGTCAATATTCTTATCGTCAATTCTACGGAGGGATATTTTTCCGACAAAAAAGGAAAATTTTCCTTACCCTATGAAATAGCAGCTGGAGCAGATTTAATTTTTTCTCACCTAAATTATGAGGCATCATCGAAATTCATACCTCTTGATTATTCTGGAATAGATACAATTTACCTATCTCCGATATCACATCAATTAGAGAATGTAACCATTACTTCAAAAAATAATCATCTCAAGAAAATAAGATTGCTCCAGTTTCGAAAAGACCTATTTGATTTTATATTCGGAAAGAAGAATATGCACAAGGAGGTAGATTTTTTGAACCCTGATGATATTATATTTCTGATAGAAAATAAAATGCTCATAGCCCAGTCATCAAAATTATTGAATTTTAGGAACAACTATCTGGGTTATGATTTTCGGTGTTTTATGGAAGAATATTCAAGGGACAATTTGAGCCTGACATTCGCTGGAAAGGGCTCATTCAAGGACATTCTTGCATCGAAAAGAAAAAAGAAAAAATACCAAAAAAGGAGGGAGGAACTTTGGAAAGTAAGTCAGCAAAATTTTCTTAGATCGGTCATCTCTAATAATATTGATCCGAAGGCATATTTATGTTCGGCCCTGGTACCCACTCAGATTTTAAGTGGTTATCAAGAAGTCACAGATTTCAGTGAATTCGTATATCCAACAAAAATTCAAAATGTATATGCAATTATATCACCTGCACCGATCTCTATAAGAACCAATGAGCAAATTTCCCATATCATACCCAAAGAAGGAATTATACTGGTCAATAAAAAAGGGATTATTCTTAATAAGAAAGAGGTAGACCTTAGAGGGTATTGGGAAGGATTGAGTCTTACCAAATTCTTACCTACAGATTATAAACCCGTCAAGAATGAGGCATTAGAAATTGATTCCAAAACCAAAAAATCGATTGGCGAATTGAGGTTGTGGGCAAGAGAACTAATGAACTATTCTAACCAGAATGGACCAATTGATGAAATAATAATAGAGACGGATAGATTCTATTATCAATCGAATGAGACGGTATTGATAAACGCACATATTTTTGACCACCGAAGCCGAAGATCTATTGATAGTTGCCTAGTAAAAATTCAATTGGTAAATCAAGACAACGAAGTGATTGCCTCAAAAACAAAATTAGCCCAAAACGGTACTTGCAATACAAGCTTTGAATTATCAGATACCTTGCTTCCCGCCCAATATGGAATTAGAGCCTATACTGGTCTGTTGCGTAATTTCTCAGAAAACATTTACGGCAAAACAACCATTGCCGTAAATATGATTAGCCGTCCATACTATTCAGGGCATCAAGATTCTGTCTCCATTACTTTCGTCCCAGAAGGAGGAAAACTGCTTTCGGATTGCGACAACAGAATGGTAGCATTCATAGATGACAAAAACGGAAATCCTATCGAATTCAATGGATGGCTTGTAGATAATTCTACTGGAGAAGAAATAATCATGAATACAATCTTGCCTGGAATCTCAACATTCAACCTTTCTCCATCAAAATCTTCTCATTATGAAATAAAACAGATTCCTGAAAACCATATTGCTTCAAATATCAATCTGATCAAACCTACAAAAGGAACAAACCTGCATGTGTTTTGTAGGAATAAAGACAATTTTAAAATTAGTTTTTCTTCTAATGATGATGGTGCGAAAGGTCAAATTAAAATATTGGATAAGGGGCGAGTAGTACATGAATTGGCAGTAACATCAATGAAAAATGCTTTTTCCATAAGCAAAGATTTTCTTCCCAATGAAATATTGAATATACAATTGCTTGATGAGGATGAACACCTTTTGAGCGAACGCCTTATTGATAATAGAATTGAAGCGACATCCCTTTTGGAATTCAAAAAACAATATCAATTTTTCTATCCCAATCAGACCTATGAGATCGATCTTTTGCAAAATTTAAACACTGAATTTAGTATTGATTCTCTTGAATGGAATGTTAGAATTGTTCATAAAGAATATGGCCAGAATATAGAAGGCCTCGATGGTCATCCCAATGTATCACCAGTGTCAGACGATACCAACAATTTGTCCTCTACGAATAGAATATATATACGAAACCTTGAACTAATTGGAAACACAATATCATCAGATTATAAGTCTGCGTATGAGTTAGAAATCAATGACTTTTCGCATGTAGATGATTTTTCGCTTTCCATTGCGGGAGTATTGAAAAATCCTGAGCCACCCTTCAACCCTGAAGTTGGAAAAGTGAGCATTACTTCCATGTCTTCTATTCCATATTACAATGAAGTCTCTACCAATGAAGAAGGGGAATTTCGATTTGAAAAATTACCATATGAACCCAATCTTAACTATGTAATCCAGGCTGGAAAGGGGGTGGATAATGAGGAAGACTTATTGAAAGGAAATAGATATTTGCAAATAGAAGTGAAGGAAGATTCAATCCAACCTCATTGCAATACTACTTTCCAATTCAAGAAAAACCTCATTCCTAATGATTCGCTTGTGGCAGATCAAAAATTAAGGGCAAGCTTGTCTAAAAATGTAGTGTTGGATCAAGTGGTAATAAAAGATAGAGCCAATAGAGCGGTACGATCAGGATTGGTCAAGGACATAGAAAGAATGGACTGGATACCAAAAGAATCTCGTGGCCAAAGTCTGGTAAAAATGTTATATCCGAGTAAAATAATAAGGAGAAGCATCCAAAATCCGAGTCAGATGGAAATACAGATCAATTCGAGAAAAGATGGATTTGTATTTCGACCATTAAAAATTTTTATCAATGGAATAGAGGAATTTGGCACCGCGGGATTTGAAGGATTGGTAGCTGACAGAATCAAATATCTAACCCTAAATCAAACGGTATTATCAATAATAACCACACCTGGATCAAGATCAAGAACAGATGTACGAGCAGAAGGCCTTGGGATAGCAACATATGCAATCCCTGAAACCACCGACAATACTGATTTGGCATCAATCAATGACTCTACTCCTCGCCAATTTCCAAAATCAGACAATAGAAAAACACTGTATTGGAATCCACAATTATTGCTCACCAAGTCGAGCGACAATAAGGTCATTTTCAGATCAAGCAGCCTCCTCGGTGAATATGAAATCATAGCCAGTACGATCCATCCACAGCTCGGATATGTTACTTATTCCAGTACCTTTGAAGTTTTAGAAGAGAGAAACTAGTCCTTTAAATTGGTAAATCTTTTATTATTTTTGGAGCATTAAATCTACCAATTATTGTCAATCATGAAATATATTTTTTCCTTCCTACTGATTTTTCAATTAGTGAGTCTTGTTGCACAGACTGATCAGATGAATATTGAGTTTCTTTTGGATGTAAATACCGATCCCGTAAATTCAACCCCTGAACCAAAAGCCAAATTCAATGATCAATATTTATTCATTGCAGACCACTATAGTTTTGGCAAAGAGTTATGGATTTCGGATGGAACTAAGCCTGGAACACATATGGTGATTGATTCCGACCCATTTTATGATGATGGCAGCTATGGATTAATCGAGTCTTCGGATGATTATTTCTATTTTTCCGCCAGGTATGGAGGGTCACAAGAAGGAGATGTATGGGAGTCCAGACCTTTTGTTTTATTCCAATCAGAAGGGTCTGAAGAAGAACCTCTACTCCTTTTTAAAGCTGAGGACGGATATCAAATTTCGAAAATCCTTCCTGTTGATAATGGCGTATATTTTATAGTATCAGAAGATTGCAGTAGTTGGGAAGATTGTGATGAATTATATTTTTCTGACGGTACTCCTGAGGGCACTTCTTTGGTCTTTGAAAGCCTTGATGGTGCTACCGAATATTCTATCATGGATATCATTGAATATAAAGATGAAGCTTTCTTTATTTTCAGATCAGCAGACGACGAAATGATTTGTACTACTGATGGAACAAATGACAATACGCATATCATCTCTAAAGGAGAAAGAGGAAGTTTTAAAATTCTTGATACAACAGATGACTATGTTTTTTTCGGCGGCACTATCGATGAAATGACAGGTTTGTGGTCTCTGGAAGACGGAGTCTCCAGTTTTTTGATAGAAGGAGAATACAAATATCACGACAGCAAGGAATTTGCCACTTTTGAAAATCAATTTTATGTAGTCGATGCAGAAAAAGATGACCTTATTCTAATATCTGATGGCAATACTATATCCGCATTTTTAGATACTTCAAATCACGGTTTTTTTGGAATCAATGATTTGTTTTTCTTAGGAAATAGGATTTTCTTCCTAAAACATCAAGGAGTATATACACAGGAAGGAGACAATGATCCTGAACTCATTATTTCAAGAGATGACTATGATTATGAGAGAATGTTTGAAGTTGATGGTCAATTATTCGCTGAGACGAGGTATGAATTATTAAAGTATGAATATGGTCAACCACTGGTAGAGGTGCTTACTCATGATGGATATAGAAATTTTGTCATTCCTTTCGAGAATGATATTTATGTTCTTTTTGATAAAGAATGTTATAGGTTGAATCTCGAAACTTTGGAGCTTGACTTTCTTCAGTCTATAGTAATTGATCCAGATATAAACTCTACAACAACTTATTATATTGAAGCCTCTTTTTTTAATGCTGGGGACAAGGTCTTCTTCAACAACTATGATAGTATTGCTGGGATAGAATTGTGGTCTACTGAGGGTACTCCAGAAAGCTTCCAAATGGTAAAAGATATAAACAATTCTACCGTAGGATCGATTGCCGATGATATTGCGGCTTTGGGAGACAAGTTATTCATCACAGCCGGTCATTGGCATACAGGATATTCCAAAAATCAAATTGGCTTGTACGTATTTGATAATGTGACCAAAAAAATAGATCTCATTTATGACCAACGCTGTTATGCCGAACCTGCAGGTGAGTATATGATATTTACCCAACAATCCAAGACTGATTTAATGTTGGATATTTATAGTACAAAAGGAGAGGAGGGAGATTTAGTATTGCTTGACAGTTTTCCAAGGGTAGGTGCCATAAATTCTATTCCAAGTTCAGAATTGTACCGATTTGAAGATAAGGTACTGGTCAGTTTTGAAGATGGCATTATAGCGACTGATGGTACTATTGGCGGAACACAAAGAGTGGCAGACGTAAGCATTGATGATCAGTTCATAATCTACAAGGGGATATTCTATTTTATGGCCAATGAATATTTAGTAGACAATGGTCCTAGTGCATTATGGAGAACGGATGGTACACCTCAAGGTACTTACATGGTATTTGAGAATACTACTTCCTCTTCTAAGAATCTGGGCGACCTTATGATTTATAAAGACCATCTGCTTTTTAGATATCAAAAGACGTTGTACTTTACTGATGGCATTACTGAAGACTTTGATGCCCAGTGGGTTTTTGGGCTTGAGCATGCTTTCTCAGCTGACACCTCTCTTTATATTGTTTCCGAAGATGAACTTGGTACGTATGACTTAGATCTAATCAATGGGAATACAAATTTTACTGAATCTTTCCATCCGATTTTTTCAGTAGAGCATTCAATAGACGGATTTGAGCTCTTTGGAAATGCTCATTTCTATGATAAGGATGACAACCTTTATCGAACGGATGGTACCTCAGAAGGAACCCAAATGGTCTATGAAGATTTTCCACGAAATGATATAATTGGTAGTTTTGAAGGTGGACTATATTTTGTAAACAATACTCCTGAGGTTGGTGAAGAAGTATGGGTCACAAATGGAACTACTGAAGGCACTTATCTCGTAGAGGATTTATACCCAGGAGAACCTGGTTCACACCCCGAAAGAATGATCGAATATCTGGGTAATCCTTGTTTTTTGGCCCACCAACCAAAATATGCCACGGAACATAGAGGAAAAGAAGTTTTCACCCTTGACAATTTCTTTACTCCCAATTTGTATGGAGTAGTTTACAATGACAAAAATAAAAATGGCCTACGAGATCAAGGTGAAGAAGGTCTTGCCAATATGAAAGTCCTCTTGTTGCCCGATGGTCAGATTGCGCATACGAATGATAAAGGTGAATACGGTTTTGAATTAGATGGCGATGAGGAATTTAGCGTCCAGATTTTGGCTGAGGAATGTTTTGCTCCAAATGAAGATTTGGTCGTAGTAGCGGAAAGTCCAGATTTGCCAACACACAAATATGATAGTAAAATTGACTTGGGAGTATGTATTTCAGATGATCTAGAACCCAGTATTATTACCAATCTCACTTCATCCATTACAAGGTGTAATACTGAAGGTGCTCTATGGGCAAGTATAATTAATGATGGCTGTAGTACTTATTCCGGGAAAGTTGAAATCAAGGTTGATTCTCTTACGAAAGTTACGCTTATCAACCAACCATTTGATTCGATCGACAATACTTTCACCTTTTACTTCGATAGCCTGCAGACCAAAGAAAAATTTCAGATTCGATTGTTTTTAGAATTTCCGAATGAGTTATTTGCAGGAGATACACTGAGAAATGTGATGAAAAGCTATTTGAAAAATGGAGAAGAGTATGATCTATTGGAAACCAAGCCAATCTCAGAATTATTGAGGTGCGCCTATGATCCCAATGACAAACAAGTATCTCCAGCGCGAGTAGAAGCCTCCAATAGCAATTATACACAATTTGATGAAGAGCTGCTTTATACCATAAGGTTTCAAAATACTGGAAATGATACAGCATACAATATATTGATCACCGATACTTTGTCTCCACTATTGGATTGGGAAACATTCAATGTCGTCGGAGCCAGTCATGACTACAACGCCGATATCAGCAGGGATGGAGAAGTCAATTTTTATTTCAAGGATATCTACCTTCCAGATAGTATGGTAAATGAACCTTTGAGTCACGGGTATGTCTCATTTACAATACTTGCCGATGAAAACATCATGGAATTGGATTCGATAAGTAATAAGGCATATATCTACTTCGATCTTAATCAACCGATCATTACCAATTCAGTGAAAAATACTTTTGTAGAATTCTTGGATCAAGATGAAGACGGATATCTATTTTATGAAGATTGTGATGATTTGACAAGTGATATCAATCCAGGTGCCGAGGAGATTCCCAATAATGGAATTGATGAAGACTGTGACGGAATGGATCTTACGAGCAGCATTCATGAACTGGCAAACAGCACCGTTAATATTTATCCCAATCCAGCTTCGCATGCCATACATATAGATGTCGATGGCAGTATTGATTATAAATCTACCTTAATAGATGTAAAAGGGACACGCTTACATGAATCTATCAATCAGAATACAATCAATATTCAAGACTTTGCTTCTGGGATTTATATTTTGGAAATAAAAGACTTGAAAACAGGTCAAAAAATTGTTGAGAGAGTTGTAAAAGCACAATAGTAATAATGGGTTAATGCCCATCTTTAGGCATTTAATCGAAATGACAATTGTATTAGATTGTATGATTTATAGTTTTAGCAATTGAGAAAACTAGGATTGTTGATTCTGGCAGTTTTCAAATTTTGCAGAAGATAAAGCAAGACTTAATTCTTAGCTTTAAGAAATGAATAATTCCTATATGCTCAAACAGCTCACCAATCAATTGAACTTCAATTACAAATACACCTTGGATTTAGTAAGTGATGTATCAGATGCAGATATGACATATTCACCATCCAAAGGACTGGAAAATCATCCTGCCTTTACGATTGGACATATTATCACTGCTTATGGGCTGACTATAAAGCATCTTGGAGGCAAGTACACCATCAAAAAAGAATGGGATGAAATATTCAGAAGAAAAGGTCCTGGTGATCCAAGACTGCCTGAAAAAGACAAAAATCTATACCCTTCGAAAGACGAATTAATCCAGGAATTAGGCGTTCAGCATAATACATTACTAAAGTTTTTGATGGATGTGGATTTGGATACCTTACACAAAGAAGTTCAATGGCGATACAAGGAATACTTTCCAAACACAATTGATTTGTTGTACTTTCTCTGCATTACACATTATGCCATGCATATTGGTCAATTGGCAGCATGGAGGAGGGCCGTGGGCTTGCCCTCGTCATTGGCTAGGTTGTAGGCAATTCCGATGTATGATCAACCCAATAAGCCTTCATTTATTCTACAAGAAATATCTCTATTGTACTGATATTCTATTAGTTATATTGTTATTGTCAAATTTATTCCCTTACAAGTAAAGCTAATTGTCTTTGTAAATCAATGTCAATTTGAGCAGATTTGTACTTCTTACAAAAAATTGAAGTCCAAAGTTCCGTTTAAAAATCAAATAGCCATGAGGATTTATTTTTCAATAATCATTTTGTTATATATCGCGAATACTTCTCTTGCACAAGGACGCGGTGATCAATTATTTGATGAATCATATATTCACGAAATTCGAATTACTTCTGACTTGAGCTTGGACCAAATGTTTAATTTATTTGTTGGAGAATTAGGGTCAGGAGCATATACCTATACCGCATCAGAAGTAGAAATAGATGGCAATGTCCTGGAATCTATTGGTGTCAGAATCAAAGGAGGACTGTCTTCTTTTGATGAGAAAAAACCCTTGAAACTAGACTTCAATAGTTTCGTGCCAGGTCAACGGTATGATGGTCTAAAGAAGTTGAATTTACATCAGGGAAACATGGATCCGTCATTCATCCGCGAGGCGATGACCTATGGCCTCATGCGTAATGCTGGAGTAAAAACGGCCCGCACCAGTTTTGCAAAGGTATTCTTCAATGGAAATTATGAAGGCGTATATACCCTGGTCGAGCAGATAGATGACAATTTTATAAAGGATCGATTTGCAAGCAATGAAGGAGCATTATACAAGACTGGAGACATTGGACTCAATCTGAAGTATGAAATAAATAACCCTCTGCCTTATGAAGAATTCGTCGCAGCAGTAAATCAAATACCAACGGAACTTCTTCATGAACAATTGGGTCAATACCTAAATGTAGAATCATATCTACGGTTTTTTGCTATTGAAATATTTGTGAATGCTGTAGATGGCCCATTAACTGTAGATACCAATTACTACATTTATTATGAACCAAAATCTGGCACCTATTACTATATTCCATGGGATTATAACTTGTCACTTTATGGAAATGCCAATCATACTCTTTTTGAGGAAAGCTTCAATTTTTTATTTGAAAGAGCATTGAGCAATTCTGTTTTGAGAGATCAATATCTGGACATCTATTGCCAACTATTGCAATACAATTTTAGGGTCGATCGATTACAGGATTTGATCACTTCTTATCAAGATTTATTGAAAGATGAAGTTCCAAACGATCCCTACATTGATATTATTGGAGATTGGAATGCGGGTATAGAGACCATAAGGAATGTAGTCACCGACAGGTATACATCTTTAAGAAACGAGGTCAATGACCTTCAAGGCTCCTGTCCGTTATTGATCAATCCCATTGATTCATTGGATGTAGTGATCAATGAAATTGTAGCATCGAATGGTGTCAATAGCGGCATTACTGATCCTGCAGGCGGATCTGCCGACTGGATCGAACTCTACAATAATACCTCAGCAGATTTGGACCTTGATGGATTTTATTTGAGCAATGATCGAGATGTGTTGAAGCATTGGAAATTTCCTGAAGGCACCACCATCGCTGCAAATGACTATCTGATTATTTGGGCAGATAGAGATGTCGATGAAGAAGGGCTCCATGTGGATTTTAAGTTGAATAAGACATGGGCTGAGCTAATATTATCCTATGAAAATGGTGATATCATTGACGAGGTAATTTTTAGTGACCAAGAGACAAATGTGGGGTATGCAAGGGTACCCAATGGCACAGGAGATTTTAAAAAGCAAGAGACTACTTTTGGTGCTTCGAATAATCTTTCTACCTCATTAGTTAATGACTTTCAAGAATTGAATTGGGATATTTTCCCTAATCCAGCATATTCTACCAACATCTTAACCATCCAATGTTCTAAGGCAGCCAAAACCGACATACAGATTGTTGACATGTTTGGAAAGTTGACCTGGACCAGCAAATTGAATCTAATATCTGGAAACAATCAAGTTGAACTTCCTACTGGCTTGATCGAAGCAGGTGTTTACAACGTAATTTTGAATTCGGAAAAAACAGTTGAAGTAAGTAATAAAAGATTGATTATTCTTGAATGACGAGAATAATCTATTTAGGCTGTATTCACGTTTGATTAGGTCATCATATAGTCAAGGAAAACCTCAGAGGAATGATTTTAAAAAACTCCTTTCATCCAAAGAACGCAAGCATTGATGGAGTGAAACTAATTGAGTAGACGGAAGAAATAGGCTGCAGTTTTCAACTATGATTTACAGAAAAAGGATTTTAACCTACAAATCAATAATCCATTTTGCCCTTTAAATAATCCTCATTAATCAATCTTAAGATTATAATCGAAATAGTCAGCGAAAAACTAAACTTCACTTAGCTCATTGACCAATTCAATTATTAATTATCAAAGCACTTATTCTCAATCTTCACTGCAGCCTATTTGATCTTCCGCGCAACCAAATGCCATTAATTATTTACAACAGATATACCGTTGTTATCCACAAATTTTCCTGTAATTAGCCAGCCGCCAAAATTTTCTGACACGGCCATCAACAAGGTGTTTTCTCCCTTTTTGAGGTTTAGGTATATGCCATCAAAGAGGCCAATAGTCCCCAAATATCGATAGTCTCGAGATCGCCATCTATTGGACCCTTGATATATCGCTTCACCGTTCAATATCGCTATCACGTCATCACTGTATCCAAATTTGAAAAGCTTGATTTGGTCTTTATCAGATTGAATCGCGATTTTGGCAAAGACGGTTTCTCCAGGGTCGCCATTACGCAAGAATTGCTGTCTTGAAATATTAGCTGCCACACCTTCTTCCACCTGAATTTTCCTTCCCCATGTTCTTTGATTTATTGCTGTTGAAAGATTTGCAGGGTCATCAAGAAGTGACTTTTCAAACATATCTGATATTTCCCATTCTTGAATCACTCCTTCAATAGGCTTTCTTTCTCCAGGAGCGAAGTTTTTAAGTAAAGGTTTCGTTCTGTCGATCTTGATATCTGCTATATGCATCGCCGTCCTTCCACCTGCTCGAAAATTAATCCCTCCTTCTCTGGTCGGGTGAAAAAGATTCCAGGACAAATGTGGCTCTTCAGAATAATCCAAAAATACTTGAGCTCTATTATCACTTACCAATATTTTCACATGAGTCCAATCATCATATTTATAATCATAAGGAAATGAATATTTTGGTCCAAAATACAATTGCCAAGGCGTGATTCCATTTGTGACTGGGGCAACTTGATTTGCATCTGGCTGACCAGGAAGTCGAGGCCTTAAATAGATCATTTCCGCATCATTTTCAACTATTCGAAAAAGCACTCCTGGAAATCCTTGTTCCTTTTTTAGAAACAAATCAAATTCTATGGTCCCATTTGTGAAAGGTTCACCTTTGTACTCCATTTGTCCACCTTTGAGATAAATTGAGTTTTTCCCTTTATAATTTTCCACTACATAAGATGCCTGGCTTCCTACTTTCCAATTAATTGTGTCCAGTGGAATAATGTGCTGTGAATTCCCTACCTGGACAAAAAGGAGAAAAATCACAATTGCGGTTAATTTAATTTGCGTCATATTTCAATAATTTTTATGAATTTGAGGATAAAATGTGAAATACAGCGAAACAAGTTGGTTCAAGTACGTTCAAAGTTGTGCAACTTGAAATTAATTCTAAATTTTGTGCTTAAATTGCAAGGATGACGAAAGATTATGATTTGATCAGAAAATGCCTTCTTCAAATCGAAGAAAAACTGGAGTGGGGAAGTTCTTCTTCCTGGCACAATGAGGTATTTATTGAACTGAGCAAATTGATTCAAGATGAAACGAATGTATTGTTGAGTCCTACAACACTCAAGCGGGTATGGGGCAAGGTCAATTATGACAGCAATCCAAGCATCAATACTTTGAATACCCTGGCACAATTCACAGGTTACCTGAATTGGCGTGACTTTAAAAATAATATTGAATCAAAGCCCAATAAAAAGAAGACAGCAAGTTTTCCACTTCCAAAGTTGAAACTTCTCGGAGGTGCTATTTTGCTAGCTGTATTGGTTGCTTCTTTTCTTGTAGCCATGAAGACCAATGAAGGTGGCTCAAATATTCATGATTTTACAGATGTCACATTTTCAAGCAGACCGATTACATCTGGATTGCCCAATTCTGTAGTTTTTGATTTTGACCTGCAGGGTATTGAATCTGATAGCATCTACATCCAACAATATTGGGACAAAACCAAGACCATCAAACTGAAACAGGGCCAATCTCAGGCAACAGGTCAATATTACTATCCCGGATATTTTAGGGCAAAATTGTTAGTAGATGGACATATTGGATTGGAACATGATTTGTTTATTAAAAGTGAAGGATGGTTAGGGACCATTGATTACGATCCTATCCCAAAATATATTGATGAATCCTTGGTGCTCAAAGATCACCTAAAATTACCTGAAAATATACTCGGTGAAATCAGTGTTCATGAAAATCCGTTGGTCTCATCATTCCATTATGTAGATGACTTTGGAGACATATCAGGAGACAATTTTTCACTGGCTATGTCCATGAGAAATATTTACAATGACAAATGGGCCGTTTGCAGTACGACTCGAATAGTGATATTAGGTACGACTGGAGCTATGATTATTCCATTCTCTATTCCAGGGTGTGTCTCTGAAATTGGGCTGATGATGAATGATGTCTATTTGAGTGGCAAGGAAAATGACCTTTCAATGTTTGGTACTGACCTCTCCCAGTTTCAAAATTTCAACATCAAAGTAGAAGAAAAGACAATCAATGTTCAAATTGAAGGAAAATCTATCTATCAGGGAAAGTATAATGAATCAATAGGAAAATTGGTAGGTCTCCGTTTCCGTTTTTTAGGAGCTGGAGAAGTAAAGGATATTGAGTTGGAAAAACTGGGAAGTGAAAACTCAATATTTGATGAATCTTACAAAATAAGTTCTGCCTTGTAATAGCAAAAATGCAATGGTTGATTAGATGTTGATGTTTTAACCACGAGGTTCGCTAAGGAAGCGCGAAGTTCGCGATGTTGTAAGTTGACTTTGGGGGTTGTAAAACCTCTACTTATTCATCCATTTTTTAAAATCACTTGATTTTTGTCTGCTGACTACAAATTCCTGATCCCTTGGATTTTTTACCAAAAGTTTTACTCTGTGATTAAAGTAGGGTTCTATTTTGAGCACTGAGTTTTTGGAAACGGCCTGTCCTCTATTGATTCTGTAGAATTGATTAGGATCTACTGAATTAAGAAATTGATCCAAGGTCTCATCCACAATATATCTCTTACTTAAGGTCACTCCGAAAGTAATGCCATCTTCTGAATACAAATACAAAATATCAGCAATTTTTGCCTGGACAAATCCACTTCCTTCTTTGACCAAGACTCCATTACGATAGCTAGGTGCTTGCATGCTATTGAGTAATTGTTTTAGTATATCAGGTTCGACAGTTTTTGGCTTATTCGAATTCAAAAATTGATCCAGTGCAAGTCTCAAATCGGTCTCTTGAATTGGTTTTAGCAGGTAATCTACACTATTGACTTTAAATGCTTGGATGGCGTACTGGTCAAAAGCGGTAGTGAAAATAATGGGTGCTTCTACTTTTATTTTTTGAAAAATTTCGAAACTCAATCCATCCGCCAATTGAATATCCATAAATACCAGATCGGGAGAAGGGTTATTTCCAAACCAGGTTACCGAATCTTCAACAGAGTCAATTATATCCAGCAATTGAAAGTCAAAGTTGCATGTTTTCAACATTCTTTGCAATTGGCTCACGGCCCTCGGTTCATCCTCAATTATCAATATTCTCATAACTGGATTTTTGTTGGTTCATAGATAATAGTGGAAGAGATACCTTGAATCGATCTCCATCATTCACAATTTTAACTGATTTGTCAGAAATTAATTGATATCGCTTTTCAATATTTTTCAAACCCACTTTCGTAGATGGTATTTTTGAGGATTTGGATTGAATTTTATTATCTACAATTATACTTTCATCCTCTATTTTTACTTTTACCACTAATGGTTTCGATTTCGAAATAACATTGTGTTTGATTGCATTTTCCAATAAAAGTTGCAAACTCATCGGCACGATCATCGCGTCTAAATGCTCTTCTGGCACGTCCCAATCTAAAATCAAATTATTACCAAACCTCTCTTTCTGAATATGAATATAAGATTTGGAAAATTTCAATTCTTCTTTTACGGAAATCAAATTAGCGTTGCCCGCCTCCAAAATAAATCTGTACACATCTGAAATCTTATCTACAAAATCTTTAGCCTCCTCCTTCGAATTTTTATCAATAATATCTCTTAAAGTATTCAATGTATTAAACAGAAAATGTGGTTGCGCCTGATTTCTTAGTGCGTCCAAATGAGCTTGTACGACCATCTGTTTTGCCTGCTCCTCCTTTCTAATCGCTTTTTTAAGCCTTATAAAATGATAGATCGCTTCATATATCGCCTGAACCATAGTACTTATTATAAGTATAGGTACAAGTACCTTTGCCCTACTCATTGGATTATAGTTAAACCCATATATCCAAGAAAGAATCGTGTTGCCAAAAAAATCAATGAGTATAATCGAGAATAGAGTAGAGAAAAAAACCACGGCTATCCTTTTCAGGCTATCACCCAGATCAGGTAGTTTTATCCGAAGATAAATCATTACTGTTCGCATAAAAAACCAATTGCAAATGGTAAAAAACAATGCAATACTCCAGTGAATTAGTGCTTCAATTAATGGAAACCTCGCAAATGAATTATTAAACAAATAGTCAGTTACAAAACTTAGAATGATGATGCCAAATAATACAAACCAAAAGTCATCAAAGCCTAGATACTTTATCCGTTTTTCTCTATTTACAATCATTATATTTTATTCTAAAAACCGAAGCATTTACAATCATTACCGATTCTACGCCAATAGAAAAATTCAATTTCCTATTAACTTTTTTTCAAACACTTAATAAAGCTATCCCATGCTTTGCTTGGAAAAAAGTATACCCAATCCATGCAGCATATATTAATCCAAAAATAGTCACTGCAATAATCTGCTTTTTACCAGGCGCCTTCCAGTTTTTTGAAAGCCACAATGCGAATAACGGAATAATTTGTATCCCATGCAATCCAAAAAAGTGAGCAACCCTCAAATCACCGGCTATCGTACTCCAATTTAAAAATGGTAATCCTGCTCCACCATCAGCCACTCCTACATTGTGCGCTACCTGATTTATCATCTGACCACCTACCCAACTACCCACAAGCACTACAACCCAACCTATCACAATTGCCCATTGAACCGATTTGTCCGTCTTTAATTTCAACCGCAGCGTGTCGAATAAAAATAGCACCATAATCAACACATTGATCCCAATCAATATACCCATCGCAGCAAAAAGAAGTGCATCAAGTGCGCTCGACATATTGTAATGAGACTTCACGCCCATAGCACCTTGATATACAATAATACCCAATTCAAACAGCAGCGTCCAGGCAGTAATCCCATTGATAATCCGTTTTTTTCTCTTGGAATATGGATAAAGAGTGATTAGATATCCAACCGTCAATATATAAATGGCGGTAGAAATCGAGAATTTCAATGGTTTCAGCCATACACTTACTCCCATCAATGTCCTATCATCAATGATTAGTCCTGGTAAGCAACCAAGGGCCAGAAGAAAGCAGCTCATACCGATCCAAAATAGAACAGGACTTTCTCGTCTTACTGTTCCGAAAACAGAACCAATAAAATATCTGAAATCTGTAAACAACGAAATCGATTTTATTGAAAAGGAGGTGTCAGAAGTTGCAGAATCATTCATATCCACATTATTTTCATTAAAAGTAATTGTATTCATTTTTGTTGTGTAGTCCATTATTTATAAGTTTTAATTGATTTGATTATGATAAAGAGTAAAAATCCAATTGGTCCAAACATAAATGCTCCCAATAAACATGGAACAATAAGCAAATGATGAATCTTGTGAATTTTGTTTTGATCCAAGATCCACATGCCGACAAGCAAATCAAAGGCGAGATAATGTACCCAGCCAGCCAGTACTGCATTCTCTTCTGTAAATAAAGCCATGACTGAAGACAGACTACCAAAATCCATCATACCACCAATCTGAATGGCTTGGATTATGTATACGGCATATATAATCGAGAGTAGGATTGGGACAACCTTGTAATCTATGAGAAATCTTGTCGCCTTCCATTTGGGGAGAAAGATCAGAAGTACCCACATTAACAAAGCAGTGGTATTGGACATAGAAAATACATCAGCTGGAGACATAGACTTTTGTTTTATTGATGATTCAAATATCGTTGAGGTTCTTGAAAAGTGAAAGAAGTAGGGGTTCAACCATCGTTTTTTGCAGTTGAACTATCAGAGAAGTAGTTGAAGAAAATTCTGAAGTGCTTTTTTAGAACTTAAATTCGGAATTGAAAATTGAAGATATTAATGAAAACTTGTGAATCTGAAAGGCTTAAATATCGTGGCATTGGATGGTGTCCTGTAATGAATTTAAAGATTGATTGTATCCTATAGTGATTCTACAAACAGCGTGATTTATGAATCGTGCCAACCAAGTTTTATTGGTCTGAAGCCGACGTTTCTAATCCCTCTATGATAAATACCACTCTCCTATTTGCAGGATGATATTTTCCTTTTTCAGGGGTTACAAGCGGTCGAGTTCCACCGAATCCCTCGGCTTTAATTCGATTGCTATTAATTCCATAAACTATCAGATATTCGGTGATTTTCTCTGCCCTGTCTTTTGAGAGCTGTAAGTTCAGTTCTGCATCACCTATTACATCGGTATGGCCTTCGATTTTCACTTTGAGGTGCGAATGACGTTTCATGAAATTAATGAATGAATCCAATTCAACGAAGGAAGATTCAAGAATAGATGTGTTTCCTTTTTCAAATTGAACATTTTTTGGAATGAACTTTTCTGCTACTTTGGCGCTCACTATCGGTCTTGGAGGTTCCGACTTTTCGACCTTGGGTTCTGGAATTTTGGTAATAACTTCCTTTTTGACTTGAGTTTTAACTGGTTTCTTTTTAGTCTTTTTAGTCTTTTTTTTCTTTACTTTTTTCTTGGTTTCTACTACAACTTCCTTCTCATTCTTAACAGGCTCTTTTGGGGGTACAAAGTTTTCTGCAGTTATGACTGAAAACTCAATGCCATCTCCAAACAATCGTTCATACCAGGTCAATTCTTCTTTATGCTTTTTCCACAGCAGTCGAACTTCTCCTTCAATCATGCCATTGAAATATTCTACTTTCAAGTCATATTCTTTTTTGGCCACCAAATCAGTAGTCCCTTCGAATATTCCTACATCATTGAGATCCCATTGGTCTATAATCAGTCTATCATCGATCCAAACCCTGATTCCATCATCAACCCGAGCTGCAAAAGTATAAGTTCCAGTCTTTCCAGGTTTAAGTTTGCCTGTCCATCGGATAGAGCACTCATGAGGATCGATCCCCTCTACAGGAGGAATCTCATTCCAGGATTGGTTGATATTCTGCACATACTTTACAGCGACTAAACGGTCAAAATCGATTCCATCGAAGTATTCTGCTTTGAGACCCTGTTGGGAGTAGATATTGCTATTGGACAGTAATATAACACACCAAATCAATGGAATAGCCTTCAGAAAACCTAAACGTGCATAAAATTTTGACATGATTCTAAAATAGAAACAAATTATGAGTAGCTACTTTTTTTTCTACAATCTCAATGTGCCCTTCGATGAAATAGGCATAAAATTCTAAAAAGATTTCACCTGCTGTTATCGATTACCGTAAATTAAATATCCTACCAAAATGATTTGTTGCAACAAAACAACGCTTTACAAAACATATTAACTTTTTTATTATATATTGATGTCTGTTAGATCAGCATAAATACTTAACTAAAAAATTAAACTATGAAAACATTTTTTACATCATTACTTATGATGTGTTCTACGGTTATCTTGATAGGTCAAAATACTTTGTCAGGTGTCGTATCTGATGCATTTGGAGATCCTTTAATCGGAGTCAATGTATCGGAAAAAGGAACCCAAAATGGTACCGTTACAAACATTGATGGTAGCTATACCCTTGATGTTGCTTCGATTCCCGCCACCTTGGTCTTTAGCTACATTGGGTTTGGAGACCTGGAAGTCGTGGCCAATACGGCTGGCAGATTAGATGTAGCACTAGACGAAGGAGTACAACTAAATGAAGTGCAAGTCGTTGGTTCGCGAAGCTATGCCAGGTCTGCTACAGACTCACCCGTAGCGGTAGATGTGATAAATGTCTCTGATATTGCGGCACAGACAGGAAAGGTCGAGATCAATCAAATCTTGCAATACGCTGCTCCTTCATTCAACGCTACCAAGCAATCAGGTTCTGATGGAGCGGATCATATCGACCCCGCTTCTTTGAGAGGACTCGGACCTGATCAGACCTTGGTGCTAATCAACGGAAAAAGAAGACACCAATCTTCTCTTGTCAATGTCTTTGGTACTAGAGGAAGAGGAAATTCAGGAACGGATCTTAATGCCATCCCCGCTTCAGCAATCAAAAGAATCGAGGTACTTAGAGATGGTGCTTCTGCTCAATACGGATCTGATGCGATAGCTGGTGTGATCAATATTGTACTGAAAGATAAGACAGATGGAGTATCAGGTGGTGTCACTTATGGTGCCTACAGCACGGCAGTTGGCGCTGGATATGAGGAAGAATATGGCGATGCACTTTTTAATGTAGATGGTAAGAATAGAGTCCTTGATCCTGATGGTGAAAAATCATTTGATGGAAATACGGCAAAGGTGGACCTCAACTACGGTGTAGGCTTGGGCGATGATGGATATATTAATTTTACCACAGAATATTACACAAAAGACAGAACCTTGAGACCTGGATTCTCATGGAGAAAAGGATATGGATCTGCAGCGGTGGATCAATTTCAATTCATGGTCAATGGTTCAAAATCATTGAATGCGAGTACAGACTTGTATTTCTTTGGAGGAAGTGGAGATAGAGATACAGATGCATTCGCATTTTCTCGAAGCGCTCCAGGTGCCGAAGGAGATTCTAGGGCAGTTCCAAGCCTTTATCCAGACGGTTTCACTCCTCGAATCACTTCTAATATCAAAGATCAGTCTGCTACAGTAGGTGTAAGACATGACTTGAGCAATGGTTGGAAAGCTGACTTTAGTCATTCATATGGTAGCAATGATTTTCACTACTTTATCAAGGGATCAAATAATGCCTCCTTGGGTGCGAGTTCTCCTACCGATTTCGATGCTGGAGGACATAGTCTTTCTATGAATGTTACTGGTTTGGATTTTACCAAAAACTTTGATGACATTATGTCTGGTTTGAATCTGGCTTTTGGTACGGAATATAGATCGGAAAACTTCCAGATCTTTGCTGGAGAAGAAGCTTCATATGCGACTTATGATGTGAATGGTGTGGCCATTACTGACCCAAGCACTCAATCTCCATTTGTCAATGAATTTGGTCAGCAACCATCTGGTGGTTCTCAAGGATTTCCTGGCTACAGTCCTGCCAATGAAGTGGATAGAAATAGATCTAATATTGGATTTTATGGAGATGCTGAATTAAATGTTTCGGAAGCATTTTTGCTTACTGGTGCATTGAGATATGAAAACTATAGTGATTTCGGAAATACACTCAACTTCAAATTGGCAACAAGGTATAAGTTGATGGACGGACTCTCAGCAAGAGCATCAGTATCTTCTGGATTTAGAGCGCCATCTTTGGCTCAGATTCATTACAACCTATTGTTCAACAACATCGTCGGCAATTCTTCTCTTCGTACCCTACTCGCTTCAAACACAAGTACAGTAGCAAAGAGCTTTGGAATTCAGTCATTGACAGAAGAAAAGGCATCAAACCTTGCAGTAGGATTTACATACAAAACAGGTGGGTTTACCGCTACTGTGGATGCATATCAGATCAGTGTTGACGATCGGATCGTGCTTACAGATGTATTCGATGCTTCTAGCCTTGGGGTGGGTGCTGATGCTGCTCAATTCTTTTCGAATGGGGTAGATACCAAGACCTCAGGTGTTGATTTAGTCCTTGGATATAGAGGACATATGGGCACAGATGGCAATGGCTACAATGTAGGTATCGCAGCAAACTTCAACAATACAGAAATTGAGAACATCAATAATGGAGACTTGAATGAATTTACCTTCTTTGGACCATTCTCTCAGGCATACCTTGAAGCGGCAGCTCCGGATTTTAAAATTGGATTGAATGCTGGCTTGACACTTGGAAAACTTGATGTACAATTGAATTATACTCATTTCAGTGAAGTTATTCTTCAAGACTTTCAATGGGTAGATTCTCCAGCTACAAATCAAGCTGAGGCAGATGCCTTATTCGAAGTAGCTACGGATACATATGAGGCCGCTGGAGTGCTGGACCTCAGTCTTGGGTATCAACTTACTGAAGGATTGAAATTTACACTAGGTGCAAATAATCTATTGAACACATATCCTACTGCTCAATTTGATGGATGGACAGATCAAGGTGGATTTAATGATTCTGTGCAGATGGGAAGCGACGGTATGTACTTATTCGGAAGACTTGGATTTAATTTTTAATATCCGAACAACTATAATATAATTAAGAATAAAGGCTGGTCTATGAATAAAGATCAGCCTTTTTCAAATCATGAAGAAAATACTTTTACATATTCTTTTCATATTATCAGCTGTATCATTATGGTCTCAGCAAACCATGGGCTTATTTTTTAATAATGAACAATCTGAAAACGGCTATACGTTATTCAGCAATAATGAAATGACGTATCTCATAGACAATTGTGGTTTTATTGTGAATGAATGGGAAAGCGAGTACAAGACAAACAACGGTTTATTCATAACACCAAGTGGGGATTTGTACAGGCAAGGAAAACTTCCTGGAACAATAGGAACTGGAGGTGCTGGAGGAATAATAGAGCGTTTTTCTTGGAATGGAAATCTTGAATGGTCCTACCAAATAGCCGATGATCAGTTTCTGGTGCACCACGACATGTTGCTTATGCTGAATGGGAATATTATGGTGATAGTGTGGCAAAAAATTTCAGCCGCTCAGGCAATTGAGGAAGGTAGAACATTTCCAACAGAGATGTATAACGAACAAATTTGGGAAATAAAACCATTGTCTAATAATCAAGCAACGATAGTATGGAAGTGGTCGGCGTTGGATCATGTAATACAGGATAAAAATGCAAGTAAATCTAATTTTGGCACAGTAGCTGATCATCCAGAATTAATAGACATCAATTACATTACTTCGGACTTGAATACCAGTAGTGACTGGCTCCATATCAATGCTATCGATTATAATGAAACCTACGACCAGATCATAATATGTTCGCGCAATACAAGTGAAGTCTATGTAATCGATCACTCTACTACTACAGCTCAAGCCGCAGGTAGCAGTGGAGGGACTTATGGCAAAGGAGGAGATATTCTCTATCGGTATGGCAATCCACAAGCTTTTGACAGAGGGGAAGAATCAGACCGTGTCTTGCACCAAGCACATGACGTAAGCTGGATAAAAAATGGAGAATACGCACAAGATTTCCTAATTTTCAATAACAAGTATCTGACAAACAATCGATCAAGAATTCAAATTTGGTCTAATCCTGCAGTAGATGGTCATTACACATTTTCTGATCAGAATTTATTTGGTTCAGATGACATGTTATGGACTTATGATGCTGCTGGGTTTTATTCTTCACGAATGTCCAGTGCACAGATGATGCCCAATGGAAATATTCTAGCTACAGAGGGTACAACAGGTGAAATCTCGGAAATAACTCCAACAAAAGACAAGGTATGGAAGTACATCAATCCCGTAAATAAAAATGGAGGCCCAGGAATTCAAAGTGGAACACCACAATTCAATACCCTCTTCAAAGCGAGTAGATATCCAGATGATTATGTAGGCTTTGATGGCAAAGACCTGATTCCAGGAGTTCCAGTAGAATTATCCCCTGATGATATTGGATGCCAGATATTTTTATCTACTTCCACAAAAGATGAAAAAGGAATATCAACTCCTAATTATACTGTCACTAATCACTCTATCATTTGGAAAGGTGAACTTCCACACGGCAATATTTATATTTTTGATGTCTTTGGAAGGTTGTGCGTCACATCAAACCTCTCCATAAACCACAATGAAATAGATATCTCATCGCTTAAACCAGGAACATACATTCTGAAATCGGTTCAGTATGCAGGAAGTCTGTTTAACAAGCGCTACTAAAAACTATTCCTTCTTTTAATTGATTTATTGAGTCATTTCCAAAAGCACTTTCATCGCCTTGTCACCATTCTTGCGATCTACAAAAATATGATCGTGGTAATAACCCGCAATCACATTACAGCTAATATTATGATTTCCCAATTCTGTGGCAAATGCAGCGGTCAATCCTACAGCCTCCAAGGCAGAATGCACATTGAGTGTAATCCATGTCGCAATAAATTCAAATTCCAATCCATACCTCTCAGCATTTTCTTTCGAAAGGACTACGGTAGTTCCTTCTCGTTCCTTGACCTCACAAATTGTAATTTCCCTCGGTATTGATTCAGCGTTTTCAACAGACGCAAAGACATATTCTCCTTCATTGCGAATAGGCTCCATATTCGCAATCAATGCTTCCAAGTTGGTTTCTCCGATTGGGGCTTTCATTTTTGATCTGTTGGAATTTAGAATCTAGTTTTGAACTACAATTTTTACCACTTCGCTGAACTTTCCGATTTTAATCTCGGCAATGTACAGTCCATTTTTCACCCCTTCAATTGAAATAAATTCTGATGGTCTATCTTTTTTGAGAACAACTTGTCCGTATGAATTATATATTGTCAATTGATCAATATACTTTTCCTCATTATTCTCAAGTCTTAAAAAATTGCTTGTAGGGTTTGGGTATACGTTGATATTAATGGATGACACATCATTTATATTGACCATGCACTCTGAAACTGGAAACTCGCAATCCGCTTCACTGATTTCTGAAATACTACTACACATTGATGGGTTATTTTCAATCTGAATGGAAATATCTGCAGCCGTAGAAATAATAATTTGAAGACCACAACAGCTCATCAATGATGGATTGTCAGTAATTGAAATATAATCTCCATCTAATATGTCGATATTTTGAAGTCCATTAATATTTTCCAGGCTTTGATTTTCTTCGATTGTAATATCATCACCTACCCTTCTCAAACTTTCAAGCCCATCCAAGTTTTTTATCGAGACTGTCCCTTCCACTCTCAAATCATTGCCTATAAAGGATAAACTATTCAACCCACAGAGGTTGGTAATTCCTGCTGTATTACTAAACCCAAGGTTGCCAAAAATAGAATCTATATTATCAAAGCCTGACAAGTCCAACAAATCTGGGCAATTATTGATATACAAATAATTTAATGATGTCAAAGATGAAAATCCACTGAGGTCATTAATATCACCGCTTAAATCCAATTCATATAAATATGTGCAATTGGGGTTGCTAGCCAAAAAAGCATCTACTTCTGCCTGGCCATTCAAATAATTGGAATCATCTTGATCAGGGCATTCCTGGGCATATAATATTGATGATGATAAAATAATCATTAGCACCAATAATGAAGGCAATGTGCTTGCGAAATTCTTAAGATTATATGTCATGATTTATCTTTTTGCAATTATATATGAATCGTCAATCTATTCCAAAGTAAATTTTAAATCTATTATAGTGAATTTTAAAAACATTCCCTAAAAACTATATCAATGCTCTTATTCAACTTCCTCAATAAGAGATTCTACCGACATATTCTCGTTCACAAAATTGCACCATTTACATCCTTCCTCTTCACATCCTTCTGTAAATTCATGGCGTTTTATCTTATCATAAGTATCCGTCAATTGCGCACCTACGATTTCCATCTCAAATGGCTCTACCTCAAATTTACGTCTGTAAAATCTGCCTTCTTTCGTCTTCTCTACAAAATCCATGATCCCGGCTCTCATCGGCAATCTCAATCGATCATCTCCAAGGAGTAGGATCTTGTAAAAAACAATTTGACGCCAAAGATCTCCACCCAAATCCTCTTCTTCAACAGGTCCTTTCAGTTTCGCAGATACATACCTCCCAGTTTTATAATCGATCACTTCAAGATGGTTGTCATAGATAGCAATCTGATCCAATTTTCCCGAGATTGGCACATTATTATGTTCTGTTTTGATTTCAAATTCCAATTCATATTTCCTCGGCAAAGACCAGGCGCCGCAGTATTCATCAAAGTACTCCTTCAATAATTTCTTTCCCCTTATTTCACTTAACTCTCTTTCTTTTGTTGTAAAATGAGAATGATATATTTTCATGCCAAAAGCAAAGTGGTTTTGCAATACTTTGACAGGTGGAATCTTTCTTTCCGGATCAGCCTCCATATCTCTAAAATACATTTCCAAAGCATGGTGAATGGCATTTCCAAATCCATTTGCGGCTACTCTAGCCATTGGTACCCTGAGAATATTCTCAAAATAGAATGTAATAGGACATCTCAAATATTTATTAAGACTGGTCGGACTCACTTTGAAAGATTGCAATACATTATCAATCAAGTCATGCTCGATTAATTCTGCTTTTCCTTGATTATATCTCATCAGAGTTGCTTTGTATTCCAACACGTCTTCCTCATTCACATCCATAGATTGAACATCATTGTCATGAGTAGTAATTTCAGATATAAATCTAGCGGGTTCGAGCGCTTTCTCATTATCATCAAAATCTGAAAAACTCAGTGTTAGAAAGTTCTTCGCCCTCGTCATGGCCACATAGTACAGTCTTCTATCATCTTCTACATCACTTTGTTCAGATGCTGGCACCAGGGCAGCTGGATACTTATATCCACTTCTACCATAGTTTTTTTGTACCCAATTTCGATTATCGGATCGAATTATGTAAACATGCTCAAACTCCAACCCTTTCGACCCGTGCGCCGTCAAAAAATGAATGCCATTTTCTGCATAGACAATCTTATTCAATGGCATCTCTATACTATTCTCCTCCATTTTAGAAATCATGTCCAAAATCTGAGGCATGGAAATATTTTCTTCCCTCGCTGATTCGTCCTTAATAAAATTGAAAAATGTATTGACCAATTGCAGTTTCCAGACTTTGTCTTCGCTATTCAAGATATCGTCCAGTACTCCGCCTTTTGTTAGGATTCGCTCAAATAATATTTGTGCCGTTACATTCGGAATATCATGTATCCATGATTCCAGCGCATCGCTACATCTAATTATGTTGTCAACGTCACTAATACCAGCTTCTTTAAGGCTTTCTACATTCGAAATCACCGTTCTCCATCTTCGATCATCATCTTCTTTATCCGTCCTATTCGAACAATACAAACTGATCAATGCGGCATCCTTGGCTGATATTCCAAAAAAGTCAAAATGCAGGATTTCGAAAAGGTGCTTTTCTCCTGTATATGGTTTCTCAAATTCTTCTGAAATATATTTCAAAATCAGAATTAATTTTTTTATTTCTTGCTGTTTGAGGACGTTGACTTTACGTTTTATATTTAGCGGAATTCCATGAAGACTCAAATATTTTACAATGTTCTCTACATTCTTATGTTTTCTGTAGATTATGGCAATATCACTTAATGGAACGCCTTCTTTTTGTTTTCTAAGAATATCATTGATCGTTGCGATTTCTTCTTGTGCAACATTCTTATACCTAAATATTTTTGGTGCCTCCCCAGGTTTGCTATTTATTCTGCTCTCAATTAATTCTTTAGTCAGATGAGATCTCAAATTCACAAGACGTTCGCCGTTGTTCTCTATTAACATCATTGCACTATCCAGAATCTTTTGGTCCGATCTATAATTATTGTCCAATACTATCTCTACTGGTCCATATTTATCAGCAAATTCAATGATGTTATTCATGTTTGCACCCTGAAATCGATAGATCGATTGATCATCGTCCCCAACAATAAAAACATTGGGTTTGTCATCTACTGGATTATCTGCCAGAAGAAACAAAAGCTCATTTTGCGCTCCATTGGTGTCCTGATATTCATCGACTAGTATAAACTGAAATCGCTCCTGATACTTGGCTAATAGATCATCATGTGCCTTGAATGCCTTGATAACCCAAAGAATCATATCATTATAATCATACCGCTCCATTCTTTGTAAAATAGAATCGTAAACGGCCATTTCTTTTGTGGCTGCTATCAATCCATCAAATGACTGAATCTCAATTTGAACCTTATCCTGATTGACTTCTCCTTTGGTGTATACCTTACCCGTTAGCTTTCCTGTCTGCTTTGCTTTGCATACATATTTCGGATGTTTGAAATCCCCATTTTCGTCAACTTCGTTGTAATAATCGGCAAGCGCCAATACATTCTTTTCAATTAAATCGGGAGTCCACCCTTCTTGCTTCATCGTATTGAAAAGATACTTCAAACGACCGCTTTCATAATATATATTCCCTTTCAATCGCTTCAACGGATGATCTTCAGCAAATCCATCAATAACTTCCCTATAGACATCCACCAACTCCAGATCCGATACCAATTGCAAATTTCGAAACCCTCCAAAAAATTGAATATTCTCTTGAATCACAAAATTGCAAAAAGAGTGAAACGTAAAAATATTAGCATTATATGCTTCTGGACCAATGAATTTTTTCAACCGCTCACGCATTGCCATACTTCCCGCTTCGGTATAGGTAAGACATAGAATATTATTGGTATTTACATCCGTTTTCTGAAGTATATTCCCTATACGAACTGCAAGTAATTGAGTTTTTCCAGTACCTGGTCCTGCCACTGTCATCACTGGACCATAAACTTCATCTACGGCCTGTTTTTGCTTTTCATTTAGCTTTTCTTTTGCTGCTAAAAAAGCACTGTTGTAAAGTTCTAAAGTAATTTTTCGAGAAGTATTCATTCGTTAATTTCCAGTTAATTAATCTCAATACATTAAACCTGTAGATCATTTCATCGTCAAAGAAGCGAAAATACATTATTCGTCATCAAAATAGAACGACATGAAGAAGATAACAATAATACTCTCCGCATTTATACTTATTCTAAGTGTTCAATCATATGCGCAAGAAGCGACTCCTCTCACCAAAAGTGTAGATCCTGTCGAATATAACGATGAGATAAAAGACGTAAAGAAGGTAAGAAAAGTCAAAAGAAAAAGAGAGCACAAGCGCATCAAGCAAAGGAAGAGAGCAAATAAAAGGCAAATCAAGGCCATGCGTAAAGTAGCCAGAGCAGATGGAGATATCTCCCCACAAGAAAGAGCGGTGATTAAAAAAGAAAAGAGGAAAATGAAGAGAAAGGCACGAAGAGACTTCAAAAGGAAAGAAGTAAAGCGTAAAGAGAGAAGAGATCAATCACCCGAAAGAATAGATAAAAATTAAATAGAAGGTCAATCCTTCATAAAGATGAAAGTCAGCAAGCTTAGGGCTACTTGGATCCAGGATTCAGGTGGCCCTTTTAATTTTTGCACCTCAATCTTTTTTATTAGAACATTTGCTTTATTCGTTATATTCCACTTTGCAAATTCATTGTGAATTCTCAGCGAACATCATGGTTACATCTAACACCTCTTTTATAAATATTTACAACGTTTTAAAGTAGAATAAATAAAAAATAGGCTACACTTTTTTCTTGTGCAACCTATTCTTTATTTATTCGAATCTAGAATTATCTAGAATTACTATTTCAATATTTAAAACATATATCCTGCAGCGACTCCGATATCTCCACTACATCCATCACAAAGTAAAAAGCCATACTTAGCCTCGACATAAAGATTCGAAATGTTGACTCCAGCGCCAAAATTAAGACCCAGTTCTGTAGCAGAAAAGAAATCGCTACTAATTCTATTGAGTGATGGACCACCAAATACGTACAGTGGCATGTCGTCTCCAATTGTAGCAACATTAAATGCAAGATCTGCATCAAAAACTAAATTAGTAGCCCCATCCACGAAATAATAAGAAGCCTTTGGAATAATGGAAAAACTTTCCATATCGATATCAGCTCTTGCTTGGACACCGAATTCGCCCCAGTAAGTAGCACCAGCGCCAAAACTAACTTGGCTCGTTCCAATAGCTAAAAAACTAAAGCAAAAAATAAAAGTAAGTAATAAATTTTTCATGGTTTTTTTCATTTTAAAAGTGGTTTCTTTGATTAAAATAATCAAGTTAAATATATAAATAAATTATATATAAAATAGTAATATTCAATGTTTAAATATAAATGGTTGCTACTAGATGCGGATAATACATTCCTGGATTTCGCCTCTGCAAGTAAAAAATCTTTGTTTTCAACATGTAAAGACTACATGCTACCTTGTGATGAAAACATTTACAAAATTTACAAATTAGAAAATGCAAAAGTTTGGGAATCTTTTGAAAATAAAGAAATAACTGCCCTTGAATTGCGCTCTTTGAGATTCGAGAAATTCTTTTCAGCAATAGAGGTAAAAGGTATCGATCCTTTTGAATTTAATACCCGCTTTCTGCAAAATCTTATCAAGGTAAGTGATGCATATGATGGAGCAATCCAGCTCTTGGAAAATCTAAAACCTGACTACACCATGAGTGTAATTACCAATGGACTCAAAGAAGTACAGCGACCAAGAATCAACAAACTGCAAATGAACCACATATTCAAAAGCATTATTGTTTCGGATGAAATAGGTGTCGCCAAACCAGATGTCAAATTCTTCGAACACAGTTACAATTCCATACCAAATCCTCCACCCAAATCTCAAATATTAGTCGTAGGAGATAACCTCAAATCAGACATCCTAGGTGGAAACAATTTTGGCGTAGATACCTGCTGGCTAAGCCACAAAAAAACCAATAATTCCTCCATAAAACCTACTTACACCGTTGACAACTTATTCGATCTCCCAAATGTCCTTTAACACAAATTCATTCATCCCCAAAACCCCTAAATCAAGCAACATATAATCCCCACAATTTCTAATCACAAATAATATTTAAAAGCCCTCGAATAATTAATTTAGCTCTTAATTATCCCGATATTATTATAAATTAACCATCGAAGTTCATCAAAATCAGAATCATTAAAAGGTTAATCAAAAAATACAAAATCCCTCTATTTGTTCTATTAGAAATACTCATAGTCTGGTTTTATCTTTGCCTTCCCTCCCCTTTATTCTCAGACCCATATAGCACCGTCCTCAATGATAAAGAGGGAAACCTTATCGGCGCCAAAATAGCCAAAGATGGGCAATGGCGGTTTCCGCTAATCGATGATATTCCTCCTAATTTTGAAAATGCTATCATCACCTTCGAGGACCGTCGGTTCAGAAAGCACTGGGGAATCGATCCGATAGCGATAGGTCGTGCCATCATTCAAAATGTAAAATCCGGAGGGATTAAAAGTGGCGCATCCACGCTATCCATGCAAGTGATAAGACTATCTCGAAAAGGAAAATCGAGAAGTGTATTTCAAAAAATTATCGAAATGATCTTGGCCATTCGATTGGAATGCTCTTATTCTAAAAATGAAATTTTACAATTATATACCAGTCATGCGCCATTCGGAGGCAATGTAGTCGGACTTGAAACCGCAAGTTGGAGGTATTTCAAAAAAGCACCCGAAAGGCTCTCTATCGCAGAGGCGGCCATGTTGGCTGTATTACCCAACGCCCCTTCACTCATCCACCTTTCAAAAAACAGAAAGAAGCTCCTGGAAAAACGAAATCGACTTCTTTATAAAATGATGGAAGAAGGGCTCATTTCTAAAGATGATTATGACCTTAGTCTGCTTGAAAAAATTCCTGAGTCACCTTATCCACTTCCCTCGATAGCCAGTCATTTATTAGAATTTGCCAATCAGAAAACACCGCAAAAAATAATCCAATCTACTATTGATCAAGACATCCAAAAAACACTTCTAGACATTGGAAACTACCATCATTCAATCAATGCTCAAAGCGACATTCATAACCTTGCTATTCTGGTGCTAGACACTAAAACAGGACAAACTTTAGGATATCTGGCCAATGCTCCAAATTCTGCTCATCAATCATCGGTGGATATGATTCAGGCAAAAAGAAGTTCTGGCAGTGTACTAAAACCGTTTTTATACGCCTATATGTTGGACGAAGGAAAAATGTTGCCACATTCCTTAGTTCCAGATGTACCTACCCATATTAGAGGCTTCAATCCCAAAAATTACAACCGAAAATATTCTGGTGCTACCCCAGCAAATAAAGCTCTGGCCATGTCACTAAATATACCAGCCGTATTGACACTTAAAAGCTATGGCGTCCAACCTTTTATCAATAGACTTCAAGACCTGGGGATGTCTTCGATTGACAAGTCCGCAGATCATTATGGTCTATCATTGATCTTGGGTGGAGGCGAGGTATCATTGTGGGAAATGTGCGGAGCGTATGCTTCTATGGGTAGAATTCTAATCCGCTTTAATGAAGACAATAGTAGATATTCGACTCAGGATGTTCGTGCACCTTCCTATGTTTCGACTACATACCATAGTTCTGATTTATACAAGCCTCATGGACTAACAGCTGGATCTATTTACAATACCTTCATGGCTATGAAATCTGTATTACGTCCAGATGAGGAAGGCGATTGGGAGCAATTTGAATCTTCTCGTCCGATTGCCTGGAAGACAGGAACCAGCTATGGGCATCGAGATGCCTGGGCTATCGGAGTATCACCAAGCTATACGATCGGTGTCTGGGTGGGAAATGCAGATGGAGAAGGAAAAAACGGCTTGATCGGGGTAAAGAAAGCTGGACCGGTATTATTTGATGTCTTGAACAGGCTTCCAGAATCTTCTTTTTTTAAAGAACCTGTTGATGACTTGATTGCGCTACCTACTTGTGGGAAGAGCGGATTTTTGGCATCTCCACATTGTACTCCGATAGATACAATTTATTCGACGGTTCAAGGTCAAAACTCAAAAGTTTGCCCATATCATAAATTGATACACCTTGATTCGGAAGGAAACCGAGTCTCCAGCAAATGTGAATCCCCTTCTAAGATGGATCATATAGGATGGTTTGAACTTCCTCCATCCATGGCATTTTATTATAGAAAACAACATCCAGATTATAAAAAAGCGCCTTCTTTTAGATTGGACTGCATCCAAGAAGCCAGTGGAGAATTGATGTCATTTCTCTATCCAACGGAAGAGGCCAAACTATATCTTCCTGTAGATTTAGATGGAGAAAGAGAAGCTGCAATTTTTAAAGCTACACATCAAGATCCAAAAAGTATACTCTATTGGCATCTTGACAATGAGTATTTAGGGTATACCGAAGATATCCATTCGATGAAAATAATGTCAGAAAAAGGAAGTCATACAGTCACCATTGTAGATGAATTGGGGAATAAAATTTCACAGCAATTTGAAATAATTCAATAGTTCTCCTCGAAATTCGTGGCGGCCCATCAAAGTAATTCCCGAGAATAAAAGAAAAGTAAAAATTTGTCCTCTCAAAGAAACCCCCTTTATAATTTCCTTATGTATTCTTATAATCCACCTACAAATCATACTTTTGCCAAACATTTTTCGTTTTAAAACCTTAAATCGATAAAAAGCATATGCGATATTTAATTTGCATCTCAATTTTAATTTTCTCCAACTTTACTACGATTGGTCAAATCGATCAAAAAATAGGCGAATGGCGTTCTTTTTTACCTTATAATGATGGCAGGTGGGTAACTCAAAGCGAGGATAAGATTTACTATTCTACTGAACAGGCATTGTTTAGCATCAACAAAGCGGATGTTACCGATGTCATGTTTAAATCCAAGGTGGAGGGACTCACCGATGTTGGAATTCGAAGAATCAAATATGATGAGTTTAATAAACAGCTGATCGTTGTATATGATAATAGCAATATTGATATTATTTCTGATGGAGAAGTCTTTAATCTTTCCAATATAAAGGATAATCAAATATTGACAGGAGACAGATCTATCAATGATATCCATATCCCGAATGAAGAGTCTGTATTTTTTGCTACAGCCTTTGGATTGGTAGAACTGAATCTTAAGAAATTTGAATTCACCTCAACCATATTTACCAATGTTGTGGTCAATGATATTACTTCGAATGGAGATATGCTTTATGCTGCGACTGACGATGGAATATTTTACGTAGATATTCAGGAAAATCCAAATATTGTGGATTTTTCAAGCTGGACTTTGCTGGACTCTGTAGATGGTCTATTCAATGAATATGAAGCTTATCACGTAGAAGTTTTTAATGATAAACTGTACGCCAATATTGAAAATTTGCTTTGGTATCAAGAGTCAAATGGCCAGTTCAAAAGATTGCCTCTAACCGGATTTGAAGATTTTGAAATTCGTTTTTTGGCACCTGGTAGAGGAAGGTTATTGGCAGGAGCACTACGCAACAATTTTGGTAGAACAATCCTAATAGAAGAAGACAATAGTTTTAGCAGTGGTCTTACTGGGTGCACAAATCTGATTACATATGCGGTCGAAGACGAACAAGGGCGCCTCTGGTATTCTGATGAATTTTCTGAGATAAGGTGGTCTGATAGTGCTGGTGGTGGATGCCACAAAGATCTGTTGAATAGTCCACGAAGTGAAACGGTAAGTGATATTGCCATCCAGGATAAAAAGCTCTATGTCGCGTCGGGAGGAGTTAGGGATAATTATTCTCCCCAGGCCAATCGTGATGGATTTTACATTTATGACAATGGTTTGTGGACTACTTACGATAATAAGAATATAGCTGAACTGGAAGACGAAGATTTTTTGAATAATTTTCAAATAGAACCTCACCCAGAAGATGATAGAGTCTACGTTGGCTCTTACTATGAAGGTTTATTGGAATACAACCCTGTCGATGGTGAGGCTACAATTTATAAAAAAGATAACAATAATAGTCCCATTTCGAATACTGTAGGTGATAGCCAAAGAGAGCGGATATCAGGTCTCGCCTTTGATAATAATGGTACACTTTGGATTAATAATTTTGGTGCGGTGACACCCTTGATAGCATATACCAAAGAAGGTAATTGGCATGCTTTCAATCCTGATGGTGACAATCAATTGGCGAAAGTAGTCGTGGATAATAATGGATACACCTGGTCTGTACTAACTACTGCAGCGGGTGGAGTAGTAGTTCATTCTGATGGCGGCACAATTGCGGATCCCAGTGATGACGAAAGTAGATTTATCAATAGTGCTAATAGTGAAATCGTAACTGGTACGGTCAATACTGTAGCAGTAGATCTGGATGGAGAAGTATGGGTAGGTACAGATCAAGGACCCGTGATATTTGACAGTGGTCCATCCATATTTACAAATGAAAATCGGGGAAGCAGAAGACAAGTGACTCAGGACAGTATTCCTGCCATTCTATTGGAAACGGAAGATATTAGAGCCATTAGTTTTGATGGTGCCAACAGAAAATGGTTTGGTACTAGAAATGGGATATTTGTACAATCGCCAGATGGCAAAACCCTCGAAATGCAATTCAATGTGGACAATTCACCACTTTTTGACAACAGAATTAATGCTTTCGAATATGACGGAAGTACTGGTATAATGTATATCGCAACCAATAAAGGTATGCAGTCTTATAGAACGCAGACCTTAGGTGCCAAAAACAAGCATTCAAATCAAGTATATGCATATCCAAATCCCGTAAGACCAGAATATGAAGGAGATATAGCCATTAAAGGCCTGGCAAGAGATGCCAATGTGAAAATCACAGATCTCAATGGAAAGCTAGTACATGAAACTACTGCTCTCGGTGGTCAAGCCATTTGGGATGGCAAAGATTATACAGGTAGAAAAGCAGCTACAGGTGTGTATTATGTTTTCAGCACAGGAAGTGCAACCCTAGATACTCCAGATAGCTTTGTTACGAAGATTATGATAATAAATTAGGATTGTGGTTCATCCTTTTTATCCACATTAAAATGCTATACCTAAAAAATTTAGCGCCCTTCGCAACTTAGCGGTTAAAAAAAATCAGTTTTCACACCCTTCTGCATCTATAATCTTAAAACAATAATCACCCGCACTGAGGCTATCTATTGTTACGGTCCCAGCCGAATCGATTGTCATTGTACCCAAGGAATCTTGACCATTGTACCAATTTAAAATATATGGAGCGATACCACCAGATATACTCAAGGTGATCTCGCCTAATCCTTCTTCACACAAATCATTTGCGAATTCTACCAATGTACCGACTGGACAAGATTCGATTATTGGATCAAAAACAAGAACGGGTTCGATACAAAGATTTTGACCTACTGCAATATAATCCAGGTGATAGGTATGACCTCCTCGAATTGTGAACCGTGAAAAATTATACGTCTCATAATTGGCACTATACACTTCTCCAATCAGACTCATGCTATCAGACTGAATCGTGGCATGCAGATTAAAATGACAGATGTGACAATAACTGACCGTAGTCCTATACCAATTTCCCGCTGGTTGATCAAACATGGATGTGGTGACACCGCTCGTAGATTGATCATCTCTTTTTTCCAAACCAAATTCTGTAGGTGAGCCAGTACCATTCGCCTCTCTTCTCAAGTTAAATCCCGAAAATGCATCTGTCTCTACACCGTATTCATTGACTGTACATTCGTCTTCTGTATCTATGGGCATGAAGTCCCTTGTTATCAATTTAAAGTTTGAAATATTTGTTCCGAGGCTTTTCCATGATCCTTCATATCCACATGCATCGAATTTTTGAATTGTAGATGTGGTGCTATCCATGTCCATGATTGTGGTAGATGTATCGGCACCTATAACATTCCATCCTGAATCTTCTTCGAAGTCATCAAAAAATATAAAGGTGGCGTTGGGGTCACTCGTTGATGTAGCAGAGGGATTACCGTAATACATAAAAAAGTCTCCTGACCCAAAAGCAGAAATGGAATCTAATTTTACCCAAAATACAGCCTTGGATCCTTCTTCATAATACTCCAGCCAATGCGACAAAACTTCATTCCCTGTAGAATTGGTAAATCTAATATCATCGAAGGTCGGAGACATGCCTTCCATATAAGTGATGTCAAACCTTGTTTGATAACTTTCAAGATTGACATAATTATAATTAAAAGCAGAAATGGATTGCCTATTTTCCCAAGGACCAAGCCAAGACTGACTGGATAATGAGTAGGAAATAAATATAAAGAGTGTTATATATTTTAAATGTTTCTCCACTTTAGTGGCTAAGCAACCAATGTGCTAGATTTTTACAATTTTTTTAGTCAGATAATTATTGTTACGCTTATTCAAAAAGCGAATTATATAATTACCTGAGTTGATGTTATTCATATCAAATTGTAGCTCTGAGAAGCCTGATTTTACATCATGATCTTTCTCATAAACAATTTGACCATTGATAGCAAAAATAGAAATATTAGCGTCAATATCGGTATTCGAGTCGATTTGAATATAAAGGGTATGTCTAAATGGATTCTCCACAACTTTAAAATCGAAATCTGCATGACGAATCAAATGAATAATGTGGGAGTAATTAAAATTACCATCGTAATCCACTTGTTTCAATTTATAATAGTTGCTTCCATTCCAAGGATTGACATCATCAAAAATATAATCAGTTTCAGGTTCTTCCTCACCTTTTACGAACCCGATTGATTCAAAATGCAAACCATTTTTACTTTTTTCAACAAAGAAGCCTTCATTATTCAACTCATTAGTTGTCGTCCAATATAACCTGTTAATATCTGAAAGTGCCTCTCCACTAAAAGCTAAAAACTCTACTGGTAGCGTGCTACCTCTTGATAGCAATAAGATACTTGCGTCTTCACAATCAAATAACTCGATAGACCAGACCTTATTTTCTTCATCAAACTTGGTTATCGTAAATTCTCCCGTATTGAGATGCATTGGAAAATGAAGATTACAATCATCTTCTCCAATCTCAAATTTCTTGACATAAAGCGAATTCGAATTCACCAACTTTATCACATTTTCAAAACCTGCTGCCACGGCCAAGTCATTCAATTCTTCCTCGCTAAAGAATAATCTTACATTCATCTTCTCAAGTGAATCGGTCTCTACTTCCCATTTTCTACGCAATACTGGATCACCCTGGCATCTATACGTCATATCTGTAATATCCGTACACATCAATGTACCTCCCAAGTCCAATTCTGTCTTAAAATCTACAATAGACCCAATATATTCATCTTCAAAATAGAAAAATGACTGGGTGCCATCATTCATATAACAATAACCGCAAGCACTATGATCGATCAAATCGAGAGAATCTGCAAGTGGGTCAATATTTACAATGGTAATCGTTCTTTCTTCTTGGCATCCCTTGGCATCGGTGACTGTCACGTGATATGACCCAACTGGAAGATCATCCAAAAAGCTGGCATCTGCATCTGCATGGGCCCATTTATAGTCATATTCAGGAGTACCGCCATATACGGTAATGTTTATTGTTCCTTCATTCGATTCGGTACAATAAATCCCCGTAGCCTCTTCATCAATGGTAATAGGAATATTTGAGCTGGCTCCTACCATGGTCACACTGAGCGGACCTTCACATTTCTGTGCAAATGATATTGCTACCGTAAAAGTTGTTAATAATAATATGTAAATGCTTTTATTCAATTCGGGTGTATTTTTAAATCTTCATTTCAAAGTTGTTGAGCCAAAAAATCAACATCCTTCCTTCAGTGGACAATAATCACCTAACGATCCTCAATCAAATAAACAAAGCATTTCGCCTCCAGAAATTGGAAGCGAAATGCTTTGTAGTTATCCTATATTTAAGATCTGTGTTTTCAATCTCCTTATGGGATTTGACATCCATTCGCATCTGTCACAACGAATGAGTATGACTTACCCCCTTGTGCACTTGTGAATGTGAATGATCCACCATCTGTCTCAATTGTTCCAGATTCTTGATCAAGCGTACCATCATTTGATGAAGTCCAAGTCACCTGATATGGTGCAACTCCGCCAGAAGCCTCCACTTTGATCTCTCCTTCATTCACATTACATAAATCCTGTACTTCTGTACATGTACCTGCAGTAAGTGCCGTTGGCTCTTCGACTGTAATATCTACATCGGTAGTACATCCATTTTCATCTTTGATTACGATAGTATATTCACCTGCTTCGAGACCATCGAAAACATTTGAAGCTTGATACGTCGCTTCATCATCGATGCTGTATTCTAGCTCACCTGTTCCGCCAGAAGCAGTAACCGTGATCTCACCAGAAGCGTCTCCATTACACATTATATCAGCTGTAGTAGCTGCAGTCGCTTCGATTTCTGAAACATCTGGTACTACAAACTCTCCTGACACTGTACATCCATTTTGATTAGTCACTAGCAAGGCATAGGTACCAGGGCTCAGCGCAGATTGATTTTTTGTTCCATCTTCAATTCCAGAACCATCTTCAGTAGACCATGCATAAGTATACACATCATCGTCGCCTTCTGGACTGATCGCTATCCAGATACTTCCGTTGGCTCCAGCACATGTAGGCGGTACTACTGTAAATTCTAGATCGATTTCACCCGGAGTGATAAGTTCGATTTCTTCTTCGGTAGAACACCCATTACTATCTGTCACTACTACTGTATATGTACCTCCAAGAAGTCCATCTTGACTCGTCGCTCCATCTGTCAGTTCAGATCCACTATCTGTACTCCATGCGTATGTAAAGTCTCCTGATCCTCCACTCGCTGAAACTGATATCGATCCATCAGCTTCTCCATTCGCTGGGTGACATGATGGGTCTACTTGTGTATCTACTGATAATACTATTTCTTCTGGTCCAGTCAATTCATATTCGAAGTAGCCTTCACATCCATTGGCATCTGTAATGGTCACCATATAGGTACCTATGCCCAAGTCAGCTTGAGAAGCATCCGTTGTCGTCAAACCTGATCCTCCAACAGTATTCCAATTGTATGAGTAGTCTTCTACATTTGAACCAGCACCACCAGATACACTGTTCAATGTGATACTACCGTCTTGATCTCCAAAACAAGATGGGACTATAGTTGTCGCATCGACAATAATTGCGTCTGGTCCATCAAGCGTTATTTCAGCTGTCTCTGAACACCCATTGGTATCTGTGACTACCACAGTATATGTACCTGTTCCCAGTTCACTTTGATTTTCCCCTTCTTCTTCTAGACCAGTACCTCCGTCTGAAGACCAGGCATAAGTATAAGATCCAGATCCACCTTCAACGGAAATATTAATAGATCCATCCGAAGTACCATTGTCAGAATTACAAGTAGGGTCTACTTTTGTAAGTTCTACTACTATTGCTGTTGGAGCTTCCAATGTTACTTCTGCACTTACTGTACATCCGTTTTCATCAGTCACTACTACACTATATGTTCCTTGTCCAAGGTCTGTTTGATTTGCTGCTGTTTCTTCAAGGCCCATTCCATCATCTGTTGACCATTCATATGTGTGCTCTCCTGTACCACCTGTTGCTGTCAAGGTAATTGTACCATTAGGGTCTCCATTTTCAGAATTACAATCAGGATCAGTATGTGCTAAAGATACCTCGAAAAGGTCTGGGACATTGAGTGTCCATTCCGCAGTTCCTGTACATCCACTTGCATCTGTCACTATGACTGTGTAGGTACCACCTCCAAGATCAGATTGATCTTCATCATTTTCTGCTAGACCACTACCGTCATCAGTAGACCAGGCAAACGTATAGCCTCCGGCGCCTCCAGATACTTCTATATTAATAGATCCATTGAATGTGCCTCCGTCTGTATTACATGATGGGTCCTCGGTGACACCTGTAATCTCTACAGCAGAAGGTTCTGTAATCTCAAAAGGCCCAAGGTCGACCGAACAACCTGAGGCATCTGTTATTACTGCGGTATAGGTTCCTGTACCTATATCAAATAAATCTTCATTCGTGCTAAAATCAATATCGTTTAGCTTCCATTGAATTTCATATTCTGGAGTACCTCCTGTGATATCTATTTCAATAGATCCATTAGGTCCATTACATGAGGGTTGATTAATACTTGATTCACTTGCTTCTAAAGGGCTTCCTGAATCTGCGCCTTGGATGGTCACCGTAAGTGGTCCATCACAATTCTGGCCAAAAGATGTGGAGTACACAGAGATTATGCACACCACTAAAAGTAGTACTTTTTTCATTTCGAATGTTTTGTAAAATGATATAGTTAAATTCAATAGTTGGTACAAAGAATCACCAACTTCCAGACAAGGGCTATAATTTAAACATGGAATTGCAATTGAATTGTTATTAACCACAATAATCGGACTGTATGGTCCAAAATAAACACCAAGAAAAAAGCTCTGTTATAGAATATAAAGGGTGACTCTCATCTAAAAACACATTACTTTAAATGCGTATATCAACTACAAAAGGGTGTTTTTGTGAACAATTGACTTCATTACAAAACCAATAATCGCGCCAAATAAGAAAAATTCATTATATGAAAAGCATTGATAATAACGTGATCTATGAATAACATTCGACTATCATGTGTTTTATACCACAATTCCCCTACCTACTTGGTTAGATATCAATTCATTAGCATTATTCATTATATAATTGAAAAAGTAACTTTCAATCATCGCAAAAAATTAAATTTAGTTTTCATTTTTTAATCCTTGCCCCCTACCTAATCCTTGGATATATCTTAGAATTCAGATAATAGGATAAAATGCGTTGCTATTTTTCACATTTTGCAGCCAAGAAAAAACATTCTTAATCCTTTGTTATTCTTTTTGATTAGAACTATTCTCTTCTAATTAAGTTTGTACTTTTGCAGCCTTATTAATGAGATTAAATCCGCTTTAGGAAGTGAATAAAATCCAAGATGATTTTCAAGATTCTTCTGTACTGAATTCCATACGTCTGAGTAGGATCATACCTCCTATTCTTATTGGTTTGGCAGTCGTTATCTGGTTGATGTACAAGCAACTTGACATGAATGAACTTTCCAAGATAAATTGGGACTTTCACATCTTTTTTTGGTTGTTCATGGCGGTGTTCATGTATATCATTCGTCATCTATTTTATAGTTGGAGGATGCGTATCATGACGGATAATGAGTTTTCCTGGCCAAAATCAATGGAGTTAATTGTACTGTGGGAGTTTGCCTCTTCAGTAAGTCCTACAAGTGTTGGCGGCTCGGGTGTTGCCCTCTTTTTATTGGCACAAGAAAAACTTTCAGCAGCAAAGACTGTCTCTATAGTGCTCTATTCGATGGTTTTAGATACAATCTTCTTTGTGGTTTCGCTTCCGTTGATATATCTGGTTCTTGGACCTATAATGATCAGGCCAGGAATGGAATCCTTGAGTGATTTGGATGGTTTTGGATACACCTTTTTTGGTGTCATTTCATTTATGACATTATATGGAGCAGTATTCTACTATGGCTTGTTTGTCAATCCTACTTCGATCAAACGATTATTGTTACTCTTCAGCAGGTTTACACTGTTCAAGAGATTCAAGAAGGATCTTCGAAAAACAGCAATGGATGTGGTGGATACCTCTAAAGAAATGCAGAAAAAAGATTATGTGTTTCATACCAAAGCGATGCTTGCCACAACAGGTGCCTGGGTCACCAGATTTTTGGCAATCAACTGTATCATTATCGCTTTAATTGAGAGTACGCCAATTGATTTTTACAATCAATTTCTGATAATGGCAAGGGCAGAAACCATGCATGTTACTACATCTTTTACACCAACTCCTGGTGGTGCAGGAGTGGCAGAGTATCTATTTGGCGGATATTTTATTGATTATGTTTCAGAAGGCATTGCATCACTCGTGGCCTTGGTTTGGAGACTAATCACATATTACACTTACCTCATTGGTGGAGCTATAATAATACCGATTTGGATCAGAGAGGTAATGATACGCAGGAAGAAAGAAGCTTTATTGAAAAGTACGGATGGTGAGAAGTGATTACCTCTGCTTACTGTGCTAGCTTGATTCTTTGTAAAAACCTCTGCTTTCGCTGTTCGGATACAGAAAATCGTTCATTATTGGACAATATCACCTCACCCGAATTAGTCCTGGAATAACCTTGTACAAAATTAATATTGATCATAATAGACCTATTCACACGAAAAAAATTTAATTCACCAAGTACTTCTTCAAAAAACCTCAGCGGCTTGGAAATGAGTTCCTTTTTGCCATTGACCAGGTTGAAGGAAGTATAATTACGTTCAGCTTTGCAAAATAAGATCTCTTTCAAATTTACAAATACAAATCCATTAGAGACTGGTAAAGCAATCTTATCAAACTTTTCATTTTTAATTGCATCATTCAATACTTCAATCTTCGATAAGTTTTCTACTAAAGAATTTTTCTCTTTTACTTTTTTTACCGCCTCCTGTAGGTGCTTGAAGTTTATTGGTTTGAGTAGGTAATCTAAAGCCGAAATACGAAACGCCTGAATTGCAAATTGATCGTATGCCGTAGTGAAAACAACCTCAAAAGACGGATCTTTAAAAACATCGAACAAGGCAAAACCATTCTGTTCAGGTAGTTCGATATCCAAGAACACTAAATCAGGATGTTTTGAATTAATTATATCTACCCCCAACTTGACCGTTGGTGCTTCTCCTACTATCTGAACATCGGTACAAAACCGATAAATCAAATTTCTCAATACATCTCGGCTCTTCTTTTCATCTTCTATAATTACGACTTTTAACATGTTACATTACTATTATTATACGTGTACCTAGTGCATCTCCACTTGAATTTTCCAAATCAATAATTTCAAAAAGTTTTGTATCTAATTTATTTTTCCAAATGGCCAACCTCTCTTCCACAGCCTGCAATCCACTATATTTTCTATTTTTTTGATACCACCTCTTCATTTTATTAGATGCTTTTCTTCCGATTCCATTGTCTTCAATTACACATTTGACTTGATCTCCCTGCAATCCAAAATGAATCTGCACTACTCCGCCTTTCAATTTATGCATCAATCCGTGCTTAAACACATTTTCGATGACCGGTTGTAAAAGTAGAGGAGGGATTTCCAATTCTGAAGTCCTATAATTCAACGATTCATCTATCTCGAATATCATTTCCACCCGGTCTCCAAATCTTAGTTTTTCCAATTCTAGATAAAGCTTCAAAAATTCGATTTCTTCTTTTACAGTAATTGTATCTCTACTGGAATAGTCAAAAATTTGTCTAATCATTGTAGCAAATTTGGACATATAAATCAATGCTGATTCCTCATCATGTGTCACAAAAAAGTCCTGGATCGCATTCAATGAATTATAAATAAAATGAGGATTCATCTGGGATTTTAGCGCTTCTGATTTGAGGTTTTGAATTCTATCCTTCAATTCATTTTCAACCTTCTCTCTATTCAGTTTTTCATTTACCCTCCAGTATATTATGCTTCCTATAAAAATGATAGAAAACAACGCCGAGCTGACATAAAACCAAATGCTCTTCCACCAAGGTCGTTTGATTGTAAATTTGAAATTTGCAGAATTCAAGCTTTCCTGACCCACATCGCTAACTGTCTTTACTTGAAATTCGTAATCACCTGGTGGCAAAGTATGAAATCTTGCAATTCGTGATGGCGTCGAAAACCATTCATTATCATTTAACCCTTTCAATCGATATATGTAGGACTCATTTTGATTCGATTTTATATCCAATCCTATGTATTCTATATCCACTGAGTTTTGTTTATGGGTAAATGTAAGATTCTCTTCGAATGATTGAGAACCTCCATTTACCTTCAACCCAGATATACGGATTGGAGGAAGGCGACGGTGTTTTGGAACATCCTCTCTGTCCATGACTACCAGACCCTTGGGAGTTCCCATCCATATTTTTTTACCATTGGTCGTTACGCAATTTATTTCACCTGAAGGCAGGCCATCTCTCGTATAGATTTGGGAAACTTCCTTTGTCTCAATGTCAATAATGCTGACACCATTATCTGTACCAATTATCAAATCATTTTCATGCGAATATAGGCTGAGGCAATTATTACTGGTCAATCCATCCTGACTGGAATAGTGGCGAATTACTTTGTCATTCTTGATCTGTATCAGACCTTCATTTGCCGTCGCTACCCAAATTGAAGAATCCATAGACTGAGCAATGGAGGAAATACTGTATGTTTTCGAATTTTCATCCAAATAAAACAATTGCAAAGAATCATTTTGACTTACATACAAGCCATCCTTGGTACCAATCCAATGTTTATTTTCACAGTCTTCTATAATTGAAGCAATTCTTTTGGCCAGAATCAAGGGGTTTTTTGGTTGCTTCTTCAACAATTTCCCCGTGTCTTCCCATTTTGACAATTGACTAGATGATCCATGCCAAAATTGATTTTTAGAATCCTCAAATAAAACCTTGCTGGCATTTTGAATCCATGTATATCCAATCTCTTCCTTGTCAGGGTCATAATAAACTACACCATCGTCAAGAGCTAGCCATATTTTTTGATTGTGATCTTCCATAATACTCATCACTCTCCCTGATAATTCGAGTTTATAATTTGTAATATTTTCCGTGTTGTAATTAAACTTTGAAATGTATCCACCTGACATTCCTATGTATAGAAAATCGTTTTTAAAATCATAATGAAGACTGCGGACATCTGATTTGGGAAGGGGACTATTTTCTGGTTTATATGATTTTGGATCCTTGTTGTACATGATATAGATGCCATGTGAAGCAGTAGCGATCCAGATATTATCTTCGAGATCCGTATGAAGGCTGTTTGTATTTTTGCCTTTTAGCAAAGTAGACTCTTTTTCTAGTGATTCTGAATCTATTAGGATAATTCCATTCTTTGTCAACAGCCAAATTTTCGAGTCAATTACATAACACTTATTTATTTGATTTTTAGAACAATCATAAATAAATTCGATTCTTGAATTTTGCTTGTCGAATCGAAGGACCTGATCGTTATTAGTAAAATAATACCTTTCTTTTTTATCGATATAATGAAGGTTGAAAAGAGAAGATCGAATTTGAGTTTTTGAAGTATTTACATAATAACACTCCATGTTCAGTGAATCTCTTTGATAATATGTAAAGCATAGTCTGTCATCAATAAATGCCACTTTTTCAAGATGTGTCTTACCATTGTTACCAATATGGCGAATTTTTGAAGTGGGCATATTCGAGCAAATAATTTGACCATCAATAATTTGGTCCATTGAATTCAATCGAAATTTATAGAAATCTTTGTCTTGATTCTCGCTGGTAAAAGTAATATGAATCAGGCTGTCGATAAAAGCAAATCTCATAGGCAAATGGTCCTCGGGCAATTCCTCAATGTCCAATAAGTTGGCACGAAGATCATCAACCCATGCCACTTGTCCACTCAAATTATTCATCCAAATTCGGCCCATGTGGTCTTCAGCCAAATAAATTATTTCTCTATCAAGTAGATTGGACAAATCGACATGAACAAAATTCCTGCCATCGTATCTTGATAATCCTCTAGCTGTACCTATCCACAAATACCCATCCTTGCCCTGGATTACTTGATAGACCGTCATACTTGAAAGACCATTCTCATCCTTCAGTTGAAACATAGAAGGTTCTTGTCCAAATAATAGATTAGAATAAAGTAATATTAGAAATATCAGTTTTTTCATTGAATAGCAGTAAACGAACAGTAAATAGTAATATGTTGGAGCAGAATCAAGATCAACCACATGAACTCGAATAATTCTACTCAGCAAAATGGAGGGGACAAGCTTTTATTTTGAATATTGGTTTATTAATTCTTGCAAAAAAGATTTAACAAATACCGCACCTTATTACACCTTAAATATGATACTCTTTCCACTTTTGCAAAATTTCCAACCACAAAAGCACCCCGAATAGTTCATATTAAGTATAAAGAATCCAAGAATATACAGGAAGTATTCTATTCTCAATTTGATGTTAAAGATAAAGCATTTGAAAATTCAAAACAGCGGTTCAACCCTTTTGAATGGGCACACGGACACTAAAAGTAAAAATGAATGTAATCAAGTTTTATTTGACCATGACTTTTAGTTCTATAAGTAAGAAGAAGTAGAATACGGATTCTAAGTTGCACTCTAATTCATTATCGGAATAGAGATAATCACCTCAGTACCCAATACATTTTGATCTTCATCTGATAAATCTCTATACTGAATGGGGGAATCTTTTGAAGCACTTAATTTGGAGCGTAATCTTTCTTTGACGACATCAATGGCCACTGATTTGTGATTTGAAGATTTCAATTTAGCCGCAGCATTTCTACCAATTCCATTATCACTTACTTTACAAATAATTTTGGAACCTTCCATTTCAAACACCAATAGAATTTTTCCTCTCCGATCTTTAAGTGATTTCACACCATGTAGAATGGCATTCTCCACAAATGGCTGAATGATCATAGTCGGAATTCGAATATCATCCTCTATCTCAGAATCCAAATCAACTTCATAGTCAAATCTATTATTGTTGGCCATTTGTTCCAGGTTCAGATAGCTTTTAAGGTACTTGATCTCATCATTCAATAAGATGGTTTCCTCCCTGCTTTGATTCAAAACACTCCGCATCATTGTAGAAAATTCCTGTAAATATCGTCTGGCTTTTTGATTGTCCTCTTTAGCGATAAGTCCTTGAATAGAGTTCAAAGAATTAAATACAAAATGTGGATTCATTTGCAGCTGAAGAGCTTTTTGTTGTAAAGTCAACATTTTATTTTCTTGAATCAACCTGTTTCTATCCTGATCAGATTTTTGCTTCAATGTATTGTATCTATTATTAAAATACAACGCACTCAATAATATCCCAATAGCTCCTAGCAGCCCGATCAACCAAATTGATTGAAAAACATCACTTTCTACATTAAAAACTATTGGGTTGGTATACATGAAATATTGTCCATCGACTGTTCCTCGCAATTGAAAGGTGTATTTACCAGGCTCTAAATTCCGATATTCGACATTCCGTGCTTTGGTAGCGGGTGACCACTCTCCATCAAGTGTATTACTCGCATGGTCTAAAGATTGATATTTGCCAGAAAGTAGTGTTTGAAATTCGAGATCCTGTGGAAATGTCATATGCACTCCACTATAATCTATCTCAATTTCAATGTTGTCCTTGTCCAATCTATAGGAGGACTTCATCTCTTCTCTATTGCCATTAATGCGGATAGATTCGATGACAACTTTGGGAGGCTGGTTTTGCTTGCTGTCAGATCGATCGATCACCTGATAAATATATGAACCCGCAGCTATCCAAATATTACCCCAGATATCCTCCGTCACAGTCGAAATCAAATCTGTATTCATGCTATAAAAGTTGTTTAATTCTTTTTTTCGCATATTGAATACTCCGATCATATTATCAGCACACAGGAGTAGATTCGATCCAGACAGCTTGAATATTTTGTTCTTGGAATCTACGTCCAAATGCAACAACGTATCTACATATCCTTCACCATCAAAAGTGATCAATGCCTTCCTATCTGCAATTACCATTTTGGAAGCGCTCCAGGGAATCACATCGAAATCCTCCTCGGCATGACTTATTACTTCACGCCACCTTTTATCCTTGGCAAAAACCTTCTTATCTGCCCGAAAATATTCCAGGTCACCCAAGGTGAAGTACGACCCATGTTTTATTTCATTAATATCAAAAAACTCCTCCTTGTCTGGTATATAATCTGAATTGGATTTTTTATACACACCATTTGTAGTCACCAGAAATGAGTTATCGAGAGATCTATCCATTACATCCAGATTGTTGGGACTGATCTGCATCATTCTATCATTAATAATTTCATACAATCCTCTACTTGTGGCTAATTGTACCCCTTCTTCATTCAGTTCAATAGAATGAATATTGGCTTCCAAATTTTCCTTCCTATTGAATTGTAGACCGTCGTATGTCCCGAATTCTCCAGAATCCGTACCATATAAAATATGACCGCTTTCAGTTTTTTGTAATGCCGTGATGTTTTTAGAAATGTCAAATGGTTTCACGTGATATTGGCCGTCACTAGTATAGGAAATGAACATTGCCATCATTATTATCCAATACCTCATAAATGGATGGAATAAGCGCATACATTATTTATTGACAAGATTTAAAACGTCATTTCTTTAGAATAAATTCTCTAATATTCAAAGGTATCAATCCTATTATTAGAGACTTCTATATTTAAGCAATTATTATTGTGATTTGAAGAAGAGTTTGTTCGATAAAAAACTCATCATTCCATAATCTGCAATTTGGCATATTTCAACATGATCCGTTTTTCTTGATTTTCTGAGAGACCATCAAAAGTAATGCTGGCTACCATTCTTTCATCTATCGACTTTACCTTCCCTTGTCCAAATTTTAAATGAATCACTGTCATTCCTTCTTTTATCGAACTTGCTGGACTTGGGGAAAAATCACCCGGGTTTATTCCAAGTGCTGGCTTCTTATTGGCGCTCAATTTTTTGAAATTGCCCAAAATCTTGGGTTGTGGAAACTCTGGTTTGCTTTTGCTAATAGAAATCAATGAATCCAAATTATTTTGGCCAATTTCATCTAAAAATCGACTCGGGTCATTGTACCTTGTCTGACCATATTGATATCTGCAAGCCGCAAAACTCAAGGTCAAATATTCCTCGGCACGCGTAATAGCAACATAAAACAACCTTCTCTCTTCATCAATTTGATCCGGTGAATTCATGGACATGAACGAAGGAAATAAATTCTCTTCAAGCCCAACCACATAAACAGACCGATACTCCAATCCCTTTGCAGCATGTACACTCATCAGTGTCACCACATCTGTATCTGTAGAATCCTGATCTGCATCTGTCATCAAAGAAATAGTCTGAAGAAAAGCAGACATGGATTTCTCAGTGATCTCTTCTCCATCCGCTAATTCATCGTTGTCCACAAACTCTTTAACTCCATCCAACAATGCATTCACATTCTCTACCCTTGCCTGACCTTCAGGACTGGTATCTGCCTTGAGCAGTTCAGCAATTCCTGACTTTCTGGAAATGAACGTTGCCAATTCATATGCATTTTGAGTATGTGCTTTTTGCTTGAATGATTGGATGGTATTCACAAATTCGATAATAGATTTTTTTGCTCTTGGCCCAAAATCTATTTTAGTCAACACCTCCCACATACTCATATCATTATCATCGGCAAGCTTGGAGATCTTTTCTACCGTCGTCTTACCAATACTTCTCCGAGGATAATTTATGATTCTTTTCAAGGCCTCATCATCCTTATCATTCACCGTAAGCCTCATGTAGGCAACCAGATCCTTGATCTCCTTACGCTGATAGAAAGACAAGCCACCATAGATCCGATATGGAATATTATACCTTCTCAAATGCTCTTCAAAAATCCTCGATTGTGAGTTTGTCCGATATAGAATGGCGATTTCACTATTTCTAAGATTGTAACGGTTTTTTGTCTCCACGATGCTGTCCGAAACCCGTTTTCCTTCTTCAGTTTCAGTCACAGCCTTGATCAGCTTTATCTTATCGCCCTCCCCTTTATCTGTCCAAATCTTTTTTTGGATTTGCCTTTTATTATTGGTGATTACTTCATTGGCAGCTTCAACTATGAATTGGGTCGAACGATAATTTTGCTCCAGTTTGAAAGTGTTCACATCTGGGTAGTCGCTTTGGAACATGAGAATATTCTCAATAGTAGCCCCTCTAAATGAATAGATACTTTGCGCATCATCGCCAACGATACATATGTTTTGTTTACTTCCTGGATAGTCTACCAAAAGTTTTATGATGGAGTATTGAAGATGGTTGGTATCCTGAAACTCATCTACGAGAATATATTTGAATTGGCGTTGATACTTCTCTCTTACTCCGTCTGGATTTTGATACAAGAGTCTAAACATCTGCAATAGAAGATCATCGAAATCCATGGCTCCAGCTCTAAGGCATTTAGCAGTATACTTCTCATATATCTGATAAATCAATGGCCTGCGATTCGCTCGATCATATGCCATTACTTCTTCATTATTTACATATGCTTTTGGAGTGATGAGCTTGCTTTTTGCAGCCGAAATTCTAGACCTTACAGCACCATTATTATATACCTTTTTGTCAAGGTTCAATGATTTGATGATCTCGTTTATGACGCTCTTGCTATCGTCCGTATCGTATATCGTAAAGTCATTTGGGTATCCAATCTTATGTGCCTCCCTCCTTAATATCTTTGCAAACAGAGAGTGAAATGTTCCTGCCCAAACCCTTTGTGCTCCGCTGCCGACAACTTTCTCAATTCTTTCTTTCATCTCCCTCGCTGCCTTATTGGTAAAAGTCAAAGCGAGGATTTCCCAAGGTGGTATTCCTTGATTGATGATATGTGCTATTCGATACGTGAGAACCCTTGTTTTTCCAGAGCCTGGTCCAGCAATGACCATTACCGGTCCATTGATAGATGTTACAGCTTCTCTTTGTATGTCATTTAGTTCTTGTAAATAAGAATATCCTAATTCCTGCATAAGCGCGAATTTCGGAATTTTATATGGCTATCATATTACAATTATCAGTAATTTTTAACTTGAAGTAACAAAGTTTGCTGTATTCAATTCAATTACCACCAAATTTCATTTTAAAGACAATAATTTGACCTTCCGTTAATTTAATGTGAACAATAGATTAGCAATTAATTGGGCTGTCTACATCCAGAATGCAGGTGAATAGCAGCCATAGATTCTCTACAAACAAAAAAGACACTTGCATAGCTCATTATATGCAAGTGTCCGTTATTGGGTTAGACGCTTCTCTCTACAAAATCGATTCTAAATAATTAAAACGTTTTTACCTTTCTTTTGCTTGGTTTTCCTTCTACATCAAAAACCATTTTGGATTTTTTTGTTAAAGGAGCACCAGTTGATTCTTGATAGATGTTTTTATATTTTTCGAATATTGCTTTGGGCATTTTCTCTCCATTTATTTTCAAATGTTTGCCTGTAATCTCGATTTTATTGGACTTGTATTCTTTAAGCAAACCATCCTTATTTAACATACTGCCAATTTTATCTACCACTGTTCCATTTCTATAGCCCGATCTATCATCTCTATATATTCTGATGTCATCATTATCACCAAAATTATCAAAAAATTCAAAGCGATCAAATCCATCGAAATCGTCAAAATCAAAATTCATACCTCTGAATGAAGAATCAATCTGTATTCCCATTTCTTCGAATAATTCATTCAAATTTTCCAATTCACGAAGATTACCCAGACCACGTAGTTCGTGCAATTTCTCCAAGCCTTTCAACTCATGTAGATCCTCAAAATTTTTGAAATTAAATCTCAATCCTTCCATTTCTCTTAGCCTCTCCATCATATCTTCATCAAATAATTGATTCATATTTCCGCCAAACTCTCTCCATTCTTCACCGTCAAATAATAATCCAAAACTCTTTGAAAAATCGTTGCCGTCAAAGTGCTCGAAAATATTCACATCTTCATCAAAATGAAAGGAGTTTTCGGTTGATTCTATCTCTCTTTCATATTCTCCATAATCACTTTTTGGAATCACCTTACCATCAATTTTGAGCTTCGTTATCTGCCCATTTTCCTTTTCTACTTCTACGGTCTTCCCGTCATGTTGAGTTATTGTTACCGAACTTTTATTGCTTTTCCAAGGAAGAGTATCTCCTTTTATACTTACATCATCACTTTCATATACTACACCTCCTTGACCTTTTATATGCACCTTATCATAGACTATTTCCAGCACTGGACTTTCTTTTATTGTCACCGTATAGCTATCATCATCTTTGGCGTTTCGATCCATCGTTGATGCAATTTGATCAACAAATTCATTGTCCTGCTCTTTACTATCGACTATGAGTGATTCAAATTTTCCATCCTTCACTTTCAATATCATTTCATCATTACCAACTATTCTGGAAGTATCCAAAACTTCTTCATTTTCAACAAATGAGTCATGTTCAGTTGATTCACTATTGGCCTGATTGCTAAACAGTAGAACAATACTTAATAATAAAATTGTAGCAATAGATTTCTCTTTAATATCATTTTGAGTTTGTGGCATATTCATAATTCTTTTAATTCTATTAATTAATTGATGTTTTTTGGAAGAAAACGGCATTGCCAATGCAGGAGCACTAAATGATTTCATTTCTTCTAATTTGACCAGTGCTTTGGCATAAACGACTTTGTCAATATCCTGAGACAGGGCAAAATCATCGCAGCAATTTTCTCTTTCAGCCTTTACATTGGCACTAATCCACCATACCGCTGGGTGGAAATAAAATAGTATTTCGATTAGGGTTAATAATATATTCGTGAGGTAGTCATAGCGCTTTATATGGGCAAGTTCGTGCGTGATTATTGCTTCTACTTCTTCAGTACTCAACATATTTACGATACCTATTGGAAATAGAATCAATGGTTTGATGTGGCCCACCACAATCGGGACGTTTATCTTTGCAGATTCTGCAATTTTGATCGTTTTATCAATCAACAAGTTCTTTTTGATCGTAGCCAATGCTTGTTCCAATTCACGTGATTTAGAAAATATAGCCGTGCTTCTTAAGTACTTGGTATATAAGTAAGAAAATACGAATCGAACCAAGAATAGTATGACTCCAATGGCCCATATCATATTGATCTGATCCATGTTTTGAACAAAAAATGCCTGTATATTAGAAAATGTTGAACCATTGTTGACTTCTCCTATTTGTAATTGTGCCAAACCCACAGTTCCCAGCGCTTCTATTGTGGTAGAAGGCGATGAATAATAATATGCGAAAGTCAAAGCGCTTACAACAAATACAGCGGCCATTGAGATTACGGCTACACCATATTTAAATATGGCATTCTTACTACTTGCGATTCTGTGAATTACAGACATTAACAATGCGATCAATGAAGCTTGCCACAATGAATGAATTATCGTCCATCCCAGGGCATAGGTTATCGAAGGGTCTATAAGTTGTAGTAGAAAATTCATTCGTTATTGGTTTTTTCAATTGAGGAAATTAATGCTTTGATTTCATCTAATTCTTTCTGAGTCGTTTTTCCATTTCCTAAAGCCTGGAGAACCAGAGAAGAAGAAGAACCCTTGAATGTCGCAGAAATAAACTTGGACAATAGGTCTGTCTTTGTCTTTTGCTCGGACAAGGCAGCAGAATAAATATGCGTACGAGATGAAGTATCTCTAATAGCGATACCTTTAGATGCCATGATTTGCATCAATTTTAAAGTTGTGGTATATCCAGAGTCCTTATTCTCAGATATTTTTTCATGCACATCTCTTACACTCGAAGGTCCCTGATCCCATAAGATCTGCATTATCTTCAATTCATTTTCTGACAGTCTTGCCATAATTTCCTGTTGGATTAGTTAAAAAGTATATATAATACGAATTAGTTCGTACAATATTATACGAATCTATTCGTATTTCAAAATATTATAGTACGAAATGTTTCGTATTAAGAAAAATTTATGACTATTTCTCGGAATGTAAAGAGAGGTAGCGTCACTGAACAACGCAATAAAATTTTTAAAATCTAAATCCGAAGGAAGCTTTTATGCCAAGGTGGGTATCCTTATCATCACTAAAAATAAAAGAGCTATCCGAGTTTAATTCGGTAAGGTTAATATCCACATCATTGTTTGTAATATCTGGAATTCCATAATCCAAAGTAAGTCCAACAAAAAATCCTTTATTCAAGAAATAATGCGCTCCAAAAGTAAGACCATAGTCAAGAAAATTAATTTTGTTTCCTGTCTTTTCTCCTTGCTGTGTATACGCGCCTGCAAATCTAGGGAGAATTACAATTTCTCCATCTACTAAGATCCCAATCTCTGTCAATTGACCAGCCGACCGTCCGTTGATCTCATCAATCTCATCATTCCCATATCTAAAATCCAAAGATTGAATAAATCGTATTTCATCAGGTCTATCAAAAGATACAAACTTCATTTGTCCTCTGGCAGTAGGTCCTATAGACATATTAAAGTAGGCACCACCAAATACTTCCCATCTATTGTTTATTCTATAGTTGGCCATGACTGGAATACTTATGTAAGCGTTTGAGATATTCAAGTCATAAAACTCTAAATCCCCTCTTTCAAAAGTAGTTTTTTCTGATTGTCTTATGATATAATAAGAGTCACCCTGATAGCTATAGGTACTTCCATTTTGAATATAAAACAACTCAGTTCTCAATGAAAACAAATCTGTAAAATCATACGAATAGCTCAAGCCAAAATGGAAACCATTACTGAATCCATAATTTTCACTAACCCTTTCTTGATTTTGTGTAGGTCCTAAAAAAGTCGAATAATTCAATCCTGCTTTAACACCAAATGTTTGGGCGTCTACCGTTTGGATTGAAATGGTAAAAATGACAGCGAATAAAATCTTGTATAATCTCATTAATTACATTCTTTTATGAAAATGAAAACCAGATGCTTTCAAATTGGGCACAAAGATATTAAAATACTACTCCTGATAACGTAATAATATCCTTTTTCGCACTCCTAGAAGGTTATTATTTCTAAATTGTAACAAAACATTAATGCCTTGCTATACATGCAGTCACTACAGAAATTTTAATATTCCTGGCTTCCAGTAGTTTTCTTGCGCAAGCTTCTATAGTAGCGCCCGTTGTCAATACATCATCAACAATTAGAATGTGCCTCCCTTGAATTCCCATTGCATCGGTCAATTCAAAGGAATCAAATACATTCTTAATGCGCTCCATCCTGCTCATCGTGGTCTGAGATTTGGTATAAATATGCTTTTTGATCACATCTTGCCGCATGGGAATCGATAATATCTCACTTATCCCTTTTCCAAAATAAGCAGCTTGATTGTAACCTCTTTTGGCTCTTTTTTCAGGATGTAGGGGGATTGGAACTATGATGTCAATATCTTTGAAAAATGAAGACTTCAGCATCTTCCGACCCGCCATCATTCCAAGAATATGACCTATATCTTTGCGACCTTCATACTTGAGTCTATGAATCATCCATCGCACATCGGTATAATTATAAAAGTTGAGTACACTGGCGGCTTCTTCAAGAGGAAATCGACCCCAAAATTTTCGAACCGCCATGTTATCCTTCTTTTTGAAATGATCGGTATGAGGCATATTAATCAAACAATCAATACAAAAATTTTGACCCTCATTTGGAGTTTCACAGTAACACATAATGCATAATCTAGGGAATAAAAGGTCTAAAACGCTTTGTAAGCTTCTTTTTATCATAGAGGTGATCTTAACGCATTTGCAACAATAAATTCTATTTAAAGAATTTCCACTATAACTCGATAACATCACAAACTGTGACATCCGATCTACTGAAATATTGACATCTCTTGTCTCATAGGCCCATAATAGCTTTTTTTTAGATACTGCATTATCTTAGTTATATGTATTCATTCTTAATATATATCCGTAATTTTGAGTTTTTAACGATAATCAAAAATTCAAAAACTATGATTAAACCACAATACCTTAACTTGCTTAGTTTACTTTTTATATGGCTAAGCTTTTCAACTTTATCTTTTTCCCAAGAAGCCTGTCTTAAATTTAATGGCGAATTCAGTAGAGTAACGATCCCTGCACAAGTGAGTGCATCTTTAGGTGCGAATGACTTTACATTTGAAGCCTTTATCAATGGACTAGAAAGCGAAAATGGTACTGGTACTATATTATCAAACCGAACCAGTTCAAATGAAGGATTCCACTTTTTTGTTCATACATATTGGAGTACTTCTGAGCACAAAATGTTATCCTTTAGATATAATGGGATTAATTGGCTGTTTATTAATAATGGCGAATATGACGATAAAATTCTAGATGGCGATTGCCACCATGTAGCGGTTACCAAATCTAATGGAACCCTTTCTTTTTATATTGATGGCAATCTTATTGGTACACATGGAAGCGGCAATATGCCAGATCTTAATTTGGATACAGGTGCACCGATTGTAGTTGGAAATGATATAACCTCAAATGATGCCTTTGATGGTACGATAAACGATGTGAGAATTTGGAATATCGCAAGGTCTGAATCTGAAATTCGAGATGGAATTGAAAATGGAGTAAACCCCAATGAAAACGGATTATTGGGTTACTGGGGCATGCGAGAAGGGTCGGGTCAGACAATTACTGACTTAACCAATCAGAATGATGCAATTTTAGGAAATGATGAGACTGTTAATCTTGCAGATGCTGAATGGGGAAGTAATTGTTGTGATTTTTCACCACCAGCTTCAGGAACTTGTCTAAATTTCAATGGAGAAGATGATTTTGCAAGCATTCCAGCCGAGGTTGGAGAGTCTCTAGGGGCCAATGATTTCACCATTGAAGCCAATATCAATGGATTGGAAAGTGAAAATGGTACAGCTACTATTCTATCAAATAGGATAGGTGCAAATAATGGCCTTCATTTTTTCGTGCATACTTATTGGAGTACCTCTGAGCACAAAATGTTATCCTTGAGATACAATGGTATTAATTGGTTGTTTATCAATAACGGAGAATTTGATGGCAAAATACTCGATGGTACTTGTCATCATGTGGCCGTAACAAAGTCTAATGGTACACTTTCATTTTACATTGATGGCAACCTTATTGGCACTAAAGGAGGTGGTAATTTGCCAGATCTGGATTTGAATTCTGGAGCTAGACTTATAATTGGAAATGATCTTACTTCCAATGATGCTTTTAATGGTACAATAAATGATGTAAGAATTTGGAATATTGCAAGGTCTGAATCAGAAATTCAGGATGGAATTGAAAATGGGGTTAATCCCAATGAAAATGGATTGCTTGGTAATTGGGGAATGTGGGAAGGATCAGGCCAGACTATTGAAGATCTTACAGGTCAAAATGATGCAACTTTGGGAAATAGCGAATTTGAAGAGGGTTCAGACCCAGAATGGGGAGCAGTTTGTTGCGTTCCACCTCCAGTTGAAGATGGCAAATGTCTTAGCTTCGATGGCGAATCTACATATGTAACTATTCCTGCCGATGTAGGGCAATCACTTGCTGCAAATGATTTCACGCTTGAAGCTCATATCACAGGCTTGGAAGATGCTAATGGAACTGGTTCGATTTTATCCAATAGAACAAGTACTAATTCTGGTTTTCAATTTTTCATACACCCTACCTGGGGCGGTTCTCAACACAAGATGCTGTCTCTTCGATACAATAGCATCAACTGGTTGTTAATAGATAATGGTGATTTTGATGCAGCATTGCTGGATGGTGATTGTCACCATGTTGCTGTTACTCAATCTAATGGATTAATCTCTTTTTATGTTGATGGATCTCTCATTGGAACCAAAGGTGGAGGAACCACACCAAATCTAAATATGGATACAGGTGCACCGATTTTGATTGGAAATGATGGTCACTCCAATGATGCATTTAATGGTACCATTGACAATGTACGAATTTGGAATGTTGTCCGAACCGAATCTGAAATTTTAGAAGGTATAGAGAATGGAGTAGATCCAAATGAGGATGGTTTACTCGGTTATTGGGGTATGACGGAAGGTTCTGGTCAGGTAATCTCTGATTATACCAATAAGAATGATGCAGTCTTAGGCAATCAGTCAGAAGAAGATGACAATGACCCAGCTTGGGGCGAACTTTGTTGTGGGCCAGATGTTGCTTTGAACATTGAAGAATTAGAAAATGAATTTTATAATATTAATATTTATCCAAATCCAAATGATGGTATTTTTACCCTTGACTTAGGACCATCATTCTTGGGAAATAAGTATCAATATACCGTTCATGACAATATAGGAAGAGTAATATTAAAGAATAAGTTGACTTCTTCTACAATAAATCTTGGTCAACTCATCTCAGGTCAATATTGGTTGCGGATTTTCAATGATAAAGAAGTATTGGGAATAACTAAATTTTCTCTTATAAAATAGATGTTACCATTGTAGTAATATCTATTAGGAATAGATATTCTGGACATAGAGGGTAGCAAATTGCAAACTACCCTCTATGTCCAGACTAATCACGATTTTCTATTTCGATCTATCAAATGAATTTGAATTTCTATTTACCTTTTGAGACTTCGTTCTATTATTCTTGCTACAATACCATTCATTTTAGTAATCTGTGTCATATGTTGAGTGACTTGTTACGATTACAAAGTTTTAACAACATAGTTAAAATAAAAGACCACTTTTCCATCTAAAAATCTGAACCAATGCAGCGCTAATATTAACTATTAGTTCCTTCTCTTTCTCTATAAAGCATATCGCGTGTTGTAGTTTATCTTCTCTGTTCGGAACTGGAATAAGTGATAGATTCTTAGCTCGGGAAGCCCCTAGCAATGGGTAGATAATTATAGAGCACCACCTGTAAGTTCTCTAAAACAAAAAAGAGCCATGCATTATTCATACATGACTCTCTATTTAATTAGTTGGCAACGACCTACTCTCCCACAAACGCAGTACCATCGGCGCTACGGGGCTTAACTTCTCTGTTCGGAATGGGAAGAGGTGGAACACCCGTGCTATAGCCACCATTTAATCTTTAAACCCTTTCGGGCTTATTTCTTTTGGTGTGTATCGTATGTATTAACTGATTCATCCTTCGATAAATCATGACAAAAAATTGGAGTATGTAGATTCCAGTAAAGTTTCAGTTTTCTGTAGTAATTTTAGAATCTAAATTCTTAGAGCTTTTTTACATTTTTTATTCTTTTACTTCTTTTATTATTCCATAGGGATTTTAGTAAAGTAAAAAAAGGAAGCTGTCGGGTAATTAGTACTACTCGGCTCCATGTGTCGCCACACTTCCACCTATAGCCTATCAACGTAGTCATCTTCTACGACCCTTCTGAATTAAAATTCATGGAATACTCATCTTGAAGTTGGCTTCGTGCTTAGATGCTTTCAGCACTTATCCATTCCAAACATAGCTACTCTGCAATGCAGCTGGCGCCACAACAGATACACTAGAGGTTTGTCCAACACGGTCCTCTCGTACTAGTGTCAGATCTTCTCAATATTCCTACGCCCACAATAGATAGAGACCGAACTGTCTTGCGACGTTCTGAACCCAGCTCGCGTGCCACTTTAATGGGCGAACAGCCCAACCCTTGGGACCTTCTCCAGCCCCAGGATGTGACGAGCCGACATCGAGGTGCCAAACCTCCCCGTCGATATGAGCTCTTGGGGGAGATCAGCCTGTTATCCCCGGAGTACCTTTTATCCTTTGAGCGATGGCCCTTCCATACGGAACCACCGGATCACTTTAGCCTAGTTTCCTACCTGATCGAGATGTCTCTCTCCCAGTCAAGCACCCTTGTACTAATACGCTCTGCGCATGATTACCATCCATGCTGAGGGTACCTTTGCGAGCCTCCGTTACTCTTTAGGAGGCGACCACCCCAGTCAAACTACCCACCACACAATGTCTCCGTCTTTCCACGGATTAGAACCTAAATATAAGAAGGGTGGTATTTCAAGGACGACTCCACAACAACTGGCGCTGCCGCTTCGTAGTCTCCCACCTATCCTACACATCTTATATCCAAGCACAATGTGAAGCTGTAGTAAAGGTTCACGGGGTCTTTTCGTCCCATTGCGGGTAATCGGCATCTTCACCGATACTTCAATTTCACCGAGCTCGTGGCTGAGACAGTGCCCAGATCGTTACACCATTCGTGCAGGTCGGAACTTACCCGACAAGGAATTTCGCTACCTTAGGACCGTTATAGTTACGGCCGCCGTTTACTGGGGCTTCAGTTAAGACCTTCGGATTGCTCCTAAGCCCCTTCCTTAACCTTCCAGCACCGGGCAGGTGTCAGACCATATACTTCATCTTTCGAGTTCGCATAGTCCTGTGTTTTTGCTAAACAGTCGCCTGGGCCTTTTCACTGCGGCTCCAATTTTAACCGGAGCGCCTCTTCTCCCGAAGTTACGAGGCCATTTTGCCTAGTTCCTTAGCCACGAATCACTCGAGCGCCTGAGGATACTCTCCTCGACTACCTGTGTCGGTTTACGGTACGGGCGGTATATACCTAGAGCTTAGAGGTTTTTCTTGGAAGTCTGTTTGGGGACATTATCTCTCCGACCTAAGTCTTCGAGTACTATCGTACTTCAGTTCATGAGCGGATTTGCCTACTCAATCATCACCTTAATACTTCAACCAACAATTCCGTCTGTTGGCAGTCCTTACACGCCTTCGTCACCCCATCGCAGTATACACCGGTACGGGAATATTAACCCGTTTTCCATCGAATTCTCCTTTCGGATACTCCTTAGGTCCCGACTAACCCTGATCTGATTAGCATAGATCGAGGAACCCTTAGTCTTACGGCGGAGGGGTCTCTCACCCCTCTTATCGTTACTCATGCCTACATTTTCTTTTCTATACGCTCCATAATGCCTCACAGCAAAACTTCAACGCTGTACAGAATGCTCCCCTACCACTCATATCTCTTGATATGAATCCATAGCTTCGGTATTTAGTTTGATGCCCGATTATTTTCCGCGCAGGAACGCTCGACTAGTGAGCTGTTACGCACTCTTTAAATGAATGGCTGCTTCCAAGCCAACATC
>OZ246013.1:1382500-2730000 GCA_965230575.1 Saprospiraceae bacterium
ATGACACACCTCGTTTTATACAGAAAGCTACTGAAGCTGGATGTATTGGTATCGCGGGTCACCGATCTGTTGGTGGGTTTAGAGCATCTATATATAATGCCATGCCAATAGAAGGTGTACAAAGGTTGGTAGATGTGATGAAAGAGTTTGAACAAGAAAATGGCTAGTATTCATCAGACCATACAAATTGAAGGCAAAGAAGTGCCGTTCAAGATCTTTGTGGAGAGAAGAAAGAGCGTCCGTGTATCTTTTGGAAAATCCGCCATAAACCTCCGAATACCTTCTAGTCTTTCTAATGGCGCTAAAGAAGAACATTATAAGAAAGCAGTTGATTGGGTAAGAAGAAAGGCATTAAAAAACCCGAGCGTATTGCTTCCATATGAATTGGAAGATTATGATAAAAAGAAGTGCCTATTTATATATGAAAGAGAATTGGGCTTGAATATCAGTTATCAAAATCGGAAGACTGGACGTGGAGACTATGATCCCAGGGCTGAGGTTATAAACCTTATTATCCCAATTGATCTAAAAGGTGCTGACAAAAATAAAATGATCAAACAATTGTTGTCAAGAGTATGCACCCAAATATTTCTTCCAGAAATTACAAAACGCGTACACGAAATTAATGACAAGTGCTTTCATAAAAATATAAAGTCTGTAAACCTTAAATACAACACATCGAATTGGGGAAGTTGCTCTTCTGCAAATAATATAAATCTATCGACTCGGCTTTTATTTGCACCTAAAGATGTGATCGATTATGTCATCATCCATGAATTATCTCACTTGTATGAGATGAATCATTCAAAAAAGTTTTGGGATATTGTCTCGCAGGTGATGCCCAATTACAAGGAGAAGGAGAAGTGGCTGAGTGAAAATGGACGGTTATGTGATTTTTGAAGAAGTCAAAGCACTCCCTGACGTTAAGTTTACCAATTTTACATTTTCATCTTATTTCTAAATTGTCATTTTTATAGTTATCTCATTAATTATGAAGCATTTACAATAATATTTACCTTATTTCAGAAATTAATATTTTCAAGTCTTTTTTCACTCCTATCCTGCAAACCATCTCTCAATGATCTATATTTAGGTAAATATTGATTGGTGTTAATTAATTCTATTTCTTATGGTTGAAGAGTCCACTCTAAAAAGGTTGGTTAAAGAAAATTGATTTTTGTATTTTGTAGTAAATATTAAAGATCATGTTTAGAGAAAACACAAGTTATCAGCAAGGTGATTTATTTGGCTTTGAACATTGTTTAACCGAGAAGCAGAGGAAGTATTTTGAACGATCTACGGAGGCCACATTCTTTCTTGAGGTATTTCATAAAATTAATGAGAAAGATTTTGCTCAACTGTACTCCAATACAAAGAGTAGACCTAATGTTCCGGTGAATCAATTGGTTGGAGCTTTAATATTGAAGCATCTAAATGATTGGACATATGCTGAACTTTTTACTAATCTTACTTTTAATGCATTGAGTCGATATGCTATTGGTATAACAAATCCTCAACAGGATATTTTTTCAGAAGCTAGTATTTTCAATTTTCAAAACCGACTTATAGAGCACTTTAATAAAACGGGAGAGGATCTAATTAATAACGTATTTGTATCCCTTACCGACAAGCATTTAGAAAAGTACAAAGTAAATACGTCTACTCTACGAGGAGATAGTTTTTTAGTAGACTCCAAGGTGATAGAGTATTCAAGACTTCGCTTGTTTATTGAAGTTTTAAAACGTTTACAGCGCATATTGAACAAAGAAGATCAAAAAAGCATAGAAGAATATGTAGGTGTATACGATGATCAATCTTCTGGTCATTATGTTTATTCCATACGCAAACAGGATATTACGCCTCACTATGAGCAAATCGCACAGGTATATTACACGGTATATCATATTCTAGGAGAAAAATATAAAGACAAGGAAGCTTATCAAACCTTCCTTAGAGTCTATAAAGATTACTTCAAACAAGGTCATGGGGATGACAAAATTGAAATAAGACCTGCCAATGAATTAGAATCCTCTAAGATTAATTCACCAGATGATCTTGATGCTACATTCAGTTCAAAATATGGATCGGCACATATCGGTTATTCCACTCATATTAGTGAGACAAGACATCTTGATAATAAAGTAGAATTGATCACCGATGTTGTGGTAGTTAAAAACAATGTGAGTGATGACAGAATACTGGAAACACGAATAGAAGCTATGAAGGCAAGAATGCCTGATTGGGAGGAATACTTTGTAGATGGCGCTTATGGAAATGAAAAAGTAGATAAATTGAACAAGGCACATGGCATCACACAATATCAAAGTGCAATAAAAGGAAGAAGGTCACATTCAAAACTACGAATTCAAAAAGAGGGCGGGAAAATATGGGTGAGTTGCGGAGGTGGACAAAAAGTAAGCGTTCAGAAAACGGCAAAGATGTATTGTGCGGTGTTCGATAATTCAATATGTGAAACATGTCCTATTAAAAACAAATGTAGAACTAAGAAATGTGGAGGAAAGTTTGTCAAGGCAAAGAGGCTATTTTACTTTACAGATAAGAACATATTAGCCCATCAACGATTTATGAATATCGATCAATTACCCAAAGAACGAAAGACGATAAGAGCAAATGTAGAAGCCACTGTAAAAGAAATGAAACGTGGCATGAAAAACGGTAAAGTTCGAGTAAGACGTAGGATTCGTGTGTCCATGCATATGGTTTTTACAGCCTTAGGAGTCAATCTTAGAAGAATACATCTAAGATTGGCCGAATTTGCCATTATATTCCTCTTTTTAGACTCTCATCCTTCAACTTGCTTGAGATAGCCAATAATTGGATTGTTGAGAATAAAAGCTAAATCTTTAATACTCATTGAACAAATTCATTTTAAACCATGCTTTTTAGAGTAGACTCATTGAAGCTAAACAGACCAAATTTCTCTACAACCTTATTTACAAAATGAATGGTTCTGAAAAACGATACTTTAAAATATCAAGTCAGCAGCATACTATTGGTAAAGAAAATAACTATCAGAAGCTATTCGATTTGATTGTCAAATATCAAAAGCAAGGGTGGAAAGGAGAAAAACTTCTAAAAAAAGAATTTACTGAAAAATACGGCAAACACAGATTTGATCTATACAAGGCCAATCTGTACAAAAAAGTCTTGTCCAGTCTGGAGTCTTTTCATAAGTCAAAGAACATCGAAGTAGACCTTAGGTCCAAACTTAATCATGCAAAAATATTGCACCAAAAAGGCTTGCCTTACCAAGCCTTGGCTCTACTAAAAAAGGCAAAGTCAATCTGCAATGAGCATGAGAAATGGTATTTGCTTCTTGAGGTTTTGGAAATGAAAAGAAATGTGCTGTATTCTGTCCAAAACCCATCACTGGACAATACAGAAGAAGAAAAAATTCTTGGAAAGGCTTTGGCAGTTAGTAATCATCGATCGATCCAAAGCAGCTTATGGAAGGCATACATAATAAATGGACTGCCTACAGACAATAAAACTTTGAGTGTTTACAAAAACCTGCGCAACGAATTAGATAGAATAAAACCTGATGATTACAATTCAACTATAGAGATAGATATGATTCGACTCTATTGCGTCCAATTCATTTCTGGGATGGAAGGCGATATTCCCTCCACATATGAATATGGTTCGACTCTCATCAAGTTGATGGAGGACAACCCAATTTATATGTCGGACAAAGCCGAATTGTATCTGCGAACATTGATAAATTTGCAATATGCACAGATCAGATTGAATAAACAAGATGAAGTAACAGCAAACAGAGAAAAATGTAGAATGCTGTTTCAAAAACTTTCTTTGGCACCTTCTTTTGTATTTGCTGTCAATGTTTCGCTTTATGTGAATGAATATGACATGGCATTCAAAAATGAAAAGTTTGAGTCCCTGGACATGATCATCAATGAATTTCACAGCTATTTTATGGATCACAAATCATACAACAATCCATCCACAAACCTTTTGTACACCTGGCAGATGTCGATTCATAATTTTGTGGTCGAAGATTATCAGGCTGCCCTGGATTATAACTATAAAATCATAAATCTAAATGTTCCATATCGTTATGATATTCAATCTTTGGCTCGATTGATGAATCTGATTATTTACTTCGAATTGGGTGAAGAGCGACTGCTCAAGCCTTTCGTCCTCAACAGTTATCGATATCTCAAAAAGAGAGAAAGGCTTCTTCCTATAGAAACATTCTTAATCAACTTTGTTAAAAAAGTACTTACCAAAAACAAATTTTTAATTGATCAAAAGAAATCATTCAAATCCTTTAAAACTCAGCTGGCCGAGCTAAAAGGTCGCGAAGATAGCCACGAGACATTACTTCTTATGTATATTGAATTCTGGCTTGACAAAAAAATTGCAGGCAAAAAGTATATTGCATAATGCAGGAACACATCCAACATAACTTTACCGAGCGCGATGTAGAAGTAATCTTTGATGGGGAATGGGATGTAATCAAACTGGATAAACATAAATATTATAAAAGAGTCTCTGGGTTAGGAATAAGCGGAGTGGATTTTATGGCTGTTCATCCCGAGTTCGGCATAGCCTTGGTTGAAATGAAGAATTACACAAAAGGTAAGAGCTCCATTTCAGTGGATTTGGATATTAAAATGAAAGCAAAAAGGGATGATTCTTTGAGATTGATTAACGTGGTTCACAAATATTTTCAAAGGCAACTTTATTTTAGGGTGCTAAATTTTATTGGTTGGAAATATCTATATCCAAAAGAATGGAATATTTGGCTTCAAGCAAAGAAGCACCTGGATAATGACAATTACTTTTTTCTTGGGGTCGTGGATTATTAGAAAAGAGCATATAAAAAAACGTCTCGATAGAAATGTAATCCTACCAAGACGTTTTTTATAGTTATATATCTTTTTAATTCAGTGTTTTGTAATGATCCAAACCACAATTCAAATATGTTTGATATCCTTTGACCCCTTCTTCATACCCTCTTGGATGTGTAATTACCTTCTCATCATTTGTCATCATGATATATAATGGCTGAGAATTTTGAGCAAAGTTTACCACTTGGAAATCTGCCCATTGGGCTCCCACAGTTCTTTTCTTCTTTCCATCTTCCTTAGAAATAAATGCTTCGGGGAGAGATTTTCTGTCATCAGTATACAAAGAGATCAATACAACATCATTGTTCAACGTTTCTCTGATCTTGTCATCAACCCATATCTTGTCTTCAGTTCTTCTACAGTTTTGGCAACCATGTCCGGTAAAGTCTATAAATGCCGGTTTGTTAACTTCTTTCGCATAAGCCATTCCCTCATAATAATCCTTAAAACAATCGATATTATTAGCACACTTAGAAAAAGAAGGGTACCTCTTTTTTATTTCAGGATCAACAGATTGTTTATCTAAAAACATATTATACATCACTGGTGGTGAAAATCCACTCAACCAAAGTGAATTGTAAATACCAGTATCCTTATTGATCGTAAATCCTGTCGCTAAATTAAGCGCAAGTAAAACAAAAGCAGTTGCTGATATTTTTCTTCCCAGGCTTAATTTTTTAATTGGGCTGTCGTGAGGAAACTTTATATATCCAAACAAGTAGATTGCACATAGAATACATACTATAATAAGTATTGCCATAAAAATTTCATATCTCAAAAATCCCCAATGCTCCGTAAGGTCTGCTGTCGATAAAAACTTAAATGCGAAACCTACTTCCAAGAAACCTAGAACCACTTTTACCGTATTCATCCAACCACCAGATCTTGGCAATGAATTGAGCCATGCCGGGAATGCAGCGAACAACGTAAAAGGAAGAGCAAGCGCTAATGAAAATCCAAACATTACTGCTGTAGGTCCCATGAGACCTCCTTGTGCCGCAGTCACCAAAGCCGTACCTACTATTGGTCCAGTACAAGAGAAAGATACCAATGCCAAGGTTGCGGCCATAAAGAAAATTCCCAGTAATCCGCCTTTGTCAGCCATTTGATCACTCTTGGTCGTCCACGAACTCGGCAGTGTGATTTCGTAATATCCGAAAAAAGAACCTGCAAAAAACAAGAACACTAGAAAGAAAAAGGTGTTGGCAATCCAATTTGTAGATAAGGCTTGCAAGGCTGCAGGCCCCAAGGTCACTGTAATAATCAATCCTAGAATAACATATATAACTATAATTGATACTCCATAAATCGCAGCATTCACCCATCCTTTTCGCTTGGTGTCTTTAGTAAAGAAACTCACCGTTATAGGAATCATAGGGAATACACATGGTGTCAATAATGCCAGGAAACCCCCAAACATTCCACCAATAAATAACCAAAGAAGGCTACTATCATTAGTACCATCCGTCTTTCCACAATCGCTCAATGGCTCTTTTAATGTCTCAACAATACTTGGTCTGGATTGGTCAACTTTACCATCTGCACTAATATTCATTGCGGCAATATCACTTGCTACGCTTCCAAACCCAAAATCAAAATCGATATCCGTAGGATTAAGGCACCTCTTGTCGTCACAAGTCATGAAATTCAAGTATCCAGTCAATGGCTTGGAAGGATCCGTAATTTTTACTTTTTGAGTGATCACATAGTCTTCTCCACTTTTGAATTTAATGACATTATCAACCTCATCCTTCCACATAGGATCAAACCCTTCCTTTCGGTTTCCAGCTTCTACAGCCTTTCCAATAAGTTCTGCGCCTTCCGCATTTTCATAAGTAATCGTTGTAGGTACAGGACCTCCTTCTTCCATGTACAAGGAGTAAACCGCCCATCCGTCATCAATAGAGCCCGTAAATGACAGCTCGTATTCATCATCACTCAATTGCTTTTTGGACATCTTCCATTTTACTGGTTGTAGGATGCCAGAAGGTTTTTCTTGCTCCGTAGATTCTACATTTTCATCGGATTTTGTAACATCATTTGAAAATGAAACTTCTCCTATTTTTGTATCTGAATTGGAAGTCTCCTCTATTCCTGAATTGCTGGTAGTGGCTGTTGTTTTTTTGGAAGATGCCTGATCTGAGCTTCCTCCTTTTCCATTTGAAAGGTTAAAGGTAAAGTCGATATCCGTAGGAGGTAGACATGTTTTATCGTTGCAGGTCATGAACGTCAGGTATCCACTGATAGGTTTTGAATAATCAGAAACAACCACCTTTTGGGTCATTACAAAATTTTCATCTCCCAAAAACTTAATGACATTAACGCCAAAAAGTTTGTCCATACCTTCTTTCTTGTGACCTTTTTCGCTTGCCTTGCCTTTTATTTCGGCCCCCTCAATATTCTCGAAAGTCAACAATGTCGGAACTGGTCCGTCGTCTGATGTAAATTGTGAATATACAGTCCATTCGTCATCCATATCCGCAGTAAAAATGAGGTTATGTTCTGTTTCAGATATCTGTTCTGAATCAAATGACCATTTTACCGGTTCTAAAATTTGTGCAGATAATGGTATTGCTGCGGCAAATATTATGAATAAAATTGATTGAAAAATTTTCATTTGGATTGGTAGTTTAATTATTAGCTTTATTGGCCATCAATATATATTCTAAATAATGAATTCAATTCTGAGGCCGAAAATATACATTTAATATTACATGGAAAAACTATAAAGCGACATCAAAGTCCACATCGGTAGGAGGCAGACATCTTTGACTATCACAACACATAAAATTCAATGTACCTTTAATTGATTCTTGTCCTTTTTTTGGTTTAAAAGTTTGAGTAAATACCGCTTCCTTTTTAAATTTAATTACATCGACTTCGAAAAGCTTACTCATTTTTTTTATTGCTTCTGATTCCTCTTTGGTTTCTCCGACAAGATCGATGCCATCTTCATATTTGAAGGTCAGAGGTATTGGTCCGCCCTCTCCTGTATGTTGAGAGTATATGGCCCATTCTCCCTTCATTTTTGCTGTTGCGGTGAACGTATACGATTTGTCTTCATTTTGCGCGACCTCGAAATCCCATGTGACAGGGCTGGTATTTTGGGCCATCGCTAAAGTGGTAAAAAGTGTGAAAAAGCAAGAAATTACAAACGACTTCATGATTCGTATTTATAGTTTTTAATTGAATAGAATGGTATAAGTTCTAATCAAGAAACAAAACTAATTGATTTATCATTGACATGCTTTATACCAATCCAAATTAATTCTTATTTAACGATAATCCTTTAGAAATCCTAATGAAATGGTATTGAGCTTGAAGTAGAATATTAAAGCACGCAGTATCTAAATGGCCAAAAGGAAGATTCATTAATAAAAATTAATTCTGAATCGGATCGTGTAATTTTAATAGGCTTGAAAATGAAATAAATGTTTAAACATCTTTAATTTTAAAAGCTAAAGATGAATCGCTTTTTTCGTAAAAAGTTTGTTTTATCTTTATGAAGTCGTTTAATAACTAACATTAGATTGCCTTTCAAGTGCTTGAAATTCATATCTAACCCATGTTTTTAAACAACTTCTAATTTCAAATTCTTCCCAAATGCGAATAATTTTCACGGTGGCTTTTCTCTTAATGTTGATGTCTTGTCAGGATAAAAAGCAAAAATCTATTTTTGATGACATCTTTGATGAAGACTCCAAATCGTTCAACACAATAGTAAAGAACAAAGAAAAGCATGAGATTCAAATCCTCTTCTCACCAATTACAAGGCATAAAGATAGCATAGCAATCGAAGATCATTTCTTCAATTACAGACCAGGAGAATATTTTTATCCTGCTAGTTCCGTGAAAATGCCAGTAGCTTTCATGGCTCTTCAAAAATTAGAAGATCTGAGATCATCTGGAATTAATATTGATAGAAATACACCGTTGCAAATAGACTCTACACGTTCGCCTCAAACAGCGGTTTTGGCAGATTCCTCTAATATTGGAAATCATGCGACCATAGGCCACTATATTGATAAAGTCTTTGCTGTTAGCGATAATGATGCTTACAATCGGTTGTACGAATTTTGTGGCTCGGATTATATCAATGCCGGTCTTAAAGGAAAGGGTATTTTCACCAATAGTCGAATAGTGCATAGAGTTGGAGTAGGAGGCTTCTCTTTTGATGAGAATAAACATACACCGTCAATTCATTTTTTAAATGACGTAGGAAGTAGTTTTTTCACTCAACCCAAGGCAGTAGCCCAAGGCAATCATCTTACCATCGTAGACAAAACGAGCAAAGGTGTCGCTTATATTGATAGTAAGAATAAGAAAATAGAAGAGCCGTTTGATTTTAGTAAAAAGAACTTTATCAATGTTCGTGATCTTCAAGAATCATTGCGAAGGTTAATTTTCCCAGAAATGTATTTTGAGGGAGAAAGATATAATATGCGAAAAGAAGATCGAGAATTTTTGCTGGAGTCTATGGCCAAATTACCGAAAGACCATCCGTATTTAGCTGATAAGCTGGATGAATATTATGACAGTTATGTCAAGTTTTTCCTATTTGGAGATTCAAAAGAACCGATGCCAGAGCATATTATTATTAGGAATAAGGTAGGGTTTGCTTATGGATATTTGACTGATTGTGCTTATATACAAGATACGAAAGAAGGTATAGAATATTTTTTAACAGCCACCATCCATGTAAACGAAAACCAAACCTATAATGATGGTGTTTATGAATACGATGAGATAGGCATACCATTTTTGGGAGAGCTTGGAAGATTGGTACATAATTATATGATTAAAAACAAAAAATAATGGATTTGGAAAAACTGAGATACCCTATTGGAAAGTATAATCCAGGTGAAATTAACATGGTTAAGGTCAATTCCTGGGTTGAGGAATTAAGAAGTTTTCCAGATAGACTGACCGAAGTGTTGGCAGGAGTTGATAGTGAAAGTTTGATGTATACATATCGACCTGAAGGATGGAATATCCAACAATTGGTTCATCATCTTGCCGATAGTCATATGAATTCTATTACCCGTTTCAAATGGACAATGACAGAGGATAATCCTACTATAAAGCCGTACTACGAGGCAGAATGGGCAAAACTTCACGATGTACATAATGTGCCAATTGAGGCATCTCTCAATATTCTCCGAGGAGTACATGCTCGATTGTCATCTTTGCTTTCTGCCATGACTGAATCCGACTTTGCCAAAACTTTTATTCATCCTGAGCATGGACAAACAATGAATCTGGCATATCTTTCTGGAATGTATGCGTGGCATGGAAATCACCATTTGACGCATATCAAAAATGCCCTTGAAGCTAAAAAGGTGGTTTGGTCTTAGGACTTGGACCAATTCATCCAGCTTTTTATTTCAAGAGAATCACCTGTTTATTCATTATCTGATCTCCAATGATTATGGATATGGTATATATCCCATTCACATAATCACCCAGTTCGATTCTAGTTTCTTTTTCGTCTGGAGTGATAGATTTGATCATCATTCCATTGGCACTATAAATCTTGATCTTATCAGGAATTTGGTTGGTCTTTACATTGATGAATTGAGTTGAAGGATTAGGATATACATTAAAAGTCAGATCACTTTTATCTATTTCTGTTTCAGCATCACAAGAATATGACTTGCTATATAGCGTAATCAATCTAACCAGACAATCATTTAATTTTTCCACTTCATAATCCTCAACTACAGGGTCTAAGTGAGCGTTGCCTATACCGCTATCATCCGTAATAAATACGTAGGTCCCATTAGTAAGTATAGCCATAAACTTCATCAAAAACTCTGTATTCCTGTCGATTCCACTGGCTGTTATAGGTATGAGTTTGATACCCCTGGAAGCAGCCTCCTTGATTTGAGATCTAATTTTTTCCATTGTCGCATCGTCCTCATGTGGAGGTGCATCAAGAATTAAAAAAACAAGTTTCAGGGCATCTTCTCTCCAGGTAAGTTTCAACGTTTCTTCCAAAGCAACCTCTACAGCTTCTGGATTATCACCTCCTCCATTTGAGCTTTGTTCGCCAACAAATTTTACAGTTTCTTCTAATTCGGAAGTAAGAGGTGACACCCTTGTCAAATACTCATCTTTGACATCTCTATAAAATACTGAACCTAGGTTGAAGTCTATATCAGTGTTCGTCGCTTCAATTCGATCAATTACATCCAGCAGCTCTGATTTCAAATATCGGATTTCATCATTCATTGAGCTGGTAGCATCCACTACGAATACAATATCCATTTTTTCAGGGCTGGAACAGTCTTCTTTCAAAACTATGGTGTTGCTGCCTTCTTCTATCTTAACTATGTCTTTTGTGATATGACTTCCTGCCTTAATTGCAACTGCATCTTGGTCATTCGCAAAGACATTTTCCCACAGTTCTGCCTTTCCAGAATTGTCAGTATAAGTTTCCCAGACAATGCCCCCTCTCTCATCAAGAAGTTGAACGGGAACATTTGCCAACACAGTATTTTCCTGATTGACTACAATGACACTGTAACGATCTACAGGTCGAATGGCATGTCTCTCCATCATGATGCTGTAGTTTTCTTCTTCCAAAAGTGCCATCCAATCTTTCCAATTGTGAAGGTCATTCCATTCTCCCGCGGTCATTTGTCCCGATTTTGGAAGTGAAGACCTTTCGAATACCGCAGCTCTCGGCGCAGTACTGGATGTACTAATCCCTTCTGTCGTATACAATCTCTTTGCATCAGACCTCGAACCTCTTATAGATAGATCACTTCCAGCAGAAATACCAGAAATAGATGTTGATATACCACTTATATCTCTAGTAGGGAGTGTCATTTTTGATTTTTTGGAAATAGCTGCGCCACTAGTCGTATAATCAGATTCTATCATTGGTACTTTGTAATCAATAATTTCTGCAGCGTCCATCATTACTCCTTCAGAAAGTGTAAAATCCAATCTATTTATTCTTCCCTCCTTAATTATGACACCAATTTGTTTTTGTGAGGTGTATCCTATATAACTGGCTTCAATATCATAGGTTCCAGCTTTGATATCAGAGAATAGATAACGGCCATTTAAGTCTGTTTCGACACTTGAAACCAAAACATCATTATTGTAAACTGTAACAGAACCAAATAGGATAGGTACTCCTGATGAGGCATCAGTAACATGTCCTTCCAGCGATGTTTGTGAATATGAAATTGTAATTGATAAGAGGGCGAATAAAGCAGTGTAAAAAGCTGTTTTCATAATAATTGTTTGCTTTAAAAAATTGCAAGTACAACTATAAGACGAAAAAATTATTAGAAGTACATAAAGGAGTTGTTAAAATTTTTCAAGTCTTTTAAAATAAAGAGCCCAAACCAAAATTGTGATATTGGTTTGGGCTCTTCGTAAATCTTATTTGATCTGTTAATCTTTTAGATGTGTATGAGCTGCCTGAAGCACTTCTTCAGATTCACCTTCTGTATTTGCAATAAAAGCGACTACTTCAATGTGATCGTCATTCCATAGGCCAGAGTCATCTTCAGGAATCGTATAGCTGTATTGTGTAAACTCTACTTTGTTTTCTTCAAGTTGGTTAGCAAAAGCATCTCCATCAAAATTAGTGATTACTTCTCTAAGTACATGATCATGGACGTATTCCTCAATGACAGTACTTTGATCATCCTGCGCATCTACAATACCATTTTCTGTAAGCATAATCGTCAATTTGAACTCTCCACTCATATCCACAAGCGGCAAGACACCAATCGTCATATCCAGTACTCTTGTGACAGGGTCATATGATTTGTTGATGGTTAATTCCAGGACTTGAGGTTTTTCCAACTCTCTTTCTACATAGCCTTGCCATTGTCCATTAACTGGATTTCCCCATATTTCGCCCCATTCTTCATATCTAATTCTGTTGAAATAAGCAGACGGTTTTCCAAGGTATGGCTGTAGGAAGGCATCTAATGATTCAGAATCTTCAGTCCTGAAATCATACTTGCTTTTGTCAAGCGGCTTAGTAAGAATTCCGCCATGTATTCCTACCACCACAAGATTATCTGGAAACAATTCCAAAATAGCTGCTAATCGTGCGGATCCAGCTGGGCAATTGGGACAAGCAACACCAGTCAGTTCTTCTACTAATAATACCTTACCAGTAACAGGAGGCTTAAACATTGGAATTTCTACCATTTTTTCTTCACATGCGGAGAAGAAAATAATAAGGCCAAAAAGGATTAATATATTTTTCATATCAATTGATTTACTATTTTAGAAATTAGAAGAAACAGAAAATTTAACTCCACTGAACGCAGGTTCCAATCTACAAATACCACCAGAACAAACGATTCCTTCTACTTGTTTAACATATCTCAGCTGGAATCTGTTGGCTTTGTTTATATAAACCACACCCAATGTAGGATAAACTATATTGAGGCTTTCACCTGTGTCAGGGTCTTTTGGTGATTTGTCACTTGGGTCAACATTATACATTATAGACGCTTCGAATATCCAATGTGGAGCCATTCCATACTCTGCTAAAGCAAAAAACCAGCTACCAAAATCTTGGTCTGTAGACATATATTGAGTTTCGAATCTAATAGATTTTTTTCTTGAAAACTTATATAAGAAATCCAGGTATGGAGTTACAGTACTTACCAATGGTACTTCTGGTTTTACTTCGTAGACTTCTTGGTTGTATTTCTGAAGTTGTAGACCTCCAGTAAGTTGCCAATCCCTTTTGTATTTGTAGACGACTTCTCCCAAAATTTCTCTATAAAGAAGTGTCTTTTCGTCTCGCAAATCAGTTATGTTGGAAAAATTAGCCAGGAAGCTCACTTTTTTGTTAAACCTATACCTTACATCCACTTGAAATGCTTGTTCGCTCAAATCTTGAGTAGCAGGAGCATATCTAGCCGTCATTCTATAAGTATTGAATCGATTCATCGGTGGGATATAATTGATCAAGCCTCTATTCAAAGTTAGATTGGGGTCAGACCTGAAATTGAAGTTTTCCGTTCTTTTTCCTTCTATGGTTACACCAAGTTTTCCTTTGGCAAATGAGAGGCTGGAATATAAAACGGATCCAGAATCTTTTTTGAATCGTCCAAAAGTAGTAACTCCCGTAGCCTCCGTTCTAGGTTCTGTAGGATCAAAGAATGCTTCTTCTGATTTATAAGCACCTTCAAAATACCAGGTCAAACTTTTGTAAGATAGCGTATTGTAAAATGATGCCAGGTATACATTATATACTGGTTTGAATTGTTCATCAGGTAGATAGGTTTTTACATTATCAATAATCAGATTCATGGTTTCATCGGCAAGTGTTCGATTCACAATACCAAAACCTGGGCTCAAGCTAATAGGGCTTTCTTCATTACCAAGAGAAAGGAATCCATCAATATTTGCCCCTTTAATAATACCGGGATTGACATCGAATAAAAACTTTTGCTTACCAGTAAATGCTTTTATTTTCCAATCATCATTAATATCATAAACTACTTTAGCTCCTAGTAGGGCATTGTCTATAAGCAGGGGTCTCGATTCCCATGCACGATATATAATTCCACTCCCCACTTGGTCGTAGATATATCCAACCTCTACATTAAATTTATTGATTTGCTTATTGATAAACCATCTTCCAATACCCTGATCCGTATATGATCCTGTTGGATTTAGCAAGTTGGAATTATTAAACATATCGAATCTTACACCTACATTAAGGTCTTTGATGCTATAATTAAGGTTTAGCCAAGCCTCGCCTCCTGTCAGCTGTTCATCATATTGTGGTGTATTATTGGCCCCAATCAATGAATCCCTGAGAAATACATTAAAGTTTGATTCGAAATTGCCAGAGAACACACCTTGATCCTGAGCATTTGTGTGCAAAAGACACCCTGCCAATAGGAGTGTGAATACAGCTTTTTGTACGAATTTCATTTAGATTTTATTTAGTTAGATAGTTTTTATTGAATGTTATTCAAAGTTCAAAGAAACACACATTCTTGTTAAAGAAATCAAAAATATTAAATTATGAGCTATGATTTCTGTTACTTCGTAATAAATAACTCGTCAAGACCGCGTATGTTAATTTGGAGACATGATATTGATTCGGTTTTTTATGTTTTAAATAAAATCTTTATCATTGCTCGCTCGAACTAAATAAAACTCAAACAATGAAACAAATTTTTGCAATTATAGGTGTGTTTTTTGTGCTTACAGCATTTACTATTTCTAATGCTCCTGCCACGGATGGCAATACGCTTCCAGCCGTTGATGTCAAGACAATGGATGGCAAATCAGTAAATATTCAAGATTTAGTAGGTAAAGGAAAGGTGACTGTTATCAGCTTTTGGGCGACATGGTGTTCTCCTTGTAAGCGAGAATTGGATGCAATTGCAGAAATTTATCCAGATTGGCAAGAAGAATATGGTGTGGAATTACTAGCCGTAACGATAGATGATGCAAGAGGAGTAGCAAAAGTGCCAGCAATGGTCGCTTCCAAAGGATGGGAATATAAGATACTCTCTGATTCAAAACAAGAATTGCAAAGAGCATTAAACTTTCAGACTGTGCCTCAGACATTTTTATTGAATGCAGCTGGGGAGATTGTATATACACATTCTGGATACAGTCCAGGAGATGAGTTTGAATTAGAAGATGAGATTAAGAAGACGGCAGGGAAGTAAGTAAGACCTTTTAAAGAATATTGAAAAGGGATGATAATAAAATTAATTATCATCCCTTTTAATTTGGCAATCGCTATCATAATTAGAATAGCATTTCTTCAACTTTAGCACAATGCCATGAAGAAGATTTACCTCATTTTGATAAAGTACTAAAGTGTTTTGCCCAGAAAGCAAAGCACTTTAGTATACAGACAAGCTCCTACATGTCATTAGAGTGAGACGCTACTTGGTGCTCTTCATCATGAGGCTCCATAAATCCGCAGCAACAATCAGGAATTGTCATCCATCCGCAGCATATTGTAGACGTCTGGCTACCAGGAATAATAGAGCTGGATAAGCAGACATAAGCTATTGCACCATTCCAACCTATAGAACCTACATCATAAAAACCATTTCCATATTGATATCCACCAGTAGAACCAAATGAGGAGGTACCTGTAGAATTGTAAAGGTTTACAGACCAATAGACATTTTCATTTGGAAAATCCGTAACTAAATTACAGTCATCATCGAAATAGAAAAAATCTTCGAACCAATCTGCGGGTTCTTCAATTGTTCCCTCAAACAGACATAAGGCTCTTGTGTCAATTGGATTAGTGTTAACTTCTTTCTCATTTGTAAAATTGGTGTTTTCAGAAGAGCAAGAAAATAGCAATAGCACGATTGCTGAAAAAAATAAATTTTTCATGATTAAAATTTTTGGTTAATAAATATGAATAGCGTTGATCTTAACATAAATAAACCATGAAGTTTTAGTGCTTCAGAGGGCTTATTTAAATTGGCTATACCTTAATTAAAACCAATATAATGTTTTTGATGAGAATTTTGTAATTGAGTACAATGGATAATATTGGTACCAATAAAAAAGACCGCCCGTAGGCAGTCCTTGTTAATTGTAATTTCTGTAGCTGTGAGAGAAGGATTCGAACCTCCACGAAGCGCTTAGCCACAAGGCAAATATCTTATTGATTTACGGGAAAGAACTTATGTGGTCAACCCATTACCCAGCGTTTGTTGCGTACTCTCCACCCCCGAGACAGGAGGGCATGTCTGCCAATTTCATCACCTCACATTATTTAATTGGATAGCTTTCATCCAAATTCATCTTGACGTTTCTTTAAAGAAACTTTTGCTGTGAGAGAAGGATTCGAACCTCCACGAAGCGCTTAGCCACAAGGCAAATATCTTTATTGATTTACGGGAAAAACTTATGTGGTCAACCCATTACCTAGCGTTTGTTGCGTACTCTCCACCCCCGAGACAGGAGGGCATGTCTGCCAATTTCATCACCTCACATTGTATATTGTTGTTTTAAAATAATATGTTAGATCAATTAGCCAAGTGCACGCCGCTTTCGCGGTTTCCTCATTTGAAGCACTGTCGTACTTCACTTCTATTTAAATCTTTAAATAAAAGATCATTCGGTCACATGTCTGCTAATTTCATCACCTCACATTATTTAATTGGATAGCTTTCATCCAAATTCATCTTGACGTTTCTTTAAAGAAACTTTTGCTGTGAGAGAAGGATTCGAACCTCCACGGAGCGCTTAGCCACAAGGCAAATATCTTATTGATTTACGGGAAAGAACTTATGTGGTCAACCCATTACCCAGCGTTTATTGCGTACTCTCCACCCCCGAGACAGGAGGGCATGTCTGCCAATTTCATCACCTCACATTATTTTTAAAAATCCACACCGCTTTCAGTGCTTGATAAAACAAATATATAGCGAACAATTGGTTAAATCAAATAAAATTCAGATATTATTTATTAATCTAAATAATTACTCAGTTTATTTAAGTAATAATGAACGAAAATTCAGTTTTTGCTCAAACAAAAGCCAATACTTAAGTCAATATTCAGTTAATAATAAATTTGTTGAAGAAATCATCATCGTAAGTAGTAATTACTGAATTATTATTCAATTTCTTAGACTAGATAAATAAGTTTATTTTGGGCAAAAAAAAAGAACCTTGAAATGAAATTAAAAATAGCAATTTTGACCTTTTTGGCTTGTTCACTTTTATTTAGTTGTCATCAGTCCAATTCTTCATATGATACAAATGATAAAAACGGAATGATCAAAGTGACAATATTATATCCGCAAGGTGAAGGAAAGACATTTGATATGGACTACTACTCCAGTAAACACATGCCGATGATTGCCACCTTGTTTGGTGAATCATTGAAGCAGTATGAAATTGACAAAGGTGTTTCAGGAAGGACTCCCGACGAACCAATCCCGTTTTTGGCTATTGGATATTTGTATTTTGACAACCTTTCAGATTATCAAACTTCTTTTAGCACCAATGCGGAGAAGATACTTGGTGACATACCAAACTATACCAACATTCAACCAATTGTTCAAATAAGTGAGGTATATAAATGATTCGTTAACCAGCCCACCCTTCCCTATCCAGGCTTCTATATTGAATAGCCTCTGCCAAATGTTCAATTTTGATATCATCTGAATTGCCAAGATCTGCACAGGTTCGGGCTACTTTTAAAATTCTATCATACGCTCTGGCAGAAAGTTGGAGTTTTTCCATGGCGGTCTTTAGAAGGATGGTACATGGCTTGGACAATTCACATACCTCTCTTACCATTCTACTTGGCATTAAAGCATTGCCATTGATATTCGTATATTTTTCGAATCGCTTATTTTGAATTTCTCTTGCACGAACAACTCTTTCCGTGACCGATTCACTCGTTTCACTTTTGAATTCAGCACTAGACAATTCATCATAGGACACAGGCGTCACTTCCACATGCAAATCAATTCTATCTAAAAGCGGTCCTGAGATTTTTGTCAAATACTTCTTCACCACACCGGGGCCACATACACATTCCTTTTCGGGATGATTGTAAAATCCACAGGGGCACGGATTCATACTGGCCACAAGCATAAAACTAGCTGGATAATCCACCGTCACTCTGGCTCTTGATATTGTAACTTTCCTCTCCTCCATCGGTTGGCGCAGTACTTCCAAAACAGATCTTTTAAACTCAGGCAGTTCGTCCAGGAACAAGACGCCATTATGTGCCAATGATATCTCCCCTGGATTAGGATTCGATCCTCCACCTACAAGAGCTACATCGCTAATGGTGTGGTGTGGAGATCGAAACGGTCTAGAAGCAACAAGGGAAGCATTAGGTGGGAGTACTCCAGCAACAGAATGGATCTTTGTGGTATCCAAGGCCTCATGCAGATTAAGTGGCGGCAGAATGGTAGGAAGTCTTCTTGCCAACATTGTTTTTCCTGCACCTGGTGGACCGATCAAGATTACATTATGGCCACCAGCTGCAGCTATCTCCAAGGCTCGTTTTATATTTTCCTGACCCTTGACATCACTAAAATCTACAGAGAAGACACTTTCATTATGTTCAAACTCTTCCCGAGTATTATGTTCTATTGGTTTGAGCTGAATATCACCTTGAAAAAAATCGACCGCTTCTTTTAAGTTATCTATACCATATACTTCAAGATCATTGACTATAGCTGCTTCACGCGCATTTTGTTTTGGAAGGATGATCCCTTTGAATTTTTCCTTTCTAGCTTGGATGGCTATTGGCAGTGCTCCTTTAATGGGCCTGAGACTCCCGTCCAATGCCAGCTCTCCCATTATTACATATTTATCTATTTCTGGAGCTACTATTTGTTTGGTTGCAGCAAGAGAAGCCAATGCCAGTGGAAGGTCATAAGCAGATCCCTCTTTTCGAATATCTGCAGGTGCAAGGTTTACGATCAACTTTACCCTAGGTACCTTGTAACCAATATTTCTAACTGCTGCTTCTATCCTACTGAATCCCTCTCGAACAGCACTGTCTGGCAGTCCGACCAGCACATAAAATGGTTTGCCCTGCTGTACTATTCCTCCTGCATTGACTTCGACTGTGATTGTTTGAGCTTCTACACCTTGTACAGCACTGGCATTTGTGGTAACGAGCATAATTGAATACGTTGGTTAAACATTTTAAAACATAGATCTTTCTTCTTTAACTGAAAAATGAATCATATGTGACATGAAATAAGCTTTTTCCAAAAGAAATTGAAAATCAGAGCACTGGGACTCAAAATAAAAAAGACAATATCACTTCTCGCAATATTGTCTTTTTTTAAGGGGCGACCTCAGTTTTTAGTTGTTTAATATCAATGGCAATCCATCTCCAGAACCACCTACTACGACAACTTTTGAGTTTGGAGATTGTGACAACTGTAATGTTGCTTCTATTCCTTTATCTCGTAAAATTTTATCTGTTAATGAAGCATTCAAAATTCTATTTGCGTCTGCTTTTGCCTGAGCTTCGATAACCCTTCTTTCCCCTTCTTGTCTTTCTCTATCCAATTTATATTTGTATTGAAGAGACAATTGTTCTTCTTCCAATTTTTTCTCAATTGCATTTTTTAGATTATCAGGTAATGTCACCGATCTAATCAAAACTGCATCAAGTAGTATGTGCTTAAGACCTACAGAGGCCGAGGTTTTTTCAAATATTTCTTGTTGGATTGCTTCTCTTTTGGTTGAGTACAACTCTTCAGGAAAATATTGACCTATAACCTCCCTAGTTGCCGATCTTATCTCTGGTTTAATAATTCTATTGACATAATCCTTACCAATTTCATCATGGAGGAATCCTATTTTCTTTGGATCAGGAGAGTATCTGTACGATAATTCAATACTAATACTTAGCCCATTCTTAGAAAGCACTTCCATTGGTTCAAAGGCTTCATTTGTTCGCACATCGTAAATAAACATGGTATTCCATGGTGCTACTACATGAAAGCCTTGAGGATAGACGTTTTCTTTGTCCAGTCCACCACCAAATTTTTTAAACAATACTCCTTTCTCTCCAGCTTCTACCGTCAAAAATGTAGTATTGGTCAATGCTATAAATAGAAAAAGAAAAAATAGGGCGATTGCTAAATATTTTCCAAGACCTGCAGGTAATTGAGGTTTAGTTTTATTGTTGAATGACATTACTGTTTTGTTTTATGATTTAGATAATTATTGTTCAATATATACACTTCCAACAAAACAAACAGCAAGAATGATTCACGATATGTGAAATGATATCAGAATTCTTCGACTTAGGGGAAGAAATATTGGATAAAAGAAATAAATAAGAAGACTTAATCAGTCGCGCTCGACGATATTTTTCAATCTAAAAGGCGTTGCAAACAAGCGTTCTCCAGGAAAAATTTCTAAAATGTCACCCGAAAAACGTACGGGCATTCCTTCTTTTTTAAGCTTAGCGGGCAGCTCACAGGGATTGTACCTTGAGTTGCCATTGTTGGTACTTATTACAAATTTGCCAGCAACCTTAGTAATCTCACCTTCAACACTTTCCAAGGTTTGTCCTACCTTTCTCTTGCCATGACAATCTTCTATATCATCTCCCATTTGTGGTGTGTTTTGAGTTGTTATTGGAGCTTTATCAAAGACTTCAGTAGCTACCTCACTTGGAATGTCATCACCGACTGAAGGCTGTTTTATATCCTGATCTTTTTTCACAGGAACAGATTTTTCACTGCAAGAAGATACACTAAGCAAGCATATTAGAAGGATAGAAAGTATATTAAGATGTTTCATTTTTAAGTGTTATTCTTTAATGTCAAGATTCACTTTCATGACAAGTTCATTCTGAAAACTCAAATATCGCATAAAATACTGCTCAGGAGGTAAAGAAGAAACCGATTTTAATGCTACTTGACTTAAATTCTTTGGTTTAGGTAAATACTGTCCTTTCATATCCTTTGGACTTAGATATGCCTTGGGGGTCACTTGCTTTTAATTTGCCTTAACCGCTAAATCGCTTGAATTGTGTGGTTTGGTCACCCACCTCTAACGCGTTCTTTCTCTTTGCAGATATTGCTGCAACATTTGCGATGATCGTTCAGTCATATCTGCTAGAAATAGGTCAGTCTTCCCTGGCTGTCGTCCATCCATCAATAATACTACTAAAGAAGATTGCATTACCAAACAACTTATTCCCGCCATACCAATATCCTCTAAAAAGCAAATTGTCTTGAAAACAAATGACCTTTCCTCCTCCACTTTGATGAACAGTAATAGCTGCCCTTCCCGCAGCTTTTTTGTCAAAACCTCTAGGGATATAACCAGAAGCAACAGGATCATTGGTATAGTTTACAGGAGTAGAATAGCTATTGGACGGTGTTTCATACAAGGTAGTTCCTCTTCGGAACAAAGCGATTTGATCATCATCATATCCATAGCAAAGGGGATGACTCAAGTCCATTTTGGCTTCGAATATTGCGCCTCCCAGCACTGTCGCTCCCCTTGAAGGTGACGAAAGCTTATATTGTGATTGTCCTTTTGTCGATTTGTCCTTATCCTTTGCCCTTTCCAGGCGGATGATTTCTTTGTCAATGGCCCAACCAATTGCATTTCTAAATAGAATCAAATTTCCTCCTTCTTTGACCCAATCGGTAATCTTATTGAGTTCGGATTTACTTAGGTCTCTATATTGGCCATTCACCATGATCAAAGTGCTATATCTAGACATATCCGCTCTATAGAGTTGTCTTTTGTCGATCATTGTAAGTGGAATATGGTAGCGCTGATCAATATGGTGCCATACTTCGCCAGCGTCATAGCTTGATACTCCTTCGCCCACAATCATAGCCACACTAGGCATATCCAATCCATCCACCGCTGGATTTCCCAAAGACATATTATTGTCAGCCCATCCCGTACCTACTTCATAAATATCAACGTGGTATTCCTCCGCTATATCTTCAAGTAGTCTTTCCATCTCAGATACAGTAAGAGATTGATTCTGAACAGAGATTACTACATCACCTCGATTATATTGGTGACCTTCAATCCCCAAAGGCTTATTTATTACTTTGGTACGCAGGCCATGCTGCATAATTTGGTGAAGTGCTGCGGGAGCATTATAACTTTTCCAATCCAAAATATATGCGTAGGTATCTCCTTTGATAGTATGCAAGACTCCTTGTGGATTAAAAGAATTTAACTTATCTCCCAATTTCACAGAGCTGGTCACTTCTGCATATGTCAAATCAAAAGCCAGAGGCAATGTCCAGGCTGAAACGTCATAAAACAAACTATCCGGAAATGTCCGTACTTTTTCAAAAATAGTTTTCACCATCAAATATTGTTCTTGATCCATCGGCACAAAGAATGAATTTGATTTTTTGAATTTCTTTCCACCAGCATTTATATCTTGGTTCAATCGATGAATATCCACTTTGTGTGAACTAAGTATTCTATAAAAATTGGACAGCTTTACTATGTCTTTGTCTGTAAAAACATAGCCTTTTATTTTGGATGCCTTGCCTGCTCTATTTTGTTTTATATAAAATTCTCTTTTGAAATTTAAAAGCTCTTTTCTCATGTGAGCCGTGGCTTTTTGAGTAGAAATAGAGGTGACAAATTGATTTCTTATGGTAAATGGAAAAGACAAAACACCATTGACACTTTCGTGGAGGTGACCTCTAGAACTAGCTTGTTCGAATAAGATACCGATACATCCATTGGCATCAGGATAGGTACTTCCCTTGCCATAATAATAGTCATCAAAACTGGCTTTGGTATAATAAAGTGAACCTATACTGTCCAATGCCGCGGCATGAAATGTTCCAATTTTTTCCGTCAAATCTTGATTTAGTTGTGGCGTATTGGGATTAGTTCGTGAAGGAATTCCTGGTTGGAAAAAGAATGTCGAATTAGTCCCCATTTCATGATGATCGGTAAGGACATTTGGGCGCCATTCATGAAATACTTTGATCCTCCCTTGGCTTTCTGGATGAGTTAATAATAACCAATCTCTATTCAGGTCAAACCAATAGTGATTGGTTCTTCCTCTGGGCCATACCTCATTTAGTTCTCTTGATGCAGGATCGCTCACCAAGGTTTTGCTTTTGTGCGCATTGGCCCATGAAGCGAATCGATTCAGCCCATCAGGATTATAACAAGGATCCATTAAGATTACCGTATTTCTCAAGGTATGCATTACTTCTTCGCTTTGTCCTGCAGCCAGATAGTAAGCATTGACCAATGCTGCGTTGGCACCGCTTGACTCATTTCCATGTATGCTGTACCCTTGATAAAGTATAGCAGGAAGGTTTTCAATATCTATGCCTCCAGACTCTGAAAAATCAGTAAGTTTCAAATGATCCATTCGAATATCTTCTAATCTTGCCATATTAGAAGGGTCACTGATAATCAACGTATATAGAGGTCTGTTTTCATGTGATCGTGCATATTCTCTCATTTCTACTCGATCAGAAGCTTCATCTATTACTTTCATGTAGGTCACCAATTGATCATGGCTCACATGCCAATCCCCTGGATTATAGCCAAGGACATCCATTGGAGTTGGAATTTTTGAATTATACTCGCCTTCAGGCAGATAATATTCCATTCCCTCTTGACCATTAAGTGGAATAGTTAATAAAAAGAAAAATATTGGGGCAATTAGACAGATTAGCTTTTTCATTTCGTTTTTTTCAATCGATTAAAAGTAGAAAATTATTTTAATGATGCCTTGTATTGTACCGTAATTCTGTATTCGTTCAATAGAAGATTGACAATATTCCGGAAGGTTATATTCAAGCTTCATTTGCATTAAGATTGAATCGAAGCAAGTGCACGTACCGCTTGCCGAATTTATTTTACATTTGCATTTCTAAATTAACGCTCATGTCCAAGTTTTCAATATTATTAGGAATTCTATTATTTGTTTCTTGCGGAACGACCAAAGAAGTCGTATACCAAGCTCCACCTCTTGACTATGAGGAAGAACTGCTGGACACCCTTGTTGTTTCGGCACCTGCTTTTGTGCCTGGAGAGAATGAGAAATATACTTTACCAAAATATAATCCAGAAGCCAAAAGAACATATGATATTTTGCATACAAGGTTGGATTTGAGCTTTGATTGGGAAAAACAACATGTCCTAGGAAATGCGAGAATAGACTTGACGCCGCTATTTTACCCGATAGAGGAGGTAGTTTTGGATGCCAAACAATTCATAATTCATAGTGTAAAATTGAATCCAAATGGAGGTGAATTGACGTATGAATATAATGATTTTCAGATAAGAATTGACCTTGGAAGAGTTTACAAAAAAGGAGAGAATCTATCTCTATATATTGACTATACAGCACAACCCAATGAAGGCCCTCAAAGTGGAAGTGCAGCAATCACATCAGATAAAGGGCTGTTTTTTATTAATCCTACCAACGAAAACCCAGACAAACCACGACAGATTTGGACCCAAGGAGAGACAGAAAATAACAGTAAATGGTTTCCGACATTTGATAAACCCAACGAGAGATGTACGCAGGAAATGTATATCACTGTAGAAGCTGGTCTCGAAACTCTTTCGAATGGTGAATTGGTCTCAAGTAAAAGAAATGCAGATGGAACCAAGACTGATTACTGGAAAATGGATAAGCCACACGCTCCATACTTGTTTATGATGATGATTGGTGATTTTGCCAGGGTAAAAGATACCTGGAATGGTAAAAAATTGGAATACATGGTTTATCCAGAGTTCGAATCTTCGGCAAAAAATATATTCAATCATACCCCAGAGATGCTGACATTCTTTTCTGACTTGCTGGACTATCCATACCCTTGGAACAAATACAGTCAGGTGGTTGCTGAGGATTATGTGTCAGGAGCAATGGAAAATACTACGGGTGTCATTTTTGGTGAATTTGTTCAAAAAACAAATAGAGAATTGATCGATAATGGCAATGATCAAATAGTTGCGCATGAAATGTTTCATCATTGGTTTGGCGATTTGGTGACTTGTGAATCCTGGGCGAACTTAACCTTGAATGAAGGCTTTGCCAACTACAGCGAATATCTGTGGTACGAGCACAAATACGGAAAAGATGCAGCAGATGCTGTCAGAATATCAGAAATGGAGGGATACAAATATATGGCAAGTCAGACAGGCACTCACCCTCTTATTCACTATGGTTATGAGAACAAGGAAGATATGTTCGATGCACATAGCTACAACAAAGGCGGGCTTGTGCTTCATATGTTGAGAAATATAGTTGGAGATGATGCTTTTTTCGCTTCTCTCAGTAAATATTTGAAAGACAATGAATATACAGCCGTAGAAACAGCAGAGTTGCGGATGGCTTTTGAGGAGACTACTGGTTTGGACTTGAATTGGTTTTTTGATCAGTGGTACCTTGACAAAGGGCATCCGATAATGGATGTATCTTATGATTATAAAGATGGTAAAGTATTCATCTATGCTCATCAAATACAAGAAGAAGAATCGCACAGGCCAATTTTCATTTTGCCTTTGGAAGCAGCAGTATATGCACAAGATGGAACACTATCTTACTATGATGTAGTAGTAGATGCCAGAAAAGATACGATTGTTATTGAAGGTATTAACGAAAAACCTTTAGTCACAGTATTAGATGGAAAGTCAGTATTGCTGGGTGAAGTAGGTGAAGATAGGACTACAGAAGAATTAGTCGGTTTGATGAAGTATTCGCCAAACCATTTTGACAAAAGAAATGTATTGATTCAATTGGGTAATACCGACGCCTTGAGAGCTCTTGCTCCTCAAATGATAGAAGACAAACATCATATTATTCGAAATGCTGGTTTGAATAATATCGATTCTAGTATGGTGATGAAGGTAGAAAATATGATTACATCAGATGTTCATTCTTCTACCAGAGCCAAAGCGATGAAGATGTACAATGAGCTTGCAGGCGAAGCATCTGTGCCTAAGGCTGAAATGGTCTTAGCCAATGAACAAGCTTATGACCCTATTCTTGCTGCTATTGATGTAATAAATAAATACGATAAAGACCTGGCCTTACAATATGCCGACAAATTGAAAGATGATAAGGCCTTGTCTATTGTTGGATATTTGACAGGAATATTTGCTGAAAGTGGAGATGCCAAATATCTAGATTATATTGAAAATAATTTGGAGAAAGTAAGTGTTTATCAAGTATTCAATGTTTTTGGAAAGTACTCAGAATTGCTTTTGCAGCAGGGCACTGAAGTAATGATGAAAAAATCCAAAAACCTGAAAGCTATGGCTATGGAGGATGGAAATATGTATAGAAGATATCTTTCTACCAATACCATCAATAATATAAGAGGGAAATTGATAGATGCACAAAATAACGAGATGGATGAATCCAAGAAAATTGAATTGTCCAAAAACATTGAAATGTTGACTTCTATCTTGGAAGAAATAATCTCCAATGAAAAAGATAGTTCATTGATCGCCAGATATAGCTCGTTTCTAAATAAACCGTAAAAATGATCTATTACTTCCTATAATCCAACGGTGGCTCACGGTCACCCAATAATGGTTTGTACACAAAATCTTTTCCTCGTTGCTCGATCAATTCTGCCTTTGCTTTTTTCAAGACTTCAGGGTTTGTCATCAAATGCATTGCAGTCAATGAAATCGTTTTGGATGCATTGATCATTCCCTTTTTACCGATAGTAGAGCCGCTTGATGATATCGCCTGCCAACTGTGCGAAGGAGTGCCAGGAACATAGGTAGCTGTTCTCAATCCAGCCGTCGGAACCACCCAACTCACATCCCCTACATCAGTAGATCCGCCATTGCCCTTTCTTATGACCTTAAAAGGGTTGATGTTTTCAGCGATTTGCAAGCTTATATTGTCCGCATATTCGAAGGATGAGATTAGTTTTTCCGCAAATGCTTTTTCTTTATCATCATATTTTACGCCACCTACTCTACTCAGATTATCATGCATGATTTGACTAAGGCTCACATTTGGAAGCACATTGTAGATTCCGTGGATAATTTCATATTCCATTCGAGTGTCAGTACCAATGGCAGCACCTTCTGCACATTTCACTACGCGTTCAAAATTTGAAGCGGCGATTTTCATATCTGGATGTCTAACATAGTAAAATACTTCTGCAAAATCAGGGATGACATTTGGCGCTTCTCCTCCTTTTGTGATTACATAGTGGGTTCTGGACTCCATTGTCATGTGTTCTCTCAGCATATTGACCATGTTGTTCATCGCCTCGACACCGTCCAACGCCGAACGCCCTTGATGAGGTGCTGATGCAGCATGAGCAGACAAACCATAAAACCTGAATTTAGCCGACTTATTAGCCAAAGAAGAAGCGGCATTTGCAGCATTTCTATTGGCGGGGTGCCAATGCAAGACAGCATCAACATCATCAAATAATCCACCTCGAACCATGTAAGCTTTTCCAGCTCCACCTTCTTCGGCTGGAGTACCATAGAATCGTATGGTCCCATTAATATTATTTGATTTCATCCAGTTTTTAATCGCAATCGAGGCTGCTGCCGAACCGACTCCGAATAAGTGATGTCCACAGGCATGACCAGCATTGACATCCGTACGTTCTTCTCTTGTGGGAGAATCGGTTTGAGTAATACCAGGTAGCGCGTCAAACTCACCAAGAATTCCAATAATCGGATGTCCTTGACCATAGCTGGCAATAAATGCAGTTGGTATTTCTGCTACACCTGCTTTTATACTGAAGCCTTCCTTCTTCAATGTTTCCTGGAGGAGTTGGGAACTTTTGTATTCCTGATAACCGACTTCAGCGTAATCCCAAATCTGTTTTGCAATTGAAAAATAACTGTCTGATTTTTTATCTAATTCTTGAATGACATTTGCCTCAGCAGCATTGAATTGTGCGTGGGTGTTGGAATATAAGAGGGATAAAAAGAAGAAAGAAAGTATCAATTTTTTCATAGGAAGCGGTATATATTTTTCTAAGGTAACTTATTTCAAACAATCGGCACAAGATTAGAAACCTTTGCCTTGATTTTTATGCCGTGAGCGAGAGGAAGATCCTACATCCTCTCCTCGATAAAGTGCATTTTGGAATACACCAATAATGATAATTTTATTCAATCATCAATTCATTGGCCTGCATTTCAATTCAAACCAACTTTTCACTTCTCCTTCCAATAACGGACCGACTCTCTCAAGTACTTCCTGATGATACTTATTCAACCAGGCCTTTTCGCCCTTATCCATTATTGTCTCATCAATGAGTTTTATATCAATCGGATATAAGGTTAATGTCTCAAACTCAAGATAACCTTCTTTGTCAGATGGCACGGTCACAAGCAAGTTTTCTACCCGGATTCCATAAGCGCCTTCTTTATAATACCCTGGTTCGTTGGAAGTTATCATACCTACCTGGTGGGCAGTAGTACCTCTCACAGAATTGAGACCTGCGAACCCTTGAGGCCCTTCATGCACATTTAGAAAAAACCCAACTCCGTGCCCAGTTCCATGGCTATAATTAAGGCCATGATCCCAAAGTGGTTTTCGGGCCAGAATATCCAATTGAGCTCCAGTTGTCCCTTTTGGAAAAGTAGCTCGACTCAATGCTATATTGCCTTTTAGCACCAAAGTGAAGTTTCTCTTTTCTTCTTGAGATGGTGTGCCCAGGGCAATAGTACGTGTAATATCCGTAGTACCATCCAGGTATTGTCCACCACTGTCAACCAACAAAATACCTTCTGGTTTGATCTCTGCACACGAACCATGCATTGGCCGATAGTGGATGATGGCACCATTTCCATTGTATCCGACTATGGCAGGAAAACTTTCCCCTTTGTAATTTGACATTTGAGAGCGATGTTCCGCAAGCTTGTCCGCATAATCCGCTTCTGTTACCGCCATCCCATTTTTCAAAGTTTGTTCTAGCCAATAAAACGTCTTAGCAATGGCTGCTCCATCCTTGGCCATGACATTTCTTGTATGTACGATTTCTGTATCATTTTTCAATGCCTTCATGAGTTGAGAAATGGTTTCTCCTCTCTGCTTTTTACAATTAATCGCCTTGTACAGTGAAATACTACAGGTTGCAGGGTCCAAGAGCAATTTGTCTGTTTCAGGCAGAGAATTCAACTTCTCAACTATTCCAGCATAAGGCTTTAAAGTGACCCAGTCATGTTGAAGTTTTTGATACAGGTCATCCCCTACTTTTTCAGGTTCAATAAATAATGTCACTTCACTTTTTGAAATTAATGCATAAGCAACAGCAACAGGGTTAAATTCGACATCTGTTCCCCTAATATTAAATATCCAGGCAATATCATCCAGTGTAGTAATAAGGTGGTGATTCACTCCTTGACGCTCCATTTCGGATCGGATATCTTCAATTTTCTGAATTCTGGTCTTTCCAGAAAAAGAACTATTGTGTTCAAATATTTTGTCAAGCGGAATCGAACTACGCTCTGTCCATACTTTTTCAAAAAGGTCATGTGACGTAGAAAGATTTATACCGTGTGCGCTCAATCCTTTTTCATATCGCTCATAGTGACTCAACGAACAGATGTTTCCATCTATGCCGACGGTATCATTCGGAGATAGCTGTTCGGCCAACCAATTAATATATTCTGATGCATATCTGTCTTTAGGCTTGTAAAGCTCTATTTCGGTACCTGAAAGTTCTTTTTCACCTTGCAGGTAGTACCTTGAGTCTGTCCATAGTCCAGATTTTTCTGATGTAACGATTACTGTCCCTGCAGAACCCGTAAAACCACTAATCCACTCTCTGCATTTCCAGCGATCAGCTACATATTCGCTTTGATGAGCATCATTTGATGGAATAATATATGCGTCTAATCCATTTTCTAGCATCGCTTCTCTAAGTGCTGATAATCTGTTTGTTATGTTCATATTATACAAAAACAATATTTATAAAATCAATAAAAACAATAAATTAAATATTATAAAAATATAGCATATGTTATATTTTTAGTTTATGTTTGCCACATAGTTCGTGCCAAAAGTAGAACTTTAGTAAAACTTATGTTGTTTTTTATCTGTAGCAATGCAAGATAATGGACTTTATTTTTAAAAACCGATATTAATATGTTACGACAGAGTCTTAGCCAAAAAATGATGCAAAAGTTGTCTCCTCAGCAGATACAACTTATGAAGTTATTGCAGATACCTACGGCTACCCTGGATCAAAGAATCAGTGAAGAATTAGAAGCAAATCCAGCCCTGGACGAAGGAGATGACTATGGAGAGGTTTTCGATTTGGAAAATGGAAAAGAAGAAGAAACCAAGGACGAGGAATTTGAATTGGATGATTATTTGAAAGAATATATTGAAGATGATCCGATCAGCTATAAACTGAAAGGTGATGTCTACTCTACCGAAGAAGATAAGAATATACCTATTGCTGTCCACGATAGTTTTCATGAATTATTGGAGCGCCAAATCGGGATGCTGGAGCTGGACAATACTGAAGATGAAGTAATCATAAGACAAATCGTAGGATCAATAGATGAGGATGGATACTTGAGAAGAGAGCCTTCTTCAATTATCGATGATTTGATGTTTTCTCAGAATGTCTACACTACTGCTGACAAAGTGGACGAATTGTTACTCTTGGTTCAAAAATTTGAGCCTTCTGGAGTAGGTGCTAGAAATTTGCAGGAATGTCTTTTACTCCAATTGGAGAGTAAGATTGAGAAAAATGAAGAAAACCATGTCGAAGCAAAGCAATTGGCTCTGAAAATACTAGTAAGTCACTTTGACGAATTTACTAAAAAGCATTACCAAAAACTTCAAAAATATCTAGGTGCTTCAGAATCCGATCTCAGAGATGCGATCGAAGAAATCCTAAAACTCAACCCTAAACCTGCAAGTGCTGTTCAAGGCGCTAGAAATTTAAATAGCCAATATGTAGTTCCAGATTTCATTATTCAAAATAGAGATGGTGAATTGGAATTGACATTGAACAGTAAAAATGCACCTGATCTGCGTATCAATGATCAGTACATGGATATGCTCAAAGGATACAATGCTTCTACAAAAGGCAGAAAGACCAATAAAAAAGAGAAAGAAGCGGTAATGTTTATTAAGCAGAAAATAGACAGTGCCAAGTGGTTTATTGATGCTATAAAACAGAGACAGGATACACTATTCCGTACCATGTACTCTATCATGCAATATCAGTATGATTTTTTCTCGACAGGTGATGATCGAAAACTCAAGCCAATGATCTTGAAAGATATCGCTGAGATCACGGCCTTGGATATTTCGACGGTTTCTAGAGTGGCTAATAGTAAGTTTGTTCAAACAGAATTTGGTACGAGAAGGCTCAAGGACTTCTTCTCAGAATCACTCATGACACAAGATGGTAAGGAAGTATCTACCCTCGAAGTAAAGAACATTCTTTCGGATATTATCGTTGGAGAGAGCAAGAAAAAGCCTCTTTCAGATGAGAAATTGAAAGATATGTTGACTCAAAAAGGATACAATATTGCAAGGAGGACTGTGGCGAAGTATAGAGAGCAACTAGGCATTCCAGTAGCTAGATTGAGGAAGGAATTGTAATAGACAAAAAAAGATAAAAGACACGAAGTCTCTTCTTTGTAATGAAGGAGAGGCTTTTTTGTTGGTTAATTTTGATATTCGGTTTCGTAAAACGACTAGCCATACTTCTAGTTTTTCCAGCCTGAATTATGACCCAACAAAAAATTTCAGTTCAAAGAAAGAGGACATTTAGAATTAACTAAATGCCCCCTTAAGAATAATATATTCTAATTATTTGGTTCTAATCTTCACACAAGCATACTCCTGCAAAATCTCTACTTCCAAGGATTTTGCCTTCTTTCGATTTTATTTCTATTGTTCCTTTGTAAGAATCTGAACCATCTTCATTGTGCTTTTCTACGGTACCTTTGACATTGACATCAAACGTTTCATTACTAAGTTTAATTTCCAAAGGTGCACCATGGTTGCCTTTAGCTCTTTCATCAGTTGCCTTTGCCAATGCCTCTTCCCACATTTTTTCGTATTTGCTTGTCAATTCTGCAGGTACATTTTGACCTTTAGACCCTGTGATTTTTCTGATTTTCATCTCTTTGGGCAAATCGTGCATCACAAGCATAGTCTGAACAAGCATATCTTTGTTTGCTTCATAATTGGCATCGTCCACCAATTCATTAAATATATGGACATCATTATCATAGTCCAAAACAACCCAATCAGGAATATGACTATGTCTCATATGGTCCCCTCTGGCATCCATTCGCTTTCCAGTCAAAATTTCAGTCTTGCCATTGATCGATATACATGCACTTTTGGATTGATTCATATTGGACAAGAAGATACTTGATCCATTTCCACTGGCATCTTTAAAATTGCAATGACACCCATGATGATTTTCCACTTTGGTATCGCAAAATTCGATATCTACATCTCCAACTTCTGCCGATGTAGGAGCGTATTTTTCAGTTTTAGTAGCATCTTCCACCTTTGAGGACAATTTACTTGTGTCCATATCGCACGAGTAAAAAAGATTCGCACAAAAAATCACCATAATAATTTGAGCTAAAAAAAGGGTATTAGAGTTTTTCATTCGTTTTAATTTAGTCTTTTGTTTGTTTAAAATATGATTGCAAAGTTGAAGATTAATGATTAGTATCAGAGGTCCTTTAATCCTGCACTTTCACAGTGAAGATAAGAAGTTCTATAAGATTTATATTCTTAATGGCTAAACAATTAATTTCGATGAATTATTAACCAGCCTTTGATATATGGGCAAGAAGCAATATTTTAGCCCTGCGATATTCAGTAAATCCCAGAAAATTTTCAACCCTCTTTCGAAAAGAATTGTCATAAGTAAGGAATTAATATTATACCTATTAAAACTGTCACCTACACTCCATCTTTCGAAAAATGGAATTGATTTTGAATTTAATTATGCTAGTTTTAAGTTCCTATAAAATTATAGATGATATGGTTTACTGCAAAAAGATTGCGACCACCCTTTTGATATGTACTTTTTTCTTTTTTCAATCTTCTGCTCAAGAATGGGCAAAAGGAAATGAAACACCTTCTGACAACCCAAACTTTACTGAAATAATGGCCCAATTTGAAAATTATTGGGAAGGCAAGGAAGTTGGAAAAGGAAAAGGATATAAACCCATGCGAAGGTGGGAACACCAATGGTCACCAAGAGTAAATGAAGATGGCTCTTTTCCTGTTGCAGGTCGTAACCTAAAAGCCTATGATGCATATCTCAAGTCTCATCAATCTGTAGAACGGTCAACGAATGCCTGGGAAAGTCTAGGCCCATCATCCAATACCAGCGGATACGCCGGTACTGGTAGGGTAGGATCTGTTGGATTCCATCCTACGGACTCGGATATAATATATGTCGGATCTGCTGGTGGAGGAATCTGGAAGACGACCGACGGCGGAGATTCCTGGACACCAATTTCTGATTATATCGGTTCTATCGGTGTATCGGCCATAATTGTAGATCCATCAAGCCCTCAAACCGTCTATATCGGTACTGGAGATGGAGACGCATCAGACAACTATTCTATAGGCGTTTTAAAATCTACAGATGGAGGTACAACCTGGAATACTACAGGACTAAATTGGGCTACAAGTAGTACTAACCTCATTAGAGCTATGGTCATGCATCCAAATGATGTAAATACCTTGATAGTGGCATCCAACGATGGAATTTATCGAACCACAAATGGCGGAACCTCTTGGACAAAAGAACAATCTGGCAACTTCTATGATGTAGAATTAAAACCACAAGCTACATCGAATACATTTTACGCTTGTACCAAAACTCAAATTTATAGATCTACCAACAGCGGAGATTCCTGGACATTGGAACATACTCTTACAGGTACAAATAGAATAGCACTAGCAACCTCAGCAGATGAAGAAGATTATGTTTACGCACTGGCATCAAATTCCTCTGGAAGTGGATTCAATGGTGTGTTCAGGTCGACAGATAGTGGAGTGACATATACTGAACAGTCGAATAGCCCAAACCTTCTAGGCTGGAGTTCCTCTGGTTCTGATTCGAATGGTCAAGGCTGGTATGATCTGGTAATTGCTGTAGACCCAGACGATGCCAATAGTGTCCATGTAGCTGGAGTTAATCATTGGAGATCCACAGACGGTGGAGTCAATTGGACCATCAAATCTACTTGGAATGGTTCTGGAGGTGTGCAAGAAGTACATGCGGACAAACATGCACTCGAATGGCAAGACAACAATACACTCTGGGAAGGAAATGATGGAGGAATCTATAAATCAACAAATAACGGAGATAGCTGGACTGACCGTACTTCTAATTTAGTAATCAGTCAACTGTATAAGATTGGTGTGTCTGAATTAGACAATAAGGTGATTGGAGGATTGCAAGATAATGGCACCAAAATGAGGAACAATTCTGGAAACTGGAGCGATGAAATTGGGGGTGATGGTATGGATTGTGCCATTAATCCAAACAATGCGAGTGTATTGTATGGTAGCTTATATTATGGAGATATTCGCAGATCAACAAATGGTGGATCTTCATGGAGCAATATATCCAACGCCATCCCGGATGAATCAGGTGAAAATAAGGCCTGGGTTACGCCTTATGTACTTGCTCCGTCCAACCCATCTACCATAGTCGTGGGATATGAGAATGTATATCAATCAACTAATCAGGGGAATTCCTGGACAAAAATAGGAGACGGCCTTACAACCAGTACATTATTGTATGCGGATATTGCCCCATCTAATTCTGATTATATCTATGTCGGTAGAGGGTCACAAATGTGGAAGACTACCGATGGAGGCACCAATTGGACCAGTCCAGGAGGGCCAGGAAATAATACAGCTATGGTCAAAGTACATCCTACAAGTCCAGAAACACTTTATGCTGTAAGACAAAATTTTTCTTCGGGAAATAAGGTTTATAAATCTACGAATGGCGGGACAACATGGGACAACATCTCTGGTACACTTCCAAACATTCCAGCCAATACTATTGCTATCCATGACGATGGCAATGAAACCATATATGTGGGAATGGATGTAGGTGTTTATTATCGAAACAACACTACATCTGACTGGGTATTGTACAATACAGACCTGCCGAATGTTCAAGTTTCGGAAGTAGAAATAAAGGAACAAACCAATGAAATATACATTGCCACCTACGGCAGAGGAGTATGGAAAAACAATACCATTGGGACCTCTTCAGTATGTACCTATCCACAATCTGTACTGGTTTCAGATGTTTCATTTGATTCGGCCAATATGTCCTGGACTGCTCCAAACCCAGCACCAAGTGATGGATATGAGTGGGCATACAATACTTCATCTTCAATCCCTGCTACCACGTATGAAACCTCTGACTTGAATGTCGCGGTTGATAATTTGGAAAGTGGAACACCGTATTACTTTTTTGTAAGAGCCAAATGTTCAGAAACATTAAACTCTTCGTGGGTTACTGTCGGACCATTCACTACAAAACATGATTGTGGAGATGATTTTTATGACTCCGGAGGATCCTCATCGGATTACGGCAACCAAGAAGATATTACGACAACAATCTGTCCATCGAGTCCAGATCAAGCCATAAAACTTACTTTTAATGATTTTGATGTTGAAACCAATTGGGATGCCCTCTACATCTACAATGGCAATTCGATCAATAGCCCGCAATTTTCCAGCGGCAATGCAGCTACTCAAGCTGGATTCCCAGCTGGTGGATACTACGGAACTACAAATCCAGGACCTTTCACATCTACGGATGAGACAGGATGCCTGACGCTAAGGTTTAGAAGCGATACCTATGTAACAGAACTGGGATGGGATGTTGATATTTCTTGTGAAACTCTATGCTCCGATGTAGTGAGCAATACCCAAGATGATGGGTGGGGTTCGCTTCGAAGAACAATATTATGTGCTGACCCCGCTACTTCAATTGCAATTGATGCAAGTGTGTTATCAGAAAATTTTTCTCTTTCAAGCCCTATTACAATTGATAAGGATTTGGAATTAAATATTGGACAAGGAAATAATATAAACCTTATCCCATCAGGACAAGGACCTGCATTTTTTATCACAAACAACGGACAGCTAGAATTGGACTACCTCACTATTATATCTGGCACTCTACAGAATGGAGGTGCAATAATCAATGATGGAGAACTGATACTTAAGAATGTAGATGTTTATCAAAATGAAGAGGTGATAAATGTAGAATCTTTGATTCTTAATAATGGTCAAATTTCCATTCAAGGAAACAGTAATATTTTGAAAGAGTAAAAATTACGACTTATCATATAAAATATTCACAACTCATAATTAAAAAAAGCGCTTCTTTTGTCGCTTATTTATTTAGTGGCTTGATATAAATGGTCACTTTGTGAATTACTTTTGTGTAAATTCTTATTTTCGCCACCAGTCTATCCCAAGGGCTTAATTTCTTCTCTTTCAAAATAGAAATTCTATGTCAAGATTACTTGGTCCCCTTCTTTTAATGATTCTCTTTTCCTCAATTTCACATGCTCAGATCGATCATAAAGAAGTTCAATTTGTACAGCAGACTTTAACGGATAAAAATATTGTTGCTGGTGAAATTTATATTACTGATCACTACACTTCCAAGGGAATTACTCATACTTATTTTAAACAGTCGATAGAAGGGATTCCTGTCTACAATTCAAGAGGAGGAATACACTATAAAGACAAGAACAATGTAATTGTAAAACAAACATTTAAAAGAAGTCCCAAAGATCAAAATGTAATTGGAAAGCCTACCCTTACGGCACAACAAGCATTGGAAAGAGTAGTGCAAATAAAAGGCCTTGACAATACGGGACTAGTAACTATCGTAGAGACACCTACTGGAGCCATTAATAAACAAAAGCTGAGAGCCCCAAACATTTCTCTTCGAGATATTCCTGGTAGTTTGGAGTATTATTATGTGAGCGATACAGACTTGCGGTTGATCTGGCAGCTAGCTATAGAAGATGTAAATACAGCGTGGTATACTAATTATCTTGTTGATGCCAACACCGGAGAAATAATAGTCGAAGTAGATTGGACAGTAGAATGTAATCATGGCAAGCCAAACCAGAAAAGCCACATTTGCGAAAATGATCATGCACATTTCGATTCCAAAACTGTTGAATCAAGGTCTGCGTCCCCAGCACCAAACTCATATGAGGTTTTTGCGTGGCCAGTAGAAAGTCCAAATTTTGGTGGAAGAACATCGGAAATGAGTCCTTGGTTGGATAATGCAGCAGCATCTCCCAATGGATGGCATACAATAGGTACAACCTTATACACCACAACCAGAGGAAATAATACAGATACCTACATAGATGATGACAATACAAATTCTCCTACTGGTGGAGATGCAGCGAGAGCAGATGGTGGAGCTACTTTGGATTTCTCATTCCCTTTGGATGTAAACCTGCCACCTACAGACTACATAGACGCCTCAATAACTAATACCTTTTACTGGACAAATTTGATGCATGACGTCTGGTACAACTATGGATTTGATGAAGCATCTGGAAATTTTCAAGAAGAAAATTATACCGCTAATGGCCTGGGGTCTGATTATGTTCGAAGTGAAGCGCAAGACGGCTCTGGAACATGTAATGCAAACTTCGGTACTCCACCCGATGGAGGCAATCCAAGAATGCAGATGTATCTCTGCACCATGAACGGCAATTTTAGAGATGGAGATTATGATAATGGTGTAATTGCTCATGAATATGGTCATGGAATATCTAATCGTTTGACAGGTGGACCAGCAGCGGCAGGATGCCTTGGCAATCAAGAACAAATGGGAGAGGGATGGTCTGATTACTTTGGCATGGTCATGACAATAGAAAGCGGGGATGCTGGACCAGACTCCAGAGGAATGGGAACCTGGCTCTTCGGTGAAGGACCAAATGGAGATGGTATTAGACCTTATCCATACAGTACAGACTTTGGAGTGAATCCGATGACATACAATACGATAAAAACAGTAAGTGTGCCGCATGGAGTAGGATCGGTATGGTGTACTATACTTTGGGATATGACCTGGGCATTAATCGATCAATATGGATTCGATCCAGATATTTATAATGGCACCGGTGGAAATAATATGGCGATGGATTTGGTAATGGAAGGAATGAAATTACAAACCTGTAGTCCTGGATTTGTGGATGGAAGAGACGCCATTTTAGAGGCAGATATGATGTTGAACGGAGGAGCAAATGAATGCTTGATTTGGAATGCTTTTGCAGTAAGAGGACTGGGATATAGTGCAGACCAAGGAGCATCAACTAGTAGATCAGATGGTACCGAAGCCTTTGATTTGCCTCCTACATGTTCATTGAATGTAAAAAAATCAACCACTTCTGTCTCTGCAGAAGAAATGGATCAGATATCTTATCAAATCATCGTAGAAAATAATTTTCCAGATTCCAATTTGACCAATATCGTATTGACCGACACCATTCCTCAGGATATAATTTTTGTGTCAGCTTCTGACGGAGGAACAGAGTCTGCGGGAATAATAAGCTTTCCACTATTCGATTTGTTGGCAACAGAATCAGATACGTTTGACATTGTACTTGAGGTGAAGGCAGGAATATCATATGTGCTTTCGGATATTTATGATGATCAAGAATCTGGCACAGGAAATTGGACTACCGCATCTTCAGGTAGCACAAGTTGGGCAACTCAATCGACAGTTTCATTTAGTGGAACTACTGCATGGTTTGCTCCTGATAATAATACTGTAGGAACAGCCCAATTGGATTTAGCAGTTGAAGTGGGACTGGGAGCTGGATCAGAATTGGCTTTTTATCATCAATATGATACAGAAAATAATTGGGATGGTGGACAAGTTTTCATCTCAACAGACCAAGGAAGCAAGTGGGTGGACTTAGGGCCAAAAATGACCAATAATGGGTACAACAACATCATTTTCAATTCAATACCTGGCTTTAGCGGCAATAGTAATGGATTCATCAATACGGTGATCGATTTGGATGACTATTCTGGACAAAATGCATTGATAAGGTTTCAGATGAACTGCGATCAGGCAGTGGGTGGCAATGGATGGTGGATTGATGATTTTACCGTAACAAATTTGAAACTGTTGGTAATCAATGAAGCAGCCGTCAGTAGTGGAATTCATAGTGCAAATGCCAATTCTAATGCGGTCCAAATAAATCCTCCTTCAACACAGTTTCAAGCAACAATTACTAAGACTAATATTCTTTGCAATGGCGAAGCAAATGGCGAAATAAATACTTTTCCAATAGGCGGAAGTGGAAGTTATACCTATTTATGGAGTGATGGTGCTACAACCCAAAATAGAACTAATCTGAATGGAGGAATATACAGAGTCACCATTTCTGATGGTGTAGAACAATTGGTAAAAGTGGGAATCGTATCAGAACCTTCAGAGATGATGCTGTCATTTGCGATAGAAGATGCAACCAATATCGATGGAGATAATGGGTCTTTAGAAGTTTTTGCATCTGGTGGTACTGGAGAATTTACCTATTTGTGGGAAACAGGAGCAACTACCTCATCAATTAGCAATCTGGAAGAAGGTGTATATACCGTCACTGTAACGGATGAAAATAATTGCGTGAAAATAGACAGTGCAGAAGTAAATAAATTTAGTTGTGGTGATGAACATTACGATTCTGGCGGTCCCTCATCTAACTATTCTAATAATGAAGACATGACGGTGGTGATATGTCCTGACTCTTCTGATGAAGGTGTAGTGCTTACGTTTAATTTAATAGAAATAGAAAGTAATTGGGACGCACTTTATATACACAATGGAAACTCTACCAACAGTCCGTTATTCGATAGTGGAAATGGAGCTACTCAAGCAGGATTTCCAGCTGGAGGGTATTATGGAACCACAGAACCTGGTCCATTTACAGCAAACAATGAAAGTGGTTGTATCACACTTCGATTCAGAAGTGATCAAGCTGTTACTGGAGATGGATGGGATATTGATATCACATGTACGCCATGTGCATCAGAAGTAGTCAGCACAAACTCAGATGGCTTTGGTTCATTAAAACAACAAATTCTTTGTGCCGACCCAATAGATGTAATTGCTATTTCTTCTGATATATTTTCAGAATCTATCAATCTGGATTCAACGATTATTATTGATAAAGAACTAATTATTAATCCTGGTGTGGGTAATTCATTCAATATTTTTTCTAATGTAGATGGCCCAATATTTAATATCACCAACATTGGAAGCCTTGAGCTTGATCACATCAAGATGTATTCTGGAGAATCTGATCCAGGTGGTGCTATTATTAATAATGGAGTTTTGATATTGAAAAATGTCGACGTTTTTGAAAATAATAATAATCCTGGGCCTAACGGATTGATTCAGAATAATGGACAGTTATTTATCCGAGGCAATAGTAACCTAACTAAGGAGGATTAAGCAAATAAAAAAAGCAAGTATACTTAACAGTTAAAGTTAAGTACACTTGCTTCAAATACACATTTTATTTTAAGGTAAGTTGATATTTAACAAATCTCTCAATTCATCTAAACTTCTGATCACTTTATCTTTCGTTGTCAAAATCAATTCTTCGTCTTTATAAATCTTGAAATACACATCAGGCCGTTTGTCCATTCCCCAGCTTGAAAAATCAGACTGGTTGAATTGAATACTGAATGAACCATCTGCACCCGTAGTTGCATTTCCTAACTTATCATCTTTGCTCAAATGATCATGATCAAAAGCTTCGACATGTAGTCCTTCGACGCCTAAGTTATTTCTAAGAATTTTTCCACGAAGTGTAAACCTTCCATTCTCAACTGTTAGTGCCTTTTCTGCAGTTGGAGCTGAAGCTACGGGGTTTACTGCGGGACATGTCGGAGGAGTAGGCCCATCGAGACACGTACTATTTCTTTCCGTCTCTACCCTTATTTGTTCTTGTTCGTCCTCAAGAGGAGGGCTAGTTGGAACAGTAACAAATCCGAAGTAAGACCAATATCTCAAGAATGTTTGATAAGTCGTATGGTTCCCATCAAAATGATCGGGATTTTCTCCATGCAACCACTTCGTAACAGAAGAAGCGGTCTCAGGTATTTGCAAGGCGCTACTTCGGAACCAATTCACTGGAGTTGGTACACCGTCAATATCCTGCACTACTATATCTGGACGTTGTGGAGGCCAGAAATCTGTATTACATGACCAGAAGTCTCCATGCCAAGGTATCGACATATATCCAGCAATAGAACCAGGGGTAACTTCCACACTGGTTGGAGGATTACTTTGAATTGCTATCGAGTCCGTAAATCGGAAGGGTTCGCAAAAATACTCTGGGTAAGCCATGTAATAAGTCAATTCAATTCCTGGATGAAAACCTCCTCCGACTGTTAGTTCCAGTGCGGCCAAATCCAATTTGTCCGGTTGCTCTCCAACGGGAAGGTCATCAACAGGTGTCGGAGCTGGCAATGGTGTTCCAGTAATAAATTGACCGTTGACCCACTTTTGAAACTTAGCCAATTGATGTCGAGTAAGACTCAACCACTGACCAGGATATTTGGTGCCATTAAAAATATTTTCATCTACCGAACCTCCCGTTCCTGCCAAGTGAGGCATCAAGGAGCCTTGCTGGTCTTCTTGTGCGGGCACAATAGTTGATTCTCCTTGCACAATAGAATTCTCAAAATCATTAGGTGGTGGAGGGACTTCAGTGACCCATTCTCCTGGGCGAATAAATTGAAAAACATGATTTCTCGTTGTGATATTGGCTGAATCCGGATTTCCCAAACTTGACTCATATGTCGACCTCACAAAGTTAGCTTGTGTGGCAGGTCCATGACCATCAAATGCCAACTCATTGACATAGGCATAATCTGTAACCGTTTTCAAAACAGGAAGAATATCTCTGTAAAAGTTTACTGTTTCAAAAGAACAAAGCGCTGGTTGAGCGTCTCCACTATCAAACGAAGCTACTGCTGCGCTAAAGGGAGGTTCTTGTTCTATTGGAGGGACATCATCCACTTTTCCTGTAGCATTTAGATGCAACAAAGGCGTTTTTGTATAGAGATAACTTTTAAAAGGCACTGATCCACTTAAACTATCGACCACCAAACAATACAATTTTCCATTGAATTCTGAGATGGCTGGTCCCAAATTGGATGGAACAGCTCCATTTACAGGTTGAAATGTAATGTCAAACGGTGGTGTTTTGTCAGTTGCACTCGGATTAAGTGGCTTTTGAGGCCCATTCAAGTTGAGAGAGCCATATTGAACCGTATTTGTTGAATCCGTAATAGCATAATATAACCGACCGTCATAAGCTGCGATGGACGGAGGTAAATTATTTGTAATACCTGTCTGTCCAACTCTTTGCATATTGAATTGGAAAGCTACAGTTGTAGATGGAACACCTAGATAACTTTCTCCATTGACACTGAATGCAAGATACAGTTGGCCATTATATGCCGAAATTGCAACAGATTGTATAGGCACGAAACCAAAATCCTCAAATCCTGTAGGAGTTGCTAATTTCAAAGTAATTGGATTGAACGTAAAAGTTGTTCGATCATCCACAGTTGTCTGTCCTATTACGACTTGGTTGGCGAATTGAGAAGCACTACGGCTATTGGCCACCACCGCACAAATAATTTTTGAATTATATGCTATTATAGATGGTCCAAAGTCTGTCTGTACATCGGTTGTTTGGAAATAATAGTTGAATTTCGAAGGGTCGGTCGGATCATCGGAAATGGCCAGGCCTACAACATTTGGAACTCCTGACCCAACTGAATTAAAAGCACAGAACAAATGATTATTATAAGAGGTTATTGCTGGATTAGCATAGGCTCTCGCTGGCGGTAATACAATCGATTCTTTAACAAAAGTAGTTCCCTTAGCAGAATGATGAAGATCTATTTCACCGTTTTGTCCAAAAGTTGCTGCATAAATGCTTCCCGCTGCAGGGTCTTTTTCTGGAAAAATGTTGTATTGAAGGTCGGCTAATGACACAACATTCGCCATTGAAGGAACAAACTTTGGTGGTGCTACACCTATCCAGGCCCGTTTATTTTTTTCGTCAATCGTAACACCATTCCCCAAGGTTTGTGATCCCATTGATGTTAGTGTCACTGGGCCAGTTGTTGTATTAAACGTCACAGAGGCATTTACAGATCCTCCTCCAGTATCATCATACCATCCAGGGTTATTGAAATAAAGATTACCGTTTGAATTTGGGTCTGTATTCAATCCTCCTCCAGATGCTTCATTATAAGAACCAGGGCCTTTTTGGATAATGGTTGAAGGGTTGGTAAGAGAACCAGCTTCACCTCTTCCTCCTACTATCACCAATCTACCAGAGTCATCCGTTTTTAACCATCCAATTGTAACAGCCAATGGACTATATGATACATCAATATTCCCTGTTTCGCCATAATGCCCTAGAAAATTACTTTTAGGAATAGGAACAGTTCCTTGAATCGGTCCATTTACTTTTCCATCAAAAATATTTGCGGTCATTGGTTTTCGTGGTTGACTTTTTCCACTAATCGATACTACTCCTGGATCGATTATCAATTGATCTCTTTCATCTGGTGGCAAACCTGGTTGAACGCCAGGGTTTCGGAGATCAGAGGATTTAAAACCAAACTTTCCCTGAAATGCATAATTGGCTGCTTTTTTGTTGGCCATGTGAACTTGCCAGTCCAATTCGGTCACGTCAGGATTGTCCAAATTTAATTCCATGATGGCTTCTCCAAGAAGATTGTAACCATACACTCTGAATCGAGCAGACATGGGCTTTACTTTTCCTTCTGCATCCTTGAATTCTCCATTTTGTGGTGCGGGTGGTATACCAGGGGTCTCTGGTCCAATAAAATCCGTATCACTATTACCTACCCTGGCCATACCGATGCCGGGCGAAATTCTAATATATTTAACTTGATCTAAAGACATTTTTTTTGTTTTAAGTTTTGACGATTAAAATGAGACTACAGTACCTGAGGGGACAAGCGGACCCCCCGTTTGAGTTGGATCTTGAATAAGCAATGGTTGATTCACTACATCTACTTCATCAAACGGGCCATCGGCAGTAATGAAACTGAAATCAGATTTTTGAGAATTACCATGGCAACCTTTACATCCACCCATTACAAATGAATTGCTTCCCTTGTGTACATTCACTCCATTAGGATTGGCGATTACTCCATTGGTTTTATCCAGAGTCCCTACAAAATTTGCCAATACTTCATTCGTTTCAGTTACTATATTAGCAAGTAGATAATTAGTAGTATCCTGATTATTTGAGGCTGGTCCTTGTGTGCCAATTAATTTGTAGTATTGCCACACAGAATTGGCATCCAATGCTTTAACCTGTGCATGTACCTGAGCATTAACAGCCATTGTAGTAGAAGTAATATTGTGAATCCTATTTCTGATTACTTGTTTGCTACTATCCACAACAACATTCCAATTTCTATTGTAAAGGAAGAGATCATTGTCAGGCAAGGTGTCATTCAGATTATCCACTTGTTCGAATGTAGCAAATACATACGTTGGTACATGCTGGGTCTTATGAATAATGTGGAGTCCAACAAGACCAAAGGGTCTTTCTGTAGCAGTAACTTCTCCAGAAACAACTTGATAGTAAACCGTCGGGTCATTAAAATTGGTAGGTGTACCTTGTCGATAGTATATAATTGGAGCCGTAAGAAATCGTCCACTATTGAATTCTGCTTCCGATAGTTGTCTCCATGATGCTTTTACCTCGATTGAGCCTTCAGAACCCGTAGAGCTAGCCACACCATGAGGAAAGCAAATCAATGAATCAACACCTGGTGGACAAGGATATACGCCACCAAAAGTATCAGCAGGTGTAGCATTACTAATTGCACGATTGGTAAAATCTACAAATCCTTTTTTAACTAGCGTATCATACAGTTCATTGTCTCTCACATATTCGTAAAATACCCTATTTGCCTTTGCTTCATAAATAACCCGCCTTGGCGCACCTGGCAGAAAACTTGCAGTTGGCGCACTGCTATCAGCTCCTGGCGCAGTAGAATCTCCAGTTGTGAATACCGTACACAAGTTAATTTCAGAAGTTTCATCAAGGTTATTAAATATTGTGTCTTGTGAAGTTAGAAATGTCCCTGGATTCTCAAGATTAGGAATGTCATCTTCGTAGTAATAATGAGGGGGAACATCAAAGCTAGTCGGAAATTTGGTTTGATCATGTGGGAATAACTCGACCCGATGCATATATGTCTGCCAAACCAATGGAAGATTCGGATCTTGCCCAACCCGTGCAAAGTCCAGCGCAGTTTTTGTCATATCAGGAGTTCCTCGCTTACCATCTGTTTTGTAGCTGGAAGGCCAATTCAAGGCGATGAACTCTTTCCAGGCAAAACGAGCCAATTCTGCTTGAGTCGGATTTGATGAGGATACATCATGAGGTACTTGCCAAGCAGTGTTCGTAATAAACATGGTATCACTTGGGCTTTGAATATCCGCTGTTATAATGTCGGAATCGACTTTCATCTTTGGACTTGGTTCTGTAGAAGGTCCGCAGTGGGTAAGGAATCCAATTCCAAAAATAATTAATGCAGATACAATAAGTAATCGTTTACTACCAATACTGGCAATAGGAGAATGTCTGTGGTTTTTCATTACACGTTATTTATATAAAAAATTAGAACTATAGGAATCGAACTTAGTAACCTTTTTTCACCGTCAAAATATAAACACTTAATACCTAAGTGGACAATGATAAACAATAAAAATATTATTGTGGACAATTCTATTATTAGCTAAATTTAGAATATTATTCAAAAATGCTTTAGAATCAAGTGTTAAATGTGATTGAAGTAAGGCAAATTAGGTATTTATACCTTAATCAAAATCGGGAAACTACCTGTATTTTGTTCATATATTAAGCATATTATGCACTCATGAAAATTGCAATTATTGGAGGAGGTCCAGCTGGATTATTCACAGCCATAGCATTAAAACAGCTAAATCATGATGTATTTGTCCTCGAAGCGGGCACATATTCAAAGCAACGTGCTGGTGAACATCTAAGTGCTTCAGCTCTAACCTTCATCAAAAACCTCAATATTCCAGATCATCTAGTTGATAATAATAGCATTCGCTGTATCGGTGTAGAGGGGGCTTGGGGTCAAGAAGAACTATTGAGCCGATCATCGATTTTCAACCCTTATGGAGATGGTATCATACTATCCCGTCCTGCATTTGATTCTGCACTGGCGACATACTGTACGAGTCAGAATATTGCAATGGAGACCGATTGCCGAGTAAGTGCATTAATTCGAAATGAGGAAGGTTGGGAAATCATTGCAAAAAACCAAAAATTTGAAGCCCACTTTGTAGTAGATGCAAGTGGCAGAAATAGCAAGTTTTCTAAAATTCTTGGGGCGGATAAAATTGCGTATGATGATCTGATTGGAATTGCTCAGGTAATGAAGCCAACACAAATTCGACCCAAGACAGAAAGTCAACTTCTGATCGAGACGATACCAGATGGATGGTGGTATTCTGTACAACTACCTTCGGGAGATGTAGTGGCTACATTTATGACTAATGCCACGGTTTTTACTGGTTCAGGTGAGAATCAAGCAGTATTTTGGAAGAATCGATTTAAAGAGAGTAAGCATACGAGTAAAAAGTGGGCTCAATACAAGCCTAATGACAAACCATTTACTCAATCTGCAAAAACTCAAATCCTTCAAAAAACAGTGGGTGATAATTGGCTTGCTGTGGGAGATGCGGCCATGAGTTATGACCCACTGTCCTCAGCTGGAATATTAAAAGGTATTCGTATGGGAATATCTGCAGCAGGAAAAATAGATGCTTGGGCCAATGGCAATACTAATGCTTTGGATGAATATGATAAAAAATGTAAAGACGACTTCGATGAGTATCTTCTACAAAAAGAGACCTATTACGCACTTGAGAAGCGTTTTAATAATAACCCCTTTTGGTATAGTCGAAACATTCGCCCTAAAAGCTTGAATAATTTTCGAATTTTGCCGCACCAATCGCTTGAGGTGAAGAATGGTCAACATATAGATAAGCTCAATTATTTATCGAGTCAATTGCCAGAAGTAAACTTTCAATCCATGTTAGAGTGCATTGACAATCACGGGTCAGCTCAACTTGTGCTAAAAGAGTACCTCAGAAATAATAAAGAAGTTGCACTAGGCAAACATCATTTTCAAGCTATCGAATCGTTGGAACAAATAGGTATGATCGTGGTCATTTAGGAGCTACTTGGGATATGAAGTAAAGCTCGAAAAACGTTTGTTTTTCGAGCTTGTCAAAATACGATTATGCCTCTTGTGGTTGTGGTGTGTAGAAGAATTGTTCCTTTACAATTTTACCATCATTGACGTTGTAAACGCAAATTTCATCCATGTCTACAGCCACTGGTACTCCTTTCATCTGGACATTCATCAACATGGTACAAGAGAAGAAATTTTCGGCTACAATAGGGTCAGAAATAAAACTGGAATTTACCTTTTCCAACATACTTTCAAATTTAGCACCTTTTTCAGCTATAGCCTCCAAGCCCTTCACAATTCTATTCGGTGCACCTTCTGCTTCTACCGAAACGATGTCCGGAGAATACAATTCCTTAATTGCTTGTTCATATTTGCCCTCTCGGCATAATTCTACTAGTCTATTGGCTACTTCTTGTGTTGTCATTGTCATGATTCTTTATTTAAAACGTGAATAATTGGGACTCTTTCCCTTTAATTGCGATGCAAAAATAGATTGGGTTTATGACAACTGTATGTCAGCAAGTTTTTGAGGTTTGTTTATTAATTCTACTTTAAGAATTTAATGCATACAACTATTTCCATAGAGCATAATCGCCTAAGGTCTATGGTATGACATTGAGAAATAATTAAACTTTACGAGATATTGGATTTCTCTAAGAGATAAAACTAAGGCGACGCCCTACGGGTTCGATTGATACAAATCTAAGTGCTGAAATAAGGTGACTTCCCTGAAGTCAGAACATTGAGACGCAATACTTTGCATGTTATTATTAGCAATGTGGATAGAATTCAACGTACAGTTAGGTGAATTTTAAACATTGTTTCTGAGTACCTTATGTCTTATAATCTATATTAAACTTATCAAAAGACTTCAAGTAGAAATACATCACTTCATTAATTATCGGGTGTAGATAGAACGACTGCTGTAGTATTTTTAATGGTAATGTTTGTAAAGTTGTGACGCCAGGGTTTTTAGTCGATCTTTTAATTCTTCGGGAGCAATAACGGTAGCTTGATCTCCGAACTGAAGCAACCAACGAGCCATTATTTCAAGAGAAGAATTGAGAAATTTCATTCTTACAACTTCGCCATCAGTATGCTGTTCTACAAAACCAAAATAAAACTTTCGTCTTTCTGCAAACTTCACAAAAGTCTCGCTGAATGCAATTTCTATATTGTGAAATCGCTGTTCTTCTTTCCAGGATTCATCTTGTTGATCAATAAACTTCTGCAAGCTGATGTGCTCGGAATCAAAATGGAGATCAAGAACCTCCAAGTCTACTATTCTATTCATTTTGAATGTGCGATAGTCCTTTTTTAGTCGGCAGAAAGCTACCAAGTACCAGTTGTTGTTGTGGTGATAACAACCGATCGGCTCTAGATTTCGCTCGGAGCTTGTACCATTCGCTTTTTTGTATTGAATGTGAAGAATATTCTTGGAAGCGATACTTTTGAAGAGGTCTTGAAGATAGGGTTTGTTTTCCCAATTGTTGTAATTTGAAATGGCAATTGAATTGTCCAATACAGCCAAAGATTGTTTTTCGGAGCTTCTCAAAATTGCCTTGATTTTTAGCATGGCACTGGAATAATTGGCCAGCGTGTCTTTATCAGTTATCCTGCCAATAAATTTTTCAGCAGTAAGTAGTGCTGCAGCTTCGCCTTCATTCAACATTGTAGGGGGAAAACGATAACCATCCACTATAGAATATCCAACACCAGGATCACCAATAATCGGAATTCCTGCCTTTTTTAGCGTACTGATATCTCGATATACTGTGCGTAAGCTAATGCCAAATCTCTCAGAAATTGCCCCTGCTTTTATGATCTTTTTGGTTTGCAGCAGGATCAAGGTAGAAATTACACGATCAAATTTATTCATGCTAATAGGCTCATTTTATTTTATCAATTTACAATCAAAATATCTGAATACCCTTGTATTATACTCAATTCCATCCTCGCTCATCCACTTTTTTCGCTCTTTATAAAATTGACCTTTAAATTCAAAAACATAATCTTTGGTATCTTTATCCGTCAAGTCAAATGGATTGATCGTTTCTTCATTAAAAGGTTCCAATCTAATAAATAGGGAGTCTGCCGAAATCGCATTTCCAGATTCAAGACTGTTTTTATAACGAACTTGGTCTTCAATAGGAAGCCATTGTGGACAATCGCACATAAACCCAAAATATTCAAGTGTAATGGTAGTAGTGTCCTCTAAAATGGCTGAGTTTGTCGTTCTAGAGGCTTTTGTTCTTTCTGCACTAATGACTTGCTCCTCTCGGTCTTCAAATTGCATATTGAAAACCTCCACACTTCCCCACAACATGAATAGATCAAGCATCGGTTCTTGCTTGAATAGGTAATATTTACTTCCAAAAATATGGATTGGACATGATATTAAATTCATAATCGCCCAAGTTCGTTTTGAATTTTTATTCTTCAGGCTTGCTTGGGTTTTTATATTCATTATAGTAGCCGAAGCTCCATATCCCCAGACTACTGGTCCCGAATCTACATCCATATGATTTGAACCATCTTCACTTTCTTTAACCAATTGAACTCCCAAGTACTCATCAATAAATAGGTCTTCGAACTTCTGGCAATATTCTATCACTTGGCTGTATTCCATTTCGTTCAGGCAGAATGACATCATCGCTTGTGAGGAGCCCCTGATTTCGAACGGTAAGCCGCCAGAATGGTGGATCAATCCTGATTCGTGTTCCGCCGATTCGAATATTTTATTAAGCCATTGTTGTTGGAGCGTATCATTATCAATTGAGATTAGTCCTATAAGATTATCGGCAGGCCAGTTTGAACCTAAATAAGTATCCAATACGCTCAAACTATCTGTCTGTTCGGCTATTATTCTCTTTTGTATTATTTCAGATTCCTTTTTGATATTTGGTTTTATAGATGAGTATTTGAATAATTCACTTTTTTGATATTTGGCCAGCACATAATTTGTCCACCCATTATAAAACATTCCGTACTTCGGCTTAATACCAGGATCGAAAGCGTTTAGTGCCTGATCTGAAAGGATTCTTTCTACGCACTTGTCAACTATTATTGAATACTTTTCTAGTGCAAGGCTATTGTTTTCACAAAATTCTATAATTGACAGTGCCAGGATTGAATTGCTGAACAATTTTCCTTCTGGAAACCTTTCTTGCAATTTGTCATCATACCCAGCATCCAAGATGTCGGACAAATAATTGATTTGATTCTTTATGGATCTTTTTTTCAAGAAGTTGTTGAAAGGAGTGGACAAGCATAAGAAAAGATAAACGAGGATTATTATTCCCAGGTATTTTAAAAGTTTCTTTATCCTTTTCATTCAATTTGATCTATCAGTCTTCATAAACGGAGCAAGAGGTCTTAGCATTGTATTAGTGGCTAGTTGATTACAATTTAGGTGCCTCTTCAACGCTTCTCTCATCTGCCCACAGAAGACCAAAAGGTATTGAAATATAAAATAGATCGTCAAATCTTTTCAACAAGGTTACTTTTTCAATTTGGCAACTTCAATGGGTATGAATTTCGGTAAATAATTTGGTGTACAACCCTTCGGCACTACTTCGTCCTTGAAAAGCCCCGATTCTTCTCCCAGGGAAATACATCTATCGCGATATTCTTCTTGCCATTTACCTATTTGACCCGCAGTAAAGTTCATGGCCCATTGTACTTCGGGTTGTTCATTCATCATATTTGCTTCTAATGAGGTCAATAGGTTTTCTGTATTCGTGTGATTGACATTTCCCATCCACCTCAGTCTGGCCTGATAATACCAAAACACCCTTCTTTGCAATGCAGATGAGCTATTTTCCCATGATTCCATCAGTGCAATGGTCTTCTTGTCCTTAGATAGTTGGTTGGCCATGAGCCAATCTATCAGTTGGTTTCGATCTTCAAGTCCATGATTTTGAATGTCCGAATCAAGTTTGTCTATCAACGCTTGAGAAAGAAGTTTTTTGTCCATAATGAGGATTGCCAGCAGTCGGTGTGTCATTTGACCTGTAGACCACAGTTCCATTGCCAACTCATGGTCTTTTTTGATGTTTTTGGCAATTTTTCGTAAATCCCCCAACTTGGTTTCTGGGTTGATTTGTGCACATATGTCTTTGGCGTTTGAAGAAAGGTCCATGTTAAATTTGTTTCTTGATTCCACAAAATACAAGGATATAGAGTACACTCAAAAAAAGAAAACGATAAATTATTTAATGTTCCAAGTCGTACTTTTCTAGATTCAACTCGATAAGTTGAGTTATTTCATTTAGATTTTTGATATTTTGAATATTGGTCTGATATTCTTTAGCAAAGCCATTTATCTTTTCCAGAATAGGGTCGAGAAGATTTTTTAGTTCTTGCTTGGATTTAATAAGTAAGTAATCCAAATAACCTGGCTCATCTCCAATCAATAGACCAATAAATATATCTTCATTAATCATCAATGTTTTAATATCTGGTTTTTCATCCTTTTGTAATTTATCCACTATTGCATCCGGTCTGGATGTCGCATATAAGTTTACCAGCTTGAATACATCTGACGCGGGTTCAAAAAAGTTGACCAATTCATTAAAGGATTCTATTTCAAAAAGTCCAGACTTTTTTAACGGGGATTTATCAAGTTTCGACCTGTTAAACGGGGAAATTGGAGTTTGAAATCCAATATTTTTCAATGTGTCGTTTTCTTCTGTTGTTGATTTATGCTCTAATATATATTCCCAATTTATAAAAGAAGGTGTTTTTTTAAGACCATGTTCAATCTGCTCACTCTCTCTACTACCAACACCAAGTAATCGATTGTTCTTAGTCAGCTGCCATACCAAAAGCATATAAAGAAGTCTCTTTTCACTGTTAATATCAAGAGAGATATTATATTTTTCATAGAAGTCATAATAATATATTTCTCCCTTCGCTTTTCTTAGTAATGCCTCATAAATTGAATGATGATCACTCAGACCTGTTGAAAAAACTTCACCTTTCGGGCAAAAATGGTATTCCCAAATCCCTCCTCGGTGTTTAGTTTCAAATTTTATCTGTCTCATATTTACAACTTGCAATAGACGTGCAAAATATGAGTTTCAGATGACTCAAGTCTATTGCTTCTTGGTATAATAATCAAACACCTTGGTCACTACACTATTTCCAAGACTTTTGTAATCCGTCCGAATGCTGGCTTCTTGTTTGCCCACCGCCAGAAAAAGAGCATCTACAGATCGCTCAGCCAAAAAGTCTGGTAGCGAGCCTTCCATTTTATTCTTTGCAAAGATATTGTATGCTCCAGCGGCTATTGGCCAATATGTAAGTGCGTCTGTTTTTCCCAATTCCTCTTCCATTCTAGCACTGTATCGTTTTTTTACAGTATCGTACATGGCTCTTTTGAGGACATTGGTTGCTGCATCTTCACCTCCCAAAACTACAGCTACAGCATCGGTAAATTTCAATTCACTAATGGCATCTCCTATTATTCCTTCGCTCTCCGTCAGCATGACCTTTGATGCGCTGCTTATCGAGTTCATTACTTGGTCCACTTCATTACCATATCCCACGGTTTTCAATGTTCTTAATACCGTTCCCACTTCTTTTGGCAGGGCTCCTTCTATTCCTCCATCATTTACATTCTTTAATGTTTTTAGTGCTCTGAAAGTACTGCTGTCCAAGATGTTTTTCAATGCCATTACCGTTTCCAGGTGAGAAGGTTTGAGTCCCAGGTCTTTCATGACAGAGCAAGATGAAAAAGTAAAAATTGAAAATGCTAAAATGGGAAGGATAAGTCGTTTCATTTTGTTTTGTTCTTTATTCGAATAATATGTGAAGACATGGATTGTGACGGCGAGACAAATAAATGTCACCTCTCAGGAGAGGAAAATAGTAATAATTCACAAGCCTGTTTGCCTGGAGTGCTATTTAAAATTTGCAAAAACAATTAAATACAGTTGATTAGAAAAATGATACTTTTGTCAAATAGGAAAAAGATAAAACAACGAAAAATGAAAATAGTATCCTGGAATGTAAATGGAATTAGAGCTGCCGTCAAAAAAGACTTTTTGAATGAGGTAAAAAAATCTAAAGCAGATATTTATTGCATCCAAGAAACCAAGGCGCAGGATGATCAGGTACTAGAAGCACTAAAAGACCTGAAAGGTTATAAGATCAATTGCGTGTCCGCCGAAAAAAAGGGGTATTCTGGAGTAGCTATATTTAGTAAGAAGGAACCAATATCTATAACCACTGGCATAGGTAAAAAAGAACATGACAATGAAGGTAGAGTGATCTGCGCAGAATTTGACGAACTATATATGGTCAATGTCTACGTACCGAATAGTGGTGCAGGAATGAAAAGGCTGGAATATAGAGCAACTTGGGATAAGGCTTTTGGAAGTTACTTGGCCAAATTGCGTAAGAAAAAGCCAACCATTGTCACTGGAGATTTCAATGTAGCTCATCAGCCAATAGATCTTGCTCGACCAAAGCCAAACTACAATAAGACGAGTGGATATACTCAGGTGGAAATCGATGGTATCACCGCTATAATGAAGAAGGGATTTGTGGATGCTTACAGGTCATTGTACCCTGAGAAAGTCGAATATTCGTTTTGGAGTGTTCGTTTCGGAGCGCGAGCCAAAAATGTAGGATGGAGGATTGATTATTTTTTAGTGGATAAGACATTAAAAGAGCAAATCAAAGATTCCAAGATTCATACTCAAATAATGGGAAGCGATCATTGTCCCATTTCTCTCGAAATTGACTTTTGAGGTTCAGTTTTAAAATTCAGACAAAAAAATATAGGTGAAAAATTAAGGAGACAGAAATCAAATGTTAGACTTCTGCCTCCCTGATACAAATCTGATCTCAGACTTTAATCAATCAAACAATACTTTGAAGTGATTTAAAATCACATTGTTATTTTTCTAAATGAGATGTTGACTTTAACCGCAAAGGCGCAAAGTTCGCCAAGAATTCACAAAGAAAATATTAATAATGCTTGTTATTGTAGTCAACCTTTGAGTAGTCTTGTGACTTATTTCAAAGGATAACCGTGAAAAAATAGTGTTTTCCAGCAATCTCTCAAAATAGAATTAAATCACTTCATAATCTTTCTTATAGCTTTATGACTTTATGAAAAAAGTATTGTTCTTTAATTTTAAGCCTAAGAAAATAGATTCCCTCTGGTAAGTCACCCATACTTACCTGGTATTTTGAAGTTTTGGTAGAGCTTAAAACCGTTGGCCTGCTACTGATCATTTGACGTCCTTGAATATCAAATATTTCAAGACCAACTTGCCCTTCAGGTTTTACTGGGATCTCTATACTCAATAAATCATTCGTTGGATTAGGATACACTTTAACTTCCGTTGGATCGATAGTCACTGCATCTTCATCTCTATTGAAGACCTTCAACTGTCCGTATTTTTCCGATTGACATTGGAGGAAGCTTTCTTCAAATTCCTCAAATCCGATTCGCCCAGAAAGCACATCATCTTGAGCAGAAATCATACAAGAATAGTAATCAATTATACCTTTCTGCTGGATTTTTTGGTCTGATAACAATTTACCTGTATTTATTTTGGCAAGTATTTCCAAAGCATTTTTATGTACACCCAGGGTATGTAGTGAAAGTGCTTGATCTATGAGAAATTGATTCGTTTCGAAAGATTCACCAGACAAAAACTGCATTCTCTTCGAAGCTTCAGGTAGCATCTTGAGGTATTGATCATTTCCTGAATTGCCATTTTGTGGATTTGTGGAAATCTTCCCTGTACTGCATGCATGGTGGAATGTGGTCATCAGCCGTGCATATGCCAAATCCAAATAGTCAATATCCACGTCACTCAATTCTTTGTAATCATAGCCCAGTATTTCATAGAATAGATTCAACGCCATTAAATCATCTTTGCTCTCATCCATCATCTCCATTTCATCGGTCGCGATGTTTATGGCTTGACCTAATTCTACTCCTTTGAAGCTCTTGGTAGTAATGATAGTGCTCGAGTTCGACCCTTTTTTATTCATTCCACCATTCCCACCGTCATCACCAGGGCCCGTTGAACACATCGCTGGGGGGCAAAATCTAACTGCGTCCGTATAATAAATAGGAACATTTGTGATTCCCGTGAGTTGGTAGTCCGTACCATAGGCAGGTGACTTTCCAATACAAGGAACATTGCGATCATTCCAGTGGTTTTCTGTTCCTTGTTTGAAAATCGGGCTGGAGTTCAGAACAAATATGGTACCATTTATATCTCTATGGCCGCCATTATATGGTAGAGATTTGATATCATTTTTACCCTCATTTAGGTAAATGTCTCTGGCTAGACCCGCTTTTATACTGATTGGGTTGCCCACGACATTCATGCTTGCACCCTGACTTTCATACGAGTTGTCCATGAACAATCGGGAGTATATTCCCAAATAAATCCCGTTCGTCCCATTATTTTTGGCTGAACCACAGCTAGGCGCAAAACTCGCATTTCCAGAAAAACGAATTCCGTCAATTCCATTTTGATCAAACTCACAATTTTTTGCACGTAGATCTCCTGCAGCATTATTGAAGTATACCCCATACTCATCATTCTGTGAAAAATCTGAAGCATTCACCTTACTATTGAACGTCGGGAGTTCATGTTGATACCCTATCCGATTATCATGAAAGTTACATGCATTCAAATATGTACCTTTTCCGTATACCAGTAGTCCTATGTCACAGTTCGATATATCAAGATGCGACGCAAACAATAGTGCTCCTTGGTTCCAATATTGATAGGCAGTAATCCCTCGGAATCCATCCCGAATGTCAATTCGATTAAGAATATGATTGGATTGACCATTAACAAAAATACCTTTGTGAACAGTGGTTGGTGTAGACCCTTTAATATCCAAGTCTTCCAATTTAAAGGCAGCATCGGCCGTGGTAATAAATGAATTGTCACCCATCAAAACCGTCCCATCCTCTATTACCAGGTTCTCCAAGCTCACCTCCGGTCTTAAGGCAGCATTATCTTTTATTTCAAGAATGAGGTCGGTATAATTCGCTCCTTTGAGTCGGATTTCTGAGTTTGTACCACACACTATCTTGGGTCCCGAAGTAGGCATTCCCATAATAATATGTCCAGATCCTGAAAAACTGAAAATTGTGTTGTTGGCAAGCGATAATAATCCATCAATTTCCAAAATTGCACTATTTCCATTCAGTTGAATATCTACGCCAGGTTCGATAAGTAGTTTAGCTCCAGATTCAATGATCAGTCTTGAATTATTATTGATTTTTAGAGTACTCCCTGTTTTCAAGACCAATGCACTCCCGCTTTTCACATGTAGGTTTGCTCTCTTATTGGCCGAAGTCGCTCCAACCTCTATTGTAGAATTGTTTCTTATTTCGACAATTGCGCTGTTGCAAATCTTTGCTTCCAAAGTAGAGTTAGATGCTGGAAGTGCGGTATTAAAATTGACATAAAACCGTGGGATATTTTTATTAAACGTCAGATTGACTCCAGCTACAGTAAGGTTCTCACTGATGGCTTCAGTCCATTGACTACTTAGCGCAGCTGTATTGTAAGACCCTGTGTTTGAGTCAAGCGTAGGTACTTTATAAAAATGTCCATTCGAACAACAATCATCACAGTCTTCAATTATAATTCCATAATGACCGCGAGAATGTGGATGAGGAAACACACTCTTATTTTCTACTTCAATGGTATGTCCATTTTGTCCTGTTGGAACTCCCAAAAGTCGAAGGAAAGAAAACCCGGTGAATGGATTTGCATCATCATCCGTTTGTCCAGAAAATCCTGTAAGAATGGTATTCGGTGGAGGCCAGGATCCTTGCTCATATGTTCGAATTGTAAAGTTTCCAGAAGTACCTACTGTCGAATAATTGAGCCAATCCACATCACATGCCTCAAATCCTCCATTTTCATCTGGAGACCAGTGGAAGGTGTGATATTGAGGAGTCGACATTAATATTTCATTTGAATTTGCTACCAGATTATCGGGTTCGTAAACATCAAAATCGTTGGTTGGCAATTGATATGAACCAGGAATCCTGCTCTGTATTGCATCTATCATTACCGCAATTTGCATTGGTGAAAATGTACTCAAACATCCAAAAGGGCCATTCGACATAAAATTAGTAGCATCAGGAATCCATGTATCATTCCAATTGTCTTGACCGCCAGCCGTGTAAACACAGTTTGTTACGTCTCCCGCATCCAAAAAGGGGTCCGCTTCTGTATCACAGAGAAAATCTCCATTTATTGAGCATTTCAGGTGACCAACAAAGTTGCAGGGAAATCCATTTCCTCTTTGTCTATCTACGGATTCTTGATAACAATTACCCACTTGCCCATTGGTGCCACCGCCAACTCTTCCGGGATTATGAGTATGCAGCAAAGCCAAGACATGGCCAAGTTCATGTGTAAATACACTTATAGGTGCTGTTCTCGTGACTATTGCTGCCAAATTTGGAGTTTGATCGGGTCGCCTTGCCAATCCCCAAAAACCTTCTATTTCTCTAACAAAGAAAAGGTCGATTATATCTGGTGTATTATTAGCCGTAAGAAAGTTAATATAGGTCGTATTGTTGTTTGGGAATTCATGAAAATTGTCATTGTCAATAAACTCAATATCGCAAAGCGTGTAGAATTGGATTCCTGTGCCAGCAGCATTATGTTGCTCATTTACCTGTTCAATAATATCAAAAACGTCTTCCTCGGGAAAACCATCCGTCCCATCGTCTCTTCTGGTAATCCATATTTTTATGGGAACACGCCATTGCGCGGGAGTAATTCCATCATTTGCAGCGTTCATTCTACTTTGCGAGCCATCAAACTTATAGTTGTGTTCTTTTAGAATATTTAGTAAGTAGTCATTATTTCCAAAATATGGAAGCTGTGTTGCTTCTAAAGAATCTGGTGGCGGAGTGCCACAAAACATTGTTTCTTGAGCATGTACATTAAACGCAAATGCAATTAAAAATGGGATAATAAAATACTTCATTTTTGTTTTAATTTCATTGATCATCATTAAAAGTTTTTAGATTAATAAAAGGGGGTTTGAATACTAAATTGGTTCATGGCACTTAATTAATTGATATCAGAATATTGAAGTAATCCATTGTCGAAAAGTCATTATGTTGATAACTGTATCCACATTCTTAATTTCTGACATATTGTAATTGACAAGTACATTTTATGATCTTAATCCTGCGGAGTTTTATTCCAATATTGAATTCAAATTATTGTCAAAATGAATCGAATTCAAGTTTTAAAATGCCTTAGTGACGAATTGATCTAATATCGTGACCAATACTTTAATAAATTATATTGGTATTTTAATAATATGTTTTCAATTGACAATCAGAAGAAAAGGACTAATTGTATCATATCAGTGACGAAATGAAAGTATTCCTATAGCTTGTTGTTTAGCGCAAGTGTCTTATATTTACAAAAATTGTACATAGAAATATTGGCGGTGCATTTCATTTTATAAAAATGAGATTTGTGGGTGCAATTCGAACCTTATGCCCCGACTAAACAATACAAATTTTATGGTGTACAAGGATAAAAACGAAGTCAAAATAATCAATAGAACAAACCAATAAAAAACATGAAAAATACCTTAATCGTCATCCTAATTTGCTTATCGAGTGGACTCATAGCGCAAAATGCTTCTTTTGGAATTGGGGCTTCAGCAGTTAATTTAAAAAATACCAGCGGGCTATATTTTACTGGAAATGTGCGAGCACAATTTACCAATATGTTAGGATGGCAGACAGAAGTAGGATATGCATCTTTTGATGGCACGTTTACAACAATTGAAGAACGTGAAGTCCAAAATTTTAATACGATTACTACTACAACATTTATAGAAGAAGAGGCTTTCAATTCGATGACGCTCAAAACTGCTTTGACAGTAAAGTTTTTTGAAAAAGGAGGATTGAGAGGTGAAGCCATTATTGGTGGAGGCTTGTACAAAGAAAACAGTGACAAGTTTTATGGTCTACTAAGCGGCGAACTTTTTCTTTCTGCCCAGATAGGTAAAAATTTGGTGGCTGGAATACCTTTCTCGTATAACTTTATAACATGGGAAAGGGATGAATTTTATGTGGCAGGTGTTTCGCTCAGATTCCATATGTAAATCATACAAATGCAAAAAATAGAACATATCGGTATTGCGGTAGCCTCATTGGAAGAAGGAGAAAAATTGTATCAATCTTTACTCGGAGTAGCTCCATATAAAAGAGAGACCGTCGAATCAGAAAAAGTGGTCACTTCATTTTTCAGACAAGGGCCGAATAAGATTGAATTGTTGGCACCTATTGGCGATGATGGTCCTATCAGTAAATTCTTATCAAAAAAAGGGCCTGGTATTCACCACATTGCCTATGCGGTGACCGATATCAAAGCAGAAATGAGACGAATGGCATCTGAAGGATTTATCTTATTAAATGAAGAACCGAAAAAAGGTGCGGATAATAAACTGGTTTGTTTCGTTCATCCAAAATCGGCAGGAGGAGTATTAGTAGAATTGTGCCAGGAGATTCCTGAATAGTATGGAATTAGAACTATATCACTATGCGATCGCTATTATCGGTGGCTTCGTTGCGGCCGTAATGAATACACTTTCTGGTTATGGGTCCATTATTACGCTTACTATTTTAATGGATGTGCTGGGATTGCCCGCCAATATGGCCAACGGTACGAATCGTGTCAATATCCTGGCCAATAGTTTTGCCGGAGTTCTTGGATTCAAAAAGAATGGCAAACTAGATCTCACAAATGGCAAGTGGATTCTGGCAATTGTGTGTGTCGGAGCACTATTCGGTGTCCTTCTCGCAATCAATGTGAGCAACGAGCAGTTCCGAGCCGTCTTTAAATATTTGATCGTTGTCTTGTTTTTATCTATTTTGATCAAACCAAAACGTTGGATCAAAGAAGCCAATGACCTGCAGGATGTTCCGATTTGGAAAATGATTTTGATTTACTTTCCAATCGGCTTTTATGGCGGATTCATTCAAATGGGCATGGGTATCATCTTCTTAATGGCGACTGTCTTGGTCTCAGGTTTCACCATCATTCGCGCCAATGCACTTAAAATGGTGATTATCTTTGTCTATACCATTCTGTCGATATCCATTTTTCATTACAATGGTTTGGTAAATTGGAAGATTGGGGCGGTACTTTCCATAGGCACAGCAATTGGAGGATATTTGACCGCCAGCTATATTTCTAATATTAAAAAAGCCAACCTGTATGCCTATAGGTTTTTGGTAGTTTCTGTGTTCATTGTTCTGCTCTACACCTTCGGAATATTCTCCCATCTTTACAATCAGTTTTAAGCCTACCCTATCAAAATCAAAAACTTACACTGACTGTCCAGTCATTTATTGGAATTCCCTATTCTTAAAAACCCAACATCCATTTTTGAATTATTATCAAAGAAACCAACGTAATATATCAGATTATGGAAAAAGATAATAACTTAGACTATTCATTTTGAATTCAAAACTTATCTACTTCAACACACTACTTCTCAAGTATGAAAAATCAAACTTTCTTTACCCTTTTATTAGCTTTTTTGTCCTTTTCTATTCTTACTAATTGTACAGTCAAAAAAGGAATGAGTCAAGACGGATTCGAATCATTATTCAATGGCAAAAACCTGGATGGCTGGCAAAACCATGGATCTGAAAAATGGTATGTAGAAGATGGTGAAATGGTATGCGAAAGTGGACCCAAAGCAGAATATGGTTATTTGTCCACTGTAAAATATTATGATGATTTCGAATTGTTCGTTGATTTCAAACAAGAAGCCAATGGTAATAGTGGAATCTTTTTCAGATCTACTGTCGAAGGAACAAAGGTAAGTGGCTGGCAAGTAGAGGTCGCACCACCACAGAATAATTCGGGTGGAATCTACGAATCTTATGGTAGAGGTTGGCTTATCAAACCTGATCCTGCTAAAGATAGTGCCCTCAAAATGGGTGATTGGAACACAATGCGAATCGTGGCAGTTGGTCCCAAGGTAACGACATGGTTGAATGGTGTAGAAATGATAACGATTACTGATGAAAAGATAGGAGCTGGAAAAGGATCTATCGCCCTGCAAATACATGATGGCGGAGGAATAAAAGTACGCTGGAAAAACTTGAAAATCAAATCACTTTAATACTACTGGCAATGCTAAAACCAAGAGAAATGAAATACACTTTTAGTTTAATATTTTTGATAATTACATTCATTGCCTGCAAGGATAAACCCGCTCCTGAGGCAAAAACCGAAACTGCGAAAGAAGTGGTCGAAAACGAGTGGATATCTCTTTTTGATGGCACAAGTACCGTCGGATGGAGGGCATATAATGGCGACAAGCTTCCACCTCAATGGGTGATCGTCGATGGTGCTTTGACTTTTGATACTGAATCCAAAAACGAAGCAGATTTTGAAGGAGGTAAAGATATAATCTATGCAGCAGAAGAATTTGACAATTTTGAACTTTATTTAGAATGGAAACTACCTGAAGGAGGAAATAGTGGTATTTTTTATCACCTGAAAGAGGGCTATGACGGACCGTATGAAATAAGTCCTGAATACCAACTCCTGGATGATCTGAAATGGGAAGAAATAAACAATGCAAAATTGGAAGAATGGCAAAAAACAGCGGCCGACTATGCCATGTATTCGCCTGATGTGAGCCAGAAAATAGTGAAAACTGCGGGAGAGTGGAATACTTCGAAAATCATCTTTACTGAAGAACTTGCTGAATATTGGCTGAATGGTAAAAAGGTAGTTTCATTTGTTCCATGGTCTGATGATTGGAACAAACGTAAGAGTGAAGGTAAATGGAAAGATTTTCCTGACTATGGAAAGTTCAAGAAAGGATATATAGGTCTTCAAGACCATGACAGTCCGCTATGGTTCAAAAATATTAAAATCAAAAAGCTATAAATTAGCCGTGATCGCGAAGAAAAATAAATTCTAAAATCACAGCATATAAAACGGGAAATAGAATGAAAAATATAAAAAGAAGAACCTTTCTTAAAAACTCAGCCATCGCGGCTACAGGAATAGCCCTTTTACCATCTTGTACGGCGCCAGCAGCGAAGAAAGAGGTATTGAGAACCGCTCATATCGGCGTAGGAGGAATGGGCCTAGAAGACTTGAAGGCAATGGCATCCCATTCGGATGTGGTGGTGACAGCATTGTGTGATGTAGATTCTAGAACGTTGTCCGCGGCGCATGAATTATTTCCAGATGCAAAGGTGTATTCTGATTATAGAAAATTATACAAAGAAATGGCCGATGATATCGATGCTGTAGTGGTATCTACTCCTGATCATAGCCATGCACCCGCCTCTCTCAAAGCAATGGAAATCAATAAGGCGGTATATTGTCAAAAACCATTGACCCATCATGTATCTGAGGCCAGAGCCATGCGTAAAATGGCTGAAGAGAAGAAGCTCACTACGCAAATGGGTATTCAGGTGCATTCATTTTATGATTACAAAATGGGAACCCTACTCATCCAATCAGGGATCATTGGCAAGGTCAATACAGTGAGAGCCTGGTCACCAAAAAATTGGGGATATGATGGTCCTGAACCAGAAGGAGCAGACGAAGTGCCTGAATATTTGGATTGGAACTTATGGTTGGGTACAGCTGCCAAACGACCATACAAAGAAGGTATTTATCACCCAGGAAACTGGAGAAAACTGCTTGATTATGGATGTGGTACATTAGGTGATATGGGGGTCCATATTTTTGATACGCCTTATAATGCCTTGGAGCTTGATATACCTCGAACTATCAAAAATGAATGTCGGGAACCCAATGGTTTTGGATTTCCAGAGCATAATGTGGTCACCTATGAATTTCCTGGCACCAAATATACGACTGACAACTTCAAGTGGGTGTGGTATGACGGAGTTGGTGCACCTGCAGCGCATGAAGAATTAAATCTGCCTGACGGAGAGACTCTCCCTGAACAAGGAGCGATGTTTGTTGGCGAAAAAGGGAGTTTATTACTACCTCACTTTATGGAGATTCCAAGAATGATCGTAGATGGTAAGTATGTAGATATAAGCAATGAAATCGCCAAAATCGAAAAGTCAGCCAATATGGGTGCTCCGGTCCGGGATTATGCGGAAGAAAGTAAGTTGCACTATCACCAATTTGTAGATGCCTGCCTTGGAAAAGATAAATGCACAGCTCCTTTCTCATATGCTGCGCGACTTACAGAGACCATTCTTCTTGGCGTTATAGCTGGTCGGTTCCCGAATCAAACATTGAATTGGAATTCTGATACACAGACTTTTGATCAAGTAGAAGCCAACCAGTATTTGGATGGGGTGTATAGGGAATTCTAATTTTTCCACTCAGTTAGATATGAAGAAAATTATTCGTAGAAATTAAATCTACGAATTAGGAGAAAACCCACCTAAATCACCTTTACTTAAGTCTTAATCACTGGATATAGAACTGTGGGAAAGAGTGGTACCATTTAGAAAAATAAGGTTACTAAACTTTGGAAGTTTAGTAACCTTATTTTTCTAAAATTATTTCTTTACCACCACTCTTTGGGAAATACTACTTCCTGCCTCCAATTCAAAACTAATAATATAAATACCTTCTGCGTGATATCCAGCATCCCAGACGACATCATTCTGAATCGCACCTTTTTCCACCAATTGGCCAGAAAGATCATAGATTTCAAAACCAATAATTTCTCCCTCAAAATCGGGATTCAACAAAAATACTGTCCCAATGGTGTTCAATAAAAATTTGGATTCTTCAGCAAGGTCATTTACAGCTACAGGGCTTTGTTGCCTCAAGACCACAGCATTCGGTAGTATCAAATTTCCAGTCCCGCTTGGAATAATATCCTCAATAAAATTACCATCTGCATCAAATAATTTCACAGCACTCGTGCCTCCATTCCCAATCAGCATATTACCATTAGGGTAGATGGCTATACCTTCAGGATTGCTAAGGCCTGTGATAAAGTCCTCAATAAAGTTGCCATCGGCATCAAAGCGCTTGACCGTGGTTCCATTCCAATTGTTGACCAATAAATCGCCTTCATCATCAAACCAAATATTCGTTGGCCCTAGTAGTCCTGCGCTAATAAAATCGCCCTGATCCATCCCATTCTCATCATATTTTCTGATAAAATTGCCACCATACGAAGAGACATAAAGATTACCATCGGCATCCCAATCAAAGCCGATACTGTTGGTCACTCCTGTATCGGTACATTCTCCCACAAATGTTCCGTCCAATTCATATTTAAGTACCTTGCCATCTGTACCCCATTGCAGGACATATAAAAGACTGTCAACTCCTATTTTCATTCTTGTCGGACCCGCAATGCCTGTAGCAAAATCATCTATGTAGACCCCGCTTTCAGCATTATACCTCGTGATTCTTCCTGTATTCAAATTAGAAATGAGTACCACATTTTGATTCTCGATAAAGACGATATCCTGTGGCCAGCTCAATTCCTGGTCGATAAAAACTTCATGGTTTTCTCCATTTTCATCAAACTTTAATATTTGCCATGGAGGTAGGTTGAAGTTACCACCGTCACATACATAAATGTCAAACTTTTGGCCAAAGGCAAAGGAGTACAACATTAGATAGAATAAAATAGGAAGTAAAAGTTTTTTCATTTCGATATCATTTATAGATTTTGAATAAAATCGAATTGGTAAGCCGTGTGCAAGTTTAATTATCCATGTCAAGTTTCTTCTTATATACGCCTAGAAAGCTTTGTTTCCATGTCTTGCCGCCATCCTTAGTGCTCTCCATGGTTTGTGTTACATTTCCCGTACTTGGGTCATGAGTATAGGCCATATTTGTAAGGGTGCCATTGCCTTTATCAGCTTGCATTTTTAGATATCCTTCTTTGGATTCTACTTCCTTGAAAACGGTAATGGAATTGAATTTGTCGACCCATATTTGTGTATATTTCTTGTCCACTGGGTCGAAGTAATTCATGCTACGACCATAAAATCCACCAAGAGTTTTATAATCTTCGTGTAGGGTGCAGCCTCCTTCACTCTTGGTAATACTGCTACTTGCGGTATTTTTGTCTTTTACAAATACATCCCATTCTCCCAACCAAAAATCCAGGCGTTTGTATTCTTCGCCATACCTGCATGGGAATGCTTTTTCGTCATCCGTCTGAGCCATCATATCCATGCCAAACGTAAATGTTAATGCAAGTAGAGCACAGTATATTTTCATCTTTGATAATTTTGAATTCAACATTTTATAATTTGATTGAAAAGCAAAAATATAGGCTATTGAAGATAAAAAATTGTAAAAATCGCTTATGCGCGATCAAAATTGTCCTTGAATAGATTGATACTTTTTAGGTGACAATCCTATTATATGTTTGAAGTCTTTGATAAAGTGCGACTGGTCAAAATAGCCTAATGAATATGACACGTCAGTCAATGATCCCCTATTTTCTTTTATCCTTTTTAAAGATGCATTGACCCTTACTATTTTACTGTATTGACTTGGAGAAATACCCACCTCTTCATTAAACCGTTTTCTAAATTGGGCTGGACTCAAAGATGCATTTTGAGAGAGATCGTTGATTTTTTCAAATCCATTGGAGGAGATTATTTTTTGTAAGGCCACATCGACTATTGATGTTTTGGGCATTATGAATTGTTGCAAAAGAAAGTCTTCAATATACTCTAATTTCAATTCTTGACTTTTTGCCCTGTCCAACTTTTGAGATAATAGACTTGCCGATGTTCCCCAGACTTCCTTGATGTCAATTACTGCATTTTGAAAGGCATTCAGCTTCTCAGGAATAAAGTACTTTGCAGTATTCGGTTTGAATTCTACTACAATACAATAGTTTTCTTTCGTTCCCGAATTGACATTGTAAGCTTGATTGTGTAGTCCACCGATAAAGTTTCGTGGTCTCAACTTCCATCCCGAGCTATAATTTGTATTGTGCTGAAAACTGTGTTGACTTTGAAATACGATTTCGAATACACCTTTTGGCAATAAGAAGACATCTAAATCATCAATAAACTGATATATTTTGAATGCCTCAATGTATTGGTGCAATACTTTAGGGGTAAATCTTTGTATGGTAAGTTTACTATTCAATTTTCATGTTATTCTCAAAATGCCAACCTTTTGCATAGCAGGACATTGCTATAACGAATCATACAACCATATCGCTTCAGGAATTCGAATAATAGAAAATCGCGTGCCTACAAAACAAAAAAGAGAAAGCCTTCAAAAGACTCTCTCCTCATAAACCCCTAAAAATTGAAATCATACGTTCACTCCTTTCCTATATCAAACCAAAGAGTGTTTTTAAAATAAATATATGACCTCCCTCATATATTGGATTCGAATAGATGTTTTGGGTGTTTCTGAATGTCCAGTTTTCAAAACATCAATTATTGGGTTATGATATTATAACATCTCCCATGATAAATGGGGGGTGGGGCCTTCTGCCAGAACCCCTGATCCCCCAAAACAGTGCATTGTCATCCTTATAGTGCCAATAATTTTCAAAAGAGTGGAAAATTACATCTTCGTTAATTGCTCTAAAAAAGTCGTTCGAAAATATCATTTCATTGCACTTTTTATATAATTGTTAAGATCGTTGCAATAATCATAGATTCATTCTCTTTCGCTTTGAATGACTGGCAGAAACAATGCATGCTTCTTATTAATAAATTCTGATTGTTGAAAATTCAGTATTAAATCTATTTTGATTTATGCCTAAACACCGAATAGAATTTGTTTCAATTAGTCTGATAAGCACTTCCTGATCCTAATTAGTTAGCTAAATTTTCTTCTCTTACTTCAGTTTTTTATTTGAAATAACTATTCTAACTTAGTGCTTATGTACTATGTACCACACAAATATATACTTATTTATCTATTTTTATAGCTAAATAGATAATAATTTTTCATAAATTAGCGACTTATCAATATGTCATTTGGCAAAAGAATAAAGCAATACATTGATTATAAGGGATTTAACATAAGATCATTTGAAATTAAAAGTACTCTAAAGAATGGTGCTATTTATCGTGTGGTAAAGAATAATACCTCATTAAACGGCGAAAGCATTGCAACTTTAGGAGAAAAATGGGAAGATTTAAATTTGAATTGGTTAATGAATGGGGTGGGTGAAATGTTATTGGATTCTTCAGTTGTCAAAGATCCTGGAAGTGATTACAAAAGAGACCAAAAGGAATCTGATGAAATCAAACGGTGTAAAGATGCACTCAGAAGGGCAGACGAACATATTGAACTGCAAAAAGATATGATTGAAACATTAAAGCTAATTATTGAAAAACAAAAACAAACAGCCAAGGAAGCTGGAATAGAATTATAGACAATCTTTTTAGTTAAGTATCGTCCTTGTCAACCACAAGTTCGAAATGATCAATATCGGGATAGATTGCAAAAATCTATGAAGCCCGTACTATGCCTAATGCGGAAATAAACAACTAACACAACTCAATATTTATGGGCCAATATATATTTTGAACACTCTGACAAACACCTAACCATAATTATTACAATGCGTGTACTAAAGATCATACAAGCGAATCCAGAAATTTTCAATACAGACCAACAAAAAAATTATACAGAAATAGAAGCCATTAGAAAAATCGCTTCCATGGAAAGTAAAGGTGACAAAATCCAAAAAACAGATTTTGATATAAGACAAAGACACACTGCCATAGGCAATCTACTTAGTCTGGGATTTGTCGAGTCCGCTGTGGAGCTGGCCATTTCTTTAATCCCGGAAGCTGAAAAAGCCCAACAATTCAAAATTGCTCAGGACCTTTGTGATACACTCATTACCCACTACTATTACATCCAAGATCTTGAATCTGCAAGTATTTACAAAAAGCTATACGATAAATTCAATTCTAATATCTCCTACCAACATGAGTCATTGCTACTTTGTGCAAAAGCCATACACAATCACAAAAAAATGTCTTCTATCGATCATGAAGGAGTGGAAGTATTACTGGAGTCAATCAAGAAAAAGCTACCTTATGACAGGTTGTGGTATCACTACTTTTATTTCTATTTTCGATCAATGGTCCTCGATGGAAGCGACCTGGAAAACCTATATCATAAAGCCATTACATACTTTAAAAACTTAAATTTCAGACACCAATATTTTATAGATGGTTTTTCTGAGGGGCTTATTCTACATTATTTGAAAAATCGTGATTTCGAAAAAGCAGAGACTCATTTGGATTTGCTAGACGAAGGTTCGGTAAGTTGGTTCAAAAATCATCTGCACTACACAATTGTCCTTTTGGAGCAAAAAGATATCAAATCCAATGACATTTGTATGAAAACAATGAACCACCCTTCCTTTACAAACCAATCTTCAGACCTCAAAGAGGAATGGAGATCAACATATAAAGCTTCTGTTCGACTTTTACTGGAAAGATAGTTTTTTGGGGTTTTGTATTTTTCCAAGTTTTATATGTACAAGGTCTTTTTCTGATGTAGTCCTCTAACTATTTATTCTTAACAATCTTCATCGAAGACACCTTACCACCAATCTTGCTTACCTTTTTCAAGTTTTTTATCTCTTCGTATTTTCCCTTTCCTTTAATTTCATGTTTCTTCCCACCAAAATGGTCTTTTTCGAATAGCCACAAGGAGTAATTTTTGGGCAGAATCAATTTTACAGAATTGACCTTGTTATCAAATTTTTCTCCATGCACTTTTATTTTTTCGAAGTCTATAAGTTGATTATTATTCCCTCCAATAATCTTGAGACATCGCTGCATCATGAAACCTCTTCTATTTATACCATAGTTTTCATCATCATAGAGTTCTATTCGTGCCAATGCCAAATCAGTAATCGTTTGATTGGTGTCTTCCAGCGGAGGATAAAATTCGGCCATTGATATACAATCCTGACTATTTCGCCAATGAGCTACTGAATAAAGGGCCAACCTTCCCTCTGGTGTAATATAAAAACTACCTCCAGCATTGAAGTTGTACTTCATCCGAACATTATTGATCTTCATCTCATTGATCTGCATTATCATCGGTTTTACAAATTTTGGCTTGCTTCCACTCAATGCATCTTCATCAATTTTCAATTTTAAAAGGTGGATTCTATTTAGTCCTGGCAATGCTGGTGTGGTTTTAAACTTATTGTCCGTGGCGTAGCAAAATATATCTCCATTCACATCTCTTAAAAATTGAAAATTCTGGAAATTCCGTTGTTTTCTGACTCCTACCCATTCTTGCTCATCTTCCCAATTTATACTATGCTTTATATATTTATTACCATGTTTGAAACCATCTGCCAGATCATCACTTACCGAAACATAGAGATCAAGCCTATGTTTCAAATCATCACTATCTATCCAGACACCACATAAATATTTACCATCCTTCAGGCGGATTAATCCCGCAGCACCAGCAATCTCTCCTTTTCTTACGATATCGGCACCTTCGAAATGAATCGGCTTTAAAGGGTCATTTATACACAAGAAGGAAATTTTGGACTTGTTTTTTTCTGCATTTTCCAGTGGAATCACAAGGATTTCCCCTTCCGTATCCATCCCTCCTCCATGCCAGTAATCATTAGAAAATTGAAAAATGGACAATAGGCTATCCTCAGCAGCATCTGGTTTGCCTTCAACAACATTGGATCCCATCGGACCTATCTTAAGCTTATCATGCCATTTGTTTGGTGCTGATTTCAGATATTTTGAGGCCTTCATTACAAACAGTTGAGACACATGACTCCTTTTGTCAGAACCTGACAGGTAAAGCACATTGCTGGATGGATGTCTAAGGATTCCTTGAAAATGAGTCTTGCTCCTATCCGTATTGATCTCAATCGCTTTATTGTAAAAATCTTTAGGAATGACTTTGTTGTTGACAATATGCAATATGTCTCCATACTTTGATATCTGTCGTTGCCCATTGATCAAATTGGACAGGGCAGGATGTTGTTTCACATAGTCGGTAGGAATAGATTTCTTGATGAATGGATCTCCAGGGTATGCCATCTTTCTTTTTATTTAAATTATTGATCAGAACACAAGAATATTATGAAAGATAAAGCTTTTAGTCAAGATGAGCTAGGGTTGATTACAAGAACAACGGCATATGTTCGATATTCAGGCAAATTCCTGTATGGTATCATAGAGGTATCTACTTCTCTTTTCGTCTATTCAATATGAAATAAATTCCATACAAAATAAGTGATGACAAGCCGACGATCAAATAAAAAAAGAGATGTTTAGACATGATTGAGAAGCATATAAGAAAGGTATAAAAATGCGAAAAGCCCAAGTTTGCTGTCAAACTCAGGCTCTTTCGACTAAGGTCTCAAAATAAGAAAACTACTTCTTTTGTAAGATAACCTTACTATATTTTAAGCTCATTAGATGAGCAATTTTTCGAATCAATAAATATAAAAACTTATTACAAGGTAGGAGACTACATGATAAATCGGATGTGTTCTACTGCCTTGGGATAATGCAAAGTTACAATTCTTTGTCATTTATCCAAACTTTTTAATACAACGATTTTAACACATATTAGTTTCATTTATATATGAAATTTTTCAATCTTTCAAATATTTATTCAACGAAGTCCTACATTTAAGACCTCTGTTAATCGTGGTAATTTTATTAGATTCCTCCAATATATTCAAAAAAGGTGCCAACTCGAAATATAAATATTCTCAATATACCTCGGAGCGACTTTTTCAAAAAATCTACAGCAATTTGTTGAAATATGAAGCAAATTCTTCAGTTGTCATTGATCCTATATCTCCTTCCCCCTGCTTTCTTACACTTACTGTATTTGCTGCTTTTTCATTGTCCCCTACAATCAACATGAAGGGTACTTTTTTCAATTCTGTATCTCGTATTTTTTTACCAATAGATTCTGTTCTGTCATCTATAAATCCTCTAATATCATGTTTTGCCAATACCATTTCGACCTCCTTACAATAATCATTAAGCCTGTCCGCGATTGGTAAAATGGCAAATTGATCCGGAGCGAGCCAAAGTGGGAATTTTCCACCTGTATGTTCAATTAATATTGAAATAAATCTTTCCATTGAACCAAAAGGCGCTCTATGAATCATCACGGGTCTGTGCGCAGAATTATCTGCTCCGATATATTCCAGTTCGAATCTATCTGGTAGATTATAGTCAACTTGGATTGTACCCAGCTGCCATGACCTTCCGAGTGCATCCTTGATCATAAAATCTAGCTTAGGTCCATAAAATGCAGCTTCTCCCAGAGCAGTCACCGTCTCTAAATCCACCTCACTCGTCGCTTCAATAATGGCCGCCTCGGCTGCATCCCAGTTTTCATTCGTTCCTATATATTTCTCAGGTTTTTCTGGATCTCTCAATGATATTTGAGCTGTATAATTGTCAAAGCCCATTTTATTCAATACCGTCTTCGTCAAATCCAATACATTCAAAAATTCATCTTTGACCTGATCGGTTGTACAAAATATATGTGCGTCATCCTGAGTAAACCCTCTTACCCTGCTCAAACCATGCAACTCGCCACTTTGCTCATATCTATATACTGTACCAAATTCAGCCAAACGAATAGGCAATTCTTTATAGGAGTGAGGTCTATTTCCGAATATTTCACAGTGATGCGGGCAATTCATCGGCTTTAAAAGAAATTCTTCTCCCTCTCTTGGCGTCTTGATTGGCTGAAAACTATCCTCTCCATACTTTTCATAGTGCCCAGAAGTCTCGTATAGATTTTTGTGCCCAATATGCGGGGTAATTACCATTTGATATCCCCTCTTTTCTTGCTCTGCTCTAAGAAAACTTTGAAGTCTTTCTCTTAATTGTGTCCCTTTTGGAAGCCAAATCGGCAATCCTGATCCCACCTTTTCCGAAAACATAAAAAGCTCTAATTCAGCACCCAGTTTTCTGTGATCTCTTTTCTTTGCTTCTTCCAATAACTCCAGGTACTCCGTAAGCTCTTTTTGCTTTGGAAATGTAATCCCATATATACGAGTCATCTGCTGCCTTGTCTCATCTCCTCTCCAATATGCGCCTGCCAGACTCATGCACTTCACCGCTTTGATCGGTCCTGTATGCGGAATATGTGGTCCTCGACACAGGTCCGTAAAATTTCCCTGTGTATAGAATGTTATAGATCCGTCCTCTAGTCCATCGATCAATTCTAACTTGTACTCATCACCTTTTTCGGTAAAGTATTTTACCGCATCCGCTTTTGAGACATCTTTCCTCACATATTCAGATTTGGTCTTTGCCAACTCTTTCATTTTGGCTTCGATCTTAGGCAAGTCTGCGGGAGTAAATGTATAGTCTCCAGCATCTACATCATAATAAAACCCCTTATCGATCGCAGGACCTATCCCAAGTTTTATCCCAGGATACAGTGCCTCCAGGGCCTCAGCCATCAGGTGGGCTGACGAGTGCCAAAAAGTAGCTTTTCCCTCATCGTCTCTCCAGGTATGAAGGGTCAAGTTGGCATCTTCATTAATCGGTCTATTGGCATCCCAAACTTCGCCATTGATCGAAGCGGATAATACATTTCTTGCCAAGCCCTCACTAATCGATAGAGCCACACCCATTGCAGATGTACCCTTTTCGTATTGTCTGACTGAACCATCTGGCAAAGTAATATTGATCATAGTTATTCTTCTTGAAAAATTAGCTGGCAAAGTTAATAAAGATTCTAATGGATTTATGAATGTAGAAATGTGAATTGCGAATAATCCGTCATTCCATTTACAATTCGCAATTCACAATTGCACTTTAATTCATTTCATGTCTTATCTTACAGTTCATTTTATTCCAAATTATGGCTAAACAAAAAACTAATTCAAAATTTGATCTGCGCTATTTTTTAGCAATTATCCCCTTAATCATTGTCGGTTGGCTCATCTATGTCTTTAGTGATATTGTCACTTACGTCTTGATCGGGTGGGTCATTTCAATGATAGGTGCTCCTGTCGTGGTGTTTTTGAGAAAATACCTGGGCAAAAATCTGGCAGCGGGTATTACCTTGAGTGGATTCATTCTTATCCTAGTAATTCTCATGTGGATATTTATTCCACCAATCAGTAAACAGGCTCGGCAATTGGCAGGAATAGACTATTCTCAATTGATTCAAAATCTAGAAGAACCAATTGGTGACTGGGAAAAATGGATGGAGGATAAAGGATTGATAGACTTGAGTTCGGAAGAAGCCAATAATGAAATAAGCCATCCAAAAGAAGAATTTGTGCATACAGAATTGGTGGATATTGATAGCCTTTTGTCAGAAAAGTATTCAGAAGACTCTTTAGTGAGAAATGAAAACATCACCTTACTTATCAAAATAGATGGGTCTAATTTAAATGATGAAAAGCCCACCAAAAGGGAAGATGCGGAAAGAGTCACCTTTTTCGAACAAGCAAAAAGTAATTTATATGGCTTCTTGGATCCGTCTTTGATACCAAAGTTTTTTACATCGGTAGTAGGGACTTTAGGTAATTTTGTGATCGGATTGATGTCTATTTTTTTTATAGCCTTTTTCTTTCTTAGAGAGCAAGGCCTGTTTAATACCATGATTTCGGGAGTTGTTCCAGACAAGCAAGAACGCAAGGTGATTCAAGCAATTAATGAAAGCAGTACAATGCTGATCAGGTACTTCATTGGGGTCCTGAGCCAGATCACTATTATCACGCTATTCGTTACGATTGCCCTATCCATTCTTGGGGTGAAGAATGCCTTGTTGATTGGTTTTTTCGCGGCACTTATGAATATTATTCCGTACGTAGGCCCTATCATTGGTGCTGTATTTGCGGCTGTAATTACCATATCTTCAAACATTGGAATGCCTTTTTATCCAGTCGATGGCTTGGATCAGCCAACCTTGCTTCCCCTATTGATCAAGGTTTTTATTGTATTTGGAATAATGCAAATGCTGGATAATTTTGTCCTACAACCAAATATTTTTTCAAAAAGTGTGAAGGCTCATCCGCTTGAAATATTTTTGATTGTGCTCATCGGGGCCAATATTGGAGGTATACTGGGAATGGTTTTGGCTATTCCAGCTTATACTGTGGTGCGGGTGATTGCGAAGGTATTCTTAAGTGAGTTTAAGGTGGTGCAGCGTTTGACTAAGGGATTGTAATTCATATGAATTAGTATTGCTATTTATTTCTTGCATCCATGGATTGATTAGTAAATAATTACTCCTTCATCCCTATGTCCTACTTCTACCGCCATTCCCTTCTGATGTCTAAATCCTGAATACCAGGCCAATATACTATCGATTTGGTGTAGATTTGTTACAGACGCTGCAATATGAATGTCTCCAAGAAGTGATTCAATGATCTTAGTTAATGTCTCAAGATTAGAATGATTTTTCTTATCGTAATGTTCATTCAGTGCAGGCATTGATCTCACGAGAGCGCCAGGATATACTTCATGGATTGCAATATCTTGTGATGTAATAGAGGCTTTCAACTTCATGGCCCGAGCAGTCAACCCTCCTAAAAACATGGGCGACATCGCTTTCAATTCTTTATCTGCTCTTCTATAAAAATAATCTTTTCCTTTATCAAAATATGCTGCTGGCAAGCTCAATGGCGCATCAATATAAATGGATGATGGTTTCAATTCCTCTACCGCATCTATGATCACCTGATCCGCATCTTCTTTCTTCTTAGAAGATCGTTGATACAGCTCTCCATTCCTGTTATATGTGATGACCGTTGTACCAGCCAACTTCGAACCATAATCAATTCCAAAATGCATTTTTTGGATCTCCATTCTTGATTACTTCATTTTGATTAGAACAAACCAAACAGATCATCCTTACTAATGTTTAGCATTACAGAACTAATGCATATCAATCTTATACTCGAGCAGAAAACGTACAGAATGAGTTATTTCTTAATCTACATTAATTGTATTCTCATATAGTATCCTCACATTTATGCGTATTTGTATTGGTAAGGTGTCTTGATTAATCAACCGACGATAATATATCAACCTTAAATTGAATAAATAAAAATCTAGAAAATGAATCTTAAACGACTTTCTTTTTTACTCCTTTTTGGAATGTTGCTGTTTGCATGTGGTGATGATGAAGACGAATGCAATACCACCGATATTACCTACACAAATACTATTGCTGCTATATTTAATGGTAGCTGTGCCGTATCAGGGTGTCATATAGACGGAAATGAGATGAATGCATGGTTTAGTTTGGAGGGATATGCTAATGCCAAGTCTTCTGCTGATTCTGGAAGGCTCGTAGGAGCGGTGGCACATGAAGAGGATTTCTCTCCTATGCCCAAGAATGGGGATAAATTAGAACAGTGCGCAATAGATCAGATTACTGCTTGGGTGGCTGACGGTGCTCCAGAGTAAAGCTTATTGTTGATCTCTGATTTTGTTTCGAATATTGCTCAATGCTTCTGGGGTAATGCCAAGGTATGAAGCGATCATTTTCAAAGGAATTCTGTTGGTTAATTGTGGATATGTATTGATAAAGTGTTCATAGCGTTGTCTGGCTGGAGCACTCATTAGAAGTATTACTCTTCTCTGAAGAACTACTATTCTTCTAAACAACTTTTCTATGATCTGAGGATTGAAATCGGAAGCCAAAAATGTTGGGTTAATTTGGTTTACCTCAACAACTTCCGAATCCTCCAAAGCATCAATAAAAAGTTCAGTTGGAACAGAATGTGTAATGGATTCTATATCTGAGATTATCCATCCTTCGGGAGCGAACATTAATATGTGGCTTTTCCCATTATCGTCTAAAAAGTAACTTCTAAGAAGTCCTTTTTTGACGTAAAATGCCTTGGACACAATCGTTCCTGGGGTTTGAACAACTTCATTTTTATTAACTTTTATTAGGTTCCTCTTTTTATCCTTAAAAATATCTTCAATCATTTAGTATCACTCGTTGTCATTTTCGTCAATTGGATAACTATACCGTTTAGAATATTGACCTATTCAGTATATCTTTGAATTTACAACCTATCTAAATATTGATATTCTTTTTGACAACGGAAACACCCTCAATCGTTAGTTTTAATACTTGAATTCATTGATCTGCAAGTTTTTCCAATTATGACACCCTTTCGATTTATAAAAGCAAACTTTCCTTCATTCTTCTGAGAAGGCAAAGAATAAAGCATGTAATTCCCTCATTATGTATTAGAATCTAGTATTTACAACATTATTCAGTGCTGACCCAAATCTGTAGCGAATACCAAAATACATATACATTGCAAAATTACTGTCTCTGAGTTTATTACGAAGTATTATTTCTTCAACCGAGAGATCTCCTTTGGGTATATTGATCCTATCTTTTGTGATCCCATAAAATATCCCCGTGTAAAAATTAAAGCCTTTGAAGATGTTGATGTCCACACTTGGGTTGATTTCAATATTGTATTTCTTAGGCAAATTGATGAATTGGCTAATACCAGCATCAATGTCGATATTACCCCAGGGTTTGACAATCTGATAATCTATAGCCAACCTGTGTCTTGCTAATAATTCGGTGGCCTTGAAGTATGTCGTAGTATCAATATAGTCGTTGTACCTCCCACCGATGTCGTATCGAAAAGTGAAGTTGTGATCCGCAGATTCTGAGTATGGAAAAACATTAAACTCTATAGCCGGTGAGACCGAAATACTATGATCATAGTTTTCAAATATACTTCTACTGTATCTTACCAATCCCCCTATCGACCAATGCTCTGTCAAGCTATAAGCATACAGCGAATTGCCATAAAAGGATGTTTGCAAATTGGTAATGGTTTCTTCATCTTCAATGATAAAGTTGCTTTCGCTTCTATTGTAATTGATTCTTGTGAAAAATTTGTGCGCATCAGTGGTTCTATTCGCAGTAATATTGAATCTAAGGTTTAAAGAATTAAATTGGGATTCTCGATTCATGTTTCCATTTACACCCGCCGAAAACACCCATGCATTCCATGGGTCTATTATCACCGTTTCAGTGGCTTCGGTTGTTTTAGAATTGACAGAATAAGATATATTTTCCATTAGGTCTTCATCCACCATAAACTTCAATAATGCTTGCTTTAATTTATCTACAATGGCAGACCTAATATCCGCTTCTACAGCATTGGCATCAGTAAAAAACTTCAATTCATATGGTTTTGCTTCTGATTTCTTGTTTTCTACGGTCATGGTGAATTCTCTTCCTCCGCCTCCCGTACTTTGATCGATGAGCAATAGATACAATTCCGCAGATTGTCTATCCAGCATGTAGTCTACAAAATCTATTTCCGATTTTATATAGGTCATATCGCAATAAGTACGGCAATCCAAGAAGATTTTGGGCCTTTCTTGTGCGGTAAGGGTAAAAGTTACAAAAAGAAACACTAAGACCTTGAACGTTTTCATTGGTATGGGTTTGTTATGTTTTAGAAATTGGCACCAATAATTGATTAAAACTTCGAACGTGAAGTTATGTAGATTTGGAGCAGGTAGGTGTTAATTACTTGTAAATTAGTGTAAAACAATAATTATCCTAAGTAAAGCTTTGGAAAACCTTAACAATGAAGCAAACAAAAAGGAGGTCTCCACATCTGTAGAAACCTCCTCACTGATTTCGGGATCAGTATAGTATCACGCTTCTTCCAGTGCTGTAGAATGAGCACGTGTAAGGTTTTCCTGAATCTCGTATGGTACAGATTGAAAACCAGAAAGAGCACGACTAAACTTTGCACGTCCCTGAGAGATTGACCGCAAAGTCGATGAGTACTTGTAAAGCTCTGCTAATGGGACTTTTGCCATTATCTTTTGATAATGCCCAATAGCATCCATTCCCTGAATCGTCGCACGGCGAGTTTGAAGATCGCCCATAACGTCGCCCGTTACAGAGCTTGAACAAAGGATATCTAAGTCATAAATCGGTTCTAATAATTGCGGCTTAGCATCTTTGAAAGCTGTCTTGAAAGCTGCAGAAGAAGCCAACATGAATGCCATATCGTTGCTATCTACAGCATGCATTTTACCATCATACACGCATACTCTGATATTTTGACAATATGATCCAGTCAGCGGGCCTTCTTCCATTTTTTGCATTATGCCTTTTTTTATGGCGTTGATGTATTTGGCATCTATCGATCCTCCAACGATACACCAATAAAATGCAAACTTGCCTCCCCACGGAAGATCCTCGACCTCTTTCTTTCTCACCGTAAGACCATGTGGGTCTGGCATACCTTCAGTGTACGGCTCGATCCGCATGTGTACTTCTCCAAATTGACCTGCTCCTCCACTTTGCTTTTTATGCCTGTAAGAAGTGTTTGCCTCTTTGGTGATCGTCTCTCGATAAGGAATTCTCGGTTCTTCGAATTGCATAGATATACCATTTACCTTTTCGATTCGGTATTTTACAATATCCAAATGCAATTGCCCTTGACCATGAATTATGGTTTGTTTTAATTGTGCAGACTGTTCTAGAATCAGAGTTGGGTCCTCTTCTTCGATTTGATGAAGTGCTTTGATCAGCTTTTCCATATCCGATTTACTCGGCGGCGAAACAGCCGTTCGGATTCTACTACTTGGAAAATGTATCTCTTCAATTGCCCGATCAATTCCTTTGGTATTTAAGGTGTTATTCGAATGTGCACTTTTTAATTTAACTGTAACTCCAATATCACCGGCAACCAATTTGTCTACTGGCGTTCTGGTTTTTCCTTCTGCTACATATATTTGGTTTATTCGTTCACTGTCACTATTGGCTTGGTTGACAAGGTCATCACCAGAGGATAAGGTACCTGAATATACTTTGAAATAGGTTACTTTTCCTACCTGTGGCTCAGACATTGTCTTATATACGAATATAGATGTTCCTCCACTTGCATCACATGCCAATTCACCTCCATCTTGAAGCAAGGCTTTAGGCCTGTCGGCTGGTGATGGTGCTATATCATTTATGAATCCCATGATTCTTCCACTACCCATATTCTTTGTACTTGAAGCACAAAATACCGGGAAGATCTGTTGGTTTGCCAAAGCAATTGTTAATCCCTTGGCCAGGTCTGACTCATTCAAAGTACCTTCATCAAAATACTTTTCCATCAGTCCTTCTTCATTTTCTGCAGCTGCTTCGACTAGTGCATTATGCATATTGTCGGCTCGCTCTTTTTCCTCTTCTGGTATCGGTTTTTTCTCTGGTTTGCCACCATCTTCTGGAAAGACATACATTACCATACGCAGGGCATCAATAATGCTATTAAACTCCGAACCACTATTATATGGATATTGAACTGGCAAAACTTTGTTGCCAAACCGTTCTACAGCCTGCTCCAAGGTTGACTCATAGTCTGCTTTGTCATGGTCCATTTGGTTGACGACGAATATCGCTGGGGATTGAAATTTTTCGACATATTCCCAAATCAACTCTGTACCGACCTCTACTCCCGAAGATGCGTTCAACGTGATGAGCGCAGTATCTGCTACTTTCAATGATGATACCACTTCGCCAATAAAGTCATCGAATCCAGGAGTGTCTATGATATTTATCTTATTTCCTCTCCATTTGACATGCATCAAGGTACTGAAGATAGAGTTTCCTCTTTCCTGTTCGATGCTCGTGTAATCAGAAGTAGTGTTTTGATTATCAACACTCCCTCTTCGTTTGATGGCTCCGGATTCAAAAAGCATTGTTTCTGCAAATGTGGTCTTACCGCTTCCGGAATGCCCTAATAAGACCACATTACGAATATCCTTTGTTGCTACACTCATAAATTGATTGATTTAATGAGAGGCTGGATGAATTAAGGGTCATCCTAGAAGTAAAATTAAAATCGGTATCCTCTCAGGTTAGTACACTTAAATATCACTGAAAAGATACTAAGTAATTTTATATACTTCTAATTTTGACTTTGATAAAATTATCTATTGAAAAGATAAAATTCGTAGTAATAAAATTTGTAATGTTTATCACATTGAAACATATAGAATTGAATTGTAAAAGATAATTTGTCCTTCAAAAAGAAATTTTATTTACCCTACTATCTTTTTATTGATACGAGTGATAATGCTCTATTTAGATCAAAGTAATCGCCTCAATTCTTCAATCAAAGCATCTCGAATTACTTTTTCTGCCGTGGAATGCCCTCCATCCAAAACAATTAGTTTTGAATTCTCCAGAATCGAATTGAGCTTTTCGGCTTCTTCTAAAGGACAGATGTAATCATAACTTCCGTGAATAATGGTTGTCGATGTTTGAATTTTTGAAGCCTGATCATAAACATAGCCTTCAGGAATAAAAAATCCATTCAATGCATAATTCAATTCAATCCGAATTCTATCAAAATCTATTTGTTCACGGGTCAATATCTGGTCTATCTCCTCTTCTGCAAAATACTTTCTAGACAATGACAATCCATATCGTGCCCATTCATATCCCAAAGTTTTGAATCCCGATTGCTTATCATTAATGCATTCAAAGTAAAATTCGGCAATATTGTCTCTTTTCTCTTTAGGTACAAATGATTCCACACGCACCCAGTTTTTTGGGTGAGTCGCCTTGATGCCCCCACGTAAATAGATATTCGTACATTCTTTTGTTGCTGGAAAAAAACCCCTTAGGATCAGCTTGTTGGTTTTATTCGGATACTGTGCGGCAAACAATATAGCCAGAGTAGCACCCCAGGATCCACCAAAGACGGTGACCGACTCTACACCCAAATGATCCAGCACTAGATTTATATCCTCGACCAGGTCCATCGTCGTATTGTGCTCCAATTCCCCTTTTGGCATGCTCTTTCCACACCCTCTTTGATCTATAAAAACAACATAAAATTTTTCGGGGTCAAAAAAGGCTTTGTCATTTTCGGAAAAACCTAATCCTGGTCCACCATGTAGAAAAAGTATTTTTATACCACTCGGATTCCCATATTCCTCAAAATGTATTTTATGCCCATTCCCAACATCGAGATACATCTTATTAGTTGTCTTGTTGTGGTACTATTTTGAGGGTTTTGACTATGTAGTCCAATTGCAACATCATATCACGCTTACTTTTGCCTGGAGCAAAAACGAATGTGTCTATGAATATGAGCTCATTGGCAGCCTTGTTATGAATCATATAGGTTGCATATGGTCCACCCTTGAAGTCTTTTTCCATCTCCCATATTCCCCTTACTTCTCTGGTATAGTGACCATCTATCTCATAAGTATAATCATAGGTTGGCAAGTCCTCAGTGTTGGTCACCATATAACTTCCTTCTACTTCTGATGCTATGTGTTTTTTACCATATTCGTCTCTTAGTCTGATAATATTTTCAGGATCCAATTGGTCGGTGCTCGTATAAGGAAACTTTTGCATTATAATTGTGAGCGTAGCTTCTTTAGTGTCTTTTCTGAACCACATGAAGTTGTCTATATTCTCCTTGAGAGAAAGATAATCACCTGGAATTCGAATGGAAACCCCTAACTTATCCTCGATTTTTTTTATCAATCCAGGGCTTTCATTTTTCAATACATAAATCGACGCATCCAGTTTTGACTTGTCATGAAGTCTAATTCTTTTTGCTACTGCGGAGTAGTTGTGACGAATCGTTTCCATTAAATTTTTCTTGCCATTGGCAAAAAGATAAACAATGATCTGTCCTCTGGCCCACTTGTCTTTTCCTACCGATGTTTGAAATGATTGATCTTGTCTTGCTTTTAAAAATCGCTCTTCTCCGAGATCTCTTCTTAGCATTTTCGTCGTTGTAGCCTCCAAGTCTTCGAGGTCTGCCAGTACGACGTAGGTACAAAGTTCTTTGCGCAATGGCTCTTGTCCCAATTGTTTTGGCGAAAAATATCGAACATCAAACATCGGTTCAGGTGCAGGCATTATTGGGTACGCACTTTGAAAATAATAGTTGAATGTATCTTTCACAGGACTATCCCATAGGTCTTCATCTGCCACGACAATGATCTCGTTCATTCTGCCCATAGCTGTCGGCTTGGCCTCATAGGTCTTTGCCATTTCATCATTGCATGACCACAATGATAATACCGTGATTGTCGAAATTATATATATGAAATACTTCATTTTTATAGTTTTAATATCCCTCGATCATGTTACTGATTTTACTGCAATATCCATGATTCTGACCTTCATATCATTAATGTCTCTTCTTCAAATAGATGAACAAAGTTACGCTTTTGGTGCAAAGTCTTGATGCTTTAATTAGTACTAATATTTAAACTGATAAAAATTGGAAGAACATAGAGATTAAAAAAATCTATTATACTGTTATTCAGCAAGACATCTTCTCAATACTTCCCAATTATTTTTGCAGCGATTCGAACTTTATCGTCATTATTATTATTAAAGGTTGTAATTAATAAGGTCTGGTCACGTTTTCAGTTGTTTACGATTACAGGAATTGGGTGTTAAGATAGGTTTCCATCTGTAAAAGTTAATTTGACGTATGGTGACAAGGTTAGTATATATATTTCTCTTTATTATCAATGGGACATTGCTCCATTCTCAATTCAATTTGATCAATTATAGTGTCAATGACGGTTTGCCGAGCCCTGAAACCTATTTTATTTATCAAGATCATGATGGCTACATATGGGTATGTACGGACAGAGGATTAGCAAGGTATAATGGTTATGAGTTCGAAAATTTTTCAACCAGTGATGGGCTGACCAATAATACAATCTTCAAGGTTTTTGAAGATAAAGCGCACAATTTATGGTTTACTTGTTATGACGGCAGCATTACCATTTTTGATTACCTCGACAAGGTTTTTAAACCATTCTGGGGCAATGATCATATTATGCCAAAATTGAAATCAAGAATGTGGTTGTCAAATATAGGTTTTGCAGGCGATGTAGTTGAATGTGGAACTACCGAAGTTGGAAAACATAACATTCGCATCAATTTGCGAGATTCTACCATCTCAACATTTTCCAACGATATTTCTAAATTGACTGAATATGAGAATTTTTTCTCTGAAATATTATTCGTGGATAACGAATTTTTGTCTGAAAATATCTTCTTCAAAAAAGAAGAAACTACACCATTTACCGCCTTTCCTGTATCCAATCAAATAAATAATTATGCCTGGTTGTTCGATCATGAGTTTCTTTATTTTATCAATCAAAACATCTGGATTATTGACAAAACAGATACAATAAATATAGATATGGGTGAAGAAATAACGAGTGCATTAAAAGATAGAGAAGGAAATTATTGGGTGTCTACACTGAAGTCTGGAGTATACAAGATTCCCTCTTTGGACATTAGATTTTATCAACCCAGACATGCATTAGAATATGCCGACAGGTTTTTATCTCTTTACAGACATAATGAAAAACTCTTTATTGAATCCGAGTATCACAAAATCTTTGAATTTGAAAATCAGAGAAAACGATTTAAGAAGTTGAATGAATTGTTTCAAATCCGAGTAGAACCAAAGATTTATACCCCTTCCGATTCCTTGATTCCCGTCGACAATATCTTTTTAAATCCGAGTAATGAATCTGTAACTGTCCGAACAGATTACGAATGGTTGTCAAAAGGGCAAAAAAAGAAACGGGTCGTTGCCTTTCATCGACTCGGTACGGAAATATACTTCAGTACGTTTAGGGATTTATATCAGGTTTTTAATAAAGATACCATTGTCAAGATTACAGATAAATATGATGTAGGAGGAACAACTGTAAGGTCCATCACATCTACCTCAGACTCAACTTTGGTTCTAGGTACTACTGGTAAAGGTGTGATCCTTTTGAAAGACAAATGCCGATTAAATATTCAAGAAAACGATGGTCTGCTTTCTGATTTGATCAACGATGTTATTGTGGAGAAAAACGGAATCCTTTGGTGCGGCACAAATATGGGCATAAGTAAGGTGGAATATAGTCTCCGCCCCGAAGAAGGCTTTGCCATTGACAAAGTCACCAATATTTCCTACAACGATGGTCTGGCAAGTTCATTTATAAAAAAATTATCGTACACTAATAATACCATTTTCGCTTTGTCTGAATCAGGGTTGACTGAATTTAAGGCAGACATTGCTTTGAAGAAAAAAATTGCACCAAACATTCACATCCTATCTCTAACACACAATGAAGAAGACTACGCATCTGGATCTTGTTTTAACTATGACGAAAACAATTTGAATATCAAATTCATCGGGATCTCATCAAACAAGCCCATATCCCAAGACTTTTATCAATACAAACTAGAGTCCAATGGAAATTCCTCCAAATGGTTATCGACTAATAATCGTTCTGTAGCATTTACCCAACTTGCTCCTGGGGATTACACATTTTCTGTAACTGCACGCGCAGAAAATGGGGACTGGGCGGACCCAAAACATATCAATTTTACTATAAACCCTCATTGGACGCAACTCTGGTGGGTCCAAACACTGTTTGCTTTCTTGGCAATAGGGCTTTTATATATCTTGTACATCAGAGGTGTCAAAAGAAAAAGTAATTCATTAAAGAAGCAATTGGAAGAGGAGCAAATTTTGAATAGGTTGAAAAGTGCGGAACTAGACGTACTAAGAGGTCAAATGAATCCCCATTTTGTATATAATTCGCTGAGTTCGGTTCAGAGATATTTGCAAGAGGAAAAGAAAGTGGATGCAAATGAATTTATCGGCAGACTCTCAAAATTATTAAGATTAGGTCTTCAACATTCCCGCTCAGCTTTCGTGGCTATTGAAGATGAAATTGAGTTTATAACCAATTATTTAAATATCGAAACCCAGCGTGTACCAGATAGATTTTCTTTTAATTTTGAAATTGATAATAGACTGGATAATGATATTAGAATTCCATCAATGATGATTCAGCCGTTATGTGAAAATGTTATTAAACACTCATACGATGGAAGCCATGTTCATATCAAAGTGTGCTTCGAATATTATTCAGAAAACAGTATAAAGGTGAAAATTTCTGATGATGGAATTGGATATTTGAACTCCTTGTCTAAAACCAATAAAAGCCCAAACCGCTCATTGGGACTAGAGATTTTGTCTCAACGCATTCAACTCTTCAAAAATCAAAATTTAGAAGCGAACTATTGTATCCAAACTTTGGACGAAGATCACGGCAATGGAACATCTGTAGAACTCATTTTACCAATAGAATGATAAATCAAATAAAGACCATATTAATAGATGATGACCCTGACTGCATAGCTGTAGCGGAAAACATTTTAATGTCAAATAAGAATATCAAAATAATAGGAAAGGCCTGTTCTGCAGATGCTGGAATCACATTAATTAAAGAAACACAACCCGCCTTAGTCCTTTTAGATGTTGAGATGCCTGGAAAATCAGGATTTGACGTAATTGCTGCGTTCGAAAATTATTCGTTCAAGGTCATTTTTGTTACGGGACATGATCAATATGCCATAAAAGCTATTAAATGTTCTGCAGTTGATTATATTCTCAAACCTATATGCCCTGAAGAGCTGAATGCTGCTATTCTAAAGGTATTGACTCAAATGAACGGTAAGGACAATCGCATTGCTCAATTAAAAAAAATCAGACAATCCGATAATGAATTTGACCGCATCATTATCACATCAAAAAAAGGATTCAGGGCATTAATGTTGGAGAATATTATTAGCATAGAGTCTAAAGGAAGTTATGCTCTTTTTTATACAACCTCTGACCATTGTCACCTTTGTACCAAGCCGCTGAAGTATTATGAGGATTTGTTTCCAAGAAACACCTTTTTTAGGATCCACCGTTCGCACATTATTAATATAGATCAGATCATAAAGTATGACAATCAATCGGGATTAGTCACTCTCTCAAATGACCGAATATTAGAAGTAGCCGTCAGAAGAAGAAGCCAATTCAGCAAACTTATCAGACTTAAATTCAACAATTAGATTACGCTTAGAAAAAAAGTATAAACGCTCATCTCTAAAGTTTCCAATCTTATCGCATAAAAGCGCCATTTCCTTCAACTTAGGTATAGCGGATGCCGAAAAGCTATTGCCAATTACACATTCCTCCTGAATATCAAAATGGTATTTCTGGTGTAAGATTAAGTAAATAAAAAGGTAGAAATAGAGTAGGCTCAACTAAAAACTTTTATGTTATGAAAAAGGCAACATTAATTTTACTAAGTTTCTTGTTTTACCAATTTATTGGAGCTCAAACCATCGAAACTACTCTTCATCAACCAGGGTTGGATTTTAATCACTACTCTATTGAAACCACCCTAGACAGCGGTTATGTGGCTGCGGGAACTCTATTCGACCCAAACGGCTACACGGATATTCATATAATTAAAATGGATCAAAATGGATCAATTGTATGGGAAAAGATAATTGATGTTTCGGATGATGATCGGGCATTGGATGTAACTATAAATCCACTAAATGAAATCGTAATAACAGGGTACACTTCAAGTAGAGGCATGGGGATGAGCGATTTGTATATTGCAAAATTGAATAGTGCTGGCGTTTTTATGGGAGACAATGCCATTGAGTTGCCAACAAAGGCTTGTGCTGGTACAAACATTCTTTATTCCAACTCGAGTGCAACTTATGTAGTAGGAGGTCTAAAAACCGACTTTATTTCTGCTACTCCCTTAGTTGGAAATAATGCATTTGTTGTAGAGTTTGACTTATGTTTGAATGAAATGAACTCAGTCGATTATGGTGTCCCAGTTATTGGAAAACACAGTTCAATAAATGACATTATAGAAATACCAGGCGGTTATTTTATTACAGGCAGTTCAGAAAACACAACAGGAATATATCTAAATGGACGACAGACCGTCTTGAGCCTTATCGTCGATGGCAACTTTAATATTATAAATGACTTGTCTTTTGATGCTACAAATTGGGACAATTGTGGAGTCTCTGCCGTATACTACGACATGCATGACTATGTGTTTTTGCTATCCAACAATAGTATAGTACACAACCCCGAAATTACTGTGATAGATAACATCTCCAACCCTTCTATTGCTGGAATTGTATCACATTATACCTTGGTCATTGATACGACGTATGGCAATTACAATGCCGCAGGGTTTCAAATGAGATATGGAGATAAAGGTCAAGTCGTAATTGCGGGTTATTTTAGAACTTATTCCGACGGTTCGACCAGCAATAATGCTATTCCCTGGGTAGTAAGGTTCAACCCCATAAGTGCAACCCTTTTTTATTCAGCGACATGGAATGCACCATCCGAAAATTTTTATCAACACGGAGGTGGCGTTTTTTCCACTTTCAATGGAGAGCACCCTTATATTTTTAATCAAGAAATATTAACTCCTTCTGCAACAACGAATGAATTTGTCATGGTGGGTCCACGTAAAATAGGTACTAATTTTGGAATTGACATTGTATCTACTTCTCTCGGAAATCCTGATGATCGATGTTTCAATCACTTGGATTTAAGTCAATTTCAATGGTCAGAACCGCTACATCCCTATCATCCCCTTAATCAATGGCAAGACCCGATTTCTACCAATTCTCCTTGGGCAAACCTGTTAATACCCGTTTCAATAGAAGGCCCAGCGTGTGATGAAGAACGACCTATAACTTCTACCACAACCCTTGATCAATCCATTTACCAAAGTAGTATGAATAATGACCTAAGTGATTTTCAAATAACACCAAATCCAGCTAATGATGTAATGGAAGTAAGTGTCAAAGAATCAAGTTTTAATGGTGAAATATCCATTTTCAACATGGCTGGTAATGTCATATTTTCATCTCGTTTTGATTCCAAGAATAATCCTTCAAAAGGCATCAATATCCAAAGTATTGACTCTGGAACATATATTATTAGACTTAAAGACCAATATGGAAATACAGCTGAAAAACGGTTTATAAAAATTTGATTGTTTCGTCACAAATTCGTGTTTAGGGTAAAGAGCATATTCCAGAAGAAGGCTCTGGTCTTCTTCTGGAATATTCGGTTAAAAGAGATTTTTGATGGTCGATAAGTCTCTCAATATCCTCTTCTAATCCCGATGAATGATGTGTATCATATCGTCGAATGACTTGTCTCACAAATATTAATTGAGCACTACTGTATTTTTAGACATTGAATTGGAGTTTAACGAATACAACTTGCAGTGCACAATGTCTAATAACAACGAAACCAGTATAATCAATAAAGAAGGGTTGACTAAGTCTGATTTTGACACAGATCCTTTTGTGGAGTTTGACAAGTGGTTCAAGCTTGCAACCCAATCTGACGAGCCGATGCCAAATGGAATGAGCCTGGCCACCGTATCTGAAGACCTTCAACCATCTCTGCGAACCGTTTTATTAAAGTATTATGACAAGGATGGTTTTGTGTTTTATACGAATTATACAAGTCAAAAATCAAAGGAAATCATAGGCAATCCCAAGGTGGTGATGAAGTTTTATTGGTCTACTCTAGACAGGCAATTGATAATCCTGGGTAGGGCCGAAAAAGTATCGAACCTTCAATCTTTAAAATATTTCATGAGTCGGCCAAAAGAAAGCAGAATCGGTGCTTGGTGTAGCAATCAATCTCAAGTCATATCTTCCAGGTCGGACTTAATGGACAAATTTGAAGTGTTCAAAACCAAATTCAAAAATATGGACATTCCCAAGCCTCAACATTGGGGAGGATATCGTATCGTACCTTCGTCATTCGAGTTTTGGCAAGATGGAAAGTTTAGACTGCATGATCGATTTCGATACACATTAAATGAAAATCGCGAGTGGCAACTGGATAGGTTGGCTCCATGATGTCATTGATAAAGGGATATTTGTGGTCAACTTTGTGTGCCTATTGTCGACTGAAGCACTCGATGTTTTCTCAAATATGCCATTAAGTTAGTTGTTGAATAATAAGGAACCAAACTGACGGAATAACAAAATAGCATGTTATCTTTGCAGCATTATTCAACGTTTATTGCAAAAGCGGATGAAAAAGAAAGCACTTTACAACAAGGTCAATAAAGAATTGCTCAAGAAAAAATTGGAGCAAGAGGGAATAGAAAGGACCACTCTCTCATTTTATCAATATGCGCATATCGCAAATCCTCAATTATTCAGGGATCATTTTTACCTAAGTCTGGACGAAGTAGGCGTTTTGGGTCGAATTTATGTCAGTAAAGAAGGTGTAAATGGTCAAATATCTGTGCCTACAAGTCGACTTGAAGAATTCAAAAATGTCATGGATTCGGTAGATTTTTTGAAAGGAATTCGATTAAATATTGCAATTGATGATGACGGGAAATCATTCATAAAATTAAAAATCAAGGTTCGAGATAAGATTGTAGCAGATGGCTTGGACGATTCTTCTTTTGATGTGACAAAAAAAGGTATCCACCTCACGGCTGACAAATTCAATGAGCTTACCGAAAATGAAAATACCATTGTCGTGGATATGAGAAATCACTACGAAAGTGAAGTCGGGAAGTTCAAAATGGCCATTACTCCCGATGTAGAGACCTTTCGTGAAGCGCTCCCCGTAGTCGAAGAAATGCTGGAAGACAAGAAGGAACAAAACATTATTATGTATTGTACAGGAGGAATTCGATGTGAGAAGGCCAGTGCATATTACAAACATCGCGGTTTCAAAAATGTATATCAACTTGACGGCGGGATTATAGAATATGCCCGACAAGTAGAAGCTCAAGGACTAGAAAATAAGTTTGTTGGTAAAAACTTTGTGTTTGACGAACGCCTGGGAGAACGCATTTCGGAAGATATAATATCCAAGTGTCATCAATGTGGAAAAGATTGTGATGATCATACCAATTGTGCCAACGAAGCTTGCCACATTCTCTTTATCCAATGTAGCGAATGTGCAGCAGCATATGAACAGACATGCTCTGTCAAATGCAAAGAATTCAATGCTCTTCCTGATGATGAAAAGGAGTCACTGAAAGGGCAGGTTGAATTCAATGGGACGAAGTTTGGTAAAGGAAGATACAAGGCACACAAAAAAGATGAGACTTTAGAACTTGATTAAATAATGTTTCTCTTTTCTAGAATGTAAACTGAATCCAATCTCAAACGTTACTATCTTTTAAACCATATTTCCACTGAATGGCATTTATAAAAACGTTCGAAAATCGGACGCTTATTCTCTATACTTTGGCCCTGGTCAATTTTATTCATATCATCGATTCCATGTTGATTATGCCCTTGGGGGATATCTTTATTGAAGAATTCTCAATTAGCAGTGGTGAATACAGTTTTTTGGTATCAGCTTATGCCTTGGCTGCATTCTGTTCGAGTTTGATCGGTGTGTTTTATCTGGATCGGTTTGATAGAAAGACTTCCTTGCTATTTATCTACTTCGGATTTGGATTGGGGACCTTGGCCTGCGCTTTTGCCGATTCTTATTTTCAGTTGGTTTCACTTCGAATATTTACAGGCTTTTTTGGAGGTATGATAGGAGCCATGGTCTTGTCTGTCGTCAGTGACTTGTACCCATTCAAAGAAAGAGGTACGGCAATGGGGATACTCTTTTCAGCATTTTCGGCAGCATCGGCATTAGGTGTACCGCTCGGAATATATTTAGCCGCCAAGAGCAATTGGCAATTGCCTTTTATGGTGATCGGTATCTGTGCGCTTGTTATTTGTGGTTTCGTTTTGTTGTTTTTTCCGACAATGAAAAACCATTTGAAGGTTCAGGACAAAAAGATGAGTATTGTCAAGACCATAACTGCCATTACATCTGATCAAAACCAACTCAATGCCCTACTCGCAGGTTTTGTTTTGGTCTTGGCACATTTTATGATCATCCCATTTATTTCTCCCTACCTCATTAAGAATGTAGGTATTTCTCAGGTGGATATTGCATACCAGTTTTTCTTTGGTGGTGTGGCAACCGTTATTTCAGCTCCTTATATTGGTCGAATGACGGATAAATATGGGGTAATGAAGGTCTTTACCATTGTGATGGTACTATCGTTTATTCCTACTGTCATTATCACCAACCTTAAAATTGTCCCTTTGTGGGTGGCCATTTGTTTTACGACAATGTTTTTTGTGTTTGCGAGTGGTCGGATGATTTCTCCGAATACGATAATAACTGCTGCCGCAAGTACCACGAATAGAGGAAGTTTTATGAGTATCAAGTCAGCTCTACAGCAATTGGCGATCGGACTTTCTGCTTTGATCAGTGGATCTATTGTCTATATCGGAAGCGATGACCTCTATCACAATTATGCCTATGTGGGTTATATTTCTATTGCACTCGCATTTGTGACTATTTTCCTCTTGAAGCGAATTAAAGTAGCGGAAGGCAATTGAATCCAGAGTTTGGATTCAATTGATTTTGCATTATTCGATTTTTCAATATTTATATATAATTGTTCCTTAATTGAGCCAATTTATATTTCTATAACCTTTGTTTCCAACAAATTAAATGATCATTAACAGAATCGACCATTCATTATCCGTGTTCGTGTAAATCAATTTATAACAATCTAAATCAATTTTTTATGAACAAGATTATTACAATTATTGCACTGGTATTATTAGTTGGAAACTATTCTTACGCTCAATCCTCTGAAGAGGAGGGCTTCCAAAGAAAAGGACGGTTTTTGGTCGAAACAGGCTATAATATAGTTGGTGGATACAACAGTTCCACTGGTGCAAATGTGTTATTGGATGTCGATGGAGGGTCAGTTACCGCTTTAGGTGCCGATATGGGAAAAATGTTAACCAATAATCTGGCTTTAAAATTCAGGTTGGGAATACTCTCGGGTGCAGGGCTTTCCTTAACCAATATTGCTGGCGGAGTCAAATACTATGTAGGAGGTAAGGTGCCAATCGAACTCACCGCAGGGATCTTGGATTTAGGTCCAAGGTCTTCAAATTTTAATGCTAATTTGAAATTAGGTTATGCCGCAAATTTAGCAGATAACATCACGCTCGAACCATCACTTGGTCTTGTAGTTATAGATGAAGCCGCTATTAGTTTTGGAATGTCTTTTGCCATGTTTTTATAATTAGGATAACGCTTTTGGATAGCTTCATAAAACTGAAGCTATCCAACTTTATCTCTTTAACTTTGAATGAAAAAAGAAGAATTATTTGTTGTTCAACCAAGCCCTCTTGTCTTTACTGACGCTTTCGCAATCTCTGATATTTTACCCACCATTCACCATATTTAGATCGATTTATCATTCATACTAATTTCAATTAATGAATTGTATTTGACGAGAAAACATTACCTTAACGTAGTTTAAAAAACTTGCTCATACTTTATAAGACTGTTTCCGTCATATAGTATACCTGAGTGTTTCTAAACCCAATCATTAGAGGCCAATTCCTATTGAGTAATTTGAGATCGATTTTGATATGAACCCCAATCTTTATAAGTTTTATGATGCTTTGACTTATTGCTCTCCTATAATTTTACTGCTAGGGGTTATTTTAGGATTGGTATATTTTTCCAGGTTAGAAAGAGTGTATCGATTGCTACTCTTATTCTTGGTGATGTCTCTAGTGATAGATATTACAAGTCGATTAGTTGGTCGATTTTACCAAAATAATTTGATTCTAATTCCGATCTATGGTTTATTCGAGTTATTGATTTTATCTCGTGTTTATATTAAGTACTTAAAGATTGTAAAGAATAGTGCCTGGTACTTTGTCATAGGCGCACTGGTAGTCTACAACATCTATGAAATTATTAACTTATTCAATGTCGAACCGAAAGATTTCAATAGCCATTCTCGAGTATTTGATTCTTTGGCACTTGTAGTCATGAGCATTGTGTTTTATATCAAACAAATAGTTGATGACATCCCCGCACGTCCAGGGTTTTTATTCTTGAATACCGTTATTTTTGCCTTTCATTCATTGAATCTAATTTTGTATTTGCCTATTAATTTTTTAATTAATGAAAACTCCGATGTCAAATTTCATTTTTGGTATGCGAGCCTAGTTATAACTCTGGTATTTTATTCTTCAATTATCCGAATGATATGGAAACATGGCAAGAACCACAAACCTTAGCAACCTACTTGCTTGTAGTTTTAGTTTTCGTTTTTATTCTTATTTCTGCAGTCATTGCAGCGGTTAGGTTGAGTTTGAATAAGACCATAATCGCGAAGGAGAAAGAGGCAAAATTAAAACTGGAACATCAACAAAAATTGTTGGAGAATAGTATTGTGATCCAGGAGCGTGAACGTACCCGTATTGCAGCTGATATCCATGATGAATTAATTGGAAAGCTGACAGCCATCAAGATGATGAACCAAATGAAGGAGAGCTCCGAAGAAATAGATGAATTGATTTCTAATGGTATTAAAATAGCCCGGCGAATATCACATGACTTGATGCCTCCGCTAATTGAATACTCATCTTTAGAAGAATTGATAAGAGATCTTATCCGGCCCTGGCAAAATAACCTTGCGTTTGATTTTACGACTAATGTTGATGAACAATTGCAAATTTCTTCAGAAATTAAAATTCATGTAGTTCGTATTATTCAGGAGGTATTGGTGAATATTGGTAAACATTCAAAAGCAAAATTAGTAAGTATTCACCTCCGAATCACAAATCGGTGTATAGGAATAAATATTGGTGATAATGGAGAGGGCTTTGATATGAAGACAAGAAAACATGGATTGGGTTTGTCAAATATAGAAACAAGAATTCAATACTTGAAAGGGCAATTCAAGTTAAAATCAAAGCCCAAAAAAGGTACACATTATACATTTGTCATTCCTCTTTCTTGAAAATACAGGATGTCTTTGGGGTATAATGAAAGTATAAATAAGTACCACGAAATTATACCTGATTTTGTAATCCCCGTATTTTCACTAGGGTTATAAATACCTGCCTGATGTATTTTTGAGTATCTAATAACACTAAAAACATAAAACTATGATCACTAATAAAGTCGAGGAAAATACTCTAACATGGAGTGAAGTAAAAAACAATATTAACACATGGAACAATAATCGATCAAACCCTTTCTTGTTAAAAAGTTTATTTGAAGGAAATCTTCATTTTAAATTTCATCCTTCTACAAATATTGCACAGCCAAAGACCCATTTGCACTTTTATCCAGCAGTTACGGCTACTGGCCTTGTACTATATATCATTCGAAAAGATGATGACCGACGCTCTGTATTTGAATCAGACCCTGCAAATTTTACCAATCTTATAATCACTGCAAGATTGGAACAACCAAATGGAGAGCCAGACCCAGATACCCCTTCTATAATCGTTGATATTAAAAGTAAAATAAGTGCTGGAGTAGCCATAGAAAGAATAGGAAATTGGATTACCTATCATAGAAGATGGATCGATGAGAAAGCCAAGCCTGAAAATAATGGAATTTTTCAAGCATTCTCTTTAGAAGCGAGCGACGATGGATTGCATGACAAACTTTTAGGCTATTTTGGATTAAGAGGAACTGCCAACCCTTTCAACTTTTCTGCTGATCTAATCTTATTGAATACAGATAATGATTTTTTCAATACGGTAAGGCCTGTACCACCTTTTCACCCTGAAACAGAAGCAGACTTTTTCTTGTTAGAAGCAGCTACAGGTACATGATTTGAGCCCCTTTTTTGAAAAGGATGTTGAACACAAAAAGATCTAATATGGTCGGGAGTCGCATTATTTCCGACTATATTGGATAATTAATATGATCAGAATTATTTAAGAAGTATGAAAAAAATAAACTTGGCGATTGTAGATGATGACAAATTAATCACTAAACTCCTAAGTGATTTTTTAACCGCACAAGAGAATCTTCAAATATTATTTACTGCTCTCAGTGGTCCAGAATTTCTTTCTATGATAGAAAAATCTGACACCCTTCCAGACATTCTTCTATTGGATCTGAATATGAAAGAAATGACAGGAATAGAGCTTACAAAAATCATAAGAAAAGAATATCCTTCCATAAAGATTATTGTCATCTCGTCGCACTACAAAAGCAATTTTACAGGATTCATGATCAAGACTGGTGTAGCTGCGTTTTTGCCAAAAGGAATTTCACCCTATGACTTGAACGAAATCATTCAAACAGTGTATTCCAAAGGTGTATATTTTTTAGATGAACAAATAGATGTCCTGCGTAATCAATTGTCCTCCAAAACACCTAGACCCATCCTGGACCCTAAAAACTTATTGACAGAACGGGAATTGGAGGTTTTAAAATTAATTTGTAGACAAAAAACAGCTCAGGAAATTGGTAAAGAACTCTTTGTCACAAAAAGAACGGTAGAAGGTCATAAAAGCAATTTATTCGCCAAAACAGGTACAAAAAACATGGCTGGTCTGGTGATTTATGCCATCCAAAATGACATCCTAAACATCAAAGATCTTCCAAATTTGTAATCACTGTAAATCGAGCATAGACCTTATTAATTACGACGCTAGAGGTACATTCTACTAATCCCTTTGCACCTATTTTTTGATTTCTTCTGCTCATAAAAGAACATTCCTTGTTCGATATCGGATAATATATATTTAGTGATTATATATAAATATTTCATAATCAAAACTATAGTTGTTGGCACAGTGCATGCTCTTAGTAATTTAATACTGCATAAACTTGTTTATTAACTCACAACTTTAATTATGAAAACATCAAATCTAATATTGACATTTATAATTGCACTGGCCATATCCTTCACTCTTCAAGGCCAATCGAATACCAGACGTGTGATCTCTATTAACAATGACGATGAATCTATCCATGTTGAATATGAAGATGGTGAAGTAGCTGTTCTTAAAATCGATGGTGTAAAGGTGCGTCCAGCAAATTATGCCTCTTACCAACACATTATTGACAAATATAGGAAGCAGTCAAGTCCTCATCACAGCTCTGAACATAGAACAGATAGAAATAGCATGCAATCCATATTATTGGAAAAATTAACTGATTATCTGGTCGAAAATGAAAATATGGATCGTTATGATTTTGAATTCAAGCTCACACCATCCTATCTAAACCTAAATGGAAGGAAAATAAACAGACAAAATCTATATGAATGTCTTGAGATTTTTGACAAGACAGCAGGATATTCTTTGACAACTGGAAGCTATTTTCATGTAGAAATATCAGCCAACACCAAGTCTGTTTCGTTGAGCATTAATGAATAAATAATCGTCCTTACATTTACTACAGGTTTATTAATCCTTGGAGGATTAGTAAACCTGTAAATGTGGTCTCGGACTTACTTCTTGAGTCATTAGGGCCTATTTTTTCTTAAGCTTAACCCTCTACAATCTCGGCCAGCTCCATCCATAATTCTTCTTTTTCCTCGATAAGATTTTTTACATCTGCCAATTCCTTGGACAAGTCTGTGATCTGCTCAGGCGTCAGGTCCGGATTGTTGAATGACTCGGTAATTCGTGCTTTTTTGGCCTCCAGCTTTTCGATTTCCTTCATGACTCGATTATAAGCCTTGCGTTGTTCAAAACTTGCCTTTTGTTTCTCCTTCTTTTCGGCTATTTCTTCATCCACAGGAGGGGCAGGCTGGTTTCTTAGAGCTATTTTTTGCTGAGACCTATATTCGGTATAGTTGCCATTGAAGTCCTTAATCTCACCATTACCCTCAAGCACAAAGAGGTGATCTACCAACTTGTCCATAAAATATCGATCGTGCGAAACAATAATCAAGCACCCAGGAAAATCCATCAAGTAGCTTTCCAAGACATTCAAGGTCACAATGTCCAGATCATTCGTAGGCTCATCAAGAATCAAAAAATTGGGGTTTTCCATCAATACCGTAAGCAAGTACAATCTTCTTTTCTCCCCTCCGCTAAGTTGGGACACATATACCTGCTGCTGAGGTCGGGGAAACATAAATCGCTCAAGCAAGGATTCTGCCGTTAGCTTCAGCCCTTTTTCCAAAGGTATGAATTCGGCAATATCTCGAATTACATCAACTACCCGCTTGTCTTCCTCCAGTTTCATTCCAGCTTGCGTGTAATATCCAAAAACGATGGTATCGCCTATGACTACCTTACCACCATCTGGCCTAATATCCTTTGTCAATAATTTGAGAAAAGTAGTCTTACCCGCACCATTAGGTCCTACGATACCTACTCGCTCTCCTTTTTTGAATTTGTAAGAAAAAGAATTTACAATCTTCGTATCTCCGAAAGATTTTTGGATGGCATGTGCCTCAACAATCTTGGAGCCCATCCGAGCTGCTTTAATATGGATTTTCAATTCGTCTTCCTCCAGATTAGAATGCGCTCGTTCTTTGATCTCTTCAAATGCATCCACTCTCGACTTGGCCTTTGTGCCTCTCGCTTTCGGCTGTCTTCTTATCCATTGCAGTTCTTTCGAATATAGTTTTTTTGTTTTGTCCAGATTAGCCGCGTCATTTTGCATTCTTGCCGCTTTTTTCTCCAGAAAGTCTGAATAATTGCCTCTATATACAAACAGGTTGCCCCTATCCAACTCGACTATCTCAGAGCATACACGTTCTAGAAAGTATCGATCATGCGTGACCATAAACAAGGTCAAATTCGAGTTTTGTAAGAATATCTCCAACCACTCTATCATTTCTAAATCCAAGTGGTTTGTCGGCTCATCGAGAATCAAAAAATCTGGTTCGTCGATCAGGATCTTTGCCAGCGCTACACGCTTTCTTTGGCCTCCAGACATAGATGCTACGGTCTGGTCCATTTTATCCAATTTGAGTTTGCTCAATACCTCTTTGATTCTCACTTCTATGTCCCATGCCTTGAGGTCTTCAATCACGGTGACCTGTTGCTGGAGTTTTGCATCATCTTTTTCAAGGACCGCCATTTCATATGCCTGAATAGCCTTTATTGCTGGATTGTCACTGTCTAATACGGCTTCTAGCGCTGTCGCATTAGGGTTTAGTTTAGGCTCTTGCTTAAGGTATGCAATCTTTAGTCCTTTGGCGAAGTGAATTTTTGCCGTTTCTCCTTCGGGTGCTTCTTCTCCAGAGATGACTCTTAGTAAGGTTGTCTTTCCACTTCCGTTTTTAGCAATAAGGGCTATTTTATCACCCTTGCTGATGGATAGGTTGAGGCCTTGGAAGAGGACTTTTTCGCCGTATGATTTGCTTACATTTTCTAGGAGGAGGTACTGCATGGGAGCAAATATAAACTTATTAGGAATTACACGGAGATTAAAAAGAGAAGTCACGGAGATACACGAAGATTTTTGTCACATTTTTAATTGTTTTCAGTTATAGTGGAAAACGATATGGGAAAGTATAGTGAATTTGATGAAATTACTTCCAAAATCCTGGGTTGTGCGATTGAAGTACATCGGCATCTAGGGCCTGGTTTGCTCGAATCTACTTATCAGACATGCTTACTTTATGAATTAAAAGCCAATAGTCTAAATGTGGAATCTGAAATACGCCTACCCATAGTTTATAAAAATATAGAACTAGATCGCGGATATAGAATAGACATTCTTGTTGAAAATAGCATAGTCTTAGAATTGAAAACAGTTGAATGCTTCACACAAGTGCACTTTGCACAAATCCTAACTTACATGAAACTTGGAAAACATCCGATCGGTTATTTATTAAACTTTGATGTCAAATTACTAAAAGAAGGAATAAAAAGGTTCGCTCTCTAAAATCTCTCCGTGCATCTCCGTGAGTCCTCAAAAAACCTCCGTGTAAATCCTAAATACCCTACTCCATCGTCCTCAAATACTCCTCCAACTTATCAAAAGTCCCTTTAAATCCTGCCTCCATAGAAGACAAGCCTTCCCTAAAAGTCTTCACCTCCGCCTCATTAGCCTCAAAGGCCGTAGCCACAATATGCAACTCCGTCTTTCCATCCACTTCCTTGAACGTATTCGTATTCATCATCTTCATCGGCCAGGTTTCGCTCATTGGGTGTCTCACAGGAAAACCATTCTTATCCGCAAAATAATTGAGAAAGCGTATCATGTTCGGAGCATCTATTTCCAAATAATCAAATACACCATGCATCTTAAAGTCAGAAGACACCAAGCCGTAAAAAAACCTTCCGTTCGGTTGAAAATCCAGTTCACATACGATCAAGTCAAAAGGTGCACTCCCCCACCAATTGCACAAATGTTCTTCTTTCGAATATGCATCAAATACCTTCTGCAGCGGAGCATCAAAGACTCTGTCTAAAGTGAATTCTGGTTCCATTTTACAAATAAATTTAGATGGACAAGATAAATAAGTGATTTGTGAAAATAGTAGAAATCAACCAATTTGGTCTTTTTTCAATATGCATTAAAACTATTTTTTGGATTGAGAGTCTATGCTATATCCACATGAAGTCCTGGCGGCAATCGGATTTAAGATTCTGAGAGCTGCATTATTCAATACTTATATCTAAATTGTGGATAAACTAACTAAAACGGTGGCCGGAAGTAAGAGAGAAGCATTAATTAAGTTAATAAATAATGTCCGGCCACCTTTTCCTAATTCCCTTCCACTTTCTTTCAAATAAAGCTTTAGGTCAAAAAGAAACCGTAGTTTTATCTTCCGACCATTGGGAACTTCTGCATTAAATCATTACTCTATTTACGTTATGTTTTGAAGATTTTTCCTCTAATTATGGTGGTTTAGTACTTAATTAAGAATTTGCAGATACTTTTTAAGAGTCTGTTCAGGTTTTACCTACTTTTGCATTGAAGTGATTTAAGAACTAAGGTTAAATTGATTTGTAAGTGCTTGGTTTAAAAGATGAAGCTCTTTGGGAGAAGCTTAGTATTAGCTAAGTGCCGACAAAAAGCTGATATATTGTGAAGCAATGACTTGCAAAGGTGTTAATATTATGTTCTTAAATCGCTTCATTAAATAATCTGAATAAATGGCCAAAGGCATAAATCCTAATATAAAACTGAAGCCTCGATCCTTGAAGACTGTAGACCAGTATCTACAAGGGATAAGAAGTGGTGATCGTTTCATATTAAGTGAAGTGTTGACCCTCATCGAAAGCAATAATGAACAGCATAGGTCTATTGGCGAGCAAGTTTTAAACGCATTGGATTTATCTACTTCTGATTCAATGCGCATAGGAATCACTGGAAGCCCTGGCGCGGGAAAGAGCACTTTTATTGAAGCACTGGGCAATCATTTTATCGAAAAAGGAAAACGGGTGGCCGTCTTAGCAATAGACCCCAGTAGTTCGAAGAGCCAGGGAAGCATCCTGGGGGATAAGACGAGGATGCAATCTTTGTCCACCAACCCCAAGGCATTCGTGAGACCCACAGCATCAGCAACAAGGCTTGGAGGAGTGGCACAAGCAACGAAGGAGTCTATCTCATTGTGTGAAGCTGCGGGATATGAAATCATTCTGATTGAATCTGTGGGTGTAGGACAATCTGAAACCGAATTGGCCAATCTCGTAGATATGTACCTGTTGTTACTTCTACCAGGCGGAGGCGATGGAGTTCAGGGAATAAAGAGAGGCATCGTAGAATTAGCAGATATGATGATCGTCAATAAATATGATGGTGATCAGCGTCATTTGGCCGAAAAAAGCCGTAAAGACTTTGCCATATCAAGTACACTGTTTCACCATGATTTGGAAGGGTGGAGGGTGCCGGTAGAGCTTTGTTCTTCTATCGAAAATATTGGCTTCGAAGCCATCCTCGACAAAATTGCATCTTTCGAGTCTTTGAGTAAAGCCCATTCATATTTCGACAATAAAAGAAATGATCAAGACAAGAAGTGGCTTATACAACAGATTAAAAAAGTGTTAATCCATAAAGCCAATCAATTATTTGAAGTAGATCAACATTTATTAATACAGGATGAATCGAATTCTGTCTTCAATATTTTGCAAAAAGTAAGTGCCGAAATAGAGGTGGACTTTAAATCATTTATGAAAATAAAAAAGAAAGATTGACGAAATATAATTTAAATATATCAAGAAGGGTCGTGTTGAGTAGTTTGTTTTTCTGTTTGGTTTATTTGGCCAACAGCATAGCACAGGGCACAGACAATGTTGACAATACTTCTCCAGCATTTATTTCTCCCGTCGATCATAATATGCGATTGGCTGGGTCATTTGGCGAATTGAGGTCTAATCATTTTCATGCGGGAATAGACATCAAAAGTAAGACAGGTGAAGAAGGTGATACTATCCGTGCAACAGCTGGAGGATATATTTCCAGAATCAAAATTCAACGAGGAGGATATGGTCAAGTGTTATATATGGATCATCCCAATGGATATACCTCGGTGTATGCTCACTTAAGAGATTTTTCTGACAAGCTCAAGACCTTCATAAGCGACAAGCAATTCGAAAATAGATCTTACGAAATCGATATTTATCCCGAACCCAATCGGTTTTCATTCAATCAAGGAGAGGCTATTGGTCTCATGGGAAATACAGGCAGGTCTTATGGTCCTCACCTCCATTTCGAAATCCGAAATACTGCAACCGAAGTCCCTGAAAATCCATACTTACATGGTCTTGGTCCCGATGATACACGTCCTCCTTTGATCTATGCTGTCGAAGCCCATGGCTTGGACAATAATCATCAGAAGATTTGGTCCAAGGTGCGTTCTGTAAAGGCTCAGAGTGAAAAAAGTCCTGGCCCTTCTACTACCTTCGAGGTGCCAGCTTGGAGGGCAGGTTTTGCCATTCAGACATTTGATTTGATGAATGGTGCCAGTAACAAAAATGGAATCTACACCATAGAAATGTTTGTCGATGATAGCCTTTATTACAGTCATAAAATGGATCGAGTCGGATTCGATGTGAGCCGCTATATAAATTCTCATATAGACTATGAGTCGAAGAAAAAGAACAATAGAACACTTACCAAGTGCTATGTATCACCAGGCAACAAGCTCTCGTTTTATCCCTCCTTGCCCAATTATGGAGAAATAAAACTATACAAAGACAAGCCACGGAAGGTAGAGTTTGTTATTAAAGACTTCAAAGGCAATGCAAGTACATATTCTTGTTTTGTAAAAAGAAGAGATGCCAGGGAAGGAGAAATAAAATCCAAGACATTTCAAAAACACCTTAAACATGGCGAAATGGCAAATTTCAAATTGGGGTCGTGTCGTTTTGTATTTCCAGAAAATGCATTGGACAAGAATACCTTCATTACCTATGATGAAATCCTTACCAATGGAAAGATATCTTTTCAAATAAACACGCCATCTGATCCTTTGTTTTCATACCCTGGTGTGAGCATCCCTCTTGTGGGTGTAGATTCTAGTGATTATGAAAAAGTCGTTCTAGTCTATAAGGGAAAGACTTCATACGGAGGTCATGTAGAAAATGATAGTCTGAGAGTCCGGATCGGGCAATTTGGCGATTATACTGTGCATGTTGATACCATTCCACCTACGATAGAAGTGGGAAGTTTTTTGAAAAATGCCAAGGGAAAACCTTTTTTCAGGTTTGCGATATATGACAATTTTGAAACCAAGGGCTACGCTCAAGATATAAAGTACGATGTATTCATTGATGGTGAATGGGTCATAGCATCCTTAAAGGCTATCGGCAATGTTTTAATTGTTCCATTGGATGATGTGCCTTCTGGCGATCACATTTTAAAGATAAGGGTAGAGGACCATAGCAAGAACATAAAAACCTGGGAACGAAATTTTACGAATTAATTGTTTCGATTCGAATACTCCTTCGCAAGGTAAATCCGTACATTTGTGGCCATAACTAATTAAAAAGTATGAAAGTTCTTCAAACTGCAGAACGCGTTTCGCACGAAGACATGTCTGACAACTATGTGTTTCAACGATCTCTGTTGGCTTATCTTGAAGCAGCCAAGATCGTATCTGGTGATGTACTGGAGATTGGAGCTGGCGAAGGATATGGAATTGAACATATTGCCCCGAAAGCCAAAAGTTATCTTACTCTAGACAAGCACCCCGTCCACATAGACCCAAAGTATACGAATGTTTCATTCAAGCAAATGAATATCCCTCCATTAGAAGGGATTGAAGATGAAAGTTTTGACTTCGTTGTCAGTTTTCAAGTCATTGAGCATATTGAGAATGACAAAAAATACGTGTCAGAAATTCAACGCGTATTGCGTCCAGGTGGAAAATTTATAGTTACGACTCCGAACAAAAAGATGAGCATTACAAGAAATCCATGGCATGTACGCGAATATACCATTGACGAACTTGTCACACTTCTCAAGGCTTCTTTCTCTTCTGTCGATGCAAAAGGCGTATTTGGGAATGAAAAAATAATGGACTACTACGAAAAAAATAAAGCTTCGGTAAGAAAGATTACACGATTTGATATTTTTGATTTACAACACAAATTGCCCAGACAGCTGCTTCAAATTCCTTATGACATCCTGAATAGAATGAATAGAAAAAAATTATTGAATCAAAACAACAGCCTCGTTTCAGATATTCACTATGAGGACTATTCAATTCAAGATGCAAAAGAGGGTTGTTTTGATCTTTTTTATATTGCAACAAAATGAACTGGTTGATTAATCAGTTAATATTTCAACTATCTACTTAAGCGTGAAAAAAAAATACTTTCTAAGTATTGCAATTATCTTCGTCATTTCCCTTTTTTATTCGAGGTATATGGTGTCTGTCTGCATGATTGCTTTTACTATTCTAGCAATTATCGAAGCACAGAAAAATGATTCTTTTTCCTTTCGGTCATTTATTACAGACAAATCATTTGCTGGTCTTTTACTGGTGTTTGTAGCCATCTTATTCTCAGGCATCAACTCCTCAGACCAACAACAATGGCTACTTCAAATAAGGCTGAAGCTGCCCTTTCTCTTTCTGCCTTTTGCCTTCTTTATTTTCAAGCCCTGGATAGATCAAAAGATTCACAGGTGGATTCACTATACTTTTATTGCCATAGCCTTCCTCAGCACCTTCGATGTAATAGGCTCTTTCCTCGTTGACAAAGAAGCCATTCTCAAAGGTCTCGGAAAAGGAAAGTCTATCCCTACCCCACTCGACCATATTCATTATAGCATTATGGTGGCCTACGCGGTGGTGTCAGCTGCCATTCTTGCCATTCTTGAGCCTATAAAAAAACGTCGATGGATTTTGTTCTCAATATCTATTTATCTGTTTGCTTTTATGCACTTCTTATCCGTTCGCACAGGTTTAGTCTTGTCCTATGCAGGTATCGCATTGACCTTGGTTTGGTATGTGATTACCCATAAGAAGTATTTGCTTGGGTTTGGAATAGCAGCTATTTTGGCGGCTATCCCTTTTATAGCATACAAAGCAGTACCATCCTTTGAGAAAAAAATCAATTACATGTTTTGGGATCTTGCCCAGTACAAAAAAGGGAAGGGTAATAGTTATTCAGATTCTGAACGACTCATGTCATATGCGATTTCATTTGACCTCATAAAAGAAAGTCCTATCGTCGGTCACGGAATTGGAGACTTGAGACCTATCATGATGGAACGGCACAAGGAAAAATATGGTCAAAAAGACAAGTACATCTATCCACACAATCAATATTTATATATCCTCACTTGTATGGGAATATTGGGTGCCTTGATCTTTTTCTATGGGCTCTTTACCCCATTGTTGTATACCCGAAAGCGCAATATTTTTCTGCTAGCAATTTTTGTTATCATGATGATTTCTTTCCTGGTTGAGAATACTATTCAGCGAGCGGTCATTACTGGCTTCTTTTTGTTTTTTATATTACTGAATCTTTGTTTGAAGCCTGAAAGTTTGATAGAAAAGGCTGAGGACAATATTCGAATTTCGGACGTATAATGTATAAGTACTGGTTATTGTTCGAAATCCAAATCCTTTATATCATCAATATTTTTCTTTTCTTTGTCCTATCAAATTACACCTGATAGACCAAAATCACACTAAATAATTACATTTTTAAAATCACAAAACAATGAAAAACTTACTCCTCCTTGCATTACTATGTATTGCATTTACAGCTAATACACAATCTGAACTTTGGACTCGAAAAGTATCTAAAGGTGCCTTTATGAGTCAACTCGATGATGGCAAAATATTCTTAAAAGACAAGACTAAGATTTCTCTGGTCAATAATACTACTGGAGAGATAGAATGGGAAAATAAGGTGGCGACTAAAGACAATCCCCGATTTCTTGAAAATCTACCCATAATGTATTTCGATGGTAAGTCATATGCGGTAATCGATGCTACTTCGGGACAGGTAATTGATGAGAGTAAAACAAAGACTGAAATCTTGAATATCTCATATTATTGGGATGTTGGACGTGTAATCATGGAGTTGGACCGTGATAAAAATCTTCATATTCTCAATATAGACCTGAATGATTTGTCGAAGTCTTGGAATACCAAGGTGGGTCCTGTACAAAAAGCACTTTTCGGTCTAGTCTCGCGTGAAAGTACCAATCAACCGTCGATAACCAAAGATGGGTCTATTGTCCTGGTTGATAAAAAATTCATCTCTATTCTTGGCTCCGATGGGTCAATCAGAGAAAGAATCGAATACAAGAAGAAAATTAAAAAGCAGGGTTATAATCAAGAAAAGAGCATTCTCTATGTTTTTGAAGACGATAAGAAGCTTCACTTCATTGATGTCACCACAGGTAAAACCAATAATACAATAGAATTAAAAGAGGACGATCTCAAGCTGAATGTCTTGGGTGATGGCTCGACAATTAACATCGTTCAGAAAAAAGAAATGATTGTACTTGATGGTGTTTCTGGAGAAGAAAAAGGAAGACACGAATTCAAGGATAAAATCAAGAAAGCATATATTGACGAAGAAAGTGGGAGACTTTTTGCATTGTCTAAAAAGATGCTTTCAGAAATCGACCACAATTCTGGCCAGGTAATAATGGAGGCTTCTTTTGAAAAAGACTTTAATAACATCTATAAGGTATATGACAAAACCATTATAAGTGGAAATTCGGGTGCCAGTCCGATTGATCTATCCTCGCTCAAGCTAGAATACGCAAAGTTGCCAAAAATTCCACCTGTTCATGATTATGTTGACATTGGAAATTACGTCGGATATACGTATCAAATTCAAGATAAATTTTCTTTGAATGTAGTGGATAAGCGAGGTAAGGTTGTGTGGGATAAATCCTATTCTTCTGTGACTCCTCCTTCGTTGGATGTAATCGGAAATGGATTGTTGATGGTAAGTGGCTCGGAAGTGAGTTATCTGTCCTTAAAAGATGGTAAAAATCTTTGGGATGATAATGTAAAAGTAGACCCTTCATTTACCTACGGAATAGATGAGGAGACGAATGATATGTTTATGTACTCCGACAAGAGGCTCTACAAGTTTGATCATTCCAGTGGCTCAATAACCAAATCAAAAGAAAAATTCAAGTTCAAAGATTTTGATTACGAAGTACAACAGCCTCAACTGCTCGTCATGCCTGATGCAGTATTTCTAAAAGGATCTAATACGGTCTTTGTCATTTCAAAAAAGGGTGAACTAATCCATAAAAATACATACAAGCAAGTAAGTAGTGGTTCTTCATTGATGAAGTTGGCCAATATTGCCGTTGCCGTTACAGCCATGGGTACAGGTCATGCTGGCAAAGTCATCACTGTATATCAAGGAGATCAGATGGTCCATAAAGGAAGCATGGTAGATGACCTCAATGGCAATTGGGCGTATGCAGAAGACTTGAAAAATGAGCGACGTGCTAAACAGAACAGGAGCTCGAATGCTTTTCCATATGTATTTACAAAGTTGGAAAATGGCAAGAGAGGCCTTATTTTTATTAATCCTTCGACAGGGGAAGAACGGTTTTCTGTGACTTTGGATGAAAAAAATCCTACCTACAACGTTGATGAAATAGATGGAGTCTTATTTCATTTGAGCAAGGCGTCATTGAAAGCCTATGATGTAAAATAAATTAAGAGCCTTACTTCTTTGTGATTTCCTTTGTGCTTCTTACAGACCCCTGTGGTCAATAGAAGTCTTGAGCAATAGAAAAATTCGGGACGTTTTTTAACCACGAAGGACGCTAGGAAATCGCAAAGAATACACAAAGCAGGGTGTTTCGATCTATACCCTTTTGTAGTTGATATTTTTGAATTTACTTTCTTTACAATTAGAAAATTGAATAAAACTTCTCTTATGAATAATTCATTTCAAACCGAATATAGAGACAATGGTGCCGTAGGAGCATTACTAGATGAATATGAAAAATCGATAAAAGAACTGAATTCTGTTATTGAGCCTATTTCGGATAGTGACCTCGCTGTTATTGTAGATCACGAGACCAAAGATAAAGACTGTCGTTCTATTCAGACGATTTTGACACATGTCGTAAGGGCTGGGTATGGATATGCCACTTATATTCGTAGACATAATGGAGAAGACATACCATTTCTAAAACCTGAGCATTTGACTTCCACTTCCCAATACGCCAATGCTATAAATGAGATGTTTCTTTTTACAGAAAAAGTCTTCGACGATTATCCCAAGATGTCAATTGAGGTGTATGATCAGGATAAGAAGATACTTGTTGGATGGGGACAATATTATGATGTGGAGCAACTGATGGAGCATGCCATTGTACATATACTGAGGCATCGCAGGCAGATAGAACGTTTTCTTTTAAAGATAGGCTAGTGCTTTTGTATCCTAAATTGCTACCTCGGTTAAGAATATTTGTGATATAAAATCATCATCAATAATGCACCTAAAATGGCAATCAGTATTGTTCCTATGACCAAATCATATCTTTTCTTTGGTAGATTATGCGCTGGATATTCTATTGTCCACTTTTTTTGTGGAATGAAATCGGCCAACATTTTCGGAGTGACAGGTATGGTTTCTACGCGCTGATAGGGTGCTTTATAAATATTCTACCAATATTAAACCCTTCTTCATCGTGGTGAAAATACCATTTGTATGTCGTCATGTCTATCTCGTACGTCATAGCATACTTCTCAATCAATTCTGAAAAATCATCTCCATCCACACCAAGGTCCAAATGAATATCGACATCCATATTCTCAACGCTTACTCCAATATTCTCTTCTAAAAAGGATATTATTTCGTTGTTCATGATATCGCACTCAAGCAGAAACTATAAATTTTCGACTTACCAATCCCTTTTCAGTACTTAAAGTCAGTATATATTTTCCCGTTGCAAGAGTTGAAATATCAATCTGTTGTTCTTTCAATTGACCACCATCTATAGAAATGCCTACCTTCTTACCGTCAATGGAAGAAATCCAAATCTCATCTATTCTTAATTCATCTTCCATCTTCACATTCAAAAATGTCGTGGCAGGATTAGGTGAAATAGTCAATGAAATATCTTGACTGACTTCTTCAAGGCCTACACTTCTATCAAAATTATATGTATACATAGATCGGCCATATGTAGCCACCAACAACATGTCTTCTGGCTCATGATAGTCGAGATCTGTAATGATTACATTGGGCAAGCCATCACTTAATAATTCCCAATCGCCATCTTCATCAGAAATAAATACTCCTACATCCAATGCTGCGATTCTTTCGTTGGTCATAGGTATTACGATCAAGTCATTAATTGGAACTTGAGGCAAACCATCACTAATCGATGTCCATTCTTCTGATGGATAATTCATCATGTAGGCATATGCACTATTCTCTCCATACCTATATCCAGAAAAAGTAACGAAAAACTGATTTTCAATTGTCGGATGGTGGCTGATACTTGTAACCCATCGATTTGGTAGATCAGTAGAAATGTTTTCCCACGTCATACCCAGATCGTTTGTGATCCACACATTCCCATCGTCCGTACCCACCAATATCTGATCCGAATCGAATGGTGATACACTGATAGAAGTCAAAGTACCGAATGGATTGATTCCTTCATACGGGCCATTGCTCAAGTCTTCACTGATTTTATTCCACGACATTGCCCTGTCCGTACTTCTGTACAAGTGATTGGTCCCATAATACATAATCTCAGGATTATTGGGGTCAAATACATAGGGTGTATTCCAATTATTTGGCTCTGTATTGTCTATGCCCAATGTCGCTAAAGAAAAATTATTTCCCCCGTTTTCTGATCTTCTCAAGTTCCCGTATTGCGAAGTTGCATATACGAAGTTATTATCAGTAGGATCAACCAGTGGGGTGAATCCATCGCCTCCATTTATTCTACTCCAGGTGTCAGGAGATCCGTCAAGGGTACGTATTGTCCCATTGTCTTGAGTGCCGCCATAGATCCGCTCTGGCTGCATAAAATCAATTTCGCAACGATAAAATTGTGTGATGGGCATACTATGGATTCTTGAATAAAACTCGCCTCCATCATTGCTATGAAATACTCCCCCATCATTACCGACATATATTCTATCTGGGTTATCTGGATCAATCCAAACTTCATGCTGATCTACATGAACATCGTCAAAAAAGTTTTCCCAAGTATCGCCTCCATCTGAGGAGACATTCATTCTAAACCCGATGTGGTATACCTTGTTTTCATCTACTGGATCTACTTTCATCCTTCCAAACCACCACATGAAAGGAACATTCGTGATATTGTCTATACTTTTTTCTATCCAAGAATTTCCGCCATCTGTTGACTTGTAGATACCTTCTAAGTTCCCTCCTGGTCTGGCAATAGTAGTGTAAAGTACATCAGGATTTGACGGAGCCATTGCCAACCCTATTCTCCCCATGTCATCGCTTGGTAAGCCATTGGTAAGTTCGACCCAATTATCTCCCCCATCTACTGACTTGTATATTCCACTGGTTGGGCCTCCATAGGTCCTGTCAAACAAAAGTCGTTCTCTTTCCCACAAAGCGGCATACACAATATTTGGGTTTTGAGGGTCGATCACAACATCAATACCCCCTGTCTTTGGCGATTGATACAACACTTTTTGCCATGTTGCTCCACCATCATGTGTTCTAAATATTCCTCTTTCTATGTTTTCAGAAAAAAGTGTACCCATTGCAGCCACAAATACGATGTTGTCATCAGTCGGGTCTATGGCTACTCTTCCGATGCTACCCACATTTTCCAGACCGATATTCTGCCAATTATTGCCGCCGTCAGTAGTCTTGTACACCCCTTCTCCATCATAGGCAAGTGACCCTCCTCCAGCATTGGCTTCTCCAGTTCCTACATAAAATACTTGATTATCCAGGTTCGAAATTGCCATATCACCGATGGACAAAGTAATCGCATCATCGAATATAGACTCCCATGTAAATCCGTTGTCTTCTGTTTTAAATATTCCGCCCGATGCCGCAGATACATAAAGTGTCGAACCTGCTCCTTCAATATCAACAATACGCCCACCGACGAGATTAGGACCTACATTCTCCCATTCACCGTTTCTAGAGGAAGATTGTTTTGCCATTTTTTGGGCCACTGCATAACCTTTGCGAAAATCTTCTTTGTCAATTTTTCCATGTGGATAAGACCTTTGCAAGTACATGTAATCTGACGGATACTTATGTTTGTCCATCAAGTTTTCATGCCTGATTTCGCCTTGTTCGTTACAGGATGTTATAAGAAATAGAAACATTAGTAAAGAGAAAATGTATTGGCTCTTCATATCAATATTTAATTAAGTATTTCTCAAATATAAGTGATGCGTTAAAAGAAAATTGTCATAATCGCGAAAAACGACTATTTCAGAAGAGTAAACCACAAATCAATGAAAGAAAGATCTTATTCGTCTTCCTCTTCTTTCTTTCCATCCAAACCCGTAAAATAAGCCCAATTCCGAACCATCGCCAATTCCGAATAATCAATATTAAATGGAATAATTCCACGCAATTCTGCAGATGATTTATCTGGATTGTCTTCAATGCACTTCCAGGCTGTTTTGACCTTCTCCATGTCCATCAACTTCTCGATTGATACCTTGCCCTCTTTTATCCATTTGCTCATATGAGATTTTATCGTGCCTATTACAAGATTTCTTTCTTTGGCAATTTCCAAGACCGTTTTTCCTTCGTTCCACATTTCCAGTGTGATTCTTTGCGTCTCTCCTTTTTGCCTCTTGGGCTTTTTGGGCTTTTTCTTATCAGGATTGAAAAGAACGACGCGTTTATATTTTGCTTCTGCTTGATACAATCTATTCTCCCTGTATGTGATATTATAGAGGTTGTTTACATAAGTCCACAAATGACTTATCAAGTCACGGAGGCCCATGATGTATTTTCTGGTTCTTGGTTTTACCATATATTTTCGACGATGATCGTCCAATGGTTTAATCAGTTTTTCATGAACTTCTTCTGTGAAATAATTAATCCCTTTTTCTCCCCGATCCTTTATCGAGGTCATCATCTTTTCGAAATCATCTTCATTCATCAAGCCTAATAGCTGCTTTTCGAAAGTATTGGCAGTAGATTGCAGTGCTATCGCTTTCTTTTTCAATTGCTGTGCTAGGATAAAAACATTGGCTTTTTCGGGTAAGTCAATATCCGTTAATCCTTCTTCCCACACTTCTAAATGATCGATTATTTTCTCAAGGTTGAAGCATTTTCTCAGATTAATATCTTCATATTCGTTTTTTGCCCTTTCTAATATTTCATCGATATTCTCAGGAGGAATAGATGTTTGATAATACGCGCTTACTCGACTATCTACAATTATGTTTTGTGGCCGAATCATGGACGAAAGTGTCAAACCTTCCAACGATCGGCACCGACTCAGAGCTACATACAATTGACCAGGTGCAAAAGTATCTTCCAAATCCACAATCGCATGATCAAAGGTAAGGCCTTGACTCTTGTGCACTGTCACGGCCCACGCCAGCTTGAGTGGATATTGCTCAAAAGCGCCAATGTCTTCTGGTTCTATCTCATTGCTCGCTTCATTCAATTTATATCTCGTATTCTTCCATTCTATTGGTTCAACCAAAATCGCAGAGGCATCATTTTCGCATTGCACATAGATTCCCTCATTGGTTTTAGATTCTACTGTTCCTATCTTGCCATTGTAGTAAAGACCATCTGCGTGATTTCGTATAAACATCACCTGAGCTCCTTTTTTGAGAACTATTTTCTCGTTTGTTGGATAGGAGGACTCGTTGAATTGACCCGTAATTTTAGCTGTGAGTTTTATTTCAGGTGAATCGATTCGGGTGAGCTCCGTTTGGTTTATGGCATTGGCCTTCCGATTGTGGGTCGTAAGGGTTATCGTTTCATTTGCCTTGGACTTATGGTTGAAGTTTTCATTGAGACGATTGATGTCCGCTTCATTTTTCACGCCATTTCTTATATTATTTAATATTGAAATAAAAACAGCATCTTCTTGTCTATAAATAGTTTTCAGCTCAATAGTCAGTGCTTTAGAGTATTTCCAGGCGATACTCGAAAAGAAAAATGGCGTCTTATAAAATCGATTAAGGGTGGGCCAAATGAAGTCTTTTACAACAGGAGCCAATTGAAATAAATCGCCAATAACAAGAAGCTGTACACCACCAAAAGGGTTTTGGTTTTTACGCAACCTCCTCAATGTGAAATCTATGGCATCCAGCAAATCTGCCCTTACCATACTGATTTCATCTATGACCAAAAGCTCCAGCTCTTGCAATAATCTTCTTCTCTCTTTTCTGATTTTTTGCATGGTCACCAACTCACTTCTATTGATGAATAATTCCCTATCGGTAATATCATTCGAAGGAATAAAAGATTTTGTTGGCAATTGAAACATAGAGTGGATAGTCATTCCACCCGCATTTATCGCAGCTACTCCTGTAGGTGCTACTACTACAGAATTTTTTGTGGTTTTTGAAAGAATGTCCTGTAGTAAGGTGGTCTTACCAGTACCTGCTCGACCAGTAAGAAAAACATTTCTATTGGTGTATAGAATAAATTGTTCTGCTAATTCCCTTTCAATATTTGGATTGTTATCCATATCATAGATTCAATATCAAAGATATGTTGAATTAATACTAAAATCGCCTTATTTACGAGTTGGATTTCAACTTTACTCTTTTAGAACTGCAATTGACGTGTTTTGTGACTATAGGACAATAAAAGAATACATATTTCTTCTTCTCTGATGTTCTGGGTTAAATTTTTGCCAAAACAATTTTTTCTTTTGATTTTGCTTCTACTCCATCGAATACGCTTTTGACAGATTGATAATAATCGGGTGCGATTATAGTTTTATTAATACTGTTTCTAAGGGTAATCACGATCACTGACCCTACAATTTCCGACTTAATGAGATATTTAACATACATCTCTGGTGAGGCTATATTCAGCATTTCAGGTAAGGATTCAACCTGATAGCCTTCTGGTATTCCAATTTTTATGATTTTAGTTTCCGATAACTTGGAATCAAAAAACAAGGGAAAATTTCTCTCCTGAGATTTGAATGGACTCTTAAACTTCTTTTGTCCAACCATTAAATCAATGAATATTTTGTCATCTATTTCTTGGGTATGACCACTAAGTTTAATATCTGATTTAACGGAAATTCTTTTATTTACTACATTATAGTCTTTTACTTCCGCGTTGGATATTGCAATATTGTCATTTTGTAAATGTGCCACGAATTCTTCAGAAGACTTATACTTTTTTCGTGCATTATATGCCTCATAGCCTTTGGTACTTTGCTGATATGTCCCTATTAGGTTTTCTCCGTCAATCGCCAACGTGAAAACTTCATTTTTACTACCCTTATTATGATTATTAATTGGAATTTCTTGTCCTTGTTTTTCCATTACAACAACTCCTTTCAAATTCAGTGCTCTGGATGGAAGCATATCTGTCCCCAGGTTTTTATCAGTCGCATCCAAGTACATTACTCCCTCATCTTGTATAATTACTGCAACCAAATAATTCAATTCTGCTATTGTTGGGTTGGTAATATTTAGATATCCCGCATTTCTAGTTTTATATACCATTGGGAAAGCCTGAATTCCTGCGCGTTGGAGCACATTGACCAACAAAAGGTTGATTTCAGCTGCATTCCCAGTTCCTTCCTCTATTAAATTTTTAATGCCCTTATTGGTTTTTGCATTGTTGTATGAATTCCAGGTAAATTGCTTTTGAATATTCGAAAATATAGTGGCAATTTTGGATTCTTCATCCATGTCCGCTACTTCATTCAGAAGCTCATCCATTTTCTTATATTTCTTTCTTAGTTGATCGCCAAATGACTTGCTGTTATCTAGTTGAGAAGCAATATCATTCCATGTTTTGGTGTAATATTTGATTCCTGCATTTGGAAATTTTGTGAATAGTAATTCCAACTGTATTGAGCTCTTGAAATTTTCCATTGAATAAACATAGGGTTCGGTTTTTATCCCAACAATATTGGATCCTGTATATTTTTTGATGTTTGTAGTAAAGGTTAAAGTCTCATTCTTCCTTTGCCTATTTACCCTAAGGTCTGTAGATACATCTTGCACATACGAATAATTTATTCTTCCCGGTGTACGATCTTCTGTCACATCTAGCGCAACTAACCCTTTGATGTTGTAATTGTAATTAAAGTATTCTGGCGTGCTTATTTCATATTCTGAATAGTATACCGGAACGTCTTTTTGAAAGTAAAATTCATCCATTTGAAAATAGTAAGGTGAGATCAGCTTGTACTTTATATCCAACACACACCCTGGCTTAATTCCTGGCATTGCGAATTTTTTGGCGCTATAATAATTACTTGTTTTCTCATCAAAAATATTGTCTTTATCCAGTTTTATGTCTTTTACTTTATCCTGTTCCAGATAAAATGTATATGCTTCCAGATCAGAGATTTTTTCGCTATCCGCATTTTTATTTCCCTTATAATACTTTATAATTTGATCTGCTGCACCTATTCCCTCTTCATTATAAATCTTTATTCTATCATGGTAACTGTATACCACCTCAAACCTTCCTCTACTTTGGTTGTATTCGAAGTAGACATTACATCCATGATACAAATATTCTACATTCGCAGAGCTGTCATATTCGCAAATCGATTTTTCCAATTCTGCCTTTGATACCTTTTTAAACTTGGGTTTTTGTCCGAGTGCGAAAGAAGAAATACAAATCGAAAAAAGAAGTAATAGTAGTTGCGTTTTCATTTGATCTAATTTTTATATTGGTTTTAGTATAAGCTTATCGTTTATGATTTCATTTAAGCTTTCTGCAAATTGATTATATAGTAATACCATTTGTGGCTCAAAGGTCCCGTCATAATATTCTATGTTTATGGAGATTTTGTAGAGGTTGTCGTTTTTCTGTTCTTTTGCAACGTTTATTGCTCCAAAAGAATTTTTAAAGTCAAGATTTTTGTCGTTTTCCACTACTCCATATCCATCGGGAATGGTTATTTCAATTTCGATCTCATCTTTTCTACCATTCTTAATATAGATCTTTTGCTCTCTATTTAAATTTAGTGCTTTGGGCTTATAGATATATTCTACCATATATGGAATGATGATGTACTCTCCTGCTTTTTCCACTAAATTTTTTACCGATAGTTCGGCTTCTTCATGAAGAAATCTCTTTTTCTCATTCACCTTAATGTCATAATTCAACAATTCATATTGAGGTAAATAATCAAAAAACTGATCTCTCAACATTTCATTTCGTTTAGCATCCTTTGTGTGTAGAAGTGTAGACCAGGGTTCATGTCTTTGATTGAAATATCTGTTTTCGAAATTGACCATCGTCACATTCTCTTTATCCAGTTTGATCTTGGCCTTTTTCTTAGCCAGATTTTCGCTTGACGAATATTTAGTTGTGGTGATTAACTTGCCTCCATCGGCAGTTATCATGAGCGCTCTTCTATTGTCAATTCCAGAATGTGCATAACCAAAAAATGTCGATTTAGAAGTGCACTCCAGCCAAGTTGTATCTCCTTCATTAGGCAAACACAAAACAATATGATTTCCTTGACTTGGGCTAGGCAAGTCCTCTTCATACCCTATTGAATACGCTCTCTCGCTCATGATTTCTGTGTAGATAGCCTCTATGTCATAGTGTTTTAAAATATTGGCTGTATAAAAACTAAGTGCCTTGCAATCTCCATACTTTAATTCATGGACATCCGAAGAAGTAAAAGGTCGGTAACCACCCAAACCAAGTTGAACACTGACATACCGAGTACTTTCTGTGACATAATTGTAAATAATTCTAGCTACTTCATCCTTGGTACTTCCTTCGGGAATTATCTGATCCAAATTCTGAATTAGTTCTTCAGGTAGATCGTCCCTTCCTTCCAACATGTTTTCATACATCCACTTTCCATACATTTTCCAATTTGTATAGGCTCCTTCAATTCCATAATAATTGAATTTTGTCGGTGAAAACCTGATCATTGGAAAATATTCTGTGTAATGTGGTGCTCTGGCTTCAAAACACATTGCTGCTAAATCAGTTGCTACATAGACATGGTCCGAAGTATTAGCATTAAGCTGCGAACTTTGCAGATTTTTAGTTTTATGCAATATTTCATAATCCTGAATATTGGTCGTTATCTCATATCTATTTTTTTGAACCGATACATTCATTCCTGGCATTGGAAACCATGCTGGAATATGCAATGTGTTTTTCGAATCCTCAGTATAGCTATACTTTACGGTGTAAGGATATTGATTCGATGTGTATGAATAATACTTCTGTCTGCCATCGCCAGCTACAGAAAATCCATCATATACACTCAAGTCATTAATTTCCTTTTTCTTGATCTTTTTGATTCTTTCTCCATTGGAATTGTAGATTTCAACTTTCAAGTCTTTTACCTTATCAGCCTTATCTCTGTAATAAATTGAAACTGCTCCCGCCCAATCGCCTTCTTGATTCAGCACTGTTACTGCCTTCTCTTTTGTAAGGACCTTTTTTCCAAGGTTTACTATCTCACAAGTAGTGTTCTCATAGCGGATTACCGCATTGGCATCGATAAGTAAAGAATCCGGAATTTGTTTTATATCTAAAGACGGCTCTGAAAAGTCCTGTGGGAAATAATATACATTACAAACAAGACAAAACAATAGTGATAGCATTGTCAATAAGCGTTGGTTCTGGTTACAATATAAGCAAAACCCATAAAATTCCTATAGTCTTATCTATCTATTGAAGCTGGTATTTTGACCTTTGTTTCTTAGTTGTCCTTTTTGAAAAACCGTTCTTTCATAGGATATTGATTACCTGAGAACTAAAAATTACATTTCCATAGTTAATGTATACCGCATTATTTGCAAAGTCCGATTCTTGAACAATTGGATAATTTATATTGCTTAATAATGAGTAGATTAGAAACAATGAAAAGAGTAATTGTTTGTAGTATTTATGAGCGTGTTTTTACTAAATGAACGACGCGCTGATGCTTGGTGTACACCCATTTACACTATAAAAATGTCAATTTAATATTTGTCAACTTTATAATTATATACTACAACTGATAAAATGATTTTGGTTCTTTGGCTCTTCACGAGGTTTTAACACACTAGATCAACCAAGATTACCTACCCATATGCACCAATAAAACAGAAACATCCGATGGTGACACCCCGCTTATTCGACTGGCTTGTCCAATTGTCCTGGGTTGGATTTTATTCAATTTTTCCCGTGCTTCCGCCGATAAGGATTGCAATTTGTCATAGTCAAAGGTCGACTTAATAACCACTTCTTCAAGGCGATTCATTTTGTCTACCATCTCTTGCTCCTTTCGAATGTAGCCTTCGTATTTCAAGCCCACTTCTGCCAAATTCACCACCTCATTTGTATACTTGTTCAAGGCGGCATCTAGTTCTGGTAGTTCTTTTCGCATATCGACAAGACTGACATTCGGTCGCATCAATACACTGTGCAATTTTACTTGCTGACTTAAAGCTTTCGAGCCTTGTTTTTCAAGATAACCATTCAATTGATCGGGTGTTACACTCGTTTTGCGTACGTACTTATCAATTTCTGCGACTTCCTCATTTTTCTCATTTACGCGCTCAGATCTTTTTTCCATATTCACCATTCCCAGTTTTTCTGCGATAGGTGTCAATCTTATGTCGGCATTATCTTGACGTAGAAGAATTCTGTACTCCGCTCGACTGGTAAACATCCTGTAGGGTTCATTGGTCCCTTTATTGACAAGGTCATCAATCAATACACCAATATATGCCTCCGATCTTTTTAGAACAAACGGCTCTTCTTCCTTATGTTTCAAATGTGCGTTGATGCCAGCCATTAATCCTTGGCATCCTGCCTCTTCATACCCTGTGGTACCATTGATTTGTCCAGCAAAAAATAGATTGTCCACAAGCTTGGTCTCCAGCGATACCTTCAATTGTGTTGGCGGAAAGAAGTCGTATTCTATAGCATAACCAGGTCGGAACATCTTCATGTTTTCAAATCCTGCCACTTTTCTGAGTGAATGATATTGCACGTCTTCAGGTAGGGACGAAGAAAATCCATTTACATAGATTTCACAAGTAGTCCATCCTTCTGGCTCAATGAATAATTGATGTCTGTCTCTATCGGCAAATCGGTTAATTTTATCTTCAATAGAAGGGCAATATCTCGGCCCGAGGCCCCTTATTCTACCGTTAAACATCGGAGATCTATCAAAACCTGTTTTCAACTCTTCATGAACTTCAGGACTCGTGTAAGTAATATGACAGGGCAGCTGAGTATCTGGTCTTTCCGAATCGGTAAACGAAAATCTACCCATGTCAACATCTCCAGCTTGTGTTTCCATTTTTGAATAGTCAAGCGTCCTACCATCTACCCTTGGTGGAGTTCCCGTTTTCATTCTGCCACTTTCGAAACCAAGGTGTTGTAGCTGTTCGGTTATTCCTTTCGCCGCTTTTTCGCCTGCTCGCCCTCCTCCAAATTGTTTTTCACCTATATGAATAAGGCCGTTTAGAAACGTACCGTTTGTGAGTACAACAGTCTTACTTTCTATTTCCAGACCGATGCCTGTTTTTATTCCGCAGCACCTTCCGTCCTTCACCACAATACCTGTAATCATCTCTTGCCAAAAGTCAATATTCTCGTTTGCTTCCAACATTTCTCGCCACTTCGCTGCAAACATCATTCGATCACTCTGTGCCCTAGGGCTCCACATAGCAGGGCCCTTACTCTTATTGAGCATTCTGAATTGAACCATGCTGTAGTCGGTCACGATTCCAGAATATCCTCCCAATGCATCAATTTCCCTCACAATCTGACCTTTTGCCACACCACCCATTGCCGGATTACAAGACATTTGAGCTATGGTATTCATATTCATAGTAGCGAGAAGTACCTTCGAACCCATATTCGCTGCTCCCACTGCGGCTTCACAGCCTGCATGCCCCGCACCTACTACTATTACATCATACTTAGGAAACATAAATTCTTTTTTAAGCTTTCACTTCAGCGACAATCAATTATTCGCAGATAAAGTGTCTGGCTAAATATTCTAAAAAAAAGAGCCTTTTGCACATGGCAGATGGCTCTCCAAAAAGCTGCAAATATACGCGATAATAGATTGAATCGCAAACACTTGATTATTGATGGAGGAAAAAGATTTTTAAGAATGAAAAGGTTGGTAAATCTAGGGAATAGTGAAATTGGAAGTCAATGCTATTCTCATCAATTATTTCAAATCTCTTCAAGCATTAATTTCTCCTAACGTTTTCTGTATCTATTTTATAATTTGGGGCCACTGTTTCTCCCAGTAATAAGACGCCATCGAAGCGTTTGGAAGGTACAAAATTGACTTTTCCACCAGCTTCTAATTCATAACCAAATATAGGTTTGTTGATCCAGCTGGAATTTGTGGCATCGTAAGGTGGAAGATCAAGGAATACATTTTTACCATAATCCTTATCTATTTTTCCTTCTATGAATGAGGGGTCTGCAATATCGAAGTTGCTGGTTTTTCTGGCAGTCGTTTGATAGATGTAGCCTTTTTTAGAGTACATTCCCAGTGCATAATATTTATCGCCATACCTTTCTTTCAGGTAATGTCCGAGCCATTTGATATTGTCTCCTTCTCCTGGTGCTTTCTCAATATGTCCATTGTGTCCCCAGACTATAATCTTTGATTTTGGAAATTCTTCATCAGCTATATATGACACCATTTCTGCCATGAGACTATCACGCAATGCCAATCCGCGAGTATACACTTCGCCAAAATTATAATTTACCGCCTTTCCGAGCACGTCCAGGTATCTTTCCAAAATCTCTACTTCCTGGTCTTCTACAATTTCGAGTTCCTTGATGTCTTCTTTATTTTCTCGAATGATAGATAAGGCAAGTTGAATCGTATTCCGATAGCTATCCATATATCTTTGCCATTCTGATGGATTGTCCAAAACCTCAAAAGTCTTTTTATAATGCTCAAATCCGTTTTCTATTGAATCTTGAATGATTTTGGTTTCGAGACCATTAATGACATGCATCAATCGGAATTTAAATGCCTTTCCAGATACTCGAGGATCCATTCCTCTATATTCCAAGCGTTTTTCTGATTCAAAATTTTCTTTGAGGTACTGAAATAATGGAAGCATTTGTGTGCTCCTCAGATTGTCGTTGACCGTTGTATTTATAATCTGTTCTGTTTTCAATTTATCTGCATGGTGCCAACACAAGCCTACATCTCCATAACTGGCTTCTATGACCAACACATCATATCCCAAGTCTTGGTGGAGGTATTTTACAAGGTTGGCCTTCATCGCGTGCATGGACCCAAATCCATGAGAAGATTCACCTAGTGCGAGGATCCTGGTGTCTTTGAGCGCTTCATTCAAAAATGAAAATTTCAGCGCCGAGGGATCATACTGGGAAACCGCTAGTTTTTTCTTAGGCTTTTGACAACCAACTAAAAAAGCTAGAAGTACGATTAATAATATGTTTATGTGCTTTTGCATTATTATAATTTAATCACTTCAAAGGTAGTGTAGTGTCGATTATTGACTTGGAAGATATAAATATTACCTCTCGGCCGACTGCAGTAATCGGGCTTGCATCATCTACTTCAAGCGTATCTTCAACAAATGCCAATAAGTCTTCCTCATGATAGTCCTCAAAGAAAGCCGTAATTTTTTCTCGAAATGAACCTCTGGGTTGTTCTTGATACAATGTCCAATTTTTCTCTTCGTTTTCACTCAATTTAATATCTGTAACATCCACCATTTTCTGTTCACTTCTCTCGATAGATGTATAGATAATAAGAACAATGTACCATAGAATATCCTTCTCATCTTCCAAGAGAATATCAATACTCTCCTGACCCAAAAATGCGAGTAGAGCAGGCCGAGACTCCATGATTTCCGCTAAAGCCTTGACATATGCCTCTTCGTCATTTTCATAATGATCGATAACCTGTTCTATTATTGATTCTGGTATCATTATTTTGAATTAAAGTGCAAAAATAGAATTTATTGCTTTGGTAAGGGACTATGCAATTGAAAATATCCATACTATTACTTTGCTCTGAACAATCTCAATAAAAAATAGCCTCACGATTGCGAATCCATCAAGCTATTTTTTACCTCAATTATATCAGAAGCTTATTTTTCAATTCATCGGTTTATTTGAAAGGGTCTGAATATCTCACATCTTCCATTAACTCTTTGTCCGTTAATGTTAGTAGATAAGATTCAAGGGCTTTTTTCTCTTCCTCTGTGAAGTTCATTTTTTTCGGTCCATTTTCATTCTTCAAGCTGGAATCTAAGTTGGGGTGATTGGCAATTCCATCGCTGTAGTGATTGATTACTTCCCGTAGTGTTTCGAATCTACCATCGTGCATATAAGGAGCGGTCAATTCTACATTTCTTAAAAATGGAATCTTGAATACACCGTTTTCTTTTGCATTCAGGGTTCTAGCACCAACACCCTTGTCTTCATATTCAAGATCCAAACCATTATTGGTCACTGCTCTGGAAGTAAATCTATGGTCAGCACTATGACAATGAGAACAATTGTGAATATATATACGCTTACCCAGGTTTTCCTCTTCTGTAAAACTTCTAAAATCAGTAAATACATCACCTTTGTTCCTCTTGGTAGCATGGTCAAATTTTGAACCCGCTGACACTATGCTGTTTACGAATTCCTCTAACGCATCCAAAATCCTGACTTCGATATTTTTCTCATCTCCATAGCTCCTTCTAAAGAGAATCGGGTATATCTCATCTTTTTGTATTCTGTCCACCAATGTTTCCATATCAAGGCCCATCTCTATCTCGCTTATTATTGCCGCTCTGGATTGAGAGGAGATATCTTCATTGGACTCGTCCCATGAAAATAACGCTCTTAAAGGACCCGATCCACGATATGCCGTCTCGAATCCAATGGTAGTTCCCAATGGTAAAGAATTTCTATTTGTAATTTCTCCATCAAATCCCTCGCTAAACGCTACATCATCGGCAAATGCAAGCTCTTGTTTATGACAAGATGCACAAGAAACACTTTCATTTATTGACAACTTCTTATCATAAAACAATACCCTTCCCAATGTTGCTTTATGATTAAACCTTCTGGATTTGAATTGTTGTTCTTGTTCTTCACTGGTAAAAAAGTGGTCTCCAATAATTGTCGAATATTCATAGACTTCGGAAGGAAGATTGAGTCTTTTTGAAATAATGGCATATTCCTCATCTGTATAATCCTTAAAAGTTTCTGTGAGGTCATCTCCACAGGACAGGAAACTTGATGCAAGTAAAAACAGACCTATAAAGCCAAGCAGTGAATTCTTCATTTTAAGTGAGTTACTTTTATAATTACTTTATCTAATGGTATAATAACGCCTTCTCTGACACTATCGTGGCAAAGTCAATCTACTTTTTAGTATGTGGCGGGATCAATTAATTACCTCCGCAACCGATTGGGCTTCCAGGTGGCATTTCTGCAATACCTGGGATTACCACAAGCTCTGGCTGGGTATTAAGTGTTTTTATCATTTTCTCCAAATACATATTATGCGCCTTCCAATCAGCAGTATCTGTATTTTTTCGAACCCCCATTATATCGGATAGCTTTAAATGTGCCATTGCCGATATTTGTTTGTCTATTTTTGTGTCTTGCGCTAATTTGATCAAATGAATAACGTATAACTTCTGAGGAATCATCAAAAGTTGGCTTTTATTCCCATCAGTCCTTTGACTCATATCGAATAATCTATTTTGAATCGCTTCCAGGTAATCACTCAATGAAATATCTTGTTGGTTTATTCTGGCCAATCTATCAGGATGAAGCATGAAAGTCAAAACAAAATTGCTTAAGGCCTCCGCGCTCAACAGTGGGTCAAATACCATGCTTGTTTGTGAATCAAAGGATTCCCTATTTCTTTTGTATCCCTTTGCAGATGGTAAGAGTACGTCCAAAGCAGATTTTGGTATTGATAATGCTTCTGGAGAAAGTGTATTGAGCAACACCTGCATCGCCGCATTTTGCACAGGTTCGCTGATCGCCTTATTTACAGGATTATCAAATCCTTTCACGGCATAATTGTAATCCACACCACCAATAATCTTGCTTACAGCTTCTATTTGGTATCTGTGCATTAGATATACTGGTACGAATATTTTTTCCGTCTCAGAATATGGCGTTCCCTCCGTCAAATTATCAGCACCAAAATTCTTTAATGTAAATGCTCTAAGTTCAGCTACTCGCTTCAATTCTTCGATTGGATCATTTCCATTGTCCCAAAGATGTGCTTTTGGATGTGCACTACCCTTTGGTCTTGCATCTTGATCCGACATATACAATAATCCCATCTCTTTGGTCTTTTTTAATATTTGTTGCAGACCTTCTTTTGAGTCATTATTGTTGTCGAATTCAGCATATCCATAAGTTATAGTACGCTTGTCCCATGCTCCTATTTTGTCATCGTATGCATCAGACAAGTCCACCTTTGTTCCATCCAAGGTAATATAGGGATGCGGATAATCCATCACCGAAGCTCGATCATTCGTACTCGCTGCAAAATTGTGAGCCAAACCAATAGTATGACCTACTTCATGTGCTGATAGTTGTCGAAGTCGTGCTAGTGCCATTTCTTTCATTGGTGTATGATCCTCCAATTGATTTTTATAAGGTGCCAGTATTCCTTGTGCAATCATAAAGTCTTGTCTGACTCTGAGAGATCCCAGCGAAACATGCCCCTTTATTATTTCTCCAGTTCTTGGATCTACTACTGATGCACCATACGACCAACCTCTAGTACTTCTATGCACCCATTGTATCACATTGTATCTCACATCTAATGGGTGAGCATCTGCGGGCAACTCTTTCACTACAAATGCATCTTTGAAGCCAGCCGCAGTAAACGCTTGATTCCACCAGGAAGCGCCATCAATAAGTGCACTTTTGACAGGTTCCGGGCAACCAGAATCCACATAATAAACAATTGGTTCTTTTGCAGGTGAGAGTGCACTTCCAGGATTCACTTTTTCCAATCTATGTCTGGTAATGAATTTTTTGTTCATTGACTCTTCTATAGGTGCTGCGTAGTCATAGTAAAAGATATTGTTGAATCCTGAATATGGGTGATATTCTCTAGGAACATAGCCTGGTTCTGGCAATGCTATGAATGATTGATGCTGAACCACAGAAACCAAATCCGAAGTAGGAGCAACACTTTTTATAAATTTGCCTTTAGCCTCACCTTTAAATGTAAGTATCGATTCAAACTCGATATTTTTTGGAAACGACAATAATTGATCTTTATCAATAGCACTTCTGGACTTGTCTATTTTGTATGTTCCTTGTTTTTTATCTTTTAATGTTTTCGCGACTCCATTCGAATCATGCAATAAGAATAAAGTAATGTCAATGATGTACTCTCCGTTTTTAGAATTTAAGATATCAAAGCCCCAAAGTACAGAACTGGCAAAAGCTTGTTCTACTGCTTTCACCTCTTGCTGATTATCACTATTTGCTCGATACTTTTGATTCGGTTGGATCAATAGCAGCTTGTTTCCCTTCTTTACAAATTTTACAATTCTTGTCTGGTTCAATTTACCTCTATCCAATCCAATATCATTAGACCCAACTCCTCCAGCCAAGGAATTTACATAGATGAATTCTGAATCCAATTTATCAACGTGCAATTGAACCTTGCCCGTAGCTTCGTCGTAGTTATGTTTGAAAAATGGGGTATTTGTGCTACTATTTTGAGAAAATGCAATAGTAGGTATTATAATTAATAATATATATATTAATCTCATTTATAATTTATTATGAATATTATTGTTTAAATTTCTATTTTCGCTATACGTTTGTGAATATCCCCAACTTCCATCAATGCTGCTGAGCCATACCAGGGCACCAATTCCATCACCAAGCTACCTGCTTTAATTGCTGGATCAGTTTCAACTAATACCTTTGCTTCTTCCTCCGTCTTCACATCAAATATATAAATGCCTCTCAGGTCACCGTCTTTCAAAAAAGGTCCTGCCAAAACCAATTTTCCTGCTTCAGCTAACTTTCCAATGTTTTCCATATGGGCACGTTGAAGTTTGTCCGCTTCCTCTTTGGATCTATCTCTATTAGGTCCCCTTTTTAAAAAAGCCATTACATATTGTTTCATGCCATAGTCGTCTGCGCCCGCTTTCGCAGCTCTCAATGAATCAAAAACAATTCCCTCTTCTTCAATTTCCTTTGTTGGAATCTCTTTCGGTTTTTGTTCGCATGACATCAGTGCTAACACTAAAATGGTAGCCAACAAAATTTGATTTTTCATATTCGTATCTATTATTAGTCTAACAAAGTTAAAAATAGTAATGAGATGCAACCTTCATTTCTAGTCTGTGTCCTTAGGGTGTAGAATGATTTAAAAAGATCGGCCTATAAGATCAAGAATAAACTTGAAACTTTGATTGGTTATAAACGCTGCCAATTTTTTAAGAAAGCAAGACTATTTTTGATCTGATTAAATGTTTTATAAGTGTATCACCAAAAGTTTTTACTTTCATGGTAATAGATTTAAAACTAAACCTTAATACTACAAACAAATTGGAACAACTCGATTTTCAACGAGAATTGGTAGAGCGGTGCATTAAAGGTGAGCGTACAGCTCAGTACAATCTCTATCGCATGTATTCCAAAGGCATGTACAATATTTGCCTAAGGATGCTCAACAATTCAATGGAGGCTGAGGATGTACTACAGGAGTCTTTTATTGATGTGTATAAAAAGTTGCACACATTCAAATATGAATCTACTCCTGGAGCGTGGATAAAGAGGATCGTTGTAAACAATTGTATTAACAAACTAAGGAAACGCAAACTAATATTTGAAGATATAGATGAAGGCAGATTTGTAGTCGAAGAAGCTGTGGAAATAAAAGATCATTCTTTGGAAGTAAACAAGATTAAAAAAGCCCTAACCCATTTGCCAGATGGCTATAGAGCAATATTTTCTTTATATGCTTTGGAAGGATACGATCATCAGGAAATTGGGCAAATTATGAATATTTCTGAATCAACATCTAAATCTCAATATAGTAGAGCAAAGAAAAAAATTAGAGAATTGATATCTGCCCATTAAAAAGAATTGCAGAAATGAATAATGATAAATTAGAAAAGTATATATCCGAGCATAGAAGCGAATTTGATCAGGAAGCTCCGCCTCCAATGGTATGGATGAATATCGAAAGGCATCTGGAAAACGATGAATCAAAGCCAACAGACAAAGAATCGACCACACCAACCATAATGCGAATTATGCAGGTTGCGGCCATGTTTGTTGTCGTGATGGGCGTAGGATTACTCATCGGATTACAAATCAATAGTGGTACCAGTAATACTTATGCCAATCCTCAATTGCAGGAATTTGTAGAGGCAGAAAAGCATTACTCGAAGGAAATCAATAAAATGTGGACAGTAGTAAATGCCAGTAATGTAGAAGAAAAAGAATCTATTCAAGAAGATCTCAATGCCTTGGATGCTGTATACAATGAGCTGAAAAATGAATTAATATCTAATCCAAAAGCAGATACAGATTATGTGGTGAATGCAATGATAAATAATTATAGATCGAAAATTGACATCCTTGAAACAGTGCTCAAGGAATACAACATAGAAAAAACAAACAATCAACAAATAAATTTAGAAAATGACAAAATTGACATATAAGCTTATCCTATTCTTGGTTATAGGATCAAGTGCCGCTCTGCATGCTTCAGAACCTGTTTTTAAAAAGGAATATACACGTGAAGTGCACGAAACTTTCAATGTTTCGCCTGGTGTAAGTCTCAATGTTCAAAATAAATATGGAAACATCAACATTGATACATGGGATAAAAACCAAATACAAGTTGATGTCTTGATCAAGGTCAAATCATCGAATTCTGAAAAAGCACAAAAGTTTTTGAACGAGATAGAAATAGATTTTAATTCCTCATCTTCTAGTGTTTCGGCCAAGACTGTTTATCCCGACAATAATAACTCTTCTTCATGGTGGAGTGGATGGTTTGGCAATGGTAAAAATCTGGATTATGAAGTACATTATACGATTAACGCACCGAGTAATATGAGTACAGCTTTGGTCAACAAATATGGAAATATAACACAGGCCAGTATTGATGGAGATAGTAAAGTGACAAATAAATATGGTGACATTTTCTTTAAAAATGTATCTGGAGAATTGGAGCTAAACCTGGGATATGGAAAAGCGACAATTGGAGAAGTAGGTGATGCAAAAATGCAAATTAAATACAGCGAAATCAAAGTGGTTGAAACCAGAGACTTGGAAATATCTACCAAATATTCTGATATCAAAATAAAGCAATGTGAAAATGTCACTTCATACACCAAGTATGATGAGTACAAAATAGAAAGCCTGGTTTCTCTTAAGAATGATGGAAAATATGATGATTTTGTAATTGGCACGATTGATAAGATCAATATCGATACAAAATATACAGATGTAAATATTCAAACACTAAATGATATTGGAATATTTGATACTGGATATGGAAATGTAAATGTAAAATCAACAGGAAATAGACTGGAAAAAATAGCCATCAATTCTAAATATACTGGATACGACTTCAATATTAGCGGAGATTTTCATCTATTATTCGAAGGATCAAATACAGACTTACATGTAAGCAAACCTTATGAAAAATACGATTCTCATAAAGATGGAAGTGATTTGAGACTCAAAGCATATCGAGGATCAAAAGAAGGTGGTGCTAAAATATCTGCTTATATGAGATATGGAGGTTTGGATATTGACTAGTCCTTCTTCACACATTTAAAAACATAAGCTGGAGGAACATTCAAGAGTACCCAAAAAGTCTCAATGTTTCCGAAGGCTTCTATGTATAAAGCTTGCTTGGTCTTGGCGTAATGAATCTGCGTGTAAAATTTGTTCCGTTTCAAATTCTTATTACAGAGCGTAATTATCTTATTTGCCAGGACTTTGGGCAACATAATATATGGAATTGCCGAGACAATACTATCGAAAGAGGTAATATCATGAGCACGCATGTATTCTTCCATTTTTTCTGCACTGTCATTAATTACAATTAATCTTTCATCGTCTATACGTTCCAAAACTTCAACCATATTTGGGTTTATTTCAAAACAAAGCAACTTTCCATCCGAGTGCATATTATTCAAGATACTCCTCGTAATGGCACCATCTCCTGCTCCGAGTTCCATTACATATTTATCTTGTTTGGTAATGAAGCTGGCTGCCTTCCTGCACAACGCTTTACCGCTTCGGGTTACCGTACCAACTTCTTTGAAATTTTTTAATGCTTCTAGTAAAAACTTGAATCTACTCATTAAGGCTTTTGTAAATAAGCGGCAAACTTACACAATTTAGTCTCTACAAAAGAAAGTAATATTTTCTTTTCCAGATTAAAACTAAGTTTTAAAAATCATCCACTTTATTGCGATTGTAACATGATTTTAAGTATTTCGGTCGCAGCTTCTGATATGATTGTCCCAGGTCCGAAAACTGCAGCTACTCCCTTGTCGAATAAAAAATCATAATCTTGAGGTGGCACCACTCCACCGACAATTACTAGTATATCCTCTCTACCTATTGATTTTAGATGTTCAATAGTTTCTGGTACCAAGGTTTTGTGTCCTGCAGCCAATGAAGAAATACCCAAGATATGTACATCATTTTCTACTGCTTGAATAGCCGCTTCTTGTGGAGTTTGAAACAATGGACCGATATCCACATCAAATCCAAGATCTGCAAAGCTGGTGGCTATCACTTTAGCCCCTCTATCATGGCCATCTTGGCCCAACTTAGCAATCATTATTCTGGGACGTCTTCCCTCTTGACTTGCGAATTGATCAGAAAGTGATTTAGCATATTTAAACTTTTCATCCATTGTTATCTCTTTTGAATATACGCCTGAGATGGTGCGGGAGTCCGCTACGAACCTACCAAAAGCTTTTTCCATTGCCAGTGATATTTCTCCAAGGGTAGCTCTATTTCTTCCTGCTTCGATAGCCAATGACAGAAGATTACCATTGCCATTTTCGGCACATTGTGTTATAGCATCCAATGCTTTTCGTACTTCATCCTCTACCCTATTGGCCTTTACTTTATTGATTCGATCGATTTGACTTTCTCGGACCTTTTTATTGTCCACTTCAAGTATATCAATCTTGGCTTCTTTATCATGTTGAAATACATTGATACCGACCACCATTTCTTTTTGTGAATCTATTCTAGCCTGTTTTTTAGCCGCCGCCTCTTCAATCCTCATTTTTGGGATTCCTTTCTCTATTGCTTTGGTCATACCACCATAAGATTCAATTTCTTTAAGGTGTTCTTTCGCTTTTTTATATAGTTGGTCAGTTAGATATTCTACATAATGCGCTCCACCGAATGGATCAATTGCTTTAGTTATATCAGTTTCTTGCTGCAAATATTTCTGCGTCTCTCTGGCAATCCTGGCCGAAAAATCTGTTGGTAAGGCCAAGGCTTCATCCAACGAATTCGTGTGCAAGGATTGTGTCCCACCGAAAGCAGCGGACAATGCCTCTACACATGTTCGAGATACATTATTAAAAACATCCTGAGCTGAAAGGCTATACCCACTCGTTTGGCAATGTGTACGCAATGCTTGGGACTTTATCTTTTGTGGATTGAATTCAGATACCAACTCTGACCACAACAATCTCCCAGCTCTCATTTTGGCGATTTCCATAAAAAAGTTCATCCCGATACCCCAGAAAAATGAGAATCTAGGTACAAAGTCATCAACTGCTATTCCTGCTTTCAGCCCTGCTTTTATATACTCAATACCATCTGACAGTGTATATGCCAATTCCAAATCCGCAGGTGCACCAGCCTCATGCATATGATATCCCGAAATACTAATGCTGTTGAACTTTGGGATGTGTTTGGAAGTATACTCAAAAATATCTGATATGATTTTCATTGAAGGGGCGGGTGGATAAATGTATGTATTCCGAACCATGAATTCTTTGAGAATATCATTTTGGATCGTCCCTGTAAGTTTGGCTTGGTCTACTCCTTGTTCTTCTGCCGCTACAATAAAAAATGCAAGGATTGGAATCACTGCCCCATTCATTGTCATTGACACAGACATTTTGTCCAAGGGAATTTGGTCAAATAATATTTTCATATCCTCTACAGTATCGATAGCCACACCTGCCATACCCACATCTCCACTTACCCTAGGATGATCACTATCATATCCCCTATGTGTCGCAAGATCAAAGGCCACACTCAAACCTCTTTGTCCTGCAGCAAGATTTCTTTTGTAAAATGCATTACTTTCCTCAGCAGTCGAAAATCCTGCATATTGTCTTATCGTCCATGGTCTTGACACATACATTGAGCCATATGGACCTCTCAAGTATGGAGGTTTGCCAGATATAAAATCACTATCAATTGAATGGTCTTTAGCATTATAATGAGACTTTATTTCAATTCCTTCAGCACTTAGTATTTTGTCTTTGCCCATTTATATTTGATGTTGATATATTATAAAATTCCAAATGTTCCACGTGGAACATCGAATAATCTATTTAAAAAAAAGCTCTGGAAAGAGCACATTTGCAGGTTTACTATTCACCATAATCTTAATTGTAGATTTAAGAAAATGAAAGCCATAACCAGTAAATTGGATAAAAGCTGCGAAGACGGCCTGCAAAGCAATAATGGGATTACCTGTACTCCATACAGCATTTATAAAGAGGATTACGGCGTATAGAATATAAACCCACAACAACAGTAATGATTTATAAATCAGCCCATATAATATTGCACACACCAAACCTATTAAAAAGAGAGAAGGTAACCAGAAGGTCATTTTTCTACTTTCTGGGTGCCAGGAATTCAATATTGGTCTTACACCTCCAAACTTTGACACTTGTTTATAAAATTTTGACCATGATATTCTTCTCTTATGAAAAACATACGCTTCAGATATTAACCTCGTTTTATACCCCAGCTTCCATAGACGTATAACCAAGTCAGGATCCTCACCTGGATGAATCTTTCCAAATCCATTACTCGCCTCAAATGCTTCCTTTGATATTCCAAGATTAAAACTTCTAGGTTCAAATTTTTGCATACTTCTTTTCTTACCTCGGATTCCTCCCGTGGTCAAAAAAGAAGTCATACTATAATTTATTGCCTTCTGAAGATTGCTGAAAGAATGGTGTGCAGTATCCGACCCACCAAAACAATTGATATATTCGTTTTGCAATGATTCATCTACAGTACTCAAGTAATGAGGAGGCAATAACACATCCGAGTCCAAAATTATAAAATAATTGCCCTTTGCCTTGCGCATACCATAATTTCGAGAATCTCCAGGTCCTGAATTAGGTTTCATATAGTAGCTAATGTTTAGCTGACCAAATTGATCAATAACCTCTTTTGATGGGATAGATGATCCATCTTCTATTATTACTATCTCATAATCCAAAGATGTGTCCATCTCTGCAAAGCTCGTCAACAACTCTTTGATCTCCTCTGGACGGTTGTAAACAGGTATGATAAATGAATAACTTAATTCCATAAAATCAAAGGTATCAAGTGTAGCCAAAAAAGAATAATCAAGAACGGTTTTTTTATCAATAAGATTTACCCACCTGTCCAATGTTCCACGTGGAACAATTCAACTCCTTAACACAAATTTCACGAAACATATACAATTGGTTAAGTCTATACTAACCCACTAAATAATGGTTACAAAAGAATAAGCAATAGGGTCCTCAAAGAAACAAAGAAGATATATGACTTAACTTTTAAAATGCAGGCTTATGAAAAAGATTATTTACACATTAACGGCAATTCTTCTGATATCATCATGTAAATCTATTGACAAGATGATCGAATCAGGAAACTATGATGAAGCGCTTAGATTTGGAGTTGACAAATTAAGAGGGGAAAAAGACAAGAAAACCAAATATGTAAAAGGACTTGAAAAAGCTTATACAAAACTTAATCGTCAAGATCTTAATGAAATAAATCATTTGAAACTAAGCGGCAAGAGAAACAGCCTTGATAGGATAGTAGATATATATCATATAATGGAGAAGAGACAAAACTATGTCATGCCATTGCTACCTCTCATAAGTGAAGATGGATATCTCGCAGAAATTAAAATTACAGATTATTCCGTATTAATCAATGAAGCATCTCTGGCAGCAAGTGACCACCATTATGCACTTGGAGTAAAACACTTAAAAGCTGCAAGAAAAACAGGTAATAAAACAGAGGCCCGATCAGCCTATAATCAATTCGAAGATGCTCAATTCTATTTTTCAGATTACAAGGACAGTTATGAATTGAAAAATGAAGCTTATGAAATAGGGCAATCAAGAATTTTGGTAGAACATTATACCAAAGGATCTAATATAGCCTTTGATCATACACTGGATATTATTAGCCAGATCAATATTAGCAAACTGAACAATAAGTGGGAAAAGTTTTATATACAAGATAATGCATCAGACATATTTGACTATATCGCCACATTGGAAGTAACGAATATAGTACCAGGCATGGAAAAGGAAAGAATTCATTCCTATGTAGAGACGAAGGAGATTATAGATGGGCAGATACCTATTAAAGACAACAAGGGTAATGTGGTGAAAGATACATCTGGTAATATCCTATATACTGACAAAATAAAAGAAATCAGTGCTTACATAAGCGAAATTGAGAGAGAAAAAATAGCACATATGACAGGGAGATTAGTAATCATAGAAGCTATAGACAACATACATATCAATACTATACCAATAAATGTTACACATGAATTTAGAGATTATTCATGCACATTTAGAGGGGATAGGCGAGCATTGACAGCTCCAACTATAAATAGAATAAAAGACATTTGTGAGCCATTTCCGACAGATTATGAAATCACTTCATCGATGGCATATTCATACAAGGCCGCAGCGGAAGAAAGACTCGACAAACAATACTTTAGAAAATAAGAATTTAAAATAAATGGGTTAGTTAGTTTTTAAGAATCTGAAGTCGCACTGGCTTCGGATTCTTTTTTTTCCAAAGAAGCTAAAAACAATTCATAAATCGCATTGAACTCAGCCGGCCGTTCCATCATCGGAGCATGTCCACACTTTTCAATTATAGACAATTTAGAATTTGGGATAAGTTCGTGAAACTTCTCTCCAACAAATAATGGAGTCACACTATCTTCTTTTCCCCATACGAGTAGGGTAGGACAGAGTATATTATGAATTTTGTCACCAAGGTTATGGCGAATTGCAGATTTGGCAGTAGTAATAATTCGTATGGCCTTACCTCGATTATTCACTGTTTCATAAAGTTCATCTACATACTCCTTTGTAGCAATATTTGAATCATAAAATACATCCTCTGTCTTCTTTTTGATATATTCATAATTTCCTCTCTTTGGAAAAGTACTTCCCATAGAATTTTCAAAAAGACCAGAACTTCCAGTTAATGTAAGAGATTGAACTTTTTCGGGACGTCTTAACACATACAACTGTGCTATATGGCCTCCCAAGCTATTACCAACAATGTGCACATTCGTATATCCCATATGATCAATAAAACGATCAACATAATCAACAAGGCCCATCACAGACAACTTCCTTAATGGCATTTCAAAAATAGGCAGAAAAGGAAATACAACATTATGGCTATTAGCAAAATAATCAACAAGACCTCCAAAATTACTTAAAGCTCCCATCAATCCATGTAACAAAATTATAGCACCGTCCTTGGCACCTGTAGTCTCCTGAAATTTGAATTCTCCCTCTATGATTGTAGATCCTCCCTGAATCATTTTATTAATTGTAGTAAATGTATGTTGCAAAGGTAAAATAATTGATCAGATTAATATCTATTCCTTTTACTCAAAATATTAACCTACCCTTCAACCTAAACAACTTTGAATAGGTTCATAATTTAACGTCCTATTGCATTCTTAAATTCTTTAAAGTTGAACTCCTTTATAAGAAAAATATAAGTTGGATATAAATACAAAAAACATGTATTAATGGATGCTGAAGATTGGATCATGATACAGTTGACCAATCAATTAAATATTTAACTTATAAATTTTTCATCGTTGCATCTAGTGTAGAATATAATTATACCAAAATCCTACTCCATTTTCAACCTTGAATAGAAGAGTTGCATTAATAACGCACTAGCCAAAAATAAATGTAACGGCTGTGCCAATGCAGGCATATCGAAGTAAGTCATGATTATACCCAGTAATATGATAACGAGTAAGACCAAAACAATATATCTAATATGAGGCAGGTAAGTGCTAATATGCCTACCCTTAAAATACATGCCCAAAATACCTATCAATACAATCCACGAAAAACTCCTATGGATGAAAAATATATTGCCCAATTGTCCAATCCAAAGCTCACGTTGTTCATATGATAATGCTTTGGATATTATATCGATTTCCTCTCTGACTTGTGTGCCTAATATTATTTGAACAAGTAAAATGAATATCATTGCTGTTGTTCCATGTTTTATTAATGAACCAACCCTCAACCGATTTGAAGACAATGCGTTGATATTAATAAGGGGTAGGGCAGCGATGACCAGGGCACCAATCATGTGAATGGTGATTTTTACAACAGACAAGTTTTCATCAACCACTACCTTGCCCAGATAGCCTTGTATGGCAACGGCAATCAATAAGAGTACAGCAATCCAAACCATATTCTTCTTGACGCGCCAAAACTTTCGAATAGTCCAAACTAAATAAGCCAAAATAAAAACACCAAGAATAGCTCCCAGTAATCTATTGATGTATTCAATCCAAGTATGATATACATTGAATGTATGATCAATATCCTGTTTGCTCAAATATTTTTCGAAATCCGCAGGCAATTGACTGGCATCAGTTGGTGGAATCCACATACCAAAACATTTTGGCCAATCGGGACACCCCATTCCGCTTTGTGTCATTCGAACTACTCCTCCCGCCAAAATAACAAGGAAGACCATTCCCATTAAAAACCAGGAATATTTTATATATGATTTGTTGCTTTTGTCTGTCATTGTTCAAGTCACATTTCGTGTTGCAAATGTACCAATCCAGAATTAAAAATTTTCAATATTCAGTTTTCCACCCTTTTCTGTAATAGAAATAATCTTCTTTTTTAAATAATGAAGTTCATTATTATTAGCCGTGTTAGTTTGGGGATAGAAATAATCATAATACTTAACATAATTGCTAATTATTAGTTTATTCACATAAACTCACATTTTATTCACATGATTTATAGATATTAAACACACTTAAGTAATGAGAAGAAGTTATACTAATTTATAACTTCAGTAAATGCACTAATTACATATTATGATCAATAACAGCTTAATGGAGCTAAAAGTGATGATGTAAGAGTCAATATCGGTAATTATAGGTTATATCAGTACTTTTAGGTAGCTCATTTTGGAATACAAAACATTACCTAAGAGATCATAAATTCCTCCTGCACGAATGCCTAACTTAAGGTGAATAAAATTCAAAAATGAAAAACTGTAGTCCCAATTTCCGCATTTATTAACATGAACTGTATAACTTATTAACAGAATAACTTTTATAGATTTTACAAGTATTTTGGTGTTAATATAATGGGTGAAATAGATTGGAAATACACATATATAAATTAGTTTAATATATAAATTAATATTTTAACACTCAATTTTAAGTTTTAATCATACTATACACATTTTTGTGTGTAAATATATTTTTATTACTTCTTCATAAATAGTTGTTTACATTTATGAATTAATTGTAATGTGAATAACATATTTACACATCCATAAATATTCGAACAAATGAGAGCAGTTCTTCAAAGGGTAAGTCAGGCATCTGTAACCGTAGATAATGAGATTACGGGAAAGATAGATGTTGGTTTTTTGATTCTTTTAGGTGTAGTACCAGAAGATTCACAAGAGGACATAGATTGGTTGGTAAAGAAATGTGCAAACATGCGGGTATTTTCTGATGAGGAAGGTAAGATGAATCTTTCAATAATGGATATTGCGGGGAGTTTTCTCGTGGTGAGTCAATTTACATTGAATGCAAGTACCAAAAAGGGAAATCGCCCATCATTCATAAAAGCTGCCAGACCCGATCATGCAATTCCAATGTATGGGCAATTTTGCAGTACTTTGAAAACGGTCAGCGGATTGGCTGTAGAAAAAGGTATTTTCGGAGCAGATATGAAAGTAGAACTGATTAATGATGGACCAGTAACCATAATAATTGACAGCAAAATAAAGGAATAATGACTATAAAGGACCTGCAACAACAAGTGGATCACTGGATAAATACAATTGGAGTTAGATATTTTAATGAGATGACCAATATGGCAATTCTTACTGAAGAAGTGGGAGAATTGGCAAGAGTGATGAGTCGGACGTATGGAGAACAATCCTTTAAAAAAGAAGTGAGTGAAAAAGAGAAAAAGGAGATGTTGGCAGATGAAATGGCCGATGTTCTTTGGGTACTTACATGTCTGGCCAATCAAACAGGTGTAGATTTAGATTTGGCCGTTAAAAAAAACATGCTGAAGAAAACTTCTCGAGATAAGGATCGACATAAGAATAATAGTAAATTATTGTAGGTTATTATTCGATGCTAGATATTCCTTATAATCATTGGCATCTCGACAAAACTTGTCATGTATTTCGCACTGCTTTGTCAAAATTTTGTGCATCAACGTAAGTGCTTCTAAATTGCGTGGATATATTGTCAGGACTCTTGTAATTTCCTCTTGCGCTGAATCAAAACTTCCAGAATCATAATACAACTTGGCTGAATTGTACATCAATTCGGCTGCTTCCTTTTTTTCATTGTCTTCTATCGATTTTAAATATACAGCCGAAAGATGAGTTCTATGAATGGCTACATTATTGATACGTGAAGCGAAGAATGAAATCAAGAGAAAAATTATGCCAATTGATAACACAGAAATACAAACCTTGAACTTCAAAAACCAGGCATGTGATCGGTCCTGTTCTCTTGGTTCAATTTTCACGTTGGTAATTTTTCTTTTATGATTAAGAATTTCCTTGGGCTTTGTAAAAACCTTTTTGTGTTTAAAATCAGTACCTGTATGTCCTGGAATTTTCAATCCACAATACCCCATAGCATGTCGTTTTGCTACAGAAATTACTTATTCATCCAGTGGAATACTATTTTATTCAGATGAATACAGAGTAATACTCGACCATATTTCTTCATTTAATTATTAATCAAAAACAATTTGAAGCATTGAGTTTTATATTGATACCTATCTTTGTTAAAGTAAAGAAAGAATGCCATGAATAAGATTTCTGAAATGCGCCAACATTATGATCTTGCATCGTTGGACGAAGCAAATGTTGATTCGGATCCAATGAAACAATTCTTCGTTTGGTTTGAAGAAGCGAGAAATGCGGATATACTTGAGCCAAATGCCATGATATTGTCTACGATTAATAAGGATGGGCACCCTGCTTCGAGAACTGTATTATTAAAAGATCTGGAACGGGAAGGATTCATCTTTTATACCAATTACAACAGTGACAAGGGTAAAGAAATAGCAAGCAATCCGAATATTTCCTTGCTATTTCTATGGAAAAAACTGCATAAACAGGTTCGAATTAGCGGCATCGCAAAAAAGATTTCAAAAGAAAAATCTGAAGCATATTTTCATAGTAGACCAAAGGAGAATCAAATAGGGGCATGGGTCTCTCCTCAAAGTCAGGTTATTGCTAATAAAAATATATTGATAGAGAGAAAAAATGAATTGATTAAAAAATATGAGGATGCCGATTTTCTGCCCTTGCCTGATTTTTGGGGCGGATTTATACTCGAACCTCAGCAAATGGAGTTTTGGCAGGGGAGGCCTAGTCGACTGCACGACCGTATACGATATACCCAGGTAAAAGGAGTTTGGAAAATAGATCGATTGGCTCCATGATTTTAGACGATACTACCTGTTGAAATCGTTATCTTCATATGAAATTAATTACTGGCTTTTTGATTTTCACCTCATTGATCCTATCATCATGCGTCGACCAAACTTCTCAAAAAGAAATTCTCAATGATGATTATCAAGAATTAATTACTAAGGAAAATCTTGAATTGGAAAGGACCAATGAAGATATGCTTCAACCAATTCTAAGCTTGAAATCTTCGGATCCCAAAATATACTGGTTTATTGTCTCATGGCTGAATACAAATTACAGAACCCCAAATTGGAATAACTACAATTCGACGGATTGGAAAAAACAAACAAAAGAAAGAGGAATTGATTGTAGTGGATTTGCGCGGGTGATGCAACAAGAAGTATTCCGCAAAAAAATACGTGGCGGATCTCAAGGCATTTTGAATACTTATTGCAAAAGAAGAGATGCAGATGAACTCAAAATGGGAGACCTGGTATTTTTTCGAGCACCAAAATCCAGGAATGACAACATAGTCCATGTCGGCGTATATCTCAAGGATCGATATTTTGTTCATGCCACATCAGCAAAATCAGCCGCGTCAGGTATGGGACTAATGATAAATTCCCTCGATGAAAAAAATTGGTCAGAGGATTTTGTAGTGGGTGGAGAAGTTATGAATAAATAGGGGTATTCATAAAAAGCTACTTTCCTTAGATATCGGCTCTTTTCACATGTTTCTTCTGAAAAGATTACCCCATTTTTGATTCTTTTTACGTTAAAACAGGGTAATATTTTTTCAGCTCATTTGGTCATTCATCATGACAGGCGATCATTTTTGGCTTGGCCCAAAAACGATCCAAAAAACCCAAGGCTTTATTCAGTTCTTAACGCATTTTGAATCCCCATTTTCTTAAACTCAAAAAACTCGGAACAAAAATTAAAGTTTCAATTGTAATGTATAGATTTACTGGAATGCATACTTTCAAATAATCATTTGCAATCCTCAAACACTTTTGAGTTTTTAACAGAAAATAGGAATCCAAAATACTAAACTGAATAAGGCCAATTTTTGCTCTCGAATATTCTCAGGCTCTCACGCTGTACTCAAAGGATGTAATGATTGTTACTTCTGAATTCCCCTAAATAAATATTCTACACCAAACCTATTCTATTAAAGCTCCATTATTTATCCTGTTTTGCGAAAACCTTTCTGAGCAAATCGGTGGTACGTTGAGATACATCCTTTCTGATGCCTACTTCTTTTTTGGCCACCAAGCTGAATAGACCCTTCAAGGCTTCAGTCGTTACATGGTCTCCAAGATCAGGATTTACCTTATCCACGAATGGAATTTTGTTGTACGCGTTAATCGCTTTTCCCCAATATTCCTGAACACTGAATTTGTTCAATGAATTATCAATTATTGGGTTAAACTCACCATAAAGGTTATTATAAGTTCTATTATTAAGGTAAGTGGTCGCTGCATTTTCAGGACCCATTAATATATTCATGGCATCATCGAAGGTCATTGTCTTTATCGCATCAAAGAAGATTGGACCAGCTTTGGAAGCTGCATCTTCTGCCCCCTGATTCAATTTTTTGATCAGCACCTCTTCGACATTACTGAATCCTGGAATACCTTTTAGTTTGTCAGTTACCTTGCGCGCTTCAGCTGGTAGTAATATTTTATATACAGATTGGTAATAGCCACCATCTTTCGAGAGAAAATCTACGCTTTCATCAACTCCAAAATTAAGCGCTTGTTTCAAACCATTAGCAATGTCTGCATTGCTCACTGTTCCTAAAGCATCCATCGCTTTTTGAATATCGGCAGGATCGCATGAAATAAGAAAAAGCGGCAGGAGGAAAAGATATATTTTTTTCATTTGTGTCTTTATTTTTTATTTAGACTCTTTGTCGATTGAATAGTAACTATATGAAATGCATTTAACACGTTGATAAGCAAAGATAACCCTAAAGTTTAATCCTTATGCCCTCCGTATTGCAAATTGTAGATTTGAATATTGACCAATATACAGCTGAAAGTAAATGTCTCTGACTCAATGTAGTTTAGTTAAGAAAGACTCAGAGAGACCACACCTTTATACGGATTTTGATATTTACTAGGTATTAAAATTCCATTTCAACAACTGCTTTTTCAACCTTTCCGCCCAGTTGAGGACCAAGCTTTTCCAATTTTACCTTTCCACCAGTTATATTAGAAAATGATGCATTGAATCTATTGATAATGTTCAAGACCACGGTTTCTAGCAACTTTTGAGTATTATCCATTTCAGAAGCGCATATTTCGAATATCTTTTCATAATTCACGGTATCATGAATATTGTCATCGTTGGAATCAAAGGTTTTTAATTCAACTTCTGCATCGATTATGAAGGTATTGCCTGTCAATCGTTCTTCTTCATAAAATCCATGGTGGGCAAAAAATTCTGCTCCTTTTATAGAAACTGTTGTTTTCATCGTTGTCTAATTTTATTAGTTCAATTACTATTGGACAAATTTAATATCTATACCTTTACGCTGTTATTAGTTGACAAACCTTAACCAAAAAAATTTTATGGAGACTACAACACAAAGTGGACTGGATAGTATGATTAATAAATCCAAGACCGATAAATATGAACATCACGATTATTATGGTGTGGATGCCTTGCTGACAGAAGATCATTTACTGGCCAGAGAGGCTGTGCGCGAATGGGTAAAACAAGAAGTAAGTCCAATAATCGAGCAGTATTCTGAAAAAGCAGAATGTCCTGTTCATCTTTTTAAAGAATTGGGAGCAATCGGTGCATTCGGTCCCAGCCTACCAGAAGAATATGGTTGTGGAGGAATGGACGAAATTGCATATGGAGTGATCATGCAAGAGCTGGAGCGATGTGATTCAGGATTGAGATCAATGGCATCAGTACAAGGCTCACTTGTAATGTACCCAATCTATCGATTCGGATCTGAAGAGCAAAGAAGAAAATACCTGCCAAAAATGGCAACAGGAGAAATCATCGGTTGTTTCGGACTGACCGAGCCTGATCACGGTTCAGATCCAGGAGGAATGACGTCCAGTTTTGTAGAAGACGGAGACGACATCATTTTGAACGGTGCCAAGATGTGGATTACGAATAGTCCAGTGGCAGATATCGCTGTAGTATGGGCCAAAAACCCAGAAGGAAAGATTCAAGGAATCATTGTCGAACGAGGAATGGAAGGATTCAGTACTCCAGAGATTCATGGAAAGCTCTCTCTAAGAGCAAGTATTACTGGAGAATTGGTATTTGAAGATGTGAGAATTCCAAAATCCAATATCTTACCAGGTGTTGTAGGATTGAAAGGGCCTCTCTCTTGTTTGTCAAAGGCAAGATACGGAATTGCTTGGGGAGCTATTGGTGCAGCATTGGATTGTTATGATTCAGCATTGCGATATGCCAAAGAAAGAGAACAATTTGGCAAGCCGATTGGTCAGTTTCAATTGACTCAGAAGAAATTGGCAGAGATGATTACCGAAATCACAAAGGCACAACTATTGGCTTGGAGGCTTGGTACTTTGGCGAATGATGGCAAAGCTACACCTGCTCAAATCTCCATGGCAAAACGAAATAATGTCCATATGGCATTGGAGATAGCCAGAGAAGCCAGACAGATTCATGGTGGCATGGGAATCACCAACGAATATCCGATCATGAGACACATGATGAATCTGGAAACAGTACTTACTTATGAAGGTACACATGACATTCATTTGTTGATTACAGGAATGGATGTTACAGGACTAAATGCTTTTAAATAGATATCTTAAAAAGTTATAACTTATGAAGCCTCATCAATTTTGATTGGGCTTTTTTTATGCAATTCGATAAGGTATTTATTAGACTCTAATTTCATCAGGCGAAGGCAGATAATGTTTCTCATTTTCAAATAGATCGTGGCAATTTACAGCACCAATATGTATTGATAGTATCGTGAATCGAAACATGTCTAATGCCTATCGATATGGTAGACCCATGTCACGCTATTCCTCTTTTCAGTTATAAAAATAAAAATGATTCACTTCGATTAAAGTGAATGACTCTAATTGGTGATATAGTGAGAAAAGTGATTTCGCTAGGTTCAGTTTTCTTGTACACCTAACTTTTAGAAGACCATTACAAGACGAAAAGCAAATATTTAAACACAAAAATTATATATTATGAAATTAAATCAATTTTTACCTTTCATCACATTTTCCTTGATGCTCGTTCTCAGTTTTAGTAGCTGTCAACAAAATCAAGAAGTGGAATCAGGTAGCAAGACTTTAAGCACAATTCGAAATTCAGAGTTGGAAGAGATTCAACCTCATGATTTATTAAATTTATTAGACAACAGTTGTATTCCCGAATCCATCAATTTAGGAGAAGGGTGCAATGATGTCGAATATATTGATACATTCATTGTATTCTTAGATGAATATCCAGGCTGCGAATTTAAAATATTATCTAGCCATTTTGAATGTATTGCAAGCACGTTAATGGACTATACCATGGGAGATTTTCAAATTTTGGAACACAATTGTGATCAATTTTCTAAAGACTTAAATGATGCTTTGAATATTAGTACTTATGCGTATGCTAACTTTAGAGAACAGTTTGAAACGGCTGTTTACAATGAATTGGAACGACAAATCATAGAAGCATTTGTCCCGAAAGGATCATTTACATGTTTGGACGGTATCTTTTTTAATATCATTTTTCAAAAAGCTTCATGTTATAAGACCTGTATCGTAAATACTTCGGATACTCAAGTTAGATATTATAAAGTAGCTTGTGGTAGCGATTGTTGCGAAAGACATACTTCAGTGTGTAGAAATGACAAAGGAGAATTGGTTACAGATACGTATATAGTGGGTACATTATTGGATGTTTGTAGCAACCCTCCTATTTACGAAGATAATCCATTGGGAGTTTTGTGCCACAATGAAACGGAATGTACCTTTAAATGCTTTCAAGAATAAAGGTAAAATATCTTTAATAGGCTCAATTTATTTTGAGCCTATTTTAATTTGCTGTTATAAACTATAGAGATTGCGCATATTCAAAAGTTTCAAATTATTGAATGATCGACCAAATCTATTATGTTACAGTGAAAGTGAGCTAGTGTTTTGACAAAAATTGTGATAAACACAATTAATAAGATTAACTTTCAAATTCTCAAATTCGGAGAAACATAAATTAAATCTTATTGATATGAAGTCATTTTACCTGATTCTTACACTTTGCACATTTACTTTTTTACAAGAAAATACTGCTCAACAAATTAAAATACAATATCCTACGGACCATTATTCGGAAAATTTGGATGGCAGGTTGATTTTACTTATTTCAGATAATGATAATTCAGAATTGCGTTTTCAACTATCTGATAAAGCAACTACTTGTCAAGGGTTTGGAATGGATGTAGAAAATTGGGTAAAGGGAAAGGCTATAAATTTTGACCTTTCTGCCTTCGGATATCCTATTGAATCTTTTAAAGATCTACCAAAAGGTGAATATTTCATTCAGGCTTTATTTCACAAGTACGAAACCTTCAATAGAGCAGATGGAAATGTGGTAAAACTACCGATGGATAGGGGAGAGGGTCAGCAATGGAATAGAGCACCTGGCAATGTTTACTCTACTGCCAAAAAACAAATGATTGACCCAAATTCTATGGTTGAAATAAAGATAGCTTTGGATCAAATCATTCCGCCAATAGAGCCAGAAAAAGACACCAAATACATCAAACACATCCGAATGAAAAGCGAGATGCTTTCTAAATTTTGGGGAAGAGACATGTACTTGGGCGCACACGTATTATTGCCAGAAGGCTTTGATGAAAACCCAGATGTGAGGTATCCATTGGCCATTTTTCATGGTCACTTTCCAAAAGACTTTGGTGGCTTTAGAGAAGATCCGCCAGACTTGAATTTAAAACCAGATTATAGTGAAAGATTCAAGGTAAGTGGGTACAATATTTTCCAGCAGCAGGAAGCTTATGACTTTTACAAGCAATGGACAGGACCAGATTTTCCAAGAGTATTAGCCATTGAGATTCAGCACCCGACACCTTATTATGACGATTCTTATGCCGTAAACTCTGAAGCACAAGGACCGTACGGAGATGCTATTACCTATGAATTGATTCCATATATAGAAGAGAAGTTTCGTGGTATTGGCGAAGGCTGGTCAAGATTTGTATATGGTGGATCGACAGGAGGTTGGGAAGCACTAGCCGTACAGGTAAAGTATCCTACAGAATATGGGATGTGTTTTGCAGCCTGTCCTGATCCCATAGATTTTCGTGCATATTGTCTGGTGAATATTTATGAAGATGAGAATGCCTATTATAAAGAAGGGACTTTTCGAAAAACCCTGGTGGCAGGTCATCGGGATTATCTTGGACATGTGGACGCCACACTGAGAGATATGAATTATCGTGAATTGGTCTTGGGATCGAAAGGGCGATCAGGTCAGCAGTGGGATATTTGGGAAGCGACCTATTCTCCAATCAATGAAGAAGGATATCCAAAACGAATCTGGGACAGAAAGAGTGGCATCATTGACAAAGAGGTTGCTGCCTACTGGAAAGAAAATTATGATCTGGTCTATATTCTTAAAAGAGATTGGGGAAAGCACGGAAAAGACTGGGAGCATAAAATTCACTTGTATTGTGGTGATATGGACAATTACTACCTAAATAATGCGGTATATCTGGCAGAAGAAATATTGAAAGAGACGAATGCTCCTTTTTATAATGGAGAAGTGGATTATGGAGATCGAGCGGAACATTGCTGGAATGGGGATCATGAAAATGGGAATCATATATCAAGATTGAGGTACAATCAAATGTTTATCAAGAAGTATGTGGAGAAGGTGGGATTGATAGCGCCGGAGGGAGCGGATCTGGAGAGTTGGAGGTATTAGGTAGATGGGGTGTTGACTTTTTAACCGCTAAGGCGCGAAGTTCGCTAAATAAAAACTTGTTTAGGGTGTCACATTTTGTGGGGTTGGGTGGTTCTAGGGTAAACTAGAATGACTATGGACAAGGAAAGAATGGAGTATCTTGGGAGGGAAATTGTGGATTCGTGTTTTCATGTGCATAAAAATTTAGGTCCTGGATTGCTAGAGAGTGCTTATCAAAAATGTTTGGAATATGAGTTGGTCTCTAGAGGATTAAAAATTGTAACGGAAAAACCATTGGCCCTTATTTACAAAAATGAACAATTGGAATGCGGATATAGAATTGATCTAGTGGTTGAAGATTGTATTTTGCTGGAATTAAAGTCTGTTGAAAATTTAGCTCCAGTTCATCAAGCTCAAGTAATTACCTACTTGAAATTATCAGAAATAAAACTGGGTTTTTTGATAAACTTTAATGTTGCTTTATTTAAAAATGGAATAAAGAGGTTTGTAAATGGGTATTAGGATAGATAGGATGTTGACTTATTAACCGCTAAGGCGCCAAGTTCGCAAAAATAAAGTTCGCGAACTTAGCGTCTTTGCAGTTATTCAAATTACCTCTGCACTAAAATCTTCTCACTAAACCTTCCGTCTACAGAGCGCAAAAGATAGACACCATTCAACAATTCATTCACATCAAAGGCACCTACACCATTTCTAAAATCCACTTTCGAAGAAGAAACACGTTTCCCTTCACTATTATAAATCACAAAATCAACAACCTCTTTCACATCGGCTTCTAAATTCAAAATAGTACTCGCAGGATTTGGATAAACCTTCAGTACAGGGCTTACCTCTTGCGACTCTCGCTTGAGTATCCCATCTTTATACTCACCAATGGGCAAGTCATTTGCAACCTTCTTCAATTCCAGGGTACCACTTGCCGAAAGAAGGATTGCACCTTTATTATTGGCAAATCCACTTGGCTTGCTACCTCCTCCTGAGATATCAATGCAATAATCTTCAACTTCACCATGGGTAAATACTGCACATGGGCCTGATGGAAAACTGCCATATTTCATAGAAATACGCATGGTTGTCTCTCCCAGTAAGCAATTATTGGAAATTGGAAGATTGCCATTCAATTGTTGATGCCCACTTCCAAAAGCGACATATTCACCACTATCAAAATAGTCTCCATCTTGATTGTAATCAATCCATATTTTCCAGTAAACGGTATACAAACTTCCTGAAAACCCAGGAGTCAATTGTATTGGATAAGTGCCACCAGAAGTAACTTCAATACAATCTTCATCCGTGAAATCTGCATAACCATCATTATTACCCGAAACATTGATGTAATCACCCAAACCAATATTTTCTATCCACATATACCAGGTGTCCAATCCATATGAAGAACATGTACCTGGAGCAGCAACAGTAATATCAAAACTACAAGTATCGGCATTGCCGCACCCGTCAATACCAGCGTATGTGATAGTCGATGTTCCTATTGGTATGATAGACCCATTCAAAGGACCACCAATCTGTGTTACCGATGTACATGGAATCTCCATTATGTATTCCAACACCAAATTGTTGTACTCATCATTCCAATATCCATCACTCAACATGGAGACATAATCTTGATAATTGTCCTTGTTATTTGGCTGACCAGGAAACCAATTTGAGTAGGATAGTGGATTATTATTGGACCAAACAAAGTTTCCTTCTGTGGCAGCATCATTCAACCCGATCCACGCTTTTTGTATGGTAAGTATATTAGCCAGGAAGGCATTTTCTTCAGCACTGTTGATTTCTGCCAAATAACCTCCATTCGTCTGTGCAGAAAGATTAGCACTAGGCCATGAGGCATTGGCCAAAGAACAGAAATACTTCGATCCTCCAAAACTACCCATATACATAAATCCTGCAATAGAATCTGGAGTTGATGAACAATCCGTGCAACAAGTAGTCAATTCAGGAATCTCCCAATAGGCCTGCGCACCTGATTGGCCATATGGACATTCTATTGTAATATCATCAGGACATTCAAGGCTTACACCTTCCTCTACAGTAACGGTAAAGCTACAAGTCAATGAATAGCCACAGTTGTCAGTGACTACATAAGTGATTGTTTCTGTGCCTACACCAAAAACCGACCCGTTGGCTGGCCCTTCTGTTTGCTCATATGTAGTACAAGGAATTTCCATAATAAATTCGTACGCGATTTCGCAGTGAGAATCATTCCAACCATCAGGACACAGCACCACGCAATCTTGATTTCCATTGTCATTATTGGGTTGATAAGAAGCCCAATTGGTATAATCCAAAGCTTCGCCATTGGCCCATTGGAAATTTCCTTCAACTTCATAGTCAGAAAGTCCGATAAGCGCACATTGATTCACTAAGAATCCAGCCAAAAGATCGTTTTCTTCCTGAGAAGTAATTACAGCCAAATGCCCGCCATTGGACTCTGAAATATTAGTCGCACTAGTTGCAGCAGCAGGAGATGTGCTACAGTAATAAAGGCTGCCATTCAAAGATCCCATGTAGATAAATCCTGGAATGGAATCTCCTGACTCGCATGAAGTACAAGAAGTCTCTATTGTTGGCAAATCCCAGGTAACAACCGTTCCATCAGGTCCTGCACATGGCACAATGATATCATCCAGACATGTTATTGTTCCTTCGCTTTCAACAGTAACGGTAAAGGTACACGGAGCAACATTCTCACAATCATCAACTGCAGTGTAAGTGACCAATGTTGTCCCTAGAGGAAAAGCTTCTCCTGGGAGATGATCGGACATTATCCATTCCAGTCCGCAGTCATCAACAGCAGTGGGTTCAATCCAAGTGACAATGGCAGTTGTACCACTGGTAGTGACTGTAATATCCGTCGGACAATTCATAATTTCAGGTGGAGTGATGTCTTCTAGAATAATGACTTGTTCACAAGAACTTGACAGAGAACTATTATTAGAATCAGTTGCCGTCCATGTTCTGATTATGTGTTTTTCGCCCGCACAAGGACCAGTCGAAATAATATTATCACTGAATGTAAGAGTCGGTGCATCACAATATGCAGATCCTGCAATAGCTGTGGCTAGTCCGACATTTTCTGGATTGACAGATTCACCTGGACATCCAGTATAATCATCTGGACAAGTGATGCTCGGTGCGGTGGTACAACATTCGGTTACGGTTACTGTAAAAGATGAAGACGTTGTATTGCCACAAGCATCCGTCGCCGTGAATGTTACTGTAGTAGTTCCTTCTTGAAATTCACTTCCACTTTGATGAGAAAATGTAAAAGAAGTTATGGTACAATTATCTGTTGCTATAGGAGAATCCCACGTTGCTACTGCACTACAATTTGCATTCGGAGCAAGTGTAATGTCTTGTGGCACATTAGAAATGACGGGGTCACTATTATCTTCTAGTGTTATTGTTTGAACACAAGAAGAAGACAATTGAGAATCTTCACTATCCGTCGCCGTCCATGTTCTTTCTATTTCTACTGCTCCCGAACAAGGTCCCTCAGAAATGATTTCGTCTGTATAAGTGATTAATGGTTCTCCACAACCTATGCCTCCGCTTGTAGCAGTGGCCAACCCAGTTTCTGAAGCAATAATATTGCCTCCACGCTGAAATAATTCGACATCGCCAATATCACCTTTTTGAGCAAAATTGTCATATGCCCCATCAAAATCAATAATGATATCTGTTTCTGTGTTTGGATCCATAGATGCACCAGCGGCATTATTTCCATCCACATCGATTCCCTGCATTCCATAATAAAGATTGCCATTGGGAGTTCTGAAATAATTCATAGTTGCCCAAACTGTTTGGTCACAACCTTCAATAGAATCATCGACATTAGTAGGACCAAAAGAAACACCTCCAGCAGCATTTTCTCCAGTAATCGCTTGAATAGAAGGAAATTGCTCAGTTACCCATGCTCCAACGAAATATTTTAAATCCATTTGCCAAGCTCCATTTACCAATGAATATCTCAACATTTTCGAATCATGAGCACCAGTTGTAAATTTTGTTCCACGTTCTGCAAAAATCATTTGTGTACCGTCATCAGAAAACGCAATGTCTGAAATTCTTTTTCCTACACCCATGATATTGCCAAATTCAATTACTTCACTACCCGTTGCTGGAAAAGTACCATTAGATAAAGTAATGCTGTACATATCTCTGGTTGATCCATTGATACGTGCAAAGTAAATCTTCTGCAATCCATTTTCAGTATTCATTCCTATTCCCCAAACTCGTTCTGATTTTGGTACAATACCATTCGTTCCATTATCAGAAACCCAAGGATCATAAGTATCGATAATGGTTCCATCCGAAGCGATCTGATAAATCTTACCATCTTCCAGGTTACTTGCATACAACACATGATACAACTTATCATAAACCAGGTTGCCAATTCCATTCAATGGGCCACCTGAATTTGGCAATGTTGCGAATGGTGTCGCGACAAAATTATCGACTGGCGATGCTTTGAATATTTGTCCTGGACCAAAAGGATCTGTATCGTAATTTGTATCATAAATATCCGATGCTCCCAGATAGACATCATCATTTTCACCTAATGCTATACCAAATACTTGACCTATTTGATTCAGAGTCCAGTTTGCAGGATGAATGGCAGTAATCGAAGGAGACCAATCTTGTCCTTGTGGTGCATTACCAGTATTACGGATATCGTAGATTACACCTACATCGCCATCGGTACCCGCCTCAGCATTACATGTGGCAACTGCCCATCCTGTATAAGTACTAGGAGTGCTTGTACAATTGCTTGCTGTCGAGATATCAATATCGGTGCCAGGACAACCAACATAATCATCGGGACACGAAATTACTGGAGGTGTATCGCAGCACGAAGAAACAAACACTGTAAATGTGCAAGTGGATTCATTGCCGCAATCATCAATTGCAGTATATACGACGGTATTTTCGCCTTCGTCAAACGTACTTCCACTTTCAAAATTGCTTGATAAAGTTGGAACACCACAATTGTCAGTAGCCACGGGTTGGGTCCAGGAAACAGTAGCTTGACAATTTTCATTAGGGGCTACTGTGATATCCGAAGGACAATTTGAGATCAATGGAGCTTTGGTATCTGCCAAAGTTATTGTCTGAATACAAGATGATATCAAATCAGGATTTGTATTGTAAGTAGCCGTCCATGTTCTTTCTATGATTTCTTCGTTCGCACATGGGCCTGAAGAAATAATATTGTCAGAGAAAGAAAGTGAAGGATCTCCACAAAACTCACTAGCGGATTGAGTTGAAGCTTGACCCGTAACGGAAGGATCATTTCCAGCGCTTGGACAGCCCAGGTAATCCTCTGGACAAGTCAATAGTGGTGGTTCGAAGCAACAAGTGCCTGAAACAATAACATCGAAACTACAAATAGATTCATTTCCACAAGAGTCTACAGCAGTATAAATGACTGTCGTAGTACCCAGCATAAATGTATCACCACTATTGAAGTTTGATGTGAAGCTCTGGAGGGCACAATTGTCCAAAGCACTTGGAGGTGTCCATGTTACTGAGGCTTCGCAATTTGCGTTTGGCGATACTTCTATGTCTGATGGACAATTTGATATTTCAGGCCCTTCATCATCTTTTAGGATAATGAGTTGTGTGCATTCTGAATAAAGATAAGGGTTGGAATTGTTGGGGTAGACGGCCTTCCAAACTCTGTGGATTTCAATGGCACCTTCACACGGACCATTTGAGATCACTTCATCCTCGTAGCTGACTACGGGATTTTCACAGAATTCATCACCAGGAGTGGCAGTAGCAATTCCAGTAATGTTTGGTGTAGTTTCATCACCCGGACAACCAAAATATATGGAAGGGCAGGCAATGATTGGCGCGGTCGCACATTGAGAAGCCGGAGGGCCTAATGCTGCATTTTCCTCGTCGACTTCAAATAGCTCGATCGGAGGTTGTCCCTGAATTGGAGACAAAATCGCCAGATAGGCAAACGTACCTAGTATCAAAGATTTGACTAAGGTAGTAAGTCTTGATTTCATAATTAATTTGTTGATTTATTCTACATATTTCATATTATATAGAATAAGATCATAGTCGTCTCTCATTTTCCGTTTCGTTGTAGTAAGACTTATTATGTCAGATTCTACCATTTTTTTGAAGTAAGTAGAATTCGTTACAAAATTATTGCACCCCTATTCATATAAGAAGAATAGCGGGCAACAGTTCCAAAGCAGAAGTGGGTTAAGTAGAGCTTTTCAGTACTTAAATCACCTCGTATTAAAATGTCAAGTAGTTGACATTAACGCACTTGAGACGGCGGCTTTTTGTCGAAAGACAGCCAATAAAAGTTATACTAATCTCAATGAATTGTTAAAAAGCGAGAGATAGATTAAGGAAGTGTGAATAAAAAGTGGAGCAACTGCGTTATGCCAAAAAATCTTCTTTGAGTGCTGTTCGTTACTTCATGGTTAAATCAAATGCTTTATTGGCAAAGACCATTATCTAAAATTGAAGATTATATCGAATGTGACAATGATCTTCAACAATTTCTACACCATATAACAGATAGTAATAGTATTTTTGCAGTCTGAATTGTTATAAGAATTATGAATAGAAATAAAACTATCCTTTTGTTACTTTTCGTCACTGCTCTATTGCATATATCCTGTGGTGGTGGAGGCGAAAAAAAAGAATCTATCAAGTCGACAGGAGACAGCCTTGTAGATCAATTGACTTTACAATTGGAAAAATCTCCGGATGATATTGATCTTTTGTATCAGAGAGCAACTGTACTCTACGAAAAAGATGAATACGTAGCGTCTATCCAGGATTTAGAAAAAGCCATGAGTATAGATTCGCTAAAACCAGAAATTTACCATTTGCTTGCTGATAATTATTTGGATTATTATAGATCCAGAGAGGCATTGGATATGATGGAAAAGGTAGTTAGATTATTTCCAGAGAGAATACCAAGTCTTCTCAAACTTTCCGAAATGCAAATGATACTCAATCAAAATGAAAACAGTGTGTTTACTATCAATGAAATACTACGACTAAACCCACAGAATAATGAAGCTTTTTTCATGTTGGGAATGAATTTCAGAGCGATGGGAGATATCGATAGAGCAATCAATAGTTTTCAAACCGCAGTAGAAAACGATCCAGAAATGGTTGATGCTTGGTTGATTCTTGGAGAATTGCACGAAAAAAAGGGGTCAAAAGATGCAGTAAAATTTTATGACAATGCCATCAATGTAAGTCCTGACCAACCCGAGGTCTTGCACTCAAAAGCCTTCTACTTGCAAAACCATGGTGATATCGACGGGGCATTGGAATTGTACAGACAAATAAATGTCAAAAGCCCCAAGTATTCAGATGCTTACCTGAATGCGGGTTTAATATATATGGAGGTGGATAGTCTGGATCGTGCTTTTGAGCAAATGAACCTGTTGGCGGGAGTTGAGCCACAAAACCCATTTGCCTATTATTATCGAGGACTTATTCACAATGCATATGGCAATTATGAAGCTGCTTCGATTGATCTGCAAAACTGTTTGAATATCAGTTCTGATTTCACTGCCGCGGCGGAGCTTTTGGCGGAGGTACAGGCCAAATTACCTGCAAAATCGGAAGGAGAATGAAATTGATTTTATCTGAAATTGAGCGGGCCGAAACACTACCATCTTCATTTTATACCTCCAAGGATAGCTATGCGCAAAGCATTGAGAAGATTTTTGCACATTCCTGGCAATATATAGGAGACAGAAGCCAGCTATTAAAAGCTCCAGAAAATGTTTTTCCGATCACTCTTTTAGAAAAATCCATTGACGAACCTTTGTTAATTGAAACTAGCGACGGAGAGATAAAGTGCATGTCAAATGTATGTACACATCGGGGTTTTCAAATTGTCCACCACCCCGCGAAAATGAAAAAAATCATTTGTGGTTATCATGGCCGAAGGTTTGATTTGGAAGGTAAGGTGGAGCACATGCCCGAGTTTAAAGAGGCAATTGATTTTCCGCGAGCTTGTGACCACCTCACTGTACTCCCTGTGAATAGATGGAAAAGATTCTTGTTTACAGGAATAAACCCGAAAATTGATTTTTCCATCATTAAAAATAGACTTGAAGAGCGTCTTGGATTTTTGGATATTGATTCCTGGAGATTTGCTCCAGAATTCTCAAAAACCTATAATGTCAATGCCAATTGGGCACTGTATTGTGACAATTATCTAGAAGGCTTTCATATTCCTTTTGTTCACCAGGAATTGAATGGAATGATAGATTACGGTGAATATACCACGAAGTGCTATGATCATATGAGCGTACAGATCGGCTATGGTAAAAGTGGGGATGAAGGGTTTGAAATACCAGAAGGACATCCAGATTTTGGTAAAGTAGTCGTGGCATATTACTATTGGTTATTTCCCAATTTTATGCTCAATGTTTACAATTGGGGAGTACAGATTAATATTGTGAAGCCAATATCAAATGATTACTGTAAGGTTGAATTTTTGTATTTCATTGGAGATGAAGAAAAGTGGGAAAAATTTGGCAGAGATTCGTTGGCCGAAAAAGTAGAACGCGAGGATGAGTATGTAGTAGAAGGTGTTCAAAAAGGCATGAAATCACGATTTTATGATACAGGGCGTTATTCTCCAAAAAGAGAAAAAGGTGTTCATCATTTTCATTCTTTGGTGAGTGAGTATATGAACAGTTAAAAGGTCATTTTAGATTGTAATGCTGGAAATCAATTGTGATACATCTGGATGAAGTTGACCTTTTCCGTCTTGAGTCTTCTCTTCGATGGTTACATTCAGACTTGTAAAATCTGAGTTGATCTGTAAATCATAATCTTCATTACTTACATTATCCAGTACAGCGATAGGTATCATTTCACCATTCAAATCACCCCAGAGTTGAAGGCATTTATTACTTGGAAGAGTAAGACTATTTGCTGGTTTCAGCATTGCTTTACCTATAGGCTCATTCACAAAAACCATGGCTTTAAAGTTTGGTGCCAATTGGTTTCCCTCCATATCATAACGCAGGGTTTGTGGAGAATTGTAAAAGGCCATCAACTCTGATTGTTTTTCAAATTGTTTGTTTCTTTCTTCACATTCGGAAGCAAGGATCTTGTATTCCGCCGTTATAGATTTCAACTGGTCATCCGAATTTTTCTTGGCCCATAGCGTGACAAATATTGCCAGGGTAGCAAGAGCCAATAAGAAGGAAGACCATGGTATTTTAGACGTTTTTACAGCAATCTTTTTATCTGGAAGAGATTCCATAATTTTAGACTTCATACCTATAGGAGCCTGCACGGACTGCTGAACACTCAATGTTTCCAATTGGTCTTGCAACACTTGATACTCTTCATTGACAGCAGGATATTTTTTGATATATCTCAATACCTCTTCCAGGTCATTTGGGTCAAGTATGCCCAAGACATATTCCTCAAGCTTGCCACTTGCTAGAAATTGTTTAACCTTATCCTCCATAAAGCAAACTTAATATTAAAATGACAATTGTTGGTTTGTTATATATTTCTCTCAATTCTCTCAATGCAATTCTTAACCTTGTTTTTATAGTACCTAGTGCTATTCCTGTATTTTCACTCATTTCTGCTTGAGTCATTCCATCAAAATATAATGCCTTTAATACCTCTTGATATTTTTCATCCAATTTAGCTATATACTTATTCAATTCCGAATGATATAATCTTTGATCACTCTTTGAATGTGATACGATAATATTGGCCTTTTGGATGTTTTCAGTCTGGTTTTTTTTATTTTTTCTATAAGCATCTATTGCTTTGTTTCGAGCAATCTGATAAATCCATGTAAACAATTTGGACTTCCTGGCATCATAAGCATCAGACTTTTCCCAAACTTTCACAAAAGTATCTTGCAAAACATCCTTGGCAACATCTTCATTCTTACAGATATTATAAATCACTCCATACAGAGGGTCAGCCCACTTATCGTAGATATAGGCGATGGCTTTTTTATCACCTGATTGTAGTAGTTGAGTAATATATGATTCTGACTGTGCCAATATTTTAACAGTTTTTTAAGCTTTCGGTGAAATCCAAATAAAAACTTGGGTCGTACAACTAGCGAAATTTTTATTTAATCAAGGTGATCTCACCAACAAAATCTAAACACACAATACAATGAATAGTAAAATGTTTATCGCTGCACTACTTATTTTTGGAATTTCTTTTTCATCTTTTGCACAATGTGGAAGTCACAAAAGACATGTAAAGTCTTCTTATGTACACAAAAATGATATTGTAGATATCGCGTCAGGGAATGACGATTTCAGTACATTGGTATTAGCCGTTAAAACAGCGAACCTCGTAAGCACTCTACAAGGTGATGGACCATTCACTGTATTCGCTCCAACAAATTCTGCCTTTGCCAAAATTGATTCTAAAACGATTCAATCATTATTGAGCCCAGAAGGTAGAGATCAATTGACAAAAGTGCTGACATATCATGTTGTAGCTGGAGAATTCAACGCCAAAGATGTAGTCACCGCTATTAATGCTTCTGGAGGTTCGTTTACTATCGAGACAGTCAGTGGCGACAAATTAGTTGCGACTTTGAATAATGGTACTGTACTATTGACAGATGAAAACAAGAGAACTGCAGCCGTGACAACTACGGATATCGATGCGTCGAATGGAGTAATCCACGTGATCGATACTGTAGTATTGCCGCAGTAATTATTTAATTTATAAAGGGTTTTTATATTGGGGCCTCCTTTTGGGGCTCCTTTTTTTTTTCATTATGGCGATCTCGATCACCCCAAGCTTTTATTTCCAAGTAATTTAATAGCTGTTTATTTACCTTTGTTTTCAATAAAGATCACTTATATATTTTCGATGACTTGGAATATTACGATACTGTCTATAGGAGTATATTTTTATTTAGGTATGAATATATCTGTTCCTGCGCCAACAATCGAAGATTCAATGCCAATTGATAGTTTGATTGCTTCCTATTATCTGAATGGAAATGTAGATGATGAATTGGACAACTATTCTGGATCAATAAATGGAGCAGAATTAACATCGGATAGATTTTCTTCGACGATGAGTGCATTTCGTTTTGATGGCGCTGAAGAAAACCTAAATCTTGGAGTAGATTTTACGGAATCGATTGACTCATTGAGCATCAGTATGTGGATATATCCTTATACTTCATGTGAGCCAAGTGATACCATGTCAATCGATTCTACTATGGATCAATACTTTCTTAGTTCTGGAGGGGTAGGGGCTTCAACAGGAATCTATGGTATATGGAATCAAGGTTCATTGCTTGTAGGTCAATCGTTGGCTGCAAGTCATACGGCTCATGAATACCATACCTTTTTAGATGATAGTACTTGGCACCATCTTGTACTTTTTTTTGATGCTATTAATGAAAATGCGTCAATTTATATAAATGGATCTTTGGCTTATACCTTGGATCACATCGTTGAAAGTAGCACTACAGCAATAGATTCTTTACTACTGGGTAATGCCAATTTTGAAGAGGGAAATGGATTTTTCGGAAAGGTCGATGATGTCAAACTTTACAATCGCAAAATTAGTGATACAGATATAGGCACCCTATTCAAGGAGGGCTGTCCAGATACGCTTCAATTTGCCAATCTACATATTCAAAAGGACACCGCATTATATGCGCATTCGCAGATAGAAATAGATACATTGAAAGTAGATTCTGCTTGCAATTTGGACTTGATCACACCATATGTTCAATTGCTGGATAGTACTTATCTCTATCCCATTGCCTCGATAAATGTCCAAAATATGGATGGCTGCAGACACGATTATTCAATACACGACAAACATGTTACACATCGAGGAATCTACATTAATAACTTCGTTACTGATGGCATTCTTGGGAACGCTTTAAAAGAAGATTCGCTAATAAATTGGTGTCTTCACCAAGATTTTAACAATATGTACCTTTACAATATCGGTTCCGCTTTGAGCAGTGGTATGCAGGTTGAGTTGGACTCTTTTGTGCATAAGGCCAACAATCTTTCGCTTGAGGTCACCTTCGTATCTGCGGGTTTTGGAACTTCGTTTGATAATATTGTGACTTATCATGAAGACTACCCCAACATTCCACAAGGAATTGTAAGTGAAATTGAGTTTTGGAATGGCGCTGGTGATTACGATGCAGATTATGTGCCATGGCTGGAGCGACTAGACAGCTTAAAGTTTATACCTCCATCTGGAGAGTCAAGTCCTCTAAATCCAGATATTCAAAAGAGGTTTTATATTGGAAAGATCAAGAATCCTGGGCAGCCACCGAGCATTTCAATAGCCGAAGACCTTATTTCCCATCATGATGAGATTTTCTTGACAAACTATCATTCTGATGCATATAATTTGTCTACGTCTTCGTCAGAAAACTCTATTCGCAACAAGCTATCGTTAATGGCTGAAGCTGCGAAGAATTTGGAAAAGGAGGTAAATGTTGTCATCCTTTTCAATGTGCGACAAGACTCACCAGCACCTAATATTTGGAGCTATTTTTCTGAAGACAATGCCGATCACGACTTTAGAGCTGGTTATGAAAAATGGTATCATGATTTTCTAAATGCTTCTGATATTGATAATAAAGAATATATCAATTTAAAAGGATATGGTGTATATCGATGGACTGATGCTAAGGAAGCAAGGACGGATTATGATTAGGTTATTCTTTCACAAAGAGCAACGACTTTCTTATTTTCCATATTTGTAAAAGCAATTAGATATTCGCTTCCTCCTTCTTTCAATTTGAACTTACGAATCAATTCTTGAGGGCTTAATGGAAAGTTTTTGGTGATTACATTGGCTTGCATTTGAGGTAGAACCTTCTTGATTTCTTTCTTATTGAGGTTTACCTTTTCTTTTACTAGAAATGTCCTTCCTGAAAAATGCTCCAACTCATGGTCAGCTGTAAAAAGCTGAGTGTTTTTATGAAGCTTTTCCAAGCCTAAAGACAATGCATATCTATTTTGCAATTCTGCTTTTATGATAGCCGAACCTGGTTGGTACAGATATTTTTCTAAGGTATTTAATTTCACTTGGCAAGTCCGTTTTTCAAAGAGATAAGAGAATTCCGTAGTCTCATTTTGGTTGATATCTACAGCAGTGGTATTAGGAGATGAGCTGTTTCCTCTTTTGATATGCAAAAGCAATTCCTTGACTTCGTTCTGAATGCTTACCACCCAAATATGATGTACATTTTTCAAGGTATTTACGCATTCACTGATGTCTTGCATTGGCGACAACTTCACCAATATGTTATCTGCAATACGGGTTATTTCGTGCTGTAGTTCGACCAAATTGGGAGTGTAGTTGGAGATACTAGTTTTTCGCTTCCCGTCGATTCTTCGAGATGGGTCGATATATGCCCAGTCAAATTGGTTGTTATTGCTTTGAAGAAACTCTTCGCAAGTAGAATTGCAAGATATACATTGATCGAAACCTAAATGTTTAAAATTTTGAGTTGTCGAATTGAATAGATCTTGATTGGGTTCTATGTATGTACAAGCTTCAAAATTTCTTCCCAACAAATAGGTATCGATTCCCATTCCTCCTGTAAGATCTACGAAGGTTTTTCCACTGATGTGTTTTGATTTGAATATGGCTGATGTTTCAGATGAAGCCTGCTCCAGGGATTCTTTTTTAGGAAATCGGTATTGATGCACATTTAACAAAAAAGGGAATTTGCTTTTAGCGATTTTTCTGCCTTGAATTTGCTGAGCGATCACCTTCATTTCAACTTCTGGGAAGGGTGATTTTTTGAGCATCAAGGTGTAAGGATCCATCAGCTCATTATCGAGAATGTAGTCTATTACTTCTTTTGAAAATTCAATGTTTTCAGAGGCACTACCCTTCATATTCTATCTCAATCTCACTACTCGTAGGATGTGCTTGACAAGTTAAAACATAGCCCGCTTCGATTTCATCGTCATCTAAGGCAAAACAGGCCTCCATTTCCACACTTCCTTTCTTGACTTTGGCCATACAGGTAGAACATGCCCCACTGGTGCAAGAGTAAGGTGCTTCATGACCTGCATCCAAAATGGTATCCAATACAGTATTGCCTTCTTGGATTGTCAATTTTATTTCCTTACCATTTAGTACAGCTGTCAAAGCTGCTCCTGAAGTGGCTTGTGTGATTTCTGCCTTGTTGGAATCATCTGTAGTAAAGTATTCTTGATGAATATTTTTCTTATCCACACCATTTCCCATGAGGGTGGTTTTGACGGTTTCTATCATGCTTCCGGGTCCACAAATGTAGTATTCAGCATTCTCAGATTTAGGTGGATTTTCCATTACAAATCGAGCTACTTTAGCGGAATCAATTCTTCCCTTAAGACCTTGCCAATTGGTTTGTTTTTTTCCTAACATGCCTAATAACCCCCCTGATTTTTCTTTTGTTGGCTTGCTCAGTGCATGATTGATAATTAGCTGTCCTTCATAGCGTGATCTCAATTCTTCCAATTGGTCCTTGAAGATTATATTGTTTTCATCCTTGCTGCCATAAAGTAAATAAGCGGTACTTTTTGGTTCGTCTTCCAACATTGATTTTATCATGGACATTACTGGGGTGATTCCACTTCCAGCGGCAAAAAAATAATGATCCCTTTGCATATCTACATGAGTAATGAGGGTAAATCTTCCATCTGGCCTCATCACCTCTAGTACATCACCTGTTTTCACTACTTCGTTCAGATAAGTAGACATTTTGCCCATTGGTACTTTCTTTGCTGATACACCTACAACATTTTCATTTTGACCGGTACAAATCGAATAAGCCCTTCTTACCTCTTCTCCGTTTACATCAGCTTTGATGGTCAGGTATTGTCCTGCCACAAATTTGAAACTCTCAGCATTGTCTTCATTGATATCAAAAAGTACGGTGACGCAACTTTCAGTTTCTTTTATTACATCTTTTACTTGAAGCTTATGAAAATCTGACATTTATCTTTTTTTACTCGGTGATATATTAATCAACTCAACAAACAGAAGAGGACATAGTTTACTTCTAATAAACCCTCTATTTTCAGTATCGGAGTCTTCGCCCTTTTTTAAATTGCAAGGTTCCTTATGGTGTCCCAAAGGTCGCAATATAAAATAAGGAAAGCGGCAAAACATATGCTGTAATGCCGCTTCAAAATTAATATTTATTTGTGTTTAACTTCCTACTATTTTAAACATAATCACTCCACACTGTTCTTTATAATCATTCTTTTCAAACCAGAAATCTTTAGACTTGCGAATAGCCAGTGATACAAGGCTTTTCTTGGCGATTGTAGAAAGCTTGGAGTTGAATTCTGCAGTCTCTACCTTGCCTCTTTTGTTTACACATATATCTACAGCAACTACGCCATCTTCATCTGATAATATTAGGATATTTGGTTGATCAAGGATTCTTCTTTTACCCAACCCTTGACCTCTAATGATCAAAGTCAAGTCTTCATCAATTACAATTTCATTGGGTGTATTATCTTCTGCGGGTAGATTTTCTAGCTCTTCTTCAATTGGAGCTTCGTCCAACGGGTCATCTTCACTTACTGGTGTGTCATCATTAGTCTGTTCATTATTGGCACCATCTTCATTATTTTGATTTTCCCCTTCATTTTTTCCAAGTACTTTGTCTCTTGTAGGGTTATTCAGTGTATCATCTTTGTGGTCACCAATGGAAGTAGATTCATCTTTCAAAACTTCTTCAACCTCAGGTTTTTGGTCTTGATTTCTTTCTTCTCTTGGAAATTTAGGATCATCGATTTTTGATGTTTTTCTTTTCTTCTTGACTACATCTACATCTGCCACAGTGCTACCACACATTTTTCTAGCTTTAATTCCAGCTCTTGATGAACCCATTTTTGCGGATATCTGCCAGTACTCACATGCCTTGAGCAGTTGATCATTCTCTTCATAGATATTTCCTAAAAATTCTGAAACCTGGGCGTCCTCTTTGTTCACAGCTACAGCAACACTCAATGAATTCAATGCAGCATCATTATTACCCATTTTATAATCCGCCTTGCCCAATAAGGTAATGGCCTGCCCATTTAATCCGTTGTTTACGGCATGCAACAAGACATCTTTCTTTGTCCCTTGATAAGCAGCCATGGCATATTTGGCTTGTGCTCTTAACATTAGAGCGTCTTTATATTCCTTATTATCCTTGATTATTTTAGTGAATTCTTTGATTGCATCTTCATACCTTTCTGTGTCCAGCAGGTATTTTGCTTTTATGTAGTTGAATTCTACTTCTTCTTCGAGGCCTTGAGCTTTTGCCAGGGCAATTGAGAAGAGACAAAGTGCTAATGCTAATAAAAATCTGTTCATGACTGTAAAATACTTAGTTGTCATTTTGACGCAATTTGAATTTGAAGGTGTGTTAATAAACCTATAAATATTCCACAAAAGTATCGAATATTAAGGGGATAGCCTACTTCACCTGTATATCAGCTACTCTAAAGCAAAAGTTGAGCCAATACGACCAGGTCATGAAGCATTATTATAATTTCAACAATTAGAGCTCTCCTGTTGTTTGAATAAACTCTATTTAGATAGGTGAATATTGTGCATCGCACAGATATATTTAGGCAGGCTTGCTGGCTTGAAAAGCGCCTTATTTACAACAAAGATGTTTTCTCAATAAGAAAAATCACCTTTACTCAACCGCCACTATGGTCTATTTGACACCCTAGAGCGATAACTTGATATATTTACTTTATTCCACTTGTACTTCATGATCATCTGACCTGAAACCCTTAATCATTAGCCAAAATGGAAGAAATAATTGAATCAAACCTAAGGGAAGGAGCATATTCATTCCAAGTCCGAGATCAAAGAAGTTCAACAAGACTTCGATAAACATCAACACAACTGCAATAATTCCAAAAATAGAAATAGCCTTTGGGATCAGTTTTGAGTATAATAAGATGAAATACAGGGTAAATACAGGAAGGCAGGATATTAGCAAATAACTATAGTGAGTCCATGAATGAATTTCATAAAATACAGATCCCATGTTTTGAAAGAAAATAGAATTTTCGGCACCACTGTTTTGGTATTCTTTACTCATAGCCAGCATAGATAGTACGCTGACATTATCTACAATCAAGGGTACAAAGTTTATCATACAAAACGCCAAGTATAGATATGCTAGTCTGGGGCTGTATCTCTTAAAACGAGGAAGCAGTAGGATGGAAATAACAACGGTAAGGGTACCGCTTAATAATCCCAAAAGTGCGGAGATTATTATTTGATTAGAATTGGAGGCGGTGATGCTAAGATAATCGTCTTGAAAAAGGACAGGACCTTGAAGGACCTGATACATAACTACTCCCGAAATAAATATCAAGAGGAGTAGAAAGCCGACTATAAGGCCTAAATTTTTGTTTGAATTCATATTGGGTTTTGAAGAGTTAGAGATTAATACTTAGGGTACACGAAGAGATGTACCAAATTGTAACTTTTGATATTCTCATTTATCGTCCCAATCCAGGAAAGAGGACGTCAGGTTTGTGGTCTGTAATTAGGTTTTTGTTGATGAGATATTGACTAACGCTGCAAATAAAGAATATACTTTTCTTCGTAGTAAGGCTCGTTGATAAACTTGTTCACGGGATATGTTTCATAATAATCCCTTTTTGTAAGCTCGTTCGTTTCATCCTTTACTCGACCTCCTTTTAGCGCAATAATGCCATTGGGCAGAGCATGGCGTTGATTTTCAGTATCGATAAGCTTCATTGTCCATTCTTTGAGTTTGCCAATTCTCGCAACGGCTCTAGTGACCACAAACTCATATTTTTTTCGGTGTTCTTCTGCCCTCGCCTGCAAGGCAGTAAGGTTATCGATACCAGCTGCTTCCTTTACTTCATTTACCACGGTTATTTTTTTTCTGGTACCATCGATAGCCGTAAAGTTTACCTTTGGAAACATAATAGCTAGCGGTACGGCAGGAAACCCTCCACCAGTACCTAAATCTAAAACCTCTGTGCCATCTTTGAAGTTTATAAATTTGGCAATAACCAAAGAATGAAGAATATGGTGTAGGTAAAGATTGTCAATATCTTTTCTAGATATGACATTGATTTTTTCATTCCATTCGCGATATAGATTTCCCAATTGCTCGAATTGTGCATATTGATTGTCCTGCAAGCCAGGAAAGTACTTTTTTATTAACTCCAACGAGGATTGTTTTTATTGAATAAATAATAAATGGGCATTGACAACAAATAAACGAAAAACAAAAGATCTAAAAATGGAAACTTCCAAAATAGATCTTCTTCTCTTAATTTTTTCATTGCTGGATAATTTATAACCTGTTGAATTACCCATTTGACCAAAAGCAGTAGTAATCCAGTTTTATATGAAATAGTTCCTGCAAAAAGCCCTAAGGTTAGCAATGTATAAAATAGTATGTGAGAAGCGCTAAACAAACCTAGCAGGATCTTATGCACAGATTTATAATAAGTAGATGTACTGATATGCCTGGCCTTTTGCCTAAAAAATGCCTTGAGAGAAGTCTTAGGGTCACTATAAACAAAGCTTTCAGGATGAAGACAAATGCTTGTATTTTCCCTATTTGCCAAGGCATTAATCATTAAGTCATCGTCTCCTGATGCCAATTGAGCCCCTTTGATCTTGTTCTTTTGACTTCGAACGACCATCTTGTCGATCACCAGATTTCTGCCCACTCCCATATAAGGTAGACCCACTAGAGCATAACTGAGGTATTGCAGTGCCGTCATATAAGTCTCAAACCGTGAAAACAAACCTACCCACCCATTTTTTCTATTCATCGGTCCATACCCAAGGACAAAGCCTGTAGATTTATTGGTCATATGGTAAGACCAATTTTTAGATGCTGGTTTGCAATCAGCATCTGTCAATAAGATTGTGTTGTTTTGGGTTGATAAAATGCCTTTAGACAAGGCCTGTTTTTTTCCCAGGGAACTGTGTTCGACAGATAGAATTTTCACTTTATCGGTCTTGTGCTTATTGAGAAGGTTTGGAGTGTCGTCGGATGAGTTGTCGTCTACCAATATGATCTCATCCACATCTTGCCGGAGAATACCTGGGAGATGTCGACCCACATTGCCTTCTTCATTGTGGTAGCAAATTAATATTGATACCTTTTTCTTGACATTTGAATCAATCGTCTGTTCATTATAAAGTGCAAGCTTGCTAAATATGAATACATAGTAAGCACAATGGACTACAAGACTTATAATGACAACATAGATCATTTGAAGCTTTTTGAAGTTTTGATCTTGACCAAAAGATCGACCAGCTTATTTGTGCTCTTAACCCTTGATTGATACTGTGTCTTTGTCCCCTTGAATCGCTTAAAAAACTCATCTACTCCTGGTATCATACTCCCTTCAAAATCAAAAGAGCGTCCTTCTGAAAGGGTTGATTTGATTTCATTCCACAAAATCAAATTCATTCCATAGTGCCGATAGTCTTCGACGACTCCATTGGCAAAGTTGTATGTCCACAGCTCGTCATTCATAAAATAACACATCGCCACGACATCATCATTCTTGTCCGTGCATTTCACAATCTTCCTCAAACCCTTTTGCCTTAACGTTTCATCAAGGACTTGAAAAACAGCAGGATCATTGGGTAATGGTTTGTTTCTTTTGCGAAATGTGTCAGCTACAAATTGCAAAAAGGCATCAATGTCGCTTACCTCTTCATGCCTAAGTTCCTTTTCAGCCTTTCTGATTATCCTTCGATGTGTCGAGCTTTGATGTCCCCATAATGAATCCAAATCAACCGATTTATCAATTAGATAGGTGTGTTTCTTAGTTTCATTATGTGGTGTATTTTTAAAGTTAGGAATACCTGGAAAATAATCTTGGATAATAAGCTGGTGGTAGGGTAGCTGCTGCAATAATGCTGAGTATGCTTTATGAGCATCTGAAGGATTGAAGAAGACAGGACCTGTATATGGACAAAGTTTTGGTTGAACAATATACTTAATCGCCATCTTTTGTTTTATCATATAAATGTAGGCGGCAGTGATGGTATCATTCTCTTGATGTAGGACCACATCCCATGCACCCTCACTTACGGCATCCAAATAATAATCACGAAAAAATAAGGGGACGTAATTTTCCTGAATAAACGCGATATATTTTTCCTTGGCTGTTGACAAATCCAACGTCTTACTTTCAGGTGGCAAAATAGAGAAATATTCCTTTGGGACATGCTTATACAAAGCAAATCCTTCAAAAATAGAAAGACTCAAAGTAATCTTAAGTCAAAAAGTAATTTTGCTTAGTCCTTAATTGTTTTCTGCAAGTAAGCCTCCAATGCCATTGACATCGATGGAGTCTCAGGAGTTGGTGCTACAATGTTGGGATAGAGCGATTTTTGTTTGACAGCCTGCAATGTAGATTTGCCAAATACTGCAAACCTAGTTTCATTTTGCAAGAAAGTAGGAAAGTTTTCGTACAAAGATTCTATTCCAAGCGGGCTAAAAAAGATGAGAACATCATAAGTGACATCACTCAAATCGGACAAATCACTTGCTACCGTCCTATACATCATGACATCAGTATAGTTGATTTCATTTTTTTCCAAATATGCAACTACATCTTTTGCACCCAAGTTGGAGCATGGCAAAAGGAAGTTTTCTTTTTCCTTATGCTTCATGAAGTAATTATTCAGATCTTCCACCTTTCTCTTTCCTACAAAGACTTTACGCTTTCTATAGACGATAAACTTCTGAAGATAATTGGCAATAGTCTCTGTCAGGCAAAAATATTTTGTGTCTTGTGGCATTTTGACACGCATTTCTTCACAAAGTCTGAAGAAGTGCTCAATAGCATTTTTACTGGTAAAGATGATGCTGGAAAAACTATCGGGTCTAAGTCTGTTTTTACGAAACTCTTTTTCCGTTACGGGCTCTACATGAATGAACTGTCTCCAATCAATGGTAAGCCCCCACTTTTTTTCCAAGTCGTAGTAGGGTGATCTCTCTGGTTTAGGTTGCGAAACAAGTATTGTTTTAACCTCCTTGTACCTTTCTATGTAATTGTCTTTATTTGCTAAAGCTGAACCTCTAGATGCCATAAACAAAGTTTAGTTTAAAAACTTATGCTTTTATCAAGCAATTCCAAAATTTCCTATTATCTTTATTAACAAGAGAATAGGTAAAATTTCGAAGGTGCAAAGGTACAACAAAAAATGAAATAAATTGCTTTGTATATAGGTACTTGCGATCAAAAAGCCCCGAAATGTTCTTAAAAGGGCCAAGATTCCAATAATTATTAGTCCAAGATATATAAGCGGGATCGCTGTTTTGACGGGTCCAAATGCGATAATTAAATTGAAAGGGATCAAAATAATTCCTATAAAAATATTGAACGTTTGGATAGTAAAACCGAACAATTGACTGTCTTTTGTGAAAGGAAATACCCTACCCATTAACATAATAAATATGTGTCTTGTCAGATAAATCGCCAATATTCCCAGAAATATCAATTGGTAATAGCTCCACCCTTGTATCTTATAAAAATTAAATGCGATCAAATAAATAAAAATCGCTGCATTTATAAAAAAAGAGATATACAGCAATAAATGATAACCACTGATGCCTTTTTTCTCCTCTCGCTGAATTAGTTTTAATACATTTTCGTTGGTAATCGCATTCGTAATTTTCTTGATTGCCCCTTTTTGGGTGTTGATGACGATGGCTAACAGTAAAGCAGAAAGGAGATTTAGAAAAAATAAAAAGGCATTCGATCCAGAAGTCTCATTGGCACTAACTACCTTACTCCGAGCCTTAAATGCATCGGCTTCGGTTTTCAACTTGCTTTTACGGATAGGAATATGAGATACATCAAATGGATTCTGATCCAAATGCTCTCCTACCTCGTCATCGTCTTCGCCTACAACTGGCAAGAGGTCAGACTCTTCCTCAACGTCCAGGGTGTCTTTTCTTATTGGGTCAATGGGTGATACCATTTCGTCATCAGACCTCTGGACATCGAATACGTTAATTGTTGAACTTTCAATCCTTCCTTCAGAGTTGTACACAGAGTCTAGTCTGGATTGAATCTCAAATGGGTTGGCATTCACTTGACAATATCCTGTGAGATAAACGAAAGAAAAAATTAAAGACAAGAAAAATAAACGCATACTGCAAAAGTATAAAAAGGAACATACTTTTATTCTATAGTTTAAGATTGTAGATTTGCAATCCAAAAAATAATTAAAATTCATGGCATTAACTGAATCAAATATGCTCGGATTAGGGACGAAAGCTCCTGATTTCGAATTACCAAATACATTAACGGGTTCCTCCCTCTCATTGACCGAGGCTAGGGGAACTAAAGGAACGGCTATCGTTTTTTCCTGTAATCATTGCCCTTTTGTTATCCATGTGAATGATGAAATGATATCGGTGGCACAAGATTATAAAGCAAGGGGAATCAATTTTGTCCTGATAAGTTCGAACGATATCGAAAACTATCCACAAGATAGTCCGGACAAGATGAAGCTATTGGGCGAAGAATTGGGTTATCCGTTTCCTTATTTGTACGACGATACTCAAGAGGTGGCCAAGGCATATGATGCGGCATGCACTCCTGATTTTTACCTCTTTGATTCAGACCTAAAATTGTATTACAGAGGTAGATTAGATGGTTCTCGACCTGGCAACGGCATTCCTTTGACGGGAAGTGATTTGAGAGGAGCTATCGATGATTTGTTGGACGACAAACAAGCACCTTCAAAACAATATCCAAGCGCGGGATGCGGTATTAAGTGGAAGTAAGATGGCAAAAGCAAAAAAGGGTCCTAAAGAAATAGTAAACAGAAAAGCCAAATTTGAGTATCAACTTTTGGATAGTTTTGAGGCTGGATTGGTGCTTAAAGGGACGGAAGTGAAGTCTATAAAATTGGGCAATGCTAATCTATCCGATGCCTATTGTCTATTTGAACACGGCAATCTGACACTAAAAAGCATGTACATTGCTGAATATGAATACGGAACCATTCACAATCATGAAACAAGGAGGGATAGAAGACTATTGCTGCGTAAAGCAGAATTAAAAAAGATAGAACGTCGTGTGACTGAGAAGGGGATGACATTGGTCCCTTATCGATTGTATTTTTCTGAAAGAGGGTTTATCAAATTAGAAATCTTCCTTGCAGTAGGTAAAAAATCATATGACAAGAGAGAGACTATAAAGGAGAGACAAAATAAACGTGATTTGGATAGAATTAAAAAAGAGTATAAGTGATATTGGAGGTTTATGGTGACAGGACTTAGGTACATTCATGATAAATTTGTCAACAGCAATTCTTAATCCTGGTATCAAAAACCTTTTACATTAAAATATAAGAAATGGACAAAATACAACAAGGTCATATTGAAACTACGATAAATAATAAAATTGCAACAATAGAGTTTTATCACCCATCGCACAATTCTCTGCCAGGAAAATTGCTTTCTGAGTTGGAGCAGGCGATTTATGCAGCTGGAGGTAATGATGATGTAATATTAATAGTTTTGAAATCAGCTGGTGATCGGACTTTTTGTGCAGGCGCAAGTTTTGATGAATTGTCTTCCATTCAAAATGAGGATGTAGGTAAGAAGTTTTTTATGGGATTTGCCAATGTTATCAATGCAATTCGCAAAGTGCCCAAAGTCGTTATTGGAAGGGTACATGGAAAGGCAGTAGGCGGGGGAGTAGGCCTTGCGGCAGCATGTGATTACTGTATGGCTACAAAATACGCCTCTATCAAATTGAGTGAATTGGCCGTAGGGATCGGACCATTTGTTATTGGTCCAGCAGTGGAGAGGAAAATGGGTGTGTCTGCATACAGCCATATGTCTCTCAATGCTACAGAGTGGCGGACGGCAGATTGGGCAAGGGAAAAAGGCCTTTATACGGAGGTGTTTCAGTCTACCGAACAATTGGATGAGTACATCATCCACCTCACTGATAAATTGGTCACAATGAATCCAGAGGCTATGGGTCTGCTCAAAAAAGTGTTTTGGGAAGGTACTGAAAACTGGGATGATCTATTGGAAGAAAGAGCAGAAATGAGTGGGCGATTGGTGCTGTCTGACTTTAGCAAGAATGCGATAGGCAAGTTTTTGAATTGATTTAGCAGCGAATCAGCCAAGAATAGGCTTCTAGATATTAAAATAGATTATGAAGTCATTCTACTTTCTTATAATTTTATTATTTGCCTTGGTAAGCTGTGAAAAAAGAAACTGTGCCTGTGGTGATGACATGCAATACGTTTGGGAAAATGAGAAACCATTTCATGAAAGCGTTGATATTTTACTGCCTAATGCTGTATTAATTGAAGGCACCCCACTTTCTTTCTCTATTTTTTACTCAGAAAAAATGGATTGGCAAATTCAGTCTGCAAAGTTCTCTAAAGATGGTCAAATATTTCTCGATGTAATTGATCTTTCGGAATATGCCAGAAATGACTCATCTATTCAATTTCCACATGAATTATTTTATGATAACAATGGAAATCCTGTAACTGGAGCAATTAGCGTAGATATGGTTTTTAATTTTCCAGAAATTTCAAATACGCTGAAAGTAGAAGGAAGCATATTCTTTTATGATTGTGAGTCTATTGGAGAAGACTTCGGTCTGGAAGAGTGTAGATGGCCTAGTCAAGTCATAGGCGAACACACGGTACCTCCTTGCTAAACATCCTGGCTTTTAATTTATGTATGTTCTATTAAAACTAAAAAAGGCTGCCTTTTGGGAGACAGCCTCTAAATTCAAAATATTATGAAAAACTAACCAACTATTTCTGGTAACTTAATTATGTTCTTTTAACTTATTTCAATTGTTTTAGGACCTTGATCCTTTGCCTCTGGAGTTTTATCCACAGTCACTTTCAGGATTCCTTGCAGATACTTTGCTTTTAGAGAAGTCTTATCTACAGTATTCGGCAATCTGAATTTTCTCGTAAATTTTTGATAATTGTATTCTTTTCTCTTGAAAACCTGATTCGTGTTTTCCTTGTTTTCTTCGACCTTTTTATCAGCGGAGATCGTGAGGTGATCTTTTTCGACCAATACTTTAAAGTCCGATTTATTCAAACCAGGAGCTGCAATTTCAAGCTCGAAAGAGTCATCCGTCTCGATAATATTTACCGATGGAGTCTCAAATGTAATGTCAGTTCCTACGATGTCCGATATGCTTCTATTCATAAGATCATCTACAAGTTTTCCAAATGGCTGACCCGAGGTTATTCCGTTACTTTTATACATTTTCTTTTCTTTTTATTTGTTAACATTTTAGGTAATGTGCGATTATCGCCAAGTGGCTTACGACTCGCGGGGGTGTTATTCACCCTCCGCTATCGTGCCAATCCCGCCAATTCGGGCATCTCGCTGATCAGTCAATCCCAATCTTGAGAGATATATATGAGCTGGATCAATCTTATTTAATTTTCACTTCAGTAGGTCCAGCTTCTTTGAGAGTCGGAATAGTGATTGATAATATACCTTTCTCAAATTTTGCTGAGATATTGTCGATATCCGCATCATCAGAAAGTGTAAAGCTTCTTTCAAATTTTGCGTAGTTGAATTCTCTCAGTCGATACTTGGTTTCGGTATTTTCTTCCACATTCGACTTGATTGTCAATTTATTCTTTTCAATGTTGATGCTTACATCCTTCTTACTTACTCCAGGAAGAGCAATGGATAGTAAGTACTTGTTTTCTTCCTTTATTACATTTGCAGGTGGATAAGTGTATCTTTTTGGTCTGTCTGTTACTACCTCATTCAATGGACTGTTTAGAATTTCATTGATGATGTTGCTAAAAGTTGGTGCAAAAAATCCATGATTTCTATTTCTTCTGTGTTTTCTTTGTGCTTTAGTTGTGGTGTGCATAATTTTATTTTTAATGTTATATAATTTCAAAATGTTTTACACCACCAATAGATCAATTGCTGTTCCAACCAAGAATTTGTGCCAAAAAGTGCAAAACAACACAAAAACAACTGACATTTTGACAACTCTGAACGAAAACAGGTGCCATTTTGACGGTTTTGACTAAATTGATGTTTTGAAAAGGATGAAGAGAAAGAAGAAAAATAAGAGGGAATAAGTAAAATTTAGGAAATTAGGAATGTTTAAGTAGACCTCAAAGGAGTGGGTGCAATGCAAAATAATCTACATCCATTTGCGACGATCGATCTCAATTAGATATAAAAACTTATCCATGATTTTTGATGCTCGATCTTTATTGATATAAGGAATAGCCACCTTGCCTGCTGCGGTGTGAATCACCAGGTTTGCCAGATTATTTCTTCTTTGATAAGGTGTTTGTTTTCTTGAAAGGGATTGGATTTTGTAAATAGGTAAAATTTCAGTCTTATCACCATAAGCACCTCCTCTGATGACAAACATTTCATCATTAAATCCATATCTCTTTTTGCGATAAGACAAATAAAAGGTGAATACTACAAAAAACGCCACGACCCCAACAAGGCTTGCTTGCAGCGGCAGGTTGAAATAAATTAAACCTGAAATTATAAAGGCAAAAATCAAAGATAAAATTCCACCATTTCTATAGAAATATCGCTTGTCTATAGGGCTAAAATCTATATTGTCAAATGACTCACTACCATATAGTGTATCTCTCACAAGGGTTATCTGATCTTCACTGCAGCTAGGGACACGTATGGATGTTTTTTTATTCAGGGCTACACTCGATGCCTGCTTCAGCCGCAAATCTTTTATTCCTATTAATTTTTTAAGCGGATTGTCTCCCCACGATATCAATTGAATTTTGTGATCCAGAGCAGAAGTATCTTTTTTGGTAAATAGGCCAGCGTTGATCTTAAATCCATTTTTGGATCGCATAAACTTAAGATCGTAATTGGTAATTACCATTTTGATCAGTGAAACAATAAAAGATAAAATGACCAACAGAATTGTCAAAACCATAACCATATAAAGACCGGTGCCAATCTGAGATGTCACTGTCGATCCTACTTCGTCATTAATATTGATATTGGCTTCATCCAGATTATGCCATATCCAATACATAAATGCCAAAATGATACCACTGGACTTCAAATGGTTTTCTACTGCGCCTGCTTTAATCAAGTCGACCAGATTCAGTTGCATTATAGTTGTATACTCTAATTCTTTTGGACGAGAATTTTCTTCCTGTGATTCAACTTGTTGGACGGTTGCTTTTTTCTTTTTGGCCAGCAAGACATTCCTTAGTTGATTTGCTTTTTGGGAATCGATAGCATCAAACTGAAATTCTGCCTTGGCAGATCCCGCAGTATCCACTTTCAAACGTACAACATTAAATATCCTGTGAATAATGTTCTGTTCGAAGTTGATCGTCTGAATTCTGTCGAATGGTACGTTTAATTTACTCCTCTTTAGTACTCCGCTCTCTATTACCAACTCATCCTTGTCCAGATAGAAATAATATCGGAAGTAATTAATGATGGAATAGATCATACCTATCCCAGCTGCAGCAATAAGGATCATCATCCAATAGTTTTTCTGAGACCCACCATCTTTAAAGATATATAAAAGTAAAAATGGCCAGATAGAACGAACCAAAACCCGATAGGTCTTTAGTACAATCATTAATATGGCCACTAGTGATTGTCGAGTAGGAGTGTCAAAATCATGAGTCATGTCACTCTTCTTCATCGATGCCTGTTTTTTGGACAATGAAATCTTTAAGCCGATTTGATGTCTCGGGCCGCAATCCGTCAATAGACAAGTCACTACTTGCTCCACCAGCAGTAAAAATCTTCAGTTCAGAAAGGTTAAACATCCTATCTATTGGTCCGATTGATACCTCACAATGCTGTACCCTGTTGAAGGGAATGACAATGGATGACTGCCAGAAAAGCCCGCTGTTGTATATGATGTCTTTTTCCCGCACCGCATAGCTTTTTTTGTAGAATCCAAAGTAGACAAGGAGTAATGAAAGGATTAGAAGCGATATGAGGCCAAGTAATATCCAATTTCCATAAAGCCCCAGCCACTCCAGAGCTATATAGTATTGTAAAAACAACAAAACACCTATTCCAATAGTAAAAAAGGTCACAGTCCAGATCAAATCTGCTTTGAGCAGGTTTTTCTCCAGTGGAGAATATTCGATGTAGGCCAAAGTGGGTAATGAAGATTCGTCGAGCACCTCGTTGGAAAAACCAGGCTCATGTTTCATTTCTTCTTCCGTTTCTTCCATAGATTTATTGATTCTGACAGCAAGATAAATGAAAAAAAAATGGCCAAAACAGAAAATTTCGATTTGATTCTCTTTTTATTGGACCAAACTAACTTCTCTGTTTTATTATAGAATTGCCAATAGCACATGTCACACATTGTTTTTCATCACAATATTCTTTTTTCAATTGAATCAGTGCTTGAGAATCAGCGGCAGTGCTACAAGAGACACCAAAGGCTTTAAATTTTCGTACAATATTATTGTTTTCAGCCTTTATTGCCTCAAGGTGGCTAATAGCCCTTTCGCAATATTCCTCATTGGCAATGTACTTTCCGTATAAAAACATGATTGGGCATATCACGTTAATTATCAACTGGTCAATAAACCCATCTCCAATATTTTTTTCTTTAGTTTTCGACTCCTTACCGAATCGATAATGGCTATCCCAATAAGGTGAAGTTTTGACCTTGAATAAGCTCCTCAAGTAAGAGGTATCATTCTCAAGAATAATTTTTGAAAATAATCTATCATTTTGGAATAAGATTTGGGCTAGCTGGGCAATTCTAATGGTTGGAAACCCAACAGGCCTCATTCGTGCAAATTTCCAAGAGATTGGAGGTAGAGGTTTCAGGATATATTTATTTGCCAAAAATCGATATTCTTGTTTTAATTCTTTAAAATAATCACTTTGGAAGTCAGCTTCTAGCATTCCTGCCTGGCCAAATAAGAGGGCTTCTATTTTGAGCAAGTCATTTTTATTTTTTTGAATCAGGATGTAGGGTAACGACTTGGCCAATGATTCAAAAGGATCCATATTCACGCGAGCACCCATATATCTGGACAGGTAGATGTACAAAGTTTCTTCCCAGTTGGTCTTGGTTTGATCAAGTATGCTTTTGAGGATGCCGGTTTTGTTACCGACACGCTCAGCAACAAGTCTTTGGAGCCAAAATGAAACAGTATGGTGCTCTACCTTAGAAATGTGTTTTTCACAAGGAATCCAATTATTATTGGCAATAAGCTGGCTGTATTTTTTTAAAATTCGATTCTCAATTCTGTTTTTCAATTCAAAACATGGAATTAACTGTTCCGATGTAGTATAGACTTCCTTGTCATGTTCAAATACAACATGCAAAATTACATTGTCATATGCCTTGTCTATATCATGACAGTGTCGTTCCCAATCGCTGCTATAAACATGCATTTCAATATTTCCAACCCAGATAGTATCACCGATTTTTATTTTGCCATTCGAAAAATCGGGACCAGAGTCATGGTTTTGTGTTCCGAATTCAATGATTTCAATGGGTTGATTGTCGGTAGTCTTTAGATCCACCATTTCAAAAGATTTGGTCTTCCATATATAATATAGAAGGTCCTCGCGGATAATTGGTTTTAGCATTATTTGTGATTGTAATTGATATAACTGGCAACTATACAACTACAGATGCACAATAAAAAGTTTGTTATATGTCAATTTTCTTGTGGAAGGATAGGGCAGATAATTGATCAAATGTGTAATCTTTCTTATGTAGAAGTAAAACTTTAATAGAGTAACATAGGTAGAAAAAGGTGTCAAAATATGGCTGGAGTGTCAAAAATAGGGACAAAAAAAAGAGGCACACTCTTTTGTGCGCCTCCGACAAAAACTATGCCTGTACAAGCATTCCTGTAAAAGGAATAATCTTAGGATTCTTTTAGAATTAGGTAATTTCAAAAAGATATCCAAGAAAGGTTGGGCTGTGAGTGTGAATATAAGAAGCTATAATACCATTGGCTTCTTTCCACTTATACGAGGAATACATAGTTTGTTGTAGTTGCTATATTTTTTGGGGTCAATAGCCTAACATACTATGTATTTTTATGAAACTCGCATCCTTTCTTTTAGTAGCAGAATTTTTTAAAAACAAACTAATCTTATCTTCATTAAGATAAGTGACCTTATAAAACACGGTTAATATATGTTCATGATTTATATCTTATGGGTTTCCAAAGATGAGAAGGAATATTTAGAACTGTAGATTTTAAAATACTCAATTTTCATGCGTAATTCTTCGCATAATCCATTGCGGGTTTTCACATAAATTTGCGTAAATCTACGTAAGTTTTATGCGTATATTTTTCTTTTAGTTTTGTATCATGTTGATATTCTGGGTGTTATGAATATTGCATATTGATCTCTATTTTTTAATTCTTCGCCAACGAGATAATTTTCTTTAATTTCATCAATAACTAAATTTTATTTTTTTACCCTTACAAACAATTAACTATTATGGCTTATAATGGAACAGAAGGAAAGATGATTCCTAGAGGAGAAGCTCGAATGCTAATGGATAACTATCGAAATAGTCCAGCATTTTTTGAAAACAATTCAGTCGAAGGTATCTTATTTGGAAAGAATCATATTGAAGAAATTCTTGCGCAACCAGGATGCAGAGGAGTTCGTATTTATTTTGGCAAAATGGGCCCACTAAGCTCTGACCCTCCTCAATTAATTATAGTCGGTACAGATATTGACGGCAATGACATGTCTGCAGGTCATGTTTTAGACATGGGACTTCCTTGTCCTGATATTTGTTCTTCTGCAGCTACAAAGCTGTAAGCAAAAATTTATTGATAGATGCAAGAAATAATTATCGGGCTGCAGTTTTCTGCTCTTATTCCAATTTTGGTGATTCTTTATTTTAGGCCGAAGTTGAATTTGTTCTTTAAATTGCTTTTTGCATCTATTTTACTTTCTGTTTTATTTGATATTCTTGGTACTGTCGGAGCAATATACTTCAATGAAAACATAATTATTTATTGTCTTTATTGTCTATTCAACACGGTTTTGATCACATTTTTATGGACTTCTCTTGAGTTTTATCCTGATTCGGCCAAGCGGTTTATTAGAATCTTGGGAAGCTTGTTTTTCACGCTTATGATAATTGTTGGCTTCTCTTTCAATTTTACGAAAGAAGCCCTGTACATTATTTCTAGCTTGAATGTTGTTATTGGAGTGGTATTTCCATTGCATTTTCTTTATCAAAAAATTACCCATTCGATATATTCCTCTCCATTAAATGACCCATATTTTTTTGCAGCAGCAGGATACATCTTATTCAGTCTATCTACAATAATTATCCTGACAGGTCAAATTAGATATTCTGGGGAACCTTTTTTAGTCTATGCCTGGGTATTTCGGCAACTGCTTTATTTGGTTTATAATCTAATCATAGGGTATGCATTTTATATACTTTATCTTAGCCAGACAAAACCTAAATAATGCCTCCAAAATTTCTCATAACAATAATAGCCAGCATCGCTCTTGCATTGTTCGCTATTTTTTTGGTCTGGTTTTTCATTTTTCACAACCGAAAAATGATCCAAAATAAAGATGAAATCCAACGCCTCGAACTCGAAAAAGCCAAAAAAATCCTTGTCGATTCCATCCAAATTCAAGAATCTGAACGAGCCCGAATTGGAGCTGACATCCACGATGATCTGGGCCCAACAATGTCAGCTATGAAGCTCAAAATCAACAACTTAAGCTCAGATAAGCCAACGAGCGAGAAAGACGTGTCCCAATTAAAAATGATGATCGATGAAACTATAAAGTCTATCCGAGGTCTGTCTCATTCTTTATATCCAAATACCTTGGAAAAATATGGTTTGAGACCAGCTATAGAAGAGTTGTCCCAAAGAATTAATTCCGAGACATTGAAAATTGTCACATTAATAGATCCAGCAATTGATAAATTGGACTTTTATACCAAGATAAATATCTACAGAATCATTCAAGAATTTTGCAACAATTCAATTAAATACAGCAAGTGTGAAACGATAAACATATCAATTCAAAAAAAAGAAAAACAAATAGTGATAAATGCCTTTGATGATGGGATCGGGTTTGATATGAAAGATAATTCCAATCATGGAATAGGTCTTCGCAATATGAGGATGAGAGCAAAAGCAATAAACTTTGAATTCAATTTGCATTCTCAGCCAGGAGGAGGAACAAAAATTTCTTTATCTTCAACTTAAACCTATGTCATCTTTCAAAATGATTTTAACATCTGCCAAAGTAATAGTATATGAGTAGGAAAATTGCCGTAGGAATCGTTGATGACCATAAGCTTTTTAGATCTGGAGTCGTGGACATCATAAATGATTCCAAAGAATTTCAAGTCAAAATCTCAGCAAGTTCTGGGGAAGAGTTGTTTGCTGCCCTGAAAAAAAATAATATTCAAATCCTATTGTTGGATATCAATTTAAAAGATGAAAATGGATTGGATATTTTAATAGAATTATCTGATACACACCCAGATTTAAAAATAATAATGTTGACCATGTTGGATGATGCATCTCATATCAATACCATGGTTTTGAAGGGTGCTAAAGGCTATCTATTAAAAGATACAACACCTGAGATATTATTGATGACATTGAAAAAAGTACACGAGGAAGGCAAATACTATGACACATATACCACCAATATTATTGTAGACTCTATGCAGTCCAGAGAAAAGTTGGCTTCCTTTGGTATTGAGTTGATTCAAATCGAAATAGATATTCTGAAATATATAAGTGACGGTAAAACTGCGGATGAAATTAGCGAATTGGTATTCAAAAGTACAAGAACAATTGAAGGATATCGACAAAAATTATTGGAAAAAACGGGATGTCGAAATATTGCTGAGCTAGTTTCATGGGGATTTAAAAATAAAATTCTTTGAAGTGAAATTAATGTAATGTGATGTCTTTCTTGCCAGGGTCACCTCAGTAATCTTATACTTTTTACTGCTGTTTTACCACTGTCAACCAATACATACAATTCGATTTTTGGCATAACTCTCGATTTTTGATTGTATATTACCAGTCGAATAATCATGCATGTCTCCTGCCCAATGGTTTTTATAACGATAAAATGACATCAACATGAAATCTTCTAAAATACACCTTGCTGCCAAAACAATCTTCAACGCTATACTGCTCTCAGCCTGTCTTTTACCTTCGATTCAATCATTGTCAAATACAGAAAAATTAACTCTTTCAACATCTGCTGTATTTAGTAATTTAACAGGTACAATTTGGGTAGAAACAGATGGAAATGGTACATATAATGGCGAACCAGGACCATCTGGTGTGCTGGTTTATCTGTACGATAATGAGGAAGACACTATAATTTCTCAATCCATCACGATAGCAGGAAAATATGAATTTAACAACCTGCCAGAAGGCAAATATTACATGCGTATCGACCAGTCAGCATTTGAATTTGGCGGATCACTTTTTGGAAAGCGAAGTTGCCTGGGCACAAGTGATGCCAATGATATGGTAGATAATGATGACAACGGTACTGATACTACGCCCAATGACGTTCTGTGCTCTCCTTTCAATCTCACGGATTCGGACCCAATGTCAAATGTGTCGATAGAATATATAGATTTCTGCTTTTTTTCCAGCTGTGATGAGCCCAACCCGCTAGCAGTACCCTCTTGTGAAGATATCTTGCCTCAGGATATAATTTGTGATGTTAGCGGTCTTGACAACTTGTGTGCTATCATGCCAACGGACTCCTCAGCTGGAAATCAACCTATTCCTCTTTGTGACGGATTCAATATGTCTGAAAACATTACCTGGCTTGCGTTTGTGGCCTCTGATGGAAGTTACTCTATTAATATCTCACCTATTGATTGTACCTTCGGAGGTTTTGGCCAACAAGGCATCCAGGTTGGAATATATACGGATTGCACATTTTCGGAAGCTGTTTTTTGTTCTGACGTTTGCACTACAGACCCAATAAGCATCGGCGGATCATTACTCAATCCTGGTCAGGAATACTATATCTATATCAACGGCTGTGACGGAAATGTATGTAGCTATGTAGTTGACATCAATGGCTCACCAACAATTCCTTCGTTAGAACCTGAAGATGTTTGTATTTTTTCTGATGGCTCTTTCCAATGCGAAGATATTGAGTATTGCACCGATGATAATATAATATTTCAAGGACAAGGGTTGTCTCTTTCAGGGGAATTTACTTGGTCAATAACGACGATTAATGGAGACCTCTATTTAGGTGACTCTATTGTCACAACTGAAGAAAATACACTCATTTTAAATATACCAACAGAAGGAACATACAATGTTTGCCTTACAGATGTCGTCGGTGGGTGTATAGATCAAGCTTGGAGTGGGGCAGTATGTAGAGAAGTAACCACCTCATCACTGATTCCAATGCAAATGGACGAAGACTTTGGTGAGTTTTTTATTTGTGAGGGCGAATTTGAGGATTTCTCGATCAATGAATTTGCCGCTGAAGACCCGAATGGCGATGGAGATAGTGGATGGAATACCACAATACCAGACTATATGTTAGGGATTAACATGGGAACGGTATCTACGGAAGGATGTTCTTATGATCAGCAATTTACACTGACAGAACTACCTCCTAATCTCGTAGAAGATGTATTAATTTCGGTATGTGAAGAAGATTTGCCTATTCAAATTGACGCAATTCAAATATCTGTTTTCAGTTTTGCTGGCTCTCAGACTTTCGTTCTTGAAAACTTCTTACTTCAAAATTCGACAGATGTAAATGGCTGCGATAGTATAATTAATTTGACCGTAGAGAAGCTTAATATTTTTCAAGGAGCACTGCTAGACCCGATTTGTACTACTGACGGAATCGTATTGGAATTTGATTATATCGATGATTTATCTACGGATGCCTCGTTTATAACTTACCTCTGGAAGGATCCACAAGGCAATACTTTACCTAATGGTGCAAACCCACAAACAGTAACTGCTCCATTTGAAAGTGGGAATGGAGAATACACGCTAGAGGTTTCAATAAATAAAAATGGGGTAACATGTATTTACCCTTATTCCGCTTTTGTATTTATTGCTGATTTTCTTCCTTCTACACCAAGTATCTCTGGACCTGATATTGTTTGCGCAGGAGAAAATGTATCCGTTTACACAGTAGAACAACAAGAAGACGAAACCACGTTCATTTGGTCATTTCCGAATGATGTAGCATCTGCTTCTATTACTGGCAGTGCTAGTGATACTTTGACGATTGATTGGACAAATTCCGGTGGTGGAGAGATAACAGCTACAGCACAAAATAATTGTGGACAAAGCAATCCAAACACCTTTAATGTGCAAGTAATACCTATGACAACGCCAAACTTCACTCTTGATACAAGCATTTGTGTTGAGGATCCAATAATTATAGATTTCATTGGTTCCAACTTCAACATTGCAGACTTTAACTGGGACTTTGATGGGGGTACTATTTTATCGGGAACAGGTATGGGACCATATGAAATATCCTGGGATAGCTCTGGAGAAAAAACCGTTTCTCTCTTTACAAAAGATATCAATGGATGCATCTCAGAAACCACTACGAAGTCAATCTCTGTCAAATTTCCACTAGAACCTACGGCAGTAACCTGCAATCCATCAGTAGGAGAAATTGAATTTACCTGGGAGATACCTTTGATGGTAAGTGGTTTTGAGGTCAATGTGATTTCTGGTCAAACCGGGGGTGTTTTCACGGCCAATTCTTTCACTATTTCTGGATTGGGAGAAGGAGAATCTGTAACCATAGAGTTGTTGACCATGCCTGAAGATCCGATATGTGGCGAATTTGTAAGTACACTTATCACATGCGTAAGCCTTACTTGTATTCCCCCAGAAATAGAATTAAGTGCCGACCCAAGTGCCGTTTGTGTTGATGGAGATAATATTTCTATTACTGCGACTATTGTATCAGGAGAACCAGGGGTCGGAACATTTACTGGACCAGGAATTATAGATGCTACTTCAGGGATATTTGATCCTAGTATGGCAAATATTGGAATTAATACCATTTTGTATACTTACACATCGGACATAGCTGATTGTGTCGGATCAAAAACGATCTCAATAGAAGTTTTTGATTTGCCTATTGCATCTTTCGTTCAGGATGTTGATACTATGTGTATTACTGATGAATTGAACCTTACATATGATGGTACACCCAATACTGAATCAATTACTTGGGTTTTTGATGGCGGCATTGGTTCTGGACTTTTGACAAATCAGGAAGTTACATTTGATAGTCCAGGTCTGAAGACCATAAGTCTACAAGTGATTAAAGATGGCTGTACTTCAGATGTTTTTTCTTCCTCTGTTCTTGTCGAACCAGAAATAGAAGCGGTCAATATTTTCTGTGATACCGTTGGAGTAGATTTTGCCATTTTTTCCTGGAATAACATCGATGGCGTATCCCTTTTTGAAGTTCAAATTGACAATAATCCACCATTCTTTACTCCAAACACAACCATTACTGTGGATGAGCTGAATGCTGACCAAACTGTCACATTGCGGGTAACTTCACTATCTAGTACAACGTGTCCTGGATCAACTTCGACAGTGATGTGCACAACTATGATGTCTGTGGGTATTGAAGATGATTTGTTGTCAGAAATCCATATCTATCCGAATCCGACCCAGGGCCTTCTATTTTTGGAAGGAATCGATGGACAAAATTTGACTTTCGAGCTATATTCAATTCTTGGTAATGTAGTATTAGATGGTAAAATAATAGGTGAAACCATTAATCTATCATTGGTTCCAGCTGGCGTTTATATGCTTAAGATCACCGACAAAAATGCAAACAGATTCAAGGATTTTAAGATTATTAAAGGAAGATAAAAACTAAAAGAGTACCTACACAGTTGTTCCAATGTAATGAAGAGGTTAATAAAAAGCTTTGCTAAACCTCTTCATTATATTATTTGCGCTGAAGAATAAGGTATCCATGCTTCGTCTTTAGAATTAATTTGCTCTTTCGGCAAACATATTTAGTCAATACAGAGTTTTAAATATCTTTGCGTCCTAGAATTAATATGTAAATGAATCCACTCAGTTTGCTTTTTCATTTCGGTAAGTTTGTAGATTGGCAGCGACAGATATATCGCAGGCCCGAAAACATTGGGATGTACTACAAAGAACTTATCAGACAGATGTTTGATATTGGGCTTGGTTCTCTTCCAATTATCTTTCTTATTTCAATCTTTCTTGGTGCCGTGACGGTGACCCAGTTTTATTATCAAATGGACGGGCAACTCATTCCTACTTCATTTATTGGATATATAGTACGGGATATGATGATTATCGAGTTGGCTCCAACATTTTCGTGTCTGTTACTTGCTGGAAAAGTCGGATCCAATATGGCTGCAGAGATTGGAGGTATGCGCCAAAAAGAGCATATTGATGCCATGGAAATAATGGGTGTAAACACTAGTGCATACTTGGTCATGCCCAAGGTCATGGCCGCAGTATTGATGATCCCTTTGCTGGTGGTTGTTTCGGCAGCTGTAGGTATTGCAGGGGGGTATATTGCGAGTGTTCCTATTGGCCTTTTTACTCATAATGATTACGTCACGGGATTGCGATTATTTTTCAGTCCGCACAATGTGTTTATTATGTTTGTTAAGGCTGCAACATTTGCGGCGATCCTTACGTCCGTAAGCTGTTATCAAGGTTATTTTGTGAAAGGAGGCAGCATCGAACTGGGAGAGGCGAGTACCAGAGCTGTGGTATATAGTGTAATTTTGATTTTGGTAGCGGATTATATTATTGCATTAATATTGACATGATAAGAGCAGAAAATATATTCAAATCTTTTGGAGATCAAGAAGTCTTAAGGGGCATAGACTTCACCTTTGAGGCAGGAAAGACCAATCTTATCATTGGGCGAAGTGGTGCTGGTAAGACGGTTCTGCTCAAGATCCTTGTCGGATTATTTCCCCCTTCAGCTGGTAATGTCTGGTACAATGATCGTGAATTGTACTCTTTATCCAAGAAGCAACTTCGATCTCTAAGAATGGAGGTAGGAATGCTTTTTCAGGGAAATGCCTTGTTCGATAGTATGACTATTGAAGAAAACATTAGATTTCCCATGGATATGTTTACGGCCAAGACCCTTAAAGAAAAAAAGATGCGGGTGAATGAGGTGTTGGAGCGTGTGAGTATGGAAGGAATCAACAAAAAATTTCCTTCTGAGATCAGCGGAGGAATGCAGAAGAGGGTAGGAATTGCTCGTTCGATCGTACTCAACCCAAAGTATTTATTCTGCGATGAGCCAAATTCTGGTTTGGACCCCAAGACATCTATTACCATTGATGAGTTAATTTCTACCATTACCGACGACAATAATATTACAACCATCATCAATACCCACGACATGAATTCTGTGATGGAGATTGGAGAGAATATTTGCCTATTACACCAAGGCAAACTGGCTTGGCAAGGCAATAAAGAGCAGGTTTTGCAATCTGATAGTCAGGAATTACACAATTTTATTTTTGCCAGTCCATTTTTGCAGAAATTGGTAGATCGTGTTGGGGCCAAGAATATCTAGGAAATCAGTTTTTATTGATAATTTCTTCTTTTGCGTGTGGAAAGCGCATAAATTATAATACCAGTTTCAGCGAATAAATTTTTATCTTCGATTTCCCCTTTAGTGTTGATCGTGAAAAATATAAATTTTCTTCTTGTTATTGGTTTTCTTTTCTTCTTGTCTTTTTTTTCATGTGAAAATCTAGGTGAAGGCGATACAGTAAATAAAATTACGCCTTCATTTGACTTCTCTGAGGATGCAAATTTGAATAGGGTTGATAGTCTTATAAAAAATTTTCAATTTCTAAGGGCAGATGAAGTTCTTGATAGTTTGTTACTTCAAGATAATTCTTATTCACAAAATGTAGAGTTCAATTTTTTGCGTGTCCGATTGAATTATTTGTATAAGAGGTCTTTTCCTGAAAAGTATAAAACGCTAGAAATCAACAATCTTAAAATTGAAAATGAAAGAGACCAATTCTTAATAGAAATGACACGCCTTTTGCTGTTTCATTATAAAAATTTGGAGCAACTAGAGGAGGGTTTATTACAATATGAGCAAGATTCGATCAAAGATGTCGCTATTCTTCAAAGCGCCTATTATGTATTGGCCGAGTATTATCAAACAATGCAATATGATGAGGATATAGCCATCTCATATTCGAACAAATTGTTAAAGCTATGTAATGAATATACTGACTTTGGAGACTATTATTTTGTTGCTTTGGAGAATTTGGTGAATCTTGAATTAATTAATCGAGATATTTCAAAGGCGGATGCATATGCTGATAAATATATATTCTCAAGAAACCTTCATCATTCCCAAAATGATCTTTTAAAAGCTAGGGCGCTTTACTTAAAAGGATATACTCAATGTTACATGGGTGAACCAGATTACGCTTTAGATATTCTATATATTGCTCTAAAATCACTGCCTAGAGACTCTTGCCTTTACGATAAACAGGAGATTTTAAAGTTAATATTATTTGCTAGCAACTATTTTAAGAAGTGGGATATCTACGATAAAAACATTCTTGTTTTAGAAGAGGAATTGCTTTATTGTAAAGACTATTGCAACCTCAATAAAATTAAAGGAGATAATGCCTTTATGCAAGGGCATTATAGAGAATCCGTACCTCTTTACTTAGAGGCATATAGCTTCATTATAAGGAACAGGCCTTTGGATATTCCTCAATTAGGAACAGTATTATATTATCTCCAAGAAGCATATTTATCACTTGGCGAATTTGATAAAGCTCTAGACGTATATTATACTGAAACGGTCGATCCATTGCCTAATACTATTGCCAAGTGGGATAAAGATAAAATCTTCGAAAAAGATAAAATAGAATCAACGTACTATTTTATGATTATTGAACAATATGCAAGAGTCTTTTATAAAAAATATCTGTTCTGGAAAGATAAAAATGATTTATTTATTGCGAAAGAACTTTTGGATTCAAGTAGAGTTTTTATTCAAAAAGAAACAGAGACACATGACGAAGATAGACTATTATCTATTTTTGAATACACGGAAGGAGTTTATGATTTGGGGATGCTAATAAATAGGGAATTACACAATTTATTTGAAGATAAGATATATCTTAGTCAAATATATCAATGTTCTGAGGAAAGTAAATTAAAGATCTTATATTCTCTAATTCATGCTACGTCAGATGATAAGTGGGAAGGCATTAAAATCCAGCGTTCAATTGATAGTCTTATTTTGAATAATAGAAGTCATTCCGAGGTAATTAAAAAGAAAAATCAGATTGATTCTTTACAGACGACCACGAAACAAATTATTAAAGAATCAAATCTAATTACAAAAGTTCAGAAAAATTTAGAAAACGATGAAATTCTAATTGATTATAATATAATCGACGATGAAATTTTTATTCATTACATTTACAAAGACTCTTCGATTCTATATATTAGTCGGTATGGTGAAACGGAAAGTACAAGAATAAAGGAGGTGGTTGATTCTCATAAAAGTTTGGATTTAGATTCCATAAAAATATATGAGAAGGATGTTTTTTCAATCCTATTCCCTAATCCCAACCTTCCCTATCACATAACAATAAGCCCTGATCAAGAGTTGCTCAATCTAAATTTCGAAGCACTTAAAGATGATTCATCTCAAGATCTAATAGACAACCATTTGATTGTCTATTCTGGCGCAGGAGGACAATTCAGAACAACTACATCGACACATATAAACAAGTCTAAAAAAATTGCAGCGTTCTTCTATTCTGATTCGCTTTCAATAAATGATGCTCCTGTAAAATTAGATGAATTACCTGGAAATATTCCCGAAAAAAACTTAATAAAAAAGTTATTCCCAAATTCTAAGATTTATTCTGGAAAACAGAATACTAAGAATAACTTTTTAACTGCGATTATTGATCAGTCGCTTGATATAATACATATTTCTACTCATGGCTTTTCTTCAGATAATACAGCAAAGGACATTCGACTATATTTTCGTGACAACCAATATAATCTAGACTCTATTTTTGCTTATAATCTACTAGACATAAAGTTAAAGGCAGATCTTGTAATTCTCTCATCATGCGACTCTGGCTCAGGATTGTTATTTAAAGGTGAAGGTAAATTTGATTGGGCACGTTATTTTATTCTTGCTGGTGCCAGAAGTGTAATTTCCAGTTTATGGGAAGTAGACGACAATGCTTCAAAATTGATCTTCAATTATTTTTACACCTCAAAAAAGCCATCCTATGAAGAAAAAATAAGGGAGGCTAAAATCAAGTTAAAAAAGAATCCTAAATATAGCCACCCTTACTATTGGGGAGGGTTTGTTTTTTCAAGCTAAAAATTCATCGATTTAAATCTTTAGCTCTTTATGTACGAGTACTTTTGCTATAGGATCGACAAAAGGGTCATCGTCTAATCCCAGAATGTAATTCTCCCAAACCTTTGCATTAAGTGCATTTAACATTCCTTGCGGTCCTGTGCAAAAGGAGAAATAACAATTACCCATGGGGTTTTCTTTATCTGCAAATGTTACAATTGGAAAATAGTAGTCATCACCAAATTTATAGTTAATCAATTTATTAGAACTATCCAGAAATGTACATGGTGCACACGCTTTTGTTCCTCCAAAACGATTACTTTCAACTTCTTGAACAGTAAAATTTTGTCTTGTCATTTTTTCATTTTGGTTAGAATCTGATGACATTGGAACATTAAACACAATAGTTCCGCGTACAGACTTGTTTTCAAATGCTTCCCCTTCTAATTCTTTGCTAATAAAAAAGTCGACAGTACCAAAACTAATAGGACTAGTGCTCCAATCAGCTGGGTCAGGCAAACCTCTTAACGTGTCTTTAAAAAAATACATCTTTTCATCTTCAAATTCTTTGATTTTTATTTGATTTAGTTTGCTGTTAGGAATTTGAATGATGGAATCAATATGTCCTTGAATAAGAACTATTTTGTGATGGTGAAACCCATTACCTGCTTTGAGTATAAATGGCATTTTTGAATGTTTTGATTAGTAAATATACCTGTACATGAAAGTAACTAGAAAAAGTAACCGCTACCAATGATTTAGCTTAAAAAATTAATAAACAAATCCCTTATTAAATTAAAAAGCAATAATTGGTTACCTTTCAGTTCAATTAAAAATTTTCTTTGCTTTTCCCATGAAATCTATTGATGATTTTAAAGATATCCAAAATAAAGATTTAGTGTTTTTATACTCTAAGTTTAGAAATAAGTGTTTTAACTTTCTGGCTAAAAGGTTTAATCATACTCTTGAAGAGAGACAGGATATCTATCACGACTCTCTCTTGATTGTCTATAACAACATAAGGAATAGAAAAATTAAAGATTGGAACGGGTCTATAGATGGATACCTTCTAGGTATTGTTCAAAACAAAGCTATGGAATATGTGAGGGCAAAGGAGAAAAATCAAAGATTGCATAAAGATCAGTTTTTAATTGATCTTGTTTCTCAAAACAATTTGCCTTTTGCAAAACAAAATGAATCCATATTAAAAAAAATATATAGTTCATTAAAAGTCCTGAAAGATCCTTGTAAACTATTGTTAGAATTATTTTATTTAGAAGAGAAGTCATATGCTGAGATATGTGAAATAATGAACTATAATAATCCAGATACAGCGAAGTCAAAAAAATCAAAATGTATGAAGAGGTTACGAAAGTTACTAGAATCACATATAGATGCAGGAAACGATCTAACAGCTTAAAATTTAACATCTCGTGATAATGAAAGATTTTGAAGATCGAATAGACGCCTATTTAAGGAATATGATGAGCCAAAATGATAGAGCTCAATTTGAAGAAGAGATTCAACACAATGTTGAATTGAAAAATCAATTTAATGAAATATATGAATTAAGACAAGGAATAAAATATAGTGATTTAGTTAATGCTTCTAGTGCATTAGAGGAACTAGAAAAGAAACTTTCTAAAAGGGATTGGATTTTAAAAGTTATAAAATGGCTAATTTTCAGTGTTATTTTGTCTGTTTCTGCTGTAGGCATTTATTCGGTCTTAAAAAAAAATATAACGGATAGTTCGTCTTCTAATGTCGTAGCTGACAAATTTAGCCTTGAAGAATTTGATAGATATATTTACCATTCTAACAAAAAATCTATCCATGCTCCAAATATACTGTCTGCGGCTCAAAAAAAAGCTTATAATCTGTACGCAATTCAATCATTCGAAGCTTCAATTCCAAAACTTGAGGAATTATGGATTTCAGAAAATGATACTCTGGCATATTATTATCTAGGTATTAGTTATTATGCAATTGATGAAATTATGAAATCGGAAGAAATATTAACTCAGTCGTTTTTAGAAGAATACAATAAGCCAATCAAATAAATAAAATACAGGTTACTTTTTCTATTGATCTTCATATCTATATAATAATGATGATGATTTTTTTTAATTCTGATCTTATCATTCACATATGTATTTTGAGTGAATGAAGGGTTAAACAAAGGCGTATTTTGCCTTTTAATTATCAATTCAAATAGTCAAAGATGAATAAACTTAATGTTTCAGTAGTGCATGCGGATTTAAAGATGTCTTCCTACCCTCTTCTACTTGGACATTTCAAAGAAGATGGCATTATCAATGCGGAAAAAACTCTTAACGATAGATTTCAGAATGAACTAGAGGAGTACTTTCAAATACAAGATTACCCCACCGAGATAGGCATGAAAAAGGTTCTTTTAAATATCAAGCTTAATCCAATAGGAGCTATAATTGTTGGGTTGGGAGAATCTCGTTTTTTGAGTGAACATACTTTATCAAAAGCTGTAACAGCAGGGGTTAAATCTTACGTAATCAAGGCTCAAAAATCCCTAACAGGTGAATATTCGAAACTTGCAAACGGGATATCTTCATTATGCATTGCCAGTGGCTATGGAAACCTGTCAATGACGGAATCACTATCAGCGATACTTTCAGGTATAACTATAGCAAATGAGGAACTTGTCAAAATTAATCCACTTCTCCACAAAATAAAAAATGTTGAATTTATAGAAAATGTAAATTACATCGCTTCTAAAGCGTATGCCACATTACATAAGTTGGAAAAAACTATCCCAAACATTGTACTTCAGAAGGATATTATTGAAAACTATGGAAGAATAAAAAGTATTTCGCACGAAGAGCGAAAGAAAAGATGGCACATATTCACAACAGAATATGTATCTGATAATGAGGACACCTTTAAATTGCGGATGAGATTGAATTCAGGAAGTGCAAAAATAGAAGAAGAACATGTTTATTTTGAAGGAGTGAAAGATAATCAAATAATAAACGGAATTAAGCTGAGGAATTATTGGGAAGAAAGTGAATCCAAAGGATTGTTTCAAAGGTTAATCCCCCAATCTTTTAAACATGTTTTAGATTCTCAATTGAATATCATTTGGCAATTGGATAAATATACTGCTGCTATTCCTTGGGAACTCATTCATGCTGATGCAGAAGAGAAAACACCGACATTCGTTAATACGGGCCTTATTCGACAGTTGATAAGTAAGGACAACAAAAAGAAAACGAAAATTTTAAGATCAAATACAGCATTAATAGTTGGGCAACCTAAATATGATGATAGGGAAGGGCTACCAAACCTAAAGCGTTCAAAGGAAGAAGTGGAATCCATTATAAAAATGCTGGAACTTGAAAACTTCAAGATTGTACCTAAAATAGATAAGAAAGGAGAAAACAATTACATGGCAATGCTCAATCAAGACTACAAGATATTGCATGTCGCTGCACATGGAAAGTACTATATTGAGGGTGGTCAGGTAGGTATCGCATTAGGAAGTGATAGATATTTTGGACCCCAGGATTTTAATAATAAATCTAGCATACCAGAATTTGCCTTTATTAATTGTTGTTACTCGGGCGCAATAGATTCTGAAGAAGAGGAATATAGCCAAAAGCAATATAAAATTGCAGCAAATATTGGGACACAATTGATTGATATGGGATCAGAAGCAGTTATTGTAGCTGGATGGACAATCAATGACATGTCAGCAAAAGAGTTTGCTTTAGTTATATATGCAGAACTTTTGGCGGGTAATACTTTTGGAGAAGCTGTAAAAAAAGCGAGACAGCAGTGTTATACTAAAAATAAGACCTCAACAACATGGGCTGCCTTTCAATGTTATGGAAATCCCAATTATCGATTGATTAAAAAAACGCCTGAAGCGAAAATTCAGGATGAATATATTTTAAAAGAAGATGTACTAATAGATTTGCAAAACCTTTTGTCTTCTACTGAAGATAAAAACAAACTAAAAATCAAAGAATGTATAGATACACTAAAAGAATACATGGAAAAAGCCCAAAAAGGCAACTTTCAATCTAGTGATATTATCGAAATGCAAGCAAAAATTTATCAAGAATGTGGAATGGTAGAGGAAGCTTTTTCTATATATTCTGAATTGCTAGAAAAAGAGGATTCCGACTTCAGCGTTAAATCTTTGGAACAATATTGCAATGTATTTGCAAAAGTTCTTTTAAAAAGGTTTAACGAGAATCCAACCCGTGTAACAGAAGAGGACAAACGTGTTCTATATTCAAAATTGAAAAACCTTTCAATTATAGGTATCACCTCTGAGCGCTTAAGTTTGCAAGGAAGTGGATTTAAACGGCTAGCATTGATGACAGAAGATCAGAAATCAGCTATTATCTACCTCGAACAAATGAGAGATAAGTATAAAGAAGCTTATGATTTAATCATGTCCACTTCAGAAAACCCCAGGAAGACTCAAAAATCAATATATTCTCTTTGTAACTGGCTGACGGGAATTGCGTTGACAAAGCATAATGATCCAGAAAGGCAAAAATATTATAAAATACTAGCTGAAATTAAGGCAAAATTAGACTCAAAAATGATGGCAGGGAAGGTCTTTTGGGATGATATTTCTGTAATTAATGTTGAAATGTGTCAAATGTTATTTATAGACCGTACAGGTCCAAACTTTTCACATAAATTAGAAAATATAAAGGTCAATATAATTAGCAACTATGAAAAACACTGGAACTTAGTTGGGACAAAGAAAAATTTGCATTCAGAGATGGAACATTTGGAATTGTTGATACGATTTGTCAATTCAGAAAGACTTAAAGTAACATTTAAACAAATTTTGAACAAGTTTGAAACTCGAAATGCATCGGAAACGGACGAGCATAGTGCCTCAAAAACACACGAATAGAAATTCAGATGCATATGTTTTTGAATCTTATTTATATTCTTCTTTTGCTATTTCGATCGTTTTTATTTGATATACTCCTCTGGGAAGTGAACTGAATCCGAACTTATCTCCCTTTGATATTTTTCTTCTTAATAGGTTTGACCCAACCTCAGATACCAGACAGATAGAAAGGTCCCACTTTGAATATACTTTAAAGTCTAGGTTATTATGGTACCAACGATTGTTCAATAATTCAATTTTGGCAGGACAATAGGAGTGATAGTAAAGCCCATTTACCTTCTGAAAGACCCAGAGGTTATAATTTGAAGGTATAGACAGGAGAATTTTGCCGCTAACAGAACAATATTTTTCATTGACAAGTTCAGTTTTTTGTGGAGAGTGAATCGTGACAGCGTGTTTTAATTTTACTAAAATCTCTCGAATAATGTCACCTTTTGAAATAGGTTCAATTTTATGAAAACAAAACCCATTATCCATTTCTCTTCCAAGCTGGGAAAAATCATCCAATAAGTGATTTACATCTTTCAAAATTTTTTGTTTTTGCATCTCTTTAGTTTCCCTATGTTTTTTCTCTAATTTCCAGGAATAAAACTGATTGTATATCTGTGAAATTTCTGTTTGAAAAGGTTTTATGCAAAGAGTCTTGATATCTTGAAGAACTTTTTCAAATTCTTCATTACCTATATTTTCTTTTAACTCTTGTATGGACGTCTTGATTAGGGGTGTGTTCATTTGTTGCAGATATTTCTTGAATATGTCGTATTTTTAATAAAGTAACCCCTCTTGATAAATTTTATCGCTTTATTAATATTATTACGGTGGAGTCATATTAGTTTAATCAATAATTAAACAATAAAAAAGTATAATCTGGATTATAGACTTTGAATTCTTAACTCAAAAAGTGTAGATTTAGTCATCTTACTAATATTAAGAAATCAATTAATTCTTCAGAATGCTAAACCCGCATTTTCATAATTACCTCGATCACCCTGTAACTAAAAGAGTTTTAACTTCAGGACCCAAAAGAATACTCGCTTTGGATGGAGGTGGAGTGAGAGGGGCCCTGACACTTGGCTTTCTTGAACGTATAGAATCCATATTAAAAGAGAGGTATAAAAAGAAGAACTTAGTTCTTTCTGATTATTTTGATTTAATTGGTGGTACTAGTACAGGAGCAATTATTGCTACATTACTCGCTAGAGGTTGTGAAGTAGAGGAAATCAAAAGTTTATATCTAAAGCTTGGCAAGAAAATATTTAGCAAAAAATATAATTCTTGGGCAGTAAGTAAAACACAATACTTACTACCAGCTCAATTTGACTCTTCAATACTGGAAAAGGAGTTGACTAATTATTTTAAAGAAGATAAACTAGGAAGTGCAGTATTGCAGACGGGACTTGTTATTTTTACAAAAAGGGCTGATACTTTTAGTCTCTATGGTTTTCATAATCATCCAAGAAATAGATACTATGAAGATAATAAAAACATTCTATTATCTGACCTATTAAGAGCATCCACAGCAGCACCGACATATTTTACATCCAAAGAACTAACGTTTGAAAATGGAGATTCAGGAATATTCATTGATGGTGGAGTAAGTGGAGTCAACAACCCAGCACTCATGTTATTTCTTATGGCTACGATTAAAGGATATGGGTATCAGTGGCCTAAAGGAAAAGATAACATCCTACTCGTGTCTATTGGCACCGGATATCATCGCCCCAAAACATTAAAAAAAGAAAAGGAAAAACTATTAAAACGCAGTATTTTATCATGGGCACCAGAATTACCAAATCTATTTATGGTCGATGCTACAGAGCAGAATCAAATGATGCTTCAATACTTATCACAATCTAAACGTCCTTTGGTTATAAATAATGAAGCAGGAGACCTCAAAAATGATCTACTAACCCAGGAACCATTGCTTGAATATTGCAGATATAATGCCCTTCTTGAAAAGAGTAATTTGGAAACTCTAAGAATTTACAAACCAAAAATTGAGATTGAAAATCTAAGAAAACTGGAAGGTGGCGAAAATGTGGATGAATTATATGAAATCGGAGTACTTCAGGCAGAGAAAATAGTAAGACCATCTCATTTTCCTGCAGTGTTTGACTTTGGTCTTACTGCCAATAATAAAGTAACCCTCACCCAAAAAGAAGCTAGAAAAGCTTTCTTACCCATTCTCAAAACCATTGGCAACACCTATTCCAAATACCAAATAATTCATGCTAAACAAGCAGAAGAGGTAGAAGAAATTATTTCTATTACCTCATATGGAAAAGAAACAAAAAACACTGCTTATCCAGGAGACTATGTTGTCACTAATCAGACTGATGCGAATGAACGATATGTTGTGCAACAAGACAAATTTGATGAACGATATAGATTTATTCGTCATTTGGAAAATGGCTCTTCAGTATACAAGGCGATGGGTAAAGTACTTGGCATTGAAGTTACCAAAGATATACTCATCAGGCTTAATTTACCGCCGCATTTCGAAATTGTTGCCAATTGGGATGCCTACCAATATGTGTGTAAAGGAGACTTTGTTGTTTGTCCCTTTGATATAAGTGAAGTCTATAGAATTGCTCGAAAGGAGTTTTTTGAAGTTTACGTTTTAGAGACCAAGAGTTGAATTCAACATTATTTTAACTAATTGCCTTTGATTTGATATATTGAAAATGCGAAAAGAATAATTCCAGAGATTAGCAACAAGAAAATAAACATTTTATGTTTTCCTAATGTATGTTGAATCGAAGTACTTATTTCAGAGGAGAATAAAAAAGTAAAAATCCCAGCCATAATCGCAGCAAAGTCTAGTGTATCTCCATAATTCAATTTATCATTTAACAATTTGGCAAGTGAAAAAACTATTAAACCAAGTCCAATTGCAGTAATCCACCTTTCCGAAGATGTTAAGGAAAACAAATTGGGAGAGAGGTATCTATTCTTTTTATCAAAGTTGAAATTTCTTTTATTGACATTCGGACTTAAAGTATTATCTCTTTCTTTAAGTTCAAAATTGTAAACCCTTCTACCTATTTTAGCTTTATTGGTTTCGAGCCATCTGACTACCGTTTTTTCTAAGTCTTTTTCATCACTCCAAAACTCTATTTGGATATCACTTGCTGAATAGTAGGGGTCTCTTCTTGGAACTTGCGAACACAATAAAACTTCTTTTTGATACGCAATGGACATTCCTACTTCATGAGAACGACTGGGATTATCAGATAGAGGATTATCTTGGTCGAAGCTTAAATCCGCAATGACAAAATGAGAATGCTTGATTAATAGTCTAGCCCTTTCTCGAATACTATTAATATTAGTAGAATGTTTTCCATCATCTGACCATAAACATGAAATTCCGAAACTGTTGAAAATGGCAGTAGATATTGCTTCTCTTATTTGTTCAAAGTCACTTTCTAAGCGAGTAATTAAAAAGACATAAGGCTTTGTTTTAGTAATGCTAACAATTGATTCAATAAAACTATTTAAGTGAATACCAATCAGGTTGCCAATTGTTCTTTCGCCAACAATAAATTCATTTACACCGAAACAAAGATCCAACTTCAAATCATATTCCTGTGAAGTATCTGCAAATTTAATGAAAGTTGAATTTTGTGAATGGCCTATAGATAAACGTATTCTGGAATCATAAAATAAGATTATTGGAAGCCTTAGTTTTTTAGCAATTAATATTTCTCTATAAATAAACGGCGAAGTGGAAGTGTCCTCGTCAGGGCGAAAAGGTAGGACCCCCACAAACCCATCGCAAGTGCTCATTATTCTTTCTATTCTAAGGTCATCTTGAATTTGCTGATCTGTTACATCTCCTACTACATTAATATTATTAGAATCAAATTCCCTAACAATATGCCATGCGGCATCTTGTCCAGCATCTGGACGCCATGAACAAGATAGATATATATCTGCTTTTACATTTGAGGAGATATTTAATTCAAAATTTTTATCTGGAATTATATTAGAGTTCATTGTTTATCAATTCTTGTAATTAAAGAAAGCTTCTAAAGTACGAAAAAGAGTCCAAAAGGGTCGAGAATGTAATGTACAATAACCGAACAAGTATAGATTTAGTAAAGAAGATTATGGTGTGATAATACTATTGTTTTTTTAACCGCAAAGGACACCAAGAATTCACAAAGGAAACACAAAGTAATCGCATGAAGTGTGCTATGAATTAAGCTAATATCGATTACTCACCCCGCCATCTCCTTCAAAGCCCTCACAAACACATCCAATTCCTCCGTAGTCGTAAACACATTCGGCGTAATCCTACACCCTTGCACATTCGCATAATCGATAGCCACCGTAAATATCTTATACTCATCCATCAATCGTTTTTCCAAGTCAGCAGGCTTTATGCTCTCTATCCCCACATTGGCAATTCCGCACGCCCGATATGCTTGAATAGGAGTATTGACCACAATATTCTTATAATCTCTAACTTTGGAGGTCCAGTATTCTTGTAGATATCTCAATCTGGCTTCTTTTCTTTTTGCGCCGAGCATATTATAATATTCTATGGCATCCTCGATGGCTAAGTCGTGGTAAACAGGAATAGTCCCCGTATGATTGAGTCGGGAGATATCACCACGCTCTCTTTTGTACTCGGCGAATATGGGCCAGAGGGTGTCGATATGTTTGTCTTTTACGTATAACAGACCAGTGCCTAAAGGTACGGCCAACCATTTGTGTAAACTCGATCCGTAGTAATCACATTCGAGGTCATTGATATCAAACTGAAAATGTCCGACACAGTGTGCGCCGTCTACCATTACCTGTACTCCCTTTGAATGTGCCATGCGGCAAATCTTCTTTACGGGTAGGATATGACCCGTGATATTGATCATATGACAGATCATCAGCAGCTTTGTTTTTGGAGTGATGGCATCGGAATATAATTTTACAATTTCTTTATCTGAAGCTGGGTGATTTGGTACAGAAACGACCTTATTGACGGTGCCGAATCGCTCGCTTACCTGCTCGAACATCACCCTCATCGCACCATAATCCTGCTTTGCATACACAGCTTCATCGCCCGCCTTCCAATCCATTCCCTTGATGACCATGTCCAGAGATTCGGTGGTATTGCGTGTGATGATCACGTTCTTGGCAGTGCTGCCTATAACATTGGCCAACTTCTCTGCAACCCTCTTTTTATTGTCCCATTGCACCGTCCGCATGTAGTATGATCCTTCTCGATTTACCATTTTAATATGCTCCATCAAGGCATTTAGGGTTGGCTTTGGAATTATATTGTAGTAGCCGCTTTCCAGGTTTATGTAGTCGGGCTTCAATTCATAGTCGCTGCGTACTTTCATCCAAAAATCTTCTTCCGTGGAAAGGGCTTCTGGTGTTATGTTTTTATAATCTTGAAGGAGCGTCGATAAGTTGCTAGCTAAGAAAGGTGTAGATAGAGCAGCTGCGCCTAGATGTTTGATAAAATCTCTTTTATTCATAATCGTAGAATTGATTTCAAAATATACCTGTCAAAATACGATTAATAATTTGAATGCTGCTACTAAGAAATGATCCCTTTCAATCGATAGAAAAACCGCTCAAATAATCGCAGATCCTCCGTAATTATTTCGGCCGTTCCAGACATCTCCAATTGGAAGGGGATTTCGATATTATAGGATGTTTTAAGTTTTGAAGGAAGTATGACTTCTACCCAATAGTGTCCCTCTGGTGATGGCAAGGAAGAAATAGAAGACACATTACCTAGGATGAAACCATACTCTGTTTCTGGATAGTTGTTCAACTTAATATTCACTTTTTGCCCCTTTTTTATTTTACCAGAATTGGTTGCTGGCGCCTTGAGTCTAGCAATAAAACCACCAATCTCACTAGGAATTATACTGCATATATGATCTCCTTGCAATACCTTTTGATGTTGATTGCGCATCTCAATCAAAGACACCATTCCATCAATTTCAGATTTGATTAAGTACTTTTCTTCCCAAGACCTTATATCTTCTTTAAGTTGGGTCAAGGCATGGATTGTATTTTTAAACGATTGACTTTTTTCAAGTGCTCGCAATATATCCGATTCACTTGAAGCCCGTTTTGCTTCGTCCAACGATTGCCTCAATTGAGATATGGAAATGTCAATATTCTTCAGATTTTTTTCCTTATTCTGTAATTCTACCTTTCGATTTTCATATTCATTTTCGGCAATCGCACCGTCCTTAAATAATGCCTCATATCGCTCAAAATCCCGCTTTTCTAGCGCTATGTTTTGAATTTCAAGACCCTTTTGTTCTTTTAATAATTCCATTCTTTGTACAAGGGAAGAAATAGACAATCGGTGACCATTCTGATTGGAATAGTATTGCAAAGAATTTCTCAATCGAAAATCGAAATATTCATTTTCAAACAAAGCAAAGCTGCTGCTCAATTCCCCCAACCTTAAAAGAGGCAAGGAATCCAGCGAAATTGATAAATGATCCGCTCTAAGGGAAGCTGAATCCAGTATCTTTTTCAGTTTTGTGACATCACTGAGTGAAGCATTATTTTTTATTACTGCCAATATTTGCCCTTGGCTCACTACTTCATTTTCTTTTACAAAAATAGAATCAAGCAAGCCAGCATGATTTGCAACAGCCTTGTAAATTGGATTTACAGAGGTGATTTTCGTTTCGCCAGAGATCACATCGGGATATTTGATAAACCAGGTAGCGATAAGAAATACGATTATTAATAAAAGGATAATAGAATTGCTCCAGATCAATATCTTATTGGGTACTCTTGTAAGAATATCTTGTACCTCCTGGCTTCTTATATTTTGATTTCTTCGTGCCATCAATTTCCCAGTTCTAATTGATTCTTAACAAGGTTGAAATAGCTTCCTTTCTTTTCTACTAATTTGGTATGATTGCCTTTTTCAATAATTCTACCTTTTTCCAGGACCAGAATTTGATCCGCATTTTTGACCGTACTCAATCTATGTGCAATCACCACCGCCGTCTTGCCATGAAAAAATGAATTTAGGTTTTGCATTATTATTTTTTCATTTTCTGCATCCAAGGCCGAAGTCGCTTCGTCAAAAAACAGAAAATCAGGATTCTTGTATATCGCCCTTGCTATGAATAGCCGCTGTTTTTGCCCTGTACTTAGACCTTGCCCTTCCATACCGATCTTAGTATTATACCCCAGAGGTAAAGCATAGATGTAATCATAGATATTGGCTAAATGTGCTGCGCGATCCAGTTTTTCCAGATCAATGCTGTCTTCTCCAACAGCAATATTAGCGGCAATGCTGTCATTGAAGACATATCCTTCCTGCATCACCACACCACATTGTGATCTCCATGCCGAATTTGATATTTTACTCAGATCATGCTTCCCGATTTTTATATTTCCTTCTGTCGGTTTGTAGAATTTGAGTAGCATTTTCATAAGAGTGGTTTTGCCACTACCGCTAGAACCCACGATTGCCGTTGTCTTATTCGCAGGAATATCCAAAATCAGATTTTCCAAGACATCATCATGGCTTCCTGTATACCTAAAATTCACATTGTTAAGGGTGAAGCCAGAATTAGGATTCAAGGGACTACTGCTGCTCATATCATCTACATCTTCATCGGGCATATTGTGAATTTCTCCCAAGCGCTCGAGTGATATTTTGGCATCTTGAATTTGCCTCACAAAGTTTATGAATTGCTGGATAGGAGAATTTAATTGACCGACGATGTATGAGATGGCTAACATCATTCCCAGGGTTATACTTCCTTCGATGACCAATTTGGCGGATAGGACAGTAATAATAATATTCTTCAATTCATTGATTAGAGAAGAGCCGACACTTTGGTATTGTTCGAGGGTAAGATTTTTGATAGAGACCGTGAATAATCGGGCTTGTATATGCTCCCACTGCCATCTTTTTTGTTTTTCAGCATTATGCAATTTGATCTCTTGCATACCGTTGATGAGTTCGATCACCTTGCTTTGTTCTTGACTTACTTCTGAAAATCTAATGTAGTCGAGGGTTCTTCTTTTTTTCAAAAAAACCATGATCCAAAGAAAATAAAGAATGCTCCCAACAATGAAAATTAGAAAGATCACCAAACTGTAATGAGCTAATACAAGACTGAAAATGATAAAATTGATCATTGAGAATAATACATTGAGCGAAGAGGTGGTCAATATGCTCTCTATCCTTTGATGATCATTGATGCGCTGCATGATATCTCCAGTCATCCGAGTATCGAAATAGGCAATGGGAAGTTTCATAAGCTTGATAAAAAAGTCAGAAATTAGAGAGATATTGATTCTCGTACTTAGGTGTAGTAAGATCCAACTCCTTATGATTTCTATAGTACTGCGTCCAAGGAATAAAGCGATTTGGGCACCTAAAATCAGGTATATAAAATTGATGTCCTGGTTTTTTATTCCTACATCAACGACGCTTTGAGTAAGAAAGGGAACAATCAGTTGTAAGATGCTTCCTGCCAACAACCCAAGTACAACTTGAAAGATAAAAACCTTGTAGCGCAAAAGGTATTTTGACAAATAAGCAAAACCCATTTTTTCACTCTTATCCAATGATTTGTATTCATAGAATTTAGGGCTGGGTTCGATAAGCAGGGCAATACCGTCCTCATCTTTGGCCGTAGCATTGGGCCCAATCCAAGCGGTCAGAAAGTCTTTTTGATTGTACTTTATTAGTCCGTGAGCTGGGTCGGAAATGTAATATTTATTCTTTTTGATCTTGTAGAGAACTACAAAATGATTATTGTTCCAATAGAGGATACAGGGGAGAACAGCTTCTCGAAGCGCCTCGGTCGATAGTTTGACTCCTAAGGTTCTGAAGCCAATTTTTTCCGCTGTATTGCTCAATGACAAAATAGAACTACCGTTGCGAGTAGTCTCACTCATAGTCCTCAATTCCTCGATTGACAATAACTTTCCAAAATGCTTTGAAATGATTTTGAGGCAAGTCGGACCACAATCCTTGGCATCAGGTTGCTTGAAGTGCGGAAAATATGACATAGATATAAAGTGGATGAATATAATGTCAAGGGCCATTGGACCCTTGACTAAAACTGCATGTTAATTGCGTCATTATCAATAATTGAAATTGCTGATATATTGTCCGCAATCTCTAATGATGAATTAACAAGATGGCTTGATTAGATGCAACAAAATCCACCAGTAGTGTACAAGAATTGACAACTACTATTACCCCATCCTGGACATTCTGCTGTTGGACATGGAGTACAACAATCATTAGCTGGATTACAACATCCTTTGCTTGGCTTCAATGGGCCAGAACCGTTCATAGATTTTTGATCATGCTTACTTAGTTCGACAGCACCTGCTAGTTTTAAAATATTCTTTAACATAATTTATTGTTTTTAATAAAATTGAAATATGTCACGATCATTTATAGACACTCGCGAGTTGTGTCTCTTCTTGCAAGAATTTCTTTATTGGAATATCGACTTACAGAGGAGGTCATCAATGATGTTTCGAGGTATTCGACTACACCTTAGGCAATGGCATCAAGCTGGGGGCCAACTTTCTGAGCTTCTTTGATCACCTCTACAAAAAATTCTAAATCCTTAATGTCAAAGTGAGATTTTGGAAATACTGATTCGCCAAATATTGTCTCTGGAGTATAGATTATATTATTGATCCTTGACCATTCTGTATGTGATAAAATGCAATGCTGGGGATATTCATTTTCGCTATTTGGAGATCCGTATTTGCTTGTCCATAGATCAACATCTTTGTTTCGAAACCAGTCAGACATGGCTTTATATGCCTTCGATCTATCACTTTGATATATTTCTATAATCTTGGAGGCTACTATATTTGAGTTGTTGTCCCGCTCAGTAGAGACACTGAATACAAATTCGATTCTAATGTCTTTTGAAAACTTGGATAGCAGATAATCGTATGCTTCAAACGCCTTGTCGCAATATCCACATGTCGGATTTGTAATTGCTATTAATTCGATCGATGGATTTTCGGAGCCGAAAGCAATGCTGTATGTCTCATTTATTTTGTTGGAGAGGATTATTTTATTTTTATCCAATGCTTGAAAAAAGAAGTCACTGTTTTTCTTGAACCCCAACAAGTCGGCTTTAACTTCGGTCAATTCGATGGCGTTTTGCCAAATTGATTTGATTGCTTTCCACGATGAAATGACCACGATTAATATTCCCAGACTAACAACCAAAACACTGGCTTGAATGGCAGATTGTTGGACCCAAAAATGTAGAATGGCAAACTGACTGATAAGCACTGTAGATACTACCAAGCACAAAAAACACCAGTTTTTAATCTCCATCATTTGGACATATACGGTATACCCTACGGCAAAAAGGCTCAATCCAGAAATGGTATAAAACATGTAACTGTCGATGCCCAGAAATGAAGTGACCATCAAAAGAGAAGCGAAGTAAACGAGAGAAAGATCTCCTAGAGAAATGCCAAAGACTTTGCTCTCATCAGACTTTATGACGGCCTCACATCCTTCCGAATTTGTATTGATTGCACTACAGACTTTTGCTACGGTTGAGTCCCCAATTCCAAGGCTTTCTTTTTGAATGAAATAGCTGGTAATCAACCCGACCAAGGATAATAACGAAAAACATAATGCAGGTACTGAAGTGAGATAGTACCACAATAGCAAAAGGATACAAATGATGGGCAGAGCAGCTAAAATATTGGCATTGACAAGTTGCTGAATAAAAGAAGGCTTCTGTTCTTCATCATTTTCAACAGCCAGGAGCGTACCATTCCATCGGGCCTTAAATTCTTCAATACTTACATTATGAGAATTGCCATCCTGCCAGGTCAACCTTATTTTATTCTTAAGTCTGTGAACCAGGGCAAAATCCATATGGAATTCGCCACTGAGGTGAGCCACAAACATTTTTGGAAGTTGAGACAAGGATGACTTGTCCACTTTCACCGCGATGTTGTTGATATTGAAGTAATCTAAGGTATCTGTTATCGAGCGTAAGCTGGGGTATTCGGGATGAGATTGAAGATGTACGTTGATATCTTTAGTCTTCGTATTATAGATTCCCGACGCAAAGAGTAAATTCGAAATTATTCGATCCATAAAGTGTAGCGTTTATACTACAGTTATTCAGGGCCCAACATTCTTACCCCTGTTGTGAAATTTTTTTTAGAATATTTTTAATATTTCATTCTTCAACAAGCGTATTTCGACAAATTCGATTTACCCAGACCATATTTTGAAAGTAGCAACTTACCACATTATACCTGGTGTCCTAGAAACTCAATAACCCTCCACTAGCTATCAATTGACCTTGAATATCCTCTTTGTAATTACGTCGTCTTTATCTGTGATGAATTGCAAGAGATACATTCCAAAATCCAAGTTTTGAAAATTAAGATTTTCTGGAAGTGCGTCAAATTTTTCAGACTTGATGATCGTACCATTACCATGTAAGAGCCGATACCCTTTGATGTTGTTTGAGTTTGAAACGAAAATGTCATTTTGAAATGGATTTGGATATACCTCATATGCATCATGTAACTCAGTCTCGGAGGTAGATACGAAGATATCGCTATCCCATTTATACATTGCAGGCTGATTGAAAAAACTGACTATACCTCTTGAAGTCCATCCTATATCAGGAGCAGTGAATTCGATACCACCGTATGGAATGTTATTATTTATTGTTGCCCAATTTTTCCCAAAATCGACAGATACAACAGAAACCCTTTGGCTGCTCGAAACAAATATATCAGAGCCTCCGATCAAGACACTATCTGTCCCAGGAACATATTCTATATTAGATATTGAGATTCCTGGGTTTGATGATATATTATTCCAAGTATCGCCGCCATCACTTGTTTCTGCAAATGAAGTATTAAATGAGTTTGCATCAATTGCCAGACCAGTCAACGAATCTTTGAATGCAACGGACAAAATGAGTGCGTTATTTCCCAATGATGTATTCACCACTTCCCAGGAATGTCCTTTATCCTTGCTTCGGAAAATTCTTCCTCTATTTGTACCAAACCATACATGATCATCGACTACTTGACACGAATTGTTTCCAGAACTTATGATTGTAAATTCATTGGTTTGAAATGCTGGAACATTGCTTAAACTTACCAATTGCCAGGTTTCACCTCCATCCTCTGTTGTGGCCATGGATTGTCTATTTATCACTACACCATCAAGCTCATTAAAGAACCGAATCCAAACTCCACAGGCAGTGTTTTCTAGTTTTGAATTCCATGTTTCACCTCCATCTTCCGTCTTAAAAACATTTCTTCCACTTCCATTTCCATAATCATTGGTAGTAATAAAAGCGGTTTCGGCATCAACTGCCTCAATATCGAAACTGATAGTACCACTTGCCTCTTCGATATCATATCTTTCCCAAGTCAATCCACCATCTACGGTTTTAATAACATGAGGTGAATGGTTTGACGGAATCGGATTTGTAATGGTTTGGTCAAATGCAACCGCCCAAACAACATTTTCATCAACAATAGAAATATCGAATACTCCGTAGTCATTCTGCAATACGCCTATCGCCTGTTCTTCCCAAAGTTGAGCATTCAGTGAAGGTTGAGTAAAAAGTGTAAGTACAAAAACGAAAAATGTAAATGATTTCTTCATAGTTTATTTTTTTTATTTAAACGATCCAAATTTTCTATTGTCTTGATTTAGTTATCATTCAATAGTTAAATTACTGTCAATATTCTTACCCCTCTTTTACAAAAACTTTACTTCCCTTTTTGTTTTCTCTTCAAAATGAAAAGGGCAAATAAAAGAAGAGCAATTGCAATTATTATAAAATAAAAGCCACTGGAAATGGATCCGCTTAATGGTAAAGCGGATGTATCACCTATCAAAACCAGGGAAGACCAGTAGTATGGTGATAATTCCGAGAGACTGTTATTTTCCAGATAAGTCAGTTTGGCATTGTGAAGTGCTTGTGATTTATCATCTCCTTTTTTCAAATTTGCGTAAAACTGTCTCAAAATGGCGCTGGTTGATTTATCATCTACATTCCATAATGTCGAAACCACACTCTGAGTACCTCCATAGAAGAACCCTCGGGCCAGACTCATGACCCCTTCACCCACTTCTAATTTTCCAATATTGGTATTGCAAGCACTTAAGACAACTAGTGAGGCATTGTTCTCGACAAGGTACAATTCATCAAGTGTCAATTTTTCATCATAAAAAGAAATCCAAGGTATACTGTCAATAGAAGAATAGGCATGGGTGGCCAAGTGAATTATTGCATAATCAGAAGATTCATCAATAAATGCCTTTTTGTGGGCACTGGTTTTTCGATAATATTTTCCTGAAATATTTTCTTCGATGACATTGATTTCAGCTTCGGTATGCTGCAAGGGAATTAGGGCATCATCTTTAAAATTTTGAGGGGCAAAGGCAATTATTTTTTTACTGACTGGTAAATTATCTCTCACATTATTCTCCCCAAAAGTGTAGGAATAAACATAGCTAATCTCAGCTTTATGGATAAGGTAATCAGATTGATCAGGTGAAGTCGAAAGTGCTTCAAAGGGCAAGAAATGCAGGTAGTAATCCAAAGAAAGTGTAAGCTTTTTATCGACTAATAGTTCTTTGGCTGCACTGCCTGGAAAAAGCTTTAAATATATATTATGTGTTAGTTTATTATATTCTTCAATTTTTGATTTTGTATCCAATGGGGTCTTTAAAAAACCTGTAGCCTTTATTATGTCTAAGTATAATTGATCCAATTGATCAATTTCTAATAAAAGGCGATTATTCTTACTCACCATGAGCACATATCCCTTCTCATTATTTGAATAGATTCCATATTCATTGTCCACAGATACATGATATTCTACAAACACTTCATCTTCTTCCAAGCCCTTTTGAACATCTGCTATTTTTAATTGTGCAGGATCATATTGCAGTGTTTTATTATACCCATAAATTGAATCTTGTAGCAATGATAAATCTAACTCCAGATCCATTTTTTGTTTGAGCAGTTCAAATCTCTTCTCGGAGTTATTATTATTTTTTAAAAGTCTGGAAATAGAAAAGATTTCTTTTTTCAAGGTCTTCTCTCTTTGAATGTATAGGGGGTTATTATTTATGGATTTGTTTAATTCACTTTGGGAAATATCTTCCATCAGAAGAAGCGCTTTATTCTTCTCCATAAAATAGAGTGCTTGGTCATAATCCTTGAGCAAATAACAAGCTCTTAAGGCTTTCCCATAAAGATCTGTTCCTTTCTTTCGCCACAATAGTCTTGATAAAAAGTCTTTACTATTTTCCTTTTGGTCATCAATAATTCTATCTGTAAACTGAAAATATCCAAGGCTTTTGTCGAGGTAGTTTTTGTTCTTGGTCTCTTCATACCACTTCAGATAGGTTTCTCCCAGCAGAGGCAAACAATAAATCAATTCGTCGGCATTTTTCAGAAAGAGAGTATCATTTTTTAATAGTCTTTGAGGGTCACTAAAATCTCTACCCGTTAAATATTGAAGTGATGATATGAATTTTTGACTCGATTCAGAATAATTTCCTTCATAGGCCAGAGTCTTACCCAGGGCATATAGATTCAAATAAAGATTGATCGAGTCTTTGCTATCTATAAGACTCAAGGCCTCATAATGAAATTGCTTCGATTTTTCTTGGTTGGTACTATTATAAAGACCTCCTCTCCCGAATAGTGTCTGAATCATACCTAAGGTGTCAGAATTCCGTTGGGCCATATCATATGCTTCCTGAAACAGCTTTGAAGACATGAGGGTATCAAGACTTAAATCATTACTGTAGATCTCTGCATGGTGAAATTTATAGGCAAATCCATTCTTTTTATATTGTGGATATGCAAGACCAAGGGAGTCTACTTTCTTGGCATAGCGTCGGGATTCAATTAAGCTTTCAATTGTATTTTGTTTGGACAAAACAAGGGAGATATCATAATTTAAACTTTTCCGTTTTTCGATATACTTTTCTGAATTATCCAATAAGCCAGCGGCTATTTTGTAGTTTTCGGAAGCTCTATAATAGTCTTTAATCCTACTATAACAAAAACCGATTTTTTCATAGGTTGTGGATAGCTTCCTTTTAGATTTGGTCCAATCTTGAGCTTTTTTGTAGTAGCTTATTGCATTTCTATAATCCAAACTCTTGCCGTAATAATATCCTAATTCAAGAAATATTCTATTGAGAAGTGAGCTATCTTTAATTTCGGAATTGACGGCTATTTTTTTTGCCTTTTCGGACAGGTTGATAGTTTTGGGCAAGTCATAATCATACATCCAATATGCATATTTGATATACAAGTAATCCAAAGAATCCAAGTTCATGGAGTCAGCATATCGAACCAAGGAATCTAATTTGTTTATTTTCTCGGAGACTTCTATTTTCGAATCTCTTAATTTTTTGAAGGAATTAAGTAATTGGCCACTGCACTGGAAGGCAAAAAAAAGAAGAAAAACTATAACTAAGGGGTGTTTTTTATTCATAATTTTTCTTCTTATAGATTTAAAATATTCAACGTATATCAAAATTAGCCACCATCATCCACTCTTGGATCAGAATCCATGGTAGTAGAGATGCCGTTTAGGGGTTTACCTGTCGGGAAACACCAGGTTTCCGTATATGGATTTGTGGATTGAATAATGGCCATACACAACAGTGGAAAACATTTAAAATAAGCTTGTTTTATGCAATATATTTCTTCCAAAGTCAGATTCTTATGGAATGTAACCTCAAAGCATTTATAAGACCCTGGACCTTTAAGTCGAAATAAATAATTCTCCTCGCAAATCGCATCTTCAATACAACTATAATTACTTCTTTTTTCTATATCGGCATCTATATGGCTCTCTTGTGAAATAAAATCTTGACTACAGCTTGAAAAAAACAACACTGCAACGAGTAAAGGGAATAAAAACGATTTCATAAGTTATTTTTTAAGTTAATAAATACTTGTTTTAATAAGATGTATTAAAATCTAACAATTCTTACCCAAGGATTATATTTATTTTTAGGGTTGTGTTACAAAAGACATGCGCGTTCTTTTATGCTTAGAATAAATAACTTATCATCGCATTTCAAATTATAATTTACAAATGAGTTCCTCTAAGTCGCTTGATTTGCTTCAAAATATTTTGGACGGAGATTCATCTTCTTTTAATCAAATATACAAAACTACATTTCCGACGGTAGAAAGATTCGTAAGAAAAAACAAGGGGTCTTCTGCAGATGCACATGAAGTTTTTCAAGACGCTCTTTTTCAAATTATAGTCCGGTCAAAAGTCAAAAAGATAGAGCTCAGATCCACTTTTGAAGCATATTTATTCACGGTTTGTAAAAATCTATGGTACAGAGAACTTAATAAGAAGAAAAAAGAGGTAAGAAATAACCAAATTACAGACAATATTATAGAAGACAGAAAATTGGAATCCATTTTATATCAGGAAAGGTGGGATCTATTTGAAGAAAAAATAGGATGCCTTTCTGAAAAATGTATTAGTTTGTTAAAAGATTATTTCAACAAGGTTTCTTACAAATTAATAGTTGAAAAGTACTCTTTCGCAAATGAAAATGTGGCATTTCAACGGGTATTCAAATGTAAAAAGCAACTTACAAAATTGATAAAAGAGGATTTTAGATATCAGCAATTAAAACAAAAATGAATAAGGACTTCCACGAAAAGGCTGAACACTACTTGCAGGGCAAAATGTCATCCACTGAAGCTATTGCCTTTGAAAAACTCTTGGATGAAAATCCGGAATTGCAGGATGAGTATAACGTCATTGCTGATATACACAAACACTATTCAGGGGATACCAGTCAAGTTGAAATACCAAAAAATGAGTATACCGAAAAACTAAGATCTGCATTACAAGAAGAAGGCAAAAAGACCCAAGATCAAATAGCACAAGCGAGAGTCGAATATGAAAAAAACAAAGGAGTTCGGATTAATTATTCTTTGATTGCGGCGTGCATAGCCTTTGTTCTGCTCATCGGGTCGACGATATTTTTTTTGCAAGACAGAGGAAATGAAAATTTGTATTCTGCGTATTATAAAACATCAGACCTACCTTCTCTAATTACGAGAGGAAACTTGGACCCGAATGCCAGCCAGGCGATAGTTGAATTCCAAAACCAAAACTACTCCAAGGCCCTGGAGCTGTTTGAGATGGTCAAGGACTCGACATTCAATACAAAAATATCATTCTTACTCTATAAGGGAATGACATATTTAGAGACGGGGGACCTCATGAGGGCATTGAATCAATTTGACAATGTGATAAATTCTGATTCCATTGACAAATCCAAGGGTTTTTGGTTCAAGGCTTTGGCATATCTGAAAGTTGGAGATAAAGCAAATGCCCTGCGCATATTGGAACAGATCTCCTTAAATCCAGAATACTTCAACCATTCAAAAGCTAAAGAGTTATTGGGTAAAATAACTGATTGATCTAACATCGGCTTTGGTAAGGCATATTCAGGAGTAGACTAACATTCAAAGACGATAGCTTGAGTATTAACTAAGAGGTAAAAGAAGCGTGGCCTTGACTGGGCTTTGGGATGCGGGAGCAGCCTTGCATGCTGCATTGGAAAGTCTAGCGTTTTTTGGTTCGTTTTTTTGGCAATAAGACTGAATGATCTTTTATGCAAATAAAAGTGATAATGAAATTATCAAAAGAAGGAACACGATAGTGGAGGGCGGAATGAACGCCCGTCCTGGCGAAGGACAAATTTAGGTTGAAAAAAATTACCTCGTATTTAGGTAAAATACTAGAAAAACGGGGTTTCAATTCAGTAGTAACACCTATGCAATCATTGATTTATAAAGGATATTCATAAGTAGGAATATCCCTGGTAAGGATACTAAACTTCTAAAGTTTAGTATCCTTACTTTTATAAAAGGCCGAGATTCTTCATTACGACCCCTTCTACAATTTGCTCAATGAAATCCTTGAAGTATTTAGCACGTTTTACCTTAGTATCAGGGATGGTCGTCTTGCCAAATCGACTTATACTATGTATAGGTTTTGTGGTTTTGACCTCACAGATATCTAGTCTATAGACGGAAATTTTATCTTCTTTATATTTCTTGGCAATAATAGGCATTTCAACCTCCCAGATGTATTGTTTTTCCAGTCTATTGTAATTTTGACTATTGAGAATAATAATCAAATCTGCTTCTTGGAATTCAAGCCTTATCTTGCTGTCCCAATCGTTTTCTTCAATGTCTTTGTCAGAGAAGATATTTACCTTTTTATCTCGAATTAGTCCCGCAAAACTGCTTCTGATTTCGTCCAAGGCATTATATCCATAGTACTCAAGCTCGGCATCTTCTTTGGCATAAGAAATAGCAATATTCAACGCATCTTTTTTCGGCACTTCACTAAGCTTATAATTTGCTTCTTCTGCCAATTCTCTATACTGGGTGATATCAAATGAATCATAAGAATCATCCTTCGCATTGTACTGCTGCCACAGATGCTTGGAGTCATAAAGATCTAAATCTTGCACCATCTTAGGCAGCCATTTTTTTACCTCTTCGTTGGTCAATTTTATGCTTAAGATGTTTTTTATAAAATCAATTTCCAGTATGAAAATACCATTGTCTACCTTGAACAAAATTCCATTTTTCCAAACATTTGACTTATCGGCATATTGAAAATACTCAATAATAAAATGATGCAATAGTGCACTTGGGAAAAAAGCTTCTGAACATCGAAACGTTACAAGGTCAGTGGCATACTTTTCTTCTAAAAGTACAACGCTCTCGGATTTCTCTTCATTTAGAAATTCCGGAAACAAGTATTCATTACTCGCATTACTATGCTTGTTTACCGGAGTACAAATGCCACAGCTTTTCATAAAGCCTAACAATATTGTTTTTTGCCCACTGTCATAGTCATCCCACTCCCTATAAAGATGGACAATGTCAATAAACCCATTGAGATGATTTCTCATCAGACGATAAAACAGGCTTTTGCGATCCAATGCTTTATAGATGCCTTCCAGCGCCCATTTCTGATCTATAATCAATGTATTACCTAGATGCGCTTCATTGTAATACAAGAAACCAGAATTATGCAAAAAGGTCAGTAAGGTTGGTAGCACATTTTCATTCACACCGTATTCCATGCATTCTTCAAAGAAGGCAGATTTTTCCATCGTCAATTGCCTGTTTGTGACTTTCTTTTGTTTTTGGAGCAGGTGGTCGCGTACTGTAGCCCATGTAGGCGGTATGGGCATGTTGTATTCGTATAGCTGTTTTGTCTTCTTCTGAATATGAAATACAAGCTCATCCAAGGAGGTTCCCTCTTTGGCAGACAGGCATACATAAGGATATTTTTTCTCTCCAGACAAGGAATATACCTTTGGGTGGACATCATCTCTTTGGTCAGCCTTGTTTTGAACTATAATAATTGGAGAATCATTCCCTTCTTGTTCGGCCTGATGAACCCAATACTTCATGGGTTGGTTCCTGGTTTTTTCATGGGTATTTACACGATCGTCTGCTTCCAATTCATTTTCAGAATCATGGTCAAAAACAATGATTTGAATTGCCTGACCAATAAAAAACATTTTGTGGGTGCCGTGGAAAATTTCTTGTCCACCAAAATCCCAGATGTGATAGTTTTGTCCTTCATAACCCCATGTAGACAGCTCTATTCCGTGTGTAGAATCAGGTGATTTTTCACACCTTCCTTCTTTTAGAGCCGTAATTAGGCTGCTCTTACCTACATTTCCATTTCCAGTGATTAAGATCTTGGTAAAGGTATTTTTAGGCGGGTTTTCTCCCAATTCAGAGACCCAATTTCTATAGTCTCGGATGAAATGATCGTTTGCATATCTACCTAGGAGACCATGTGGAAAACCCTCGATTGGGTTATTAAGAATTGTAAACGCACAATCTAAATTAAAAGAATCTAGGTTTTCAATTTTGCTGATTGAGTTATTGTGGAGATCAATAGAATTCAGATTAATGAGTTTATCCAGGTTTTCAATTTTACTGATTGAGTTTGAGTTGAGGTAGACAGAATTCAGGTTAATGAGTTTATCCAGGTTTTCAATTTTGCTGATTGAGTTTGAGTTGAGGTAAACAGAATTCAGGTTAATGAGCTTATCGAGGTTTTCAATTTTACTGATTGAGTTTGAGCGGAGGTCAATAGAATTCAAATTAATGAGTTTATCCAGGTTTTCAATTTTGCTGATTGAGTTTGAGCTGAGGTAAACGGAATTCAGGTTAATGAGTTTATCGAGGTTTTCAATTTTGCTGATTGAGTTTGAGCGGAGGTCAATAGAATTCAGGTTAATGAGTTTATCGAGGTTTTCAATTTTGCTGATTGAGTTTGAGTTGAGGTAAACAGAATTCAGGTTAATGAGTTTATCGAGGTTTTCAATTTTGCTGATTGGGTTTGAGCTGAGGTAAACGGAATTCAGGTTAATGAGTTTATCGAGGTTTTCAATTTTGCTAATTGAGTTTGAGCTGAGGTCAATAGAATTCAGGTTAATGAGCTTATCGAGGTTTTCAATTTTACTGATTGAGTTTGAGCGGAGGTCAATAGAATTCAGGTTAATGAGTTTATCGAGGTTTTCAATTTTGCTAATTGAGTTTGAGCGGAGGTAAATAGAATTCAGATTAGTGAGTTTATCGAGGTTTTCAATTTTGCTGATTGAGTTGTTGCTGAGGTTAACAGAATTCAGATTAATGAGTTTATCGAGGTTTTCAATTTTGCTAATTGAGTTTGAGCGGAGGAAAACAGAATTCAGGTTAATGAGTTTATCGAGGTTTTCAATTTTGCTGATTGAGTTGTAGCTGAGGTCAATAGAATTCAGGTTAATGAGCTGATCTAGTTTTTCAATTTTAGTTATTTTATTGAATTGGCAATGCAAGAAGGTGAGCTCCACCAATTCAGACAACGGTTCCAGACTGTTAATGCTCCATTTATACCTATGAGAACCTGAGAGATATAGACATTTTAGCTTTTTAAGGTTGCCAATCGATGGTGGTAATTTATTTAAGATATTTGGAGTTTTGAAATAACTTATTGAGCTATACACCAATTTACCATCTTTATCCAATGTCATATCACTCATTATTAGCTCTTCCAGCCAATCCATTTCGAAGACCTCCTCTGGCCATTCTCGCAATCCACAGTCTCCGAGGTAGAGAGTTCCCGTACGTTTTTCTTTTTCTTCTTCTATTCTTTGCAAGTGTTCCATGGCTTATATTATTCTATTGATACGATTGACATTTTGATTTAGAAGGGAATAAAAGGTACAGCTAGTATTATATGTTCACAACCTGGAAAAGTAACCTATGACACCGGCTTCGGTAAGGATACTAAACTTCTAAAGTTTAGTATCCTTGCTTTTTCTGTGTCTGTGTGTAAATGTTGGAGAAACCCGTTAATTGATTAGCGTAAGCGTATCTTTCAGAATCATTCCTTTCATAGCTACCTTATTATAATGTATTTGATGACAAATATCCTTGGTCCTAAGGTTCTTGGGCATGCGTTCTTGGATATGTACCATATATACAGGCTTGCCCATGGTGTGCAATATCCTCAGCGGCTCGATGAAGTCCATATCGGTGGAGATGAGCACCAAAATATCAGAATTGAAGTCGGGGATTACGTCATGAATATCTTCTTTTTCCTGGAGGCAGCTGGTGTCAAGTATACTGCTGAGCATTTGCGCTGCTATGGCTACATCCACTCCTTTTTCGGAGGCATTACGTGTTTCATGATGAATTTTCAAAAATCCGCAAAACTTGATATAGATGAGGTCTAATTGCCGATCTTGAATTTCCAGGCCCTCGCCTATGTATCTATTGCTGATATTGATCAATTCGGTGATATGATTTTTGGCCTCTCGGCGATTTTGATTGGCGGCGGCATGATCTTTTCCTTTTTCTTTTTCGAAGATTTGCTTGTATTTTTTGTCGAAGGAAGGGTCAGAAGTATTTGTTTTTAGTAGTCTTTTAAGTGTAGGATCATTTGGATTTTCGAAGTGGGGTGTCAAGTGTTTTTTACGCATTTTTTCCCAGGGATAGTGGTCGACTATGGTGTTGCCTGTGATATACCATTCGCATTTGAGGAGAACAATATTTTCGTATGCGGGAGTACTTTCTCTTATCTGTATAAGGATATTTTCAAAGAATAGAGGATAGTCGATTTTATCAAGTTGTAAACCAAAATCATTGACGCGGTTGTAAAAGTTTTGACCATCAATAAAGATCTTGACCAAGAGAGGCGCTTCTTCAGTCATGTAAAGTAGTGTTTTGCGTTTTGAAAAGATGCCAACTCCCCGAAAGAAGTTGGCATAACATGTTGTTTCTATCGCCCAACCTTGAGGACAATATTTCAGTGTTATTTCACCATTCCAGTAATTCTGCCAAAGAAAATCTTGATAATACTTCGGTAGGCAGAAAAATCTGAATTATATTCTGTCGATATAATCTTCTAAAACCGATTGACACTCATACAAGTCAGCATGGGTTTATAAAAATATACCTGCAATTTTCCTTTTGGCAGAATTGCATATTTTTAATATGACAGAGTGTAATTGAAGTGAACGCTGGGGCGACTAAGAGTTTATGTATCTTTTAAAATAGTATTTGAAAAGAGGTAAAAAGTTGGATTCTCGAATTCATTAAACACTATTATTTTTCGTTTTATCACTTTTGATAATGTAAATATATGGTGTAGAAAAGGTTTAAAAAAGGTAATTATTTGGCTATTTTAACAATTTATTTTTAATTGATTAAATATAATTTATTGATATACAATACTTTATTCGGATTTAATTAATAAAATAACATGAAAAATCATGAAATATTTTTCTACCGTTAAAACTTTTAGCCAAAAGCAATACGACAAATTCTTAATATATATTGAGCTTTATCATAGACGTGATAGTCTAATATACATGGTTGCAACTTGTATAACTTATGAAGAGTTGATGAAAAGAGGAAATGAAACAAGAAGTGCTATTGGTTGGATTGAAGAGCAACTTTCAATAATAATCAAGCCTCAACTAATTTCAAATGCCCTTACGAAACTTGGTGAATTGGCAGAAGAATATATTGGATGGATAGCTTGGAAAGATTCTTCAAAATTAAAGTCTTCTTGCAAACTACTTGGCTTGGCTCGTTATGGTCTTCCTGATCAATTTATTAAGATAAAAGATGAAATGGTTGATTCGTCTAATAGTAAAGTAATTTCAATCTGGGATGAACATTACAAAATGCTTGCAAACTTTTATGATTATTACTTTGGAATAAGTTCTTCAGAGAATAGTAGCTTGAATGAATTCAATCAAATACTTTCTAGCTTCATTAAGTCAACAACAATAATTAGTCAAGTACTAAGTGTTGAAGTTAAGAATAGAGAACGCTTATTAGCAGAGTCTTGGGAAAATTATCAACCTTTTCTAAATAGTTTTAAGGACAACAAAACAGAGTTAAGTGAGATTACAAAAACACTTTTTTTATTAAATTCAAATCAAGATAGACAGTCATACAAAAATCTAAAAGAAATAATATATTCAAAGGAGATCGAAAAATACTCTCGATTTATTCAATATACAATTGTAACTTATAATTCATTATTTCTTGTTGGTAAAATTAAACAAGGCGAAGTTTTGTATGGACAAGAATTATTAGATCTGTATGAATTTAGTTTAAACAAACAAATTTTCAATCTAAACGATACCATGTCATTAATAAAATTTATAAACTTAATTGGTGTTGCGAGTAAACTTGGAAGAATTGAATGGGCAAGAAAAATTGTCAATAATTGGGCTCATAAAGTAGATACCAATAATCATAAGTCAGTTGCAAAATTTGGACACGCAACCATAGATTTTCATGAAAAGAAATTTGAGAATGTAATAGTTACTCTTTCGAATTTAAAATCTTCAAGTTTTCAACATAAATTGCGGTTTAGGTGGCTTTTATTGATAGCACAGTACGAATTGAATAAGGAATATGTCAATGTAATCAAGGCACAAGTAGATAACTTTAGAAGATTTATTTCTTCGAATAAATCACGAACCAATAAACCGACATATTTAGCATTAAAATCATCTATAAGAATAATTGGTATGCTGTTGAAGAAAAGACCACAAAACCAAATATTAAATTTCTATGATACTTGCCAATTTATATATGAAAGAAAATGGATATTATCCAAAATAAATAATCAGATGTAGAAGAATTTTGTTTTTATGAACTTGAAATCTTCCAGTTTCCAACACAAACTAAGGTTTCGTTGGTTACTTTTAATTGCTCAGTATGAATTAAACAAAGATTATGTTCATGTAGTTAAAGCCCAAGTAGATAATTATAGGAGATTTATCTTGTCGAATGAGAACCGTACAAACAGACAAACTTATTTGGGCTTAAAGACTTCAATTAAAATAATCAATATGCTTTTAAATAGAAAACCCAAAACTCAAATTCTGGATTATTATGATGAGAGTCAATATATTTATGAAAGAAAATGGATCTTAGAAAAAATAAAAAATCCGGTGTAAAAACACCGGATGTAAAGTTTAAAGGTGAATTAATAATTTACGGTTTAACGTTACTAGAGTGCATCTTCTTCTTGGACGATGCCTAGTAAAGTAAGAATTACAAGAATTCCTTCTGTCATAATACTCATGGTTTAGTTAAGAAATTGATTTATGATGCTTAAAGACGAATTCACTCTTCAGCATAATTGTGTGATAATTGTCAGTTTAATTCTATATCAAATTTGATGTTGAATTATGCCGACCATAACCAAAAACCATTGCTAGTATTATTTCAAAAATTTGATTTTTGTCGCGAAAAAATCGTGATGGCTCTTTTGCCTTTCATTCATATAAACGAACGGATATAATATTTTGGTTCTGAATTTTAGTAAACATGGACAGATGTCACTAATTAATCGACAAATAGTCGTTTGGAAGCATTTTATGGAAAAAACAAAAACCCCTCAGGCAGCGTAAAAAGACACATTTACCGAGCGATTTGCCTAAATCTATGCATTATTTCGAATGTCTTAGGGCCAGTCTTACCCAAACCAATAAAATTTTCATCTATTTTTAGAACAGGTGTAATTTCTCTGGTCGAACTACAAATGAAGGCTTCGTCAAATTTAGACACTTGTGCCATAGAGATGTCTCCAACAACAGTATCCTGGTACAAAGACAGTACTTTTTTTCGGGTTATTCCTTGTAGAATATTCTTCTCTGGAGTGAAGAGTGTATCATTTTTAATGAAAAAAATATTCGCCCGCGAAGTTTCTGTAATCGAGTCGGTGTAATACAAAATATCCGCTGCATTTGCCTCCAACATTTCAGATCGATGCATTTGAGCGAAAAAATAATCGGTTGTTTTTATTAATGGAATGGATCGCTGGTAGTGCTTGCTAATTAGGTTTACACCTGGTTTCAAGTCGCTGTTTTCGATGCTCAAGGGCTTTCCCACTACAATAATGAGGTTACTTTGAGATGATAATCTGGCAAAATTATCTGAATCGCCAGCGGTCAAGGTAATGCGAACGAAGCCATTTTCAATCTTATTGATATCTTTTAAGTGGATGATCTTTTCCTTTACCTGAGCTCTTGAATACGGCATGGGAATATTGGATAAATGAACCGAATTCAAAAATCGATTGAGGTGATCTTCAAAAAATCTAAATTTTCCAGCAACAATTTTGAAATAATCGAAGACCGCAAAAGCCCTGTTCAGACCAAGATCAAAAACGCCGATACCAGCATCTATATCCTCGATTAGATCATCATTCACAAAAATTTTCATCTAGGTGGATATTATTCTATTGCGAAAAGTAACAAACTATTCGGAGATTTGTGTCTTTGGTATTTTTAGAAGTTATTCTAGTTCAAGACTTCTTCATTGCTTTTACCGCACCCCGCTACCATTTTCAAAAGCTTCTTCACTCGGGGCTACAAAGACTAATTTCCCTTCACTATTTTCAGCCATCAAAATCATTCCTTTGGATTCTACTCCCCGGATTTTTCTAGGAGCCAGATTTGCCAGGAGACTTACTTGTTGTCCAATAATGTCTTCTGGTTTGTAATGTTCGGCAATACCCGATACCACAGTCCGTGTTTCGAAGCCCAGATCAAGTGTGATTTGAAGTAGCTTGTCCGCTTTTTTTACTTTTGAAGCTTCAGTAATAGTTGCAGTGCGAATGTCCATTTTCATGAAGTCGTCAAATGCGATCTCATCTTTGATAGGAATTGAATTCGAAGCATTAGAAGCTTCATCTTTTTGTTTTGCGTTGGCCTTGAGTTTTTCGATTTGAGTTTCGATTACGGCATCATCTATTCTAGAGAAAATATGATCTGGTGTACCTATTTTATGACCCGCTTTTAGCAAATGTTCTCCTTCTGACAAGGTATTCATCAACTCCAACAGTCCCGAATTGTCATCGACCATTGGCAGATTCAATAAAGCACTTATTTTATCCGATGTAAATGGCAAAAAAGGCTTGATAATAGTGCCTAAGGCGGCAACATATTGAAGTGCCAGATTCATTACGGCAGTAACTTCCTCTGGATTAGTCTTTTGTTTTTTCCATGGCTCATTCGCTTGTAGAATCTGATTTCCCTTTGATGAGATATCCATGATTTTTTGAAGTGCATTTCGGAATTCGAATTGACGAATGTAATCACTTACTAGGTGTAAATCATCGAATAACCGAAGCAATTCCGAGTCATGATAGGCTGCATCCATAGGATCATCGGGACCAATGAGGTCCTGCCCTTCATCAAATTCTGGAACATTGCCATCGTAGTATTTATTCGTAAGTACCACAACCCGATTAACAAAGTTGGCCAGATTATTTACCAGCTCATTATTATTTGCTTCTTGATACGACTTCCATGTGAATTCACTATCCTTGGTCTCGGGCATGTTTTTGATCATGCAGTATCGCAGTTCGTCTTCTTTTCCTGGCAGATCATCAAGATATTCATGTACCCAAACTGCCCAATTCTTAGAAGTCGAAAGTTTGTCTCCTTCCAAATTCACAAATTGATTGGCGGGAACATTGACAGGCATTATATAATCTCCATGTGCATTTAGAATAGAAGGAAAAATCAAACAGTGAAAAACAATATTATCCTTTCCGATAAAATGCAATAGTGCAGTATCCTTATCTTTCCAGTAGGGCTCCCAATCTTTTTTATTGTCTTCAGCCCATTGTTTGGTCGCTGATATATAGCCAATCGGGGCATCCATCCAGACATAAAGCTTCTTTCCTTCGTGTCCCTTGATATTATGTGGCACATCGACTCCCCAGGTCAAATCCCTGGTCATCGATCGCGGATTCAGACCGGTATCAATCCATGAATTGCACTGACCAAGCACGTGATTTTTCCATTCTGCGGGATCGTGCAGCTGCTCTCCATCTTTTACACCTTCGGCTATCCATTTTTTCAGCCATGCTTCATACTTGTTGAGCGGCAGATACCAATGCGTGGTCTTCTTAAGAATGGGAGTGGCACCAGAAATGGTTGATTTTGGATTGATTAATTCAGTTGGACTCAATGTCGAGCCACAATTTTCGCATTGGTCTCCATATGCCTCTTCATGGCCGCATTTTGGGCAAGTGCCTGAGATATATCGATCTGCTAAAAATTGATTTTTTTCCTCATCAAAATACTGTTCGGATTCTATTTCTTCAAACTCACCTTTTTCGTAAAGGTTGGTAAAAAAGGCTTGGGATGTTTTGTGATGCAAGTCTGCAGAAGTCCTGTGGTAGATATCAAAAGATACACCTATGCGCTCAAAGGTAGTTTTGAACAATTCATGATAGTGGTCTACAATTTCCTTTGGTGTTTTGCCTTCTTTGGCAGCACGAAGCGTGATCGCTGCACCATGCTCATCTGATCCACAAACAAAGACTACATCCTCGCCCATCATCCTCCTAAAACGGGCATAAATATCTGCGGATAAATAAGCACCAGAAAGGTGGCCTATATGTAGTGGTCCATTGGCATAGGGGAGTGCAGATGTGATCAAATATCTGTCATATTGCCTCATAGTCTGTGTTCGTCGAATTAGCTAATAAAAAACCAAGTGCGAAGATAGGATTAAAAAGAATATTAAAGATTGAAAACTGGAAAGATTAAATGGAAAAGAAGATTATTTCGAATCCTTGATTTATTTATTCAATTTAACATCAAAATATTAGAATAAAATGAATGATTGGTTTCAATTATTGCTTTTCGTAAGTCGCAGAGCAATTTAGCAATGGAGCCGAAACACGTAGCGTAGTTCCATCCAGAGTAGTAATCAGTTCTCCGAACAATGGTGTTTCAATTGTGAATGAGCAGTTTTCGTCAAATTCAAAGATTTTGGTAGAACCGCTAGAAATGCAGTTGGCACAGGTCTCTGCAAAATAAGCGATACTGTCCTCAAACAAAGGAACACCACCATTATCACAGACCTCATTGGTTTTAATGAATGTACCGACCCAATCAGATTGTTTGCATTCATCTGTCGAACAACGTGTAAATGAAAATCCTATGAAAAGGACTAAAAAGGCAAGATCAATATTTTTCATGATAAATGATTTTGTGTCACTCCATTTTCCTACTCCAATAAACTAAGAAGGTCAAATTACTTATTAAATCACTTCATTGCTTTCTATATGTCACAAAGCAATTTACGTCAGGAACAGAAATTTTCAAAAAATTCCCATCAAGAGACATAACAATATTTCCTAAAGTGGTAGACTTACGATCTATGGTACAATTCTGATTTATAATCAAGTCAGTGGTTGCACCAATGCTGATACAATCTTCACATGTACCCTCCGTAATAGTCAAGTTGTAATTGTAAAAGACCGAATTGCATTTATCGTCAATTATTTTGTCATATGTACCTATCCAATCCGATGTTGAACATCCATATTCTGTGCAGCTTGTAATACCAAAAGCAAATAGAAATAGGAAACAAAAACGGTTCATTAATTCAATCATCAATCTTTATTAATTTTCAACTTTCCTACTAGAATTGCTAATAGCCATTGAATTTACAATAAACTGATAAAGGAAGATGCCAATAAATGCAATATTGAGCAACATAATAGTATTCAGTACAATGCCTAACATTCCAAATACGAAAATTCCACCTGTAATATAGATCAATTTTTGTTTACTAGCTTTATTATATGGAATGAGAAAGCTACCTAACGGAATCATCATGGCTACAAAAAATAAAGCAGCAAACATAAAAATCTCAATTCCCAAGAAATACCAAATGCAGAATGAAAGGGTGGCCAAAATAAGAGAAAGTCCAGTGAGTTTTGCCATCTTTTTTTCCTCATCATCAAGGAGCAATCGACCGTAATTATTGGTGAGCAGATACAAATTCATCAATGGACTAATAATCCAGCTGAGCAAAAAGAAGGCCACTAATACATATGCGATTGGCATTAAAAACGGAGCAAGCGCCTCATATGTCTGACCCAGCCATAGTATCGCCTGATAGATAATATAGGCACCGACAATGACCGTCCAAGACCCCCGAGCGGTGAGCCGACCCATAAAACGGATGTACATATAAAACAATCGATAGGGCCAAAACCTAGACTTCAATGCTTCTTGCATGGCATATCTGGCCAAACTATTTGTAGGATTCAATCGGAGTGCTTCTGACAGTCTTTCAAGTGCCTCTTTTACCTTGCCCTGCGCCAATAATTGATGCCCATGATTGGCAATGGTATATGGATCTTCTGGACTCTTCTCCAAGGCTTCTAATACGGTATTCGTGGCCACATTTTTATCGCCTAAGATCCCTGCGAGAAGCGCTTTTTGATTCAGGGCTTCCAAGTTTTCAGGGTCGATTGTCAAAGCTGAGTTGGCATACTTGAGTGCTCCGTCATAATACCGTTGTGCAAACTTCAACCTGGATTTTAGGTTGTGAAACCGTACTTCATCTGGAGCTATTTGAAGCAAGAAATCTGTTTTGGCTTCTGCAGCTTCATATTCTTCTTCTTTTAAATTGATTTCAGCAAGAAGAGCGAGATAACCCGTATTTTCTGGGTCTTCGGATTGCAGTTGCAGCAAGATTTGTTCGCTTTCTCTGGAGCTTCCTTTGAAGAATAGAATGTATGCCATCATATATCTACCAAACTCACTACTGGGATCATCCTGAAGATAGGACATCAATTGCTTTTGTGCCTCTTCGATTCGTCCTTGAGCGAGTAGGAGTTGTACCCTCTGCAGCATATTTTGATTCATGGGGTGTGCTTAATATTTATGGGCATGGATATTTATTTCGCGTGAATATAGGGTTTTAGGTATAAATGTATTTAAATATCATATGCAGGGAAGAGTTCATAATTATCTATCATTTGGATAACGATAACTTAATGTTTGCAATTATTGGAAATTACCTTTAATTTGATTGTTCAACCAATTGGATTAAATTGATTATACACAAAAAAATATGTCATGAAAATTGTTTTAATTTCATTTTTGCTTGTTTGTCAAGGCATGTCCCTGCCAAATATTTCATTTGAAAATCCATTAATTGAGGAAATAGTTTGGCATAGGGAAGGTCACATTATTGTAGAAAGCCTAAGTAATAAGACAGATCTGAAAATAGGCTTAATCTTTCCAGAAGAATCAGAAGTGATAGTATACTATCCCTGTACAAATGAAGTAATTGAACAGGCCAAAAATATACTTAGAGATAGACCAAATGGGTCGGAAGTCTTTCTTATGATTGTCGATAATGTGGTGTGGGAACTAAAGCTTTGCCATGAACATAATGGAAAAGTAATTGAGTGTGGAAACGAATTATAGTGATAATTTCTACTTAAATCAATTACAGTGTTTGTAGAAAATTAAATATTACCACTTACCCTTTAATATTGACCTCTAATATGAAAAAGTTTTCTATTTAGTTAAAAGCGTGTAATTTAGGGCACTTTTCATTCCCACATACGCACTTAGTGTCAGAGATCAATAATAATACAGAAAATATAATTTCCAAAATCCGATCGGGTAAACCTGGTCTTGATGAGGCAATTAAAATCCTATATTATGATGAGGTATTAAGAAACAAGGTAAATTTTGTAATTAAAAAATATGGAGGGCAATCATCAGATTTTGAAGAAGTTTTTAGTACTACATTAATGCAGTTTGTAAAGACGGTGATCAAAAATAAGGATATGGTCATCACAAGTACTTTGTATTCTTACTTATGTGGAATTGCCAAGTTTGTGTGGATAAATAAATCCAAAAAGGAAAATAAAACCCACACAGAAAATATAGATGATCAATATGATATTCGATCCGATACTACCCCTGAGAGCTTATTGCTGGACCAAACAAAAATAGAAAACCTCAATGACCTTCTAGGAAAGCTTGGCAAAAACTGTAAGGAAGTGCTCATGTTTTGGGCCAATGGGTATAGTATGAAGGAGATTGCTAATATGATGGGATATAAAAGTGACAATATGGCTAAAAAGAAAAAATACAAGTGTTTCAAGGCACTTTTGGATTATTTGGAGCAAAATCCAGAAATTAAAAAAACATTGAGATAGTGGAAGATGTCTACGAATATATCGATGATTATATGAATGGCCTACTAGAAGGTGAGGCATTGGAGAGATTTGAGACTGAGATGGAAAACAACAGCTCTTTGAAGAAAGCCGTGGAGAATTATGATTCTGCCAAAGCTATAAGTGAAGGGCTATTGGAGGTGGATATGATGACTACCTTGAATAGATTAAGAGCGTCAGAAAATCAAGCAGCCCCGGGTGATGGTGCTTCAATTCGAAGCATGGCAAGCACTGAGTTGGAAAATAAATCGACAAATCCTAAATGGACAATTAGAAAATGGATTGCTGCAGCATCATTTATAGGCGTATTGGTATTTGCGGGGTGGTGGACTATGGAATATAATACAAAATCCTTCATGATGGATGAGATAGTAACCGAAATCATAGACCCCGTTGATGAAGACTCCAAAAAGAGTATAGATACTATTGGGAAAACAGATTTTGAGAAAGGGAAACATTACTTTTCGCGCAATCTTTTTGAAGAGAGTATTCCTTACTTTGAAAGGCATGTTTCTCAAAACTTGGATCAACAATCACAAAGTCAAGGATATGAATGGCTCGGAGTGGCATATGTCTATGTAGAAAGACTGGAGGATGCTATAGAGGCATTGAAAAAGAGTAGAGAGGAAAGTGCGAAAAGAAATTTAGAATTATTGCTTACAAAAACCAAATAACATGAAAAATTAATGTTTTATAATGATCAATTACACCGATAAAAATGAAGGCCATCTAAGGCTTTAGAAATTTAGATTCTGAAAAATATTTAAGGAAAGGGGTTACAATTAGTATCGTCTAATATACTTAGTGTTATTATAAATTAATAATACTGTAATGTATTTGAAAGATGGAATGAGCAATGGTATGCTCAGGAATATAGTGTTATTATTTATACGATAATGTTGAGGAAACAATAATTATTTATCACTATAAAATCTTTAAAAATGTTAGTCAGACCCAATCCCCAATTGATATTAATTTGTTTGATAAGTTGTATCATTTTTACGTTAAGTTGTACGAATAATGCTGAAACAGAGGACAAATATGCAGATTACAATATACCTCTATTTGATGGTAAGTATGCTACTGGATATGTGATAGCGACTCCAAAATTTGGTAGTTATGGAATGTTGGAATTGCATCAAGGTAAAGCCCATAGTGAGTCTTATATCGCATTATATGATAAGAATGATTTAGGAAGCTTAGCTATAGGAGATAAATACTATGTAAGGGTAAATACATTCGAAGGCCTGCCTAAAATTGTGGAAGCCACACAAAACCTGGACTCAAGTGATAATTTATTTACAGGCACACCAATTACCAACATTGATTATCACAGTATAAGCGATCATGGAGGTGATGCACCCTGGCATCGTAATGGCCATAGGATTAATAATGGTTATACGGTAGGCACAGATAATATAAGTCGATTAAAAATCAAAACCGAAGACGGTTCGGAAGCTACTTTCATCGTTCCAACACATCTAATTGACATGGCGATTGCTCTTGCCAACGTCACAGTAAATGATGTGGTTTATTATGAATTGAATAGTGCTGGTACAACATACACAAAACTTGATTCTGTTCATAGGCATGGACATATAGTTTATGATTAATAAATTGAATAAGATGAAAACCAAGCTTTTACAATTGAACAAATTGAAAACCAAGCTTTTACAATTGAACAAATTGAAAACCATATTTTTCATAGCTATTACTCTTAGTATTTGTCTTTTCAGTTGCGGAGATTCAATAGAACCACCACCACCGCCTGTAGAAATATTAACCAAAATTGATCTTGATTACTACTTTGACAGCAGTATAATTGAAAAGGTCAATCCAGCATTTGTAGATACTGTTGTGAAATGGTCAAGTTTTCTTTCAAAAGAATTTGAGCTCAAATATGAATTCAAAAGTTATGAGGTCTCTAATTTGAACTTTTCTACACCATATGACTCCTCTAAAGTCCAGATTCATATTTCCGCTCAAGGGGGCAATCCAAGCTATAATATCGAAAAGCACTACATAAGAATTCCATATACCTTATTTAGAGATCCAATCATTCTTACGCATGAGATTATTCATTATATAAATGCGTCACATTTACATGTAATAAAGGATTCGGTGGGCTGGATTTATTCTGGATGTATAATTAAAGAAAATGGTTGTTTAAACTTAATGAGATCATCAAGAGACATTGCAAACCCCTATACTTTTTTGCTTTCGGAAGAACAAAAAAATATTATTAATAATCGCAAAGGAGAGACAGGAAGCATTTCTTGTGCAGAGTCCAATTATATTTTCAATAAGTTTCCAATATCTATAATTGAAACAGAAATGATTGAGACTTTAGTGAATTGCTGTCGAAAAATTGAGTTTACTAAAGAAGAAATGAAGGCGTATTTTGAAGAATATGAGGGAAAAGAACTAAATGATTCGATCGCTGAATTCACGAGCATTTACTATAATGATTTGTTTGAAAAATTATTGGAAGGGGGGTTATGTCCAAACAGTATTATTTCAGAAGACTTAGAGTTAATAACTCCAATTATATTACCCGAAACTCAAAATAAACAACCAGCAAACATTCCATTAGATAGTATTTCAAGACTTAAATTTAACAGTTATAACACGGTTATGAAGTTAATACGCATGGCCAGTTTTAAGAATAAAAATGATGAGGAAATAAAATCATTGTTCAAAAGTGAAAGCGAATATTTAGGTGAAATTTTTAAAGTAGAACCAGAGAAAATTGAAGATATTAGACTTAATAGTTTTGAATATATGGAAAATTTAAGGGTTTCTGAAACGCAAGAGGGATCATAAAATTTGATTAGCTTACATGAAGTTTTAAAAGTGTAATTTCGTTTTAATCAAAATCTTCTATAAAATGAAGATTCATTCAAGCATTAAGAATCTAGTTTTTATTTGTATTGTTTTTTCATATTCATGTCAGGATAATGAGAGTATGTATAAGAACATTTGCAAAGCGGTGTGCGCAAATCCTGATACAATCATAGCAAAAACATTAATTGATAGCCTAATCTTACAGGGTAGTAATGATGCTTTATCACTATTAAATTACAGATTGGATAGGAAGAATATTTACGATGTCGACCCCAAAGTAAATCAGATACAAAGAATTATTTTCAATCAAAATAATCTTATCGAGGTTGATAAATCCGACTATTCTATAGATTTGGATAAAGTTGGTCAAGTGCAACTTGAAACAGAATTATTTATCAGGGTAAATTCTAAACTGACACTCAATGAATTGAACCCTGAGGAGCTTTTTAAAATAAAGTCGATTCTGAAAGTTAAACCTAAAGATTATGAAGGGTGGTATAATCAAATTCGACTAATTCAAATATTAGCTAAGCACTATGAAACTATTCATGAGACTGAAAAACTGTACTCGACTCTCTTATATGGCATTTACCTTATACAAAGCAATAAAAATTCAGATTCGTTAAGTGGATTGAGAGATATTCTTGCTCGATCTATAACTATACATTTAATGAATGAGGTAAACTTTGAAGATTATCATCAATCAGAAAATAAATTGTCATTATTAATAAGTAAACGTTATGCCAAAACATTTAATGGTTTGATGCGAGAAGCATTCTATCAGGAAGAATTGAGTACCATGGACATATCCAATTCTTATTTTCAAGTGCTATGTGAAGCAGAAATTAATGCCAAGACCAAAGAGGATAGTATGACGGTATTACAGAATTTTGGATACTATTATTCTCGTGAAGATTCCACTATGAGTCTTAAATATTTTAATGAAGCAATTGATAAATTTGACAAACCTACTTGCACAATGCTTTATTTTCGAGCCTTGACCACTGCGCTTGGAAGTAATTTATCACCAGAAGAAGACCAAATATTTCAACGCAAATTGGACTATAGTTTTACTTGTTCTGATCAAATTCAACGATATGTTTCATTTGTTAGAAGTCAACCGTTTAATGAGAATAGCGTAAATAATTATAGAGCAGAAGAAGTGCGTAAATTAATAGATATTTGCCTACAAGCCTCTGAAACATTTCCAGGCCGTTCTACGATCCATTTGCAGGACTATTATTTGTACAACCTAAATATGATTTGCGATCTATATTTTCAAGGAGAACATGTGGAGGATGAATTAAAAGAATTGATCATCAATCAATTCTATGAAGTTCGATCTCAGGATCTTCATCGGCAAAAAGTATTTAAGGACCCAATTAATGGGGTGAAAGATCAGATTTTAAGGAAAAAAATAAGCGAAATCCTGCTTTCAATTAATAACTTCAAAACTTTGCTTCCATTTGATGATCCACTTTATGAAGATTTGTTTAATAGTTATGTTTTAGAAGAAAAAGCTGTAGAAATTGCAAAGTATCATAGAAAGAACATTCCTATAGTCAAGCTGGACCCTTTTATAAAGGATAAATATTTGATCAATTTTTTTCGGGATATAGATAACTACATTGCATATAGATATCACAATAATGAATTAAGAATATTCAGATTTGACACACAAAAAGTAGATTCATTGTTGTCGAAAGCATATCATGATATTAATAATAAAGAAGAACTGAATGTTGAAATCAAGTCATTATTTAATGAAATCTATCCAAAAGGTGAAACCAAGGACTTAGCAATAATTGCAGATGGGATTTTGGTCAATTTCCCACTTTCAGAAGTTTTTACGGAAGCAAAAAACATCTATCAGTTTTCTAATATTGCTCAAATTTTATCGATCTCCGAAAATTTAATTACACTACCAGATATAAATATTGTAAGCTACAGTTCTGATAAAAAACGCAGTTCAATGGAAAAATTAAAATATCCTGAATTGAGATTGGGATTAAAAGAGTGTAAGGAGATTTCTAGAATTTTAGGAATAACACAAGATGTTATTGCTGGGCGCAATTTTTCAGCTTCAAACTCAATTTACTCAGGCAAGAAAATGTTGCATTTATCTACTCACGCTAGATCCAATACAACGAATAGATATGACAATTATATTATTACTCGAGACGTAATTCAAGAATTGTATGGCTTTGAACTTTATGAGTCAAATAATTTACCCGAAGTCGTGGTCTTCTCAGCCTGCGAATCTGGAATAGGTCTACATTCTTATGGCGCAGGGGTTCAAACTCTCTCTCGTGCCTTTTTGGAAAATGGCACTCAAACCGTAATCAAAACCCTTTGGAAGGTAAATGAACCTGCAACCGCTGAGATCATGGTAGATATGTATACTAACTGGGCCAAAGGAATGAGTCTCTATAAAGCCTTGGAAATGACAAAGGAGTCGTTCAAAACTCACGATGAATATAGTGCCCCATATTACTGGGCAGGCTTTGTCCTCGAAGGGAATCCCAATGTATTTCTGGATACTTCATCAAACAACTAGTGAATTTTAGTTTTGATGCATTTGTCAGGTTACTTTTTGTGCATTAAAGTGCACCTTAAGGTAGATGCAAAGATGTTCTTCCAATTCCAGCTTTTATTCACTACTATACCACTAAAATGAAATCAAAACTTTGTTTTAAAACATTGGATGGCTACCTGTTCATTCGCCCCGATGATATTAATTTCGTCAAATCAGAAGATGTCTATTCTTACGTCTATAATGGAACTTCCAAACACTTTGTCCACTGCTCACTGAAAGCCCTAGAAGAAAAACTTCCAAAACAAAATTTTATCCGATGTCATAGAAGTTATTTGGTCAACATTGATAAGGTGGTCAAGTTTATACGAGCGGCAAATTTTACCCTGTTACTGGAAAATGGCATCAAAGTGCCAATCTCAAGAAATAAAAAGGAAGAAGTGATGAGAAAACTAGGGATTGGAAATTAGAGGAGTAAAAACGCGGGGATTAATTTGGTATATCACAAAAGTGGGAAGGTAAGGGCTCATAAGAGCTCTTTGCGAAATGTCATTGAAACAACAATCGATATCGCATTTATAATTTTTCCAATTGCTCTTTGAACAAGATTGATTATCATACATTGTATCGAGTAAATCAAAATCAAAGAATGAAACTAATAATTATTGCTTTGGCACTTTTGCCTTTTTTCCATTCCAATGCTCAGAAAATGAGCGCAAATGAAATCATAAACGCAGCCATAAAAAAGCATGGTGGAGAAAAATATAAAAATGCCCACTACGCATATGATTTTCGAAAATATCACTACGAATTTCATTTTGCAGAAGGTGAATTTAGATACGAACGCCACTCAAAAGACGGCAAAACAAAAGACATCCTGACCAATGATGGTTTCAAAAGAACAGTAGATAATCAAGAGGTTGAACTCACAGAAAAGAAGAAGAGAGGATATTCTAATAGTGTAAATTCTGTACATTATTTTGCCTTCCTCCCATCATTTTTGAACGATCAGGCCGTCAATAAAAGGTTGGCAGGAGAAAGTAAAATATTGGGTAAAGACTATTACAAAATCGAAGTGACTTTTGATCAAGAGGGCGGTGGCGATGATCATGATGATGTCTATATGTATTGGATCAGTAAAGAAGATTTTTCGATGGATTATCTGGCTTATTCCTTTCATGTAAATGGCGGGGGAGTGAGGTTTAGATCAGCTTATAATCAAAGAAATGTGGGAGGAATAATATTCCAGGACTATATTAATTACAAGCATAGTAAAGACACTCCCGTTTCTAGCTTGGACCAGCTTTATGAAAAGAAAGAATTAATAGAGTTGTCGAAAATTGAATTAGAAAACATCCAAGAGCTTAAAAGCTGATAGATAAGATTTGGATCTTTAAAATCGCAAAGTGATTGGGAAAATCTTTGTTAATCCTTGTGAAACATAGTGTTCCTAGTGGTTAAAAAATGCCCGAGTCCCCTCACGTCTTAAAATAATTTATCTCAATACTACACCTTTGTAATTTGCACTGCTAAATTTGCGGCGAAAGAGATAGAAATACAATGACAAGAAAAGCAGCTTTAATAATCCTCGATGGTTGGGGACATGGGTTGGACCCCAAAGTGAGTGCCCTAGCCCAAGCAGAGACACCTTTTGTAGATAATTTGTACCACCAATACCCCAATGCAGAATTGATCACTTTCGGAGAAGAAGTAGGTCTCCCAGAAGGACAAATGGGAAATTCTGAAGTGGGTCACCTCAACATTGGTGCAGGAAGGGTTGTATATCAAGAGTTGGCAAGAATCAACAAGGAAATCAAGGAAAATACACTTGCAGATAATCCTGTACTCAAAGCAGGAATTCAAAAAGCTAGCAACACAACTAAGCGGATTCACTTGTTGGGCTTGGTATCGGACGGAGGTGTTCATTCGCATATCAACCACCTTTTGGCACTTTGTGATATTATGAAGCATGAGGACGTTGAAGTATTCATTCATGCATTTTTGGATGGGAGAGATACTGACCCGAAATCTGGAATTGACTATCTCACGACACTGCAAAATGCAATTGAAGGATCAAATGCAAAAATTGCTACAGCAATAGGAAGGTACTATGCAATGGATCGTGACAATCGATGGGAACGTGTGCAAAAAGCGTATCATCTTTTAGTGAATGGAATAGGTGAGCCAAGTGAAGATATTCTGCAATTCGTAACCGAGCAATATGACGCTGGGACAACCGACGAGTTTATGGAAGCAGTACAGCGGGTAGAAGGTGGAAATTCAGTTGGGAATATCAAAGATGGAGATACAGTGATTTTTTATAATTACCGTACCGATAGACCAAGAGAATTGACGAAGGTATTGACGCAAGAGCATAACCATGAATATAATATGCATACGTTGGACCTCAATTATTTGACCATGACCAATTATGATTCAAGCTTTGAAGGCTTGAAGGTCATATTCGAAAAAGACAACCTTGTAAATACATTGGGTGAAGTGTTAGAACAACATGGATTGAGCCAGGTCAGAATTGCTGAGACTGAAAAGTATCCCCACGTCACCTTCTTTTTTTCCGGAGGTAGGGAAGAGCCCTTTCAGAATGAAAATAGAATATTGGCCGCTTCACCTGATGTGGCTACATATGATTTACAACCTGAGATGAGCGCTCAAGAAGTGACTGACAAATTGATCTCTAACATTGAGGAGGAAACGCCAGATTTTATTTGTTTGAATTATGCGAATACAGATATGGTTGGTCATACTGGTGATTTTGAAGCGGGTAAGAAGGCGGCGAGTTTTATTGATGGCTGTTTGAGTCGCTTGGTACCGAAGATGTTGGATCATGCCTACTCGATCATGATTATTGCAGACCATGGGAATAGTGATATAATGATCAATCCAGATGGATCGCCCAATACTGCACATACGACTAATATGGTACCGGTATTTTTCATCACAAATAATGAAGAACTAAAAGGATTTAAAATTCGAAATGGGAAGTTGGCAGATGTAGCTCCAACAATCCTGGAGGTGATGAATGTAGCAAGACCTAAGGAGATGGATGGAGATGTTCTTTTGGTGTAAAAAAGATTTGTGTTAATACAAAAATCGCTAAATCACAGTTCCAGCTGCAATTTAGCGATTCAATCAAATTAACTATTTACACCCTAATCCTTGGGGTCATTGTACATTGTAAATAATGGAATATTCACTACGATACTTCCAGAAAATCCTCCTTCTCTTGTTACATTCACCGCATTCTCGGTTGTTCCCACCTTATTCAATAATGGAAACTGTTGATAGCCAACATTTAGCGTTACAGGATAATTGTCACCAAAATTGATTGACACAAAAGCTCCTGGAGATAGAATCTCTTTCAAATATACCTTGGCTATTTGTGAGGTGTCATTAGTCAACCGAAACGACGTCAGTGGCCCCAGATCAAGGGCACTAAGAAAGAAAGTAAAATTATTGTAGGGAATGGTCACTGATGCTCCTACTGGAGTAGAAAATGCCAATCTGGTATCGTTTTTCTTTACATAATAGTAAGCTGGACCGATATAAGAATCCAAGGCGATATTCCATTGTGCCGTGCGTTTGTCTCTCCACGAACCAGTAGGTGCAGCAAAGTTTTCTAAGATGGCAGCTACATCATCTGAAGTTTCGGATTCGGCCATTTGTGCAAAGAACAATCCCTGGTTGCCAAGCACACCATTTATCTTTTTTATTGTTTTACTAGTACTGTCAATTCCTGTCAAAACCTTAGACAAATATAACAGGCCAACAGAATATTTTTGCGTCACAAATGATTGCGTCATATCATTGACGTCGCTGGCAATATTGTCAAAATGTTTTAATTTTTGCGCTTCGGGTTTTGACATTAATGGGGCCATGTGATTGGAAGAACTGATTAATTCTGTAGCTGCATTGTAGTATTGCATTGCGACTATATCTTTGTTTTCGTTGTTCATTCCTTTTTTGGCGGATTGAATAATATCTTCAATATATTTTATAGTCTCTATTACCGAATCCAGCAACTCTCTGATTTTGGTCACCTTAGAATCTGTAAAAATATTGTATAGAGAATCAGAAGCTAGTCTTATGCCATCTATCTTTGATTTTTCAGCCAACAACCCAAAATAGATATTGAGAAGGGTGGTATCTTCAACAAGATGCTCCATCTGTGTTTCAGAAATCCAATATGAGTCATCAGGTCCATTATTAATATTCCTAAGACTTTCAGAAAGCAGTTGAATAGTCTCTAATGACCCTTTAAGGTTTTGATCTACTGGAGCAAGCCCTACGTTTTTACTGAAGTCCAGATCAGCAAAAGCGCGACCGATATGAACAGAATCTTTTAATTCCAATCCAAATTTGAGAACATTATCCAGGATGTACTGAACATTTGGAATGGAGTCCAAAGCATTGCTTAATTGAGAAGTGGGATCATCGAGCAGCTTTTCGAATTGCTGCGGAAGTTGATAACAGTCGAGCTCCATGCTTTGTCGAAGTGAAGCAAGGTAGGCTTCATAATGTGTGAACTTGTCACCGATCAACTCCAGTTGCCCGAAGGTGTTTTCGAAAAGTACTTGAAGATCACGCGTATCAGGATCTTGAAGCTTCTCCGTCAATCGATTAAAGAATGAAATGGTCAATTCTTTCTTGAATTGTGAAGAAATAAACTTGGCCAATCCATCTGCCAGTTTTGTGACATTGATTCCTGTTGCTGCAGAAAGATTGAAAGTTGGTGTTTTTGTTTTGGTATCAGCAGATTGCACATCAGATGACTGAATTTCGCTGTGAAAACTCACCAAAAACATGTGCGGAGTAGATGTTTTGGTCAAATTGTACTTCTTAAAAATTATTTCCTTTTGAGCGGGAGATCCTTTTTCTAATACAATAGCATCATAATAAACATTCAACTTGGTAGAGTCGATTGGAAAATCAAACTTGGTAGGTGCCTGTTCCACTTTAGAAAATGTGAAGCTAAAATTATTTCCATTGCTAATAACAGCCTTATCTGGAAAATATTGGTACGTTTTTGTTGTGCCACATATGGTAAGCGACAATGCACTACCGGTGTCTACAGCTTTGAACTCAACAATATTAGATACGGCACATGAAACATCAAGTGGTTGACCATTAATTGTCATATTTCCTACTACAACCATCGAGGTATCAATGGTCTTGTTAGGCAGCTGATTAATAGTGATTGTTAAGTTGTCAGTTCCTGTCCATTGCGCATTTATAAATGACAGCGCAAGCAGAAAAATGCTAAGCAAAGTGAATATTCTTTTCTTCATTATTTATGGGGTCTAGTTGTAAAATATCAAATATATCAGTTAGTTTAATTCCATACGAAAAATGTTTTCCACCACTCTCGACAGCTCCTACCAAAACACCAATTTGATTGCCAAAATTATCAGTTATTAGAGCTCCTGAATCTCCAGCCAAAGTGAGCGCCTCAGTGTTATTATCATCGATATCGCCAATCATAAACAGATCATAAAATCTAATGTCAGAAGATGGATGGTCATTAAATGCGCGCGATTCCCCTGTAAATAGTATTTTACCTTTTACATTTAGTCTTGTCCCAGGATTTGCAGGGTCTTCTCGAAGGGTATGGATATTTATTTCAGTTTTGAATCGATCTTGGATTGAAACCTCACGCACTTTATTTATTTTCGGGAGCCCATTAATCTTTGTGGGCAGGTTTTTATTTACGGCTACTATTCCAGCATCACAAAACGATGATAGCACTAGGTTTTTGGCTTCTCCAATTTCTATGGATTCATTTTTACCAGGAACTTGGTAGAATATCTTTGATTTAGTATTGTCGATGAATGCAGTTTTATCATTTCGAATTACATGTCCGCAGGTGAGGATAACTTCACTATTAGTCCTTCTGTCCATTACTATTCCTGCAGGTGTTCCCCAGTTATTCGTTGTCGACTGAATAAGAGCACCGTCCAAAGGCTTTTTATCATCTTCTTCAAAACTTCCTTTTGTACCCGTTTGATATTCTAGTTTTATTGTCTCCGTAGGATTTAGCGGATTTTTTACCGTTTTCGGCATTTTATCGATGGCCCGATCCTTTTCAAATGTAAGTAGTATGAAACCTTCATTGCTTTCTGTATACCTTACGTTTGCCGCTACGAAACCTGGTTGTGCTTCCCACTTTTTACGATTTTCACTCAAAGCAATTACGGCAGGATCATCAGTATTCATCTTCAATCCATTATCAGAGATAACCTTATCTGCTATAGTATCAGTTTTATTTATATTATGTTCATCTGGTTTTTCACCTGACCCTCTTAATGATACCAGCCTTTTCAATAGGTCAAACCAAAATTTGGCACCCATACTCAATGCAAATGCGGTGATGATAAAGCCCCAAAATTTTTGTCTTAATGGATTTGTTTCGGACCACAAAAAAGATGCTTTTGCCATAAACCCTTTCTTCTCTTTCAAAGCAGTATGTTGCCATCCAGATCCTAATAGATTACTGATGTCGTCGATACTTTTTTTTGTGTTGTGGTAAGCGGAGTCAAGAGCAATCGAATCAACTAATGTCGTCACATTGAAAGTCTCAGATTCGGATGCAGCGATTGCCTTGTCTACTAATGCCATTCTCTTATCTGGATTGTTGGCTAGCGTATTGACCAGTTCAAAGGTATCCACATTCATTATAAAACTTAGAACAAGCCCAAAGACAAACAGTAAAACACTAATTTTTCGCTTATACCACCCTACGAGACGATCATTCACTTCTTCATAAGAATTACCGATATGGGCTTTGAATTTGTTGTAGCTATCATTGGATTGAGTCATCCAATCCTGAAACATTTGAAGCGTTTCTTTTTCGAGGTTGAGGGTGTTATTTTCTATTGCAAATTTGACCTTGTCCCATTCATTTACACCGATGCTTCTACGTTGGAGCATACTCACTATTGCGGATACGAAATGACTCTTTTCGATGTATGCTGGCTTAGTGTTTTTGATTGAATATCTCTTGTTTTCTCCGACTTTTGCCAGATATTTTATCGTAGGTTCATTATAAAATTGACCAGCACTCGTATATCTAAATTTGACATGCTCGACCAGAAAAAGGTCATGCATCCAACTAATGAACCCCTTTCTATTACTTTCTTTATGAGGTTCTTTATCGTTCAGAAAGTTATCAATTCCCTGTCTAAGGATTCTGGCACGCATTCCCATCCATGTAGAAAATAATTCGGCAATAATACTCACGAATAGACTATAAAGAAAGTAGATAAAGACCAAACCAATAAATACGTCAAGAACCACCATGAGTGTTTTTTATTTGCGTGTGAATAAAAAGATACACTTGATCAAGTGTTGAAGGAGGTTAGCGCTCTTGAGCAACTCATCAGCAAAGTGTCCAGGGGATAATGACCGATCTCACCAAATAGAGAAAAGCATTACCTTTAGACAAGAGTCTACTGACATTGATGGCTTTGGAGTTATTAAACCACTTCATTGTTGATTTCTCAAAATCGGAAATTTTATAGAAAGAAATAATAAATAGGTCAATTATTTTGAAAGTGGAACTGCGGTATTAGAGTTTTATTAACACCAAAGAGGGCTTCCAACAATTAAATGACATGAACTTTCTATTATCTTTGCATTCTTTTTAATTGAGCAAAATAGATCAAATGAGCAGATATATAATTATAATATTTTTAGGACTATCGGTTGCGTCTTGTGATAATAATAAGGTCACAAGTAAAACACCTATAGTTGCAGAAGTACCACCAGTAAAAGAAGAACAAACGCCGCCAGAAGTCCCAGTTGAAGTGGAAGTAGAGAGTGGTAAAATTGATACAATAACAGTTTCAAGTGTTGAAGATATTGTATCGAATGCCAAGAGCAATACGGTGATGTATCTGAAAAAGGGAAAATATGAATTGGAAGAAGACCTGGTATATTTCATGACCAAGGATGAACGTAGAATTATTGATAAGAAAATCGAGGACACTAGGTCGATAGGAGGTCAATTGTTTTTTTCGGGATTGGAAAACTTTCAAATAATTGGTAAAAAGGGTGCCCAGGTAATTTCAAAAAACCCAAAGGCTGTAGCATTTTTTGTGCTTCAAGCTAAAAACTGGAAAATCTCGAATTTGACTATCATGAAGGAGAAAGGAGGAACAGCTGAAGTGAGTTATTTTTCAAATTGTAGAAATGTAGAAATTGAGAAATGCAATTTTGCGGGAGGAGGGACATACGGTATGTACCTCAATAATGTGAGAGGCATGAAGGTGAAAAGCAGCAAGATCTCTAAATGTACCACAGGAGTAATGAGAATCAATGATTCGAAGGATATCAGTTTTGTCAATTCAACATTCAGTAATAATATCTGTAAAGTTCCTTTGGTCAATTTTTATACTACCGGTAGCAGTCTTACATTGAATAATGTATCTATAATTGATAACAAAAAAGACCCAAATTCTTCATTTGAGAATTCTGATAGACTTTTTGCCGTTGGAAATAATATGATCCGTCTGGATAATTGTGTGATTCAAAATAATGTTGGGTACAAATATCTTGGGTTGTTACCAAGCAGTGTTAATCGGTCGCAGATTGATGGGGTGAGTATGCAGTGATTACGTTCCTCTACATAAAATTTCTGAACTTGTATAATATTTTAATCGTTATCTTCGTATCGTGAACAGTTTATTGCGTAGACATATAGAAGAAATTAAAAAACTTTGTAAAATTTGCAAAGTCAAAGAATTGTATGTGTTTGGTTCTGTCTTGACTTCTCAATTCAAAAAGGAAAGTGATATAGATATGTTGATATCGATAGATATTTCTGACCCATTAGAATATGCTGAAAATTATTTCAAGTTTAAATTTTCAATTGAAGAATTACTAAATCGATCCATCGACCTTCTTGAAATAAAGGCTTTAAAAAACAAGACTTTTCGAATGGAGATAGACAAAGTAAAAGTACTTTTGTATGAAGATCAAAGTAAAAACGTGGCTTGAAGATGTTGAAAGAGCAATAGAGGAAATTAATCAATTCTTACCTGAACCAAGAGACTTTCTGATTTTTCAAAGTGAACTGAAAACAAAAAGAGCTGTTGAGAGAAATATTGAAATAATTGGTGAAGCTATGAATCGTATAATAAGCGAAGAGCCCAAAATTAAAATTTCAAACAGTAGAAAGATAATTGACACCCGTAATAGAATAATTCATGGTTATGATTCTGTCTCAGATGAAATCATTTGGCTAATATGTATAAAATATTTACCTATACTATATAGTGAAATTCAGAAATTGCCGAGGTAATTCTTTTATTTAATTAAGACTTTTATATAAAATATTCATACTTAAACCTCATTTCCCGTGGCAATCTTACCTTTGCCCAAAATTACAACTCAGCAGATGGGACGAAAGAAAAAAATGGTTTATGATGTGCCTGTGGTAGATGTGGCAGATAGGGGCAAGTCTGTAGCCAAAGATTCAGAAGGAAAGGTATATTTTATCGATAAGGCCGTCCCAGGAGATGTGGTGGATATTCTGGTATTGAAAAAGAAAAAATCTTTCTTTCAAGGGATAGTAAAAGAGTATAAAAAGAAATCAGAAGATCGGGTAGAGCCGAGGTGTGAGCACTTTGGTATATGTGGAGGATGCAAGTGGCAACACCTTGACTATGAGGCTCAACTTCGTTTCAAATCGAATACCGTCTTAAATGCAATGACTCGCATTGGCAATGTAGACCCATCGGTAATTAAGCCAATCAAAAGGGCTCAAGAAATTTTCAACTATAGAAATAAACTCGAATATTCATTTTCGAACAAACGATGGTTGACCGAAGCAGAGGTACAATCTGAAGGCAAAATCAATCAATCTCCTGCCTTGGGTTTTCATGCTCCAGGAGCATTCGATAAGGTCGTGGATGTGAATACATGTCACCTGCAAGAAGACCTGAGCAATGAAATAAGAAACTATGTAAGACAGTATACCCAAGAGCACAGCCTTGAATACTACGATGCACGCGCACATACGGGACTGATGCGAAATATGATCTTGAGAAATACTTCTCTTGGCCAATGGATGTTGATCATGTCTTTTGCCAAAGAGGATGATGCCGTATTGCCAATGATGAAGCAGTTGAAAGATCAATTTCCCCAAATCACTTCGATGCATTATGTGATCAATAAAAAGCATAATGATACCATTCTAGACCAAAACATCATCCTTTACCATGGATCACCATTTATCATCGAACAGTTGAGAGATGTGAAGTACAAAATCGGACCAAAATCATTTTTTCAAACCAATACCGCTCAGGCAAATGTGCTCTTTGAGACTGTAGTGGAGTTTGCTGATTTGAAAGGAGACGAAAATATTTATGATCTGTATACTGGATTGGGAAGTATCGCCTTATATGTGAGCAATGCTGCAAAACATGTCACAGGAATAGAAGAAGTAGAAGCGGCAATTGTCGATGCAAGAGAAAATGCAAAATTCAATGGAATCGATAATACGACCTTTTATGCAGGAGATGTAAAAGATATCTTGACTTCGGAATTTAGCCAAAAACACGGTAAACCAGACTTGGTTATTACCGATCCTCCTCGAGTAGGAATGCATAAAGACGTGGTGAAAACCTTGCTTAGTCTTGCCGCCCCCAGAATTGTATATGTAAGTTGTAATCCTGCTACCCAAGCCAGAGATTTGGACCTGCTGAGTGAAAAATATGTTACCAAAAAAATGCAACCTGTCGATATGTTTCCACACACCCACCATATCGAAAATGTGGCACTGCTGGAATTGAAATAGACCCGAAGCATATCATATGACACCACTCTACTCAAGACTGAGAATTTGCTTTTTGTACTTGGTATTGTGGTTATTGTATTTTGCCATATCTCGGTTCTTATTTTTGTTTTACCATTCGGACTTATTCGACAAGATTGAATTGTGGACACGATTTCAAACCTTGATTTATGGCATAAAGCTGGACCTTTCCATGTCTGCCTATATTGCTGCTGTGCCATTTTTGATACTCTCCTTATCGGCATGGATTTCGAATAAAATCACAAAATCTCTACTCTACATCTATACGGGCATTGTTCTTCTTTTTATCAATGCTTTAATGTTTTTTGATCTGGGGCTTTATGGTGCTTGGGGGATTCGATTGAATGCCATGTTTTTGACCTTCTTGAATACACCAAAGTCTATGTTTGCTTCCGTTTCGACGATGGTACTTATTCCTTCCATTCTATTTTGGTTGATTACCTCATTGCTGTATTTCTATGGGTTCAAAAAAGTAATGGACCGAGGGATAGATAGAATGAAAAGAGGTACGATTTGGCACTTTCTGGTTTTATTGATTGCCGTGGGGAGCTTAATCATCCCAATGAGAGGCGGATTCCAAACGATACCAATCAATCAGAGTGATGTATATTTTTCTGAAGAAATGATTGCTAATCATACAGCAGAAAACTTTGTCTGGAGCTTTGCCAAGTCTGCGAGTTATAATGTACATGGAGGAGAAAACCCGTATGTCAAAATGGATTTTGTGGAGGCAGAAAATGTAATTCAGAAAAACCGAGAGACCGTAATTGTTGATTCATTAAATGTTTCAAAATTTGATCCTTCTAAAATATTATCAGTAGAAAAACCAAATGTCATCGTTGTGCTTTGGGAAAGCCTAACAGCCAAATTGGTGGAACCATTAGGAGGAGAGCCAGGAGTTACTACCAACTTGAATGCCTTGGTTAAAGAAGGAATATTATTTGATTCTATCTATGCAAATGGAAGCCGAAGTGACAAGGGAATTGTCGCCTTGCTCAGTGGCTATTATCCCCAACCTGGGCACAGCATTATGAAAATGCCAGCCAAAAGTAGAAGCTTGCCGAGCCTGCCTCGGAGCATGTCAAAATTGGGTTATACAACTTCATTTTATTACGGTGGAGACCTTAATTTTGGGAATATGGTTTCGTATCTGAGAAATATGGGTGTAGATGAATTGATCAGTGAAGATGATTTTCATAGCCAGGACAAAAATTCAAAATGGGGAGCACATGACCACGTTTTATTCAACAAATATTTAGAGCAGAAGAAAAGCAAAGAAAAGCCGTTTTTTGATGTCATTTTTACACTTTCAAGCCATGAGCCATTTGAATTTCCTGGAGAATACAAATTTGGAACAGACGGAGAAATAGCCAAGTTTAAAAGTGCACATGCTTACACAGATAGGGCGGTTGGTGATTTTATAAAAAAAGCTAAAAAGCAAGAATGGTGGGATAATACACTTTTAATCATAATTGCAGATCACGGTCATCAATTGCCAAGGCAGGAAAATTCATTTGTTGCACCATCTCGTTTTCATATACCAATGGTGTGGTTAGGAGGAGCAGTGGAAAAAAAAGACACAATAGTTTCACATATCGGTTCTCAAATTGATCTGTCTCATACATTGTTATCATTATTAGGAGGCAAAACTTCGGAATTTCCATGGGGTAATAATTTGCTTGGGACTTCAAAAAATAATTACGCCCATTATATTTTTACAAATGGTTTTGGCACTATTGATAATGACGGATGCAGCGTATACGATTATACAGCCGATAAGCGGATATATTCGAAAGGTGAAAAAATAGAGGATCGCGAACAACTTGGATTTGCGCTTACCCAAACAGTATTTCAAGATTTTTTAGACCGAAAATGAAATAGTATTGTTTGGTGCAATTACAAGCCTCTTAACTTTCTACCTTGTCAATCTCCTAAATAATCAATTGATTGCATTGAGCAATTCTTCTGCCTCTTTGGCTTTATATCTCTTGTCTCTTTTTATTTGTTCTAGCATCGGTACGGCCTTCATTTGCTGATTTGAGAGGATATAGGCCAGACTCAATAGCCAACTTGTTTCTACCGTTTTGGTTTTTTCACCTGAATTGATTTCTGATAAAAGCTCAATGGCAATAGAATGGTTATCGGTTTTTAGATAACTAATTCCAAGATAAAACTGATCCAATGATGAAAAATCACTTTGTGTTTTGAGCTCTTCATACTTTTTTATTGCCAAGGGAAAATTTTTCTGGGTGAAGGCATCGTTTGCTTCTCGACGTATCGGACTGGCAATACTGGCACCTTTCCTTGTAATATCTGGATTGCCAAGAATTTGGGTTTGGTCTAGAAAATTTTGTGCTGTGGTATGAATAGAAGGTGTATTTGGAGGCATTTGAAGCAAAAAGATACAACCAAAAACAGCTAGAGCAACAGCTGCAACTTTTACTAAAGTCGACAATTGGAATTGGGTCTCTTTTGTATGATACGTGTTATCTGCTAATATTTTGTCATACCTTGAACGGAGTTCTTTTTCAATATTGTAATGTACCACAGCATTGGCGAATGCATTTAATTTTTCTTCATTGAGATTTAGACTATTCTTCATTGGATGGGTTGTATTTATTCATAAATAAGGAGCGCAATTTTTCCAAACATCTCTGTTTTTTCTTACGCATCGTAGAATCTGAGATTCCAAGCTTATTTGCGATTTTGATTAAAGGAGTTTTTTTGTAATAATATTCTTCTAATACAGATTTAGATTCTTTTTCCAAAGTATCCCAGGCGTACTGCAAAGCATCATATACGGCCTCACTTTTGGGAGGAGAGCCTTCAATATGAAAATTGCTAAAGTCTAATTTTTTAGATTTTTGATGGTGTTTTATTAAGTTTTGAGTGGCCATGACTGTAAATAGGTAGCGTAGGTTTCCATATGTTGTTTTGTTGGTTATTATTCTCTGCCGAAATTGAATCAAAGTATCCATAGTAATATCGTAAGCCAGCTCTTGTGATGCGCGTTGATTTGTAATCAAAAACTTCTTACAATTATCAAAATGTGAAAGGAATATTTTTTCGAAGAGATCTTCTTTGCCTTCCTTCAAACTAGTGACCAACTCGTCATATTCAAGTTTGGTCAAACCAAAATTTTTACCCTTTAGCGGTATGCTTTTCAATGTGGCGTTATTCGATCTATTCACTTTTAATAAGCTTGCTGGTCTCTTCACATGGTTGGGCTTTTCTAGATATTGTCTAACCATATAAGGAAGAAATTCAGAAACGTGACATAAATATAAATTGAATTGACCCGCCGGTCAAGGCTTAATTTTGCATAACCAACGATTAAGCAAGGAAAATGAATAGGAATTGAAATACCTTGTTACATTCCAAAGATGAATATCCTCCAAGTTTTCTTTTCAAACTTTTTTTAACCGCATTGGGACTTAGACAGTTTTAAGAAGATAGTTTTGTGATTGAAATCAATGAAGTTTTTGTCACGAAGGAGAGTTTATTGATTTTATTAATGAGATATGACTTCAAACGACAATCTAACGCAAGTTAGGTCTTTCCGAGAGTGTAGCATTAGTGCTGCACTCTTTTACACAACCTGACCATGTAATATTTGCAGAGTTGAGAAATAAAACTCTGATCATGGTAAAAAATATTTTCAAAATCAACAGCATTATTCACGGCCTGCATGTCTTAGGGATAGTGCCACAATTTCTGCATGCCCTTCCCAGCACGAATAAAGGTGGTCTTTTTTAGATCAGGATTTCATTATTGAATATGCAAGTGTCACGATTTCTTTTTTTCTGATTATATGATCGGAAAGACTTTTTTTGAATTTAAAATCTTGTGTTATGATCAGTACTAAACATGCTTACCTATTCTTATTTCTGGTAATGGGTCTGTCTCAATCTGGCCTTAGTCAGATTTACAACCCCTCTCTAAAGATTCTTACATCTCCTACGTCAATTGTGAAAGACGGTTTTGTTGAATACAATACAACGAACGCAGCGGTGAACGATGCTAGATTTACACTTTTTGGAGATGGATTTTTCGATAGGCAAAATAAATTTGACCACCAGTTTCCCAAAAATACTTCTGGGTATACAACCAAAACCCACTTTCTTCAGCGCTACAAGAAAAAAGGACCTATCATTCGAAGTAAGGCCACAGGAGCCACTGGAGGAGGAACCAATATCAATAGTAAAATCAGCATGCCGTCTGGTGCCAATTCTAGAGTAGGAATAAGCTGGTCTCCAAGCCAAAACATTGAAAACTACTTCTTGCTTATCTTCGAAAACACAACAAATGCAGTGGATTCCGGGTGTGTTGAGTTTTATTATGATGATGACCAGTTAAGCTTGAATTTCGCTGGTATATTGGACTATGGTTGGGTAACTTATGTGTCAAAGACTGCAGTTGTTGGTTCATCATTATATAATCAAGTACTCAAATGGGAGTATGACAACTTACAACCAGGAGAGCAACGAATAGTCTACATACCAATGACTTCTTTGGTTGGCACAGGGGTAATATTAAATGTAGGCTCCAAGTACAGCTCTGAGTGCGCTGGAAAAGCAGATATTTCCAACTTTTCGTATACGTCTAAAGGTTATCCTCACGACCCGAATAAAAAAACCGCAAATAATGATTGCTTAATTCCAAGTCACCCGGATCAACAAACAGTTGTCTATAAGATTCAATTCCAAAATGAAGGTACCGCACCTGCTGTTGATGTAATTTTGAAAGATTATCTTGATGCATCATTATTGGACTTAAGCACCTTGAAGTTTATTGATTCGGAATATGCCTATACCTATACAGTTACTGGAAATTTATTAGAAATTACTTTCGAAAATATTCATCTACCAGGATTAAAACAAAATGGTCCAAAATCATATTCTTATGATGAAACTGAGAGCTTTATAAAATTCAAGATTTGTACCCATACATATCTTCCTGGTGGCAATTTAGAAAACCAGGCTGAAATCATTTTTGATACGCAACCTCCTATTTTTACAAATATTGAATCAGTACCTATTACCTTCGAGTGTATGGATTCTGTAGTCCAATGTACAAATGCGGGTAAGCCGTTAAAGACAGAAAATCCTTTGACTCAGGATATTGTAATAATTCCCAACCCAGCGGACAACCTCCTTTTTATTCAAGGATTGAATACACAAGAGGTATCTGCAACCATTTTCAATAATCAAGGTGAGCGCATAAGGAGTATATCCAAAGTTACCATAGAAAATAACGGAATCGACATTACGGATCTTCCAAAGGGTGTATATTTTGTCCAAATTAGAAATGAATTCCTTAATATTACAGAGAAGGTAATTAAGATTTAGGTTGACATTTGATCAAAGATTAAAATATAATAATGGGGCGATAAGAGCGGTGCAAAAGTCATTTTGCATTGCTCTATTTATGTTTTTTTGTACCTTTTTGCAAGGTCAGAATGATGAGAATCGAGACTCAATAAATTTGACCAGAGCTAAAGATTTTTTTAATAAAGGAGAGTACACTGATGCAGCAGAAATTGCGAATCAAGCAGCAAAGGAATTTATAAAAAATGCCAACTGGAATAGTACGGTTGATTGCCAGTCCATTCTTGTCGGCGTGGAATATTCAGAATTGCTTCCAATAGACCTGTTGCCCGATATAGAATACATTCACTCGGCGATTCCCGACTCTTCGGATATGAACAAGGCCATATCTTCTTACAACATTGCTTTATTAGCCGAAGAAAAAGGCAATACGATAAAAGCGTTTAAAAACTATCAAGCTGCGATCGAGCCATTCAAACGGCATAGAGATTCCATTAATTTGTCTTGGGTGTATATCAATATTGGCTCTATCTATACCGTATTTGGCGATTATTCGAGGGCTCGAAAATATTTGGAAGCAAGTGCGGAAATCATGCTTGATACGGACGATGTTTATGGGTATTGGGATTGTATTTATAATCTGGCGAAAAATGCCTTTTTTGAGGGAGACCTACAAGAAAGTGAAAATCTATATCGAAAATATCAAGGATTGATACCCAATGCCAAGGAAGAGATTTATTTCCCTCTCTGCGAAATCAAAATTGAAAAAATGGAATTGGATTCTGCAAGGATATATTTCGAGCTATTCAGACAATGGGCGAATACTAGTGGTACGCCGACAGCTCTTTTGGATGGGCTAAACGCTGAAATTTTGCGCGCCGAGGGAAATTTGGATGGAGCTATCTTTCAAATGCACAAAAGCGAACCTTTAGTCGATAGCATACAAAATGTACGAGATAGAGGGAGGTATTATTGGAAACTGGCGGAGTTGTATTCGATGACTGAGAATTGGGACCAAGCAGAGTTGTATTATGGTAAATCATTGCAAGCCTTTTCAAACTTTGAAATTAATATTGATTCAATTTCAAATTTTGAACAAAAAAATTACCTGTTTCATGAAATTTGGTTTGGTGATATTCTTATCGGACTGTCGAATGTCTATAAAGAAAAACATCATTTGACCAAAGAATCTCAATTCAAGGACAAATCAAAGGAATGTCTGGAGTTTGCTCTGGAGTCATTGGATTTCAAAAGAAGTGTATTTGAAGATATCACAAGCTCAATCAGTCTAAATAAAAAATCCAAAGTACTTTATGAACAAGCGATAAATATTTACTTGGATTGGTATGAAGCGAGCGGTCTGGTATCCGAATTGGACGCGGCTTTTCAATTGACTCAAAGACATAATGCATTTGTGCTTCGCCAGCAGATAAACGAACGAACAAAATTTGATCGATTTGAAGTGGATGAATCTCTTAGGACTCAATACTTGAATCTCAAATTACAAGTAATCGAAGAAAGCTCTCAATTGGAAAAACAATACACAAAAAAGCGATTCAATCAATTAAAAAAGATAGAATCAAAATTGGATTCAATAGAGCGAAAAGTGGCGATAGAATATCCTCAGTTAGAAGCTTCCAAAAATGATTTTAGTGTGGCTACATTTAAAAATATTCAAAAATCAATCGACAAAGACAGAGCAGTAATAAAATATTTTGAAGGAGAAAAAAACTTGTATTCCTTCATCATTAGTAAGAATACTGTCAACCATTTCATTCATCTAAATGTCGATAAAATAAGTGAGCACATTCAGACCATGAGGTCCATACTTTCAGATTTTCAATATGAAGCCTTGAAAGAAGATTCGATTGAACAAAAATTTTTAAAAGTAGCACATGAACTCGGAAAAGCAATCATAGCCAAAGAATTGGAAGCTCTGCCAACGACGATTGATAAAATAACGATTGTACCTACAGGCTCACTTACCCAAATTCCTTTTGAAACACTCATTATCAAGGAGAAAAAATCCTGGAAAGACCCCAATCGGTACCTAATTTATGACTATGCGATATCCTACAATTATTTCTGTAAAGCGCTGACTTCTCCTACTATAGAAAAGGCTTTAAATAAGGTATTGTCCTATGGATTGGAATATGATGAATATACTTTAAATGCCTCAAAAAAGATCTCAAATGATAGTTTTTCTAATCAGGTTATTGAAAAATTTCGATCTGAAGAAATGGGATATCTGTTCTTTGCGGATGACGAAGCGCTCGCAGTAGCGAATATGTTTGATGGCACCTCCTACATCAATGAAGATGCGACCAAACATAATTTTCTTTCCAATGTCCAGGAATATGACATTGTACATCTGTCGGCACATTCATTCGTGGATTATCAATACCCCAGCAATTCGGCTATTATATTTTCAAAAAAAGATAGTCTTACGGATAACTTGCTGAGGATAAAAGATGTAGATCGATTGATATTGGACGGTCAATTTTTTACGCTGAGTGCTTGCAATACCTTCTACGGCAAAAAAAATGAAGGGGAAGGCCTCTCCAGCATGGCAAGATCATTTATCCAATCAGGTGCAGGCTCAGTGGTGGGAAGTTTTTGGTCTGTCCCAGATGAAATTAGTAAATCCTTTATGGTCCAATTCTATAAAAAAATGAAATCTGGTCAATCAAAAGATGAAGCTTTACGTGCCACTAAAATCGACTTTATGACCGATGATAACCTGAGCAACCCATTGTATCGGTCTCCGGCATATTGGTCTGCCTGGGTGATCTATGGTGATACGCAGAGTATAATTGATTCGAGCAAAAAGTTGGTTTATATTGGAATTGGGGTTTTAAGTTTTTGCATCTTATTACTGGTAAAATTCAGAAATTGGTAATCTTTCTGAAGGACATCATTAACCATCAAGGGAATATACCTGAGTGGATTTCACAAGGAAATAAATCATAATTTAGAAAGCTTCCTTTGTGTATTCCTAGTGCATTCTTTGTGCACTTCATGGTTAAAAAAAGTTGTAACGAAAAAAGCTCATTTATCTTCCATCCAAAAGTATCCTCCTTTCTAGAAACTATTGGAAGTGAACAGGTTATAGAATTTCAAATTTTGATTTGCGACTTAATTTGAATATATTAACGTGAATTTTTTAATGGGACCAACAATGAGACGTTTTATAACCTTTTTCTTAACGGTTGTCACATTCTTTAACATACCAATTGACACAATAGCATCTAGCACTACTATCGAAGATGTATTACTAAGGGCACAAGAAGAGGATAAACATATTTTCGTTCGATTCTCAGCAAGTTGGTGCTTGCCTTGTCAATTATTGAATGACCAATTGGCCAGTCATCCGGAAATAGTAGAGGATATAAACAAAATTTATATTGATTTAGAATTGGATTATGACGAACCAAATCATTTGGAATGGTTTGTAAGATACGGTGTCCAATGCCTGCCTACCATGATGGTCATAGATGATATGGGACAGATTGTAGACAGAATGGATGGATCGGGATCAATAGCAGGGTTAGAAACATTTTTGCAAATGAACTCCAAGCACCCCACAGATAGATTTGTTTCTAAAGATTTGTCAAAAGCCAAGGTAATAGAAAGTAAAATTCACCTTACAGAGAAGAAGGTTGTAGCTACTAAAAAAGTATTTGTTCCTGCCGATTTTGTCATTCAATTTGGAGCATTCAGTAGTTATGAAAATGCCCAAAAATTGTCTAACATCTTATTGACCAGTGAAAATATTAGTACGATTATCCTGGAGGAAAACACCAATGGCAGGACCTTGTACAAAGTAAGACAAACGTATTTTCCTGACAATAAAACGGGCACCTATTATGTCGATTCTTATAAGAAAAAAGGGATAGACTGTATGCTTAAGAAGGTCTAAACTCTTCCAACACTTCAGCTTTTATCCAATAGACATTCCCCAGCCCATTATCAGTATTTTCGAGCCTTTCAATAAAAGACTTGTAGTCATATCCCTCGGGATTGGCTAGAGAAGTGGATCGATAGCTGGTCCAGAAAAAGTACTTGCCATCTGGGCTCATCATCGGGCAATACTCAAAACTTGACGAATTGATCTTAGGTCCCAGATTTTGAGCTTTTTGCCAAACACCATCTTTTTTATAGCTGATATACAAGTCACCTCCACCGAGATCATCCCTCCGTCCCCAACTCATAAAAACAATCATATTTCCATCAGGACTTACATAAGGATCACCTTCTCCCATGGATGAATTTATCGCTTTACCAAGGTTTTCGATTACGTACTTTCCATCTTCCATTTTGGCCTCATAGATGTCACCGTACCCATTTCCTCCCTCATATTGAGCGGAGTAAAAAATAGAACCATTGTCCGTCGCCGAAACATAGTATTCATTTTTTGGGGTATTGATTATAGTATCCAGGCGAATGGCATCACTCCAGCCCGTTGGTGTACGATTGACCATCCAGATATCAAAGTCTTTGGAATCCGTACTTGTATTGTCCACAGGTCTTTTAGATATGAAGTACAATTTTTTATTGTCAGAAGTAATGTAGGGGTCGGCGTCTGCATATTTACCAGAAAATGAAGCGACTTCGGGACCATTCCATTTTTCGTTTTCATCTTTTTTATAAACCATGATCGTATAAAAACTCCGCCCTGGATCGGCAATTGTATAATAAAATTCTTTACCATCTGGAGAAAAAACAGCATTCAACTCTTGATATGCTTTAGAGATGATGCCTTCGGCAAAAATCTGGGCAGAGGTATCTGCTACTTCAGAAAAATAGGCACCTTGAGGTGAAAAACTTTCTTTAACTTGGGATTTTGTAGTGCAACTGGCAGCAAATAGCAAAAGTAAAAATAGAAAGGAGTAGAATTTCATTTTGTAAGACTTGGTATTAAATTAAAAAATAGAAAATAAAGATACAAAGTAAATTTATGGAAGTGAGTCATCATTTTGAAATAAAAAGAACGGATTCGTCCAATAAAGATTTTGGAAAACTGGTAGTATTATTGGATAAAGAACTTGGGGAAAACTATCAAGAAGAATATGATTTTTATCATCAATACAATCAGATAGATAATCTCAAAAATGTGATTGTCATTTACTTCAATGAAAGACCTATCGGCTGTGGTGCTATTAAACAATTCGACTCATCTACCATGGAAGTTAAGAGGATGTTTACACATCCAGATCATAGAGGGACAGGAGTAGCAAGTAAAGTCCTGAGTGAATTGGAAAATTGGGCAAGAGAGTTGCAATTTGAAAATTGTATTTTGGAAACGGGAACAAAGCAGCATGCAGCAATGGCTCTTTACAAAAAGAAGGGGTACACAAATATTCCGAACTATGGACAGTATGTAGGAATTGCAACTAGTATTTGTTTCCATAAACGCATTATTTAGAGATGAAGAAGAATTCTAGTTTTATAATGATGTCTTTAATCATTCTACTTGGTTGTGATGGACCAAATAAGCAGGACCAGATTGAAAATTGGAAGACAGAAATAGTGAATGTCGAAAAGGAATTTAATGATATGGCTCAGAAAGAGGGATTGATCAAGGCTTTTGAATTCTATGCTGCGGAAGATGGTGTCATAAGGCGAGGGAAGAAAATTGTAGCAGGAAAGGAAGCAATAAAGCAATGGTATATCAATGATGTTCGACCCAATGAAACACTCACTTGGACCCCAACATTTGTCGATGTCAGCCAATCAGGAGACCTGGCTTATACCTACGGAGACTTTACGTTTACCTATCCCGATTCGCTGGGAAATGAAAAAAAGAACGAAGGTATATTTCATACGGTATGGAAAAGACAAACAAATGGCCAATGGAGATTTGTTTGGGATTAATAAGTTGAGATAAAAAATAAATAAGACATAACTTTCAATTAGAAATGAAGAAGCTACCAAATAGAAGAAAAGCCATTCAAAAAGGAATTGTACTTGGAATGACAATCCCATTTCTCAGTTCCACATTGATGTCATGTAATCAAAAAGGGGCAACGGATAAAAGTAAGTCATCAGGTGATATCCGTAAGCTGAAAATATTGATTCTTGGGGGCACCAGTTTTCTTGGTCCACATCAGATTGCATATGCTTTATCCAGGGGACATTCTGTTTCGATTTTTACAAGAGGAAGAACCAAGCCAACAGTCCATCAGGAATTATTCGATCAGGTAGAACACTTGATTGGAGACAGAGAAGATAATTTGAAATCGCTCGAAAATGGCAAATGGGACCTGGTTATTGACAATTCGGGTAGGAGGGTGGAGTGGACAAATAAAACTGCTCAATTGTTGAAGGATAAAGCAGAACTCTATTTATATACTTCTTCGACAGGAGTATATTTTCCATACTTCAATGGAGATATTGATGAAGACAGAGAATTGGTTTTAGAAACGCCAGAAACACTGGAGGACGAAATGCTCAAGATGGAATATGATTACGGTGTAATGAAGAGCAATTCGGAAATAGAAACTATCAAGGCATTTGGCAAGGAGCGATCCATTATTGTGCGGCCTACTTATATGATGGGGCCAGCAGACAGGACAGATAGATTCATCCATTGGCCAGTACGATTGTCAAAGGGAGGAGAGGTCTTGGTTCCTGGTAAAGCCTCAGACCCAGTCCAATACATTGATGTGAGAGATGTGGCAGAATGGATGATCCGCTTGGGTGAAGAACGTAAGGTTGGTACCTACAACGCCGTGGGACCACAATCTGCGGAGACAATAAACGAATTTGTGCAAAAGGCCCAAACAGCATTCGATGCGAAATCCACCTTTGTCCAAGTAGATGACTATGACTTTCTAAAAGAAAATGAGGTATACTACATCGTACCTTGGATTATGCCAGACAAATACAATTACGGTTCGGCAAGAGTGAATAATAAGAAAGCCCTCGATGCAGGATTGACCATTCGAGACTTGGATGACTCGTTGACAGATTTGTGGGCTTGGTGGAATACTCAAGATGATGAACGCCGCGCTAAAGTGGAACAAAACCCGAAATCTGTTTTAGCCAGGGAGTCCGAAATATTGAAGAAATGGAAGGAGGTGAAAAAGGGGTAAAATGCACACTCATCAACAACTTTTCTACGGTGATCAAAATAATTTTCACACCAGGACTTTATGACCTTTATTTGTTGTCATAATCAAAAAAAGAAAGTCATGAAACGAATATTATTATTTTTAGCAATCATCATTTTATGTTTTGACACCAGTTGTGCGCAAGACATCGATAGGGCCAAAAGTTCCCTTGTTTCGGAAATCGGAAATGAAGAGGTGGCTAATTTGATAACAGAAAATGCTGACCTTGTTCCCAATAATACACAATTGTCCATTGCACTGATCGATGGAGACAAAACGACATTTATCGGTGTCAAAAGAGATCACGACGAATTATTAACGACCAAAAATGAAGATGCGATTTTCGAAATAGGTTCGATAAGCAAGGTGTTTACTTCGATCCTATTTGCCAAACAAGTAAAAGCCAATGAAATATCAGTAGATGGCAAGTTGCAATCATTTATGTCTTTTTCGGACGAGAAAGCTTCCGATGATAGCAAGGAAATAACTTTGAAAATGCTTGCAAACCACTCATCAGGATTGCCAAGAATTCCACTCAATTTGCTTCCTGTAATGATGGCAGACCAAAGCAACCCGTATAAAAATTATACCGCAAAATTACTCGGCGATTTTTATAATGGAGAAATCATATTGGACAATACACCAAATACGACTTATGCATATTCTAATTTGGGTGCTGGAACCTTGGGATATATATTGTCAAAAAATGCAGATAAGACCTATGAGGAATTGCTCCAAAAAGACATCATGCAACCCCTCGGAATGACAAGCAGCTCATCCATACTATCCCAAATCGAATCAGCAAAATTGGTGACTGGACTGAATCCTGATGGCACTGAGACTTCGAATTGGGACTTTACAGATGCCTTGGTAGGTGCAGGTGGTATAAAATCCAATGCCATCGATATGGAAAAATTTATCCGAAAAAATCTTGAAGAAGATGAGGTATATGATTTGCCCCAACAATCTACATTCACTGTAAATGCCAATTTGCACATTGGCCTGGGCTGGCATATATCGATTGATAAAGACAAAGAATTACTGTGGCATAATGGTGGTACTGGCGGATATCGCTCTTGTATGGTATTGGACAAAAAAGGCAAAAAGGCGGTACTTGTATTGTCCAATGTTTCAGCTATGGGCAAGGAGTCTGAAAAAATAGATAAATTATGTTTTGAACTTATGAAAACACTCTAACTTTTGAAAATCAGATACGGACTTATAGGATTCCACCTCCTTTTTTGGATTTTGAATTACTGCTATGTCACTCAAGGAAATCTTGCTTGGAATGGATTTGGCAATTCGACGGGTGTACTACCCTTGGCCTATGCGTACGGAATATTTTTTAATGCCTTGTTGTTTTACGTTCAAGTATTTTGGCTGGTACCAAAGTTTTTTGTAAAAAATAAAAAGAGTACATTTTGGTTGATTTCTATCGGTGCATTGCTGGTTATTACCATCCTTGAAACATTTTTGGATCTGGCTGTGGCCAAAAAGTACGACGTCTATGATTTAGACAAGTATCCATTGTTTGTTTATTCAATTCCATGGCTGTATCACAACACTATTTTTCATGCTATCTATAGCGCATTTGGCTTTTTCTATCGGTTTTTATTTGAGTATCGGAAGGCGGAAAAATCAAAGCAAGACTTGCTGAAAGAGACACACAAGACAGAACTTAAGTACTTGAAGGCACAATTGAACCCACATTTTTTATTCAATGGGATTAATAGTGTGTATCATTTGATAGGTAAAAACAATTCGATGGCCAAAGAGACCTTACTGCAGTTCTCAGGATTGCTTCGCTACCAATTGTACGAAAGCAGTGAGCCATTCATTCGACTGGAAAAGGAACTCGAATATGTGTCTCAATTCATTCAAATGGAAGAAATAAGAAAAGGTGGGGACATCACACTTTCGTACAATATTGATTTTGAAAATGCATCAGAAAAAATAGCGCCTCTTTTATTGACACCTTTTATTGAGAATGCTTTTAAACATGTGAGTCACCATGATCAAAGTAGTGATAATATTATATCTATTGTTATTACTGAAGAGGGAAATATTTTGCAATTAGAAGTCAAAAATTCATATGATGCAAATGCTACAAAGCGAAATTTTGGTGGAGTAGGACTGACAAATGTTAAGAGACGATTGGAGTTGTTGTATCCAGAAAAACACAATTTGAAAATAACTCAAAAAGACGCAATCCATTCGGTCCAACTAAAAATAGATCTTGTTTGAGAGGTTGGAGAAATTGATACTAGATGTCAACTTTAATCGCTGGAAATACAAAGCAATGGCAAAGTAGACACAAGGAACAGAATATAGAAAATGACATTAAACCTATCGTATTTTGCGAAAATCCTGGTGTGCATTGTGGTTAAAAAGAAATATTGAGATTTAAATTGATTCCTTATGAAAACATTGAATTGCATAATAATTGATGATGAACCTTTGGCAAGAGAAGGCTTGGCGAATTATTGTCAAGAGATTGCTTTTTTAGATGTTGTCGGAGTCTGTAAAAATGCGATGCAGGCCAATGAGATGTTGCATAAAAAGCAAATTGATCTGATCTTTTTGGATATCAATATGCCATTGATTACAGGTTTGGATTGGCTTAAAACTTTGAAGACATCACCCTTGGTCATCATGACTACGGCATATCCCGAATATGCCCTCGAAAGCTTCGAATATGAAGTGATTGATTATCTGGTAAAGCCGATTTCATTCGATCGTTTTTTGCAAGCAGCAAATAAGGCTTTTCGATTGGTCAATGTATCTGAAGAGGACAATGTATTTTTTGTAAAGAGTGACAAATCGCTGAAGAAGATTGTGGTTTCGGATATTTTGTATTTAGAAGCGATGCAGAATTATGTGAAGATTGTTACTAAGAGCGAAATAGTAGTTACCCATTCTACCTTGAAGTTGTTGCGTTCAAATTTGTCTGAAAACGATTTTATTCAAACACACAAGTCGTTTTTGGTAGCGAGATCACATATTGAGGAGATTGTTGGCAATCAAATCAGCATTGGCAAGTATACTGTTCCTATCAGTGTCAGAATGCGTAAGGAGGTGATAAGTAGAATTACTGGAAAGTAGACCTCCATCTTGCATCTTGTTTTGACAAGGTCTTATCCACCTTTTTTCCTGTATGAATCTTATCAAGCAATAAGTCAATCTCTGTTCCATCAGAAAACCGCATATTAATTTTAATTAGTCCAAGGCCTTCCGCAAAAATTAAATTCGAATAAAATTGCGTTGTATTTTCATGGATTACATCCTTATCACTTACATTTTTATTGATAACTCTTGTCTCTTCTATGGTATTAAATTCAACTGTTGAAACTGTAGAGTCCTGAAATGGAGTTGCGTCGTTTTTGCCAATCAGTTTGCGTGTAATCGATTGGCTGTAACTTAGATTCTCATCATTGTTCGACTTCCATTGCCATTGACCATTTACTTTTGCCCCCACTTGAAAATTAAAAGGGATTTGAAACGAATCAATTTTAATCTTGGTTTCTCTAATTTTGCCTTTGCCATCAAGTACAAAATTGCTGATGCCCGTTATCTGTGTGTAATTTTTTGTTCTCTTCTCGGTGGATGAACCTATAAAATTAAGAGTGGTATCTAAATAGGAATAAGTGTATACTTCCTCATTCATCGATTTTCGACGGATCAGTAAGTACTTTAAAGGCAATGCCTGGATGTTTGAATTTTTAAATTCATACAAGACACTTATTTCTTCTTTTAGGTCAGGGCAAATATATTTTTCAATGTTGATAGAGTTTTTATGCGAACAACCAATTGAGGATATTGCAAGAAGAATAAATAGAAGTGATTTATCGATACATTTCATATGGGTTATAATATCCATTTTGAATAAAGTTAATCAATTTTTAATACCTTCGATGGCGAAAGAAAGAGAATATATTGATGTCTAGAATATTAAGAAGTATCAACTGTCTATTGCTGAGTATATCAATGTTTGCTGCTTATGGTCAGCAAATAACAATAAACGAAGTCGTCTCTTCCAATTCGACATTTTATGATGAAGATGGAGATACACCCGATTGGTTTGAACTACACAATACAACTTCAAATTCTATTTCTCTCGAAGGATGGGCAATTACAGATGACGAAAATAATCCTACAAAATGGACTTTTCCCCAAGTAACAATCGCACCAGATGAATACCTGTACATATGGGCATCTGGTAAGGACAAAAAAAGCATCTCTTCTCCGCGAACACTTATAGATCGAAATGAAGATTGGAAGTATATCATACCTCCACAACCCGTAACCTTGTCTTGGATAAACCTTGATTTTAATGATTCCAATTGGTTAACGGGTAAAACAGGATTTGGATATTCGGATAATGACGATGTCACATCCATACCTCAAGGAACACCTTCGGTATTTATGCGAAAGAGATTTGAAATCGCGGATGTGGATATTGTAGAAGAGTTGATTTTGGATATTGACTATGATGATGCCTTTGTGGCGTATATTAATGGAGTAGAAGTGGCGAGAGCGAATATCGAAGGAGCAAGGCCAAATTTTAATGATTACTCAATTACCGATCACGAAGCGCAGATATATTCTGGCGGTAGACCTGACAGATTTCCTGTTGGTGTAGATGTCTTGCAAGACGGAGAGAACGTATTGAGTATTCAAGCACATAACGTATCACAATCTTCGTCTGATTTTACCTTGATCCCATTTTTATCTGCATTATATTCTAGCGTTACCAATGAGGGAATAACACCTCCTGAAATCCTGGAACTAAGTGAAAGAACAGCACATACCAACTTTAAAATTTCTATTGGTGAAACACTTACTCTTTTTGATGCCAATGGAAGTGAGGTGGACAAGGTTTTTGTAGAGAATACTCCTCCTGATATTTCTCTGGGTCGAAGAGTGCAAGACAATAATTTGGTGCTTTTTGATCCACCAACTCCTGGTGAAATAAATGTAGGAGATGGTTATGAAGGATTTTTAGCCAGCGAAATTGAGTTTTCACACCCTGGAGGAATGATAGACGAGGTGATACTTACTCTGAGTGGTGGAGGACCTCAAGATGTGATACGTTATACGGTAGATGCAACAGAGCCAGACGCCAATTCTCTCGCATATCAAAACTCTATTTTTATTGATAATTCTGTAGTTATAAGAGCAAGAATTTTCAGAGATGGATTTATTCCTTCACGCACTCAATCGGTGACTTATCTCGTAGGTGAGTCGCATGATCTACCTGTAGTATCTCTGGTCACCGATCCAAAAAACCTCTTTGACAACGATACGGGAATTTATGAATTAGGTGACAATTATGATGACAACTATCCATTTTTTGGAGCCAACTTTTGGGAAGATTGGGAAAGACCAATAAACCTCACCCTCTACGAAAATGACAATTCGACCAGTGTAAATTTCGATGCAGGAATAAAAATATTTGGAGGATGGAGTCGAGCACAGGAACAACGCTCTTTTTCGATTTTTGCAAGAGGTAAATATGGTACTAGTGAAATAGACTATCCATTGTTTTCGTCAAATGAATATGATAAGTATCAAGCATTGGTGCTGAGGAATGGCGGCAATGATTTTTTGAGAAGCAATATAAGAGATATTGTACTAACCTCACTAATGGATGGGTCTGGTATAGAAACACAGGCCTACAGATCCGTTGCTACTTATATCAATGGAGAATATTGGGGTCTTTACCATATGCGTGAAAAGGTCAACGAACACTACCTGGCATCCAGACATGATGTGAATCCAGATGAATTGGACTTGATGGGGCCACAAAGAGAACTCATACATGGTGACGACACTGATTATTTAGCATTACACAATTATTTAGAGAACAATTCGCTGGTCTCGGATGGCAATTATCAAATTGTTGCTGATCAAATCGATATAGAAAATTTTATCATTTACAATATTGCCCAGATATACTTCAACAACACGGATTGGCCTGGAAATAACATTAAATATTGGAAGCCCGAAAATGGAAAGTGGCGATGGATATTGTACGATACGGACTTTGGTTTTGGCGTTTGGAATCCTGGTAGTTATACGAATAATACCTTGGCTTTTGCATTGGAGCCCAACGGTCCTTTTTGGCCGAATCCGCCTTCATCTACCCTCATGCTAAGGAGGTTGGTTGAGAATGAAACATTCAGACATCAATTTATCAATCGATTTGCAGACGAGATGAATTCTCGATTTTTACCAAACAAGGTCGAAGAGCATATCTTGGATATTGCTGAAGATGTAAGTTTGGAGATGGATAAGCATTATGCCAGATGGAGCGGCTCGATAGATTACCATAATGAGCAGGTAGGTGTGATGACCAACTATGCTAAATTTAGACCTACAAATGTAAAATCACACATCAGATCAGTTTTTAGCCTTCCTTCATTTCACACCTTATCGCTGCAAATAAATAATCCTTCTGCGGGCTATGTAAAATTGAATAGTCTGACTATTACAAATCCATTTTGGCAAGGAGATTATTTCGCAAGTGTGCCTATAAAACTTACAGCAGTGCCGAAGCCAGGATATGTGTTTTCGCATTGGTCTGGAGGTATTGGTTCTAATGATGCCGAAATAATGTTGGACGTGAATTCGGCGATGACCATAAATGCAATATTTGAAGAATCTTCAGATCAGGAGGCCATCGTCATTAATGAGATCAATTACAATTCACTAGAGACAAAAGATGCAGGAGATTGGGTAGAATTGTATAACCCAAACGACAATATTGTCAATCTCACAGATTGGGTTTTTACGGATTCCAATATTGATGAAGGATATACTTTTCCGCTGGGAACAACAATTGGAGGAAAGGAGTTTTTAATTATTTCCAGAGACCTCTTGAAATTCGAAAGTCAGTTTCCAAATGTCGACAACCGCTCTGGCAATCTGACCTTTGGATTATCCAGTCAGGGAGACAATCTTAAACTTTATGACAATGGTCAAGGCTTGGTAGATTCTGTGCATTATGATTCCAATGACCCATGGCCCGAAATGGCTGATGGATTGGGATATACCCTGGAATTAATATCTCCAGAACTAGACAATGCCCTAGCCGAAAACTGGATATCTTTGAATGATTCGGGAAGCCCAGGAAGAGCCAATGAAGAGTCCAGTTCAACAGAAGATGAATTTGAAAATAACAGTCCAAGACTTTTTCCAAATCCCATAATTGATAATGGAACAATTGAATTTTCTCTTTCTCAATCTTCAAATGTAAATATTTCACTCTTCGATATTAATGGATCGAAAGTAAAGGCCATTTTCAATGGTCAGTTGAATTCGGGTAATTATAAAATGATAAACGACTTCGATAATTTGAATCCAGGTATTTACTTTTTGAAATACTCGATCGGGTCAAAAGAGAAAATGCTAAAATGGACAAAAATCTAGTTTTGTGAATTCTCTAGTGTCTGTGGGGGGTAAAAAAATGCCCTGGACATTGGAAAGTATTCAGGGCATTTTTTTAACTGCGAAGACGCTAATATCGCTAAGGGGTGTTTTATCGATTTCCGCGATTGGCATTTCGCATTCTATCTCTTGCCGTCTGATTGAATTTGTACAAAATACTGATACTATATCTCGCACCTGTTCTTCTATTACTTTGTTCGATAATAAAATCTTCACTTACGGACTTGCTCCTGCCTATTCTAGAATCCAAAATATTCGAACCACGTAGACTTAAATTCAACTTTTCACCCAAGAAGTTCTTATTGATTCCGATTGTAAGATCTGAAGAACCAAAATACTCGATTTGCGCTCCTTTTCTAGGCCCTCTATATTCGTATCTTACTTGCAGTCGGGTCTCTTTTGGAAGCCTTAGATTGGCATTTGTTCGGAAGCCCCATGATGTGCCGCTGGCATCCAAATTTGTAGAGTCGTAGGTGCCTTTTTCGCTGAATGTATAATAATTGAATTCAGTATTCAGGCTCAATGGTTTTATGGGTCTGTATCGTAAAGACAATTCAAAACCAGCTTCATTGTTTTGCTCAATATTTATTGGAAACAAGAAGAAGGTACCAGATGTTGCCTGAAAGAGATAAGTGGAAAAATCATTCGAAGTATGTTTATAGAAGACGGTTGGATTGAGCGTCAATACATTATTCACATTCAGATAAGAAACTTCAAATCCATGTGTAAAAGACGGGTCCAGATCAGGATTTCCGATACGCTGTCTATTGAAGTCTGTAATCTCAGAAAAAGGATAAATACTCCAAAGACTAGGCCGATTGATCCTCCTGGAATAACTGGTTTGAATGGTATTGCCATCATTGATTTGGTAGGAAGCAAAGGCTGTGGGAAATAGGTTGAAGTAGTCTTTATTGTCATCAAAAAGCTCAATGGCATCTCCGATATCTATCTGAGTATATTCGCCTCTCAATCCGAATTGTACTTCCAAATTTCGGTATGATTTTTCAATTTGTGTATATGCCGCAGAGATCACCTCAGAATATTCAAAAGCATTGTTGATGCCATCAAAAACGGACCACTTGCCCTCTTCTTCCTCCTCGGCTAAATAATCATTGGTGACAATCCTGTTTTCAATCTTTGCACCCATTTCCAGCTTTAATTTTTTGGAGATTGGTTTTTCGAAATCTGTTTTTAATACGAAGTCTTTACTTCGAGAAATATTGTTGGTTCTCAGCGAAGCAGCTACCTGACTTGGTAGTACTTCTCCTTCTGTGGATAAGTCCCAATCCTTGACACTATTCCAAAAGTCATATTGAAAATCTACAGTAAACCTGGAATCATCATCTGAAAAAGTACGTGTATAATTGGCTTCGATTTGATTGTAATTTCTGTTTTCTAAAGAGTTTCCTTCTCTTGTAAGTTTATTCGAATCAAGTACATAATCCAAGGTTGTAAAATCTGTATCTTTCGTCTGATTTCGCAAATAAGCCAGGGTAATAGAATTGTAATTATTGATGTAATAATCGGCACCAAAATATCCAGAAGCTCCATCATCATGTCTATCCTCAATCTCATTATTAGTCAGAGAAAACGCATTTTCACCTTGATAAGTAGTCTGAGTAGTGGAGTATCTGCCGTTATAGTCAGAATATCTCCATCTTAGATTAGTGAAGAGGTTTATCTTATTGGTTTTGTAAGTTAGACTTGGAATGACCATATGGTTTGCGGGACTTCCGACAGTAACCCTTACTTGACCTTTCAGCCCGCCGTCTTTATTTTTCTTGAGGATGATATTGATAATGCCTGCCGATCCATTGGCATCAAATTGAGAAGAAGGATTGGTTACTACCTCAATTTTTTCAATATTATCACCATCGATTTGATCTATGGCATTATTGAGAGCCAAGCCAGACCGTCTTCCATTGATGAGGATTTGAACATTTCCACTACCACGTAAAGTGACAGTGCCAATGGGATCAACCGACACCAAAGGGACCTGGTCCAAAATATCAATTGCGGAGCCGCCTTGCGACAATACATCTTTTCCTACATGGAATACTTTTTTATCAAGTTGAAGATTATAGGTAGATCTTTCTCCCACTACTTCTACAGCATCCAATTGCTGTTCATTTATATTCAAGGTTATAGATTCTAAATCAATGTTTGGGGATTCGGATGACAACGTTATATCTTTCATAGATAATGTAGCAAATCCTAAAAATTCGATTGAAATCTCATAGGAGCCATAAGCCAATTTTTGAAAATTGAATGCTCCGTTTTCATCACTAATTGTTCCTGTAATTAATTCGCCATTGGCATTCAATAGACTAATGGTTGCATATTCTATGGCTTGTTCATTTGAATCCATGATGAGCCCTTTTAAGGAACCTTGATTACCATTTGCCTGAGCATTTATACCGTTGCAAAAGAAGAGAAAATTGATAAGTAAGGAGATAAGATTTTTCATTTTAAGATTCCGATTTTGATAAATAATAACCCAAACTTATAGGTACTTTGACAAAATATCGGATTTTACTTCTCAACTGCTCATGGAGCTTGCCAACTGCTATTTATGCCCACTTATATGAATTACCTTTGATTGTATGAAAGCTCACTATATTCTCAGCATCATTTTTGGAATGATGTTTTTTTTATGTTCATGCAGTAGCAACCACTCTGAAGAAGGTTCTTACAGGCAAAAAGTAATGAAGGGAGATTCCTTGGAATGGTCAAGTCTGTCATATGATGATAGTCATTGGAATGACTGGTATGAAGAAATATCCCCTGATGAGTTGTTTTGGGTCAGATTAAAATATAGTTTCCCAAATTCGGATTTGCCCAGATCTGGAAAAGGTGTTTTGGTGGTCGCTATAGGCTCTTATGAGGTTTATTGGGACGGGGTGTATATTGGTAAAAATGGGCAGCTTCAAGAAGGGAGTCAAAAAGAAATTGAAGGTATGTATCAAACATTTTTTTCCATTCCAGATTCATTAATTCAAGGCAAGGATCATGTACTTTCGATGCGAACGAGCAAGGCTTCAATAGAGACAAGCCAACATGCTTACTTTCTTATAGATGACTTCATTCAATTGACTCGCGGACCTCTCCAGGTGAGCAAATATATGTTCATGATTGGAGGATTCTTTTTGCTCACCGCATTTTACTTTTTCTTTCTTTTTGCAAATCAAACAAAGGAATTTTCATCTTTGATTTTTGGGATAATTTGTCTTGTGTTTTTGAGTGTTTTGATTTTAGAATACCTCAAATTGTTTTATGACTACCCCTATTCTTTTCAGAGAACACGGCTGCAGATCATCGAATATTTACATATAATAATTAGTGTCTTGATGCCTCTTTTTTTAATGATTCAATTTTCATTTCCATGGAAAAAATGGGCATTGATTGTGCTTCTGATTAGCATTATGACAATCAGATTTTGGCCAGATTGGAGTTTTGATGTAGTTGCTTTTAAGCTTAATGTCCTGACCTGGATTTTTTCAACCGCGATTGTTGCCTTTGCTTTGTATGAGAAAAGGAAAGGCGCTATTGTGGTTTTTACAGGGCTTATTGTGAGTTTGATAATGAGCCGATTTATACGATATTTTGACATTGCATTTGTGAGTGCTTTTGATGTTTACTTATTCATCAGTTTTACCTTGATTGCTATTTCTATGATTTATGTTATGATCCAAAAAAGTCGAGATGAGCGGATTGCTTACGAAGAATCATTGGTCGTATCGGAAAGATTGAAGAATCAATTGCTCAAGAAGAATATAAAGCCGCATTTCATCATGAATACGCTTACTTCATTGATCGATTGGGTAGAAGAATCCCCAAAGGAGGGAGTAAAATTTATCCATGCCCTGGCCAATGAATTTGAAGTATTGAATGAGATTGCGGATTATCAATTGGTGCCAATAGGGCAAGAAATAAAATTGTGCAAACGGCACCTTGAGGTGATGGGTTTCAGAAAAGAAATTACCTACATTTGGGAAGAGGATGGTATTGATGAGAATGATATCATCCCGCCAGCGATCATTCATACTGCAGTGGAGAATGGGGTGTCTCATAGCCTGCCCAATGCGGACGGGAATATAATTTTTAATCTGAACTTTGAAAGAGGTAAAAAATTCAAACAATACACACTTAGGACACATGCAAAAATTAGAAAGTCTGATACTTTTGATAATATTGATAGCGAAAATGGCGATGGAATGGGGTTGAAATATATTAAGGCAAGATTGCAAGAAAGTTATCCAGATAAATGGTCACTGACATCAAATGAGACCGCAAGTGGATGGGAAACGATAATAAGAATATCAGAATGATGAAGATGTTGATTATTGAAGACGAGGCAAGGATTGCGCGTAGGATTGAACGTATGTTGTCAAATATATTTAAGGATCAAACGGCAAAGATCCGGATAGCAGATTCATTGGAAGAGGGATTATCAATAATAAAAGAGACTCAAATTGATCTTTTATTTCTAGACCTCAATCTGAATGGCAAAGATGGTTTCGACATTTTGGAATCGGTAGTTTCCGAATCTTTCCATACCATCATAATATCGGCTTATAAAGAGAAAGCAATAAGGGCATTTGAATATGGAGTTCTCGATTTTGTACCCAAACCATTTAATGAAGACAGACTCGCCAAAGCCTGTCAACGCATCACGAAGAAACAAGAAAAGAAAAACCCACTCAAGTTTTTGGCCATCAAGAAAAAAGGAAAACATTTGCTGGTCAAGTCCGAGGATATTCTTTTTATAAAAGGTGCTGGTATCTATACTGAAATATTTTTGAAAAATGCCACAAGGGAGATTCATTCTAAGTCTCTCGAAAGCTTGAATATGATTTTACCACCAAATTTTGAGCGGATTCACAAGTCCTTTTTAGTCGATATGAATCAAGCGAAGGGCATCATAAGTGAACCAGGAAGCAAATATTCTCTTGAATTAAAAAACGGAGAGATATTACCTGTCGGAAGGACTAAGATTAAGGAATTGACCAAAAAGTGGTTTTCATAATCGATGTTATCTTAAACAAAATATTGTTCTAGAAAATTTAATAAATAGCATGCCTAATTCTTGGTACTGCAAATACAAATTAAAAAATTTTGGTATTATTTTTCTTGTTAGACACCCACTAGCACATCTTGAGGGTTATATAATAAAACAAACGAATTGCCTCTGATGCAAGAAAGTGTACTTGTAAAGAAATGTCAAAATAAAGAACCAGTAGCTCAAAGGAGGCTTTTTGATATATACTATAAATATGTCTATACTGTCGTGTATCGATACTTACAAAATCATCATGACTGCGAAGATGTAGTTTCTGTAATATTTAATAAAGTATTTAAAAATATTCGACGTGTCACTAATGTTGAAAATAATGGATTGAAAAGATGGATTCAAACTATTGCTATTAACGAATCATTGCGATTTATCCAGAAAAAGAATCCAATAGTCTACACTGACAGTGGAGAGGGTTTGGACAAAGTGCAAGAAGAAGTAGTAATTATCAATAGCCTCAAAATCGAAAGAATTAAAAAACTTATAACTGAAATGCCTGAAGGGTATCGTAGAGTTTTTCTACTTCATGTAGTTGAAGGTCTAACACACGCCGAAATAGCTCAATACCTAAACATAAGTAGAAACACATCTAAGTCTCAGATGATAAAAGCAAGGAAATACCTTCAAACACAAATAAAGAAATATGAGTCACAAAGAGTTTGATAGTAATATAAAAGGAGCATTTGAAAAGATGGAGGAGCATGAATCGGCCCATGCTATGCGTACCAAAGAAGACATTTGGGAGTCATTAGAAATAAATGCAAAAAAACCGATTCGATTCAATGGATTAGTATGGTTTTTATTGGGCCTATTGTTGGCAATTGGAGGCTTCTTTTTAAAGGAATTAATTTTTGCACCAAAGACTGAAACGCAAGTGCTATATGCAGACAATGATTCGACAAAAGAATGGGAAGTACAACTGAAAAAACTGGAAAATAAGATTGCTATAATGAGTCAGCAATTTGAAGATAAAAACTCGCTAATCGATTCATTGAGTCTACAAAATCAAAACTTATATAGAGAACTTCAAATGATGGCATCAATAGATTCTAAAATTACTCCTTCTTTGAGTCAGTCTGAGTATGTAAAAGACACAATTTATGTGACTGAGATCAAAGAGCAAATCTTAGAATTGGAGAAGATAGTAAGAGACACGGTTTTTATCGAAGTGCCAATTCTGCAGGAAGGTGAAGAATTAATGACGGATGTTACTAACAAGCCAGAACAAGGATTAAAAAAAGACAAACCAAGATCGATTCAATTTAATTTTAGAAAATCGAAATCTGAAAAATAGGTAAAACTAAAGCTCAAAAACAAAAGGATATGAATTATAAAAAAGGGATTATTTTATTTTTGGCCAATATTTTTTCAATGACCTTATTAGCCCAAAATGCTGTATTTGATACAGGGTTGGATATGAGGAGTATTGGACATGATAGTTTGATTATAGAGAGATTAAGCGGACATAAAATTAAACTGATTTGGGATTCTAGAAAAAACATAAAAAAGATCAAATCCTGGGAAGAGCTTTACGAAGATTTTCAATCCAATTTCAAGAAAATTTATGATGACGTCCCTGATTTTGAATTTTACAAAATTGATTATGATCAAGATCAAAGGTTGATCATAGATGAAATAAGTGGAAGAGAAACATATACGGTAAATGAAAAAGATGAAATCACCTATACAAAGGCCAATTTATGTAAACTTAATGGAAAAGAGGTGACTATCTACATCGAATTTAATGACAAGAATGAATTAATCGATACTACAATTAGATCTGAAATTCGATCGGCAATAAGTAAGGTAAAGCACAGGTTTTATTTTTCAGAAATATCAAGACAAAGGCATTTCTATAGTGTGGAAGAAAACAAAATGGTAAAACCACCAAAACCCAGTATATCAATTATATTTCCAGTAGGCGCAAGCATAGGAATGGTCAAAAATCAACCATATGTTGAGTTAAGACCAGGAATTGGATTATTAATTGGACATAATAATTTGGTTTCTCTCAACGCGAATGTTATGATTGCTTATGATGAATTGACGAATGAATCTCAGCATGATGTATATCTGGGAATAAATTGGATGCCAGAAATCAGCAAGGGATTAGGTGTAGAAAACTCGATAAGAATCTCAAATGGTATCGACGACTTTGAAGACTTAGCTTTTCGAGCGAGACTAAACTATAAAACCAAAGGAGGTATTCTTCTTGGCTTTGATTATTATTTACGCAAAGAAAGAGAGGACCGACCAAGTGGTGTTTTATGGGGATTCCATCTTGGTTTTGGGTTTTGACTTTTATTTGATATATAAAGTTTCCATCTTTAAATTATTTGCAGTATCCTTATTTCATGAAAGATATTGACGATAAACTGATCAAACTAAATGAAGAGATAAATCGCAGGGCAAAGTTGCGTATTCACCTGGAGCATATTAATGATGTGCTTGAACAAAAAACCAATGAAAAGAAGATCTTGGCCAAAATCTTATCGGAAGAAGAAAAAGATTATGTAGAAATTCAAAAGCGAAACATTCATTATATTTTTTCTTCTATTCTTGGGACCATTGACAAACAAGTGGAAAAGGAAAAACAGGAGTATCTTCATGCCTTGCTCATGCATCAGGGCATAGTGGAGGTATGTGATTCTCTTCAGAAAGAAAAGAAGCTTTTGGTCAAATCATTGAATGGTTTACATGAGATTGAGAAGGCATTCGAAAGATTAATCGCAGAAAAAGAAAGGTTATTAAAAGATGCTGAAAACTATCCAGATGAATTGGTTTTTGCCAATGAACGGATTGGAAGTTTCAATATTCAAATCAAGGAAATTAATGAAACGATAATAAAAGGCAACACGGCAAAAAGGTATCTACACAAAATAATCGTAACGCTGAAGACAATAGAACAATGGGGTTTTCGAGGATTGGATTTGACAAGCCACAAAATGGAACGCAAAACCAATGCGGCACAGAAAGAATACTATAAAGCCAATAAGTTTCTCCAAAATTATGAAGATCAATTGCATGATATCTCAGTAAATTTTGGTGTCGACTTCCACAAACAAATAAAGAATTTAGATGCTTTTTTGGATCGATTTGTAGATAGCCTTATTACCGACTGGGTCGTAAATAATAAGATTGTAAACTCCATTCATTTGGTAAATAATATCATTGACAAGATCACAAAAATCAATGGGTCTCTGGAGTTTCAAAAGAAGAAGATTAAAAAGTATTTGGAAGAAGATGAAGCGGTAAAGGCCCAAATAATTTTAGAAAACATCAATAAAATCTAAATAACACAAAGAACAAGGTTATATCAAATTACCAAATGATTGAACCTGGAATGGCATTGGGTTTTGTGAAGGGTTATTTTGATTAAATCCTCCCTTGTTTGTCAGCTATCACGAATTTCTGCGTTGAGATATAAATAAATTCTAAATTTGCGTTCTTTTATAAAAGCAAAATCATTCGAATGAAGATAGCCATCAATGCCAGAGAACTTCTCAAAGGAAGAATGGAAGGTATTGGGCGATACATCTTCGAGACTACTAGACGAATGGTCCTGGATCATCCGGAAGATGAGTTTTACTTCTTTTTTGATAGAGCTTATGATCCCTCATTTATTTTTGCGGATAATGTCAAGCCCATAGTAGTCCATCCTCAAGCCAGGCACCCGATCTTGTGGTATCTGTGGTTCGAATGGGGAGTACCGTATTATTTAAAAAAACATAATATTGATGTCTTCTATTCGGGAGATACCTACGTCAGTATGAAGACTTCAGTCCCTACTTTGATTGTATGCCATGACATCGCCTACAAGCATTATCCAAATCATTTAAGAGCGTCTCACAAAAAATATTATCAAAACAATTTTCCAAAGTTTCACAAGAAAGCGGATCATATAGTGGCGGTATCAAATTTCACCAAGCAAGATATAGTCTCTACTTATGACATCGAGCCAGACAAGGTGACTATTGGATATAATGCTACTCCCAAGGGATTCAAACCATTGGAGGAAGACGAGAAAAAGAAAATAAAGGGTGAATTGACAAAGGGCAACCCATATTTCATTTATGTAGGATCTCTCCACCCAAGAAAAAATGTGGTGAACCTCATCAAGGCATTTGATATCTTCAAGAAAGAACAAGGTACCGATCACAAATTAGTCTTGGTAGGTAGAATGGCGTGGAAAAATGAGGAACTAAAAAAAACCTATGAAACTACCACCCATAGGGATGATATAATTTTCACAGGACACATCTCCAACGAACAGCTACCCAGATATCTTGCTGCGGCAGAAGCATTGACATATGTATCCGTTTTCGAAGGATTCGGCATCCCAATCTTGGAAGGTATGTCAAGCGGCACGCCGGTCATCACTTCTAATGTGAGTTCTATGCCAGAGGTAGCTGGAGATGCAGCACTATTGATCGACCCACATGACCCAAGCTCGATTGCCAATGGCATGCAGGAGGTTATTTCAAACACCCAATTGAGAGAAGATATGATAAGCAAAGGATTTGAAAGAACGAAAGAGTTTTCTTGGAAAAAGACTGCAGACCATATTTATGAGGAATTAAGGAAAATTAAAAATTAGGTTTATTAATCTTCCAAAGTTTAGTAAACCTAATTTTTGTGATTATAATCTAATTTATATCTTGCACTCCCCTTGAATATGTCATCTCCCCTTTGAGTATTTTTTATTTAGATTCCAAACCCTTTGAAAAGTTAATTTGATATGTTTAAAAACAAAAGTAAAGAAAACGGTACCAGTTCATCAAGCGCGTCATCATCATCTTCAATTTCTGGCTCGACCAATAGCTTGGTTGCAGGAACCAATCTAGAAGGAACAATTAATGCTGGCAGCGATATCAGAATAGATGGAACGCTTATCGGATTATTGGATTGTAAAGGAAGGGTGATAATAGGACCTGAGGGAAAAGTCGAAGGGGAAATTATTTGTCAAAATGCTGTAATTGAAGGAAAGTTTCAAGGAAAAATAAATGTGAAAGAATTGCTGAATGTTCGTGAAAATGCAAATATTCAAGGCGATGTAATCACTAATAAATTACTTGTCCAGCCAGGCGCTATTTATAATGTAAACTGTAGCATGGGAGGACAGACTATCAAAGCTTTTGGTAAAAAAGAACAGCTTAAAGTCAAAGAAGGAGCATAGTTTTTCTTCTGATCCATGTATTCAAACAAACGCATCATTGTAGCACCACTTTATTGGGGTCTTGGACATGCAACACGGTGTATCCCAATCATTAATTCTTTATTAGTTGACAATACAGTAGCGATTGCTTCAGATGGTGCAGCATTGACCTTGCTTCAAAAGGAGTTTCCAGATCTGGAAAGTTTTGAGTTGCCTTCGTACAATATCAGATATACCTTTGATTCTATGATCGCCAATATGATCATTCAAGGACCAGGAGGCCTCACCACAATAAAAAAAGAGAATAAGAGAGCAAAACAAATTGCTCAGGAATGGAAGGCGGATGTACTGATCAGCGACAATCGATTTGGTTTTAGATCTGATGTGACAGAGAATATCTACATCACCCACCAGCTAAATATTCCCGCTAATAATCCAGTGATTTCTAATATTGCAAGCAGGATTCATCAAAAAGTCATCTCAAAATATGATCAATGCTGGGTTCCGGATTTTAAAGGAGGCAAAAATTTGGCAGGAAAGCTATCACAGGTAAATATAAAAACACCAACAACCTACCTCGGCCCTCAATCACGATTGTACAAGGAAAATCTACCTATAAAATATGACTTTACCGCTGTGTTATCAGGACCAGAACCACAAAGAACAAATCTGGAAAACATAATCCTGGAGGTTTTTTCTGCATTTACTTCAATTAGATTTTGCCTGGTACGCGGCACCTCGGAAAGACGAAATTTTGATTCAATTAATGCTAACATTGAAGTTTTCGATTTGCTAACTTCCAATGATTTAAACCATGTATTAAATGCTTCTTCTCACATCATCTGTAGATCAGGGTACACCAGCATTATGGACCTTATCAAATTGGAAAAACCTGCAACCTTGATACCTACTCCAGGTCAATACGAACAGGAATATTTGGCCAAGAGATTGGATGGTAAATTTAATTTTAGTGTTTGCAGCCAGAAAAACAGTAGTCAATACTTACGGAACATTCTTAAACAAAGTGACGGTTCTTTGAGCTAATTATTTAGACTTCATTAATTCAGTTAAGACGGGACCATTGTCAGTCATTCCTTTTATAAAATATGTTCCTTCTGATAGCGCTGGCAATATGATCAATTCATTTTTGATATACGCTTCCTTTTGTCCATAGACTACATCATTATTGAGGTCCACAATTTTGAAATTATTGATTTCTTCAAATGCTCCAGTAAGTATGAATGTCTTTTCAAATGGATTTGGTTTTGCTATGGCAAGTGCTACTTCTTTGATCTTTCTTTCAGGACCCGATGTATCCTGAGAAGACACATATGTCATAACTCTTCCATCATATCCTATAAATTTAAAAGTACTATCAAACCTTACTTGACTTAATAATTTTGGAACGTGTTTTTTCTTTATTGAATATCCAGAAGCATCCGGCAATTTTGGAATTTTGGTAGGTTTATTGAATAATTCAGCAACTTGTATTAATGCCAACCCAAATGAAATAACTAGAAATATATATTTGAAAATATTGGTCCCACCTGATGAATTATTATTTCTCCTTTCTTTTGACATGTCCTGAGACTTTATAATTGGATTTTAAAAGCATTAAAAATATTGCAGAAATTCAAAATCACCTACCAATCAAAAACACGGCTGGCCTCTTATGAAATTGTTTCCAGTCCGTACCTTTCCAATCTTTTATCGCCTTCGTTCTGATGAATTCGGTCGGGGCATTGATATCACAAGCAATACAAAGTTTGGTTTGGGGAGAGAGCACTTTGATGCAATGGGTAAGAATAAATTCATTTCTATACGGTGCTTCCATAAACATCTGAGTTTGATTATTACTTGCAACCTTCTGCTCCAGCATTTTTAATCTTTTGGACAATTCAGGTCCTTTATTCGGAAGATATCCATTAAAAGCAAAATTTTGACCATTCATTCCAGACGCGATGAGGGCCAGGAGGATGGAAGAAGGTCCGATGAGCGGAGTCACTTTGATTTCATGCGCATGGGCATATTGGACTGCCAGATGGCCTGGATCAGCAATGCCAGGACAGCCCGCTTCTGACAATACTCCGATATCATTCCCACTCTTGAGATGTTTTAGAAAGTCATTGAGTCCGTTGGTAGGATCATTTTTATCCAATTCAAAAATTTGTAATTCTGCAATGGGAATTGGATGCCCTGTAGATTTGATAAACCTACGAGCCGTACGTGCACGCTCCACAACAAAATGGGTCAATTTATGAAGCTGATCAATCGCATCTTTGGATAATGATGAGAGCCCATCTTCTACGATTGGGCAAGGCACCATAAACAATGTACCAGATTTAGACACAAAATTCTTTTTTAACTATGATTTCAAAATCTTACAAATATAAATGAGTTATATAGGGCATTGTGTACTTTAGCGTTTTATTAAGAATAATACGTAAAAAAGTAACGTCAAACCCATATATCTAAGACAATAATATGAATAAGGTAGTACTATTTTTCTTTGTTTTGATTTTATCATATGGTAAGGTTGATGGTCAAAATGCATTGAGCAAACAAGCAAAAGTAGAAGCTCTGAACAGTGTGCTGAACTTTGTCAATGAAGGCGCCCATGGGATGTTGATCGTGCACAGGATGCTCGAGAATTACAATCAGGATATCAACAAGTACGTGGATTTGGAGAGCTACAAGATCAATGAATACACCAATAAAGACCTACCCAAAGATATATTCGAAGATCAAGAAAATTGGTTTTATGATACGTCGCCATATGAATGGTATGACATAGCTGTAGCACTAGCAGATAAAAACAAGTATGCCAATAGCAAGCAGATTATCGCGAAGGTTACAAAAATGAAATCCATTTTGGTTCAGATCAATCAAATAAGATTTGATGTCGACAACAAGATTATTAATAAAGACCTTACTGATACTGCATCATTGAATAGAGTCTACGATGAATTGCGCAAAGGTGAGGACCTCTATGAAGAATATTTTAAAATCCAACAAAACTTGTTAAGTCAGGTAGCGAATTCTTACAAGCCTTTAACGCCCAACGCTACGGAGGTTCAATTTCCTGTGCTCTACAAGTCAATGGCTGATTTGTACCTTACGACAAGGGATGTTCTTCTCGCGCTCAGAAGCAAGGATGATGAAAACATAGCCAACTTAATTGCCGCTCAGCAAAAGGCGATCAAAGCATTTGAAAATATAGATTTGAATTCATTCGGTTCGACATTGCTAACCAGTAGAAAGATACAAAGGGTAAAGAAAAATATTGAAGAGCAGGCAGGGATGTCATTAATCTCTGCAAAGCGATTTTATGAGACAGCAGATGTACCAAAAGAGCACAAGCAATATGGCAAATTCTACTATTACTACAATTCGGAAATGATCAATAAATTCAACCGATATGGTAATGGTATTGTTTTCGAACTCAACAACCTGGTGGATTACTTGGACATCCCAGCATTGATTTTTACGGAATTACCGCATTATTACAAATTGATATTGCCCAAAAAGCTGGAAACAGTAGATCATATCGCTGCTACTGACTCTAAGATTGTCAGGTTGCCCTCGAAACTCAAAGATCGTAAGATTCAAATGAGTACGCGGACGATCAAAGTAGACAGTTTGATATTTGAAGTATCACTTTATGATCATATGATCGAAGATGGAGATGTCATTTCTCTTAACTTCAACGGAGACTGGATCGTAGAAAAAATGCCTCTTTTGGCCAAGCCAGAAAAACTCAAATTAAGACTTAACTCTGAAGGTAAAAACTTCTTCATTCTTCATGCGGAGAATGTTGGCCGTCGACCGCCTAATACCATGGCAGTAGATTATTATTATCGCGGCAGAAAGCAACAAATCATTCTCAAATCAGACCTCAACGTCAGTGAAATGATTGAAATAGAGTATGTGAGGTAAATTTTTTTGAAAAAAAATTGGGTTTAAGGTTTTCAGGTTTAGGGTACAAGGTCGGATGTTGACTTCACTTAATTGCCTCCAAATAAAGGAAAGTCAACATCAAACCTTGTACCTTGTGCCCTACACCCTAAGCCTGAAAACCATTCCCAATCTCCCCCATTCGCATCCTTTAAACGACAGTCTGTCGAAAATTATGAAATCAAATTATTAAATAACGGGCTAAGAATTGTTTTTACTTAGCTTTGTTGAGTTTTTTAGTTTGAATCATACCTTTTGGAGTATTTAAGTCTTATCACACAAGGATTATTATTAGGAGCCACCTTGGCAATCTTGCTAGGTCCTATTTTTGTTACCTTGACTCAAATAGCATTAGAGAAAGGGGCAAGAGCGGGTATTGTTGCGAGTACGGGGGTTTGGATCAGCGATATTATCATCATCACTCTTTGTTATATATTTATCCAACGGGTAAATTATCTGGTAGAAGATGCCACATTTACCTATTGGATGGGACTTCTTGGTGGATTTATTCTTATTTCTTTTGGGGCAGGGGCACTTTTTAAGACTGTGAATTTGGTTTTTGACAATACTTCTCATACTGCCAATGATTATTTCAGCTTTTGGACCAAGGGGTTTTTGGTCAATACCGTTAATCCGTTCACCTTTGTATTTTGGATTGGAGTGATTTCCACCTATGTCATTAAGGCTAAGATATCTGGTTTAAAATCATTTGTGTTTTTCAGTTCTATTATGTTTGTCATCATCTTGACTGATACTCTAAAAGTCCTATTGGCCAAGGCGATTCGGACCAAGTTGCGACAAAAACATTTTAAGATTTTCTCAAGAATTGCAGGGATCGGTCTTATTATTTTCGGAATAGCCCTCTTGCTTAAGTCTCAGGTATTTTAAAACGAATTTGTTCTTATTACTGTAGATTATATTTGAGGCCCAGATTAAAACCGAAAAAACTTCCATTTGATCCTGTAGCTACAGTTCTAATCACACCTTCTCCTTCAAAATACTTTAAGCGTGAATCTATCCATGGTTGAGTCCCAAAATTATATTCAGAACTCAATGAAAATTCAGTGTTTGGAGATAGTCGAAAATTGGCTTGTAACCCACACGCATATAGGTAATGGTTGGATGAACTTAAATTGAATCTTTCAAGAACAGCATTTTGTATAAAATCGGGAGTGTCTCGACCAGAAGACCCTTTGCCAAAAGACCCATTGTCTCCTGACATAATAGCGACACCATTTGTCAAATTGAAATTGACACCTTTGAAAGGAGACCATAATTTGCTCACAAGTGCAGCCTTTATTACTGTTGCTTTCATTCCGTTTTTCCTCAAATACGAAGAATCTTCAATGCGATATCCGACGGAGAAATCATGTTGTGCAACACTCAATTCCAAGGCATAATTTGTACTAAACTGATAGGCCAATACCCCACCGTAAGTATATTCTTTGGGTTTTAGAATAGAAAGGTATGGGTCAGAAGATCCAAAATTGTCGTTGATCACGAAACCTCCTCTAAGATTGACATAGAAGTACTTTTGAAATGGCTTTACATAGGGTTTGACCTCTTCGTTCAAGAAATATATAGGATCAATATTTAAGCTTACTGGATTTGAAAGGTTCAACAATGGTAAAATTGTCTTGGAGATTGTTGACCTTGAGGTACCTATCTCAGCAAGACTTGAATCATCTGAAGGAAATGTAACTATCCCCGAAGTAGCGGATGTTTTGGAAATAGTTGAAAATGAAGATGAAGAATTTGCGTCCGTCAAATTAAGGCTCCAATCATATACTATTGGGTTAGTCGTGATGGTAGTAGGTAGAGATAATTGAAGATCTTCATTTGACGAATTATTGGAAGACATTTTATTAGCGATATGCTCAGATGCAGGTGTTTGGGTAGCAGATATAAAATTTGATTCCTTTCTTTCAGATTTTGCGGTATTTAAATTAGAGTCAGTTGGATTTGAGTGTACGGTTACGGAAGAATCAATATTAGGTTGAGATGTGGCATCTGACACAGAAAGAGTCATATCCTCAGTAGTTTTGGACTCTTGACTTGCCAAATGAGATTCAGGTGATAATTCTGCGGATTTTTGATATTGAAAAAGGGCATATGTAGAAACAAAACCCACCAAAAAAATCGGAATCAAAAACAGACTTAACCTTCTCCACCAAAACACCTTTTTCTTTTGTTCTTCCCTATCTAATTCCAGCTTGAATTTTTCAAATGCTTCATTTTCAAATGGCATTTGATAACTTTCATATGTGCTCCGAAGATTTTTTTCTGAATTATACTTCTCGTTCATTTTCCTTGATTTAGCGTCTTAAATAATTCAGTCAATATTGATCGGCCATTTGATACATGCCATTTGGATGTCCCTTTTGAAATGGACAATTTTTGCGATATTTCTTCATGTGTCATATCATCAAAGACAAAGAGGTTGAAGACTGTACGAGTGGCATTGGGCAAGCGTTGGACCATTTTCAAAATATCCTCCATGTTGAGGTTTGAGATAGCTGTATTATAGCTGATTTCATCATATTCGATTAGTTGTGTCGTTTTAGGCTTGGCGTTGTTGTATTTTCTGTAATAATCTATGGCGGTTCTTCGTACTATGGTACTTACCCAGCCACTAAAATTGTCATTTGAGTACTTGTGTATGCTTTTAATCGCAGTCATGAATGCCGTATTGATGATTTCATGTGCTTCTTCTTTTGAAGCACTAAACCTAAAGGCAATGGGAAACATGCTTGGAAAATAGTTTATGTAAAACCTCTCTTGAGCTTTTCTTTGACCAAGTTTTAGATCTGAAATTAATTTGGCTTCTGTGTCAATGTTGGGCATCGCAAGTTTTAATTGCTTGTAAGATATTTGTTCTGCTGAAAATTTGGGTTTTAATTCCAAATCAAGTACGTTTTTCATCGAACGGCTGGTATTATCTAAAGTTGAATTTTAGCCCCAATTCATATCCCATAAAGCTGCCATCAGCAGTCGTCGTAAAAATGCCTTTTTCTCCATTTATATTGTAATCCAAAGTCATTTCTTCATAGTCGCTGAATCCTTTGTATACAGAATAGTTGGCGAAAATGCTTACTTTCTTATCTAATACCAGTTCTATTCCAGCATTCATGGTCAGGAAATGATTATTGCCATTTCGGAGTCTTTTTGAAGAGGTAGATGTTGTAATGACATGACCAAAACTTGTGCTGGTTTTCGGAATTGATGGCCCAAATTCTCTGAATGAAGCGGTAGAATTTCCAAGGGCATAACCCAGACCTGTTTTGAATAAAATGCGATTTTTCCATATTGACAAACCATGATTTAGTCTCATCGAATAAAATGATATTCGAGAATTACTTCGACTGCCATTGCTTATTTGCTGACGGCCGATCAAAAGTTCATGTTTTACTTCAAGGGGCATTCTGATATACCCAGCTTCTATGGATATTCTTCGATTTATCTGTAGCCCAAAATCGGCCCGCACAGTCTTGTTGGATTGGATTCCAAAAGACCTCGTATAATATGGGTCAGAGGTGACGTGATTATAATTATATGAACTTACATATGCTGCAGATAAGTAAAAATGGGGCCCTTCTTGATTGTTAATCTTTACACCCTGTGCAAGTATAGTGGAAGTATAAAATGAGAAAACAATAAGTGCAAATGAATTGAGTAAGATAGTTTTTATTAGTGGCTTATTCATAATGGATGAATTTTTTGAATGTATAAAAAGCTTATCGAGAGATTTGACAAAAGGGTTGGGTAAATTGAAAAATTTATTTTTTTAAGGTGGTAATCATTTAATATTTAGAATCGTTTTGTGTGTGGAGAATGATAATTTTTCATGATGTCTCGAAAGTAAAATTATATTTTCATTACCGACATTTTGTCACGAATACTCCATTGGTATAAATTATGTACAATAATGTCTTGGACTTACTATCTTTGCAGTCCAGTTTACCTGTTGACATAATCATCGGTATTACCGATTCAAAATAAAAACATATGTTTAAAATATTCAAAAACCTCTTTGGAACAAAGTATGATCGTGATGTTAAGCTTTATTCTCCAATAGTGGAAGAAGTAAATAGACACTACGAAAGCTACAGCAATCTATCAAATGATGAACTCAGAAATAAGAGTTTAGAATTCAAAAAACGTATTGAAAAACATTTAGCTGGCATAGATCAAGATATCGAAACGGTACAGAATGATGCTGCCAATGAGGCAGACCTAAATGTAAAAGAAGATTTGTTCAATCAAATTGACCAACTTAAGAAAGATAGAGACAAACATCTTGAGGATGTCTTGAAAATAATTCTTCCAGAAGCATTTGCCGTCGTTAAAGAAACTGCCAGTAGATTTTGTAAGAATGAGAGCTTGACGGTTACAGCAACCCAGCACGATAGAGACCTTGCTGCCACCAAAAATTATATCACAATCGATGGAGACAAGGCTACCTATGCCAATTCATGGACTGCAGCTGGTGGGGATATTACTTGGAATATGGTCCACTACGATGTGCAACTGATAGGTGGTATGGTATTGCATGATGGTAAAGTAGCGGAAATGCAAACTGGAGAAGGTAAGACTTTGGTTGCGACCTTGCCAGCATATCTGAATGGACTTACTGGCCAGGGAGTACATGTAATTACCGTCAATGACTATCTCGCAAGAAGGGATAGCGAGTGGGTGGGCCCAATATTTGAGTTTTTACTCTTGACCATCGACTGTATTGATAAATATAGACCTCACTCTGACGGAAGAGTAAAGGCATACAAGGCGGATATCACATATGGGACCAACAACGAATTTGGATTTGATTACTTGAGAGACAATATGGTTCGGTCAGCAGGAGAAATGGTACAGGGTAAGCACCACTATGCCATGATCGATGAGGTGGATTCTGTATTGGTAGATGATGCCAGGACGCCTTTGATTATCTCTGGTCCAGTACCAGAAGGCTCAGAAGAACAAGAGTATCACGAACTCAACCCTAAGGTAAAAAGATTGGTTGATGAACAGAAAAAACTAGCGACAGGCTATTTGGCCGATGCCAAAAGGTTGATCAAAGAAGGTAAGACAGGTGTAGAAGAAGGCGAAGGAGGTATAGCGCTATACCGAGCACACAAGGCGATGCCAAAGAATAGACCATTGATTAAATTTTTAAGTGAGGAAGGGATAAAGGTTTTGATGCAGAAGGCAGAAAACCACTACATGCAAGAGCAGAACAAAAACATGCATATTGTAGATAAACCACTTCTATTCACTATCGATGAAAAAAATAGAAATGTAGAACTTACAGATAAGGGAATTGATTTTCTGTCTAAAGGTGAGAATGACAACAACTTTTACGTGATGCCTGATATTGCGACAGAGATGCAAATGTTGGCCGAACGAGAAGAAGAAGAAGGAGTAAGACTTAAAGATGAGCGGAATACCCTCATTACAGATTACTCTGTGAAAAGTAGAAGGCTTCACTCCGTTTCTCAATTATTGAAAGCATATACGCTTTTCGAAAACGATCAGGAATATGTGGTCATGGAAGGTCAGGTGAAGATTGTAGATGAGTCCACAGGTAGGATGATGGAAGGCCGAAGATATTCCGACGGCTTGCACCAGGCTCTCGAAGCAAAAGAAGGAGTAGAGTTGGGAGATATTACCCAAACTTATGCGACCGTGACCTTGCAAAATTACTTCAGAATGTATCATAAGTTGTCTGGGATGACGGGTACTGCCGAGACTGAAGCTGGAGAACTTTGGGAGATATACAAATTGGATGTAGTGGTGATTCCGACCAATAAACCAATAATTAGAGATGATAGAGATGATCTGATCTATAAAACAGAACGTGAAAAGTTCAATGCTGTTATAGAAGACATCGTCAAACTTACAGGTCAAGGCCGACCAGTTCTTGTAGGTACTACGTCAGTTGATATTTCTGAAAAGTTGAGCAGAATCCTCAATATGAAAGGCATCAAACACAATGTCTTGAATGCAAAACAACACCAGAGGGAAGCAGATATCGTGGCTGAAGCTGGACGTCCGGGTAATGTTACTATTGCGACCAATATGGCGGGTAGAGGAACGGATATCAAGCTTACGGACGAAGTCAAAGCGGCAGGAGGATTGGCTATTATCGCTACAGAGCGACATGATAGCCGAAGGGTAGATCGTCAGCTTCGAGGTAGATCGGGAAGACAGGGAGATCCAGGATCATCACAATTTTATGTTTCTCTCGATGACAACCTTATGCGATTATTCCAATCAGAAAAAATCGCAGCATTGATGGATAAGATGGGCCATAAAGAAGGAGAAGTCATTCAAGCGGGAATGGTGACAAAATCGATCGAAAGAGCTCAAAAAAAGGTAGAAGAAAACAACTTTGGAATCAGAAAGAGACTATTGGACTATGATGATGTGATGAACATCCAAAGAGAAGCTATCTATAAAAAGAGAGATCACGCGTTGCATGGAGATAGACTCTCTGTAGACCTGAATAATATGTTTGAAGGATTGGCAGAAGCTATTTTGGCAGACAATCTTCAAGCGGGCAATTACGATACATTTAGGAATGATTGTCTTACCATGATGAGCTTGGACCCATCTATAACGGAAGCAGAATATAATGATCAAGATGAAAATATCTTGCTCGATAGATTGATCAATGAGGTCAATATTGCATACAAGTACAAAGGAGACCAAATAAACAAAGTGCTTCTGCCTGTGATCAAAAAAGTAGAGGAAAATGAAGGGCATCGATACAAAAGAATCGCAGTACCTTTTCATGACGGAAGCTCCAAACAATTGTCAATATCTGCCAACCTGAAAGAAGCGATAGCCTCAGAGGGTAAAAGCATCATGACTGATATTGAAAAAGCAGTTACTCTTGCACTTATTGATGAGAATTGGAAAGAACATTTGCGTTCGATGGATGAGTTGAAAGATTCGGTTCAATCTGCCTCTTTTGAGCAAAAAGATCCATTGGTCATCTATAAAATGGAGGCTTACAAGCTATTCGAACAATTAATTTACAAGGTGAATAAGGATGTTGTCTCATATCTTATGAATAGCAGAATCCAAATCGCCGGTCAGAATGGTGAATTGAGAGAAGCCAAAGAGCAAAAAACGGACCTTAGTAAAGTTCGAATGAGCCGATCAGAGCAAGCAATGAAACAAGCTGCCTCAAGTGCAGGTCGGGAAAGACAAAAAGTGGAGACATTTGTAAGAACAGAGAAAAAAGTGGGTAGAAATGCACCTTGTCCATGCGGAAGCGGCAAGAAGTACAAGCAATGCCACGGAAAGTAAAACTCTTGTTCAAATCTAAAGCTACTTACCCTTATTGCTTGCACAATAACTATTGAATGACTGAGAAAAAATATGCCGACCTTCTGCTTGATTATTGCCTTGAAATAAAAGAAGGTCACAAGCTCTACATAATAAGCACAACACTAGCTGAACCATTGCTTAGAGAGTTGTATAGAGAAGGAACACGAAGAGGAGCACATATAGTCATCGATATAAGTTTCAGTGGGCAAAACAAGATCTTTATGGATAACGCCAATGAAGATCAGATGAGGTTTGCTACGCCAAATTACTCCAAAGCAATGCATGAATATGATGCATTTTTAGCGATTAGAGCACCATTTAATCTGAGAGAGAATCAAGGAATAGATGGTGATAAAAGGAAGTTTCGATCTCTAGCACTAAAAGACTTAAATCAAGCTTATATTAATAGGACGGCAAGCGGAGAAATGGTACGTTCGCTTTGTCAATACCCAACCCAGGCCAGTGCTCAAGAAGCAGGGATGAGCCTGGAAGAATACAGAGAATTTGTGTTTAAAGCATGCAACCTCGACAAGGCAGATCCAAAGAAAGCATGGTTGGAGGTGCGAGAAAAACAGCAATCCATTGTAGATAGGTTGAATACTGTCGACAAGGTAAGGTATGTGGGCAACGGAACAGACATATCATTTTCTGTAAAAGGCAGGACTTGGATCAATTCTGATGGAAGAACAAATATGCCATCGGGTGAAGTATTTACCGGACCTGTAGAAGATTCAGTGAATGGAAAAGTCTATTTTAGTTATCCGTCCATTTTCATGGGTACAGAAGTAGAGGGAATATCATTGGAAGTAAAAGATGGCAACGTTGTAAAATGGTCTGCTGAGAAGGGAAATGAAATTCTGGATCAAGTTTTTAATACTGAAGGAGCAAGAAGGTTTGGAGAGGTGGCTATTGGTACGAACTATAGCATTCAGAAGGCAACTAAAAACATACTTTTTGATGAAAAAATTGGTGGTACGATCCATATGGCCGTAGGTCAATCTTATAAGCAAACTGGTGGCCTGAATCAATCTCCAATCCATTGGGATATGATCGCTGAAATGAAAGATGGTGGACAAATATTTACGGATGACAAGCTCATCTATGAAAATGGTGTCTTCCTCTAGTTTTTGATAGTACACCTTGTTTAATCAGACTATGGCCAAAGCATTAATTACAGACTATGTACATCCTTTGCTTGCAAAAGGACTAGAAGAAAGGGGATATACCGTTGATTATGATACGACAGTAAACATGGATATTCTACCTACTATTATCCATGAATACGAACTTGTGGTCATCAATAGCAAGATTAGAATGTTCAAGGAAGTAATAGATCGTGCTCCTCGGCTCAAGTATATTTGTAGATTAGGTTCAGGACTTGAAATAATCGACCTGGAATATGCCCGTTCCAAAAATATTCATGTCATCAACACACCTACTGGAAATAACAATGCGGTAGCCGAACACGCCATGGGTATGTTATTGACACTTTCAAACAACCTTCTCATTGCAGACCGTCAGGTAAGACAAAAAATTTGGAAAAGAGAAGAAAACCGAGGCTGGGAATTAAAGGGCAAAACGATTGGAATTATTGGATTTGGACATACGGGTAGTCAGTTTGCCAAAAAATTGTCGTCTTGGGAACTTAATATTCTTTCTTACGATAAATATCGAATGCATTATGGACCCGAATGGGACTTTGTGTCTCAAGTTAATCTGGAAGACATTTTAAAAGAATCAGATGTTATTTCTTTGCATTTACCATTGACAGAGGAAACGCGAAACTTTGTTGATTGGAATTTTATCAATCGTTGTAAAGACAAAGTGATAATTTTAAATACTTCTAGAGGCAAGGTGCTGAGCACTTTAGATTTGGTAGAGGCATTGGAACAAGGGAAAGTTGGAGGGGCTTGTCTGGATGTATTTGAAAATGAAAAACCACACACTTACTCACAAAGTGAGATCAATACTTATACAAGACTTTTTGCTATGGACAATGTTGTTCTGAGTCCGCATATTGCGGGATGGACATCTGAGTCTTTAGAAAAGATAGCGAGGGTGATACTTGAGAAAATAGATATTACCAGATAGTTTTTAAGAAGACATTTGGATTGAATTTTTATTTTGTATCTATATCTAATTTGCGTAACATTGTGCCTTTGTTAATAATCTCTTAATGAATGAGACTGATTAGGTTGTAAAAAAAACCTATTTTGATACTTTATTAAACATTTATAATATGAAAAGAATTCTACTATTCTTTGTGCTGGCTTGTGTATCTATTACAAGCATTGTAGCACAAACATCTATGGAAGGAAAAGTAACAGATGCAGCCACAGGTGAGGCGATCCTCTTTGGTACTGTAGCCCTCTACAAAAATGATGTTCTTATCACTGGTGTAGAGACCGACTTAGATGGAAATTACTTTTTCTCGGATATCGATCCAGGTACCTATGATATAGAAGCAAGTTATATTGGTTACACTCCTCAAAAACAAGTTGGGGTTATTGTAAAAGCTGGTAGAACGAATCGTTTGGATTTCGCCATATCAGAGGGAGTACTCATGGATGCCGTAGAAATTGTAGAATATAAAGTGCCATTGATAGAAATTGATAATACTACCAGTGGAGCCACAGTAACAGCAGAAGCAATACGGTCTCTTCCAACAAAAAGTATCAATGCCATAGCCGCTACTACAGCTGGTATATCTTCAACAGATGGTGGAGCCATATCAATCAGAGGATCCAGATCAGATGCCACCGTATATTACGTAGATGGTGTGAGAGTATCTGGTTTGATACCACAATCAGAAATTGATCAAATGCAGGTTATTACCGGGGGTGTCGAAGCCAAGTATGGTGACCTTGTCGGTGGTGCAATCTCATTGACATCAAAAGGTCCATCTTCTAAATTCTCTGGAGGTGTTGAAGTAGAGACTTCAGAATATTTGGATGGATACGGATACAATTTGATATCAGCAAATATTAGTGGACCGATCCTTAAAAACAGTGAAGGAGGTTCGATCCTGGGTTATAGATTCGCTACTCAGTATAGAAATATTGATGATAATTTCCCTGTTGCAGGAGGAGTATATAGAGCATCAGAAGCCTTAATAAGTGAATTGGAAGCAAATCCAACATTGACGATTGGAGAGACAGAATTTGCAAGCTTTGAAGGTGTAACAGATATAGGTGAAAGATTGACAGCAAGACCTAATGAGACAAACATAGATTTTAATGTTACAGGAAAAATTGATGCTAAAATCACCGATAATATTGATATGACCTTATCAGGTACATATGATAATGCTGAAAATCAATTTACACCAAGTATTGGAAATAGACCAAGAGTTTGGTGGGGAATGTTGAACTGGACAAGAAATCCTTTTCAATATACAAATGGATTTAGAGGTAATTTTAGATTCAGACATAAATTGGGAAGACAAGGTATTTCAGACGAAGGTGCAACTGATGAAGAGAAAGCAGCGAAGAGTACATCGATACGTAACCTATACTATACACTTCAAGGATCTTTCGAAAGAAGGTCATCCAGAACAGAAGATCCAAGACACAAAGACAGTTTCTTTAATTACGGATATTTTGGATCTACTGGTTTAGACTGGAGAGTTAATAATGGTAGAATAGACGATACTACTACTTATTCAGGAAGTAGCTGGGTCGAAACTTCACCAGGAGTATTTGAAGGTCATTTGGGTTATGCAGAAGAAGAAGGTGAGTACACTCCAAACACTTCAATAAATCCAATTCTTGCTTCTTATAATGAGATCAATGGATTTTACAATACAGGTACAATTAATGCTTGGAACCTATTTACTAATGTAGGTCAGGTTTATAATAACTTTAGTAAATCAGAGAATGATATACTATCGATTAATGTTACTAGTGGATTTGATTTCTTACCAGGGGGTTCTAAAAAAGGTAGGCATAGTATTCAGTTTGGCTTCCTGTATGAGCAAAGAACAAACAGCAGATGGGCAATTGCACCAGTCGGACTTTGGAGATTAGCGAGAAATGCAGTCAACAGTCATATTTTTGGTATCGATGGAGACAATGTAGTCGGTATTGATTCTGTGCAGGTTGATTCGTCAGGAGTTTGGGAAAACTTCGATGTCTACGCACCTGCGATTGTAACCGATTCTGACAATCTATTTTATAGATCTGTAAGAGAATTGACGGGTAACGAATTGATTGATTATGTCAATGTTGATGGTATCGATCCTAATGATCTACGTCTCGACATGTTCTCGGCAGCAGAATTGAATGACGAGGGATTAATCAACTACTTTGGTTACGATTATCTAGGAAATAAGCTTGGAGGAAATGTTCAATTTGAGGACTTCTTCAGAAGTAAAGATGCCAATGGTGTCCGATCTTTTGTCTCTCCCGCATTCAAACCGATATATGGTGCGGCCTATATTCAGGACAAATTTTCATTCAGAGATATCATCTTTAGAGTTGGAGTAAGAATGGATTACTATGATGCGAATACCAAGGTTCTTAAAGATCCTTATTCATTGTATGAAATCGAAACTGCTAAAGAATTCTTTGATAAGACTGGACAGACACAACCTACCACAGTTCCTGACGATTACAGCGTTTATGTTTCAGGAGAAGGGTCAGAAACTGTAATTGGGTTTAGAGATGGTGACAATTGGTTCTTACCAGATGGAACAGCGGTATCAGGAGGACAAGAAATTTTCCAAGGAGGCTTAGTATATCCTTCTATCAAAAATGCTGAGGCACCATCAATCAAAAGAGAAGATTTTGATATCAATAGATCTTTCAAAGACTACGAGCCTCAATTGAATATCATGCCTAGATTGGCATTTTCATTCCCTATTTCTGACGAGGCAGGTTTCTTTGCACACTATGATGTACTTTATCAAAGACCAACATCAAACACAATTCAGACACCAGTAGGATATTACTACTTTGAAAGAGCAGCTGGTTCATTGTTCAATAATCCAGATCTTAAACCTGTAAGAACGATTGACTATGAAGTTGGTTTCCAACAAAAACTTACCAACTCTTCTGCAATGAAGATTTCTGCTTACTACAAAGAGCAAAAAGATTTGATTCAAAGCAGAGTATATTCATTTTTACCAGCACCTGTCAATCAATATGAATCTTATGGAAACCTTGATTTTGGTACTACAAAAGGATTTTCATTTACTTATGACAGAAGAAGAACTGGCAACTTGGAATTATCAGCGACATATACACTTCAATTTGCTGACGGTTCAGGATCAGATGCCAATTCATCAAGAGGTATTAATAACAGGGGTATAATTAGAAACTTGATACCACTTTCATTTGATGAAAGACATAGAATTACTGCGGTAATTGATTATAGATATGGAAGCGGTGCAAAATATAATGGTCCAAAGATTGGAGATACTGAAATCTTCGCTAATGCAGGAATCAATTTCAACTTAGCTGCTGTATCTGGTAGACCATATACAAGAAGATTAGTTGTAGATGAGTTTGGTGGATCTGGATTCAAAGGAGCAATCAATGGCTCGAGACTGCCTTGGACACTTAATTTGGATATGAGAATTGACAAAAGATTTTTGGTCAATGTTTCAGATACAAGAAAATTGTCTTTCAATGCATACCTAAGAGTTCAGAATGTATTTGATATTAGAAATGTAAGAAATGTCTTTTCATTTACTGGAGATCCAGAAGATGATGGATATTTGATTTCTAATTTTGGAACAGATAGAATTGATCAAATTTCTAGCCAGAATAGAAACACAGAAGCTTTCTTAGCTGCTTACAATTGGAGGCTGGATTCATTTGCCAACTTTACACTTCCAAGAAGAATTTACTTCGGTGTAATATTGGATTTTTAGGATAGATAATTAAAAATTTAAAGTCATAAGATTTTTATCTAAAAGAATAGATATGAAAACTAAATTATTAGCAATTGTTATTTTGTTTTTTGCTGTATCCTCTGTTGATGCAAGAGTGGATCCAGAGAAACTTCAACAAATGAAAGATCGAGTAGATTTGGCTGGTCCAAGGATGGATTGCCAACCTGCCGAATCTCAGTATGATATGGAGATCAACAACGTAAGAGCGAGACTTCTTACGGGTGGAGACATTTGGTGGAATCTTCAAGATGGAAGGTATATTGTACCTAAGCCGGCACCTGGATTTCCAGAAGTATCCTCAATCTTTGCAGGAGGTGTATGGATAGGTGGTAATGACCCAAATGGTGCACTTAAGCTTGCAGGGGTCACTTATAGAAATGGAAATAATACGGATTTTTATCCTGGTCCATTGGATGAAGATGGTCAGACCGACCTTGAGGTTTGTGAAGATTGGGACAAGTTTTTTGTTGTGAAAGGAGCAAACGTATTAAGACACGTTGCAGAATTTGATGAAAGTGTTAGAGAAGGTTTTCCTCTGCCATGTGATTCGATTCCAGAAGACGTAAGATTTTGGCCAGGAAGAGGAAATCCATTCTTCGGTCAAAAATTTGATTTTGCTATTCCTGATCAAAATCTCGGTAATTTTTGGGATGAAGATGGTGATGGATTGTACAACCCTTGTATGGGAGATTTTCCAGTGATTGATATTAGAGATTGCGAACCAGCAACAAGAAAAGCAGCAAGAGAGTTGATACCTGACGAAATGGTATTTTGGGTGTATAATGACAATGGAGGACTGCACAGATTGAGTTCTGCGACAGCCATTCAGATGGAAGTACAAGTTCAATCATTTGCATATACGACCAATGATGCGATCAATGATATGTCATTCTATAGATTTAAGTTGATCAATAAAGCATCTGATGATATCAGAGATTGTTACTTTGCCATGTGGACAGATCCAGATTTAGGATGTTCTGATGATGATTATATCGGATGTAATGTCGAAAAAAGTCTTGGTTATGTATACAATGAAGATGACCAAGATGGTAATCCAGGGACAACATGCCCAAGTGGTGGTGGAGTAGAAACATATAAAGACAATGTTCCAATTTTGGGAATTGATTACTTTAGAGGACCTAGAGGACCTAAATTGTTCCAAACTGATGTTGATGGAAATATTTTACTTGGGCCAGAAGGAGATACCCTTTTAATGAATCCAGAACCAGGATCGGGTAATCTTGATACGCTTGTGGAGTTGGGTATGACATCTTTCCTATATCAAAACAATTCAGGAAATGGTGCTCCAGACCAAACACAAGATCCACAGATGGGATTCCAGTTCTATAATATCCTAAAAGGACAATGGAGAGATGGTACGGCAGTGACATTTGGTAATTCAGGATTTGATCCAATGTCATCAGATACGGTATCATATGTATTCCCAGATGCACCAGACGACGAGGATGGATGGTCTATGTGTACAGCTGATCTACCATTCGATGATAGAAGAACGGTACAAGCGACAGGACCTTTATTGTTGCAACCAGGTGCTAAAAATGAGTTGATCATTGGAGTTGTATTCGTACCAAATATTGCATATCCATGTCCTGATATTTCAAGACTTTTAGATGCGGATGATTTAGCACAGGCACTATTTGACAATTGTTTTGATATTACGGATGGTCCAGATGCTCCAGATATGTTTGCTGTAGAATTAGACCAACAATTGATATTGTTATTGTCAAATGATACAATTCTTGTTGAATCTAATAATGCATACGAACAATACATGGAAGAAGATCTTTTGGCTCCTCCAGGAACAGAAGATAATCTTTACAGATTCGAAGGATATCAGATTTATCAATTGGCAAATCCAAATGTAACTGTTCAGGAATTGGATAATATCGATCTGGCAAGAGTGATAAGACAGGTAGATGTTAAGAATGGAGTGAATGATTTGTATAATTGGTATCCTCTTCCAAATCCAGTACCAGGAGGAGCATCACAGACATTTGTTCCAGTGAGAGAAGTAGCAGCAGCAGATGAAGGAACACAACATTCATTCAGTGTGACATTGGATCAGTTTGCTAGTACAGATAGAAGATTGGTAAACCACAAAAACTACTACTATACTGTAGTGGCTTATGGATATAATAGTTATCAAGACTTTAATACCTTAACACAGGTTGGACAAAAAAGAACTTACCTGGAAGGAAGACGAAATGTGAGGACTTATACTTTCACCCCAAGACCTGTCGTATACAAAGAGCTGCAAACGGCATTTGGACAGGAGGCTCCTGTAACCAGAATAGAAGGTATAGGTACAGGGTTTAATGCATTGGATATGGACTTGACAGAGGATCAGCTCCAGAGTGTTTTGGATACTACGTTTAACGGTATTATAACATATAAAGCAGGAAATGGGCCAATCAATCCTAAAGTGGTAGATCCATTGAATATCAAAGATGGAACTTACAGATTGGAGATTACTGGAGAATATAACGATAGCACTGATAACATTAAAGTGATCCGTCCAGGAGCGAGATGGAAATTGACAAATCTGACAACAGATCAGGTCATTGCTTCTGAAAAAACAATTGATGAAATCAATGAACAGATTATTTATGGAGAAGGATTTTCAATTTCTGTAAATCAGGTTGGACAACCAGGTGAAGAATTCAATGATGATAATGGCGCAATAGCTCAAAACTTTGAGTACGTTGACAATAATGAATCAAATTGGTGGAATGCTATACCAGCCTTCCAAGGTGCAGAAATAGATTTGGGAGAAGATAATTCTACATTTTTATTTGGTTATGCTGACTTAGACAGTGAGGAAGATCCAAAAAATAGATTATCGACAATTGACAATGGTCATTTTATGCCGATGATATTAACGAGATGGCAGAATGATGCGACTCCTTATCTTACTCCAGGATGGAAGGGAAGCCAAGGTTTTGCTACCAACCCTAATAGACTTAGATTTAGATTACAGGATATTAATAACGTTGATATTGTATTCACATCTGACAAATCTAAATGGAGTAAGTGTATGGTCGTCGAGACAGGTGTGGACGATTACCTCGGTTTTGGATTTGCTACCAAGGACAATCGATCACAATTTGAATTAAGATCTGATTCGTCAATTGATGAAAATGGAAATGAAATAGAAGGAGAAGGAATGAGTTACTTCCCAGGCTATGCGGTTGATGTAGAGACAGGACAAAGACTGAATATCTTCTTTGGAGAGAATTCTGTATTTAGACCTGAGAACGATACGCTTGCAAATCAAGTTTGGCAACAATTTCAGGCTACTTTTGATTCTGGAACTAACGCAACAGATATGATCTGGAATCCAACCACTGACATATTTTCAACGGCTAATATTGGATTCCCAGCTGGATCATATATGAATTACCTTGGAGGACAACATTATATCTACGTTACCAGACAACCTTATGATGGATGCGCAGCAATGGCTGATAAACTTCAACAAGGTGGATTATTTAATGTAATTGATGCAGTATCATTTATTACTTGGACAGCTATTCCTACTCCTCAAGAGCCATTGCTTTCTCTTGAAGAAGGATTAATACCTAATGATCTAACGGTAAAACTTAGAGTCACTAATCCTTTTAATAGAGAATTAGTTAGTCCTGACCTTCAGGCACCTCATGAGTTTGAAGCTATCGGTGAACTTCCAGTATATGAGTTTGCATTTACAGATGTTGAGGCCAAGGACATTGAGCCTAAAACATATTCTGATGCATTGGACAAGGTTCAAGTTGTACCAAATCCATATTATGCATACTCTGCTTATGAGCAAAGTCAATTTGAAAATATTGTGAAGGTGACCAACCTTCCTCCGAATGCTGTAGTTACGATTTATACATTGGATGGTAAGTTTATCCAGCAATTCAATAGGGAAGCTAGGCCACTGCGAAATGAGGGAATAAATCCAGCATTAACTGAAACTCAAATTGCTCCTGCCATAGAATGGAATCTTAAGAATAATAAAGGTATTCCTGTGGCAAGTGGTGTTTATATCTTCCACATTGCAGCACCAGACCTGGGTATTGAAAAGACAATTAAATGGTTTGGAGTGAATAGAAGATTTGACCCAACTGGATTATAATAAAAAAAGCATGTAATTGCGGATAGGTATGGCAATACCTATCCGCTCTAAAACATAAAACATATGAAAAAATACTTTTACACTTTACTATTACTAAGTTTGGCAAGTACTATTGCATTTGCTGGTAATCCTGATAGACAGGGAGAAGCAGGAGCCGCTGAACTATTATTAAATCCATGGGCTAGAAGTGCTGGTTTGCACTCAATGTCTACTTCGTCTGTTGCAGGTGTCGAGGCGATGAGAATAAATGTTGCTGGTCTAAGTAGAATAAATAAAGGAGAACTGGTAATTGGAAATACTAGACTGTATGAAGGAAGCACACTTGGGATTAATGCTGTAGGTTTTGCTACAAAAGCAGGAAAAAATGGTGCTTTTGGTATTTCCTTGGTTGCTATGGATTTTGGAGAAATTACAGTTACCACCAATGGTCAACCAGGAGGAACGGGAGGAACATATTCTCCAAGCTTTTTTAATCTTGGACTTGGATACTCATATACGTATGAGAATAAGATCAGCGTAGGAATATTGGTAAGAGCGATTTCAGAAACACTTCCTGATGTATCGGCTAGTGGATTTGCAATTGATGCCGGAGTTCAATATGTATCGGGTGATAGAAATGAATTCAAACTTGGTATCGCATTGAGAAATATTGGTTCTCCAATGGAATTTGGAGGAGAAGGTCTTTCTTTTAGAGCAGATGCTCCTGATTCAGCGCCGAGTTATCCAATAACGGTTAATCAAAGAGCTGAGGACTTTGAATTGCCTTCTTTGCTTAATATTGGTGTATCCTATGATTTCTATTTTGGCGAAACCAACTTTTTAAGGGGAATAGCAAACTTTACATCTAACGCCTTTGCAAGAGATGATGTTGGTATTGGAGCAGAGTTTTCATTTAGAGATCTTGTGGTATTGCGTGGTGCTTACAAAGTTGCACTTGATGCTGGAGAGGACTTTGAAGACAATCTCTATACAGGATTATCTGGTGGTATTTCCGTTGATGTACCTTTAAAACGTGCCGAAAATAGAGTAGTAGGGATTGATTATGCATATAGAGCAACAAACCCATTTAAAGGAAGCCATAACTTCTCAATAAGATTAAGTTTTTAAGAAAGAATAAAGATTAGAAAGATATAGATTTCAAAATTGATGAAGTCTATATCTTTTTTGATTGACCAATACTAACGTTAAGACAATTATTGATCTTTTGGATAAATCATAGGATCAAGTCAAATATACAAGGCGGAAAAACCAAATCAACAACAGACATAATACTCTGATTGAAAGAGATCAGTGTGCTAAGATTAATTATTTGTAGCACGCGGAGTAGATGATGTGAAAGAGTGTATTTGCAGAAGAGTTTCTATTAAATACTATAAATCACAGTGCTATTTTGTGTGTGGACTACAATTCTATTCCCTACGATAGTAATAGGGAGTATTAAAAAAGTTCAATTTAATAATCTATTTTAGTGTGGAAGATGACCCTTCATGTAGAGGTGTAAGTCACGATTGAATTACAGATATAATAATTACTTCACTTTAAAACGATTAAAATGAATACGAAAATTCTGGCTATTGTAATTTTACTTTTTGGTGTATTCTCTGCAGATGCAAGAATTAACCCTGAATTGCTAAAAAAAATGAAAAAGCAGGGGAAATTGTCGGGTTCCAGGATGGATTGCCAGCCAGCGCAGGCACAGTACGATCTGGAAATTAACAATGTTCGGGCACGTTTACTTACTGGCGGAGATCTTTGGTGGAATCTACAAGATGGTAGATATATTGTACCTAAACCAGAACCTGGTTTCCCAGAAGTTTCAGCAATTTTTGCCAGTGGTGTGTGGGTAGGAGGAATTGATCCAAATGGCGCCTTGAAGCTTGCGGGTGTAACATATCGAAGTGGAAACAATACGGATTATTATTCAGGTCCATTGGATGAAGAAGGTCAAACCAATTTTGATGTCTGTAATGATTGGGACAGGCATTTTGTGGTGAAAGGGGAGAATATTAGAAAGCATATAGACAATTATAAGACAAGTGTTGCTAATAATGAAGAGCTTGATTGTGATTTGATAGAGGATGATATTAAGTATTGGCCAGCTAGAGGAAATCCATTCTTTGAAGAGCAGTATGATTTTTCTCTTCCAGATCAAAATTTGGCTGAATTCTGGGATCAAAACGGAGATGGCTCTTATAATCCTTGTGATGGTGATTATCCAATTGTAGCCCAAAGAGGATGTGATGTCATAGAAATACCTGACGAAATTGTGTATTGGATTTTCAATGATAATGGTGGACCTCATAGATTGACCCAGGCAACTGCAATTCAAATGGAAGTTCAGGCTCAGGCTTTTGCCTATGCTAGTCAGAATGAATTGAATGATATGACTTTTTATAGATTCAAACTAATAAATAAAGCTTCTGATGATATTAGGGATTGTTATTTTGGATTATGGGTGGATGCGGATTTAGGATGTTCTGAAGATGATTACATCGGATGTGATGTTGGAAGAAGTATGGCTTACGTATACAATGAAGATGATGTAGATGGTAACCCTGGTCCTGCTTGTCCTGGTGGTGTGAATACGTACGGTGAAAATATTCCACTATTAGGAATTGATCTTTTCAGAGGACCTCGTGGACCGAAAGTTTTTTGTGGAGTAGATGAAGATGGCAATAATATATTATGTGACCCCGAACCAGGAACAGGTGAGGTAGATACAATAGTAGAACTGGGAATGACTTCATTTTCTTATCAAAATAATAGTGGGAATGGTGCTCCAGAACCTACCCAGGACCCTACCATTGATTTTGAATTTTACAATATTCTACAAGGTAAATGGAAAGATGGCACATCAATAACTTATGGTGGCACTGGATTCAATCCTACTTCAGCGGATACTACGAAATATGTATTTCCTGACAACCCAAACAATGGGGCAGGATGGTCTATGTGCTCATCTCAGTTGCCGTTTGATGACAGAAGGACTGTGCAGGCTACAGGGCCTTTATTGTTGCAACCTGGTGCTAAAAACGAACTGATGTTTGGAGTTGTATTTGTACCAAATGCAAATTATCCATGTCCGGACATTGAAAAACTGCAATTTGCCGATGATTTGGCTCAAGCGTTGTTCGACAATTGTTTTGAGACGGTAGTTGGACCTGATGCACCAGATATGATTGGTCTCGAACTAGATCGGCAATTGATATTGCTTTTATCAAATGATTCCTTGCTTATTGAATCCAATAATGCGAAAGAACAGTATATCGAAGAGGATTTAATGGCTCCTCCTGGTGTCGATGACCCTTATTATAGATTTGAAGGATACCAAATCTATCAATTGGCTGATGCCAATGTTACTTTTCAGGAATTGGATAACATTGAGAAAGCCAGGATTCTGCGTCAAGTGGATATAAAAAATGGAGTGGATGATATCTACAACTGGTATCCCCTTGATGATCCGACATCATCAGAACCCATAATGGTTCCTGTTCGAGAAGTAAAGGGTGCTGATGAAGGGATTAGACATTCATTTAATATTACAAGAGACCTCTTTGCGGAAACAGATCTGATATTGCAAAATGACAAGGATTATTACTATACCGTCATTGCATATGCATATAATAATTATGAACAATTTAGTTCTTTGACCAATACAGGTCAAAGAAGGCCTTATCTGAGTAGCCAAAGAAATGTCAAGAAGTACAAATTTACACCAAGATCTTTAGATGATATAGATATACCTACCTCTTATGGAGAGGAAGTACCCGTAACCAGAATCGAAGGAGTAGGTACAAGTTTTAACGCCTTGGATATGGCAGATGGGGAGGTACAGAGCATCCTGGATGGCACGTTTGATGGAGAGATAACCTATAAAGCAGGAAGAAGTCCCATAAACCCAACAATCGTTAACCCGCTCGGAATTAAGGATGGTCAATACCGATTAGAAATAATAGGAGATTATAATGAAGAGACATCAAATGATTTGTTCATAGAAGAAGGAGCAAAGTGGAGATTGACGAATATAACTACTGGCGAAATCATATCCTCTGATAAGACGATTGAAGAAATCAATGAGAAAATAATTCATGGCAAAGGGTTTTCTATACAAGTAAATCAGTCTAAACATCCTGGAGAGCAGTATACTGAAGAGAATGGAGCTCTTGCCCAGGAATTTGAATATGAAGACGCTACTGCTCCGAAATGGTGGGATGCCGTACCAGCATTTACTGGTGTCGAGGTAAATAATGATTTTCTATTTCCGTTTGTGAATTTGGAGGATGAAGATGATCCGGAATATAAATTGTCTACAATGGGTGATGGTCATTTTATCCCAATGAAATTGAGTAAATGGCAGATTGCTCAGACTCCTTTCTTAACACCTGGATGGCATGGCCTTCAAGGGTTTGCTATCAACCCAAGTAGACTGAGATTGAGACTGCGTGACATTAATAATGTAGATATTGTGTTTACTTCAGACAAGTCTAAATGGAGCAAATGTATGGTTGTTGAGACAGCTATCGATGATTATTCAAATTCTGGTTTTGGAACCATTGACGATCAATCTCAATTCAGTTTGAGGTCCAGTCCTTCAATAGATCAGGACGGCAACGAAATAGACGGAGTGGGTATGAGTTATTTTCCAGGCTATGCCATAGATGTAGAGACAGGAAAACGACTGAATATCTTTTTTGGTGAGAATACAGTATTCAGAACTGAGAACGATAATTTGGCAAGTCAAACTTATGGAGAAACCATAAATACCAATAATATCGGTTCAGATATGATTTGGAATCCAAGTTCTGATCTGTTTACGACCCAAAACACTGGGGCTGCAGTTGGATCATATTTAAATTTAGTTGGCGGACAACACTATGTATATGTAACCAGACAAGAATATGACGGATGTGAAGCGATGTCTGAAAAATTGACAAGCGGTGGATTGTTCAATACTATAGATGCCATTTCATTTATTACCTGGACGGCCATTCCGATACCAAAAGAGCCTTTACTATCTCTTGAAGATGGGCTCATACCAAATGATCTAACGGTAAAACTCAGGGCTACTAATCCTTTTAATAGAGAAATAATTAGTCCTGACTTGCAGGCACCACATGTGTTCGAAGCTATTGACGGATTTCCACTATACGAATTTGGATTTGAGAATGTAGAAGTCACCGGAATCGTCTCGACAGAAGAACAAGAGTCGGGGATTTTAGATAATATCAGCATTTCGCCGAATCCGTATTACGAAAACGCGATAAATGGGCGAAATCACTCAGATGTCGTACGTATTAATAATTTGCCAAAAGGAGCGATGGTAACTTTATATACCTTGGAAGGTCAGTTTGTTAGACGTTTTAGTGAAGATGCAGGAGCCAACTTCAAAGAAACAGGTGCTACACAGACCTTGGAGTGGAATCTTAACGACAGCAATGGAGCTAGAGTCCCTGGAGGAATATATATTGCACATATATCGGTACCACACCTCGGAATACACAAATCGCTAAAGTGGATTAAGATATAGCTTATTTTTTAGCTCCAGTGTGAGTTGAAAATAATAGATGAAGCAAATTTCTATTTGCGATTAAGGTTCTAAATGAACTAATGATATACATTATTTGGTTACTTTTGTAATTGAATTTAATTGGAAACGTTTCTATCTGGATCAGATGGAAACGTTTTCGTGTTATACCTTTTAACAACCAACTGTATAGTACTAACTATATTATTTTATCTTATATTTTAATGTTAAATTGTAATATAAGAATCATTTAAATTTTTGAATTATGGCAATTTCATATTTAACCCCAGAGGGCTATGAGAAGTTGAAAAACGAATTGGAACACCTTAAAACAAAGGGGAGAGAAGAAGTAGCAAAAGCTATCGCGGAAGCCAGGGACAAAGGAGACCTTTCAGAGAATGCAGAATACGATGCGGCAAAAGATGCTCAAGGATACTTAGAAATGAAAATCAATGAAAAGGAAAAGGTACTTGCCAATGCCAGAATTATTGACAAAAGCCAACTGGATGCATCCAGTGTAACCATACTTTCTACAGTTAAAATTAAGAATAAGCGAAATAACAAAGAGGTTAGCTATACGCTGGTGGCTGAATCGGAAGCCAACCTGAAAGAAAAGAAAATATCGGTTACTTCACCAATAGGAAAAGGTCTTTTGGGCAAAAAAGTTGGTGAAATAGCACAAGTGGCAACACCAGCCGGGACTATTGATTTCGAAATTATGAGCATCGAAATCGTTTAGAATGGCGTCGATATTTACCAGAATCATACAAGGCGAAATTCCATCATACAAGATTGCAGAAGACAAAGATCATTATGCATTTTTAGATATCAACCCACAAGCAAAAGGACATACCTTGGTTATTCCAAAGTTGGAGGTTGATTATATCTATGATCTTACTGATGATCAATTGGCTAAGTTGCATGTTTTCGCCAAAAAAGTTGCTGTGGCCTTAGAGTCGACCTTAGAATGTAAGAGGGTAGGTGTTTTGGTGATAGGTACAGAAGTACCCCATGCGCACATTCATCTGATCCCGTTTCAGCAAGAAAGGCAAATGGCCATTACCAATGGAAAAATGACCTTGACACCTGAAGAAATGTCTACCATTGCAGAAAATGCAAGGAATAAGTTTGAAGCAATTTGGCATGACAATGCTACTTTGGTCTTTGGTGCTTCCACAAATCCAGAAAGATATTCAAATAAAGCTATGAGAATGCTCAAAGAGTATAATCATTCAATCGTTGCGATCGGTGGAAGAGAAAATGAATATGATGGCATTAAAATAATGACTGGTCATCCAGAAATAAAAGGTGTGGATACCATTACAATGTACATGGGCGAAGATAGACAGGCAGAGCATGAAGAATATCTTTTGTCACTTCAACCCAGACGTATAATTTTTAATCCTGGAGCCGAAAATCCTTCCTTATTCAGCAAAGCACGAGCACAAGGAATCGAAGTAGTAGAAGCATGCACTTTGGTAATGTTGAGAACAGGTCAATATTAGCCAGTCAAATAGATCTGAATAATTTTCAAAGAAGTTTAAAATCCTCCCTTTTTCATAATAAATGTCATTGTTACTCAATGATATATGTCGCATCATGGTATTCCCCCAAATTTTAGTTGGGATAAAATGTAGATGTCTTCCTTAAAAAATCTATTTTTAGGCTGATTTAAAAACAAAATTATGAGTGACACTACTTCAGATGTAGTAAAAGGGAATACTATTCAAAACATGGGAAAGGTCTTGGACCACCCCTCAGGCTTATTTGTTCTGTTCTTCACTGAGATGTGGGAGCGATTTTCTTATTATGGAATGAGAGCCTTATTGGTACTATTTTTAACTGCAAGCCTTATGGACGGCGGTTATGGTTGGGAAAGAGATAATGCACTTCAACTATACGCGCTATACACAGGACTTGTTTATTTTACTCCATTATTTGGAGGAATGATCGCCGACAAGCTTACGGGATATCGAAAAGCAGTGATTATCGGAGCCTTTGTAATGGCCTTGGGTCACTTATTCATGGCATTAGAACAACCGACCTTCTTTTACTTGGGTCTCACGGCCTTGATCCTCGGTAATGGTCTATTCAAGCCGAATATCTCATCTATTGTAGGTCAACTGTACACAAAGCCGGAAAAGAAAGATGCGGCATATACCATATTCTATATGGGTATTAATTCAGGCGCATTCCTGGGAATAATGCTGTGTGGATATATTGGTGAGACCGTTGGTTGGAGTTATGGATTTGGATTGGCAATGATATTCATGGTTGCTGGAGCTATTCAATTTTGGTTGTCTGGTGCACTTTTCGGTGAGATAGGATTGAAGCCTACCGATGACGGCATAGCTGATACAGGAGTAAAAGACGACTTGAGTGCAGTAAGTACGTCTAATGAGCGAGTAACAAAATGGCTTATTGCGGGTGCACTTTCTGCTGTAGCAGTAGGTATAGCTTTATATTTTACAGTCTATGAAGCAGACTTTGGAGTATTGAAAACCATCAATTCATTAGTGGTACCACCTTTACTTGTTGGATCTACGGTGGGAATATTAGGCTATATCCTGACAGATCCTGAGAATACCAAAATAGAAACAGATCGGATAAAAGTAATAATGGTATTTACCATGTTCACCATCTTCTTTTGGTGGGGTTTTGAACAAGCAGGAGGTAGTATGACTATTTTTGCTGGAGACTATACAAATCGAAACCTTGTTGGTGACGGTGCCATGATATTTAAGATATGCAATGCCATATTGACGGTGGTACCTATGTTGGTAATAACATGGGTATTAATAAAGCTTATCAGTGTCACCTTTGGTAAAATTGGACCTGCTAATATTGTACTTGGTCTGGCATTCGCCGTTATTTGGGGAATAGTCATATGGATGCTTGCAACCGAATTTTCGAAGTCAGGTACTGAAGTACCAGCATCATGGTTTGGAATTCTCAACTCCTTTTTCATAATTACCTTTGCGCCCCTCTTTTCGAAATTTTGGGAGAAGGGCATTATTAAGTCTGGACCGCTAAAGTTCGCTCTTGGATTGATATTATTGGCCATTGGATTTGCCATCTTGGCGTTTGGAAGTATGAGTATACCGCAAGGTGCCAAAACTGCTTCTGTAAGTATGGTATGGTTGATTTTGGCTTATCTATTCCACACTCTTGGAGAATTATGTCTATCTCCTGTTGGTTTGTCTTACGTGAGTAAATTGGCTCCACTTAGATTGATAGGACTTATGTTTGGTGTATTCTTCCTGGCAAATTTCTACGCGAATTGGTCGGCAGGAATGACAGGTAGCTTCATCGACAAAATAGTAGAGTCTACAAGTATGTCTGTGTTCTTCTTGATATTTGCAGTGATTCCTGCAGCAGCAGCATTTATTTTGTTCTTGCTGAATGGTACATTGAAGAAGATGATGCACGGCATCGATTAAGAATAAATTTCTTACTGATATCAAAACAGTATGAAAAACCGAGCCCTCTGTCATTCGATGGAGGGTTTTTAAATTTTGAGGAGATTTAAAGAAGTGAGTAAAGATTTTTTGTGAAACCATGGTAAATCCAGTAGGTCAATGGTTGAAAAAACTTTCCTACTTTTTTTGATCTTTTCCACTCGCTTTAGGTTTTATAACTATACTTTTGCAACTCATTACAATCTTAATGGCAACAGCAACAAAAGCAAGAAAAAAAAGCAACAAGACAGAGAAAGAAAATCTTCGAAAGTTTATTCATATAAAAGGAGCCAATTCCAATAATCTTAAAAATTTAGAATTAAAACTCCCTAAAAATGAATTAATCGTCGTTACAGGATTATCAGGGTCGGGTAAGTCATCTCTTATAATGGATACTTTGTACGCCGAAGGGCAACGGCGTTATGTAGAATCTCTTTCATCCTATGCCAGGCAGTTTTTGAGTAGGATGAAAAAGCCTGATGTCGAATTTATCAAAGGCATCTGCCCAGCCATTGCGATAGAACAAAAAGTATCTTCAAGCAATGCCAGGTCGACGGTGGGGTCATTGACAGAAATCTATGACTACTTGCGATTGCTTTATGCTAGAATTGGAAAAACGTATTCTCCCATTTCTGGAGAGTTGGTGAAAAAGCATGAGATTGCTGATGTCGTAGATTTTATTTTCAAGCACAAGGAAGGCACCAAAGTAATTTTGTCCATTCCTCTCCAACATAAATATGAAAGGAAGTTGAGTCAAGACTTATCTCTATTGATTCAAAAAGGATATACCAGAGTAAAATTCGAAGGAGGGCTGGAATATATTGAAGATATATTAGAGTCCAAACACAAAAATTTAGAAAAGGAAACGCTTGAAGTTCGGGATGAGTACAAAATTCTGATAGATCGATTTGTTGTCAATGATGACGAAGAGAATCGAAAGAGGATTTCTGATTCGGTTCTTACAGCATTTCAGGAGAGCGAAGGTGAATGTGAAGTCGAAATAGTCGATGGAGAGACTGAAAACTTCAATAACAGGTTTGAAATGGACGGAATGTCATTTTTAGAACCTACGCACCAACTATTTAATTACAACAATCCATATGGAGCCTGTCCGAAATGTGAAGGATATGGAAGAGTATTGGGGATTGATCCAAACAAGGTAATTCCTGATGATAATAGATCCGTATATGATGAAGCGATAGCTCCCTGGCGAGGCGAAAAATCAAGTATGTGGCAAAAACAACTGGTTAATAACGCCCACCATTTTGATTTTCCCATACATCGACCATTCAAAGAGCTTTCCAAGAAAGAGAAAAAACTGATTTGGACTGGAAATGAATATTTTGATGGTCTGGATGATTTCTTTGAGGACCTGAGACAAAAGACATATAAAATTCAAAACCGCATCATCCTGGCTCGCTTTAGAGGGAAGACAGATTGCCCTGAATGCGAGGGAGGTAGGCTTAGAAAAGAAGCGACGTATGTAAAAATTGATGGCAGGGATATTACACAGTTGATCAATCTTCCCTTGGATGAGATGAAAATGTTTTTTGACAATATCAATCTATCGGAACATGACCAACAAATCGCTGATCGTATATTATTAGAGGTAAATAATAGATTGCTCGTAATGAATGATGTTGGGTTGTCATACTTGTCTCTTGACAGAGCTGCTTCAACACTCAGTGGCGGCGAAACACAAAGAATCAATCTGACACGTACACTTGGGAGCAATTTGACGAATTCATTGTATATCCTGGATGAGCCGAGTGTAGGCCTCCATCCCAAGGATACCGAAAAACTGGTTGTGGTACTCAAGAAGTTGAGAGAATTGGGGAATACAGTGGTTGTCGTGGAGCATGAAGAGGACGTCATTCGATCTGCAGACTTTATTGTGGATATAGGCCCAAAGGCAGGAATCTATGGTGGAGATTTGATCTATGCAGGACCATATGATGGATTTGTAAATGGAAAGGTAGAAAGCCTCACTTCTGACTATCTCACGGGTGAAAAAGAGATTCCCGTACCGAAGACCAGGAGAAAAGGAGTAAATAAGATATTTGTCAAAGGTGCAGGTCAGCACAATCTCAAAGATATTGATGTGACTTTTCCCTTGAATACTTTTATAGTAGTGAGTGGAGTGTCCGGGTCTGGTAAAACGACTCTTATTAAGAGTATTTTGTATCCTGCGCTGAAAAAGCATTTGGGAGATCCCATACCTTTGTCTCCAGGAAAGCACAAACAATTGAGTGGAGACCTATCCGCATTTACTCAGGTGGAATTGGTCAACCAAAACCCATTGGGCAAATCCAGTCGATCCAATCCTGTGACCTATGTCAAGGCATATGATAGTATCAGAAAGTTGTATTCTAGTCAACAACTGTCCAAGATAAGAGGATATCAACCAAAACATTTTTCATTTAATGTAGAAGGTGGACGATGCGAAACTTGCAAAGGAGAAGGAGAAATTACGGTAGAAATGCAGTTTTTGTCTGATGTGAAGTTGACTTGTGATGAGTGCAATGGATATAAGTTCAAGGATGAAGTGCTGGAGGTAAAATATAAGAACAAAAGCATCTACGATATTTTAGAATTGAGTATCGATGAAGCTATGGAGTTTTTTGAGGACAAGCACGATATAATCTCCAAAATAAAGCCTTTGTTTGATGTCGGATTGGGGTATGTCAAGTTGGGCCAGCCCAGCAGTACACTTTCTGGCGGAGAGGCTCAAAGAGTCAAACTAGCTTCATTTTTAGGAAGAGAAAATTCGAAAAATCGGATCTTCTTTATCTTTGACGAACCTACTACAGGACTTCATTTTCACGATATCTTGAAGCTCATGGATGCGATGAATGCACTTGTGGAAAATGGACATACTGTGCTGGTCGTGGAGCATAATCTAGATGTCATAAAATGTGCAGATTGGCTTATTGACTTAGGGCCTACGGGCGGTAAATTAGGAGGAAATCTGCTTTATGAGGGTGTTCCAGAAGGTATTGTTAAGGTTAAGAAGTCGTTCACAGGGCAGTTTCTCAAGGAGAAGCTTTAGATTAAAAAACAGAAAGCGACCATTGGTAGCCGCTTTCTTTGGATTTAATAAGTATAGTCAGAATAAACTTCAAAATGAATTCGGACTAGAACATTTGCATGGGATGTAATCAATAATATCAGTTCTTTATTACTTTCTTAATATGGACTTCTCCACTTTCATTTTGAATTCGAAGGAAGTAAATGCCAGCATGGAATTTGGAAAGATCAATAGAAGTATTTCTTTGCTGAATTTTTTGTTGCAAAAGTATATTCCCATTAATATCAAATAACTGATAATTTGCAGAATTTTGACGGGTCTTTAGATTGATTCTTGTAGAAGTTGGATTTGGGTAAACTAAAATCTGTTCCTCAACTAGCAGTAGATCTTGTATGTCACTGTGTGGGTTAGAAGTCAATGCAATTTGAGTTTCTACTTCTAGTAGTTCTCTAGAATCACCATTTGGGTTATACAAAGCATCAGGTTCTTCGCATTGATACCAGAATAATACATATTGAGGTGTCCACACTGGTCCTACTGCAAAAGTAAGTAGATAAAATCCACTTCCTTGCGGCATTACCCCAGGAGGAACAGAAATAGAGCTTGGAGCTATACCAGAAAACCATTCATTGTATATTTCACCATTTCCAGTCCAAGGTCCAGGATTCCAAGGTTCGATAATAATTTGATATGCATCTTCACAAGTGCTGGCTGAGCCATCGATAATAAAGTCACAATCCATTACTTCAACATCCATTGGACCGTAAGGTGTTTCTTCAACGTGTATTGGTGGATTTATGGGATGTGCATTGGAGACAAGTGTAACAGCCGCGGTCAATTCATCACAGCAATTCAGTTCTGAATATTCAACTTCTCCTACGAATTTGCATTGTTCGCCATTTGAAAGCTCAAAATTCATGATTACTCGATAAATACCATCACCTTGATTTGCATTAATATAAGAGGTAAAAGGCAATTGAGGAGTGATGTAGTTTCCATTATAATACCATGAACTTGTGCCACCTGCCACATTTGTCGGGAAATTTTCAATGTAAATGTCCTGGGCTTCACAATCAACTTCTAACGATAGGTTTTTAGGACAACACTCTTTAAGATTAACACTAACAGATACAGGGTGACAAGGGCTGTATGATACTTCAACTGTAATTGTACCTTCAATAAATTGAGTTTGAAGTACTTCCCCACCAGATTGTACCAAGATGTCATTATGATACCAATTGATAATAAAATTTGGATTGTCAAAACCCTGATCAGCAATGCTTACGAGTTCTCCAATACAAATCTCTCCATCTTGACCTAAAATTGGCAAAGGAGTTTCTTCAAGTACAGAGAAGTTGTGGTATTTTGAACATCCATTAGCATCGGTTACCACAAGATTATAATAACCGGCTAGCTCGGGTGTAAAGCAAATCTCTTCACTGAGTAGCTCACTTGTATTTCCTCCAAGTGTTGGGCCATACCATTGATAGGTATAGTTTTGCCCATAGGGAGCGCAAATTTCTTCGTAGACATTATTGCATGAGACGAATGTTGAAGGTAGGTTTATTAAAATTTCTGGAAATATTTCTAACTCATAAACCATATAGCAATTTTCAAAATACATTTCAATAATATACTCACCTGGCGTATTGATAATAAAACTTCCATTATTAAAATATTGAGGATCAAGATATCCTGTAAAAAAGTCCATTACAGTAACACCATTAATCTCACATTCATATAGATAATTTAAAAAATCATCAGAAGTAACATATGGTAAATCGTAATAGCATGTTGGAAAATCTGAAAACAAATCATCAAACGGCAAATCACATTCTTCCATACAAATATTGTCAAGACCATAGGCTTCTCCACCATTATTTATATCAAGATTGAAGGCTAATCCTGTAACGTTTTGAATCAAGTAGTCCCAGTCAGTTCCATTTACCATTTCCCAATATCCGGTATTATTACTTGGTGGGTTTCCTTGGCTCATCAAACCAATTGGAGGAGTGATAGTAGTCCAACCATCATTTATGGAAACGGGATTGTTTAAGACAAACCTTGCAACCAAATTTGAGGTTAGGGGATCTGAACCATTGTAAATATAGAATGATCCTGTTGTCGATGAGGCCTGTCCTCCATCTAAAAGAATAAAGTCATAGGAAAATTGTAGCCCTTGTGACCAATCTCCTGAAAAATCTACATTGTTGAAAACCCAGCTACCTGTGGTGCTCGGTTGATCAACTAAATATAGGTAATGACCATCAATACCATTAAAATCATTATACCCAAGGGTTGAACAAACAGCATCCCAATTGTTCAAAGCATTATATTCGATTTGGGGGCAAGTACTTGCATGAGATTCATCGGAATATTGATTAAAGGTTTCGCAAAATTGACTAAAGATTGGATTTTGCACGAGTAATAAAAATAGCACTAAAATTTTTTTCATGTTGTATAGTTTGTTGTGAATAATGATTGCAAACTATTGTTGGAAAAAATGATAGTCAAGTAAAGATTAGACCTTGTGACGATCAGAGGTCTATTTAGGTACGAATAAATTTTGAGGTGTTACGAACAGTATAGGTTTGAGGTACCAAATTTTCTTCTAAAAATGTACTTCTTTCAATTTTTTATGATGATTCAAGCTCACGGGAATTCTCATCCCATTGGCTAATTCAACTTCGTTCTTAGATTTGATTGTAATTTTATCGATTCGGACAATATAAGATCTGTGCAGTCGAACATATTCAAGCTGGTCAGGAACATTTTCAAGAAACTTACCAATATTCAGCCTTATGGTATGAGTTTTATCAGTGGTATGGACATCAATATAATTACCTGCAGATTTGATATAGAGAATATTTTCTGTTTTGATTCTAACATGATTTCCATTTTCTCGAAATGAAAAATACATTTCATCCTTTTTGAGCCTTTTTATGATCAAGCGAATGAGTTCTCTAAGTACATCCTTGTTGTATGTCAGTACTCGAATTTTGAAAAATATATAAATCAATAGACCAAAAAAGCCTAAACAAAGTGAAGCAAACCACCACGTTTTCCAAAAAGGAGCTTGAATGGTAAAGGCATATTTTACTTTATTCTTCGAACAATTTAGATCATCAATACACATTCTGGCTTCAAATTCATAGTTGCCTGATGACAATGATGGAAAATGAATGATCTTATTTTGTGTAGTTGTCCAGAATTGATTTTTGTTTAGCCTGTATTGATATTGAATGGCATCATTATGTGCATATGATATACCTTCAAGTACGATGTCAATTTTATTCTTATTATGTGCGATATTGGATTTTCTAAAAGTAGTTTGAGAGATATTATTTACCATTACATCTTTGAGTATGAGGTCGGGAACAGCGATTTTTTTGGGATTTAATTGATTCTTTGGAAAACTGCACAAACCTTGCATGGTACCAACCCAGACGGTATCATTAATAATTTCTATATCATTAACCTCATTGCTTAATAGACCGTCGTTTGTATTAAGTGAGATTATGTTTATTCCCTGTTCGCTCCAAATTATTCTATTGATACCTCTATTGGTACATGCCCATAGCGTAGAATCATTTTCAATATGTACTTCATTAATGATATCGCTATTCAATCCATTCTTTTTTGTAAGATTAAAAGTTCGATTTTCTTTATGGATTATGATGCCTACTCCTTGTGTTGCTACGTACAATGTGTTGTTCTTGTCATTCACGTCAATGTCGTCACTTCTATAGTCAAATAAGTAGGACTGCTTTGATAAAGGGTGGCATTCATTGTTTTGAAATTTGAATATACCTACAGGAGTTGCAACAATAGTATCACCATTCCATATGCATACATCATGTACCCTATATGGACATAATCTTAAAGTGGGGATATTTTTTTCTGTAAATTCAAAAAACCCTTTTTGATCAGAAGCGAAAAAGGCATTGTTAACAGGTTCCGATAATTTTAAAAGATACCTCTTTAGCATGCTACCTTCTTGAGATTCTAGTAAATCATAACCAGAATACAGATATGTTTTGTCCTGTAGAGAATCATATTCAACTATTGAATGTGCAGCAATTTTTGGATTGGAAATTTCTACTACCTCTCTATTTTTTGCCATTTTGGATATTACTCCATTACTATAACCTATTAGCAGTTCATTATCGATCTTAACCAGACTATTGACTTCAGAAGGTTTATTTTTAATAGAATTAAATGTTGTTATGGAGGGATTTTTAATGTAATATGCTCCAGAACTCAAGGTTGTAAACCAATAACCACCTTCATGATCTATTAAAAAACTTGTTACCGACTGGCCATCTAAATATTCTCTTATTCTATTTCCTTCATTGTCAACTATCTTGGCCCCACCAAATTGATAACCTATAAAAAATCTGTTTTCATCAATTGCTCGAATACCTAAGGGCAAAAATTTACTTTTAACACTTACGTTTTCTTGGTTACGAAAGACTAAATTAATTTCGATAGAATTCATAAAAATGGCAATTTCATTTTCAACAAGCCATTTTACGGACATACGAGAAGAATGAGGTTGGCCTTTGAACATATTGTTCCTTATTATATTATTATCTGTAGTGGTGCAGTAAAAAATTGATGTCACTGAATCTGAAAGCGGTTTCAATACCACTTTTCTCAAATGCAAAGAATCTCTAAAAACATTTCTTGAAGTGTATAACTCTTTAACATCTCCATTCTTTAGAATTATTTTTTCACCGTCAATACAATATCCTCCAAGGTGTAGATGACCCTCTTTATCGAGATAAACACTCTTAACTATGCTGTTGTTATCGAGCAATTTGTGCAGTACATCATTGTGCTCATATTGCTTGAAGCCATCAAATTTTTCATCAAAGTAAAACAATGATTGACTATGAAGCGTATAACACCAAATTTGTCCATTTTTTTGTGGATAAAACTTTAAAACAACATTCCCAGGCAACCCATCCGTTGTATTGAAATTTTCAAATTCATTTCCATTGTATTTTGACAAGCCCTTGTCCGTGGCAAACCAAATATATCCTTCAATATCCTGATGTATATCGTAAATTTCTGAACTGGGTAGGCCATCATCCACACCGAAGTTTTCATAAATATGATTTTGAGCATTTGCCCTAACAGCTGTGAAGACTATAAGAATGATGCCGACAACTCTAAGTAAAATTTGTATGATATCAAGATATCTAAATTGGTCTTGTGTAATGTGCTGCATAAGTAAAATTGACATATTGGATAACTTCCTTCCCAGTTTCAATTATTAATTTTGAAATTGAGTAAGATCTTATAACAAGTATAAACGATAAAATTATTGGGAACGAATTGTGAATTTGCAAAGTGTAATAATAATAATTCTTTGTGCCCAAAATGACAGTGGCATATGAGATTAACAATTTGTTTATAAATGATTCTTTTTAAATCATTTTCATTATTGCATCGGTTAGCCGACATGTTTATATTAGAAAATGATTAGTTTAATGGTCTTTAGAATTATAGATGTACATTCGATCTATTGAACTTATGACTTAAATACCTTGTGATGAATAAAATCTACCCATTAATCCTAATGCTAGCATGCTCCTTTGGTCTTCTTCAGGCTCAAGAGCAAATCAATGAGAGTATGCCATTTGATAGCGATCCTGACAAAGATTATTCAATTTTCATCCCTTCTAATTATGTTGAAGGCGAACCGATTCCAGCGTTTTTGGCATTGCACCCTTTCAATACCAGTAGATGGAATGGACAGACATGGTGCGAAGAATTAGCTGATTTTGCAGAAGAGAATGGCGTATTTTTAATATGTCCCGATGGTGGAGTTGATGGCAAGATAGATGATGCAATAGATACTGCATTTACTTCTTTTTTACTGGATTCTGCATTTATTTGGTATGATATTGACGAAACCAAACTCTATGCTACAGGTTTTTCCTGGGGTGGAAAGACTACTTATACCTATGGACTGAATCACATCGAAAAATTTGCAGGTTTGTTACCTATAGGAGCAGCAATCTCAATTAGCGAAATAAATGGAATTGCGGAAAATGCAGAGGATATCCCCGTTTATATAGTACATGGATCATTTGATAATCCAAACACAAGATTTTATCCTTTGCGTGATGCCATGGAAGAAAATGGTGCATGTGTCGAAAGCAATTTGCTGCAAGGTGTGGGCCATACTATTGACTTCGATAATCAAGTTGAAATATTGACGGAGGCTTATAATTACTTACAGGATAATGCCTGTGCTACAACTTCGACAGAAGAACAAATATTAGATCATAAGGATATCTTGCCTTTTACATTAGTAGAACAAAATCATTCTGTACAACTTAATTTAGATAAAGGCTCAAAATGGGAAGTTTATTCAATTGAAGGAGAGCTTGTGAAATCTGGAAATAGGAGCCAATTGGTAGTTGACATGACAAGTGGTATATTTATTATTCGTTCAGGAAAACAATCTCAACTGTTTACGGTGTTTTAAGTAGAAATAATAAAGAAGTAGAAATGAAAAAATTCTTTTCAAATCCCATCAATATTTTGTTTGGCCTTGCCATTTTAGCTTTCATTGGATACAAAGTTTATAAAATGCCAAAGTTCGATGATGGAGAAATAGCACCAGGATTTCAGGCTGAATTGATCAATGGAGACGCTTTTTCACTTTCTGATTTGAATGGAAGTTATGTTCTACTTGACTTTTGGGGATCTTGGTGTGGACCATGCAGAAAGGAGAATCCAGACCTGGTCAAACTCTATGAGACTTTTTACGGCAAATCATTTTCAGATGCCAAGACTTTCGAAATAGTGAGTGTTGCAATAGAAACCAATGAAAAAAGATGGAAAAGTGCCATTGCCAAAGACAACCTCAACTGGCCGCACCATATCGTTCAATTAGATAGATTCAAGGGACCTATTGCCAAAGAGTATGGTGTAAATGAAATCCCTACAAAATACTTGTTAGATACCAAAGGAGAAATACTAATGGTAAATCCATCGTTTGATAAACTCCATGCTTTCTTAAATGAGCACAAAAATTAGGGATATTCATAAGTAGGAATATCCTTTATAAATCAAAGGTTGCATATGTTTTACTCCTGAATTGGGGTGTTCATAAAAAGCTACTTTCCTTAAATATCGACTCTTTTCGCATGTTCTTCTGAAAAGATCACCCCATTTTTGGTACTTTTTACGTGAAAACAGGGTAATATTTTTTTCAACTCATTTGGTCATTTGCCATGACGGGCGATGCTCACCCTCCACTTTCGTGTTCCTTCATTTGATAATTATCATTATCACTTTTATTACATAAAAGATCATTCAGTCCTAGCTTGGCCCAAAAACGATCCAAAAAGCCCAAGGCTTTATTCAGTTCTTAACAAGACAGAACGATCATCGAAGATGTGGAAGTGAAACCTTCCAAGAGATGGAACGCGCTAGCGATGGGTGGGTGAATCCCTATTTTCTTAAACTCAAAAAACTCGGATCATAGGTTGATCTTTCTATTATTATGCATTGATTTACTGGAATGTTTACTTTCAAAAAAATGATTTGTTATCCTCAAACACTTTTGAGTTTTTAACAGAAAATAGGAATCCAAAATACTAAACTGAATAAGGCTATTTTTTGCCCTCGTTTATTTTCAAGCTCTCATATTTTCCTCAAAGAATTCAAGGCCTGTTACTTCTGAACACCCCAAATTAATGAACATCATCTAATGAGTGCGACATCTCCGAATATTATTTGATCATCTGAGCTGTTTGAGCTAAGGGTAAGTTGGTAAACATATACACCTTCTTGGCAAGGTCTTCCATTAAAATTGCCATCCCATCCAAATGATTCATCATTAATGTCAAGTGTTTCTTCGAAATGAACTAAGTTGCCCCAACGGTCATAAATCTTAAAATTTCTAATCAGAAGGTTTTCATCTAAGTACCCAATTGGTATGAATCTGTCATTGACCTGGTCACCGTTTGGACTAAATACATTGGCAAAAGTAACCTTTGTTGTTTTTTCAATTTCTATTAAAGAATTGAAGCTTGAAGTACATCCAAATTCATTGGTGGCAATAATTGAAAGTTCTTGATCTACAGAAGTGGAGAAAGAATATGAGGTACAATTTTCACAGACTAGAACAGAGTCTAAATACCATGCATAATCAAAGGATTCATCCACATTTTCAATAAATAAATCAACAGTTTGATTTGCCTGATAAGGATTATTGATTTCAATGTAAACGTCTATATTTTCAAAAATATATTCTGTAATTACTATGCTGTCGCAATTAAACTCATTGAGAAGAAACATAGTATCCGTGGTAATGGTATCGATACAATTAACTTCAACTAGAAAGGTAGTGTCTGCAGGTACAAAATTGGTGATTATTGTTTCTGGATATGGACAGCCATTCTCTGAGATTCCTGTGGTAGACGTTGTATCTGCCTCCAATTCATTGCATGTATAGTTATATATCGTATCATTATTTGGTATGTCATAATACTCCAAATTGATACTTAAGATTGAATCACAACCATCTACACTTTGCAATTCAAATTCATAATGTCCAGAAGAAGAAATAGTACTATCACCGATTGATAATTCTTGTTCGGGACATAAGAGGGTATCAATTTCTTGATAATACCTGGAAGAATCGAAAGAGAAAATATACGATATTATTGAAAGGCTATCACATCCATTTATATCAAAAAGCACGAGTGTATCATTAAATTCATTTGATGCATTGCAAATAGATTCGGAGGTAAAACTTGTATCTGGAGGTGAATAAGTAATAATGTTGATATCAAAATAAATACAACCTTCCGGCGTAGTATCAAAAACCTCTATAGTATCGATTTCTGAGCTATTGCATGTAATGGTATAAGATGTATCAATATCAGGTAGTAGAAAATAAGAAACATTCAAAGCAACAATGGAATCACAACCATCTTGTGCCGTAAAAATAAAATCGTATGACCCTTCTTGGGTTATGATAGAATCACTAAATGTAAATTCTTGGTCAGGGCAAATAAGGGTATCTATATTTTGTAGATAGAGGGTAGAATCAAAAACATATTCATTTTCGATAATTACAATGCTGTCGCAACCATCTATGGAGAAAAGATGAAGCGTATCAAATAAGTCTAAATTTTCATTACACACAATATTGCTGGCAAATGACGTATCTAAAGATTCATGGATTGTAATTAAAACATCATTGTATGCACATCCATTCGGTGTAACCTGCTCCTCATAAGTAGTGTCAACCTGACTTATCAGACAGGTATAGGTAAATATAGTGTCCTGTACGGGAAGCTGAAATGTATCAATAGTAACAGCAACAATGGAATCGCACCCGTCAAGAGATGTGGTATTGATTACATATGTACCGAATTCCGTCAGCAAACTATCACCTACGAAAATTTCCCCTTCAGGGCATATTGTAGTATCAAGGACTTCATAATATTTGGTAGAATCGAACTCATATTCGTATTCAATAATTACAATGCTATCGCAACCCTGAATATTGATTAATGATATCGTGTCATTCTGAAGAGACTGAGAATCACAACTGAAACCCTGAACTAAGGTAGTATCAAGATCAACGAGAGTGAAAATTTGTACATCCTCATATACACATCCATCAGCAGAGACATCTTGAATATAGAGTGTATCAACTTCCTCTAAAGTACAGACGAAGACATAAGAAGTATCGCTTTCAGGAAGTATATAATATTGAGCATTGAGAATCAACAAAGAATCACAACCTTTGGTGGTCGTGAGCTCGAATTCATACGACCCTTCTAAGGTGATCAAACTATCATTTACAATCAAGCTATCTCCAAAGCAGAATAATGTATCTACGACTTCCTCATAAACCATAGTATCAGGAATTGCTAATAATGGGAAATAAGAATCGCAGTTTCCATCATATCTGGCAAGTCGCAATAGGTAAGAAGTTGGCTCAAAAATAGGTTCGGTAAATAACATGCCGGCATTTACAGTTAAGACAGAATCATTTTCCAAATTTATCAATTCTATGATGTCAGCATCTGACGTTACATCAATGAGTGCGACATTGCCTTCACAAACTGCCACTTCATCTTCAAATGCAAAGGATAAGGGTTCTCCGACTGTAATGCAAACCTGAAAAGTACTGTCGCATTCGTAGTTGTCCAACAATTGAAGTGTGAGGCAAGTATCATTGATAATTGGCCCTAAATCGATTCGAGTATTATTTTTGTTTTGTAATATATTATTGACGTATAGTTCATTTGAGTTATGACTATAGTGAAGGGTAGGAGACTCACCTTCACAGATAAGCGTATCAACCTCTATCCAGTCGAATGCCAAATCGCATACAAAATTACAGTCATCAATAATAATAGGCAATCTATCTGTGTATTCGCCACAAGCTGTGGTTCGAGTCAACAATAAAGTATCAATACTTTTGGTATGAAAGGCTACTTGTACTGTATCTCCTGTGGTTTGGAGTAAAGTGTTTTCTCCGATTAGTTCCCATGTATAGTCTTCGACACTGCATCTGCCAAAACTGTAATAGGTAACAATGGAGTCGATACAGATATTTATCGAATCGGGGCCTTCTATCTCGGGGTATTCTTGACGGTATACTCTTGCTGGAAAGTTGGGGAGTCCAACGAAGAAAGGACCGTTGTTTATATTAAAACTCTCTAACTGAAAATTTGCCTGACCTCCCTTTAAGTTGGGAGAATTTATAACATGAAGCTTGTGTGGAGAATCATTAAAAGGGGTGCTATTATTAGCATTATAAATTTTTCCATCTTTACCCAGTTGCAAAGCTCCAGACCGAAAGTCAGAATTAGGCAAATTGTAGCTATGTTTAGAGTTTAGAATAGAGGTTTGTTCAAGTATGTCAAGATCATATTGGACTAATCGATTTTGATTTAGGAATATTATTCTTTGATCTGAAATATACAATTTTGAGTTGTCAGGGGAAAATTCAATTCCATAGGGACTATGGAACGTTGTATCAGCCATAATCATATTGTACAATTGTCCAGTGGAATTATCGAAGTTAAATAACTCCAAGCTCCCTCTAACGTTTACTGATGATTCTCTATTTCTGTTGAAAGTAGTGGCTAGCAATTTTCCGTCATGAGAAAATTTTATAAATCCATGTTTTCCATTTTGAAATGGGTGTATGCCTCCAATTTTTGAAATTATTGGGTTTAGATCAAGCCCATTGTCATTTAATAGAAAGGAAAAAAATTCATTGTTTCCCGATTGATGTACTACTACCCACCAATCTACTCCATTACAATGACGAATAGCAGAAATTTTTTCTGAACCAAAATCCATCAATTTATTATCTTTAGATATGACTTCACCTAACCCTCCATTCATTGACATATTGATTATTGAGAAGTAAGTAGTCTGTAGACTATCTTTCTCTGCAGCATCAAGTGGAAATGAATAAGTTTGTGCTTCTTGAGGAGTAAATATATAGTAAATATCTTTTGAACCAGGTTTACGAAGAGACAATGTCTGACTGGATGATGCAGATCCTATAGTATTGCCATTCGCAATTAAAGAATTGTTTTTATCCCATATTTTATCATTATTTGAATAAAATAGTACTTCTCCCATTGAATCTAATTGGATAGTGCATGCTTCTGGGGCGAAAAAACTGGTTGCTATATTTCCATCCGAAACATTTGGAAGTTCTATTGGATTCCACGAAGAAAAATCCATAACAACACCACCAGTACCAAAGATCCATAGATCACCTTCATTATTAGGTGGACAGCTTCCGCCAAGAATATGAAGAAGATTTGATTCATTACAACATGAATCCATACAAGCTAATACGTATATACTATTTGACCCAAAATAATTTGAATAGTAATCAATTTCTGAACCCATACCAATTATGCTATCACCTGCATACCAAGTGTATTCTATGAGTGGATCAAAGTTTTCAATAGATAAGTTGATGGTATCTATTTCACTAATAAGTGTGTTATCAGTTACTATTATAGGTTGTTCGAAACATGTTACATTTATAGTGAATGTATATTCTTCGTTACAACCCATTTCAGAATTGCTTGCGTATAGCGTAATAGTGAATATTCCAAGGTTGATAAATGTATAAGATAAATCCAGAGTATTCAATTGTTGTCCGTCGACCTCCCACAGATAGGAGTTAGAGTCTCCCGAATTATTTTCAATTTCAAATGGCTGATTGACAAATGCTGCTTCAGGAATATTCAATAAAATATCGATTTTTTGTGCGCAAGGTTCAGTACAACCATCTGAGTGTAATAATGAAGCTCGATCATTGCATAAAATAGATTGCATTCTTTCGACCTGCCCTGGAGTAAGAGATTCTTGACATGCTAATGGAATGTAATTCATAATATTATCATCAGGATCGTCCTGATCTGTAGTAAACATATTATTTGGATCAGACAGATTGACATCTGAATTACAAGAATTGTTACTGCTCCCTTGAAGGCAGATATGGTCGCTGGTGATTAGCTCTAAATGCTGAGGAGGTGTATCACATACCTTATCTCCATCTTCCAGACAGTTATCATTTTTGCAGCCTCCTTCAAATGTATGGTAAAGACCAAAGTAGTGACCGAATTCATGAATGATGGTCTTTGCATCATCACAGTCTCCCAACCAAGTATCCATTTCTAAAATGATTCCATCCATTATAGACCCATGACTAGAAGGCAGCGTAGAATACCCACCTGCAGCACAACCAAAATTTTCGCAGGATGCACAAATTTCATCTACCAGGTATATATTAATATAATCAGAAGTAGGGTATGGATCACTCATCATTCTAGGCGAAAACTTCAAATTGAATTCATCTTCACAACTATCAAATGAAGCAAATTGACTTCCCAATGAGATTATTCCTTCGGATGAGTTCTTATCTATATCTCGACTTGCCAGGCAAAATTGAAACGTACTTGATAAAGGAATATTGATGTCATCACATAACCCTGCATTGTTAAATATATTATTGATTTTATCCAAGGTTGACCCAATTTCAGAAGGAGAAACATTGGTATCTGAAGAATAAAAAATAACTACTGGAATTACAAAATCAAGGCTGTCAACATCAACAGTCGCAGATTGAATTGATTGGTGATTTATTTTGATATTTGAAAAATTTGCACTAGCTTCACTTCCAAGGTTTATCAAAATAATTGAAAGTATAATTGATAGATATCGCATCTGGATAACTTATTACGCCAATTTACACCATTTTCATAAGATTAGCTACCCCACGTTCGAAATTTTTATTTCTTAATATAAACCATATTATCATGAAAAAATTACTTTTTCTATTACTTCTATTGTATTCACCTTTTTTAAATTCACAGTGTGACGATATTGATGAAATTGTTGTTTGTGCGGGAATTCAAACAGATGTTGTTCTTACGAACCTTACTTCAAATCTTTTGTCTGTTGGTACTGACCCTCTTGTAAACCCTGATGACATCTTTTTAGTAAATAGTGCTACTAATACAATTGGTATTATTCCCACTTATGCTGAATTTTCAAAACAAGCATTCACCTATACTACAGCTCAAAATACCAATCCAGGTTGTGAAGTATGGTATACTGCGCTGGGTAGGAATAGATCATTAGTAACGAATAGTCCATTGATAAATAATTATTCTGGAAATCCAATTGCTCAATTTACCTCTTGTCCAGGTATGGTTGAATTAGATTTTTTAGGTTTTAATTGTATGACTTGTGACTACAATTGGACTTTGGATGGGGTCCCACATTCAGTTGAATCTAGTGTAACTACATACGATGAAAATGCAAACTCGCTGATTGTTTTTTCAGATATACAAACAGAAATTCTTACTCCAGGATTACATCAGCTATGTATTGAAGTTTCGCATCCAGATGTTGATTGCACAATTAATCCTACAGACCTGTATTGTATTGAATTCAATATAGAGGATTTTATGGGTGGTCCTACTTTTAATGCAGTGGGTTACAATGGTAGTATTTGTCCTGGTCAGGATATATATTTTCAAAATACTTCAACCTATGACCCTGCTGTAGGTGCATATACTTGGGAAGTTATTGATATGATGACGGGTACGACGGTATACTCAACGGAAAGTTTCGATTTTCTTTACATTTTTGAAAACTCAGGTATGTATTCAGTCCAATTGACATATTCACAAGATGGAGTAGGGATGGACTGCGTATCACCAACTACTGAGTTTGCTATTGTTGTAGATAATGATGCACCCATAGAGATCAGTTGTCCATCCGTTGTATGTAGTGGTTCTGAGGTTACCTATATCGCTTTGGATGGTGGTGCTTGCTCAGGGTTTATGTGGTCTTCAACAGGACCTATTGTGAGTGCCGTTGATAATGGAAATGGATCCTATACTGTAGAATGGGATAATGTGAATCAATACGAAGTAGGATCCGTTGTCTTAGAATCGGCAAGTTGTAATACAAATTATTGTTTCCCAAGTATTGTAGATGTTCCAATATTCCCAACGGCGACCCAAATTACTGGGCCTGAGCAAGTTTGTTCCGCTCAAAGTCTGATGTACAGTGTTCCTGATATTCCAGGATCATTTTATAGTTGGTCGGCGAGTGTGCTGAAAACGGACGGAACAACAGTGCATTTAACTTTTAGCGAAACCAGCTCAGTTCTAAACTTACTTTTTAGTACTATGCCTTATGGTATTATAACCATTTCAGTTGATATTTCTAACCCATATGCTGATTGCGATGATATCACAGCTTCAATAGTTGTTTCCTATCCAGAGATTACAGGAGATTTAGAAATATGTTTAGGAAGTAAAATTGACCTTAGTTATTCTCTTCCTAACCCTAATGGATTAAATATTACCTATACTGTCTCGAATTTTTCTGGGACAAATGTAGCTGGTCCTTTCCCTCTAGCAACTACATATACGCCTCAAGCAGCAGGAATATACTATGTAGATTTTTCGATTGGAGGAACAGGATGTCTCCAACCCATAGAAGTTAGTGTAATAGAATTACAGCCTCCTACCATCACAGGAGAATTCAATATTTGTCCTGGAGAAGTTTATACTTATAATATTCCTTGTGCATCGGATGAAACTGCGACTTGGACAATTGTTGGTGCTTCAAGTAGTAATACACCTTATATTAATGGATGTACCGTAGAGGTAGTTTGGGACTCAGGTGCAAGTCAATATTCTTTACAGGTTGAAAAAACGCGTGACTTGGGTAATGGCAATTTATGTACTGTAGATTCTGATGTTTTTAGTGTTTCTATTTCAGATCCTCAATTGTCTATCTCAGGCCCTCAATCGGTTTGTTATGATGCACTTGAAGCGTATTCTGCAAATGATATAGGGGCAGATTACTATGATTGGTCAATTTTACCCGAAAATATTGGATCTGTTGTCAGTGGACAAGGAACAAAAGATATTGAGATTCAATGGTTATATGATCCAGGTACAATGTCTGCAGAAATTAAGTGCAAAGCTAATATCTGTAGTACACCTATAATAAGTACACTAAATGTTGATTTTGAGGATTACGAGATGTCAATATCACCTAATGCAACAGTTTGTGAAAATGAAAGTATTTTAGTTTCTGTCTTCGGCACCACAGATCCCTTATTATCATTTTCTTCTATTACATGGACTGTGAATGGAGTCCCTTACCCACAAGGTAATGGATTGGACGAAGTTAGTTTTATATTTGAGACAGCTGGAACTAAAAATATAAGTGCAACTGTAAAAAATCCAAATGGATGTATACAAACTATAAATCTATCTACGACGATAACTGTAAACCCAAGCCCACTACCACTTTTTTCACAATCATTTTTTGGAATATGCCCTAAATCTAATGTAACAAATACCGATTTAACGGTGACAAATGTTGGAGCAGGTGCGACATACGCATGGACAAAAAATGGAACATTTCTTCCAAACGAAACATCTAACACAATTACCTTAAGCACATTTGACATTTCTCTTTCAACTTTGATAATTACTGTTGAAGTGACTGACAATGGATGTACTACAATAATATCTCAGAATTTTGGTTGGGAATGCGGTGTTCCTCAAAATTGTTGTGTGGCAGATATGCAAATCAATTCATTTTCATTCAGTGATTGTAATACAGTAACTTTTGATGGTGATATTGTAGATTTAGCGAATCAGGTTGCTAGTTCCTGGGCAATATACCATAATTACAATTCAACAATTGTTGTAAATCCAGATTTTTATATTGAAATAGATAACGAATTTAAGTTAACTCAATTTGACAAGCCACTTATTTCTGGTCCAGGGATGTACACATTAGTATTGCAAAATCAATGTGGTTTTAGCGATTCTGGTCTGCCTTGTATCCAAACAGAATTTGAAAATTTACTCCTGCCTTTTGAACAAGATTTTACGTATGACTTTATCTGTGACGGCAACAATTCATATACATTAAGATTGTATGATAATAGCCTTTATGCCGAAGATCATGGAGTCATAACTAGCAATATAAATTATACTTGGAATGTAACGGGTGAGACTACGGTGTCTGGTAATGATATTAGATTCGTAGAGTTTACTGGTTTGACAGAAGGATCACAAGTTGTAGCCTCGCTGGATTTAGAGGGGTATGGATATGGCGCTAATGAGTGTGCTCCTAAAACGTATACTATAGATATACCCAATTTACCTGATGCTGATTTTAGTATAGAAAATGATTATAGTTGTATAGATCAAATACTTACATTTTCTACAGTACAAGATGTTGATGAAATTGAATCGGTCCTTTGGGATTTTGACGATGGTTCGTTAAGCCGTAAAAATCCAGTGGATAAAATTTTCAATGACCCAAACAATCCAAATCACCCTGATTATAATGTCTCTTTGACAGTTACTGATATTTATGGATGCACAGCAACCAATACCGAATTGTTAAGTATTACTGATAATTCGATTACTGGAAGTATTTCTTATACAATGGAAGGGAGCTGCGATGCAATGGCAAAATTAATTTTTACTCCTGGGGGAAATGAAACCATAGTAGATTATGAATGGAGTGTAGGAGGTGGAACCAGTACCGGAGCTGTACCAGAAATTATGATTACTCAATCGGGTGTTTACATGGTTACTGTTACAGATGATGATGGATGTACAGAGGTTTTTACAAGTGCGGATATATCTCTTGTAGATGCTTTCGGTAGTGATTTGACAGTTGGAAGCAACAAATGCGGATCGAAAACTATAGTATTTAGTGTAAATACGGGCTATGAATATGTGATTCACTTTGACATAGACATGGGAGCATCTTCTGGATTTACAACTGATACTGAGTTTGATGCAGCTGGAGATTACATAATAACAGTTTATGTCTTTAACTCGGGTGCGAATACTTCAGATTTATCTTTGGCTTGTGCTGTTGATGATATTAGCTTCAGTGTGATTCCATCTCCTACCGTACCAATTTTAATTTCAGGAAATTTAAATTGTTCAACCGACGCTGTTCTTATAAGTTTTGATGATCCAAGCATTTATGACTTATCTCAATATACTATCAATTGGAGCGGTCCTGGAATTGTTAATGCAACAGATATTTTTGACATTAATGTTTTTACCAATGGAAAATATACAGCAACGGTAACTGATAGAATTTCGAATTGTTCTGAATCTAGTACAATAGAAGTTAAAAATGCAGCACCTGATCTCAGTGGAATGATCACAGGTTGTTATTCGACATGCGAAGAAGGTGGTTTACTTGATGATGGGATTTTGACTTCTCCAGTAGATGAAAATATAGGAAATTGGAGTTGGAATTTAGATGGTTCGCCTATAACCAACTATTCAGGTTCATCTTCTTATCCTATAAGTCTAGTATTGGATGATGTGACTTTTAATTTAGATCAAGAACACAAGATCACTTTTGTATATGAAATCGATGGTTGTGTTTTTGAATCTGAGCCATTTTGTTTGACAGTTGAGGATTGCACACAAGCTCCTTGTTTAGTATATGCTGACGGACAGGCATGTGGATTTGATCCTATAGATTGCGCTGTTTCTGAAAGTGATGGAGGACCTATTTATTTTATCAGTATGGACTATTTGATACCATCAGGAGATGACTTTGATCCTCCTGCTCCAGGAGTGAAATTATCTTATTGTGAAATTGAACCGTTTTTAGTAGGTAACGGCACTTTGTACGTAAATGAAGAAGATATTCAACAAATTGGAAGTGACCAATTGAGCGTTATTGGATCTTTTACTGTTGATAATCCTTCAATTTGGAGCGGTTCAAACCCTTTGGCAGTTCAAATCAATTATTGTGGTGATGATGGTAATATTTATTGTGTACAATATGAAATCAATCCTGTGTATTGTCCTACCGATCCATTGGAGTGCAACGTATGGTATGTCGGATCAGCAAGTGCTGGACCAAAAGACAGGGACAATTATTTAGCACAATATTGTGTGAATTTATACAATGTGAATTCCAATGGATGTCAATCTACTGATTGGACAATTGAAGTCGAATTTGAGGATATTAATGGAATCACTAGCCCAGCCTACTATGAGACTCTTTCGATAGCAGGACAGGGCACGGTTGTCACACATTGTTTTGATGTGAATATTCCAGTAACCATGGACTTAAATAATGTTCCGTACCTCAATTTTAATATCACATCAAATTGTCCAGGAATAGGATGTTACCATCAATTCTGGCATTTGGGAACTGAGAATTATTCAGGAAACCCAAAACCATTAATTGGATTTCCTTCAAATGAAATTGAAAATGTATTCACAATAGATTTACCTCAAGAAGATTTCCCAGATTTTGAAGGTGGAAGCTTATTTTTTGAGGGTAAGGAATATAACATAACAAAAAGCCATACTGGGCTAAATGTAATTATCAAGAAATCTGAATCAAATTATCCGAATTCAGATTTGGTTGGAGTTATAGAATATGAAAATAGTAATAAGGAAATTAATGTTATTGTAGCTGAAATTGAATTGCGAGATACTAACCATGAAATACGTCAGCACAAAGTATTTCCTAATCCATTTTCTGGAGAATTAAATGTAAATACAGAATTTACTGAAAACACTAAAATTGAGGTTTTGGACATACTGGGAAGAAAAATCAATTTTATACAACGTACCATAGATAATAGTCAAGTTGCCCTAACTTTAGAAGCTAAGTCAGGATTATATTTTATTAATATTTATGAGAACAAAACTTTGATTGCAAGTGAAAAAGTTATTAAACTTTAGAATACAAATTGAAATGAGTTTTTGAATATGAGGAGGGTTTTCCCTCCTCTTTTCTTTTAATCAATACTCAATCTTCACCAAACTCAACTTAAAATTCCGCTCACTAGGCACCAATAGAACATTGGAAGAAATCTGCACCGCATCCTTAAACCTCAACTTTAGATTTTGATAATCAGTACTCAATAGACTATTCCTCTCAAAATTGCCTATTGGATCAATGACATATTCACTCACCGTATTATTTCGCTTGATTTCGTCATTATAAATAAGTCGGATCCTGCTCGGTGTCTTGAATAAGAAGAAAGAACTAAAAACCCCTCCATCATCTTGAGAGAATTGTTTTTTGTAAAGTATTTTTTTCCAATGCTCTGTACCATCGGGATGGAAAGAAAATACGATGATATCTTCATTGTAGATGTCGACCCATCCTCTACCACCGTTGAATCCAGAATTCATTCTTGCACCGCCATTGAAAGCCGATCTTCTATAATACTCCTTGTTCATTTCGGTAAATAATAGAAAGCCACCATCACCTCGAAGTACTATATTTCTCGTTACAAAGTCATTGAGTCTTTTCTTTTTACTTAGTTTTTTACCATAAATTTCTCCCAGAAAGGTCAAGTCAAAATCATAATCTTTTATCAATATTTCAGACTCCAGAGTAGCGATAGGCTCGGATAAGTAAAAATATCCGCTGGCATCAAATTCACTTTCTTCAGATACCAGTCCTGCTATTACAATTCGCTGGTTTTTGTCATCATAGGCCATCTCCAAGTCAACGGTCAACTTATTATCAAATTTGAATAGATTTTCGTACAGCCCATCACTGCTATCCAGACCAAGAAGTATCATGTGATGATTGTCTCGATCATACTTAGAATTATCAACTTCAAATAAAACATTGACTTCGCCGAGATTGGAAATAACAACACCTCTAAAATCCTTACGAACGTCATAGCCGATAAGCTTGCTTTCTTTTCTCCAAAGCACTCGCATCTCATTGTTGTCCACAACATAAGTATAGAACAAGTCGCTTTTTCTTGTGGCAAACAACAATGTTTTGGATCTGTCTTCCGATATTTCAAACTGAAAAGATTCAATCCTGAAATTTTCAATATCCTGTAAGAAAGTAACCGAATCTATCAAGGCTCCAAAAGAATTGTACTTCCGAGCTTTCATGTTATAAAGCTTCTTTTTTCTGTAACCATAGATAATCGTGAATGCAGTGTCTTGAGGAACGATGGCATATACATCTGCTTTTTTTGTCTCAAGTACAATCTCCCTTTCATAAAGGTGTTTTAGGTTCTTATCGAAGACCTCTACTACCTTTTCATTTCCCTTGTCTCGGTAGAGTAGTACATTTTCTTCTACCAGGCCAATGACATCATAAGCGAAGTCATTTCGAATCATCATTTCTTTTGAAACAGTAACACGCTGTGCATTGGCATGGCAAATAAATCCAAAAAAGGCAATCAGCAAAAAGTATCGAATGGTTAGAAACATAGAATCTAATGTAAAAAGAATTATTTACTATCAACAAAACGCAAGAAAGAAAGCAATTGTTTGTCTTTGTAGATATCAATGTCGAAAAGCTACTTTATATTATATCCGAAAGCAAATCCAGGATTTTGATTCCTAATGCTCAAATCAATAAAAAAGAAGAATAGGAGATATCAAAAATTATCTGAGATTGCCTCAAGAATATCATCCAGGTCGTCATAAGATTTGAATCCAACTTTTTCCTCTTCACCGCCTTTTAGAATAATACCCGAGAAGCCCAAACCTTTAATATTATCAAGATCCGAAGCTTTGAAAATAGCATCCAGAAATACTTCGCGATTGGAAGTAATCTTCTTTATTTTATTTTCTTGGTCTGCGTTAATATTTCCAATATCATGAGGAAACAACAAAATAAGGTGGTCATTTTCTTGCCATCCATCTTCTAACGAACAAATGCGATATATTTTATCCACTTCAGAAAGCTCGGCAGCATCAATATATGGTCCTAGAATAACACTGTTCACCTCAATTTTTGATTGGACATCTTTCAGTGTTTCAGGTACTTCAAGGCCTTCCATTTTGATCATTACAGCGGGGCCTTCCACCCAATCTATTATTTCTTTCAATTGATCGCTGGTCAATGACCCTTCAGTAGATGGATCAATATTATAAGCCATACCTTCTACTCCCCAAGCAGCAAAGTATCGGGCATCTGTAAGATTGGCTATGTCTGTTGCAATGATTCTCATTCTAATATTTCACATTAACCAATCCCACAAGATCCTTCACTTCTTTCAAGGTCTCTTGAGCCTTCTTTCGAATTTCCGAAGAGCTTTGTTTTACCTGATCTTTTAGCGCTCTTTTGTTATTTTGTAATTCAGCTCTATTGGCTTTGAAAGTATTGGTCATTTTTACAATTGCTTCACCTACAGTTACCTTCAGGTCACCATATCGCAGATTTCCATCCTTGTATGCATCCAAAAGTTGTGCATGATTTTCAACATCACCAGAGGCTTTTAACAGGCCGAAAAGATTTTCTACTCCTGGGCTCATAGTTTCGGTAGCGTCTCCCGCATCAGTAACGGCAGATTTAATTTGCTTCATTATTCTAGCTTCATCACCAAAGACTGCGATATAATGCTTCTCCCCAGCAGACTTGCTCATTTTGCGTGATGGATCAGCAGTTGACATTATTTTGGGCGTCTCAGTATGCAGGCCTTGAGGCATTACAAAATATTCTTTTCCGACTTGATGATTAAATCTTCCCGCTATATTCCTTGAAAGCTCCAGGTGTTGATCTTGATCTTTTCCAACAGGGACATAATCTGCTTTATATATTAAGATATCAGCAGTCTGCAATACTGGATAATCCAATAGACCTACAGAAATAAACTTGGAAGACTTCTCGTCCTCTTGCTTACTTGATTTATCCTTGTACTGAGTCATTCGACTTAGCTCTCCAACACCACAAAAACAATTGAAAATCCATCCCAATTCTGTGTGTTCAGGCACTAGAGATTGAATGAATAGATTCTCTGGTTTTACACCAACAGCTACAAGATTGGTAATAAGATCCCAAGTATTGGTCCTAAGTTTTTTCACATCATATGGCATGGTCATCGCATGATAATCGACAACTCCATAAATACACTCATACTTTTCTTGTAGGTCCACCCAGTTTTTCACCGCACCGAAGTAGTTGCCCAAATGCATATTTCCAGTTGGCTGGATACAAGATAATACTGTCTTACGCTTTGACTCGCTCATATTATTTTATTTAAATTGGTCTGCAAAGATAAATTTTGATGTTGAAGTGTTTTAAAATCGTTTGGTTAATTTCAACGCACCAGTCGATTCTTAATTTTTTGAAATTTTTGATACTTGATCTGAAATAGCAAGATTAAGTGTGTCTATAAAAAAAGCGGACCGAAATCCGCTTTTTTAAATTTTATAACCTCAATGTTAAATCGGTTTTTATTTTTATAAACTATGGTTAGACAGAGAAGCTTTCTCCACAACCACATGTTCTCGAAGCATTTGGGTTATTAAAGTAAAACCCTTTGCCATCCAATCCTCCTGAAAACTCTAATGTAGTATTGCATACATACAAGAATGACCTGAGATCTGTTACGATTTTGACTCCATTATCTTCGAATACCTGATCCCCTTCCTTGTCTTCATTATCAAAATCCATATTGTAGGTCAATCCACTACATCCACCACTTGTCACGGCGACACGAATGAAGTGTTGATCTCCAATTTCTCCAGATTCTTTGAGTTCCAGTATTTTTTCTTTGGCGCTATCAGCAACGAATAACATAAGTAGACATATTTTAAAGTACAAATGTAATACAATCTGTATGGTAATAAGTTTTAACTAATTTACAAAATTATAAGTTCCTGAAGCTATTTTTTTTGTTAAATGGTCATTGAGAATGTTGTCCGATATACTTGATTGATAAATGATGCTGATACCCAACACATGGATAAATGTTCTTCATTCAAAGCATTTCAAGATTGAACGAGGATTAAGATACATCAATCCCATCCTTGAACATCTCCCAAACGGGGCTTTTTTCTCTTAATTTTTTGACACCTTCTTTTACCAGCAAGATGGTTCGCTCGATTTCGCCCACTGTTGTATACCGCCCTAGACTGAATCGTATTGAACTATGCGCCATGTCCTCACTGAGACCCATGCCGATCAATACATGAGAAGGATCAAGAGAGGCAGATGTACAAGCCGAACCAGTAGATACGGCAATGGTCTGATTGAATGTGGAAATAAGTGCTTCACTTTCTACAAATCGAAAAGAAATATTACAGACATGGCTAAGGCGATCTGCATTCTTCCCATTGATATATGTCTCTTCAATAGAGCTCAATTCTGTCTCCAGGTAATCCCTCAGTTTTTCCAAACGTTCACTCTCATTGTGCATCGAAGAGCTCAGAAGAGATGCAGCTGCACCAAATCCTACGATGCCAGGAACATTCAAGGTGCCAGATCTCATATTCCGTTCATGCCCACCTCCATCTATTTGGGCCGTCAGCTTTACACGTGGATTTTTTCCACAAACGTATACCGCTCCCACACCTTTTGGTCCATACATTTTGTGTGCACTAAAGGTTAAGAGATGAACACCTGCATCCTTTGGAAAAAAAGGTATTTTCCCTACAGCTTGAGTGGCATCACTCATCAACAATACACCTTTTCGATTGCAGATTTCTCCGATTTTTTTCATGGGCTGGATAACACCAGTTTCGTTGTTGGCCCACATTATAGAAACAAGAATCGTTTTTTCAGTGATAGAGTTTTCGAGTTCATCCAAATCCACCAAGCCATGCTCATTCACTTTTAGATATGTGATCTCTCCACCCGATTTTTCTATTTTTTCACAGGCATCCAAGACAGCTTTGTGTTCGGTTTCTAGGGTTATAATGTGTTTTCCCTTTCGATAATACATTTCATAGACCCCTTTCAGTATTAGGTTATCACCTTCTGTTGCACCTGAAGTAAATATAACCTCTTTAGGATCGACATCTATCAGTCCTGCTAATTGATTGCGCGCTTTGTCTACGGCCTCTTCTGCCACCCAGCCAAAAGGATGACTTCTACTCGCGGCATTCCCTGGAACATCATGGAAGTAGGGCAACATTTGATCCAAGACTTTTGGGTCGACAGGAGTTGTGGAGTTGTAGTCCAAATAGATAAGATCGCTTTTCTTCATGTAGTATTTATTACTGAATTGCAAGATACGAATAATGAAAATGATGTTTGCTTTTTCGCTTTTATTGCATGTAGATCATCTTGTGCAATATCTAATTATTGGAGTGAAGTTTAGAGGACCCATGTCATTTAATTAAGAGAACTTTATACAGACGACACCTTTGTAATAACAATAGAATACTCGCTGTGGGTGCGATATTAAAAAGGCGAGAAATATTATCTGCAGCAAATTAAATGACGCTCCTACAGAGCTTTGAAAAAATGTCAATATGATTGACTATTAATATATCGTTCCGCTGGAACTAATAACTTGATCAAAAGTCTTGAAATGAAATCACTTGAATACACACTAACTTAATGATATTGCGTAAGAGACTCTATATTGTTTAGTTGAAAAAAGCCTCAGCTGGGATACACCTTGGTATCAATTATCAACTACTTAAAAGAAAGTAATATAGAAACGAAACTATGACGCCTGAAATTTATCCCACCCTTTCAGATCACCAGAGATTTAACATAAAAATGATCATATTTGCGAATTCTAAAATGCACATATTAAATGATCAATACAATTCTTTTTGATATGGATGGTGTAATATGCCACACCAACCCATTTCACTCCAAGGCCTTTCAAGTTTTCTTCAAAAAAAGGAATATGAACCCCACAGAAGAAGAATTCGGAGAGCACATGTATGGCAAGAGCAACAGTTATATTTTTTCTCATTTTTTTGGACGTAAGGTTGAAGGAGAGGAATTGCTATCTTTTGAAGATGAAAAGGAAGGATTGTTTAGAGAGATATATGCCGAGCATATTGAACCTATAAAAGGGTATCTACCTTTCTTGGATTCGTTGGCAGAGAAAAATTATAAGTTAGGAGTAGCGACTTCTGCACCAAGAGCCAATATGGATTTGATAATTGACAAATTGAATATCAGGGATTATTTCAAATCATTAATGGCAAGCGAAGATGTGACGGTTCACAAACCAGACCCGCAGGTATATTTACAAAGCGCAGAAAATCTTTTTTCTAAACCAAATGAATGTCTGGTTTTTGAAGACTCTTTTTCTGGAGTTTCTGCAGCGATCAATGCAAATATGAAAGTATTCGGTGTATTGTCATCTCACTCTAAGGACGAATTGCCACCATGTAATCATTATATAGAAGAATACAATACTGACTTGTTCGATTTGATTTTTTGATGGATTGAATTTTTTGCATTGAGGCATAAGGCGTAAGACTAAGGTGCAGGGCTGGATGTTGACTTTTTTTAGAGAGAGTAGCCAACATCCAGCCCTGTCCTTTCAACATGTACCATTTGACCATTAAAAATTTTAAGAAAAGATCCTTTCCCTATATTTAGAGCGATTATTAGAAAAAAATATCAGTAATGAAGTACATCTACGACGCGGTCAGCATTTCATTTAGCATTTGGACTGGCAGATCCAGGGATGATTATTTGGATGTAATAAATGAAAAAGGAAGGGATGGTTGGAGATTTGTGGGGTTTGTACCTGCTTCTGCAAGACCCAAAGGAGTAAAAGGAACGGAGCTATTATTCGAAAGAGCAATTCCTGAAGATGTATAATTCATGTAGCTATGGGGATATTCTACAACAGGTATAAAAGAAAAACGCCAACTCCTGGCGGAGTCGGCGTCATCAAAACAAAACGAAAAACCAACTTTTCTTTATACAACGTAGAACTGACCAATAATGGTTATCAAAAAGGCACAATTATTCAAGGAATGACGTTTTTATGACTTTTAGCGGGTTCACCGATTGTATTATATTAGATCAAAGTCCTTTTCTCAATCGGACTTCTACTTCTTTATTTTTTCCATCACGCTGAATATCTATCTTTACAGTATCTCCAGCTTTATTATATTTCATTACTTCGACTATATCTTCAAATCTCTCTATCTTCTGATTGTTGATGGCAATGATAACATCACCTGGCAACATACCTGAAAATTGAGCCGCACTACCTTTATCTATACTATCAACGTAAAAACCAGTATCAGAGTTTAAGTCAAACTCTTTTTTTAGATCTTCATCGACATCATATCCAAGAACTCCAAGATTTACACGTTCAATATCTCCATTTTCAACTATATCGTACACTATTCTTTTGACCAAATTTGAAGGAATGGCAAATGAATAACCTGCATAAACTCCAGTGGGTGTTGCTATTGCAGTATTAATTCCTACAAGCTGACCTTCTGTATTTACCAAGGCACCACCACTATTTCCAGGATTTACTACAGCATCCGTTTGTATAAACTCTTCAATGGACTTGTCTTCGCTAATAATATCCAGATCACGTCCTTTTGCACTTACAATACCAGCCGTGACGGTCGAAGTGAGATAACTAAATGGATTGCCAACGGCTAGTACCCATTCTCCAACTTTCACCTCATCACTGTTGCCAAAGTCAAGTGTAGGAAGGTTATTGTCAACATCAATTTTGATTACTGCAAGGTCTGTAGTGGGGTCGGTACCAATTTTAGTGGCTTTTACTTCCCTTCCATCTTCAAGCGTAACAAGTATATTATCTGCAAAACCAACTACATGATTATTGGTGACTATATATCCGTCTTTTGAAAATATTACACCAGAACCAGAACCATTTTTAGGATATGCATTCCCTCCTCTGAAAAAATCCTGACCGAAAAAATCTTGTCCAAAAAAGTCTTGACCGAAGAAATCATCAAAAGGGCTTCTTCTTGATTTTCTTCTTTTTTCTGATCTTTTTCGAGCAGACTCTACACTTTCTTCAGCGATAATATGTACTACAACTTCCTTTGCATGCTCACTAGCCTTTACAAAATCAAAGGGCTCTGACACTTTTGCATTTGAATTTGCAACAAAAGATGCACTTGGAGATTGATTGAATTCTCTTGCATATTCATCATTTGAAAATCCGAATTTGGATGCTCCTAAGACAACCAATCCACCAACAATCCCCGCAAATATTAATGACAAAATATTTTTCATTGTGTTTTGGAATTTTCTGTTTTGTAAATATAGGAACGCGATTTTACGTATTACGCGTCAGTGATTTGAAAGCATTAACAGAATATTAACCAGATTGGGTAATTTTTCTTTCTCCTGCAAAGCAATTTTGAAATTTAGTGAATTCTGAAATCCAGCAAATATTAATGATGATTTCCAGTATCGGGTTTTAATTCCAATTTTTCGACCAGGGTAGTCAAAAGCGGATGTTTCTCGGCTAGATACCGATATCTTTCCTTGGTAGACATCAAAGTTTTTGGTTTCTCGACGACAATATCTGGGAATGCTTCTTTGTCAACAATAGGATTGAGCATGAGGTCGCTGGTTCCTAATTTTTCTCTTAAGAGATCCTTTAATGCATCTTCTTCCAGAACCATATTCTTGTAATGATTGCTAGGTACAACGACATTGACGGTTTTGCCCGCTAGAGATACTTTTGCAAGGGCAAGCATGGTCTTGGTACTGGGCGAACTATGAGAATCTGCATATCCATTCCAAAGCTTTTCCAAGGTTTCTTGATTGAGTCCCTTCCTTGCCTCTTGCAATTTTGCCTCTTCCTTTTTTACTGAGGCCATAATATCATCCAGGCCACCGGGTTTTTGAAAAGATGCAGTCGGACTTATTTTTTTAGTAGAGCTTTGGGTTGGAGGTGGAGGTGTTACCCCGTTAGTGCTTTTATCTTCGGTAGTTGATAAAGGAGGATTTTCACTGGAAGCTGCCGCGGCAGAGTCACCATTGATGGAGGGTTCTGTATTTGTTGCTTCTGCTGTAGGTTGAGCGTGATTTACAGGAGGAGCTTGACTTTGAGTTGGAGGTGTAACTTCTACAGATGGTGTTGGTTTTTCTTGAACAGGAGCTGTATTGGTAGGTGGAGCCTGGTTTTCGCTTACAAGTTTAGTTTTTTTTTCAGGGCTGCTTCCTGTCGACATCAAATCTGCCTCAATAGCTCGATTGGCAAAGTTGATTTTGCTCAAAGCTATTTCTGTATACAAACGCTTGTTTTTAGATCTTGGAAGCGCAATATCGCATTGATTCAAGATGTCAAGACCTGTCAATAATACGGACTTACTGGTCAATGCAGCTTGATGTTGGTAGCGTTCTTTCAGTGTTGATGATACATCCAGTAGTCCGATTGTCCTGTTATCCTTACAAACCAATAAATCTCGCATATGATCGGATAGCCCTTGAATAAATTGCTCTGGTTCGAAGCCATCTCTTATTATTTGATCCATAATAAGAAGTACATCACTCAAATCTTCTCTCAAAAATGCATCTACTACCTTGAAATAAAACTCATAATCGAGAATATTCAAATTGGTAATTACATCCTTGTATGTGATATGTTCTCCAGTTGCGCTGGCGATTTTATCGAAAATAGATAACGCATCTCTCATGGCACCATCTGCTTTCTGCCCGATCAAATGAAGTGCTTCCGGGTCTGCTTTTTTACCTTCTTGTGCACAAATATGCTGCAATTGAACCACAGCATCTTCAACCTGTATTCGCTTGAAATCAAATATTTGACATCTGGACAAAATGGTAGGAATTATCTTATGCTTTTCGGTAGTAGCGAGGATAAAAATTGCATATGGTGGAGGTTCTTCCAAAGTTTTCAAAAAGGCGTTGAAAGCCTGTGAAGATAGCATATGAACCTCATCAATGATGAATACTTTATGTGTCCCTTGTTGTGGTTGGAATCTTACCTGCTCGATCAAGGTTCGAATATGCTCTACGCTATTGTTGGAGGCAGCATCTAATTCTATAATATTGAAGGAGGCATTATCATTGAAAGATATACAAGAACTGCAGGTATTGCAAGGTTCAACTTTATCTTTTGGGTTTTCACAATTAATAACTTTTGCAAGGATTCTGGCGCACGTTGTCTTACCGACGCCACGTGGTCCACAAAATAGAAAGGCGTGGGCTAATTTCTCGGTTTGCAATGCATTTTTAAGCGTTTTGGCCACATGCATCTGACCTACTACTTCATCAAAAGTGGTGGGTCTGTATTTTCTTGCACTGACTACAAATTTGCTCATTAATGATTTGCTCTTTTTATTAATCGGAGCACAAAATTAGTCAAAATATAATAGATTTTTATAATGTAAATTTTTTAATCTGAAGAAGGACAAGTTTACCGTATGTGTGAGTTACTTTTAAGCAACTGAGATCAGGAAAATGCAAACAATCGCTCACCCAATAAAATAGCCAAAAACATGGACATGTGCTTCGATAATTTTTGAATTGCTCTGGATACCAAGTTCCTGGCAGATTGATAGTTCATTTCCATGATTTGGGTGATTTCTTCATAATCCATCTCTGAATAATATTTCAGATATAAAATTTCTTTTTGACGATCACTCAATTCATTGAAGGCAGACTTTAGATTGCTTTTTTGCTCATCCGTTGTTTCTTTGGCGATGAGTATTTCGTCTATTGATAATTCTGTATCGAAATATTTTTCTTCCAATTCAGTATCTGTTGACTTTCGTAACTTTTTGACCGTATGAAATATTTTTCGTTTGAGAGATACGAATAGATAAGGCTTGATTGCATCTGTTTCGGATAATTTCTCCCTTCTATTCCACAGTTCAACGAACAACTCCTGGATACAATCTTCTACGGTATTTTCATCCTTGCTCAACTTCTTGCCATAGCTATAAAGCTCAGAAAAATAGGTTCTGTAAATCTCTTCCAGCGCCTTTTGGTCACCATTTCTAAGATTATTCCATATTTTTTTGTCCGACATAAATTCCTTTCTCAACCCTTTATAAATGGGGATTCAGGCGTCAAAGATATTTTAATATTCCACCTGTTTTGAATTTTTTTTAAATTTTAATGAGTACAAAATATAAGTCTCTTCCTTATGTCAGTGTAGTTGCGATAAAAATGAATGCAACATTCTATAAATCACTTTTAAAAATTAGTGTTATGAAAACGCAAATTAAAAATCTAAGAGCTTTCGGACTTATGGTATTGGCAGCATTGGCTATATCGTTTACTTCTTGTAATGATAATCTTGAATTGACGGATATAGATAATTTTACAGATGGAACGGTTGATGGATTGCAGAGAGGCGTCGTTGGTAAAAACCACTGTCTTGAATTTATCTTTCCAATCAGTATAGAATTTATTGATGGCACTACGGCGGATGCTGACAGTTATGAAAATCTTCATGAAACTGTGAAGGCTTGGTTCGAAGAGAATGAAGTGGAAAAGAGTAAAGAAAATAAACCACAACTCATCTTCCCTATTCAAGTGTTGAATCAAGAAGGAGAAGTCATAGATGTGGCGAATGAAGACGAACTCAAAGAATTAAGAAGCGAGTGCCCAAGAGTAGGTAAGTGTAAAAAAGGAAAGAGAGGAAAAGGTTTCAAATGTTTCTCTTTGGTATTCCCAGTCACACTTACTATTGATGGAGAAGATCAGACATTCGATGACAGAGCAGCATTGAAAGCAGCAGTTCGTGCATACAAGGAAGAAGCTGGTGATGACTTCGAAAGACCAACATTGGTATTCCCAGTTACAGTAGAATATGAAGATGGAACGCAAGTAGACGTAGCTAGCGAAGAAGAACTAACCGCACTCAAGGAAGCTTGTAAAGACGACGAAGGATAAGCCCACAAAATAAATCTCTTTGTGTCTTCTTTGTGAATACTCCGCGCACTTGGTGGTTAATAAAATGCCCTGAACGCTATTAAAGATTTGGGGCATTTTTATTACCGCAAAGGCGCAAAGATCGCAAAATTGAGACACCAGGATCACACTCACATTTTTATTTTTTAAACACAATATCCAATCCCAACTTTTTACAGATTTGATCGCCTTTCAATCGGCCGTAGATAAGTGCTCAAATCAAGATCATAACTTATGGTGTCGCTCCTCCATAGAAGGGTCACCTATTAACTAAACTTAAAATTAGAATAAGATGAAAATGAATTTTGTAAAAGCACTATTTATGCTAATGACCATGGGGCTAGTGTTCCAGTCATGTTCAGAGGATGCGACAATTGCTGAAGAATCAACGGAAGAATTTAGAAAAGGGGGACAGGGTAATCAAGGAGGAAATCAGCAAAGTAAAAAGGTATCATCTATTAATAATCAGATTGTAAATGATTGGACGGATTTGATGCTTGAGTTGGAAAGATATGCGGGAGGAATGCGACCGAATGCATCTGCAAGAGCATTGGCATATATCCACTTGGCTACTTATGAGACGGCTTTACCAGGAATGAGAGACCATGTATCGAATGCGCCAAGATTGCAAGGATTTAATATTAGTCAACAAGAAATTCCCAGAAATGTGAATTGGGAAATTGCACTGAATGCTTGTTACGCTGATGTAATAGATCATTTTTTGATCAATGTGCCATCTGACTTGAAACCTCAAATTGATGAATTGGAAGAGAAGAAGGAAGAAAAACTTTCTAGAAATCAACCGAACAACCTAGTTGAAGATTCTAAAAGATGGGGAGCTTATGTAGCGGAGCAGGTGATCAAATATAGCCAGACAGATGAGGAAGCGGAAGCACAGATATTAGAACCTCAACCATTGTCTTATGAGCCTCCTACAGGCGATGGATATTGGACATATTCTGCAGATCCTGAGCGAGCATTGTACCCATACTGGGAATCAGTAAGAACTTTTGTCGTATCTACAGATGAGACCACAACAATTCCTCCAAAGCAGTACAGCTCGGATGAAAACAGCCCTTACTTCGCTGAGATGATGGAGGTATACAATGTCAATAACGATGCTAAGGCTAATCAAGGAGAGCAGCTATGGATAGCAGAATTCTGGAGTGATGATGTAGAAGGATTGATGATGAGTCCTCCTGCCAGACAGGTATCTATTGCGAATCAACTCATAGACAAGTACAACTTGAATCTGGAAAAAACCCTGACAATGATGGTGAAGCTCGGATTTGCACTAAACGATGCGGCGGTATCTACATGGAAGTACAAGTACGAGCACATGGTGATGCGTCCAAGCAACTATATCCACGAATTTATAGATCCAGACTATCAGACAAATTTGTACAGATTGGTTTACTGGCCAAATCCTTCATTCCCAGGATATCCATCAGGTCATTCATGCTTTGCTTCGGCAGCGGGAGGTGTATTCATCAACACCTTCGGAAACAATACAAACTTCACAGATCGTAGTCACCAGGGAAGAGATGAGTTTTTAGGAGAGCCGAGAAGCTTCAACTCATTCAGACAAATGGCAAGAGAGAATGCATTTTCTAGAATTCCGCTTGGTGTACATATTCGTATGGATTGTGAAGAAGGAATTAGATTGGGATATGAGATCTCAGATGGCGTAAATGCCTTGAACTTGGAAAATAATCCAGGATAAGAAAAAAGGGTAGTGATTTGGTATGAATTATTGAATTAGTTGATGAGCCTTCGGAGTAAATTTACTTCGGAGGCTTTTTATTTTTGAAAATAATTTTTCTTTAACGTGATCGTCGGTCTAGGATTTTGGAAGGTTGATAGTTTATTTCTTGAAGTATCTATCGAAAATGTTTAGATTAACAAAGTACGATAATTCAAAAACTATAAAACACATCTATTGCCAGAACCAAATAATTCTTTTCCATTTGTAGATCAGCGCATATTGAACCTTGCACTTGCATCGATTTATTTATTCGCTGCCTTGTTTTTATTAATAGCATTTTGCGATGCAAGATTTTGTCAACAAAGAGAAAAAAGTGATAGGATTTTGAGAACGAATGCCACCCTCAACGAACAAGGCCAAGAAATATATATTAACGTATATACTGAATCGAATCACACCTTTACGACATTTGAACGACCTGGGTATGATGGTGATAATATTATTCTTGAGCAATCTCCTTTATTGAATATTATTACAAGTGTGAGCAGAAAAGGAAGACATGCTTCTATTAGTCACAAAACTACATTTTCATCTATTTTGATCTATGTGTTTTCATTCTTCTCCATCTATCTTGGAATTATTGGGTTTTCAATATTCTATAGTAATGGAAGAGTAGGTAGAGATAGTTTACTGCTTTATCATTTTGGATCTATCGCTTTGGTGTTGATTACGATTGTGATGATTCATTATTTTTTGTAAGACTTTTTTAGAAGCGTTTATTCTAAAAAAGCCCTCAATCCGTCAATTCAAAATTGATGGGCAATTGATATTCAAAAGTTGCATTTTGATTATGTGCCTTACCTGGAGTCCATCGCTTCATTGTGGACAGAATTCGCAAAGCTTCATTGTCCAATAACGGGTGAACAGATCGTTCGACTTCTTGCTTTGTAATAAAACCCTCTTCATCAATCGTAAATTTTAGCACTACCATGCCCTCGATATTATTTGCTCGGGCTTCTTCGGGATAAGTAAAATTTTCTTCAATGTAGGCTAATAATACTTCATTGCTTCCGCCATAAGTTGGATTTATTATTGGTTTCATATCCTCCAATTCGGATCCTGACTCGTCATAATATACAGCAGATTGCATTTCCCCTTTTTTGTATTCTTCTACAGCACAGGGACGTCCGTTTTTGTGATACCACTTCCAGGTTCCATCTTTTTCATTGTCCAAATAATCGCCTTCAAATTTGATCTGTTTGTCAGTGAAAAATCTGGTGTAGTGGCCATTTTTTTCTCCATTTTTATAGTTTATAATTTTGGTCATGTCCCCATCCTCCGAATAGAAAGTAAACGCACCTTCTTCGACTTCCTCCTTCGCTGTTTGATAGAATCCTGTGCTCTGCAAGTTTCCATTTATATAATAATCAAGGAAGGCTCTTTTGCCATTTGCGTCGAATGACTTTCTTAAAAATTCTGCTCCTTCTTTAGAATCCAATTTTTCCCAGTCACTGTCAAAGTAAGTGATCAATGTGTCCTGGCCATAGCTGATAGAAATGGTCAGAAAAAGAAAAGAGGTGTATACGAGGCATTGAATTTTTGATTTCATAATTTATTTTAAAGTTTATCAGTTTTTAAAGAAAATGAATGGAATGTAGAAAACCATATAGCAACTCACACATTATTGTTTGATCACTCGTTTTGTAACGACCCCACTTGGAGTATGCATTTTAATAAAATAGACACCAGGATGCAAACCTGAAACATCAATTTTATGCTTGTATCTTGATATTTGGAGTAAATTTCCTCTCATGTCCAATATTTCTACACTATCAATTGATATATGCTCAGGTATATTGATAATGTCAAAAGTAGGGTTGGGAAATACTTCCACATCGCTAGTTGACAATTCGGAAATAGATGTCATGAGCGGATTACCTTGACAACTTGCCATGTCTTTATAATCTAAATAAGGAAACACTATCGGTTCGCCGCGAGTTGCCTTTTCATCTTCGATCAGAATCGGATAAATGGAATCCGATATACCCACATAAAGAATTTCATTCAGAAAAAATGAGCCATAGGCACGATAGACATCAAACGAAATATCATAAGAATTGATTAGTCCGTCCTTATCATATACATTAATATTTGATATAGTAAAGAGAGAGTCTCCTTCAAATACCCATGCCTGACCTAGTGTATCTACGGCTATATCGGCCACGGAGATATATGTATTTTCCAGGGAGTCTATTGTAGAAAGGTCTGTTCCGTCGAAATGATATATTACTCTACTTACTTGCCATTGTGTAGTTTGGTCGGTTACAGTACGCATGTAGTATTGGTCGTTTTTGTGCCCACCATTGTTTAGGACAGCGAAGGGAGTAGGAATATCTACCCAGCCTTCGAGGCTATCATAATAGGTTATCCCAGCATTTGGATAATGGCTACCATAAAACGTAGGCGAATCTTCATCTCCACAAAAAGCTATTCCAGAAGCATCACTTTGCAATATTACTTCACCACCAGAGATAGAATCGTTAGTTAAGCTCCATTGCTGCATATGGCCATCACCATTGATAGTCCAGAAGTCTGAAGAACAATCGCGTTCAAATCCTTTAGAACTTATTTCATCCGCATCTGATGATGATTTTACATTGGGATTGTCGTATGTACCAGATAAGGCATCGAATGTGATTTTCTTGTCATTGAATAGGTATTCATCTTTTTCGATTTGACCGAAGCCAAATGTGCACATCAAAATCGAAACTATAATCAAAATAGTGGTCTTCATAATTGGTAATTTTTGTTGTCTATTGACCTTAATTCATATAATTGGATGGTAAGTATGGTCTATTTATTAATCCATCAAAAATATAAATTCTTTAGGAAGTTCTACTAAAGATTCACAAAACGCATTAGCACTATTGATCTTTTCCTTGCGTATCCCTTGCGTATTCTTTGTGAACTTTGCGGTTAAAGTCAACATCCAGCCAAGAAAACTAACAATGATCAATGCCCATCTCCAACAATAAAATTATCTGCGCCATCCACATTTCCTTCAAACACATTTTTCTTCTGATAATTGGATGAGTTAGTTGTAATATTATCTCCAATTCTGATACTCCCTACATTTTTAATATCACCTCTGACCACATTCTTTTCGTTGAATAAATTAGGTTTTTCACCTTCAAAATGCTTATTAGGCGCTCTCATGGCTAATCGATCCAATTCTTTATTGAATTGATTCCACAAGTCATGAAAGTCTGTAAAATAGCTGTAATAATGTTTAAGAGTTTCAAGTTCATTCTTAAATTCATCCAAACTATCTTGGTTATCAGAATGAATCTCTTTGAAATAAGTATATATAAATGGTTTTTCAAGAATTTGAAACTGGCCAAAAGCCACTCTAAATTCTTCTGCCGTATACATCCCTACTTTAGAATGTGCTAACAATATGAAAATATCAGCTTCTTCTATCAACTTATTGTATTCATTTTGCGATCCTTTTTTGGTCAATCGTGCTGACAAATCCTCCCAAACATCAAGATGAAGAAAGATGCCTTTATCAAACCACATTTTTGTTTTTCGATATATTTCGATTTCGAATTGTCGGCGTTCGTTTTCTAATTCATTGGAGGAGGCCAGGAATATTTTTATCTTTTTCATAAGACAGATTTATATTTTTTCATTGGAGATACCATCCAACCAACTCTTTGCAGTTTTGGTATTTGGGTGTTCTTCTCCCAATTTGGTTTTAAAAATGTGATAGGCCTGTACAATATATTTTTTAGCCTCTTCTATTGACTTCAAGCTATAATGTACAGTTCCAAGATTTAGATAGTTTACCGCCGTAGTAGGATGCTGGTCGCCAAAATTTTTCTCTGTCGATTTCATTGCTTTTTCTAACAATACTTTAGCGCCATTAAAATCACCGAGGTCTTGAAGCACGGTTGCCAAATTTGAATACCTTACCGCCGTAGATGGATGCTGGTTGCCAAAATTTTTCTCTGTCGATTTCATTGCTTTTTCTAACAATACTTTAGCGCCATTAAAATCACCGAGGTCTTGAAGCACTAATGCCAAATTTGAATACCTTACCGCCGTAGTAGGATGCTGGTTGCCAAAATTTTTCTCTGTCGATTTCATTGCTTTTTCTAACAATATTTTAGCGCCATTAAAATCACCGAGGTCTTGAAGCACGGTTGCCAAATTTGAATAACTTACCGCCGTAGTGGGATGCTGGTCGCCAAAATTTTTCTCTGTCGATTTCATTGCTTTTTCTAACAATATTTTAGCGCCATTAAAATCACCGAGGTCTTGAAGCACTAATGCCAAATTTGAATAGCTTACCGCCGTAGTAGGATGCTGGTCGCCAAAATTTTTCTCTGTCGATTTCATTGCTTTTTCTAACAATACTTTAGCGCCATTAAAATCACCGAGGTCTTTAAGCACGGTTGCCAAATTATTTTGAAGCACACTGATTTCAGGTGTCATGGAGTCTTCGAAATGATGAAGCACTGACTTACCAAAAGGAATCCATTGAAATTTATTAATGGGGTTGTCTTTTGTTGCATCAAGAGACAGCTTTTGACTAACTTTTAATATCAATCCGTTGATGTCTTTTTCCTTTAATTCAATTGATCTTTTGACTACATCAATAATTATTCTATGAATCCTATAACTGTCTATACCTTCATTATGCAAGAGCCACCCGCTTTGAGCCAATGAATTCAAAAGACCAGCGCTTGTGGCCTTATCTTGTTCGTTTTCCCAAATTAAATCTTCCAGCATGTCAAAAGAAAAGTACTCAGGAGGCAAACAAATAAACTGCTTGAGTAGCCATTTTTCACTTTCTTGCAGATCACTGGTTTTAAATATGCTGCAAAGGTAGCTGGTCAATTTTTCAACCTTTTCTGTACTATGCCGAATTGATGTATCTGTCTGTAGATCATTTTGAATGGCATTGAGTAATTGGTCGGGTGCGGTTCTTTGTGCTTGGGCGGTCTTTGCCAATATTTCGATGGTAAGCGTATGGTATTCCAGATCTTTCACCAAATCTTTTATAAAGTCATCACTCAATTGACTTCTAGTATAATATTTTTTAAAAAGTAAAACTGCCTCCTCTTCATCCAAAAAGCCCAATTCTTTAAGGTCAAAATCTACTATTCGCTCTCTGGAAGTGACCAACAAATGCCAATTGGGCTGGTTGGGAAGATAGGTTCGATACTTTTCCAAGCTATGTGTAGCATTATCAATAATCATCAGGCACGGCCTCTCATCGATTTCTTTGAATGCTCCAATCAATTCAACAAAAAGTTCACGAATTGTTTTACCCTCTTTTTTGATGTGAAATCGATCCAATAATCCTTCTGTATTCACAAATTCACTTTCAAAATTATCCGCATCATTGATCAATCCTATCCATGCGATATACTTGTACTCATCGTAATATTTGGTAAGGTATACTTGAGCAATTGTCGTCTTGCCAATACCGCCCATTCCATTCACCAATACTACTTGCTTGTTGTCAAATAGTCTTTGATAGATATCTGCTATATCCTCTTTTCTACCTATGATTTGATCTTCTCTGAGGGTTGGGAGGTGGGTGGTAAGTTCTTTGGAGCTTTTGTATTTTTCCTGGTGTATGGTATAATCACCTATTCTTACATCTCCTTTAATATTTGAGATACTTCCTTTTACAATATTTTTGTTTTGGTCTGGTGACATAAAGAGCAGTTAAAATACAGAGATGATTAAAATTAGAAAATAACAATTAGAAATTGTGGGCTAGAATATTTAATGACGATCGACGAATCAACTTAGAGTAGATTTACTGAATATTTAAGTAAATCTACTTAATTCAACTTCAGGACATTAAAGCACAAAATTTAAAAGGGTATGACATTTTGCAGATTTTACAAAATAAATTTGTTGGTCAAGGTTCCTGTACAATTTATTGCCTTAAGCAAATTTGGCGGCATTTTTGTTCAAAAATGCCGCCAAATTGGAGGTTGTGCCGCATTCTTAGCACGGGGTTACAACCCCGTGCTAGGAATGTTAAAGCCCTTCAGGCTTAGCAGATTTCTGAAAGTAGATGACTTAGAGTACTCTCTGATTTTTCCAAGCCAAATGTTCACTTTGCGCCTCCTTCGAGACTTTGCGGTTAAAAAAGTCAACATCAAATTTCGCCAATAACACGATCAATCCGCCTCTTATTATACTGCTGCAGGAAGACCAGGTACATATTAAACACAATATTCAAAAAGAAAAAAGTAATAATATACGACCACTCCACTCCAATAAATACAAAAATGATATTCACAACCAGTAAAAAGTAGAATGCAATTAAATGACCAGATTCCGCATACCCCATTTCCTTTTTGAGTGTTTTCAATTTATCGATACCTGCAGATGGTTTTAGCTTCAATTTCTTATTAAACCATCCCATAAACGAATTTTTTATCATCCAGCCTAAGACCAAGACTCCCAACCACCTCGTAGACTCATCACTAATGAAATTTTTGTCTTCAAACCAAGTTACTTTAAATCTTTTGACGAGGACATCTGATATTATTGCTCCAACAGTGTAGGAAATGAAAATCCAGAAAATGGGATTGTAGATTAGAGAATCCATAATTATTTAGTGAGTCGAACCTTTAGAATCAAAGCAAAATGTCAGATCAATTATAAGGTTTTTGAAATAAATTAATTACAATTGATGTCCATGAATATTTCGAATAATTGCGAATCAGAGAATACAAATGAACAAAATCGACGAATTTTATGATGACCAGGAGGAACCCGTAAAAGGATGCCTCTTGGCACTAAAAGAAATAATACTCAATTACAATTCTGAACTTGAATCAAGATGGTATTACCGACTACCTTGTTTTATGTATCAGAATCAAATATTTTGTTATCTCTGGATTGATAAAAAATCCCAATTTCCATATATCGCTATTGGCAAAGGTGTAAAAATTGATCATCCTGACTTAATCCAGGGCAATCGGACTTTTACCAAATTATTAATGATTGATCCCAATAAAGATATTCCCATCATTAAAATTCATCACATTTTTGATTTGGCCATGAAGTTGTATTAGTGCATCAAAATGAAAGAGTCCATTCATCATCATCGCGATTCACATCAATCAATAAGTAGTTGGGATCAATCTCAATGCTGCTCACTTCTTGATCAAAAACGAAATTCAGATTACTTACTATTTCACCGACTCTTAACCTCTTCACTTCTATCAATTCACCTTCCGCATCAAAAAATCCTAGTTCAATTAAGTCAGACAAAGGCAAAGATTCCTTTCCTCCACCTGATATGGATTCTGAGCCATAGCTTCGTTTTCCCTTGCTATCCGCTCTATATTTAGAAACGAGCAAATTCATACCCACCTTGAAAGTACCTCCTTCCTCCTTGACTTCTACATCGGTCAGACTATTGTCATACAATGTAATCGTCTCAAACATATCATGCACCAAATATTGCAGCGAGTCTGGAGTCACATCTTTTATGTAGCTCACAAAATCCAATGAAGTGGCATATGGTGGTTCTGCATTTCGAAAACGCTCTTCAAACCTGGCCAAGGCCGAATTCAAAACTTCTTCTCCCAGGTGAACGCTCATCGCATAAAGGGACAAGGATGCCTTGCGATAATTCAAATATTCATTTTGCAAGCTGGAGTGTATGAGAGGAGTCTCATTTGCTTGTTGAGCTCTTTCCTGAAGGTAGATTTTATTGTACTTCTTCCTGAATTCCAGCACCTTCTCTGATTCGTATTCCGCATCTATGGCTTTCATAGCCAGATAATCCGCCATGCCTTCAGTGATCATTCTACCTCCTGGAATATTGGCTGGATCTACACGATGGCCCCACCAACAATGGGCAATCTCATGTGCTGAAACAAAGAAGGGCATATTAAAAACATCATTCTCATGGTCATGAACATCGCATTTGAAATAGGTCTCTGAATATGGGATGATGTTGCCATGAACAGTGGCATATGTGCCTTGTGTTTCTGGATAAACCACGATGCGCATGGTATCAAAACCCAATGGATCGAACCAGTCGCTGCAGTAATCTATAGAAGCATTCAGACCATTGAAAAAATGCTCGTCATTGTATTTATGCAGCGGATGTCTGTACATTTCCAATGTCTGATGTTTGCCTTCGTGGCTCAATCTATCGTACACGCCCGAAAACCAGGACATTGCATATCCAATTGGGATTTGGGACTTGAAGTGGACATAATTTCGGCCGCCTTCTGTCCACTTATTTACGACTTGACCCATTGTCAAAGGAGATTGTGTTTTTGATGTGCTGATGGTGCATTCATAAGTCATCTGTCCCATATTATTTTCGCCATATTCATAGCCCAAAAGTGTGGTATCACTTGGTAGTAATTCACGGGTTTCACGTACAGGCAGGTTATATTTTTTACGATCCTTTTCGCTGGTTATGAATAGATTTCTGATCCCCAGCCGAGGCATTATATTGTCTGTGATATAGGTGCCATTGGAGACCACTCTACTATTGTGGTGGAGGAAGCTATTCGGATGATTGCGCACATCTACTTCTACCTCCAGCGTATCGCCTTTTGCCAGTCCACGATCCAGTTTTACAATTTTGTAATGAAGCAATTCATCTTTTGCAATTACTTCATGTTGTTGGATCACATTGGCGATAGTGATCTCTTTTAGACTCTTGGCAATCACGATCGTATCAATCAATTGATCAACCTTATTGATGTAGGTAAATGTACCTTTTGCCACAAAATCTTTGGAGCCTGGATAGATATCCATTGTCATTTTTACATCGGCAAGCTTGGGTTGAACCTTGTTTTCAAAATGTCCGTAAAGCTTTTCATTTTGTATGGTAATCTTCGTTTGGTCATCATCCGAAAAGTAGATTTGAGAGACATAGTTTTCCTGATAATAAATGGTAGACCCAGTGGCGATAAAAAAGATAAACCCAAAGATCAATGAATACTTTAAGACACCGGTAAAACGAGATTTCACAACAGTCCATCTCTCTTTTAATGTAAATGTCAGTCCTCTTTTCCAGAATAGAAGTGCTATGATCAATAAACCAATGCTGCATACCACCCAATAAAATTTATAAGCAAAATAATTTGTCAATTGCCATCCATATCCATCAAAATCAGAATAGTCAAATCCCAGGAAAATATCTTTTACAGAGTTGAATTGAAACAAGTTTTCTTTCAAAATGGTCAGGTCGATATAGTCTGCCAATGCAGGCAAAAATAGATTCATTACGGGCACCAAAAGAAGGACAAAATATCCCAAGTACATATTCTTGAATACGGAATGGACACAGATCGCAAGACATGCCCAAGCGAAGAAGTGGACCCCTTGCAGGATGAACAACTCGAAAAGATAATGCCAAAATTCAAACCTGTAGTAGCCGCCTAATACCTGAGCTACAATACCCGCGATCATCACCAATGAAAGCAATACAAATTGCATTTTTAATACCGCGATGAGCTTGGACAAGAGGATGACCCAATCGGGTTGAGGTGTGATGTCCAGCAGTCCATCCATCCGATTCAATCTGCCTTTATAGATCAATACGCCTACATAGAGAAAGGTGAGTAAATTGACGATGGCAGTGAAAAAGAACATGGGAAATCGAAGCATATTGGCTGTAGTAGGGATACTAACAATTCCTTCTTGCGGACCCATTTGATATTGCTGAAAAAGTACCAAAACGCCTCCTGCAAACAAGATTGAAACAAAGGGCCAACTCAACACTATGGTCCTAAAATCCAAGGTAGATAAATGCCAAGAAGTTTTGAGTTGGCTCCAAAAATTGAAATTGGTTTTTATGCTTGGTAGGTTTATCGTTGGTACTTTCTGCTGAGGTACTTCCTCTTTCGTTTTGATACTATTGCGCCTCGAACTACCATGAGCAAATTGATTGAATTCAAATTTCACATAGGTCCACCAAAAAATGATGATACTCACTACTAACCAGAAGATTCTATTGTACATTATCATTCCGCCTGTGGGCAACGCATTGTAATTTCGCTCTTCCAATGTCCAAAATCTAACGATGTATTTTACCGATGCACCTCCTGTGGGGTCGGATAAGGCCGCCAAAACATCGAAGCCATTAGCACCAAAAACACCTTTCCCAAAACTCTGAATAATAATCAGAAAAATGACACCAATAAAACTGATGTAAATATTACGGGTGAATAGGGTCAATGCAAAAACTACAGACCCAAAAAACAACATGTTGGGCAATAGAAAGACGAAGACCAGTTGAATATAATTCATAAGATCAAAGGGCAACATTGCTGCTTGCTTCACGCCTGGCATGATTGTACCCAATGCAAACCCCGATGCAATACTCAAGACTATAAATATGACCACTATAAATGCACTTAGGAATTTTGCAAGGAGGTAGTCTCTTTTAGAGAATGGAAAGGAGTAAAGCAGGGTATACATTCGACTGCTATAATCCCTAAAAACCGATACACCAATGAAGGCAGGAAGCAAAAAAACCAACAACAAAGAAAACATATTCGCATTATTATTGATCTTGTAATACGAATTCATCATTACGATATTATCGCCAGTATTCGCCTCGGCAGACATTCCCCACATTGTCAAAAATGTTATCGAAAAGAGCAATCCGGCAAATACATAAACAAGAGGGTTTTTTATCCAATAGTCGAGTTCAAATTTTAGAATATGGCGTAACATAAATTTTGGATTTAAAGTGAATTTTAATTTTGAAGAGCAGTGAAATAGACATCCTCCAATGATGGATTAGCAGGATGGAATTCATTGCCTGGGGATTGGTCAGAAAGCACTCTTATTTTTATCGTATTGTCTCTATTGAAGGAAGAAGATAAGACCTTGTAATCTGCCTCATATTGGTTCAGATCTTCACGTACAATATCCTTGGTAAAAACTTTACCTGTCAGAGAATCGATCGCTACTTCGGGTGCCGAATGATAGAGCAGTTTACCTCGATTGAGGATGGCCATATCTGTGCACAATTCTTTGATGTCATCCACAATATGGGTCGAAAAAATGACGATACTCTCTGTGCTAATCTCTCTAAGAATATTGAGAAACCGTTGACGCTCCGCGGGATCGAGACCGGCTGTAGGTTCATCTACTATTATCAATTTTGGATTGTTGAGTAGCATCTGTGCGATTCCAAACCGCTGTTTCATCCCTCCAGAATAACCACTAACGGCTTTCTTTCTTACATCCGTCAGGTTTGTGACTTCCATACAATAATCAATAAGTTGGTTTCTCTCTTTTTTAGAATCCAAACCTTTGAGGCGTGCGAGATAATCCAACAACTTTTCGGCAGATACCCTGGGATACACACCAAACTCTTGTGGTAGATAGCCCAATTGTTTCCTCAAATTCATTTTGTCTGCCTGTATATCTGAATCATTGAAGATTACCTTGCCAGTATCGGGAACCTGCAAGGTAGCAATCGTCCGCATCAAGGTAGATTTTCCAGCACCATTAGGTCCTAATAGACCAAACATTCCGTTTTCAATAGTGATATTGATTTGATCCAGCGCTTTGACATCATTTGGGTATGTTTTACTGAGATTATTGATTTCGAGTTTCATATTCAAGCATCTTTAGATTTAAATGATGTATCAAATATGAGGGAGAGGATTGATTTTATTAAAAATTGATGATGAAGGGCAAAAAAGTGATGATGAAGGAAGGTTGAGCGTTTGAGTTCTACTTGTAATACAGGAGGTGAATTTAAAAACCGTTCCAGTAATCAATCTGGAACGGTCCTTTTGAATGTAAAATCAGAAACAAATAGCAATTGTAATTCAAATCATCGTTCATTTGACTTTCAATGAAATGCAAAATAATTTGAGTTTTTTAACACTCCATATTAAGTCATTGCCTGAGCATCATTCGCCGAGCTTCCGCTCTTGGGTTAATCAATGATTTACCAGATACATTAACGATTACTTTATTAATATGACCACCTTCGAACTTGCCTTGCTCAGTATCGTACTCTGTGGTAATCGCATCTGCGCTATCATATCCAATACACAGTCCATCCCCTGAAAGCGTAAATTTCGCAGTTTGAGCCTTCATTTCACCTTGTGATACAAGTTTGTTGCCGATATAGAGTTTCAGAATGCCATTGGCTAATCCTTCATCATCCGTACTTAGGTACTCAAAATCTACTTTGAAAATATGTCTTCCAGAAGGAATAGGATCAGGGGATTCAAATTCAGTACTTTCAGCAGGTATTCCAAGAACATTGTAAAAATATCTGAGCCTGTTTTCCTTTATATAAAGTGTATGTCCTCCGAATCTGGAACCGTGAGCAAAAATAACACCTTTCGAAGATTTTGTTATTTCGACATCCGCTACTATGCTGTAGGATCGCCCTCTGACATTTACAGCCACTCCTTCTGGTACTGCTGCCGTATTTGGGTAGTAAGTATATACGGTAGTATCAGGTTCTGGATTAGGTCGCTCCACACCTATTATTTCAGGTGCTGACCTATCATCTAATGGAAGCACATTATTTTTTGCAGCTTCTAAAAACCATGCATCAATCAACATCTGTAAAGTGTCTTGATAATTAACTGATGGATTTGGCGGGTATTTTTGGATATCAGCCAGATTGTTAGCTTCCGCCCTATCTACTCGGAGATCATAAAGCTCCCACACATCATCGTCAAAATGTGATATCCCACTGGTTGGAGCATGTAAGGCAACTGCCTTCCAACCATCTTTCCAGATACCTCTTGTGCCCAACATACAATAGTATTGTATTTTTTTATGAGTAGGAGCATCGTCCTCTATGTCATCAAAGGTATAAAACATAGATGTCCCTGAAAGAGGTCGTTGCTCAACACCATTCGCAACTTCTGGCATTTCAAGATCTATAATTTCCAGTAAAGTCTTTACGATATCAACAGAATGATGATACTGGTGTCGGAGTTCACCTCCAACGCCTCTAGGTTGCATATATGCAGGCCAGGAAATAACCAGCGGATCATTGGTTCCTCCAGCAAACTGAGAATAACGTTTAAACATTTTAAAAGGTGTTGAGAAAGCAGCTGCCCATCCGGTAGGGAAGTGATTGTATGTCGCTGGTGTACCCAATACATCCACGTATTTCAAATTGTCTTCAATTTTATCTGGATATCCGTTGAAAAATTTGTTTTCATTCACTGATCCTGTAGGTGTTCCTTCTCCTGAAGCACCATTGTCTGCAGCATACAGGATAATCGTGTTCTCGTATTGTCCCGAGTTCTTCAAATAGTCAATTATTCTACCAATTTGCACATCTGTATACGTCGAGAACCCAGCATATACTTCAGCCATTCTTACATAAAGTTCTTGTTCTTCAGGTTCCAATTCAGTCCACGGAATTACAATATCTAGATTATTGTCTATTGTGGTGTCAAGAAAATTTAAGGCTGTAGTATCTATATCCTGTCCATTGAATATTTGTTTTGATTTCATTACCTCGAGTATTTCTTTTCGATACACATCATAGCCCGCCTTGAATGTCCCTTCATCTATATACATCTTTGTATAGTTTGGTGGTGAATGGTGAGGGGCATGATTTGCGCCTGGACAAAACCACATATACCAGGGCTTCGAAGGGTTAGAGGCATTTTGGTTTCGCAGCATTTCGATCGACTTATCGGCCAAATCTTTGGACAAATGATATCCTTCTGCTGGACTATAAGGTGCTTCAATAAAATGATTGTCTTCAACCAAATCTGGATACCAGTTGTTGGTTTCTCCTCCAAGAAATCCATAGAAACGATCAAATCCAATCTGACATGGCCATTCGCCTCGGTAACCTCCTGGGGCAACATCGGTTTCTGGTACATTGTGATTCTTGCCAATCCAAAATGTACTGTAGCCATTATCCTGCAATAGTTGAGCGAAAGACATGCAGGATTCAGGTACACGCCCATTAGAGCCAGGAAAACCATCTGCTGTTTCGGTGATGGATGCCATACCATTGAGGTGGTGATTTCGACCCGTCAAAATAGTAGATCGCGTTGGAGAACATAAGGCGGTAGTATGCCACTGTGTGTAAGTCAGACCTTCTTCTGCAAGTGCATCTAAGGTTGGCATTTTTATACCTCCTCCATAAGGTGACCAAGCTCCTAAACCTGTATCATCATATAAGACAAATAAAATGTTGGGGGCATTTGCACGAGGTGCTTTGGGCGTAAAAGGATCCCAATTCGATTTGGAATCTCTTACATTTAGATAAATCTCGCCGTTATCTTCATTGCCATCATACCAGATAGTATCCAATCCTACTGGAACCGAATCGAGATTAAAACTAGGAGGGAAGGTAAGGCTATCTCCAGAAGGTTCTCCAGGAGATTGACCAAAACCTTGCAAACTGCAAAACAAAAATCCAGTGACAAAAATAAATGTGAGTGTTCTTAATTTAGTAGTTACTATTCTCATGTTAATTATTTAGAGTGAATAAAAGTGGTTTAAATTTTGAATCATTTAAGAGTGTTTTTTATTCTGACTTTGGAGTAGTAAAGAGATTATTGCGGTTTAGTCCAAGTCTTTTACACATCGAAATCCGGTGTGATTGAGACCTGTATCTGTGCCTGAACCCATTCTGCGTGAGTTGCGATAGCCAGAGCAGTAGTCATCATTGCAAAGGAAAGATCCGCCTCTCATGACTTTTTCATGAAGCAGAGGTCGCGCTGGGTTATAGGCAGATTTCGGACCCTGGGTATTACTGACCAGGGCTTCAGGTTTGTGATAGAATTTGACATCCAGCCAGTCAGAACACCATTCCCAGACATTGCCTGCCATATCATACAAACCATATCCGTTTGGAGGATAGGAGCCTACTGGTGCGGAAGCATAAAAACCATCGAGTTGTCTATTTTGATATGGAAAAAGGCCCTGCCAAAAATTTGCTTTTGGTTTTCCTTCATTGACATCTTCATTGCCCCAGGGATAAATCATATTTTCTTTTCCTCCTCTAGCAGCCCATTCCCATTCTGCCTCAGTCGGCAATCTTTTACCAGCCCATTCGGCATATGCAGCAGCATCTTGCCAAGCGATCTGGACCACAGGATGATCCATTTTATCGTCGATATTGCTTTGCGGACCAATCGGATGTCTCCAGTCGGCACCCAAAGTCCAATGCCACCATTGCGAAGGATTATCTAGTCGTACGGGTTGATCGGTAGGACGAAATACCAAGGCTCCAGGTTGTAGAAGATCATCCGATGGCTTTGGTGTTCCTGGAGCCACTTCTTTTTTCATCTCCTCCCAATCAATAGCCCTTTCTGCGATTGTCACGTACCCCGTGGCGTCGATAAATTTTGCGAATTGTGCGTTGTTAACCTCATAGGTGTCCATCCAAAATGAATTAATTTCAACGTGATGTTTTGGAAATTCGTTGGCATCGGCCTGTTTATTATCTCCTCCCATTTGAAGCGTTCCTTTTGGGATAAGGATCATATCCTTTTCAGTGTCGAGATCCAGTTTCTTTTCAGTTTCGGAGATACATCCGATTATCAAGATTAAGGAAATAGGTATTATTAGTATTGAGAGGAAGTTCCTCATTTTGTGGAAGTTCATATTTGTTATTTATGTACCGAATACTCAGGCAAGAGCACAATTTGTATAATACAATAGTAGGCTCCAACGATGAAGTTATTTCAGAATAGGGTAAGAAAATTCAGGAGCTGTCTTCTTAGAAGCCCACTTTTAGAAAGAGTGATTAGCTATAATTAATGTAAAAGAGTGTTACAAAAACTTGTATAAAAAAGGTGCGAATTTTAGGATATAATTTATGATCTCAACTATTAATCCTAGTAGATTTAGAAAGTAAATTAATTCAAATTAAATATCATTCCAAATACTTTTCAATATTTTTTAATCAATAATTTAAATATGCTTTTTATCATCAAAAACTCGACTTTCATCATTGAAATAAGTACTTAGTGAAACCTCGCTGTATATTTATATCATGAATTCAGCCCTAAATAGTGTTCGTAGATTTTTGGTCAATCATTCTGTATGGATGCACTTTACATTTATACTTATACTTGCTTATTTGATGATTCATGTGAGTCATTTTGTGCTTCCAAAAATTTATGGATATTGGGTTTTGGGATTGATAATTTTTAGTATCCCCATGCTTGCTTTTGTAGTATATAGAGACATTAAAAGTAAATGGAGAGGTGGAAAATATTGGGTACTTTGGAGTATCATTTTCCTTGCTTATCCGTTAGCCTTATTTTTGTTTAAAACAGGTATTGATACCTTGCCATTTGGGTATCGATTGGCAAATTTTGATATTACCGGGGCTTATACTTTTTCTTCATTGAGTGTCTTGTATGTACTATTAGAATTGGTTTTGTTTTGGACAAATAGAAGACCCTTCAAGTCAGTAAACCTATCCAACGTTCGTAGATTAGAAGTATTCAAAATTGCAATTGTATGTGTAGCCATATTTTGTGTTTTTGCCATGTTGTCGAACAATTATTTTTATGAAGTCACCTCTGGAGATAGTGGTATTCTGAAAATAGCGAAATTCTTCTATTACATTATTCAGCTATTTATCATATACCTATCCTACTACATCTATTATTATATTCATCATAATATTCTTTATAAAAATGTATTGAAAGAAAAAGGTTTGATATCATACATTATTGGTCTCGGATTGACAGTAATATTGATTACTCCTATTCATAATTTAATGATTTCATTTTTCCCTGTTGTTCAGGACCTCAAATTGCATCCGATAGCTCTTTCAGATTTGTTTGATGATTTCAATTTTGGTTTGACAATTTTGGCATTGATTATTTCTTTTCCAATGATCGTCATTATAGAATGGTATAAACAAGTAAATACACTGGCCGAATTAGAAAGGCAAAAATCAGAGGCCGAGTTGAATTTGCTCAAACAACAGATCAACCCTCACTTCTTTTTTAATACCCTGAACAATCTATATGCCATGAGTTTGGATCAGGACAAGGAGACACCAGAGACCATTTTGCAATTGTCAGAGATGATGCGGTATGTGATCTATAAAGGCAAAGAAGAAAAGGTCAAATTGAGTGAAGAGGTGAAGTATATGAAAGACTATATCAACTTGCAAATGATAAGAGTGCATAAGTCTGTTGACCTCAAGGTCGACTTTGATATTGAAAATGAGGATTTGGAAATCGCGCCTCTGTTGTTTATCATTTTATTAGAAAATGCATTCAAACACGGCATAGAACCTGCGGCAGTCGATGGTACTTTGTATATCTCATTGAAGGAAAATGAGGGAAGGGTACAATTTGAATGTTATAATTCGAAGCCACTGGAAGCTCAGAATGGTAATGTTGGAATCGGATTAAACAACCTTAAGAAAAGACTTCAAATTTTGTATCCCGATCAACATGAACTGACGATCAATGACATGGAAAACTATTATAAGGCCACTTTAATTTTACATATATGACTACCCTAAAAGCAATAATAATAGACGACGAACCACTGGCGCATAAGGTGATCTTAAAGTATGCCTCGGATATTCCATTTTTAGAAATAGTAGGTCAATTTTATTTAGCAACCGAGGCATATAATATTCTAAACGATCAGCAAATTGACCTTATGTTTTTGGATATCAATATGCCAGTCATCAAGGGATTGGATTTTTTACGGACTTTGGAAAACAAACCAGCAGTCATCATCACCTCGGCTTATGAAGAATATGCTCTGGAAGGATTCGAACTTCAGGTATCTGATTATTTACTCAAGCCCTTTCGCTTCGAACGTTTTTTAAAAGCGATAAACCTGGTTCGTTCCAAGACACAAAAAATAACCAAGTCAAGCGACCAAATTTTTATCAAAGTAGACAAAAAACAAATCCAACTCAACCTTTCAGAGATTCAGTATCTGGAAAGTTATGGCAACTATGTAAAAGTATGGACCGAGGATCAGTTTTATCTCACTCCGCGGACATTGACGAGTTTTGAAGAAGAGTTGGACTCCAATTTTCAAAGAATACACAAATCCTTTATTGTCCAGAAGTCATATATCAAACATGTAGAGGGTAATATGATTACGGTACAAAATGGGAGTACAATCACAATAGGAAAGAGCTATCGAAGCCTAGTGAAGAAATTATTTTGACCTGGGTATGGCTATTGTTTCTTGCCTCTCAAAAATCCAGGATTCCAAACTAACAAGCCCAATAAAACAGCCATAAAAGAGGATCCACCAATATCATAGGTATTCTGTACGAGATGAAAAATGGTGAAAAGGACCATAAAAGCGAAAAAGAAAGTCGCTACATATTTTCTGTATTTGGGCAACCAAATAAGAATTCCAGCGGCCAATTGTAATACACCCAGCCCTTTCCAAAGAGTCGGTGGTACAGCATCCATCAAGGAGCAAGGGGGCTCTAAAAACTGGAAGAACTTGTCTGCTCCTACCATGAGGAATAAGAGGCTGCATATGGTGACAATAATATTAGTTGCATTCATCGTTTTGAAATTTTTGAATGGATATCAGCTATTAAGATAGACAACCTAATTCTTGTGCCGAACATTCTGGGATTATTTTTAATTGAAAAATTAGTTCACTTTTAAACCTTTTTGCTGTTACTTTGTCTTTTTAGTATAAAAATGAACTAAATGGCCAAGTCTACCTTCAACCCTTATGATCATTTTGGTTTTTTGACCAATCGAGTGGCAAGACTTATCGTACGATCGGTAGAGCCGTCCATGGCTGATGATGGTCATCACTTCCCCGTGTCATGTGTGGGGATATTGGCAGATCTGTGGTCAAAAGATGGAGTAAATCAAAAAGACCTAGGAATATCATTGGTCAAAACTAAGAGCAGCATCAATAAAATGCTCACGGCGCTGGAAAAAGAAGGATTTATTGTCAAAAAAGATGACCCGAATGATGGTAGAGGTAAGCTTATTTTCCTGACAAAAAAAGGGAAGGAAATGCAATTTGTTATTGAGAACAAAGGGAAGGAAATGGAGGCCATGCTCTTAGGTGACTGTACTGAAGAAGAAGTGAGAATCGCCAAGGAAGTATTGACTAAGATGTATAAAAAGCTTTATAAAAGAGTAAATGATAGAGAAAATTAATCACTGTCTCAATTCAATCAGATAAAACTACGATTGATAGAATATTGTAAGAACTAAAAAATTTATTTGGGTTAATTCGTGCTGAATACCTGGATGAAGAATCAAAACAAAAAACTAATGAACAAATCTACTCGGAAAAATATAATTTCGACGATTATTACATTGATGATATTGGGACTTGGGGTCACAATATTCATGATTTTGTCTGCCCAGAAAAAATCAACTGTTTCTGACGTGGTGGTGAAAAAGGATAGACGAACTGTCCAGACATCCACCTTCTCCCCAAGTGTGCAATCCAACGAAATCGATATTGACGGCAGGGTGCAAGCCCATGAACGTGTAAATCTGACATCGAAGGTGCAGGGTGTAATGCAAGAGTCAGGCAAATCTATCAAGGAAGGAAAATACTTCAAGAAAGGCGACTTGTTGTTCACTATCGATAATAGAGAGGCTGCTTTTACCCTCAAGGCTCAAAAGAGTTCTTTGATGACAGCGATTACACAGATGATGCCCGATCTCAAATTTGATCACCCAAAGGCATTTGATGGATGGCTGAAATATTTGAATGAATTCGATGTAGATCGACCGATTACCCCCTTGCCAAAACCACAGACTGATCAAGAGAAATATTATGTGACAGGCAAAAATATTTCTAGCCAATTCTACAATATCAAAAGCCAGGAGACCAGATTGAGCGAGTACAATATTTACGCACCTTTCTCAGGAGTGATCACTGCGATCAATGTATTTCCAGGAACACTCATAAGCCCAGGTCAGGTTCTTGCTTCCATGATCAATACAGAGCAATTCGAAATATCTACACCAATTCCGCTAAGCGATCTGAAATATGTAACCGTCGGACAGCCTGTAGAATTATCTTCTTCTGACTTATCGAAAAGTTGGAAAGGAAAAGTCAATCGAATTGGTACTCAAATCGACGCGACGACACAAAACATACCAATATACATCAGTGTCTTTGGCAGGGGACTGAAAGATGGAATGTATCTAAAAGGTAAGCTAAGTGGTGAAAAACTGGATGAAGTGACCAAGCTGCCTAAAGACATATTTTTAAGTGCTGACAAAGTGTATGTTGTAGTAGATTCCACATTGACTTCAAAAGAAGTAATACCTGTAAAAAGGTTGTCAGATTATGTCTTGGTGAGAGGCCTTTCTTCTGATGATAATGTGGTCACAGGCTCGTTAGCTGGATTATTCGAAGGGCAAAAAGTTAATTACTAGATGAAATTCAAAAACTGTAGAGATTTTGAACTCGTACGAAGTAGGAATTAACAATTAAAGAAAAAAGCTAATGAGAAGTATAGTAAAATATTTTATCAAAAATGAGATTGCAGGAAACATGCTAATGATTCTGCTTTTCATTGTTGGTATTGTGGGTTTGTTTCAAATGAAAACTACCTTTTTCCCAGAAGTAGAAAGTAGAGCAATTTCAATAAGAGCAATATATCCTGGTTCTTCACCAGAAGAAATTGAAGAAGGGATAGTCTCAAAAATAGAAGAAAATCTAAAAGGGCTGACGGGTATTGAACGAGTGACTTCTGTCTCTTCTGAAAATGCTGGAAATATTACGGTAGAAGTTTTTAAAGGATACGATACGGATGTCATTCTTCAAGATGTCAAAAATGCCGTGGATGGAATCAATTCATTTCCTGTGGCAATGGAACCCGTAACGATCTATAAGTTGGAAAACTTGGGTCGAGTACTCAGTTTTGCCATTTATGGAGATGTCCCTCTCAAATCCTTAAAAAAGATCAGTCGTGAAGTAGAAGATGACCTTCTGGCTATTGATGATCTTTCCAAATTGACATTGACTGGGTTTCCAGAAGAGGAAATTGAGGTAACATTTCGAGAAAATGATCTTCGTTCTTACAATATCACCTTTGATGAAGCAGCTCGAAAAATTCGTCAAACCAATATAGAATCCACTGGTGGAACAATAAAAACAGAAAATGAAGAGCTCTTAATCAGAGCAAACAATAAGGAATATTCAGCGAAAGCACTTCAAGATATTGTTATTAAGGCAAGCCCAAATGGAGGAGTAATAAAATTGTATGAGGTGGCAGATGTGGTAGATAGATGGGAGGATAAGCCACAGAGGTCATTTATTGATGGAGTGCCAGGAGTGGTCATCCAGGTTCAGAATACGTTGGAAGAAGACATGATCACAATCGCTGACAATGTCAAAGAGTATATCGAAAAATTCAATAAAGAAAATGAAGAAGTCCAAGCATTAATAGTCGAAGATTCTTCGATTACGCTCAATCAAAGGATTGATTTATTAACGAATAATGGAATTATAGGATTCTTTATAGTATTGCTTTTATTGGCTATGTTTTTGCATTATCGGTTGGCATTTTGGGTTGCACTGGCGATTCCTATTTCGTTTGCCGGTATGTTTTTATTAGCATCTTTGATGGGTGTGACACTCAACGTTATCTCTCTTTTCGGGATGATTGTAGTGATTGGAATATTGGTGGATGATGGAATTGTAATTGCTGAGAATATCTACCAACATTTTGAACGTGGCGAGAAACCCTTTGATGCTGCGATTAATGGAACGATGGAAGTATTACCAGCTGTTTTTTCTGCCATTATTACTACTGTAATCGCATTCTCTGCATTCTTTTTTATTGATGGAAGGTTGGGGGATTTCTTTAGAGAGATGGCCATAGTTGTAATATTTTCATTGGTATTTTCCCTGGTAGAAGGTGCACTTATCTTGCCAGCACACATTGCACATTCCAAGGCACTCAAAAGAGGCGAAAAACCCAATGCTTTAATGAGAGGTTTGGACAAAATGATGACTTTTCTGAGAGATACGATTTACGGACCAGTCTTGAACTGGGCGGTCAAATTCAATTATCCTACACTTGCTATTTGTATTGCAGGTTTGATGATTACTGTCGGGGCATTAAAAGGAGGATTTATAAAAAGCACATTCTTTCCCGTAATTCCTCGAGATAATTATACTGTAAATGTAAAATTGCCAGCAGGTACTAGAGAAGAAATTACAATTGATGTTTTGAATCGGATAGAGAAGGCAACCAATGAAGTGAACAAAGAATTATCCGATGAATTTTTTGAAGAAGGAGTCTTTCCAATCACTAAAATGCAAAAGAATATCGGTCCTGCCACTTATCAGGGAAATATTCAGGTCACACTGCTAGATAGTGAAACACGTGGAGATATGGCAGCACGTCAAATTATATCAAAGGTAAGAGAACGATTAGGGCCTATTCCAGAAGCGGAATTGCTGACGTTTTCTTCTGGATCACCATTTGGAAAACCACTTTCTGTCTCTCTACTTGGGACGGACCCTGAAGAACTAGATCGGGCCATCGTAGCGGTAAAACAAAACCTATCAAAAATTACAGACCTCAAAGATATAGTGGACAATAATCAACAAGGGCTTAAAGAGATTTCTCTGGAATTGACGTCACAAGCTTACAACCTCGGATTTTCACTACAGGACATTATTACCCAAGTGAGACAAGGATTTTTTGGCGCTGAAGCGCAAAGAATTCAAAGAGGAGAAGATGAGATCCGAGTATGGGTACGGTACGACCTTGCCGATCGATCTGATATTTCTGACCTATCGAATATGAGAATTAGAACACCAGATGGGAGATCTATTCCATTGTCAGAATTGGCAACTTTTACAACCGAGAGGGGAGTCATCAATATCAATCACTTGGATGGAGAAAGAGAGGTAAGGATAGAAGCCGATATATTGAATGATGAAGTGAGTATAAGTGATATCACCAACGATGTGAAAGAGTTGATTCTCCCAGAAACATTAAAAGAATTTCCGAGTGTTAGGGCCTCTTTTGAGGGACAAGACAGGGAACAAAACAAGACCAAGGATTCATTAAGTTTGATTATGCCTTTGATTTTTGGACTCATGTTATTCGTTATCGTCATTACATTCAAATCTCTTAGCCAAGGCCTTATTGTGATTGCCTTATTGCCATTTGGATTTGTTGGCGTGGGCTTTGGTCATTGGGTTCATGGCCTTCCGATCAGTCTATTTTCTATTTTGGGAGTAATAGCTCTTATAGGTATTTTTGTGAACGATGCACTGGTATTTATCACTACCTACAATGATCATATCAAGGCGGGGACTCCAGTGAATGAGGCGGTAATAAAAACGGGGAAGGCAAGATTTCGACCTATTTTATTGACATCTATTACCACTATTGCTGGACTGGGGCCCTTGATTGCAAACCAAAGTTTCCAGGCGCAATTCTTGATTCCTATGGCTATATCTGTTGCCTATGGATTGTTATTGGGGACATTTATATTGTTGGTATTGATCCCAGCGCTTTTGATTATATCTAATAAATCTAAAACAGGACTCGTCAAAATTTACACAGGAGAACCTATTGCTCCAGAATCAGTAGAACCAGCCAATCCTGACAAACAAGGATATTTTTGGCTTTATGCAGCGGTGCTATTATTAATTATTTTGCTATTAGTCGTAAGAATAATGACAGCATAAAATCTGTGTTCTACGGAATTCAAAATATAAACTAGACAATGAAACATATATATATAATTTTCTTTTCACTGCTTATAAATATTGCTTCTGCTCAGGAATCAATGACTCTTGAAAAAGCACTTTCTATTGGATTAGAAAACAACTTTGGAATCAAGATTGCCGACATGTCGATCGCCATTGCTGAAAAAAACAATACATGGGCAAGAGCTGGAAAGACTCCGACGTTAGACTTGAATGGCTCCTTCACCAATAATCTTGTGAATGATAATAATCCTGCAAGTTTTTTGCAAGGCACCTATTTCGCAGGAAGCCTTGGAGCTACCTTGGATGCCAATTGGGTTCTCTATAATGGCGGTAGGATTGGACTCAATAAACAACAACTGAATCTTGCAGTAGATCAACAAAAACTGAACAAGGCGTCTGATATCAATCTACTATTCAGATCTATCTATCAGCAATATTATGAGGTGATCTTCCAGCAAGAACAATTGGAAGTATTGAGTCAGGTGTTGGAATTGTCCCAAGATCGGTTGGCCTATGAAAACACAAAAAGAGAATTTGGATCGTCTAATGCCTACAATTTGATTCAGTTTGAATCGTCGGTAGTGGCTGATTCCAATGCCATTATAAGTCAGGAACAGCGGGTCGAAGTGGCCAAGAGGAATCTATATAACACCTTGGATATTTTGGGCTTTGAAGATTATACTTTTGACGAGCGCTTGAGTATTACTCAGGAGCCGATTGATGCCGAGAAGCTAAAGGAGGTGATGAGTGAGGAGAATTATACCATAAAGAGTTTGCAGATGATTGCCATCCTGAATCAGCTGAATACAGGCTTGGCTCAAGCCGCTACAAAGCCGACCATTAGCGTATCAGGAACGGTGGGATTTTCCGAAAATGGCTTCAAATTTTATGCGGATAATCCGAATACTGGCGACCCTTTTCCATTTCAACTGAGCAATAGAATTACAGGAGGAGTCAATGCTTTTTTGAATTACAACCTGTATGATGGTGGTGTACGAAAAGACAATATTGAAAGTGCCAAACTTCAGGAAGAAATTGACCAGTTGAGCATAGTAGAAGCCAAGGCAGAATTGAATAACCAATTGGATATCTTGATTGCTAATTATCGAAACCAGCAAGACCTCTTGGCAATGGCAGATCGGCAGATACAGTTGGCCAGTTCAAATCTTGAGATTACAGAAGAGCGATTTAAGGCGGGACAGTTGACTTCTTTGGATTATAGGAATGTACAAAATCAGTATTTGAATGCTGCTTATGGAAAGGTGGGAGCGATTTATAGTTTATTGATTACGAAGAGCGAGATTGATTTTTTGGTCGGCGTATTTGGTGAGTGACGACACCAGTTTACTAAACCTCTAAAGCTTAGTAAACGAGCCTTCCTTACTTCGTCTCAAATATTTCTTTAAATACCGCCTTGCGCCGCTCACCCAAGACGATCACCGAACCATCGATCATGGTAATTTCCATTTTCAAGTGTTTGCTACAATGAACGATATGATTGAGGTTGATCAAACTTGACCTGCTTGTCCTGAAAAATGATTTGTTTTCCAGGGCATCCTCATAGGTTTTTAGGCTTTTTGATACCAGGATATTATCTCTCCCCAGGATATGGAATAGGGTATAATTAGATTTGGCTTCGCACCAGACGATGTCATCCGTTTCGATGAAGTGTAGACCATCTTGAGTAGGAAGTACAATTTTTGAGAAATTTTTGTTCTTTACATTATTCCAGATTTGGATTTGGTCACGCTTGTCTTGATCATTTTTCAGATTGACCACTTTTCTGATTGCGGTTTGCAGCTCTTCAATATCGATTGGTTTTAGTATATAATGGATAGCGGAATAATTAAATGCTTTGATGGCAAAATCCGAATAGGCAGTGGTAAATATTACTTCAAATTCATGATTTGGGAAATACTCGAATAATTTAAAACCGTTTTCATTGGGCAGTTCAATATCCAAAAAGACAATATCAGGATTGAGGTGGGGAATTTCATTCACGGCATCTGCAACAGTATTTGCATAACCCACCAAAAGGAGGTTTTTACAGTACTTTTTGATAATCTTTGTTAGATTGTCCAGACTTGCTTGTTCATCTTCTACTATATAAGCTTTTAATATTTTTGATTTCATAAATATTTACAACCTTTAACCTTTTACATGTTTTTTAATGATGATTTTTACTAGCTCCAAAAATGTTCGATAATCCAAATTATGGTTTCATCCAAGAATTTCCCGCATCCAATAATTTTGGTCATTTTCATTGAATAATGTATATAAATTTGGGTTAAGATTAAAATTAATACCTCTAATTTTTTTAGTATTTAGACTTTTTAATCTTAGGGATTGAATGATGTTAATCTTATCACGATAATTCAATTTAAGAACACCAACTTAAAACTGAAACTTGCATTAGCCCTAGTGCAAGTTTCTTTTTTTTGTTTAATCTACTCAAATGGATAAATTTAAAATGGTCTTGGTTCCAGTAGCCTTGCCATCTTCATTATAAAGATCTTCAATCTCAACAGTATTTAAGTTCTTGCTTTTTCCAAAATTTAGAAGTTTGATTCTTTCTATTGTTGTTTTTATGCCAGATGATACATGTTTTTCTGAGTTTCTTTCTTTGAGTTTACCAGATTCAATTCTTCCTATACCGTCATCTTCAATAGTCACTTGGAGGAAGTCCTGATTCATTGAATAATCAATGCTAAGATGTCCTATCCCTTTCTTGTGAAAAAGACCGTGCTTGAATGAGTTTTCAACAATGGGTTGAATCAAAAGCGGTGGCACATTGATCATATCCTTTGTGTTTTCAACTTCGGGATCAACTGTAATCTCAATATTTACCTTGTCCTTAAACCGAAGCTTTTCGAGGTTGAGGTAGAGTCTTATAAATTCTAGTTCTTCTTCTAGTGAAATTGTACTCCCTTTTGAATGTTCGAATATCAGGCGAATCAATCTAGCAAATCTTGCAAGATAATTCATTGCCAATTCTTCATCATCAGTACCTATGAATCCTTGGATGGCATTGAGAGAATTAAAAATAAAATGTGGGTTCATTTGCAATTGCAAAGCTTGATCTTTGATTTCGTTTATTTGTGTCAAATAACTTCGCTTCTGTACTTCTTGTCTGATTCTATAGTTGAAAATTAAGGTAATTATTCCCAGTCCTGACCCTATCCAAATAAACCAGGCCCAGTAAGTATTCCACCACGGAGGCATGATTTCGAAAAATAGATATTTTGGCTTGCTTTCTATCCCAGATGCATCAATGCCGACGATTTCTAATTGATATTTTCCTTCGTCAAGTGCGGGCAACCTGAGGGTGGATTCATTTATTTGTATCCAAGTGGTATCTAGGTTTTGAATTCTATATTTTATGGATTTGTTATTGCCCGAATTCAAAGAAATGTTATTCAACACAATATCAATTTTGTTTTCGTCATGGTTGAACTTCATACCATTGACAAAATCTATAGGTTGATAGTTTTTGTAGACTTGACTCAAGCTCAATTTTGGCGGAATGTTTTTGGTTTGAAAAAATATGTCATCCACCATGACAATATTCTTACCTATCCCCAGCCATATTTTTTCATTAAACACGCACAATTCGGTGATATAATCTGAAGGCAGGCCATCGCTTTTATTTTTACTGATTGCGGTTGTAGTATGAGTGTTGATTCGTGTGACGCCTTTCGTCGTTGCAGCATAAATAAAAGAGTCTCGTAGTGCTATACTATTAATGGTATTCGACAACAAGTCACCACTTGCTTCGGTAAATTTGTCCACTACGACATCATCTTTAATTCTATACAGACCATTATTCTGCGTTCCCACCCAAATGGATGAATCATGTGCTTCAAGGATAGAGCTGATTGATTGGTTTTTGAGTTCTTCAACATATTGATTTGCAGAAAATGTTTCATCTATTGTAAAAAGCCCCTTGGAAGTACCTGCAAATAATTTATCATGTTGAGGTAGATATTCTATTTCATAAAGCCTACCAATATTCAGAATTGTTTTATTCAAGTCATATTGATAGCTTCCATTGGTTTTGTTGGCAAATCTTACGCGATCATTTGTAGCCACGGTTAGATGATCTTTGAATAAGGCTATATCTTTAATACTCGTTGCAAAATTATCAACCTCTTCATTTAATTCATATTGATTAAAAACCAAGTTGCCATTTTTTGAAACTAAATATTCATTATCTGAAATTACGATTATTTCACCATTCAATATGACTCCAGTACTTTTCTCATTCGTGCCAAAATTTTTGTAAAATAGTTGATTCATTTCCTTTGAGAATACTCGAAAGCGATCATTCCAAAAGATAATAATTCCATCTTCGAAGGGCAATATCTTTGAGATATCTTGGGACTCTTCCTTGATTGACATTGTCCTCAGAAAATAATTGGGAATTTTTAGTAGTCCACTTTTTCTTGTTGAAATCCATAGAGATTTTTCGCGGTCCATAAAAACAGTATTAACTATTACACCTTTGATTAATACCTTGGATAAGCCTGTATTGGAATCAAAAACTGTGAGGCTATCTGAATTGAAAATAAAATGCAAATTATCTACGACAACTAAATTCTTATTGTCAGATATCGAATATCGATTTACAAACGATGAATCCACTCTAATACATTGGTAAGTGCTGGTCAGGCAATAATGATCTTCATTGATTTTTGCATGCTGAATAGATTGATATCCTTCAAGATTAGTGCTCCTAAATTTTTTAAATTTAATTTGATTTTTTGAGACCATTTGGTCCTGCAAAGAATCAATATATAGCACGGCTTCATTATTTTCAAGTCCATAGTACATGCTGTATTGTGGATTATTCCATACGACACTTTTGGATTTACTTTCGTCTCTGTTTCTTAATATTTTGAATTTAGCTACATTTTGAAAAGCGGTTGAATCTTGTTCTTTGAAACTGACCACATTGTACACGACGGAGTCTTTATATGAAAGAATTTTGTGGCAATAGTTTTTCGATCGGGAGCTAAAAATCTTGTAATTATAATTTTTATTGAAATCATACAGTTTTACAATCTTCTTGTCCTTGACCATGCCCAATTGATTGGATAGGTTGAGGAACAATGGACATCCGTCAGCACCGATAATTACACTTATCATGTCATTATCAGTCAGGTCAGAATGGGTGTAATTTTCAAACTTTTCGCCGTCATATGATACCAGACCATTTTCTGTACCCACCCATAAAATACCAGTACTATCTTGAACTATATTATAGGTTGTCATGCTGGGTAAGCCATCTGAATCTGTATATTGTTCGTAGTAGACTTCCTGAGCACGACCATTGACGAAACCAATAATCAGTAAGATGTAAATCTGATATAATCGTGCTTGTTCAATCATTCCTTCAAGATTTTACTTCTAAGTTTATTATAGCATTTAAATTAAAATCAGACGGATAGCAATATGGATGTCCTGGTACCTGCCGCGCTTCCATCGACATTATACAGATCTTCTATCTCAACACTATTAATTTTTTTTCCATTGTTTAAATTCAAGAGGTCAATTCTTTCGATGGTAGTTTTTATTCCTGATGAGGTTTGTTTTTCTGAATTTCTCTTTCGAAGCTTTTCTGATTCTACTCTTCCAATACCATTGTCCTGAATGGTAATCTGGAGCAATTTTCCTTGCATCTTAAATTCAATTTTTATGTTTCCCTTGCCTTTTTTGTGAAAAAGGCCATGCTTGAAAGAGTTTTCGATTATTGGTTGGATCAATAATGGTGGGAGGTTGATGATATCCCTGTTATTTTCTACTTCGGGGGTAATCATTATTTCGACATTCACCTTGTCTTTAAAACGCAATTTTTCCAGGTCCAAATAAAGATTAATGAATTCCAATTCTTCTTCCAGGGTTATTGTATTTCCTTTTGAGTGTTCGAAGATAAGACGTATCAACCGGGCAAATCGAGCCAAATAGTTCATCGCCATTTCTTCATCATCAGTACCAATAAACCCCTGAATGGCATTGAGAGAATTAAAAATAAAATGTGGATTCATTTGCAATTGAAGCGCTTGATCCTTGATATTGTTGATTTGATTGAGGTATTCTCGCTTTTGTCTTTCTTGTCTTATTCTAAAATTGAAAATGCCCCAACCAATACTAAGAAGCAGTAAAAGTCCTAATATTCTGGCCCATAGAGTCTCCCACCAAGGTCGATTAATTGTAAAACCTAGATTGAGCAAGTCACTATTTTTTCCAATGGAATTAACACCAAAGACCTCTAGATCATAATTTCCAGGCTTCAAAGATGGCAATCGAATAATTGATTCTTTGGTGGATATCCAAGAGGTGTCAATTTTTGGAATTCTATATTTTATATATTTATCTTTTCCTGAATTATAGGAAATATTTTGAAGATTTAATTGAATATTATTTACTGTATGGTCAAACTTCATTCCTGCTTCAAAATCCTTTTCGATGCCATTTACAAATAAGTTTTTAAGAGAGATTATTGGCTTGCTTGCTTTGATATTTGATACCTCAGCCTTTGATAATATTGTAAGCCCTTCCATTGTTCCAATCCAGTAATTGTCATCGATTAATTTACAAACCAAAACATCATCAGAGGGAAGGTAATTATGCTCACTTATTATTTTGATTTTGTTCGTTATCAAATCCACAATAAATAAGCCTGCAGCGGTAGATACGAGGAGTTCATTTTCGATACATTCGGTGTTATTAACATTATTTGATAGAAATCCATTTTCTGTACTATAATGTGCTAAAATGGAGTCATTTCTAAAATTGTAAACCCCTTGAGAACGAGTGCTTATCCAAATAGAACTATTGTCACCATCACTAATATTCAAGATACTTGATGATTGTAATGCATTATTTTTGATATGTCGAAAGGAATCATTTTCTAAAGTGTACAGCCCATTAATTGTACCAGCGTATATTTTTCCAGAGTCTTTTTGTTTGTGAATTTTCGAAGTTCTTGAATTGAGCAAATATATATTGCCACCCTTATATTTTGTATTTAAATAATAATCAGAAGCAGATCCAAATATTCCACGTGATGTGCCAACCCAAACTATAGAATCCTCAATTAATAAATTTTTGTGTCGATAGAGTTCGCCAGGAATCAATTCATAATTAAGTGTCTTGGTTTCGAATTTACATAAAGAATTTACATCATAAGCAAATACCTCATTTTTATGTATTGCAAATTGAACTGGCCTTTGAATTTTTGAAATGTTGAAAAACTTCATCTCTTTAAAAGGGTTGACCAATACTCCTCCAGTCAAAGTACCTAAATATTTGTTTCCATACTTATCGACTTCAATGCTGGTAATACCGCCATAAGTGTTGAATCGAGGTTGGTGGAGTTTTTCAATAAGGTTTGATATTCTGAATAATCCCTTGTTTGCTGTACTAATCCAGGCATTATTTTCTGAGTCCAAAAATATAGTGTTGACTCTGATGTCTTCAAGAAATGACTTAAAAGAATTTGTATGTGAATCATAATGTACAACTCCCTTGCTATTCAACATGAAATAATCATTGTCAAATCGTAGCATGGACTCATATCCATTTTGTGTTATATGTGAATCAATTATATCACCTACCTTAAATAGTCTAAAGGGCATATTAGGCTGATCGCTATAGTAGTTTTCATCGCCAAATGTATGTTTTGGCGTCCTTGGGATTCGAGTAATAATTGATGAATCTTTGTTGCTTCTATATTTGGTTTCAGTTTCCTTAATATAATGATATCCATTTTTGACATCGAAGTAAAAAATATCTGTGGGAACAAAATCTGTCTTATTAGATTTCAAGTTTATTATTTCGTAAATCTTCCTGATTCCATTTGAGGCTGTAACTACATAATCCTTATTATCTTTTCGACCCAATCGTATAGACTTCGCTGGAAAGCTTTTATCATCAAAAAGTTTGATTTCATTATTTTCAAAATAACCCAATTGTCCACTAATATTTATAAAATACAACCGTCCGTTTTTATTATATGAAATATCGACTATATCATTGTCAACGAGATCAGGATGAGAATATCTAATAAAATTATCGCCGTCAAATGAAACCAATCCATTTTCAGTTCCTATCCACATTATTCCAAGCTCGTCTTGTGTGATATTATATGTGGTCAAACTGGGCAGCCCATCTCTTTCAGTAAATTGTTCAAAGGAAAGGTTCTGTCCCAATAAGGATTGGAACACAATTGAGAAATAAATTAGTAGACTATATTTAAAACTTATGCTCATCTGGTGTGATTAATCAGGATTTATAGCTAAATGTAAAATAGTCCTTGTGCCAGCCGAGCTTCCATCTTCATTTTTAAGGTCTTGAATAACTACTTTATTCTTATTTATTTTTTTGCTGAAATTTAAAATTTCAATCCTCTCTTTGGTAGTTTTGATTCCCGACGAAACATGTTTTTCTGTATTTTTTTGACCGATTTTCATGGCCTCTTCTCTTCCAATTCCATCATCCTGAATTACGACTTGCAATACCTCCCCTTTCATTGAATAATCAATCTGAAGACTCCCCCTTCCTTTTTTATGAAAAAGCCCATGTTTGAATGAATTTTCGACAATTGGTTGGATAAGTAATGGTGGGACATTGATTAAATCTTTTGTGCCTTCCAGCTCTTCATCAATGGTTATTTGCACGGTTACCCTATCCTTAAATCTCAATTTTTCCAAGTCAAGATAGAGATTGATAAATTCTAATTCTTCTTCCAGGGTTATTGTATTGCCCTTTGAATGTTCGAATATGAGTCGAATCAGCCGTGCAAAGCGAGCCAAATAGTTCATAGCCATTTCTTCATCATCGGTACCTATGAATCCTTGAATGGCATTGAGTGAATTAAAAATGAAATGTGGATTCATTTGAAGCTGAAGCGCTTGATCCTTAATTTTATTTATTTGACTTAGATAATTTCTTTTTAGCAATTCTTCCTTTCTGATTCTTCTTCCTCGGTAGATAATAATCGAATTTATTATTCCCAGCAATATTAATGCTCCAACTATCCTTGCCCATAAGGTTTTCCACCATGGGGGTTTAATTTCAAAAAAGAAATTTTTAGATGCGCTTTCTGTTCCGACGGCATTTATTCCAATTGCTTCAACAATATATTTTCCAGGCTGCAGGGCAGGCAATCTAATTACTGACTCTTGTGAATAAATCCATGTACTATCCAAATTTGAGATTCGATACTTAATAGATTTATTATCACCAGAACTTAATGAAACATTGTTGAGGATGATGTCAATTTTGTTTTCATCATAATTGAATTCTGCATTGTTTTCGAAATTAATTTTTTTGTTATTGCAGAAAAACTCCTCCATTACAATTACAGATGGCAAATTTTCATGTTTAAAAAATGAACTATCCACAGCAACAAGATCTTTTTGGATTGCCATCCAGATAGAATCTTTGAAAACACACAAATCGGTTATGGCATCTGAAGGCAAGCCATTGAAACTGTTCTTGTTGATTACTTCAGATGTATGTATATTGATCTGAGCGACTCCGTTTGTAGTAGCTGCATATACATATTTATCCTGGATGACCATATCGTTGATAGCATTGGAAAGCAAACCATTGGAACTATCGAAATGAGCAATCACTTTTTTATTTTTTAGCCTATAGATACCGTTTGCTATTGTTGCAACCCAAAAAGAAGAATCAGCCGATTCTTCAATATCAGAAATGTATGATTTGGCCAATTCATCCACATATACAGAAACATTATCTTGTTCATCTATCTGGTATAATCCTGAATAGGTTCCCGCAAGAAAACAATTTTGCCGCTGAGAATATTTTAATGCGTATGTTTTATCCAAACTTGCAATTGTGTTCATCATACGAAAATCGGATTTTAAATTATCAGAAAGAAGTGTATATATGAACAGTTCACCAAAACGACCTCCATAAAGATGTGAGTTTTTAAACTCCATAGATTTGAATACGGTCTTAATATTTTTTGATCTTTGCATCGTGAACTCTGGCGGTTGGACCCAATAAAACTGATTCCACGTAGACAAGAAGAATGTATTATTAGACACCTTAACTGAGGTCTTTTTATTTGACTTGGAGTCAAATTCCAGCATCTTTTCATTTTGTCTATTCCAAATTTCAAATTTGTCATCCCACAAAATCAAAATGTAATCATCCATTGAATATATTCCAGAAATAATTTCTTCTTTTTCGTGAAATGATTTTATTTCAAGCTCCAATTGGTTTATTTTTAGAAGCCCTCTACTCCTTGTCGAGACCCACAAATTATTTTCATTATCCTGAAATACAGTATTTACGACAATATCATCTATCAATACTTTTGACTGCATTGTCTTGGGATAATAAACCTCCAACTTGTTGTGGAATATGACAAAGTACTTATCTTCATACACGACTATGCGTTGAATATCTCTATGGTCATATTTTTCAAAAAACGAGTGTTCAACAAGATAGAATTGGTAATTTTCTAAAAGAGCCATTTTACGCTCGTTGAAATCAGCTGGATAGATATGATTGACGGTACTATAATCATTAAAATCGAAATCAAATAGATTGAAAATGTGATCATTATTATCATCATATTCCAACCTTTTTTTATGCTTGAATAAAATAAGAGAATCTTTTTCGATTGTGTAATAAAATGAATTTACAGGATTAGACACACTATAATTATTGAGTTCCGCTCTTGTTTGCAAATCCATAAAAAGAATAAGGCTGTCTTCTTCTAACTCATAAATCCTCTTGACTTTCTTGTTATTTTCTGATTCATCAATGATGATGTAGTCCTTTTTACTAGTGCTAAAAAGGTCGTGCTTTATTCCTGTACCGGTAAATAAGATTTGAATTTTGCCATCCACAACCTTACACAATTGATGAGACAAATTGAAAAACATTAAACTCCCATCCTTGCTTATAGACACCTTGATAATATCATTATCATTCATGTCGGGATGCGTGTATTTGGTAAATTTTTCTCCGTTAAATGATACCAGACCGTTCTCGGTCCCTATCCAAAGTACCCCGTCCCTGTCTTGAACTATTTGATAAGTAGTCATACTAGGCAGTCCATCGGCCTGCGTATATTGTTTGGAATAAGAGTCTTGACAAAAACCTACCTTACTAAAGAAGATCGACAGCAACACCACACAGATTGTCCTATAATGTTTCATTACAATACTTCTAGTTTTATGATTGTTTTCGTTCCAGTACTCCGGTCTTCTTTATCATAAAGGTCTTCAATCACCACACTATTCATTTTCTGATTCTTCCCAAAATTTAATAGATCGATTCTTTCTATTGTTGTTTTGATTCCTGATGAAGTCTGTTTTTCATTATTCCTTTGAGCAATTTTATTTGATTCTACTCTTCCGATTCCATCATCTTGAATAGTTACTTGCAGCATTTTATTTTGGATGATGTAGTCAATATTCAGATGTCCTTTTCCTTTTTTGTGAAATAGCCCATGTTTGAAAGAATTTTCGACGATGGGTTGAATCAATAAAGGTGGCACCCGGAGTACATCTTTGATTCTTTCTAATTCTGGATCTATTTTTACTTGTACATCTACTTTGTCTTTGAATCTTAATTTTTCTAAATCAAGATAGAGGTTCATAAATTCCAGCTCTTCTTCGAGTGTAATGGTATTCCCTTTGGAGTGTTCGAATATGAGTCGAATCAACCTGGCAAAACGGGCTAGATAGTTCATAGCCATTTCTTCGTCATCTGTACCTATGAAGCCTTGTATGGCATTGAGAGAGTTGAAAATAAAATGAGGATTCATCTGCAATTGGAGAGCCTGATCTTTGATTTTATTTATTTGGGTCAGATAATTTCTTTTTACAGTTTCCTCTTTGCGAACTCTCTTTGCACGGCGCCCAACAAAATATCTAAAGATTCCTATGGTACCAATGGCTCCTAATATTCTTGCCCAAAGAGTCTCCCACCAAGGAGGAGTTATGGTAAAAGCAAGGGACACTTTATTGCCTTCCTCTTTTTCATCCGAAATGCCTATTGCTTCAATTTGATAGCTTCCATGTTTCAATGATTGAAGGCGAATCAATGGGTCGGATGTATATACCCATGACGTATCACTTGAATTTATTTTATATTTTATTGATCTGGCACTTCCTTTTCTAAGCGAAACATTCCTAAAGTTTATTAGAACGGTATTTATATCATGAGAAAACTTTAATGGCTCATCAAAGTCAACTTTCATTCCATTCGCATAAAAATCTTTAACTGATAATCTTGGTCCTTTTTTTTTGAAATATTGCAGTTGATCTGGTTTTATGACAATTAAGCCAGCATTGGACGCGAGCCAATATTCTCCATTTACCAGATCACAGGTCAATATTTCCTGTGGTATTACACCGCTCATTTCATTTATATATCCCTCTTCTCCCGTACTTAAGTTTTTGATACTTACACCCTCAAGGGTAGATACGATTAGCTTATCATCGGTTATTTTAATGGAATTGATGTGATTCGAAATTAATCCGTTCGATTTGTTGTACCTTTCTAATATGTCAGCACCTCTTATTCTAAATGCTCCATTATTTCGAGTTCCAACCCATATAGAATTGTCTTTGCCTGCTGCCAAATCAGAAATACTATAGTTTGAAGCACTATCGAGTGGGATTTGTTCAAAGTTGTAAGCATCATCAACTACATACAGCCCAGACCTTGTTCCGACATAAAACACATTATTTTCACTGTCTTTATGGAGAGTGTTGATCCACTTTCCATTCATTTCCTTAGGATGTCTTGAATCTGGCTTAATAAAATCTGTGAAAGAAAACTTGTGCAGGCCTCCACGGGATCCTATCAATAAGGAATCATTGTCGAGTAAGAATGTTTTTGGACCAAAAAGAGTATTCTTGAGCACATCTATTTCATTGGATACTTTATCCATTTTGAAGATGCTTCGACCCCCAAATCCAAATATGGCACTTTTGGTATCAAGTAATGATACTGGTTTGAAATCGCTAGAAACGAGGGTTGATTTTACAAGTTTTTTATGCTTCGAATATTGCAATAGCTGCCCCGTTGTTGTACCTATATAAATATTGCCATATTCATCTATTAAAAAATCATTGACTCCATAATCTTGCACGAATATTTCATCTCTTATATCAATTTGAAAATCCAGGAATGGAAATTTGAAAAGCCCATCACGAGGAGTAGAAAACCATACATTCCTTTCTTCATCTACAAAGGCAGTATTTACTTGTATATCGCCAAGCAAGTAGTTGAATTTTTGAGAATTTGAATGATACATATAAACCCCTTTTTCTGGGAATATGAAAGACTTGTTTTTTGATACGGCAACGTGTTGAATATTTTTTTTATCGATAAGATCAAAATTTGCACCATCCAATTGATAAATAATCCGCTGAGGACTCAAGTAATAATTCAAGCTATCCGAGGAGTTGTAAAGTCTGTAAATATTACTTTTATTCAATTGAAGCTTTGTAGAATCGAATTCTAGAACTTTAGTAGTGCTATTATAATTGCAAGTATAAATTTTATTGTCAGCAACCAATATTAAGTCGTAATCCGTTTTTTCAAATTCAATATCACCTTTATCGTTGTAGAAGAATTTATAAATTTTAGTCTTCCCTTTTTGAGGGTCTCGTGTAACCACAAGGTTTTGATTTTCATTTATTTCAATTTCAACAATTTTGTTGGGTATTGATTTTGGATCTAAAAGATGAACAATACCTTTTTCTACAAAAGCCATTTGACCTTTTAAATTTACAAAGTATACACGCCCGTCTTTAGATAAAGTAATTTCTATAATATCGTTGTCATACAAGCCAGGATGAGAATATCGTTGAAATTTGTCACCATCAAACGAGACTAAGCCATTCTCTGTACCTACCCACAACAATCCATTCTCATCTTGCAGCATCTCATAAGTCATCAAACTAGGTAGACCGTCTAATTCGGTATATTGCTCATAATACAATTCTTGAGCAGTACCCGAGGCACCCCATAAAAACCAGAGAATTGAGATTATTCCAATTCTATTATATTTCATTCGATAACCCATATCCTGTGTTCATCCATGATTTTCCTGCATTCAATCATTTTACCAATATTGGGAGAATAAAGTATATAAATTTGATAGAACATCCTAACATAACCCCATCAGAAAAGATGGAGATGTAAATTTTTTCAGTACCTGTAATTAAGGACAATTACTGTGCATTATTCCTATCACGGCTGACCCTGTAAAACAGGTCAACCTGTTTGGAAAATCCTATCCTCATTAGAAAAATGGGTGGTAGGATTTTTGTTTTATGTTTTGAAGTTTACTAAACTTCAAAAGATTAGTAAACTTAAAAACTATCTTTCCTATCTTTGATTCTATGAATAAAGTAGTAAAAGATGCCAAAGAGGCAATTCAAGGAATCGAAAGCAACATGACCCTGATGGTTGGTGGTTTTGGATTGTGTGGAATCCCAGAAAATTGTATTTCAGCTTTGGTCGATTTAGGTGCCAATAATCTTACCTGTATTTCCAATAATGCTGGAGTGGATGATTTCGGCCTAGGCCTATTGCTTCAAAAAAAGCAAATCAAAAAAATGATTTCTTCATACGTTGGTGAAAATGATGAATTCGAGCGGCAAATGCTGAGCGGAGAATTGGAGGTAGATCTTATACCCCAAGGTTCATTAGCCGAAAGATGCAGGGCGGGTGGAGCAGGAATTCCAGCTTTTTTCACGCCGGCTGGATATGGTACAGAAGTCGCATTTGGAAAAGAAGTGCGGTACTTTAATGGCAAACCCCATATTCTGGAATCAGCCTTACACGCCGACTTTGCACTGGTAAAAGCATGGAAAGGAGATCGATTTGGAAACCTCATTTTCAAAGGTACGGCCCGAAACTTTAATCCCGTAATGGCGATGGCAGGTAATATCACGGTGGTGGAAGTAGAGCACCTGGTAGAGCCTGAAGAACTTGATCCAAATGCAATCCATATTCCTGGCGTATTTGTCCAAAGAATTTTTGAAGGCAAAAACTATGAGAAAAGGATAGAACAGAGAACGGTTCGCCCTAAAGAGGATTAAGCGCAGCCACCTTTTCAAAATAGATAATTGACCAAAAGATAAAAAGAAGAGAAATGTTAGATAGAAATGGAATAGCACAAAGAATAGCACAAGAGTTGCAAGATGGATGGTACGTAAACCTGGGGATTGGTATTCCTACCCTGGTAGCCAATTATATTCCTGAAGGCATATCTGTAGAATTCCAATCTGAGAATGGATTGTTGGGCATGGGACCATTCCCCTACGATGGAGAAGAAGATGCTGACCTCATCAATGCAGGTAAGCAAACGGTAACCATGATGCCTGGCGGAAGTATATTTGACTCTTCGTTGAGCTTTGCCATGATTCGCGGAAAACACGTACAACTTACAGTATTGGGAGCCATGGAAGTAGCGGATAATGGGGATATCGCCAATTGGAAAATACCTGGCAAGATGGTCAAGGGAATGGGTGGAGCCATGGACCTGGTGGCGTCAGCGGACAATATCATCGTAGCTATGGCACATACCAACAAAAGAGGACAATCAAAGCTTCTTCGTCAATGTACCTTGCCATTGACAGGTGTGAAATGTGTTAAAAAGGTTGTGACCAATATGGCAGTTCTAGACATAACTCCTGATGGATTCAAATTATTGGAAAGAGCGCCAGGAGTATCGATTGATGATATTCGAAATGCTACTGAGGGTAGATTAGTTGTAGAAGGAGATATTCCTGAAATGCAAATTTAAATAAATAGCCTTTCTCTTAGCGATATTTGCGATTTTAGCGGTTAAAAAAATACCTACCTGGTGACCTTCATTTTATCTCAGGGCTTTTCTAACCACTAATGACACGATGAAGTCACGAAGGAATCAAAAAGTAATTTTTTTTAGATCTTGGAAATTTTGGGACATTCCAATCTTCCGAAATATTTGGTAAAACTGAAGCTTAAAAAAGTATATCGGTCATTGTCACTGCTATTGCCCCTCTGTCTGCCTTCTATACCTATGCCATCAACCAAAGAACGGTCAGATAATGCAACGGCTTGAGGCCCTCTTATAGCTTCTAAAGTTGCTTTATTGGGATAGGTGGTACTGACATCATCAAGATAATCTGTGAAAACACGCCTTGTCGTAAATTCCGCAGCAAATGTCACATCACTGCTCAAATCCCATTTGAACCCAGCGCCAAGTGTAAGCCCAGCACTAAAGAGAAAATACTCTTCTCCTATATCCTGACCTTCTGTTCCGAATTCCTGGAGTGAATATTTGACTCCATCCAGCTCAGTAGTAGGATTGTATTTGAATGCGGATAGACCTACAAATACAAATGGAGTATAAGTCTCAAACTTGCTTCCCCTTATATGTTCTAAAAAATTGAATTCCAGTCCACCAGTAATATCCCAGATATTGGACTTGAAACTCAAATTTCTATTTCTATTAAAATTATTATCAGAATCTGCATCATTGGCTGAGATTTGACCAAAATTAAAACTACCTCTAACGGCTACCCTTGTATTAAAATTCCATTTGCCAATCACACCTGCAGCCAATCCAGGAGAATCAAAATTTACTTGATTATTCAAATCACCATAGTATAAGCTTGTACCTATCCAGCCACCGACTTCCCATCCTTTTTGAGCAAAAGAAAAAGAAATTGATACAATAAAAAAGAAAACAACAAATAGTGTTCTGAACATAATAATTTTACTTAACTCGTCACTTAACGGAAAGATGATTGCAATTGTTATCCTGAGATACGAAAAACACTTAAAATACATCATTTCCTGATAACAAGCTGCAAATTTATAACTCTTTGGAATAATTCAGCTATGTCGTCTCTTCTATTCCAAAAATCAGTGTATTTTTGATCCCTTTGAAAAAACTTACTAGATGCGACTACTAAAGAACTCACTTCTCCTATTATTCAGCCTTATTATTTTTTCTTGTACTGATGATTCTCAAAGCGAAAAGGGAATTACGAAAGAAAGACCACATTCTCCTTTTGTCTTTAGATCTGTTTTGGACAAAAATCCGAGAATGATCACCTTCGCGCTCAGCGATGAAATTTGGGCCGCGTATGGAATTTCTGGATGTAGCCTGTACAAAGCATGGCAGGGAAATGTCAATTTTGAGGGGCCTGTATACAACACTGTTCATGGACCACAACCGACGACAATAGGTAATGCCTACATGGAAAATACAGTAGACAAGGTCTGGACTCTGAAAGATGCTAACGGTACTGATTTGAATGCGACAATAGAATTTAAAGGGCATAGATATATTTCAGACGGCGTAGAATTGATGTACGAAATGAATGCCCGTGGACTGGAGCAAGCCATCAATATCCAAGAACAACCTGAAGCCACTCTTTCAGATTCAAACCAACCGATATTCGAACGTACATTCACCACGCAAAATGTGCCAGAAGGATACAAAGTCTTATTTACATTCAATACCAATAGTATCATAGTAGAAAGTAATATCAAAACAGATGGTGAGTTGACTGTAAATTCTAAAAAAGAGAATCAAATAGATAGTAAATCCATCCTTGAATTGAATGGGACTTTAGCCTTAAAATCCAATGCAAAAACCTTTTTGAATACTACCTTCATAGCTAGTCCTGTAATCATAAATCCCTTGAACCTGGGAACAGAAGAAGAGGATGAGTCGGAAGATTTGCACCCAGGAGCAAGACTTATTGCTAAAAATGATTGTAAGACATGTCACAATAAGAATGTAAAAACCATAGGCCCGGCATATATGTCAGTGGCAAGGAAATACAAAACTAGCGATGACAATATTGCCATGCTTTCCGAGAAAGTCAAAAATGGAGGAACGGGAATATGGGGAAATCAAATCATGAATGCCCACCCGGACTTGTCGGACAGCCACATCAAAAAAATGGTGGAATATATTCTGTCATTAGATGCCGACCAAGAAGCTCGAGAAGGTGTGGCACCTGAGGTAGAGGAGAAAGTAGAAAAATATACCCCACTAGCTGATCTTAAAGCGGCAGACCTTATACCTGGCCTAGTCACCTCTGTCTATTCATGGAAAAACTTAGGAAATAAAATACCAAATGTCAAAGGCAAATCTCCTAAGTACGCGGGCATAATGGCCAACTTTGACAATGTGAGGGACGATGACTTCAAAGGATTAAGAGATGATTTTGTTCTTGTAGCAGAGGGTTACCTGGAAATAAGTAAAGCTCAAAACTACGCTTTCAGGACTTGGAGTGATGATGGCTCCGTGATGTACCTCAATGATAAAAAATTGATTGACAACGATGGAATGCATGGGGTAGAGTACAAAGAAACCATGGTCTTTCTTGAGGAGGGATTGTACAATCTGCGACTCGAATTCATGCAGGGAGGCGGTGGCAAGTTCCTATCCATGAACTGGAAGCCAGAAGATGCAGATGCTTGGGCAGTCATTCCCCGTGAACCATTATTGCATTCAATGGAGCAACAAAAAATAATTGGAGACAAAGTATTGCCTATGGCCAACGTGACCAAAATTCCAGGCGATAGATCTCCTTTGGTCGATGTACATCCATCATTTACACTCTCTCAAGCGAGGTCGGATGTATTTACTCCAAAAGTGGGCGGAATAGATTTTCTCAGTGATGGAAGGATGGTAGTGAGTACTTGGGATGCTGCAGGTTCAGTTTACATAGTAGAAAACCACAAAAGCGGTAATCCTGATGAAATCAAACACAAGTTATTTGCTCATGGACTGGCAGAGCCCCTAGGACTTAAAGTAGTAAATGATCGAATCTTTGTGATGCAAAAGCAAGAGATGACAGAACTAGTGGATACGGATGGTGACGATGTGGCAGATGAGTACAAAACACTCTGTGACGACTGGAAAGTATCTGGCAATTTTCACGAATTTGGTTTTGGATTGGAAGAGAAGGACGGCTATTTGTATGCTACCCTGGCTACCGCGATAGAACCAGGAGGAGCCAGTACACAACCTCAATTGGAAGATCGGGGGAAGGTATTGAAAGTAAATATTAATACTGGTGAGAGAACATTTGTAGCACATGGTCTTCGTACGCCGAATGGTATTGGCGTGGGTTATGGTGGTGACATTTATGTTGCCGATAATCAAGGAGATTGGTTGCCATCATCAAAGATTGTTCATGTTCAGGATGGCGCATGGTTTGGCTCCAGATCTGTAGACTTTGAAGGTACGGCAGGATTGACAGAAACACAACCTGTAGTATGGTTGCCACAAGATGAAATTGGGAATTCACCAAGTACACCTTTAGCCTTAAATGTAGGGCCGTATAAAAATCAAATGATCCATGGAGAAGTTACCCATGGTGGTGTAAAACGAGTTTTCGTCGAGGAAGTAGAGGGGCAACGGCAAGGTGCACTCTTTAGATTCATTCAAGGACTGGAAGCAGGAGTCAATCGAATGAGGTGGTCTCCAGATGGCGATTTGTACGTTGGAGGAATTGGATCTACAGGCAACTGGGGTGAAAACAAAAAACTTTGGTATGGTCTGCAGAGATTGGAATACAACGAAAAATCGGCTTTTGAGATGTTGGCGGTACGTGCCAAGTCTAATGGTATGGAGATCGAGTTTACCGAACCTTTGGAACCTGGAGATGGGTGGCAGACTAGTTCGTACGAAATCATGCAATGGTATTACAAACCGACAATAGAGTATGGAGGGCCGAAAATGGACAATAGAGAATTGAAAGTAAAGTCGGCCACAGTATCTGAAGATCGCAAAAGGGTCTTTTTACAAATCGATGGATTAAAAGACAAGCATGTGGTTTACATCCGATTGAAGGATAAGTTTATCAGCAGTACTGGCAATTCACTTTGGTCACCAGAGTGTTGGTATACGATGAATAAAGTGCCAAAAAACAACAATGGTGAAGTGAAGTCAGCACCTTTCAGCATAGCACACAATACCTTGACTCCAGTCGAAAAAGAACAAGGCTGGAAGCTATTATTCGATGGTAAAAAGATAAGTGAATTTAGAAACTTTAAAAAACAGACAATAGGTTCGGCTTGGATTATTGACGACAATGCTATCCACCTGAATGCGAGTAGAAAACCAGATGGCGGTTGGCAAGCCGTTGATGGAGGAGACATTATTACAGACAAGTCATATGAAAATTTTGATTTCAAAGCCGAATGGAAGATTGGCAATTGTGGAAATAGTGGAATTATATTCAATGTGGTAGAGGAGGATAAATTCGATTATGTATGGGAAACAGGACCTGAGATGCAAGTTTTGGATAATACTTGCCATCCCGATACGCGATATGAGACTCATAGAGCAGGAGATTTATATGATATGATAGCTACTAAATATGTCACAGTAAACCCTGCTGGCGAATGGAACAAAGTCCGAATCGTTTCAAAAGATGGGAATGTTCAATTTTATCAAAATGGATACGAAGTTGTCAATTTTCAAATGCACAATGAAAAATGGCTGGAAATGATTAAAAACAGTAAGTTTCATGAAATGCCAGACTTTGGTCTAGCCAAAAAAGGTCATATTGCCCTTCAGGATCATGGAGATAAAGTATGGTATAGAAATATTAAAATTAGAGAATTATAAAAGACACAATAAAGACTGTTGTAATTCCCAAATTCCAAATTTGACATTGTATGTAAAAAGTATAGCCATGATTTGGTAGTGGGGAGTGGGAGCGGCCAGGCGTGCTGCAAAAGGCAGTCTTGATTTTTTTGGTTCTGATTTTTCTCAAGCAAAAAAAATAGAGCGCATGGCCAGCGAGGCGGAAAGTTCAGTTGAGAAACTATTCTGAATAATGCTTTAGAATTAATAGCAAAATCGACTGTTCAATAGCTAAAAAAAAGAAATAATAATTTAAAAGTTTGAATCAATAAATTCATCAAAAGAAAATATAATTTAAATAAAATCAAATGGGACTATTATCAGGAAAAGTAGCATTAATTACAGGAGGATCTAGAGGTATTGGAGAGGCACTTGTAAAAGCTATGGCAGCAGAAGGGGCAGATATTGCCTTCACATATCATTCGTCTGAAGAAAGTGCAAATCGTGTGGCACAACAAGCTTCTGCAGGAGGCCAAAAAGTCAAAGCATACAAATCTGATGCAGCGGATTATGGTCAAGCTGAAGAATTGGTCAAAACAGTGTTGGGAGAATTTGAACGTATCGATATCTTGATCAATAATGCTGGTATCACCAAGGATACCTTAATGCTACGAATGGGAGAAGAACAATGGGACAAAGTAATGGAGGTCAACTTAAAGTCCGTTTTTAACCTTACAAAACATGCTCTTCGGCCGATGCTAAAGCAGCGAGCAGGATCGATCATCAATATGAGTAGTGTGGTGGGTGTATTCGGAAATGCGGGACAGGCAAACTATGCTGCATCAAAAGCAGGTATTATTGGATTTAGCAAGTCAATCGCCAAGGAGGTAGGTTCTCGTGGGATCAGATGCAATGCTGTTGCTCCTGGATTCATCGAAACAGATATGACTCACGCGCTCTCGGAAGTTCAACAAAAGGCTTATATCGAAAACATACCATTAAAACGTTTAGGTACTGGAAAAGACATTGCCGATACATGCATTTACCTGGGGTCGGATATGAGTACCTATGTGACGGGGCAGGTGATCAGTGTTTGTGGTGGATTGAATACGTAAATGGAAAGAGATAATAGGAAAGGGTTTTGAGGTATGAGGTTTAAGGTACAAGGCTAGATGTTGATGCTTGCTTTATTGTCACATCTAAACTTGCAGCTTGCACCATATACGATGAACCTCAAAAATATAATAAATGACGACTAGAATTATACTACTGTTTTGTTGTGTTATGATGATGTCTTGTAGTAAAAAGCTAAAGACCTGGCATTATTCAGCGGAATCAGAGATTTATGAGGCGGCGACTAGAGAAAACAAGAGAATCAAATGCGACTGCTCTGATCCTAATAATTATGCACCCGATTATCGGTTTCCGCAATTTGAGGATATTAAGTATGTCAGAATAAATTTTCATTATCCCAATGCTTCAAACCGTAAGTATAATTTTACAGGAGAGGAGGCAGTGGCCTATTCCAAGGGATTGCTCAAGAGTGGAAATAGTAAGTTCAAAAAGAATAAAAAAATGAACTTACCAGAGGGCAATACTACGCCAGTTTATGATACTCGGATAGAGCTTTTACTCCAAAAAGATAGTTCTACTGCTTCTGGTTATGCTGTATATGAAGATATTGATGATGAAAATTGGTACTTCATCAAAAAAGGAAGAAATAAAAACAATTACAATAGAACTATCGTCAAAAAATTCGCCAAAAATGAAGAAAGTGTTTTGAATATCTTCGCCATGGCCTATCCGCCTGACTCATTGGAAGTAGAAGGCTTCAGCAGTGGACGAGCAGGAATAGCCTTGGGAAATTCTTTGAAAATCGCTGGAATTCGAAAATATGGAGTCAATGGAGCATGGCGATTTTCGGCCTTGATGAATCATGAAGTAGGTCATATTTTTGGTCTTCGACATTCCTGGTACAAAAATGATGGTTGCGAAGATACACCACCCAATCCCAATTGTTGGAGTTCAAAAAAAGAAGGGCCTTGTGCAGGTGTAATATCCAATAATATGATGGATTATAATAATCAACAAATAGCCATTACACCTTGCCAAATCGGTATGATGAAAAGAACGATGCATCGAGAATCCAGTAAGGCCAGAAAGCTGCTTGTCAAAGATTGGTGTGAGTATGATCCTAGCAAAAATTTGGTCATTTCTGAGGATGTTGAGTTGGACAGGGCTGTAGACATGAAGGGAGATATTATAATTGAAGAGGGAAAGTCATTGCGACTATCCTGTCGAGTGCATATGCCCAAGGGAGGAAAGATAATTGTAAATCCTGGTGCCACTTTGATCCTGAATGGATGTAAACTTCACAATGATTGTGGAGAGCAATGGGGTGGTATTGAAGTGTTGTCAAAAGGAGACAATACAGGCAAGATTGAGTACTTGGGAAAGGTGACTATTGAGGGATTGGAGGAAGATTCTCTAGGTCAATAATCCATCAATAAATACATTGAAAGCCTCTGACTGGATGAAGTAATAAGAGGCAGCTGCCAAAAGCATCATAATTACAAACAAACGAATATTGGCCTCTCTTTTTCCTGAGCGCAAGGCTTCTTGATTGCCTCTGGCTTTCAGTCTTATCCCACTCCTAATTCTGGCTTTTGCCAATTCTGAATCCGAAACATCAGACTGACCGTATTTTGCCATTCGGGCTTCCAATTCTTCTTTAGCCGCATCATAATGCATGGGGATATAGTCGAATTTCTTAGGTTTTACCCGCTTTCCGTAACTGAAAAATGCCATAATACTCTAATTTGATTTAAAGATTGGAAAAAATAAAGAGATTGAAAAAATTATCTCAAACTATCTTTTTCAACTGCTTATTCTAATTCTTTGATTCAATCTTTAGAATTTTTGGTGTGTGCGGACCGTAGGTATCAGGTCATTTTTTCCGTTCTGATACGTATGTGATCAAAGCCCTAATAGACTCTCTCGATTCATTTGATGGAAATTCGTCCAGTAGATTAAATGCTTCTTCCTGAAATCTTTTCATAGCTTGCTCCGCATATTCCAATCCTCCCTGACTTTTGACAAACTCGATGACTTCTTTCACCTTCTTGGGCTTGTTGCTATCCTTTTTTATCAAGTTCAGGATGTACCTTTTCTTCTTTTTATCTGCTTTTTGCAGGGAATGAATCAATGGCAGAGTCATTTTCTTCTCTTTGATATCGATGCCTTTTGGCTTTCCAATATCACCTTCTCCATAGTCAAACAGGTCGTCCTTGATCTGAAAAGCCATTCCGATTTTCTCACCAAGAAGTCGTCCTTTTTCTATCAATTCTTCATCTTCGGTCACCGAAGCCACTCCCGCGGAGCATGCCGAAGCCAGCAAGCTTGCCGTCTTGTCCCTTATGATCGAATAATAAAGCGCTTCATCTATATCGAGCTTCCTTGCCTTTTCCATTTGTAGCAATTCACCCTCACTCATTCGTCGTATCGAATCCGATAATATATGCAGTGCTCTATACTCCTTATTTTCAATGGCCATCAAAAACCCCCTTGAGAATAGAAAATCTCCCACCAGCACAGCAATCTTATTCTTCCAAAGCGCATTAATAGAGAAAAAACCCCTTCGCTCCATCGAATCATCCACTACGTCATCATGGACCAAGGTTCCTGTGTGTAATATTTCGATCAAGGAAGCAGCCAGGTAGGTACTATTATTCACTTCACCACACATTTTTGCACTTAGAAATACAAACATGGGCCGCATTTGCTTTCCTTTTCGCTGTACTATGTAGTAGGTGATTTTGTCTATAAGAGCTACATTACTCTTCATAGAATCTTTGAAATGTTTCTCAAATTCCTTCAGCTCGGTGCTGATTGGTGCTTTTATTTTCGAAAGCGTAGATGACATAAGATGTCTTTGTTCAGTAGCTCATTTTTTGACTAAAGTCTGAGGAATAATCAATTTTCCCGACTTTGAATTTCAATTTAAAACGCCAAGATACAATTCTACATTTAGTACAAATGGATTCATGAAAAGTTTAGATAAAAAGTACTTCATTTTTGTGCTTAGGTAATTTGTTGGAATTGGAATGACATGACACTTTTGCACTTCACTACTAATGCTTTTGCCTTATGAATATTTAGAATTTCTAAATAAAATAGGGCAAAAATGTGGTTTTCTATCAGAAGTAACAACGCAATCAGATTGATAAACCTGATTATGAGGTATTACTTAATATTCCAAACATCATAAGATATTGATCCTATAATCGTTAATTTAGAGTGTAATTACAACGCTAAAAACTTTAATATTACGTCCAATGGTTCAAGAAATGAAAATATCTAAATTAACAACTTAGCTATTGGAGGCAAAAAGGTGAATTTAAGATTAATGTAAATCAGAATTTTGATGATTAGTATAGATGGGTCAAATAATATTGTTATCAAAGATATTTATGAATCGGTCATAACCGTAAATTATAATGATTTTGACGCAATAAAAGAGCACATCGAAATTATATCTAATAAGATATTGGACGCATCGAAGGAAGAGTTAAAATCCAGCTTACAACTTGCGTTGCAGGACTTGAAGAAATTTCAGAATAGAGTTATTTTCCCTGAGGCACTTTCGAGGTTGCCTTATATTTCGGATAGCGATGTATTTGGAAGGGAAAAGGATTTGGAAGAATTAGTAAAGCTCTTAAAACATGAAGATAAGATTGTACTATTAAATGGCATTGGAGGTATAGGAAAAACTACATTGGCAAAAATATTAATCAATAAACAAAAGAAATCTTTTAATCATGTTTGCTGGGTTGAAATAATCGATAATGTTAAAGAGGCATTTGTCTTTAATATCGAATTGATAGATAGTTTAGGTCTATCGAATGAACTTGAAAAAATTAATAGAGGTAAAGACTTCGTAAATATTGCATTTGACTATATATTAAATAGATTAAGACAATTGAGAGGTATTAATTTGCTCATAATAGATAATGCAAGTATTGATATCGAGGACTTAGAAATTCTGGACAAAATAGCTTTAAGACCATATTGGAAAGTATTAGTCACGTCAAGGCAGCATTTAGAGGGGTTTAAAGTATATGAACTTCAAGCACTGGAAGAAAAGGATGCTTTAAATCTTTTCTATCACCATTATAAGTATGAACAAAATGACGAAATAGTAAATGAAATACTAGAATTAATCTCATATCATACTCTTTCAATAGAGATAATAGCAAAGACTGGTGAGAAAAGAATTCTTAAATTATTGGAGTTATTAAATATTGTAAAAAAAAAAGTATCAAATATTTCAGAAGCCAGTAAAGGCATTAAAGTTCTAAGAAATAAAAATAGGCCAATTACAGATTATGCGACCTTTCTTGCAAGTATATTTCCAATAGCACAAATGAGTCAATTTGAAAAATGGGTGCTATATCAATTTGCCGTAATGCCTGCTGTCCATATAAAATATAGGAATAGTAAGAATGGGATGAATCTTCCCAAAATACTGAATATATCACCAGAAATATTAGATGAAAAATTTCCTGACTCTTTAAATAATCTTGTAGAGTTGGGCTGGATTAAGAGATATGACTATGGTTTTATTGTTCATAATATAGTTCAAGAGGTAGTCTTAATTCAGGAAGGCAACCAAATCGAATATTGCAAGGGGTTAATATTATTTTTGGGAAACGAATTGGATAAAGCTTTTATAAAAGATAAAGTATCAGGTCTCCCGATGTTGCAGTTTGTTGACAGACTATGTGATATTTTCGATGTGACTGATTATCATGATTTAGGCAATTTGTATAACAATGCATCTGTTATCTATGAAGATGCTTTGGGTAATTATCAAAAGTCTCTTTTTTTCAATAACAAATCAGTAAAGATTCATTTGAAAACGGGCAACGAATTTGAACTAAGTACTTCATACAACAGTCTTGCAACAACATATCGCCTTCTTGGAAATTTAGATCAGGCATTAGATTATGGGTTGCGCGCATTGGAAATAAGAGAAAAATATAAAGATATTAAACTGGCATATCTTGGAAATACATATCAAACGATATCCATCATATATCGAAATAAAAATATGATTCCCGATTCTTTAAAATATGCTCAAAAGGCAATTCAAATTAGAGAAACACTTTCTGAAGCTCCTGAAAAAGACAAAAGGATAGCTAAATTATACAATAACATATCAATTATATATCGTACTGCCAAGGACTATGATAAGGCCATTTTGTTTGGCAAGAAATCGATGGATATCAAAGAAAAATATTATCCTGAGGATAAAATATCTCTTTCAAATTCATTCGCTACTTTGGCAATTACATATCTACAAGCTGGAATGATCGAGGAAGGCCATAAGTTTGCAAAAGAAGATTTAAAAATTAGTAAAGAAGTATTGAATCCCAATCATCCATTCTTAGCAATTTCATATAATACTTTAGCTTTGATTAACTTTCATCTTAATGACTTATCGAAGGCATTATCATATAGTGAAAAAGAAATTGCAATTATGCAATCAAACTTTAACCAGGATCATCCTGACTTTAAGAAAGCAACTGAATTAAATAATAAAATATTGAAAGGCTTGGAACAAAGTACTGAAAGTATATAACTGCTTAATGCAGCTAAATCGTTTGTCCAAGACATCATAACAAATAAAAAATCCAACATAGTGAGGAATGAGAAATATTAAGGAAAACTATGTAGAAGGTGATTTTGTCTATCAGTGGTATCAATAAAATTATGAATCTTAAAATTAAATTATCTCTTTTACTGCTATACGCTGCTACAATAGCAACATCTCAAGTTGATACTCTTTCTATTGCCAATGAATTGAGTTCATTTAAAACACCAAAAGACCACAATCAATTTTGGAAAACGATATATAGACAAGATCAGCATTTTAGAGGCGACCAAACGGTTGACTCTATAGACTTAAGGAATATTGTAAAAGCAAGTATGTATTTCAATAAGTATGGTTATCCAACCATTGAAAAAGCTGGTAAAGAGAGCTCAATAATTAATTACGTTTGGATTCACAATGGAACGCCCAAAATAGATGAATTGACTTTCGACATCATATTAACGGGATATCTAAAACGAAGAATTTCTGAAGATGATTTTCGAAATTATTATATAAGAAAGATATATAAAAGAGAATTTAATGACAGAGGATTTAGAAATGATTCCATAAAGAACTTATTAGAGAAACTAAACCTTGAATCCTCAGAAAGAATTAAAATTGAAGAGCTGTTGATAGAGTATCAAAAATCACAGAACTTTTTACTTAAAGAACTTAATGAATATGGACTGTGGATTGGAGAATCAACATTTGATACTTTGTATTTAAATGGCAATCCAATAATTAACGAAATCAAAAGTGACTCTATTAGAATTGCAAAGGATAAAATGAATAATTATTACATCCAGTTTCTATATGAAGATGGAAGTCATTATCCTCAACGATTAATAAAAATAAAGAATAAGACATTCAAGATTTTTGAAGATTCCGAAAGTCACTTTCAAATATTGAGTAATGGTGATTTGAGGGTTATTGATAATTTAGGGAAGGAAAAAAGGTATACACCGCATAAAACTAGATAATAATTGAATCTCGGAATTTCAATCAATATGTATCTACATTTAGTACAAATGGATTCATGAAAAGTTTAGATAAAAAGTACTTCATTTTTGTGATTCGGTAATTTGAATGTATTAATTTTAGGAGAAATAGATTATGGATTGGTTGCGATGAATGAATTGCTCAAATTTGACAATATGTGAAATGTTTATGTCGACTAAACATCGCCACACCATTTCTATGAATCGTATTCCATAAGCTGAAAACAGTGCAAAAATTGAAAAACATAGAAACTGCAAAAGCTATACTCGAACATTTTGAGAAGTTTATTCCACTTTCGGACAACCTGAAACCCGAACTTATAAAAAGAATAGAGCCAATAGAGTTTCGAAAGGGAGAACTCGTTTTAGATGCCAACCACATTTGCACAAAAAGTTATTTTATTAACAGGGGAATTCTAAGAACTTATTTTATTAAAGATGGAAAAGAAGTAAGTGAATATTTTAGTGGAATTAATGAATGGGTCAACTCACCAAGGAGCTTTATGCAAAGAGAAAAAGACATCTATTATATTGACGCCATTGAAGATACTGAAGCTTATTTTATTACGGCAAAAGACCTTGTTTATCTTTTTGACAATTTCCCAGAGATGGAACGTTATGCACGCCTTTCAATGGGTACTGTTTTCGGTCATTTTATGGACCGCATAACCTCTATGAGGTTTACATCTGCAAAAGAAAGATATTTTCATTTTCAACATACTTATCCCAATATTTATTATCGTATTCCATTAGGCATGGTCGCCTCTTATTTAGGAATAACTCAAGAAACGTTGAGCAGAATAAGGGCTGAAAAGTAATTATTTGATTTAGGTCAAATGTTCTGATTATTTCAATGGGTACCTTCACTTCTAAATTAAAACACTAAATGAAGAAAAGGACCTCAATAATATTATCAGTATTGACAATAGCTCTAATCTCTGGGTTAATTTACATATTTACCTATGTGCCAATTCTTTCAAAACAACACGGAATTGTCGAAACTCTATTGTATACAGGAGATTCTATCAATCAACCTTTAATTGTAGCATTTGGGGGTGCTGAAGGTGGAATAGATTGGCACAGAAATCATATGAAAAGTAAGAGGGATAGCCTAATTCAAAAAGGTTATGCGATTTTGGCCATTGGATATTTTAGTGCTGAAGGAACACCCAAAAATCTCGACAGAATTTCACTGGATGCAATTTCAGATACGATAATGAATATAGCGAAAAACCGAAAAATTGATGAATCAAAAATTGCTCTTATTGGAGGTTCACGTGGGGGCGAATTGGTTTTGAATTTGGCAAGTAGATTTGACCATTTCAAGGCAGTTATTGCAATGTCCACTTCAAATGTAAGTTTTCCTGCAATTACTTGGTCTGCAAATACTTCTTCCTGGACTTATAAAGGAAAAGAAGTGCCTTATGTCCCAGCACCTTTGAAAACATTCTCACCCGCGCTAAAGGGTGACTTGTTTACTGCGCACAAAATGATGCTTGAAGATGAAGAGGCCGTAAATAAAGCAGAAATAGAAGTAGAAAATATAAATGGACCTATTTTAATATTATCAGGCAAAAACGATGATCAATGGCCAGCGTCAGAAATGTCTGACAAATTAATTCAACGATTGGAAAGCAAAAAAATGAGGCACTATTATGATCATGTAAAGCTAGACGGGGGACACATAGCACCGTTGGAAAATTTTAATTTTGTCTATGATTTTTTGGATAAACACTTACCAATTGAATGAAAAGAACCATGGGCAACCATTGTTTAAGAATAATAGCTGTTTAAAATCAAAAACGAAAGTCAAATTAATGAATCAACCAAGCTGACTATAATGCTTATGTTAAGTTTTCAAAAGATAAAATATTGAAAGTCAACAAAAATATTTAAGTTAGTTGGTATTAAATAGCAACCAGATGAAAATAACAACATTCCTCACATTTGTAGGTGATCAATGCGGAAAGGCTGAAGAAGCCATAAGTTTTTACACCTCCATCTTTCCTAATTCTGGGATTAAAAGCATAACAAAGTACTCAGAAGGAGAGGCAGGAGGCACACCTGAACTTATTAAATATGGAGTATTTACATTAAATGGAATAGATTATATGGTTTCTGAGAGCAATTATAATCATGCTTGGTCCTTTTCACCTGCTGTGTCACTTTTCATAAGTGATGATTCGGATGATGTGATACAAACACTTTTCGAAAAGCTCTCTTCAAATGGCGGTCAAGTTATGGTTCCTCTGGACGACTACAAAGGCGAAGGAGATTATGGATTTGGTAAGAAGTTCGGATGGTGTGAAGACAAATACGGTGTATCATGGCAATTTTTGCTTTCCGAATAAATGTGACAAAAAGCATAGAATTACTGCCAACAAATAGCTACGATTTATTTTTTCAATCCTGTAATTTTCATTCTTGATTAGAGGGTTGTAGAGCCTCAAAATAAAGCTGGTTGATCACCCAAAATTTGCATAAAGCGATAAAAATAGTTGCATAACTAGAAATGTAGTTATATATTTGTTTCTATAGTTGAATAATATAATGCTACATCTATGGAAAAATTAACAAAGGCAGAAGAGGAGATCTTAGTAATGATTTGGGACAAGGAAGCCTGTACGGTAAGCGACCTGATCAAGGACATGCCAGATCCTAAGCCAGCGCATTCGACCATCTCATCTTTCGTGAGAATCTTAGAGAAGAAGGGTTATGTAGACCATAAAGCCTATGGACGGACATACGAATACTTTCCAATAGTCAAGAAGGAAGATTATAGTCGTGGCAGATTGTCTGGCCTGGTGAAGGATTTCTTCGGTGGTTCGATAAATGAGTTGGTGTCATTCATTGTTAAGGATGATAAAATGTCCATTAAGGAGATGCAAACCCTGCTTGATAAGATCAAGGAAGATAAAGAATAAACCCCTGCACTTCTTGTTGCAAATCCACGCCCTCCAATCAAATTATTAAAAGAACAATATTATGCTCACATTTTTAATTAATGTTTCGATCACCTGGCTTGTTTTATTTCTTATATACAAATCGCTATTGGCGAAAGAAAAACACTTTGGACTCAATAGATTCTATCTCTTGTCGTCAATAGTATTGGGATTGATATTGCCACTATTGTCTTTTGTCTCATTAGAAGAATTAAATGGACTCCCAGTTATCACAAATGAAATAAACCAAACTTATCAAGAGCAGTTACAAACGATAAGTGAATACTCAATTACAGTTCAAAACAGTGATCCAACCACTACAGCATCCTCGAATATTTCTATCACCCTAGTTTTGCAATGGGTCTACGTTTTAGGTTTATTAATGACGCTTTTCAGAATGACAATATCCGCACTCAAGTTGGGTAATTTGTTTAGACATGGAAAGATTACTCAATTTACTACTCATGCGGAAGTCACAGTGAAAGAGAGGATTCTTCCATTTTCATTTATGCAGTATGTTTTTATCGGAAATGAAGCCTACACGGAGGATGAACGGGCAAACATTTTGAAACACGAATTGTATCATGTCAATGCCTATCATTCAATTGATATCCTTTTGATGGAAACGTTGAAAGTGATTTTCTGGTGGCATCCTATGGTCTATAAATACAAGCAAGCCCTTATTCAAAATCATGAATATGCTGCCGATGAATATGTCTTGACAAATTCCTCTCGAAAGCAGTATTGTGCCATGTTGATGAAGAAGACATTTCCCAATGTGAACTTAGGCTTAACAAATCCATTTTTTCAAAATTATGTAAATAAACGTATCACAATGATGTATCAATCAAATTCAAAAAAGTACAGTTTGCTGAAATATTCAGTAGGTATCTTCGCAGTAGCTTTTATAGCTGTGATTTTCACGAAACCATTAGACGCCCAAAAAGTAGAAGATGTAATCAATAGCTCATTTTTACCCACGATAAATTATAAAAGTGAGCAACCTTCAACGGAGCCTTCGTTTGACACTAATCTTATTCAAGATGAAAACACTATTGCTAACAAAGAGGAAGAAAGTGAAATCGAAGCAGTTGCCGAAAACGAGATTACGACTGATTGCGCAAAGAACGAATATGGTATTTATTATCAATTGCCATTGACTGGTCGATTGTCCTCTTGCCCAGCAGGTGTTGATGGACGTCGGCACGCCCTGCCTATCCTAAGTAAATTTGCAAGAGAAAATTTCGAAATGCCTGCTGAAGCAATAATTGCTGGATATCATAGCTGGTTGCATTTTGATTTTGCCATTGACGAAAATGGAAAGATTGGAGAGGTGCTTTATGAGCATGAAGACCCTTATCCATTCGGTGTGGAAGAAGAAGGACGTAGAATTATTGAATTGATGAAGGACGAGTTTGATTTTCTTCCTGGAGAATGTAATGGCCAATCAGTAAAAACAAGACTATTCTTCACTTTAACATTAAGTGTCCCTGAAGATAAAAAGCATTTGATTAAAGTGACTAATTCAAGCAATGTTGTACCCGATCAAAAACCATCTATTCATGCTGTAAGTAATACAGGACTAATGTCATTGTATTATACTAGTAATATGAATGTAGCCGCATATTTTGAAGTATCTGACCCAGATGGTAAAATTATTTTTGAGGAGGAAATGGAGAATCTTTATCGTAGATATATTAAGGGAGTACAATTACCAGAAAATAAGAATGGGACTTACAAATTTCGAGTAACACAAGATGGTCAGGTCAAAGAGACTAAGATGAACGTTGATGTGTTTGACTAGAAGTAAGATCGATATTATATTCGGAGGAAGTTCAGGAGTTTTGGATGCAATTAAGTTTTGAGCAGTGATTAGAAATTGATCAAGCTATCCAAGAGGTAAACAATAGATGGACAACTCCTTTCAAAATTTTATTATCTAGATTAATTAACGCAAAGTCAAATTGTATTAACAAGAACAAAAAGACCAAGCCTTTCAAATATTTTTTAAACTAATCGACTCGTAGGAGCTATTCTGAAGTTATTCTTTCAGACAATCAATTACTCCCGTTCAACAACCAAAGGATCTAAAATTCTAAATGCAGTAAGATAAATAGACTGTTCTAGTGTAAATAACAAATGCAACGTCGTTGCATTTGTTATTTATTGCCTATATTTGCAACATTGTTGCATCTACTGGTTAATTAATGAACGAAATACAGCACGAAGAAAATAATGTTGAGATCTTCCTCGAAGCGAGAGGTATTCTCAAAACTTTTGGGTCCAAAGTTGCACTTAAGCACTTAAATTTTAGAGTCAATAAAGGTGAAATCTATTGTTTGCTGGGACAAAATGGAGCTGGAAAAACTACGACAATAAATATCTTTCTTGGCTTACTTGAACCTGATTCTGGTCAAGCTTTGGTAAACAACATTCCTGTATCAGATAAGAAAACTATATCAAAAGCCCTGGCATACATCCCTGAAGTGGTACAACTCTATGGCAATCTTTCCGGAATAGAAAACCTGGACTTCTTTAGTCGATTAGCTGGACAACATTATTCCAAGAAGCAACTGGAGGAGCTTCTGGTAAAAGCTAATCTTCAATCAGAGGCACACCATCAACTGCTTTCAACGTACTCCAAAGGAATGCGACAAAAGGTGGGTATAGCCATAGCATTAGGGAAGAATGCTTCATTTATCCTAATGGACGAACCCACTTCTGGCCTGGATCCAAAAGCTTCGGCAGAATTTTCCAAAACATGCAAATCTCTCTCTGAGAACGGCATAGGCATTTTTATGGCAACCCATGACATTTTCAATGCGGTAAACATAGGAAGTCGTATTGGTATCATGAAAGAAGGAGCAATTGTACATGAGACATCCACTTCGAATATTACAGCAGACGAACTGCAAGAATTATACATAAAAACCATTTAAAAAAAATTAAAATAGAAATGAAAAGAAATCTTTACATCTTATTAATATGCATGCTATTCGGCGTACAGGGATTTGCACAAATAACTGTACGTGGAACAGTGGTCACTTCAGAAAATATTCCTCTTATTGGGGCCAATGTAATTGCTTTTGATGAGGCTAAGAATAAAACAGGCACGATCACTGAAGCTAATGGAAGTTTTAGATTAGAGCTCAATTCTCCTGGAGATTATGACATGAGAGTAAGCTATATTGGCTATTTTGATTTTACAAAAGAGCTTACAGCATCTAGTAATAATGAGATAAACTTGGGTACAATCACACTCAAGGAATCAGATCAATTATTACAATCTGTAGAAGTCGTGGGAAGACGAAGACAGGATTATAATAGTGATTATTCATTTTCTGCCTCAAAAGTAGCGATACTGAACAAGGAGCTTCCACAGTCTATTTCTTCAGTCACCAAAGAATTGATAAGTGATAGACAGGCATTTCAATTGTCAGATGCTGTCAAGGCAGTAAGTAGCGTAAGCTCTACAGGAAATTATAACCACTTCAACATCCGAGGAATTACACAAGCAGAAGACGGTCAATCCATTAATGGTTTGCGAACCAGGCAGTACTACTTTTTGCAACCTATCACTTCCCATATCGAAAGAGTAGAAGTGATCAAAGGTCCTTCTTCTGTCACCTTTTCCAGTGCGGACCCTGGAGGTACAGTGAATATGGTTACCAAAAAACCTTTAAAAGAAAAAAGAGGTGAAGTGTCACTATCAGCGGGGAGTTTCTCCACATTGAGAGCTGCAGTAGATTTAACGGGACCACTGAACGAAGAAAAAACCCTGCTTTATCGTCTTAATGCTGCTTTCCAGGAAGCTAAATCATTTAGAGACTTAGTGAACAATAATGCCTTTTTAATTACGCCTTCAATTAGTTATGTTCCAAATGAGTCTTCGGCACTCAATGTTGAAATGATTTATAACAACAGTGTTGGAAATTTAGATAGGGGCCAGCCTATTTTTGGTGCTATTAATGGTGAATTTGACATTAACAGCACGCCAATAACACTGAATGTAGGGGCCGCCAACGATCATTACAAAACTAATGAACTCATCTTCACAACCAACTTTAACAAAAAGTTTACTGAGAATTTTGGCTTCAATGCGCAGTACATGAAGCAAACCTGGAATGAAGATTTGGCGGAACACAGAGTTGATGGTACAGCGGTTGATATTGATGGCAATGTGATCCCGACATTGGCAAGATTGAGATATGATAGAAGGCAACAATTTTGGGAGACAGATAATGTAAGTGCCTATTTTAATTACGATATTAAAAGTGGCAACATTACGAATAAAGTATTGGTTGGATATGATGCTACGCGATGGGAGAGAAAAATTGGTGCGGGATTCTTGCGTGCGAGAAGATATTTGACCAACAGCGGTGGCCAGTCTAATTTTAATCCAGCCAATGCGGCGGATTTCCAAACAATGATTGTAGGTGATATTACGATGCCTGTACCGGCTGTACCACATTTCAACCTTGAAAATCCTTTTAATGGCGCCAGAAATACAAATGCCTATAATCTTTCCGAATTGACAATACCAGCGAACTTAAATTCGTCAAGCGGAATATATATTCAAAACCAATTCAAAGTTGGAAAATTTTCAGCCTTATTTAACTTGAGGTACGAGTCGTTTACAGATATTTTTAACTACAAAAAATCAGAAGACGAACTAAAAACCAATGCTTTTGTACCGAGATTAGGCCTGACGTACGAGCTTACCAATAATATTAGTGCTTATGCTACATATCTAGAGGGTTTTCAACCACACACAAACACAGTTTCATTATCACCGACTGCGGAAGGATTTTTCTGGGCGGCATCACCAGCAAGATTTGATCCTCTTGAAAGTAGCTTGACAGAAGTTGGTTTTAAAGGTGAATTTATGAATGGAAAGATATTTGCCAATTTAGCCGTTTTTGATATTGTTCAAAAAAATATTTTACTAGGAGATACGTATGATTTGGAAAGCTTGACAACCCGTGGTGAGCAACGAAGTAGGGGGTTTGAAATGGATTTTTCTGGTTACGTGACTTCAAACTTTCAACTTATAGCTTCCTATGGCTTTAACGATGCCGAAATTGTAGAAGATGCTATAGAAGAATTTATAGGAGAAAGAATCGGAGGAGCTCCAAAGCATGTGGCAAATTTCTGGGGGCGATATGACTTCGTAAGTAAAACCTTGAATGGAATCGGAATCGGTTTTGGTGCACAATATATAGACGAAAGATATACTTGGTACAACCCTACCTATAGCACGAGTAGAGTACTATTGCCATCGTATACAGTATTTGATGCTGCTATATATTATAAGCCAAATAATACCAATATGCAGCTGATCTTAAAAGTCAATAATTTGTTTGATGAAGTCCATTGGTTGGGTGGCCTTAACCCTTCTAGACTGGCTCCTGGAGCACCTCGAAATTTCATCTTGACTGCAAATTATAAATTCTAAATAATGAGGTTTGCTCAGATAAGACTGATTTCAAGTCAGGCATATCAAAGTATTTTGAATGTTTCTATCAATCGATGGTTGATAGGTGCTTTTATAGTACTTATTATTCTAGCCCTTGGATCTTCTTATCTGAGCAATATTAATCATCAACATAATGTAGATCACTATAGCCAGGATATTAGAGATAGGTGGGAAAACAATCCTGACAAACACCCACACAGAATGGCTCATTATGGATATGTAGCGTTTCGCACAAAATACCCTTTGAGTTTTTTTGACAATGGAATAGACAGCTACCTTGGAAATGCTGTCTTTTTGGAAGCGCATAGGCAAAATTCAGTCAATTTTTCTCCGGCTAGTTTGTCCAATGGATTATTGAGGTTTGGAGAATTATCTGCCGGATTACTCCTTCAGCTTTTACTTCCGCTTCTGCTATTCTTTTGGGGCTATTCATCCATATCGGGAGAAAGAGAGAAAGGGGTACTTAAACTCGTATTGACACAGGGCGCCAACTGGCAAGAAATCATAATAGGTAAGTCTTTAGGTATATTTTTGGTTTCTTTAATCATAGTCGTTCCTGCATTTTTCCTGACTTTAACCATGTTGTTGTTCTATCCTCATACCGAATTCATATTGTCGAGTTTAATGCCTTTTTCATGTTTGGGAATATGTTATTTGGTATACCTATTCGTAATGTCTTTTTTGGCAGTTTGGGTATCTGCGAAAAGTTCTTCTTCAAAAAAGTCGTTGATAAAACTTATTGGTTTTTGGTTGTTTTTTACGCTGATCATACCAAAGTTATCACAGGTTGCTGGTCAGTATATTTATCCTTCTCCATCGAAGATAGAATTCGACACAATGGTTGAAAATGAACTCATCAAACAAGGCGATAGCCATAATCCTGATGACCCGCACTTCAATGCATTGAAAGACTCTCTTCTATTGGCATATGGTGTGTCTTCACCGAAAGAACTTCCATTTAATTATAGTGGATTTATCATGAAAGAGGGAGAAAAACTAAGTACCGAAACATACCGAAAACATCAATCAGAACTTATCACATTATATGAGAAACAAGGTCAAGCTGTTTATTACTCAGCCATTATCAATCCCTACATCGCTATAAAACATATCTCAATGGTTTTGTCAGGAAGTGATTTCGGTACGTATCAAAACTTTAATACAGCAACAGAAAATTATCGTTATAATTTGGCACAGACCATGAATGATTTGCAGATTAAGCATATCGGAAATTCTGTAAAAAGTTCTGCTGATAAAAATGCAATTATAAGTCAGCAACATTGGATTGATTTTCCCAAATTCCAACATGGTTTTCTATCATTTAAAGAAATGTCCAAGTCTGTAATGTGGTCTGTGGGAGCCCTGTTTATGTGGCTGATAGGAATACTATTGACCGTCATTTATTTTTCCAAGAATCTCAAAGCTATTTAGTATGACAAAATTGTTATTCGTACAGTTAGTAAGATCAAAGAGCTTGGTTATTGGTCTCTTATTACTTTTTTTTGTCGGATGTGTGAGCTTGTATGTAGGGAAAAGTTTCAATGACCAGCAGCATGTCAATATTGAGCAGACAGCACATGCGCAGAAAGAGCATATTGATAGACACTTGGAATATGTTGATGGTCACATTGGTCTCTTGTTATATTATATTCGATTTGGTATTGCCAATGAATCTCCAGCAATTGCGGGACTATCTTTAGGTCATCGAGACATAAGGTTGGCGGCACAGTTGGTCAACATTAGAAACCTAGAAGAGCAGAAAAATTCAAATGAGCTTGTTAACCCCTTTTATCAGTTGTTGGGAAATTTGGATTTTAGCTTTGTACTGATTTACCTGTTCCCACTCATAATTATTGCGCTCAACTTCAATCTACTATCGGAAGAAAAAGAAAGCGGTAGATGGTCATTACTTGCCATTCAATCTCAAAATCCATTAGGTGTGATAAAAACCAAACTCTTTATAAGGCTTGGTTTTATTTTAATCATACTTACCGCTTTGTTTCTGCTAAGCCTTTTCTATTTGGATTTACCTTTTAATCAAGAGTTCATTGCTTTTTATGTCCTTTCAGCACTATATGTTGCGTTTTGGTTTTCGCTTTCTTGGTGGGTAATAAGTCTGGAAAAATCTTCAAACCAAAATGCGTTGATACTATTGACATCATGGATATTGTTGACTACCATTATTCCTTCATTGGTAAATAATGCTGTCACTTATTTGTACCCAATAGCGGAAGCATATGAAACTACCATCGATAGTCGTGATGGATATCATAATAAATGGGATGAAGCCAAGGAACCAACGATAGAGAAATTTAAAAAACACTACCCTCAATTTTCGAAATACAATCATCCAGAAGAAGCCAGTTTTAGTTGGTTTTGGTACTACGCCATGCAACAAATGGGAGATGATGAGTCCGCAGAGGCCCGTCAGGCAATGAAGCAAAAACTTAAAAAACGAAATAATCTTACGAAATGGATAGGATATTTCGTGCCGAGTATTCACACCCAACTTTCTTTGAATTCCCTGTGCAAAACAGACATGTACAATTATTTAAATTATATCGAAGCATTGGAAAATTATCACGAAGACCTGCGGCTTTCTTTTTATCCAAAAATTTTCGAAAATGAGCCGATTGAAGATCAAAATTGGGAAGCTATTAATCTGCAATACTTCAAAGATCAACGTACTACAGATTGGAAGCCAGTTTTACCCTTGATTCTATTGTGCTCAGTATTCCTTTTGCTGGCAAGGCAAAATTGATATTGGCAAAACATCTAGCTTTTGTCATTTAATCAAAAAAATCGCAGAGGCTGTACACTTCTGTAATAGCTATTGACCACTCAAAAGCAAACATTTTAGTTGCGAAATTCAAATGAGCGGTAATATATCAACCGTAATTTTAATATCACTCGAATCAATGTACGTCCAGCCAATTTTACGTTCATAACAAATTGATTGTCAATTAGAAATATTGATGACGCGCAAATTTGAATAAAGGAATAGCTCCAACCATTCTAGATTCTTGACTTTAGTCAAACTTAACAATGGCTTAATTATGAGTTAACATTTGGCCGATACTTTTGCTTTCGAAATAACATTAAAGAATCAAAAAGAAACCTAACAATGAAAAGATTTTACCTTCTAAAGATCTTCTTATGTATTATAATATTTTCAAGTTGTTCAAATGATGATTGTGATCTTACGTGTACTGAAGGATTCACATTGGATGAGGCTAATTGTGATTGTGTAGAAAATGCCACATCAGACAATATAGTTAAGAAAGCAGGATTTATTGACTCAGATGAAACTTGGTCTTCGGATCGAATATATGAATTAACGGGTAAGGTTGTCGTACAAAGTGGTGTTACCCTGACAATAGATCCAGGAACAATAATCAAAGGAGATGAAGGAACAGGTTCTTTGGCCAGTACACTAATAGTAGCTAGAGGTGGTAAGATACAAGCTTGTGGTACTGCAGACAAGCCAATAATAATGACTTCTGTCCTGGACAACATTCAAGTAGGTGAAACGGCAGGTTCCAATCTGGATGAAACACAAAATGGATTGTGGGGAGGACTAATAATCCTGGGCAATGCTCCTGCGTCTTTTGAAGGTGATGTTAGTGAGTTTCAGATCGAAGGGATTCCAGCAGATGATACATTTGGATTATATGGAGGTAGTGATGCGCAAGATAACTCAGGGTCCATTTGTTACATTTCTATAAGACATGGTGGAGCTTCTATAGGCGAAAACAATGAGATTAATGGTTTGACCTTGGGAGGTGTTGGAAATGGGACAATGATAAACCAAGTAGAAGTGGTTGGAAATTTGGATGATGGTATCGAATTTTTTGGAGGAACCGTTGATGTTAGTAATGCCTTGGTTTGGGCTCAAGGTGATGATGCGTATGATGTAGATCAAGGATATTCCGGAACGCTAAATAATTTTGTCTACATAGCTGGAGCAGACTCTGATCATGGCCTGGAGATTGATGGACCTGAAGGCTCTTCCAGTTCTGGATTTATATTTAGAAATGGTTCTCTCAAAGGACTGACGGCAGAAATTGCAGACTTTAGAGATGGTGCTGAAGGTGTTGTCGAAAACTGTACAAGTTTCAACTTTGACCAAAACGGTGATTTGGAATTAGATGACGATGCAACTTCAGAAAACTATTTTGCAGATAAGTTACAAATTACTGGTTGGCAATTTGTCAGCACTCAATCTGTAAGTGACCTGTGCCAGGATAATTCCCCAAATGGAGATGATGCTGCATTTGACCTAAAGATGGAAATGAATAACTCAAGTGTAAACTCATCCTCAGGAGGAGCAGATACAGCTGTTTTTTCATGGACATTTGCTGCTCAAAAAGGAGCTCTTGATTTTTAATTCGATAATCAAATTTTTCGCTAACAATTATTTCTTAATAGACTTTAATCAATTTAATTTCTAATGAAAATTTTTAAATTTATTATTTGTTTGACATTTATTTGCAACTGGGCCCAGGCTCAAACAGGAACTGTAAAAGGCCTCATTTCAGATGAGACTACAGGTGAAGGTATTCCTTTTGCGAATGTGTTTGTTATAGAAACAAAAGGTGGTTTCGCGACGGAGCTTGACGGAACATACACTTATGAATTGGTGGCAGGAAATTATCAGTTTGAGATAAGTTATATTGGATATAACACAATACTGAAAGATGTAGAAGTAAAAGAAGGAGTAACTACGGTTCTCGATATAGTACTGGCAGAGGTTGGGCAAAAACTAACTGAAGTAGTTGTGACTGCCAAGCAACTACGAAACACCCAAAATGCCATTCAATCAATCCAGCGAAAATCTGCAAATGTAGTAAATGGCATTAGTGCAGAATCGATAAAAAAAGCAGGTGATGGAAATGCTGCCTCAGCAATAAAAAGGGTTACAGGGGTATCTGTATCAGGAGGAAAATATGTATTTGTAAGAGGACTTGGTGATAGATATTCAAAAACCATTCTTAATGGCATGGATATTCCTGGATTGGACCCAGATCGAAATTCTGTACAGATGGATATTTTCCCATCCAATATTATAGATGGGATTATGGTTTCAAAGACAGCCACTGCCGATCTATCAGCCGATTTTACTGGAGGAGTTGTTAATATTATGACAAAAGATCTTCCTGAAGAAAAGATAAACAATATTTCTCTTGGCATTGCTTATAACCCAAATATACACTTCAAAAATAATTATCTGAGCAGTGAGAAAAGCGGTACAGACCTATTTGGCTTTGATAGCGGACAGAGAGACTTGCCTTTAGACAAACGACAATATATACCTAATGCTATAGATGATCCAACACTGACTACTCTTACATCTCGTTTTCGGAACAATATGGCAACCCATAGAACCAGAAGTCTGGGCAATGTAAATTTTGGATATTCAGTAGGAAACTACATCAATAAGGTCAATACAAAAATTGGATACTTTGCAACCTTGGGATACAGAATCAACACTGAATTTTATCAAGATGTCATGTTCAACAATTACTTGAAATCTACGGACAAATCAGAAATGGATTTATTGGCAGATAGAAGTTCTAGAGGTGATCTGGGAGTCAACTCTGTTTTATTAAATGGTATGATTGGTACATCTGTAAAATTTGGTAAAAATACCATTAGTATGAATGCTTTGCACCTTCAAAGTGGAAAATCAAAAGCAGGATTATTTGAAAGAAATTCGTTCATTAGAGCTTCCAATGAAATCATTAGAGATAATATTGAATATACCCAAAGTAGTATTACCAATGTTCTTTTTTCTGGAAAGCACTCCTTGAAGAATGACTTCAATGTCAACTGGAGACTATCACCAACAGTCTCAAGGATTAACGACAAAGATATTCGGGTAACCCCTTTTAAAATCAATGATGACGGCGGTCTCACAATTGAACCATCAGAAGGTGCTCAACCAAGAAGATTATGGAGAAATCTAGTTGAAACTAATTACTCAGGAAATGTTGATATAAGTAAGTCATTTGATCTATCCGACCGTGAATTAAATTTGAAATTTGGCCTAAGTCATATCTTTAAACAAAGAGATTATGAAATCTTGAACTATTTGATAAATGCAAAAGGACAAACCGAACTAAATCTTAATGGTGATCCAAATCAACTTTTAGATGTCGATAATATATGGACGCCAGAAAAACAAGTAGGCACCTATATTGCTGGAAATTATGAACCTACAAATACATACGATGCCAGTCAAATCAATTATGGGGCATATGTGATGTCGGATATGAATATTTCTGAAAATCTTAAAGCTAATGTCGGAATACGTATTGAAAAGTTTACCCACTTTTATACAGGGCAAAACAATACGGGATCAATAGTATTTGATAATGAAAAGATATCAGACAATACTAACTTCTTTCCATCGGTAAATTTAGTTTACAAATTATCGAAGCAGATGAACCTGAGAGGGTCTTACTCTAATACAATAGCCAGGCCTTCATTTAAAGAAGCATCAATTGCCCAAATATATGATGCTATTTCAGATAGAACGTTTATAGGTAATATTGAATTACTGCCTACCAATATCAATAATTTTGACCTCAGACTAGAGTCTTTCAGGCCAGGTGGACAAATGTTTTCCTTGAGCGGATTTTACAAAACATTTGTCAACCCAATTGAGCTAGTTGCTTTTAGTTCATCTGCTCCTAATGATCTTCAACCAAGAAATGTTGGAAATGCAACTGTAACTGGAGTTGAATTCGAATTCAGAAATAGGTTGAGTTTAATTTCTGAACACTTAAAATCATTTTATATAGGAGCCAACTTTACATTTGTGGAATCAAAAGTTGCCTTGGATCAAACTGAAAATGGCGAATATTATTCCAGAGAAACAAATGGAAGGGATGGCGAATTAATTTCAGATATGCGACAAATGCAAGGTCAGTCTCCGTATATTATAAATACCTATTTGAGTTACGTGAATAATGACAGGACTTGGGAAGGAAACTTAAGTTATAATGTTCAAGGAAGTAGTCTTTCTGTTGTGGGAATTGGCCTGAATCCTGATGTTTATACCTCCCCTTTTCATGATTTGTCAATTAGAATTAAAAAACACTTTGGAGAGAACAATAAATTTTCAATATCAGCAGGGGTGAATAATATACTTCAATCTGAAAGAACAAAGGTCTACAAATCATATGGGACCAATGATCAAATATTTGAGCAATTCAGACCATTTAGACGTTACAGTATCGGTCTTAACTGGAAGATTTGACCTAAAGAGACATCCAAGTTATACAGAGGAGAGCTCAGAGGTACTTCCACTCGAATTTCATATCTAAAGCGTGACAATGATTCAAAAATCATTGTCACGCTTTAGTTAGTGTATTCAGAAGATATCACTACTAGACCTGGGATCAAGCTATAAGCTCAGGCTGAACGACACCTCCTAGTCAATTATATTGACGTTTTTTCAAAGTTCATTAAGAGCGACATCTAATTTTACAGGTGATGGATATCTGCCATGTAATTTCGTGCCTGCAGAGCTTGCTTTGTTAGCAGTTGATCATTATTATAAGGTGATGTTTCTCTCTTTCTTTTCTAATGACATTAGATCTTTGATCTCTTCTTGGAATGATACACGGCAAACTTATGATCCAACATATGCAATTTGTTCTACACATAGATTGATCTGCTGATGTGGAGAATATGATAAAAAAGATTATTTTAGAAATTGAAAACAAATACGAATTAATCCCAACTGGTGACTTGACTATAATTTGAATAATACTTGAATGAAAAGGAATTCAAACAAGGATGATAAATTGTACGAGAAATTTACCATTCAGGGATTTTTTGCACTAAGCTTGTGGAGCCTATTGTTTTGGTTACATGGTATGCTTGTGTTCGACTTGTTTATTAGTATTGAGTGTTTGGGATTGACCTGGAGTTTCAAATCGGCATTTAAATTGTATTTAATATTCTGGATAGTTCTATTTTTCTTTGGATGCTTAATGCCAAAATTAATAGACACTTTTAAAAAATAGAATTGAATTGATAAAGTGAGTTGCTAATATTGGCACGAATTAATTCATTAAACTTTGCAAACAATAAAAAAGAATCTCAATGAAAGACATTCCTGGTATTGATGAAAACGGCAATCCTAAAAATGGACCTTTTAAGTTATTCTTCAAAAACGGCCTTATCTCTTGCCAAGGTGAGTTTGACAACGGAAAGAAATCGGGAAATTGGAAGTACTTTCTCAACAACGGTCAGATGCAATCCTCTGGCAGCTACAAGGACGGAAAGATCGTAGGTCAGTGGAAATGGTTTTTCAAGAACGGCGAACCTCGAGGGACTGGTGGTTTCGACGATGAAGGGCAAAAGCATGGGCTATGGGTGCGATACTATGCCAATGGCCAACTCTGGGACGAAGGGCGCTTCGAACACGGTAAAAAAAGGGGTACTTGGACAACCTATAATGAAGAAGGCGAACTCCTAAAGACGAAGACTTTCAAGTAGTTTTACTCAAATCAGTTATTTGTTTAACGCTAGTGACAGGGCAGGAACGGGTATCGCTGTCAACCCACACGACTCATCAGTATCTGATTCATTCGGTCGGCCAAATCTTCTTAACTGTGAAAATTCAGCCGACTTCATGAAAACGCTTAGTTAACCCTATTGGACTCTTCCTCAATCCCTGTAGATCGCTGTCTAGATTTCACATTGGAATTCCCAAAATTGTAACTTACGCTAAGTGCAACTTTTCTGCTGTCCCAGACTCCTTGTCTTTCTCCTGTCAGTCCATCAAAATCAGAAGTTCCACTCCATCCGGATTGATATGTGATGTCGCTAACACTTAATTTGACATTCATCAAGTCATTGAAAAATTGCTTTTGTAATCCAAGGTTTATTGAATAGCTGGGTTCATACTCAAACACACCTCCCCATATACCAGGTCCTGCATACCAGATTGATGCTTCTCCAGTAAATCCCCGTGGAAGTGTGAGAGTATTTTGTTGAAAAAATGAATAAGTAAATGCTTGGACATCCACTATTGCTCCGTCTCCGTAATTGGCTTGATTGTTCATATATCCACAATTAAAATTCATGTATGTATTCCACCAATCAGTCACTCCAAAAGGTGCAGAAACATTAAATCCATAAATAGTTTGCTCCGCCAAATTTTCCCATGTGATCAAGTTGGCTCGTGGATCAAAATCATCTGGCTGTACTAATCTTGTAATTTGATTGGTCGTCTTTGAATAGCTTAATTTGAAATTGTATCTATAATTGAGCGTATAGCCCAATTCAATATTATTCACAATCTCTGGATTCAGCTTTTCATTACCTTTTAGAAATGACAATTCACTATACTGGAAAGTAAACGGATTTAAGAAATTGTAATCGGGTCGATTTATTCTTCTACTGTAATTGAGGGACAAAATCTTATTGCTGGCCAAATTGTATGTCAAGCCAGAAGAAGGGAAGAAATCCGTATAATTTAATTCTACTGCTTCTTGATGTAATTCTGGTAAGAATGCAATTAAATCTCCAGTTATATCCGTAGACTCTACCCTCAAACCAGCTGAAAAATTCAGTTTGGTACCAAGAGGTCTTTGGTAGTTTGCATATCCAGCATAGACATCCTCATTATAAAAAAACTCATTTGATCTATAATTATTCTGTACTCTTTGTCCATCAATCATATTGTAAAACAGAAAGGTATTATCTGTATCCACTTTACTTATCTTAGACCCTAAGCCTAATTTACCCCCAACAAAATCTGTTTCGTAATCGATTTTTGCAGTATATATATCAATATCAGCTGGAGTAACATACTCTGTCAATACTTCTGAAAACAATACGGTTCTCGTAGCATCATAGTATCTGTTGGGTTGATTATAAGTACTCTCATTTCGGTATCTCCCATAATCAATGTCAATATTGAAAGATGACTTTTTATTGTCAAAGGTATAATTGATGTTGTAGGTGCTTCCGTCACGATTTTGCAAAGAAGTATTATCTGCCAACAACACACTGTCTATTGAGGAGGGATTGGACAATAGTGAAATCTCAGAACTATTTTCAGCAATGCCATTGGTCTCATTGCTCATGCCTGATATTAGAAAGCCAATCGTATGATTTTTACCTAAGAAGAAATCTGTTCCCCATCTATAATTTATCCCGCTATCATCATTTTCCAAATATTGATTTTCATCAGTTCGTAGGTTATTTTGGTTATTCAAAAAATGCATTCTACTAAATGATTTACCGCCACTATATCCTAAATTCCCAAAAGTGTTTAATGATTTATTTCTGTAATTTCCTGTAGAAGAAATATTACCAGTGAGCAATTGCCCTTGACTTAGCGAACCGCTAATTGAGCCATTTGTACCATGACTCTTATCTCTCTTCAGTCTTATGTCTATGATTCCTGCATTTCCTTCAGCTTCATATTTTGCACTGGGACTGGTTATAATATCCATCCTATCTATTTGTTCTGCTGGAAGATTATTTAGATAAGAAGTCAAATCATCTCCACTTAAAGGCAATCTTTTACCATCGATATAGATGAGGACACCCGATCTGCTTAGCACAGATACATTATTGTTATTATCGACCAAAACCCCTGGCGCTTTTCTAAGCAAGCCCAATGCATTGTCTCCAGCACTATTGATAGTACCTTCTACATTAAATACCATCCTGTCTGGTTTCACTTCTATCATCGTTCTTCTCGCTTTGACTACCGCTGTCTCAAGCTGTACTGAAGATGTTATCATTTCAAGGACACCCAAATCCACATCGACATTATTCAGTTCAATTTCTGTAGAATGATAATCTCTAAATCCTACATAACTAGAGATGATATAGTAATTCCCTTGGGCAATGCCCTTGAACGAAAATTTTCCATCAACATCAGAAGATTCAACCTTTACCAAAGAACTATCGGAGGCAGAATATAAAACCACATTCGAAAACATGATTGGGGAAGATTCGTCATCTTGAAGTATGCCATTGATTGATAATTGGGCGGAAAGGTTTATTGAAGTAAAAGTTAGTGCCAGTAATAATAGATTTTTCATGATGCAAATTGTTTATACTATAAAAAAGATAGTAGCAATATTAAGTATAGTATCTTATATTTGCAATAACGGTCCAAAAGGATAGTATAAAAAAACAGTAGTATGCCTAAGTTTAAAGGAAAAGAATATCCCTGCTGCACAACACTAACCATGGGAATTATAGGAGGAAAATGGAAAGCAGCCATCTTGCATAATTTAAGAAATGGTGCACTTCGTTATAATGAACTAAGAAAACTAATGCCAGCGGTTACAGAACGAACCTTGAGTATACAGTTGAAAACATTATTAAACGACGGGGTAATCCAAAGAAAAGTATACTCCACAAAACCACCGTTAAAAGTAGAATACTCGTTAACTGAATTCGGTGAGACGTTGATTCCCTTGTTAAAAGCCATTGTGGATTGGGCAAAATATGTGATTGAACATCATGAGGATTGAGCTGAATAAACTAATTAGTAGCCTGATTCTACTCTTAGAGAATTTTGTAAAAAGCACAAAAGAATTATATCGCGTACGAGCATTGTCAAACACAATGAAAAGGATTTTAGCATTATATATCATTATTAATTTTTTGATTGGTTGTAATTCAAATGAACAATCTAAAAAAGTAGCTATTTCGATAAAGTCTGATTCGATTAAATTAGATTCTGTGCCAGACGATAAAATGATAGAGAATAAGTTTATTGATTTCCCGATTCCAGATCTTGATTCGATTTTTCCATATTTTGAAACATCAGGAGCGGTAGCAATTTCTCCATCAGAAAAGTTCTATAATCCGACCGATTCAGGAATTTTCGTTTTTTATACGCTATTTGATAAAAAGAAAGTGAGAGATTCTAAATATTCATTTGATGAACAAAATATAGGTACTCTGACCACTCACACCTACAGGAAGCCAAAATATGGTTGGTCTGATACGGACGATGATCAGACCTTTATTCTACTTCAATTGGACGGTAAGCCGATAATGATTGGAAAATCAATTCAAGTTGGCATTTCATTAAATAAACTAATCCTTGAACTTGGAAATCCAATTTATCAATCCGACTCAACCTTTACATTTCTTGGGAAAAATAAAATTATCGGACAGTTTAGTTTTGATAAAGGAAAGCTGCGCTCATTGACTTATGGAAGGTACAACTTGAGTGATAATATTTTCGAAATTGACAGTATTAGTCGAAAAGAAATAATTGAAGAAAAATTAAAAAGAAAGAACTAACCATTTGCCAACAAGTCGTCTATGTATGAAAAGCTTGTACGTTACACTAAAGTATTATTGAAGTTTTAGTTATATATTCTTTGCAAATTCTTGGTGTACCTGGTGATTAAATTTTATTTCTAGTTTATATTTCCACCAACAGACATCCCACTTGGCACTTTTCTCGGAATTGTTTTGTCAAAGCCATTGTCATTTAAGGTATTCAGAAATAGTATAATCTCTTCAATATCATTTCCATTTAAATCCAAATCTTCTGCATCGTCATCAATTTCATTATCATCGACATTGGGATTTTGGGAATTGTTATTGCCACTTGAAATATCATCATAAAACTCCAGTACATCTTCCAAATCTTCAAAACGGCCGTTGTGCATATAAGGAGCAGTAAAAGCTAAATTTCGTAAAGAAGGCGTGCGGAAATCAAAATTGCCCGTCGCACCATTATCAGAAACCAAAGGATGGTTTGGTACACTTAATGTATGCAATTCAAAATCGGAAAACATAGGGCCATTGTGACAATTGATACACCCCACCTCTACAAATGTATTTAACCCTTCTAGTTCATCATCACTGAGTGCATTCATATTTCCACGCATGTATTCGTCAAAGCGGCTGTTGTTGGCTACCAGATTTCTTTGAAAAGTGGCGAGAGCTCTTGTGATACGTTCTTCATTTATAACATCATTTTCAAAAGCATTTTCAAACAATTGGCGGTAGGATTCAAACGAATTTAGACGCTGAACGATGGTATCAATTATGTCCTCTTCAGCGATTAATTCCCCGCGCATTTCCTCTTTGGACAGTATGGGCAAAAGGGCTTGTTCCTCCAAACCAGATGCTCGGTTGTCCCAAAACATAGGAGCCAGATTTGGATTGTAATTTCCATCCAGACCAATCCCATTGAATGCCGTATTGAGAATGGTTGGCGCATTTCTTTTTACTATTGTTCCATTGATCCTGTTGGGTCCGAGCCCAACTCCATCGACACCTGATGACAAGCTACGACCATCGGCATAACCAAAATCAGGGTGATGACAAGAAGCACAGGCAACCTCTTTTGAGCCAGACAAAATGGGATCCCAAAAAAGAGCTTGACCCAATTCAAATTTTGCATCGGAATAGGAATTGTCACTCGGAAACAGGACGACTTCAGGCAAAGCATTTAATTCATCAATATCATTTTGATTGAATCCATCATCATCCTCGCTTTGACAAGAAGAAATAAAAATTGATACTCCTATACAAAGTAGGAAAGCTGAAAATCTGATTTTGTTATTCATGATTAATTACCTTTACTGTGAAAAATACGGCGATAAAACGCATCGAAAAATTGGAATAGTCTATCTGAAAGCGCACAAAAGGAAGAGTGAAGGATTTGATAGGATGAATGACTTAAAATCAATGATGAGTCGAATACCTATTAACCATAACATTTCAAAACAGGAGTGAAAATCAATTAATTATTTTCATCCTTAATGTTAATGTGCAATAGCCTAGGATTCTTAATTTTTTGATGAGGCTGAAATCATTGAAATATTATAAACGAAAAATATTTAAACATATAAATCAATTAAATACCAAAATATGGGACTCATTCAAGTATTTTATCAAGTAGACGAACAGGAAGTTCATGCACTATCTAAAATTAAAAATTTCAGCTCAAAAGATGATATATTAACTAGTATTGAAAACATTATTGATATAGATAAGGCATGGGATATTTTATTGTATTTAGTGACTCAAACAAAAGGACCTAGTGATCATATTTTTTCCAAACTGTTTTATCCAGATAAGTCAACAATTGAACTCACTAAGGTTGAAAAAGAGCTATGGGAAAGAGATGACTTTTATGAAAGTAAGAGTTATGAAGATATCCAAAATAAAATAGATATGGGCATCGGTTATGTTACTCCTGCTCAAGTCAAGGAGATATTTAATAATTTGGAAAAAGTAAATATTAATCAACTATTAAAAGAATGTGATTTTGTAAAGCTTAATGAACTGGGAATTTACCCCAAATCGTGGTCGGGGCAGGAAGGTGATATAGATTATGTATTTAATAATTACGAGAAATTATTAAATTTTCTTCAAATAGCTTCTGATCAAAATAAATTTGTTTTGTCCGAATGTGAATAGATATTATCGAAGACATCGACATCAATGTAGTTGCCTATAACAAATTTGAAATTCAGAATACAGGTACCAGGACATGACATCATATTATACTGATAGAGCAAATGAATATGACAAGGTTTATCAGATACTACAAATATCAAAATCATAGACTTGGACTATTACTGGATTGCGATTTGTAAACTAAAAGGAAATGAATAGCAAAAAACTGAGAGCAAAAATATTATTCAAATGAAAATTGCGATTATTGGAGAATTCGATCAGGACTTTCGCCCTCATGTTGCCACGAATGAAGCTATAGAACATTCCCGATCTGTTGTTAATTCAAAGTTTGAGGCTGATTGGATATCGACAGAAGTATTGGAAGACCACTTGGATCAAATCATTGGAGAATATCAAGGCTTTTGGATTGCACCTGGCAGCCCGTATAAAAGTATGACTGGTGCATTAAATTTAATTCAAAAAACGAGAGAGAATAAGATTCCTACATTGGGAACATGTGGAGGGTTTCAGCATATGATAATTGAATTTGCCAGAAATGTATTGGGAATGAAAGACGCTGAGCATGCAGAGTATGATCCATATGCGTCAAAATTAGTTGTAAATCCGCTTTCATGTGATTTGAAAGGAGAACCTTTGGAAATTGAAATAATCGATAAAGATTCAAAAACTTATGGCTACTATGGCGTTGAGAGAATAAAGGAAAAGTACTACTGCAACTTTGGTTTAAATCCTGAATATCATGACTTATTCCATAAGAATGAATTTAAAATTGTAGGGAGTGACATCCACAAAGAGGCTAGAATAGTTGAACTCGAAAATCATCCATTTTTTATTGCAACATTATTTGTACCACAGGACAACTCTACTATTGAAATGCCTCATAAATTGGTAACAAGTTTTTTAAAATTGATTACTGATAAAGACTAAGCAATGAGTGTCACCTGAGAACTCCAAAATGATAAATTTGTTGGCACCAAGATTCACTTAATATTCTCCAGTTTATCTCTTTTTTAATGAAGATATCCATCTTTTTACTTAAAAAAAGCCAGGGAAAATACTTGTCTATTTTTAAGCCACAAGCAGCGATTCAATAACAAAATATTATTTCTTAACTTTTCTCAATTTCCCTTACCTTCGGCATTAACTAAACATCAACTCTATGAAGTCCATCTTCACTCTAATCCTTACATTGATTTTAATCTCCGATATTGGCGCTCAATCCTTGGATAGCATATTCAAAACTGTCAAATATAGAAACATTGGTCCATTTCGTGGTGGACGATCTGTAGCAGCTAGCGGAGTAGTCAATGACCCCCTCACCTACTATATGGGCACGACTGGAGGCGGGCTATGGAAGACAGATGATGCTGGTCAACGATGGTCCAATATTTCGGATGGCTACTTTACGACCAGTTCTGTTGGTGCTATAGCAGTTTCAGAAAGTGACCCCAACATCGTTTACGTTGGAATGGGTGAGCATGCTCCCCGTGCTGTGATGACCTCATATGGAGATGGAGTTTACAAATCTTATGATGCAGGAAAGACATGGATAAAATTAGGCTTGGAAAAAACGCAGCAGATTTCAAGAATTGTTATTCATCCTAAAAATCCAGACATCGTTTATGTAGCTGCCCAGGGCGCGATTAATGGCCCGACAACTGAGAGAGGAATTTATAAGTCAATAGATGGCGGTGCCACATGGACGAAGGTTTTGTTTGTCAACAACTTAACCGGTTGCTCTGAATTATCGATGGACATGAACAATCCGCAAGTCATATATGCGGCCATGTGGGAACACATGCGTAAGCCATGGCAAGTAATAAGCGGAGGAGAGGGAAGTGGATTGTACAAAACATCGGACGGAGGAAAAACATGGAAGAAGATACACAAAGGTCTACCCAAAGAAATGGGCAAGATGGCCATTGCTGTTTGTCGGTCAAATTCAGATAAGATTTATGCTCTGATTGAAAGTGATTGGGAAGAAGAAAAAGGAGGTCTATTTGTCTCTCAAAATGCTGGAAAAAGTTGGTCCAAAGTAAGTAGTGACCACCGCCTTATTCAACGATCATGGTATTACATCGAAGTATTTCCAGATCCGTCAAACGAGAATGTAGTTTATGTGTTGAGTGCTCCTGCGCTTCGATCTATCGATGGAGGTAAGACATGGGAGCGCATCACGGGAACACATGGCGACTTCCATGACTTGTGGATTAATCCTACGAATAGTAAGAACATGGTGATTGCCAACGATGGAGGTGCTGCCATCAGTTTTAATAAAGGAAAAACCTGGTCAACTCAGTCCAATATGCCTACGGCCCAATTTTATCGGGTCAATGTGGACAATGCTTTTCCTTACCGAGTATATGGAGGTCAGCAGGACAATTCGAGTGTACGGATAGAAAGTATGGCACTGGGGAAGGGGAGTATTGACAGACAAAACTGGACTTATTCAGCTGGTGGGGAGAGTGCTTTTCTAGCCTTTGATCCTGATAATCCACGATATGTACTTGGAGGCAGTTATTTAGGATATATCGAAGCGCTTGATTACCAGTCCATGGCAGGTACAAACATCAATCCGTCTCCTATCCAATATCTGGGGAGAGATGCAAAAGACATGAAATATCGCTTCAATTGGAATGCTCCGATTATTTGGTCCAAGCATGAGCCAGGTACCTTTTACCATGGCGCTCAATACTTATTACGGACCAGAGATTTAGGTGTTTCCTGGGAGGAGGTGTCTCCAGATTTGACACGAAATGAGAAGGACAAACAGGGCAAGGCGGGAGTTCCATATACCAATGAAGCAGTAGGTGCCGAGAATTATGGGACCTTGAGTTATGTAATTGAATCACCTCATGAAAAAGGTGTGATTTGGACAGGAAGTGATGATGGTTTGGTGCAACTGACCAGAGATGGAGGAGAAACGTGGAACAATGTCACCCCAAAAGGATTGGCTGAATGTCTGATCAATGCCATCGACGTATCCCCCCATGACCCTGCTACTGCATATATAGCCACCACACGCTATAAATTCAATGACCATAGACCGAGCCTTTACAAAACGACCAATTATGGCAAGTCATGGACCAAAATTTCAAATGGTATACCGAATGGTGCTTATACACGAGTGGTGCGAGAAGACGAATCGAGAAGAGATTTATTATTTGCAGGGACAGAAACGGGCATCTATATATCATGGAATGGTGGAAAAAATTGGGAATCATTTAATCTGAATTTTCCTGTTACACCAGTGACAGATATGATTATACGGCATGATGATTTGATCGTTGCTACCGCGGGTAGATCATTTTGGATATTGGATGATCTGGAGATGCTTCGACAATACAAGAAGGCAAACAATACACTAACGCTTTATAAACCCGCAGATGCGCTTTATGGAACATGGTACAGCCCCATGAACGGAAACTCTAGTAATGGTACGAATCCATTTGTTGGAGTAAATCCTGCCAGTGGACTTGTCACTTATTATTCTCTACCTGAATTGTCAGCAGGCACTGAAGTAATAATGGAAATCAAGGATGCGAATGGAAATCTTGTACGTCGAATCAGTTCGAAGAAGGACAAAACTTTTCAAAGTTATGCGGGAGGACCATCGCCAGAGCCTACTCTTTCTACCAATAAAGGTCTGAATAGATTTGTTTGGAATTTGAGATATCCGACATTACTTGGAGCACCCACAGCTTATATTGAAGGCAGTTACAGTGGGCACAAGGCAGCTCCTGGAAATTATACAATGACACTCAAATCAGGTGATCAGGAAGTAGAATCGGGTTTTGCCATTCTACCCAATCCGCTCTATGAAATTTCTAAAGAGACCTATGCGGAATATGATGCATTTATGAAATCCACCAGCGCCGAATTCAATGACATGCATTCGAAGGTAAATGCCATTCAAAAGATGTCTAAGAAGATTCATGAGGTACTTAAAGATTTTCCTGAAGGGGAGAAATATGAAGTGATCAGAACTAGTGGCAAGGCATTGATTGCTAAAATGAAGGCATGGGATGATGACATGATTCAACGGAAGTCAAAGGCATACGATGATGTAGAAAATTTTCCAAATAAGTTTACAGCAGAATATATTTTTCTCATAAATTCTACAGAAAGTAGTCTTCCAAGAGTTAATGCAGCATCGAAGAATAGACTTGTCGAATTAAATGAACAATGGAAGACGCTTAAGGCCAGAGCAGTTGAAATTATGGATGTTGACGTACCAAATTATAATAAGCAACTTACGGAAGTAGGCATTGGAGTGATTAGGTAGTACATCAGGTTTTCAATTTTCAAAAAAATTAAATATGTCAAAGTTCATTATTGTTGATGGACAACCTTATTTTCTGTTTTAATAATCGATTTTGTACAAATATCACCTAAAGGTTCTTGGCTTATAATTTTCTCATAAATTCCAAAAGACATTTAATTTGTTTAATTTACTATTCATTAATCTTTAAAAAAATTCTTTTTCATGGTAACGTAAATTTGATAATATGAAAAATTTCCAAAACAAACTTGTAGACAAGGAAGTCAAAAAAACCGTAAATCATATTCCTTCAGTCGAAGAATATATGACTCGAGACTTGATCACTTTTAAAAAGGATACTGATATTAATATTGTGATCAAATCATTATTGGATAATAAAATCTCTGGAGCTCCTGTGCTCGACAATAATGGCCAGGTTGTCGGATTAATTGATGATAAAGATTGTTTGAATGTTTTATTTGGAAATGTCTATAATCGACTGCCTACTACCACAGATACGGTTTCAAATTATATGTCAAATGTGATGAAATCCATTAGTGTAAATCAGAATATTTTGGATGTGGCTTTAGTGTTCGTTTCTTCGCCTTATAAGAGATTAATGGTCATGGATGACAACAATAAATTAGTAGGGCAAATCAGCAGAGTGGATATTTTGCGGGCTATTACAGAGCTAAAATAGCATTTGATATCCTCCAATTGTCATATCTGGAATGTAATTTAATGGGGCAGTTAAGGTTTTGTTTGCAGCATTATTTTATATCTACAACTTCAAGAAATTCAGGTCCACCTTCAATGGGGTATCCTTCGATTAATTGACCAATAATTGTTACCGTCTGGCCTATATAGTTGTCCAGGTCAATGGTGCTACTGCGTATTGCATATTTGGCAATACGATGTGTCCCATATTGATATGTGGTCATGCCTTGTTGTTGTATTTTACCAGTTGCTTTTACTTTCATCTGATTGTTATGATTTTGTTTCATGTTTTTTTGCCGTTTGTACATGCAGGATAACAAAATATATAAGGACTTGCCAATATTATAGACAAACGTAGATATCAACCGCTTCTTAAAGGATCAAAACACCATCTTTTTTTCAATTCTACTACCCGCCTCAATAGTTAGTGTAAATGATTGTGGTTTGGCTTCTAACTTTACGGGGGTCACTTTTACTTGATACACACCAGGCATCATATTTAGATCTCTGTTTTGACTAACGGATAATCGTTTTGAAAAGACCGACTCTCCATTTTGTTCCATATAAACATCAATGGATTGTGGATTTCCGTTGTGAGTAGGAACAAATCTTACGGTACCAGTGGTAATATTTCTTCTAACATCGGCTTCTTCACCCATTTTTACTTCGATATTTTCTATGGTATGTTCCCATCCGGTGCCATGGACATAGTGAGGTCTAAAATTGACACTATAAATACCTGGGGTAAATAATTTGGTGTGAGGATTGTGGTCTGCTGACTTTGAAGTTCGCCCACCACCAAGTGATGCTCTTTTAGGGTCTCCAGTCTGAAAAGTATTTACCACGGTATCCCAATATTTGTCGTTGACTATGCTGTAAATTGAAATTTTCCCGTATTCAAAATTATGTTCCAATGTGGTAGTTTTATCAGGTAGCACTTCAACCTTCTCAAAAGAATGTTTGGTTTTAGTGCCTTTTAACGACATTGCACTTATTTTTATATCGTAGATGCCAGGAGTGAGTTCTTTGATCATTGGGTTGCTGGACTCTGATTTATAGGTGCGACCTCCAGCTATGGATTTATTGTCTTCGGATTTATTAATGCGGACAACACAATCCCATAATTCTACATCATTAGCTGTGGTCTTAAGTGAAATTTTCCCTGCTGTAAAGTCAAATTCGATGGATTTTATAGAGTCAGCCGAAACCACAATATCCTTTTGCCATTGGCCTTCTACATCTCTTGCTTTACCGATAAGTTCTACATGCACATGGTAAGTGCCAGGTAATAAAGGAATGAAAGCTGGATTTGTTTCTACTCTGTCATAAGATCGTATTGATTTATGGTATTGGGCATCTTCAGGTCGATATACTTTTATCACAGCATCATGTAGGGCTCCATCTTTGGTGACTTTCACCGATAATCGATCTTCCAGTTCGTCATCTACTGTAATCTCTGCGGCTTGTTCCAAAGCATCGCTAAGTTGATCCCCATTGGCAGCATCCAGATAGAGTCCGCCACCAGCTTGAGCTGCACATTCGAGGGCCAATTTGTCTGATTCACCGATATCAAAACCGACAATGTGCAATACAAAATCCACACCCGCTTCTTTAGCCGCATTGACCACAGCACACAGGTCGCCACCACAAGACTCTGCCCCATCGCTTACCAATATGATGGTAGCACTGCTACCTTCGGACTTCAGTTTTTCTATGACTTTGAGCGCTGTGTTGGCCAATGGTGTTTTGCCTGTAGGATTGATTTTCTGAAGGGCAGATTTAATGTCCGCTCGATTTTTTGATCCTGGCTCCAAAAGTGTTTCAATATCCTCACAGTCTCCTTTCCGTCGATGGCCATATACTTCTAAGCCAATCGGTTGATCCGAAGAGATATTTTCTACCAGTTGTCCAATAACTTCCCGAGCAATAGCGATTTTTGTTTTACCATCAATCTGACCCCACATACTACCACTTCCGTCCATAATCAATGCGATTGGAGAAGTCTCATTTGCGGAAGTGGGCTGGGCTTTTATCAATAACCCTCCTGCGAAAAGGAAGATACAAAGAGAGATAATTCGAATCATTTCATAGTTTTTTGATAGGATGCCAATTTATGGAGAAAATGAATCTAATGCTATCGCCCAAATGGGGCAATTTGAGTTATTTTTTGCTTTTAAATTCAGGCTGATTTACTAAACCATCAAGGCTTGGTTAACTAGTTTAAATTACAGGATTCAGAAATATTTTTTAAGCCTTCCATGACCTTTTATGGTAAAAAAATCGTTTCATATACAATCAAGTGTCTCTTTTTTCTATTTTGTAGGTTCATTCTTTCATTTTAAGCAACAAAATTGTTGATATATATGAGGTTTCTTTTACTGTTGACTTTAATTTTTATTGTGTCCACAACAAATTCGTTTGGTCAAAGTATAAATACTGAGTTTGGTAAAAATAGGGTACAGCATCACGATGATTTCAACAATTGGTGGAGGTATGAAACTGAGAATTTTATCACTTTTTGGTATGGAAAAGGCAGAAATATAGCGGAGCCTGTAATCCAAATGGCAGAATTGGATCATGATGAAATCCAGAATATAATGGAACATCGGACCAATGACAAGCTGGAAATCATAGTTTACACAGATATTACCGATCTCAAACAAAGCAATATTGGTCTTGAAGAAACATTCACCTCAAAGACTGGGGAAACGAAGATTGTAGGAAACAAGATGTTTGTCTATTTTGATGGAAATCATAACAATCTTCGAGTTCAGATTAGAGAAGGAATTGCTTCCGTATATTTAAGTGCGATGCTATTTGGTGACAATTTTCAGGAGATTGTTCAGAATGCTGTATTACTTGATCTTCCCGAATGGTACAAACAAGGAATAATTTCATATTGCGGTAGATATTGGGATTATGAACTAGACGATGAATTGCGCGATATTTTTTATCAAAATGAGAAGTACAAAGATTTTAATAAGCTAGCAGAAGATTATCCAAAAATTGCTGGCCATTCCATGTGGTTTTATCTTGATCAAAACTATGGTAAATCCAGTATATCCAATTTGCTCTATTTGACCAGGATTACCCGAAATTTAGACAATGCTGTTTTATATGTCTTGAATAATGACATGAAAGCTATATATGAAGAATGGACAAATTATTATCAGCAACATTTCGATAAGGAGATTGGTCAATTTGATCAAAAAGATGAAGATTTTCTTCTTGATCTTAAGAATAAAGATTACGTGCCTGTCAGTTCTCTAAAGTTGACACACGATGCAGGTACTTTGGCCTATGTGTATAATGAAATTGGCAAATACCGAGTGCAGATTAAAGATCTGGAATCTGGAAAGGAAAAGACGGTTTTCAAATATGGACACAAGAATGGAATTCAGGAAACCGATTATGAATATCCAATTTTGGCTTGGCATCCAAATGGTAAAGAACTGTCCATTCTATATGAACACAAAGATGTGATCAAATTGAGGAAATATAACTTGGAGCGTGATGAGTATATCGAACAAATCATTCCTACGGATTTACAGCGTATTTTTTCAATGTCGTATTTGGATGATTTGAAATACATATTTTCGGCTCATATTGATGGGTATTCCGACTTGTTTCACTACAATTCGAAAAACCGACAGTACAGTAGAATTACAAATGATTTTTATGATGATCTGGATGCTGAAGTAGTGGTTTTGGATGGGAAAGAGGGTATTTTATTTAGCTCTAATAGAAAAAGAGATCACATCTTTAAATTGTCTTATGACACGATTCTTCCTACGGGATATTTCGATATTTTCTTTTATGACTTGGAAGCGGATGACAAAAGCTTAAAGAGAATTACCAATACAAGTGATGCATGTGAAAGATATCCTTACCAGATCAGTGGAAATAAAATAACTTTTTTGAGTCCGGAAAATGGAATGGCTAATAGATATGTAGTATCTACTGTCGATCCATCCAGTTATTATGCAGTTTCAAACAAGGATCGCAATATTATAAGACATCATGCTATTCCCGGGAGTGACAAACATATCTATACTTATTATAAAGATGGCTCTTATAATGTATATCTCGAAGAGGTAGATTGGGACAAGCCTGTGGTGACAGCTAATACCAGGTACAACAATCGGGAGTATCTTAGTCAGGATACGCAAGACGACGATGAAGTATTCATTCCATATGCTCCTGAGCAACTGGAAGATGAAATGCAAGAAGGGTATCTTTTTCAATCGAGATTTGAAGATCCTGAAAACTTGGAAAAAATAACGACAAATGTAGAAGCACGAAATTCTGAAGCATTATCCATTAAGGCTATTGTCATTGATGAAGATAATAATGAAGATGAAAAAATTGAACCTTTTGTTTATTCCAGAGCGACTGCTTCTCGGCTTAAATTCAGGTTGGATAATTTCACCACAAAGCTTGATAATGAAGTCTTGTTCGAAGGTCTTGAAAGCTATACTGGAAATAGTGATGAATTGCTTACCCAACCGATGGGCCTATTATTGAAGGCAAATATTAAGGACATCTTTGAAGACTACAGTTTGGTAGCAGGTGCTAGATATCCCTTGTCATTTAACGGATCCGAGTATTTTTTAACTTTTGAAAATCGGAAAAAATTAATTGATAGTAAATATGCCCTTTACCGAAAATCACAAACTGAAGTTGTCGATGATGCTTCATTTCCTATTTGGAAAGCTAAAAAAGTATCTACGCTGGGAATGTATCAGTTGAAATATCCATTTACGATTTATAGAAGTATTCGAGCGACATCTACATTGAGATTTGACAGGTTTTATTCTCAAAGTGTAAATGAGGAAACTTTTGGAGAGCCAATAGCCAATGAAAAGAGACTCAGCTTGAAATTGGAATATATTTATGACAACACGATTGATGTTGCGCTAAATATTAAACATGGTACACGGTATAAAATCTTTGTTGAAGCCATCAACGAATTTGATCTTGATCTGGTGGATGGATTTGAATTTGAACTTTCCAATGGTTTTACCAATATCATCGGTTTCGATGCGAGACATTACATTCCGTTTTTGAAACATTCTGTATTCGCATTGAGAGCGGCAGGGGCTACATCACTTGGCAATAAGCAAAATATCTACTATTTGGGTGGTGTGAATAATGCTTTTTCCAATCCATTCAATAATAATATTGCGATTCCTTCGGGTAATTTTGCTTATAAGACCAATATCTTTCATTTGCGTGGATTCGATTCCAATGTTAGAAATGGAACCAGTTATGCCCTTATTAATTCTGAAGCACGACTCCCAGTATTCAGATATTTCATGGGAAATTATGGAGGCAGTTCGTTCCTAAGAAATTTGCAGATTGTCCTCTTTTATGACATTGGTACAGCATGGCATGGTTCTTCACCATATAGTGATGAGAACCCTTTGAATACAGTTCAAATAGAAAGTCCTCCTGTTCTGGATTTGACTGTTCGATATTTTAGAGATCCATTGGTAATGGGATATGGAGCAGGACTCCGATTAAAACTGTTGGGTTATTTTCTGCGCTTCGACTATGCCACAGGTGTAGAAACAAAAATAGCCCAAAAACCAAAATTCCACTTCAGTGTAGGAATGGATTTCTAAGATTCTAATATTGATAAAATAAAAAAACTTCGCATCCTCTTAGCGTCTTCTCCGCGCCTTCGCGGTTTACAAAAGCCCCAAAGCGCTATCAAATCTATTTGCCTACTTCAAAAACTCAATATTCCTTTTCAATCCCACAAACTTTGTCCGCTTCACAGCCGACCCTTCAAATAGTTTATCAAAGACATCCTCGGTAATTTCTTCCCAATCCTGTTTCCTCATTTTTAGCAGTTCCTCTTTTGGTTTAAATTTCTCTTCATCATGAGGTTTCGAAAATCTATTCCAAGGACAAACCTGTTGGCAAATGTCACAACCAAACATCCAATTTGCCATATGATCTGAAAATGTATCTGGAATGTTATTTTTCAATTCGATGGTCAAATATGAAATGCACTTACTTCCGTCCATCACATACCCTTCTTCACTTATAGCATCTGTTGGGCAAGCTTCAATGCATCTTGTACAAGTGCCACAATGATCTTTGATGGGGTGATCGTATTCAAGTTCTAAATCACAAATAATTTCACATAAGAAAAAATAAGAACCCTTTTTTGGATTGACCAACAAGGTGTGCTTTCCTACCCAACCCAGTCCAGATCTACGAGCCCAATCTCTTTCTAATACAGGTGCACTGTCGACAAAGCATCGACCATCAATTTGTCCAAAAGACTCTGACATCCACTTGAATAAATGAATCAATTTTTTTTTCACTGCTTTATGATAGTCCTTTCCAAAAGCATACATGGCAATTTTAGGAGCACTTGGGTCTTCTTGTACATCTTCGGTATAATAATTATACATTAAACTTATTACGGATTTTGAACCAGGTACCAGAAGTGTTGGATCCACTCTTTTCTCAAAATGGTTTTCCAGATAAGACATCTCACCATGATTTTTCTGGTTAAGCCATTGCTCGAGACGTTTGGCTTCTTCGTCCATGTGCTCCGCCTTGGCAATTGATATTCCCATGAAACCCATTTCTATGGCCTGGGCCTTCAAAAGTCTTGTGATCTCTCTTTTGTCCATATATCAGGAGCAAGTTCTTAAAAAATTGACAAACATTTCTGCAATTTTATCCTGATTGTAATTCTTGGTAATCAAACGGTAGGCTTCAGAAGCCATATTTTCTCTTCTTTGCTTATCCTGTGATAAGGCGAGAATAGCCTCACTTAATTCCTTTGCATTGTTATCGATGAGACAGATATTTAGATCATTTTGAAAAAGCTCTTTGACACCAATAGTGTCTTTGGTAATTATACATTTTTTAGCGGCTGCATAGTGGTATATTTTATTGGGTATCACTACATCTGTTTTATATGATGTGCCAAATACTCCCAGACAAATATCAAATTCGTTGATGGCAGAATTTAAGTCATCGTAAGATACATTTGGTAAAAACTCGATATTAGAAGTTTGGAGTTCGTCTGCAATTTTTCTAACACTTTTGTAGGTGGAACCCGTACCTATTATTTTGAATTGAATGGAAGGAAAGTCTTTTAACAGATGTGCTGCTTTTACAATTTTATCGATGCCTTGCAATGGATTAAAGCTCCCGTAAAACCCAACAACTATTTTTTCATTTGACTTTCTTGCTAAAGGATAAAACAGGGTAGTATCTGCTCCAATATAGATAGGAGCCATTGGTTTTTTGAGCCTATATTTTTTCTTTAGGTAGTCCTGATGTGATTTTGTATCCCATATCAAGATATCTGGCCAGTAAAAAGCAAGCCAGTCCACCAAGTATTTGTGCGGTCCTTTCCATTTCACTCCATAGTCCAGGACTCGAGTCATGTATTTTGAAATTAATGGATCAAATACAACAGGCACCTTACTGGCAAGTTTTACATAAGCTACATCTTTGTGCCTGAATGAGGGAACTACAACAAAATCTACTTCTCTCGACAGTTTTTCAATCTCTTTAAAGGTCTTCCAATCTCTTCTTTTTATCTGAAATGTGTCAACTGAAACATCTTCTCTTCGCTTCAATCCATTCAAGAGAATCAAATCTCGATTATATTGAAAATTAGTTTTACCTACGAAGAGTAATTTCAAAGTATGTTGGATTGATGAAGTATAAAGGTATTAGAATCATTGAAACTTAAAGTCATTTTTATAAGCCTTGATATTTTCAAATAAAAAAAGCCCAACTGTTAAGTTGAGCTTTCAATTTTAATATTTCTCTGTTGAAGATTATTCTCCTGCAATTGCTGGTTCTTCTTCAACCTCTTCTACTTCATTTGCGTACTTTGCTTTTATCTTCATTTCTATCTCCTCAGCGACTTCTGGATTGTCCAATAAAAATTGCTTTGCAGATTCTCTACCTTGTGCAATTTTTGTGCTTTCATAACTAAACCATGAACCACTTTTTTGTACAACTTCATTTTCTACACCCAAGTCCAGAATTTCACCAGTTTTGGATATGCCTTCGCCATACATGATATCAGCCATTGCAATTCTAAATGGAGGTGCTAGTTTGTTTTTCACAACCTTCATTTTTACAGGATTACCCATGACATTTCCTTCCTTGTCTTTTATCGCAGATCCAGATCTTCTAATATCTATTCTGACCGATGCATAAAATTTAAGCGCATTTCCACCAGTAGTTGTTTCAGGGTTTCCGAACATCACTCCAATCTTTTCTCTTAATTGGTTGATGAAAATACAGCAACATCCTGTTTTGCCTATGGTACCTGTAAGCTTTCTTAACGCCTGAGACATTAATCTAGCTTGAAGACCCATTTTAGAATCTCCCATCTCTCCTTCAATCTCACTTCTTGGCACTAGGGCTGCTACGGAATCAATAACTAAAATATCAATAGCTCCTGAACGGATCAAGTTTTCTGCTATCTCAAGCGCTTGCTCACCATTATCAGGTTGAGAGATGAGAAGGTTTTCGGTATCTACACCTAGTCCTTCAGCATAAAATCTGTCAAATGCATGTTCCGCATCAATGAATGCAGCTATACCTCCTGCTTTTTGGCATTGTGCTATTGCATGAATAGCGAGAGTCGTTTTACCTGATGATTCAGGTCCATATATTTCTACCACTCTACCTTTAGGAAATCCTCCTATTCCCAGGGCTATATCAAGACCTAGTGAACCTGTAGAAATAACTTCTGTACTTACAACTTGTCTATCGCCAAGTTTCATTACGGTACCTTTGCCATATGTTTTATCTAGTTTATCAACTGTAAGCTTGAGTGCTTTTAGTTTTTCTTCTTTTTCTTTAGACATTTTTTCTTTTTTATGAGATGGTTAAATATGTTCTACCCGATATAGTGGTCTTAGCACCAATGGTAGAAAACATATTAAGGAAAACAAATATAAGATAATCTTTTAGGATAGAAGTGATTTAAAACCATATTGTTAAATGCGCTGTGTGTCATTTAGCAATATGGTTTTTGGATTACTTCTTTTTGAAAGCGAAAAGGCGGAATATAAAAAGTTGAAATTGGAGTTACTGAATTAGGATATAAATTACGATTCAAAAAATAAGGGCTTATGTAATTGAATATTTATCGCTGTGTAATTTAATCCTAGTAATTGGTGTATGGTAAGGGTCTATTGTGAACTTTGTAAGTCCTCTTTACCACTTTTTACTTCCATCCTTTTCGACTGGTCGATCCTAAAACGGTACAGCTTCTTTATCAGCTTTGGACATATTTATGAATTCATATGCCTTCACCTCAGAAGTGTACTTAATGTTTCCTTCCTTATCCTCATAAGTTCTGTGTACTAGTTTTCCTTGAAGAACGACACTGCTGCCTTTCCTCAAAACCTTGGCCATCATCTCTGCCGTTTTTCCCCATGCAACTATTGAATGCCATTGTGTTTCTTTCACAAGATCACCCTTATTGTTTTTGTAATAGTCATTTGTGGCTAAAGTGAATCTAGCTACTTTACTACCTGTGGAAATTTCTTTAAGTTCTACGTCCTTTCCTAGGTTTCCAATTAATTGTACGGAGTTCTTTAAATTGTTCATAATGTGAAATTTTTATATCCCTTATATATTTGTGGGATGAGTATTAATAAAAATTAAAGAGCCGATGTGGCTGTCTAAATTTGTTGACGATACAAATATGAGGGCAAGTGTAGGATATAGCCGTAATTTAAACGGGTATAAACGAGTATACACGGGTATATCCAGATATATTTGGATAATTATTACCAATCAAATGACCTAAGTAATTGACTATCAGCAATTAATGTCGATTTTATGAAAACACAAATTATTTTGATAAAATATTTGCAATAATTATTTCTTTTACGAAAAGAACCAATCTTTTGTCCTTCATTCCTTTCAAATTTGTAGATTTCTTAGTTTTTGAAACGATGCTGATAACATAATTTTTATGAATTTTTACATCTTACAGCAAGCTCTTGTATTTACGTGACAGATTTTCCAAAGTATCTATATTATCCTCAATATTTGACCATTGAAGTTTATAATTCTTCCGTAGAAGGGGATAATAAAATTATAAAATCAATACAGTTGATTGACTGCATTGATGATTACCTTACTTGTCAGAATATTATGATCATAGGTAGAGATTTTGATTCTTCGAATAAGAGCCTTGGTCAGAAAGAAGATGTCCAACATGAATGAGATTTTTTTTGAAACTCAGAAAACGCATATATTCCATAATATTTTACTTGCTGTGGTTTTCTTTAGTTTTTATTTCTCCTGACTTTAGAGAGATCATCTTGATTTTAGTATAGAAGATTTGTCTAAAACGACCCTCTTGGCTGTATCCTCAGATCGATCTCTCTAATGAATCCAGTATCTTTCACGTTTCATTTATTTATTAAAGTAGAATTAAATCACTTCAATTAGAAATACAGATTACACTTATTTTCTGGCGATCGGATTTCTCCATCTTTCCAGCCCGTAGTTATTATTGCTGTGGTAATCTTTCATTTATCGTGTACATTATTTGGGCTACAGAAAACCTTTACAACATCTCCTTACTTCCAAGAAGATGCCATGAGATTCGAACTCACAATTTCCAATTGTAAATGCTGAAGTTTTCATTTAGCCTGCAATCACAGATTTCATTTCTTAAATGTTGAGTTTAATGAATTGCTGAAGAAATCTTTCGATTGTTATACTTGTATCAATTCCAATAGTTCTTGATTCAATGCTTTTTGCATTGCCTCATAAGGACCATTTTCATTTTTGTGTTTATTTGTTTCCATCGGTATGTCCTTTACTTCTTCTTTAAGTAATAAAGACAAAATCGTACCATCAAATCCTCCAATCATGATTACATTTTTGTCATCAATTGTACTTGGAAAATCATGACCTCGACCCGTAACCCACCACCAAATAATTCGCATATTTGGTAAACCAACAGAAGCCAACTTCTTCATCGCTCGTTGATAATTTGTTTGAGTATTTCCATTTACAGGATTAAACTGCATATCAGATACGACCAACAAAGTGGTTGGGTAATCTTCTAAAGGAATATCTGGATGTGCCAAACGAATTCTGACGATCTCTTCGATTACGGATTGAAAATTAGTACTTCCCCAAGCGGTGGTCGCATTTCTTAGCTGCATTACTTTATCACTAAACGAACCAGAAAGCTTTTTAACTGAAGAGGCATTATCAAACATTATCACTTGATCTTTGAATGATCCAGTATTCAATGTCGAAAAATAGATACCTAAGCTCAAACAAATGTCAAAGGCTGTTGTATTAGCCACAGGAGAACACATAGATCCCGATGTATCCAAGGCACACCAAACATTTTCGGAAATCTCACCTGAAGATTGTGCCTTCTGAATCAATCCCTCAAACTGTTTGTCTACTGTATGTTTCTGAATCAAAGACATTTGGTGATTCACTACTTGCATCAATTCATATACATATCCTGTAAACTTGGCAGTTGGTTGTTTTTTAATCCAATCCAAGTAAGTTTTATCAAGTCCGTGACGCTCAAATGTTGTCTTTCCGTCCATACCTCTATTATTCACCATCTGATAAAGTGCCTTACCTGGAATCGATTTGAAATCTATTTCGTCAAACAACTGAGCGCAAAGTTTCTGTTGAAATTCATGGGCCTTTCCATGAGACTTGAATTTTCTATACGCCACTGGCGACCATTTCATATACTTCATAAGGTCGAAGGCAAACGAATTCAACTTTTCATGACGCTCATTATAGGTATTTGATTTGGATCTTATTCTGGGAATATATTTCGCAATTAACTCTCTGTTGTATTCACAAGCAATGCCTTTTTGGATCAAGCTTAAGACGGCGGATCTGTCCAATTCATCAATTAGCTCCATGTGCCACAAATCTTTCCAACATCCGACTAAAGGAATGAGCCAAAGGTTTTTATTTATTACTTCTGGATAATATCGAGCTACCCATTTAACAGACTTTCTAAATTCATCTCTATTTCCCTGGCCAGCCTGCATATTTTCTGTGATTACAAATCCCTTGGTATTTCTACTTATCATTCTATTGTAAAATATGATCTGTAAAGCTTGCTTAGGATCTTCTTCCCACATGGCTGACACATCTGCAAACACCTCTTTCAAGCCTCTATTGCGATATGTACCCGCTTTCGCAAAGTAATCGAGTAAGGCACTTCCAGATGTGGAATTGGAAATGGCACCATTCTCTGTTGTTGTATTTCCTCTGAATAAAGCTGTTATAAAGTTGTTTTTCATGGTTTATTATTTAATTATATCACAAACATATTTTCATCGTGCGCAATAATTTTGCGCAGATTAATTCTTATATTAAATTTTTGCAAAATTAATTTGTCTAGACCTGTTCTTCTCCGTTACCAACCCTTAGAAAGAGATACCTAACTCCCATGGTGGTTATGATTAAAAATTCTGTTTTATTCTAGTACTCTAACTAGGATTCGAGCCTAGACTTTTGAGATTTTAATTCTCAGGCCTCTACCATTTTGGCTATTATAGCATTTGAACGGAGAGAGAGACTCGAACTCTCAACTCATATGAGTACGGTTTCTAATACCGCTGCGTATACCATTCCGCCACCTCCGCATTATTTCTGGTGTTATCCTGCCAGGATTCGAACCTGGGTTACAAGAATCAAAATCTTATGTGCTACCAGCTACACTACAGGATAAAATTGCACTCCGCATGGGGATCGAACCCATATTTCCTGATAGAAAGTCAGGTGTACTAAACCAATTATACGAACGGAGCAAAAAAATTAAGTCTGAGGAATAGGATAGAAACCCGATTTATGCAATAGAAAATCTATTACAGCTTGAAAAGACTTCAAAATTGGTCGCTACGCTTGATTTTCTTCCTTCATCATAGCGATGCTATGATTCGGTCAGTTAAACCACCAATTTTATTGCCCTTTCAATCTTCATTACGAAGTTCTATAACATAATTCGGGTTGAACCTATGACCTCTCGCGTCCAAGGCGAGTAAACAACCACCGTTATCTCCCCAGATTTAAGCTGTCTTTTCAACTTATTTATTTGCAGTACTGACGAGATTCGAACTCGCATTTTCCCGAGAGACAGTCGGGCACTCTAGCCATTGAGTTACAGTACTATTTATGAAAAGGCAAAAAAAAACACCTCCCTGAAATCAGAGAAGTGCTTTTTATTGAATTGTAGACTTAATATTAAGTCTTAAATCTTTCTCTGATTTTATTTATATCGATCTCCACTGTCGGCTGTTCATCCATGCGCAATGCCAGTATCAAAAATTGTCTTATATGTATATTGCTATTCTTCATTTTCTATTAATAATAAATTTTGCTAGTGATTTTTCATTGATTCAATCGCGATGCAAAGGTATGTAATAAATTCTCAAACATCCAAATAAAAAACAAGATAAAATACTGATAATCAAATAGTTGTTCATAGTATTGAACATAGGAATCCCGGGTCACTTTTGGCAACTTTGTGTACAATATTTCAATAGTCTGTCTCCCAATTGTTTATGCTTCAATGTTCGATTTTATGTGTTTTCTACTTTATTATCATTTTTTAAAAATAAATTCATAAAAAAAGCGCTCAAAAACTAATTTGAACGCTTGTACTTACTCGTAATCTAATTGATCTCATCAATAGATTGGTTTATTCTCTATCCAGCGTTCAGGAGGATTGAGTTGTTCGCGGCCTTTCTCATTTGGAAAGGTGGATATATCTCTAATAATATTTAGTTTCAGTAATTTCATAAGAGTGCAAAATTAACGTTTTCTACGTTTTCTCCAAGGAGCATCGATTTGCCAATCTCCTGCCATGATACATCCATAAGGCAAAATCTTGTCCACAACATCACCCAAACCAAATTCATTCATTTGATTCTGAACATTTTGCGCATTCTTATAAGCAGAAGGCAATTCCGAAATATCAATATGACCTGAATAAAATCTTGCATCGATACCTGCAGTTTCTTCCATGAATATTTCTGTAATTGTCTTGCCTACATTCTTCTTGATATGCGCAGTTCGACTAATGTCCCTCCCTGCACCGTGTGGAGCGAAACCCAAGTTGTTCTTGCTTGTTTCTCCCTTTACAATAAGAATTGGCTCGCTCATATTCAATGGTACTAACCTCAACCCATCTTTCGAATCTGGTACAAATCTATCATCCAGAGGAGTGGCTCCTTTTGCATGATAAAACTCATCTCCATCTTTGAATACGAAATTATGCTCATTCCAAAATCTTTCATATGGATCAATATTTAACTCACTGCAAGTTTTTTGGTGCAAAACCTCATGATTTAGTTTGGTCCATTCTCTCACGATCTGCAAGGCTTCCCAATATTCTTGTCCTTGCGGATGTGAATAAGGAATCCATGCGTTGGTTTTTTGAGTCATTGGAGAATGCTCCTTTCTAAATTTTTCGGCAGCCTGCATTCCTTGTCTGTACAAATTGGCTCCAAAACCTCTACTACCATGGTGGGTAACCATGATGGTTTCTCCAGTTTCTTCAGACTGACCTACATATAAAAAGTGATTTCCGTCGCCCTGTGTTCCCAAATGCGTTTTGGCAATTTGTAAACTTCTCTTACTTTTCAGATAATAGTTTTCTTTTATCTTTTTTTCGAGTGCTTCTGGAAAGTCAAATAAGTCTTCTCTTCCGCCACCACCAAAGTGAGTTACTTTTTGGGCTTGGTCAAGGACAATCTTAGGATCTACATGTCCAAAAGAGGTCATCATTACCGAGCAACAGACATCTGCACTATGCATAGCTGGATGAATGGCATCTTTTGTGACAACGATTCCTCCAACTGGAATTTGGCCCAGAGAACCTGTAGGGCATGCATCTGGCATGACTGCACCATTGATCACAGTCGGAGTCTTCATCAACTCGATCATGGTATTTTTTACAGATTCGACATTGGCGATTTCCTCTTCACTTTCTGCTCGTATATTTAGATGATAGTCTACTGGGTCTGTGTGTGGATCTATAATAGTAGGAGATGCATTATCTAGATATTCTTTCAATTCATCACCTGTCAAGCCTTGTTCGTTTACTTCCACCAAAGCTTCTCTAAACCACTTACCTTGTCGGTATCCCATTCTTAATAAGTCATTTCCTGTAATTTTCATAGTGTATTAATTTTAGCACAATATATATGTGGTACTGCGTAATTATTTTGCGTACATTAATTTTTGTAATTAATAATATGTTATGGCAACCAATAAAAATGCGCTAATAAGGTACAGAACAATTGACAAATGCCTTCAAAATAGGGCTAGGAGATGGACCTTAATGGATCTTATCGAAGCCTGTTCGGATGCTCTGTATGAGTATGAAGGTAAGGATACCAATGTAAGTAAGCGCACAGTTCAACTCGATATACAGACGATGCGTAGTGATAAATTGGGTTATAATGCTCCGATAGAGGTATATGAAAAGAAATACTATAGGTATACTACACCAAATTTTTCTATTACGGATATTCCTTTAACCGATATGGATCTGGATATCCTTACAGAGTCCATGGAGATGTTGCGACAATTCAAAGACGTATCTCTATTTTCAGAATTAAATGGTGTCATTCAAAAACTTGAGGATAAAATTTTTAGAGAATCAAAAGACCAGACTCCAATCATCCATCTGGACAAGAATGAACTACTTCTGGGCCTTGAACATCTAGATACTGTCTATCAAGCCATTCTTAAGAAAATGGTGCTCACCATCTCCTATCAATCTTTCAAGGCAAAATCAGCTTCCGACATCACATTTACAGCATATATTCTTAAAGAATTCAATAATCGATGGTTTGTAGTGGGTAAAAAAGAAGGTGGTGAAAGCATAATGACCTTGGCACTGGATAGAATTATCAAGATTACTTTTGATCTGAACAAGCCTTATATCGGCGCAGATTTTGATCCCGATAAATATTATGAAAACACAATTGGCGTCACAGTATTGAGAGAGGTTGATATTGTAGATGTTGAATTGCGGGTGGACAAGCAAAATGCCCCTTATATAATGACCAAACCCTTCCACCCTTCTCAAGAAATGATCGGTGAATACCCGGATGGAGCGATATTGGTACGATTGAAAGTGCATCACAATTTTGAATTGGAAAGACTCATTTTGGGATTTGGAGATTCAATAACGGTATTAAAGCCACGAAGATTGAGGCAAAAGATTAAGAAAAAAATTGAGCAGGCTTTTGCTAACTATAGTTTGGAATGAGAGAAGGGTTTAGTGGGCATAGAGGTTAGAATTTTGTGTTGAGCTTTTTTATTTCACAAAGGTTTCAAGGAGGGCCACAGAGAATTTTTAGGTGTATTAAATGCTTGTTGGGATAGATTTTAATTGTAATTGAAATATTGATTTAATGTAGCGTTATGAATGATAAGAAGCAAATAGTGAATTCTGAGGATATTGAATTGTTGGTCAAGAAGGATGTGATATTCTCCAATATTTATAATCTATATGGTGCCCCCACCAATTGGAATCGACCTCCTGGCTTCATTGCGTTGTCAAAGATGATATTGGAGCAGCAAGTAAGTCTGGCATCAGCCAAAGCGCACTTCGAAAAACTTAATGGATATATTGATTCTTTTTCGCCTGGAAATATATTAAAACTAAGTGATGAAGAAATGAGATCTTGTCAAATCAGCAGACAAAAGACAAAATATTTGAGGCATCTTTCGGAAGCCATACTTAGCGATGCTTTGGATTTAGGAAATCTACATAAGCTACCTGAAAAAGAGATCCGTAAACAACTCACAAGTATAAAAGGAATTGGAGATTGGACCTGTGATGTATACTTGATATTTTGTTTGCAATCCAAAGATATTTTCCCGATCGGAGATATTGCCTTGGTCAACACAGTGAAAGAATTGACTGACGCAAAAACGAGAGAAGAGATTTTACAGGAAGCAGAAAAATGGAGACCACTTCGTTCCCTGGCTTCATTCTTTTTGTGGTTTTATTATTTGAAAAAACGGAATCGGCCAGTGGATTAGAATTGTGTGTTTTTTAACCGCGAATTGCTCGAAGGTTTCGCAAGGTTCACTAAGTTAGATGTTGACATAATATGTAAATTTTCGATTGATTTTAGAAGAAATAACTCCATGTGGCCTTCAAAAAACTGTCTTCTCTAAAATTGGATAATAGTAATTCTTTATCTGATACTTTGGCAAAAAGCCTTGCTTCTAAACTCGCTTTGCTGGATTCTCCTATGCGCCTAGATCCTTCTACACTCAAAATAGTAGACCCATTGGAAAAATCAGTTATTCCACCAATTAGCAATGCAGAATCATTTGCGTCATTAAGCGCAAACCGTGTCCCATAAAAAATATCATTTTGAAGAGTTGAGATTGACAATTCATCCCTGGAATCATATGAATATTCCGTGAGCACACCAATGTCTAATCCCACACCGTTAACATTGCCAAAAGTATATTCCACTCCAGCCGCGAATGCAAAAAAGTCCTGTGCTTCTGCATATCTATAAATTGCTTCCAGCTTCCACAAAAAGGCATTTTTTGTATACTGTAAATCCAATCCGGATTGAAATATCTCTGGATAAAATGCTGATATCGAATTGTCAGGATTAAAAACGAATAGTGGCTCTCTACCTGAACCATAAAATTGACTAATCCCAAGATCCATATCTCCAATATAATGACTCCATCGCATGGCAAAAGAAGGGTGCCATTCTTCATTGTCTGATTCATATCCAAGCAGGTCTCCATCAATTACCTGTCCGAATCTAAAGCGACCTTTCTCTCCAGCAAAAGCCCGTTTTCGGTGGTATGGTAAATAATAAAAATCGAAGGTCCCTGAGCCATCTGTAATGTAGGAAAACTGAATCATCGGTTGCCCTAGTTTTTGCTCTCCATCAAAAGACTCTACCTGATCTGTTTGATTGATAATATCAACCAAGTGATTGCTCTCTGTTACGCCCCAGTAGATTTTTTTCATCCCTATTCCTAATTCCCATTTACCTCTGGCTCTTTGGTAGTATATCTCTCTCAAATCCCAATGTGTCCTTTGATTGTCGCGATCCCATCTGGCGAAACCAACTATGTTCAATTCATCATAACCCTTATTCCAGCTCAAACTATAATCTGGTTTGATGGCAAAACTGGGAAAGTGTCTTTCTTGATTTGGAAAAGCTCCTTCTTCAAAAAAGAAGCTATATTCTCCTTGAAGTTCTAATGAAAAATCATGGGTATACTCATTATCATTTTGAGCAAAACCGTGAATTGAAAGAAACAAAAATAAAATATTGAGAAGGGTTTTAGGTCTCATTTTAAGATTTGATGTTATTAAGAATTATAATGAAAGAGGAAAGAAAAGGAGACCCAAAAAAATATCGAACTACACATACTACAAAATGTTCTCAATAATTTCAGGCCCACCTTTTCACTAACAATTCTACCAACTTAACTTGCTCTTTTTAATGCTGATTGAGTAAAATCTTTATCCGATAGATTAATATCAAAATCGTAGTTATTAAAGTTTAACTCAGTTTCTTTGTTTGTTTGATGATTGGTCATGATCATTGTTGATGGTCTCCAATGTTTATTTTTGAATTGTTTGTATCCTTTGTAAACCAAAGTTTTTAACAAGGCATTCTTCCTATCATAAAAATCAACTTTCTCAATTCTATAACCTTGTGCTGTATTATAGCTGACCACTCTTCTTTTATAGCCTGATTTTGGATCTGTTGGATCTTGTTCTACGATGGCTATATCACCATTCATCTCTAAAAATTTGTAAGAGTATTTCTCCACTTCTTGGGACGAGAGGTCTTCATAGGCAAACTCACTTCCCATGAATGGTCCAGACTTATTATTTGATGATATTCTCTTCACTCTTTTTATTGATGGCAGGAATAACCATTGATCATCTGAGCCTTCTTTATGTGTGTAGGTCAATGTGGCTGTACCTTTTACATCTTTTGGGCTATTGAATACGATCATTGACTTATCACCATCCTCAGTGAGTTCAAGTGTTCGGGTCAACATAAAACGTTCGCTGGTCTGTCCATTTTTATTTTTCAATATCATTTTCAATTCTGAGACACTGCTTCCGAATCCCTGATCTGCAATATCTGCAGCTTTTGCAATTTCTAATCCTTTTTGCGAGGCGTCTTGAGCCACAGTCATTGTACTATATATGAGTACTATAAGCGCAATTAGTATTTTATTCATTTTACTTTGTTTTTAAATTTTTAATAAGATGATATTTATTTAAGCTTTTACTGTTTGTAGTGAAGGAGTTTGAGGTTTGTCATTACTCAGCAATATGAGTAATGCGGGTAATAGGATAAAGTCGATAATTAGAGCAGCTGGAATGATGATAACTGTAATTCGAGCCATATAGCTATTCATCGCAAAGGATGATGTTGCCAATACTGCAAATCCCGCCATCAATACTATGGTTGTAGTAACCAAGGCCTTTCCTACCGTTTCGAAGGCATAGGTCACAGCCTTTCTGGAATCAAGCCCATACTCTCTTTGTGCCCTCAAAAATTTGCTCATAAAGTGTACAGTGTCGTCCACAATAATTCCCAGGGTCATTCCAAATACGACGACCATTCCAACATTTATGGTTCCTTTATAAAAATACCAAACTCCAAACCCTACTATTATCGGAGCCACATTGGGAATCAAGCTAAGTAGTCCCAATTTGAGATTTCGCAGTGCTAGAATAAGTATAAATGAGATCAATAATAAAGCTGCGATATTTCCATAAAACATGCTACTCGCCTGTCTAAACCCAATTTTTGAAAACATAAGCGTCGGGCTTACTGCAAGAGCTTGCATATGTGGAGGAGAATTCTCCTTCATCCACTTTTCAGATCGTTCGGCAAAGGCAATCATTTCAGCACTCGTCAAGTTTTTCAGAGTGACTGTCATCCTGGATTCCGATTTATCCACATTGATTTGATTGTTGAGATCTAAACCAAAAGGAAGACTCATTTCGTATAGCAGTAAGTATTGAGCAGCTTCTTCTCTATTATCAGGTACTTTGTAATATGTTTGCTCGTCGCCATGCATCGATTTATTTACCCTTCGTGTGACCTCACTGAATGCATTTACGTGAACTACTTCTGATTGATCTTCCAACCATCTTTCGAAGTTTTGAAGGTTGGCAAGATATTCTGGATTGTTGATACCTCCGCTTTCTCCACTCGGGATGCTGAACTCTACATTGTATATTCCAGTAAGATTATCGCTGATATAATCCGTATCCGTTTTGAATTTTACACGCTCGTCAAAATAGTTGACAAAATCGTCATTGAAGCTATTCTTTACGGCGAAGGCGGCAAGGATACCTATGACACCGAGAGATGCAAGTGTGGAGCGAATGGGATGCGTACCAACGATATTACCAAGGTTTGTGTACCAACTTGACTTTTGTTCTTTTTGCTCATTCCGCTGTTTTACTTTTACTGAGAGTATTGCCATTAATGCCGGCAAGGTGGTGGTTGAGAATAGGAAGGCCATGAACATGCCAAAAGCTGTTATATTTCCTAAATGCCAAAACGGAGGAACATCGCCAAAATTCATTGTTAAGAATCCAATAATTGTCGTGAGGCTGGTGATCAATACTGGCATAAAGTTCAAGCGCAAAGACTCTTTTATAGCCGCTATTTTATCCAATCCTTCGTTCCTCATTTTCTGGAGTAAGGTGATAAGGATATGAATACTATCTGCTACTGCCAATGTGAGTATCATAGTCGGAAAGACAGCCGAAGGTGGAGTGAGTTTTATTCCAGTCAACCCTACAAATCCGACAGCACTTACGATAGACATTATGACCACCAAAAGGGTAGAGAAGGTACTTGCTATACTTCTGGTCAAAATTAGTGTTGACAAAATCACCAATAAAAACATGATTCCTATCAAAGCCAAATCCTTCTGGGAAGATTCGAAAAAAGCATTGTTCAAAGGAACAAGTCCTGAAGTATGAACATCAAAATTTGGATTGTCCTTTTCGAAATCTGAGATCATATTTCTTACAAAAGAGGAAACTTCAGGAATTTCGGCCGCCGTATCTTCACCTGGTAATTTAATGGTCACATTTATGGCTGTTACCGACCCTTTTTCATTGATGAGTCTGTGAACCAATAGTGGTTCCTTCAAGGCAATCTCCTTGATGTCGGCAATCTCTTTTGGAGATTTTGTGGTCGATTCATAAGACAAGTCATCCACATATAAATCATCTTCCACGGCCTTGGTATGCTGAAAGTTGGTAATGGCATCCACTCTACTTGAATATGGAGTATTCCAAGCTTCTGCAGTCAACTCCTCAATAGCAGCCAAGTTTTCTTTGGTAAATACATCTCCATTTTCAGGAGTCAAAACAAGTAAGAAATTATCGTCCTTGGTATATTTCTCTTGCAAAGCATCAAAAGCTTCTAATTCAGGGTTGCTTTCCGAGAAAAAAGCGTGATAATCTCCATCAAATTGCATGTTTCCCTGAGAAGCAAGGCCAAAGGCGACCACTAAGGTAGAAATCAGAATTGGCCATTTAAACTTTGTAACTACATCAGCCCATTTTGATACAATCCTCTGGGCCATTGAAATTTGTTTATTCATTTTGCATGTTTTTTAGTTGACCGGTCGATTATAACCCATCGTGTGATTTATTTTATTTGTTCAAATTTTTATTCAATGACGATTCAAAAAATTAAAAGGGACAGTTTTGTGAAATAAATAATTGACCAGTCGTCTATAAAATGGCCAAAAAAAATTATTCAAGCATGCGATCCAACATATATCTATAACTTTCTATAGGACTATGATCACCTACTGCTTTCATTGACACCATTGCACCTTTTCCTGCATCTTCAATGAAGGCAAACATTTTTTTCACATCAATATCTTTATCAAGTTCTCCTGCATTCTGTGCTTCTCTTGCAACACTTATGATATCATCTAATACTTTATTATGAATTCTAGCCACTTCTGCCCTAATACCTGGTATATGTTCTGCAACCTCACTACTCAAGTTACATGCAAAACAACCTCTGTTGTCGTCCATTTCTTGAAGAAGCATTTCTATCCTGGAATTGTAAAATCGCTTTATTCTCTCAAGCGGACTGCCATTATTTTCAAACAATATTTCACAAAATTTTTCATAAGATTCTTTGAAATATTCTTTCAATGCTTGAATGGCAAAATCCTCCTTACTCTTAAAATAGAAATAAAATGACCCCTTAGGCACTTCGGCAGCTTTCACTATATCATTCACCGAAGTACCATTGTACCCCAGATCCCACATGAGATCCATTCCACATGATATAATACTACCTTTCTTTTCTTCGTACTTGGCGCTTGTCACTTTTTACATTTTTTCATTAAGACAACGCAAATATATGACCAGTCGTCTAGTAAATCAAGTTTTCTTAAAAAAATTAACAAAATCTTATACTTAAATTACAGAATTCATGATACAAGCAACTCCTTCAAATCAAGAGTTTTGCTATGGCCGAAAGCCGTAATTTTCATACAGAATATCCTTATACCAAATCCATTGGAAATCAATCTTGGTTAATTGTAGAGAATGAAAATTTAATTTAATTCATAGCGGAAAAATTGAAAGGAGTCCTTTCCAGTATTTATTTTCATCTTTGAAAGCCAGGAATAAATTAGAATGAAAAAGACAATTATCATATTTGGAAGTTTATGTGTTGTAATCTTACTCCTGTTTCAACTTCAGCAATGGTCTCTTTTTGCATTAGGCGGATCAGAAAATCTCTATCTAGTCGTATCAGGAGTCCTTTTTTTAATATTGGGCATGGTGATGAGTCGGTATTTCACCGTAAAAAAGAACATTCATAAAAAATCTCTGCAAAAATCAAGTCTGAGCAGACAACAGCAAAAAGTACTTCATTTGATGGCAGAAGGTCTGTCGAATAAAGAAATAGCCAAAAAATTATTCATTGCAGAAACTACTGTAAAAACCCATGTCTCCAAAATATTAATCAAGTTGGATGCCAAGCGGAGAACTGAAGCTGTAAAAATAGGAAGAGAGCTGGAAATAATATGAACTTCGAATAAACAGTCAAATCCATGCCCTACTAAAGGATGATTTTATCAAAAAACAAGAAAACACTACTTTAGTAGGACGTTTTGAAAGCTCCTAATTAATAAATTTGGCTATTGATTATCAAAACACTTAACAATGAAAAATTATATAATTAAGTACGGAGTAATAGGAGGTATTATTTCTAGTATTCTCGGGACATTGAACTGGCTCTTATTTGCGGATTCTCTTGGAGTAAGCGGTTCTCAGGCAATGGGGTACACTACCATAGCCCTTTCCCTATTGTGTATTCCAATGGGTGTTCGTTATTTCAAAAATGAATTGAACAATGGTATGGTGAGTTTTGGCCAGGCATTCAAAATAGGCTTGGGTATTACTTCTATAGCTGGAATAGTCATGGCCATCCACAGTATGATATTCTTTGCCCTTCAGAAAGATGAATTTATGGAATGGCAAAGAAAAGATTTAAGTCAGGTCGAACTGGCAGCTTTCAACGAACAGCTTGCACAAATGCCTGAATTTGCCTATACTCCATGGTTTCAAGGAATAGTAATGTTTATTATGGTATTTTTGATCGGAGCCATTGTCAATCTGATCAGCGCACTATTATTGAAACAGGCGCCGAATACATGATTCTTGACGTTAAAAGGTTATGACTTTAGAAACAATATTTGCAGATAAATCGCTTAAATCGAAGGCCAAAATAACCCAAATTGGAGAATGGCTTTTGGATGGCTCATTGCCCATTGATGAATTGTTGGCTTTTGCCGAAAAACAGGACAAAGTCACACAAGCAACTTGCATAGAAGCAATAGAGTATGCCACCCGAGAAAACCCAAATCTGGCAGACGAATCAGTGTTAGATTTTGCAGTACTGGCGTTGAAAGCAGAAGCACCAAGGATAAAAAGAGAAAGTGCTAGGATAGTAGCGAACATTGCCAAGTTGTTTCCTGACAAGCTCTCCGCTGCTATTCAAAACTTATTGAAAAATACCAAACATGAAGGCACAGTAGTAAGATGGGCAAGTGCCTTGGCTCTGGGTGAAATCCTAAAACTAAAGACAGATTTCAATACATCACTGCTTCCCAAAATTGAAAAATTGGCCAAAACAGAAACTGAAAATGGCGTCAAGAAAAAATACCTAGACGCCCTTAAAAAGGTCAAAAAGTAGGGTTTAATTATATCTCAATCATCTGCTGTCAATGGTGACTTATTCAGTGTCTTTAATATCTCATCTATTTGCGATTGTTGATTAGCAATAGTCTCTAGTTGTGGTTGAATAATTGCTTGTTGCTCTTTGATGGCATTGATCAATACGAAATCCATGGCTCCATAATTTACCGCCTTGTAATTTTCAGAATTGCTTCATAAACCAAGAACTTCACACAATTGGATATCAGGATTAATTATTCTTTTAGACATAAAAATTTTAGATACTTAATCTAAGTATTTATATTACGTAGTACATAGTATTTGTAAGATCAAAATACTATGTATCCAAAACGACTCACTTTTTTATAACCTGAAAAATCTATTTATTAATTAATATTAAAAATTTGAGTATTATGGTGAAAATGATGATTAAAGTCGATGCAAATCAAGAGATCACATCAGTGTCAGGATCTGATTTTCTGGGGTATCAAGATGGTGATCTTTTGGGTCAGCAGTTGGAAATGATTATCCCCGATAGACATAGAGCTGGACATCATGGTGGATTTAATAGATTTATGTCTACTGGTGTTAAAAAAATTATCGGTTCATGGATGACCCTTCCCGCCTTGAACAAATCTGGAGAAGAACAAAATGTAAGTTTGGTATTGACAGAAGAAAAAGGTGAAGATGGAAGCCATCATGTAATTGCAATGATGAAGTGATAATGAAGTGTACTAATCATATGCCTCAAATAGTACGAGGCATATGATTACTACTGTTTAAGCCGTCATCTTATAGATTGCCATTTAATTTTTTATCTTTATTGGGTGTAATTCCTTATAGTTCAGAAGGTTAGAGTATTTGTAGTGCTTTTGTGGTTTGATGAAAGGAACGTAAGGATCATTTTTTAACCCCAACCCCAATAAAATGAAACGAGTTTTCTCAAACTTTGCGCTACCTTATTCTATCGCTACAACCATGTTCTTGCTTCTCTTTTACGGTTGTACATCGGTAGAAGATTCAGCAGTAGAACTATCGCCTAATTTTCCAAACTATCAAATTGATTATTCGGGAAGTATCAGTGACATCCAATCGCAGTTTGATACGGAAATGTGGAAAACATTTGTCGCCCTTTGTTGGCCAGCAGATGGCTTGACACCGATATCTACGGGCAATATTACAAACAAAACCGATGCCCGAGCCTTATTTGAAAATTACTCCTTCAACTACGATTTATTTCTCTTGAATGTAAGAGATACAACAAATTTTTCTCCTGTTGGATGGGGCGAACCTGATGCTCTCAACCAGCAGCGCCAGGCACGATGGACGCGGTGGCATCAGCACAGCGAGCTTTGTCCGGATCTAGTTGCCAAAGCCAAGAACAAAGGCATCACCAATCTTGCCGAAATCATTCCATTGGACGAATTTATTCAGGCTTCAAATGAAAGTAGACCTCATAAACCGCTGGTAGATTTGAATGAAACCATCGTCTGGTCTGGTGTTGTGTTCAATAAGGAAACATTTGACTATGTGGTAGAGAATGAATTGTATTCTGCAGATGGTATCGAAAAAGCAAAACAAAATGTAACGAAAAAGGTAGTATATCATGCAAAGTCGACAAAAGATTCGTCGGGTAATACCGTATATGAAAAAGTACCAGTCACTCAATACGTAAATGAACTAGAAGACAAAATTGGAGCAATGCACCTCAAAACGTCCTGGAAAGTTATGGGCGATGGAGATGATACAACAAAATTTCACACCGCTTGGGCAGCTTTATTATTTAACAATCTCAACTTTGTCGATGACACTACTTGGCAGCCCCAATGTTCTTTGGTGCAGGTCGGATTGGTAGGAATGCATATCTCTATTAAGACGGAAGATCAACCCAACTCTATTTGGGCCACCTTCGAACATGTTGACAATTGCCCAGAAGTAGATCTTATCAAGAAGAAGCACTATAATTTCTACAACACCGATTCTTCCCAACCCTCGAATACAGTGCCCAGCCCAAATGAAACGATCATGGATACTTCCTTGAGAGATCCAAGTTGGTTCAATCCGGATGGCGATCCGATTAAACCTTTGGGTCAAATAGTTAGAGAAATTCCTATTACAGCAGCTACTGAATCGCTCAACGCTTCTTATCAAAATGCCTTGGCCAATACCGTTTGGGCAAATTATCAATTGGTAAGCACGCAATGGATGGAACCAACATCTCAAAAGGTATATCCTACGTTTCTTTCCAATACTACCCTCGAGACATTTGACCAAAGTGGTTCCAGTTGTTTTGGTTGCCATCATCAAGTGACAGCCAATACATTATTGGATGGCCCAAATAACGAACAATTTACGATGGCTCCGTACCATATTGGCAACGTATTAAATATCAGTCTGTACTATAGTAAATCGAAGCTGCCTCCAGGTACAATCGATACGGCAATTTATTCTGACTATATGTGGTCTTTGTTGAAATGGGAAGAAAGTGGGCATTTGACATGGAGGCAGATTGCGAAAAAGCATTAATGTTAAAATTGTTTATTTACATTAAGAATTCTGATTTAGTACTAAGAAGTGATATAAAATGATATGCTACTTTAAGAGATTACAAGTAATTTATGATCATAAAATGTCAAATTTTATTTTTAACCGCAAAGTTCGCCATGATTTACGCAAAGTGCGCTAGTTTATATATTCTTATTTTCTTTTCCTGGTGTCCTTTGTGAATTCTTAGAGTACCTTGCGGTTAAAGTCAACATTTGACTATCAAATATTTACAAAGTCTCAAAGTTGAATTAAATTACATCTAAAGCAAAATTCTATTTTCGAGACAAAAGTTGAATTAGTCATCAAAAGTCGAAGTTTTTAATCATATGGATCAGAAAAAAGCACCTTGGCACTACATCCTCCTGCTCGTATTGGCTGGAGAATCTATTTTCATTCTCCCGTTTGTACTGGCCCGAGTATTTAGACCGACGGTACTCGATGCATTCGGACTTGATAATACCCAATTGGGTTTGTGTTTTTCCATTTATGGGATCATTGCCTTTTTGTCATATCTCTTTGGAGGAGTGCTTGCAGATAGATTTCTACCCAGAAAATTGATAGCTGTGGCATTATGGCTTACCGCCGCAGGTGGTTTGGTCTACGCTTCATTTCCAAGCTATTCGGCATTAAAAGCATTGTATGGATATTGGGGATTTACGACCATATTTTTATTCTGGGCTTCTATGATAAAAGCTACTCGCGTCTGGGGTGGAAGTAAATCTCAAGGCAAAGCTTTTGGTTTTTTAGACGGTGGTCGAGGACTGGTTGGTGCACTTTTTGGGACCATGGGGGTATTGATTTTTTCGCTGTTTATTACATCAGAAATTGCCGAAGCGAGTGTGACCGAAAGCAGGGCGGCATTCAGATATGTAATCTTGATATCATCTGGGATTGTAGTCTTGGTGGGTATATTGGTGTGGTTTTTTTTGAAAATGGACATTGTAGACGAGAAGAAAATCGTCTTAGAAAAGATCTCGAAATCACAAATCAAAGAAGTACTGAGTCTTCCTTCAGTTGGTTTATTAATGATTATCATTTTATGCGCATATGTAGGATATAAAATCACGGATGTGTTTTCGCTCTATGCAAAAGAAGTGATGCTTTACGATCAAGTAAAATCTGCTCAGGTAGGGACATTTTTACTTTTTATTAGACCTGTGATTGGTGTGGCCATAGGAATATTAGCAGACCGAACTCAGACTACCTTTTGGTTGATGATGAGCTTTGTTATTTCTTTTATAGGAGCATTGTTATTTGCCACAGGGATAGTTACAGCCTCCACAACTTCCTTGTTTTTTGTCTCCATTTTGATAGTAGCTACAGGTGTGTATGCAGCTCGTTCATTGTACTTTGCAGTGATGGAAAAAGGGCAAATACCATTGGCATTGACGGGTACGGCAGTAGGGCTCATCTCTCTTGTGGGATACACACCCGATATTTTTGCGGGACCAGGAATGGGTTATCTATTGGATAGTTCGCCAGGTGTTGAAGGGCATCAACATGTATTTTGGATGCTGGCTATTTTTTCTTTAGTAGGAGGGATTGCAGCCTTTTTTTACTACAAATTATATAGCGGCAACACCGAAAGACTTGCAAAAGATATCAAAATTGAATATTGAAAATAGCAAATGAGAAAATTCATACTTGTAATATTATCCCTTTGTATTTTTCTGAATACAGAAGCTCAAATTGACCCCAACCTTGAAAATATGCTTCAAGATGTGCTGGATTCCAGTGTGAATAATGGAGGCAATAGAGGAGTTTCTGCTTTCTTGATTATGCCTGATGGTAAAACATGGAAAGGCACTGCTGGAGTAGGTAGAGATGATATTCCAATTTCTGATATTACTCTATTTCATGGTGCTAGCACAACGAAATTAAATGTAGCCATCCTAATGTTAATGCTTGCTGAAGAAGGATTGGTAGACCTCGATGAATCATGGAGCGAATACATTTCACTTGACGTTGATTTTAATCCTACCATTACGATTCGACAATTGCTAAATCATACCAGTGGCATTTCTGATTATCTTGAGACACCAAGCAGCGGCAACAATGTAATTTCTGACTTCAGTTATTTCTACACGCCACAAAATATCCTGGAAAATATAGTCAGTGGAAATCCCATCTTCGCACCTGGTACCAACTTTCAATATTCCAATAGTAATTACGCACTTGCTGCCCTTATTATTGAACAGATAACGGGTAATTCTGTCCATGTCGAACTGAGGAATCGAATATGGCAGCCCTTGGAAATGAACCACACTTATTTTGGTGCTTATGACTCTTATTCAGAACCGACAGCTGGTGTGTGGTGGAATTTTGGAAATGGAATTACCAATTATAGTGAAGAACCTACCACATCGATGTTGAGCTATGCCTATGGTGCAGGAAATATCGTGACCTGCCCCACAGACTTGGGAAGACTTTTGGATGCTCTTCTAAACGAGCAATTAATCAGTACCGAAAGCTTGAACCAAATGCTGACGCTTGTTCCTGAAAGTTTTAACAGCTGGACCGCAGGTTATGGTCTCGGAATTCATCGAGCGAATGTGTCATCGGAAGATTTGGTAATTGGGCATGATGGTTATTATACCAATTTGACCGATATGTTTCATAGTAAGAGTCATGGATTCACCCTTGTAACGATGACAAATACTCAAACTACATGGTTTGGGCTTTTTAATCCGATGTATGATATTCTTGTAGACTACATCCTAACAACAGGCACAAATGAATTGCACGTTTTGGACGAAATAAAGGTGTATCCCAATCCAACCAACAATACTTTTTACATTGAATCTATGAATTTGATAGAGGAGGTAAAAATTACTGATGCTACTGGCAAGGTTTGCTTTATTTCTAGTCCAAATAAATTGAAAATTAATCTTTCTTTAGATAAAGAAGGATTGTATTTGGTGACTATTAAATCGGGAAAACAAATCTCTACTCAAAAGATTCTAGTCAAACAATAAAGTAAGTATTATCCAAATACAATTGACAATGTCTTCATATTTTTCACGATAATCGGTTCGGATTTTTCCAATGATTCTCGATTATAATCTTTTTGACAACGATCAAAAATTGCATTTATCTCTGCAGGGTTGACAGATGATTTTTTTGCTATGAAAACTATTCTGGTATATCTATCATTTGCATTCCAAAATTTTCCCAATCGCAACCACGACCTGCCTCCAGTCATTTGAAATACGCCGCGATGATTGGGTGCCGCCTCCAAATGAATAAATCCTTTAGCTCTATATATCTGGCTTGGTATATCCTCAAGCGCCTTTCTGATTGCCATGAATGTGAATTGCTCATCACTCCTATACGTCCAAGTTTCGAATTCAATGTTTATCCTTTCAGTATTGTGTTCAATCTTGCCAGAATCAAAGGAATGAGTTCCTAAAAGTAAGGGCAATGGAGCTCGACTATTTAAAGTTTCTGCTATCCTGGCATCGGAGGATAATATATTTATGTAATGCCGAACTTGATTGAGTTTTTCTTTATGGACAAGATCAATTTTATTAATCAAAATCAAATCGGCGACTTTGACTTGTCTATGCGCTAGATCTATGTAACGATCGTCCATATCTAAAAACTGTTCGGCATCTACTACAGAAATAATGCTGTCCACCTCTACTACACCTTGAACAGCGGGCATCATAAAAGTATGAGCCACCAAAGTCGGATCAGAGATTCCACTTGCTTCTATGACGATGTGTTCGGGTATTTCCTTTTTTTCAAATAATCGCAGCACTTCTGTAAGTAAGTCATCTCGAATGGTACAACATATACAGCCATTGGTAAGGCTTATCGTTTCTCCTTCGATCATTGAGATTTGTTCGGCATCAATATTCAACTTTCCGAAATCATTGACCAAAACAGCCATCTTTTTGCCATGGTTAGATGCAAGAATGTGGGTTAATAGTGATGTTTTTCCTGAACCAAGAAATCCACTTATTATTGTTATTGGAATGGGCGATTCAATTTTCAATCTTTCTTCCTCTTCAATTTATTAATATCATCTTCAACCTCATGTTTTTTATCCTCAATCTCATGCTCTTTATCTGCGATCTTATGTTGAGCATCTTGATCTCCAATTTTGGCATCTAATTTTTTATGGATTTCATCTTTTCGCGCATCGGCATCATCAGATTGTTTGTGTTGTTCGGCAAAATAAAGTTTACATTGATCTGCATAATTTACATGTTCGAAAATATTTCCTCTAATTACATGTTCTGTTCGTTCATCTGGCGGCATGGTAATCCCTTTTCGATAATACTCCAATTGATCTTCAAGAGGTGGAGCCGAACGCGGTGTTTTGGCCATTCTCACAGGCCACGGACGATCGAGAAGCGCTGACATTCTGGTAGTTATAGTTGCTTCGTTGGTTCCAGATGATTTGCTCACGTTGAATACCATAAGATCAGCCCCAATCTGATAGTTGATCTTTTCATTATCACTACTTCCTTCCTGCGCGATTGAGACTCCTTGATGAACTCCCGAAATCATATTCGATACATCACGTGGATCCATTGGTGAATGAGTAGTTACCGCCAATCCGGGTTTTGTAGCAGCGAGTATTTTTCCTAAACTATTTGCAGGAGTATGAGAATTACATACTATGGCCATCGCTTCGGGAAGGGTAGAACCAGCTCCTTTTGTCACCAATTCAATTGAAGGTGCTGTTTCGTGAATGAGTAGATCTGCACCCCTACCATATTCCATCATAAAATCACTCGGCAATGTATCACCCGAATACACAAAAACAAGATATTCATCCTGTCCAGCGGGAGACCATTTTAGTTTGTAACTGACCGCGCCATCTATAATATGTACCGCTGGGAAAGAAGTGATAACTACATGATCAGTATCTCTTCCCGATTCGCCAGATTCATATACAATGCCATCACATATTCGATAATCAAATTCGAAAACATTTTCATCTGTAATCATTTTATAACTTTCATCCGATCCACTTGTCATTGTTTGAAAACTAGTGGTATGCCATTGGGTGAATTGCTGCATTCCCCGAACAAGATTCAAAGTACCCAGGACGGTGTCAGTTTCTTTGCCATCTGCATCTAGAAGTTTTGGGCCGGAAGGACCGTAGATATTTAATGGCTCATATCTGTCTCCTAGATTTGGTCCAAATGAATATATGAATGGCAGGTCCGAACAATGATCCATATGCAAATGAGAGAGGAAAATTCTATTCATTCGAGACATGGGGATTTCCATCGCATTGTAATTAAGAATGCAGCCTGGACCTACATCGAAAACAAAAGAATCCTGTTTTTGATTGCCTCTTTTATCCTCGTAGTAATTGCCCAATTCGACGAAGATACTTGGTCCTTTCTGAGCTGGACTTACCACATTGCCCCAACCTGTTCCCATTAGGGTGACTCTCATTTCTCCTTGTTTCAGTTTTTCTCCGGGATAAAACCAAAGGTCGGATTTTGATTCAGGGCCTAGCTCAGTGGTTTGATTTTGGGGTTCGTCACTCATAAGATTTGGATTAACACTTTAATAGTAATAGAATAAGAACAATTAATGAATTGCAGTCTTTTTAGCTTCAAACCAAATATAATAAATATCAATAGGATTGACGAACGTAGAGAAATTATAGAACGAGCAAATTCCTAAAGGTCTAATTCAATAAAATTGAGGTAAATAATATGCAAATTCAATACTTAAATACATCTTTGAGCAATCAATAAACCTTAGTGATCTTAAATCAATTCATTGAAATTAATAAAATAAAAAAATGAAAAAATTTCTGTCTTGTCTTATCGCCTTTGTTTTGATAACTCAACTACATGCTCAAAGAAGCAACAATGGGATGGTTTTTGGAAAAAAGGCCGATGCCACCATCAGATTGATCGACAGGGAATTGACCATATCAAAGGATAAGACAAATTCAATATTCAAATTTGAAATAGTGAATAATAGTTCTTCTCCCATTTATATTCCTAAGCCTGAAACTGTAAGTGGAAACGTTCCCCAATATTTTGATTTGCGAAATGAATCTGCGATTTGCGAATCTGAATTTATGGATATGAAGACAAGAAGTAGTCGAGAGTTTGTGTTGATCCCAGCGAATGGTTCCAAAGAGTTTGAACTACACAGTACATTTTTTCAAAATTCCTGTTTGAGAAATGAGACTTTTGACAATGCCACTCTGGAATATAGAGCATATTCGTCCAAATTTGAGGATGATTATATTGCCAATGAAATGATAAAAGTAAATCGAGAATCCAGGGATGTAATCCAATACGTCCTGACTTCAAAATTAAAAAGTCAGCCCATTAAAATCAATTATGAATAAATCTTTAGGGATGTGAGATGTATAAATAAATGTTCGAATATTTAGATATACAAGTTATAAAAATTCTCTCTTATCAATATTATTTGTCGGTGAACGAATTCTAGTGGAATAATTGATTAATTAACACATAAATATTGTATCAATTTTATAATTTCATGAGATATTTAAAAACCTAAAATCAAATTGATGAAACCTATTTATTCAATATTTATATTTCTAATATTTTGCGGAACAATACAAGCACAAAACACTGCTCTCAGATTTGATGGAGTTTCTGAATCTGTAACCATTCCCAATAAACCAGCTTTGACTATTGCAGATGAGTACACCATTGAGGCTTGGATATACGCGGAAGAATGGAAATCTCAAAGTTGGCAAGGAAGCATTTTCACAAATGATGCACATGGGGTAGGAGATGAAAGAGGGTTTGCATTTAGATGTGGTGACAATGGTAAGTTGTCCTTTGTGATGGGTGCCAGCAGCGATTGGAATGAAGTCATCTCACCTTCAATAATGAATACCAAACAGTGGCATCATGTGGCGGCGGTCGTGAATAATGGTTCGATGTCTTTGTATATTGATGGACTGGAAGTGGCAAATGGTACCTATCCTGATTCACCTACGCCGTGCGAATTGGCATTTACAATTGGAGAATCTACTGGATTTCCAGGTAGAGTATTCGATGGCATCATTGATGAACTTAGGGTTTGGAATACTGTACGATCCACAGCTCAAATCGCAGATAATAAAACTGTAGATCTGTCTGGCACTGAAACTGGATTGGTGGCATATTTTCCAATGAATGATGGAAGTGGTACAACTGTAGAAAACCTTGTAGATGCGGCATGCTCTGGAACCACTTTGGATATGGATGATAATAACTGGGTAGATGGATATCGACTACCTGATTTTGATGTTAGTGTCAAAAATATTGCTGGGATTGATCGAGTTGAAATGAATTCGAGGCCTATCAAATTAAATATTGAAGTCCAAAATGTAGGCACTATGGGCCTTTCTGGTACCGAAGCTACTATTTTGGTAAATGGTGAAGAGGTAGTAACAGAAATCATAGGCAATTGGCTGGAAGCAGGGGATGCAGTGAATTATCCATTCTACACACCCATCAATCTTATAGATGTTGAGGATCCAGAGATTGCAGTAATTATATCTCATCCAGACGATTCCAATGCCTTGAATAATGAAACAAGAAAAAATATTGTGACCAGAGAAGGGAATATGGTAAATATATTTGACCAGGAGCAGCATAATTTTGGAAGTGCTGGGCAAAATCAAACCAACACGCTAGTCCTACCTGGTGACCTTTCCAATTATGAAAGCATACTATTACATATTTCAGTTGATTGTCCTACTGGTGGATGCGACCCTTGGGATCAGGCAGCACAAGTTTGGGCTAGTAATGAAAATGGCTCTTTTGAAATAGCTCGATATATTACACCGTATGGCATTGCTTGTGGTCCTTGGATTGTTGATGTCACAGATTTTAAAAGCGCACTTACTGGTGAGGTTACTTTTAACTCATTCGTTCAGGTATTTGGTCCATCGGGCTGGTTGGTCACGCTTGATCTTGAATTGATAGAAGGGAAAGCCGATTTTCCACATAGCAAAGTTTCTTCTATTTATCAAGAAGATTATCATGTATATGGAGATCCTGGAATTGACTATGACCTTGAACCTGTTTCTCATACAATAGCCGATAATACTGAAGCTTCACATATAAGAATGCATGTCACAGGACACGGTCAGGGAAATACGAATAATGCAGCTGAGTTTTTTGCTGTTACACATCAAGTAATGGTGAATGATTCGAAACTCGAGGATCATTTACTTTGGAAAACTGATTGTGCATTGAATAATTGTGCAGATCAAGATGGGAATTGGCTTTTTTCCAGAGCGGGATGGTGTCCTGGCCAGGAAGTCATACCTGCCTTCTTCTCTACTACTGATGCCATCAGTGCTGGCGAGTTAGTATCATTTGACTATGAATTGCAGGAATATACCAACTTATTAAATACTGGATATAATAATAGTGGTCACACCGAGCCATTTTATAGAATTCACTCTACACTTGTTGAAAATAGCACCACAAGATTTGAAGACTATACCAATATGACGGCTATTGATTTCGACTATCAGCACGAAAATTTGATTATTACGGATGCTGTAGCTACAGTGAAAAACAATGGGTCAACAGCTGTCGATTTCTTCGTGATAAGACTTTTTAGAGATGGACAATTAATCACTGAAAACCATATAATGGAAACGTTACAGCCTGGTGAAGAGTATACCCTCATCCGCGATATTGAAGGAATGGGAGAATTTTCAGGAGTAGATATGTATGTTGAAGTACTCAGCCCTTCTGATGAAAATCCTGGGGATAATGTATTATTCTCCAATTTGGCAATCGTCTCAACTAAAGATGACATAGAAGTAGCCTCCGCTTTTTCTATATCTCCAAACCCAACAGATAGAAATATTCAAGTCAATTTTGAAAATGATCTAAAAGGTGGACAAATGATTCTTTACAGTATTGAAGGAAGAATTATTGCAAAACAAACTGTCAAGGACAATAAGGAATCGATTTCTGTAAGTAGTAATGGTACATACTTTTTGAAAGTAATAAGTGCCAATGGAAAAACTGCAAGTAAGAAGATAGTTGTAATAGAATAGTGAAGTGGTTTTAAATCTTGAATAAATAATGGTCAAACAAACTATAAAGCTTAAAGCAACCATCTTCTTTTTGATGGTTGCTTTTTTCAGTCATGCTCAAATTGAGATATCGGGAGTTATCACGGATTTTGATTCTGGAGATCCTCTAATTGGAGTATCAATCCAAGATCAAGAATCTGGTCTAGGAACAATTTCTGATTTTGATGGATCTTTTGTTCTCAATGTGAGCTCAGAATCTTCGTCATTGATATTTTCCTACCTCGGATACAAGTCAGAAACAATACAGATATCTGGAAGGGACAATTGGAATATAATGATGAAAGTTGATGGTGTACAGCTCGATAATGTTATTGTGACGGGCCTCAAACCGAAGCGAGCGGGAAGAGAACTGGGTTATTCTACTGAAGATTTTGATGGTGGTGAAATTGCTCTTTCCAATGCACCCAATATTGTAAATGCCTTGAGTGGCAAATCTGCAGGCGTCAACATCTCTTCGGCCAATGGTGTTGATGGCGGAACGACGAGAATCACCATAAGAGGAAACAATAACATTACTGGGAATAATCAACCCTTGATCATTGTAGACGGGGTACCTATCGAAAATCCTCCTGGACTCACAGCTATTGGACGAGGTACGGATTGGGGTTCTGCTATCAATAATGTCAATGCAGATGATATCGAGGAGGTGAGCATATTAAAAGGACCTACCGCTTCTGCACAATATGGAATGCGCGGCGCCAATGGGGTAGTACTCATAACAACTAAAAAAGGGTCAAAAAGGAATGGTGTAGGTATAGAATACGTGATGACCCATAAATTCATCAACCCATACCGATATCGTAAAGTCCAGAATAAATATGGTGCTGGTGGCCCAATAAGCCTGTTGGAGCCAACTTTCAAAACCAATGCAGAAGGTGAACTTGCCTATCCTAATCAAATACATTCTAATAATGGACCTAATGGAAGACCAACAACCGAAACTTTTGGATTTTATTCAACAGGCGTATCCTGGGGACCAGAAATGCTGGGACAGCAAGTAAGATGGTGGGATGGAGAACTCAGAGATTATTCACCGCAACCAGATAACCTGAAGCAATTTTTTAGTCCAGGAAATACAACTACACACAACATCAATTTTTCTAATGCCAATGACCGAGGCACGATGAGGGTTTCACTTACTTACCAGGATCATGAAGCCGTAGTTCCAAATTCCAATTTTGATCAATATACATTCAACCTGGGTTCAAGCTTAAAAATTAGTGACAAGCTGGTTTCGAATATTGGGATATCATACATCAATTACAACAGGAAGAACAGTCCTTCACTTGGAGATGATAATAATGCTTCTTTTGGGAAAGGTATCTTGTACAGTTGGCCGAGATCCTATAAAGGCCTGGAAGAAGAGTTGAATATTAATGAAGATGGTTCGAGATACACCTATGGAGGCAATTATCCATTTTCGTTTACACCTTCTAATCTATGGTGGAATACTTATAATCAGAATACCTACTTATCCAGGAATAAAGTGATTGGCTCTGTCGGTCTCGCATATTCTCCATTCACTTGGTTGTCCATCAATGGAAGATTGGGCCTTGATTTTAATCTGAATGAATTTGAGAGAAGATTCAATCCGGTGAATAACTTTGGAATTGGAGAAGCCTTGTATAGCAATGAACTGGATAGGAATTTTGTATTGAATAATGATTTGATCATTACTGCGAAAAAAGATAAAATTTTCAATTCTGCCTTTGATGCCAGCTTCACTGTAGGTGGCACACAATGGACAAGAGATCAATACGGAATCAATGCTACTGCCAACAGATGGGAAAATCCATGGCTTTTTTCATTCAATAATTTTACAGGAAGCAATCCAAACAATCTGCCTCTTGCAAGAGAATTGCGATATAATAAGAAGATCAACTCAATATATAGCTTCTTGAATCTTTCTTATGATAATTTTCTTTTCCTGGAAGTATCAGGACGGAATGATTGGTCTTCCGCATTGCCGGACAACAATAATTCCTATTTCTACCCATCGGCATCATTGAGTTATATCCTTACGGAGTCCATCGACCTTCCCTGGGAATGGTTGAATTTTGTAAAACTGAGGGGATCTTATGCGAAAACGGCTTCTGACACAGATCCATTTTTATTGGATTTTGTATATACGACGGGAACATTTGGAGGCCAGCAAACCGCAAGTTTGCCAAACATTAAACCACCTATTGATCTACGACCCCAGCAAGCAAATTCATATGAAGTAGGAACTACTCTTGGCATATTGAATGATAAGGTTACCGTAGACTTTACCTATTATTATATCAAATCTTTTGATCAGATTTTGGAATCCCCAACTCCTACTTCTTCAGGTGCCTCACAAGTGAGAATCAATAATGGTATTCTTGAAAATTATGGTTTTGAAATGGACATTAAGGCGAATGTCTGGCAGGGAAAGAACGGTTACTTTTCAACTGGTATCAATCTTGCTCGAAATAGGAACTTTGTAAGAAGCCTTGGTGATGGAGCTCAATTCTTAGAGATTGGAAATATTTGGGGTGATTTTGGACCAAAGATTATGGTACAAGAAGGAGAGGAATATGGAACTATCTATGGATATGACTATGTAAGACATGAAAATGGTGAACCCATATTGAATGAAGCAGGAACACATTACGAAATTACGGATAAACTTGTCCCAGTTGGCAATGCATCTCCTACACTTACAGGAGGCTGGACTACAGAAGCAAGATTTAAAAATTTCTCATTATCGACATTAGTAGATGCCAAGATAGGTGGTGACATCTATGCTGGATCTTATGTTATAGGTCAACAAACTGGACAAAGTCCTTCTACTTTGATAGAAAGAGATGGCGGTGGATTGCCATATACTGATCCCGAAGGCAATGTCCGAGATGTGGGAGTGATTCTTCCAGGCGTTTATGCAAATGGTCAACCCAATGATAAGGTAGTTCACTATTATTACAAATATCTTCCCAATGCAGGAGGCTGGGGCAAGATATTGACCACACCAGGTATATTGGATAATACATGGCTCAAAATGAGAGAGGTGGCTCTGTCCTATAATATGCCTGCCCAACATGTGCAAAAGTTGCGATTCTTTCAGGATTTAAAATTCTCAATTGTAGGTCGAGATCTATTCTATCTGTATTCGTCATTGCCTGACAATGTAAACCCGGAAGGAATCAGTGGATCAGGCAATGCTCAAGGCTTGGAATGGGCATCTTTCCCAAGCATGAGATCGATAAGCCTGAGAATAACTTCTAATTTTTAAGGTGCAGAAATATAAATTAAGATGAAAAAGTTAACACTCATACTTTCCATTTGCCTGCTTATGACTACGAGTTGTGACAAAGGATTTGATGATATAAATACAAACCCACTAGCACCATCAAATGTAAATTTTGGAGCTGTGTTTAATGGATTGGTGCAGTCATTACAATTGGGCTGGAATAGGCAATTGTTTTTGCATAATGAAGTACTATACGATATTACTGAGCAAGCTGTGGTTACTGCAAAAACTTTTGGGAATGTCGATGGAGGAGCAGAAGATGTATGGTCCAATTATTATAATGCGCTGAAGAATGCGGGTGATTTGCAGCAAAGGTTTGATGCATTGACAGAGGACCCAAGAAGTGCAGATATGGTGCAAGCACAGCTGAATGTTTTGATGGCATACAAGACATTTCAAGTGACGGATTATTTTGGAGATATTCCCTATTTGGAGGGAGGAAAGGCTTTTGCAGCGGATGAAGTAATCCAACCAGAATATACCTCTCAGGAGGATATCTATAAGTCATTGATTGAAGATCTTGAAGAGGCATCAATCATCCTTTCGGGAGGAGGTGAAGCACCAATAGGATCATATTTGAGGTATGGTGCATTTGATACTTTTTTAGGCGATAACACTGATAAGTGGGCGAGATTTTGTAATTCTTTACTACTTAGGCATTTGGTCCGAATGTATGATGTTGATCCTGAATTTGCAGGTCCAAGGGTGAAAAATTTGATCGATAGCGGCGCTAATTTTATAAATGAAGGAGGGGATATTGTGATGAGTCCAGCTGCGCAGAATTGGGAAAATCTTGGTGTCAATTGGTCATTCAGAGAACACAATAAGGTGAGGATGGGATCCACCGTTTGGAACTTCATGACAGACGATGATGGAGAAATACTCGACCCTAGATTGAGATTCTTTTTTGAAGAGAATAATGCAGGAGAGTGGGTGGCATTTCCTCAAAATCCTACAGCGGATACACCCCAATCAGGTGGAGAACCATACAGCAAGGACAAAAGAGATGCTTCGTACGAGGATAAGGGAGTGGATAATATATATTCTTCTGTGAATTTTTACCTGATAAGGGATGAATTGGATGTTCCAGAAATATTGATGACTGCAGCAGAAGTGAAATTTTTACAATCTGAAATATTTTTAAGAGGAATAGGTGTAGTGGCTGATCCAATTCTTGCAGCAGGCAGATACCAGGAAGGAATTATTGCTTCTATCAATTTTTGGAAAGGTATTGTAGAGAATTCTGCTATTTGGGTCAACAAACCTGAAATACCGACACCTGCCGATGCATTTATTTTGACCACCAACCCCAAATATGCAATGACATTCGAAGGTGCGACAGAAGACAATCTGAGAAGGTTATATGAGCAAAGATGGGTAGATAGTTTCCGACAGCCCTGGGAAGCTTTTTCGGTACTTCGTAGAACAAATCTTGTACCTAGAGAAAGAAGTGAAAATGAATTTTTCAGATTTCAATACCCACAGTCCGAAGCTGCATTTAATTCAGAGAATTATGAGACTCAAATAAGTAAAATGGGTGGTGATCGTACAGATATTAAAGTGTGGTGGATGAAGTAGATTTTCAAAAGAATAAAATATAATACCTATATATTTTTCGAGGCAACGGATTAAGAATTACATTTTAGTCGTTGCAACGTTTTTTTGATTTTTCGCATTATTATATCATCGAACAAAAAATATAGATGCCAATGTTACCAAATTACAAAATCAGGGAAAAATCAATGAAAGGAATACTAATTATTACAGCATTTATCTTGTGCCCTATATTCGCATTTGCTCAATTCAATTCTTCGATTGACTTTGTTGGAGGATTAGAATATTCTTATCGGAATTTGAAAGCACCATCTGGTGAAACAATGTTAATCGATAAAATAGAGGAAAGAGATAGCAAGGAGGAGGGAAAACGCAATTGGAGAATTGGTATCAATTATAACAAAAGACTTACCAATAGATTTTATTTGAAGTCGGGGATTCGTCTTGCAAGTGTGGGATACAAAGGAGAGACTTTTACTGGACTAAGGTGGCCAGAAGAAATTGGGCCTGATGGTTATATGCCAAATCCAGAATTGCCACATGAGATTCAATATATATATGACTATAGATTTGTCGAAGTACCAATAGCGGGAAGGTATGAATTTGCATCAGGTAAATTGTCACCATTTTTTGAAGCTGGAATTTCTCCATCCTATTATCTGACGACAAGAACAAAATCGATAACTGATTTGGGAACAAGTATTTCTTCGCAAAGAGGAGGTACAAGCTCAAACCGAGATTTTCATTTGGTGGGTGCTATTTCAATCGGCAGCAATTATACCATCAGTGATAATTATCAAGTATTTGGACAGGTAGCCTACCGATATCATTTTACCGAACTTTACGAAGCACCAATTTCCGAACATTTATATAATTATGGAATGGAAATCGGAATAAGGAAAAAAATAGACTAGGCCCAAACCTTACATCCTTCTGTGCAATTCGTACAAATTTCAATTTGATCTCGACCTTTCAAGAGGCTTTTTCGAAATGCCGTATATTCTTTTCCATGCCAAATTTCCTGGAAACTAGCATTTTTTAAATCCCCAAGTCGGTGTTCTGCATCTTTGTCAAAACAGCAAGGCAATACCAAGCCATCCCAACTGACTACACAAGCATGCCAAAGCTTCCAACAGTGGTTAAGCAATTCGTTTTTTACACGATAAGTGCCATCTTCTTTTTGGCGGTATCTGGAATACTTGTCGATTGTAGGAATGAGGTCATTGCCATGTTCGTAGTCGTAGACCTGAGCTGTCTTAAGTTTTACTTCATCGATTCCGATTTCTTCCGCTAGCCTATATATTTCGGGAATTTGATGTTCGTTTGGCTTGACCACTAAAAATTGAAATATGACATGAGGCGTACTGGACTTTAATTTCTTTTTCCACTTCACAATGTTTTTTGCACCTTCCAGTACATTTTCCAGTTTTCCTTCTTTTCGGTAATTCTCGTACACTTCTTGTGTGGTCCCGTCCACAGATATGATCATTCTATCCAAACCAGATTCAATGGTTTTCTTGGCGTTGGCATCATTCAAAAAATGACCGTTGGTTGAAGTTATCGTATAGATTCCTTTTTCATTGGCATAGGATACCATGTCCAGAAAATCTGGATTGATGTACGGCTCACCTTGAAAATAGAAGATGAGATAAATCAAGTCTTTGTATAACTCATCAATCGTCTTGGAAAAAAAGTCTTTTTTTAGATTTCCCGTTTCTCTTGTAAATGATCGCAAGCCACTCGGGCATTCCGGGCACCTGAGATTGCATGCTGTCGTAGGTTCGATGGAGACAGTCATCGGATTTCCCCACTGAATGGGCTTGCATATCCACTTGGTTACATAAAATGAACTTATCAATTGCAACGCATTTACCATACGTCGAAGCGTAAGTTTTTTTACAAAATTGAAAGTATCATTTACATACCAAGCCATCCCTTACAAATACCTTTCATTGAATAGATCGATGTGATGTTGGGCATGTCCAGCCATTATATAAATCAGAGCTCGCACCGAAGTATTCGTATCACTAGCTACTCCAACATTGTTAATTTGAGCCTCTGTAAATTTTTTGATCATACTCAAGGTTGCTCTTCTCTGAAAAGTAAATTCCTCCAGGATGTCCCAAGGTGTAATATGATCAAAGTTATTGTCTCGGATATAATCATCTTGATTGAATCCCGCCAATGGTGTTTTGTCTCCACGACTTATCCTCAAGGCTCGATAGGCAAATATTTGTTCTGTATCGATCAGGTGGATCAGTGACTCTCTGATAGACCATTTGCCTTCGGCATATCGATAATCCATGCGATCGCTATTTTCTTTAATAAAATCAGTATAAATATCAATTTGATTATTCAATAGATCAATTGGATTTCCACTTACTTTATTGATATAACCCTGGTAATAAGCACCAAATTCTTCTGCAGCTGGTATGGATAATGGTCTAGACATATTTGATTTTAATTTTTAGAAATGCCAAGATAGGGGATTAAAAGGTAAAAGATTGAAGAGAGGGGAAAGAAAGGAAAAGATTGAGAGAATTTGAGAAGGTACTTTGTAAGCCTTGGCAAAATTTGAAGTTCTTGGTGGTTTAAAAATGCCCTGATTTTTGTTTAATGCTCGGGTCTTTTTTAAACCACAAAGTCCACGGAGATTCGTAAAGGATTCACAAAGAATTCTCTAAGAAGAAAAATGGAGAGATTGAACCTTGCCAATCTCTCCAAGTATAAAAACTTTTCAATTTTAAAATTACTTTGTAAATAGCAATTCTCTATATTTTGTCAATGGCCATAATTCATCATCAACGGTCATTTCTAATTTGTCACAGTGGTATCTAATTTTTTCGAAGTACGGTTTTACCTTTTCACAGTAAGCTTTGGCCTTCTTCTCTTCATTGGTCATTTTATTGGCTTTTTTGCGCTCATCAATCATCTTATCCACATTGGTTTTGATTTCATTTATTCGAGAAGAGATATCTTGAATAATTTCAATTTGCTCTTTGGCCAATTTTTTAAACCCGGTTCCAAAAATATTTTTCAATCCACTGACATTATCGATCAATGTATTTTGATATCTGATTGCTGTCGGGATTACATGATTGGTTGCAATATCACCGAGCACCCTTCCTTCGATTTGAATCTTCATGGTATATTCTTCCAATTCAATTTCATATCTGGCATGCACCTCAGCTTCGTTCAATACACCGTGATCAGCAAATAGCTTGACATTTTCTTTAGTGACCTTGGCTTTAAGTGCTTCTGGAGTGGTCTTTCTGTTGCTCAAGCCTCTCTTCTTAGCTTCTTTTACCCAATCATCAGAATATCCATCTCCTTCAAAACGGATACTTTTTGACTTCTTGATATAGTCTCTTAATACATTGAAAATGGCGCTATCTTTTTTCATTCCCTTTGTATCAATCAACTGATCTACTTCGATTTTGAATTTTCTTAGTTGCTCTGATACCATTGTATTCAAGACAGTCATCGGCACAGCACAATTTGCAGTAGATCCGACAGCTCTAAATTCAAATTTATTTCCTGTAAAAGCGAATGGAGAAGTTCTATTTCTATCGGTATTATCCAATAATACGTCAGGAATTTTACCGACAACATTTAATTTCAAATCTGTTTTCTCTTCAGGAGTCAACTTTCCTTTAGATACCTTTTCCAGATTATCCAATACATTTGACAACTGCTCTCCAATAAACACAGAAATAATGGCTGGTGGTGCTTCATTTGCTCCCAATCTATGGTCATTACTCGCCGTAGCAATAGAGGCTCTCAACAGATCCGCATGATTGTGAACAGCCATTATCGTATTGATAAAGAAAGTCAAGAACTGAAGATTGCTCATCGGTGTTTTTCCAGGCGAAAGAAGATTCACTCCTGTATTTGTCGCCAATGACCAGTTGTTGTGCTTGCCTGAGCCATTGATTCCTGCAAAAGGCTTTTCATGGAACAAAACTTTGAAATTATGATTTTGAGCTACTTTTTCCATTACATCCATCAATAATGAATTGTGATCAACGGCCAAGTTCGCTTCTTCATACAAGGGTGCAATTTCAAATTGGTTTGGTGCTACTTCATTGTGTCGCGTTTTCACTGGAATCCCTAATTGGATACATTCAATTTCCAACTCTCTCAAATATCCCATTGCTCTTCTTGGAATGGATCCAAAATAGTGATCATCTAATTGTTGACCCTTTGCAGGAGAATGACCGAGGAGGGTTCTACCAGTCATAAGGAGGTCTGGTCTTGATTCTGCCAAGGCACTATCGACTAAGAAAAATTCTTGCTCCCAACCAAGTGTTGTGATGGTCTTGGTTACATTCTTGTCAAAGTATTTTGCCACAGCTGTTGCTGATTGGTCAATAGATTGTAGTGCTCTTAGGAGGGGTGTCTTATTGTCCAATGCTTCTCCAGTATACGAAACAAAAATGGTAGGGATACAAAGTGTTGATCCCATGACGAATGCGGGTGATGTAGGGTCCCAGGCAGTATATCCTCTTGCTTCGAAAGTATTTCTCAATCCTCCATTTGGAAAACTGGATGCATCTGGTTCCTGTTGAACCAATTGAGATCCACCAAATTTTTCTATTGCTTGATCATCACCGACGGGCTCAAAAAATGCGTCGTGTTTTTCTGCTGTAATGCCTGTCAAAGGTTGAAACCAGTGTGTATAATGTGTAGCACCTTGCTCATGTGCCCAGGATTTCATTCCTGAAGCGATCTGCTCTGCTAATTTTCTGTCAATTTTTGTTCCATGTGTAGTCGCATTTTGAATTGCAGTGTATGCTTCTTTTGGCATGTACTGTCGACAAGTATTTGGTGTAAATACTTTTTTGCCAAATAATTCAGAACGCTTTACAGATTGCTCTTCAACTTTTATTGGTTTTCTTCGTAAAGTTTCTTTTAGGGCATTAAAACGAATGGTGGACATTTTATAATTATTTTAGATGAATGGGTAATTATTATGGGGGTAAAGATATAAAAAAAGCACCTTTCGCCACCTATACCCCCTAAAAAATAGGGTGACCGACCGATTTTTTATAAAATAAAAATGGAAACGGAGTTTACAAGGGAGGGAACGCGTTAGCGATGGGCAGCCGATTTTTTATAAAATAAAAATGGAAACGGAGTTTACAAGGGAGGGAACGCGTTAGCGATGGGCAGCCGATTTTTTATAAAATAAAAATGGAAACGGAGTTTACAAGGGAGGGAACGCGTTAGCGATGGGCAGCCGATTTTTTATAAAATAAAAATGGAAACGGAGTTTACAAGGGAGGGAACGCGTTAGCGATGGGCAGCCGATTTTTTATAAAATAAAAATGGAAACGGAGTTTACAAGGGAGGGAACGCGTTAGCGATGGGCAGCCGATTTTTTATAAAATAAAAATGGAAACGGAGTTTACAAGGGAGGGAACGCGTTAGCGATGGGCAGCCGATTTTTTATAAAATAAAAATGGAAACGGAGTTTACAAGGGAGGGAACGCGTTAGCGATGGGCAGGCGATTTTTTATAAAATAAAAATGGAAACGGAGTTTACAAGGGAGGGAACGCGTCAGCGATGGGCAGGCGATTTTTTATAAAATAAAAACGAAAATGAAATTTTCAATGAATGAAATGAGTCACTGATGAAATTTCGAATGGCATAGAATAATTATCATTTTTACATTCCGAATCCGAAAGTGCATCCAATTAATAAGATCGCTCCTTCACCTGTAGGTTCGCCATCTGTACTAACATTCCACTCCCAACCAAAAGACAGTGATGGAGTAATGGATAAATTGGCATTTGGCCTAAACGTATATTCGCCCATCAGAGTAGGTTGGATGACAGTGATTTTTGAAGTGCCCTCTAGAGCTTCATCTTGCCAATCAATTTCATTAAACCATAAATCGGTTCGAAAAGCAAGGCTAATGCCTTCATGATCAGGGCTAAAAAATCTGCGATATGCAATTGATGCTCCATATCCTGAACCTTCCTCATTGTCATGTACACCTAAGTCTCTGTGATCGATCAACTGATATCCAAGTCTAAAATTTAATGAAGAAGAGGAGTCTAAATACTTTTCCAGTCGGATCCCAGGAATGATGCCAGTAGGATAGATTTGCAACTCAATACCAAATTCAAAGTTTTTATTATCGGACGAATTTTCTTTTTGTGCAGCGCTGTATTCTACGATTAACAATAATAAAATGCATGTAGAAACCAGCTTTATAAATGTCCGCATAAAAATTTAGTTTTCTCAAAGATATCAATATTTCCAAATCAGAAAAATGATTGTACATATACCGTAAGGCGCAATGTGATTAGAATTAAGATAAGTTGAAGGACATAATTCAGAATGAAAAAAGCTCAAGAAATTTTAAAATTCCTTGAGCTCATAAAACTACTTACTTTAAAACTAACTCTAAAATTTTATTAATTTTCTACTGGTTATATCGTTTTCAGTTTCAATTCTTAAATAATAAACGCCACTTGGAAAATCATAAGCATTAATCATTAAGATACCTTTAGATTTATTGGCGGACTGATAATATACTTTTCCTTCTGAACCTATGACTTTAATGCTTTTTACGTCTACAGGCAATTCTACTGAAAATTGATTTTCAAATGGATTTGGATATACATTGGCTGCAATGGATATTTCTTCATTGATGTCAGTGAGGCAAGATTCTTCTACATTGCCATTGTATATTTGTAATGATCCTCCCAATGAGAAACCGTTTGAGAAATCTCCACCTCCCATGCCAGGAGCATTATCATCAGGGTCAATACCATTTCTAAAAAATCTAATTTTATCATTGTATTGTCCAGTGGTACCTGCTGTAAAACTAAACAACATCACTTGATCACCTTCTTCAAGGTCATTGTAAAATGAAGCTGGAGATAATTTTGGAACAACAGAATAAAAATCATTTTCTGGCTGAGCTGCAGGAGTATATATTGGAGTACCTAATGCCCAATCCAATGGTGCACTACCATTATAATCTTGATTGCTTTGAAGAGGCATGTACTTGTTTGTAATAACTATTCCCTCTCCAGTTGGAACTACAATAGATATCTGTGCATTGAATTGAGCTCTTTGAGGAATTGTAGTTGCAGAACCTTCCAATATGATCAGACTTACGTCATACTGGTTCGTTTCGCAATTAAATTTCATTAAATAGTCTACACTTTGGACTTGTCCAAAACCAATTGCAGTTATAAAACATAAAAAGAGGGTCATTAGATTTTTCATCATTGTAAATACTTATATTTTAGATTTTTTGTAGTCCAAATTTTCAGGTTCGTTTCACTTTATTTTAAATGCGTGGACTATATGCCGTGTTATAAAATTAAATGAACCCATGCCATTTTAAAACCAATTACCCTTCCATGTAGCGCGAAATGACAACTAATTGTCTAAAAAAATTAATTGGTAACAAGTACATGCTAATTTCAAAATGTAAATATTGGTACGATCTAGGGTCTAAATGACGTAGGTTTGATTGTATCTAAGATTGAGGTTTTTAAGGTGGAGAGCACCTTTTATTTAATGTTTCAGGTAAAATGTAATTGTCTGAAGTATTGAATATTGGAAGTATAAATTGAAGAGGAATAGGATCGAATTTAGAGAAGTCTTGTCATCCATAGAATGGGATTTTCAATGGAGAAAGCAAATAATGTCAGATCAAATCACAACTGCTAGTAGAAAGACTTTAATAGCAGTTGTGAGATTAAGTAACTCTTGTAGGGTTAGGATTTTTTTACGAGGCTGATAATAAATAAAAGTACACAGGCTCCTGCTGTTGCCGTAAGAACACTGGCAATGCTGAATCCTCCCGTCTGAGCACCAGCGATACCCAATTGGCCCGCTAACCAGCCCCCGAAGAAACTTCCAACTATTCCCACTATTATGTTGCCCATTGTGCCTAATCCACTTCCTTTCATAATTTGTCCAGCCAACCATCCCGCTACTGCTCCAAGTAAAACCCAAATAATAATGCTTGTTAAATCCATTTCGTTTTGTTTTAATAAGTCTGAATAATTTCACAAAATAGCTCAATCAAGTAGTTATAAAAAATTAAATAGCACAAAAAGATATAATTGTAATTGATTAATCTGAGAATGTTACAAAAATGCAAATAATCAATTAAAATAGATTTATCATAAAAAATAAAATTTTGTAATATGACATGGTAAGTTTGTCACAAAATCCATTAAAAATTATTTTGCGTTATTTTTATCCCAATGAAATGCAATTATCAAATTGTGGGCTTAATATGGATTGCGATTTTTCTTCAGAATTGCAGTACCTCTAAATCCAAATTTATTTTCGACAAAGTCCTATGGTCTACTGATTGGAGTCCGGATGATGGATTGATTGCTGTCGGAGGCAATATCAATTCATTGAACCTTCTTTCTTCAGACAATTTAATGCTTCAAAAATCTATTAAGAAATTGAATACCATTACAAAAATAAAATGGCATCCAGATGGTCGATTTCTAGCTATTGCAAGACAAGGAAATGGTGAAAGTGAGACGGGAGGCGGTAGCACACAGATAATTGATATTTTGAATGAAACGACCATCAATCTCGATATTTTATACGTGAGAGGTCTCGGATGGAATCACTCGGGTACTCAGCTGGCCGTAGGAGATGGCGAAGGAGAGTTGAGGATTTATTCTAAGGAGGGGTTACTGATCAAATCTATTCAGACCGAACAAAAATCCATTACAGGATTGAGCTGGCATCCAGATGATGATCGTATTGTCACTGTGGGCTCTCATATTGAAATAATCGAGGTAGGAAGTGAACAAAAAATCAAAATAATACCAAGAGAAATTGAAATTTTGATGCTTTGCGTAGAATGGCACCCTTCTGGAGAATTTTTTGTGACTGGCGATTATGGTGACTTTATCGTGGATTATCCCCCTCTACTAATGTTTTGGGATTCGAAAGGTAAAAATATTAGTAGGGTAAAAAGGAGTAAGGCTGAATACAGGAACTTGAAATGGACTCGGAAAGGAGATCGGCTTGTGACGGCTAGTGACAAGCTGAGGCTGTGGTCAAAGGATGGAAGTCTAATTAAAGAACGCAACCTTGGATCACTTCTTTGGGGTGTAGATTGGAATAGTACTGACGATAAAATAGTAACCACCAGTGAAGATGGTAAGGTTTTCGTCCTGGATAAAAAATTGAACAAAATCAAGACATTGAGATAAAGTATTAAATATTGTGATATTTAGAGAGGCACAAATTGAGGATATTGGTCAGATTCAGTCGGTGAGAAATTCGGTAAAGGAAAATACCTTGTCTGATTCAAGTTTGATAACTGATCTTGTGGTTGAAGACTTTATAATCAATCGAGGAAAAGGGTGGGTTTGTGAGATGGATGGACGAATAATTGGGTTTTCGATAGCAGATATTAAAGAAAGAAACGTCTGGGCTCTTTTTGTGGAGCCAGAATATGAAGGAAGAGGGATTGGTAAAAAACTCCATGACTTGATGCTGGATTGGTATTTTTCACAAACGGACGATACCATGTGGTTGGGAACTTCACCAGGAACCAGAGCTCAAAAATTTTATAGAAAATCGGGCTGGATAGAAGTAGGCTTGCACGGTGATTCAGAGATTAAATTTGAAATGACCTACAAAACATGGATGTCCTTGAAAACGAATGATAGGTAGTATTATCTGCATTTGAGCCATAGATTTCGATTCAAATTTTTCACTCAAAAGTATAATTAAAACACACTTAGGAAGTAGTGCTACTCAATTGCTTCATATAGGTATTTTCCCCTGATTTTGATCCTTTTTTATTATTTCTGGCATTTTTGACTTAATTTAGAAGCGCTTTAAATTTTGAAATCATTTTTTAAACCCCAAAAATTCACCATGAATAAAGGAATTGAAAATTCCTTTTCTTGTCTCATTTGCCGTTGATATAAGGGTTTATTTAATCGTATTTTAATCTATAATCGCTGTTCAAATTTTTAACCTCGAGAAACTATAAGTCTCGGACTAAATAAAAACCTGCAAATACTATCAAAATGGAAACGAATAACTCTACTAAATTTCTGGACGATTTAAAAAATAAGATCCTTAATAACAAATATCTACTCATAATTGCAGTCATTATTTTCGCTTTTATTCTTTGGAATTATTTTCAATCCTTAAAGGACGATTATTATACAGATGATACGAGTGGTATAGTTGTGGTGCCAGCAGATGGTACGATTCCAAATCGAACTACATTGCCTCAAGCATGGACAGATAAAGAAAGAGAGTTGTTTTGGTTTACAAGTCAAGGGTCAGAAATAATGCCTTATGATTGGTTTACGAATTTAGAGCAATCTGATAATGAACAATTGTTCAGAAATGCAGATTTCTTGAATTCTTTGGGATATCTTCCACAAGCTTCATCAAAGCTTAATCCATCTGGCCTACCTATTGGATTTACTATTACTCGAGCACGTGAAAATAAACCAAGAGGCTTTGGAATGAACTGCGCCGCTTGTCATACAAATCAGATTGATTATAATGGGACTAGTATGCTTATCGAAGGTGCGCCAACTTTGGCAAATTTTGTGAAATTCTATAGTGAAATCGTGAAGTCTCTAAACAGTACTCATACCGATACCGAGAAATTTAACAGGTTTGCAAAAGGGGTATTGGGTGATAATGCTTCTGAAAGTGCGAAGGAAGAACTCCTTTCTCAGGTGGCTGAATTGGCAAGAGCTACTGCAGAAAGACAGGCTGTGAATGCACTCCCAAGTCACTACCCTAAAGACTTTACCAGTTATGCAAGACTTGATGCTTTTGGAAATATTATGAATGCGGGAACTGCTTTTGGGTTGCATACACTATCCAATAAAAATTATCCAACAGGTCCTGTGTCGTATCCATTTTTATGGGGAACACACCAATCGGACGTAGTACAATGGGACGCTTCTGCACCGAATACTCCAGTCATAGGTCCATTGGTTAGAAATGTAGGTGAGGTTGTAGGTGTATTTGGAGATTTGAGTATAGAACCATCTCCATGGTGGCAGCAATTGATTGGGATAGATATAGCATATTCTTCTACAGTAGATTTCAGAGGTCTTGGTGAATTGGAGTCATGGGTAATGGACTTACGATCTCCACAATGGCCTGAGAATATATTACCGGCTTTGGATGTTGAAAAAGTTGCAAGAGGATCTATAATCTATGATAGCAAATGTAAAAGCTGTCATGAGGTGATACCAAGAGAAAAGGAAGGCGAACCATATTTTTCTAACAAAACATTGGTATCTGAATTGGGAACAGATCCTGTCACCGCGGAGAATATCAAAAACTATAAAGCCAAGTCACTTCTTTTGGAAGGTACAAAACAAGAAATTTTGTTGGGTGATCCATTCGGAGCTGAAACAGCGGCTATAAGTGTTCCTGTAAACGGAGTGGTTGGTGTAGTACTTAAAAGACCAGTAAAGGCAATTGAAGCAGGACTAATTCCTGCGAAACGAGCTGGAAAAAAAGAGAGTGTTTCTAATCTCAAAGATATATTGAGAGAGCATCTAGAACATATGGGTAGTATGAATAAAGACTCATTGGTGTACAAGGGAAGACCACTCAATGGTATCTGGGCGACGGCTCCTTATTTGCACAATGGTTCTGTACCTAACCTGTGGGAACTGGTCACATTGCCTGAGGAGAGAACTAAAGAATTTCATGTAGGAAGTCGGGAATTCGATCCTGTTAATGTAGGTTTTGTTACGGATAGCGGACCATCTGTTTTCAATGTTATGAAGGCGGATGGAACTGGAATAATGCCTGGTAATTCAAATCTGGGTCATTATTATTGTGAAGGACTTTCAGATGATGACAAATGGGACTTGATTGAATATTTGAAGTCGCTGTAGAACTCATTAAAAAATAATAAATTGCAAAAATGGCGCGCTATTATAAAGCGTGCCATTTTTTTTAACAAAATATCATAACTGGTCAATTAATTGCCGCGATAATGAGATACCCTTTTATAGAATAATATCAATTGAATGAAAAGCATAACTCAAATTGAATCCTATAGAAAGGAGAAGTTCTTTTACGAATCAAAAAAGAAATATGCGCACGATGTATATTCTATCGGAAATGGCAGCAAAGTAGTTGTAATCATTCAAGAACTGCCTGGGATCGGCCAAGAAACCTTGGCTTTGGCCGACAAATTCGTGGAGCGGGATTATACGGTTGTCTTGCCACATTTGTTTGGGTCAATTGGTAAAATCTCAATTGTACGCAATTTGGCTAGGGTATGTATAAGTAGAGAATTCAAATTACTTGCTAGTAATAGATCGAGTCCTGTCGTCGACTTTCTTTCGGAATTGTGCACTACACTGAAAGCCAGACATCAGGTAAAAGGTGTAGCTGTAATTGGAATGTGTCTTACTGGAAATTTTGCCATTTCCCTTATGGCGAATAAGGATGTCATCGCAGGTTTTGCAAGTCAACCTTCTTTACCAATATTCAATTCGAACGGATTGCACATGAGTCCAGAAGAAGTCGAAAATGTAAAAGACAACCTTGACAGAGTTGGACCGATGCATTGTGGTCATTTTGTGAAAGATATCTTGTGTACCCCAAAGCGAATGAAAAAGATTAAACAAACTTTCAATCTAGATAACAAGCAAAGAATTATATTTCATGAATTGGATGGCAAGGGTCATTCTATATTGACAAGAGATTTTGTTGACGAAAAAGGACATCCTACCTATGAAACCTTGCAGGAAATTTTTGGTTACTTTGACGATCAATTATTAGACAAGTAGCTTTGATATAAAATAATGAAAATGGAGACCTTAGAAAAGTGGCATGATGTGGTTCAATCTAAAGATGTAAACAAGCTTGATGCTATTCTTTCGGATGACGTCGTATTTCATTCTCCTGTGGTATGGACGCCTCAGGAAGGAAAGGAAATCACGAAATTATATTTGACCGCTGCGATGTATGTAATTGCAAACGATCACTTCAAGTATGTAAAAGAGGTAGTTGCGGATAATCAAGCCTGTCTGGAATTTACTACCAAGATTGGAGATATCACAATAAATGGAATCGATATTATCTCCTTGAATGAAGAGGGCAAGATTAAAGAATTCAAGGTAATGGTAAGACCGCTGAAGGCCATGATGACCTTAAAAGACAAGATGTTTGAGCTTATGCAAAAAATGGGGACTTAGCTAATACGTTTACTAAACTTCTAAGGATTAGTAAACGTATTAGTCAAGCGTATCTAAAAACTTATCGTACTCTGCGCGTTTTAATTATAGTGACGAGTTTATCATTTAGAGAAAAATCATCTGCAACCATTTTTCTTTCTCTTTTACTCTTATATGAACGTTTGATTTTTATGGTATACTGATATCCTGGCTCAGGGTCGAATCCCGCAATTTGATCGCAATATGCTGACCACTCTGCAAATGAGCTGTATTTATCGTATTGTACCTGAAGGCATTCTATTTCTTGACCACTAAATGCAAAACCCTTGGCCTTCCCTGGACCTATATGTAGAATCATTTCTTCCGCTTTCTTGACATAATCCATATCTTCAACTTTTTGCAAGACTTTGGTTACATTCATTCCTTTCAGATTTTGTTCATCATCAAGATATATTTCTCCTTCAACGTGATATAGATACCCTTCTTCATAATCAAGACCTTTTACTTCATTATTACACATAAATTCAAGTGTTGAAGAACCTTCATTGTAAAATATTAACCCACCAAAGGGGTCTTCTTCTAATTTCTGCTTACTATTCAATACCATACAATTGGAATATGTCATTGGACCATTTTTAGTTCTAAGGGTACCATTCATTGAAGAATTTATCCAGTATCTGCCCATCATTACTGTATGTGTCGGTGGATTCTTTGAAACCATAGATATTGGCTGGCCATTACTATTATCAGGGTGCCAGGACTCAGTAGGATCAATATTTTGATATTCGTCTTTATTCGAATTTTTTTCATAGTTTTTGTCCCTTACCTTTTGCAAGACTTTGTAAACACTAACTCCCGTCGTCTTTCCTTCATCATCATCAATATACCCTTCAACCTGATAAAAATATCCTTCTTCATAATCAAAGCCTGTTACCTCATTATTACACATGAAATCAAGAGTAATAGGATCTCCATTGCTGAATATTAACCCACCATCAGAATCTTCCTCTAGTTTGGGCACGCTATTCAATACCAAACAGTCTGAATAACTCATTGGTCCGTTCTTTGTTCTAATAGTACCACTTCTTGAAGAATTGACCCAGAATATACCCACCAATACTGTTGGTGGATTCTTTGAAACCATAACTATTGGTTCATCACCACTGTCGTCTGGATGCCAGGATTCTGTCGGAGTAATCGTTTTTGTACTTGCATTTTGATTCTTCGATTGCGACATTTCCATTCCTCCTTTTTGACTCTTCTCCGTTTTAGAAGATTGCCATCTTTTAGTTGTTCTGATGGTTCTTGTGGTTCTATTTGTCGTTGTATTCTTGTTTGAATCAGATGTATAAATATTTGTGGAATTAGCAGAGTTAGCAGAATTTCCAACAATCATTTTGTCATCTGTCCTTCCTGGATTACTTGCATCAACTTTTCGAAGGATTTTAGTTACGGCCACAGCCCACAATTCGGAACCCAAATAATATTTTATACCCTCTACCTTGTAATATGTTCCTTCGACATAATCCAAGTTGCCAATTTCAGATTTGAAAAATTCCATATCTGCCAATGATTTTGTTGGATAGAATTGCAAATTTCCATAAGCGTCTTTTTCCAAATTCTCCCTATTATTTATTGCATATACTCCGGTGAGGTTTATAGAACCTGCTTCTATGGAAAAATTGTGATTCAAGGAAGAGCCAATCCAAAAAGTGCTTTCTTCAGTAGTCGGTTCATTTGATGATTTTATGGAATTTTTGTTTGTACTGCTTGTAGTAGAATTGGGCGGATGATAGGTATCGGTTGGTGTAAAATTTTCAGTTGTTTTCTTTGAACAGCTTGAAAAAATTACCAAACAAATACTCAAAATTGCCAATCTAATTAGGTGTTTCATTAATTTGGTTTTGAAAATTTAGGAATCTATTTCAAGGACAATATATAAATCTTGTAAATAAATTTATATAGGTATAAATACGTGATTTATTAGGGTATTAATTGAGATTTGGACTGCAAATAGTCAACATTTAAAAAAATCACATTAGTTTGTCAATCTGAGTTTTATAGATAATGCTATTGTTGTGTGAAATCAACTTCAATTGTATCTTGAATGATGTAAAATGAAAGCAAAAATTTTAAATATTTTTCTGATCCTTTTTTCTCTTATTGGATATCTTGAATGGGGAGAAGACAATAGCCAGTTTCTATATGAAGTGGAGGCAGAAGTTTTAGTTAAGATGTTTCGCAATCCTGCTTCAATACTTCACCCATTTGTTCTCCTTCCCTTCATTGGGCAGTTAATATTGATTTACACGCTTTTTCAAAAAATACCAGGTAAAATTCTGACCTATTTGGGTTTGGGTGGTATTGGAATTCTATTTTTATTGATGTCTTTTATTGGAATAATAAGTTCAAATTATAAAATATTACTTTCGACCTTGCCTTTTATGATTACGGGTGTATTAGTTATTATTAATAATCGAAAAACTTGAAGGATAAATACTTACACGATCCAATATGGACCTCTTCACGATCCATTTACAAAAAACTTAGCGATGAATTGCATGTGCTTACTGATGCATATGGAATAGTAATTTCTGATAGGCAAAAACTGATGCTGGACTATTTGATTCTTGGTATTGATGAAGTCGATAAATCTATAGATGAAATTCCATCCTATGAAATGCGGGAAAAGGTTACAAAGTCCTTGGTCCGTTATTTGGGAAATCAAGAAGAAAATTGGGAAAATCCATTGGGTACAAGTTCCCTTTCCGACAAAATGTTTGTCCTAAAAAAGATAATGCAAGAGCTCAATATCGAAAAAAGATTTACGAAGGCTGTCTCAGAAATTTTTGATTATACTGAACGTAAAAGACATGTTTTGAGTGAAGATGAATTGATAGAGTTGGTTATGTTGGAAGGAAAATCAACTGGTGAGTTGCCCTTGTCTTTTATGCATGTAGATCCAGGTCATGCCTTTGCTATATTCTTCACTCAACTGTGCACCTTGATGGGGGTTGCGGATTTGATTGTTGATGCGAGAAGTGATTATAAATCAAATTATATCAAGTTGAAACCCAAAATTGGGCTTTACGTGAAACTGAATCTTATTCTGGTCAAAGAAGGGATTTTGATATTCTGGAATTTCCCTAGAAAGATTAGTTTCTTGGTGTATTGTATTAAATTTTCCTGGTTGTTAATCACGGCAAAAGATTAATATTGCAAAATACATTGTCGACTTTTATTACTAATCCATATCAGAAATGATATATTGAGATTCTTTTACTTAAAAGAATGAAAAAATAACAACCTAAATAAATCAACAAAATGAATGCCCTAAAACTACCTTTTAAATTTGATGCTTCTAAAATGAAGGAAGAGCTCGCACAATTTACCAGAACAGAGTATAGTGATATCTACAACCCATCAGTGACATTGAATACACTTTGGTTGAAGCATTTTATCGAGCCGCTGGGTGGACCAACTGACCCCGATACACCGATAGAATTTTTTCCAAATGAGGCGCTTAAAAAATGCCCTTATCTACTATCTATTTTTGAGACTTTCAAATGTAGAACTGAAACATTCAGAATACATACCTTGGACCCTGGAGCTAGTATCAAGCCACACAGAGACAGCGGATATTCGTTTGAACATGGAAAAGTTAGACTTCATATTCCTGTGCAGACTAATGATCAGGTGGAAATACTTTTAACTGGCGAACCAGTAAAGATGAAAGAAGGCGAATGTTGGTATTGTAATTTCAATATTATTCATGAAGTACATAATCACAGTAATGAACCCCGAGTGCATTTGATTTTGGACTGTATTGTCAATGATTGGTTGGAGGAAGTATTTGGTGCAGCTGCTGCATGATGCGATTAAGTAATGCTCCAAATTTCCGCAGGCCTTCGGGAAATGCGGTGGAATAATGGGCTTAAATTGAATACATAGGCATACCTCTTCGATAAGATTATTTCTTGTGATTTTTTTATAAGATCGCGTATTTATACGCATGCTGGATTAAATGATTAGACTTACTTTTAATCCAAATCTTACCTCAAAAAAAATCATATGAGTTATTTATCCGGAACACCCCGAAAACTGGACTTCAAAAAGAAATCAAAATCATCCAGATCGGTCAAAAAAGCATTTTCTGATTGGATTATTAAGCACCATGGGTCAGACTACATGAACGAATTGAATAGCCAACGTTCACAAAAAAAGCCCAAGAAATTATTACAAAAACTAAGTGATCCACTGGACAAGACTACGGTCGGAATCATCGGTGGAGGATTTGCAGGGTTGTATTCCGGGTTGATTTTGCAATCTCTTGGAATCGATTGTGAAATCTTCGAAGCTTCTGAACGAGTCGGAGGAAGGATAGATACATGGTACTCGACCAACTATGACGCAGATAATAAAGACAAAGCCGGATTGTATGGAGAGGTTGGAGGAATGCGTGTCCCTCAATTTTCTGATGATATGCTACCCGTCCAACATTTGGCGCTATCGGTCAATGCAGTTTTGAAAAGAAACAAGCTGGAGAGTGACATGGTAAAATGGAGAAAATTTTATTACAATTCCAATGTCCAACGACTTAGATACAATAATATGCCTGCGCCTATCGAAGCAGAAAATGCTTCGCTCAACTCTTTGAATTTTGGAGTGGACCAAGGTGGCGATTTACCGATGGTTTGGGTGACACCTGTAAAAGATAAAGATGGCAATGATTATTTGCCCATCAATAAAATATTGGATAAGGTCATTGATCCATTTCTCAAAGCGATAGATAAATCCTTTGAGCTAGGATTTAAAAAACTAATGAAGTATGATCATTATTCTATGTGGGCTTACCTTACCAATGTCTTTACACTTGGTCAATTAGGAGAATATTACGATCCTAAAATGGGTAAAAAGTCGGATACACTATCTTATAATGTGACGAGTTATCTGGAAACGATGAATGTCGGAACAGGGATGTACTCTGTCTCCTTTGTCGAGATGGTATTGGCGGTATATGACTGGAATGGAAGTTTGAATCCTTATAATAAAAAGGATACTGAGATATATATGGTCACAGTAGATAAAGGGATGCAGCATTTTCCAGATGCATGCCGAAAGGTGCTCAATCTCGAACATGGTGTACTGCCTGCTGATGGATATAGGGCGCAACAGCTGATCGGAATGATTCCTGGTGAAAATGGTGAAAAGGGCTATTCTCCTGATAACCTCACTCCAGCAGCCGAACCACCAAAATCGGTACCGCATGCTGATGCTATTCCACCTGTCAAAGGAAAACGTTCGAAAAGGAAGAAGAGAGTATTCATGAATCATCGAGTGACTCGAGTGGATTATGATCCTAAATTGTACAGCAAGCATGGAGGGATGAAGGTCACAATAAAAAATGACCGTGGAACTATCAAAAAAGAGTACCCTTATGTGATCAGTACATTGCCGAATGGAGCCTATCTAAGTGGAGAATTGAAGACCAATTTTTTCGATAATTTGTCTTTTGCCAAAGCCAGAGCAATACGAGAATGCAACTATATGCCATCTTTCAAAGCATTTATCACTTTCAAGAGTCAATTTTGGGCTAAACTTGGAAAGCGACAAGGTGCGGGCCTTGGTGTAGGTACATCCGACAGATCGAATCGACAAATCGTATATCCATCGTATGGCTACGCGGCCAGAGGTGGAGTACTTCAGATTTATTGTTGGGCACAGGATGCTGAACGACTCGGTGCACTATCGGATAAGGAGCGGGTAAATGAATGCCTCAAAGGAATACAATATCTATATCCAGAAGTAGACGTATATGATGCTTTTGCTGGTTACGATCCTGAGGTAACAACCAAGACCTGGTTTTGGGACAATCACGCAGGAGGAGGCGCTTTTGCACTTTTCGCACCTGGTCAATTCAAAAATCTGTATCCAACCTTGCTTACACCAGAATTCAATGGCTGTCTCAATTTGGCTGGAGAATGTTGTTCTGTACATCATGGGTGGATTGTAGGTGCATTGGATTCGGCATATAATGCGGTGAATAATATCCTGCATCGAGCTGGTGCGACCGAAAAGATTGCTCAATTGGAAAGAACTTGGGCAACGATGACGCAGCCAGATGTGGCAATAAGTACCCAGAAAAAAACAAAAGTGAAGTAAAAGTAAGCGAGGTATTGCAATAATTGCTTGAAAAAAGCAAGCGCAACATTAAAAGTTGTGTGACGCGATGTCTCCTATTTTTAGTTAGAGTTTTAGAAATATAGGTTGGAAATCAGATGATAATTTACATGTAGGACTGGTAGATTTTACTACAAAGGTTGATACATCAAAAGTCTAATTTCCAACCTTATTTATGTTATTCTCGTCTTTTTTAATAGTATATTTTAAGCCAGAAAAAAAGATGATCATGTTGCGGACTTCCTTAATCTTTCTTGTCCTCTTATTCACCATTACTTCTTGTGAAAAAGAGTCTATATTTCCCACCCATGTAGAAGATGGATTCAAAAAGAAAAAAACATCTTGCATTCCACAGGAACCTGAAGATCGTATACCCGAAGATAATTGCAGTACTGAATTGTGTAATCAATATTTTCCAATATGGAAAGAGCTTTTTCAGGAAAAGAATAACTTGAATGAAGATTTTATGGATACGCATATTACTATCCATAAAACCTCAACTACCAATTGGAAGAAAGGTATATCTTTCAGAGTTTGCTATGAAGTGAAGTTTGATTGGGCGAGAGCCTATAATTGTGATAGTTTTATTATTAATATTACTGCTGATGATAAATATTACCCTTTGCTTGACCTGCCAAGAGAGACAGACTTGACAAAGGACAAAATCAGAATAGCTATTGAAAATAGGGCGTTCTCTTCAGAACTTACGAGATTAGACAATACTGGTGAAATAGCCTATTCGACACAAGAAGCTGCAATGAAAGATTTGATTGATGCTTCAGAAGTCACTACTCTTTGTGTTCGACAAATAAAGGTGGATTACAAAAGTGGCCATTTAATCTTGAGTGCATATGCTCAATATGAAGGAGAAGAAAATTCCTGCATTTTGGGAAAGCTGGATTTGATTACTAAAACAAAAGATATAAGTGATATGCCCTGCTTTATTTCTACTATAAAATAAAAGACGATACCAATAGTATGTAAAAATAATCTGTAGATAAATCAATAAAAAAAGCCTTCCACTTAATAAAGTAGAAGGCTTTCTTACTGCTTTTGTAATTATAATATCTGTACTTCTCCTCTTATAGAGTTTTTGTCACTGGCTTGGCCAGTGCAGGTACAGAATATGTCCTTTTAAACCTTCTCTTAAACATGATATATAATTTAATAATTTATTAATCTAATTTCTTTGATGATGCAAAGATGAGACTAATAAACGTACGAAACAATAGTTTGTTTAAATTAATTTGAACTAATTTAAATTCTATAATGCCGATAATATTACTTTTTCACAAAATAATATTCTGCATTTTTTCTTGTTTGGTCAATTTTAAATGTCAGGTATTGAATATGTCAAATGAGCGCATTGTGAATCGATAAAATCAGCACATATATGAATATTTATATATGTATAAATGGAATTAAAACTTTAACATTTGCCTAAGACAATATGCCAATTTTTTACAAAAATAGTAGTATTTTATATACGATCACTACCTAAAAGAGACCAACCATTGTCTCCTATGCAGCAAGTTTATATGTTCCCAATTATAAAAGAGATTCCTTGTATCATTCTAATCCTACTTTTCTGGCACTTTGAATGATGGTATTCATTATTCCAGATTCTAAATTTGCCAAGCCCTCTACGGATATTTCCAAGGTGTCATAGTCTACACCTAGAGCAGCCAATTCATTTTGCTGATTGTCAGATATGGATGACCAGAGCTGTTTCAAAAGCTGTTGATCTTGATCATTTAGAAAAGAAGGGCCCGTAGGATTGTCCTTGTGTGCTTTAAACTTTAATATTGCCGCTATTGCAAATCCGTAACCAGCTACCCATGATCCGGTAGATACTATTACAGCGAGTTTTTCTAAAAAATTTGGATTTTCTAATTGTAGGTTAGACATGGTGTTTAAATTTTTTGTGGTTAAAAAAGCGAATAAAAATCTTAAGAGGAAATTTTTGTTCCTTCAGAAGAATCTTAACGTGGTAATTTGAGGCATAAATTGAATAATCTCAACATTTCAAAATTAATTTAAATATTTCAATTTTCATACTCGCGAACTTGTTGATTATAGAGATGATAGCACTTATATAATATAGATTTTCGCTATTTTTAAGATTGACTGCACATGCCCCAATGAAGTTGCCTAAAAATGCATATCATTAATGACTTCAATATTAAAAACGCATTGTATCAATCCTATAAATAATGACAAAATTCTTTCGTAAAGTAAGATTTAGCTTAATGGAAAATAACAATATTGGAAAGTATTTAAAATATGCACTTGGTGAAATCTTCTTGATTGTAATTGGTATTTTAATAGCATTAGAAATAAATACCATCAATAAAAATTGGGTTGCATCAAAAGAAGAGCAGAAAATTCTTCAAAACCTGAAAACAGATTTCGACTATAATTTAGTCGCACTCAACAAATTAATAGAGGGAACAGAAGAAAAAATTCAATCGAATAGCCTTCTTCTCAATCTCATTGGCCCTAGGATAAATAATCCACAAAAATTAAGTGTTGATAGTTTACTCGGTGAGGCTGCTGGTGTTCCTTTTTTTCTTCCCAGAGAGGGTTTTTTAAATGAGTTGATAAATTCGGGTAATCTTGAAATTATAAAATCTGACAAGCTCAGAAACAAATTATCCTCTTGGAAGCCTTTGCTTGCCCACCTAAAAAATAGGGAAGAGTCCGTCTTATATACCATGAGACAAACGGGAAATTTTGTTAATAAACACGGGAGTTGGCTTAATATAGACCAATATGACCCTCAAATGAAGCCACTTATTCCAATCTCAACCTTTAAAACCGATAATAGTAATTTGTTAAAAAGTCAGGAGTTTCAAAATTACATCGATAACGATTTTTGGGCATTGAATATCTTATTATCAAAACAAAAAGATATTGTCGAAATCAATAAAGGGATATTGACTCTAATTAATCAGGAGATTAAAGAATGATGGAGGTAAATTCTACCTTAGAAAAATGATCCAGTCCTCTCCTTTTGAAAGTGCTACTTCATCTATATGTAAGTGCTCTCCCATATTTTCAGGATAGACTTGGTTTATGTTTTCTCGTAATTGATATTTAAATCGATGATAATCAGAATTGAGCTTTTTGATTACCCGACTCGTTTTTCTGGGGTTTACATAATAATAACTAGATATATTACTGATCGTATCTTCTCGATCTAGTACCTCATGCTTTTAAAAAAGTAGCCAACTCTTGTGTTAACTTGACTCCTTTAGCAACAAAACTGAAATCACTTTTAATATCAGGCCTTTGGCCCATAACATCTCTCCAACGTCGCCTTCTAACATGTAGATATACTGCTCTGCCTCTAAGTGGAAAATCTTGTATTACTTTTTCATTATAAAACCCTTTGGACTCATACCCATCTGGGCTACCATTTAACTCATCTATCCATATACGATATTCAACCTTCTTTGTAATAGTGTCGCAACATTCCGAAATCCGAATAACCTCGAAATGATCAAGAATCCCTTCAGGCAAAAGTAAAGAAGCTAGTGTTTGTAATTCCATTATACAAACCTAACATTTATATCAATTCTTTATATTGCTCCCCAACTTTTGTACGTGACCCTAAAGCCCTTCAGGCTTTTTTATGTCTTATATGACTGGCTGTGTAGTTACCATAATGTTTTAATCTACTTTAAGAGTGATTAAAGCTCACAAAATTAATGACTACAGAGTAGTCACCCTATGTGAGCTTGCGAACATAGGAAATATACGAACGCAGCGCGTTCGCCTTAGGTTTATAGAACGATGCTCAGAAATAAATAGAAATTCCTGGTTTTTGAGATTATCTTTGAGATACAACTAAGGCGACACCCTACTGGGTCGAATATGACGACCAGACCATTCATTTATATTCTACCTTCCTTCTACAAGTTGTGCAGTAAACGGCACTTGTCTCAATTTTTGAGGTGCAAATCCTTCAATCTTGGTAGCCAAACCAATTGCGACCAGGGCTGAAGCAATAGCCCCTTCTTGCCAACCAGGCAGTGAAGACAATTGATCACCTACAATATAGAAGCCATTATCTCCTTTCTGCAATTCATTAAAACACCATGCAGCAGATTCATGTGCTGGCTCTTTTAGGATGGCATTCTTTCTGATGTGCAAAATATCTAGATAGCTCAATTTAGGATCTTTGGTTTGATCATCAATTTTTGACCAGTCCACCCATCCACCACGTTGAGTTTTGATATTTTGCCAAGCTATGGCCAGACCATGGCTGAGCTGTTCAGCGAATTCTTTGCCATGCAGCTCTTTGGCTCCTTCATTTGCTAGTGCCAATCGAGCTTTAGGACGCAATTTTCCCCATTTTGTAGCAGTATTGCCAAAATTATAGGCACCTGTTAGTATCCCATGATTTTGGTGGTAATCATTTGAAGGATACCACATCTGTACCATTTCGCTGCTTGTCCATGAGATGCCTCCAAATATCGGAACGGTATTCTTGTCTTCTGGATCCTGCCAGTATTTTCTCTTGCTTTGCCATCCCACTTTTGTTGTAGGACGCAAAAAATCCTTGTGCCGAAATACAATCCGTAACGCTTTTTCAAAATTTGCGCGTTTGAATAGATTCTTGGTGACTTTACCTTGCAATAGAGGTATTGGCATATTGCTGAAGCACTTGTCCGCTTTTATCGTCTTATTAGATCTCCCCTCTTTATAAGTGATGATATATTTACTTCTATTTCTGTCAATTTTTTTGACGGGTGCATTCAAGATGATTTCTCCACCTAGTTTTTGCACTTCTATGGCTAATGCCTTAACGATCATATCCATTCCACCTACTGGTTGAAATGAAGTTTGTTGCCAAAGAAAATCATCTGGTTGATAAAAGCTCAGGTCCCAAAACTTGGAGTCAAGCATTTTTGAGAAATCAAGCTTTGGTTCAATATTTTCTTCTTCACCATTTACAGTTTTTCCTGGTAATTCGGTATATCCAGAACGTGAAGTTTTTTCGAATACACCATCCTTACTCAAGTCACCAAACTTTGTGAGCCATGCTTTAAAATTCTTCTCACCATCTTTACTCGAATTCAATCCTTCAATTAGGGGCTTTACGGATTCCAGAAATCCTTTATACCTTCCTGGGTCTCGACTTTCCTTTATAGTCTTTAGGAGGTCGGGTAGAGCATGCAGAAATTGGGCAAAATAGCCTCTCGGGTCATTGGCCAATCTACGATTAACTATGGTTTCAGGCTTGCCATACTTGTCGGTGAATTTATCACCATCGTATACTACGTTTGATCGACTCTGCATCACATAAATTTCCAATTCTACGCCTAAAGTCTTACAATAATTGAGAACATCTCGATGCGCAGATGGAATCCGACCAGGGCCACAATTGAGATATGGTTTATTGTACAATTCTTCTACCGTAAAATTGCATGTCTGTGTATATTCTACATCCTTGTGTTCAGGATTTTCAGTAAAGCTGTCGCCTGGTCTTACTGTCAGACTTCTGCCACCTACTCTATTTTGAGCTTCGAGGATGGTGACTTTGTATTCTGTATGTTTCAATAATTCATAGGCTGTCGAAAGTCCTCCGACTCCCGCTCCGATGATGACAACTTCATCACCTTTACCTGTTGATTTAGGAATGAGCAAATGCCCGCTTTTACGTTTGAGTATTCGCTTTTTGTCCAGACTTGTAGTAAGCATTTCTAATTCGCCACCATTTTGATCAGATTTCCGAAGAAATGTCATTGTGGCTATGGATTTTTTGGCCATGTAGTTTAGTTTTTTGGAGTTATAAAATGGGGTATTTAAAATTTCCTTCAAGTTATTGAAAAATATTGGGAAATCTTAACCATGATGAACTGGATGGAATAGATTGAATCTCCTCAAATAAAATGAAGGATAGTCCTGATTATATATGCAGTGCTTTGTGCACCAATTCAGGCATATCGAAGCATCTAATTTAAAGTATACTTTAAATTATCAATATCATTATGAAATTCACTCTTCAGCTATTTTTTATACTTTGCACAACTTCAATATTCAGCCAGACCAGTTTAAAAATAGAATACTATCGACACCTCAAGTATAATCATATATCTCCTTATATTCCTATTTCTGGCATTCATCCAATTGATCAATCCACGGCACAAACAACATCTCATTACATTTTTAAATATGATCCTGCGGGAAGATTATCTGAAGTGGTCAACAATCATTATCACACTGAAAAAAAGCATCCACTGGCTTCAATAGGTGTCTACAGACTGGACATCGAATATCAAAAAGGAAAAGAAATATGGACCTTCTTCGACCCCAATGGAAAGAGAATTAGCAATGATCGAGGTGTATACAAAGAGGTGTATTCCTACGACAAGAATGGATTAAAATCAAAATTGCAATTTTATGATTTGAGTGATATGCCTATGGAATCAAATTGGGCAATTGCAGAATATCAGTGGAGCCAGGAAGAGGACTTTGTGGTTGAACGGCGATTTAATTTGAAGCATGAGGCGGTGAATGTTTCGCCTTACTTTGAATTTGGCATTACAGGAATTCTAATTGATAATAACGACTTGTCCAGGGCACATTATAATTTGGATGCACAATTAAGGGTTGTCAATAATTCAGATGGTATTGCTTCTTATCGAGATAGATACGATGCACAGGGCAATCATGTCGAATATAGCTACTACAACGCTGCCGATAGTTTGTCACTCAATCAATGGCAATTTGCAGTCGGGAAAAAATCCTATGACAAATCGGGTAATCAAGTATTATTAGAACAATATGATGCACATGGAACGCTGACAAGAAGTCGACCTATTTACTCTAATTCCACCATTGAACTCAGCCCTCCGGCTTCCGTTCAGGATTCTTTGGATATTAAAAGACAATCGTTGGGTTATCTGAAAGCTTTGCAGCAACTAGACACAGGACTTATGGACAGGGTGTTAAATGACAGTTTGAATAAGGTGACTATTGGTTTTAATAGAGAGATTAAGAAGGAAGTATCAAGGGCAACTACTCGAAAACAAATGATGGCTTTTGCAGAAGATTGGAACAAATCAAATACCAAATTTCCACCAATTCCAAATAATCAAGTGACAATCCTGTGTATATATGATAGGATTGCCTCGGTAAAGTTGGTCTCAGACAATTGGGTTGAATATTTACACTTGATAAAATTGAATGGAAAATGGGATATTGTCAATCTTATTTGGCAACACAAGGATGTGAGTCGTTACCCAAAATAAGTCGCGGCTGGCTAGACATCATCACTTATTCTTGATTTTTGAAAAGGTAATTAGCGTGTTTAATTGATTTTTGAACATTATTTCGTTTTTTGTAAATATTAAAGTGTGTGTTGATATTAATTCCATTCAAATAATTCCAATGCTGGGGCTTCAATGCAAGACCTAAATGTTTATCAAATAAAATTGCAATAGCACCTATTAAGAGGGTTTCGAAATGATCTCGAAATTTTTGTAATTGATTCATATCCATTGGAGTTATCATTTTACTTCTAGGTCTATTTCTGGGTTATTAGACAATTACATGCTTATTTTTTATCAGATTGAAAAAACGCCATACTATGTTTAATCTTAAATGGGCCGTGTTACTTTTTTATTTATTTCCAATATTTCTTTTTGGGCAGAAGCAAGAAAATATATTTGACGAAAGACTGTCGATCATTCAGGAATTGATAGCATCTAGTAATTTCAAACAAGCATTGTCAGATTCTGAGCAACTCATCCTTAATTACCAAAATGAGGCGGAAAAAATAGATTCTACAACAATTCAAATTTATAATACAGTAAGTTATGTTTTCCTCAGAACAGGAAAGATAGACTCCTCCATCATCTATGCCAATAAAGCTTTGGAGATCCTACGTGATGGTCATGAAGACCATATTGAAACCATTAAATCTTACAACTATTTAGGAACAAGCCACCACCAAGCAGCGGAGTTTGATAAAGCCATTGAGGCATTGGAGCAAGGATTGAATATTGTAAAACAGATATATGGAGAAGATCATATTGAAGCCACTATTTTCTATGGAAATTTAAGTTTGAGTTATAATGCCATCGGAAAACCTAAAAAAGCGATTCAATGTCTCGAGAAAAATTTAAAAATCCTACTCAATCTCTATGGCGAGAATCATATAAATGTGGCAAAGACGTACAATAATTTTGGTGCCGTCTACTTCAGCTTGGGAGATTTTGACAAAGTGCTTGATTATAGTTTCAAAACATTGAAAATCAAACAGCAAATTTTAGGAGACAATCATCCTACTTTGAGCAGTTCATATGTAAACATTGGATCAATGTACCAGGAAAAAGGGGATTATGAAAAGAGTATCGTATATGCTGAAAAAGGAATACAAATAATTCTGAATAGCTTAGGTGAGACACATCCGCATCTTACCCACGCGCATAAGGTAATTGGAGGAAGTTACAAAAGAATAAAAAGTCATAAGAAGGCCATTGAGCATTATGAGAAAGGAATCGATATTATAGAACAAAATTTTGGAAAAGATCATTTCAGAGCGGGTGGAATCTACCACGAATTGGCTGATTTGCACAACTCAATGAAAAATTATGAGGAGGCGATAAAATTTGCCAATAAGAGTCTGGATATTTTTTCTAAAAATAATGGGAAAAACAATAAAGATGTTGCTACGAGCTATGAACTTTTAGGAAGCATTAGTATTTCCAAAGATGAACCCGATCAGGCGATTGAGTACTACAATGAGGCATTAAATTTCTATACCAGTCATACACTAAAAGGACCTGATATAGCAAATCCTTATATGAATATTGGCATGGCTTACAGTATCAAAAATGATTTTGAGAAAGCCAATTATTATTACAACAAATGCGCGGAAGCTCTTCAATACAACTTAAATCAACCTACACTTTTTCACAAAGTTACAAATCGAGTTGCCCTTAGAAAATTATTGAAGATCATGCGTCAGGATTTTGAAAAGCGCTATGTCCTTGAACAAGACAAAAAATATTTGGACTCCATCTTAATAAATGATCAACATGCTATCGCCCTTGAGGATTTTTTTCAAGGTGAATTATCAGAACGAGAAGCTCGTGAATTTCACTTTTCAGATTCTTTTTGGAGGTATGAAAAGGCCATCAACAACATTCTTCAAAAAAACGATAATGCAGACCTGCACTTTGCCTTCGAAATAGCTGAAAAAAGTAAAAGTCGATTTTTAGCAGAAAATTTTCGCTCCATTTCGGCCAAAAAGATTGCAGGAATTTCTCAAGAACTGCTCAACCAGGAACATCAGATTAATATTGATTTGGCATTTTTTGATAAAAAACTCTATCAAGAAAAGTATGAAAATGCTACCCCGAATGATAGTTTGATTAGCCTATACAAGGATAAATTATTTGTTATTAATCAAGAAAAAGAACGGCTTGTTGAGACCTTCAAAGAAAAATATCCTGCTTATCATAATCTAAAATATGACTGTACAGTTACTACGGTTTCTGAAATACAATCTATCCTTGAGGATGATCAGGCATTGATAGAATACCTGGTGGGCGATAGCACCATTTTTGTATTTGTAATTACTGCAGAGCAATATCATGTTGAGGCAATTCGGAAAGATTTTCCATTGGAAAAAGGCGTACTGGATTTTCGTGAAAATATTTACAGCTATTGGATGCTTCCAGGTCAAAGTGATGAAGTCTATCTATCACAAAATGCTGCTTTTGTCAAAAATGCTTTTCAGCTCTATGACCGGCTGATGGAACCAATAGAAAGTGTACTTCCCGAAAAATTGATTATCGTGCCAGATGGGATCCTAAACTTGATTCCGTTTGAAGCGCTTTTGAAAACATTACCCAAGGATGCACAAGACTTTAAGTCGCATGATTATTTGCTCAAACATCATCAAATCAGCTATAATTATTCGGCATCATTGTACAAAGAATTGTCGAATCGAAAAAATGCCTCAAGTAGTGCTCCTTTCGTTGCATTTGCGCCTTCGTTTGTAAATGAAGATTCTGTATACAATTCATTGGCAGAATTGCGGAGCGGTCTCGGCCCCCTCAAATACAATATGGTAGAGGCTCAAACAGTGCATTCATTACTAGGTGGTGATATTTATGAAGGAACAGAAGCAACTGAGTCTCAATTTTTGCAATATGCAGATCAATACCAGATTATCCACCTATCTACTCATGGGAAATCAAATGATGAGATGGGCGATTATTCTTTCGTCTGTTTTTCTGAAATTCCGGATTCAATATCGGATAATGAACGGTTGTACGTAAGAGAGCTTTACAATCTGAAACTCAATGCGGATATGGTGGTTTTGAGCGCGTGTGAAACTGGCTTGGGACAAATAAAAAGGGGAGAGGGAATTATTGGTCTGGCTAGTGGTTTTACTTTTGCAGGAGCGGCCAGCACTGTTACGAGCCTGTGGAGTGTAAATGATATTCAAACTACCCATCTGATGGAACGCTTTTATAAAAACATCAAAGCGGGAATGACCAAAGATGGAGCCTTACGCCGCGCCAAGCTCGATTTTTTGAATGAAGAAAGTCATAGTGAACCCTATTTTTGGTCTGCTTTTGTGGCTGCTGGGAATATGGCACCAATTGAGCTACAAAATGAAAGAACATGGTGGTATGTAGGATTTATATTATTGGGATTGGCTGGAATTGGAATTCTATTTAGGAATTTTTCAATTTTCTAGAATCTCCAATATTTCTTTGGCTTCCTGTTGCTTAAAACTGCCTTTTTTTCGTGATGCCACCCAATCTAATAATGGAAGTGCTGCCTCATAATTCTTTACTTCAATATAGGCAAGTGCTAGATACCAATGAATTGGTTCTTTGGGCAATAGTGCATTGGATTTTGATTCATCCTTCAAGGACTTAAAAATTTTCAAGGCCTGATCGGATTGCCCATTGGCAAGCAAGGCGATACCATAATAAAAAGAAGGTAAAGACATCTTGGTTTCAGATTGACCGAGGTGTGCTTCGAATTGGCGAATGGAATTTGAATAATCTTGAGTAGAATAGGCTTTCATGGCTTCTGCAAAACCAATCTCCTCTCTTGACGATACTTCACCTTTCTGTTCGAACAAGCTTGGATATGGTGCGAAATAGTTGGCAAATACTAGATCGGTTTTCATAGGAGGCGCACCGTCACTTACCAATCGCCAGCCTCCAACAGCTACCAAAATTGCCAAAATGGAGAATAGTAAAAGTTTATAGATGCGTTGTCTATTTTGTTCTTGAACAACCACCTGATGAATATCGTCAAGCTTGGAATTCAGTTGAATTCGACCATTTTGGTTCACGGTTTCATGGCTCACCTTATCCTGAAAGGCTTCGTCATTCATCCTTTTCTGAAATTCTCTTGCTTCTTCCTTGTTCAGTATATTTCTAAGGAATCCAACGATGAGGAAGCTGTCTTTTTGATCTCCTGCTTTCATTTTAATTCCTTTAGAATGTTAGATAAATGGGTTGACTTTTGTATTATTTTTTTCAAGTACTTGATGCACTTGCTTTTTTTATTTCTGGCAACTTGGTCATTTTGAAACTCCATGATTTCGCTAATTTTTTTCATGGGAAGCCGCTGGAATATCGACAAGGTAAGGATTTTGCGGCAATCTTCTCCCAGCTCTTTTAGCAACTCAAGGGCAAAATCATTTCTCTCCAAGGCCATCAATTCGTCGATAGGCAGGTTGTTATCAATTAACAATTTTTTGGACAAGGCTTCCAGATTACTGACTTTGGACAAACGATTTTTTCGATTGATCCACATATTGTGGGCCAGGGTAGTGAGGTAGGTACTGATCTTGGCTTTTTGTTGAAATTTCTTCTCTTTCACCTTTTGATAAAATACAATAATGGAGTCTTGAAAAATATCCTTGGCCTCGTCATGATTGCCACCCTTTGAAGTGATGTACCTTCTTATTTTTGGAAAATAGGCACTGTACATGAATTTGAGGATAGCATCTTCTACGTGCCCGCCTTCTTGTAGTCCATCTATTATCTCATCATCTGTAAACTTAGCACCTCTAAAGAATAGCATTTCCGTTTCAAAATTTATCAAATCTGAAAGCCCAAGATACACATTCGGAATGGCAATACTCAAAAAATCGAATTTTGGTGGTTACATATTTGAGCTTGGTTTGATTAAATAATCAGGAGGCAATTTTTTGTTGCGCTCCTATCGCCCTGTTGCCAAAAAATGAAAGGTGTTAATTCTTTTTTAGCAGCAAATAAGATCAGAAGACAATCAAATTTTATGAGAACCCAACTCTCCAACATCCTTGAATTGCTGTTAGTAAAGAATAATATTCGTTTGCATACAGAAGAATTAAAATTACAGGTTTCCAGCCATCCTTCTTACCCCAGCTTACATGCACTCACAGGAGTCCTTGAACATTTTAATATTCCGAATATTGCTATTGATTTGCCCATTACTCTGGAGGTACTGAATGAACTTCCCGACCATTTTATCGCCTATATCATCGACGAGGGCAGTGGCAAATTGGCCTTGGTAGAACAAGTGAATAATCAAATCAAAGTTACTTATGACTTGGGTAAATCAAAGCAAATTGACAAAGAGACTTTTTTGAAAATATGGAACGGGATTATTGTTGCGATTGAAAAAGATAGTCAAATCAAGGAATTTTCTAGTTCACCGATTCAGCAAGCATTGAAATGGTTTTTAATCTCGCTATCTATTTTATCTATTGGGTTTTTGGCTTATGAATTGAACGAAGTTTTTGCCCGCACACATTTTTTATTGAGCATCGTTGGATTGATTTTTAGTGTATTGATTGTCAGACATGAGTTGGGAATAGTGTCTACCATTGTCAATAAATTTTGCAATCTCTCATCTGCTTCCAGTTGTGAAGCTACACTTAGTTCGAAAGGTGCAAAACTATTTCATCGATTCAAACTTAGTGATATTTGCCTTGTCACATTCTCTACTTACATCTTGTATTGGCTCTTATTTTTAGGGAATAATCATTTTGGATTTGAGGCTATTTTGATACCGACTCTTTTAGCCATTCCGATCACAATTTATTCTATTTATTATCAATATCGAGTAGTCAAGAAATGGTGTCCACTTTGCTTGGGGATAGCTGGAGTATTGTGGTTGCAGGTAGGAGCATTTTTTGGCTTCGAAATGATAACAGCCGTAGAATCAATAGGTTGGTTTTCCTTCTTTATTTTGTTAATCTGTGGCATTGTTTCAATTGGTGTTTGGAACTTTCTACATCCTCATCTCGAGCGAATAATTGCACTAGAAAAACTCGAAGTCGATCACCTTAAATTCAAAAGAGAATATTCCATTTTTAAGACCTTGCTTCAAAAGGAGAAGTCTTTGAATCCTCCGGCCATACCATTCTCTGGAGAAATAGTATTGGGCAATAAAAATGCGCCTGTAGAGATGATTTTGGTTACCAGCCCGGCGTGCTACTTCTGCAAGGAAGCGCATAGTGATCTCATGAAGATTCTAGATGATGCCAAGGATAAAGTGAGGATAATCATCCGATTCAATATTGATATCAATAATAAGGAAAGTAAGCCTTATCAAATTACCTCAACCCTGCTGCATATCTATAATACACAGAGTACTGAATTGAGTGAAATGGCATTGGAAAAAGTGTTTGAAGAGAATGCAGACCAGGATAAGTGGTTGAAGTCTAATGCAGCGTTGGAATTAGGAAATTATGATGCCACCTTACAAAAACAACACGATTGGTGTAGGGAGAATCGCATAAATTTTACTCCGGCATTTTTTGTCAACAACAAAGAATTTCCCAGGGAGTACAATCGAACAGATCTGAAGTATTTCATTAATGATTTGATAGAAGAAAAAGAAAGCAATAACACGAAGAAGAGCGAACTCGTGGTTGTTGGTTAAAATATCTTTTCGCGAAGGAGAGACACATATGGTGAGTGTCTTTAACTGTTCACCACAATTAGTTATTTAAATAAATTATCATGTTAAAAAACATTTCAAAACTAGGAAAAACTCTTAGTAAGCTAGAACAAAAAGAAGTTAACGGAGGAGGAAAATGTTGTAATCCTACGTACCAATGTTGTGCACACTGTCCTGGTGAAATACCTGGATGTGACTGGGTACATTCCAACCATTGCTACTAATTTGAGAAAATACCTCATTATACGAGGTTTAGCTAAAAGGCAAAATTTATCCGCCTTCGCGTTCGCTTAGTCGGACGAGAAGCCGAGGTATAATTCCCCGAGGCTTGCCACGGATAAAAATAGGTCCAGGGCTTGTCCTGGGGGGTAATACCATTTAATTTAGAAAATTGCCAATCTAGTAGTGCCCTGTAACTTGTTGCGGGGCGTTTTCCACCCTTAAGTTCATATATAATAGATGGCAATTTTTTTGTTCTGAAATGAGAATCAAGCAATAACATTTTTAGTGAAGATTGAAATCAGTGTTTTATCAGATATCAAATTAAAAAATCCTTTGGCGAAGAGAAAGACATAATTGGTGAGTGTCTTTAATTGTTCACCCTTCTGTAATTTTTAAATTTTCATGTCATGTTAAAAAACATATTAGAATTAGGAAAAAAATTGAGCAAATCCGAACAAAAAGAGATTCATGGAGGAATAGTATTCGACTGTTCTGGACAACCAAATGGGACTGCATGCTGGCATATAGATTGTCAATCTGGAGGAGCTACTTGTCTTAATGGTTTCTGTGGATACTAAGACTTAAATCGACCTGTTTAAAATTTTGTTTACAAGATCTAAGAACCAATTTTAAACAGGTCCTTGTCAAAAAAGTACATTCAAAAACAATCTAATGACCATCATCAATCTTGTAAAGTGAGAAAAAAATTTCCTATTTATAAGCAAACAGAATCTAAAGATTGTGGACCCACATGCATCAAAATAATTGCCAAGCATTATGGCAAGGTTATCAATACACAAAAGTTGCGCGAATTAAGCGAGACTACGAGAATAGGCAGCAGTCTGTTGGGTCTGAGTGAAGCTGCCGAAAATATTGGATTTCGTACTTTGAGTATTCAATTGCCTTTTCGAAACCTTGTAGATGCACCGATGCCATTTATAGCACATTGGAATAAAAACCATTTCATAGTCGTCTACAAAATCGAGAAAAACTTGGTATATGTATCTGATCCATCGATTGGTCTACTTACATATTCCAAAGAAGAATTTATAAAATCATGGATTGGCAATAATGCTGATGAGAATACGGAAGAGGGTATTGCCTTAATGGTCGAACCTACACCTTATTTCTACAACGAAGATTTTGATGAAGAAGAAGAATTAAGCTTCGGTTTTGGATTTATATTTAAGTATTTGATCAAGTATAAGCCGTTCATTGCTCAATTGGTCATCGGTTTAATGGCGGGAAGTTTGTTGCAATTGATACTTCCTTTTTTGACTCAAAGCATAGTCGATGTCGGCATTAAAAACCAGGATATAAATTTTATTTACTTGATTCTTTTTGCCCAGTTATTTCTCTTTATTGGCAAAGCAGCATTGGAAATTATCAGGAGTTGGATTTTATTACATCTCAGTACTCGGATAAATATTTCATTGATTTCAGACTTCTTTATAAAGCTGATGAAATTGCCCATTGCCTATTTCGATGCTAGAATGACGGGAGATTTACTACAACGAATCAACGACCATAAACGGATTGAACGAATATTAACCACCTCTTCGCTGTCTATCTTATTTTCCATGTTCAATCTGGTCATTTTCAGCATTATCATGGCTTACTACAGCCTTCAAATTTTTGCAATTTTTGCAATTGGGAGTATATTCTACTTGGTCTGGGTATTGTTTTTTTTCAAAAGAAGAAAAGAACTGGATTACAAGCGATTTAATCAAGTGAGCCAGGAACAAAGCAAGGTGATCGAATTGATCAATGGGATGCAAGAAATCAAGCTACACAATGCTGAGAAACGAATGCGATGGAATTGGGAATATGTGCAAGCCAGATTGTTTAAAATCGCAACCAAAAGTTTGAGTCTGGAGCAAACTCAAAGTGTAGGGTCGGAATTTATCAACGAACTCAAAAATATGTTGATTACGGTTTTGGCGGCAAAGTTAGTGATTGATGGAGATATCACCTTGGGAATGATGCTCGCCATCACATATATCGTGGGCCAATTGAATGCCCCGATTATGCAGTTGATAAATTTTATGCGAGATGTTCAGGACGCTAAAATATCTATAGAACGCCTGGGCGAAATTCACAATCAGCCAGAAGAGGAAAAAGATGGTGAAGAGAGAATAAATCATATACCTGAGGACAGCAGCATAGAATTAAAGAATATTTCATTCCGATATACTGGAGGCTTGGAGCCTGTATTAAAAGATTTGTCTCTGACTATTCCAGCAAATAAAATTACGGCCATCGTTGGTGCCAGTGGAAGTGGAAAAACTACCTTGATGAAACTGCTTTTACGATTCTATAAAGCAGATGAAGGAGAAATTCTAATTAATAATTCCTTCCTGGATATGGTCTCTCAAAAGGAATGGCGCAATCAATGTGGAGTGGTGATGCAGGAAGGTTATATTTTTAATGACACCATTGCAAATAACATAGCTGTAGGTGAAAATATTATTGACAAAAAAAAATTGGCGCATGCCATTGAAGTGGCAAATATTTCTGACTACATAGAACATTTACCACTGGGATACAATACTAAAATTGGAAATGAAGGCTCTGGATTGAGCACAGGTCAGAAGCAACGATTATTAATTTCACGAGCAGTATATAAAAACCCCAAATTCTTGTTTTTTGATGAAGCTACTTCAGCCCTGGATGCCAATAATGAAAAAGTAATCATTGAAAAACTCAACACATTTTTTGCGAATAAAACAGCTGTGGTCATCGCGCATCGATTAAGCACAGTAAGGAATGCAGATCAGATTGTGGTCCTGGACAAGGGAAAAATTGTAGAAATAGGAAAACATCAAGAACTGATCAAGCAAAAAGGAAACTATTACAATCTGATTAAAAATCAATTGGAGTTAGGGACTTAAAATAATATTCAAATGCCAGATAATATAGATTCAATATCACTGCGGAGTGAGGTGGTTCAGGAACTTTTGACCGCCGTTCCAGTATGGATGATCCGCTGGGGAAATACATTGATTTTCTTCTTGATATTAGGAGTTTTGGCTATTACTTTTTATGTGAAATACCCAGATATTATTAGTGCTGAGGCTATGATTACGACCGAGTTGCCTCCTTACAAGGAATATGCAAAAACTTCGGGCCAACTCGATACCCTCCTGGTCGCCGATAATCAAATTGTAAAGGCACACATGCCTCTGGCAATAATTGAAAATACTGCCAACTTTGAAGATGTCTTTCTCCTCAAGTCTATCATTGACACCATCATACCTTATAATAATCATCTAAGGTTTCCGAGTGATCAAATCCCACTTTTGTTTTTAGGCGATATTGCCTCGGATTATGCCTTATTTGAAAACAGCTATCATCAGTATATGCTCAACAAAAAATGGCAACCTTTTTCCAATGAAGCTTTGGCAAATCATCAAACCTTATCAGAATTGAATAGTCGACTAGAGAATTTGGAAGTGCAACAAGAATTGAATGCCGCAGAAATGGAGGTCAAAAAAAGAGGACTGGAAAGGAGCAAACTTTTGTTTGAGCAAGGTGTAATTTCGACTGAAGAATATGAAAACAAACAACTGGAAATTTTACAAGCCAATCAAAATTTGAAAAATCGGAAATTGGTCATATCTCAAACCAAGGAAGCTATAAATAATGCAAATTTGTTGTCGAAAAACACTTCGATGAATCAAAGCAAGGAAGAACAATTGCTCTTCAGAAATGTGATTCAGTCTTTTCAACAATTAAAAAAGGCGATTAAGGAATGGGAATTTAAATACGTATTAAAATCAAATATTGATGGTCAGGTATCTTTCCTTGATTACTGGTCCGAAAATCAACACATCAATGTTGGAGATTTGGTGATGACAATTATTCCGCAAAGAAATACCGACTATTTGGCCAAACTTAAGACACCAAATTTGAACTCTGGGAAGGTGAAGATTGGACAAACCGTAAATATTAGATTGAGGAATTATCCAGAAGCCGAATATGGCTTATTGGAAGGGAAGGTTCAAAAAATATCACAAATGACGGACAAAGATGGATTCTATATTGTGGATGTAGATCTACCTGATCGCCTCATCACCTCATATAAAAAAGAACTTGAATTCAAGCAGGAGATGGAAGGTGCTGCAGAAATCATTACGGAGGAACTGAGACTAATAGAGCGCTTCTTTTATCAATTCAAAGGGGTCTTTAAGGGGTAATATGGGAGAACAATTATGCGGAACTAATAAGAATATAACTGGATAATCGGTAGGAAAAAGATAAAAAACCAGGGTTTATCACAACGCCATTATAAAGATCGTACTTTATACATCACATGTAAAAAGAGTTTAATATTTAGTATCTTTACAAGTCAATTTAAACTCTTTGCATTTGGATCTTGAAAAAAGCATATCATTTGAGCACTTGGGCGATAAAAAGTTCAAAGTAACACTTTTAGAACAAGCTAACACTGAAGGAGAGGCAGCTTTTACCCATTATTTACACAATTACAAAAATGGTGTATCGCAATTCTATAAGGATGATGCAATTGAATATGTGAAAAGCTATGTGAAATATAAACGTCCAGGTGAAGAAATTACAAATATAGTTGCTGAGGAGGCTTTACAATATCTCCTATTCGAACAAAGTGATGTACCCTTTCCTGCTCCTAAAAATCCCAAATTTAAATTTATTGATCTATTTGCTGGAATTGGTGGATTTCGACTTGCATTGCAAAGAATTGGTGGAAAATGCGTTTTTACCAGTGAGTGGGATAAGTATTCTAAGCAAACATACAAGGCAAACTTTGGAGAATTACCATTTGGTGACATCACAAAACCACTAACTAAAAGCTATATCCCAGATGATTTTGATGTCTTATGTGCTGGTTTTCCCTGTCAAGCATTCTCAATCGCAGGAAAGAGAGGAGGATTTGAAGATACAAGAGGAACGTTGTTTTTTGATGTTGCCGAAATCATAAAATCGAATAAACCTAAAGCAATATTTTTAGAGAATGTAAAGGGTCTTAGAAGTCATGATAGAGGAAAAACTTTAGCCACAATCCTGAATGTTTTGAGAGATGATTTAGGATATTATGTACCAGAACCTCAAATAATTAACGCCAAAGAATATGGTGTTCCGCAGAATAGGGAAAGAATATTTATTGTAGGGTTTAGAAATGATCTTGGAATTTCTGATTTTCAATATCCCGAGCCTATTCCAAAAAAACCGACATTAGACGATATATTAGAAGAAAAGGAAGTTTCAGTTAAGTACTATTTGTCAGAAGTCTATCTTGAAACATTGCGTAAGCATCGGGAACGACATGAGAGCAAAGGAAATGGTTTTGGATATGAAATTATTGCCAATGATGGAATAGCCAATGCAGTAGTCTGTGGTGGAATGGGAAGAGAAAGAAATTTGGTATTGGATCATAGATTAAAAAATTTTACTCCAGTTACCAATATTAAAGGAGAAGTCAACAAAGAAGGAATAAGAAAAATGACTCCTCGAGAATGGGCACGTCTTCAGGGGTTTCCCGACAACTACAAAATAGTCGTGTCTGATGCTCAAGCATATAAGCAATTTGGAAATTCAGTAGCCGTCCCAGCTATTCAAGCCACGGCCAAAAGTATTATAGAAAAACTTAAACAGGCTAATGGGGATCCTTAAAGACTTAGACATAGTAAGAGGGAATAATACATTAGCAGGTGGAATATTTGAAGATTTGTTTCCGTCATTTATGGATGTAATTTATAATCAACCGAATGAATACATTTCTACATATTGGAAAGCATATTTAGCAATTAGAGATGATAGGCTTGAAAATGATCAACAAAAAAGAGGTGTAAATGGAAAAATATTTGAATATATAATAGCTACTCTCCTCATCAGGGAAAATATATTTCCTATATACATGAATGCAAAAGTTGCCTTTGTTCCAAATATAAATTATGACTTGTTAATATATTCCACCGATAAAGGTCCAATTTGTCTTAGTGCAAAAACATCATTTAGAGAGAGATATAAGCAAGCTGACTTAGAATCCATTGCCTTGAAGTATGTTCATAGAAGATCTCAATGTTACTTAATTACTTTGTCCCAAGAAGATGCTGTAATGGTAAATACCAAGCAAAAAGCCGGAGATGTAATTGGACTGGATCAGGCTGTTTGTGCAACTCACAATGACTTCAATTTACTTATTGAAAAAATCAAAGACCTCAACCTTGTAGTAGCTCCAAGTATTGATGTAATCGAAACCAATCAAATAGTTACTCAAAATAGAGTAATGGAATTCTTCCCTGACTTGTGATTCAGTAGGGTATTAGCGCATTATTCCAACGACCAAAGTCAATTCACTCAAAAACTCGACCCAAAGCAGGTGAACAGTACCCTTAAAATTACAGCAAGCTAGATATTTTGAAATGTAAGATTTGATAAATGCTTCATCAATTTACTTGATATGGTAAATTGTCAAATGCATATGAATGCGATGAATCAAATGTTTTTACTTGCGTTGAAAATATATTGGTAGACTTGGCTTGATCAGTATGCCATGCCCAAACACGTCCTTTTTTCATCAATAACAACAAGCCATTTTCATCACCCATGGCTCTGAATTTTTCACTTCCTGCTAAATACTGTTGGATCTTTAAAGCGTTTGAAATTTGTTTTGCTTCTCTGTTTACATCATCAACGATAAGTGCAATTTCGCTTGCATATAAAATATCACTCGTCGAGAAAGGGCCTTTTTTAGTATTACCCAAATCATGTCTTGCAATATATTCCAGCAAATTGCCAGCAGGGTCCCAAAAGAATATTGAATGAGCATTCCAATTACGAAAATGTCGAATGTCATTTGGAAAATTTGGGTCCAACATATGATTGGGAGTTGGAATCAAACCTGATCTTTGAATTTGCCAATTTCTCGCTTTTAAAATTTTATTTTGAGGTATATTAAAAGCAAAGTGGTAGAAAGGTTGGCTTTTAGGATCCTTTGTTTTTTGAAATGTGATTTGAGTCATTCCAGCTGCGAAAGTGACGAAACGGTTACTTTTTTCAATAATCGGAAAGCCGATTTTTCCGTGATAAAAATTGACCAAAACATCAAATGAGGCCGATGTTTCGAGTTGTAAAGCACGAATAAAAGGCTGATTTTTAGATGCCTTCCCACTTTTAGTATTGTCTGAAGACTCGCAATCATGCCAGTCCAAAATACTCATCATCGCTATCGATGGTATGCATTTGACAAATTGTCTCCTCTTCATAATTATAGAAGTTTGGTTTTACTTGAGAATTGTGTACTCGCTACCTGATTCCATTCTATCGTTTCAAAATCGTAATCAAAAATTTGATCACCTTGTTTGAATTTCGCTTTGGTGAAGGTCATGATGCCGTCAATATTTTTCCAACCATCAAAACTTACACGGACTGTTTCTTCAGTCTCTATTGCACCCGTATACATTACAAATCCCAATGGCTGATAATCTTTAAATCGATAATAGAAGACCACGGGTCGATTCAATTTATCAGTAAATTCTACCTCAAAAGCCATTTCATTTTCAAATTCAACATATTGTTTGAATAATGGATTTTGAAATCGAGAATTTGGATGGAGACTCAACCAATGTAATTCATGTCCATTGACAAATAATTGAGTCAATGTATCCAAACCTTCCGATTGTTTTTGTGATTCAGGATCAAAAAACCAGGATTTCGTTTTTTCTACTCCCAAGATCGAATGATACTTTTCGCCCTTTTGCTCGAATCGAGAATTAGCCATATCCGAAATCAAAATAGTAGAAAAATTACCAGTTGGACCTTTTCCTTTTGCCTTGGTATAAATGCTGGAAATATCGGCCACTTTTTTTTCTTTTTCGAGGTATGCGGATGATTTATATACAATCACCTGACCTGTTTGAGATTCAGGTAATTCGGTATTGGCAGTTTGAGTAATTTGCCAATGTCCGTTTTTATTTTTCAAAATACTTTGCCAGGAGACTACCCAAAATATAGGTTGACCTCCATATCGACCTTTGACATGCACAGCTCCTATATAACTCGCCATTGAGCCATCATCGGCAATTTCTACAATCGGATCATGACTCTGAGACAATTCGATAAATTCCATATTATCCAAATAATCTTGAGTACCTCCAATTGCATTTTGTTTTACTCTTGTAGATACGCCGCCATTCCTGACATCAACCCATTCACTTGCATTATGTTTGTAAAATTTAGCAGCGTCTTTCTCAAAATGGGCAGCAGAAATATCCTCCATTACTGCAATAATCTTTTCTTTTTCTTGCTCGACATTTACTGAATTACATGAAAAAAGTAAAAGCAATGAGAGACAATGAATGAGATAGTTTTGACGAAACATACCATCAATTTTGTGTGGAATAATCCGTCAAGAAAGTTGTGGCATGAACATCAGGAATGAGTATCAATACGTCATAATTGAAAATAAGATCTTTCAATTTTTCATCTGCTTTGGCTAATTTTTTTCGATGCAAGCGGCGCAATGGGCGAAAATCGATCATCAACCATTCATCATTATTATGTTGCTCAATTGCTTTTTGGATGTGGATGTCCAGATTGCTCAAACCATTGTAAGGAGACTTCTTAGCCTCCTTGGGAGCAATAGGAATAAACTGATTTTGCGTCCCTTTGATTCCACCAATCTTAATATGAAAAGAACTGCTATTGTTAATGGCGGCCAATTCTGAAACCATATTTCCGATATCAAATACATTTGTATAGTTCAACCCCCTTCCACAGTGATTGGCACCAAGTCTAAAAATGGCTTTTGGTAACTTGGAATTTGCTTTGGACTTGTTGTAGTAATCCAAAAATTGACTCTTCATTAGCTTGGATCGGACTAAATTGTTCTCATAAATTTTTCCAGTAAAATTGTACATATAGATATCCTTGCTCTTTTGTAGCCCATCAATCATATTTACCAAATTCGGTTCTGCTTCGAATTTTGTGACTAATGCTTCATAATCATCTTTGCCAAAGTGAAGCATGTAGGCATGGTCAAATCTTTTTTCATCTATTACTTTTTGAAATCCATCTTTTGCCTTTTTCAGATATTCTAATGCCAATGATTTGGAAGATTGATCACGAGTCTTTGAGGCCATTTGAGAAAATATTAATCGAGGAGAGGCCATAAATACTTGATCTATTCCCCAAATTGGATGTTCTGCTTTGCTTAAGTTATTTACTGAATGGATCAATTGTAAATCACCGACAGTATTATAAAAGGGAATGGAAAATTGGGTCTCTGAAAAAAATGATTTGCCAATGTCTAAGTAGTTTTGCTCTTTCACAATTGACATCAATTTTTCGGCTCCATATGGGTCTGTTTCGATGACTAGATGTTCAAATCCTTCTTTATTTGCATTCTCGAACAATAGTTTTGTGAAAAGTCCTATCTCTGCTATTCCATGTGATTCTCCAATTAGTAAAAATTGATTTTGCCTGATTTCTTCTTCTAGGACTTCGAATGCATCGCCAGAAATGGATGATTCACTTACTTGAAAAGTTGAAATATTTGCTTGAAGTTCGCTGACCAGCAGACTGTCCTGGGCTGAAATGCTGAATGAAAAACTTATTATCATCAAAGCTATTAGATAGTAGGATCTGTTCATTTTTTATTCCTATTTTAAAGATATATGGATAGATCAAGTTACATATATAACGTGCAAAACTAAAATTATGAAAACCTAATTTCTGGTCAAAGGGCTTACCATTACTTTTGGAGGGATGGTTTTTGAAATGGAGTGAGAATTTGGGATGGCGTTTACTTAGAGAGGGACGAAATTGCAAATGCCATTTGTATCGCTTCATAATAAGGAATAAATTGCCGACGCATTATGATCAAAATAAAAAACCTTAACCTAAAAATAATAATTGTATCGCTCATAATATGGGCAATTGTGAGTGGGCTGGCGACATTGAGTGCTGGACTTTATTGGTTGAGCGAAAACAGACCAGCCAATTGGGCACATCTATTTTGGTACAAATATTCTTATGGCATTATTTGGTCATTATTGTCTCCACTCCTGCTCCAAATCGTAATGAAATTGTCTTTTGATCAGTTTTCCAGAATGCAATTATTTTTATGGCACTTGGCAGGAGCTATAATTTTGGCACCTATACATCGATTTTTATCTGCATCACTCAATCATTCCATTCAGACATATTTCAATTTATTCAATCGTCCTTATGGATGGTGGGAGTATGTTGGCAACAATTTTTTTGGGAATGCAATGCAGGGTATCACCACCTATTGGATTATCGTTATGGTGCTGTATGCTTATTTTTTGTATTGGCGGAATATTCAAAACAGACTGGAAAAAACTCGACTTACAGCTGATTTGTCAAAAGCAAAATTAAAGAACCTAGAATCTCAATTGCACCCTCATTTTCTCTTTAATTCAATGCAGTCGATATCTGCTCTCATGCACAAGGATGTCGAAAAAGCGGATACTGCCATGAGTGAATTAAGTGATCTATTGAGAATGTCATTTAAGAAAGGGGATGAGGCAAAGATTGCGTTTGCAGATGAATTGGCGTTTTGTAAAAAGTACATCGCACTTCAACAATTGCGATTTCAAGACAACTTACAAATTCATTTAAACTGCCCAAATGATATAATGGGTGCCTTGGTTCCAAATATGATTCTCCAACCGTTTTTAGAGAATAGTATCAAACACGGTTTTGAGTCCTTGGGAGAACGAGGCGTTATTCAAGTTGATATCACCAGAAATGACGATCAACTTGAAATTAAAATAGCGGATAATGGAAAAGTTACTTTAAAGAATTTACAGTTTGGTACAGGATTTCAAAATACGACATCACGTTTGAAGTACTTATATAAGGAACGTGCTGCATTCAACTATGAAATTGTGCAAGGTGGCGGCTTTGAAGTTTCCATTAAACTACCTTTCGAAAAAAACTAAAGGGGTATGGATAAAATCAAGACTATAATTATCGAAGATGAACCTTTGGTAAGAGAGCGCATCCAAAACCTACTTTCTGAAGATGTAAATATCCAAATCTGCGCTTCTTGTAAGAATGGAAAGGTGGGAATTGAGGCTATCAAGATACATGAACCTCAACTTTTATTGCTTGATATTCAAACTCCTTTAATGAATGGAATTGAGGTCTTGGAACGGCTTCCAACTACAATACAACCAGTCATAATCTTTGTCACGGCCTTTGATGAATATGCCATGAAAGCCTTTGAATTTGGAGCTATAGATTATTTGTTAAAACCATTTGACCGAACACGTTTTTATACTGCTTTGGAAAGGGCAAAAAATCGCATATCGGAAAGAGTAAGGGTTAATTCGCACTATCGCAGCTATTTTGTATCCAAAGAAAATGAGACACTCACCTTTGTGCTGGCGGAAAAAATTATTTGGGCTACCTCATCTGGCAATTACGTTATGCTTCATACTGATGAAAAGCAGTTTTCAGTGAGAAAGACCTTAAAGGAATTGGAAACTGAATTGGATCCTTTGCATTTTCGACGTATTCACCGATCCGCCATTGTAAACATTGGTCAGATTGCCAAGATGAATCACCTGTATCAAGGTGATTACAGGGTAGAAATGACGACAGGAAAACTACTCACGACTTCCAAAGCATTTCGTAAGAATTTGAATTTTATATTAGGGAAGAGGTAAATAAATCTACTATTGAAACACATTGCGGTCTGCTATTGCCATTAAAATACATCGGCAAATCTTGTTTCTTCAAGGCCCTTACCCATTAGCCAATTGGCCAAATCTTCATGTTTTCCAACTTTTGCATGGTGGAGTAGGGTGAATCCATGAGGACCAGGTGCAGTAAGATATTGTTTATTCACTTGAATCAAATTTTTCACCACTTCTGCATGACCTAAAAATGCTAAATTGAAAATATCCATTCTTGCTCCTCTTGCGACTAACATGTCAGCAATATCCTTCCTTCCCATATGAGACGCACCACCTAAGGCAGTTTCGAAGTCACCTCTTTTTGCCTGATTGGCACAATTAAGAATCAAAGGATTTTTATCCACAATCATTCTGGTCTTATCCAAATCCTTGTGCGCTGCAAAGACAAATTCCTTGATCTCTTCCAAGCTGAAATTTTCATTTTCCGCTGAAGATGAAAGACCAATTTTGGGAAACAAAAGAATGCTGGAAGAAGCAAAAATCGATTTTATAAAATGTTTTCTTTTCATTGTCAATATCATTTTATAAGAAATATAGCCCTATTTTGTAGGAATAATCATCATCTGGGATGAGTATGATTTATATGGGGATGATTGTACCAGAGAAGAGATAAAAAGTATTAAAAAAATATAGATGAAATGGTTTGTACAAAACTGGGCCAAGATTGGAGGAATAGTCGCCATACTAATCATTGTTTATGTCCTGTACAATGATCTCTACCTTACGAAAATAGAATCCCTATTTTGGTTGCACTTTGTCACACTTCTGATTCATCAATTTGAAGAATATGTTTACCCAAGCGGTTTTAAGGAATTTTTCAATGAAAATATTTACAACAAAAATTTGATAATAAGATTTCCATTAAATGACAAGGCAATAATATTAGTGAATGTATTTTTGGGCTGGACTGCATATTTAATATCCGCCGTTAATGCCGAGAAATCGATTCAACTGGCCATAGGATTATTGGCGGTGACCATATTGAATGGCTTTCTACACTCATTTATGTTTGTTATCAAAAGAAAATACAATCCTGGATTTGTTTCAGGTTTTTTTCTATTGATTCCTTTTGGAATTTATATGATGCTAAGACTAGCCAATAATATATCATCCGATATTATGGTAAGTGGGTTTATCGTATTTGTAATTGGGTCGGCATTTATACCCTTGTCCATTTTCATCACAAATCGAATGAAAAACACCTAACCTCAAAATGCCAAACACATAAAGAGATTAGGAATTTACTATTTGAGCTTACCCAACTGCAATCCATCCTAATATTTCTGGATTGGGATGACCACCATCTGCTGAGAATAAACCCAAATTACCTTGTATAGAAGAAGTACTTCCATTGGCGATTAATTCGTCCATCCTGACATCAAAACTTCTTGCAGTTACATTTTTGATTCTGATTCCTGGAGTATCTGGCCCATTGTATGTTTGAATTTGTGCAAAGACTGTAGGTACTGTCGAAAATTCATTAGGGAAATTAACAGTAAACCATCCTGATTTTCTTGAAGCTGAAAACCTATTTACTTTGCCAGATTGAATTGAAATGTTCATTATTTAATTTTTTGAGTTAAAGAATGTTTGTGAAGGCAATTTTGTGTCTTCACTTTGTGATTAATTTATAACTCAAATGTATATCCATATTCAATGGCTTGAACCCGCATATTCATGCAGGTATGTCGAAAAAAGGCTCCTCAGTAATTAAACCAAGAAGCCTTTTTAAGATTGCTAGTTATTTTGAATTACTCAATTATAATCAACTTTCTCACATCTTTGAATGTACCTTGATTGATACTCACAGAATAGATTCCAGTTGGAAGATCATTTATCTCAATCGTTGTACTAATTCCATTTCCAGAATCAGCTTCCAGGTCATATGTCTTGATCAATCTGCCATCGCTTCCGAAAATCTTCACAGAAGTTTCTTTTCCGCTTTCCAAATCAATCGATAGAATGGATTTGCCATGTGCTGGATTCGGTGCTAACGTTATTAGATTTCCATTCGACGCAATGTTCACACTTACAATATCACTATATTCAAACTTGCCGTCTTTATCAACTTGCTTGATTCTATAATAATATGTACCAGGTCTTACATCTCCATCTTTGAATTCATAACTTCTTATCACTACACTTTCACCAGCAGCGGCTACTTCTCCTATGGCTTCGAATTTGAATCCATCATCCAGACTTCGCTCTACAACAAATACATCTGTATTCACTTCGGAAGCCGTCTCCCAAGTCACCAGATTATGATCACCTTTATGCTCTGCGTCCACACTTGCCCATACGACTGGCAACACACCAAATTTCAATCCTGCATCTACATTGATGTAGTTTTCACCTGGCTCCATGCTGTAAGCGCTGGTTGTACGGAATCCATATGAATGGTCTACATCACTATCCACGGACTCACCACCTACATTTGGAATTGTAAAACCATACCCATTTGGAGGTGTGAATTTCAGGTAATAATCTTCTTTCTTAAGATATTCTATCTTGTAAATTCCGGATGAGTTGGTTGTGGATTCTGCGATTTTATTTCCAGACGCCACTTCAAATGCTTCAACCAATACATTGGCTACATCGGCTTCACCATCATCTTGATACCCATTCTCATTCGAATCTTCCCAAACTCTATTTCCGACTGTTGCCATTGGATAGAATCCTGCTCCGATATTGCACAGTTGATCACCAGAGGATACGGTAAATGATGCGGTTGTAGTCTGACCAAAATTATTTGTCAAATCACTATCAACTACGGATTCATTTGGATTCGTCAATGGCAAATTATTAATAGCATTAGATTGTGCCTGTACCAAACCAATTGGTGGCATAATCATTTCGATGTAGTATGTTCCTGGAGGAGCACAGAATTTGTAGTATCCGTCATCGGAAGGTGTTCCTGGTTTATGACCAGTTACAGTTTCTTCCCAAAGGACATATCCCGCACCATCAAATCTATACAACTTCACTTCAAGACCGTTAATACCGTTCTCGGTCGGATCTTTGATATCATCTTCACTCACATCATACCAAACCAATTCTCCGATTGGTACACACATATAATATCCCGCATCAAATGACAGATCATCTTCCTGTCCAAATACTACATCGAATAGATCGGTAGTACTACCTTCTTCGGTAAATACGAAGTTGGTTATATCACTATCATTCTCATCATCCGTTGTATTCGGGAAGGTAGATTCAAAACCATCTGGATCAACAAATACTATGTAGTAAGTATCTGGATATACATCAGGGAATAGATATGATCCATCCGATTCTGTAATTGTCACTTGTATCAATTCATTGTCTTCATTGTACAACAACACCATCACATCTTCTATACCAGGCTCGTTAGGATCTTGAACTCCATCTCCATCAGTATCATGCCATACAAAATCTCCAATGTCTGGTAAGATGAATAGTCCTGCATCAAAAGTACTATCGTATTCACCACCTTGTATGTTTGTGCATGGGGCAAATCCCATATCATCTACATCACTATCCAACTCATCGTCATCACCTTGATCTTGTGGTGTAAATGCGCATCCCACTGGAAGATTACTAATATCAAATTGTACTTGATAATCTCCTGGAATCAGATTGTTGAAGAAGTAGAAACCATTTTCATCAGTAGTTTGTGTACCAATTATATTTCCTTCACAATCCGTCAATGTCACTACTACACCTTCAACACCTTCTTCATCAGGATCTTGTATTCCATCTCCATTCACATCCTTCCAGACTGTATCTCCAAGTCCTCCTACTACCAATACTCCAGCTGCATCATTGTCATCCTCATCGTCATCTCCAATACCAAATGGATCATTTGGATTCTCATCTATTACATTGTCGTTGTCATCATCTGGGTCAAATATTGGATCATCATCTGGTCCATCAACAAGATCATTGTCATCGTCTGGATTATCATTTGGAGTACTATCTGCATCTGTAGGATCATCATTGTCTGGGTTGGTATCATCATCAGCACTACTTATTTCTGATTCGTTGTACCAAGACAGTACACTTGCATTATCTGGAAGTATCACGGTAAGATCCAAGAAAACAGTTGCCGTCTCTCCTGGAGCCAATGGGCCATCAATCGTATATTCCAAATTATCACCGCTTTCAGACCATCCGTCATTACCCATGGTTGAGAAACTAAATCCTTCACTCAAATAATCGGTGATTACAATATTATATGCATCGACATTACCTTGATTGGTCACTTCAAATTCGAAAGTAGCAACCTCACCGATATCATATGGTCCTTCATCATCAATAAACTTGATCTGAGCGAGGTCAAATATATTTATGAATGCTGGATCATGATCATCTTCATCTGTTGTATCAGTACCGTCATCGATTCCACCAGAACCATCTCCTTCAACATAGTCATCTGAATCTGTTTGTGGTTCTCCACCAGCATCATTATTCTCAATAGAATCCGCTTCACTATCTACATCTTCCTCGCTTACATCATCATCGAAAATTCCATCACCATCATAATCGGCAAACATCATACTTACTTCAGCGTAATTTACATATGCCTCATCATGTGCACAGCTTCCGCTTACAGGTATGACAGTAAAATAAATACTCAAATTTGTACTTGCTCCAGCGGCTAATGCTTCTATCGTTGTCGTAGCGACATCAGAACTCACGCTCCAATTGCTATTGCTCGGTCCAAAAGTCATTCCACAAGGGATGTAGTCACTCACAAGAATATCCTCTAAGTCGACATTTCCTTGATTGGTAACCTCAATGTTGAATTCTACTTCCTGGCCATATTCATACGGGCCTGCTGTCAATACTGTTTTTGCCAACGCAATATCTACTACTTGTATCATTGCAGGATCATGATCATCTTCATCGGTAGAAGCCACGCCATCTCCAATCACACCTGTACCATCTCCATCCACATAATCATCGGCATCACTATTTGGTTGTCCACCAGGATCTTCATTTGTATCATCAGGAGTACTATCTTCATCTTCAATGCCACCGACATATGGTCCAGTACCATCTGTACTATTGCCAATTGTATCCTGGAACATGCTCACTTCACCATAATTCACATAAGCACCAGACTCCAGTGATAGACCCAATTCTAAGTAGACCGTAATCTCTGTTGATTCATTTGGTGCCAAGGTATCTCCGATGACATAAGTTATTTTACCATCTACTTCTGCAGACCAGCCAGAGCCTCCTGCATCAGTCACTAAACTATTTTGTCCAGGTACATCTAAGAATCCAGATGCGATGTAGTCTGTAACTTCAATATTGGTCAACGGCGTATTTCCTTGATTACTTACGGTTATTGTAAATGTCAATATATCTCCGACCTTATTGCCAGTCTCCATATCTGTCTCCTTGATAAGAGCGACATCATAAACCTTTTCGATAAACCCAAAGTCTACTGTAAGATTCTCATATTGATCCAAGGTATTCGGATCATTATCGGGATCTTCATTCAATGGCTCATCATCACCACCTAAAGTCACTACACTACTTACGACTGCCTGTGGATAATCACCATTGGTATCGTAAGTACCATTATCATCATTATCAGCATTCGTTTCGGCATCTACACCTGGGTCTTCGAATGGTCCACCCATATTAAAGGTTCCAGTACTGGATAAATAATCTTGAAGTGTTCCGCCTGGCGCTAATTCACTTGCTGGGATTACAACAATATAATCTCCAGGCAATAGACTGTCGAATAGGTACATACCTCCATTCATTGTGACAGTCATATCAACAAGATTGCCATCAGTGTCATAAAGTTCTACATCTACACCATCTATTCCAACTTCACTGCCATTGATCAATCCATCATAGTTGTCATCAATCCACACCTGATTACCCAAAGAGTAATATGGTACGAAGCCGAAGTCAACTGTCATATCTCCGTTGTCATCATCACTATTGTCTTGATCACCACCAGGTCCTGGTTCAGCGGTAGTCTCTGCATCACCTGTCAATGTGAATTCATTGCTTATTACTGAAGTTCCACTTCCTCCAGCTTGAACTCCATTGTCATTATTGTCTACTTCATCATCAGCATCAAAGTCTGTGGTACTCGATGTTGGATAGATTGGATCTACCATATCTATTACTGCATAATATTCTCCAGGGGTCAGGCTATCGACTAACCAATCACCGTTGACGTCTGTGACATCCATTCCAACAAGAATATCATCACCTCCACCGATCATCATATCTGGTCCAGTAGAATAAACTTCTACAGTAATTCCTTCAATTCCTTCTTCATCATCACCTTGATCGATTCCATCATTATTCTCATCCACAAATACATTCGAACCTACACTTACATAAGGGATAAATCCAAAGTCGATTGTCATATCTCCATTATCATCTGGGCTTGCAGCATTATTATCTTGCATTCCGCCTTGACCCATTTCTTCATCATCTTCAGGCTCTTCTGTTGGAGTAAGATTAATGATTGGAGAGGTTACTTCTGTTCCTGCTCCTCCTGGTTGAGCACCATTGTCATCTCCATCTTCTCCATTATCGACACTATCTGTTGGTGTTGATGAAGTTGGCGCTGAAGCAGGAGCTGTTGGAATTACTACTTGATAATTGCCTTCTGGCAACATGCCAAAGAAGTAATCTCCATTCGAATCTGTCATTGTTGTTGCTACAGGAGTTAATTCATCTCCTTCCATAATACCATTTCCATCAGCATCAAATAATAATTGGACAGTAACATTAGGGATTCCTGTTTCTGTATCGTCCAATGGATCTTGCATTCCATCATCATTATTGTCCAGGAATACAGTGCTACCAATACTCATATTTGGAATAAGTCCAAAATCAATAGTCATATCACCATTATTCTCATCAGCATCATCTTGGTTGCCACCTTGCTCATCTTCGGTATGCGTCTCCATATTGCCATCGAGATTTACAGGATTGGATAATACTTCAGTACCACTTCCGCCTGGTTGCTCACCATTGTCATTACCATCTATGCCATCATCTGTCATCTGTCCTGTACTACTTACAGGTGCATCACCCGTCGGGTCAATACCAACTATATAATCTCCTTCTGGCAACATTGTGAATAGATAATTTCCTTCACTATCCGTAACAGTTGATTCCACTGGTATCAATTCATCACCCATCAACATTCCATCACCATCTTCATCAAAGTATAGATTTACAGTAACGCCATCTATTCCTGCTTCAAGAGGGTTGGAAGTATCCTGCACACCATTGTCATTAGGATCGTAGAAAACAGTAGAACCAAGGCTCATCTGCGGGATGAAACCGAAGTCTACAGTCATATTACCATTTAATTCATCGGCATCATCCTGATCGGCCCCTGGATTAGCAGAATCTTCATCAGGTTCCATGCCAGCTTCAAGATTTACCATTGGACTTAGTGTAGGTCCACCAGAAACTGGCTGATCACCATCATCACTTAAGTCTTCATTGTCCGTGGTATTTTGACCTGTGCTACTGGTCTGAGCACTTTCGTCAGGAGTAGGCACGCTAATTTGATAATTACCTTCAGGCAGATTACCAAAGAAGTAGTTACCATCCGCATCAGTAGTTGTGCTGGCCACAGGAGTCAATTCATCTCCTGTAAGAGAACCATCATTATTTTCATCATAGTAAAGATCAACTTGCACGTTTTCGATACCACCTTCTAGCGGATCGGTCAAATCTTGTACTCCATCATCATTTTGATCATAGAATACAGTTGATCCAATACTCATATTAGGTACAAGTCCGAAGTCCACGGTCATATCCCCATTATTTTCATCAGCATCATCTTGATTACCGCCTTGCTCGTCTTCAGTATGGGTCTCCATATTACCATCCAAGTTTACAGGATTGGAAAGAATCTCAGTACCACTTCCACCAGGTTGATCACCATTATCATTACCGTCTATACCATCACCTGTCATTTGCCCAGTACTACTTACTGGTGCTCCACCTGTTGGATCAACACCAACTATGTAATCACCTTCTGGTAACATAGTGAATAAGTAATCACCTTCTGCATCAGTAACAGTAGTTTCTACAGGAGTCAATTCTGCTCCAGTCAACATACCATCGCCATCAGCATCCAAGTATAGGTTTACAGTTACCCCTTCAATACCATCTTCAAGCGGATTTGAAGTATCCTGTATACCATTGTCATTTGGATCATAGAATACAGTAGAACCTAAGCTCATCTGCGGGATGAAACCGAAGTCCACGGTCATATTTCCATTTAATTCATCGGCATCATCTTGATCAGCACCTGGATTAGCAGGATCTTCATCAGGCTCCATGCCAGCTTCAAGATTTACAATTGGACTTAATGTTGGACCGCCAACTAATGGCTGATCACCATCATCACTTAAGTCTTCATTGTCCGTGGTATTCTGACCTGTGCTACTGGTCTGAGCACTTTCATCAGGAGTAGGTATTCCTACTTGATAATTACCTTCAGGCAGATTACCAAAGAAGTAGTTTCCGTCAGCATCAGTAGTTGTACTAGCCACAGGAGTCAATTCATCTCCCGTAAGAGATCCATCATTATTTTCATCATAGTAAAGATCAACTTGCACATTTTCGATACCACCTTCTAGCGGATCGGTCAAATCTTGTACGCCATCATCATTTTGATCGTAGAATACAGTAGAACCAATACTCATATTCGGTACGAGTCCGAAGTCAACAGTCATGTCACCATTATTCTCATCGGCATCATCTTGATTACCGCCTTGCTCGTCTTCAGTATGGGTCTCCATATTGCCATCGAGATTTACTGGATTGGAAAGAATCTCAGTTCCACTTCCACCAGGTTGATCTCCATTGTCATTACCATCTACACCATCACCTGTCATTTGCCCAGTACTACTTACAGGAGCACCACCTGTCGGATCAACACCAACGATGTAGTCCCCTTCTGGCAACATAGTGAATAAGTAATCTCCTTTTGCATCGGTCACGGTTGTTTCCACAGGCGTCAATTCTGCTCCAGTCAACATACCATCTCCATCCGCGTCTAAGTAAAGATTAACAGTAACCCCTTCAATACCATCTTCTAGAGGATTGGAAGTATCCTGGATACCATTATCATTTGGATCGTAGAAAACTGTAGAACCTAAGCTCATCTGCGGGATAAAACCGAAGTCCACGGTCATATTACCATTTAATTCATCTGCATCATCCTGATCGGCACCGGGATTAGCAGGATCTTCATCAGGCTCCATGCCAGCTTCAAGATTTACGATAGGACTTAATGTAGGTCCACCTGAAACAGGCTGATCACCATCATCACTTAAGTCTTCATTGTCCGTAGTATTTTGACCTGTGCTACTGGTCTGCGCACTTTCGTCAGGAGTAGGCACACCAACTTGATAATTACCTTCAGGCAGATTACCAAAGAAGTAGTTACCATCCGCATCAGTAGTTGTGCTGGCAACAGGAGTCAATTCATCTCCTGTAAGAGATCCATCATTATTTTCATCATAGTAAAGATCGACTTGTACGTTTTCGATACCACCTTCCAATGGATCGGTTAAATCTTGTACGCCATCATCATTTTGATCGTAGAATACAGTTGATCCAATACTCATATTCGGTACGAGACCGAAGTCCACGGTCATATCCCCATTATTTTCATCCGCATCATCTTGATCACCACCTTGTTCATCTTCAGTATGGGTCTCCATATTACCATCGAGGTTCACTGGATTGGAAAGAATCTCAGTTCCACTTCCACCAGGTTGCTCACCATTGTCATTACCATCTACGCCATCACCTGTCATCTGTCCAGTACTACTTACTGGTGCACCACCTGTCGGATCAACACCAACGATGTAGTCCCCTTCAGGCAACATAGTAAACAGGTAATCACCTTCTGCATCAGTAACAGTAGTTTCTACAGGAGTCAATTCCGCTCCAGTCAACATACCATCGCCATCAGCATCGAGATAAAGATTAACAGTTACCCCTTCAATTCCATCTTCAAGCGGATTGGAAGTATCTTGGATACCATTGTCATTTGGATCATAGAATACAGTAGAACCGAGGCTCATCTGCGGGATAAAACCGAAGTCTACGGTCATATTACCATTTAATTCATCTGCATCATCTTGATCGGCCCCTGGATTAGCAGGATCTTCATCAGGCTCCATGCCAGCTTCAAGATTTACGATAGGACTTAATGTAGGTCCACCAGAAACAGGCTGATCACCATCATCGCTTAAATCTTCATTGTCCGTAGTATTTTGACCTGTGCTACTGGCCTGCGCACTTTCGTCAGGAGTAGGCACACCAACTTGATAATTACCTTCAGGCAGATTACCAAAGAAGTAGTTACCATCCGCATCAGTAGTTGTGCTGGCCACAGGAGTCAATTCATCTCCCGTAAGAGATCCATCATTATTTTCATCATAGTAAAGATCAACTTGCACATTTTCGATACCACCTTCTAGCGGATCGGTCAAATCTTGTACTCCATCATCATTTTGATCATAGAATACAGTTGATCCAATACTCATATTAGGTACGAGACCGAAGTCCACGGTCATATCCCCATTATTTTCATCAGCATCATCTTGATCACCGCCTTGGAAATCTTCAGTATGCGTTTCCATATTACCATCGAGATTTACTGGATTGGAAAGAATCTCAGTTCCACTTCCTCCAGGTTGCGCACCATTGTCATTACCGTCTATACCATCACCTGTCATTTGCCCAGTACTACTTACAGGAGCACCACCTGTCGGATCAACACCAACGATGTAGTCCCCTTCTGGCAACATAGTGAATAAGTAATCTCCTTCTGCATCGGTCACGGTTATTTCCACAGGCGTCAATTCTGCTCCAGTCAACATACCATCTCCATCAGCATCGAGATAAAGATTAACAGTAACCCCTTCAATACCATCTTCAAGCGGATTGGAAGTATCCTGGATACCATTGTCATTTGGATCATAGAACACAGTAGAACCGAGGCTCATCTGCGGGATAAAACCAAAGTCCACGGTCATATTACCATTTAATTCATCGGCATCATCCTGATCAGCCCCTGGATTAGCAGGATCTTCATCAGGCTCCATGCCCGCTTCAAGATTTACGATAGGACTTAAAGTAGGTCCACCCGAAACAGGTTGATCACCATCATCAGATAAATCTTCGTTGTCTGTCGAATTTTGTCCTGTGCTACTGGTCTGAGCACTTTCGTCAGGAGTAGGGACACCCACTTGATAATTCCCTTCAGGCAGATTACCAAAGAAGTAGTTGCCCTCTGCATCAGTAGTTGTACTGGCTACAGGAGTCAATTCATCTCCAGTTATTGCACCATCATTATTTTCATCATAGTAAAGATCGACTTGCACGTTTTCGATACCACCTTCTAGAGGATCGGTCAAATCTTGAACCCCATCATCATTTTGATCGTAGAATACAGTAGATCCAATACTCATATTCGGTACGAGACCGAAGTCCACGGTCATATCTCCATTATTCTCGTCGGCATCATCTTGGTCTCCACCTTGGAAATCTTCAGTATGCGTTTCCATATTGCCATCCAAGTTTACAGGATTTGATAATATCTCAGTACCACTTCCACCAGGTTGATCACCATTGTCATTGCCGTCTATACCATCACCTGTCATTTGCCCAGTACTACTTACTGGTGCTCCACCTGTCGGATCAACACCAACGATGTAGTCCCCTTCTGGCAACATAGTGAATAAGTAATCTCCTTCTGCATCGGTCACGGTTGTTTCCACAGGCGTCAATTCTGCTCCAGTCAACATACCATCTCCATCAGCATCGAGATAAAGATTAACAGTAACCCCTTCAATACCATCTTCAAGCGGATTGGAAGTATCCTGGATACCATTGTCATTCGGATCATAGAATACAGTAGAACCAAGGCTCATCTGCGGGATGAAACCGAAGTCCACGGTCATATTACCATTTAATTCATCGGCATCATCCTGATCAGCCCCTGGATTAGCAGGATCTTCTGTTGGTTCCTGACCACCTTCCAAATTAACGATTGGACTTAGTGTAGGTCCACCTGAAACGGATTGATCACCATCATCAGATAAATCTTCATTGTCTGTTGTATTTTGTCCTGTGCTACTGGTCTGAGCACTTTCATCAGGTGTTGGAACACCTACTTGATAATTTCCTGGTAGTAAATTGCCAAAGATATAATTTCCATCAACATCTGTATCAACACTAGCAATTGGTGTCAATTCAGCACCATCTATCATACCATTATTATCCGCGTCGTAGTAAAGATCAACCTGAACACCTTCGATACCACTTTCTAATGGATCGGATAAGTCTTGTACCCCATCATCATTTTGATCATAGAATACAGTACTACCAATACTCATTAATGGAGGGAATCCAAAGTCTACAGTCATATCTCCATTGTTATCATCAGCACTATCTTGTCCTCCTCCTGAATCTGGTTCAGGAGCATTCTCATCATTTGGAGATAGATTTATTACTGGACTAGTTACTGCTCCTCCAGGGGTCAATTGTGTACCATTATCGTCGCCATCTTCACCATTGTCCATCGTATCCGTTGGAGTACTGGAATTTGGATAATCTGTGTCTGGTGTTGGTATCAATGCATAATAATTGCCTGGTAATAAACTGTCTACAGCCCAATCACCATTAACATCAGTAACATCAAATCCGACTAAAATATCATCTCCACCGCCAATCATCATGTCCGGACCAGCATCATATACTTCAACAGTTAATCCTTCGATTCCACCGTCTCCGTCATCTTCTCCATCATTATTATTATCAATGAATACATTACTTCCAATGCTGACCAATGGTACAAAACCGAAGTCCACGGTCAAATTTTCATTCTCATCAAGAGTCAATGGATCGTTATCTGGATTTTCACCTGTAGGTTCATCGACTACTCCTCCAAGCGTAATAGCTGTACTAACTACCGCTCCAGGATAAGTAGGATTTCCGTCCAAAACTCCATTATCGTCATTATCATCTAAATCAGTATCTGGATCCAATGCTGAAAGATCATCTTCACTAGGGCCATTTAATAAATCTGACTGACCACCTCCTGTACTGCTAAATAGATTTTCCAAAGGTGCTCCCATTCCAAAATTTAATGATGGAATGACAACTGTATACTCACCTGATACCAAACTATCAAATAAGTATAATCCCATATCATCAGTCATTGTTGTTTCTACAAGCATGCCGCCTGCATCATACAATTCTACTGTTACATTTTCAATTCCAGCTTCCGTACCATTGATAGTGCCGCTGTTATCATCATCAAGCCAAACTTGATTACCTAATGAATAAAGAGCCAATTCTACTCCTTCAGGGTCACTATCATCTTCATCAGTTGCCGCTACTTCATCACCAGGAGTACCAGACCCATCTCCATCAACAACATCATCACTAGGTGTATCATCCGAACCACCTGGATCATTGCCATTGATCATATCTGCTGTACTATCATCATCATCGTCTTGAGTAAGATCATTTAAATCTCTTGATCCTGTAATCTCAGCAACATTTACCAAATTGTCCAAGGTAGCGTTAGAAGAGATCGTCAATTCCAGAGGAAAATCTTGCGAACCTCCTACTGGGATTCCGCCACCTGTAATCAATGAATTGGCCACTGTTGCTGTCAAAGTCGCATTCATTCCACTAGGGACCCAATTATTGTTTGGAACAAAAGTGTACCCTGCCGGGATGTAGTCTATTATACTTACACTGTCTACAGGACTATTTCCTTGATTGTATACTGTTATTGTAAACGTTATCACTTGTCCTATATCTACAGGTCCTAGTCCCATGGGTTTAGTCTTAGTAAGTGCCACATCGTGGAATGCTACCATTGCTGGATCGGCATCATCTTCATCCGTAGCTTGTACACCGTCATCAGGCATGCCTAAAGGATCTAATCCATTTCCATCTACATAATCATCTGCTGGGTTTGGATTGTTAGGGTTGTCAGGGCTACTGGCATCCGACCCATTGTCATTATTATCAATTGCATCAGGAGTACTGTCTACATCGAAAGTTGTAATATTTGACCCTGGGGTTACTCCCGCAGGAGCACTTGGGGCTGCAAATACTCTAAATATTTCAGCAGAGTTGGTATAGTCTTCAATTCCTGATCCTCCTGCCAAAATTTCTAATTCTACATAGACGCTGTCAATCTCACCTGGCTCAATTGGTCCAGCTATGGTTGTCATGGCTGTTATATCACTTTGACCAAATGCTGCACCTGTCCAATTATCATTTGCCATGACATCAACAAAGGCTAGATTGCTTGGGATATAATCATTGATTGTAATATTTGAACCTCCGACATTTCCTTGGTTCAACACTTCGATCAAAAATCTAACTGTATCTCCCACTGCAAATGGTGTCGTATTTCCATCAGCTAATTTTTTACGTAATGCAAAGTCAACAATAGGTACTAAAGTTGGATCCGAACTATCATCATCTTCAGCGGCAATCTCTTCACCAGGATTACCAGTACCATCCCCTAATATTGCAGGATCATTGGTATTGCTGGTCATTGCATCACTTTCTGTATCTGGTGCTCCTCCTGCTTCATCGGCTGGGATATTATCGAATGTACTATCATTATCATTGGTGACTAGACTGGTAAGTGTACCTCCCATTCCATCATCTACTATTGATGTAGCAGATGTAATCTCACTTCTATTGACAAAATCCGTTTGATTGGACAAGATTGTCAATATGATATCTGTACATACTTGTTCTCCAAAATCTAATGTGCCGCCTGGTAGATCGGCATCGTCAAAACTAAATGTTGCCTGACTCATACCTGGAGTACCTGTCCAACCCAATGCATTACTTGCGGTATTATATTCTAAACCTGCAGGAATGTAATCAACAATATTTACAGAATCTGTAGGAACATTTCCTTGATTAGAGACGCATATTTCAAATGTTATTGTCTCGCCAACTTTGTATGGTAAATCTAATGGACTTACTATTTTGGAAAGCGCTAGATCAAATATTTCTATGATTGCAGGATCATTATCATCTTGCGAACCAGATTGATCATTTCCAGTACTATTGGTGTCATCGTCTCCATTTTCATTCGGATTAGTATTGGCCTCTTCTGGTGTGAATGAGTCAAATTCTGAATCCACATCTTCATTTTGTGTTACACCATCTACTTCAGCACTTTGGATAAATGTAAAGTTTGTAAATGGCTCTCCAGGCACTACTGTTGGAGATGCCCCACAATCTGCTATAACCTGTGCACTTGATTTTATACTAAAACTAATTTGTATCGTAGTATCGGCACCAGGATTTAAAGAACCTACTGTGAACATAGCGGCTCCGCCAGAACCAGATAAAACCCAACCTGTTGCGTCATTTATTAAATCATCATACGCCAATCCACAAGGTATAGTATCGGTAATTGTAATATTGTCTGCTACTACATTTCCCTGGTTGAATACATTGACTTCAAATATTATGGTTTCATTTGGTTCGAATGTGCCACCTGCAGCTGCCAAGCTAGCAGCATTCACTGTTTTCGTATTTGCCAAATCTAAAATTGGAAGTACAGAAGGATCGTAATCATCTTGATCTGCAAGATTATCAGCTATTCCTGGTTGACTTGGATCTTCATCATCTATATCATTATCGGTTCCAATTTCTGTATCATCATCTGAAGATCCAATAACTAAATCCAAGTCGCTATCCTGGTCTTCTGGAGGCGTGTTCATCGGATCATTATCGTCATCAGCGGAGATAATTTCTGCATTATTTATTACATCTAAATTGGCATAGCTTGTCAACTCCAAAGTGATGGATAATTCTTGACTCATACCTGCTGCCAATAGAGGAATTGTATCCAGGTAACTAGAACCATTGAATACAAAATCTGGGCTACTGACAAAAGTCATATAACTTGGAAGGTAGTCTTCTACTACGACATCAATTGCATCAGTTTGTCCCTGGTTGTATACCGTAACAATAAATGTTATTTGATCTCCCAAAATAAAAGGACCTTGTGATCCCATTGGGTCAATTATTTTATTCAAGGCCAAATCAAAGCAATTTATTATTTCAATATCAATGGAGGTACTTGCAAAACATCCATTTGCATCTGTGTAATCATAAGTTATTGTATGTGTACCCAACATTGCAACCTTAGGATCAAAAATTCCACCTGCTCCATCTATGATTCCTGTTCCACTAAATGTTCCACCCATTGGATTAGCTGTCAATGTGATATTTCCATTGCCAATACAAGAAGGAAGTATGGGATCAATCATTGGAGTGGGAAGAGCATTTACTATGACATCAGTCATAGCAGTATTCATACACCCATTAGCATCCGTATAATCATATGTTATGGTATGAGCCCCCACACCAGCTGTTGCAGGATCAAAAGTCCCTGCCGCCACATCCGTAATTCCAGGACCACTAAAATTTCCGCCTGTTGGGCTTGCCGCTAAATTACTTGCCGCTTCATCAACACAAAATGGTCCACCCGACACACTTACTACAGGCAAAGGATTGACAATCACATCAGTCATAGCAGTATTCATACATCCATTTGCATCAGTATAGTCATAAGTAATAGTATGAGTGCCAGCTCCAGCTGTTGCAGGATCGAAGGTCCCTGCTGCCGCTTCCGTAATTCCAGGACCACTAAAAGTTCCACCTGTTGGACTCGCTGTCAAATTGGTTGGAGTTTCATCGATACAGAACGGTCCACCTGACACACTTACTACAGGCAAAGGATTGACAATCACATCAGTCATAGCAGTATTCATACATCCATTTGCATCAGTATAGTCATAAGTAATAGTATGAGTACCCGCTCCAGCCGTAGCAGGATCAAAAGTCCCTGCTGCCGCATCCGTAATTCCAGGACCACTAAAAGTTCCACCTGTTGGACTTGCTGTCAAATTGGTTGGAGTTTCATCGATACAGAACGGTCCACCCGACACACTTACTACAGGCAAAGGATTGACAATCACATCAGTCATAGCACTATTCATACATCCATTTGCATCAGTGTAGTCATAAGTAATAGTATGAGTGCCAGCTCCTGCAGTTGCCGGATCAAAAGTACCTGCTGCTGCATCTGTAATTCCTGTTCCACTAAATGTACCTCCTACTGGACTTGCCGTTAAATTTGTAGGAGCTTCGTCGATACAGAAGGGTCCACCCGACACACTTACTACTGGTAATGGATTGACAATCACATCGGTCATAGCACTATTCATACATCCATTTGCATCAGTGTAGTCATAAGTAATAGTATGAGTCCCCGCTCCAGCTGTTGCTGGATCAAAAGTCCCTGCTGCGGCATCCGTAATTCCAGTTCCGCTATAGGTGCCCCCAATTGGACTAGCTGTCAAATTGGTTGGAGATTCATCGATACAGAAGGGTCCACCCGACACACTTACTACTGGTAATGGATTGACTATAACATCTGTCATAGCACTATTCATACATCCATTTGCATCAGTATAGTCATAAGTAATAGTATGAGTGCCTGCACCTGCCGTTACCGGATCAAAAGTACCTGCTGCCGCATCCGTAATTCCAGGACCACTAAAAGTTCCTCCTGTTGGACTTGCTGTCAAATTGGTTGGAGTTTCATCGATACAGAACGGTCCACCCGACACACTTACTACAGGCAAAGGATTGACAATCACATCAGTCATAGCACTATTCATACATCCATTTGCATCAGTGTAGTCATAAGTAATAGTATGAGTGCCAGCTCCAGCTGTTGCAGGATCAAAAGTCCCTGCCGCCGCATCCGTAATTCCAGGACCACTAAAAGTTCCACCCGTTGGGCTTGCTGTCAAATTGGTTGGAGCCTCATCGATACAGAACGGTCCACCTGAAACACTTACTATAGGCAAAGGATTGACCACTACATCGGTCATAGCACTATTCATGCATCCATTTGCATCAGTATAGTCATAAGTAATAGTATGAGTTCCTGCTCCAGCAGTAGCAGGATCAAAAGTCCCTGCCGCCGCATCTGTAATTCCTGTTCCACTAAATGTACCACCTACTGGACTTGCTGTTAAATTTGTAGGAGTTTCGTCTATACAGAAAGGTCCACCCGACACACTTACTATAGGCAAAGGATTGACCACCACATCGGTCATAGCACTATTCATACACCCATTTATATCTTCATATTCGTATGTTATGGTATGAGTACCTGCCCCTGCAGTCGCTGGATCAAATGTTCCGGCTGAAGCGTCGGTAATTCCTGTTCCACTATAAGCTCCTCCTATAGGACTTCCTATTAGATTGCTGGCTGCGTCATCTATACAAAATACACCACCAGATAAACTAACTGTAGGTAACGGATTGACAATCACATCAGTCATTGCGCTATTTATACATCCATTTCCATCAGTATATGTATAAGTTATGGTATGAGTACCTGCCCCTGCAGTCGCTGGGTCAAATGTTCCAGCTGAGGCGTCGGTAATTCCTGTTCCACTGAATGTACCTCCTATTGGATTTGCTGTCAAATTGCTTGCTGCAGCATCAACACAGAATGGTCCACCCGAAACACTTACTACAGGCAAAGGATTGACTATAACATCTGTCATAGCACTATTCATACATCCATTTCCATCCGTATAATCATAAGTGATGGTGTGAGTACCTACACCAGCAGTTGCCGGATCAAAAGTACCCGCTGAACCATCTGTAATTCCAGTTCCACTAAAAGTACCACCAGCTGGACTACCTGTTAAATTTGTCGCTGCGTCATCAATACAGAATGGTCCACCCGAAACTGTAACAACAGGTAATGCATTGACTATTACCACATCAGCAGCACTATTCATACATCCATTTGCATCTATATAATCATATCTTACATTATGAGAACCTACTCCAGCAATGGCTGGGTCAAAAGCTCCAGTTGAAGAATCTGTGATACCTGGTCCACTGAAAACCCCACCTGTAGGACTTGCAGTAAAGTTGACTGGCATATCATCAATACAAAACGTGCCACCTGTAACACTAACTATCGGTAATGGATTGACTACGACGTCAGTCATTGCCGAATTGCTACATCCATTTCCATCCGTAAAGTTATAAGTGATAGTATTGGTACCAGCGCCTGCCGTTGCTGGATCAAAAGTCCCTGCCGCACCGTCAGTAATACCAGTGCCGCTAAAAGTACCTCCAGCAGGACTAGCTGTCAAATTACTAGCTGCATCATCTATGCAAAACGGACCTCCGCTAACACTTACTACAGGTAAGGCATTAACCACGACATCGGTCATAGCAGAGTTGCTACACCCATTTCCATCAGTATAGTTATATGTGATTGTATGAGAACCCACGCCTGCTGTAGCTGGATCAAAGGTACCCGCAGCAGCATCGGTAATTCCAGTACCACTAAAGGTTCCACCTGCAGGACTAGCCGTCAAATTACTAGCAGCATCGTCAATACAGAAAGGCCCACCGCTAACACTTACCAAAGGAAGCGCATTAACCACGACATCAGTCATAGCAGAGTTGCTACATCCATTTGCATCAGTAAAGCTATATGTGATTGTATGCGTACCAGCTCCTGCCATTGCGGGATCAAAAGTCCCCGCAGCAGCATCGGTAATTCCAGTACCACTAAAGGTTCCTCCTGCAGGGCTTGCCGTCAAATTACTAGCTGCATCATCAATGCAAAACGGACCTCCAGAAACACTTACAACTGGTAAGGCATTAACGACCACATCTGTCATTGCGGAATTGCTACATCCATTTCCATCAGTAAAATTATAAGTTATGGTATGAGAACCAGCGCCTGCCGTAGCGGGATCAAAAGTCCCTGCAGCAGCATCGGTAATTCCAGTACCGCTAAAAGTACCTCCTGCAGGACTTGCTGTCAAATTACTTGCTGCATCATTGACACAAAAAGGCCCACCAGATACACTCACCACAGGAAGGGCATTAACCACAACATTGGTCATAGCAGAGTTGCTACACCCATTTCCATCAGTAAAGTTATATGTGATTGTATGAGTGCCAGTACCTGCCGTTGCCGGATCAAAGGTACCCGCAGCAGCATCGGTAATTCCAGTACCACTAAAGGTTCCACCTGCAGGACTAGCCGTCAAATTACTAGCAGCATCGTCAATACAGAAAGGCCCACCGCTAACACTTACCAAAGGAAGCGCATTAACCACGACATCAGTCATAGCAGAGTTGCTACATCCATTTGCATCAGTAAAGCTATATGTGATTGTATGCGTACCAGCTCCTGCCATTGCTGGATCAAAAGTACCCGCAGCAGCATCTGTAATTCCAGTACCACTAAAGGTGCCCCCCGCAGGGCTTGCCGTCAAATTACTAGCAGCATCATCAATGCAAAACGGACCTCCAGAAACACTTACAACTGGTAAGGCATTAACCACCACATCTGTCATTGCGGAATTGCTACACCCATTTCCATCAGTAAAATTATAAGTTATTGTATGCGTACCAGCTCCTGCCATTGCTGGATCAAAAGTACCCGCAGCAGCATCTGTAATTCCAGTACCACTAAAGGTGCCCCCCGCAGGACTTGCTGTCAAATTACCTGCTGCATCGTCTATGCAAAACGGACCTCCGCTAACACTTACTACAGGTAAGGCATTAACCACGACATCGGTCATAGCCGAATTGCTACATCCATTTCCATCAGTATAGTTATATGTGATTGTATGAGTACCAGTCCCTGCCGTTGCCGGATCAAAAGTACCAGCAGCAGCATCGATAATTCCAGTACCGCTAAAGGTACCACCTGCAGGACTTGCCGTCAAATTACTAGCAGCATCATCAATACAGAAAGGCCCACCGCTAACACTTACCAAAGGAAGCGCATTAACCACGACATCAGTCATAGCAGAGTTGCTACATCCATTTGCATCAGTAAAGCTATATGTGATTGTATGCGCACCAGATCCTGCCGTTGCCGGATCAAAAGTACCTGCAGCAGCATCTGTAATTCCAGTACCACTAAAGGTGCCTCCTGCAGGGCTAGCCGTTAAATTACTAGCTGCATCATCAATGCAAAACGGACCTCCAGAAACACTTACAACAGGTAAGGCATTAACGACCACATCTGTCATAGCGGAATTGCTACAACCATTTGCATCAGTAAAATTATAAGTTATTGTATGAGTACCCGCGCCTGCCGTAGCTGGATCAAAAGTACCTGCCGCGCCATCCGTAATTCCAGTACCACTGAATGTGCCGCCAACAGGACTTGCTGTCAAATTACTAGCTGCATCATCAACGCAGAAAGGACCACCGCTAACACTTACTATAGGAAGCGCATTAACCACGACATTGGTCATAGCAGAGTTGCTACAACCATTTCCATCGGTATAATTATATGTAATTGTATGAGAACCCACGCCTGCCGTAGCTGGATCAAAAGTGCCTGCTGCACCATCTGTAATTCCAGTTCCGCTGAAAGAACCTCCAGCAGGACTAGCCGTCAAATTGCTAGCAGCATCGTCAATACAGAAAGGTCCACCGCTAACACTTACAACTGGTAAGGCATTAACTACGACATTGGTCATAGCAGAGTTGCTACAACCATTACCATCAGTATAGTTATAAGTTATTGTATGGGTACCCGCGCCTGCCGTTGCTGGATCAAAAGTACCTGCTGCGCCATCCGTAATACCCGTACCGCTGAAAGTACCGCCAGCAGGGCTTGCCGTCAAATTGCTAGCTGCATCATCAATGCAAAACGGACCTCCGCTAACGCTAACTACAGGTAAGGCATTAACCACGACATTGGTCATAGCAGAGTTGCTACACCCATTTCCATCAGTAAAGGTATATGTAATGGTGTGTGTTCCCGCACCTGCCGTTGCTGGATCGAAGGTGCCTGCTGCGCCGTCGGTAATACCCGTACCGCTGAAAGTACCTCCAGCAGGACTAGCCGTCAAATTACTAGCTGCGTCATCAATACAGAACGGTCCACCGCTAACACTTACCACTGGAAGCGCATTAACCACGACATCGGTCATGGCAGAGTTGCTACATCCATTTCCATCAGTATAGTTATAAGTAATGGTGTGTGTTCCTGCACCTGCTGTAGCAGGATCGAAGGTACCTGCCGCACCGTCCGTAATTCCAGTTCCGCTAAAGGTACCACCCGCTGGGCTTGCCGTCAAATTGCTGGCTGCATCATCAATACAGAACGGACCTCCGCTTACACTTACTATAGGTAAAGCGTTAACCACCACATCGGTCATAGCCGAATTGCTACATCCATTTCCATCCGTAAAGCTATAGGTAATAGTGTGGGTACCAGCCCCTGCTGTAGCAGGATCGAAGGTACCTGCTGCACCGTCAGTAATACCCGTACCACTAAAGGTGCCACCCGCTGGGCTTGCCGTCAAATTGCTAGCTGCATCATCAACACAGAAAGGCCCACCACTTATACTTACTACGGGCAATGCATTTACGACTACATCAGTAGTTGCTGATTCCATGCAAATGCCAGGAATTGTATATGTAATAGTATGTGTACCTACCCCTGCAGTAGCAGGATCAAAGGTACCTGCCGCACCATCTGTAATACCTGTACCACTAAAAGTACCGCCCGCAGGACTTCCTGTCAAATTGCTTGCCGCATCATTTACACAAAACGGGCCTCCTGATACAGTTGGGTTTACCAAGGCAGTTACGGTTACATCATATGTACATGTAGTTGATGACCCAGTAGGAATCAAAGATGCTGTATAATCAGATGATCCAGCGGTAATAGTTACTGTAGTTTGGTCATTGGCTCCTACAATAGTCGCGTCTCCCGAAGTGATTTGCCATGTAAATAGGTTTGCAGGACAATCTGGAGTATAAGTTAAAGTAACATTTTCTCCCTCACAAACAGTTGTATTTCCTGTTATATTGCATGTGATTGAACATCCATTAAAAATCTCAATATCTCCACCAATTCCTTTAGGATCATCATTTTCAAGAACTCCATATTGAAATACACCAATTGGTGTTATAGGATTATTGGTTAGCGAAGATTCCCAAATAGTAACTCCATGAGGTCCTTCTTCCTGAATAATATCTGCGGAGCTTGAAGCATAATATACGTCACAGGTTCCATTTGTTGGATCATATGTTGCTACACCACCGTATGAGTCTTCATTACCTGCATCTCCCAAAACTGAAATATCATATTCCGTTGGTGTACCATAAAGATTGGTCATAGTATTCAAGGTTAAAAAATCGGTCTCTCCGTGGTGATTATATGAACTATGCCAACTTCCATGACATCCTACTCTCACTCCAACCATTAACTCTCCATCTTGATTAAATGCCAAATCTGATATAAAATATACTGTTTCGTTGGTATATGAAAAAGCCCCACCTGGTTGTGAAGTTGGAATAACTGAATGTAATACATCCGTACCAACATAATTGTTATATGTTGCACCAGCAGGAAGAACCGTATTATCAATTGTTCCAACGAATCCGCCAGACGAATTAAGATCAATAGAATATACTCCTGGATCTCCAGGCAATGCTTGCATACCAAATGGTCCAGGTCCTGGCGCATCTACTACTCCAAAAAATAGTCTATTACTTCCAGGCTCGACAACAATCCCATAAGGGATATCTTCCAAATCTGCGATTCCAGCAACTCCCGTGTCATAAATGAGCGGATCATAAGAATCCAAAATTACACCTGCAGAGGATATTCTATATATTCTACCGTCTTCTACATTTGTTACAAAATATTGATCATTCAATTCATCATAGGTAATATTTCCAAGCCCCACTCCCGTATCTGTTCTATCAACCTCTTGAAGATCATCTTCACAATCCCAATGTTCTACGAGTGTTGTTTGTTGAGGTAATCTGACAAAAACAGTGGCAGCACCAGTTATTGGATCTATTCTATAAACTGTACCAGCTGCTTCTGTAGCATTGGCTGGGCTTCCAATCACACCATAATTCAATACCGCCGGAGAGGCGCTTGAAAAACCAAATCCTGAACCATAATTAGATGATGCTGTAACGAAAACTTCAGCAGTACTTTGCTTTATTACAGTTCCAAACACATTTCCTATGTTTGAAACCAACCAATCCGAGTGATGAAGAACACTGTCTGGATTTGTTATTGTATCTCTACCTACAGCACTTAAACCGTCATTCATAGAAAGGTATGCAATAACATACCGATCAAGGGAATCAACGTCTTCAACAACTGCGCAGGTAACTGCTGCAACACCAGGATATAGCAGTGCATCTGTTACACAACTAGGTGCTCCATCTCCCCAATCTGGATTATCCAATTGAGCATTGAGATTAGTTGAAATAAGTAATAGCGAAATAGTTGCTAATTTGATTAGTTGAGGAGTTGACTTTACTGAAAATAAAAATTTCATAATTGCATGATTATTGTATTTACAAATACCCTTTAGAGGCGATTTATATCACTATTTTTTGGTTCTAAAACAGAATTGTAGAAATACATAACCAGTGCTAACTAAAGCATAGCATGTTGTAAATTCAGATTATGTATAATATTTATAAGAAGCTAATATGAAATTGATCTTTAACACTTAACTTACCTATGACAAGGATGTCTTTTTAGGAAATCGAAATATAGAAAACATTATATTATTATACCTAAAAATTCATCATACATAAAATTCCACTATCAAGATTCTGACAGGTCTATATGGTCGGTTTGCTTTAAAAAATTATATATCAACATTTTAAGAAATTTCTTAATTTATTAATATATATAAACTTTATATTAATGGTTATCAATGTATTGCGTTCTATGATTGAATAGAATTAACAAACATTAATTTTTAATTTTTCTCTATTTATATGATATCAATGCCTTATATGTCAAATTATAGCAAAAGGGTATAATTTACATTTCAAGATTTTCGATAGTCATTATTTTAATAAAAATCGAATTGTTTTGATCTCCTTAAAAGTCAAAATTTTTACAGCAAAAAGAAGCTTCATCTTACTGTAATTATTCATTAAAAAGAGTAATCACATTGATTAAATTAAAATTTGATTATCTCCTAGTCTAGACTATTTGATAAAATTGGTACTGAGAATTCAAAATTGATGTCTGAGACAAATCAACAAAAATATTGCCTTTGTCAATATCGAATATTGCGAAAAAATCAAAAAGGGTGGAAAGGTTTAAAAGGGCGGGTAAAATTAAAATACGTTTCATTGCTATAGATATTTAAAATAAAAAACTATAGGGTATGTTTTTAATTGCCTCTATTAAAATATCTGTAACCGTTGGTAGGTCAAATATATTACATATTATTATATTTTAGCATATGTTTGATAACTTTTTTTCATGAATTAATTAGATCACCAAATTTTTCATCAAAATTCCTAGGTTTCTTCACTTAGAAAACCTAGCTTTTCTAAGTCCGACCAATAATTTGGATAACTTTTTGTTACCACCATATGTTCTTCGATTTCAATAGGAAATAAGATAGACAAGGGACCAAAAGCCATGGCCATTCGATGATCTTTGTAAGTTGCAAAAACAGGTGGAATATCTCCTTTCGAAGCATTTCCCTCTTGCAAAAAATATTCTATTCCAGAGTTTTTAGAAAACTTCTCGGGCAATTTTGAAAGGTATACTTGCACTTTAGCCAATTCTGTTTGAAGGGCAGCAATTCGATCTGTTTCTTTTATTCGAAGTGTTTGCAAGCCAGAAAACAATGCCGAAATTCCTAACCCTGCTGCCATTGTACTTACACTCTGCGCAATATCTGGGCATTTGATAAAATCATACTCAAAGCTGTCGGTAGTTTTTTCTTTGCTCTTGGTCAATCGGATTTCCTTATTTCGAAATTCAGTATTTACCCCAAATGAAGTTCCTATTTTTGCTATTGCCGAATCGCCCTGAAGGCTTTCTTCATCCAGCCCTCGCAATGTGATATCTGCATTGTCCGAAAGAGCAGCAATAATATAGTAATAAGATGCCGCCGACCAATCTGCTTCCACATAAAAATCTCTGGCTTGATATTTTTGATGCACTACTTGAATCGTCTGACCCTCCCACGTATGTTTAATACCAAAATACTCCATTATTCGCAGTGTCATCTCCAAATATGGACGGGATACTATTTCTCCAACCAGATTGATTTTAAGACCATTAGGAAGTGTTGGAGCGATCAATAAAAGGGAGGAAATATATTGCGAACTAATGTCGGCTGGCAATTCAATTGTTGAGGCTAATTCTTTTTGAGGACTTCCAATTTTTAAAGGTGGATATCCTTCATTTTTGGTGTATGATATATCTGCGCCCATTCTTATCAACGCTTCTGAAAGTGCCTTGATTGGTCGCTCCTGCATTCGCTCTGAGCCAGTAAGAATATTCTCTCCCTTACCGACTGCCAAATAAGAAGTCAGAAATCTGAAAGTAGTCCCTGCGTGGTGCGCATCTAATTCATAATCCTCTGAATCGAGCAGTTTTTGCAAAGTATTGGTATCATCACTGTCGGATAGATTGGAAATTTCAAATGGCTCTTCACACAGTGCACGAATGATCAAAACACGATTTGAAATGCTTTTTGAACCACTTAAAATTATGGAACCAATGGTGTTTTTATTCTTTTTTGTTACTCTGATCTTAGTCATAGGAAAATTCAATTACATGCACGGTTTCAATTGCAAGCGTGTGTATTCATTTGAAAGTTAATAATGTTATGATCATCTACGGCTTTTGTGTTTATTCATTAAGCGACTTTCAAATTTATCTGCCCACCGCTAACGCGTTCCCTCACTTAGCAGCTATCGCTGCTACATCTTCGATGATCGCTCGGTCGTATCTTTGATGATCGCTCGGTCACTCTTCTTCTGACCTGTTCTCAAATCTGGCTCTTCTCTCTTTATCTGATTCATTGTACTTTAATATGATATCTTTGACCAGACGGTGTCGAACTACATCATCCGCAGTCAACTTTACCCTACCAATACCATTGATACTAGTCAGGAGATCCAAAGCTCTAAACAATCCAGATTTTTGATGTCCAGGTAGGTCTATTTGAGACAAATCACCCGTGACAATGCACTTTGCTGATGGGCCAAGTCTCGTCAAAAACATTTTGATTTGTGTGGTAGTACAATTCTGTGCTTCATCCAAAATAATAAAAGCATTGTCCAATGTCCTACCCCTCATGAATGCCAATGGTGCTACTTCGATTACTCTGTTCGTCATGAAGTAATCAAGTTTTTCAGTAGGAATCATATCATCCAAGGCATCGTACAAGGGTCTCAAATATGGGTCCACTTTATCTTTCAAATCTCCTGGCAAAAAACCAAGACTTTCACCAGCTTCAACTGCAGGTCGGGTAAGAATTATTTTTTTGACCAGTTTGTTTTTTAGTGCCCGCACGGCCAATGCCACAGCAGTATACGTCTTCCCTGTTCCAGCTGGACCAATCGCGAACACCACATCATTGGACTCGCTTTCGGCAACCATTGCACGCTGATTCTTGGTTTTGGCTTTTATTGGTCGTCCATTCCTACCATGTACAATCACCTTTCCAGCTTTTTTCTTGTCTTCTTCGGTTATCTCGTATGGATTGTGGCCTTCTAGAAGATCCATGACAGATTGTTCAGTAAGATCAATATTCTGTTTGAGCATATTGACCATGCTTTCTATTCTTGCCTTGGCTTTTTGTGTATCCTTTCGTTCTCCTGAGAGTTTCAGATTGTGGCCTCGTGAAGTAATAGTGACATCTGGAAATGCCTTTTTTAGAAGGTTTAATTTGGAATTATTTTGACCATATAAATCTAATGGATCTACACCGTCTATTGTCAGGATGATTTCGCTCAATATTTATTTAATTTTAATTACTGTTTTATCAATTTATATTTAAAGTGTGTTCAACTATGCCCTTTCGCCTATGTGTCTGGACTTTACGACTGCCAGCTATTAAAGCGTTTCTTCTCTTCTCCGACAATGCTTCCACTTCTCGATGATCGTTGAGTCCTATTAACTTTTTTTTATAATATTAAAATATGATCTTTAGGCCTTTGATCGAGGCAAATATCATAGTTTATTGATTGTTTCCACGATTAAACATAAATAATATTTTAATAAAGAATTGCTTTAAGTCTAATTTCTTGACATATAGCTGGCTTTTAAGAACACGTCTCGAATGCATATAGTTTCTATTACTACAGATTTTGGTTTACAAGATTATTATGTTGCTGAGCTTAAGGCACACATCCTTCAACGCTCTACTTCTATACAACTGATTGATGTAAGCCATAGTATAGATTCCCATGACATCGTACAAGCCGCTCACTTTTTGGACAATGTATTTAGGTCTTTTCCTGTGGGAAGTATTCATTTAGTGGCCGTGTACAATTATTATGACAAGAAGAGTTCATTCATAGTAGTCCAACGTGAAGGGCATTTTTTTGTAGGGCCTGATAATGGCGTGTTTTCATTAATATTTGAAGACTTGAAACCAGAAGAAGTGGTGAGGTTGGATAGTGATGAGGTATCAAATAAAAGTATTGCCGAAATTCTGAGTTGGACCGTTGGAAAAATAATCGAGGGTAAAAAATTGAATGAAATTGGTTCGAAAATAGAATCTATCAATCAGAAAATGGGTATTAAACCTGTAGTTACAAGTTCTCAGATCCGAGCCACGATAATCCATATAGATCATTACGAAAATGTAATCATAAACCTGAAAAGAGATCAGTTCGAAAAATTGAGACGTGGCAGAGAATTTCAATTGTACTACAAACAAACTGATCCGGTAATGCGTATCAGTGAAGATTATGCTGATGTTCCAATTACGGATGTGATGTGCTTGTTTAATTCTGCTGGATATATGGAGATAGGGATCAATATGGGTAAAGCTTCATCGATGCTCAACCTAAATAAAAATGAAACAATTCAAATCAACTTTATAGATTGATATGATAACAAGAATCGTAAAATTGACATTCAAAGAAGAACATATTCCCAAATTCAAAAACATTTGGAATCAAAGCAGGGCCAAAATCGCTGGATATGAAGGATGTCATTTTGTAGAGATGCTACAATCAAAACATCCTGAAAATGTTTGTTTTACCTATAGTATTTGGGACAGTGAAGAAGCCCTCAATCACTATAGACATTCCGAACTTTTCAAAAACACCTGGGCCAAAACCAAGGTACTATTTGATGATAAGCCAGAAGCCTGGAGTACTGAAAGCAACGGATTTGAGGGGAAATTGAAAAAAGATAATCATGAAACAGGTAAGTTGTAAAACGTACTCTATACATATCAATAATTGGGAAGCAGTGAATGACTTCATATCATATGGTGGTTATTCATCCATTTTTGTGATTGTAGATCAAAATACATTAAGGTATTGTTTTCCGCTATTTGAAGAGAAAGTAAATTCAAAATTTAAGGTCATTGTAACCAAAAGTGGAGAAGAGAATAAGAATATCAATTCATGCCAATTCATATGGGACAAAATGATCGAATTTGGTGCTGATCGCCATAGCTTGTGTATCAATCTTGGTGGAGGTGTCATCGGAGATATGGGTGGATTTGCGGCCAGCACATTTATGAGAGGAATGGATTTTGTTCAAATGCCAACTACACTCCTGTCACAAGTAGATGCTTCAATAGGTGGTAAATTGGGTGTGGATTATACGAATTATAAAAACCTGATCGGAATAATTCATAACCCTGGGGCAGTATTCATATTTACAGATTTTTTGAAAACCCTGCCGTATAATCAGCTCTTAAGTGGATTTGCCGAAGTAGTGAAGCATGGACTTATCCGGGATGTTGAAGCTTTCGAAAGGTTGACAAAGTTGGATACGCTCACTCACATAGACTGGGAAGAATTGATATATGAATCTGTATTAATCAAAAAGGCCGTCACAGAAGAAGATCCAAATGAACGAGGGCTTCGAAAAATTTTGAATTTTGGACATACTCTCGGACATGCCATAGAATCTCATGCATTGTCAACTGAAACTCAACTTTTGCATGGCGAGGCGATTGCGATAGGCATGATAATGGAAGCACATTTGAGTTTTCAAAAAGGATATCTTCAACAAGAAGAGGCTGAATTGGTAAAAAATAAAGTATTGACTTTATTTGGTCATCATCCCATGGTAATACCAAGTAAGAATTTGCTTTTAGAACTCATGGCCAAGGACAAAAAGAACAAAGGAGGTATTATCAAATTTTCATTATTGCAAAGTCTTGGTGAGGGAAATTTTGATCAAGAAGTTACAAATGACGAAATCGAAAAGGCTATATCCTTTTACAAAAGGACTTCGTAGTATACTCTATAGGCATAATTTTTGTTAAAAGTAATCCATGTGACATTGTTGTCTTCCTAATGCTATATTTTATACATAGACTATTATTATAGTAGATTTTATAAATTATAGAAAAATGAAAAGTGTACATTTGTAGCTTGACGATGATATGTATTTCCAATATCATGAATGGAACTCAACAATTCATATCATAATCAAAACTTATGCTTGAGAACATCCTTAATGTGATTTGTTTATTAAAAACGAACAATAAAATGATATTCTATGAGAAGGATAAGCATACTTTTTTTTGTCTCTATAATTACCATTCCTCTATTTAGTCAATCATGGTCTGAGGTTGATGCCTCATCCATCTCTCGACTAGGAGAAAGAAATATAAATCCACAAAGATTCATTACTGCTTATGTAAATGACGCTGTGATTAAGGATATTCTTTGGACTGCACCTCAGGAATTGCAATTTGACCCTAAATCAGATCAACCCACCTTGCTCAATGTAATGATGGCTGATGGAAATATGGATGAATTCAGCATCGTTCAGTACCAAATGATGGAGCCAGGGCTGGCAGCCAGATATGATTACATACGTACATTTCATGGCATGAGTACTACTAATCCTATTAGAAGGATACGAATAAATTATACCCTGCATGGATTCAGAGCTATAATTACAGATGAAAGTGGCCAGACCTATATTGATCACTTTCAAAGAAATGACAAAAATCATAAAATCATATATAGAAGGAATGACTTTGCTGCTCATGAAGATTGGGATTGTCAATTCAAAGAAGAGAAATTGAATATCAAAGAGACCCAGTCGAGCGATAGTCGGTCTGGAGATTGTGTTTTCAGGTCGTATAGATTTTCGATGACTACTACAGGAGAATATTCAAATTATCATGGAGCATTCAGTGAAGCAGATTCGGGACTTGTAATGTCAGCTGTGGTAACGACGGTAGACCGAGTCAATGATGTATTCGAACAGGATTTGACCATGCGTCTGATATTGATTGATAGTACCGATAATATATTCTACTATGATCCTGCAACAGATCCATTCTCAGGGTCCAGTGCTGGCTCAATGATCAGTCAAAATCAAACCAATACCGATGCAGTGATTGGTTCTGGAAATTATGACCTTGGTCATATAGTCAGTACAGGGGGTAGTGGTCTTGCTAGCCTGGGAGTAGTATGCGCCAATGGATTCAAAGCAAGGGGCGTCACTGGTATTGCCGTACCTGAAGGAGATCCTTTTGATATAGATTATGTAGCTCATGAGATTGGACATCAATTAGGTGCCAATCATACGCAGAATAATTCTTGTAATAGAAACAATTCTACAGCAATGGAACCAGGAAGTGCCAGTACCATCATGGGATATGCAGGTATTTGTGCTCCAAATGTGCAAAACAATAGTGATGCTTACTTCCATGCTATCAGTATACAAGAAATGAATGCTGAGCTTACATCAAATTCCTGCCATCAGGTAATTGGATTGAGTAATGTAGCTCCTGTTGCCAATCCATTGACAAATAAGTCCATTCCTCATTCTACACCGTTCGTATTGGACGTCGTGGCCACTGATGGAGATGGAGATGTGTTGACATATAATTGGGAGCAGATGGATAATGAAGTGGGGCCAGTAATGCCTCCAGCGGGCACAAATGCACAAGGCCCAATGTTCAGATCGATCTTTGCGACTACGGATTCCAAACGATATTTTCCCAATCTGACAGCCATTACTACAGGAGTACCTTTTGAATGGGAAGTCCTTCCTACGGTGAATAGAAATATGGACTTTAGAGTGACTGTGCGGGACAATACCATTGCTCCAGGATGTACCGACGAGCAGGATATTACGCTTGATGTTGAAGCAAGTGCTGGACCTTTTATAGTGACTTCACAAAACAGTGCCACTACCTGGCTAGAGTCAGAGACGGTCACGATCACTTGGGATGTTGCGAATACTGATGTTGCACCGGTAAATTGCAGCAATGTAGATATACTATTGTCTTATGACAGCGGACTTACGTATCCAACAACGATTGTGTCCTCAACACCGAATGACGGTTCGGCAACTGTATCTGTGCCTTTGGGTGTCACTACTACCGCTAGGATAATGGTCAAATGTAGCGACAACGTATTTTTTAATGTGAATGACACGGATATTGTAATCAATGAGGGAAGTCCTTCATTTTCACTAAATGCCAATCCCAATTCGGGTTCGACATGTGATGATCAATCCATATCCTTTACATTGGAAACATCATCGATACTAGGGTTTGTAGATCCTGTCACGCTTTCTGTAACAGATCTTCCTGCAGGTGCAACTGCAAATATCGCGGTAAACCCAATAATCCCAGGAAACAACACAACCATTTTAATTGATAACTTGGATGGTCAATCTGGCGATTTTGTTATAACGATAAATGGAGTATCTGGATTGATAAACAAAGAAACGAACTTCAACTTGACAGTTGAAAATGCGGCAGTAGGGCCAGTATTATCCTCTCCTGCAAATGGATCGACTGGTGAGATTACGAATCCTACAATTTCATGGAATAGCCTTCCGGGAGCGACTAATTATGAATACCAGGTAAGTACCATGACCAATGGAGGTAATGTGGTAAGTAGCGGTAATACAGCCTCGACATCGGCGGTGATATCACCTGAATTGGCTCTTTCTACTATCTATTATTGGAGGGTAAGGAGCACTAATGGCTGTGGTGTTACACCTTGGTCGGATGAGTGGACTTTCGAAACAGGTGCTTGTATCATTAAGAGTTCGAGTGATTTGCCAAAAAGCATCTCTCCCAATGGCACGCCTACAATCACTTCATCTCTTTCATTTATTGACAAAGGCATAGTAACGGATCTTAATGTGGTTCAGCTTATAGGCACTCACACTTATGTATCAGACCTCAATTTTACCTTGATTGCTCCTGATAATACAAGTCAGGCATTTTGGTCAGATCCATGCAATAATCAGAATAACTTCAATATCAATTTTGATGATGAGGCGGCCAATGATAATTATCCATGTCCACCAACCAATGGCATGACATATCAACCAGACAACTCATTGACATTTTATGATTCTAAACAAATTCAAGGGGAATGGATACTTTCTGTTTTTGATGATTTTGATGCAGATGGTGGAGAATTGACTTCTTGGGGCTTGGAAATTTGCCTGGATGATTTCTGTGATCTTACAGTTGATGATAATGGCTTTTCAAGTACTTTTGGTACACTTAATTCGGCACTTAATTGCGCTGTGAATGGTGATACCATCTTCTTGGAGTCTGCTATTGCGGGGATGACAATCGATGCGGGGTCTGGCACAATGGTGATAGATGAGAATATTGTGATAGTTGCTGACCCTAACGATAATATCAGGATAGTTTCTGATGGCAATGTTCCTACCTTCATTATCAATGCCGGTAAAACAGTATCTTTTATTGGATTTGATATTGAGAATAGCGATACTACCGTTGGTGTTATTGAGAATAATGGTAGCCTTACCCTTACTGACATGGATGTAACCTATGCAGCAGGGAGTGTCTCTGTGCAAAATCAGAATGGCGGCAGTTTGACTATCCTGGGAGATTGCAGAATGCAAGAGGAATAAGACTGGTTTACATCGTTATTATTGTGAATGCAATAAACTTATAATCGTCTATGTGCATAGATGGTTGAGAGACTCTATTCTTATAACTTGATATTAAATTCCTTTCGAAAAAGCTCCAAAGCTTAATTAGTTTTCTTATTATGTACTGGCATAAAAATGCTGGAACAAATTATTTGATGTCCTCACTTCAATATACAGGTTTGCTGTTATTCTTATAGGCAAATTAATTCTATCTGAAGATTCAATTTCTATTGAAAAGTCCGAAAATTTTTGAAGAAGAATTAGACATAGTTTTAATTCTTTTTGAAAAATCTACTGCCTACTTGCAGCACAATTGACACTCATCTTCTTTAAGTGTTGAAGCATGCATTTAATCTAATTAGGACTTAATACAAACATTAAAAAATGAAAACACTAAAAATATTTGCCTTGCTTTTTGTCGTAGCGATTATAGGTCAATCTTGTAGAAATGATAGCGATGATACTACAGTGACTCCGCCTCACATCGAGCCCGAAGTTATAGTCACTGGTTCAATTTTGGGAACTGTATTGGATCAAAATGGCAATGCGGTTGAAGATGCCGCAGTCACCTTTGAAGATAAAATGACCTTTACAGACGAATTTGGAGTATTTCAATTTAAAGACGAACAATTATATTCCAGCGGTACCTTTATTAAAGTCACGAAAGATGGATTTTTTGATGGATCAAGAAGATTTTATGCTTCTTCAGGCAATACTTCCATCGTCTCTATAGAGTTGATACCACTTCAAGAAGTAGCTGAGTTTAAAAATTCTGATGGTAGCCAAGTCACCTTTGAAAATGTAGCCCTGGATTTTGAGCCCAATAGCATTGTGAAAGAAGATGGATCTGCCTTTGTGGGAAATGTGAATGTTGCGGCAAAGTATTTGGACCCAACATTGCTCAATACCCTAAATCAAATGCCTGGAGACCTCACGGGTACTTCGGCAGATCAGAATCGTGTATCACTTACAAGCATGGCCATGATCACTGTAGAATTGATCGATGATATGGGTAATAAACTCCAAGTACAAGAAGGAAAAACAGTAGATGCAAAAATACCAGTGCCTCAATCCTTGCAGGCAAATGCTCCCTCTACAATACCTATGTGGTATTTTGATGAAGAAATAGGGACCTGGATAGAGGAAGGTGCAGCCACACTCATAAATGATTCTTACGAAACTTCCCTTCCACATTTCACATTTTGGAATTGTGATGTCCCGAGAGATTTCATATTTCTAAAAGGAAGCCTCGCAAATAGAGAAATCCCCATTCAAGGCGTAAATGTAATCGTAACAGAATCCAACGGAGGAACATCTGCCTCAACACTCACTGATGAAAATGGGTTTTTCTGCGGGTATGTTCCGAATGGAATTGATTTGACCTTGGAAGTCTTCGATCATTGTGGAAATTTAATTTACACCCTTGTTATCCCAGCCTCTGAAGTGGACATTACTCTTGACCCCATCAACCTGTTTGTAGAAAGTACGGTTGCCACTTTATCTGGATCTGTTGCGCTTTGCAATGGAACACCATCACCCTATACTTATGTAACGGCAAGTCAAGGAAATATTCAAAATATAATTCCAATAAACGATGACTTTACTTTCTCTTCAAATATATTTTATTGTAATGTCGATTCAGAAATTTTGGTAGAAGCTGTAGACCCAATTAATGCTCTGGTTAGTGGTACTTCTTCATTTACGGTCGATGGAGACGTAGATGTTGGAGAAATCGTATTGTGTGATGAGCAGATCACTCCAGTTTTTATTCTCAAATATGGAGATGTCACTGATACTTGGATACTGTACAATCAAAATACTCCAAACCCGAATGATATCAATATGAATTATTCTGTGCAGCTAGTTGAAAACGGGATGCAGAATGGAGAAATTTTGTATAAGGAATTATATACGATTGTTACTCTTGATACAGATGCAGGACTTTTAAATGACTCTTATGTAACATTTGTTGAAGGTGAACCGATGCAGGATTCCAGAATACTTGTAGGCCTATCGGGCTTTGAAGCTACAGGTATATCTTCCACAACAAAGGTATTCCAAGGTGGAAAAAATTATCTAATAGCAACAGGAGTACTTTCTGATATTGAGGAGATTACACCAGCGTGGTTTGATCCATCCTATGTTCAATTGGATTATTATCTGGCAATTGAGTTGGATTAATGATGTGCGTATATCATTGAAATGAATATAGCTACAGTCATAACGAAACTCCAAAAAGGCGACCATGGCACTTTCAAAGAAGTGGTCTATCGTTACTCTGGGATTCTTATGACTGTAGCTAAAATTTATACTCGAAATAAAGCGGATGCGGAAGATGTGCTTCAAGATGCATTTATATCTATTTATCGAAACACAAATCAATTCAACGGAAGTGAGGAAAAGGCATTTGTAGCATGGATGAAAAGAATAGTAACCAATGCGGCTTTGAATAAATACAAAAAGATGCATTATTCAAATGAAATTTATACCCTTGAAAATATTTCACCGCAATCTCTTGAACCATTGGTTTTAGAGCAATATAAATACGAAGAATTGATGAAGGCGATCTATAATCTGCCTTTAAAGTACAAACGGATCGTTGGTCTATATGCTATTGATGGATATTCGCATAATGAAATAGCTGAATTATTAAATATACAACCTAGCTCTTCCAGATCATTGTATTCCAGAGCTACGACTATGCTTTTTAAAGCGATGTCACCAAAAATAAAAGTAGTTTGAGATGAGAGATTTAAGGAATTATATAAATAATGTCGCAAACCAACACAAAGAGCCTGTGGACAATGATGCACTATGGGCAGGGATCGAACAAAAAATGAAAAGCCCTGAAAGAAAAAGACGATTACTTCCTTTTTGGGTATGGGGTTTGTCTATTTCACTAGTGGTCTTTTCCATTTGTTTTTATACACTGGATGACCATAGAAAACCAATCGTCGACAAAGGTGATATGGAACCTATAGACGTTATTGATCACGAACAATTAAGTGAGGTAAATCCTATTAATAAAAGTGAGCCTTGGATTATAGAAAGGTTAGAGGATGATTATATCAGAGACAATCCACAAGAATTATTTGAAATGGCAAACAATGAAAATATTCAGGCTGATGTGAGTGTAATAAAACATGAAAGCATTTCCTCTACTCTAAATTTGCGACCTGGTGAAAATCAATACATAGATTCACAATCACATTTTAAATTCAATAAACATTCTGCCGAAGAAATAACACTTAATACTGAATATTCAATTTCGGAGAAGAGTCAAAATAGTTTTGTCCCACTACCGAATACATTCAACAAAGAGATTCGAATGGTTGAATATTGTAAAATGACCTCTTCGTCAGGCATTTTGTATAAAAGGCCTAAAATAGATTTACCACCTGCATACCCACCTCCAAGACCATTGCGGTCAAGAACAAATAAGAAAACTTCTATTTTGAAATCTATCACCATTTATTCTCAGTATGGGTTTGGCGACAAAACAATTGAAGGAAGTAGCATTTACTCTGAAATGAGAAATGATTCTGAAGAGTTGTTGGAACAATTAAGATTCGGCATTGAGTCTGATATATTTAATGTTCTGGATTTTACCTTTTATGGTGGTATTTCGTTTGTATCAATTAATGATCGTGTAGAAGTGGCGGAAGAGTATTTTGAAGACCGAGATCTATATTATTTGAAGAGTATCACAAAAGCGCCAGATGGAAGTGAAATAGAAAACTATGTTACTGAAAGCCTACCTCATCTGGTCAATAATAACGCGATTAGGTACAATAGTCATCGATTGGTTTCGATGCCAATAGGCATGAGATTTGGGAAGCGTTTTTCCAATTTTAGTTTTGGCATAGGAATAGGTTTGGATTTTAATTATCAGCTTTCGGGTGAACATACAATCTTAGGATTGGATAATAGATTGATTTCACAGCCTGTAGGAGGAAGGTGGCAAAGTCCTGCTTTTCATACGGCGGTTACGGTTGAATATCCGATTTCGGAAGGATGGTATTTGCACTCAAAATTTATGAGTCGGAATATGACTTTGGAGAATATATCTCCTGAAGATAAAATCAAAGAAAGTTATAGTCTCTATGGCGTTGATTTGGGGTTGAAACTGCAATTTTAGATGGGTTTTTATATGATTGTATTTTTTTAGTGGTCTAAGGCATAAAGGTTTTTGTAAAGAGAGCTGAGATTTCTCCAGGATATTAATGATAAATCTTGACTCTGAGGTTTCAACATGTATATTTGCACTTTATAATATACAAATAGCTTTTAACCACTAGGAATGCCCATAAAACTTAAGCCCTATTTAAGACAAAAATCGACTTACAAAGGAGGAAAATCACTTTCAGAAGTAGAAGGAATTGACAAAAAAATATACAAGTTATCATCCAATGAAAACCAATGGGGTTCTTCCCCGAAAGCGATTGCTGCGATCAAGGAACACATAGGTTCACTATCAAAATATCCAGACAATTCAGATGATCGACTAAGAGATGCACTAGAGAAGTATTATGATGGTCAATTAAAATCAAATCAGTTTTTGACATCTAATAGTGGTGTCGCGAATATCGAACTTATAATTCGAGGTTTTATGGAAGAAGGGGATGAATGTATTTTTTCGAACCCAGCCTTTGGTCCATATCATGAGTTCCCAGCAAAAATCGGTGCCAAATCAATTGATATTCCTTTGGTAGGAGATGATTTTCTTCTTGATGTAGAGGGAATATTAAATGCTGTAAATGAGCACACCAGATTGATATTTATCACCAGTCCTAACAATCCGACAGGCACACACATTCCTAAAAGACAAATTGACCAACTGATAGATGGATTGCCCGATCATGTCATTTTGGTATTTGATGAAGTCTATTTTCAATTTGCTGATGCCCCAGATTTTGTCCGTGCCTTGCCCTATGTTTTGGAAGGAAAAAATGTAATTGGTATCAATAGTCTTTCGAAAGCATATGGATTGGCAGGTTTGAGAATTGGATATTCTTATTCCACTCCTGAAATTGCCATCTATCTTCAACAACTCAGGATTCCTTTTATGATCAATACGATAACCCTGGAAGGAGCAATGGCAGCGTTGGAAGACGATGATTTTATCAACGAAACTGTGGATTTTGTACATAAAGAGAAGCAGTATTTGTATGAACAATTTGATGCTTTGGGAATTAAATACTGGAAAACGCAAGCCAACTTTATTCTTACCCAGCCCGATATGGATCCAGTGGAATTTGAAAGCGAAATTTTGAAAGAGGGCATTATGGTGCGGCCTGTAGCAGGATTTGGAGCGCCAAAATGTGTCCGTATTACAATCGGTACCAGAGAAGGAAATGAAGCCTTGATCGAAGGTTGGAAAAAACTACTTTGATCATTATTTAATATAAATTATCAACCCATTAATTTTTAAAATAATAGAATGAAACGACCATTAGTATACCCATTAGATAGAAATGCAACCAAAGAAGCTGCTGAAATGGCTGATTTTTACGATGAGACTCTAGGATTCACACCTAATAGTCTATTCACCATGATGCACCGTCCAAGAATTTCTAATGCCTTTATGGAAATGAATAAGGCGGTCATGGAAAACAAAGGTAGGGTGACGAGTTCACTGAAAAGAGAATTGGCCTACCTATCGAGTATGACTACAGGTTGCAGGTACTGCGAAGCCCATGCTATTAGAGCCGCTGAGAGGTATGGATCAGAGCAAGATAGACTAAACCATATTTGGGAATATAAGACTTATTCAGCATTCACAGATGCCGAAAGGGCTGTGTTCGATCTTGCCATTGCAGCTTCGTCAGTGCCAAATGCAGTAACAGATGAGATTTCTGAAAACATGAGAAAGCATTGGGATGATGGAGAGATTGTCGAAATATTGGGTGTAATAGCATTATTCGGGTACCTGAATCGCTGGAATGACAGCATGGGGACAAAATTAGAAGAACCAGCTGCTGATGATGGTGTTAAGTACCTGCAGAAGCAAGGATGGTCTAGAGGCAAACACCAATATTGAGTTTATTGAGGAGCATCTTGAGCGCGAAATTTGCAAAATCCCATTTTTTGACTGAATATTTGTCCTTTGATAAATGCGATTCAAGTAATTCAAACGATTGTGGAGATTGAGCAAAATACAATATCCATTTTGTCTTGATAGGCCAATGAGATTATCCTTTTTAATAAATTCGAAACCACAAAATCAATATCCATGTTGACAAGAGAACAAAAACGTGAATACAGATCTGATCTTTTTCGTCATTTAGATGGATTGGTTACAGCTCCGACTGCATATGTGCTTCATGAGAAGGGGTTGTTGGATGAGATATTAAGCGCAAAAAAAGTTGATTTGTCCGAGTTGGCTGTAAAATTTGCGGCAAATGAAGGTTACTTGAATGTTGCACTTAGAATATTGTGCTCACAAGGCTGGTTGACCTATGATTTGGATCATTCAAACAATAAAATTACATATTCAACCAATGAGAAGAGTAGTGTGGCTTTTGAACTGTGCAAACTCTATAAAGATGTAGTTCTATTGCTTAGAAAATCTGGCAACTTTCACCCTAGAATATTCAACAAAGATATTTTTCTGGATCTGGAAGCCATCTTTCATAAGTTTCAGGATAATTACGGAATTGAATTTTCTGAAGATCCTCAAGTGCTGTCAATTCAAAAGCAAATCCTAAAACATTTAGAAGGCATTATTACGGCTCCATCCATTGTGGCCTTGGGTATGAATGGGATGTTTCATAAATATTTTATGGAAGCTTCTTTTAGACCAGAGGAATTCCATAGGGATGGTAATAGTTTTGCTTCCTTGCTCGACTTTTTTACGTTTTTGGGTTGGTATCAGAAACGAAATGGAACATATTCATTCACGGATAAGGGCTTATTTTTTGCACGGCGTGCCAGCGCATATGGAGTGACCGTATCATATCAAAATACATTTAGACATTTGGATGAATTGCTCTTTGGTAATCCCAATTTGTTGTGGGAAGTACCAAAAGGTCAATCAGAAATCCATGTCGATCGAAAAATGAATGTGTGGGGAAGTGGAGGAGCGCACAAGGCTTATTTCAAAAAAATAGACGAGATAATTATTGAATTGTTCAACAAGCCGATCCATCAGCAGCCCAAGGGAATTGTTGATATGGGTTGTGGCAACGGTGCTTATCTTGAACACCTTTTTGAGGTGATAGAGCAGCGGACCCTGAGAGGCACAATGTTGGACGATTATCCATTGTTTTTGGTTGGGGCAGATTACAACGAAGATGCATTAAAGGTAACCAGAGGCAACCTTATTAATGCTGATATTTGGGCCAAAGTTATTTGGGGTGATATCGGTAGGCCAGATTTATTGGCTGATGACTTAAAAAACAATTACAACATCGACCTCAGAGATTTATTGAATGTCAGGACTTTCCTGGATCATAATAGAATATGGGAAGAACCAAAAGGTGATACCACAGATCGTACCAGTAGTAGCAGCGGTGCATATGCCTATCGTGGAAAGAGAAAAACCAATGAAAATGTCGAGCAAAATCTACTGGAACATCTGAAAAAATGGTCTCCGTATGTTCAGAAATTTGGTTTACTGGTGATAGAATTGCATACTATTGCACCAGAATTGACGGCGGCAAATTTGGGGCGGACGGCTGCCACGGCTTATGATGCTACCCATGGGTTTTCGGACCAGTATATTATTGAAGTGGATATATTTAATAAGATTGCGGCTGAGGCTGGACTTTATCCTGATGAGGCTCATTTTAGTAAGTTTCCGAATTCGGAATTGGCGACGGTGAGTATTAATTTATTGAAAGGGGAATAAAGGATTTTTACATAGCGGCTTTTGTGAAAACCTTGGTGGCCTTAGTGGTTGAAAAAGGAAGGCGGTGTTTTATTTTGCTTTGGGGCTAATGATTTCACGGAGGAGGGCGGAGGATTCACGGAGATTCACGGAGATTTATGGAGAGTATGATTGGATTGGTTATTCAGTCTTTTGTAATTGGAATGATGTGATTATTTTCTTCTTAGCGATCTTAGTGACCTTAGCGGTTAATAAGGAAGTGGGTGTTTATTTTTGCTTTGGGGCTATTGATTTCACAGAGTTTCGCGGAGAATTTGTATCAATTATTTATTTTATGTCTTCTACTTGACTCTCAATTAATAGAAAGATGAAGATTATGCCTAAAAGTTTTTACAAAGACAAAACGAATTGAAATTCTTCAATAATTTGGATGTGTCCTTTTAATAATGACATGGGTTATAAAATTATTTTATTTGTATTCTTTCAGTGTATTGGATTTGAGGCTTATGCTCAGACATGCTGTTCGGCAGGGGTGCCTATGAATTCTCTTTTAGAAATTGCAAATTCAAATGAAAAGTCATTCTCCATCCAAGCCAATTATGAATACAGAAGTATCAACCTATTGGTAGATAATAACTCAAGACTTGAGAATGATCCCAGGTCCAGATATGGTCAAAATATGTCTCTCAAGTTGGATTATATATTAAATTCAAAATGGGCAGTTTCTACTTCGATTCCTTTTGTACATCACTCCAGAAATACTTCCAGTGAAAGCCAAAATAGCTTTGGACTGGGGGATATTAGCGTCCTGGCACAGTATAAATTATTTTCGAATGAGACAAACAATATTAACCTTCTAGCTGGAGCCGAATTGCCTTTAGGGCTTACAAGTCATAAAGGTTCTTCTCAGATTATTTTATCACCAGATATGCAAAGTGGAAGTGGAAGTTTTGATTTTTTACTGGGTGCTACTTATTCTAAATCCGATTTCCTGACACCTTTTTTATCGGGCTTTGTCAATGCAAGTTATAGATGGAATGGAACCAACGAAAATTTTGGAAGCAGAGATAATTTTGCGGGCAGGAGTTTTGCTTTTGGCGATGAATTTGTTTCTATTGCTGGACTCAGGTTTACGCATACCATGAAGGCGGGTTTTTTAATTCCGGATATCAGTCTAAAAATGAGGCAATCGGAATCAAATGTCGAACAGAGTGTCGATGCGCCGAATAGTGGAGGCCGATGGTTAAGCCTTCCTTTTGGTCTTTCTTTTGTGCCAAATGAATCGAAATCATTTAGAGTTTATACCGAATTGCCAATATATCAAGATTTGGATGGTCTTCAAATAACCACAGATTTTACAATTGGAATTCAATTTATATATACAAAGAATAGAAATGAGATTGGTGAGTTTTAAAAAATACAATTTGTTATGAAAAATATTCTTTTCTTTTTAGCCGTCTTTTTACTTGCTTGTGGGTCGGAAGAAACGCAAAACAACCAAAATTCAGAATGGCTTATTCCTATAAGTGAAGTCTTCGATGGTGGACCTGGGAAAGATGGAATTCCTGCGGTCGATGACCCAAAGTTTGATAATTTGTCTGATGTCGACTTTGTAGCTGATGATGAGCTTGTCATAGGTATGGTTCACGATGGAATTGCCAAGGCTTACCCGCATACTATTTTGGATTGGCATGAGATTGTCAATGATGAAATTTCGGATATCTCATTTGGTCTCACCTATTGCCCTTTGACGGGGACGGGGATAGCATGGGATAGAAATATCAATGGCAGTAAAACAACTTTCGGAGTAAGTGGAAAGCTTTATAATACCAACCTCATTCCTTATGATCGAGCTTCAGATAGCTATTGGTCGCAGATGAGATTGGTATGTGTGAATGGAGATTTGATTGGCTCTAAAATATCTACTTTCAGTATTATTGAGACATCCTGGGCTACTTGGAAAAAGGCATATCCAAACACCTTGGTGTTAAATAGAGATACAGGATTTGATCGTAATTACGGTGAATATCCTTACAATGATTATCGAACGAATCATAGCAATATTATTTTTCCAGTAAGTAACTTGGATAGCAGATTGCCAGCAAAAGAACGGGTTTTGGGCTTGGTGGATGGAGATACAAAGAAGATATACAGCATCAATTTGTTTGAGAATGGTCGGGTGATTGAAGATATGATTGATGGAAATAGTGTTTTAGTGATCGGGTCAAAGGAAGTCAATTTCATTGTGGCATTTGATAATCAAAATTTTTCGGATCTCACCTATGTGACTGATCAGTTGCCCATTATTGCTGAAGATTTGGATGGCAATCGAATCTCTTTGACTGGAGAAGTAGTGAGTGGTCCTTTGGCGGGTACAATGCTGAATTCAAAAAAGGGTTTTATGGGATTCTTTTTTGCATTTGGTGCATTTTATGACGGGATTCAGATTTTTGAAAATTAGACTATTTTTTAAAATAAAGATAGAGCGTTATTAAGGCTAGAATCACACTTAGTGTTAGAAGTACCAATTGAAGATTTGGAAGATATTTTGGAATCACTGCAATTATTGCTGCTCCACCAATCCAAATGGCTAATGAACTGACCCAGCAACAACCAGTGCCTAATACAAAAGCAATGATGCTGCCCCACAATGTCTTTCTATAATTGTTTCTCACGACTTACTTTCTAGCGCCCAATGAAATACTTGTTACCCTGGAGGCAATGTCTTTTGCTTCTTTGCTGTCCAGGTTGAAATTCATGTCCCTGGCAATTTTCATGACTTGAGGATCAGTCAGCATCAATTCTAATGGAAAATTGGTTTTCTGTTCTATTTTGATGTCCTTGAATCCAGCATCATGGACATATTGCATATAATCTTCAAGCTTTTCAGCACCTGATACACAGGCAATGTGACCAGCCAAAGAATTTTTAACAAAATCAGGCAGCTCTTTTTCTAATACAATATCGCTGATGGATAATTTGCCGCCAATCTTTAATACTCGGAAAGCTTCTTTGTATACGGCACCCTTGTTCAACGAAAGATTAATAACACAATTGGAGATAATATGATCGGCTATACTATCTTCTAAGGGCAAATCCTCAATATCTCCTTTGATGAATTCAACATTATTATACTCGGACTTCTGAGCATTTTTTCTAGCCAATTCAAGCATGTCATCTGACAAATCAATCCCTATTACCTTTCCTCCGCTTCCCACCATTGGTGCGACTATAAATGCATCGAAACCTGCTCCTGAGCCCAAATCTACGACAGTCTCTCCTTTATTGATTTTGGTGACTGCACTTGGGTTTCCACATCCAACTCCAAGATTGGATCCTTCTGGTACCGACTCCATTTCTTCATTAGAATATCCTATTATCTGGGCAACTTTACCGGCATTTTTTGTAGGATTGCAACAGCCAAATAATTTTGTAATAAAAGAATTCTGTGATGCTTTGGCCAATTTTCCATAATTATCGATTACCGATTTTTTGACTGTATCTGTGTTCATTTTTTATTCTTTCGATTTAAATAATAATTCAAATGTCAGAATAGCAGATGTAAGAACAATTGACTTAGATCAAGTTCGTGATATTTTTTTTCGAATACGACTTAGTGTTTCTGGGGAGACCTGTAGATAAGATGCAATATGATTTAGTGCAACGCGCTGGAATAGATCACTTTCCTGATCCATAAGTTGAAGATATCTTTCTGTGGCAGATAGATCAGTGAGAAATCTATTGTGGCATTCTGTATTGATAAACTCATTTTCGGCTGCAATTCTTCCTACCTGTTGCCAAAACAAATCTTTTTCATACAATTCTTGTAATGAATCATACGAAAAGACGGTCAAAGTAGAATCCTCAATGGCCTGAATTGCAAAATCACTTTCCTGCCTTGTAATCAGACTTCGATAAGAGCAAGTAATCGTATTTTCTTTACAAAAACAATTGGTTACTTCCTTTCCGTCATGCAAGTAAAACATTCTCAACAACCCCTCTTCAATAAAGCCAATGGTTCTGCTTATTTTTCCATGCTGCAAAAAATATTCTCCAGGTTTAAGTTGGATGGTAGATAAATGAGGCCTTGCTTTCTCATATACACTTGGCATATAATGTGGATATTGTTGTAGATATTTTTTAAGTGCGCTCAACGCCGAATTCGATATTTATAATTAAGTGATCAAAAATCTAAGTTTGAAGTCACTCTAAAGTATAAGAAGTCAAGAATGAAGTAAAGTTATAACCTAAACCATGAAATAAGCGATTTTCATCCATATTCTTTTGAGGTTATATTCTGGATGAAAATCTCTTAATTTCATTAAGACATAATAATTTAGATTTTAAGTATTTATTCCTACTCTATTCTTTATACAGATCTTTCGGATTCTTCCTGTGCAATTAAATGAAATGATAGTAGCGACTCTATCGAATATTTTTGTTTCTATTTACATCACAAATATCATTGAGTGAATTAGGAATTATAAGAGCTAAATAACATGTCTTTAGAAAATAGGCAATATTGCTTGTAACGGAACAATGGTTTGTGAAAAGTAAATGTGATGACCTTTATGTTTGGATTAGAAATGGGAATATTATTATTAATCAACATCGCCATTTAAAATTCTGTGCTAATTGACTATTTGTTTATTTTTGGTGTAGATAAGATTTGTTCTAATGAAGTGATTTAAAAACGTATGTTAAAATGATTTGTAAGGAATTAGCAATATGTTTTTAAATCACTTCAATATAAAAAACCAAAGCATGAAAAATAGAATCCTCCTTTCGTTGATAGTTGCATTATTTTCTTCAATGTCTGTTATTGCTCAAGATACCTTTTCAATTGTGGCTGTAGATCCTGAAACAGGTGAAGTAGGAAGTGCTGGAGCATCGTGCGTGGATCTTATCCCATTCCCAGGTTTTGCAGATGATTTTTTGGGCGAATTAATTCCAGGAGTTGGAGCCATTAATACGCAAGCCTGGTATAATCAAACCAATCAAATCAATGCCAGAAATAGAATGAATAATGGAGACACACCAAGTGAAATAATCGATTGGTTGATCAACAATGATGACTCCAATCAACCAGATCTGAGACAATACGGGATAGCGGCAATAGTAGATGGATCATCAGAAGCTGCTGGGCATACAGGAACTTCAACCGATGACTATAAAAATCATATCATTGGACCCAATTATGCCATTCAAGGGAATATACTATTGGGTCAGGAAATCCTGGACTCTATAGAATCAAAATTTCTAAAAGCAAATGGAGATCTGGCATGTAAATTAATGGCAGCTCTCCAAGGAGCAAATGTGGTCGGAGCAGATACCCGATGCGCACCGAATGGTACATCCTCATTATTTGCTTTTGTGAAAGTGGCCCAGCCAGGAGATACTTTTGGAAACCCATCTTTTGTCCAATCTCTAAGGACGGCTGATGGAGAAGGTATCGAACCTATAGATTCATTGCAGACGCTATTTGATGCAGTGCATAGTTGTAATATTCTTGATACAAAAGATATCAATGACAAGAAGTCGCTCATCTCGATTTATCCAAATCCAGTAGAGAAAAGGTTTGTCATTGAAAATAAGAATTCCGAACGATTCAAACTTGAGATTCTAAATGCAACTGGTAGTATTGTTTATAAGGCTACCATTCTAAAAACTTTGGAGATTGATGCATCCGCATTTTCTAATGGAATTTATATGATTCGCTTTTCTAATGACAACGAGGTATTCACTTCTAAATTGATTAAAAACTGATCAATGGGTGAATAAAAACAGGAAGGATGCAAATTTACATCCCTCCCTTTGATCTTATATTTACTACAATCTGATTATGTTGTGCAATCTTGATCGCAATCGTAATTTTCAATACACGTTTCTACTATATTGTGATCACTATCATTGTCTACTTCACAGACCCTTGTGGTCTCAGTTTCGATATCATATGTCAAGAAATAGTCTCCACTTTCGATGGCGTCTAGTTTTATTTCATCTCTAAATGCTCGGGCTTCCTCATAGGTATCGAAGGTGCCCACTATATATCCGTAAGCGGGATAATCAAAATTGTCGGTTTCAAATACATTGTATCTGGTGACCAATTGCGGATTAATACAATCATAAACCGTGGTTGTAACTGTCTGGATATCCTCATCAAATTGATCATAATTGCTAATAATAAAGTAGTCCAATATATCTCCTCCTTGATTGGTAGGCGAGGAAGTAATCAAATGTGCAGGCTGTCCTTGTATCATAGTAATAAGATCTGTAAACTCTTCGGTAAGGTCTCCATCGTCATCTTCTTTTTTAATATTAAAATCTCCTCCAAGAATGGTGATTTCGCAACCAGGAATGTTTTCCATCATATAGTCCATAATTTGTGCGAGTTGTAATCTCCTGATGGAAGATTCAGATTGTACACTGTGTCGCGTAAATATTGATAAAACTGGAAAATTCAAAAGATACTGAAGGTCAAGATAATCTTCGTACCAAACATTATCTGCTTGCGTATGTGTATTGATAATGTTGATTGTACATCCATCCATAATCTCGAAGGAAGTGTGAATAAAACCTTTATCTTTCAAATGATCAGCTCCAGTTTCAGGACCTTCAAATGAAACTGCTTGTGAAGTGGATGTGACATTTTTACTTATGGACATAAGACCAGAATCTTCATCATATACAAATCCATCATAACCAGCCTGAGTTAAACAAGTTTCGATGGCATCGGCTACTTCACTGCACCAAACTTCTTGAAGGTTTACATAGTCTGAATCCAGTGCTTGTATGCTTTCACATATTTGTTGCCCATATGACTCTGCTGTACCGGGGTGATCCGCAGGGGGTAATCCTTCGTTGCAAAAGGCTTGAATATTGTAAGTGGTCATACAGAAACTAATATTCTCTCGAAGTTCAATAGATTGGGGAATGGCTAATTTTTCAGGGCTTTCTTCCTTTGTACAACTGCTAAGAGCTAGCAATAGACATATACAGAAGAATAAGTAATTCATTTTCATAATAATGTGATTTTAAAATTGATAAAATGAGATATGAAAATCTCCTTTAGAAAATTGGTTTGCACATCTTAATACCCTGAAGTTGAAAATGGTAATGGTCAATTTTACTAATAATGAATTTTTTTTATCAAGTCAAAACTTCATTGCTAAAACTGGATTATTGTAATTTTGAAGCTCGAATCACTTCAGTTAATTCAGACAGAATTGAACATAAGAATTCATTTATATTAATTTTATTCCTGCTCCTGTCGAGCTAATAATTTATGAAGTTAAAATTCTTAAAATCACCAATGAATATCAAACTAACACCTTTTGGAAAATCTGATTTTGAAGAATTTATCTCTTGGATCGTAGATGAAGAATTACTTGTCACCATCGCAGGTTTGGATTTTAAATATCCATTAGATGATGAACAACTTGCCACTTATCTTAAAGACCCAAAGAGCCTTTCTTTCAATGTTGTGGTCGGTGAAAATGATATTATTGGGCATGCAGAAATCATACTTGTGGGAGATGGCAAATGCAAGTTGGATAAGATATTAATTGGTGACAAAGATCAAAGGGGCAAAGGAATCGGAGAGGAATTAATGAAGGTACTTCTTGATTATTCCTTCAATGAAATGGGGATGAATGAGGTAGAGCTAAATGTATATGATTGGAATCATGCTGGGATTAGATGTTATGAAAAAGTCGGATTTATGAGAAATGAAGGAAGGGGGGGTAGTACCAAATTTGGAAATAAGATTTGGAATTATTTTAATATGTCGATAGACAAAAACTCTTGGAAACAATCTAATGAAAATTAGAAAGAGGGTTTGATTAAAAAGACAATATATTTGAGAATGACTTTGGAATTTCTCCTTAGATTTTTGCATCTACAGATAATTGATTTTATTCGTTAATTAATAAATGGAAAAATGGACTACAGAAAATTAATCGGAACGAAAGAGAATCCACTTACGCTTAAAACCCCGCCACTTTCATCAGAATATACGATGCATGTCGATGAAAAGGATGGAAAGGATATTTTGGTTTGTACAGTGAAGACGACAGTGCTTCATTACGATATCAGATGTCTGAATGATCTACACGAAATGCTAAAAAAGCACGGCGATTGGATGTTGATGGGAAGCAAGGATGAAAAAGTAGAAACGAAACCAGATACAGTCGAACACTGGGGTAGGTCTGCCGATAATCCCGTTGGAGGATTTTATGGTTTGAAAAAAGGATTCAAAGGCAGGTTTGGTATGTATATCCCTCCGTTAATGGAGCATCTTGGTTTGGCCGAAATCGAACACAATAAGCGCAATAATAGGATGCGGGCAATCTAGGCATCCTGGATTTACAACTCATATGGTCTAAATATTTCGAATGAAAATATTACTTTTTTCAGCTTTTATTTTGTTGATTATTGGTTGCTCAGAGCATCTAAAGAGGGAGTATATTATTGCAGAAAAAGACCTTGTTCCAGAGGGAATTGCTTATTCAAAAGCAAAAAAATCATTTTATCTGTCAAGTGTAGGCAAATCAAAAATTGTAAAAATTAACAGAAAAACTGGGGTGCAGGAAGATTTTATTGATGAGCATGAATTTGGATATTCTCCAGGTGTAGGTGTGTATGTCGATGAAGACAGAAATCGTCTTTACGCTATCGGTGGGTATTATACAAATAGTGACTCACTTTCATCTCTTTTTGAATTTGATCTGGATACAGGGGAATTGGTAGATCGGTACGATGTCAGTGGAGATCATTTTTTGAATGATATGATTATGGATGATAATGGAAACATGTATCTGACCGATTCAAAGGATTCATCCGTATTTATATTGAAAAAAGATAACAAGGACTTGGAATTGTTTTTCAAATCGACCGAAATTCAATACCCCAACGGAATTGCAATATCAGCAGATAATACCAAGCTATATGTTGCTACCTTTATGAAAGGAGTTAGAGTATTGGATATTCAAAGTAAATTAGTGCTCAATGAAGCCGATACTACTGGAGTATCAGGTGGAATTGATGGTCTGGAATATTATAATGGAAGTTTGTATGCCATTCAAAATGGGGTACGAAAGAATACTGATAATTTCAGAAAATTGATTCTTAATGAGGGTGAAGATGACATTGTTGGTGTCGAAGTCATTGACAGTCATAATCCAGATTTGAATGTACCTTTGACTTTTTGCATTGCAGGAGAGCAGGCTGTAGTGATTGCAAATTCGGGACTTCAATATTTGGATCAGGAAACATATATTTTTCCCGATTCTGACACCATTGCAAATGCGAAACTAAAGGTATATGATTTGAGTGCATATTGACCTTTACATATTGAAAGATTGAATAACATTCTGTGATGGGTCGATGATTAAAAAACAACAAATAAGTGTTCATGAAAAACATTGTTTATTACGTTGCTACATCTATTGATGGTTTCATTTCAGGTGTCGAAGATGATATTAGCGGATTCGTCGGTGAGGGCAATGGGGTAGAAAAATACCTCAATGACTTGAAGGAGTTTGAGACTGTGATAATGGGTAGGAAGACCTATGAATTTGGTTATAAATATGGATTGGAGCCAGGAAAATTGGCTTATCCACATATGGACCATTTCATTTTTTCCAAAACGCTTTCTTTTGACAATCCAGATCCAAAATTAGTGGTTAAAGATATCGATTTGCAGGAAGTAATCAAGATTAGAGATCAATCAAAGACCGATGTCTATTTGTGTGGAGGAGGTGATTTTGCAGGCTGGCTTTTAGACCATGAATTGATAGATATATTAAAGGTCAAAGTCAATCCATTGATATTGGGCCGAGGTGTGAAGATATTTGGAGATTCAAAAAAGAGCCACAAGATGAATTTGATCGATTCCAATAAATACGAAAATGGTTTACTGTTTAAAACCTACGAAATAAAATATTAGGTTGAAAATTTGAAAATGAAGACATCTTTTTTAAAAAAGTGCTTTCCTTATCTTGAAGAAGAACTTTTGTCGGAGATAGAGGAGTTTTCTACATTAAAAAATTATTCGGAAAAGGACTTCGTTGTCAAGCAAGGAAAAATAATCAGGCATCTACCGATTGTTTTGGAGGGCAGAATAAAGGTATTTAGCAATGAGGAAGAATTTCGTTTTTTGCTGTACTATATCAATTCAGGTCAGTCATGTGTATATAGTTTTGCCCATATACTAAGCCAAGCTCCAGCAGAATTTTCCGCGATTGCTGATAAAAAAAGTAAACTATTGTTGCTTCCCATAGACAAGGTGCAAAAATGGCTCAAAAAATATCCTTCATTATGCAACATAGTCTTGACTGATTATCAAAGACATTATCAGGATCTGTTGGAATCAACAAAACAAATTACCTGTTATAATCTCGACCTGCGACTATTAAAATACTTGAGAAATAAGGCTGAAATTGAAAATTCAAACATTTTGAAGATATCACATCAGGAATTGGCGGATGATCTCGGTACGTCAAGAGAAGTAGTATCCAGATTGTTGAAAAAATTGAAAGAAAACAATCATGTCGAGCAAGTGGGTCGGAGTATCAAAATGCTCTAATGTGACATTTGTCACCGATTTTTGGATTACTTACCTATAGTTTTGTCTTAAATTTTAAAACTATAGTAATGTCAGATCAAGTACAATTAATTCCTGGAAATACCTTAATTACGAATACACCTGAAGAAGGTAGAGCCTTGGCAGTGAAGATAGCCAGGTTGACCATCAAAATTACCCAACCCGATGCGGAGGCAAGAGACAGACTTCGCCCCGTTTATGCAAATGATGCCGCTATGCTAATTGCGATAGGGCAAACAGTGGCCATGGAGTTTGCTACCATAGCTGAGGCAAATGGATATTGGAGAGAATAGAAAATAGATTTTTGGATAAAAAATAATTGGGTGAATTCAAGATTCACCCAATTGAAAAAAATTACTCAATTATATTAAAGAGTTTTGATTCTGATCAGTTTATATTTTCATGAATCTTTTAGTATCTACTCCATGTTCACTAGTCACAGTCATGTAGTACAATCCAGCTGACAACTGATCAATGTCAACCATGATGCTTTGTGTATTTGATCCTATTCTTGTAATGAATTCTTGTTGCCCTTGGCTATTTGAGATCATAAGTGTTCCAGAATTTACAACAGTTGAAAACTTAACTGAAAGCTCGCTCATTGCAATTGTAGGAGTAAGTTGGAATCTATTATGCTCTATTACATTTTCAGTAGAGGTGTACATATAAAGATCGAATAAATAAGGAACTGCTGTTTCATTATTTGTGGGTCCTACCAAAACATCTAATCCAGAAGTCAGCCAGTTTTCAATTACAAATGTAGAACCATCTGGTCCTGTATCAGGAATTCTTTTGGCCCAGCCATCTGCAAATTCCCAAGGCTCGTCTGTACCATCTACATCAATCAATCCGTAAATATCAATGACTACCCCATCTTCAAATAATTCTACAGCGTCGTCTCCAGTAATAAAGGCATCTGGATGCGCAAGATCACTTTCTACACCAAAGAAGTTTAAAAAATGAATTTCGCTATCACTGATAAAGAAATTGTCTCTTTTATTTAGTGATATAGCAGGAAGAGGAATTTCTATTCCATCTGTACCTCCTCCATTATTTGCAGTTCCTACACTATACCTGCTTAAGTCAGGAATATCCTTTATGGCAAATAATTCAACACCATAGTTGTCAAAAGCTGTAGGATTATCTGCAATGTCGACATCAAAAACACCTACGATTACAAGCCCTTTATTTAATGCTCGGTCATTATCATATATAATAATTTCCACTTGATCAACCAATGAGAGCATTACATTATCACCAGCTTCAATATTCAATATTATATTTTCTCTTTCCTCAGGAGATGTATCATCATTAGTACTAATCGTAACAAATAATACAGTATCCTGCAATCCGTCAAAAACTACATCGGTATTAATAATATTATAATCATCAGCTGATGCAGAAGACGAAGGATCAATACTAATGTTCACTGATGAAGGCATGCCATTGCTATTTTCCAAATAGAATACGAAAGTGGCAGTGTCTGGAGTCTCCCCTTCAATAATTCTAGCAATCTTCCTCGAGGTTGTTATTAGTGGACCATCCAAGCATGTGTTTGGTTGCCCGGGAGTGCCATATATTGCTCTATTCCCATAGTTTCTAATAAATTCATTGGCCACTTGCCAATTTGATCCAATTGAATTATCTGAATTATAATCGCATAATTGAATCGGAAACCCTACTCCAACACCTATTGGAGCCCATTCTTCAAAATCATCATCATAATCAATGTAATCTATTTCTTCTCCATTAGAATTTAAAAGTAAAATGTCTTCCCCAGCTCCTAATGAACCACTGGTCCATTGAATGCCTTCTATACCATAAGTCTCCATCAGACTTGTGGCATTTACGGTTAGTACCATATAACTATCCGCAGGAAAAACCATATCAGGAAAAACAAAATCAAATCCCTGATCAAAACGATACCCTGCCATATTAATATCTGCACCACTGTTATTATATAGTTCGAGATAGTCACAATCGTCTGTACCAATAGTGTTATAATTAAGTTCTGTAAATACGATTTGACCCGAGCATAGACCAAAAGTTGTGAAAAATAGTAATGTTAAAAGTAGATTTTTATTCATATCAATTAGTTTGTAAAGATTAGGTATTTAATAATTGTATTAAGATAAGTAAAAGTAGGATATTTGAATCCTATGACTTACTATTACTGTAATACAAAGCTACTATCGTGGTATAGTATGCCTATATACACCTCCTACAATCCCTTAAAAACATTTAACTTCCTGATGTATTAGCAATACTAATATTTTTGTATTGCGAGAAGATATTTGGCACCAAAGAAATATCAAAAATATTGCGAATTGATCCTAAGTTGGTGCAAGCCTCTAGATATAGGATTAAGCTAGGGATATTCCTGGGTAGAAATACCCCTTGATTTTCAAAGACTTGAGCCATTCTACATATGAATGTATACCCCGTTTCATTAATATTTTTCGTGAAAATGGGGTAAGGTTTTCAATTTATCCTTGTCTTCGCCAGACGGGCCTTACTTTTTTCATTGAAAAAAAAGGTACTGTGTTAATTTCCAAACTATTTTTCAACTTTTTACGATATTTGTTAATGACGAAGAAGAGCTTCTGACGATTGATCGTACAGATGTTCATTCTGTGTAGATGGATACTATTCGTATTCATCTACTTTTCTCCCACTTTATATTTTCAACTCTATGAGTTGATGACGAAGAAGAAACTTCCTCCTCATGATAACCAGATATGTAATTACATTCCATATTCAGGAATGAATTCCTCATCATTTTTCCACAATGTATATATTAGAATCAATAGTTTTCTTGCAACTGCCAATAGCCCTACTTTCTTACATTTATTTTTTTCATTTATTCGTTCGTAAAAATTGTTTAGTGATTTAATTCTTCTTGATGAGGTTAGAGCAGGCATATAAATTGCTTGTCTTATATACTTATTTCCTCTTTTGGATAATCTGGATTTTCCAGTTTTATTACCTGACATGTTTTGTCGTACATCCATCCCTGCATAACTGCATAATTGTTTACCGTTTTCTATTAATTCGAATCCATTTGTTTCGCCAACTATTGTTATAGCTGTCATAAATCCTACGCCTGGAATTGTACATATTTTGTCCATCTTTTCATTTAAGAAAGTATCATTTAAAACAATTTCTTTAAGCTCAAATTCCAAAAGGATGCATTGGTTCTCTATAAGTTTAATTTGCTGTTTGATGATTTTCAGAACTGTTCTCTCTGTCCGATAGGCATGTTCCTTAGCATGTAATTTATTCTTAAGTACGTTCAATTGTTTTTTCAAATCTCTATACTCTCGAGATAATTGTTTTACCGCTCTTATATTTCTGCTCATCGGAGACCATCTTAGACTTCTTCGCTCAAGACCATACCTACTTAAAAGAACTGCATCAATTTTATCCGTTTTAGATTTGACATTCATGCTTTTGAAGTAATACTTAACCTTGATGGGTAAAAGTATAGATATTGGATACTGACTATTATCAAAGATATAATGAGCCAAACTTTCGTGATAAACACCAGTTGCCTCCATGACCACATGGAGAGTTTGAGATTTTCCAGCTTTAGCTTTAAGCCAACTAAGTAAAGCTTTGAATCCTTTTAAACTATTGTCAAATGATTTTTCAGCGACAATGGTTATTTCACCTTTATCACAATAACTCAAACAACAATCAAATTTATCTTTAGACATATCAACACCTAAAGAGAATTTTAAAACCTGCATAATTATAATAAAATTAAAGTTGTGGCCTTTACTCACGAAAACTTTACTCGTAAATGCGGAATGAAAATTCTTCCTTGGTACTGTCCAATTTCTTTGAGTAAATTAGAGTGTGAGGAAAATAACTTTTTTACGATATAACTTTTTTAGCTTATCTTAAGCAAAATGACTCTCTCACACTCTTGCCTAATAAATTGACAATTCGAATATACGAGTAAGCAAAAATTCTAGTCTCTTTAAAGGCTCAGCTACTAAATGCAGCACCCGCTACCCACTGTAAAGAGACGGGCCACGCCTTTTTTCAACTTGTATTTACACTCAACTTTCCATTTTTAAAAAGTTAGCGTACTTCTGAAATTCCCTAAGCGAAAAATCCAATTGTCCGAAAATGAAGATTTGAGAACCTTTATTGCGGCTATCTAGGCTTATTCATTTCAGCAGTTACATGAAAAGAGTCGATTTATAATTGAAAATAGTTTTTACTTGATAATAAATTTTTCGAGATGATATTTTTCACTGGATTCTAATTTCAAGAAATACAAACCATTATTTAGATTGTATTTATCGATATTTATTTGAATTGTATTCCGGCCCTTTTTTAATTCAGAATTGAGATCAAGCTCTATTTTTTTACCTGTCAAATCCACAATATGGGCTTTGACATTTTGATCAGAATTCCAGTAAAAATCAAGATTAAATATTCCTGAATTAGGATTTGGATATATATTAAATGTGTGCTCAAATAAATCTTCAGTATGAGTACTGGTTTGAGGAAAAGGAGCGTCAGAGATTGCTATATCATCTATATACAAGTTATTTCCTTGTTTTGACTCAAATCTAAATGAAAATTGAATGTTTTGCTCACCAGCATATTTAGACATATCATATGACAAAAATTTCCACTCGCTCGTATCAACAGGAATGAATGCAGATGAATTTGAATTTGGTACAGAAACTAAAGTAGATGGTACAATGATTTCATCCAGACCCCAGGATTGGCCACAATCGGTAGAACTGTACAATGTTATATATTCAATTTCATTTGCCTTTTTACTGTACGCAACCTGGAAGTTCAAATAAGTACTGCCAGAAACCATATCAGTCAAATCCATTGAAGGCGTTATAAATTCATGTTCACCGCTACTATTGAATGTAAAATTATCCAGGAAAATTGATTGTGGAGCAGAATAATAGGCATTCGTCGTTCTACTAAAAGAAATCGTTGATCCCGATGGTGAATTTACAGTATATTCTAAAGTAGGATCTGAATCATTGGGCCAGGTATCACTTATTTCATCATGATAAGGAGCATAAAATGTTTCTGAACCTTGTAAAATTTCAATATAGTTTGATTTTGTCAAAGGTTGAGAACTGCCCGCTGAGTTAGTAGCAATCATGGTTACATCATGCAATCCAGCTTCATTATAGGAAACAACGGGATTTCGGTCTGTTGAAGTCGCTGGGCTACCACCAGGAAATGACCATTCATATGTCCAAGTACTATCAAAATCAGCATTAAAAGATTCGTCTTGAAATGTTACATTTCCATTGAGGCATGCCAATCTCTGAGAGGCACTAAATTCTGCAATTGGTGCACAAATTGGTGGATTGTTGTAGGTTGTATCTTCAGTTCCAGTTGACATTAGGTTGGATTCCGACCACAAATTATTTCTACCCCCAATAAAGCTATTTAAAGCAGCATCCATTCTATTCGCTTGGCCAACTGTAAACATTAATCCAGCTGCACACGAACCGTATGAGTAGTCCATTAGATTTTGAACATTGTCCAGGCTTCCACAGGAGGTATTATTCAAATTACAATCTGTAGTTCCTACTGTATTAGGTGTATCATCGACATTGTCATCACAGCCACAATTTGAAAAATCTCCATTTGCTCCACTGCAGCACCATACATGACAAAGGTTGAAAAAATGACCAATTTCATGAGACATGTATCTTCCACTAAAATTGTTGTTCGAGCTTGGTGGTAGCGTGCCAAAAACATTATTTTGAATCACAATTCCATCTCTTTGAGGAGCATTTCCAGGGAAGGAAGAATAGCCAAGAAATTGACCATTAATATCAATCAAATTGACTACCCAAATATTTAGATACTCATTATTAGGCCAGGCCAAAGGTGGAGAGCCGCTATATGAACCATTGGTATATCCTCCTTGATAAGTATAGACTGGGTCATTTATTCTGTTGATACCATTTGTACAATTGCCATTTGGATCTTTAGATGCCAACCTGAATTCAATATCCAAACCACCGATAATTGATCTGAAAGCTTCAACTATGGCATTCGTATCAGGCTGATTTCCTTGAAAATCTTCATTAACGATTTCAAGCATATTGTGGACATTGGCATCAGGAATATTTCCTATACCATTATCATGAAAAATATGAATTACCACAGGAATGACATATTTCACATCTGATCTACTAGCGCTATTGTTTTTTAAATACTCCTTGGTGAAGTTTTCTAATTGTTGCCTCCTATCTGCTAATGTTGGATCTAATTCATGCATTTTTGTCATAAATACATCTGAACCGCACATTTTATTCTCTTGTGCGAAAGAAAATGTAATTGAAAATAGGATCAATACAAGTGGGAGATATATGAGTTTATGCTTGGTCATAGTTTGAATTTTATAATTGATTTTACATTAAATATACTCATTCTGGATTCAAAAAATAAACCTCGCATAAAAAAGTGAGGATATCAAAAGAAAAAGCAGAAAAAGAAATTTCATGGTAATAGGATGACATTTTCCTTTCTCAAATTGCATTAAATGACAATAAAGTGATGTCGATTTCTCGTCTGCTCTTGGAGTGTCAATGGGGCTATTAAAGTTCTTATACTATACAGCCTTACAAATTATATACTTAGGAATCTCAACATGAAATCATACATCTTCAATAATGAAATCTGTTCCTTTCTCCAACTTCAAAGTGTCTTTGAGGTTTATCGTTTTAAATAACTAATTGAAAGTAATTTTTTAATCACTCCAAAAATAATTAGTACTTACTGTCACATTTTTCTTTTTCAAACTATAGTATACCCATAACGCGTTTTGAAGTATTGTTTTTTGAAAAAATAAAAAGAGATAAATGATTAAAATAAATAAAATATTCAGCTACTTGTTCATTTTGGCAATTGTGGCTGTGGCATATTCTTGTTCGGATGATGATTCGGATGATACCGATATTGATATTATCTACGACTGCCCTGACATTGAAGCGGATTTTGGAGATACTTGTGTAGTGGATTCTATAACTGGGATTATAAATCAGGATTGCGAATGCGAGACTGAATCCTCAATGTGGGACTGTATGGATCTTCAATTGAATATTGGTGACACTTGTTCTATTGATACGATAGCTGGATACATCAATGAAGATTGTATATGCGATCCTTATTTTGTACCATGGGACTGTGCGAATTTAGCACTGAATATTGGTGATACTTGTGTTGTGAATAATGTACCTGGTATTGTTGATGAAGATTGTGAATGTAATACTGGTACAATGATCGACTATGATTGTTTGCTTTTGAGCCTTAATTACGGAGATGATTGTGTTACTGTGGATTCCTTACAAGGATTTGTAAATCAGGAATGTGAATGTGAGCCTTTCAACATTGGTTTTGATTGCCCTGAACTTCAGCTCAATATAGGTGATTATTGCGTCGGACAGGATACCACATATGAAGGTACTGTGGATGAGAATTGTGATTGTATTCAAAACAATAGCAGCTTTGACTGCCCTGATCTTCAAGCGAATATTGGCGATTATTGTCAAACGGGCACTGGTCCAGGAACGGTCACTGAGGATTGTGAATGCGTGCCCAATAGTGAGCTTTGGGATTGCCCGCTTTATCAATTGAATATTGGTGATAACTGTTGGGGTCCGGATTCTACAGCAATGGGTATAATGAATGAAGATTGCGAGTGCATAATCTCTGGTGTCTATGATTGCCCGGATATCAATGCCAATATTGGCGATTATTGTCAGAATTCTACTGGAACGGGCTCAATCGATCAGAATTGTGAATGTGAGGTAAGTCAAACCTGGGATTGCCCTGATCTACAACTTCATTTTGAATGGGATTGCATGTTACCAGATTCGACATATGGTTTTGTAAATTTGGACTGTGAATGTCAACCCTACGGAAGTGGAGTTTTCGATTGTCCTGAAATTCAATTGAATATTGGCGATACTTGTGTTGTGAATAATATTTGGGGCATAATTAACGATGAATGCGAATGTGAAGATTAAAATATTGATAGGGGTTGGTGCATGTATTTGGCATGCACCGCCTTTTATTTTATGGAGATAAGCAAGGAGATAATAAAAAAATGTAAGGATTGTAATCCGAAAGCGCAGAAAGCTGTGTATGACATTCTATTGCCCTATCTGAATAGCGTATGCAGAAGGTATCTTCCTTATTCTTCCAGTAGAAATGATGCACTTCAAGAAGCATTCATTAAGATATTCACCAAGATAGATCAATTCGATATTAAGAGAGGTGAATTCAAATCCTGGTCGACAAAAATTGCGATTAATGCCTGTCTTCAACACAGCAAGAAAATAACTTCCAGAAAAGAGATAGAATTGTCTGCCACCGAATATCAAATCCCCATTGGACCGGATATCATCGCTCGACTTACAAATGCGGAAATTTTGAAAGTATTGTCAAAAATGCCTTTCGATTATTATCAAGTATTCAATCTATTCGTAGTTGATGATTTTTCACATGATGAAATTGCAGAGATGTTGGGCATTAAATCATCTCTAAGCAGAAAACGATTGGCAAGAGCGAGAGAATGGATTTTCCAAAAGACAGAATTAAAATCAATGATCAGTTAAAGAATATTAATGGAGCAAATTTACAGATAGATGGAATGGTTTGAAAAAGAATATAAAAAGAGGTTTGAGGATGAGTCCACATTGGATGGTGTGGAAAGTGGAGCGCTCTGGGATCAGATATCGCAATCAATTCCTCAAGAAAAATTAGCCAAAAGACCTCCTTACTGGAAATGGACATTGTTGATGATGGCATTTGCTGGAATCATTACATCTTTAATTTTGATCAAGGAAAAACCAATAGAAAATGATAATCAATTGGCCCAATCAGAAGCGCCTCATCTTTCAAAAGTTGAAGTTGAAGACAATGGTGAAAAGGACATGACAGAAGTTGAATCATTGATTGCAAAAGATCAAATAGAAAATATAGAGAATAAGGTTCAGGATAATACTATAATCGAAGCAAATAATGAATCAGAAGTACTTGGATCGAATGAAGTAAGCTCAAAAAAAGTAGAAACAATTTTATCGAATGACAAAAAATCAATCAGAAATGAAAAGAATACAGATTTGAATTTATCGTCAAATCAAAATATTCAAAACCATTCTAAGCATAACAATACAAACACGGAATTACTATCTTCTGGCAGTGAAAATTCGATAGATGAGAAAAATTTAAAAATAGATAATGGTCAAATAGGTGAATGGAATAATGTTCGCAAAGCTGAAGAGAATAATGGTCAAACGGATTTGCTGCCAGCAGAAACATTAGGAGAGGGAAAAGAATTGGGTAAAACATTACTTTCATCAACTACAAAATTATTAGAAAGTGAAACCAGACCCAATTTAGAAATCTATGAATTGTCAATTCTGAAGAGTTATGTTCAATCAAAAAGTCAAAGCATCGAATCTCCGTCAGTAACGAAATTCAAAAAACCAATAATTGAAATAAACCGAAAAAATCCATGGGCAATAAACATATATGGAGGCGCTAATTTTTTCAATTTAAAGTATAAGGATGATACTAATTCCGAAGATTTTGCTGTCGAAGCCAACGGATCATTAGGCCCCTTACAAATTGGCAATAGTTTTGGAATAAGTCTGGAGTATCAACTGAGTCACAATTGGTCGATCAGCAGTGGATTGGAGTACAATAATTATGAAAACAAGCTCAGCACTATTTGGACATTGGACACAATGGTACTGGATGATTTGCAGATATTGAGAGATGCGATAAAAACGCGTTCAGTTAATCATCACAATAAACTTTCTACTTTGTCTATTCCTGTGAGCTTTACGTATGATCACAATATTTCGACTAAGTGGAGCTTGGGCGCCTCTGTAGGTGCATCATATTCAATTGTCAGGTCACAAAGAGGACGTTTTTTGAATAGAGATAAAATCATAACGGATTATGATGACGATAATAATAGTCAGTTTACCAACTTCCTAAGTTATAGGGTGAATCCATATCTTAGATACAATGTCAGCAATCATTTTTCATTAAATTTTAATGCTGGATTTTCATATCAAAATCATGATAAAGGTCAATCTTTGGATTTGACTAGAAGTTCTATGCTATACAACTTTGGAGTGGGGTTGAGGTACAAGTTATAAGGTCATCAAGTAGTCACTTCTTCAAAGATGCCTTGCTAAAAATATAAGCTGGAATGACGGGATCAAAATCAACATCTACGATCACAAAATCGGTACCTTTCCCTGATTTCAGCACATCCTTAAAATTGATTTTTCTAGGATACCATCGATCTTGAATTTGTACTACCTCGGTCATGGTAGTTTTTTTGAGCAATTGCCCACTCTTCGCAAAAAGTTCTTCTTTGAGCGGGACAAATCGCTCTTGATCTACCCACATTTTGCGTTTGTCATAATTGATATCTTCGACCTTGGCCTTGAGTTCCAAAATCCAGGTCTTGCGATCATCTATCGTTTCTTCTCCAACGATTTCGGCATTGTACAAATCCATGAGTTCACGATCTTCCATCATGTCTTCGTAGGAGAGATCAGAGCCCATAACTGATTGTTTGAGCATGTGGCCAGACAACTGAATAATTCGATCGGTGTTTGGTGAATAGATCCAAAGCTTGTCTTTCAGTTTGAGCATTTTTGTGCCCTTTTCCTTCGCTGGTGACAAGTATTCCGAAAATGATTCATTACTTCCTCTGGCATACCCTTTTGACCTTATGGTTCGATTTTTTCTTTTGCCATAGATAATCATATCCATAGTTGAAATTCTGGTTTTAGAAGTCATGTTTTTGTCTACCTTGTCTATTATAGCTTCAGCATCTTCTTTCTGAAATTGAATAAACTTTTCACCATTTTGATCTCCCAATAATTGCTCATTTATCGGAATAGAAAATGAAAAAGCCAAAATCCCAAATACAAAAATTACATATTTCCAGTTGTCCATTATTCTCTATTAATTATTTCAAACTTCCAATTCTTTAAATAGCCTGGCAGTCTCTCTTTTATAAATACCAATACCGGATAGCATAGTTCCAAATACCATTGCCAATAGGCCAGGAATAAACCCAATAAAAAACATATAAGGCATCACTTTGGCTCGAATCACAGATGGCATCAGCATCGTAGAATTATCCATATATTCACTTATATCAATTCCAACAATTTGAAGGTAGTAAGCTCCTGCGATTCCGATTATTGTTCCTACGATTGAGCCAATGATGCCTATTAAAATAGCTTCGAATAGCAAGGCGCGATATATCTGCCCTTTTGACTCTCCCAGTGCCAATCGAATTCCAAACTCCTGATATCGCCTCAATCCTCCTAGTAAGCCAGTATTCCAGAGGACGATGGACATGGCAAAAACAAATACAAAAATGAAAATACCCGATGTGAAATTAGAGTAATCCAACATTTCTCCCAGATTGTTCTGAGCGCGTAGTGGTAGCATGATGGGTGCATATTCATCGTTGTCATTGTCGTATTTCGAATTGAATCGAAGGGCCATTTCTTTCGCAACCTTATCATCATAAACATTCAACTTGGAAAAGCCAAGTAATTCTCCACTTCCATCCTCCATATCCAACATTTGTTGCGCATCTGTAATATCAATTATCAATGCTCCTCGGTCCATTGTCCCGGCACCAAATCGAATCGTACCACTCACAATAAAATTTTGAAATGTCATGCTCCCATTCATGGTTGTACCAAAAAAAGTCACTTCATCACCAATCTTCAAATTCAATTTTTCGGAAAAATCATGACCGATCATGGCTTCACCATTTTTGGTTGGCATTGCACCTTTTACCAAAGAACTTTCAATATTCATCCTTTCTGCCTCATGGCTGGATTTGTCAAGAAGGTTGATGGCTATTCCAGCAGCCGGACCCTGACCCTTGGATTCTCCATTTTCATCTGGTACATCTATCAGACCACCAAATTTTGTTCTTTTTTCCCATTCCATTTGAGGGAAATCCTTGCGCAGGGATGCGATGAGTTGGTCTACTTCAAGCAATGCCAGATCATTAGGCAATTGATCTTTGTTCTCGGCATATGGTTTGGTCATTATCTTGACGTGGCCAGTCTCAAATCTGGCATTTTGGTCGATCATACCACCGAAAGCACCTTTCATATAGGCACTCAATACTACAGTCAGAGCCACACCTATACTCACCACAGCAATAGGAAGTATACTTCTACTCTTGTCTCGTAATATGCCTTTGAGTAAAAACCTGATCATTGCAATTTTCCTTTTAGTGCCAGCACGGGATTCATTTTAGCAATCTTTCTTGCTGGCAAAAAACTAACTATTGCCGCAGATATTACCACTAAAAGTATCGTCGTAAGAATCAATTGAAAACTAAAGACGGGGAATAAGGTGGTGGGAAATGTTATGCCCATATCCTGATAAAAATCGGGAAACGAAATACCATGCGTCTTCAAAATCCAAAAAATAGGAAGTCCGACAATACAGCCCACTATCATGGCAAAAAGACTATACATAGTACCTTCTACAGTAAAAAGTCCTACTACCTGTGATCTGGTCATGCCGAGAGCAACATATGTTCCTATTTCCTTTTGTCGACGGAATACGGAAAGCACCTGAGTGTCAAAGATGGCCAATAATGCTATTGACAACAGCAACAGATACATGAAGGAAGAGCTGATTTTTTCCATTTCCATCAGTTCATTGAAATCTTTCAAGAGATCATTTTGATCTAGAAATTTCCAGCCAGCTATTTTAGTAGAGACAAAATTTTCATTCGCGACATAGTAGGTGGCATGGTCTTGCAAACCTGTCATGTCCCACAATTTGTCGATAGGAATCCAAATCTGCCCTTTATCCACGGTTTGAGCATTGGTACTAAATATTTTTGCAATGGTAATATTTGCTGCATCAAATGTCCCGCCTTTATCCCGCCATCGAAGTAGGACTTCATCGCCTTCTTTAAGACCTACCGATTTTGCCATATTCTTTCCGATGAGGGCTGGAATCGTCGCATGATCTTCATTGAGGTATGCTGTTGGGAGTTTTAGAGTATTTTGATTTTTATCAATTCCTTTAAGTGATACTGCCAGCATTCTACCATCGGGATAAATAGATGCTTGACGTATCAATATCGGCGTCAAATTCTGGGTATTCTGATTGTTCAATACTCCATGACCATCCAAAATAGTAAATGGATCATACGGATCATATTCGCCATGAACTAAATGACCATGGCCCAATTCCCAGTTCACATTTTCTCTTATGGATTGACTTTGCCAACCTTCCAAAAGGCCTCTAAAAAATATAATTATTATGAATGACAAAGCAAGGACGCCAACATTGAGCCAAGTCCTAAGTCCGGCTCCCATGAGATTCTTATATGCCAATTGGAGTGCTAGTTTCATTTTGAAGATTTGACTTGAATTATTTCATCTTCTTCGACCATGCCATCTCTCAGGTGAACAATCCTATCCAAATAGCCCATCACTTTTTCATCATGTGTGGAGAATAAGAATGTTGTGCCCAATTCTTCATTCATCTGTTTCATTGTCTTTAATATGGCGTGGGTATTCGCCGCATCTAGATTGGCAGATGGCTCGTCGGCGATCACGATTTCAGGCCTTTTTACCATAGCTCTTGCGATAGCCACACGCTGACCTTCACCACCAGAAAGCTTGTCGGGTTTTTTGTCCTTCATACTAGAGAGGCCCACCCACTCCAATGCATCCAATACCATCTGGTTCCTTTTACCTCGGGGAATATTTTGCAAGAGTAGGGCAAACTCTACATTCTCATACACGGTATAAACTGGTAGCAGATTATAGACTTGAAATATAAATCCAATATGTTTGTTCCTGAGTAGTGCAGATTCTTTGTGTGACAATTGAGAAATCTTTTTGTCAAGGACGATTGCCTCGCCTTCAGTGGGAGAATCCAATGAACCGATAATATTGAGTAAGGTGGTTTTGCCAGAACCGCTTGGTCCTACCAATCCTGTAAACTCACCCCTTTTAAATGTCAAATTGATATCTTTTAGAGCGGTGAATTCTCCTTCTCCGACTGGAAATCTTTTGGTTACATTATTGATTGAAATTATTGTCTCTGAATTCATAATTTTCTACGTCTATTTTCCTTTGGTAATTTAGTGATTATAAACAAACATAATTCGAACCCCAGGACCAGAAAATTGATTGATCAATTCATTTTGTTGGAATCCAATCACCGTTGAAGGATTGTAATAAGCCATTAAATATCCTGACACTTCTCCAAAATCATGGTTGTAAATCATATTGAAAATGACATCTTTTGCTGTCCAATTATATAAAAATATGCCGCTTAGAGTATCAAAAAACCCCAAAGGATAGGAGATGGTTGTGCCCGTGAGATTGGCAGTATTGTCAAAGCCTAAGAATGATGAATCTGCAGCCGTTGTTAGATGTTCTAGAATGACATTGAGTCCATTACCAATTCCAAAAGTATAATCCATGCCAATATTAAAATGAGTTTGATCGGTAAGGATGCCTAGATTCTTGGTCTTGTGAATTATTGCAGCCTCGAACCAAAGTCCAATAGTGAGGTCCCATTTACCATCCAAACCAATTCTGTGTTCAGGTATTTTTTCAAATTGAGTTACAAAAGCCAAATTGGTTGAGTTGGCACTTCGATAATGATAAGAGAGCGCTATCTCTCCTTTTGAAGTTGGATGTTGATATCGACCTCCAAATTCTGGAATATTCTTGTTGGTTTCTACTGCATCGAACCCTCTAGTCTTGTCATTTCCAATTAAAGCCCATAACCAAATATTTGCATTGTTCAAAAAGTAATACCTGCCCAAAACACCATATACACCATTGGTCAGTTGAAGTGGGTCTCTCGGGTCGATTTGGTTGAACCACTGAATAGGGCGGAGCAATCTGGCTACACCAAAATCTATTTTTTGCAATCCTACTCTCACTTCAAATTGATTCGCAGTATATCGCGCCCAGAGGCGATAGGGTTGGATATTGCCGTCCCAGGAAGCATCATCAAATGGAGAAAATAATGTGTTTCCAAAAATATTTGCCGAAGCTTCAAAATCGATCAAACGAGATTGAGTGGAATCTATCGGCATGCCATAGCTCAATTTTGGGATATACCTTCCACCCAAAAAGCCTTCAAATTCATTGTCGGGAGAATAGTTGCTAAAGAATGAAAATTGCCCTTCAAATTCGACTCTTTGTTGACCAAAAACAATCGATGTCCACATCATGAAAATAATGATGAAAACATTTGATCTTGAAAAAGCACGACTAATCATTGGTCATTTATAAGGTATTGTTTTTAAAATATGCCTAATAGCATGCATCCGTGCTTTCGACTTTTGGTTTGCATTTATGACTTCCCATGGGGCATATTCAGAATTAGTAGCCTCGAACATTTTCTTTTTATATGCGCTGTATTCATTCCACAATGCCTGGGCCTTCTCATCTACTGGGGTCATTTTCCACCGTTTCAAAGGATTGTTTTTTATCTCTCGAAATCGTTTGGCTTGTTCAGACTTGGTAATTGAAAAATATAGCTTTATCAGAAAAGTATCGGATTGAATCAGCATTTTTTCAAATTCATTCACCTGAGACATAAAAATCTTATATTCTTTTTCGGAGCAAAAATTGTTTACAGGTTCTACCACAGCTCTATTGTACCAGCTCCGATCAAAAAAGACAATTTCTCCTGGCTTCGGCAATTGATTGATGTACCTCTGAAAAAACCATTGCTTCCTTTCATCATCCGTTGGAATATTTAAAGCAACGATTCTAAAATGCCTTGGATTGATATATTCTGTTATTCTTCTTATTGCACCACCTTTACCAGCAGCATCTCTGCCTTCGAAGAGGACTACAACTTTCTTTTCTTCTTTTATCACCCAGTTTTGAAGCTTTATCAACTCCTCCTGCTGTTTTTTTAATTCAACTATATATTTTATTTCGTCTAAGGTTTTATTGAGATTAAGCTTTTTACTTTTCAAAAGGGTATGCATACCTATTTTTGAATTGAGCAAATCTACCTCTTCATTCGATAATTTTTTCTCACTCATTGTCTTAAATGTCTATTTGAATTGCACTTCTATGATAGCGCATGATTACGTTTGGATCTGGTAGTAGTGGAATCTTGGATTCTCCCTTTCCACTATAATCAAATTGAGATAATACATACCTCATACTTTCCAGCCGAGCCTGTTTTTTGTCATTGGTCTTTACGATTATCCAAGGGCTAAAATTGGTGTGTGTCTTGCTGAACATTTGTTCTTTGTAATAGGTATAATCATCCCACATCTCTTGCCCTTTCATATCCACAGGACTGAATTTCCAGCGCTTCAGAGGATTGCTAAGCCTTGCATCGAACCTTTGTTTTTGTTCTTCTTTTGATATCGAAAACCAAAATTTTATAATTTTTAGGTTGTCTTCATACAAGAGGTGCTCATATTCTGGTACCTGGACCATGAATTTTTCGTATTGCTCCTTGGTGCAAAAACCCATCACTGGTTCTACGACTGCTCGGTTGTACCAACTTCTATCGAAGAATACTATTTCACCAGGATTTGGCAATACTTTTATATACCGTCTGAAGTACCACTGCCCTCGTTCCACTTCAGTAGGTTTTGTAAGCGCTACCACCCTGGAGGTTCTGGGGTTGAGATGTTCTTTAAAGCGTTTTATCGATCCCCCTTTTCCAGCGGCATCTCTTCCTTCGAAGATTATGGCAACGCGCATATTGTTTTCTGCAATCCATTTCTGGAGGTTAACAAATTCAGATTGGAGCTTTACAAGTTCTGCTTCATATTTTAATTTGTTAAGTGTTTTAGAAATGGAAATATTATTCTTTTTGGCAATATTGATCAAGTCAGCTCTTGATTTGGCTTGCAAAAAGTGTTCAGAAGTAAAATTCATTTTATTGGACCTTTTAGATTTAGTCAATACGATAAAACCTTTTTATAAATAATAGAAATATTCAATACTCGAAAGTTACAATTTTATCCTTTCAGAAACCATATCAAAGCGATGATATAAATCACTTTGGAAGGTGATTTTCATCAAGTTATTAGTTCCAGAGGAACGATATTTGAATAGACAATAATATTGACATTTTTTTCAAAGCTCTGTAGGAGCGACATTTAATTTACCAGTGATATGTGACTGCCATTTATAATTCACACCTACTGCCATTTACAATTCAAAATATCAATTTGTTCTGCACACATGATTAGCTGTCAAGTGACTAGAACAAAAAGTTTTGTATATTCTCTTTTTAAATATAATACCATGGGTTTTTTCGAGAATTTATTTCAATCAAAAAAGGTGGAATGTCCAAGATGCCTGGGTAAGGGAGATGTCGATTTGGAAGACCTCAAGCGGCTGGGGATGGAGTTGAAATGGGCAACTGGACCCTGCGCTTATTGTCAAGGAAAGGGCGAAGTCTCTGAAAAAATGAAATCAAGAATTGCGGTGGACTGTACATACTTGACACACGATATTTCTGCAGTAGAAAGAAGAAGATTAATTAATAAAGATGCGGATGCTTTAAGAAGGGCAGAATATTATGAAGCTTCTGTCGAAAACCAAATTAAACAGATTGTCTATTTGTATGAAGAGGGCAAAATGAAACCTAATGAGATAATGGAATTTTTCTTTTTGAATGAAACTGAACAGGATGATTTGGAAGAAAGTAAATCGGAATTTTTGGATTATGTAAATCGGGTAATACAGCTCAAAGTCAATACTGTTTAGTTGGAATTCTTATGTTGAAATTTGAAAGACTCTGTAGTGAATACTTTGATGAATACAATAGTTGGTTTGAAAATGAATCCATCAAAAAAGCATTGTATAGTATTGATCAAGAATGGTTGGAATTTGTATTGAATGATGAGACTGGTGTGGAGTATGCTGTATTTCTGGATGGTGAATTGATTGCTGTTCTTGGAGTAGAGTTTCCTACTGATGAAGACCCTTATTTTGCCATTAAAAACCTGGCTATTAATCCATCAAAATTTCGTCGAGGATTGGGATCTCAAGTATTGACTGAATTAATCAAATTGCATGTGCTCAAGGAAGAAGAAAGCTGGGTTGCCTTCGTGGAATTGAATAACCTCGTGGCTCAGAAATTTTTTGAAAAGAATAATTGGAAGAGGGTAGAGGATAGTGATGAGGGCGATGCAATGATCAGATACGAAATCAATTAGTTCGGAGAATTTCAATATTTTTAACTAATATTGATGATAGAATTTTCCACTTTAAGTAATAAACCAATTAATGTGAGATTTATTTTTTCTTTCTTATTCGTTTTATCCTCAATCTTTGTTTTCTCTCAGGGACAATTATTGAATAAAGGAGAGTCTGGAGGTGCCCTGTATTACGGCACTTTTATCGTTCAATCACCCTCTATTTACAGACCTGACGAAAGGTTAAAATCATTAGGTTTTTCTATAATCAGCAAAAGGGTTTTTGAAGGAGGATTTGTAGTTTCAAAATTGAAAGATGACGGTACTTTTACCCCATATATCGCAGGGTTTGCTGATACAGACTCGCCTATTGATTTCAAATTTTCCGCGGCATACAATTTGGTACAGGATGCCAGTAATTTTCCATCTTTTTCGGGTACAATGTTTCTTGATGCCCGGAACTTCGATTGGATTGTTCCTTCGATTTCTATTACAGCGTCCAAAAATGAGACTATCTATGGTGGCGGAATAGATTTTAGGATTGGTGCGGCTCTTAATCTGATTGGTGGAATTTTCGTTTTGAAATATAAGGACCTGGACCTTACCTATGGATTCAATGTTGGCATTTTATTTACGAATACCACGAGAGTAAAACCTAAGGATATTTGATTTGAAATTCATTTTTTTAATTTCAGCTTGCTAGTTTTAAGGTATGACTTTTAAATATTTGAGAATAATAGTATTGTTGATGCTTCTGAGTAATGTCAGCAGTGCTGCGATTTACCAAGTTGGTTCATCAAAGCTTTATGCTTCGCCTAATGCACTTTATCAAGCTGGAGTAGTGCAGGATGGAGATACAATCGAAATAGATGCAGAAACATATTCTGGCACTGAGAGTCTGGCTGTCTGGCAGAGTAACGATCTCCTTATAAAGGGAGTGGGCGGGAGACCGCATTTAGAAGCAGATGGTCAATATATCTGGGGAAAGGGAATTTGGGTGTTGGTTGGAAACAATAATACTGTCGAAAATATTGAATTTTCAGGAGCAAGCGTACCTCATATGAATGGCGCTGGCATAAGGCTCGATGGTGTTGGATTGACAGTAAGACATTGTTTTTTTCATGACAATGAGAATGGGATATTGACATCAAATCCTTATGACGGAGAGATTCTTATCGAGTTTTCTGAATTTGCTAATAACGGCTACGGAGATGGTTTCAGCCACAATGTATATGTTGGACACGTGAATAAGTTGACTTTCAAATTTAATTATTCACATCATGCATATATAGGTCATAATTTAAAATCGCGAGCACAGGAAAATTACATTATTTGCAATAGAATAATGGATGAAGAGGAAGGCCAGTCGAGCCGCTTGATTGATCTATCCAATGGTGGATTTTCTATTGTCATGGGCAATCTCTTTATGCAGGGCAATAATGCAGAAAACAATAATCTGATTGGATATGGAAAGGAAGGGCTGAGCAATTTGACGAATTACCTTTATTTCACCAACAATACGTTGGTCAACAAAAGAACTGCATCTTGCATATTCATGGATATTGCGGATGGTACTCCAATAGCCATGATTTCGAACAACATATTTGCTGGAACAGGAACGACGATAAATGGCGAAACGTCATTATTTGTCCACAATATTATTGAAGAAGAAATAGACAATTTGCATTTTGTAGATGAGAATAATTATGATTACAATTTGCTTTCAAATTCGCCCGCAATTGATTCGGGTACGGCACAGCCTACAATAAATAATTATTCTTTAAACTCGGATTCAATTTATATTCACCCTACTGGTTTTGGATTACGTATAGTAGAGGGTGAATTTGATGTAGGCGCTTATGAATACAACACACCCAATATTATCAGCGATAATCATACGCAGGAAATTGCAATATATCCAAATCCATTCACAGATATGTTTTCGATTGATGAGATGCTTTTGGAACCAAGCGATGTAAAATTATTCAATCTCGAAGGAGAGGATCTAGGTCATTTAATTCATATTCATCAAAATGATGCCAATACTATTGTTGATACTTCCAACTTACCTATTGGCTATTATATTTTGAAAATTGATTCAAGGATTCAAATAATTTATAAACACTAATTTTTTATTATTAATGAAGTGATTTTAACCAACGTTTTTAAATCGCTACAACGAACAAGTAATATTATTCAAATGAAAAAGTCAAATTCATTTTTTGGAAGATTAATTCTGGTCTTATCTATTCAGTTGTTTTTGTCTACAACTTTTTTTGGTCAATTAGAACCTCTGCCTTGTGATGACCCTGATAATTTTGCTATTGGTTGTTTTTGTGAAACAGCTGGTATCTTGTGCACTCCTGATGAATTAGATGGTTTTGAATTTGCAATGTCTGATATAGCCAATTCTGGTGATTTGGAAGGTGACTTATGTCCTGAATTACCAGAGGGAGGTGAGGCACATAATGTAAACTTTTTTGCTTTTATAGTGTGGTGTGAAACATTGACTTTTGATGTATTAGTCGACAATTGTCTTCCAGGAACAAATACTGGCAATAATGTCAATAATTTCGGAATTCAAATGGCATTATTTGCCAATTGCCCAGCGGCTAATGGAGGAAATTGGGATCCTGTAGAATGCATTACCAACGGGGGTGAAACGTGCTTTAATTCAGCAGAAGAAGTTCCGAACATTCAGACTTTTACGGCAAGTGGCCTGGAGATAGGTGCTACTTATTACTTTATGTTGGATGGTTGTTTTCGATCTACTTGTGAAATAACAATTGATGTGCAAGGGGTCTGTGGAAATGGAGAAATTACACCTTGGGAGAATGGAATATTCGGCCTGGAAAGTGCCTGTATTGGCGATACTGAAACCTATACTGCAGAGGATGTCGTGGCAGGCTTGGATGGCGCTGAAGAATATTATTATTACCTGGATGGAGTCCTCATTGATGAGGGTGAAGAGCAGTATACGATTGATATCACGTGGGATACTCCCGGGAGTTATGAACTTTGTGTGGACGTATCCAACCTGCCATGCATTCAGGAGTCCGAGTCCTTACCTTCCAGCTGCATGACCATAATTGTAAATGGACCTGGAGATGGAGATGTTCAAGCAGATCCCACAATTCTTTGCCCCGATGCTACAAGCACCATTACCGTTGCTGACACCAATTCGGACCCAGCTCATTCGGAGTATATAGTCATTATTGATTCAGATGGAGAGGTGGTTCAAATAGTTGAGGCACTTACCACCACTTTGACTTATGATCAGTGTGGAATTCTTACCGCTTACTACTATAGTTTTGTCACAGCAGATAACCCTCAGTTGCCTGCGGTAGGAGATGTATGGACTCTGCCAGATTGTGATGCAAACTGTTGTTTTTTGGATGATGTAGAAATAACATTCGAAGATTCGGAAGATCCTGTATTTGCCGATGAACCTGCTGATATTACCCTGGATTGTGTGGAAGATATAATAGCAGATGAAGAAGTAACTTGGACAGACAATTGTGCTGGTACAGGTACAATCACGCCTGTCGTTGAAGAAAATTATACACCCTGTGGTGGTGGTACGATAGATAGAACATGGACATTTTCGGATAACTGTGCCAATACTGAGACATATACGCAGACCATTGCGCTCGACCCCATACCAGCAGCAGAATTTTTGTCACCTCCCTCAGATAGTTCGATAAGTTGCGACTCCGCTCAAATATTCACGCCTGTTAATTTGTTTTATACAAACATGGCCTCTGGAGCGTGTGAAATAAGTGGGTCTGTCAGCCCAACATCAGTGGGTACATTTGACCTGTGCGGAGGTTCTGTGACTTATACCTGGGAATTTACGGACCAATGTGGTCGAGCCATAAGCCATAGTCAAGTGGTATCTGTAGAGCCAATACCGGAGGCTGGTTTTATCAATCCGCCAGCTGATATTACCATCGGTTGTAATGAAGTGGAGACATTCATACCTGATACTCTAATGTATACAAATGGAGGAACTGGCATTTGTTTGATCGAAGGCACAGTTGTTCCTACTAGCAATGTTCCATTAGATACTTGCGGCATTTCTGTAACATTTACATGGGAATATACAGACCTCTGCTTCCGGATAATAACCCATAGCCAAACGGTCACTGTAGAGGAAGATGTAGTCCATTCTGTGCAATCGGAAGAAAATAAAAAGGAAATTGTTATTTTTCCCAACCCATTCAACAATCAAATAACAATTGATGAAGAAGGACTGAAGGAATCGGACATAAATATTTATAACCTTGTCGGTGAAAATGTGAATTCGATGATTGGCCTTAGTTTGAATTTGGAAAATGTTGTGATTGAGACGGCAAATCTGCTGAATGGAATATATATTTTAAAGGTAGGGTCAGCTGAAAAATTGATTTATAAGTATTCATATGAATAAAGTATTCGAAGAAAATCAAAAATTCGCAGGATGGATGTATTGGCTATTTGCTATACCATTTGCGCTCTTTGTATTATTTGCGATAGATAAGCAATTGATCAAAGGTGAGCCATTGGGCAATGAGCCTCTAAGCGATACTGGTTTGATCATTTTGCTCATTTTTATAGTTGCTCTGAAAGCATTATTCTATTTTATAATGATCAAAGTGAAAATAGATCAAAGTGAAATACATTTTCAATTCTTTCCATTTGTTAATAAGCGCATCAAATGGGAGGATGTGAAAAAAGCAGGAGTAGTGAAGTACGATTTTGTTGGAGGATGGGGCATTCGACTTTTTACAAAATATGGAACCGTATATAATGTCAAAGGAAATGAAGGTCTCGCAGTGGAATTGAAATCTGGTAAGAAATTATTGATTGGTACTCAAAAGAGAGAAGAACTTTCGGCTTTCCTGGAAAAAAATTTTTCAAAGCTAAGATCCATGACGGATTGATGGAATATACATGCCTGTTGAGTGTGCATAATAAATTGCACATATGCATTGTCATTCCCAGCACCCAAAAACGCTTTGCTGCTTTAAAATTACTGTAAACGACAATCTTGTCAGCTGTAATTGAACCCGTAAATTCTTAAAATTTTATACCACTGAATCCCAATTGCTTAATAACTTGTCATAGATAGAGTAACCGAGAATTGTCATCCTGAGCGTAGTCGAAGGACGACAATGCTTTTAGTTCTTTAATTTCGACTAACACGGAGAAATCTAAAAGTGCAGGTCTGTTATCAACCCCCAGTAGATTTCTCCGTTGAAGTCGAAATTAGAATCACTCAAAATTGTCTATCCCTCCTCTCGTTGCACTCGGTCGGAATGACAATTATCATTTCCGATTTTCTCTTTTGGTGCAATTTATGCACACCCTGTTGAGGTGATCATTGGCTTATTTTCCAAATGATTATCTTTGCAGCGAGAAGAAGTATTTATATTTGTATCAGCTGGAAAATATAAATTAGCGAGAAAGTTGCCCCACGTATTAAAAAGCCATAATAAATTATAAATCTATTCTAAAAGCTATAAAATTATGAGATTAACATCATTGATTATTACCTTGCTATTTATGTCATCGCCTATGATGGGCCAAGATGTGGTGATTGAAGCAAAAGACAAGGGCACAGAGGTGGTTTTGATGGCAACTAATAATGAAAATACTGATGTCAGTGTAACTGTAGAATTGAATGCAAAAGGATATGACATTGGGAAATCAAACAAGGTAGAAGTCTTAATTCCGAAAAACGAGACCATAGAAGTTGGAAGATATAAAAGAGATAATAGTCCGTCGGCATCTTTTCAATATGGCTATTCGCTTACCAAGACTACGACTTCAAAAACGACATCGACTTCAAAAAGTACATCGAGTAGTTCTTCAAGCAATGGCGTAGAAACAACCAATTTGGAGCCAAATGACGCAGATCTTAAGAATGGAAAGGGGCTGTATGTGTACTCGATAGATAAATGTGGCAGGTGCAGTTATGCTGTTAAATACCTAAAGTCCAATAATATTTCCTTCATCGAAAAAAATATGGATGAGGATAAGGAAAACAAAGATGAGGCTTTCAGATATCTCAATGCGAGTGGTTTTGAAGGAGGTGGATTTACCACACCGTTAATTGTGTATAATGGAAAGGTCAGTTATAATATTAAGGACTTAAAGGGATTTTTGAAGGAGCTGAAGTAGGGATATTCATAAGTAAGAATATCCCTGAAGTAAGTACTTATCAGGAGCATGAATTGTGAAGTTTGTTGGACAATTACACTTCAATTAGATTGCTCATTTCTTCGTTCATAGATTGAATAATATAGGAGCCTAGATTGAACCATCTATTGGCTTGATCCAAAATCCACCCATCTGATGATACGACAATGTTGTCACTAGCAGCCAATACTTTGTCTGGATCAAATACCAATTCGACATTCCAATTGAATCGATGCTCTTCGCTCATTTCATACAACTTGGTTTTTAATCGTCCACTATTTGAAACTGGGCTATCGAAGTACCATTTGGCAGATTTCACACCTAGGTCTTTGATCGCATTTCCTAGGATGATTATGGCTTCTTCTGTCTTTGTCACCCTTTTATATGAGCCGTGGACACTTGAAATGTCTCTGTACAGCCCATCACGTGCTTTGAAAACATATGCACCAGAAAGCAGACTCTCTATCAGGATGAGCAGATTAAAACCATCAATCTCAATTACTTCATTCTTTAATGTATGAGCCTTGACTTCCTTTTGTTGACGGTGTATAATTTGATCGTTTCCGACGGCAATTCTAGATAGAGCATTTCTTTGTCGTTTATTCAATCGATATCTATTCCCAACGATTTGGAGAGCGGCATTTACACCATAATTCCTGGTTAGAAGATAGCCCATATCGTCCGTGGCATTTTTGAATTTGTCATGCCACTTTGACGAAAAGATTTTATCATCGCTTGATTGTTTGCCTCGGTTTCTGTTTGTCAAGAGTGCTGTTGTAGATTTTTGATTTAGGACAAGATAACAAAGTGATTTAAAAACATTGTGCTCATATCTGGCAACCTCTAGTTTTTAAATCACTTCATTTCTTCTTCGATGTCTCCTCTTCCTTTGTAGAATCAATTGGAATTTAGGTTTTTACTATATCCAAGGTCATATGGATGAATTAGAAACTACAGGTAGAATATGGGGTTCCGTCATTCGATGTCGTAAACATTGAAGCACCTGGGCCATGACTTAAGGTACCATAATTCTCTCCACAAGAACAGTAGTGGACCTGACCAGGTAGGCTGATACTTGATGCCCAACGATAAGTTTCACCAGTTTGCAAGGTTACATAATCGGTGGCAGTACCCCATGAATTTACGACAAAACTAGAGACCACTGCTCCACTAGGAAGATGGATTATTGTAATTGTAGATCCAGGTGGGTTATTTACTGAAAGAAATGCGGTAGCACATGGTGTTGCAGTAATTATTGGTGCTTTTTTGAATTGCACATCACCCTCATCGAGATCAGTTGAACAACTATAAAAAAGGGAAAATGTAAGTAATAGAAGTAAAGCATATTTTGATCTTAACATAACTTATGATTTAAAAATTAACAATCATTCAAGTTACGATATTTTGGCGGATAGATCAAGGTTGAAATTTTTGATGTTTGCCACTTCTAAAATTTAATTTTCTTTGTCCGAACCTTTCAATCCAAGTCGTTAACAAAAAAATGACTGCCTAAAAATACTCCATACAGTCAACACAAGTCATAATTAGCTGTATACGTAGAGATAATGTTGGATTCTGCTGATGAAGATTGATTTGTAGCCTTTGAGAGATTATCTTGGACTTCTAATAGCTCAAGGATTTGAGATGACTGTAATGATCCTTTAGCGCGTCAAACATAGTTTTGTTGATTCGATATTTGACTTGATGAATTTTTGCAACATCAGCTATTATTTTGGTCAATTCCCCGTAATGTACATGGCATATATTGGGGCATAAATGATGAACTACATGTAAGTGCAATCCTCCAAAAAACCATTCTGCGATTCTACTATTAATCGAATAATCTGCTGTGGTTGCAAAGACGAAGGTTGCAAAAGTTGGGTATTCTTTTTTCGATTCTGGAAATTCAGCTGATTTTAGAGGATGACTAATTTGTATAATTGTTCCAGCAATGAGACCAATCATAAAATGTCCCGTCAGAAAAGTTAAAAACACAAATCCAATAGAATAATTAAAAAGTAAAATAGGCAATAGAATCATATATCCGATGTAGGCTATTTTAAATATGATTAACTTGATATATTCTCTAAATGGGTGCTTCTTCTTTTTTAAATAGTCTGTGTGTGGAAAAAAGAAGCATTCAATATCTTTAAAAAAGATCCAATCTGTGGAAAAAAGTGCATATAAAATTAAAAAATAAAGATGCTGAAACCTATGTATAAATTTCATTCTTGTTTTCCTTGTAAATCTCAATAGTTTTCTGGTAACTAAAGATTCATCTTCACCATCTATATTCATGCAATAATGATGTTGTTCATGGTGCAACTCACGCCACATATAAGAATTCACCCCACACAAATCGAAAGAGTAAGGCATTATCTTTTTTAAAAATCGATTTTGAAATATCGCTTCGTGATTTGCATCATGGGCAATATTTAATACGATAAAAAGCTGAGCGAGGCAGTGTAAAATGTAGGTGAGAAAATAAATGGACCTATTAGATCCACCAAGGGTAAATATCAAGACAAGGGTCGTAGTCCAAAAAACGAGCGCAAAGATCAATTTAATGTACATTTGAGTATTGGCGTACTTGGAAATATTGTTGGCACTGAAATATCCATGTAACTTTTGGTACAGCTCTATTTCAATTTTTCTTGCCTTCATTTTTAGCAGTATTACTCAATGATGTTTTTGAATCTAGTATCTATATAATCCCATAAATTTTATTGTGCTGTTTAAATATTGATAGATCAGAAATTTGTCTAATTATTGAATCTATCCCAAAATTAAATTGTGTTGTATTAGGTTATTTCCTGGAACCGATATCTTTTATACTTATTACCCTCCTGGAAATATCTTATGATCACCTTTGCATCTCAATTATTCTAAAGTTAATAAATATATTAGTTACTTGAGGTAGAAGAAATACGCAATCTTTGCGTATTTCTACGTAATTATGGTGCAAAACGATTTTCAAGAATATTTTGGATTTTTATAAAACTGAGAAACAAGAAGATCAGCATGGATTAAATCAAATGTTGAATTTTCCTATAGAGTACTTTGGAATTTCATTTATGAGTGCGTTAGATTTGTATTATAGATTCTATTTTAGAAATGAAAAGATAAACTGGATTATTTCAAGCTTCGATGATTTGTATTCGCATTTGGCTTTTCCGTTTCATGAATTGGTGTTAGAAAAAACCTGAAGATTAGGGGTAGTGACTTCATGCATGAATATTTTGATATTAGCGAATCTCAGCAAACATGTAAGCTTTTCTCCGAAAAAGAGATGTTAGAATTTGGAGATTGGTCTGAAATGTTTCCAATCCCAGGAGTTGGTAAAGTTAAAAAACCGAATAGTGAAATCGCAATTAGTTATACCGATGAACGTCCATCTTTTAGTTCAATGTTTAGATTAGTATTAACTTTGAAAAGAAGTGGAGTTACACAGTATGTCATAGCAGATTTCATTTTTGATTTTCATGATGAACTGTTTAGTAAAGTTATGAGTTTTGAATAATATCCATGAACTAGAATGATCCATGGGTTCAATATGAAAAACTAAAATCAGATATTTTTTTTATACCACCTGCTTCAACTATAAGGTTGTTTGATTATACAGAATCGGTATCCGCATTGCAAGAAGCAATTAGAAAACAAAATTCAATTCTTCAAAAAATTACTCCTCTTGTTATCAATTCAATTGCAGGGTTACAAGGTCAATTAAGAGATAGTATTAATTTATTTGATAATTTCAAATCTAGTCCCTTAGCAGAAGTTATTTCTATATCACAGAAGGGTGTAAATTCTTTAGCAGGAAGATTTTTTTGAAAATGAAAACTTTTAGATCAATAGCAAGTATAAATATTGAAAAAATTGCGGCTGAAATTGATGCTGATTTTGAGACTATAGGGATAAATGAATATGACTTCACCGAAACAACAAATGACCAACAAGAACTTTTTGTACCAGAACTCATTCAACCAATACAGCAGATTGTATACAAAATGTATAATGATAATGATTTTTTTTTCGCAATTGACCCAAGACGTTTTGAAGAGGTGGTTGCAGAACTTCTTCATAAGCAAGGTTTTCTAGTAGATTTAACCAAACAGACAGGGGATGGAGGATATGACATTATCGCTCTTTCAATGAAAGGAAATTTAGAATTCAAAACACTTGTAGAATGGAAAAGACATAGCAAGAAAAGAAAAATTGGCATAGGAATAATCCGTAGTTTTTGTGATGTATTGAATACTGAGAATGCCAATAAAGGAATGATTGTCACAACTTCAACATTTTCAAAACCATCAATTGAAAGATCAAATGAAATGGGCTACAAACTTGATTTAATTGATAGAGTTGATTTACTTAATTGGACATCGGACTATTTGAATAAGTCAAAGTGGATTAAAATTGAGGGCTATTTAAACCAAATTTGATTGTTGAACTAACTACCACAAATGATATCTGTTTAATATGAAATTTCAAAATACCTAAATGCTTGAATGATAAACAAAAAAACCTGTTTTCTAGACTATGAATTCATCGCTTGAATGGATAGAATAATGAAAAGTTGAAAACGATGTAAAACAATGCCTTACAGACTTCATTTTAATTACCTTAAAAAATTTGATTCATTTACCAGCTTTCTGAGCCTTTTAAGGCACTTATATTTCTTATTTTTAGCTGTATCTATATTTTTATAATCCATCATAATACATATTTCTTCGTAAGACAATTCATCTAAATAAAATGCTTTCAACAAAACTTTACAGGGCTCTGATAACATTTCCAGAGTAATTAAAATTTTTTCAATTGTTTGTTCCTTTACGTGACGTTCATTATTATTGTCAGTCATTAAAAGCTTATGCAAGAAGTCAACATCAATTGAATTGTTTCTTCTTGAACGGTGAATATTTAACATAATGTTTTTGCTGACACCTATAAGATAGCTAGTAATACCGTGTATTTCTACTGGTCTTTTCTTTAGTTTCTTTGTTAAAAAAATCATTAAAGCATCATGAAAAATGTCTAAAGATTCCTCCTTGTTCATCCCCTTGATTATCAGGTAGTTAACAACATTTTTTCTAAGATTAGAATATAGATGTTTATCAAATAGTATATTACTATTTTCGTCATTATCGGACATTTCTTTTTTAGCACTCATAATTATTTTAAAAATAATTTCAACTTAAGTGGTTACTTTTCTGGTTTTATGTTATATACATATAAACGGTTACGAAAATAAAATTAGTTAAGTGATGAAGCTGTATCAATTTATATTTTCAAAAATTTATAATAAAAAACCAAAACACAATTAAGTGCTTTGGTTGAGTTTTAGATGAATCTAACTTATGAATTCGCAATCAAGAAAGTTAGAATCACCACAAGCTGATAACAGATGTTAACTGTCCTGCAAAACCCATAATCAGGACGAGAAGGCTTTTTCTCCTTACGAGAATTCGCCTTTCCTTTCTTTCCCATAATTTTGAGTTTAGGTAATTAAAAAGAGTTTAATTACAAAAATAGAGGATTTTAATCAATTTTTCAAGATTTGTTAATTTTTTAGTTGAGAATATTTTTTAATATGTGACAACAAATGGACTTTTTTTATTTCTAAAATAACTTTTTCGAAATAAAATTGACCATTTAATTCATAAGTCTTATTAGACTCAAATGTTAAGGTTTGAGATTTTTCCAATTGTACGATCTCACAGATTAAACCATTTGATTTCAGAATAGATTTATTTTAACTATTTCTTCTTATCAAACTGTATCATGCTGAGCCATTTTAACAGTTATTTTCTTGGTTTTGAGTGATTTGAATGTTTGTAATATATACATTAATTTGATGTAAAATTACTTCACCAACTCAAATATTAAAGATGGAAAATAGTAGTATAGTGATGCATTCAATTGCATCAAATGAGTTGAGGGAGATGATGCGAGAAATGATAAAAGATGAATTTCAAAGTATCAATATTGAAATGCAAGGCAAAATTGATGAAGATGACTTAGTAAGTACAGAAAGTGCTTGCAGGATTTTAGTATGCTTAAAAGTATTTCGAATTCTGGTTCAAGATGGTCATTTTATCGTCTTCCATCACATGAAAGAACGTCGTTTTATCCGAGGTGATATTGGAATATCGGAATAGGTTTATAGTTAGGAAAGTAATTTGAATGAATCAGAACCTGATTATTCCAAATTTTCATACAAATCTATGCACACAACAATTATGTTCTATAAGATTTGAATACCACAATTTCTTCGTTAGAAATATATCATCGATTGTTGGCTTAGAACAACATTCTATATAATGTGTTTTACAAAACGGAATACAAAAGAGAAAATTTTGAACGATACTTCTACAATCTTAATTGAAGTCAAAATGTTTTTAATGTAGGGCAAAGCGTAATTATACCAATCTTTAAACTTGTCGAATACAATTTTTAATTTTTTCACGTCATTTTGAGTTTTACAAATTATCACTTAAATGGTTTCTTATGGCCTATAAGAATTTTGGCTATAAAAGCCTAAACAAGTACTCAGAATGAAGATACTTTTCTCATTAAAAGGTTACAGTTGTTACAGATAATATTTCTAAAGATTAAAGATTGTTAAAATTAAATGCTGATTAGTTAATACTAATAATCACTTAAACTACGTATTGGTAATGGTGTTAATATGAAATTCATTCAAGTTTAAATAAAAAAGATTTAGAAATGTAACATTTTTTTTCTGCTACAAGTGTAACCTTTTCAAAAATGAAAGATCAGGTTGGTATAAATAAGTCAAAATTCATCTTCTATGGAAGCAAAATCTAAATTACTTATTGTTGGTATTAATAGTTATGGTAAGAATACTGTAAACTTGAAAAGAGAAAAAGCAATTCTAAGTTTATATCCGGATAATTGGGATGACGGTTTTGCATTAGCATATAGTATAGTGCGTCGGAGAGATTTAGCTTTCGAGGCTTCTTCAAATGTTATTTTCAAACTTTTAATTATGGAGGATGAAAAATTTGAAAAAATTGATTATTTGAAAAATTATTTTTTTGGAAGTGTAAAAAACGAAGCTTTAAAAATTAAACAAACACAACAAAGAATACTTCAAATCAATGATAATCTTGATGGAACAAGCGAAACAAATGAATCCTTCTTTGAACGTATTTTCGCTAACACACAACTAAGGTCACGAATCAATTTAACTCTTAGAGTTCTTTCCCAATCTCACCCTAGATATGCAGAGATTGTTAAACTCTACTACTTTGAAGGCTTTTCTCATCAAGAAATAGCTGATATAATGGATATTACAATAGCTAATTCTAAAACTACTCTTAATAGAGCAAAAAAAGCATTTAAGAAAATATACAAATCGATTTCTCCAGATGACGATCCAAGAAATAACAAATTTATAATTAGCGATAAACTATTAAAAATAAAAGGTAAGAACCTTCAAGAAAATGAAGAGCCACCAATTAGAGATGAAGTGCACCTTCGGTTTAGTATTAATACTAATGAATCTTCATTAAAACTAATTTTAGTTATAATGGAAAAAGAAACAAACAACACTGAAATAAATAATGCTTTCGAAAAGGAAATTAATGAAGGATATAGATTATTACTTCATGATTACGATAATAAAGAAAGTGTTTGTCAAGTATTGGAAGGTTTCAGAGAAGAATTATTAATAAAATACTTCGATGATTTTAGAGATAACAGTAATACAAAACCATTAATTAGAAATTCTCAACTTGATAAGCTAGACCAACTCAATAGTATAATTGAATGTTATTATGAATATCTTGTTAAGCAAGGGAAAGATTACCAAAGTCCAGTATATGAAGAAACTAATTATGATAGATTTAAAGACGTAATTATAGTTGATAATCAAGCTCGAAAGCTAGTAAATATTGAAAAGTTTTTTAGAACTAATTATGAATACCTTATTCAGTATTGTCATTCTCATGTTCGAAAAATTGAATATTATCAAGCGCAAGAATTAATCTATGAAGCTTTCCTAAATCTTTTGGAGAGTAATTCTAAGTCATTGATAGGTTGTGATAACAAAGAGTTTAAGACATATGTTTTAATGTCATTAAAAAAAAGGTGTCTAACTCTGTCAAAGAGCAGAAATGAAATATTTCTTAGTACAAACCTTTTACAAAACCCATACGAAATCGAGTTTAAGGATACTCACAATATTGTTTTAATTAACATAGATATTTCATCTAGCATGACTTTTAACCATGCAAAAAGTATAGGTGATTATTTAATTAATAATAAGATTAGTGGAATAGTCTCTTGTTTTAAGCCTAATGAAAGAATCAACTGGATCAATTTATGTAGATCAAATGAAAGAACAGATGATCTAATAGTATTTAAAAAGGGAAACCCTTACGGAATAATTCTTTTAGACCATTCATTTATGAAAATCGAAATTGATACTGTTTATTTAGAAGCTATAAGCAATCTCTTTATGAAGATCAACACTATTACCAAACCTGCTTTTGATAAAGAGATTAATGAGCATTACACCTTTTGGCATAATTCTATAAAAAGAAGCAAATCCAGAACTATTGAGTATTTAAGAATGGTTGATGAAGAGTTATCAATTTTCATCATGAGAAAGGTAATTAATTCAGCTTACTTTAATTACCAGTCTCCAAAAGTTAAATGGAAAGAAATCGATAAAAGGGAAATTAGAAATTACAGTTATGATGTCAATTATTTAGATTGTATCCTAGAGTATGGTTTATATATTTCAAAAAAGAGCAAAGAAACTGAACATACTTACAATCTAGTATATAATTACTTTCTAGATGAACTTGCATTAATGTCAGAAGAATCAAAATCTGTTATCATGCAATCTTTTCTAGATCTGACAGAACCATTCACAAAAGGTATATTAAAAGAATACTTTTCTGGGAAAGCTAACATCTATTTTAATGATATTCTAGAAGGGAAAATCATACTTTTTGATTTCACAGATGATGGGAACTTAAGTTGGATTGTGGAATTAATAAAGGATGAAGTTCTCTTTGAGTGAATATTATAAACTTTTTAATGGAGATTATTACAGAGCAGTTCTATGGTCTTTAAAAACTCTCCATTAAAAAGTTTTGATCATTAATTCAGTTAAAGTAATTATGTTGACTTATTTTATGTTTGGTATAAGATGGTTGATATGCCAAAAAAGTGTATCAAAGATTTATTTTGACCTTGAGAATATTTCTAAGGATAAAGATTCCTCTTATTGAAATAGGGTTTATATGTGATTTCAATCGGGCAGCAACAAAAAATTTAAACTGCTTCGAAAAATTCAAGAGTTACAAGAGAGCGACAAATATTACGAAGAGAATATTCAAATACATAAAAATGTTATGAAAGTTATAGAGTAACATTAGATTGGAATACCAGAAAACAACTTAAGTTGTTTGTAAGTGCATTAAGGGTTGGTGGAGCAGAATTCTATCCAGGCGAAAATTATATCAAGATGTTTCCTTGAGTTTGGAAGAATATTCCAGACTAAAGAAGGATCGGAGCAAGGGAATTTTTAAGTGACCTTGCTATCACTTATATAAGTAATGACAGAGATATAAAGTGGTTAGAGAAGATTGAGCAAAATCATTCTTCTTCAAAAGAGAGATAATTTATGATTCCATGATTATATGAAAACCTGTTTCTAAAAAAATCTTTTATTCTTTTGTTTTCGTCATCGCCTATGTCAATAATAAATTGCTTATAAGATATTTTATTTGGAGGATGAAAAATAAATAATACATAAATAATTAAATGTTTAAGTACTGACGGTAGAAATCTCACGGACTATGCTCTCTGCAAGAAGTGTTTTTCGTATCTTTAGAAGGAAATGCAAAGGCACAAAAAAAGTGAACAGATTATTAAATCCATACACTTTTTTGAAATTTTATTACTTAACGACTGCCAAAACGACTACTGACAATATTTTATATATATAAGTTGTTGTTTTATAGCTTTTAAGCATATTGTGTTGTTGACCCACAAGGACTCGAACCTTGAATGGCAGAACCAAAAACTGCTGTGTTACCAATTACACCATGGGTCAATTTTTGCTCTAAGCGACTGCAAATTTATAACTTTTACTTTTTTATACTACTCTTTTATTATTTTTTTTCGCAATCCAGACCATTCATCCTGATCAATCCCTATCACATATAAAAAACGAAATGTGTAATATATTTAAGCACAACGACTTCTAAGCGATTATTTAACTGAAACTAAATTGAAAAACCAACTAAAAATCCTAAGTAATCTGCTACAGCTGTGTGCGTTTTTAAAAGAACACCGATATATGGTCTTACCGTTCCCTTGATTTCTGGGAGATATAGTCCTGTCACCACCTTTGTATACATTGTACGCGAATTATTGATTGGATAGGGTAGATAGAATCCCATTCTTAAACGATTGAATATTCTGCCGAAGCGCAATTCATTCTCAACGTAAATTATAGTGCTTCTAGCTTGATCCAACGCTTCTTGCTCGGTATAAAAGTTGCGTTTGAAAAAAGTATATCTGCCTTCATTGAATTCATATTCTCCTCCTATCATCACAGTCATGAATTCGGTATATCGATATCCACCTCCAATAGAATAAGCATTGACCCCGTATTTTGGCCCGTCAGGTACGGTATATTCTGTAAATCCAAAGTGATATTGGAAATCGACAACCCATCTTTTGAATGTAGTCTCTTCTTCATCATATCGAGGTTCGGAGATATCTTCCTTTTCTTTTTTCATTCCAAAATTGTACAGCCCTCCAAATGACAACCCATAAATATTGATGCCACTATTCGGACTAGAACTCAATCCATTACTAAAATGGACCAAACCAGTAGACAATGTCGTAGTCCATCGTTCATCCCATTGGTAGGTAAGACCAAACTTGAGTGAGGTGATATTGTTAAGATTGGATCCAATGGCATTGTTAGTCGGATTGGTGATGGTGTTGTAAGGTTTGTTCAAATAGGCGATTCCTGTACCAAATTGAAGATTTAGCCTCAAATCCTTCCATTTTTTGAGCGTAAAATGAAGCTCTGGTATGAGTGCATATGCATTGCCCAAAACTTCTTTGTTGCCAAAATTGACCATCAGAGCATTGATTGCAATTCTTGGTTTGTCCCAATAGCGTTCCCATTTATATTTTCCAGTAGTCTGAAAAGTGTAAGCAAGTCGGAACTCGTGAGACCTATCGGGCGCATCGAATAAGAGGTTTTCTCGGTGTTTGATTACTTTTGAAGGAGCATATACCATCGAAATGCCATGCTGACCAAACATATCATTGTTTGATAAGCAAAGTAGAATAATTCCTAACCATAGAAAACAATATTTCATGCGATATACCAAGTGGTTGCTAATTCTAATGTAAAGAAAGATATAAATTTGGGACTAGTAATATCATTGAAGTGATTTGAAAACGTATGTTAAAATAATTTGTAAGTGCTTAGAGTACAGATTGAAGCTCTTTTTGATATTCATAGCCATAACTGTAAGTTGAAAAAAAGCTGAAAATATGTGTTTCAATGACTTGCAAAGGAATCATCAATATGTTTTCAAACGACTTCATAAATTATATATTTGCCCTCTCATACGAAAGGAATGAAAAAGACCGTAAAATACGATACCAAAAGATTAAGCAAGAAAAAGCAGATAGAACTTTATCAAGCATTGCTTAGACCACGACTTATCGAAGAGAAAATGTTGATTCTCTTGAGACAAGGAAAGATTTCGAAGTGGTTTTCTGGCATAGGTCAGGAAGCGATATCTGTGGGGTGTACACACGCCCTGGATGCTGATGAGAAGATTTTTCCTATGCATCGAAATCTTGGAGTTTTTACCTCCAGAAAGGTGCCCTTGAAGCGATTGTTTTGTCAATGGCAAGGGAAGATGGCTGGATTTACCAAGGGTAGAGACCGGTCTTTTCATTTTGGGGCCCCTGAGTATAATATTGTGGGAATGATTTCTCATCTCGGACCACAATTGTCATTGGCTGGAGGTGTTGCATTGTCTCACAAATTGAATAAACGAAAGAAAATTGCCCTTGCTTTTACTGGTGAGGGAGGCACAAGTCAAGGAGAATTTCACGAAGCATTGAATGTAGCTGCTGTCTGGAAACTGCCCGTAATATTTGTGATCGAAAACAATGGATATGGTCTTTCTACCCCTACCAACGAACAATATGCATGTGCTGACCTGGCCGATAGAGCAATTGGCTACGGAATGAAAAAGGAAATAGTAGACGGCAATAATGTCGTCGAAATGTATGAGACTATTGATAGGATTGCCAAAAAGATAAGGAAGTCACCCGAGCCATACCTGATAGAGTGTAAAACATTCAGAATGAGAGGCCATGAAGAAGCTTCTGGAACAAAGTATGTGCCCAAGGAATTGATGGACATGTGGGGTAAAAAAGATCCATTGTCTACATTCGAAAAGCATCTTATAAAAACGGGAGTCATAAGTAAAGAAGATGTCGAAAAGTGGACCAAAGAAATAAAAGATGAAATCAATAGTGAATTAGAAGCATCTTATCAGGAACCCTCGATTTCTTCATCAATAGATTCGGAAAAAGAAGATGTTTTTGAAGCTCATGATCAAAATCTGAAAGCTCCTTCTTCAAAAGCTACCGATATGCGATTTATTGATGCCATCACCAGCGGCCTTCAAGAAAGCATGAGGACTCACAAGAATCTTGTGCTGATGGGGCAGGATATAGCAGATTACGGTGGAGTATTCAAGGTGACTGATGGATTTGTCAAAGAATTTGGCAAGGAAAGAGTGAGAAATACCCCCTTGTGCGAAAGTGCAATTGTGGGAGCTGCTCTAGGTTTGACATTGGAAGGAGACAAAGCTATGATGGAAATGCAATTTGCCGATTTTGTGAGTTGTGGATTCAATCAAATCGTGAATAATCTTGCAAAAATTCATTATCGATGGGATCATAATGCCGATGTGGTGGTACGTATGCCTACAGGCGGCGGGATGGGAGCAGGCCCGTTTCATTCTCAAAGCAATGAAGCATGGTTTACAAAGACTCCAGGACTTAAGGTTGTTTATCCATCCAATCCTCATGACGCCAAAGGCTTATTAATCGCGGCTATCAATGACCCAAATCCCGTCATGTACTTTGAGCACAAAGGTCTGTATCGAAATGTGGCTGGAGCAGTACCAAAAGGATCATATGAGGTAGAAATCGGAAAGGCCAAAAAAGTAAGCGAAGGAGAAAGTCTTTCTATTATCACTTATGGAATGGGTGTACATTGGGCAATGAAATACAAGGAGGAATCCAATCTGGATCTTGACATAATAGATTTAGTAAGTCTGAGTCCGATAGATTATGACACCATTGACGAAAGTGTGAAAAAGACAAATCGAGTGATTATTCTTCATGAAGATACCATGTTTGGAGGAATTGCAGGAGACATAAGTGCCTACATATCTGAACACTTGTTTGAGCACTTGGACGCTCCTGTTTGTCGTGTGGCTTCGTTGGATACACCAGTGCCATTTGATAAGGGCTTGGAGCAGATTTTCTTGCCTGTTGATCGGTTGAAAGAAAAGGTAGTTGAGGTCTTGGCATACTAGTATTATTTAACCGCTAAGGTGCTAAGACCGCTAAATTTTTTTTGTGTGCATCTGTCAGTTAATTAAAATCAGCCCCTGTGGATAGAATGTATTTTCGTTCATGTCGACCACTCTTTTCTGAAAATACCCGCTCCACAAACTTCATCTCCCGCTCCAATATTTTCAAAGAACCCGTATTCTCCTCGTCTGCATGGGCCACTATCTCTTTTATTTCAAACTCTGAGAAACAGTGAGAAATTAAAGCTCGAGCTACTTCACTGCCATACCCCATTCCCCAATAATTTTCCCTGAATCGATAAGCTATTTCATTTTCATTCAGTTCATTGTGATATACTCCACAAATCCCTAGAAAGTCCCGAGTATTTTTTTGTTCTATCGCCCAAAGAAGAAAGAATCTGGAATCATCGGAATAGTAATTAATAAATTTTTCCAATTCCATCTTACTTTCTTCATAGTTCAATGGAGGTTTTACATAGCGCATCACATTCATGCTACTCTGCATTTCATAAAAATCCTCGAAATCCTCGGTTCTTAATTTTCGAATGTTACATCGATCGGTTACAAATTCCATGTATTAAAATTGAGTGTGGTTCAATTAGATTCAAACATACGTTTTTAAAGTATTACAATAAGAAAGTAGGGTCAATTGATACAATGATGTCATACTTACAAAAATAAACAGATGAAATATTTGAATACTATTTGCATTGTACTTCTCACTTCAATCGTCTTTTTCTCATGTACCAATGACACTGGTGATGTAGAAGTTACCTATCTCGAAGCCAAAGCTATCTATGGCAGTATGGACGATATCAGATCGATACCTATCAATGAAGGACCAAGATCTATCGAAAACCCAGGAAAAATATTTTTAGGAAATAATTTTGTTCTCATTGGTGAAGAAGGACATGGAATTCATGTCGTGAGCAATCAAAACCGAGCAAACCCCATTTCAGAAGCTTTTATCAACATTCCAGGAAACAAGGAGTATTTTGTAAGTGGCAACTACCTGTATGCTGAGAGTTATTATGATTTGCTAAAAATTGATATTTCGAATCCATCACAAGCTATTTTAAAGAGTAGATCCAAAAACGCCATTCAAGATGAATTCATTAATGATAAAGGAGAAACGCTCATAGGATTCAACTATCAGGAAAAGACAGAGACCTTTGATGAGAATGATGATTTTATGAAAGAGGTTTTGGTAGATCAATTGGTGTATTTAGATTTTGCCAATAATGTGATTCCAAAGTCTTCAGTTCCTTCTTCTTTTGCAGGCAATAGTGCTCAATCCATTGGTACTATAAATCGAATTACAAAATCAAATGATCATATTTACGTGGTTAGCAATAGCAATATGATTATTATAAAAGATGGCGAGGATGGACTTTCAAGCAATGTGGAAAGACTCATCAACATTAAAGAAGAAATGGAAACCGTATTCCCTCACCAAAATAATCTCTTTGTTGGCTCAAAAACATCGATGTCTATTTTTGATATTTCAAATGGCAGTCAGCCAGTAGAATTATACGAATTTGAACATGCTACCTCTTGCGATCCTGTCCTGCCTTATAATGATGTTGCATATGTCACTCTGAGAACAGCTGATTTTTCTGAATGCCCAGGAAATATCAATGCCTTATTAGCCATAGATATCACCGATTTGTCAAATCCAATTCAAATTGATGAAAAACAATTGGCAAGTCCGTATGGAATGAGCATCATCAACAATCATCTTTATGTAGGAAATGGTGAAAGTGGATTAAGTGTATTTGATGTAACCGATCCTCAAAAACCAACTTTAGTAAGTACGAATGCGGATATTGTTGCTTATGATATAATTGCTGATCCTACAAATTCTGCGTATATATTTGTTGCTGGCGACAATGGCATGAATCAATATAAGATTGAGAGTGATTTGTCACTTGAATGGACTAGTAATATTGATTACTGATCCAATGTACCTCTACTAAAATATATTATCGTGCCGATTTACCATTCAAAACTATTCTTTGTATGAATAAAAATGTGTTGTGGATTTTCCTTTTGGTAATCACAGTAAATATGCATGCTCAATACAATCATGAATTGGCAATAGCAAGATATAAAAATGGGATTCACTACGTCGGTGAGAAAATAGAGGAAAAGGGAAATATGGTCACCCTGAGGATCAATACTATGGACACCATCCATATAGATCGCAATTTGCTCTCTCGATATTACGATTCCAACACGGCACTTATTTTTCCGAATGGCAAATATATCCAGACTCAAGGCGGGTTTTGGGATTTGTCATTTGGATTCAATGCCTTGGGAATACTGGACTCTGTAGATCAACGGATTTCTTCGCATTTGGCAGTGATTTACGGAAAACGGGTCAATGAAAAATTAAACATTGGAGTTGGACTGGGATTCGAATTCAATGAAGCCAAGGTGGCGGGCTTTCAGTTTGACACGCAATTCACAAGTGTATTTGCCTATGGAAGGTACTACTTGAATAATAATTCGAGACGCCTGTTTGTATTCTCAAGAATTGGAATTGGGTATCCGCCCGAAGAAAATGAAGAAGGAATTTCATTAGAACATTCAAGTGGTATGAATACATTAAGCGGACTTGGGATTCATTGGGCATCACGAAATAGATCGACCTTTCACATCAAACTGGGATTCTATACTCAAAAAACCCACGGAAGAGAATTTTTCCTGGATAAAATCGGCAACGAAATCGAAACTAAATTTGACATTTTAATAAAAAGACTAATGTTCAAATTTGGGTGGGAATTCGGTTAAGTTTTCTTAAGACCTCTAAGAATCTAAAAATGCTTCAACCCTATAATCTCCTGTTTTGTTAAAAACCTTGAAAATCCCCTGGGCAAATCCTTCTTGGTCAATCCCGCATAATAGGTTCTATCCAATTTATTCACATGATACCCTAAATGCTCAAAAATTCGCCTTACAATCCGATTTTTACCCATGTGCAATTGAATGCCCACTTCATTTTTAGGGGCGTTTCTAATAAAATCAACCTTGTCTATTTTTGCCAGACCATCCTCCAATTCCAAGCCTTTGCGGATCTGATCCAATTCGGCTTCTGATATTTCGTCATTTAGAATTACATGGTAGATTTTGATCATTTCATGGCTTGGGTGAGACAACTTATGCGCCAGATCTCCATCATTGGTCAACAATAATAATCCACTTGTATTCAAATCTAGTCTTCCAACAGGATACACCCTTTCATTCACTTTTTTCTTCACCAAATCGATGACAGTTTTTCTACCTTTTTCGTCATCCAAAGTAGTCACATATCCCACTGGCTTATTTAGAAGTAAGTAGATCTTATTTTTCTCTCGCTTCAGTACTTTGTTTTTATAAGTGACCGAATCTTTTTCTTCGACCATGTAAGATGGATTCAATTCCACCTTGCCATTGACTTTTATTTCCCCGCCTTTTACCAATTCAGCCGCTGCTCTACGACTGCAAACACCGCTATGGGCTATATATTTATTTAGTCTCAAATGTGTCTAGTTATGCTTATTAAATACAAGGATATGGAAAAAATAGTTCTATTAGCTGAATTTCAATTTTAAATGCATTAAGAGGAATGAATACCAAGTAATCCTGCCCTCATCGAAGACATCAAATGCGAAACGATTTTATTATTAATCATCAGTTTCTACAATCCAACAAAAAAGCTAATTTTGCGCCATGCTCAAACGACTTGAAATTCAAAATTATGCCATCATCGAATCCTTGGAACTGGATTTGACAAAGGGATTGACGATTGTCACTGGAGAAACGGGTGCTGGAAAATCCATATTGCTTGGAGCATTGGGCTTGATCATGGGCAAGCGTGCGGATACCAAGGTGCTTTATGAAGCAGAAAAGAAGTGTGTAGTTGAAGCCGTTTTTGATATTTCAGAATACAGTCTAAAATCCATTTTTGAAGATGAAGGCCTAGATTATGAGGAGGAGACTATTATTCGAAGAGTGATCAGCCCAAATGGGAAAAGCAGAGCCTTTATTAATGATGAACCAGCAAATTTGAGTGTCCTGAAGGCCTTGACAGATAATCTTGTCGACCTCCACCAGCAGTTTGATACCTTGGACTTGCATAGCGTCTCATTTCAAACCAAGACAATCGATGCTCTAGCTGGAACTATAGAAATGGTAGAAGCATACCAAGTCGAATATTCCGAATACAAAAGTGCCAAAAGAAAGCTTGAAGTTTTAGAAGAAAAACATAGGAATTCAAATCAAGAAATGGATTTTTTGAACTTTCAAATGAAAGAATTCAATGATGCAGAATTGATGGAAGGAGAGCAGGAGGAAAAAGAGAAGCAATTGGTAAAACTGACCAACGCCGAGGATATTCAAAAAATTGGACAGATGCTGAGCCATACCCTGGATGAGGGTGAGTCAAGTGTGATCGATACGATGCAGTCCTTGATTAATGAGCTGTCCAATGTGATGGATTCTGATGAAGTACTTCAACAATTGTACGATAGACTTTCTGCAACGCAAGAAGAATTGCGAGATATAGCGAAGGAGGGAGGAAGCATTGCGGAGGATACAGAATATGATGAAGGACTTATCGAAGAGATCAATAGTAGATTAAATTTAATCTATAGACTACAGAAAAAACACAATACGAATACGCTGGAAGAGCTTTTACAAGTCCAGGAAAAAATTTCAACTCAGCTTTCTAGCTTTGGCGACATCACACAAGACATTGAAATCTTGAAAGCGTCAATTTTGAAACTGGAAGAATCGCTCGTAAAAAAGGCGAGCGCCATTTCCAAAAAAAGGATAAAAATTGCCCCTTCATTCGAAAAGCGTATACATGATATGTTGGTCCCGCTTTCAATGGAAAATGCTTTTATTAAGGTGGCCATCGAATCAATGGAAAAACCAGGTCCATCTGGTATGGATGGCATTTCATTTTTGTTTGCTCCGAATAAGGGAAGCGGATTCAAGCCATTGAAAGATATTGCTTCGGGAGGTGAAATCTCACGACTTACCTTATGCATAAAGTCTTTGGTGGCAGATGCCATGACCTTGCCTACCTTGATATTTGATGAAATTGATACGGGGGTTTCTGGAGAAGTGGCTTCTAGAATGGGAGAAATCTTGGCTTCATTGGCCCACAGACATCAGGTTCTATCCATTACCCACTCGCCGCAGATAGCAGGTAAGGCGGACAAGCATTACTTTGTACATAAAAATGACAAGGAGGATAGAACTGTAACGGCTGTCAAAGAATTGGATGAAGAGAGCAGGGTGATAGAAATTGCTAAAATGTTAAGCGGGAATCCTCCATCATCTGCAGCAATTGAAAATGCAAAAGAATTGATATCCTAACTAATTTGGATTCTGACTCGTATTGTCTTATGTAAAGAAGTCATTTAAAACACATGTTTTGGAATTAGTGATTTATTAAATGACTTCAATGTACTTTTTCGAATACTTCTATATACGTCTTGGAAGAAAAAAGTATACTTTTATATCCACAAATAGAATTTATGAATAAACTAATGTTTTTGATGATCTCACTTTTGGCTTTTCAACAATTTGGAAATTCACAAGTGCTTACTGAGTCCAATCTTCCAATTATTGTTATTGATTCCAATGGCGAAGAGATTACCGATGATGGAAAGGTGGATGGTACAATGAAGGTATATTTTAATGAAGATGGAAGTACAAATTCGATTTCGGATGTACCTACTGATTATGATGGGACTATCGAAATCAAGTTGAGAGGCCAGACTTCTTTATTACAATTTGATAAAAAATCATATAATCTCGAAACGACCAATGCGGAAGGAAAAGACAGTTCTGTGAATTTACTGGGATTCCCAAAAGAAAGCGATTGGGTATTGCACGGTCCATTTAGTGACAAATCTTTGATGAGAAATGCATTGTTGTATACAATGGCCGACGACATTTTGAGCTATTCGCCGAGGGTTCAGATGGTTGAGATTATTGTGAACGAAGATTATAAGGGCGTTTATTTATTTACGGAAAAGATAAAGAGAGACGACAGCCGAGTAGATATAGCCAATGTTAAGAAAAGTGATATCGAAGGTGAAGAGTTGACAGGCGGATACATCCTGCAATTTGATAAAGCGGAGGCTGAAGAAATCGGATGGTCATCACCCTATTCAATAAGTGCATCTCAGCCCACTAATTTTGTCTACAACGAGCCAGATTGGGAAGACATACAGCCAGAACAAGAGGCCTACATCCAGGATTGGATTACAGAGTTTGAGGATGTCTTGTCATCAGCTAATTTTGCTGATCCGAATGATGGATATAGCAAGTATATCAATGTAGAAACTTTCATAGATCATATGTTGCTCAATGAATTGTCGCGAAATGTTGATGCTTACCGACTGAGTACATATATGTATAAAACCAAGGACAAGGATGACAAATTGGGTCAGTTGTACATGGGGCCAGTATGGGACTACAACCTCGCTTTTGGTAATGCAGATTATTGCAGTGGAAGTGATATTGAAGGTTGGGCTTACGATTTTAATGATGTTTGTTCTGATGATTTTTATCAGGTGCATTTTTGGTGGGAGAGGTTATTAGAAGACCCAATATTCGAAGAAGAACTGAGGGAAAAATGGATGAAATTGAGAAATGGAAAGTTCTCAAATGCAAACGTGAATGCCTGGATAGATGGATTTGAAGAACAATTGAGTGGACCACAAGCCAGAAATTTTGAGAGATGGCCTGTATTGGGAATATATGTTTGGCCAAATAATTTTATTGGCAATACATATCAAGAAGAAGTGGATTATTTGAGAGGTTGGCTTATGGATCGTATGGCTTGGATGGATCAGGCATTTGATATCGAATTGTCCATAGAATCCAATTTTTCGGAGGATCAACTAAAGATATCTCCAAATCCTGCACATAATATTTTAATGGTAAATGGAGACTTGGTCAAAGAAAATATGAAGTTCGAAATCATTGGTCTAGATGGAAGGACTTTGTCTACAGGAAAAATCAGTAAGGCAAATGAGATTGAAATCGACCAATTGCCAAAAGGTACTTTTTTCTTGTTGTTAACAGATGAAGAGAATACTTACTCGCAAAAATTTGTAAAGATTTAGGTATTGGGAAACAAGAGTCAAGTCAAGAAAGAGTGGAATGCCGTCATTTCCGAAAAGCTGAAAGATGGACTCACGATAGACGATCTCAAACATGAGTATCCATTCGGTATCGAAATGGAGCCTAATGTCGTAGCTTCTGATCTAGAGGGCTACGACCACACCGTTGGCACCGATAAAGCCTGGATCAATATGGCTTCTATCAGAGGCGGAAATTCACTTGACAAGAATACACTTGCACTTCAATCTCTTCAACATGGCGCCAATGGATTAAGTATTGAATTGTCAAAAGTAGATTCTATTGCCGATATCTTGAAAGATGTTCTCACCTCCTATTTGGATGTTCGTATTGATTGTAAACAGCTTACTGTCCAAGAGGTGGAGATCCAGAAATCACTACTCAATAATGAAGATTTTCCGAATATCAGATGGGTCAATCAAGGCGAAGATTATGATCAATTTCATGTGTCTTCTGAAAATAGAATTAATGAAATAAAGAATATTGTCGATGTCATTGGCAAGAGTACACGGACCGATATTGTTGTTACTGTAAGCAAGAATCTATTGTTTGAAATTGCGACTCTCAGGGCCATTCGAGCTTTGGTTGATGAATTGAATATCGATTCCTATAATATCATTGTTGACTATGAAGTAGAAGGGACAAACGAGTTGGGAGATTATAATTTAATCGAAAAAACATATAAAATCATGTCGGGTGTTTTGGGAGGAGCAGATGCCATATTGACTCCTTATCACGGAGACGAAGACTCAAGATTGACCCTCAATATTCACAATGTTTTGGATTTGGAATCGGGAATGAAGAACGTTTTAGACCCGTTGAAAGGTTCTTATTATATTGAGAAATTGACAGGAGAAATAATTCAGAAAGTAAAAGATTTTGATCCTTTAAAAGAACTCCTATAGTGTAATTTGAGTTCAATAATTTAAGCGCATAAATTTTTAATAATAATAGAATGGATATATCATTAATTGGCAAGAATGCATTGGTTTGCGGAAGTTCGAGAGGTATTGGCAAGGCATCTGCAATCGTATTGAGCCAACAAGGAGCAAACATAACCTTGGTCGCTCGAAGTGAAGATAAATTGAAGGCGGTTTTAGCCGAGTTAGATACTTCCAAAGGACAAAGCCATGATTTTCTAGTCGCCGATTTTTCTGACCAAAACGCACTCAGACAAAAAATTGAAGACTTGGTCGCCAAAAAGAATATTGGTATCCTGGTAAATAATACTGGTGGCCCTCCTGGAGGACCTATTGTGAATGCAAGTTCTGAGGCATTTTTAGATGCATACCATAAACACTTGCTTTGCAACCATATTCTAGCCACTACAGTCATCCCTGGGATGGAGAAGTCTGGTTATGGGAGGATAATTAATATAATTTCTACTTCGGTGAAAAGCCCTCTGAATGGTTTGGGTGTAAGCAATACGACTAGAGGAGCAGTGGCCAGTTGGGCCAAGACCCTTTCAAATGAAATAGGGGGAAAGGGAATCACAGTGAACAATGTTTTGCCAGGCTTCACAAGTACAGATAGATTGGACGAAATAATTCAAAATAAATCTAATAAATCGGGAATGAGTCCTGAAGAGACGGTGAATGCAATGAAGTCAATCGTACCAATGAAGAGATTTGCCGATCCTTCAGAAGTAGCAAATGCAGTAGGATTTTTGGCGAGCCCGGCAGCTTCATACATTACTGGGATCAATATCCCTGTCGATGGTGGTCGAACAAAATGCCTGTAGTATGCAAGAGGGTGATCCTACAAATGAACTGTTTCCTGATAATCTCGAAACACTTTCGGAGGACGATCTTTATAATGCAATCAAAGAAAGGGTAGCTTATTTGTTGGAAACAAGTCCGGAATTATTGATGAGCTCATTGTATCGATTGGATGTCCTGGAAGTGAAGATCAATGCAGTGTTGGCACCTACTTCACCAGTAGCACCTATAGAAGGGTTGGCGCGACTAATCCTGGAACGACAAAAAGAACGGATTGCCACAAAGAAAAAATTTAAATCTGATCCACCAATCCCAGGTTGGGAATTCTAGTTATGGCCCTCTTCAAAAGTATAGGAATCGTTTTTAGAACTGTAAAGTACAGTGAGACCAGTCTCATTCTGGATATTTTCACAAGAGAGAAGGGGATGAGATCTTTTATTGTGAGTGGTGTTCGATCCTCCAAGGCAAAAAACAAGGCTTCATTGTATCAGCACTTGAATATTCTTGACTTGGTAGCCTATGACAAGGACAATAAACTGGCAAGGATTAAAGAATGCAAATTCGAACATTATTATCAAAGACTGGCATTCGATGTGGTGCGCTCATCAATCGGTTTGTTTCTTTTGGAAGTATGTAAAAACTCGATAAAAGAAAAAGAAGAAAATATTGAGTTGTTTGATTTTATTTACCAAAGATTGACAATCCTTGATAGTGATGCACCTCAAAATCTTGGATTATTTCCGATAAAGTTTTTACTGGAATTGAGTCAATATATCGGCTTTAAGCCTTATGACAACCACGATATCAAAAATCCATTTTTCGACTTGTACAATGGTCGCTTCATCCCAGAGATGACGGAAAAATACGTTTCAAATAAAGAAGTAAGCAGTGGTATCGCTATAATAAACAAGACGGAAATCAACCAATTAACCACGCTCACAATCCATAAAAATCTAAGAAATCAGATCATCGACGACCTCATCATCTACTATCGACTTCATATCGAACAATTCAAAGACTTAAAATCCCTGGAAGTCCTCCGCACAATCTTCTAAATATTCTCCTTGAATTTCACCACCGTATTTAAAAACTTGTCCATTTAATACCCACACCCAAATAAAACCGCTAAAGGGAAGAACGCAAACCACACAAAAGTCGTTATAACACCATACATATCCCCAGATTTTAATGATATTGCACCACATTTCAAAAATGCAAAAAATGAAATACTACATATTATTACTATTCATGCTATTCGTTGGCACCTCAATTGCGCAAGAAGGCATCAGTTTCGAGGCTTCAGATTTTCAGACCGCCCTGGACAAGGCAAAATCCGAAGACAAATTGATTTTTATGGATGCTTATACCACTTGGTGTGGTCCATGTAAGTGGATGTCCAAAAATGTATTTACCGATGCAAGTGTAGGTTCGTACTTCAATGATAGATTCATTAATGTGAAGATAGATATGGAGAAAGGTGAAGGAATTGAATTGGCCAAAAAATATGACGTGTCTGCTTACCCGACACTATTATTTATAGATGGTAGTGGCGAACTCATGCATATGTCTGTAGGGTCTAGACCTGCCGATGATTTTCTTGATCTTGGTCATGCGGCCAATGACCCTGATCGTCAATTCACTACAATGAAAAGAAGGTTTGACAGTGGAGAAAGAACTGGCGAATTCCTAAAATTATATGCTGATGCGCTTACTTCGGCGGGAATGAAAAACTTTGATGAAGTGGCACAAATGTATATGGATACTCAAAAGGATTGGACATCTGAAGAGAATATGAACTTTCTATTTGATTACTCCAAAGCTTCTTTGGATTCCAAATTATTTCAATATACCCTCAAGCATAGGGATGCATTTATTGCATTGGTAGGAGAAGAAAAATTTGATCAGAAATTGAAATATGCAGCAGATTTTGATCGAGGTAAATCTGGAATTGCCAGAGACGATGTTGATAATTTGAAAGTTCACTATAGCAAATATTTTACTGCGGAAGAAGCCAGTAATATGGCTATGGTGAGTTATTTCAACCAGATAATGTACAGTCCAGATCCTGTAGAACGAGAAAAATTCAAAGCTGAGATTCAATTGTTTTTATCGGACAGACCAAACGTCGGTTCGAATTTCTATAACGCGGTAGCATGGCAAATCTATGAAATCTCGGATGATAAAAATTTGTTGAAAAAGGCAATGAAATGGGCTCAATGGTCTATAGAAGAGTCCAAGAATTCTTTTAATACAGATACTATCGCAGCACTCTTATACAAGTTGGGCAACATGAATGAGGCAAGAACATTTGCCTTGATGTCTATTGAGTTGGCTAAGAAGGAAGGGAATGATTATAGTGCTACCGAAGAGCTATTGAACAAGATTAATCTAAAGCAGTAAACCTATATCCTAAAAAATAGGAGGTCACAAACTCTTCACAAAGTCAGTTATTAAATCCAATGCTTTCTGATCGAAAGTAGTCTCGATAAGCGCATATTCGGCAATAGAACAAACTTTGCAAGGTTGCATGAGGTGATTAAAACCTTCCAATTCAATTTCTTGGTGATTTTTATTTTCGGCTATATCCAAATGCTTTTTTATAGCGGCTAGATTTTCTTTTGCACTGACTTGAATGTCCTCTGATCCATTGAGTGCCAATACTGGACATTTCACCTTTTGCCACGATGGACCTGGATCATATGCAAGAAAATATCTAAACCACGGTGTAAAGAATGTAGCGCTAATGGTAGTATAATAAGATGAACTGCTTTGACCCAGTAGTTTTTGATCTTTTTCCGATAGAGAATTATAGAATTGCTTTACTTCATAGATCAAGGTGTCGAATAATTCTTTAGGCTCTTTGTTTTGATTTACGATGCTGAATATTTTAGGCAGATTTTTTTCCATTATCGTCAACCCCTCAGTGGACATCCCAAGCTTTTCAAAAACTAATTTATTTTGGATAGTCATCAATTCTGCAATTGGAATCGCTGGTCCGGCTATAGAGACAATGAAGTCAGTATTGTCATATTCTGCTGCTACTTTTGGTGCTATCAGTCCTCCTTCGCTGTGGCCTATGAACCCAATCTTGTTCGGATCTATTTTGTCGAGTGTATGTGCATACTCAATGGCAGCCGCCGCATCTGTCGCAAAGTCAGCCGAGGTACTTTGAGTAAATTCCCCTTGAGAGCTTTTTACTCCTCGGTCATCATACCTCAATACAGCTATTCCATTGCGAGAAAGATGATCCGCAATTACTAGGAAAGGTTTGTGTTCCAACAATTCACTATTTCTATCTTGTGGACCAGACCCAGATATTAATATTGCCAATGGAAATGGACCTTCCCCTTCTGGGATAGTAAGCGTTCCTCCAAGTTTTATATCAGCCTTTTTATTATGGAATTTTATATTTTCAGAAGTATATGGATATGGGGGCTCAGGCACTTGGAGACGTACAATTTTGGATTTCTTTTCTATTCTTTTGAGATTCAAGTCGGTACTGAGACCTTGAGTCCATTTACCAATGAATTCTTCTTTTGTAGAATCATAGACGCCTTTATATGAAGCATTGAAGTTGGAATAATCAAAAAATATAGAGTCTCCTTTTATTTCCAGTCCTGATCCGACCTGGTCATTAATCTTTTGCATAGGTACACTTAGCAGCACTCGGTTGGCTTCGGTTTGTACTTCAAAGTTGACCTCAATATCTAATCCGCTTGATGTGATAATACCACCCCAGAGTCCATCAAATTTTTCTTGTGCAGATAAGGATATTGAAATAGTTATCGCTATTACAAATGATACAATTGTTGTGTATTTCATTTTATTAAACAAGTTTGAAAATTTAGCATTTAGATAATCTCCAATCATAAAGGGATTTAACAATGTGCTTTTAAATCACGTCATTACAACATTTATACAATCAATAATGATTCCATTCATTTATAAAATGGAATGTTAAAAGGATTAAATTCTATTTTTTGACAAATAATTATTCTACTGGTCTAAAAGTGTCTTAAAATGTAAGGTATATGACGCGTCAAAAAAAATGTGTCAACCAGACTTCCTTTTAGATTTTGAAATGTCTCAATTGTACTGTATTAATTGTTAAATAAATTATTCGGATAGTGGTTCAGGAATACTTTTGTGTCATTGAATTGATGAATAGCTAATTGTTATTCATGATTTCAAATGAATGACATAGTTATACACCCTTTTTAAACTGTTTTACAATGAGGAGGATTAACCTTCTATCAGGCATCTTTTGGTGCCTGATTTTTACAATATCCTGTACTTCTCAGAAATCAAATTCACCCGAAGTACATTTCGTAAACCCTGAGTTGCACACCCTGCACGATCTAAAAAAAGATCTGGATATAGAAATAGATATTTCTGATGACTTTATGGTCAGAGATTATAAATTTTGGATGGAAACGAATTCAGGATTTGAATATTTCCTGGATACTAAGACTGTAAATCAGTCCAATTATAAAATCTTGTACAAGTTTAAATTAACCTCTAATATCCAAGGTGATTTCTCAATTCATCTGGAAGTTAATGACAACGATGGAAATCAAACATACAAGACAATGAATATCTCCACGATTTGAGAGATTTTGGCATATTTGCCTCAACATTTTTTTTACTTTTTATTGAAACCAATACATCTGGTATAAATGTTGTATTTTAAGAAGTACAAATCAAATTAGAATACAAGTTATGTCTAGTAGAACTATTCCAACTGTGGATTTATCAAAATTTGTCAATGGAAATTTAGAAGAGCGCAAGGCTTTTGTAGACAAATTGGGAAAAGCATTTCATGAAGTAGGTTTTGTTGGTGTTGTGAATCATGGTATAAATAAGGACCTTGTTGATGGTTTTTATAATGCCTCGAAGACTTTTTTCTCACAACCCGTAAGTATTAAACGAAAGTACGAAATAAAGGGATTGGCTGGGCAAAGAGGATATACAGCCTTTGGTAGAGAGCATGCCAAGCAAAGCCAGGTCGCTGATTTAAAAGAATTTTTTCAAATAGGACAGTGGGTTTCTGATGATCATCCTTTAAAGCATGAATATCCAGATAATGTAAATACCGAAGAGACTCCGGAATTTTATAATCGAGGAAAAGAATTGTACAAAGGATTTGAAGAAGCTGGTGGGCACTTATTGAGAGCCATAGCCCTTCACTTGAATCTGGATGAGAAATATTTTGAAGAACCGATTCATGATGGCAATAGTATTTTGCGATCTATACATTATCCTCCAATAACGGAAGAACCGAGGAGCGCTATTAGAGCAGAACAACACGAGGATATTAATCTCATTACGCTTTTGGTTGGAGCTTCAGCAGGCGGATTACAACTCTTGAATGCTGACAATGAATGGCTGGATATAACTCCGGAAGAAAATGAAATTGTGATTAATGTTGGAGATATGCTGCAGAGATTGACGAATAATTATTTGAAATCTACAACTCATAGGGTTGTCAATCCTCCAAAAGAGCAGTGGCACGTACCGAGGCTTTCTATTCCATTCTTCCTGCATCCAAAGAGTGCAATGCCGTTAAATTGCCTGGAATCATGTGTGACAGATGAAAACCCAATCGCATATGAAGATATAACTGCAGGCGAATATTTGGATGAAAGACTAAGAGAAATAGGCCTTAAAAAGTGATTTGATAAGTTTTTCGTATGACTTTGTAGATTTTGTGTAAGATATAAAGCGCAAAACCTGTGAAGTACGTTTAATTTGATGTATTTTTGTGATAATAAAAATAATTAATCATGGTTAATATGAGTATGTTTTTTGGATTTCCTGGACCAGGAGAGATGTTGTTGATAGCTTTTGTTGTACTCTTGATGTTTGGAGGAAAGAAGTTGCCTGAATTAATGAGAGGACTTGGAAAGGGAATCAGAGAATTCAACAATGCAAAAGCAAGCATTGAATCAGAAGTAAAAGAAAGCATGAAAGAAATAGAAGATAAAAAGTAGCATCCGCTTATTTTTTATCTAATGGATAATAAGAGGGAGATTTGTCAAAATGGCAAGTCTCCCTCTTGTTTTTTTAGCTCATGTGAAAAAAATGCTCAAGCCTTTATAGAAATAGCAATAGGAGTATCAAAATAGGAATTGAAAGGCCATGGAATAAATAATTAAGTACGTATAAAAACTCATGCATACGACAACTTGAATGCTACTTTAAATCCTTGGATTTGTACCAATTATTAAAAAAAATCTGCCTTTATGTAGCGTTTTCTGTGGATAAATTCTACTTATAAAGGGAAGGTGTATTGAATATAAATTACTGGACGAATTGTAATCAACTAAAATATCGTAATCAATGGGGATAAATATCCTTTGATAGTCAATTTGTTATTCCTTTCATATCCCAAACACTTCACCTTTAAGACAATTTGAGTTTAGAAATTATGACAACTAGTATACATATCATTGGTTTTGCATATACGTAAAATTAAACCGTAATTTTTTATATTAAATATTATTATAAGATGTTATAATTTGATAATCAATAAATTATATTATTTTCACAAAAGAATTCTCTAGAGGTGGTGCTTTTTTAATAAGTATTGAAAGAATTCATTCTTCCCAAATTCAGAATTTCAGGATCATTATTTGTTTTCGAATACAATAGTCGAAGACATGAAACCAATATTAATTATGAAAAAATCACTATTACTGTCAACTTTCTTTTTCGGACTCCTTATCACTATCAACGCTCAGGTAACTTCTGTAAAATACCTACTTGAATACAATGATGCGACTTCTCATTATGATGTAAAAATAGTAGCCGAGGAGGGTTCTGCAACTACAGTTCCACAGAGGACCCAATTCAATTCTCAAATTACAGTTGTAATACCAACAGGTTCGACAATTTCCATAGGTGAATTTTTTAATCCAATAGAAAATAATCAAACCTATACAGGTACTACTCCAATAGAGTGGATAATGGGAAATGGCGTGATTGCTCCTCCTGCTCAACCAGATGAGGATTTTTATAATTTCTTTCCTTCTCTTGCTCCAGTCGGTTCGTACAATGATATTTTTGCAGGTGATGTTATAACCCTATTTAGCCTGAATATCAATGTAGAACCTTGTGAAAACAGTGTTCGATTTTTCGAAAATGGTACAGACCCATCTGCTGCTGAGATGCCAGATAATGGAAATTACAGCAATGGTTTTACCTTGGGAAGTGTCGAACAAATATATGATGGTAATCTACCTTCTTGGTATGATGGAGATTGGAGTGTATCATTGGATGATTATGCAGTATGTGGCGGAGAGTGTGTGGAATTGACTCCAAATCTAATTTGCTCTTCGGAGGATTTGACTTATGTATGGAGTACGGGAGAGACAACTCCAACTATTACGGTATGTCCAAATGAAAATACAACTTATTCAGTCCAGATCACCAATCCAGTTTTTGAAGTATTGAATCTGGAAAGTTCGGTTTCTGTGATACCTGTTCTAGCCGCTCCAAATATAGCATCAAATTCACCTCTATGTGAAGGAGATGATATAGAATTGACAGCGGACTTTGTGCCTGGGGTGAATTACTTGTGGACAGATCCAAATGGAGTGACATATAATGAGCAAAATCTTACAATTTCATCAGCTACTTCAGCAAATTCTGGTACTTATACATGCAGTATTGAGAAGGATGGATGTACCAGCATAAGCAGTGCAATAGACATAAATGTAGGTGAAATGCCTATAATAACGATAACTGGACCAACTGCCATATGCTTTCTTGGGACAACAACCTTGACACCAGCAAGCGGAGGAACCTGGAACTCTAGCGATTCTGAGGTAGCGACGATTACTAATTCAGGAGTTGTGACTGGAGTTGGCGAAGGTAAGGTGGTATTTCAATTTACAAACACGACCATGGGCTGTACCGCATTATCTGAACAAATTTGTGTATTTGATAATCCTGATGTAGCATATACGGGAGAAGACAGACTTTGCATTGGAGAGACCACCACAGTGGTTCCTAATGTCGATGGGACATGGACAAGTAGTGATGTGACAGTAGGGACTATTACCAATGCGGGTTTAGTCACAGCAGTTGCGCAAGGAACATGTTCTTTCACCTTTACGGATGTCAACACAGGCTGTACAGCGATTACTACTGGATTGATTGTAGATCCAGTACCGAGTGTGAGTTCTGAGTCGAGTGATATATGTATAGGCTCTTCTACAACTCTCTCTCCATCAGCAGGAGGTTCTTGGGAAGCTCTGAATACTGGGATTGCCTCATTAGTGGGAAATACAGTTACAGGAGTATCAAGTGGAGAAGCGGCATTTGTATTTACTGCAGATGCTACAGGATGTGTTTCTGATATTTTATTGATCAATGTCGAAACAGGCCCTGTTACTAATTTGACTGGCCCAAGTGAAATATGTGTAGGTGGCACCACGACTATAGAACCATCTGTAGGAGGTACATGGTCCAGCGATAATGTATCAATAGCGACTATCGATAATTTTGGAAACATTACAGGAGTGAGTCCTGGAGTCGTGCGATTCACCTTTACGAGTTCAACGACTTTATGCTATTCAGAGCCGTCCGAACCTGTACTTGTTTTGCCCAAACCTGAAGTCAGTGCTTCATCCATGAGTGCATGTATAAATGAAACTATTAATTTGACCCCTTCTTCTGCTGGGACATGGGCAAGTAGTGATAATACAGTAGCCACGGTTAATACTTTTACTGGAGAAGTATTAACTGTAGGAGCGGGAACCGTGATTTTCACTTTCACTTCTTCTGAGAATGGATGTAGTTCAAGCACCGAAACAATAACAGTAAATTCAGGATACTTCGATGGTGTTGAAGATCCATTGGAATTGTGTGTTGGAACGATAGCGGGTATTGATCCAAACCCAGATGGAACATGGGTTAGTGACAATCCATCTGCTGTGAGTGTGGATTTTGATTCAGGTGTGATTACGGCAGTGACGGGAGGAAATGCGCTATTGACCTTCACCTCAGATGAGACAGGATGCCCTTCAAATTTGGCAGTAATAGCCCACGATGTACCCAATGTAAGTATAACTGGAGAAGATGAAATTTGTGTAGGTGAGACCACAACAGTATCTTCAAGCACAAGCGGTACGTGGTTTTTAAATGATCCCACGATTGCAAATATTGATAATTTAGGAAATGTAACTGGACTTAATCCAGGATCTTCCATTCTTATCTTTATAGATGACGCCACAGGATGTTCGGCTTCTACTCAAACTATTACCATCCACTCAGTACCTGTAGTAAGTATTACTGGGCCAGAAATAGTCTGTTTTGGCAGCACTACTTCTGTTTCGCCAACCACTGGTGGTTCATGGACAAGTGACAATCCTTTGATCGCTTCCATTGATAATGCAGGGAATATCACACCTGTAAGTGAAGGATTCGTAACATTTTCATTCTATGATGGACAATGTGCCTCTACAACTTCAGCAATTCAAGTCGTAGAAACGATCATGATTGATATAGATACGATGATCTGTGAAGGTATGGAGTACAATGGCTATACTGAAACGGGGATTTACACTATAGATTCGGTAGATGCAGTGACGGGTTGTGATATTATCACTACAATAGATTTAGAAGTATTGCCGTTGAGCGATCCATCTTGTATAGTAGGCATTGATGAATTGGAATCATCCAAAATAGCGCTATATCCAAATCCAGCGAGTGAAATGGTTTTTGTAAAAAGCGAATTGGCCATAGAATCAATTTCAATATACAATACAAGTTATCAAAAGCTGGAAGTAGAATCGTTTGAAAAGATTTCTAATGAAATACAAATTGCTACAAACAACCTAAATCAAGGATTATATTTTATTGCTATCAAATCAAGTGGTAAGCTTATTTATAAAAAATTGATAATAGAATAAGGTATTCGAAATAGACATTTAGATTTTCTAATTAGACAATCGTTAAACCATTTAAAATGAAGAAGTATATATTAGTAATAGGATTAATTATTGGTATAATATCTACTACAGAAGCTTACGTAGATAGCGTAAAATACTTGATTGAATATAATTATTCTACAAATCTTTACGATTGTAAAGTTGTGATCATAGAAGGAATTGCGAGTTCATCGTGGCAACGAAAACAATATAATTCACAATTCTCTATTCTCGTTCCCAAAGGATCTCAAGTTTCAGCAGAAAAATATTATAATCCACTTAAAAATAACCATTCCATGATGGGTACAGAGCCATGTAAATGGCAGATTGGGTTAAATCCAATTTCTCCTGTACCAGAATCGGAACATGATTATTACACAATTTTCCCTTATACCACGCCCACATGTTATTACAACACATTATTTGAGGGAGATACTGTAACACTATTTTCATTATTAATTGATGCAGATCCATGTGAGGGAGAAGTTCGTTTATTTGAAAATGGAGTTGATTTGGAAGGCGTAGCTCTCAATGCAAATTATGAGAATGGATTTAAAATTGGAAATGAAAACCAAACCTACCTGGGTAATTTGTTTACACCGTATGAAGAAAGAAATTTTTTCGAAAACGATATTTTGATCATTTGTAAAAATGATTGTATCAATTTGAATCCAATATTATTGTGTAGTCAGGATAATTTAAAATTTGAATGGTCAACTGGAGAGACAACGCAAGAAATTGAGGTGTGCCCGGAAACTTCTTCCAATTACTATTTATTGATCAAAGATTCTACAGATAATTTACTGGATTCTCTTTCAGTATTTGTAGGATTTGAAGAAGTGGCAATTGAGGCTATGGAAATATGTGTCAATGATACTACTATAGCATCTTCCATTTATTCAGGCGGTATTTGGAAGGTTGATTCTCCGTCGGTAGCTACAATTGATCCTAATACTGGAGACATCATAGGTAGGAAGGCAGGAGAAACCAGATTTAAGTACTTGACACCAGAAGGATGTGTTTTATCCACCGATATACTTAGAGTGAATCCAATACCCGAAATCACAGTAGATGGAGAGATTACTGTTTGCCTGGGTGAGTTTGTTACAGTTAGTTCTAGTACGAATGGAACTTGGTTTAGCAGTGACACCACCATTGCAACGGTATCGGCAGATGGGCTTGTTGAAACACTAAATTTAGGAAGCGTAGAAATAACTTTTATCGATGATATAACAGGATGTTCTTCTGAGTGCACCAAATTTTTTATATTCGAAACTGCCTCTGCTGCTCTCATTGGACCCAACACCATTTGTTCTGGGCAGACAACACAATTGTCGTATCCATCGGGGGGAAATTGGTCAATAGCTTACAGTAGCAATCCAATAGTAGCGACACATGACAATTTTGGTAATGTCACAGGCATTACTGAGGGAAAAATAGTATTTGAATTTATCAATTATGTTGGAGCATGTGAGTCTGTATACTCTGATACGGTTTATGTCCTGGATAATAATCTTTCTGTTTCATATATAGGAGATGATAGAATTTGTAAAGGAGGCACTACATCCGTTTTTCCAAATACGGGAGGTACCTGGACGAGTAATCATCCTGATTTTGCCACTATTGATACTTTCACTGGATTTATTACAGGAATAGAACAAGGAACTGCAAGTTTTACTTTCACTGATTCTATTACAGGATGTACGGCAACTACCACACCGCTTGTAATATACTCCTTGCCCGCAACAGATATGTATATTGATTCCATCTGTATTAATACTACCACAATTGTTTTTCCATGGACAGGGGGAGTTTGGAGCTCGATGAACCCAGAAGTAGCAACAGTAGATAGTAATATTGTGACAGGTATATCCCATGGTGATGCGGCATTAATATTTACATCGGATAACACTGGGTGTAAATCAAATCCACTAATGCTAAATGTTGGATCAAGCCAAGCTACATTATTTTTGGGGCAGGATGATATATGTGTTGGAGAGCATACAAATATATTTCCTACGACAGGTGGAACATGGACTAGCAGTGATGAAAATATTGCGACGATTGACAACGAGGGAAAGATTACAGGCATAGCGCCAGGAGAAGCTACATTCCTTTACATAGGCGACGATTCGCTCTGCATTACAGAACCTTCAGAACCTGTTTATGTACATGAATTTCCAGAAGTGAGTCTTGGTTCATCTGTAGTTTGTATATCCGAGACGATGAATTTGGAACCAAGTTCAGGAGGTTCTTGGGTAACAAATAACCCTGAAATTGCCAGTGTAAATTATTATACTGGAGTGGTCACAGCGAAAGCATTGGGCACGGCTACATTTACTTATACATCTAATAGTTCTGGTTGCTCATCCACTACAGAGTCGGTTACAATATTACCAAGTCCATTTGTAGTAAGTAATCCAGTAGAAGCGTGTCCTGGAGAAGAGACAAATCTGTCCATAAACCTTATTGGCAGTTGGGTGAGTGAAGATAGCAATATAGCTACCGTTGATGAGTCGAATGGGACAATAACTGCGGTGTCATATGGATCTACTGTAGTTACTTTTACTGAGGCGAGCACTGGTTGTTCGGTAGATGTGGAAGTAGAGGTTCTTGAGCCGCCTATGATTTATCTGTGGGGAAATAATGTCTGTGTAGGTCAAAATGCACAATTAGCTGCTTCTGCCTTTGGTACCTGGATAAGTGAGGATCCATCCATAGCCACGGTTAATATAGCTGGGAAAATTACTGCAGAGGCGCCTGGTCAGACGACTTTTATTTTTTCTGAGGATAATGGATGTAGTTCGAAGACAGAGGATTTTGTCGTATTGCCTTTGAGTGATCCAATGTGTATAGTTGGAGTAGAAGAGGTTGATGAAAATGTAATTTCAGTATATCCAAATCCTGCAAGAGAATTAGTATTTATTGAAAGCGAATTGGAAATAGAATCAATTTCAATATATACTATGGAATTTCAAAAAGTAGAAAGTGTATCATTTTCGAACGGAATGCGTAAGTCTCAAATTTCAATTGAAGACCTTACTCAAGGATTGTATTTTCTCGCAATTCAATCAAAGGACAAAACGATGTATAAAAAAATTATTGTAGAGTAGATTTTCAGGAAGTCTGATTGATACTCAACTAAAAAAATAAAATAAGAACGAAGTGTTTCAATTTTACCTGTTTCACTTCAAAACTACAAACAGAATAAACCATCTTTTATGAAAAATGTAATCTTAATATTAGGTATTATTTTTGGTGCTTCATTCGCAATGCACGCGCAAGTCACCGATGTGAAATTCCTAATTGAATACAATGATGCTACTAGCCTTTATGATTGTAAAATTGTCATCAATGAAGGTGAAACTACAACATATCCACACAGAATTCAATTCAATTCACAATATACTATCGTTGTTCCTACTGGTACAACCTTGACAATTGATTCATTACATGCACCTTGGGAGAATAATGCAACCTATACTGGAACTATACCATGCCTTTGGGAATTTGGTCCTAAAGAAATTAGTCCACCGATAACGCCAGATCTTGATTACCACACTGTAATTCCTAATTTATCTCCTCCCAGTGCATACAATGATTTGTCTGAAGGAGATACCATAACGATATTCTCAATAGCTGCTGATATTGATCCTTGTGAAAATGCAATTAGGCCTTTCGAAAACAATACTGATCCACAATCTGGCGAATTTCCAGGTGGAGGTGACTTTATCAATGGATTCACAATGGGAGGTTCTACTCAGCTTTATAGCGGAAACCTATACACTCCATATGAGAAAAATTATATTTCTCCGACAGATTCATTATCCATTTGTTTGGGTAGTTGTGTAATTCTAGAACCCAATACCCTCTGTTTATCAGATTCCTTAATATATGAATGGTCGACAGGAGAAACTTCAGAATCTATCGAAGTATGTCCTACAATTCCTAGCAACTATTATTTATTTGTCAAGGACAGCATTGGTGTTATTCTTGATTCCATCCCTGTTTTTGTGGATTTAGCGCATCCATATGTGGATTCTGAGTCAATTATGGTTTGCGCAGGTAGTTCTATTTTTTTAGAATCATGTGAAGGAGACGGTGAATGGACCCAGTCTCCTGCAAATGCATTTGGAATATATCTTGAATCAGTGGCTGGAGGCTTGACAGAAGTATCAACTAGTGAATTTATATCTGGAACATATGACCTTATTTATTACACGCCTGAATTTGCTGATACCATGCAGTTAACAGTCAATCCGAAACCATTGGTCAATATAGCAAGTTCAGAAATTTGTATTGGAGAATCCACTCAAGTTGCCACCAACTATCCAAGTGGAATGTGGGTTAGTGATGATCCGTCCATAGCCTACTTAAACCCTTCTTTGGAAGAAGCAATAGGAATAAGTCCAGGTACCACCACATTTACCTATACTTCAAGTCTTGGATGTTCCAACACTACAAGTCCGCTAAGTGTGATTACTGATATAGATGCTCAATTTACCGGACCTGATGAGATATGCATTGGAGGGACAACGACAGTTAGCCCAACTACTGGAGGTTATTGGGCAAGTGCTGATGAGACAATTGCAACTGTAGATAATAGTGGCAATGTAACAGGAACTGGTGCGGGTATAACATATCTAGTCTTCACTAATGCAACGGACGGCTGTCTTTCGATTAACCTGCAAGTCCATGTGCAAGCTCCTATTACAGAACTTACTGGACCAAATAAAATATGCGTAGGTGAAACAACTACAATTATCCCATCTACAGGTGGTACATGGAGCAGTTCTAATCCGATTGTTGCTTCTGTGGATAATTTTGGTAATATCACTGGTATAAGTGAAGGGAATGCCACTTTCACATTTACGAGTGCTTCTACGTTGTGTGCTTCCTATCCTTCTGAAAAAGTGTATGTAAGCAATGTAAATTACATTGAAATAGAAGATGAAGAATTATGCCCAGGAGAGACTACTCAACTACATACAGATGCTGAGGGAACTTGGGCCAGCGCTGATCAAAGTATTGCCACAGTGAATCCGAATACGGGATTGGTGACAGCCGTTGGTGCAGGAATAACAACATTTACTTTCACTACAGATATGGGATGCACCAAGAGTAGCCATCCTCTGACTCTAACTGTATTCCCTAACAAAGCACAAATCACTGGTCCAGAGACCATCTGTGTTGGCAGCACTACGAGCATATCACCAGCAACTGGTGGTACATGGTCTACCAACTTTCCAGTGATAGTTTCCATTGATGAAAATGGAATAGTTACAGGATTGGTCGAGGGAACAGCCTCATTAATTTTTACTGATAATATGACTGGCTGTGAATATGATCCGATAGAAATTACCATAGCCGCTTCACTGCCTGCACCAAATACGAGTAATAATAGTCCATTATGTACTGGTGAGACCTTGGAGTTGACAACAGATGAGGTACCTGGTGCTTCCTATGCATGGACTGGACCAGATGGGTTTACCTCAAATCTCAAAAACCCATTTATTAATAATGTAACAACCGCTTCTTCGGGTCAATATTGTCTCGTTGTATCTGTTGAAGACTGTGTCAGTGAAGAAGATTGTACATATGTGACAGTTTACCCAACACCCTCAACTCCTCTGGCGTCGGATAATGGCCCAATTTGTGAAGGTGAAGATTTAGAATTGTTTACAGGTTTTGTCGCAGGAGCATTATATATATGGACTGGTCCCAATGGATTTACATCAACAGATCGAAATCCAATAATTTCGGGAGCAATTCCAAGTGATGCAGGATCTTATTGCCTGAATCTAATTATAGATGGATGTGAAAGTCAAGTAGGATGCACAGATGTGACGATAAAACCTTCACCTTATACACCTAACGCAGCTAACAATGGACCCCTATGTGAAGGCGAAGATTTACATTTGACGACGGATGCTGTTATAAATGCGACATATGCATGGACTGGCCCGGATGGCTTTTCTTCAACAGAACAAAATCCTACTATTGCAGGAGTGACTGCTTCTCTGAATGGCTCCTTTTGTGTAGTAGTCACAGTGGATGGATGTCAAAGTTTTGAGGGTTGTACAGAAGTATATATCAATCCAATATCTCAATCTCCCATAGTGTCTAATAATGGTCCTGTTTGTGAAGGTGATGATTTGTTTTTGTCAACTGACTTTGTTCCTGGAGCTAATTATGTTTGGAGTGGTCCAGCTGGATTTACTTCTTTTGAACAGAATCCAGAAATTGCAAATGTTTCCATAGCTGATGCAGGAGAATATTCTGTGATTGTAATGATAGAAGGATGTGAAAGTGCGAGTAGTAGCACATCTGTGATTGTGAATTTTATCCCTTCGACACCTTCTGTGTCCAATAATGGACCCTTATGTGAAGGAGATGATTTGGAATTTTCAACTGACTTTGTTCCTGGTGCTACCTACTCATGGACAGGACCCAATGGATATGTATCATCAGATCAAAATCCGGTGATTACTAATATATTCCCTATGAATAGTGGAACGTATTGCCTCATAGTAAGTATCGATGGGTGTGATAGCGAATATAGCTGTACAGATGTTGTTGTAAAGCCTACTCCCCATACTCCTTCAATTACTACTGACAGTCCAATATGTGAAGGAGAAAGTTTAAATTTTACTGCAGAGAGTATTTCAGGAGCCACCTATACCTGGACAGGCCCCAATGGATACATTTCAAATAATCAGAATCCAACGATCTCCAATGCATCACAGGCAGATATAGGCGCTTATTGTCTATATGTGACTGTAGACGGATGTAACAGTGAACAGGTTTGTGCAGATGTTTTTGTGAATCCTATACCTACAACTCCAACCGCTTCTAATAATGGGCCAATTTGTGAAGGTGATGATTTGCAATTAACCACAGACAATATTGCTAATGGATATTTTGTCTGGACAGGACCCAATAATTTTGTATCATTCGAGCAAAACCCAGTAATAAGTTCAGTTACAAATGTAAATTTTGGAACTTATTCTGTAGTTGTTATGGTAGAGGGATGTGAAAGTTTTCCAGGCACCACAAATGTTGAGGTAAATACATTAGAAGAAGATTTGACAATCTTGAACAATTCTCCGGTATGTATTGGCGAGGAAGTAGAAATATCAGTAACAGAAATAGAAGGTGCTACATACACATGGACAGGTCCTGGTGCCTTGCCATCAAATAGCCCATCTTTCTCATTTACAGCAGGAGAGGTCAATGAAGGAATATATGAGGTATTGGTTGAATCGGATGGTTGTTCACAAACCTTGACAACAGAGATAGTCTACTCACAAACAGAAAGTATCGCAGTCGAAAATAATATACTTTGTACAGGTGAAAGTACCTCACTCTTTCCATTTTCTGGCGGAACATATAGTATGAGTAACACCGATATTGGAGTGATCAATGGAGGTGCTTTTCTTGCTATAAAAAGTGGTACAACAGAACTTGTTTATACTTCAGATTTGAATGGTTGTGAATCAGCACCAGTGACAATCACGGTACTGAATTGTATCGAACCTGTGGCTTCTTGTGAAGATATCTCTGCGGATGATATCATCTGTGATTACAATGATTTAGAAAATATTGGGGGCACACTATCTGATCAAATCTCTGAAGGGAATCAACCGTTTGGGGAGTTGTGTGTTGATGGAGATGAAGCGCATAATATATCATGGTTGGGCTTTGTGGCTTTGGAAGGAGACTATGAAATCGTGGTGAATACAACTAACTGCCTTCCATATCCAGGTGGTGTGCTAGGGGCACAAGTAGGCATATATTCCGAATGCAATTTTTCGGAAATGAATAAAATATTTTGCGAAAGCGCACAAGGTCTGGAGAATCAAATAAGAATCCCTTCAGGTATCCTTACCAAAGGTCAAACTTACTTCCTCTACATTGATGGACTTGATCAATCTATATGCGATTATTGGATAGATATAGAAGGGTTTTATGACAATACCTATTGTACAGATTTGTCAAAAGTGACTGGTGTTGCATATGTTGATGACAATGAAAATGGGGTATATGAAGATGGAGAGACATTGCTTCGAAATGCCCTTATTTCGCTTTTTCCAGGAAATTTTTCAGTGCTGACTAATGCTGAAGGGAGATACATTATTAATACGCCAAAAGGAGGAGCGACGCTCACCGCAAAGATGAATGAAGGGCATTGGATCAATGATGAATTGACCATTGAAGATTTGACCATTTTTGAAACTTGTGTCGAGGGAATAGATTTTGGCTTTGTACCGAATCTGTTTTATCAAGAAGCAAATATTTCTGTTGCCAATACAGTCACAAGGTGTGATTGGGAAACACGATTTTATTTTACGGTTGAGAATACTGGAACAATTGATATTGACGCCAATTTCGAATTCGATTTTGATGCCAAAGCTTCCTATTTTGCCACAAACCTCATAGGACTTCAAGTAAATGGCAATACTGCTACAGGCGAATTGGGTATCATCAAACCTTTCGAAGTTAAAGAATATTGGATCAAGTTGAAAATGCCATCAGGAAGTGCAGTACTACCCATGCTGGATTTTAAAACCACCTTGTATAATAAAGAAGGAATGGAATTGGACGACTACGAACAGAGCGAACAATTAAGATGTTCTTATGATCCGAATGACAAGCGGGAATACCCAAATCGGGAAGGTGAAGAAAACTTAACACTAATGGACGAAGACATTGAATATACGATCCGATTCCAAAACAATGGGAATGATACCGCATTCCTGGTGAAGATTATCGACCCATTAGATCCTAATATTGACAAAAGGTCGATAAGAGTGATTAGCTCGAGTCATGCAGTAGAAACTTGTATTGAGAATGAAAACCTAATATTCATTTTCGAAAATATAAACTTGGTTGATAGCATGACTAATTATGAAGGAAGTCAAGGGTACGTTTCATTTAGGTGCAGCACCTTGGAAGACAGACATGAGAATACTATTGTTCATAATACCGCAGATATCATTTTTGATACCAACGAACCAATAGTAACGAATACAACCATCAATACCCTGGTGAGCGAATTATGTACCTATGTCACTACAGAGGTGGATATTGAGATATGTGAAGGTGAAAATTACAACGGACATGAAGAATCTGGAACATATACAGAAGTTCATCCATTGGCCTTTGGATGTGATTCGACAGTCATAATCCATTTAGATGTACAGGGCATTACTTATTCATCGCAAGATATCGAAATCTGTGAAGGAGAAACCTTCGAGATCAATGAAAAGGAATATACACTATACGAATCTCAAGTGATCAATGATACCATGTACAATGCCATGGGCTGTTTGAGCAACGTTTTCAAATTTAATGTTCATGTCAATCCAGTGTTATTGATTGATATAGACACAATGATTTGTGAAGGATTGGATTATAATGGTTTGACTGAATCTGGTATTTATACTATTGATTCGTTTGATGCAGTTACCGGGTGTGATATCATTACCACAATAGACCTTGAGGTATTACCAATAAGTGATCCATCGTGTATAGTTGGGATTGATGAATTGACTAATACAGAAATTAAGATCTATCCGATTCCTGCACGAGATGTGTTTTATATAGAAGGTGATCTTGATATCAATGCAGTGTCTATTTATACAATGAATTATCAAAAAATAGAAGAATTATATTTTGATAGGGGATTACAAAAAATTCAAATATCCACCGAAAACTTGATTCAAGGATTATACATAATAGCTATTGAGTCGAAAGGTAATGTTACTTATAAAAAATTGATTGTAGAATAATTATTAAAAAATGAAAAAGACACTATTACTATTAGGCCTAATAATTGGATTAATATCTACAATCCATTCTCAAGTAACATCTGTAGATTATCAGATAAAATACAATGAATCGTTTTGTGAATATGATGCTTACGTTGTTATCAATGCGGGAACGGCAACTACAATTCCACAACGGATTCAGTTTAATGCACAGTACTCTATTGTGGTTCCGACAGGTACAAACTTAACGATAACAGAGTCATATATGCCTTTGCAAAGTAATGCTACCTATACGGGTACAATCCCTTTGACATGGTCAGCAGGAACACCCGTAGTATCACCTGCAGCACAGCCAGAAAGTGATTTTTATAGCATTACACCTGATCTTGGGATTACCTCTCATTACAATGACTTGGCCGCAGGTGATGCGATCAAAATATTTAGTTTCGCTGTGGATACCATATTTAATTGTTCTGAGGGGATTAGAATTTTTGAAAATGGTGTAGATCCAGATTCGGACCAGCCAGGCATGGGTATGGCAGATTTTAGCAATGGCTTTTTATTGGGAAGTATCAATCAGATTTATAATGGAAATTCTACACAAATTTATCCACCAGAACCAGAAATTGTTTCTATTACAAATTCTTGTAGCAATGGGTTGGAGATTGATTTGACGGCTGAGACTTCAGCTTGTCAAGAGCCTCTTTCATTTTCATGGACTGGGCCAGATGGATATTCTGGTACAACAGAAGATGTAAATATTACTCCTGCGCTTCCAGAAAACAATGGAGTATACAAAGTAGTAATCACAGATGCATTCGGATGCAAGGATTCTATTTCCATAGATGCAACTTCAAAACCTAATGCAGGTCCAGATTATTCGGTTTGCGCTGGTTCTACAACAACACTGTATGGCACGATGCCTAGTACTGGCACATGGGCTCAAGTCTCAAGCAATCCATTTGGAGCCAGTCTAATTCCTTTGGCAGGTGGGGTAGTAGAAGTTACATTCAGCACTTCAGTCGCGGGTACTTACGGTATGGTTTACTCAATTCCAGGTTGTTCTGATACAATGCAATTCACTGTGAATCCACTTTCATTGGTAAATATTGCTGCTTCTGAAATATGTGAAAATGCAATGACAACGGCATCTTCGAATATCCCAGGAGGAAGCTGGGTAAGCAACGATGCAACAGTTGCTACAATTGACCCCAATACTGGTGTTATTACGGGTCAGGCTTCAGGAACTACCACTTTTACTTATACATCACCTTCTGGTTGTACCTCCGAGACCAACTTACTTACAGTAAATCCTGGTCCTGCTGTGACTGTGACAGGTGCCAGTACAATTTGTGTTGGAGGCACCACTTTTGTATCTCCCACTTCAGGCGGCACATGGTCAAGCAGTGACAATTCAGTTGCTACTGTAACCAATGCGGGCGTAGTAGAAGGTGTTGGCGTAGGGAATACAACATTGACATTTACAGATACAACTACGGGATGCACATCAGATGGTATTACTATTGAAGTTAATGCATTGCCAGTGGCCATAATTACAGGATCTGATTCCATTTGTGTTAGTGGGACTACTACATTGATTCCTAATACTGACGGTACTTGGGCATCCAGTAATAGTATAGTGGCTACAATAGATAATTCTGGAAATGTAACTGCTCATGCCGTCGGTACTGCAGTTTTTACATTCACATATCTCAATTCAGGATGTACATCACAACCTTCCGATACATTATGGGTACTTGAAATTCCAGAAATTACTTTTACAGGGGAAGACACCCTTTGCATTGGCGAGACTTCTTCAATATCTTCAAATGAAGTAGGGACGTGGGTAAGTAGTAATTCGGGAGTAGCAACAATTGACGTAAACACAGGAGAGATAACAGCTATAGCTGATGGAACTGCAACATTTACTTTTACCAACACAATGACATCGTGTGTGTCAGAAGCGAGTACACCATTAATTGTACATCCCGTTCCGACAGTATCTATCACTGGTTTGGATCAGATTTGTGTAGGAGAGACTACACAATTATTTCCTTCTTCAGGCGGTACATGGGTATGCAGTGACCATTCTATAGTTTCAATTGATAATAGTGGTTTGGCAACGGCTATTTCTGCGGGTGGACCCGTAACATGTACCTGGACTGATAATTTGACTGGCTGCACTTCGGACGCAAGTGCTCCTATTTTTGTTAATCCAGCACCGGAGACGACTGTAATGGATGATGAACTATGCATTGGAGAAACCAGCCAGTTATTTCCTTCTTCAGGCGGTACATGGGTATCGGCCGATCCTTCTATCGTTACAGTCACGGCGGGGGGGCTTGTTCAAGGTGTGAGCGCAGGAACAACTACTTTTACGTTTACGTCTTCTACCACTGGTTGTAACTCAGAACCTACTGACCCGATTACAGTTCATGGATATGTCTCTACTGTAATTACAGGAGACGAGGTAATTTGTATTGGCAAGACAACTCAGATGAGCCCAAGTACAGGAGGAACTTGGGTAAGCAGTGATAATTCTGTATTGACAATTACCAATTCTGGAATAGTAACAGGGGTTGCAGCAGGAAAAGCGACACTGACTTTTACACCAAGTGCTACAGGTTGCCCGTCACTTCCATCAGATTCTGTCGAAGTTATCTTTTGTTTAGGACCTGAAACAGCTTGTGATCAGATAGCAGCAGAGAATATATATTGCGATTTTGATGAGTTTGGAAATGTAGAAGGCACCTTACCCTTTCATAATTTTACGGGAAATCAGCCGTCGGGCATACTATGCGATGATGGTGATGAAGTGCAAAATATTACTTGGTATGGATTTGTTGCGCTTGAGGGTGAATATGACATTGTAATTAATACAACCAACTGTAATCCAAATACGGCAACTTTCTCAGGTGCAGAAATCGGCATTTATTCCAATTGCTCTTTTAACGAACAAAGTAAGTTGTATTGTGAAAAAGGAACTGAAGTAGAAAATCAGGCTCGAATACCATCAAGTTTATTGATCCCTGGTCAAACCTATTTCTTATACATCGATGGTTATGGTGGTTCGGTTTGTGATTATTCTATTGAAGTAGATGGTTCATATGACAATACATATTGTACAGATTTGTCCAAGGTGACAGGAGTAGCATATATAGATGAAAATGAAAATGGAGCGTATGAAGAAGGAGAGACTTTGCTCCGAAATGCCCTCATTTCACTTTCTCCAGGCAATTTTTCTGTTTTGACCAATGAAGAAGGCAGATATGTCATCAATACTCCAAAAGGTGGAGCAACACTTACCGCGAAGATGAATGAAGGTAATTGGGTCAATGACGAATTGACAATTGAGGATTTAACCATTTTTGAAGATTGTGTTGAGGGAGTAAATTTTGGATTTATACCCAATGTGTTTCTTCAGGAAGCCAAGTTGTCTGTTGCCAATACGGTCACAAGATGTGATTGGGAGACACGATTTTATTTTACAGTAGAGAATACAGGAACGATAGATATTGATGCCAATTTTGAATTTGATTATGATTCGAAAGCTACTTATTTCGCTACCAACCTTGCTGGAATCCAGGTGAATGGCAACACAGCATCTGGCGAATTGGGCATTATCAAACCCTTCGAGGTTAAAGAATATTGGATCAAGTTGAAAATGCCTTCAGGTAGTACAGTATTGCCTATGTTGGACTTCAAGACTACCTTGTACAATGAGGCAGGTATGGAATTGGATGCCTATGAGCAAAGCGAACAACTGAGGTGCTCTTACGATCCGAATGACAAGCGAGAATTTCCAAATCGGGAAGGAGAAGATAATCTCACTTTGATGGATGAAGACTTGGAATACACTATTCGTTTTCAAAACAATGGAAATGACACAGCCTTCCAGGTCAAAATAATTGACCCATTGGATCCAAATATTGACAAAACGTCTATAAGAATTATAAATTCAAGTCATCCTGTGGAGACTTGTATAGAGAATGACAATCTAATTTTCTTATTTGAAAATATCAATCTGGTTGATAGCATGACCAATTATGACGCAAGTCAGGGGTATGTGTCATTTAGATGCAATGCAAAAGAAGGTCGACCAGAAAATACAATCATTCATAATACTGCAGATATTATTTTTGATACTAATATTCCTATTGTTACAAATACGACCATCAATACTTTGGTAAGTGAATTGTGCACAGATATCACTACAGAAGTTGATATTGAGATATGTGAAGGAGAAGATTACAACGGGCTTATAGAGTCAGGTATTTATACAGAAATATATCCTTTGACCTTTGGATGTGACTCAACAGTTATTATCAATTTGGATGTACAAGGCATTACTTATTCATCTCAAGATATGGAGATATGCGAGGGTGAGTCCTTCGAGCTTAATGGTGAGGAATATACCTTGTACGAATCCCAGGTGATCAATGATACCATGTACAATGCCATTGGCTGTTTGAGCAATATTTTCGAAATTGATGTTCATGTCAATCCAGTAGTATTGATTGATATTGATACCATGATATGTGAGGGATTGGATTACAATGGTTTGACAGAATCAGGAATTTATACAATTGACTCATTCGATGCAGTGACTGGTTGTGATATCATTACCACAGTTGATTTGGAAGTGTTGCCTATGAGTGATCCATCCTGTTTAGTAGGAACCGATGATCTGACAATTCAAGAAATAAAGATTTATCCCAATCCTGTTAGCGATGTATTGTATTTGGAAGGTGATGTTCAAATTGAAGCGGTTTCGATTTATTCAATGGAATATCAAAAGTTAAAGGAAGTAACATTCAAGAATAGAGGAAGCAAACAGCAAATTTCAACTTTGGATTTGAGTATAGGTCTATATATTATCGAGGTGAAATCTGGGAATTTGCTCGCCTATAAAAAGTTGATTGTAGAATGATTCGAAGCTTGAAGTCAATTAAAAAGTATGACATTCGAAATTTTATTTACTACACAAATTTAAGTGCCATACGTATAATATGATGACATGAATGCGGAAGAAATATTATCATAACTCGTTGAAATAAAGAGAATAAGGTACATTGATATATATTCTTATATTTGATGATATTAAATCAGACTATATTTTCACAAATCAATTTGAAATGAAAAAACTATTCCTATCACTATTTGTGGTGTCAGCATTTTCACTTACCTCTTCGGCTCAACTAAATCTCAAAGCTGGTTTGACTCTAGCGAATCAAGTACTCGATTTTGGAGGTATTTCTCTTGCTCAAAACCTGAAAACTGGATTTTTAATAGGAGTGAATTACGAAGTGCCTCTAGCAGAATCGACTGATCTACGGCCAGGAATTCAATTTACACTAAAAGGGACAAATTTTGAATTTGGAGGGATGACTGTTGCATCCAATAATTTTAATTACATCGAAGTACCTGTGGATATAGTTTACAATTCAGGTAGTTTGTCATTTCATGGAGGACCTTATTTGGGATTGTTGATGTCAGCTAAAGCCGATGGCAGAGATGTAAAAGATGATACGAAGTCTACCGAAATTGGTCTAAACCTTGGCTTGGGTTATAGTTTTGACAAGATAGGATTTGGTGCCAATTATGGCCTAGGCTTATCGAATATCAATAAAGAAGTATCAGATGGAATCATAAAAAATAAAGCAATTAGCTTTTATGTTACATATGCGCTCTAATATCTAAGAACATAATGTTTAATAAAAAAATCAGTATTATGAATAGATTAAAACTAATATTTACGGTTCTATTTATAGCAATGACATTTGGAGTTGTAAATGGTCAAGTAGGAGTCAGGCTTGGGGCAAATCTTGCAAGCTTAAAAGTGAAAGTGAATTTTTTGGGTTCCTCTTTTGCCATAAACACGGACGAAAAATTAGGTGGTCATTTTGGTGTATATTACAAGAAAGCAATCAACGAAAAATTTTCGATACGCCCGAATCTAATATTTACTACAGGTGGTGGAAAGTTTAATGACGAGACCACAGGTGAATCCAGCAACCTCAACGCATCGTATCTGGGACTTCCTGTAGATTTTATGTATACTGTGCCGGCAGGGTCTAATTCATTTTCCCTTGTAGGCGGACCATTTTTAGGATTTCTGCTTTCTTCTTCTTCCGATGAATCGAGTGATGAGGATGAATTATCGGCAATGGATTTTGGACTTAATCTGGGTTTTCAATTCAATGTGAAGTCTTTTGGTGTTGGATTGTCATATGGAATTGGATTGGCAAATGTAATTCCAGAAGAGGAAGTCACAGCATTTTTTAGCGGTGCTGAGGCCAATACAAAAGTGATTTCACTATATTTCACCTATGATTTATAATCGAAGTGTATATGAATTACATTGGTGGTAGAGGCTCAAAATCTTAATTGGAAATAAACATTTCGGGATCATATATTTGATATTGCTATAAAGCTGTAATTTTATATCATGTTTGATCTTAATAAAGTCCGAAAGGACACACCTCATTGTCAGGACAGAATATTTCTCAATAGTGCTGGATCTTCATTGATGCCCAATCAGGTATTGGATAGAATGAAGTCTTACCTCGATGAAGAAGTCAAATACGGAGGATACAAATTGTATGATATCTACCAAGGTGAAATAAATGAGTTTTACCTGGAGGCGGCAAAAATGCTGAATTGTCAACCGCACAATATTGCATATACATTCAATGCGACAGATGCTTTTGCTCAAGCGGTATTTTCTATACCTTTCGAAAAGGGGGATGTGATTATTACTTCGGACGACGATTACATTTCGAATCATTTGCAGTTCAATGCATTGTACCGCCGCTTTGGAGTACAGACTATTCGTGTCAATAATTTGGAAAATGGTGAATTGGATTTGGTACATCTTGAGAGATTGATAAGAGAACATAATCCAAAATTGGTATCCATCACACATGTACCGACCAATACTGGAAAAGTGCAGGATGTGGAATCTGCTGGAAATCTATGTGAGGCTCACGACGTGCTTTATATAGTGGATGCGTGCCAATCTGTAGGCCAGATGCCAGTGGATATAAAGAAGATAAAATGTGATTTTTTAAGTGTTACTGGAAGAAAATTTTTGCGTGCACCACGAGGTACAGGTTTTCTATTTGTATCGGATCGTGTTTTGAAAATGGGACTTACACCGCTGCGATTGGATGGCTGGAGTGCCAACTGGGTCGCACCGAATCGATTCGAATTTCATGAAAGCGCGCGCAGGTATGAAGTCTATGAGCAATCCTATTCTTGTACATTGGGATTAAAAGAAGCCATGCGATATGCCAATGATATTGGGATGGATGATATATATACCTACAATCAGGAGTTGCTCTCCCGACTTAGGTCAAATCTCGCGGCACATGGAGACATTCTATTTCTGGACAAGGGCGAACACTTAGTCAACATCTTTACCTTCCAAAAAAATGGTGTGTCAAAAACCAAATTGGAGGAAGCTTTGGAGAATAATAATGTATATTTTTCTTCTTTTTTCAAAGGGTCTGCATTGATAGATTTTGACAAAAAAGGAGTGGATTGGGCGATACGATTGTCTCCTCATTATTTCAATACCATGGAAGAGATGGACAGGGTGTCGGATATAATTAAAGAGATATAAAAATAAGTGTGCTATCTGATAAATTAAACCAAGTACAAAATGAAAAAAGTAGTTTTAATTTTAATTGTCCTTTTACAACTGCACTTTTCCTCATCTGCTCAATTAAATTTTAAAGGCGGGGTAAATATTGCGGCACAATTCAATGGCTATGGAGGAGTTTCTACATATGGAACTACTAAACCTGGATACCATCTCGGAGTTACTTATGAATTTCACCATTATAATTCGGTATTTCTTCGTACGGGATTGCAATATTCACTTAAAGGGAATAAAATTCCTTCACGAAGGTTGAGCATAACAAACAGAATGAACTATTTAGAACTTCCTCTCGATATAGTGTATGCTACTAAATATGTATCTATGCATACTGGCTTTTATACAGCTTACCTCGTTTCAGCTGAATTCGAAGGGTCAAAAGATAAAAGCGTATTGACACCTTTTGATCTAGGATTAAATTTTGGTTTGTCATTTAAATTTAATGATTTTGGCCTAGGACTGAACTATGGATATGGAATAGTTGATGCCAGTAAAAATATTTTCGATACTAGATTCTTAAGAAATAAGGTTTTCAGTGTATTTTTTACTTATGCTCAATAGGTCTGGATATTCCTAGGCATATTCAGGAGTAGACTAACATTCAAAGACGATAGCTTGAGTATTAACTAAGAGGTAAAAGAAGCGTGGCGTTGACTGGGCTTTGGGATGCGGGAGCAGCCTTGCGTGCTGCATTGGGACAGTCTAGCGTTTTTTGGTTCGTTTTTTTGGCAATAAGACTGAATGATCTTTTATGCAAATAAAAGTGATAATGAAATTATCAAAAGAAGGAACACGATAGTGGAGGGCGGAATGAACGCCCGTCCTGGCGAAGGACAAGTTTAGGTTGAAAAAAATTACCTCGTATTTAGGTAATATACTAGAAAAACGGGGTTTCAATTCAGTAGTAACACCTATGCAATCATTGATTTATAAAGGATATTCCTACTTATGAATATCCCTTCTAAGGTGTTTTCTTGATGAAAACTAATATGCCGCTAAATATGTTTTGATACTTCCCAGGATGAAAATGGATTGTTGCTCTATTTTCTTATTCGCTCGTACTTTTTGAATACATAAGGATGCTCATTTTTTTCATCAGGCTCGTGGCTTTCTGAGGAGACCAAATTCCATTCCTCGGGATTGATCTGTGGGAAGAATATATCACCATCTACATTGAGATCGACTTCGGTAATGTAAAGTGTATCCCACAATTCTTGAGTCTGTGAGTAAATGGTGCCGCCACCGATAATCATCACATCTTCCTCACCATTGTCATAGGCAATTTCTAACGCTTCATTGATGCTATGGGCAATGAGGCAATTCGAAGCAATAAAATATGGATCTCGCGTAATAATGACATTTGTCCGTTTGGGCAAGGGTCTTCCGATGGATTCATAACAGTTTCTACCCATAAGAATATGATGACCCAAGGTGATCTTTTTGAAGTATTTGAGGTCTGCTGGCAAATACCACGGGATATCATTGTCTCTGCCAATCACGTTATTATTGGCTACCGCTACTACACAAGAAATATTCATATGCTAGTTTTAACGCTGCGAAGGTAAAGAAAGATTTTATCGCAACAAAGAGCCCCTTGTTTGAGAAGCTTTGGAGTATGGTTACAGATTGGGTTCTGGATTTATCAACTTGAGATTCATCATGCGTTCTTCCAGATATTGCTTACGGGGTGAGATTTGACCATTGATATATTTTTCAATCATCAGACTGGCGATTGGAGCGGCAATATCACCTCCAAAACCTGCATTTTCCACATAAACGGCAATGGCAATTTTTGGATTTTCTCTAGGTGCAAAAGCAAAGAAAACAGAATGATCTTCCCCACTATTTTCCGACGTCCCCGTTTTTCCACAAATTGGGATTCCTGGAATAAAGGCCAATTGACCTGTCCCAAGAGTAGTCACCCTCGCCATTCCTTCGATCACTGGTTCGAAGTGCTCTTCGTCAATTCTTACTTTTTTAGGGACGGTATATTCATCATTAAGATCAAAGCCATCTTTTACAAAAGACTTTACTAAATGAGGGGTGTAATAATAGCCTTTGTTGGCCAAAATGGCCGCGAGATTAGCCATTTGCATTGTAGTCAATTCTAATTCTCCCTGGCCTATTCCAAGAGATAAAATATATGTGGACCTCCATCCATTTCTAATGTGCGAATACAATTTGTCATAGAATGTAGAAGTCGGTAAAAATCCTTTTTCTTCCGTATGATAATCAATTCCCAATTTGTCACCTAAACCAAAATCATTCAAATATGAAATCAAAGTATCCAGGCCTACACCTGGTGTGGTATAGCCATGAGAGTCAATGAATTCTCTCAAGATTTGATAATAGTAGCTATTGCACGAATGTTGGATTGCTATTGAGACATTGTAAGGAGTCGGGTGATGGTGACAGCCTTGAACATATAGTCCTCTGCTATCCACTTCATATGCCCCATCGCAATATATCGTCCTTTTGTGATGCAGTATGCCCTTTTGCATGGCAATGAGCGAAAAGATAGTTTTAAACAATGACCCTGGAGGATATTTGGCCATTACGGATCTATCGAATAATGGTCGATACAAGGTGTCTTGACTCAATGAATCGTAGGAAAGACCTCTGTTTCTATCCAGATTAAGCAGATTCGGATCATATGTCGGAGCACTTATCATCGATAATATTTCTCCAGTAGAAGGTTCAAGTGCTACAATAGAGCCCATCTTATTCTGCATGAGCAATTCACCATATGACTGCAGGTCCAAATCTATTGTACTGATGATGTCCGACCCTGAGATAGCCGCAGAATCGAGTTCACCATTTTCGAATGATTCAACATTTCTCCCAAGATTATCTTTCAATACATATCCTACACCTTTTGTTCCTTTAAGCGCATATTCGTAAGTGCGTTCGAGCCCTGACCTGCCGATGTAATCTCCACTCGAATATTCTTTCTTATTATCTTCACTCAAATCATCTTTATCCACTTCTCCCAAAAATCCCAGGACATGGGCTACATTCTGATGTGGGTAAGTCCTAATATTCCTTTCGATCGGATAAAAACCAGGAAACTTGTGAAGATGCTCTTGAAAAATAGAAAATTGTTTGGGTTTGACCCTTGTTAAAAAAGTAAAAGGAATGGCCTTGTGATATTGAGGGCTTTTCCAATTTTTATTCATGTTTTTGACAAATGTCGATTTATCAATACCTAGGAGCGAACAGATTTCTGAGGTATCAATGCTCTTGGAGACATTATTATAAATCACATCAATATCATATATGGTATTATTACTTACCAATAATTTTTGATCTCTGTCATAGATCAATCCACGGGCTGGATACTTAGTAGTTTTGTCCAAGGTGGTCCGTCGAGCTTCTGTTTTATATTTATCGCTGAAAATTTGAAGTTGGGCAGTTTTTGCCATCAATATAAATGCACAAATGCCAAATACAATTAATATTATTTTTGATTTTTCTGGCACAGAATCTATCGTTTGGGTCTAAAAATGAGTAAAAACAACATCATTATTATAAATGACGCAATAAAACTGAAAATAGTATTCATCAGTATTTCGAATATGAAGACAAATGAAAATGCCTCCACACTAAAATAGTACAATAAGTGAAGACCCAATAGAATACTGGCATAACTCATAAACCAACTAATCCCCATGGTCTCAATCGTAGGACTATCATTGGTATTATATCCTTCATATGGCTCCATCAGGTCTAAAACCAATCCCCTTGCGTATGCCGTAAATACACCTGCACTGGCATGAATCCCCGGACTATCATAGAATAAGTCAACAATAATTCCAATCAAAAAACCAAGAAAGATAACCAAGGGCCTCGGCATCTTGGTAGGCAGTAGGATAATAAATAATGGATATACAATAAAATGAATAAAGGCAAAGTCTCCCCAATTAAAAGCGACCCTTTTGAAGATGAGGACCTGCGCAATGGCAAGAAAGAAAAAACGAAATATATTTTTTGCGACTATACTATTCATTTTCTATTTTTTCGAGCTCTTTTTGTTCCTCCGAAAAATTGTTTTTAATAATATAAGCGACCTTGGTATTCGGAATAGTATTGGCCAGTTTTACTTTGATATTATAATTGCTAGACCCTTCTTCCACTTTGAATGAGGCGATTGTACCAATAACAATATTGGGTGGGAAGATGGTCGAATATCCATTGGTGATCACAGTATCTCCCACAGATATATCCACGTGTTTGGGAATAGACTCCAAATGCATAAAATTTGGATTGAGATCCTTCCAGATCAAATTGCCAGGGAATGCATATGACTTTACAGAGCAGCTGATACGCGTCTGACTATTCAACACAGAAATTACGTGCGCATAACGCTTGCTGACATCTCGGACTATACCCAGAATACCATCTTCGGCCACTACACCCATGTCTCTTTTGACCCCATGATTAGTGCCGACATTGAGGGTCATGTGATTGTTACGTAGATGAAATGTTCCTCTTATTACCTTGGACGGCAGCACAGTATATTGGAGTGAAGTGTCAGGATGATCTGGCGCTGGAGCTTCGATGTTGATGAATTTCTCCATCAAAAAAGCATTGTGATTTGCCAGGCTGTCATTAACTTCCTGAAGTGAAAGATAACTTTTCCATTCGCTCGTCTTACCATCCAATTTATTGGCGTAATAATTAGACGAGTTTATAAAAATAGACTTTTGTGTTTGATTGTAGTTGACAATCAATAAGAAGCTAATTACAGTAAAAAAAATAAAGGTAATATGGGACCCAAATCTTGCAAATAAGAGTAATATGTTTTGCATGATGACTCGGGGATTAGTTAATTGTTTCTATTCTATACCTCAAATTTGAAATACCAACCAAATTTACATACTTCTTCGATCAATTAAGAAAGAATAGCGATGTGAATTTTTTAGCGCCAATCCAGTACCTCTTACTACTGCCCTCAATGGATCTTCGGCCACATGCACTTTTAGCTTGGTCTTTCCTGCAATTCTTGGAGATAATCCTCTCAATAATGCACCACCGCCTGTAAGATAAATTCCAGTTCGATAGATGTCCGCTGCCAATTCTGGAGGTGTATCTTCGAGAGCTTTCAATACAGCTTCTTCGATTTTGGTTATCGATTTGTCCAGTGCTTCAGCTACTTCGATATGATTGGTAAATACTTGCTTCGGGATACCTGTGAGCATGTCTCGACCATTCACAGCGTACTTTTCTGGAGGATTTGGAAGATCTACAGTAGCACTTCCAACATGGATTTTTATTTGTTCGGCAGTTCTTTCTCCAATAAGAAGATTGTGTTTTCTCTTCATATAATCGATGATGTCCATTGTGAATTCATCACCTGCCGTTCGTATGGATTGATCAGTGACGATTCCCGATAATGCGATTACTGCAATTTCTGTAGTTCCTCCGCCTATATCGATAATCATATTACCTACAGGTTCTTCTACATCCAGGCCTATTCCCAGCGCTGCCGCCATTGGCTCATGGATCAAATAGGTCTCCTTGCTATCGACATGATCCGCAGAGTCAAAAACAGCTCTTTTTTCTACTTCGGTGATTCCGGATGGAATACATATTACCATCTTCAAGTGGGTAAAAAACTTTCTCTTTTCTCCGATTAGTGAAATCAATCCTTGAATCAGACTTTCTGCAGCTTGAAAATCAGCAATCACCCCATCTTTGAGAGGTCTGATTGTCTTTATATTTTCATGGGTTTTTTCGTGCATCTGCATGGCTTTTTTGCCCACTGCGATGACTTCATTAGTCCTTCTATTGATGGCTACGATGGATGGCTCATCAATGACGACTTGATCGTCCTGTATTATAAGCGTATTGGCAGTCCCCAAATCCACAGCCAATTCTTGTTTAAAAAACCCAAATAAATTCATTTACTTCTTCTTTATATAAATCGTCGATAAGGTAAGAATCATCAACAGTTTATCCATTTTGTTATTAGAGCGCAAAAGTACGAACTCTTTCTAGTAATTCAATATTTGATAATATAGTTTCATTTATTGAATCGTACCGAAATCGTTTTAAAATCTAGACTTCAGCGCACTTGTATCATATTGACATAAATCTAAAGCAAAAATGACTCCAATAATAGGAATTCAGGATAAAGTAGAAGCAGTGAATGCTTTATTAAGGGTTTCCAACTATTATTTCAACCATATTTTCTTTTACAAAATACTTTTGAGCGATTTTTAACAAGTCTTCTGGTGTGACTGAATGAATACGACTCATCAAATTGCGGTAAAAATCAAAATCCAACCCATTCAAAGCAATTACTTTAGCCATGCCAGCTACCTTGAAAGGGCCATCAATCATATTCAAGAAATTTCCACTCAAATAATTTCTCACCATATCAAGTTCGTCTCTTCCTATCTTTTTTGAAGTTAGAATTTCCATTTCCTGGTATATACCTTCAAGTGTCTTTTCCAGATATTCATTTCCAACTTCAGTACTTATATTAAAGTATCCATCATGAATCATCATATCAATACTAGAGTAAATATTGTAAGTATACCCCTTACCTTCTCTTAATGATGACATCAGGCGACTGCCGAAATAGCCACCTAAAATAGTATTGAGAATGAATGTATTTGCAAAATCTTCATGATCTCTTTTGAATAATCTGCATCCGATTTTGATGGCGCACTGAATATTGTCTTCGGCCTGAATGATCTTTTGGTGCCTTCGAGGATTGACAGTGGGTTCTTGATACTCAAAAGGCCTGGACAGTTTAGATTTTTTTCCAAAAGCTTCTTTTACCTTATTTCGAACCGCCTCTGTTATCTTACCACTAATAATAATTATTCTATTATCCGTTCCAAAGCTGGAATCAAAATATTCTACTAGATCTTCTCTATTTAGGTTTGAATATATCTCCTCCGTGCTATTATAGCCATAAGCATGATCTGTACCATAGATACATTCTGTAATAGCCTTATATGCTACAAGTTCACTTTTTGCTTTTTCGACTTGCAATTTTTGAATGCTGTTGGCTTTATATTTATGTAATTCTTGGTCTGGAAACGTGGGATGATCAAGTATATCTGTAAGTATTGGAAGTATTTTGTCAAAGTACTTGTTAAGTGTAAATATTTTGACATAGGAATAATCCAAGCTGGCACCAGATGTAATATTGGCACCATAAAAATCGACACCCTCTGCTATTTCAGAAGATGAGTAAATCTGGGTTCCTTCCTTTATCAATCTAGCTGTTGCCCTTGAAGCACCTTTCTTTTTTTCGGATATTCTTCCTCCCTTATAGAGTACTTCTAATTGGACTAGATTTTGAGTACCCATGTTTACTTCAATTAATTCTGTACCATTGGATAATATCTCTCGATGTACAGGAGGAATATTCAGCTTGGTAATTTTATTTATAGCTGGGCCTCTTTTCCTATCTACTCTCGACATATCTTGCTTCATACTATTGGTAATATTTAAAATCTAAGAGATTCTAATCCATATTCTGGTAAGAAGGCAAATATATAGAAGTTATTCATTGAAGTCAGTTAAAAACGTGGGTTAAAAACAACTTCATTGCACTATTTGAAGAAGGTTTAGTAATTGTGTAAAAAGATAGATATGAAAAATTAAATATTGAAGTAAGAACCCATTCCTCCCAGAAATATGAAAATCTCGAAGGAATGGATCAATTAATTATAAAATTTGGCTAATAAATTAAGAATATTTTTGGGTGTTACTAGCCAATTCTTTACCATCCTGATACACAGTAGCTTTAACTGCAGTTTCTCCATCTCTTCTTACAAATAGACCAGAATTTACAGTTTGAGTCGGACTTTCAATAAGATCAATTGGCAATATTTCCACTCTGATATTTCTAGTGTCATCACCTTCATCATAATTAATACCAGTAACGGCTATGAAATTTTTTGGAGGAATATCTGTTACGGTAATGTCGTCATCATAATTTTGATCATTAATGTGATTTAATACTTGGGAAACATTCATAATAAAATAAAATTTAAGGTTTAATAATTCAATTGGGGTTAAGACATGACTTAACTTTCACAGCTCAATCTTAGATATTTTTTTTATAAGTTTTAAGGGTATTTCTACGTGTTTTGACTCTATATTACATTTTCGCATCTTTTCTTTCAACCTCAAAATTTGATTTTTTGTCTAAAACAATGAATACTTCAATCGAAATAAACATACACTTAATATCTATGCTTCGTTTTACAAGCTAAAATCATACATTTACCAATTCTAAAAATATTTCTATCCATGTATCCAGATCTTTCATATTTGTTACACGATGTTTTTGGTACGCCTGTTGACAATTGGGCTTCTGTTTTCAAGACATTTGGTCTGATGTTGGCACTTGCTTTTGTAGCATGTGCTTGGTATGTCAAGACAGAACTCAAGAGGAAGGAAGAAGAAGGTTTGCTTGCCGCGCGAACAAAGGTAATAGAGACTAAAGGAGGAATTCGATTCAATGAAATCATCTCCAATAGCGTCGTATTGGGATTGATGGGTTTGAAATTGCCTTATATCTTTTCTCATTTCACTGAATTTCAACAAAATCCAGCTTCTGTAATTATTTCCGCTAAAGGAAATTGGCTGATTGGAGTACTTGTTTTTCTTGGGATTGCAGGATATAATTATTATTTGCAAAAAAAGGAAGATGCCAAGCCAGGTAAAAAGACTGTTGTTGTCCACCCTCATCAGCACACTGGAGATATAATCATAGCTGCGGCTATATCAGGAGTGATAGGATCCAAGGTGTTTTCAATTTTGGAAAATCTTGAGGCCTTTTTCGCTGATCCTATTGGTCAGTTGATATCTGGTAGCGGGCTTACTGTCTATGGTGGGTTGATATTTGGGACTATTACCGTGCTATACTATATTAATAAACTGGGAATAAAACCTGTTCATATGTTGGATATTGGCGGGCCTGGTATTTTATTGGGTTATGCGGTGGGAAGAATGGGATGTCAACTATCAGGAGATGGAGACTGGGGAATAGTAGCCGCAGCACAGCCAGAGTGGTGGTTTTTTCCAGAGTGGCTTTGGTCATATAACTTTCCAAACAATGTAAACAACGAAGGTGTATTGATGGCGGGATGTGATGTAGCTGCATACAGTGAAAGTATTGCAGATAGAGCTTTGGCAATCGAACAGAGATGTCAGGCGGCATGTGGAATGAGATATTGCCATGAATTAAAGGAAGGCGTATATCCTACGTCTATTTATGAAATCATAATTTCATTTATAGGATTAGGACTCTTGTGGATCTGGAGAAAAAAGATAAAGATTGCTGGAATGGTCTTCGCACTTTATTTGATCTTCAATGGAATCGAGCGATTTTTTATTGAGACTATTCGTGTGAATGAAAGATATGACTACTTCGGTCTTGATTGGTCTCAGGCTCAATTCATTTCTGTCGGATTCATAGTAGTCGGAATATCGGCAGCACTGTATTTACTGAAATATGGAAAACGGCATAGTGAAATGATTGTCGCTCCAGTCGAGGATGACACATCATCTTAACACACCTACATTCAAGAAAATGCATGATTTGAAAACATTTGCACTTAAAATTTTGAATAATGTTTTTTAATCATCCTTTTCAAAACTCTTATTTGCTCTTTTGTTGGATAGATGGCTATTGTTGCATTTTGTAAATGTAAAATGTAGAATAGCGTTTTGGAATTGTAAAGCAGTGTTACATCTTCATCCTCCAATCTATATTTTGCTGAATTATACAATTGCGATCTCTTTACAACCTGATTTTGTTTTTCTTGAATTGTATTATAAACCGTTGACATACTTCCAGGATTATGGACGGTAGTATGTTCTCCTTCGGGACTCACTATTATATCTGTGGTTGCTGGATTATGAATTTGTTGCGTTTGTTGGACTGGCCTTGACGACTCATAACTTACTTCTTCGACATATTCACGCACTTGAGGCTCTTTATTTTCATAACTCAATTCGTATTGATCCACTACTATTGTGATTAATCCGGTCATTTCACCCTCATCATATCCTGATGTGATGCGGGGAATGATAGAAAAGCTGTCGGCGATGTCATATTCAAACTCAATAACCCGCACGAGAGCACCAAATTTGCTATGTGTTTTTGATTTTTCATATTTACGATAGGACTGGACAAAATTAGCATCTTGTGGCAAGGCATTTTCATTGCCATTCTGTGGGATTGGTTGTATCATTCGCGGACCTAACCTATTAGGCGCATAGAATCCTGGATAGATTCCTCTGGTACAAGAATGCAATAGACAGACCACTAAAAAGAAACTAAAATGTAGAAAAATGCTTTTGCGCATATTGATTAATTGTTCTTAAATAATTAGTAACTAAGATGTTTGGTATGAGGTTTAGGGTACAAGGTATAAGGTTTAAGGTTTAAGGTGCAAGGTGAGATGTTGACCTAAATTTATAGACAATATCTCACCTTGTACCATAAACCATGCATCTTTCACCATAAATCTTGCAATACTCTATACTTTAATCCTCAACCCTTTTTCATAAAAAAACAGGCTGCACATCTTAAACGTACAACCTGCTATATTTATCGATTAATCTGATGATTATCCTTTACCTCCATCAAGGAAGTCTTGATATTCTCTCAGTTCATCAAATTTGCCATCTGCGGCCAATTCTGCTTGTTTTGGCCATGTTGTAGGATCACTTAAAGCGAATCTTGAACCCGCAGCAGTAAGTATAGCTTTGATACTTTCCGCGCTGGAATTGGCAAGCTCTCGCCACGTATTTATTCCATTCTCTCTGAGCAGTTTGTCAGTGGCTGGCCCTATACCTTCGATTGCCTTAAGATCATCTTGTTTGAAAGCTTTCAGAGCTCCTATTTTGATCAAATATTTCTCGAGTTTAGAATCAGTCATTCCTGAAGCATTGTCTCTACCAGTATCCAATCTCTTCTGATAATCGATCAATCCATCAAAGTCTCCATCACCAGCCATTTTTGCTTGACTAGGCCATGTCTTTGGATCTATGATTTTGTACTTGTCACCATATTTATTCAGGATGGCTTGTATGTCATCTACAGATTTGCTTCCTAGAGTTGCTAGATTGTCAATTCCATTTTCTTTCAACACACTTTCCATTTTTGGTCCTATACCTTCAATAATTTGAAGATTGTCCGCTTTGACTCCTGCATAGATGGATTTGCCTGCGGCAGGTTTTGGAGGTTCGGCCACTGGATCAGAATCGACAGGAGGTGGAGGTGGAGGAGTTTCTTCCGCTGGCGCTGCAAATGAAGAAGTCAGGGCACTGAGATCCTCGGATGATCCAATTTCAGCTTGCATGTTTTTCATGTCTGCTTCCATTTCTCTCATTCTTCCTTTCGTCAATGCAAGATCTCCTTCAAGTTCACTTCTCTTACTTTTACAAGCAGCTAGATCGTCTTCCAGACCACTAATTCTTCCGTTTAATCCCTTGATTTTGCCATCGTATTCGGCAACCATATCGTCGTATTGATTGTTCTTCATCCACCAAAGCAATGCTCCGATAAGTAGAGGAAGTAACCATAATAGCCACCATAACCAGGGCATATCACATAAAAAAGATAATAACATAGTATTTATTTTTTGTTTTGTTTATTTAATGATTTCAAGTTCAGTCCGGCGGTTTTGCGCTCTACCTGCTCTAGTGTCGTTGGTAGCAACAGGTTTAGTTTCACCTTTGGATTGAGCAATAATTTTAGAAGCACTTACGCCTTTACTAATTAGATAATTCTTAACGATATTTGCTCTTCGCATTCCAAGAGCTTGGTTGAACGCATTAGAATCTACATTATCTGTATGACCCGTTAACCTGACACGTTCTCCTGTCCGTTTCACTCTTTCAGCTACATCATCCAAGTAGGCCTCTACCTCGGCGTCTTTGAGTTTGTCTACAGAATTGAAAGGGAAGTAGATTAGTGTTTTATCGTCTATCTCCTTGATGGCTTCGGTGTTTTTGCGATACTCAAAACTTGCACTTTTGAATGGTGAGGATTTATCCGAATCTGCGCCAGGCACCATTCGTCCTGTTAATCGTATTCTTTCATCCGTGAGTGGAGGTTTGAACAGTTTTGCGACTTCACTTGCTCTAGCTTCTCCTAGATTTTTAAAGGACGTATTATTGTCCTCATCAGCACGATAATCTCCTGTGATTTCAAGGATTTCATCAGCCTTTAGTTTACTTAATATAGCATTTCGTTGAGCATCCCATCCGTCACCAGTTATTGCACCTTCTTTATTCCAATTGAATAAAAGAGGTCCTGTCTCTTTGGATACAGTAGGTGTAATTTTAGCAGCATCGCCATCTTTAGGCTTAACCACGGCGGCTGAATTGTCAGCTTTACACCCATACTTAATATCGAAACAAGGTTTCACACAGAAAATGCCAAACAAAAGCCATAAGATTGCAAGGATCGCTATTATTATCAATCTCATAAGCTTAAAATGTTGGTTTGATTAAAAAATGAAAAATTAAAATACTGAATAATCTTGATCTATCCTTCATTTTGACCAGATTTGATGATAAAGTCACTATAATTTAACAGTTGAATTCAACATTTGAAGAATAATCATTGGTTGAGCACTTCTAAATTAGTGTAAAAAATACGATAACTAAATATGCCAAGTCTTTGATTAGCTGCGAATTATACTACTAACTTTGCTTGTAGATTTATGCTCAACCTTAACCAAAAAAAGGGTCTAAGTTTTTAAAAATTATAGAAATGCAAAGAATAATAACACTGGACGAATTCATTATCAGAGGTCAAAAGTCGTACACTGATTCAACTGGACATCTTACACGACTGCTTCGAGATATAGGGATTGCTGCGAAAATTGTCAATAGAGAAGTCAACAAAGCAGGTCTGGTCAATATACTGGGCGTTGCTGGATCGGACAATGCAAGCGGAGATGATGTACAAAAGTTGGATATTTTTGCCAATGAAGTTTTCATTGATTGTTTGAAGAATGGAGGAGAATGCTGCGGTGTCGCTTCAGAAGAATTGGAGCATTTTGTTCAATTGGATCCCGTCAAAAATAAGGATGCTCAGTACATTGTAGTTATGGATCCATTGGATGGATCATCGAATATAGATGTGAATGTTTCAGTAGGGACAATATTTGGAATTTACCGACGAAAAAGTGATTGTAGTGGACCTTGTGATCTAGATGATTTTCTTCAATCGGGAACGGATTTGGTGGCTGCTGGCTACGTCTTGTATGGTACATCCACCATCTTGGTATATTCTACTGGAAATGGAGTGAACGGCTTTACATTGGATCCAAGTATAGGTGAATTTTGCCTTTCTCATCCAGACATGAAAATTCCAAGTGAAGGCAATTATTATTCTGTCAATCAGGGATACTACTTGAAGTTTGATTTGGAAATGAGGAGATATATCGATCAATGCTCAGATTCTAATCTTCGACTTCGCTATATAGGAAGTATGGTTTCTGATCTGCATAGAATCATGTTTCAGGGAGGCATCTTTTTGTACCCAAATACACGAAAATACGTCAATGGAAAGCTCCGATTATTGTATGAGTGCAATCCCATGAGCTTCATTATTGAGCAGGCTGGAGGTATGGCCATCAATGCCAAATTGCAGCGCATCCTGGAACTGCCTATCAACTCAATTCATGAGCGATCTACTATTGTAATCGGCAGCCCAGAAATGGTCAAAGACATGAAAGCATTTGTCGAAAGATATAGTGCTGTAGAGATATAGTATTTTAGTTCAAAATTTTTTCCGAATTGCTTGGAAGATAAAATCTAACTACTATATTTGCACTCGCTTTTGAAGAAAGGCATATTGGGGCGATTAGCTCAGTTGGTTCAGAGCACCTGGTTTACACCCAGGGGGTCGGGAGTTCGAGTCTCTCATCGCCCACAAATTATCAAGCAGTTATGATTTATTTCATAGCTGCTTTTTTGTTTGGTGCAACATTGGTGCAACAATTATGGACTTAAATTTGAGGCTTTTAATCTACTTATGAGGATTTTGTAGTATACTGACATTCTGCTAGGGTTGACCTCTTCCAAACACAAATCTAACTTTGCATATTTCTTTGCGTATTTCTTTGCGCACCTTGTGGTCAAAAGCGTTTTCAAATTCATATTATTCCAAATGAAAGTCGAAGAAATAATTCATGTTTGTAGATAGAAAATCTATTTAGCTAACGATCTAAGCAGCAAAACAACCGTGTATCATGTCTTAGTAATAGTGCTAAACTCAAAACACAAACCAATGAAAAAGTCAATTCTATTCTTTACATTTCTATTAATATTTTCTTTTGCGTATTCCCAGGTAATCATAATATACTACGAGTTGGAATTCAATGAAGCAACTGATCTTTTTGATTGCAAAATGTATATTGAGGATGGAATTGCAATGTCTCCTGCCGAGAGACTTCAATTGGATGCGCAATACTCTATAGTGGTTGAAACAGGGACAACAGTCTCAATTGCTGAAAACTTTCTACCAATTTATAATAATGAGACATATACTGGTACAGTGCCAATGAATTGGTCTATTGATAATGTTCAAGTCAACCCTGCAGAAATGCCAGGGTTTGATATAATACGAATTGTCCCGGATATTGGAGGCCAACCCGCTCATTATAATGACCTAAGCTGTTGTAATACCATTACACTATTTAGCTTATCGGCAACTGGTAATGATATTTGTGGTTTGAGTTTAAGAATATTAGACAACAATGAAGATCCTACAGATATAGGGGGAGTAGATTTTAGCAATAATATGATGATTGGTTTATCAGAAGATATATATTATGGCAACAAATTAGACCCGGATATATGGCAAGATATTGATATTACGCTTACCGAGGGCTCTGTCTGTATGGGTGAATGTATCACCTTAGAAGCTACTTTTAATTGTGTTTTTCCAGGCCTGACATTTGAGTGGAGCACTGGGGAGACTACTGAATCAATAACTGTATGCCCTGATTTCAGTGATGAATATATATTGTTTTTGAATGGACCAAATGGATTTTCTGGAGAGACCACGACCTTCATTACTGTCAATCCTGAAATAAATACTTTTGGAGTAACTGATCTTTGTGTAGGTGTGCCCGTAGATTATATTCCAAATTCCGGTGAATGGTCAAGTAGCAATACCAGCGTTGCTACAGTATCCAATACTGGTGTAGTAACACCAATCGCATCAGGCACAGCCACAATCACAAATACTTCCAGTACAGGTACATGTTCGGATCAAGTTGTCATTACTGTAACAGATCCAGAACCACCAACAATCATTGGCAAAAATGAGATATGTGTAGGCGATGTCACCCAATTGTCTCCATCTACTGGTGTATTATGGGAAAGCAGTAATAATGCCATTGCTACAGTAGATAATTTTGGAAATGTAACTGGTACAGGTTTGGGAGAGGCAGTATTTACATACACTACGGAATTAGGTCAATGCGTCTCTGATCCAACACCGATCGTGACCGTTTTACAAATTCCAGTACCATGGATTACTGGCCCTGACACTCTTTGCGTTGGAGAAATGACGACTTTGACACCCAGTGCAGGGGTGATTTGGGAGAGTACTGATCCTTCTGTAGCTACGATTGATAATAGTGGAAATGTGACAAGTGTCTCCGAAGGTTCTACGACGTTCTATTTCACAGATTTGGCGACCGACTGTACATCAGGAGAAAGTGGATCATTGACGGTTTTACCTTCACCAGTCGTACAATTATCAGCAGATACTGTATGTCAAGGGGAAAATGTATTGGTTACCACAAATTTTGATGGAGGTACCTTGATAAGGACGGTAATAAGTGGTGATCCTGATATAGTATTTATAAATCAAACTACCGGATCAATTGCGACTTTAAAGCCTGGCGTAATAAGTGTACAATATATAAATGCAGAAGGGTGTATTTCTGATGATTCAACAGTTCTGACCATTCTTCCCAAGCCATACGCGATTCCTACTAGCAATAGCCCTATTTGCCGTGGCGAAAATTTATTATTATCAGCTACAGTACCACCTGGAACAAATTATAGTTATCAATGGACAGGTTCAAATGGATTTACATCGGATCAAATGAATGTAACCATTCCTAGTGATGACTTGAATCAAATTGAAGTATACTTCTTAACGGCAAGCGAAAATGGATGCGATGGTGAAAATTTTGCAGTTGATGTTTTTGTAGAAGACTGTGACCCTTGTGATGAAGGAGATACAATGGATGGCTGGATCAAAGTGCAGGTAAGTGATGAGGACATTGCCGCAATTGATGATTATGAAATAGGCTCGTCTCTGATAACCGGAAGAGAGCTTGAGGATTTTGTTTATTACAACTCTGCGCATCAAGATGTGCGATTGGTCAAAAATACGGGCAACGAAAATTTTGAAGAAGAAGTAGTGTTATTTGATCTTCCACCTTATGGAGATGACGTCACTATCGACATAGTAGATTTTGATCAAGACGGACTCAATGACATTATAACATACCAATGGAAGTATCCTACTTCCTCCTCAGCAGACACATTATTATTTACCATTTTCAATAATAAGGACAACTATTCATTTGAATCTACCCTTAGCGTGGTTGAAGATTCATGGTATTTATTCATAGGTGATCCTGTAAACTATATCGACCTTGATGGTCAGGGCTATTTAGATATAATTCCCTCTTTTGGTTCAATATTTTTTACCGAAGATTGGGAAGAAAACTCATTTGAACATTCAGAATTGGCACTCTCGGTGCTCATTGAAGATTTTAATGAAGATGGCTATTTAGATGTTTTAAGAAATAATAAAACAGTTCTCACCAATAATGGTGATAGAACATTTGATTTAAACATGATTGAGGGTGCTCATATTACTGATCCTGGGTATTATGATTTTGAAAATCAAGTATTCATTAATCCCTTTACAGTTTATCAAATATCTACAGGAGAAGACCCTTTCATTGATGGCTGTACAGACCTTTTTGAGGAGGGTTCCAATTGTTTTTTTACGGCTAATATTAATTCAAGTAGCGTCGAAAATGGCATAAACAGACTTTCAAATGGATTTAACATTTTTGAACTACCTATGTCCTGTGATAACGTCACTATTTATGAATCCAATTTTCAATTTAGACCCAATAAAGATGGTATAATTGACCTTACAGGGAACGGGTATACTGATTTTATTACAGTTGAAGACGGAACTATCTTTGCTTGGATAAATCCAAATGAACAACCAAAGCTAAGAGGTACAGCCTTCATAGATAATAATGGAGATGGAATTCTAAATGAAAATGATAGCCCTCTAAGAAACGTCTTGATTTCAATAGAACCTGGGGAACTTTCGGTTTTAACAGATGATTATGGAGAATATCAATTGGCAGTGCCAGAAGGAACATATACCCTCACGGCCAAAGTGAATGAAGGAGAGTGGATTACAGACGAGCTTGTCATTGATAATATCGATATCGAAGAACCATGTAATTTGGGATTTGATTTTGGCTTTGTGCCTGATTTGACATCCATGTCTTCTGTAAATTTATCAATGGTCAATACCATAGCTCGGTGCGATTTCGAAACGAGATTTACAATTACTGTAGAGAATACTGGAACGGAGCCTTTATTGAGCATATTGCAATTTGAATTTGATGATAAGACGACACTTTTCGATGTTGAATTTTCAGGATCTACTACTATTGGTAATAAGGTAGTTGCCAATATTGGACCTTTGTTACCATTCCAACCTCAGGAATATCGAATCACTGTGAAAATGCCTGGAGGATCGGCGGTGTTGCCTATGTTGGATTTCAATGCCTCATTGGTGAATTTAATTGGAGAGACAATCGCTGAATATGGATATACAGAACAACTCCGATGTTCCTATGATCCAAATGACAAAAGAACATTTCCAGATAGAGTTGGGGATGAAAACCTCACATTGATGGATGAGGACATAGAATATACCATCAGATTTCAGAATAATGGAAATGATACTGCTTACAATGTCAAAATTGTTGACCCATTGGACGGTAATATTGAACCTTCATCCATAAGGTTGGTGGGTTCGAGTCATGAAGTTGAAACTTGTATTGAGGGATCAGATCTGATCTTCTTATTCGAGGATATTTATTTAGTGGATAGTGCCACCAATTATGTGGCAAGCCAGGGATATGTGACCTTTAAATGCAATGCCAAAGAAGGGCGGGCCGAATTCACAGAGGTAAACAATAGTGCAGATATAATTTTTGATACGAATCCACCGATTACCACTAATCAAACAATTAATACATTGGTCAGCGTACTATGTACTGATAAGTCTACAATTATTGACGAATACATTTGCGACGGGGAGTCATACATGGGCCATACTGAATCTGGAACTTATACAGAATCATATGGATTGCCGTATGGATGTGATTCAGTCGTGACTATCAATCTTACAGTACAGGGCATTACATATTCTCAACAAGATTTTGATGTATGTGGAGAAACATCAATTACCATTGGATCAGAGGAGTATTTCATAGAAAATAGTACGACAATTATTGATACAGTGATTAATGATCAGGGATGTATATCCAGCATACTCAAATTTGAGATTACAGTAGTGCCTGATTTCTTTGAGATTGATGAGATGGGTTTGTGTATTAATGAAATAGGATTCGTACCCTCCATTCTTGAAGGATCTTGGACTGTAGATGATGAGTCTGTGATCGTATTGAACCAACAAGGAATCATCACCGCAGTAAATCCTGGAATGGCTACACTACAATATTTGGATAATGAAACAGGATGTATGGATGAGATTCAGGTAGAGGTCTTTGATGAGCCTATGATTTTCAATGGAGGAAGTAATCAACTCTGTGTGAATGAGACCATTATACTGAGTGCTGATTCGGATGGAAGTTGGTCTAGCTCTGATCCTGATGTAGCTACCATTTCAACTGATGGATTGGTCGAAGGCATGGATGCTGGAACGGCAACGATCACATTTACGAATATGACAACAGGTTGTTCGACATCTACAGATTTGCTGATTTTGGATTTAACGGACTCTAATTGTTTAGTTTCAACCAATGAATTAGCTGATGAATCGGTTTCAATTTATCCAAACCCAGCTTCAGGATATTTATTCATAGAATCCAAAGAAAATTGGAGAACTGCTAAGTTGATAAATGTTCAAGGGCAATTCATTAAAGAAGTCGGTCAGTTTGAGATGAAGAAGAAGATCGACCTGGGCGATATTTCTTCAGGGCTTTACTTTGTTGTATTGGAACGAGAAAGTGGTATGGTGGTCAAGAGATTTGTAGTGGATTGATGTTATAGCGAAACAAGCTGGATGTTGACGGTTTTTACCGCTGAGCTTACGGAGGAAGGCACTGGGGTCACTAAGTAGGATGTTTGGTATTTCATGAATGCTGCCAGATAATAGACTTTAATGTATATTGCGCCACTAAAAATATTTTATGCCTACATACGACATTAATGACCCTACAGATTTGGATATAGTCCGTGGTCAATTCAATATGATTTCTGCTGATGAATGGGATGAATATATCGAAATTGCAGAAGAAAGAAATATGAGTTACAAGAATGTCAATATCCTTAAAACGGCTCAAAGGAAGGCTGGAATTGCTAAGTATCTAAGCCCTAAAGTATTGGTATGGATACTTTCCTTGGTAGACCAATTGGATTGCGAAGACGAAGAGGAGTAAGATTTTTTTCTTTCAATTAATCTAATTTAATTCGATCTGCATAGTAAATTAAAGTTTTCATTTTTCTTTTCGCTATCATTAAATCACATTAACTCATTTCTATGAAATCATTCCTGTTATTATTCATTTCCTTTCTAACTTTTTCTTCATGCCAACCCTATCACAAGATTGAATTTATTGTAGAACCTCTTAATTCTAATTTAGATGGTCTGCACAAAGAATTACTTGAGCGATTCAAATCTACAGAGTTTTACAATGCCGAGGTCGAAGTTGATGCTGCTAAGAATCAGATCAAAGTAACAGCAGATTATGATAAATCTTCAAAAAATGGTTTGGCCCGAGCTAGAGCACATTTTGGAAGTATCAAATTGGATTTCTGGCCTGCGCATCGAGTTACGGATCCTATAATCACTTCACTATTGGATTCCCTTCCAGAAATAGATGGTTTTGAATACAATCAAGGAGCGTTTTACAGAGAAGTCCTTGGTGCAGGTAAAAATAAAGACAAACTTGAAGAAATTAAGAATCAACTCAACGAAGCAGTAACTCAAAACGAAGAAATTGAATTTTTGTGGGGGCAGAAAAATGAGGCAGAATTTGGGTCTGACGGTGATTTATTTTTGCTGTACATGGTCAATAGGAAAGGAAAATTGAAATCGGATTTGAATGAAAATAATGTAGTATCCTCGAGTGTGAATTTGCAATCTGAGTATGGTGAACCAGAGATTTCAATTGCATTTGATAAAGAAGGAGCAGAAATGTTTTCAGAGTTGACACGAAAAGCATTTATGAATGGTAATAGAGCCATAGCGATTGTGGTAGATGATCAAGTTTTTTCTGCACCAAGTGTCATGGGTCAAATAATCGGAGGAAGATGTTCTATTAGCGGCGATTTGACATCAGAAGATGCCATCAACATTAGTCACAAACTAGAATTTGGAAGTCTGACCAATCCACTAAAAATCATTAGTGAAAGAATCTACAAACCGGAATGACAAAGTTAAATGAAATTCTTACCGTATTTACTTGCGATAAGCCTTGGCTTAGAATTCTACCAGCGTACGAACTCTCACTCCCAAACCTTTATTCCCAAAAAGAGCAGGCACATTTGGTTGATCAAGATAATTCAGACGTTGTACTAAATCAACTCTAAAAACCTTGAATATATTTGAGAAACCTAAACTGGCTTCCATATATGGCTCAGATCCAAGTAGAAATGTAGAAGAATTGCCATCAGCATCTTGAGGAAACTGCAATAATGATGGATTCAAATTTGGATTATGTTCATCGCTCAAAGAACCATAAAAAGCTTTGAATGATACGATTTCTCTAAGTTTTAATGCCCTGATTAAAGGTATTCTATTTAAGAAGTAACCAGAAAAATAATGTACTGCCTTGAACGAAACAAACTGATCCGTGGCAAATTCCAGAAAATTCATCATATTATATGAAGTTAGCTGATAGGCATACGTCTGATTTCCTCTAGGTATGTTTTGCAATAAATAAGGAACATCTCCCCAAGTTTTACCTGCATCGAATACCATATTGGTAGTTCCTGCTGTGAGCCACTCTATTTGCTTAAACAAATTCAATTTTACCTTATTATAATTGTACTGACCGCCTAAAATGCCCTCATGTCCGTGGGTATAGTTCACAGTAACAATCGGATATTGATTGAAAAGTTGAGTTCGTTTTTTCTTGCCTTGAAGGAATTGTTCATTTGGAGCATATCGGAATCCAACAGTAGCTTCTGCCGTTGTGATATTATCCAAAAAGACCTTGCTGCCTTCTTCATCCAATGAATAGAATTCCAAAGACCCATAAGGCAATCTCTCCTTTCGCCTCAAATCAATATGATAGCTGAAACCATTGAACTCTTTCACATACGTCAGTTCATATGTCTTGTTCAACAACATCTTGGTCGCATCCCCTCTCTGAAAAGAAAGGAAAAAATTGGAAGGACTGAAAAAATCAAGTTCTTGTCCTGGGAAAGAACTTTCCTTTTCTAAGGTAAATTTCAAGTAATGCCTTGGATTTACTACATAATCTTCATTAAATGAATACGTAATTCCACCTGAATACTTCCAAATATCAGTCTTCATTGCCCTTGCTATATAGCCCTGCATTTGAAACTTTTTTGAAAGATTTAGATTTGATTCCATTCCAAACCGAAGATTCAATCCTTCGACGGCATTGAAACTTAGAAAGGTAGCTATCGGACCCGCACTTACAGGACCCATTGAAGCATAACCCGTAATGATCATCTTGGATAGGTAAACATATCTCTTGTAATATGGATTTTCTTTGAGGGTGTCAATCATCGCATACAACTCCACATCATTTTCTTCTAAAGGCCTGATTCGGTTGTCCAACCAAAAGTCATCAGATTTTTCTAATGCTTCGTCCTCATAGATAATCATCTCCAAGTTGTCAAATATTGATTCATCTTCCGGTTTACTAAAATCATAGTCGGAAAAATACAATGTTCGAGAGCCGTACATTCCCCAACTATTATCCGTCAGCGCATAATCAATTATCAACTCATCCTTGATTTTTATGTAGTCATCTCCGAGGGGTTCAAATTCTTGTATAATTCTCAAATCTCGAACGAAATTCAAATTGATACCTTGAATGATTCCCATGTCGACCTTAAGCACTGTAAACTTTCCATCATTCGAAACATAGATATTCCCCATAAATCCGAAGTTTCCTTTTACTGCGGGGATAAAGGCAAGATTTATGGCTTCTCTATTATTAACAACGGTAGTGTCAATAATATAATACCTGTAAAAATCATATCCAGCTCTGGCAAATGGACTTACAAACTGCTGATCGAGAAGGTCCAATTTTTCTTCATATATATCGATATCTTTATACAGGGCATCAATGGCATCATTCACTGTTTGTGGGTCAAGACTTTCTTCAATATCAGTGTACTTTGATGCTTTTCGTACTTCTTTTAGTGTATTATCCCTTCTTCGATAGTGAATGGTAGAAAGGTTTTCTCGCATAAATATCGGAAGGAATGTTTTCCCGTTGATTTCTGAGGTGTCGATGTAGTCCCACATGAAATCAAATTTTCTAATAAATGGAGTTTGTTTGAAGCCTTCTGTGATATTATTTATATCAATGTTGATCTTCTCTTGTTGATTGTATTTGTAGTAATCTTTTCCTTTGAGACTATTGGTATATTTATTACTGATTACCTTTTGTGCCAAATCAATGGCAGGATTATTTTTTTTGCTGTACTTGGTTTTCTTTTCTCTTATTTCAACCGTTTCAATTTTTAGGGTCTCACTTTGAAGTCGAAAAGTGATTTTATTTGTCTTATTCCGAGTAATCGGAAAGTACTGCGTTTCGTAGCCCAGAAATGATGCAAATACTGTATCGCTTGGAAACCTTGTCTCTATATTATAGTTGCCATCCAAATCTGTTGATACTCCGACATTGGTACCCTTCAAACCAACATCTACAAATGGAAGCGCCTCACCAGTTTGTGCATCAAATACTTTACCTCTTATTTTGGTAACTTTTTGAGCCGAAAGGCTACAGACGAAAAGTAATGCTGAAAAAATTAATATTATTCTTGAGGACATTTTGATATCTAGTTAGTTGTGATTTCTTGGTAACCTTAGCTTTGTTTGTTTACAATCTTTAACTTCCAATTGATATCACATGTTGATACACATTTGGTCGTTTCAGCTTAAAAACGCCGCAAAGGTCATAAATAATACAATTGTTAGTATGTTTTTGTTGAGTTTTAATAAAATATTTTGATTCATAACTTATTCATTCCCAACGATATTAGCTCAATTTTCGAAGTGGGACTTGAAATAATATTGTTTTATTGCCATAGCATTCATAGCTTTTCTTTTTCTTGGCGGCATAATCGGGCGCATTATTGTCCGTACTTTTCAGAATCACAAAATTTATTTTTGTAGATTTTATGCTCATATTAATTGAATTCATAGCTTAATAATAAATGGAAAATTGGTGGAAGGAGATTGTAATGTATCAGATCTATCCTCGATCTTTTCAGGATAGCAATGGTGATGGCATAGGTGATATCAGAGGGATAATAAATCGACTGGACTATATTGAATCACTTGGTGTAGACTTGATCTGGTTGAGCCCGATCTATCAATCTCCAAATGATGACAATGGTTATGATATAAGCGATTATTATAAGATCCATCCTGAATTTGGGACTATGGATGATTTTGATCAATTGCTTGAAGGACTGCACAAAAGAGGGATGAAACTCATTATGGATTTGGTGGTCAACCATACATCTGATGAGCATAAGTGGTTTCAGGAAAGCAGAAAATCAAAAGACAATCCCTATCGCGATTTTTATATTTGGAAGTCAGGAGTAGATGGAGGACCACCGAATAATTGGATGTCGTGGTTTGGAGGAAGCGCTTGGAAATATGATGAGGCGACAGATGAATACTACTTGCATTTATTTACTCAAAAACAACCTGATCTCAATTGGGAAAATCCAAAAGTGAGAGAGGAAGTGTATAAAAACTTGAAATTTTGGCTGGATAAGGGCATAGATGGATTCAGAATGGATGTCATTTCTCTATTGAGCAAACAATTGGATTTTCCGAATTCGGCTTCTCCGAATATCCACTATCTCGCCGAACATCATTATGCCAATGGTCCTCGAATTCATGAATTTATAAATGAGATGTACGAAGAAGTATTGCAGCACTACGACATCATGACGGTAGGGGAGGGTCCGGGGATCACGAGAGAATTGGCCAATCTTTATATCGGGAAAGAAAGACGCGAATTGAATATGATCTTTCAGTTGGACCATATGATTATTGATCACGGAAGAGGAGGAAAATTTGATATTGTTGATTTCAAACTTACCGATTTGAAAAAGATCCTAGATGGATGGGAAAAGGCAATTGCCGAAGAGGGATGGAACAATATATTTTTGGACAATCATGATTTTCCGAGAATGGTTTCAAGATTTGGAAATGACGGAAAGTATAGAAAAGAGTCCGCCAAGATGCTCAATACATTTTTGATGACACAAAGAGGTACTCCATGCATTTATATGGGCAGTGAGATCGGCATGACCAATGTATCATTTGATGATCCAGCAGAGTATAGAGACGTAGAAGCTATAAATTATTTTAAAAAGGTCAGCGACGAAGATGGAGATATGAATCAAGCTTTGAAGAATATGCATGTACAGGGAAGAGACAATGTCCGCGTACCGATGCAATGGGATGATTCAGAAAATGCTGGTTTTACAAGTGGCCAACCTTGGATCAATGTCAACCCAAATTATAGCAGCATTAATGTGTCAGAGGCTGAAAAGGACAAGGATTCAGTGCTCCATTATTTTAGGAAGCTCGCAAAATTTAGGAAGGATCATGAGGTGCTTCGAAAGGGAGATTATATCAATCTAGATCCAAGTGATGAGCGTATTTATGCCTATAGTCGAAGATTTGACGATAAGCAAATGATTATTGTTTGCAATTTTAGTGATGAGGTGCTAGAGGTACCTGAATATGCAGATGGGGAGTATGTATTTGGGAATTATGATGAGGAGGGGATTTTGAAGCCATGGGAGGTTCGGGTATATGAGGTTTTGACAAAGAAGTGATTTAAATGCATATTGACTATCTTCTAGCTCTGATTTTTAAAGAGGCTAAAGTATTTTTGTTATCTGTATACAGTATGATTTCTTCTTCTTTGTTAAAATCATCTTCGGTTAATACTGTGTGACTTCCTTTTTGATTACCTCCATAACCATTCCCCTTTAATTTCGCATATACAGTTGGTTTTTGATGAAAAGCTTCTGATTTTAATATTAAAGAATGTTTACCATTGGGTCTTCTTGGATGGAAAAAAATTAGGAAGGGTTCAGTTGTTAATTGCTTTTCTTTCCAGATCACTACGTCCTTAACAATATTTGAAGCTTCAGCTTCATTAAAATATTCCACATTAATAATGTCGTATTGATAAACAAAAGATTCTTTTTCTCTTGACTCTTCAATTGATGAAGCGTTAAAGGTCCAAATATGTCGAGTTTTGTTTGAGGCAAACTTCAATAAGGTAGCTATTACCAGAATTGCTAAAATCCATTTAAACTTTTTCATTTCTCTTCTTTTTTTTAAGTCATAGGCTTCTCAATTATTTGAATGTCGATACCCAAAGACATTAGAAAAGACAATAATAATATTATTTGGAGTTTCAATATTAGTATTATTGTTACTTGTAGCTGACAACCATATAAAATCAATAAACTTGATTGGATTGTTTGCGGCATAAACGAATCCAGCCAGGAAATTGCATTTTTTGGTTAGAGGTTCTATGGTTGTAAACCTAGCAATATCCATGTATATCAATACTTCCGACAGGTTCGTTTTCAGCATAGTTAAATCCTGATACCCAAGGGAACTGATCCGCGATAGGATCTACGGAAATAAATCTAGCGATAGCTGGATTATAAACTCTAAATCCATAGTAGTGCCAAATTGATACCTAAGTCATCTTGAAACTCTTTCCCATTGTAAGTATAACTGTAATAGTCTATCCTCTTTTTTTCTCAACTCTTCAACTTCAATAGAAAACTTTTGCCTGTGATAAAGAAAACGTTTTAGATTATTTTTTCTTTTTCAGTTAATAAGATTTCAATTGAAAAAAAGATTATAAAAAGTTTTGATTAGTTCAGTAATAGCCTTTAATGTAACTGCAGATTCTTTGACCCATGATAAATCTTTTTTGTACCATGGTTTTTTCTTCTTTTCTTTTTTCATTGAAGTCTAATTATTAATTGCTTCAAAGGTCCACCGTTCACAATTTGCTTGCAACTTTTATTCAAAGATTCACTTTTCACAATTTTATTTTAATTTTTTAATTGTGTTGATTAGGTGTTAGGATCGAGTCTAGCTAGAGTATGAGCAAAAAGAAATCCGATAGGCAACCAAGAGAGAGCGACGATAGAAGAAATTAGTAAATTGCCTGAAGACATAAAAAGGGTAATGTCCTCAAAAATAGTTGGTGGATTTTTGAATTATATGATTTATATTCCCGAGACCAGGGTGAAGAGGAAATAGGCTCTGCTGAGGAGCAACCTACTAGCAATAATTCTGGTGTATATACTGTATACTGAGAAGCGACATTTTGGTCGCTTCTTTTATTTATACAGGTTTACCAAATGGCTAAGAAAACCTAATGTCTAGATTTGTTTTTTAAATGTAGATACCAAAGAATAAATGACTTTCGATTTATCTTAGATAAACCTCGATGAATACTTAATGTATCTTTCAAGTGACCAAAGAATGATTCTATGGAATTAGTGTTACTTTGAATTGATGAGGTTTCCAAATAGTGAAACATATTGGGAATAGCTTTTTTGATCATGATGGCGGACCTTCTGAGGTCTTTATGCCTATACCACCAACGACCCGTTAATTCGCTTTTTGCTTTTTCTTTAATGAATGTTTCATACTTAGCAAACCAATCATCAAACATTCTTATCCATACGAGCTTATCATTCGATGTTTTGATCGATGAAATTAGACGAACGATTGCTTTAAGGTCTATAGAGGCTTGATTTATAGGCTTTTTACGCAACCAGATGTTTGCCTCTCGTTGTATATGAACAACACACCTTTGATGAATTGCATCAGGCAAAACATCTCTTATTGCCTTCAAAATTGCAGGATGACCGTCGCTGGTAATAGACTTAATTCTAATACCCAGCTTCAATAAATTCTCTAAATCCTCTTTAATTTCACTGAAAATTTCCTTCTTACCAAATCTATACAATTGGCAATATTTTAAATCGTAATCATAATAAAGCATAAGGCATAGTTCGCCTGTAAAGTAGGTTGCATCCATTACGATATTGGCCTCTAAATTTCTTTTGATTTGAAAGACTGGTGCATTATTCAAATAATGTTTAAACCTTCTTTCTAATGTAGCTTTACTATAGCCACTATCTTTGACTAAGTATCTGTATGTTAAACGCTCAAGAACCCATTTCTTAAACCAGATAAACTCGTTTGCTAGCTTTCTTCCCTGGTTTTTAGAAGTAAATAAAATGCCACAATTCTTGCATTTATAACGCTGTTTTCCTGACTGTTTCCCCCATTTTATCGTGTCCGTAAAACCACAAGCCCAACATCTTTTTTTTCTTGTTTTTCATAAACAAAGAAAGTTTATTGAAAACGCTTTCAATAAACCTTCCGTATATATTTGTGAATCAGCACCTTGTAAAGGTTTCACCAACTATTTTTGAGTATTATACCATAAAAAGTATGTTTATTGTCTAATTAATATGGCGTTGAGAGAATTAAAACTTCTAGAGCTTACACATAATGACTCATCCAGAAAAAATGACTGTTGAAGTTCTGGAGGGAATAGCAAGAGGAGTTGCAAACTACTTGAATGGTAGAATTCCTCTTTTTATCCAAAGGGTTAATTCTTTTCTTTCGGATATTATGTACATGAAATTGAAGATCATGCGGGCGTTTCACTGTATCCATCCCAAAAAAGCTTTCATTGAAATTTAACAAATGGAGGTTACATCATTGGTACATGTAATGATCATATTGAAAGTTTCCATTCTTCTGATTCTGGTAAATCAACATCTGTTTCACGCTAAAAAGCCCCACCAATGTGAGGCTCTAAACTCCAAGTAATTCTGTTAATTTCTAGCTCTAATTTTTAAAGAAGCTAAAGTATTTTTGTTATCAGTATACAGTATTATTTCTTCTTCTTCGTTAAAATCATCTTCGGTTAATACTGTGTGACTTCCTTTTTGATTACCACTATATCCATTTCCCTTAAGTCTTGCAAAAACCATGGGCTCTTGGCGAAATGATTCAGATTTTAATATCAAAGAATGTTTACCATTGGATCTTCGTGGATGGAAAAAAATTAGGAAGGGTTCAGTTGTTAATTGCTTTTCTTTCCAGATCACTACGTCCTTAACAATATTTTTAGCTTCTGCTTCATTAAAGTATTCCACATCAATAATTTCGTATTGATAAACAAATGATTCTTTTTCCTTTGATTCTTCAATTGATGAAGAGTTAAAAGTCCAAATATGTCGAGTTTTGTTTGAGGCAAACTTCAATAATGTCACTATTGCCAGTATTGCTAAAACCCATTTTATCTTTTTCATTTCTATTCTTTTTTCTTTAGGTCAATAGCTTCGCCTTTTTGGGTCGCTTTTAGTCTATTCATTAGTCTTCTGGGCCACATTGTAGGCTTAACTTCGACTTTTGCGGCTTCTAATGCAGCCTCACAAGCAGAAGTACAGTTTTTATCGCTGGAAATGTTGTACTGCTCTTTCAATTTACCTGATGCGGCTTTTATTGCTGATTCATCTGTATTATCATCTGTTTCAATTCTATAACCATAGGTATAGCGGAAACCTGTATCGGTTACCTTTTCTTTGAATTCTTCAAGAGTATTAAATTTAAGAGTGGTATTATCGTTTCCACCAGAACTACTTGAACTTGCTGCACCATTCTTAGAAAGATAACGCCAACCTTTGTCATCATCACCCACTAATAAGCCTACATGACCATATCCTGAGACACTAGAAAAAACTATTATAATATCATCTGGAGATTCTGTATTAGTATTCTTGTCACTTGAAGTATAAATGTTAGTAGCAAGACTTTTAGCTTTTTCAAATTTCTCCATGTCTACAGAACTTGCAGCTGACAATCCCATAAAATCAATAAATTTGATTGGATTGTTTGAGGCATAAGCGAATCCAGATTGGAAACTATACTCTTCTGCTAAAGGATCAATAGTTGTAAATCTCGCTATTGCAGGATCATAGTAACGGAATCCGTAATCATGCAAATTAATGTCAAGGTCATCGATATATTCCTTCCCATTATAGGTATACCGATTCTCAACCCCTCCTTCTTCACCCACCCAATACAAATTACCTTCATCAGTAGTCACTGCATTATGACTAAACTCCATTCCAAAAGGATAATAGGATTTTGCACCTAAATACTCCTGATATTCCATATTCACTCCTCCTGTTGGGCCTGGTACTTCTACAGGCTCAATGTCTAAGATATTATTATTATCCTTATCCGCAAAACGTACTCTCGTATTTCCTAAATGATCTTTTAGAAAGAATTCAAAATAACTCTCATTTTCTTTATCAATAATGTATCTGCCTTCGCTATTATAAATAGCTTCCAGGCTTTCATCCTTGTATTCAATACCATCCATGTAGTCATAAGTCACTGATTCATGTTCAGGACTATTGGATATTATTCTTGATCGCAATTTTCTTCCATTGGCGTCATAGGTATTAAATATGGTATTGCCCTCTATCTCTATTTTCAGTGGAAGGTCCATATAATTGTAATCAATATTGGTTATTTTTTTGCCTGAATCGGTTTTGAGATTTCCAGTATCATATGTATAGTCCGCGGTTTCAGAAGAAAATCCAAAATCAATATTGGCATTATTATCAACTCTATCCAGAAGATTTGAATTGGTGTCATTATAGATAAAGGTGAGGTCGTCAATAAGCCCAAAAGTCGGTGTATTGTTCACTATTTCAGTTATCCCGTTTCTGGTAATTCCAAGGATATTACCTCTTGGATCATAACCTGCTATATTGACATCAAAGACTCCTTGAAATATTTTGTCGCACTCTTCAATTTTTTCCGCTTCATATTTTGCAGCTAATAATCTATTCGCCCCATCATATGAGAATCCATATCGCTGAACTGGTTCGCTAAAGTTGGCCCATTCTATCCATGAAATATTGCCATTATATTGTGGAGGTGCATTTAGCTCCGAATTTCCATCAAAATAATGAATTTCCATACCAAAAAGATTAGCACTAAGGCTATCACTTGAACTGGTGGGGTCTATAGGCAATTGCCCATCCGCACCTATATTAAGTGCATCAAAAATTGCGTATTGAAGACCTCCGATGATATCTCCAGGTTCCGAATTATTTGAGGGGTCCAAACCTGCGGCTACCAGACAATCATAAATGTATTGCAAGACATCATCAATCGCCTGACCAGGATTACCACCACCAGGACCACCTCCGCCACCTTCTCCAAGTCCTCCGCCTAAGTCAAGGGAAATATTATTGGAGTATGAAGAGGCTTGGTCATAAGTCCCTCCATTAAAAGGAATTATAACAGTTTGTTCATCAAATACGGATTGAGATTCACCGTTTATGGTCGAAGAAATAATGTTGAGAGCTACATTGGTGGGCTGACCTGTTGCCATTTCCAGACAATCATAGAAGATTTCCAATGAATGAACAGTGTATGGTCCGAAACAATCACATAAAGGCTGATCTCCATCTCCATCATTACATGGAATATATCCTGGAATGGTACTTTCTACACTATTAATTTGAGTGAGCCAACCTCTTGGATTATAGTCGTAAGATATTCCTTGTAACCCACCTCCCAACGATTTACTTTGCAACCACTCTCTATCATCAAATACTAAATCTGAAATGTCAATGAATGCACCTTCGACATCCATATCATTATGGATATTCCGAACTCCTTTGTCAAAACGGGATGTCATAGTATAATTTATATTTCCTAATGGACTGATATGAGACCTTGTTGTTTCTGTAATATTTCCAGCGTCGTCATAGAGATATGTGAATGTGCTGATTCCACTTCCATAATTTCTTAATTCTTGTTCTGGTCTACCTAAATCATCATGATTTATATAATGGTTAAATGTATTATTGGTGGTTAGGCCAGTTTCATCAAAAATCGCTACAGATTCGGTAGACAACCACCCAGAATGTCCCACCATAGTATTGTCGATGATGACTTGATTATCCAATGTTACAGTTCTCAAAAATTCATTGTAGACGGGATCATAAGAATAGGTAAGAATCTCACCATTGGGTTGGGTCTCAGTTTCTAATTGATCCTGGTCATTGTAAGTGTAATAATATGTCCCTTTGTCAGGAATAGTTTTTGATTCGAGTAAACCATCAGGAAAGTATGTATAAATATACTGCGCACCACCTCCAGGTGGTTGAATTGTGAGTACTTGATCTCTGTCATTGTATGTATAGGTGGATATTAAGTTGAGCCCGGCCTCATCCGTTATAGTGGCAATCTGTCTTCCAAAAACATCACTGTAGGTAGCATTGATAATACCATTTTCATCTATAATTGATGTCTTATACAACGTACTTGGTGCATACCCTCCGATAACCTCTGTATTCGTACCAAAGATTGTAATCAAAGGAGATGGTGATCCTGGTGGGGTAGAATTTTGCACTCTTTGTAGAGGAGATGCCTCATATTCATTTACAGTTGTCCCACCCGTGGCTGGGTCTGTTGACCGAATCACACTGTTTAATCCATTATAAATACTAGTAGTAATATAGTCGTTTCCACTTTGGGTATATCCCAATTTCCTATCTTCCAATTTTCTTCCTATTCCATCAAAAATTGATTCAAAGGTCAATGTTGGTATACTGGAGTCTAGTGCGTAATTTACAACGGATGTTATCTTGTTGTCTCCTCCATTTGTATGTGCTTGATTATAATTGATATCGTTAACAACCCGTCCATTTTGGGAAGTGGATTGTTTGAGCCTTCCTACTCCATCGTATAAAAAGGCAGAAGCAATACCATTATAGTCAGTAATCGACTCCAGTTCCCGAAATGCTGTATAGGTATAATCTGTCACCCTATTGCCATAGGTCATGTCTTTTAATAATCCTCCCTTAGAATTACTATAATATGTGTACTCTATTGGTTCGGTTAAGGTGTTCTTGTTTATTTCTTTAGGAAACAGACCTGAAGCATATTGGTCAATACTTGCCTTAAATTTCCATGTTCCATCATCTTTCAACTGATTAAAAGTTATAGGAACTATTTTTCCAGCTTCAAACCCATATATGGTTTGTATCCCATTGGCGGATCCATTATTTACTCTTACTTCCAGTTGTGCGTGAAGTATGTTTTTATTTTTCATACTTAAATGTATTGGATCGGAAGAGGCATAAGGATAAGTATATTCTATTGTCCTTGAGAAGTTATTTCCATCTGATATCGTGATTGTTGTTGGTTTATTATTTCTAAAATCAGGATCATAATCATAATCGGTAGTCTTGATTACATTGGTGGCTCCTGAATCATAAAAAGTTCTTTGAATAGTAGTTTCAATGAAATTTCTATAGGTTCTGATATTGGCAAATTGAGAGTGCTCATATTTGGTTTTGTATGCTGGGCCTCCTATTCCTTCACTATATTTGTGTGTCCAACAATCATTTCCTGTTGCATTGTCGTTGCAAATATCTTCTTTGATGTAGTAAAAATTATTTTGTTTAAGCTTTGGAGTGACCGCATAGGAAAAATAGCTATTGACCACTGGATCATATTTGCCCATATAAATATTTTCCGTTTCACTAACTTTAATTCCACTTGAATCGAAAACTTCGGTAAGCACCAAATTCGGAAAAAGTTTAATATCAGAGTGATTGACCTCATAGTGGTAGATATTCTTTCCCAAAGAACCATAGCCATCGTATAAATGCTCTTCTATTCTTGGATACCCTATATGTGTACTTTTAAATGCTGCTATTGTGGCAGTATTGTGAGTAGAATTCTTTTTAAATGAACAGATATATTCACAACAAAGGTCTCCGTTAGTTTCATTACAAGGATCTAGGGTCTCTGGTTTAATAAAATGGTATTCCTCATTTCTTTGAAACTTAATATCATAAAATATGATTCCGTTTTCTTTATTTTGATGATTTACATACTCATACTCTTTTTTTAGAATCAACGAACCATCAGAGTCAAAGGTGTTAACAGATTGGATTCTTAATCCTCCTACATTTTTGAATTCATAGTTTGCATTGATTCTTCCACGATTCAATTTATAATCAAATTCGCTGTATCCTCCAGTTGGATAAGTTATTGATTTTAATACTCCTGCCTTTGATTTAATTAGATCTGGTTGTCGATCAGCATATTCACCATATCCATTTATAGTAGGAATTAGACTATTAGAATTACCATTGTTATTGTAATATCCCCACGCATCAATGCTTGATGATGAAGGCTCGGGTAGTTGTGTCTCAAAGTAATTAAAACCATATCTATATGATTTTACACCGTCATGACCTACTTTTTGAATTTGAGTAAGCTTCAACCGGTCTTCACTAATATTGAAATCAAAGTCTATTTCATATTTTGCCGTACTCATGTCTCCTTCAAAGACTTGGATGGTGTTTATTCTTCGGTCAAAAGGTTTTTTGTATTGACACAAGTTCGCCGAGGAGTTTATTTTTATTTTTTCTACAGTTGACCCATTTATTCTGTATTCTACGTTATCTAAAAACTTTCTTCCCTTTGTTTTTTGCAATGATGGACTCAATATATACTTGGCATCCTCCTTGCAAATACTGCAACTTGCTAAAGGGTCAGTACCGTATTTCGTGGTTATATTTTTCTCTGGATTTAAATCATAGTAGTACTCAAAATCATTAGTCGATAAATAAGTGAATGACAAGACATCATTATTTAAAGAAGATGTTATTGTGCTGCAATAATAAGCAGAGTTGTAATCATAGTTGATAAGAAGTGTACCTTCGACATCATCATTTTCGACATAAGTTTCTTCTATTTCATTGAAATAATAAGTATTTCCATTGGCATCTTTTACTGTAAAGTGATAGATTCCATTATCTCCGCTCAGTGGTGGTGAAGGAATTATTTTGATGTCGTGCTGTTCTGCCATGACAACTGTCAAATCATACATCACATAAAATTTTACATTTCCGCCTGGAAATGTGATGTTGAATTCATCAGCCTGCGTTTCTATCAGTTGATCTTCAACATCTTGATAAAATGCATATCGTTGTGACAAACTTGCATTTACTTGTATGTTATTTTGTATTACGGTAGATTTGCTATAATAATTATTATGTGTGTCTGGTTTTCCTTTTACGGTTCTTGTAATTACTGGCACACCTGTTAATGACCATCCCAAACCTGACCAAGAAGGTAATGTTTCTACTTTATTACCAGTACCATCATAGACAAGACTCAGTCCATAATTCAAACTTCGTGTACTCAAATTGCAAAGTGGTATGTTTAAACTCAATCCACCTGTAAATGTATTTACATTATAATCACCAAACTTCCCTAATGAGGCAGCTTCTGGTGAAGAAACCGAGGTGTAATTTGCTTGTAAAAACATGCTTTCATTAACTTCATAGTTGGCTGGATCTCCATCATCAGGTGGTTGCCCTTGAAGTTCAAGACCGAAATAAAAGAGCGCAATAAGTAGTGTTATATATTTAATTAAATTTTTCATTGTATTGAATTTTTGCGTGAATAGCTTATTTAATGAGAATTACCTTGGATACATTTTCTGTTCGGAGTTCATTGGCTTTCAATAAGTAAATACCAGCTTGTAAATCTTGAATATCTATACTTGCTTTTACTTTCCCATTTTGAGCTACAATAGGTCCAAATGATTTCATTAATATCCCAGTTGTGGAAAAGAGGCTCAAAGAAATGCTTTCATGATTTCCTGATTCTACTTCAACGGTATACAGACCTCTTCCAGGGTTGGGGTAGACTTTGATTCCAGAAGCCCTAATGTCAACGTCTTCTACTTTTGGTTTTTGGAGCTCATAAAAGTTAGGCACGTGGTGCTCCGAAATCGCCAAACTCTGTGAGCTGGGGTCATTAATGATGGTTATAGATTCCGTCATAATACACCCGTTGCCACAATTCACTGAGGCCGAATATGTTCCTGGAGCATCGACAATAATAAATTCTCCTGTTTCTCCTGTACTCCATGAAATGGCGGTATAATTTTCACAATCAGAAATTGCTAATAACTTAAAACCTATAACTTCAGTCTTGCAATCAAATTCTTCCCATTCGGCAGTTACAATCTGAGCATCAGAATTTGTGGTAGGAATGGAATAAATAATGTCTTCAAATATCACATCAGTATCTTCAATTATTAAAAGCAATCCATTTTTACATTTGGGTGATTCTCCTGCTACATAAGCATCACCATAATAACCTTTGCTGTCTAACCAAAAGTTGATATCATTTGTCATTACTTCCAGTCCTAGAATTGTATTTGGGTAATTGAAAGAAAAATTGGATTCATTGTTTAAGTCAATTGTATCTTCTACAACAACAGTAATATTTAAGATGGAATCGGCTGTGGTTAATACGCATACCGCATATGAACATAGGTCAACATCCTCAACAAAAGTTTTAATGTTGGTGGGTTCAATATTAAAATTCCAAACCAATTCTTCACACCCATCGCAGCCACTGACCAAGACAATATATTCTCCTGCTTGGCTTGCTGTATAATGAGCTGTATTTGCACTAGGTATTGGTAAGTATGAACCATCTAGGAGAGCATACCATTGGTAGGTAGCAGTTGTGCAGTCTGTAACAGTAACAGAAAGGTGACAATAGTTTTGATATCCACTGATGTTAGATAAACAGGGTTCGTCAGGACATCCATGAAAAGATACTACATTGGAAATTTTAGTGCAATAATCAGAACATCTGACAACCAATCTATATTCTTCATTACGGTAGATATCTGTAAAGTCTGCAATGGTACCATCTTCGGATGTAGCGAAAATAAGACTGATCCATTCACCATTAATTTTCTTTTGCCATTCATAGTTAAAGGGAGGGTCGCATGAGACCGCGGCTGCAACTGCGGTGCAATCATGGAACGGATCCCTCTGTACTTGAATTTCAATTTGTACGCTAAAATCACAATCAGTACAAAGTAAATCACATAATTCATCACATAATTCACTTGGATCGTTATGTGGATCACCCAAGTCTCCTGTTTGGGACAAAACCCAGTTTTCGACATAAGGCTGTAAGCTTAGATAGTCACAAATGTAGATTTCTCCATTACATTGAAGAACTCCCCAATAGTCACCAGGACCGTTTCCTCCCGTGCCTAGCCCACCTCCGTGAGGATCTAATTCTCCTGGTGCTCCTTGTGCCTGCCACTGAGAATCTGAAATTCCAATTCCAAGACCGTCTACAACATTACCACCTAGTGTAAACTCACCTAATTCCGACTCTGCCCAAGTTCCTTGGGTAATATACAAGGTACTGGTTTCAGTTGTAGGAAGATTAATGCTAGCTGCAGAACTGCCGCTAATTCCAAATATATTTGGATCTGAGTGGCCATCCAAATATATTTCTATAACATCTATAACCCCCTCTGGACCAATAAAAATACATAAATTGGATCCTGGCGGAATAGGGTCAAGGCCTAAATATTCGAATTCAACAGTGGCCAGTTCATTTCCTTGATTTGGAAGCCAGACATTGCCACTATTTCTAACCGTAAAATTTGCATTTGTCAATGAAAATTTGGTTCCATAATGGATGTAAACAGTATTGGTAAGAATAAGATAGTCAGAATCCGTACCATTAAGATTATTATCAAACGCCCTAAAAGTGAGGGATTTTGGACCCAAAAATGTCGATTTCTGATCGGTGGAAATGATTTTTTGTGCTTCTGCAATACTTACTAAGCATAACACTGTCATTGTCGCAAAGAGCAACTTATAAAATGGTTTCATACAATAGATTTTAATTGTATCCCATTGATAGGAATACATATTTATTAATTGGTAGACTTGATAAATGAAGTAGTAGGATGATTTATATATCTATGAAAAAATGCTGATATATGAAATCAAATACTTCTTCTTTATTCTCTATTAAATAATACAAGATTGATTGATCATAATTTGGTGTTTTTGATATGATAGATTATTGGTTTAGACTTTCTTAACATGATAAACATAGCGAAATAAATTCAACAAATAAAATATTTCAGCAATGACAATTTTTTGAGATGTGATTTTGATAAATGCTTGTAAATCAGTATTATAAGTAGTTGTTTTATAAAAGTTCACTAATGTAGATATATTAAAAACCTAGGACTGAATGGTTTAAATAATGAGATAGTATTTATAAGTAAAAATTTAATATAAATGATATTATCAAATTTTATCACATGAAAAATACCACAAAAACTACCATACATTTAGTTCAAGTTTTAGGTGCTTCTTAATTCAAATTTATTCCTATAACTAAGTATAATTATTTTTGTGACACCTAAATCGAAATATTTTTTTAATACCAAAAAAGTCCGAGCAATACAATGTTGTTCAGACTTTTTTATTTAAATAATTTCTAAGATCACAGGACCTCCTACTTCGCCCTAAACGTATTCCCCAAATACCCCGGTCGCTTCAGCGTACTTTTACCTTCCCATCTATTGCTGAGAATAATTCTCTCTACAGGGCTGTACAAGAATATTACTGGTTGATCATTATACATTACTTCTTGCAATTTCAGATAATTTTCATTTCTAACCTTGTCGTCTTGAGCAGTAAGAATGTTTTCTATGAGTTCGTCTGCTACTTCAGAATTGTAACTTACGTCATTTGATTTGGAAGGATCGTCATTGTCGCTATGCCACTTTCCATAGGGATCATCAAGTGCCAAATCTTGACTGAGTAATAGTGGAATCAAGTCATAATCCCTAGTTTTTAGATTATCTCTCTTGGTATCGGCGTACTTTTTGGTAATGATATTGATCTTAACACCCGCCTTTTTGGCATTTTCTTGAAGTAAGAGGGCCACATTTTTACTCAATTCAGATCCTGTAATAAAGATGTCCAAATCCATTTCGACACGCTTGCCATTTAGCACCTTGTCTATACTTCCATCATTGTTTGTATCGGACCAACCTTCATTTTTAAATATCTCTTTGGCACCTTCGATATCCAATTGTATAGGTTTCAACGACTTGTTGTAGTACTCTTTTTTACTGTTAAATATTCCAACAGTTTGGCTTCCCAAGCCGTTTTCCAGTATTTCAATGAGTTTGGGTACATCATTCAATTTGGCCAAAGCCATTCTGATATCGGGATCTGACAATTCGGGCTTACTATTATTAATGGCGATGTAATAGAATTTCATCAATTCCTGCGTCAAAAATTGAAATTGACTGCCATATACTTCGTTTTCCTTGAGGTCCATGTATGAAGAAGAAGTGACATTCATCATAAGGTCAATGTTTCCTTCTTTTACCTGCGTGATGGCGGAAGTCTCATCAGGAATTATGTGGAACACAATTTTTTCAGGATAAGCCTGTAAAAACGGAATATCCGTTCCTTCGGCCCAATAATTTTCCTTTTTCTCGAGTATGATTGATTGATTGGAAATCCATTCTTTAAATTTATAGGGGCCTGCATTGACTACTGTTTCTCGTGAAAACTTGACACTGTTGAATTCAGTAGCAAATGCAGTGAGATTTGAATTGGATTCAACCAATTTTTCAGCATTGGGGCTGCCCAATTCTTGCAGCGATATTTCGTCCATAGCACTAGTCGGGTCATATACGTATTGTGGATAGACTTGCATAGTGACAGCCAGCTCCTTGGCAAGGATATAATACTCCTTAAAATAGATATCAACTTTTCTTTCATTTTCAGGATCTACTACCACATCACTAATCCATTTTACATAGTCTCTGTAAGTTGCTACATTAGTTCCAGGATGCTTAATAGCCTTTATCGAAAAAAGTAAATCTTTTCCTGTAATGGGTGAACCATTATCCCATTTTGCTTCTTCCTTAAATTCCAGTGTATATTTTGTTCCTCCAGCAAAAGGACCTTCTTCCACTTTTTGAACATCAGGAATAGATTTTATGAGTATAGGTGTGAGTTTATAAGTTTCTGGATCAAAATCCGCCATTGGGACAAAGACATATTGATATATTTCTCGGGCAATGGCTATTGGATTAAGATAAGGGTTTAGCATTTTCGGTTCACGCCGAATGGATATATCCAGGGTATTGTCGGTCTCAATTTTAGGTTGATCTCCTTTGCATGAATACAGAATTATCATAAGGAGGATGAGGACAGGGTATTTAATTTGCGATTTCATTTAGACTCATTTTACTAATCAAAAAATGTAGAGAATTGTCTTGATTTTCCAAAAATAATCAATCTTTCTACTTCGACTACTATAGACTGACTATTAAAAAGATATAATTTGATTATTCTTTCTTGAATCGTTTGAAGATGTATTTTTTGCTTATAAGGCTAAATAGAATGAGAATACTTCGTTTCTTTGTGGTATGGGACTTTTATTATTTGCGTTAGTATCAATCGTTTTTTCATTTTTATGTTCGATTTGGGAGGCAGTACTTTTGAGTATTACACCGACATTTGTAAATACAGAACTTAACAAAGGTTCTAGTCTGGGTAAGGCACTAGAACGATTCAAAGAAGATATAGACAGACCATTGTCTGCCATTCTTACCTTGAATACCATTGCACATACTGTAGGGGCAATTGGGGTAGGAGCGATGGCAGCTACCATGTTTGCAGGTGAGGAACCACTTTTTGGGATTCTAAGCTATGAATCGTTGGTAGCCATAATCATGACTTTAGCCATTTTGTTTTTATCTGAAATCATACCAAAGACAATCGGAGCCAACAATTGGAGAAGTCTGACGCCATTTACAGTCAAATCACTATCCATTTTATTAAAATTATTGGCTCCTTTGATTTGGGTGTCACAATGGATAACTAAAAGCTTCAAAAAAGATAAAGAAAAAGGTGTACTTACCCGTACAGATTTTTTGGCCTTGGCTGATGTCGGGAAATCAAGTGGCGCGTTGGAAGAAAAAGAATCTTCGATCATCACCAATCTATTGGGAATGGATACTTTGAAGGTTCAGGATATAATGACACCACGTACAGTAATGCAGATCATCGATGAAAATACAACATTGCAAGAATACTATGACAATCATCAACCCATGCGATTTTCAAGAATTCCTGTATTCGATAAGACTCCTGATTCTGTAACTGGTCTTGTATTGAAGGATGATATCTTGCAAGCCATGCTGGAAGGAAGACAAAACGAATCGCTAAAATCAATTAAACGTGATATTAAATTGATCAAGCAGGACAAATCTCTTAAAGAATTCTTTGCCTATTTGACCGATGAAAATGAACATATTGCCATTGTCCACGATACTTATGGTAGTATCACAGGATTGGTAACGATGGAAGATATGATGGAAACCATTCTTGGAATGGAAATAGTAGATGAATCTGACAATGTTACGGATATGCAGGCACTCGCTAGAAAACGGTGGGAAGAAAGAGCCAAAAAACTGGGAATCATCGAGTAAAATTTCAATCAAAACGACCTTTTGAAACCATGGCGAAAAAAAAATCCAAGAAGTCTGCGAAAGTCAAATCCAAGTCAGCTTCAACTAGTTCAAAGACTGCGGCTAAAAAAGTAGTCCAACCGATCGTCCCATTTTTTACCGGTGGTTTTTGGAAGAAAAATTGGTGGAAGGCTAAAATTATTTTCCTTTTGCCATTCTTTATCTATTTTCAGGCTCCAGATTTTGGTTATGTGCTCGATGATCAAATTGTAATTACCGATAATCAATTCACCAAAAAAGGATTTGATGGAATCGAAGAATTACTGACTACAGAGAGCATGACAGGCTATTTTGGAGAACAGAGAAACCTTGTTCAAGGAAATAGATACAGGCCATTGTCTCTAATCACCTATGCGATCGAATATGATATAAAAGGAGGACTCAATCCTGCAACAAGCCATTGGTTGAATATTTTGTTTTACGCGCTCACGGGCCTTTTACTATTTAGGATCTTGTCAATGATGTTTCGTAAAAAAGATGCAGTGTCCTGGTGGTTGGCGATTCCATTTTTGGCAAGTTTGTTTTTTATTACCCACCCGATTCATAGTGAAGCCGTTGCAAATATTAAGGGAAGGGACGAAATTTTGGCCCTTCTATTTTCATTGGCGACTTTGTATACCTCGCTGAGATACATGGATAAAAAGAGTATTCTTTGGATGTTGAGTTCTTGTATCTTGTTCTTTTTGGCCTTATTATCAAAAGAGAATTCTATCACGTTTTTGGCCGTTATACCAATGACTATTTATTTCTTTTCAGAATATAAATGGAAGCCCAATCTAAAATTGCTTGGAGCTTTGATTGTCACGACAATTGTTTATTTAAGCCTAAGATTCAAAGTAGCAGGAGTTCCTCAATTTGGGCAGGAAATCAGTGATTTGATGAATAATCCCTTCTTGGGCATGTCTGGCGGTGAGAAGATGGCCACCATTATGTTTACCTTGTACAAGTACATCCAATTGTATATTTTCCCTCATCCATTGAATCATGACTATTATCCATATGCTATTCCGATTTTGGGTTGGGCTGATTTGCGATCCTTGGGCTCATTGTTGCTTTATATTGGCATTGCTTATTGGGGACTCAGAGGAATCAAGGCTAAAAGAATATCCAGTTATGCCATACTATTTTATCTTGCGACACTGACCATTGTGTCCAATATTGTAATTAACCTAGGAACGTTTATGAATGAAAGGTTCATCTACATGGCTTCTGTAGGTTTGGCAATTTTAGCAGCATATTTAATCTCTGAGAAGTTGGGAAAATGGAAGGGTAACACTGGAATGATAGCAGCTTCAGCATTGGCTGGAATAATGGTAGTCGGTTACTGTTTTAAGACGATAACACGGGTGCCTGATTGGGAATCTGCATTGACATTGAATAGATCTGCGGTAGCGAATGGTACCAATAGTGCAAGAGCGAATTCTTTTATGGCTACTGCATTGTACAATGAGGGAAAAGATTCTAATGCTTCAGATAAGTATGAGATTTTGGATCAGGCTTACCAATACGCACAAAAAGCCGTCGATATTCATCCGACTTATCAGAATGGAAATTTGATGAAGGCTGGCATAGCTGCAGAGTTGTACAAAAAGGATAGAGATGAGAAATTGCTTCTAAAACGATTCGCGGAAGTAATGTCAAAAAGACCAGATGTCTCTTATATAAATGAGTACTTGGACTATCTTGAGCCGAGGACCAATGATTCGGAATATTTGAAAAATTGGTATATTGAGACCAGTTTGGATGAGGTCATGATACAGTCCAATCGACCAAAATGGGCTTTGCACTACCTCAACCGAGCATATACGATGAATAATTACGACAAAAAAGTGTTGGAAGCACTTGCCACAGTTTACAACCGTATAGGAGACCAAAACAAGGCAAATCAATTCCTTCGACTTGCGCAAGACGCACAATAATGGATAAAAACCTTTTACACAACATTGCACTAACGTTGATTCCTGACGTAGGACCTGTCATTGCAAAGCTTTTGATTAGCTATTGCGGCAGCGCGGAAGCTGTATTTTCGGCATCCAAAAAAGAACTCTCAAAAATACCACAGGTAGGCTTGAAAACAATTGCTAAAATTGTCAATCACAGTGAAGCTTTCTCAAGAGCTGAAGCACAAATCAAGTATTTGCAAAAAAATGGCGGTAGAGCTGTTGCTTTTCATTCTGAAGATTACCCACAACGACTGAAGCATTTTGATTCATCTCCACTGGTCCTTTATAGTCGCGGTAAGATGAACCTTAATCATCCCCGAACAGTAGCGATAATCGGAACAAGAAAACCCACTGAACAAGGAAAGATAAATTGCGAAAAACTGATTTCTGGTCTTCAGCATTACGACGTGCAGATAGTTTCGGGGCTGGCATTTGGTATAGATACCTGTGCCCATAATCAAGCGGTGAAATTAGGGATGGAGACAATTGGTGTTATGGGGCATGGCCTGGATAGAATGTACCCGGCATCAAACAAAAAACTTGCCACTCAAATGATCGAAAATGGAGGATTGTTGACAGAATTCCCAACAGAGACTAATCCTGATCGAGAAAATTTTCCCATGCGCAATAGAATTATAGCAAGTATGAGTGATGTGGTCGTAGTGGTCGAAAGCAAGAAAAGAGGCGGCTCTATAATTACCGCTGAATTTGCCAATACGTATAATAAAGATGTATTTGCCATTCCAGGAAGGATAAATGATGAAGTATCAGAAGGCTGCAATAGATTGATAAAACAACACAAAGCATATCTTTTGGAATCTGCAGATGATATTGGTTACATCATGAGGTGGGACGAATTTGATAAAGAAAAGGTGGTTCAAAAATCACTGTTTGTAGATCTTTCTCATGAAGAGCAAAAAGTAATTGATATACTGAAAAAGAATACTCAAATTACAGTTGATGACCTTAATTTTCATCTCAAAATGACACCTTCAGAGTTAGCCTCCATGTTATTAAATCTTGAATTTAAGGGCGCTATCAGATCATTGCCAGGGAAAAAATATATCTTGAGTTGAATTAACAAATTGTATAAATGGTAAAATATTTCTTTGTGGTAATTTTCTCTAGTTTCGCTATTTCATCATGCGATACGAATAAGAAGGCAATGATTACCTCAGAACCCGCAATAGTAGAAAAGGCGGTAGTAACTCCCAAGGTCAAAAAAGCCAAAAATATCATCTTAATGATTGGTGATGGCATGGGAATCACTCAGATAAGTGCAGGATTATATAGCAATAGTAATTCATTAAATCTGGAAAGGTTTAAGAATATTGGATTGCACAAATGTTATAGCAGTGATGCATTGATTACGGACTCTGCCGCTGGGGCCACAGCCTTTGCTTGTGGAAAAAAGACTTATAATGGTGCAATCGGAGTTGATCCTGACACCATGGTAATCGAGACGATTTTGGAAGAAGCTGAAGCCAAGGGATTAAAATCTGGATTGGTTGCTACTTCAACCATCGATCATGCAACACCAGCGTCGTTTGTAGCACACAACAAATCCAGACAAAACTATGAGGAGATAGCGTTGGATTTTCTAAATACAGATGTTGAGATTTTTATTGGTGGAGGACAGAAATCATTTGAGCGGAGAGAAATGGATGATCGCAATGTCTCAGATGAGCTTCGCGCCAAAGGATACACAGTCCTCAGTTTTGTAGATAAGGAAATAGATGAAATAGATATGACAGGGGTAGAAAAACTAATGTACTATACCGCCGACGGGTCTCCACTGATGGTTTCACAGGGACGGGATTACTTGCATCCAGCAGCGAATTTGGCCATCAATCATTTGGATAAGGATAATGAGGATGGATTCTTTTTGATGGTAGAAGGTAGTCAGATAGATTGGGGTGGACATGCCAATGATGCCGATTGGATCATTACAGAAATGCTTGATTTTGACAAGACGATTGGTGCTGTGCTTGATTTTGCAGAAAAAGATGGGAATACCTTGGTCATAGTTACAGCGGATCACGAGACAGGTGGATTTGCCATTCAGAAAGAATCAAAAATGGATAGCCTGGCGACTGCATTCACTTCCGATTATCATACAGGAGATTTGATACCCGTATTTGCCTATGGTCCTGGATCTGAAATGTTTGGAGGAATATACGAAAACACTGCCATCTACCACAAAATGCGCAAAGCCTACGGCTGGAATAAAAAAGAAGACTAGCTTACTAAACTTTTAAAGTTTAGTAAGCTAATTAGGGATATTCATAAGTAGGAATATCCTTTATAAATCAATGATTGCATAGGTGTTACTACTGAATTGAAACCCCGTTTTTCTAGTATTTCACCTAAATACGAGGTAATATTTTTCAACCTAAACTTGTCCTTCGCCAGGACGGGCGTTCATTTTTTGCATTGCCAAAAAAACGAACCAAAAAACGCTAGACTGTCCCAATGCAGCACGCAAGGCTGCTCCCGCATCCCAAAGCCCAGTCAAGGCCGCGCTTCTTTTACCTTTTAGTTAAAAATTCAAGCTATCGTCTTTGAATGTTAGTCTACTCCTGAATATGCCTAATTAACGATTAAACTTGCTTGAATAAAGTACAAATTTATCAATATCATCCACTCCTATGAGATCCACTTTCATGGCCACAAGTAGATCCCAAAGCTCTGACTTTTCTGGCGTATTCCAAAAACGTATAATCTTGCCTTGTTTATGTGCCTCATTTATAACTTGAAGTATTGGTTCTAAGGCAGACCTTGTAATTTTCTTTCTCCGATTCCAGTAAAACAAATCAACAAGATCAGAACTGATTAAGGGCATCACATTAGAATCATGATTATAAGAAAGATCACTTACCCGACCGTCTATAAAGAAATAGGAGAATGCTGTATTTGAAAAAACATATTCCTTATCAACACTTCCACTCAAAATAATTTGGACAGGAGCATATTGGGATGGGTGATTTCTATTTTTGAATAATGGAGCATACGCTTCCAACAAATTATGCAATACATCCAGGATTTTATGTCCTTCCATCTTTAGATCAATCAAAAGAAAAATGGATTGATCATTTTTGAAATTGTAATTGGATAAGGGTTCGAGGTAAAGGTCAGCCAAAGTTGGTTGCAAATGCAAGTCATCATCATCATGACAGACAACGATTCTACCTTCATATTCGAATATATCTACTTCTATTGATTTGAAATCATTTGAGAGCGCTTTTGACAACGGAAATTCTTGTTCATAATCATTGTGAGAATGCATTTGAATTTTGAAATTTTGAGCAAACATTGTAGAGCAAATGAAAGACAAGAATGCACAATGGATGAGTCTAAATTTCACAACGATCAATTAATTATTTGAATATCTCACAATCGGGAATACTTCAAGCTCTTCATTGGAAAGATAAAGAATATTTACTGCTCCTATTCCAGATTTAAAGAGTGATTTTAAATATGCGATTTTATAATTTGTCATTCCGATTTTGGGAATAAACAGAGATTCAATTGCCCAATCACTATTGGTCTCTTCAAGGTATCTGTCTCCAGTACCCATTATTCTGATATCGAATTCTTGTTTGTTTGTAGCCAGGGTGGAGACCAACCCTGATACAGCTACTTGCGGAATATAGGTGCCATCATCATTTCGCGTTTGGACAAGTATCATCATTTCACCTCCGTTGATTTCGAACCCAAAATCATATTCAAAGTATTTTATAGAGCCTTTATCCAAGAATGAAGGAAATTTCTCAACAGGTTGTATGTATTCTAATTGCATTTTGTTGAGTGTCCTTCTCATATCAACAGGATAATCCGATTGTGCACTTGTCAAAGTAGAAATAAATAGAAAAATGAACAGTGTAAATTTCCAGTTGATACGCATGTCTGATATTTTTTATTCTATAACGATCTTCTGAGTTGAAAAACCACTTTTAGACTTGACTTTTATTAAATAAACACCAAACTTCAAGTGAGCCACTGATAAAGTATGGTATTTTGGACTACCGATAAGACTGGTTTTTTCAATAACCCGACCATCTAAATTCAAAATTTCAACCTCCTCAATCGGTACGTCACTGGTCAATAATATAGATTCAGACGCTGGATTAGGAGAAAGCTCAAAATCGAAAGAAAAGTTGTCATGATCAATCACCGTGGTAAAATCAGAAATAATTGTCGAAGTCGTATTGGTCACAATCGGAAAATTAAAATCAAAGAAAATTTCTGCCTTATTCCTGATGTCATCACCTAATTCTAAAGTTGGTAGCGTCTTGATCTTGAAGGTCACATATCCATCATTGGTCGCATCTTCAAATGGGAGGTAAATATTTCTGAAAATGAATTTGACTACATTATCTGTAAGTTCTGTTTCTACTTCATGACTCGCATTGATCACCTGCAAAGTATGTATGTCAAACTTCGAATCATCCAGAGCATCAGTCACCACAATATTGACCGCTTCTGCTGTACCAGTATTTTCGAATCTGATCATATACTTTAGATAATCGCCTACTAATTCCTGGTCAAATGCATTTCCGCTGAGGCATGTCTTATCGTTCGGGTCGAAAGAATTGACAATTTCTTGGTTGAGAAAAGACCAATATACAGTTAATGTTTGATTGCCCAAAGGGCCAACTTCTGCCTTCATATTAAGAATTTCTCCTCCATTCAAAGGCGGTGTATCCATGGGAGAATTCAGATTCATGGTGAATTCAATTCTTCTAGTCTCATAAGGAATCAAATCTTCAAAACCCCAAGAAAGAAATCCATCTTCTTGAACATCAACCATTGGCTCAGCTGACACCAAGTCCATCAGATCACCTGGGAAGGTAAGTTTGATATCCCCTCCACGAGTTATATTTCCAGTATTAGTATAGGTGATTAAATATTTTGTATCGAATCCTGGCCTTGCGGCATCGATAGGAATGAGATGCACTTCTATGATATCTACCTCTGCTGGATTTGGGATAAAGCAAAAGTCTTGATTTACAGTCGTACCATCTGATGGAAAATCGACGGATTTATTTTCTGGATAAGAGGTGAAAATATAATCTCCAAGTTGCAATTCAGGCCCAAACGTATATTGACCTGCAGGTACATTATATTGGTAAAGACCTGAATCATTAGTAAGTAGATATCGAGTTCCAATTATTTCATTTGATATTTTATATTTATTAAACGGTATTGAAATATCTGAAGTTTGGCAGCTGTCATTATTTGTATCAAGAAACGTTTTCCCCGAAATGCTATAGGGTACACCATCACTTGCAAATTCACAATCTGTTGTTACTGAAACTTCATGGTCCAACATAGAATCTAAATAGGATTGTACATCTTCTTGTTCGTCGAGATCAACACATACATCTACGAGGAACGGAGCATAATTCAATTTCAAATTCTCCATAGATCTATTTTTAAGTATTAGGCTTTCCAATGAGAAACATGAATTCAAGCTTAAATTTTGTAAATTAATACTAGGAGAGAAATCATATTCTGTTGCTAAGGTTTCTTTAATAGTAAATGATTCTAAATTGTAACACCCATTTAATATGAGTGTAATGGGTCCATTGTGGGTTGAAAAAACATGTCTTAAAGATGATAGACCAGTAAAGTCCCATAAATTTGGATTTGATCCTTTCATAAAATTCAAAGTTTCAAGAAATTTACAATTGTTTATAATGACATTTTCAATATTACTGTTTAGGGAAATAGATTCTAAAGCATTACAATTCTTAACATCAAAATCCACAATATCTCCTATGGTTACGAATGATTGCAGAGCGGGACATTCTTCAATTTTCAATAATTTTGTGTCATATAAGTCTGCGCGAAAAACAGTTAATTTAGGTAACTCAAATAGATCAATATTTTTTGCCACGAAAAATTCTATTTCTTGCAATTCAGGACAGTTTATAACTCTGGCTGTTGAAATAAAATCAAGTTTTAGGTTTTTTAAACTGGGAACATCAATTATATCAAGATCAAACATTGCAAATCCATCAAGATATAAAGTTTCTAATGCAGGTACATCGGAAAAATTAAAAGAAAAATCACTGTTATAAACTTCTGCTTCAAAATATGTTAAACTTTCACATCCTTTTAAATCTAGCAATGAATAATTACAATTGATAAATCGCAACTCATTAAGAGAAATACAATTGTTAAGCTTTATAATATTTGCACAGATACTTCCGTCAATAATTTCAAGCGAAATGCAACCTGAAAAATCAATCAGGCTAAGGAATTCCTGATCAACGATTTGTACAGTTTTTAATGCAATACAATCCATTGCAATGAGGCTCAATATTTTATCTGAAGAAATACTCAGTGTAACCAGTTTCTCCAATCCAGAAACATCTACCGTATCGACACTGATATAGTCTATTTCAAGAGTGTTTAAATTTACAAATGCCTTGATACCTTCAATAGAATTTATTTCAAAACTTATAGAGTTAATGGACATATTCTCAACTGCTTCAGCTTCGGATATTTGAATTTCAGTATCTCCGTTTATGTCTATACCTTCCTGAATTAAAAATTGCTTAAATCCTAGATCTGGAATATTCACTATCTGAGCATTAAAATCAAGAGAAAAAGAAATAATAATAAGTATTAAGATATATTTCATGACTTCAGATTTGAATTATTCTTTTATAAATTTTTCAACGGAATATCCATTTTCAGAATAAGCTTTTATAAAATATACACCCTCGTTAAGTTGATCAATTTTCAATTCATATGTGCTTTTATTTCCAATAAATGAAATGCCTCTTATTAGCCTTCCCGATATATCAAAAATTTGAATTTGGTAAATCTGATCTTCTGCATGCACAAATATTTTTTCCGAAGCTGGATTAGGAGAAATATCCATATCAAAAGTTTTATTTTTAATATCAACAGTTGAAGTGAAATCAGAAATAATAGTCGAAGTGGTATTGGTCACAATCGGAAAATTAAAATCAAAGAAAATCTCTGCCTTATTCCTGATGTCATCACCTAATTCTAAAGTTGGTAGCGTCTTGATCTTGAAAGTCACATATCCATCATTGGTCGCATCTTCGAATGGCAAATAAATATCTCTAAATATGAATTTGATGACATTATCAGTAAGTTCTGTTTCTACTTCATGGCTGGAATTAATAACCTGTAAAGTTCGAATATCCAATTTTGAATTGTCCAGGGTATCTGTCACCACAATATTGACCGCTTCTGCCGTTCCAGTATTTTCGAATCGGATCATATATTTGAGATAGTCACCCACGAGTTCCTTATCAAATGTACTTCCATTGAGACAAGTCTTATCATTGGGATCGAAGGAGTTGACCACTTCTTGATTTAGGTATGACCAATAAACAGTTAAAGTCTGATTGCCTAATGGTCCAACCTCGGCTGTGAAATCCAATACTTCTCCTCCGTTTAATGGTGGTGTCTCCATTGGAGAATTCAGGTTCATTGTGAAAGCAATACTTCTAGTTTCATAAGGAAACAAATCTTCAAAGCTCCATGACAAAAAACCGTCTTCAACTACATCTACCATCGGCTCTGAAGAAACGAGATCCATAAATTCATCCTGGAAAGTAAGTTTTATATCACCTCCTCTAGTAACATTTCCTGTATTTGTGTATGTAATTAGGTACCTACAATCAAACCCTGGTCTGGCTACATCCAAGGGAATCAGATGCACCTCAATGACATCCACCTCGGCGGGATTCGGAATGAAACAAAAGTCTTGAATTACATTAGATCCTGCAATTGGAAACTCTATAGATTTGGTTTCTGGAGAAGCGGTAAAAATATAATCCCCAAAGAGAAAATCGGGTCCATAAGTATATTGACCTTCAAACATATTGTATTCATATTTTCCTTCTGAATCTGAAAAGAAAAACCGCTCTCCAATTACATCGTCAACAATTTTGTATTTTGAGAAAGGTAGTACTACATCTGATGTCTTGCAACTGTCGTTGTTTATATCCAAGATTGAGTTGCCTGAAATTTTAAATGGTTTACCACTATTGGCAAATTCACATGATGTAGTAATCTGCGCATCCAGATCTGGAAAAGTGCTTAGAAAGGTTTGCATTTCGACGATTTCATCTGGATCTACACATACATTCGACAATACAAATGGTTCGGTGAATGTGATATTTTCCATGGTGCCATTTTGCAAGATCAGAGTCTCTAGGTTATAGCAAGCGCCAAGATCGACTTCTTTGAGGTTGATACAACTGGCAAAATTGTAAATACGTGCATCAGAATAATTTCCAATTGTAAATGTCTCCAGGCTATAACACCCATCAAGGATTAATTTTCCCGGACCCATCAATATACTCAGGTTTTTTAATGCAGACATATTGGAAAAATCACAGGAATCGGACATTATAGCACTTGGAATATCTAAATCGGTTATAGATATGCAATTTTGAATAATTAGGTTTCGAGTCTCCAAAAAATCTAAATTCAGGCTTGATATGGAGGGGCAATTGACCATTCTGAATGACTCTGCCGCTAAAGTCGACACCCAAAATTCATTTAGACTTGGCAAATTCTCAAGGTCAATGGTGTTTGCTGAAAAAAATATTTCAATCTTATGTAGCATTGGACAATTATGGGCAGAGAACTCATTTGCGCCATCAACTCTAATATAGCTGAGATTAGGAAAATCGATAAAATCTAAACGAGCATCAGAGGGACCATTTATCAAGACAAAAGTATCTAATTGCTTGGCATCGGCCAGACCGGATACATCAATAATACCATGTGTATCTACATAGAAGTGATTGAGATTTACACAGCCAGATATGTCTAAATCATCGAGCTGACAGCTACCAATTTCCAGTCGTTCTAGGTTTGTACAATTGGTGAGCTGTAGGCTTCTGGCACATGTTTCTCCTTCGATATATTCCAAAGATGAACAATCAGTAAGATCAATTAAAATACCATTGTGGAAGAAGCCATCGATTCGTTTAAGGGCAGTGCACCCAACTGCAATTAAACTTTGCTCTTCCGTGGCACTGACATTCAATTCTTCGAGATTGAACATCCCAGAAATATCAACCTCACTGGCCCATAATTCAAAAAGAGTAAGCACCGTCAGGTTTTTAAATGATTTTATTCCGTCAAGTGAGAATACGCCGTAAGATATACCATCGATATATAAACTATCAATCCCCTCTGCTTCCGAAACTTGAATTTCGCCATCATTATTGGTATCTACTCCTTGACTTATAAGGGCATCTTTAAAGCCTATATCAGGGATGTCGACAATCTGAGCTTCTAAGCAGAAAGAAAAAGTTAGAATAGCTGCTAGTATTAAGATATATTTCATGACTTCAGATTTGAATTATTCTTTTATAAATTTTTCAACGGAATATCCATTTTCAGAATAAGCTTTTATAAAATATGCACCCTCCTTAAGTTGATCAATTTTCAATTCATATGTGTTTTTATTTCCAATAAATGAAATGCCTCTTAATAGCCTTCCCGATATATCAAAAATTTGAATTTGGTAAATCTGATCTTCTGCATGCACAAATATTTTTTCCGAGGCTGGATTCGGAGAAATATCCATATCAAAAGTTTGATTTTTAATATCAACGGTTGAAGTGAAATCAGAAATAATTGTCGAAGTCGTATTGGTCACAATCGGAAAATTGAAATCAAAGAAAATCTCAGCCTTATTCCTGATGTCATCACCTAATTCTAAGGTTGGAAGCGTTTTGATCTTGAAAGTCACATATCCATCATTGGTGGCATCGTCAAATGGCAAATAAATATCTTTAAAAATAAATTTGATGACATTATCTGTAAGTTCAGTTTCTACTTCATGGCTGGCATTGATCACTTGCAAAGTACGCAGATCAAACTTTGTAGCGTCCAGGGTGTCTGTCACCACAATATTGACTGCTTCCGCCGTACCTGTATTTTCAAATCGAATCATGTATTTGAGGTAGTCACCTACCAGTTCCTGGTCAAATGCATTTCCATTGAGACATGTCTTATCATTCGGGTCGAAAGAATTGACAACTTCTTGGTTGAGACATGACCAATAGACAGTTAATGTTTGATTGCCTAGAGGACCGACCTCTGCTTTCATGTTAAGAATATCTCCTCCATTCAAAGGTGGTGTGTCCATTGGAGAATTAAGATTCATGGTGAATTCAATTTTTCGGGTCTCATATGGAATCAAATCTTCAAAACTCCAGGATAGAAATCCATCTTCCTGAACATCAATTTCGGGATAAGAATATACCAAATCCATTAGTTCACCAGGGAAGGTCAGTTTGATGTCTCCTCCACGAGTAATATTTCCAGTATTGGTATAGGTGATTAAATATCTCGTATCGAATCCTGGCCTGGCGACTTCAATAGGAATTAGGTGGACCTCAATGACGTCTACCTCAGCGGGATTCGGGATGAAACAAAAATCTTGCTTTATAACTGTCCCGTCCACTGGAAAATCTACTGAGATGTTTTCAGGAGAAGAGGTAAAAATATAATCTCCATAAAGCAATTCTGGTCCAAAAGTATATTGTCCTTCTGGGAGATTGTACTTGAAATTTCCATCTTTATCAGAATAAAAATATAGATCTCCAATAATATTATCCGAAATCACGTACTTCGAATATGGGAGGGTAACATCTGAAGTTTTGCAACTATCATTATTAATATCCAGAAAAGAGGTGCCAGAAACGGAAAATGGATGCCCTCCATCGGCAAATCCACAATTGACCGTGATTTCTGGATTGATATCGTCTAATGTACTTAGGTATGATTGCATCTGAACAAATTCATCTGGATCTACACAAACAGTCGTAAGCTGGTGGGCATGCATTATGTTTAGCATTTCTGTAGAGCCATTTTGTAGGATAAGGGTTCGCAAATCGAAGCATTCTCCTAAATCAACTACAGCAAGGTTTATACAATTAGAAAAATCATATTCAATTGCTGGATTGTAACCTTGTGAAGTAAAAGATTCCAAACTATAGCATCCATCCAATATTGTATTTCTAGCCCCTGAACTGAGCGTTACTTCACGTAATGCTGACATTCCCGTAAAATCACAAGTTTCAATAGGTATACCATTTTGCAAAATCAATTCTGTTATAGAAATACAATTGGTTATTGTTAAATTATTTGCTTCGATGAAAGTGGAGGTGAAATCATTGAAAATAGGGCAATTGTCCATTCTAAAGTGATCTAAAAACGAGCCCCAAAATGATAGGTTACTCAATTTTGGAAGATGAGACAGGTCCATGATATTATCTGCATATTCAATTATGATTGATTCCAAATTTGGACATTCTGTAACAATCAACGAACTCGTAAATTCGACATTTATAAATTTCAAATTTTGAGCATTATTTATATCCAAATCCAACGATTGACCACCAGTTACTATAAAGGTATCTAATTGAGGAACTTCTGTAAAGTCGAAATCCAAATTGGAGTGAAGGTTTTCTGTTTTAAAATAGGTCAAACTAGTACAACCAGTAACGTCCAACTCATCCAGGCCAACAAACGTAAATTCAATTCTTTTCAATGCAGAGCAATTTGTAAAATAGATTCGGTTAATATGGACATAAGTATGAAAGGATGTTAAAGCCGTACATCCTGTTAGGTCTATCAAATCATAGTTGTTGAAAAAGTTGAGAATACTCAATGCCGAACAATCAACTGCAGAAAAAGTATTTACTTGGCTGAGACCATCCTCAAACAGAGTCAAATTTTTCAGGCCAGAAACGTCTACAGAAGTAACCTCAGTTATATCCAACCTTAACTCCGTCAAGTTTTTAAATGATTTTATACCTTCAATTGATAATATATCACTACCGTTTATGTCCAAGATTTCGACAGCTTCTGCCTCAGAAATTTGGATTTCGCTGTCCCCATTGGAATCTATGCCCTCATCAATTAAAAATTGCTTGAAGCCAGGGTCTGGTATATCAACAATTTGTGCATCAGCTTTAATTGTCAATAGAAGAATTGAAATGGAGAATAATAAGTTTTTCATGTGAAATTGATTTAGGTTGCAAATATATAGCTACTTAATTGGAATAACCAACCATCCATAGAATCAACCCAAATCGATTTGCACTACAATTTATTTCACAGCAAAGTTAATGTGGGTTATCAAATCTTTTGGATCGGTATCTAATGGACTATTGCCATAGGTTTCGAATGGATGAATATTTTTCCTCCCTTTGATTTCTTTGTTCCGATGCATGGTATAAATAGTAGTCCAGGCATTGCCTAAATGCTCGTAAGGACCAATATGCTCAACTGTATAAATCTTGGTAGGTGGAATCTTGCCAACAAAAAATTTAGCAGACAAATTAGATGGGATTTTTGGAACAGGTATTCCTGCCGTATAGCTTGCATTTCCTTTTACAAAATCAAATTTGTGATACATCGAGAAGGCTTTAGTATGATCGGTGCCTTCAACACTTCGGCAATAATCCAATAGATCCTCAAAATCTTTTTTCATGACGGTAGGCATATCATCTATTGTACATTTTCTCCTGATGCCAATATAGTCGCACCCAGGAAATTGACTTTCCCCCAGCCAATTCAATTTCGAATGGATTTGCCCATCTTCCACATAATCTTTTAGCAGATTGAGCCCTCTTTCATAATCATTACCAATAAAAGCAATCATCATTTTTTTCATCCAAAACATAAACCAGGGCAAAGAACTGTCCATATGCCAAGCTACTTCGGCACCTCTGTCTTTTTCCTTGATCTCGAATTTGACTTTTGCTGTAGATTTCCACGGTTTCAAAAAAGTAAGATCATAGTTAATAGACTTATTATTGTCTTCCTTTGAAATGGACATATGACCAGCACCGACTCGCTTGCCTTCCCAAGAATAAGATTTGTTATCATCTGCTACATCGACAGTCGCTTCTGGATCCATTATCAACCATGGTGACCACTTGGACCACGATGACATATCACTAAGGATCGAAAACACTTTTGAAACGGGAGCATTGATTTGCTTGGTTTTGACAATTTGCATTTTGGGCATAATAGTAAGGTTTTAGCTTGGTTAATTTGTTGCAACTAAGATAACACAATCGCCAGATCGGTCAAAATTAGGTTTACATAAAGTTGTCACTTTGCTGTAAAATGGAATTCTTCGTCCAATTGCGAAAGCCTCAAAGGAATAAAAGATTTTAGTATTTCTTTCTCTTGTTCGTAGTCATTGTCATCGTAATACCAATATCCTTTATGAGGCCATTTCTCAAAATTTGTAATGACTTGTTGACGTATCATTTTGTCTATTTGAGTCATTTGTTTCTCGATATAGGATTCACTGAACAATCCACTTTCTCTCAGTTCTTTCCACCTTTTTTCAAGTCGTTTTCTGTAACCCAAATTCTTGGAATCCAATAGACGTACAAATAGTATAGACCTTTTCCAGCGCAATGGACGCTCCATCATATTCAACTCATTGTCGCCATCTCGGCCAAATGTATGGTCATAATCCCAGATCGCAATTCTAAATGGAGTGTGTGCATCTCTTTTATATAGGTAGAAATTTTTCATTATTCCATCTCCATTATTTGTAAATAGAAGTAAGAGATGCCAATCAATAATATTTTCTAAATCTACCCACTCGTCAATTTTATTTTCAAAAACTTCATCACTTGAATCAAAAAGAAAAGACCGAAATTTTTCTATATAAAACGTTTGATCTCTGTTGTGAATTTTTGGAAATTTCTGCTGATGATAATTATTAGAATCTTGAGGTACGCGATGCTCAGTATACAACAAAAGAGGGTCTTTAAACAACATCGCCAAGGTGTCTTTTTTATTCAATCCTACTCTCTTGCCATTGATTTCTTCCGTGAGAAGGTACAGCCCATGATATTCTCCATTGGTGTGGATATTGACATATGTACTTCGCGCTGCAATGTTTTTAGGGCCCATTGCTCGAAACAAATCATAGTTGATCTTATGTCGCATAAAAGTTTTATCAATATAGCTGGCATTGAGTATCCAGTCATCTTCTTTTGGAATGTCAAAAAACTTGTACTTCTTTTCTAATTCCATGGAGAATGAATTTTTCTTGTATTGTGCAGACATTCCTCCGCGCAATTTTATCCTTGCAGGCAATTCTACAGACTCACCTTCATGATTGAATATAATTTTGCAATCCTCTTTTTTCTTCCAACTGAATGGAGTCTCTTTTTGGATGTCGATTGATGGGAATGGGTGCTCCTTGCATCCAAAGCAGCAAAGTATTACGATGGTGAATACAATAAATCTAAGCATAATGAAAAATTCCTGCTCAAAAATAAGATTCTTAAAGACTCTAATGTTCTTTGTATTAAAAATTGCGATTTTATTTATTGAAATGACATTTTTGATTGAATCAAATCAAGATTTAAATTTCAAAAGAAAGTCTTTTATATCATTGTCAAACCTTTCTTGGTCATTGTCGTGAAATTGAACTTGCATGGGCAAAACATAAATCGGAATATTCAATTCACTTAATTTTTTACGATGTAGATCCAGGCGCATCGCATCCTTTTCAGTAGTCAGAATTAGCTTTCTTTTAGAATCTCGATTTTTATAGACAGTATCGATATACTCAATATCTAAATCTGAAAACAGATGATGATCCTCATAATTCATATGATGAATATCCTCTACTTCTTCTTCCAGGTAGGATAGAAGGTAGTTCGTATTTGCAATGGCACTAATCAATATTACATCCAACTCCTTGTCCAATTTGATTTGTTGCCTCGGATTGTAAAAATTGTAAGGATAGCCATATTGATAATAAGAGAAAAATATTTTTTGATGATCCCGAGGGTTGATTTCTTGAATCATCATTGCCTTTTCTTCAAAAGATATTGAAGGTGGACACTTGGAAACAATAATTATATCAGCCCTCGAATAAGCAGATCGCCACTCTCGCAATCTACCAGATGGCATCAGATAATCTCTGGTGAAGGGCTCATCCCAGGTAGTGAGTAATACATTTAGGGCAGGCTTTATAGACCTGTGCTGAAATGCATCGTCCAATAATACAGTCTGCAGATTTGGATATTTAGCCACTATTTGAGGGATGGCTATTGCCCTGCTTTCTCCCACAGCCACTACTGCTCCTCGGTGTTTGCGTGCATACATCAGTGGTTCGTCTCCCGCATCAAGCACATTATCCGCAGGCCTCACAAACCGAAACCCTTTGGTCTTTCTTTTGTATCCTCTACTCAGTGTGGCCACATTAAGATATGGAGATAAGAGTCGAATTAGATATTCGATATGGGGTGTCTTCCCTGCACCTCCTATAGAGAGATTCCCTACCGAAATCACAGGCAGGCTGAACTTGGTGCTTTTTACAAGCTCAGATTCATATAGTGTATTGCGAATACCAATGGTCAATCCATATAAGAGAGCAAATGGCGCCATTAGTATTTTTCCTAAAATCGATTGTATCATGATGTAAGTAACGAAATACTGAGAAAAAAGATGTGAAAACTCAATTCTATTAATTCTTACATGTTGAAATGAAAAGATGTATGAATTCCCAACTTCCTCGAACCAAATAGAGTTACAGAAGTCTACACTGGGTTATTATATTCTCTTTTTTGGATAAATCAAGGAAATATCAAACTTGTAGGGGAGGTTTAAAAAGTAAGGGTTTTGAACTAAAAAAAATTGGGGAAGCCTCTTCTACAGGCTTCCCCAAAACTATTTAATTTAATGATTGTCTGTCTAATTTCGTAGACATGATTATTTCTGTGTTATGCAAAAATTCAAGTCTTCAATTAGCGTTTCCTTCACCATTTTAGATCTTTATAAACTTAACCTGTTCTACGGGCGTTCCGTCAGATGAATATATTTTTGCTATATATTGCCCTGCAGTTAATCTGTTCATATCTTTTTGGTAAAAGTTCTTTTTAGTAATAAACTCTTTAGAAATGAATTCTCCTTTAAATGAAAAGATGCTAACAGAGTATCCTAGTTGTAAATTTTCTCCTTCTAAATTAAGTACATCAGTCACTGGGTTCGGATAAGCAATAAGATCATTCAATATATCTGCGCTATTTCTCACATCCAATTCAGAAGTATTATTAGATTTAAGTCCTTCTGGACAATGCCAATATCCAAGACTAAAACATATCCAATCTGTAGTTTCACTGCTTCCATCTTCACAAATGGTTGTAATTCTCATCACAAGACAATTGAAGGATGCTGCTTCTTTCACACTTTTGATGGTTGGTTGGGTCGTGCTAAAAGTTACCTCCACTATATTTTCATGTGGCTCGCAGCAAGATACACCTTCGACATGTGACCTTATTTCGACGAAGTATTCGACTGCATTTTCAGGCCCTTCCCATGTTAAGCTTATATCATTATTCAGTGGATGACATTCTATATTCCATGGTGCAGAACACTCGGTATTTCCGCAGTCTTCTGGAATAGTGAACTCTACAGGAACAAGATCGTTTCCGCTATCATCACAATCATATTCATAGTCTATTCTTCCACCAACAGTATAAGTTTGCCCTGGCTCTCCACCAGACCATACAAAGCAGTTGTCATCTGTTAATGTGATTACATCAATTATGTTTCCTTGATCATCGCGAATAAATGCCAATATTGAATTGAATCCATTTTCACAAAAATCCTCACCATCATTCAACGGGCTTACACATATGATGGCATCACAACTGTCAATGTCTACGGTTGAAACCAAATCTGGGCAACATCCACAATCTTCGGGCATAGTCTCGGTTATTATGGTGCCATCGGGATCATTACAATCAAAGTCTCTTATGGCTCGTATACCAATGTTGTAGGTAGCCCCTGGAATAGCATCAGGCCAAGTAAAGCAATCATCTCCAGGACCAAACTCCAATATTACCTGTTGGAATCCATCAACTTGTTCAAAAAATAGTTGTATTACGGTTCCTTCAGGACAATATTCTACATCAGGATTTTCAATTTCCCAACAGACTATAAAATCGCAATCATTTACATCCGTCGTTAGCGAAAGTGTTGGACAACAGCTGCAATCCTCAGGAACAGTAACAGATGATGGTAATATTTGGGCTGGTGGAAAACATTCTATTGGTGTCGGATCAGGGGATATAGTTCCTGAAACGGTGTATGTGTCTCCAGGGGCTGTATCTTCGAATGTAAAACAAAATCCATTTTGCACGCCACTATAGACAAGGTCACCATCTTGATTATGAATTTGAACAAAAAATGATGCATTTTGACATGTTTTCTTTTTCGAAGCTGCGGTAAAACAAACTTCAAGACTACATCCTACTACAGTTAAATTGGCATTATAATCAGGACAACAGCCATCTCCATCTTGAGAATAACTTGAAAGTGAAATACAAAATAAGAGGGATAAGGAGAATAAAAATTTTTTCATCGTAATTTGATTTTAATTGTTATTTATTATGATTTTTTTGAGAGCAAAGTATTATTGATCTCCATGTTTTGTTCCAATAACATGAAAAAGGTAATGCTCGACCCTCTTTTTAATTATTCTTATAGAATAGATAGAAGCTCTGGCATTGATGGCAGAAGTCATTATTTTTCTTTTTTAACTAAGGATGCACAAAAAAATATTTTGAAAAATTTGAGCGGGTGACCTAAAAGTTTTCAAGGATTCGGGGTTTTCGTTATTGCAGGGTCAGTTTTCTGAGATTTCTAATCTATTAGAATAGTAGACTTAATAACATTCTTTTGCAATAGTGTAGGTGGAGTCTGAGTGGTACAGTATTATCATTTTTGTACTATATGCTTACTAATAATGCACATTTAAACCTTTCATTTGAATAAAATAATATGATTTATCTTTTAATATAATCTTCAACATTAAACTACCTTTCCTTACCTTGTGTTTCCTTTGTTAAATACATCATCTGAATGGCAAAACATATCGAAGAAGACGGCTATATCGAAATAGTCGGTGCTCGTGAGAATAATTTAAAAAACGTATCTGTAAAAATACCTCGCAATCAGCTTGTGGTAATTACGGGTATAAGTGGCAGTGGGAAGTCTTCTTTGGCATTTGATACCTTGTATGCCGAAGGACAGAGAAGATATATGGAGACATTCTCAAGTTATGCACGACAGTTTCTCGGCAATATGGAACGGCCAGATGTGGAGAAAATAGAAGGTCTCAGTCCAGTTATATCCATTGAGCAAAAAACTACAGCCTGGAATCCAAGATCCACCGTTGGCACCACTACGGAAATATATGACTTCCTCAGATTGCTATATGCCAGAGGAAGCGACGCATATAGCTATGTCACTGGTAAAAAAATGGTGAAGTATACCGAAAACCAGATTATTGATGACATTTTTTCTAATTACAATGGTAAAAAAATTGTGATTCTTGCTCCGATGGTCAGATCGAGAAAGGGGCATTATCGAGAGCTTTTTGAGCAAGTAAGAAAGAAGGGATACACCAAGGTGAGAGTGGATGGCGAAGTGGTAGATTTGGTGCAGGGCTTACAGGTAGATCGATACAAAGTTCATGATATTGAGTTGATCGTGGATCGATTGAAAGTGGAGAAGGATAAACGAGAGCGTATTTCAAACTCTGTGGAGACAGCAATGAAGATGGGAGAAGATTTCATTTATATCATGGAGCATGGCACGGACGAACTAACCCCTTTTAGCAAGCAACTGATGGATGCGGAGTCAGGATTGAGTTATGAAGAACCTTCTCCTAATACATTTTCATTCAATTCACCATATGGTACCTGCCCAGCTTGTAAGGGCTTAGGCCAATTGCATAAGGCTGACATGGCCAAGGTGATCCCTGATGATACCAAGAGTATAAACGAGGTGGGCATCAAGCCTTTTGGTGAGGTGAGGAGCAATATGACCTTCAAGCAAATCAAAAAAATAGCCAAGCATTTTAAATTTGATCTGGATACGCCAATAAAGAAAATCCCGGCAAAGGCGCTGGACATTTTGCTCTACGGTGGAGATAGTACTCTAGGGATAGATTTGGGATATTCGCCTCATGAGATGGTGTATAATCTGGCAACTGATGGAATAGTCAATATGCTGGAAAGATGGTACCGCGACACGACTTCTGAGAAAATCAGAAATTGGGCGGAAGAATTTATGACGATTGCCGATTGCTCGGAATGTGAAGGGTATCGACTCAAAAAATCATCTCTTTTTTTTAGAGTAGGTGGAATGCACATCGGTCAATTGGCCACAATGGACTTGGACAAGTTGCAAGAATGGTTTGATGAGATAGATGACAAATTAAGCGACAGACAAAAGGCGATATCAAAGGATGTAATCAAGGAAATCCAATTGAGGCTGGGCTTTTTACTGGAAGTCGGATTGAATTATCTCACCTTGAATAGACCGACAAGAACCTTATCTGGCGGAGAATCTCAAAGAACAAGATTGGCAACTCAGATTGGATCTCAACTTACTGGGATTACGTATGTGATGGATGAGCCTAGTATCGGATTGCACCAGAGAGATAATCAGCGATTGATCAATGCTTTGAAGAATCTCACGGAAATAGGGAATACTGTAGTTGTAGTTGAGCACGATAAAGATATCATGCTGGCATCTGATTATCTGATTGATATGGGACCTGGTGCAGGGAAAAACGGTGGAGAATTGGTAGCAGAAGGCCATCCTAGAGAATTCAAAAAAATAAAAACGATAACGGCTAATTATCTAGCCAACAGAGAAAAAATTGAAATTCCAAAAAAACGTAGAAAGGGAACAGGCAAAAAATTGACCCTCAAAGGTGCGACTGGACACAATCTTCAGGACGTCAATTTGGAAATTCCACTTGGGAAATTTATTGCTGTGACAGGTGTTTCTGGCAGTGGAAAATCTTCTTTGGTGAATTCTACCTTATATCCCATTCTTAGGAATCATTTTTACAGAAGTACAAAGAGACCGCTTCCATATGAGAAAATTAATGGCCTCGATCATATTGACAAGGTCATAGAAATCGATCAATCTGCTATTGGTAGGACTCCAAGGTCAAATCCAGCCACCTATACTGGTGTGTTTGGTAATATTAGGAATATCTTTTCTTCCTTGCCTGAAGCAAAAATTCGAGGATACAAGCCAGGACGATTCTCTTTTAATGTCAAAGGCGGAAGATGTGAGATTTGTCAAGGGGCAGGTAAGAAAGTGATAGAAATGAATTTCTTGCCAGATGTTTTGGTGGATTGTGAAAATTGTATGGGTAGAAGATACAATCGAGAGACTTTGGAGATTCTATACAAGGGAAAGTCTATTTCTGATGTGTTGGACATGAGCGTCCAGGAAGCCACGGAATTTTTCAAAAGTATTCCAGCGATTTACCGAAAATTAACGACTTTGAATAGTGTGGGTCTAGGGTATATTACCTTGGGTCAGCAAGCGACAACGCTATCAGGCGGCGAGGCACAACGTGTCAAGCTGTCGCTGGAATTGGCTAAACGAGATACTGGTAATACGCTTTACATACTAGATGAACCAACTACGGGGTTGCATTTTGAAGATATAAGGCACCTTATTAATGTGCTGGATAGGTTGGTGGATAAAGGGAATACTATTTTGGTGATAGAGCATAATATGGATATTATCAAGGTGGCAGATCACGTGGTAGATATTGGCCCCGAAGGAGGAAGAGGTGGTGGAAACATCTTATTCTCTGGCACACCTGAGACTTTGGCAAAGAAAAAAGAAAGTCATACCGGGAAATTTTTGAAGGAGGAACTTAATGTTTCCTAAAAATTCAGATTTTAGCGCATTGTATAGTGTAAATACATAGTTTTGCACTATTCAAATGAACTAAAGAAATGAATAAAAAATTCGAAACTCGCGCTATTCGTACACAACTAGAGCGATCACAACATGCCGAACACTCGACTCCTGTTTTTCTAACTTCCTCCTTTGTTTTTGAAGATGCGGAAGAAATGCGAGCTGCATTTGCAGAAGAAAAGAAAATGAATATCTACAGTCGCTTCACAAATCCAAATGCATCGGAATTTGTGAGCAAGATGGTGTCTCTAGAAGGGGCCGAAGATGGATATGCTCTGGCTACGGGCATGTCGGCAGTATTCAATACGTTTGCAGCATTGTTGAGTTCAGGAGATCATATTATATCAAGTGATTCAGTATTTGGTTCTACCCATTCATTGTTCAAGAAATTTTTGCCAAAATGGAATATCACTACCTCATATTTTCCAGCTTCGAATTTGGATCAAATTGAATCTTTGATTACCCCAAATACAAAAATCATTTATGCAGAATCACCTACAAATCCAGGTGTTGAGATTCTCGACCTTGAGGAATTGGGAAAAATAGCTAAAAAGCACAATTTACTTTTGGTTATTGACAATTGTTTTGCCACACCATTTATCCAGCAGCCTATAAAATTTGGAGCGGATTTAGTCATTCACTCGGCAACAAAATTAATAGATGGACAAGGGAGAGTCTTGGGAGGCGTTGTAGTCGGTAAAAAAGAACTGATAAGAGAAATCTATTTGTTCGCTCGAAATACAGGACCATCCATTTCGCCATTTAATGCATGGGTCTTGTCCAAAAGTTTGGAAACCTTAGCTGTCCGATTGGAGAGACATTGTGATACTGCGTTTAGCATAGCTGCGAAATTAGAAAACCACCACAAGGTAAATTGGTTGAAATATCCTTTTTTGAAGTCTCATCCGAGACATGAATTGGCAAAAAAACAAATGCGACTTGGGGGCAATATTATAGCTTTTGAAGTTGAAGGAGGCTTGGAAGCAGGAAGAAAATTTTTGAATGCCATAAAGATGTGCTCTTTGACAGCCAATTTAGGTGATTCAAGAACAATTGTTTCACATCCTGCCTCCACTACCCATTCCAAGTTGTCTGATGAAGAAAAAGCTGCAGTAGGTATCACCAATGGAATGATAAGAGTTTCAATAGGCCTGGAGCATCGAGAAGATATATTGAATGATATTGTTCAGGCATTAGAAAGTTAGGTAGGTAATCCACAAATAGTTGTGCTTCCCTCCCAATTGCCTGAAGGGCAATTACATCCTAGCTGGGAATGAATTTCCCAGCTAGGATGTAATTTTTATTACGTATCCTGTAGTACCATAAATGATGGAATAATGAACCAATTTTTCGGTCGTTGAAGTGAAATAATTGGTGACCTACAGCCAACTTAATACTTTAATACTCTAGCATAGGGCATTTGCCCTATGCTAGAGTATTAAAGCCCTTCAGGCTTTTTTAAAAAATGCATTTTTGACTTCAACTTTAAATAAAAAAGGCCAATCAAAAATTAATTTGACTGGCTTTTTTATATTTCTAAGAAGAATATATTTATCTACCCTTCGAGTTTGAATTTAACAGGGAGTGTGTATTGAACTTTTACAGGTCTACCTCTTTGTTTTCCTGGCGTCCACTTGCTACCCATATTATTCATTGCTTTCACAATTTTAAGGGCTGCCGCTCCTGTTCCAGCACCTGGATCTCTTACGATATTTGCCCCTGCAACAGAACCATCTTTTTCAACTACAAATTGAATAACGGCCATTCCTTCAACACCATTTTCTCTCGCGATTGCTGGATACTTTAGGTTTTTATAGATGTACTCAAGCATTTTTCCTTTTGCACATTCTTCTTTTTCCTTGTCTGTACCACCCATATCTTCACATCCTGGGAATCTAGGCATCTGTTCCACAACCTTGAAGATTTCTTCTTCTACTGGTGGTGGTGGTGGCGGAGGAGGTGGTGGTGGCGGTGCATCTTCAACAACTGGCAATTCTTCCACAACATCATCAGCTTCTATCTCAGTATCTTCAAATACAGGCTCATCTTCTTCTTCGATTTCTTCTTCAGGTACCTCTTCGATCACCGGTGGTGGTGGCGGCGGAGGTGGTGGAGGTGGCTCTGCCGTTCTTGGTGGTTCCACTTCGATTTCTTCTTCATAGTCCAGCGCATTATCTGGAATGATGACTGGTTTTTCATATCTAGTCCAGCTGAATGCAAAAAGCGTCAATGCCAGTGCAGCTGCTAGTCCATATCCAAAGAATGAACTTGTCTTACGAAGTACATCGGCTTCAGGATATTTATTTCTTGATAATAAGTAGTTCTGGATTGTACCATCATTGTATTTGGCACTCAAATCTGCATCTTGTTGTTTCTTGATATAATTTCTGTACAAGAAAACGATAGCGGCAGATAACAAGATTAAACCAAGTACTAGACCTAATACTGTGCCTCCTGATAATGAAATATCTCCCATAATTAATGTTTAAAAATTTTATAAAAAGCGATCAATCCAATGATTGAGCCGATAATATTAGCAATAATATCTAGAATCTCAAAATGCCGTCCAACATTTAGTTGCCATTGTAGGATTTCTAAGAGCACCCCCAAGAAGATAGCTCCGTAAAATGCAACTCTGGCAGCTTTGATTTTAGTTGTTTTTAAGACTAAGGCAATCGACCACAAAAAAACAAGTAAAGCATAAGCAAAAAAATGAGATAACTTATCCAAATGTGGTATGTCCAGCCAGTTATTTTGGGAAACCACCCCTTTGGGCAGTAGTGTTCCTAAAATTAAAATTATTGTCCATCCAGCGGCAATGATTCTTCTAGTCATATTTGGTAATAAGATGCAAGTACATGCAAAAGTGGTGTAAAGAAAAAATATTTTTTCTTAGATATTGATTCAAACAAAAAATCCTTTTGGAATTTTCTATCTACTAACCAATCAATTTTGTGTATTCCTCTGCACTAAGAAGAGAATCCAATTCGGACTCATCACTCAATTTTATTTTTACAATCCATCCTTTACCATAAGGATCTGAATTTATCGTTTCAGGACTATCACCTTCACTTTCATCGATTTCTGGATTGAACTCGATTACTTCGCCACTTACAGGCATGAACAAATCAGATGTAGTCTTGACTGCCTCTACAGTCCCGAAAACTTCATTTTGGTCCAATTCATCACCTACAGTTTCCACCTCTACATATACCAATTCTCCTAATTCACTTTGAGCAAAATCCGTAATGCCTACAACTACAATTCCTTCTTCTTCCAATCGAACCCATTCGTGCTCTTCTGTGTATTTTAAATTATCCGGTGTATTCATTTTGTTATTCTGTGTTTCTATTTAGTTAGTAATTATTTTCGATTATGAATTGGCTATAAAATCTTTGACCCAGTCTGTAGTTACAGATTTTGGTCTTTCTAATGGGAAGCCCATCGCTCTACTCCAGGTAAGTGCGGCTAAAACACCTAGTGCTCTGGATACACCAAAAAGTACAGTATAATAGCTGTATTCTTTGAGTCCATAATGTACGAGCAGGGCTCCAGAATGCGCATCAACATTAGGCCATGGATTTTTAACTTTTCCTAGAGATCCAAGTATATCTGGAACAACATCAAAAAGATTCCAGACGATATTTACATAGTCATCATCTTTGATATATTCTTCAGCGAATGTTTTTTGAGCAGTAAATCTTGGGTCAGGTTGACGTAAAACGGCATGTCCATATCCTGGAATTACTTTTTTGGCAGCAAGTGTATCATGTACATATTGTGCTATTTGGTCTTTAGTAGGTTTTGTTGTCCCTAGTTTTTCAACCATTTCAAAAATCCATTTGATCACTTCTTGATTGGCCAATCCATGTAAGGGTCCAGCCAAGGAATTCATTCCAGATGCAAGTGAATAATAAGAATCACTCAAAGTCGAACCAGTGAGGTGCACCGTGTGCGCTGAGGCATTCCCTCCTTCATGATCTGCATGAATCGTAAGGTATAGTCTCATCAGGCTCATGAAATCTGGATTCTTGATGCCCAGCATATGAGCAAAATTTCCTGCCCAGTCCAAAGATGTATCGGGTTCGATATGATCTCCATCGTGGAAAGTCCTTCTATATATATATGCCGCGACTCTTGGCAGTTTTGCAATGAGATTCATGGCATCCTCATAAGTCGCATCCCAATATTCATTTTTCCCCATCCCTTCGGCATACCTTTTTGAGAAGACACTTTCGCTTTGCATAGATACAATAGCCATACTTAATTGTGTCATTGGATGGGTCTTGGGATCTAGTGCATCTAATGCAGCAAATGTATGCGCTGGTACAGTGGCTCTTTTTTCCCATTCGTCAGAAAGCCAATCTACTTGTTCTTTAGTTGGAAGATCACCCGTAAGCATCAACCAAAATAATCCTTCGGGTAATGGTTCTTTTCCACCATCTACTTTTGGGAGCAGTTCTCTTAATTGAGGAATGTTGTAACCTCTAAATCGGATACCTTCTATTGCATCTAATTGGGAAGTGTCCCAAACCATAGATTTTACGCCTCTCATTCCACCAAAAACCTGGGCAAGATTTACCTCTCCTACAGTCTTTGTTCCATGTTCTTTAAGTAGTGCTTTGATTTCTGTTTTAAGGGCACTAGCCTTTTCATTAAATCTTGATTTTAAATGATCCATTTGCTCGGTTATATTCTATCTTTAATATGTTCTATAATAGGGATTAATTTGCTAATAGGTAAACAATAGAATGAAGTAAATAGGTTTAAATTTTCATAATATTTTTTACCGAGGTGCTAAATTACAATATTTGGTGCGTTAAACAACTTAATTAAGTGTCTTCTAAAGATATAGGTTGAATATTTTAGAAAAATGTAAATATAGGTGATACAACAATATTTAATTTTGTATTCCAAGTCTATTTTGAGATTCGCATATTATATGAATTTGGATGAAGTTTTGATTACTTTTGATTTTCAATCATAAAAGAATGGCTAAAAATAAAGACCAGTATAAGATACTAGGTGTTGATCCAGGTACAAATGTTCTGGGATATGCCATCCTGGAAGTGCATGGCAAAAAATTGAAATTGCAGACTATGGGCATCATTCGGCTCAAGTCGTACGAAGATCACATGACCAAACTCAAGGAAATATTTTTGCAGCTGCAAGAAATAATTGAGACCTACCTACCCACTAAAATGAGTGTAGAAGCGCCTTTTTATGGCAAGAATGTCCAGTCTATGCTGAAATTGGGGCGAGCGCAAGGGGTAGCAATGGCCGCCGCGATAACCATGGGACTGGAAATTGTAGAATATAGTCCCAAGAAAATTAAGCAATCTGTAACGGGGAATGGGAATGCATCTAAAGAGCAAGTTGCCGCCATGCTTGAAGGGATTCTTAATATCAAAATTAAGGATGGGCCATTGGATGCGACTGATGCTTTGGCGGCTGCCGTGACTCTATTCAATCAATCATCAGGCCCCTTGGCTGGTAAGAAAAATTATAAGGATTGGGGAAGTTTTCTAAAAGATAACCCTGACAAGGTATCAAAGCCGTAGAAAATTCAGCCTAAAGTACTGATTGTAAATAATTTACCTACTACCTTGCAAAAGCTATTATGAGATTCATACGATTCAAGGATTAAGCAAAAAACTGTATCTTTGCATCCCGAAAATATAAAAATTATAAATGGCAACACCTCGCACAGTATCATTCCACACCCTTGGATGCAAGCTCAATTTTTCTGAGACATCGAGTATTAGAAGACAGTTTGAGGATGGTGGGTATACTGCTGTCCGTTTCGAAGATGGTGCGGATATCTATGTAATCAATACTTGCTCTGTTACCGATTTTGCGGATAAAAAGTGTCGGTATGAGGTACGAAGGGCGTTGAAATATTCACCAGATGCCAAGGTGATTGTTATTGGCTGTTATGCTCAACTGAAGCCTGAGGAGATATCTAATATTGAGGGAGTGGATTTGGTTTTGGGAGCAGCGGAAAAATTTAATATTCTAAGTTTTATAGATGACATTTCAGTCGCTCCTGGAAAAGGAATGGTGAAAGCCGGCGAAGTGAGTGAAGCGAATACATTTATTGATTCCTTTTCATTTGGTGACCGAACCAGATCCTTCCTCAAAGTTCAGGATGGCTGTGATTACAAATGCACATTTTGTACGATTCCCCAGGCACGTGGAAAATCCAGAAGTGATACAGTCGACAATGTGGTGAAAAACGCAGAGAAAATTGCTGCCTTGGGTGTCAAGGAGATTGTTCTGACTGGTGTAAATATTGGTGATTTTGGCAATGGGACCGCTGTAATCGAAGGAGTACGGTCTAAAAAAGAAGCCTTATTTATAGACTTGATCAAAGCTTTGGATGAAGTAGAAGGAATCGAGCGATTTAGAATATCAAGTATCGAACCCAATCTCTGTACAGATGAGGTCATAGAGTTTGTTGCTAATTCCAAGCGATTTGTACCACATTTTCATATGCCGCTGCAGTCTGGATCGGATAAGATTTTGCGATTGATGAGTAGACGATACAAGAGTGAATTGTATAGAAGTCGTGTTGAGAAGATAAAATCTGTAATGCCACATTGCTGCATTGGTGTTGATGTAATTGTCGGATTTCCTGGAGAATCGGAAGAGGATTTCTTGGATACATATCAATTTTTGAATGAATTAGATGTTTCTTATTTTCATGTTTTTACCTATTCTGAAAGAGCAAATACTCCTGCCAATGATATGAATGGTGTTGTGGATATGGGGCTAAGGAAACAGCGTAATAAAATGTTGAGGATACTATCAAATAAGAAGAAACATGCCTTTTATGCTCAGTACGAAGGGACCTCTCGTAAGGTATTACTAGAACATAGTAAAGAGGAAGGTGTATTCAATGGATTTACGGATAATTATATTAAAATCTCAATGCCAAGTGGTACAGCTGCGGAAGGGCAAATGGTTGAGGTCCAATTGGGAAAGATTGAGGGAGAGCTTATGAAATCAAGCCTTTTACAACCTTCGCCTATTGAGGTAAACTAAACCTCAACTAATTTAATTTTACATATTATAATTCACCTGGACCTTTGGCTATGCCTTGTGTTACTTGGAGTCCCGAGTAGTTTATAAATACACTTAACCTTTACTTGTTCTCTGGTTAGTTTTTTGTTAACCGCAAAGCTCACGAAGTTTTGCACCAAGATCACAAAGCGACTATAGTAGTATGGCTATTTCAGTCAAAAGGAATTAGATCTGGCTCCAAAAATTCACTTTTAGCTTGCACAGAGTTGAAAATGTCAAAGCTGTAATGACTGAGCATTAATTCTTTGAATTGACTTTTTAGTCGTGGAAATTCTTGAATGAAGTCCTTAAAATTATTGGATTTAGACTTTAGCATAAAATGATAGACTGCTTTTATTGCAGCAATTGTCAAAGTCTTATTGTACTTGTCTTTTGCTCCGACAAATTCGACAAAATCTTGCAACTGTTTTTGAATGTTGATTTCTGCTTGTTTGATTCCGAATCGATTGATATTTATCCAAGCTAACCTTAGATGCGCCTCATGTGAAAAATCTGAAGGGTTGAATTGGCAAGAGCTAAATTGACTCAAGAATTCAGTGTCGGAAAGATTGTAGTGTGTTGACATAAATAGCAGGTTTTCAGGTGTGCAGAGACTGAGTTAAAAGAAGAATCCAACCGAAAATGAAAGTGAATTGAAGGTAGATTCTTTCTTTTTATTGTAGCCATTTAAAAGCCCAAATTCATATTCTATATCTATGATTGCCGGACCAATATCTGCACCCAAACCTGTAATCAATCCAAACCATCCATCATTCAATTCGAAGCCTGTTGGAGGTAAATCAGCGCCAGTTTGTGAAAGCACAACATCGAAACTACCCAATGCTTTTGTTCTAATTCTTGCAAAGTGCGTGAAAGAATAGATGGAAATATCCAAACCTACTCTACCATTCATTACTGACAAGGTAGAAGAATGCCCTGATAGCTTAAAGTCCTTGACGGCTACTCGTGACACTGAGGTATATCTACCGCCTACTAAAAAAGCCATTCCTCCCGACATCAATCGACCATCGACTCCAACATGAAATCCTGGGTGCGAAAAGCCTTCTGGATTAGGAATTTTATCATTGTTGACTAGAGATGTAGTGCCTGCGTAAACTCTCATGCCTCCTTCTTGAGCATTCATAGATGTGACAAGGACAATAAATAAAAATAATGATAAGATGTATTTCATTTTGCTATGGTATTAAAAACGCATAGATCTTCTGTGGTCTATACAATATTAAGCAAGAATCATGACAAAAACGATTCTTACAGTTGGAATTCAGAAATACTAGAGATTGACTATAGTTGACTAAGCAACCATTTTTTTTCGGTAAGAACCTCTGTGTTATTTATTTCACCTTTTAATTCTTTAACTACAGAGGAATCACCTGGTTTGATCTTTAACAACTTTCGAGTCATTTTTATTATGTTTTTATAATTTGTTTTATGATATCCAATTACTTTTTTTCGAAGAATATACATCTGCATTGCATCCAAATGTGAGTCCAAAAGATCTAATTCTTCAGATTCAAAGTAGATTTTCATTTGAATGACTTTCGCCGCAAGATTGAATAGATGGTCTTTAAAATCAACCTCTTGCAAAGATTTCAAAGCGGTGTCAAAATCTTTTTTATGGTATCCGATAAGGGCTTGATTAAAATTGAGTGCACTATTTCTCTCTTCTTTTCTGAGCGAGGAATAATATTCATTACTAAATCTTTCGGCTCGCTCAAATTCCCCAATTTTTACGGCAATTGCTGCAATGTTTTTAAAGGTAAACCTTGATAGATAACCATCTACGAGTAGGTACTTACTGGTCAAAGCTTCTTCATACAAATCGAGGGCTATTGTTCCATATTCTATTTGCCCTCTATTGATCAATCTTATGCATTGATTGATTGCAAATCGATATATTCCTTGCAATTCGGTGTCAGGAAAGTAGTTTTTTAGTTCATCAATATCCGATTTGAATTGGTTGAAATAAGTGGCTTTTTTCGGAGAATGAAGCATTTTGTATGCGCTACAGTATAGTCGGATAGAAGGAAATCGAAGCAGGTTCTTTTTTTCAATATGCTCTAAGATTACATTCAGGAGCCCATAATCATATTCCTGGCCATAGACAGATTGGTGTGCGACTGCAAAACACGCCTGGCGTAATTTTTTGCTGATGAAAATCAGGTCAACATCATCGAGCAATTCCTGAATATTTAGATCTCGAGTCCGATTGCTACTGGATATATGGGCATATTCTTGAAATCCAAGGTCATATTTGATTTCCAGGTAGTCTGCATTCCTGTATGGGTAATTTTCTAAGCGTTTTAGTCCACCTGCAAATTGACTGTCGAATAATTTATGTTCCTCTCCATGCTTGAAGCGAGAGATCAAAACCTTGTCCTGATAGGATTGGTCACTCTTTGAATGGAGCATTACCAGACATGAGGAAATTATCTTGAATAATTCACTCATATACAAACGCATTTGAGCATCTGAGATTGAATTGTCGAAAAGATCTGCTCTCAATTTTTCTCTCGAAGGCTCACTTCCTTTTTGCCGTTTTTTAAGGTAGGCCTCAAATAATTTTCGATGCTGCTCCTTACCATCTAAAAGAGGACTTTGAATGGAATCTCTAATGATATCGCACTCCTTATTGGATAATTGTTTAATTATTAAGGCTAACTTACTTTTTATCATTTAAAATATTTAGTGCAATAAAATTATGTAAATTAAAGATTTACACATAGTTATAAATATATATTATAAAAATTATTAGAACAAATTTAAAAATATGTATTTTTTTTAATGGAAAAAGTAAAGCACATTTACAGTAGAATTAATAATTAATAACTCAAATTCATGTTATTACCTATTAAGGCATAGACGGCGCGGCTCCCCCTTTTTAATACTGCGATCGATTTATGGAATGCTAAACAGAAAACCATGACAATATGAAGATCTCAATCCAAACAACATTAGTGACGGTGCTTTTTGTGCTTTGTGGCATCTATGTCCAAGCGCAGGAATGTGTTACAATGTATTTCGATGCTAATAAGGATGGAGATGATCTTGTCGTGCAACTCAAAGTAGATAACTTCGAGAATATCTTGACTACACAGTTTGCATTTACCTATTCTTATTCCAATTTGGAATTGGATGATATTCAGGGAAACGCGTCAATTGAATTGGATGCATCTCATGTTTTTTCTGAAGTTCCTGGCTATATTTCGGTTTCTTGGACTAATCCAGCTATCGGTCAAACACTGACTAATGGTAGTGTCTTGTTGGAAATGAGATTTACCGAGGTCGTATCAGGTATTTCAAACTTTGCCATTGACCCCAATTTTAATATTGAATTTATCAACGGCATTTTTGAAGAAGTCTGTTTTACGGCGACTCCACTAACAGTTAATGAAAGTAGAACACAACTAATCGGAAATCTGTATCACGACCTTAATGGAAATTGTTTGCCAGATGCTACTGACTTTCCTTTAGCAGGATGGACAGTTTTGGCAGATAACGGTTTTGAAAAGTTTTATAGAGTTACCGATGAATTTGGACATTATAATATTCCAGTTGAAAATGGAAATTATACCATTGAGGTTTTAGAACAAAATGACCTATGGACTTCTTGCCAGGGACCAGTGATGGTATCGGTATTGACTTCAGGCGAGATTCAAGAGAATTCTTTCGTTTTGGGACCAAACAAATCTTCATCTGCTTTAGAGGTAGTGGTAAGTTCGTCAGAGGTTAGGAGATGTTTTGATAATGTTTATTCTATTCGATACAAGAATAATGGAACTGCTTTGGCACAGTCTGCAATCCTTGAGTTCGAATATGATGAAAATTTAACGTATGTAAGTGCGAATACAGGCAACTTCAGTATAGACAATAATGTAATAACTTTTGACCTGGGGAATTTGAAGCCAGGAGAAGGAGGTGATTTTCAAGTTGTATTGAATGCAAGTTGTGATAATCTTGATACTGGGCAAACCTTGTGTGTAGAAGCTCAAATTTCTTCTTCGGATATTGTTATTCCTCCAGTAGATTGGGGTGGTGCAGTCTTGACCTCACGAGCCACTTGTGAAGGAGACTCTGTAGCTTTCATTATCGAAAATATTGGTATCTCACCGATGTCAAGTCCTATTCAGTCTATCGTTGTTGAAGATGACGTGATGTTTGGAAATAGAGAAGTAGAACTTGAACCTCAAGAGATGATAAAAATGAAGTTTGCTGCTTCAGGAGGTGTTTACAGAATATTGATTGATCAGGAAGATGGATATCCATTGGGCAATTTTACTACAGACTTCATAGAATTTTGCAATGGTGGTGGTTCAGAAACTTACCAGTTTGTATCCATGTTTCAAAATGATGATGAAAGCCCGTACAAGGATATCGAATGTCAGGAGGTTCGGGATGTGTTGGAGAAGAATATTATGTCTGCCTTTCCGATTGGTTATCGTGAAGAGCACTTTATCAATCAAAATGAAGATATTGAGTATACCATCTATTTTCAAAATATAGGTACAGATACTGTGAATAACATGTATATCGGAAATGCATTGGATGAATCACTAAACCTAGAGACCTTGGTAGCTGGTCCATCAAGTCATGACTTTATCGTTTCGATTATAGATGAGCGAAGATTGATCTTTGATTTTAAAAATATACAATTACCAAATACGGATGCAAGTGAATTAGGATCGAGAGGCTTTATAAAATTTAGGATTTCTCAAAACAAAGATGTCCCTATTGGTACCAAGATTAATAGCTCTTCCATTATTTTCTATGACCTGGAAGATGGGATAGAAACCAATGTAGTCACACATACAGTAGGTGAAGAATTTATAGAAATCGTACTAAGCGATAAAGATTTGTTGGTTGATGATGAATTGGAAGTGGCACCAAATCCTGCTATTTCATCAGTGAAGATTACGCTTCCCGAACATTATAAAGAAATCTCTTATGTTCTTTATGACACAAAAGGAAGTATCATGAGTGCAGCGAATTCACCGACAAATGTATTTTATATTAATAGAGACTTTATAAAAAGTGGAATGTACTTTTTAGAGTTGAGATCATCAAGAAAAATTATAGGGACTAAAAAGATAGTCTTTCAAGATTAATAAAGATTTGATTATTGCAAGTGCTGATCAGGATTGATTGGAGTTGGTTTGTGTTTGTAGCAAATTATTATCCTAATGAAACAGTAAAGATTGTTTTGTTAAAATACAAAAACTAACAAAAATCAGTTTACAGGGGACGTAAATTTGATCAGTAACTTATTACTCATGCCGGCTAAAAGTAGTCGGCTTTTTTGTTTTATATTCTTTTTTAAATCAACTCAACATCGCTTTACTGCCATTAGGACTCATAAATCAATTCTTAAAGATTGCACAATTATAGAACAAATATCGTGCAAAAGCGATTTTGAAAATCTTCAATTTGAGAAATTGCAGTATTCGGTCTATTTTGTGGACGGAAAATGAGGGAATTTGGAAAGATTTGCAATGATTCAGAGAGATAGACGAAGATTGTAGCAAGGATCTATAGAATTGAGAATTTGAAAAAGAAAGGTTTGTGAATTTGTGATTTTGCAGATAGGCAGGCTTTAATATCATATTTATGAAACGAAGAATAGTACCAGGCGAAGTTTCAACTTCGGATTTGCACCAATATTTACTGGGGTCTGTATCACCGAGGCCGATAGCATTTGTAAGTACAGTTGATGAAAATGGAAGACATAATTTGGCTCCATATAGTTTTTTTAATGCTTTTAGTTCGAATCCACCTATTGTTGTTTTTAGTTCTAATAGGAGGGTTGCTGACAATACGACGAAAGATACCTTACACAATATTCAAAAAAATAAAGAGTGTGTGATCAGTGCCGTCAGCTATGGAATCATGCGACAAATGGCACTTACTTCTGTTGAATTTGAGTCTGGAGAAAGTGAATTTGAGAGAACGGGATTGACACCTATAGAATCTGAAACGGTATCTGTACCTGGAGTCGCGGAGTCACCAGTAAATATGGAATGCAAGGTCAGAGATATCATTACTTTAGGAGAACATGGTGGTGCTGGACATTTGATTATTTGCGAAGTGCAGATCATGCATATCGACGAACATGTAATCGATGAAAATCGGATTGACCCACATAAGATGGACTTGGTCGGCCGAATGGGAAGAAGCTATTATGTGCGGGCAAGTGGTGATGCCATTTTGAATCTATACCAAAGTGTAAAGTCCAAGCCTATCGGATACGAATCTCTGCCTCAAGTCGCAAAAGATAGCAGAATATTATCGGGTAATGACATTGGAGCATTGGCGGCACTTGAGGAATTCCCATCAGCAGAAATGATAGAAGAAGCTGAAAACAAACTTGCTGGCTATGGCAATGATTTGGAAAGACATTGTGCAAATCTTATTCAACAAGATAAAGCAGGTGATGCTTTGGTGCTATTGATTGCCTTCCAGAATACTAAGGCCTAGCTTGGATAGCGATAAATCCATATGGACAAAATTAAAGAAGAAAAAATCTGCCATGGGCGGGTTGGTATTCATCATTTTTACCGCATTTCTCTCACTCTTTGCTTATGTGTTGATAGGCGACCAAAGTCAAAATGCCAATAATCAAAAGGCAGAAATTGCGCTGAAAAGCCCAGGATTTGTGTCCAACGGAATACTTTTGGATAATTACAGGTATGATGATGAAATTGGATTTTTCCACAAGCTGTTTTATGGTGCCGAAAAACCTTATGATTGGTATCCCATAAAAGATGCTAATTTGGTACAGGAGGGGATTGAGGTAACTACTCATTATGATAAGCAAAAAATTATACCCTTCGATGACTTGTATAATCAATCTGAACTTGATAATTTGACGAGCCACATTAATCAGAAAAAATTTTGGTTGGGTACTGACAGATATGGACGATCCATTTCCAGTAGATTGATTTTGGGTATTCGAATATCTCTTTTGGTGGGACTTTTAGCGGTAATAATTTCGCTTGGAGTTGGTGTATTTATGGGAGGAATGGGAGGATATTTTGGAGGATGGGTCGATCGAGTTGTGATGTATTTGATCAATGTAATGTGGAGTATTCCTACACTATTATTGGTTTTTGCCATTGTTTTGGCGTTTGGACGTGGTCTGGGTATTATCTTCCTTGCTGTGGGTCTTACGATGTGGGTGGATGTGGCTAGAATTGTGAGAGGTCAGGTAAAAAAAATAAAGGAAGAACAATTTGTACAAGCGGCGAAAAGTATTGGAGTCGGAGAATTCAGAATTCTTTTCAGACACATTTTACCTAATATTATTGGACCTATTTTGGTCATTGGAGCAGCCAATTTTGCCACAGCGATTTTGATAGAAGCGGGTTTGAGTTATTTAGGTTTTGGGGTAAGACCTCCAACACCTTCCATCGGTAATATGCTCAATGAGCACTATGGATATGCCATTACTGGAAAGCCTGCTCTTGCTCTTGTTCCAGCCATTACTATTATGTTGATGGTATTATCTTTTAATCTTTTAGGTTCTGGACTAAGAGATGTATTTGATGTGAAGGATAATGATTGAGTTGATGTGATGAACTCAGCAATTCATAACAAAGTATTGATAAAACAACTATAAGATTAAGAGAACAAAACTCTTAGTCGTCCGTAATAATTTCTCTATTAAACCCAATTGGATTGAATGCATTTTTGGAGCTTGGCTCATCATCATCATAATCTTCCCATTCGGTAATTTCTTTTAGAAAAATCTCCACATGACGAATAATAAATGACTGGGTCAGCTCTTCAGGTCTTAGGATTTCTAATGGCTTCGGAGGTTTTGGTTCTCCGTATCCTTCGATGTAAGGAGAGACCGTCATGATCATAACCTTGCCATTGAATAATTGCTGATAGATCAAAGCGCCATTGCTTTTTATCATAGCACGTTTGATATCGGTATTTTCCAGGTTTTCGCTTATTCCACTGGCAGATCTTCCCAAGTCAAGGACTACGGCTTCCAGATTTTCAATGTTGTCCTGTTCTTCAACACTACCTTTGATACCTGTCTGTTTAAGTATTTCGTTCAAGGTCTTTAAAATCAATGGCTTCATTTTCTTGGGCCATTGCTTTCTATAATCTCCTGTATTTTCAAGAATTTGTTTGTAGTCGTTAGCTTTTGAAATTAATGTACCTAGGTCGATAGCCATTGTTAGCATGGGTTTGATTAATAAAAATGCTAAGATAAAAAGATTGTTGAATGAAAATAGAGAATCTTTTATAGTGCCAATTGAGATTACCTAAATCTCTTAATGTGATTTCTCAAACTATAGAGTAAGCAATGAAATTTACTATTCTTTGTAATAAAAAGGTAAAAGGAAATAGATTACTACAGAATAAGATAAAATTCAGAGATATTTGCGGCTCATTAATTAAAAATACGGATATGCTTAGAAGGCCACGAAGAAATAGGAAGTCTGAATCTATACGATCAGCAGTAAGGGAGACTTTATTGACACCTGCGAATTTAGTCTCTCCCTTGTTTTTACTTCCTGGAGAAAACAAATCAGAGGTAATCACTTCTCTTCCTGTAGCTTCGAGGATGACATTGGACTTCATGCTCAAGGAGATTGAAGCAAGTATGGAAGTAGGGATTGATAAGTTTATGATTTTTCCAGCTATTCCAGATGAGTACAAGGATAAGACTGCCACTTACAGCTATGCCGATGATAATTTTTACCTCTTGGCCGCTCAAACTATAAAGAAAGAAATTCCCGATGCTACGCTTATCAGCGATGTTGCTATGGATCCATATAGTATCGATGGGCATGATGGCTTGGTGATGGACGGCAAGATACTCAATGATCAAACTCTGCCTATTTTAGATAAGATGGCTGTTGCACAAGCGCAAGCTGGATTTGACATTATTGGACCTTCTGATATGATGGATGGGCGGATAGAATCTATAAGAACGGCAATGGATGACGCGGGATATTATGAGACGAGCATCATGTCTTATACTGCCAAATACGCCAGTGGATTCTATGGACCATTTAGGGATGCACTAGATTCTGCACCTAAAGGAGGTGATAAAAAGACTTATCAGATGGATCCAGCAAATAAAAAAGAAGCATTGATCGAAGGGGAATTGGATACTATGGAAGGTGCCGATTTTTTGATGGTAAAGCCAGCATTGAATTATCTTGATGTTATTCATTTATTGAATGATGAATTCGAATTACCGATAGCTGCTTACCATGTAAGTGGCGAATGTGCCATGTTATTGGCTGCATGTGAAAAAGGTTGGTTGGATTATGATGTTGTAATGCCTGAGACGCTTATGAGTATAAAACGTGCAGGTGCTGATGTGATTATGACCTACTTGGCAAAATCATTTGGAGAATATTATTATCAATAGTAATGCTCACGCGCTTTTTCAAATTAATTGGGTTTGAATAAATAATGTTGAATTATCCAGGCATATTCAGAGGTAGACTATCTTTTTAAAAATAATTAAGCTTAAAGTATATTTTTACTACCAAAGATTGAGTTTTGTTTGGAATAAATTGGCCTTAGTTGGTTTAGGATTTTGACGTTAAAAACTCACAACTGTTTGAGCGATAGCGAGTTTTGTGTGTTTAGTCAAAATGGAATTCAAAAGCCGTTAAGAACCAAGTAAAGCCTTGAATTCTTTGGTTCGTTTCTTTTTCAAGAAAGAAATGAACGCCCGAGCGGCGAGCGGAAGATTAAATTGAAAACTATTACCTCATTATTACTCAATATCTATCAAAAAAAGGGTAATAAATTCAGAAGTGCGGGTTATTAAATGAAATATAAATAACTGAATTTCAGCATCTTGTAATAATAAAGGGAAAGGTATTTTATTAATGAATATGCCTATATAGGAAAATGCCTATTTTTCATCCATTCACTCCGCAATATTCCCATGCCGATGGAATCATAATATTCACCATTTATAATTCTTGCCATTCTGAATCTCGCTTCTTCTTTAAAACCCAATTTTTTGGAAAGATTGATCATTCTGGAGTTTCCTGACCAAGTTCTTAAATCAAGTCGAACCAGATCTTCACTTTCTTCGAATAGATAGTCTATCCACAATTTTAACGCCTCGAATCCGATACCCATTCCCCAAAATCCCTCATCATATATTATAACTCCAATCGATTTCCAATTGGTCTCTTTACTTTGCCAGTACCAATTTACAATTCCGATTAGTTTGTCATTTTCTTTATTTGCAATTACCAATCGCTGACGAGGATTTTCCCAGTTTTTGGTATTTATTTTATGCCTTATTTCAAGTAATTTGTTTTTTATGTCAATGGCAGTAGGTTTTTGAAAATATGGGGCATCATAATCCATCCATTTCTTCTTTCCAGTATACCAAAATTCATATACATTCAAATCTTTGATTTGCCAATCCCGAAGAATTATTTTAATTCCTTGTTTCATTTAGAATCTATTATTTCCATAAGGTAAATCTTAATTTGTAAAATATAAGCCCAAATAGAAAACAAGAAGATCTAATCCTTTAATATCCACCTCATCAACACGGGCAGTAAGAATAAATCACAAATCAAAGCACCAACCAGGGTCACAGATATCAGTACACCTACTGTCACACTAGGAGGATGATTGCTAAAAAACATCACCATAAATCCAAAGAACAAAATAATCGTCGTGAAAGTGATTGCCTTACCCGTTTCTTCAAAAGTAATCTTGATAGATTCTTCCACACTTTTTTTCTTGTCTCTTGCAAGTTTATATTTACTCAGAAAGTGGATGGTATCATCTACAGCTATTCCAAATACCACTGCAAAGACTATAGACACACCCGCTTCCAACTCGATACCCAGAAAACCAAGCAAGCCAGCTGCAAAAAGCACAGGAATAAAATTTGGAACCATGGCCACAAAAAGCATTCTCACGTTCCTGAAGAGCAGTGCCATCAATAGACTCACAAGCACTAAGGCCATTGCCAACCCAGAGAGCAAATTATCACGGATGTAAACCGCATTTTTATCAATTAATAAGCCAGTACCAGTCCTTTTGACATCGATAAGGCTCGTGTCGACATTCTCATTGATCCAGGTGTCGATTAATTGGCCTTCAGCTTTTATGCTTTCAGCTCCGATATCCGCTATTCTTGTAGATATGCGCGTCTTTTTCTTGTCTTTGCTAACCATGACAGCGGCATCACTGGAGGTCATTTTATCTACCAATCTCTTAGATTTTCGGAAAGCTTTTTTGTCAGGAGGAAAGCTGTATGCATCAGCTCGATTGCCTTTGTTCATTCTTTCCAAACTCTTGTAGATAGAGGTAAGTCCAATGACAGATTTGAAGCTTTCGTTTTCAAGGAGTTTGTCTTCTATTTTAGATACCTCTCTAAGGACTTCATAACTATTAGCATTGAGTGAATCTTCTTTCACAGTAATGGCAAATTCGATTGGTCGGAAGCCACTGAATTTTTCTTCAAAATAGAGGAAGTCGTCGGTAATTTTTGCTGTGATTGGCAGATTACTCTCTACAGTATAATTCATAGTGATCCGGGACATGCCATAAAAGCAGAGTGCTACAAACACAACTGAGATACCTGTGATTAATTTTCCATGCCTCAGTGTTTTGCCATACCAGTTTTGCATTAGGTTGTTCCAAAAATCGCTGGCTTTTGATTCTTTGATGATTTGCTCCTTGGAAAAAAGTGTCAAGACTGAGGTAGTCAAAAAGATAACTGTGATATAGGCGATGATCACTCCCAGGGCCGCATTCATTCCAAAATCTCGAATGGGCCGAACATTGGATGTAATTAAAGTTGCAAATCCTATGGCAGTGGTGATCGAAGTGAACAAAGTTGCAAGCCCAATCTCTTTTATTGTAATGATCATGGCATCTCGCTTTGGGATACCTTTTTTCAATTCATCGACATACTTGGACATAATATGAATGACATCTGATGTGCCTACGATCAGCATCAGGACTGGGTATAAGGCAGCCATTATATTCAGTTCCCGATCCATCAAACCCATAATTCCTAGAAAGTACAATAACCCTAGTCCAATAGAAGATAATGCCACCCAAACACCAATCGGTTTTCTAAAGATGAACATCAAAATGAAAATGATGAGAATGCCAGAAATAATAGTCGAAACTACAATTTCATTTTTCTGCATTTCTACCAATTCGTCTTGAAAGTATGCCCGTCCCATAAGATGGACTTCCTCAAAATCAAATTCTGCTGTCAGGGCCTCGTATGCTTCCATCAATTCCTTGGATTGTTGCAAATCGATGGCATCAATGGTTCGTGCCGTAATAGACATCGCTTGCGCACCCTCATCAATAAAATTATTTACGAATCGCTTGTCTTCCAGAATTCTTGATTTATCTCCTTCATACTTGGCAGGCTGGTCGATATGAATAATAGGTACAGAATTGATTCCAAAGGGTGTCTTCACAGGATAATCCATGGTGGTCAGGGATTGCACCCGTGTGACATATGGCAAATCCCGAACTTTCAACGTAAACGCATGAAATTTTTCAAGAAACTCCTGTTCAAATACTGAAGGGTTATTTTCAACAGCGATCAAAAGAAAATTATCATCCGTCTCAAATTCCTCGATGAAGTTTTGAAAAAATTCCAAGTCAGGATCTCCTTCAGGAAAAAACTGCTCGAAATCAAAACTGAATTTCAGGTGATATACCTGATACAAACAGACTGGAATGAAGAGTAGAAATACAGCGATGATGTACTTCCGATAATCTAGAAACATATTTTATGCATTAGGACTACAATACTAACAAGCTAAAATAAAAACGGTGGTAGGTTGTTGTTATTTTGAATTAATCTAGATAAGGGAGGTGTAAAAATACAATGATTCTGTATTAAGTGATAGGACTGATATTTTATATTCGAAAGGAATAAAATTAGTAAGCCTTTAGTGATGATTTCAATAAAAAATGTAATCGGTTTATCGAAAAGCTGTATCTCAACATGTAGCTATTGCTAAAAAAGTAACCCCCAAGTCAATATGAATTTTTGATATTTTTTACTCTTGAAAAGTATAAATCGACACAACTCCTTGATAGCCCGCACCTTCACGATTAAGAAAGGCTGAAAAAGTATAATTTGATTGAATAATTAGTTCTATCTATTGTGTCAAAATGGTAGTTGTAAATTGGCCAATATGTGATACCTTGACACTTATTATCCGAATAGTTTTTATGATGAATAGAATAATTTTGACTGCTTATCTTCTATTGATTGGGTTATATTCCAATGCACAAAATAATTTCGAGGGCATTGTGACTTATAAGATAAATTTGGAAATAAAGGAAAATGCAGGTAGCACAGCTTTTTACTATGAGCAAAAATATGGAGATACACTGAAGGTATATTACGCTACCAACGGAGATCAATTAATGGAATATGTCAATTCAGGAGAATTAGGTTTGGACTGGGCAATGTATTTGGTGGAGGCTAATGAGTATTATTCGAAATGGAGAAGTATGGATTCTATATTCTATAATAGCTGCGATACCAATTATTTAGAAGTGTTGAGTTTTGAAAAGCTTGATAAAATAAATATCTCTGATAGAGTTTGTGAGCAATATTTAGTCGAGTGTATGGCCACCAAAGATAGTGATGTAGAATTCCTATCACGTTATTGGTATTTTAATGATGAATTGCCTTTTGATGGCGAGTTATATTCTGATTACAAGGATGCTCGAATAGACTCGGTTTACAGCCTTTCGAATTCACACCCAATCGGTTGGAAAAGCAATCTTAAGCATGTTATTGTTGATGTTAAGTTGTTAGAAATACAAAATGTGAAATTAGATTCCAATATTTTTCAGGTTCCGGAAGGAATCAAATTGGTAAGATATTGAATAGGTTTTTTAACCGCTCATATCACTATAAATTTTGGGTAATGAGGATTAATATAGGGATGTTCGCAAGTAACGAACACCCTTTGTATACTTGTTTTCTTTTCAATCTACTTCTGAAAGACAACCCCATTTTTGGGACATTTTGCGTAAAAACGAGGTAATCGGAATTCTTTACTAGATTCCGCCTCGCCGGCTGGACCTTCTATTTTTTCTTGACAAAAAACAGAAGCAAAAAAGTCAAGACTGGCTAAAGGCTAAACTGCGAAGGCTGCTCCCACTTCCCACTACCCAGTCAAGCTACCCTTCTTTTCATTCTCGTAAGAAACTCCCTGCACTCCAATAATATCATTAGAATTTTAACTACATGTTACTTCTGAATTGCCCTAATATGGTTTTGGTTCTAATGCCGATGATTACACCCTTGATTGATACCCAACACATATTTTCCGACCACATCAATCTCAATGGCTGTCTCAGCACCCTTGAACCCAGTAATCATCTTATTCTTTAGATTTTGCTCGGCATACGCTGTTATCTCACTACCCAATGGCTGATAGGTCCAATGCCATTTTTCTTCATTGTACCCATTTGGACGCAGAGGTCCTTTGGCTGTATACGGCTGACAAAAACCAAAGGAAGAAGCATTTTTTTGCAACCAATCATAGATAACCTTTCCTTCACCTTTCTCAAAATAAGAATTGGAAAAAGAATTCAAATCTATATCCGTACCCCAATGATGTCTGGACGTTCCGGGCATTGAGCTGTATTCTAAAATCTTAAGCGCTTTTTCTTTCGGTGTGGTGAGGTCTTTGGCCACATTCGTGCCGTCAGAGAGCGTTGTGGCTCCAGTCCATTTACGCTCCCAAATTCCTTTTTGGTAGGTAAAATTTCTGGTGGCTGATCGAATCTGCAATGCGACGCCTTCCTTAATAGCGGCGTCATACATTTTGACGTATGCTTCGAATACATCCTTACGCAGATACATTCCTTCACGATCAGCATACTTAATGGGAATAAGTTTGAAATCGGAATGATCTTTAGGTTCAAATCGCCCCATGCAATAATCTGTATTCAGTTGTTTGATCTGAGCTGTCATTTTATTTTTTAATTTTTGATCTGCGACAGAATCATCAGGAAGCACCTGCAATAGCTCTTCTTGTGTCTTTTTTGATTCATTCTTACAAGCCGAAAAAATCAAAAGCATTCCAATAATAAGCACAGGTGCTACTTTCATAATAATATTGATTTGGCGATAATATTGTATCAGTGGCTAAGATATGAATAATTGAATGTGGAGATAATAAGTACATTTCTTATTTCCGTTTTGAATGAATTATTGGATACCTTAGCTGCCAAATAATGCTTATGAAAAAATTGCTTCTACTGCATGCCGCTATTGAGATGATCGCTGGTGTATTGTTTGTTTTTAGACCTGATTTGATTTTAATGACCTCAGACCAGGAAGTTGAGACGCTGTTTCTTGCAAAACTCTATGCTATCCTTATGTTCACATTTGGTGGAATCTGTTTTTTCTTATACACAATTTTTGAGTACAATACCACTTTCAAAAAGATAATTATGATCCTTATGGCCTTTCATTTGATGATCGCACTTCAGATGTTTACAGGGTTTAATCAAGGCTTCGTATCCAACTCTGGACCTTTTGGTTTTCATATAGTCATGGCTTCATTATTCGGAATTATCTACATGAAAGAGATAAATTCATTCAGTTAAATTTTAGAGAATTACAAAAACAAAATTCTGACAAACTCTTATCAAATGTCCTTTAGTCCTGATACTGAATAGATTTCATCGTGGGATATTGAAAAGTTTTTAACCCGTTATGGGACAATAATTAAATTAATCTTAACCTACCTAAGTGCTTCAATCCATTTAGATTCCTCGTTCCTTTTTAGTCTTTTTCTATTATTCCTTTCAATTTCAATTCCGCTCATCCAAAATCTTTATTAGACTCTGCGGTAACCTTTCTTTTCTGAGTGCACACTTAAAGAATACAATGCAATCATTTTATTTTTTAATCTTAAAACTAACCAAATGAAAAGAAGAGTAATAGTCGAACTAAAATATAGTGCGAATCTTGAGCAAGGATTTATGGCAAGTCTTTCAAATGATGAGGACAACGCCAAAAAGCTATCTCAAAAGGCAATTCCCAAGATTACTGGATTTGTTCACGATTCATCATTTTCAACTGTAGCCGTACCACAGGAATTTAGCGGATCAGCTCGTGGCATCAGTGAAGATGAACCAGACGATCTATACGATACAGAAGCTGGTATAGAATTTAATTTTGAACTATCTGAAAGCACATATCTGGTAAGGGGAGAGGTAGATGATAAGAACTTGGATAAATTCGAATCGAATGCACTTTCCAAAAGAGAAGTTGTAGCTGTTTATTCAGACCCTGATATCCAGCCTACCATTATTTGCCCTAATTCTGCTCCTCTCGGCACAGATAAAACGGTTGAAAAACTGTTGAACATTAGTAGATTACATAAGTGCAAAGCCAATGGTGCAGGAGTGCGAGTAGCGATTGTGGATACAGGTGTGAATATGAAATACCTGGCCACAAAAGGGAAGACTCCATCGTTTGATGCAGCAGGGAGCTGGAAACCAGCCACATCTACAGTGACGCCTGGTTCTGCGCCAGTAGGCCATGGTACCATGTGCGCATATGATGTCTGTATTGCAGCGCCTAAATGTACCATTCTGGATATTGCCTTGCTTACTACCAGAAGGACGGGAAGTACTGTTATGGAAGGCTTCTTGTCAGATGCAATTCTCGCATACAGACATTTGATAAATTTGCAAAGGAATGTATCTCCAAGACCAGGGGTAAACAAATCACTTGTGGTGAATAATAGTTGGGGAATGTTTCATCCTTCCTGGGATTATCCTGTTGGACACCCCGGAAATTATAGTGACAATCCGAATCACCCTTTCAATAGAATAGTACGATCTCTGGAAAGATGTGGAGCAGATATTCTTTTTGCTGCAGGTAATTGTGGAAAAGATTGTCCAGACGGAAGATGCCAAGGAGTAACAACCAAAACGATATATGGAGCCAACTCATCGCCATATGTATTGACTGTTGCAGGAGTAGACACCAGTAAGAAAAGAGTAGGATATTCTTCTATTGGACCTGGAAGACTGACGACCAAAAAGCCTGATATCAGTGGTTATACACACTTCAAAGGCTCCGATGTCTATGCAGCAGATGGAGGTACCTCCGCAGCTTGTCCGGTAGTAGCGGGTGTAGTCGCTTCTATAAGAACAAGAAGACCTTTGGATTTTACCAATAGTGCCACACGACCTGCTGCGATTCGTAACTTGGTCAGAAGCACCGCTCAAGATCTGGGGCCTACGGGTTTTGATTATGAAACAGGATTTGGCGTCATCAATGGAAACTCTTTGGCCACTAAGCTAAAATGCCCTCAATCAATAGATGATCTATGTCGTAGATATCCAAGATTTTGTAGACTATGGAAGATCTGTCAACGGTATCCTCAACTTTGTAGAAGACTTAAATTGCCAAGCGGGCCAAAAATTGTGAATAACACAACTCAGGAATACTCAGCTAATTTTGATATGGATGATGATCTGGGTTCGGAATCAGATATGTTGAATTTTTTCTTTGGTAGTGATTCTATCAGTCCAGAAGAACTGGATGTACTAGAAAAAATGTTGCCCGAATCTGCAAAAATGGAAACAGGTGAAAAGAAGTGCAATTGTAGCAAATGACATTCTAAACCTTACTCTGGCAGCAGTAATCTGCCAGAGTTTTTATATTTTTATAAGATGAAAGATGATAAAATTCTTTACTCATTTACTTGGGAAGATGGCTTTCCTACCTTGGAAAACGTGGAGGAAAAATTCAAATTGTCACCCGATGATATAGATTCAGAATTTGGAATTGTAGAGATTGATGAAGTTGAAAAACTATACTGCATTCTTATTTCTAAAAATGCAATCTTTCATGAAGACGAAGAAAATAAGGGACAGCAGCATTCTAACCCTAGGATTGCTCCATTCAATTTAGAAGAAGAATAAAGTTTTCTGGAATAAAGAAACCAGTTATTTCATTGTCAATATAGCAATATGCATTTGGCAAATGTGTATAAATTATATTACTCAAATTGTCCAATTTTAGGAATCAATCGGGCATCCGCCTGTTGCTATTAGAGTATAGTCTATCTGTAAGTTTCCATATCAAAATGGCGTTGTTATCCGACCTCCCAATCAATTATCAAAGATGACGCATGAAGCAAATCTCTTATTTTGACACCCTGTTTTTCCGCTTATCTTTAAGCAACTATTTTTGAACAAAATGCCAGAATTTGAAGTATTAAACCTTCTTCATTTTTTGTAGTCAAACGATAGTATCTCTGTTTTCAGAATTAAAAAATAAGCAAGAATGCGCGTTTTTATCCTTTTTATTTTCGTTTGTATTAGTTCTAATTTGTTCGGTCAATTCTCTATATCAGGTGTAGTAAAGGCCAACAACGATGGACTTGTAGGAGCTGAGGTGATGTTGTATAAAATGAATTCTGATCAATCATTCGGGACACTCACTGATAATCTGGGTAGATATAGGATAGAAGGAGTTGAAACTGGTGAATATCGATTGGTCATAAGTTATTTAGGGTTTAAAAAATATAGAAAGCGTATTACAATTGATAGTGACCAGGAGCTTGAGTCCATTTCCTTGATAGAAGATGCAATTGAAATTGATGGAGTGGAAATCACGGGGAGTATGATCCAGGCCATCCAAAAAGGAGATACCACCGTATTCAATGCTGGAGCCTTTAAGACCTTGCCTGATGCCGATGCCAAAGATTTGATTGCCAAAATTCCAGGGATTGTAATAGAAGGAGGAACTGTAAAAGCCAATGGAGAGGATGTACAAAAAGTGACCGTAGATGGACGTGAATTTTTTGGCAACGACCCCAATATTGCCCTCAACGCTCTTCCTGCTGAGATCATCGAAAAAATAGAAATTATTGATGAACAAAGTGAACAGTCAAGATTTACTGGTTTTAATGATGGCAATACGACCAAGACCATCAATATTGTTACCAAACAGGACAAAAGAAATGGTGAATTCGGTAAAATATATGCAGGATATGGAGAAGATGATCGTTATCAAGCAGGAGGAAATATCAATATTTTTAATGGAAATCAAAGAACCTCATTTATTGGACTTTCAAATAATATAAATCAACAAAACTTTTCTACTGAAGATTTGCTAGGTGTAGTCGGATCAAGTGGAAATCGTCGAAGGGGACGAGGAGGTAGAGGTGGTGGAAGTAGAGGACGAGGAGGACTGAATAATTTTTTGATTGGCCAGCAGGAAGGCATCGCATCTACCCACTCCATTGGTGTCAATTTTACAGAAAAGTTTAGCGATAAAGTAGACTTTTCAGGATCATATTTTTTTAATAATTCGGATAATACTTCAATCCAGGATATCGAACAAGAATATTTTGGAGGTAGAGAAGATGGGGATTTGTATTCGGAAGACAATACCACGCTGAGCGATAATATGAACCATCGATTTCAAGGTAGACTTGATATTAAATTCAATGATAAAAACTCATTGACCATACGACCAAGGCTAAGTTGGCAAAAAAATGACCTCTTAGAAACGGCCAATACCGAGTTTTTGAGATTGGACAATATTCCTGATATTTCGAATAATATATATGAGTCCAATCAATCAGGGTACAACTTGAATAATAGCATCTTATACAGACATGCATTTGAAAAAAGAGGAAGAACGATTTCTCTTTCCTTTGAGCATAGCAATGGCCCAGGAGATGGAAATACTTCCTTGAATTCTATTCAATATATGGACACACTATCTATAACAGAAACGAATCAACTGAGCGAGAGTGAGCGTCGTGCTATTGGCTTTGAAGCAGAATTGAGTTATACAGAACCCATATCAGAGACGAGTCGACTGATGTTTAATTATGAAGTTGAAAAGGACAATGGCGAGAACGTAGAATCGACCTACGAGGGCGAAACGATAGCAGCAAACGCACAAATAGATGGATTGTCAAATGACTTGGATAATGACGAATTGACAAATACCTTTGGGGCAGGATATCAATGGCGAAAAGGTAAAACAATGCTGATGGCCAGAGCACGTTTGGAGCATACCAATATCAGTGCCAGTCAAACCCTCCCTTCTCAGTTTTCGACCGATAAATCCTACTTCAATTTTGTTCCATTTTTAATGTTGAGAATGGATCTTACCAAAACCAGTAATTTGAGATTGTTCTACAGGCCCAGAACGTCAAACCCATCCGCTACTCAATTGTCCGAAACCATTGACAACAGCAATCCACTTCAATTGAGCAAGGGGAATATTGATATCGATCAATCTTTCCAGCATAGTCTTTTTGCTAGATACTCCTTGACCAATAATAAAAAAGGAACGGTCTTTTACCTATTCGCTGGAGGAGACTATTCAAATAACTACATTGGCGAAAAAACTTATTTGTCGGGAAGGGGAGTGGCATTATACGATGAATTAGGAATTAATACCAATGCACAATTGACATTGCCAGAAAATATGACTGGATATTACAACCTTAGAAGTTATGTGACCATTGGAATACCAGTGACTGCCATAAAATCAAAGTTAAATTTCAATATCAGCGGAAATTATAGCAACACTCCTAGTATAGTAAATGACCAGAAAAATGATAGTAGAAATGCAACTTTAGGATTTGGTGTAAACCTGACATCAAATATTAGCGAAAATGTGGACTTTACGATTTCTTCCACCACCAATATTGGAGAGGCAAAAAACTCTATTCTTCAAGAACTGAATACTAATTATCTAAATCAGCAATCAGGATTGAAATTGGAGGTGATTTTTCCATATGGCATTACTTGGAGAAATCAGGTTACTCATCAAATATATAGTGGATATGGAGATGAGTTTGACGACAGTTTTTTATTAGGAAGTATGAGTATTGGTAAGAAATTCCTCAAAAATAATAGGGCAGAAATAAGCATTTCGGTGTTTGATCTTTTTAATCAAAATCAGGCCATAAGTCGAAATGTAACTGGGACATATATCGAGAGTATTGCGAGCAATGTACTTCAAAGGTATTTTATGCTGAATTTCAGATATGATCTTAGACATTTTGGAAAAGCATCTTCTTCGCAATCTCAAAATAGAGAAAAAAGAAGGGACCGAGGACCTGGAGAAGGTAGGAGAGGTTTTTGATAGGTTTTTCACCGCAAAGGACGCTAGGAACTGCGCTAAGTTCGCAAGGTTTTTTTTTTGAAAATTTGATGTAATGAGTGTCACATATTTTTGAATTCTTGGTTGTATGGATATATATTTTCATAAATATCTGAACAAATGACAGAAAATGAAATAGCATCAATTGTATTCAAAACCTCACTTCAAATACATAATGGTTTGTGGCCTGGATTGTTGGAAAGTACATACCAAGAATGTCTTTTCCACGAAATTCGAAAGCGAGGAATCTTTATAGAAAAACAAAAACCATTACCTCTTATCTATAAAGAAACCAAACTTGAAATTGGCTATAGAATTGATTTAATGATAGGAAAATAAATTTATAGTTGAGATCAAATCCGTAGAAGCATTAAGTGATATTCATTTAGCTCAAATCCTCACTTATCTTAAGCTTTCAAATTGCAGGCTTGGGATGTTAATAAATTTTAATGTCTTACTTCTTAAAAATGGAGTTAGAAGAGTGATCAATAGCTAAACCTAATTGTCCTGGCGCTCCTTGCGAAACTCTTGGTGCACTTAGCGGTGAAAAAACGTTCCTAAAGAGCTCACCCAACTCATAATGGTATCGCAAGGAAGACAATCGCCAGAAAACATAAAATACGCAACTAGGTCAGTTTATTATTAATTGATATTTTTGCGAAAATAAATAAAGAGATGAAAAATATAATAGCGTTGGTTTTTATAGGATTGATGATAATGTCATGTGGAACGACACAAGAGGTAGAGGTTCAAAAACCAGTAGTCGCAAAAGAATTGCCTAAACGTCAATCTAGTGATCAGCCGAAAAAAAGACGGAGTGTAGATCCAGAACAATTGGCAGCTCAATTGGGCTTATCAGATGATAAGACAGATGAATTCGTATCAATGTGGAATTCTACCACAGAATCAATGAGACTGGTAAGAAAGGAATATAGAGAAGGAGACAAGGAAGTATTGTTTGCAAAAATGCAAGAGGTGAAAAATCAAAGAGATGAAGGATTAAAAACTATTCTTACAAGTTCTCAATTGGCTAGATTTCATCAAATAATGGCAAAAAATCGACAGAAAATGCCTGACCACATGAAAAGAAGAAGAGGCAATTAAGACATCATCTCAGATTACTTCAGCTACTACAAATGTACTGCCAGCAACTATAATCAGGTCTTCTTTATCAGCTTCTGATCTAGCTATTTGATAAGCTGCTTTTACAGAATTATACGAGTATCCAGATAGTCCTGCATTATGAGCTTTTTGCATAAGTAAATCTGCGTCCATGGCCCTGGAATTTTGAGCTTGACAGAAATAGTATGTTGCATTTATTGGAAGTAGGGATATTATCTTATTGACATCTTTTTCTTTCGTGGTGCCCCAAACTATTCTTAGTTTCTCAAATTTCATTTTTTGAACTTGATCCGCCAAGTATTTAACACCTGCCGTATTATGCGCACTGTCAAAGATGATCTTTGGGTTTTCTTGGATAGTAGACCACCTTCCAATAAAGTAAGTGAGTGCATTAACGTTTTTTATCCCATAAGCAATCTTTATTGGGTCCAGTTCGAATTGATCTTTCAAATGAAAAAGTGTACTTAAGGCAGACCTCAAATTTTTCTGTTGAAAAGAACTGGTAAGATGAGATTCAAATTTTACGCTCCATTCCTCAGATTTTATATCAAAGTGAAAATGATTTTTTCCATTTTTAGATTGAAGACTTAATTTTGAATTCTCCTCGGCAAAAAATAGATCTGTACCTACTTCTTGCGCTTTTAAATAAAAAACTTCGCTGGTCTCCTTTTGTTTTTCTCCAATTATTGCAGGGGTATCCGATTTGAAGATTCCCGCCTTTTCTGCTGCAATTTGTTCCAAAGTATTCCCTAAAATGCTTTGATGATCAAAACTGATATTGGTGATTACTGACACTAAAGGTTGAATGATATTCGTGCTGTCCAAGCGCCCACCAAGGCCCACTTCGATTACGGCCACATCCACTTCATATTTGGCGAAGTGATCAAATGCCAATGCACAGGTAATCTCAAAGAAGGATGGTTTAATGTTGAGAATATCATCCTTATGAGTTTGTATGAAGTCGGCAACGTCTGCTTCAGAAATCAAGGTGCCATTAATTTTTACTCTTTCTCTGTAACTCTTGTAGTGTGGAGAAGTATACACACCGACTTTGTATCCATTTGCTTGAAGACCAGCCGCTATAATATGAGAGACCGATCCTTTGCCATTGGTTCCTGCCACATGTATGGACTTAAATTTCTGATGTGGATTACCAAGAATTTCGGATAATGCCAGAGCATTGTCCAATGTTCCATTGAAGGCAGTCCTACCTTTGTCTTGAAAACTTTGCAGCTCAGTGAACAGGAAAGATTCAGCCTCTTGATAAGTCATTTTCTTCAAATAATGTTTGGATGTTTAATAGAATTCTGCGCTAATATATATACTGTATAACCAATAATGAACCTATCTTGTTTCTTGAAGTGAAAAGTACTATGAATTTTGATTATGTGATTTTGGGTGGCGGCGCGGCAGGCCTCAGTCTGGCATATCGTATGGCGAATGATGCTTTCTTTAAGTCCAATAAAATAGCAGTCATTGAAAAAAGTAATAAAGATAAAAATGATCGTACTTGGTGCTTTTGGGAGACTGATGAAGGGCCTTTTGAATCTATTGTTGAGAAAAGATGGGACACCCTACAGTTTTATTCAAAGTCATTGAAAAAAAAATTGGATATTCATCCCTATCAATACAAGATGATTTCTGGGTTGAGCTTTTACAATTTCACTATACCAATTATCAAGAATGCGCCAAATATTACCCACATAAATGCAGAGGTAATATCTATGGAGGAGGGAGAAGATGAAGTCAAAATCGAGACTTCAAGTAGTACATTTTATACACCACAAGTATTTAAAAGTTTTCCGTCAATTACGAATATTGATAAAGAATCCAATCTATATGTCGATCAGCATTTCAAGGGATTTGTTATCTCAACAGAAGAAGATAAATTTAATCCGGATGAAGCTGTTTTTATGGATTTTAGGATTCCACAAAATGGAGATGCCAGATTCTTTTATGTGCTTCCTCATACCAGCAGAAAGGCATTGGTAGAAGTGGCTATTTTTTCGAATGAGATGATGAATGATGAAAAGTATAATGAAATAGTAAGGGGCTATATTCAAGATTATTTGAAGATTGAAAATTATCAAGTGGAGGAGGAGGAATTTGGTGTGATACCTATGACTACCTACCCATTCGTCAAACACAATACAAAACGAATTACTCATATTGGTACGGGGGGCGGAATAGTAAAGCCTAGTTCTGGCTATGCTTTTAAGCGAATCCAAGAACACAGCGATTCAATAGTCGAATGCCTGAAAAAGAATCTACCTTTGACCAGGAGTTATGAAGGGTTTTTTGGTAGATATTTAGTGTACGATAAGGTATTGTTGCATGCGATGCTTCACAATGGAGTTTCTGGGGAAGAAATATTTACTCGACTCTTCCAAAAAGAAAAGGCATCATCGATTTTCAAATTCCTTGACCAAAAGACAAATATATTTGAGGAATTGGGCATATTCAGGGCACCACCTATGTGGCCATTTACAAAATCATTTTTTAGCGTCATCAATAAATAAAGATGCCAGACAAGTTTAATCGGATTGGTGTAATGTCTGTTGTTCATGAAGGGAGAAAACCATTCGGAATGCAAACCTATTTCTTCGAAGACATGATCAGAAGTACCGATGTGGATGCACATGAAATATTTTTCTTCTCGCCTTTGGATTGGAATATTGATGTTGAAGAAGTTTGTGGTTATAATTTTGTGGATGATGAATGGGTAGAGACAGAAAGCAAGATTCCGACTATAATTTATGATCGAGCCTTCTCAAAAGATATAGATCAAAAGATTTTGATAGAGGAGTGTAGAGATTTTCTGAAAATTACGAACAGGGTAAATTTGAATCCATTCGAGCTTGCGGACCTATTAAATAATAAGGTAAGGTTTCATACTTTTCTTCAAAATCAAGACATACCTACATTACAGACTTTTCCATTCGTTGTACTTGAGGATGAAGTATTTTTTGAGGAAGTTGGGTCTTCGAAAGTTTATGTCAAACCTACCTTTGGATCAAAAGGTGAAGGAATCTTCGTAGTGGAAAAGAAAGAAAATGGTTTTGCGCTTTATGATCATTCGGGCAGAAGCGAGCATTTTGAGATGTATACTGACCTCTTCGTGAAGTTGCAGATGGAAATTATTGATGAGGCGCAATATTTTGTCCAAGAAGAGGCGAAGACAATTCTATTTGATGATGCACCCTTTGATATTCGGGTTCTGGTTCAAAATTATGGAAATCAATATACGGTCACAGGCAAGGCGGTCAGAATTGGTCAAAGAAATGCTATCACATCGAATTTAAATTCAGGAGGCAATGCATTGCCAATGGAGGAATTGGAGCATTTTTTTCATGAATGTTATAAGTATTCCTTAGAAGATCTTCATCAAAAGATTGAACGCTTGTGTTTGAATTGTTCTGAAGTGTTGAAAGAAGCGATTGGAGAATTTTGTGAAATAGGGTTTGATATATTGATTACTAAAGATAGAGGACCGATAATTCTTGAAGCCAATGCAAAGCCTTCCAGGTGGGTATTTGTGAAAATGGCAGACTATTTTGAAAGTATAGGAAAAGATAATTCTTATTATCTCGAACGCAGAAAGGAGACGGTAAGCGTTCCAATTAAATACGCAACATACTTGCTTAAATGACTTCAATCTATAAAAAGACGAATTGAAATGGACAAGAAAGGAATAATATTTTATGTGTTACTCATTGGATTATTTTGTCAATGCAAGACCTCACAGGAAATTCAGTTTAAAGATGGTAAATGCTATGCTAAATGTGTGGTGCCGTACATTCCAGAAGGAGACTATGATGAATATGCAGTCTATACTGGAGACCATTTGGAAGAAGATGTAGAGTTAGAGGATATGGAAATAGTACTTCAAGAAAAAACAACTAAATGGGTAAAGAAGAAAGCGGATAGAAATTGTTTGTCTGCAGATCCCAAGGATTGTTACGTCTGGTGTTTGGTAGATATTCCCGAAAAAATAGAAAGGTTTACAGTATTGATTGATACTACCCAATCAAATCAATTTGAGTTAAAGAGGATATATAAGAATGCGAATCCTGATAAGAGTGCATCCATTGAATGGAAGGAAGTGGTATGTGAAAATGATGTCACCGAATCTTTAGTTGTTAAGATCCAAAACTCTCTCAATGAAAATCAATACTATAATGAGGCAATCAATGGAAATTTTGATGCGATCACTAAAAATGCATTAATTTCTTTTCAAATAGATAACAAACTACCTCAAGGACAATTGGATTTTGAAACTTTGGATGCGTTGGGAGTTGTGGTGGAAAAATGATATTGCCATGTTTTTGATCTAATTTTTGGATCGTTTTTTGTGTTTAATCTATTGATTTTTCGCGACCAATTAACAATGGTGTTAAAGTAAATCCGAAACGTATAGAGTATAATAATTTAAGAGCAAACATTTTTTGCAATTCAACAAATACCCTTCAATATGAATGCAAAGCCCTTAGACTCCTATTCAATTAAGTGATTTCTTTATTTTTTATTAACTATAAATAGATTAAAATTATGGAAAAAAGACCATGGGAAAATGCTCATGCCTGCTACAAGGAATTGGTGGATTTGTTACCAAGTTCAACAACAATCTCTGCAAATCGAGGAACCGATGAAGACATTGCTAAATATTACAAAAACGCAAGATTGTTTAATAGGAGGCTAGATCGGAATCCATTTATCATTGTGTATTGTGAGTCAGCATCTGATGTGCAAATAACTTATAAATCAGCAATTGCGCACAACTTACCTATTCGTGTCAGAGGAGGAGGACATGATCATGAGGGTGAAAGCTCGGGAACAGATACAATATTGATCGATTTGTCCAAAATGAATACTGTAGATGTTGATCGAGCTACAGGTATTGCGAAGATTGGTCCGGGCAATAGGTTTATAAAACTTACTACCGATCTGGCCAAAAAAGATGTGATGATAGCTCATGGCACTTGTGCCACAGTTTGTATATCTGGATTTACCCTAGGTGGTGGTTGGGGACCATGGACGAGAAAATATGGTATGAATTGCGAACATTTAATTGGCGCTACAATAATGCTCGGAAATGGAAAGTTGATTGATGTAGATGAAAAAAATGGAAAAGTACCAGACCTACTTTGGGCATTGAAAGGCGGAGGTGGAATGAGCTATGGTATAGTAACAGAGTTTAGATTTCAAACTTTTCCATTGCCACCAACTTTGATCAAATTCGAGTTGGAGTGGAATAAATATAATAGCAATAGCCAGGTGAACTTGTGTCAATCCATACCAGTTCCGACAATCCAAGTGCTAAAATCTTGGGAAGAAATAATAAAATCAGATAAAACTAGTCAACTAATAGGCACGAATCTAAAAATAAATGGCAAACCGGCTGAAGGTAAATTTGATGCCAATAAGGTTACACATAATTGTGTGATGTATGGGTATTGGGAAGGAAAGGAGAAGGATTTGGAAAAATTCGTAAAAACTCACTTTGGAAGTATCGCCCCACCTCTTAAAATAGATGGAACGGGTGGTGAAGATCCAAATGAAGAATATGGTCAACGGCTTATGAGTTCGTGGGATAGAGAGTCATATCATGAAATTCAAAAAGGATTGCATGAAGATGGCTTGCTGGAAGGTGAACCGATACCACCAGATTTAGACAAGCCCGCACCACATAAGATCACTTCTCGATTAGTGAATAAGGGAGGACTTTCAGAAAGAGGCTATTCGCAATTACTTTTGAGTCTGACCTCATCGCTTATTCTTGAAGAAAATAGAAAGTTGGGCTTGTTTACCTATGTTACTTTAGGAGCCATAGTAGGGGATTATTATAAAAAGAATCCAAATGGAGCAAGTGCATTTCCGTACAAAGACAAGCTATACACAATTCAATATCAGACCTGGTGGAATACTAAAAAGAAGAATAGAATCAAGGGGCAAAACAGCGATGTTTATGATAATACAAATCGTGCCTTGGATTGGATGGAAGTTAGTCGTGATTTTGATATTCCGAATACTTCGGGAGCATTCATCAGTTTCAAAGACAGCTCAATTCCTACAAAGACCTATTTTGATAAGAGTTATGAAAAGCTCAAAAAAATTAAAATCGAGTTGTGTAAGGATCCACATAACCACTTCCGAACTAGGAAAACTATTATTTAGCAATTGGAATATTTACAAAGGTTGGAGAGATTTTATTAATAAAGAATCTCTTCAATCTTCAATTTCCAATCTTGTTCACTAAAATGGAATATCATCCGGGACTCCACTTGGTGGGTTAAGCCCATCAGTAGGATTATCATTTCCGCCTACATCTTGGTTCATTTTTGATTGGAAGGTTTCCATTCCTCCTTTTGGGTTAAAATCAAATCCTCCAAGATCATTAGAAAATCCTCCTTCACCTGGATCTTCGAATTTCACGTATTGACCTACGAATTTTAGTTCTACGGTATCCAAACTACCATTTCTGTGTTTGGCTACGATTATTTCTGTCAAATCAGATGGTACACCCATGTCTCCTTCTTCGATTCCATAATATCCTGGACGATAGATGAAGGTTACAATATCTGCATCCTGCTCGATGGCTCCAGATTCCCTCAAATCCGAAAGCATCGGTCGTTTTTCTCCACCCCTTGATTCCACAGCCCTCGAAAGCTGCGATAGTGCTATCACTGGAACGTGCAATTCCTTGGCCAATCCTTTCAAGGCTCTTGAGATAGAAGATATCTCCTGTTCTCTATTTCCTCTACCATCAGAAGGCGAACCACTCATCAATTGGAGGTAATCTATGACGATCATTTGGATGTCACTATTTTGCTTTAGTCGACGACACTTTGCCCGGAGTTCGAAGATATTAATGGCTGGAGTATCATCAATAAAGATTGGAATGTCGGCAAGTTTTTCGACTGCACTGTGGAGTTTTGTCCACTCGTATTGATCCATTTGACCGTTTCTCAACTTACTACCTGATATCTCAGCTTCCATAGAGATGAGCCTTTGTACCAATTGTACACTCGCCATCTCTAGTGAGAATACTGCTACAGCCTTGCCATGTTCGGCGGCATTTTTAGCCAGAGAAAGTGTAAAAGCCGTCTTACCCATACCAGGACGTGCAGCGATAATGATCAAATCCGATGGTTGCCATCCACTCGTCAGCTTGTCGAGCTCTACAAATCCTGTAGTGACACCAGTCATTTCTGATCCTTTTTGAGATGCTGCTTCTATTTCTCTTTGAGCCTTGATTGCCAGGTTTTTAAGAGACTCATATCCCGTATTTAGGTTTTTATCGGTGATCTCATATAGGTTCTGTTCGGCAGTGTCCAACAGTTGAAATACATCCTTGGTATCATCAAAAGAGTCTTTTATGATGAGTGTGGAAACTCTTATCAACTCTCTTTGGATAAATTTTTGTGCAATAATCCTTGCATGGAACTCTATATTGGCAGCCGAGGCAACTTTATTGGTCAGTTCCATCAAATAACTTATCCCTCCTACTTTCTCAAGGGTTCCCGCTTTTTTGAGTTCTTCATGGACAGTAAGTAGATCGATGGGTTGAGATTTTCCATATATAGTCTCCATACAACCATAGATCTCCTGATGAGCCTCAAGGTAGTATGATTCTTTTCTAAGTATCTCAGTTACAGTCGGTAATGCGTCTTTGTCGAGCATGATGGCTCCCAAAACCGCCTCTTCAAGAGGGATAGCCTGGGGCTGGACTTTACCGTACACAAGTTCATTTGTGCCGCTATCATCCTTTACTGTACTCATACGATTGGAGACAGTCTTCATCATTTTATCAATATCCGACATCACAAGTTTTGACTGAGAAATGCATAATAGAAAATAGAATTGCAAAGCTAATAATCCTCATTAGAATAATTTTTAAATGCAAGTATTCCACCGTTTTGGCCATGTTAGCGAATTGTGGAAAACAAGTATTTTTTGTGGAAAACAAATTTTCAACTCTTATGGACAAAGATAAGGGAAATCAAGCAAGAGGTCAATTCATATTAATATTTTATTATATTTAAATTTTTCTTAATATAAAATGATTTGAATCAAAGGATAGTTAGCTTTTTAGTCGAATTTTTGAAGGAGAAAAGTTGAACATTTTTTGATCAAATGAAAAAACAAAAAAGCTGCTCAAATCAAATTGAGCAGCCTGTGTATATTTTTTCATATATTTTTTAAAGCAATATGTTCTGCTTAATTTCTTCCAAGCTTGTTTAATCTTTCGATTATTTCTTCGAGTACCTTTCTTTGTTGTTCAATAGTTATTCTTTGATCTTCTTGCTCGCTCAGGTTCTTCTCGATATTTTTTTCTGCTTTTTCTATTTTCTCCTTAGCCTTTTCAATATCCTTATGATAACCCGTATTTTTCTTTTCCAACTTTCTTAAAGCCTTCTCCATCTTATTCATAATCTTCTCTTGCTCCTTCATTTCTTTTTGGATCGCTTCTTTCTTCACTTCTAAATAAAAATTGGTAATGAATTCTTCCACCCCTTGTGCTTCACTTGGGTACTCATCCGAATTTACAAAGCTTTCTCCCAAATCTACCCACATGGTTGCGGTGGTCATATTCACTCTTTCATCAAACCGTACATAAATATCTACATTATTTGATCCAATCAATGGTACTCTCGCACCTACTGAATAATACTCTCTTGCTTTTTTATTTCTTTTGCCCTTGCCAAAGTCCTTAATGAAGTCCTTCCATACATCTTCCGTGAGATCTTCATCTGCTCCATCAATATCGATTTCAAATCCCATTTGTTTTCCTAAACTCATTGATTTAGGACTTTCATTTACCGATTGGGCGGCTATAATTGTGAAACTTCCAACTATCAAGGAAAAAAGTAAAATTAACTTTCGCATATTATTTTGGTTTTTAATTATCAATATTTTAATTCAGCTTCTGAATTGTGAGGCCAATTTTTAAATAGTATTTAGACCTAAATCTATGTTCTTTGGACGTAAATACAAAAATAAGTCACTGGAATCATGGGCATTTAAAATATCAATGAACGAATTGTGCGGTGAACCAGTTTATTTGGTATTAAAATATATTTTTAGGATTGTATAATTATTCCTTATTCACAAATTCAAAAATCAAATAGATGAATTCTAGTCCTGCAACCGAAATCACTCCTGGAATTCTTACCATGCTGCCACTTTTTTATGTGGGCTGGTCGGATAGTGTTTTGAGCCCAAGCGAAATAAAATTGATTCATCACAAACTGGAGAATGCCGATTTTTTGTCTGATGTGGAAAAGGAATATCTAATAAAATATACTGATCCCAAAAGCCCACCATCTAAAGAAATCTTCAAGTATTGGGTGGAAGTCCTCAAGGAGAGTGCTCATGATTTGGAAAATCTGAATAAGAAATCGCTGGTGGATTTGGGTATTGAAATGGCCAAAAGTAGCATTGATTATGATAAGGACAAACCATGGAATGCACCTAATGCCATAGCCTCCTTGAAGGAAATAGAAAGGGCTATGGGATTGGAATCAGAAATCAGTGCCAAACTTCTTATTGGTAAAATAGATCAAAATGTTGAACAAACAGATTCAATTGGACCACCTTCTTTTAATGTCGAAAAAATGCAAGCGATATTGGATGGAGATAGAGGTGAGGTCATCAGGAGGGTCAAAAAACTTCTTAGAGATCCATTCTTCAAATATGACTTGAATCCAGATAAAGACCATAAAAGAAAACAAACCCTGGAATGGGTGAAAGCATTGGCAAAGCAAGGACTTGGATCATATGCATTTCCGACAAAATTTGGAGGCGGAGGGAGAGTTGGAGACCACATTACTGTCTTCGAGACACTAGCATATGGTGATCTTAGTCTATTGATCAAGTTTGGTGTTCAATTCGGACTATTTGGCGGATCTGTGTTTAATTTGGGTACAGAAAAACACCATAAAAAATATATTGATGCATTGGGCAAGGCCGAACTGTTGGGGTGTTTTGCGATGACTGAAACAGGTCATGGCTCCAATGTACGGGGACTGGAGACTACGGCTATATATAATCATGAAACCAAATCAATCACCATACATTCTCCCACTCAAGAAGCCGGAAAAGAATATATAGGTAATGCACTTCATTGTTCTATGGCAGCTGTATTTGCACAACTCATAGTAGATGGTGAAAATCATGGCGTCCATGCCGTTCTTGTGCCCATGCGAGACAAGGATGCTAACCTTTTGGACGGAATACGGGTTGAGGATTGTGGGTACAAGATCGGGTTGAATGGAGTAGATAATGGTAGGATTTGGTTTGATAATGTTCAAGTGCCTGTCGATAATCTATTGGATAGATATGGGACTATTGATGAGGATGGAATATATAGTAGTCCTATAAAAAGTGTAAACAAGCGATTTTTTACAATGCTTGGCGCTTTGGTCGTAGGAAGAGTCTGTGTAGGGCAAGCCGGAGTGAATGCTTCAAAATCTGCACTTACTATTGCGATCAAGTATGCCAATAAGAGGAGGCAATTTGCTGCTGGAGATTCAGAACCGGAGTCATTGCTAATGGACTATCCTACCCACCAAAGAAGATTGCTTCCAAGGTTGGCAAAAACGTATGGATATTATCTATCGATTGTCAAACTATCCGAAGATTATATCAATGCAGATGAAGCGCAGATGCGAAAAATAGAGACCAAGGCTGCTGGTTTGAAATCCATGGCTACCTGGCATGCTACGTCGACTATTCAGGAATGTAGAGAGGCATGTGGAGGTAAAGGATATTTGTCTGAAAACAGAATTGGGGCATTAAAAGGAGATTCGGATATTTTTACAACTTTTGAGGGAGACAATACCGTCTTGCTTCAATTGGTGGCAAAGGGCTTGCTTACTGAATTCAAGCAGTCTTTCCACGATGAAGGGTTTACGGCCGTGATTAGATATTTGGGGGAGCGTATTAGCAATACAATTAATGAGTACAATCCGATTTATCGGCGAAATACATCCACGGATCATTTATTGGACAGGGGATTTCACCTACATGCATTCAGATATCGAGAGAAAAAGCTGTTAATAAGCCTGAGTCAAAGAATGCAAGATTACCTCAAAAAGAGGATAAAGCCGTATGATGCTTTTTTGAAGTGTCAAAGCCATATGGTGACCTTGGCAAAGGCCTATATCGAGCGCTTGGTCCTGAAAGACTTTGATGCTAAAATCAATGAATTGCAAGAAAGCGATGAAAAGGATGCTTTGTCAAAAATGTGTGATCTGTATGCTTTGTCGGTGATGGAAGAAAATAAAGGATGGTATCTTGAAAGTGACTATATGGATGGGTCCAAGACCAAGGCAATTCGACGGGTAGTTACAAAATTATGTGCTGAAGTCAGACCTGATTCTTTGGCATATGTTGATGCTTTTGGTATTCCAGAGGAGTTATTGGGTGCTGAAATTGTTTGATACTTTTATAATAAAACAGTTTTCATAAATGCATATTGAAAACCATAGATTATTTGCTCCATTTTACATTTTTGTAAAAGATAAATCCAAATTATCTGATGATCAATTATTAGAAAAACTAGACCTGAAACATTACAAGCCAGTATTGAAAAAGGAAGATCAAGAATTGCCAGACAAGCAATATTTATATATTTCGGATGATGGGAATTGGAAGCATTTGATGGATGATTGTTCGTATGGATTGTGGCATGAACTTGAGATTGGATTGCGAATAGAGGGCTTGAGTAAAGAATTTGATATTTATAGTTGTTCTATAGGTGACATTGATGACTCTTATGAATTTGTATATTATAAAGATGGTATCAAAATAAGGGAATATGAGGTAAAAGATTACGATTTTGATGGCGGTATAGTTGTCAAAAATTCTGGCCAGGCATTAGAATTTGAACAAGATGCATTAGCCGAGAAGGAGGTGCTTGACAAAGTACTGGCAATAGCCAAATCAATAGGTATACATATTAATCATAACGCCGTTAATATTAGGTGCTACGCAAAAGAGTTAAAAACAGAGATAGTTTAAATTGATGAAGAAGAACATACATATTGGATATGGAGATTCCGCTACAGGTTGCCTTCTAGAGGCGATTAGAAATCATGGTCTATTGGGAGAAGATGCCATACCTTCGAGAGATGATTTCACTCAAGGTCCAATTTCGGATTGTCTTTTGCCGAATGGTCTAAATCAAAGAATTGAATATTGGAAATCTGTAGATGAAGTATTGGGTTTCAGATTTGAACCTGGAGATTTTTACAATAATTCAATTAAAATTCTGGAAGATATAGAAGCAGATGAGGTTACGATTTGGGTGGGAGACTCTTGTCATGATATATTGGCAACAGGATGGTTGATTTCATACTTGAAAGACAAAGATCTCAAATGGTATGTGGTGAATTTGGCAGAAGTAGCAGAAAATGATTTTCCAGGCGATATTCCAGCAGTTAATCTTGCCATGTACACACCAGAAAGATTAAAAGAGCTTCAAAAATATCGAAAATTAATGTTAGCGGAAGATGTGGCATATTATACTTCAGTCTGGACCAAAGCAGCTAAAGAAAATGGTGCATACAGGATAAAGAAAGCAAGTGAAATCATTTCTGTTGATGCAGATTATTTTGATGAATATATCTTATCTCATATTTCCTCACAATTCGAACAAACTTCAAAAATCATTGGTCAAATTTTGCGTGATGGAAGACATAGAATTTCAGATACGACGGTGGAGTGGAATATCAGAAAGATGATGGCTAGAGGTGTAATTGAAAATGAAGGTGATTTGATACGAAAGATTTAGTTAAGCATATTCGGAAGTAGGCTATCTTTTTAAAAATCGAAGCCTGAGTATTAAAACGAGAGTAAAAAGAAGCGTGGCCGCGGCTGCGTTTTGGGATGTGGGAGCGGCTATGAGTGCTGCATTAGGCAGCCTTGATTTTTTTGATTCTGTTTTTTGATCAAGCAAAAAATAGAATGCCTAGCCGGCGAGGCGAACGCAAGTTATGAAATCTAATGACCCAGTTTTTGTAGAAAATTCCAATAAAACGATGCAACTTTTTAGTATTCGTTTAGCAATATGCACAAGTATTAAAATCTTAAGTTGCAGGAATATAAATGTTTATAATCATCATTTAAATTGAAATTAAACTTCTGAATAGCCCTAATTAAGTTATATGATAAGGTTTACTAAACTTCAAAAGTTTAGTAAACCTAACCTTAACTTAACCATGGTACTTACTTGGGCATTAATTAATTCTGAACAATAATCTTTTCAAGCTGCGAATTACCATTTTTATCTATCACAGAAATAATATACATACCATTAGGAATTTCACTGAGATTAAAAGCATACCCTTTGGTAAAATTTGCTACGACTTCTTGTTTCATCACCTGACCACTGGTAGACAATAATTGTATTTTTTGCACCTCTTTTTCACTCTTTATGTGCACTACATTTTTTGCTGGATTAGGGAATATTTCCAATGTTGAGATATCTTCAATATTGTAGGTCGAAGTCGTTACATTATTAACAACTATTTCCGTTGCATCAATCAATCTATCCAAACTGGGGCAAGGGTAGCTCTCATTTTCAACAAAAATCACTGCATAAGAATTCGTAAATGATTGACCAGGTTGTAAGGTATTCATACCTGTAGACATCAAGCATCGGCGATCTGCTTCAGGTAAATTAGCAGAACACATATTCCAGGAAGTATCATCTGAAGGATCTCCAGTAAGTAAAAAAGTGGTAGTATCACTACTAGAAGGGTCAAAACCATTTCCTCCTATAGTCATAGGCCACCCATCTCTCCATTTTCCTTGTAAGTTATTATAATATTCAAAGTCGTTATTTGGCAAGCTTGTGACTGAAGTAATCCCGTCAAACACTACAAAACTCGTCGCTGGGAATTCTGAATTTCCAAATTGTGATATTCCTATAATAGGAATATCCTCACCATAAGTCTCGACACCACCAGGGCAAGATGATCCTGGGTTTCCATCCACAGCATCTTGATTATAAGCAAACATCATTTGATGCTCTTCATTATAGCCGATATAATCATCCTCATAACAGCCAAGGTCAAAATCTACCCAAAGTCCCATATATGAATTCATCAATGGCGATCCGGATTGGTTGGTAATTTTGAAATCATAGTAGGTGGCATTATTAATACTTACATCTTCACTGGCTTCTGCATATGCCATGGCTTGGACTTCAATGCCCATTGGCTCTGCGGCGGTAACTCTATGGGGTCCCGCCAAATCATTAAATACCCACCAAATTGATTGATCACCTTTAATCAATGGATAATCACCGTTTTCAGGATTATAATTTCCATCTTGGTCAACATCAAAAAACGGAGCCATATCATGATCTACAGGTTGATCGAAATTGAAGTAATCGCTGAAAGAAGAATTATTTCTTCCTGGCCAACTCATAATTGATATAATCGGATCGTCAATGATGCCATTATCTTCATAATCGCTAATGTGACTTTCAACATCTGATTTTTTTACTTTCCAAAACCTGTCCCAATCATTACATTCATTAATGCCAGGAGCAGAATCTCCAAATTTTAAAGGACCAGGATAAAAATCTGTTTCATTTCCATTTCGATACTGTTGAGCAGCTAGTTTTATTTCACCGAGGGGGCTTACTCCTCCAATCCAAAGTGCCCCAGCAAAAATCGCTGAAACTTCCGGGAATCCAGGATCTGCGACCGGAGCGATGTATCTGCCATTGGCGCCATCCCACCAAAAATCTCCTGAATTAAGCAATCGAGCTCTGATATTATTTGCATCTAGATCGATTTGAGCAAGACCAGGAGAATTGCAGTCTTGAGCAAAGGAGGATCCAAAGAATCCTGAGAGTATGAAAACGAGTAAATATTTATTCATGATTAGTTTTTAATTGTATGAAAATGGTCATCTGTTTATGAGAATTGCAATATACATTTTTATATCATTTTCAACTTTGCATCTTCGATATTAAAGTAGTAAAAGATTAGGAATTATAAAATATGAATATATGTTCATATATTTGTGAGATGGTGAAAAGAAATATATCATTTGATAATATGGTCAAAGTGGCCAACATCCTCAAAACGATTGGTCATCCACTCAGGTTGGAAATTTTGGAAGTCTTGGAAGAGCAAGAGAGGCTCAGTGTTTCAGAAATCAAAGAATCCATACAATCAAAGGTGGAACAATCCCTTCTGAGCCACCATCTTATAAAAATGAAAGACAAAGGTATTCTTGAATCTAAGAAAGAAGGGATGCATGTGATCTATAATATCACGGATCGGAATATTTTGAAAATTTTTGATTGTATGGAAAAATGCAATTTCTAAATAAGGACAGATAAAAATGAATTTTTACTCCTTTACATTTTTCATGACCTTAATTCTATTGGTTTTTTCTTCAGGCTTTGTCAATGGACAGGAGTCTAATGAAGATGAAAAAGATTCATGGTCGATTGAAGATTTACCATTTGATTTGGAAGGATTTGTCCATACAAGACATGCCTTGCGCATTAAGGATGATCCTTATCAAAGCAAAAATTTTCCACTAAGTGAGACCAGATTGAGGTTAGGTATAGCTGGTTATAATGATCTTTTCGAATGGAATATAAAATCGGATTTCATTTATGATAGTTTTGATAATAAGGGAAAGGCGGAATTGCGTGAAGCCAACCTTGATTTCAATACCCCTTCTTGGTTAGGACTGAAAATAGGAAGACAGATTCTTACTTGGGGAAAGGGGGATATGCTCTTTGTCAATGACCTTTTTCCTAAAGATTGGCAGTCATTTTTTATTGGACGCGAATTGGAGTATCTGAAAGCGCCTTCAGACGCATTGAAGATCAGTTTGTTTTTTGCAAAAATGGAGCTTAATCTAATTTACACGCCATCTTTCGATTCGGATATTTTTCCGACAGGTGAGCGATTGAGCTATTATAATCCATTTTTGGGATTTATTGGTGATAGAGGAGGTATGGAAGTTACAATTCCTGATAAATTTTTTAGAGACGATGAATTTGCATGGCGACTGAGAAGAAATTTCGGTTCGTCAGACTTTGCTGTTTATGGTTATTATGGATTTTGGAAGAGTCCATCTGGAGTTGATCAATTAACTGGCACTCCTAAATTCACAAAAATGAATTCTCATGGTTTAAGTTTCGAGTCTAAACTACTGAGTGGAATTTTTTCATTAGAAATGGCCTATTATTATTCATTGGACGATAAAGAGGGTTCTGATTTTACTATTTTCAATAGCAATTTTCGATATCTCTTGGGCCAAAGCTTTAATTTGAAAAATGAATGGACATTGGCTTTTCAATATTATAGCGAAATCACAGCAAAGTATGATGAACAAGTCAATAATTGGCCTCAAGTTGGGAATGTTCCTGGCAAGGTTAGAGATATGATCACAATCCGATTAGGAAAGAACCTATTGAAGCAGCGAATGAATATTTCCTTGTTCAATTACTATGGGAGAGCAGAAAAAGATAATTATTTAAGATTCAATATATCCTATAAAATAAAAGACGATTGGAAAGTTGATTTTGGAGGCAATGTATTTTCTGGTAAGGAGGATTTTAGTTTTTGGAATCAATTCAATCACAACAACAATATATATATCGGCCTCAAATGGTCCTATTAAACGTATTAAGTAATGAATGTAATTCTCTACGCTATAAATAACTCAAAACGCGTATTTGTATATGCAGTTCTAGCAGCATTGGTGATGCTTGCTTTTATTCCTTCAATTCACATTGATACCGATCCAGAAAATATGCTGGCGGAAGATGAAGAAGTGAGAGTGATGCACAATACTCTGAAGGAGCGATATAACATGCATGATATTATCGTTTTGGGTGTAATCAATGAAAAACACCCTCAAGGCGTCTTCAATAAAAACTCATTGTCCAAAATCTATGATCTTACAGAATTTGTTTTTGGCTTGCAGGAGACTATCGAAGATGATGAGAGCAAAGAATCTGGCATAAAAAAATACAAAGGGGTCATCAAGAGGGATGTGATGGCGCCTTCAAATATTGATCATATCGAACCCATTGCTCCTGGTACACTAAAGTTTGATTGGTTGATGTCGAGTGCCCCAAAAACGGATGCAGAAGCGCTTGAAATTAGGGAAAAACTTCTGAGTAACGATATGTTTAAAAATACAATTGTTTCTGAAGATGGCAAGGCCGTATGTATTTACATTCCAATAAGCTCCAAAGACATTTCTCATGAAATATCTACAAAGATCCAATCAAAAATTGAAGAGTTCAATGGTGACGACCAATTTCACATAACTGGTCTACCTGTTGCAGAAGATACTTTTGGTACTGAAATGTTTATTCAGATGGCGATCACGGCACCTGTGGCCATGATTTGCATTTTCTTCTTGATGCTATTCTTCTTCAAGAAAGTTAAGCTCATTCTAAGTCCTATGATCGTAGCCATGTTGTCAGTTATTTGTACGATGGGCTTGCTTATAGCCACTGGGAATACAGTTCACATCATGAGCTCTATGATTCCTATTTTTGTCATGCCAATTGCTGTCTTGGATTCTGTTCATATTCTTTCAGAATTTTTCGATCGGTACAGTGCTAATCGCGATCGTAAAGAAACTATGATCGAAGTGATGAAAGAATTATTTCGACCTATGCTGTTTACCTCATTGACATCAGCAGCAGGGTTTGCCTCTCTGGCCGTTACCCCTATTCCTCCTGTACAGGTGTTTGGAATATTTGTTGCTTTTGGTATTCTTTTGGCTTGGTTGCTTACCATTACTCTTATTCCTGCCTATATCATGAATATGTCTGAAAGTTCATTGGAAGGATTTGGTTTGAAAAATGAAAAAGGCGGTGGAATTCTTTTAAAAACCTTATCTGGATTCAATGCTTTTACGAGCAATTACACTAAACCAATCATCTTGGGAGCAATGGTCATTTTTGGACTTTCGGCTTATGGGATAAGTAAGATTCAAATCAATGATAATCCAGTCAAATGGTTTACCAAAGATCATCCGATTCGAAAAGCCGACAAGGCTCTCAACGAGCATTTTGGCGGTACTTATATGGCCTACCTCAGTTTGACTTCTAATGAAGACAACGATGATACGCAGGGCCTGGTGAAGGAGTTGAATCAAACATTGAATGCCTATATGGTGAATCAAATGAATGATAGTATTTCTTATAAAGAAGTAGAAGAGATCATTGTAAATACAGAAAGAGGAGAAAATCAAAATGATTACTTTGATAATCTAACCTCAACACTCTATGACAAAATCGATGAGAGCGAAACGGACGAAGAAATGGAAAGCTGGGAGGAAATCACTGGAATAGTTGAACTCACTATATTGGCCAAAAATCAGATTTTCAAAAACCCTGAAGTGTTGGAATACACGGGAAGATTGGAAGATTATTTGGTCCAAAATGGTGGTGTGGGAAAGGTAAATAGTTTGACCAAATTGGTTAAAAAGATAAATAAAGAACTCCATGAAGGTTCTTTGGATTATCACAATTTGCCACCTGACTTCTCAAGTGTTGGTCAGTGTATTATTTCATATCAAAATAGCCATTTGCCAGAGAGATTGAGACATTGTGTAGATACAGATTTTAGTGGATTGAATTTGTGGTTGCAATTGAAAAGTGGCGATAACAAGGACATGGAAAAAACCATTGCTGCCGTCGATAACTTTTTTGAGAACAATCCACCTCCAATAACATTGAATTATGATTGGTTTGGATTGACTTATATCAATGTGATATGGCAGAGAAAAATGGTCAATGGCATGTTGAATGCATTTTTGGGAAGTTTTCTAGTTGTATTCCTCATGATGTGGCTTTTGTTCCGATCATTTAAGTGGGCATTGCTATGTATGTTGCCATTGAGTTTGACCATAGCCTTGATTTATGGAGTTATTGGCTTTATCGGAAAAGATTATGATATGCCGGTGGCCGTATTATCTTCCTTGGCTCTTGGTTTGGCTATTGATTTTTCAATCCATTTCTTGGTAAGAGCCAGAGAAAATCTGGAAAAGAATGGAACTTGGGCTGCTGCATCAGGTTTTATGTTTGGAGAACCATCAAGAGCCATAACCAGGAACGTAATTGTTATTGCAATTGGATTTTTGCCCTTGCTGTTTTCCAATCTTATACCCTATAAAACCGTAGGAATATTACTCGCCAGTATATTGGCATTCTCCGGATTGATCACGTTGATCTTACTTCCGGCATTGATAAAATTATTTGAAAAGAGATTAGTATAAATAGAATTATGAAACAAATGAAGTATTTGAGTATTGGCATAATTGCGAGCTTTTTATTTCTGACATTAAGCAGCAATGCACAAAATATGTCAGCTGATGAAATAATGATGAAATCACATAAGACATACAAATACCTTGGTGATGATGGTGTCGCTATGGCCAATATGGATATAAAAGACTCGAAGGGGAAGACCATAATGAACCGGGAATTGCTATTGATAAAGAAAAACGTAGGCTCTGGGGTCAAACAAAAATGGTATGCATACTTTAAAAGACCAGCTGATATTCGAAAAATGGTTTTTATGGTATGGACCAATCCTGAGAAAGACGATGATCGATGGTTGTTTCTGCCAGCAATGGATCTGGTCAAGAGATTGGCAGGTTCTGATAAGAGAAGCAGTTTTGCTGGATCACAATTCGTATATGAAGATGTTACGGGTAGATATCCAAAACTGGATCAACACGAACTCATAAAAAGCTCTGGTGAATATTTTGAAATTAAGAGCATGCCTAAAAATGATTCTGGTGTGGAATTTTCATATTATATGACCTATGTTGATAAATCAAATTTTTTGCCCATGAAGCAAGTTTATTTTGATAAGAATGGAGAAGCTCATCGAACATTTGAATGTCATAAAGTAGAAGATATTCAAGGATTTCCAACAACCTCGGAGTTTTCTATGACCAATGTGCAGACGGGAGAATCTACATATACTACATATTCTGGTGTGAAATACAATGTTGGCATTGATGATAAATTATTCACTGAAGCTAGAATAAGAAAAACGCCAAGAAAATGGCTCAAATTGTTCAAAAAATAAAAGATTGATATGAAAGTTGGACACGCAGGATTAGTGCAACAGGGTTATAATTGCTACACAAAAAGCGAATTGAAAAATATTAGTAATGGCCTTAGATTTACGCCATTGGTATGTATGTTTTTGGCTTTGTACGGACTTTACATTCAGAGCCCGTACTTACATTTTGTAATTGCAGCGATGGGTATTTTGCCATTTTGGTTTCCGAATCACCATCCGTTGGATATATTTTACAATAAGGTTTTCAGGCACATTGTCGGTGGTCAGGCATTGCCGTCTAATCCACTACCAAGACGTATTGCCTGCCTGATGGGAGGCATGATGAACATCGGTATCGGACTGGCCTTTCTATATTCGAATATTACCCTCGCCTACATCTTCGGAGCTATACTGATAACTCTTCAGTTGGTAGTCATTACTACACACTTTTGTGTGGCCTCCTGGATGTATGAAATGGCCATGCGCATGTTTGGCAAATGGGATGATTTTATCTCCGTCGCAAATGCCAAACAACTAATGAAGGATGGAGTCCTTTTGGTTGATGTACGCAATCCTGCGGAATACGAAAATGGACATTTGGAAGGCGCAATAAACATACCACTGGACAATCTGGAAAATGACGCTCGATTAAATAATAATCAAGCCATATTGTACTGTAAGAGCGGTATGAGATCTTCTGACGGCAAGAATAGACTGGCCAAAAAAGGAATTACCGAAATTTACAATTTTGGTGGAATGAATAGATGGGTGGAGTAGAATTAATTTCTACCACCACCGCGATTTTGCCCACCTTGTTGTTGCCCGTCACTTTCTCCTTGCTTCAAGTCGGTATTCTTAATCTTTGATTTTCGTTCTTTAAAATCTACCTTCCCAAATTTGTACCTAAAATTGATTCCTACTGATCGGAAAGGTAAGGTGAATCCAGTCGTCTGGGTGAAATCTGCCCCGGTCAATTCTGAGTCGAATGATTTTGTCTCATGGAAAGGCTCTATCACACGAATTCCAATACTACTGTTTTTAAATTCTTTTCTAAAACCAATACCATAAATCGAAAATGATGGATTAGTACCCTGAAGTGTTCTTTGATTTGATCTGAAAAACCCAAAAAAGTCTGCTTTTAATGTGCCTGTAAATGAATAATCTCCGCTAAAAAAGAGGTTGTATAGGATGTCATTCGCTTCCAGGTCTTCACCATTCACTGTTCCAGTTGCATTATAGGTGTAAAAATTACCTCCACCTCTTACTGTCAATTTACTAATCGATTTGCTGGTAAAAACATTGAGCCCCAAAGAATTGTTTGTGCCTACATTATCAAAAGTATTCTCCGAAATTCCCACATCATTTACCCTTATGATACTTTCTATTATATCATTGGTGATTTTATAATACGAGCTTGCGAAAACCATAAATCCTTTAAAATTGAAATTGTATCCCAATTCGAATTGGTGTGTGATTTCTGGTTCCAAGTCAGGATTACCAGCACTCTGATTGTAAAGACTTGAAGAATTGTTGAATGGATTTATGAATTGAAGACTTGGTCTTTGGATTCTCTTATTATAACTCAACTTCAAATTTCTGAATCCACTCAATGTCCTCGAAATTGTGATGTTTGGAAGAAAGTTGTCATAGTCGTTATTGATGGTAGATTCTCCATTTTGAAAGTCTCCAAAAATATCTGTACGCTCATATCTTAATCCCGTAATCACAGAATATTTCTTAGCCAGGAAAAAATTTACCGAAGCATATCCAGCGAGTACATCTTGATTATATTCAAAAAAATTCGACCTGTCATTGTCCAAAACTGGACCACCTGCATTGTCAAAGAAATACTTGTAGTCGCTTGTAATATCTCTCCTTACCCCCTTGACACCTGTCTCTATTTTGTTCCCTTTTCCAAATGGATGGACATAATCGGTCTGCAAGGTATATTCTCTATTGTCACCTTCATTGGCTACAATTTCATTACGATTCAGAAACTCTAAATTATGGGTTTCCTGGACCGTGTAATCCTGATTTTGTACATTTCCAGAATATTGAGCGGCGATTGACCATTCACGATTTTCTTGACCTTCAAATTTCTTGGTATAGTCCGTATTCCAATCGAATCCATTGGTAAGACTTTCATTGGTGTTGTTTCTTGTGAATTGATCATAGAAGTTGGTAATTGGATTGTCCAGCGTACCATTTGTGGTACCATCAGTATCAAACCCAAATCCTCTGAAATTTATAGATGAGTTAATAGCATTGAAAGCATTAAAGTCATAAAAGGCAGATGCTGATCCATTGAATCCCAGTCGACTTGTATTGGTGGTGCCTAAATTTTCTGCTATTATTTTCTGCCCATCGACAAGGTTTTCTCTGTTGAAGGAATTGGTACCATCATTTGGATGAGAATAAAATACGGCTCCATTAGAACTGAATCCAAATCGTCCTTTTCCAGCATTAAGATTCAAAAAACTATTGCTTTGTCTATTTCCTAACGATGCATTGATCGATCCTGCAACTCCATTTATTTCTGTCCTTTTGGTTATGATATTTATGATTCCCGCACTTCCTTCACCATCATATTTTGCCGATGGTGCAGTGATTACCTCAACTTTCTTGATCTGATCGGCTGGAAACATTTTCAGCGCTTCAGCCTTATTGCTGGCAAACATTCCAGAAGGCTTTCCATTGATTAATATTCTTACATTTTGAGATCCTCTGAGTGATACATTGCCATCCAAATCAACAGAAAGAAGGGGCACCTTTCTCAATACTTCTGTAGCATCACCTCCTGCTATCGATGCATCGTTTTCGGCATTGAATACAATTTTGTCCACCTTGTTTTCGATCAGGGCCCTCTCTTCGGTTACCTCCACAGCATCCATGACGATTGATGAAGGTGAAAAAAGAATATTGCCAAGATCAACATCAGGGCTTTTTAATGTCGTTTCTATATTGGACAAAATTTTGTCTTCATAGCCGAGAAATGATATGGTAAGATCGTATTTGCCAGTTACTACCTCTCCGAATTTGAATTTTCCGTCATCTTCACTCAAGGTTCCATTGATTGGTTTATCACTTCCAGCCTTACGGATGGAGATGGTGGCAAAGGCCACGTTTTCATTGGACAGAGAATCAATTATTTTTCCTTCAATTTTTCCTTTTATAGAAGCTCCTTTCTTTCCACCCCATTTGCCTGGAAATTGTGCAAACGATAATTGGTAAAAGGCAATAAATAATACAAAAAGTAAACACTTTTTCATGTTGGTTTCAAATTTTATAGATGGTAGATAATGCTTATTGATTCAAGTTTAGGTACAAATATTTCAATATGCTGAAATCTTCGACAAGGAGCTTGATTACATATATATAATTGAGTAACCAATAGTTTTAAAAGATGTTTAATAGGATTCATGCATCATTTCGAAATGACAACCTACCCAAACTTTTAAAAAAAATATTTGGTCTAGACACTTGGTAAATAAAGGGGTTGAAAATAATTGTTAATTATTATTAAGAATTAATCTAAATAATGCTTGAAAATTGAAAAATGAGACTTACATTTGCTCTTATTAAGAATTAATCTAATTAAAAATAAAGAGTGAATTTGAGTCTTATGAAATCTATTAATAGTCTGTATATCTGCATTATTGGAATTTTTGTGCTAGTTAGTTGTGGTGATGATGATTCAGGTAATAGCGTAACTGCGCCAGAGACTTACACTTTCTTGAGAGATGGAAGCTCGACCGTGTCTTTTTCGGGTCAAACCACCAGAATATTGATGGCAGAGGAATTTACAAGTGCATTGAAAGATTTTGCAAAATCAGAATCTGAATTGTTGGAAATGTTTAGAAATTCTGGTGAGAATGGTGAAGATGTTAGTCCATTTTCTTCTGCTGATTTGAATGAATCAACAAAGAGCATTAAATCAAAAGTTGCCGCATCAAAAGATTTCTTTTCTTCCAATACTGCGGAATCAGCTATAATCACGAATAAGTTTGAGGAATGGTTGAATGGGCAGGTAAGCGAGATATTTCCGAATGAAGAAGTAATTGCAGCCCCTGGAGTAGCTGGTCAAATAGCAGATGGTTCATCAACAAGATATGTGAATTCAAAAGGATTGGAATATAATCAAGCCATAGCCAAGAGCCTGATAGGTGGATTGATGGTAGATCAAATCTTGAATAATTATCTCAGCCCAGCCGTATTGGATGAGGCAGATAATAGGGCCAACAATGACAACGATGTCGCAGCAGAAGGCAAGACTTATACTACCATGGAGCATAAATGGGATGAGGCCTATGGGTATCTTTTTGGAGCGAGTGGAAGTCCTGAAAACCCTGTGTCCAACATTGGATCCGATGATAGCTTCTTGAATAAATACATTGGCAGAGTGAATGGTGATACGGATTTTGCAGGTATTACACAAGAAATTTATGACGCTTTCAAACTAGGTAGAGCGGCAATAGTTGCAAAAAATTATGATGTTAGAGATGAACAAGCTGACCTAATCAAAGACAAAATTTCTGAGGCGATTGCGATCAGAGCAGTTTACTACCTCCAGCAAGGAAAAAATGCAATCCCAGCGGATGGGACTGAATCAGCTTATGGTCCAGCATTTCATGATCTCTCAGAAGGATTTGGATTTGTATATTCATTAAGATTTACAAGAAAATCAGGATCGAGTGATACTTACTTTTCAAGATCTGAGGTTGATGGATTTATTACTAAACTAGAGGCTGGAAATGGCTTTTGGGATGTTACTCCCGCCACCCTTGATGAAATATCCAATGACATTGCTGACAAATTTGATTTCACCGTTGCTCAAGCAGCCGAATAATATAAAATTATGAAAAACATACTATCCCTATTTGTATTCATTTCAATTCTGACCATCTTTTCTTGCGGAGATAATGGAGATGGTGGAAATGGAGAAACCGTAGATGATTTTGATCGTAAAGTAATGTTGATCGACATTGCTGATGGCATTATCATTCCAGCTTTTGAAGACCATCTATTGAAAGTCGAATCGTTGAATAGCTTTGCTCAGTCATTTGTGCTGGAGCCAACTGTGGATGATCTGATTTTGCTGAGAGATCATTGGTTGGAAGCTTACAAAACCTGGCAGTATGTTTCAATGTTTAATATTGGTAAAGCAGAAGAGAATGGCCTAAGAAACTTCTCCAATATCTATCCAACGAATGCTTCTGAGATAGAAGAGAATATAACCAGCGGATCTTATAATTTGGAGTTGCCTTCAAAAAATGACGAACAAGGGTTTCCTGCATTGGACTATCTTTTATTCGGAATGGCCCAAGATGATGCGTCAATAATTTTGAAGTTATCTGATTCGAAGTATGCAGATTACCTCATTGCTCTTACCGCAAGAATTGAGCAATTAACCAGTGAGGTTGTAATCGACTGGAAGGAAAATTTCAGAGAAACATTTGTTAATGATAATGGTGCTACAGCCACATCTTCCGTGAATAAAATAGTAAATGACTATCTTTTTTATTATGAAAAGTTTTTGAGAGCAGGAAAGATTGGAATCCCAGCGGGTGTATTCTCAGGTGATCCACTTGCTGACCGGGTCGAAGCTTATTATGCCCAGGATGTTTCTAAAGACTTATTTTTAACTGGCCTGGAAGCTTCTCAAAGATTTTTTAACGGTATTAGTTATGATACAGATGCTACAGGGGCTGGCTTGAAATCTTATTTGGATTACTTGAATACTATTAAGGAAGGAGCCGACCTTAGTACTCTAATCAATAATCAATTTGATATATCTAGAAATAAAGCCAATGAGTTGAATGCAAACCTGGCTTTTCAAGTTGAATCGGACAATATCAAAATGTTGGAGACTTATGATGAGCTGCAAAAAAACGTGATTCTATTAAAAGTGGATATGTTGCAAGCCCTAAATATCAAAGTCGATTTCGTGGATGCTGATGGCGACTGAACGCTCTTTTTGTAAAACAAAAAGTGGCAGCGATAGCTGACAAGTGAAGGAGCGCGATAGCGGTGGGCGGCAGCGGAACCACAAGCAAACAAAAAGTGGCAGCGATAGCTGACAAGAGAAGGAGCACGTAAGCTTACAATTAGATAATTGCAATATGATCAAGTAGAGCAAGAGTCACTTTTCAAAGTCTCAAACATGAAAGCGCTAAACTTACAATCCAAAGAATGTATAAAACAACAGAGCGAAATTTCATAATTGCCTAAATTTGAGAGAATAGCCATTAACAATGCCTCAAGGAAAATTCTATAATATTAATCAACCCGTAGACGCCGCACCATTAGCTCTTTTTCGCATTTGTTTTGGCTTCATGATGTTGATCAGCATTATCCGATTTTGGGCCTATGGTTGGATCGAAAAATTTTATATCGAACCAAAATTCTTCTTTTCCTTTTATGGTTTTGAATGGGTCCAACCTCTTGGAATTTATACCTACTTGATTTTTATCATTTGTGGTATCTCAGCGTTATTTGTAGCTCTTGGATTCAAATACAGAATATCAATAATCGCATTTTTTCTGTCCTTTACCTTTATCGAGTTGATGGATAAAACGACTTATTTAAATCATTATTACTTCATAAGTCTGTTGAGTTTTTTGATGATTTTCTTACCCGCATCTGCGTATTATTCTGTAGATGCATATAGAAAAGATGTAGGACCATATCAATATATTCCCAGATGGAGTATTGACAGTATAAAATTGTTATTGGGCATTGTCTATTTTTATGCGGGTTTGGCCAAATTGCAACCAGATTGGCTCTTTGATGCGATGCCATTGAAGATATGGTTGCCAGCTCGGTATGATTTACCTTTGTTGGGTGATTTACTCCAACAAACTTGGGTGCACTACGCATTCAGTTGGGGTGGTGCCATTTACGATTTGACCATTCCATTTTTGCTTTTGTACAAGAGGACAAGAGGTTTCGCCTTTATTATGGTTGTAGTCTTCCATGTGCTTACGCGAGTTCTTTTTCCGATCGGCATGTTTCCCTATATTATGATTGTAAGCGCACTGATATTTTTTGATCCAAAAGTGCACCACACCATCTTGAACAAGCTATCTGGTCTCTTGAAAATAGATACATTAAGATTTAATACCCAAGATGAGATGACAATTGAAAAATCATTCAAAAACAAACTAAGGAATGGTGTAATAATTGCTTTCTTTGCGCTCCAAATTTTAATTCCATTTAGGTTTTTGTTTTATCCAGGTCATTTATTTTGGACGGAGCAGGGATTTAGATTTTCATGGCGGGTGATGTTGATGGAGAAAGCCGGCTATGCAAATTTTAAGGTGATGGATGGCAAAAGTGGAAAACGGTTTTACGTCGATAATACGGATTTTTTGACGGCTCAACAGGAAAAAATGATGTCCACGCAGCCAGATATGATACTACAATATGCGCACTTTTTAGGAGACCATTTCAAGAGTCAGGGTCATCAGAATTTAGAAGTGTATGTAGAAAGTTTTGTTGCACTGAATGGAAGGAAAAGCCGACCGTTTATTGATCCGAATAGGAATTTGTTGGAGATAGAAGAAGGGTTTGGACATAAGGATTGGATATTGCCTTGGAAGGATAAATAGAGATTTTTTGAGTGAGTGAGTTGTAGGGTTTTTGTGTTATGAGTTTAGGATTGTGATTTGATAATGATTAATTGAAAGTACAAAATTTGAAGAATAGAATTTTTATTACTGTAGTTTTAATTGCTGCTTTTGCCCTGGAGCTCGATGCGCAGTTTACAATATCAGGAAAGGTGTTGGATTCGAAAAGTGGAGGAGCAATTCAGAATACAGAAGTGTATAATCAACAATTGGATCAAGTAGTAATCACCAATCCAAATGGGTATTATGAATTTAAAAATATTAAGGAAGGCAAATATGACATTACGATCTTCACTTTTGATTATGCTTCCCAAACCAAATCGATTGATATTCAGGCTGGGAATGGTGTCTTGGACTTTTACTTAGAACCACTTTCTCAGAAACTTACCGCAGTTGAAATCATAGCGAAAAAGGCGGAGTATTTTGATGTTAGAAGGCTGCGATCTGTAGAAGGAACGGCCATATATGCTGGTAAAAAATCGGAAGTGGTTTTATTGGATCAGGCAGTCGCAGGAGTTGCTTCCAATACGGCTCGGCAAATTTATTCTCAGGTAGTCGGATTGAATATTTACGAAAATAATGATGCGGGTTTGCAATTGAGTGTAGGAGGAAGAGGCTTGGATCCAAATAGAACAGCCAATTTTAATACCCGACAAAATGGATATGACATAAGTGCCGATGTCCTTGGATATCCAGAAAGTTATTATACTCCTCCTGCAGAAGCACTTAGTGAAATACAGGTGGTGAGAGGAGCGGCATCACTTCAATATGGGACGCAATTTGGAGGATTGATAAATTTCAAAACAAAAAGACCAAATAGAGAAAAGAAAATTGAATTAATATCTCGTCAGACTGTTGGGTCCTTTGGATTATTCACAAGTTTTAATAGCGTTAGCGGGACTATAGGTAAATTCAGTTATTACTCCTACTTCAATTTCAAGAAAGGAGATGGATATCGCCAGAATTCCAATTTTGATTCCAAAAACTTTTATGGGCTGCTTAATTATAAGTTGAATGACAAGATTGATATTTCTATAGAGGCAACCTACCTTAAATATTTGGCAAAACAAGCGGGAGGATTGACAGATCCATTGTTCAATACCACACCAAGACTGAGTACTCGAGATAGAAATTGGTTTGAAGTGGATTGGAAATTAATTTCTGCAAAGATGAATTATTCAATTTCGGAGAATACAGAATTCAGCTTGACATTATTTGGCTTGGATGCAGAGAGGAATTCAGTGGGGTTTAGAGGAAACCCCATTAATCTGAATGGAAATCCTGTAATCGAAATTGATGAGATTGATAGTGATGGAAATTACATACTGCCTAGAGATTTATTGAAAGGAACATTCAAAAATGGAGGTGCGGAAGCTCGTTTTTTATCCAAGTATAAGTTGGGCAGTAAAGATGCAGTTTACTTGATTGGAGCTAAAATTTATAAGTCGAACAATACAAGTTTTCAAGGCGCAGGAACAAACGATGTAGATGCAGATTTCAATTTTGCCAATGATCAATATCCTGACTATGCCAATCAATCCGAATTTACTTTTCCCAACTTTAATGCTTCTCTTTTTGGAGAACATATATTCTACGTAAGCGACAAATTTACCGTTACTCCAGGATTTAGATTTGAATATATAAAAACGGAGAGTGATGGTACATACCGCCAAATCAATTTTGATAATGCTGGTAATCCTATCAGCAATCAAGAATTGACGGATAACCGCTCACTTACGAGAAAATTTTTGTTGACAGGCCTGGGTTTTAGTTACAAACTACATCGCAATTCTGAGTTCTATGCCAACGTATCTCAAAACTATCGTTCGGTGACATTTAGTGATATTAGGGTGGCGAGTCCGACTTTCAAAATTGATCCAGATATTGAAGATGAAAAAGGATATACGGGAGATTTTGGATGGCGGGGAAGATGGCAAAAATATCTTTCTTTTGATCTTGGTGGATTTGCCCTTAGATATGACAATAGGATTGGTATCATTCTGGATGACAGAGCGAATAGGGTCCGAAAGAATATTGGGACAGCGTTTATTTATGGATTGGAATCTTATGCCAATTGGAACCTGGCGGAAACATTTGCTAATAATCAATTCTTGAAATTCAACATCTTTGTCAACTCAGCGATCACGGGTTCGGAATACATAGAATCTGATGAAAACAATGTGGTGGGCAACACAGTGGAGTTTATTCCAAGATTGAATCTAAAGTCGGGTATAAAAGCGGGATACAAGAATATACTTTTTAGCTTGCAATATTCATATTTATCAAAGCAGTTTACTGATGCTGAAAACAGTTTGGTTCCAGATGACTCGGATAATAGAAATGGGGTAATAGGGGAGATTCCATCATATAATATTTTGGACTTTTCATCCTCATTTACAATCAATAGATTTACGATTGAGACGGGTGTTTTGAATCTCTTGGATAAGGCATATTTTACACGAAGAGCTACTGGATATCCTGGACCTGGAATAATTCCTTCTGATGGGAGAAGTTTTTATTTGACGCTTGGTGTTAAACTCTAAGTAAGAGGTGTATCAAAGGACGGAGTGATAATTATTTTGATATTTTAGAGCAAAGATAAACTCTATTACGTTTAACATTTATATCACTTCATTATTTGAAACATCATTCTACCTGCATGAAAGAAAAAATTCAGAGATTTCTATTTCTGGTTGTTATCATACTTGGCTGTACAAACTTCGGTACTACTCAAGAATTCGACAGATTTAGTCTAAGCCTTGCAGGAGGAATGAGCAAGACTGGAAGTTTAGAATATAGCGAGCAATATAGAAGGTCCAGCAACACTTCAACTATAGAAATCTTAACAACAGATTTATCCCGAAATAATAATTTCAATTTCGCTATTGGCTTTCAACCTGCAAAATCATTCTCAATTAATGGAAGTATTGGAGTCGCTTCCTATGGATTTTTTTATAGTGGTAATGTTATTGCTTCTCCTACAAATTTTGCTTCGGTAGGTGGATTCGTTACTTCTCGAAGTTATACGGTCAGGCTTATGGAAGTTGGTCTATCTACATCTTTTCGGAGAACTTTGAATTCAGATCTTTCCATTGTTGTTCAACCTGGTTTAGTTTGGTATACAAATCCAAAAGGACGGAATCAACAACTGTTGTGGCTACATTTGAATAGTAATAATTTCTCCGCTACCTTATTTACTGGAATCGAGACTCCTTTGATTAGCAATGATTTTTATATAGCAATTGGTCTCAATACAAAGCTTGCTCTCCAGAATTTTGCAGGAAACTATACTTTTGATAATAAATTCAACCCATATGCTTTTGGTTTGCAAACATCGATAAGTTACAGATTTGGAGCAGTTAAATCAAAACACAATCTGAACTCGAAATTGAAATAGCCAGAAAGTTTTGATTAATGATTTTGATTACAATTCCATCTTACTTTTTTAGCATAGCAATAATATATTTGCAATTCGTACTTTCGAGAATAATAATGCATTGCGATGATCCGTAATTTATCTGGCCTCCGAATATGAAGAATAGACTTAAAATTCTCATTGCTCCTGATAAGTTTAAGGGATCGATTTCCAGCGACAATATTGGTTGTATTCTAAAAGAAGAAATAAGTACTGCCTTGCCGAATGTCAAAATAGAGTTGTGCCCTTTGGCAGATGGCGGCGAAGGCTCTGTAGCCATATTGACCAATTATCTGAATCTGATAAAACGCGAATGTCACGCTCAAGATCCGTTGGGCAGACCTATAAAATCATCTTACTTCACTTCAAATAAAACTGCGTATATCGAATTGGCAAGTGCCAGTGGATTGATGCTCTTGGATGAATCAGAAAGAGGACCAATGGTGACCAGTACGTATGGTACGGGGCTTGTGATTCAGCATGCCCTCAATAATGGAGTAGAGAATATTTATCTTTTCTTGGGAGGAAGTGCCACCAATGATGGAGGAATGGGGATCGCTTCGGCATTGGGGTATAAATTCCAAGATGAAAATGGAAATGACTTGGGTCCACAAGGTTCTTCTTTATCAACTGTACACAAAATTTTACCTCCGAATGAAAGTCTAAAGATCAAAAGACTTATGCTTTGCTGTGATGTGCAGAATCTACCTTATGGGAAGGAAGGTGCGGCTCAAGTATATGCCAAGCAAAAAGGTGCGAGTAAGGAAGAAATAATTGAGTTGGATAAGGGCTTAAAAAATCTATGCCATCGGATAAAGGAATATTGTGGTACGGATATGTCGAGGATGTCAGGGGGAGGAGCTGCGGGAGGGGTGTCAGTATGCCTGTCTGGTCTAATGGATGGAGAAATAATAAGTGGGATGGAAATGATTTCGAAAACTGCTGCTCTAGAATCCAAGATTGCCAATTCTGACCTGGTGATTACGGGTGAAGGAAGGTTGGATGATCAATCTTTGAATGGTAAAGTGGTATCGGGTGTGGCTGAATTGTGCAGAAAGCTGGGAAAGGAATTATGGGTGGTAGTTGGAAAAAATGAGCTTGATAAAACAGTGTGTGACAAAATTGGAATTCGCAAATTATTTTCAATCATTGATTATGCTAAAGATGATTTGGACGCTATTCAAAATGCTAGTAAATATTTGAGAAAGATAGGTGTAGCTATTGTGAATGAAATGGGCACGAACTAATACTGTTTACATTTTGGAGAAATAGTAAAACTCATATTTTCTTAATCACATATCCAATACCTAAATTCAATAGATTTCAGATCATTCTTATTCTCTCTTGCTGCTACCGTCTTGGTTTTCTACTAAAATTGAATTCGATAAAGTAAGTCTGGAAAAAATCCAATTTGATTTACCGGTCTTATTTCTTCATCTCCCTCGTAATAGCGATACCTAAAAATATTTTTGTGATTCGTTATGTTTCGAAAGTCGAGATAGAAGGTATGAGACAATTTTCGTTTTGTGCTATTGTACCGAAATCCAATTTTGAAATCAAGACGAAAGTAATTGGGATATCTTTCTTTGTAGGCATTTTGGAGGTCATCAATTCTTTCACCTGCGGACTTACTTGCCTCCAGATCAATTGGAATATAATACCTGCCACCTGCATTGGTCAATCTAAAATCAGCAGTGAACGCCCGCCTCTTTTTAGAGCTCAAATGCCACTCCTTACCTGCCAAAAGATTGATTATCCAATTGTTGTTGAAAGATGTATTTCGTTTGAGATTGTCACTGGCTCTATAATTTGAATCATATAAAGAAGCGGTAAGCAGGATATAATAACTCTTACTGAAAAACTTCTCGATGGTAAGTTCTATACCATAGTTTTGACCTGTACCCTTGGATATCAACTCTCCTCTATTGGGAAAACCAAAATCTGCACCTACATTAACCAATGAAAAATAACTTTCGAATTGATCAATGCCGATTTTATCCAATAGTTGCAAGTAAATCTCGGTTTTAAGCCTCCAATCTGTTCCAAACTTATAATCATACCCAAGTATGAGATGATTGCTTCTACTGAATTTCAAATTTTCGTTCGTTCTTGAAGTCGTACCATCGAGATTGGGTGATTCATATAGATAAATTGGCAGCGGTTGCATCTGATTGTGCAAACCATATCCGAGGTTGAAAGTACTACTCGGTGTATGATGATAATTAAGTGCAATTCTGGGTTCGATAGATTTGCTTCCATTAAAACTTAGAGATTGCAAACGAATTCCTGGATTGATGGTCCATTTTTCTGAAATTTTAAATTGCGACTGCCCATAAATTTGAATCAAATTCATCCAATCATTAAAATCACGATAAATTCTCCATTTTTCATTCTGACTTCCTCTGGATTGGAAAAGACTATTCAGTTGGAAAAATTCGACCATAGCACCGATACGAATTGTATGTCTGGCATTATATTTTTTATTCCAATAGGATGATAATGAATATCGATTATTGTTGTCATCCAGATCAGCATTTGAGAATTTTTCAGTTGGATTCAAATATTTTTCCCGAAAAAAAGTATTCTGAGATTTGCTGGCCGCAATAGTGGTGCGCACATATGATTTGTCATCGATTAGATACCGATGATTCATTCCAAGTATACCCAAAATAGACTTAACATGGCTATCTTGATTTCCACCAAAACCAAATAAATCACCTTCGCTTGCTTCATTTCCCAAAAAGGTAATATCGCTCTGACCACCTATCCCAAAAAAAGAAAATTTACCAAGTTTGGAACGGCCAAAATCCAATTTGAAAGTTAAGTCTCGATAATCTGGAATGGCACTCGTACCGATATTGAGCCTTGTGCCTTGAAGCAGAGCTACCAGTGAATTTCGATAGGCTATGATGAACGAACTTTTCTTTTTTTTGCTTAGTGGTCCCTCGATCATGAATTCCACTCCGCTGAAAGCTGCGATTTGAGCAGTAAACTCATACTTTTCCTTATTTCCGCTACGAAATCCAATGTCAAAAACACCGGCAATTGCATTCCCATATTCAGCAGGAAAGGCACTTGTCAAGAAATCTGAGTTTTTCAACAAATTCGTATTCAAGGCACTTATTGGACCACCAGTAGTGCCAAAAGTCGAAAAGTGATTAGGATTCGGTATGGGTATACCTTCTAATCTCCACAAGACACCTGTAGGTGAATTTCCTCTTATGACTATATCATTTCGATTGTCGTCCAGGCTATTTACCCCAGCATAATTACTCACCATTCGAGATACATCATTTGCACCACCAGAAAACCGGGTGACTTCTTCCAAAGAAAATGTTCGAGCACTTATTGTCGCCATTTCATTGGTCGCTTTGTCTTTTTCAACTTCCGAACTTATCACAATTTCGTCAAGACTTATAATGGATTCTTCCATGGCTATTTCTAAAATGACCTCTTTTCCAGAAGTGACTAATACATTCGGAATCGCCATTGTGTTATAACCTAAATACCTGAAGCGCAATTCATATCTGCCAACAGCTATTTTAGGAATGACAAATTCACCGTTTACGTTGGAGGTCACCATATTCAAAACTTCATGGTTTAGTATTTCTATGGTTACGCCAATAAGAGGAGTTTCGGATTGTTTATCAATTATTTTTCCCCTGATATTTTGCATCCCGTTTTGAGCATTTAGACACAATATTGAGAATGATATAAAGAGAATAATGGTTGAAGCAATTTTCATCTGAATCGAATTATAGATTTACATTTCGAAACAAACGAAGAATTATTGATGCGAATGCGGTCATTGAGTCTCGAAGGGTCTCAACATAGTGTAATGAGACCTATTTCGATTCTAATTTCTAATTCTGATAAAGAATTGTAAAAAGCTAGATAGAGTTGAATAGGGCGGATGAATTGATACTAATCAGTCTTTGATTTAGAAATACTTTCTTTATATGAAGATGGAGTAATGCCAGTCATTTTTTTAAAAATTCTGTGGAATGATGCCTTCGAATTAAATCCTGATTCTAATGCGATCCCGAGAATACTAAGATGATCATGCTTCCCACTTGCGATTTTTGTTTTTACTTCTTCCACTCTATACCAATTGACAAAGTCGTGAAAATTTTGCTTGCCGAAATGATTGATTAATCTGGACAATTTTGCGACCGTAATATTGGAATGCTTGGAAAGGTCATTAATGGATAGTTGAGAATTTAGAAAGGGTTTTTGCATTTTCATGATGTCCTGAAGCATTTCGAAATCTGATTTTTCAATTCGTGCTTTAGGCTTACTAAGTTTTATATTATCTATTATTTGATTCTTGATTTCAAAAACAGAGGTAAATACATTCGAATTCTTGAATGCAATAAGCCCAAGTACAAAAAAGAATATGCTTGTAAATGATCCCAGAAGATAATCCCCTGCCATGGGTGCGATATGAGGGTGAGCACTATTGACTATCATTCCTACTATTTTGATCAAGCAAAAACACAAACCTCCAAGACATAAAACCAATAACCAATTGGCACTTTGAGTTTGAGTATTGAGGATCTTATTTTTTCTAAAGCTGCGTAAGTGGATCAAGGCTGCAGTGAGATAGATCGCATTGATAAGCGGTTTCAAGATGACTATTGAGCGTAAATAGAAAAAATCCAAATCATAATTACTGTGAATCCTCCATGAGATAAATATTAAAAATGCTACAAATGGACCCAAATGTATGAGATGGGATAACTGTATTTTGAAAGATTTATTGGTTACACTTTTTATATAGAAATAGACTATTGTACCGTAAAGCACAGGCATGGCGAGATGAACCTCCGTGATGAAAGGTATGTATAGCTCACCATCTTGGTTGAAATTCAGAAACAAATAACCCACATTGAGACTGGCTATCAGAAAGAATGCCGATAACAAGTGGTGTTCCGTTTTTTTATTGTCTATTGTAACCAACAATACAAAAAAGAAAAAGGATAAAGCAATACCAATTATGAATAAATAAGGCATATGCAATAGGTCATTGATTTCAATTCAAAATCAAGATATTTATATCTATTCAAAATCAGAACTTTTTAAGTATCAACTTTTTTGCTCGCCTGTATGTCGATGAATTCGATGCAGTTCGTATACCGCAATCGCTGGATTCAAAACACCCTTATTTGCTGCATCAACAGATAGATTTGCCCAATTTTCGGCTAATTTGTAAAACTCATCATAAATAGCGTTGACGGGATGCTCTACCAGTAAATCTTCAATTGTATTAGATATTTTGGCAAAACGTATACCTTCAATCAATGACCAGAAAGTGACTAGGATGTCATTACTTTTGAGATCAAATGAGATGGAAGGGTTGATAATATTACTCATGCTTTGGAGCAATGTGCTTAATCTGACTTTCTTAGTCTTTACATCAGGCAATCCTTCCTTTACGGATTGCTCTTGGATATCGGTATAACTATCACCATAGGATATAGGTGTCACTGTAAATCCCAGGGACTCAAGACCAGCCGTAGCTTCTCCTTGAAATCCATAGACTTTGGTTCCGATCAGAAATCCATACACATAATAAAACTCCAGATTCATAATTAACTGTAATTTTCTACCTCTTCCAAAATTGAAAGTCAAGCCACCGTAATCGCTGTCTGTAAGGTATACTGCGGGGTAGTTTTGCCCATTAATTCTGCGCATACGAGAAGTCACACTTCGAAATGCATCCATTGAAGCATCGAAATCACTATTAAGATTGATTTCTAATGATTGACCTTGAAAATTTGATAATTTCTTGAAAAGTGCTGTATTCGGGTTGGTTGATTTGCGAGATGCCATATTATAGTTTTTTAGAGTTTGAAAAAATAGGGAAAATCAATATACAATCAATTTGTAAAATCCATTAAATCAATTTTGCACTTTTTTAATATTGTTAAACTTTAATCGAGAGGAACAAAAGTTGTTCACTAAGCACATCAGTATTGCAATATTCGATTGATCAATTGATGCCGTGCTCTTTTTTTAATCTTTCAAGAAATATTTTGTCTTCTTTCGTGCCCCTGATTTCAAATTCTTCTATCATTCTTAATACTGTAGACATCGGAAGTTCTTCTTTAACATTTCTTTCTTGAGCAAAATCATAACCCACGGATTGGAATAATGCATCAGACCAATCATTTCTGATACAATCCAGAACAAGATGAATGCGGTTGGTTTCGCCCTTATTTGTTACACTATGGGGTAGATTCACATTCGTATACCAGACTTCACCAGGTTTCATTTTTAGCACTTTGCCATTCAAAATGAATTCTACGCTATCATTGGTAATTATAGGGATATGAAGCCTGAAAATTCCATCTTCATATCCACAATTGTGATCTGTATGTGTGTTTACAATCTTGCCTGGAGGAAGATTCATAAGTCGAATTGCTTCTTTTTTACATAAGAAGGTATCCACTACTTCTTTAAAATATCCACATTCATTGAGTACTACGGTATCCTGGAATTGATCCGCATTATTTGGACTAGCTGCAGGAAAATCTAATCTTCCACCCACCGATCTAAGTGGCAGAATATAATTTTCACCATTATAATTTGCAGGGACATAGTTTTTTACAAAATTGAATTTATGGCATTTTTCAAGATCTGTAAATAGAGCTTTGCTATCAAATTGGAATGGGAGAGGGAAGGACGCATTTTCAGGAGCGTAATATTTCATTTTCTGATATGAATTGTCTCAAAATTATCTGAAATCAAACAATTGAAATTCGATTTCAAATTGAGATTTGATCAAGGTGTGTTGAATATAAAGAGAGGCAAATAAAATTAAATAATTGATTTAATGAACACATATATCGTTAAAATCTATAAAAATTAAAGGTTTGGAAGATATGAATAAATCAATTTTCCTCATTTTGTCTTTACACCTTTATATCTTTTTGAAAGAGTAATTCGTAGCGCTTCTATTATGCAAATCCACTAATTTTTCTTACCTTTGCGGCAGATTAGAAAGAGAAAGAGGGAACAAAGCGTTCCCTCTTTTCATTGAATACCGTCTATGTAACTTTTGACAAGAATGATCGAAGACAAAATTGAAAAACTTATACATCAGGCAATCAATGAGTTAGAGTATGAAGATTGCTTTTTAGTAGAGTTAAAAGTGAACAATACCAAGGTGGAAATTTTTCTGGATAGTGATGATTCTGTGACTTTTGAAAAATGCAGAAAAATCAGCCGAAAAATTGAAGCTGTTTTGGATGAGGAGCAATGGTTGGGAGAGAAATATACACTTGATGTGAGTTCGGCAGGCGTCGGAAAGCCATTGAAATTCACAAGGCAGTATGTGAAGAATATCGGCAGGACATTGGAAGTCAAGAAAGTCGATGGAGAAAAATTGAAGGGAGAATTGGTCCAGGCGGATGACGATCATGTGACCATCAAGTTTGAAGAGACAATAAAAGAGGGGAAGAAGAAAAAGAAAGTGGAAACGGTAGTGGAAATACCGAGAATAGACATAAAAGAATCAAAAATTAAAGTGAGTTTTTAAATCGTAAATAAATGATGAATCTTGTAGAATCATTTTCGGAATTTAAAGCCGGTAAGAATATAGACAGACCTACAATGGTGCGTGTACTTGAAGATGTATTGCGTACTTTGATAAAGAAGAAATATGGGTCTGATGAAAATTTTGATGTAATTGTAAATACTCAAAATGGTGACCTCGAAATGTGGAGGGTTAGAGAGATAGTTCCAGATGGTGAGGTGATGGACGAACAAGCACAAATATCATTTTCTGAGGCGATTTCAATTGATGAAGATTATGAAGTAGGTGAGGAATGTTATGAGGGACTGACACTTGAGGAATTTGGACGAAGAGCTATTATGGCCGCTCGTCAAACCTTGATTTCTAGAATCATGGATCTTGAGAAAGATGAAGTGTACAAGAAATACATGGACAGAGTAGGTGAAATAGTCTTGGGTGAGGTAAGTCAAATCTTGAAGAGAGAATTATTGATCTTGGATGATGTCACTGGCAATGAATTGATCTTGCCTCGAAACGAAATGATCAGAAGTGATTATTACAGAAAAGGCGACATGGTGAGAGGAATCATCAGAAGGGTGGAAATGAAGAATAATAACCCGGTTGTTATTGTTTCGAGAACAGATAGTACATTCTTGGAAAAACTCTTGGAACAAGAGGTACCTGAGATCGAAGACGGTTTGATCACAGTAAAGAAGATTGTAAGAATCCCAGGTGAAAGAGCAAAAGTAGCAGTAGAATCTTATGACGATAGAATAGATCCAGTCGGTGCTTGTGTAGGTATGAAAGGATCAAGAATCCATGGGATCGTAAGAGAGTTGAAAAATGAAAATATTGATATTGTAAATTATACAAACAACAATATCCTATTCATTCAAAGATCATTGACTCCTGCCAAAGTTTCATCTATAAAATTGGATGATGATCAAATGAAAGCTGCGGTATATTTGAAACCAGATCAAGTTTCATTGGCTATTGGTAAAGGAGGAAGTAATATCAAATTAGCCAGTAAATTGACAGGTTATGAGATTGATGTTTACAGAGAAACAGATGAACTGGAATTGGAAGATGTAGAGTTGGATGAATTTAGCGATGAAATAGAAGAGTGGGTAATTGACTCGCTTAAAAATATAGGTTGTGATACGGCGAGATCCGTTTTACAATTGAGCAAACAAGAACTTGTAAGAAGAACAGATCTTGAAGAAGAAACAATCGATGAAGTGATCAAGATACTTGAAACTGAGTTGAAAGATGATTGATAAATGATCATCAATTAATAAAATACAATTTTAGATACCATTTATTTAGTATCTTGTAAAAACAGAGTAACTTAAAATAGCTGAATGGCGGCAATTAGATTAGTAAAAATAGCGAAAGAACTTAATGTGGGTACGAGTACCATAGTGGACTTTCTTAAAGGAAAGGGCTATGATATCGATAATAAACCTACATCAAAGATTTCGGATGAGATGCACGAAGAGTTGCTCAAAGAATTCAGTGACTCTATGGCTGCTAAGGAGAAAGCAGACCAACTGATAATCGGTAGTCGATACGGAAAAGAAGAAGAGACTGTTCCAGCTCCAAAAGTAACAATACCAGAACCAACTCCAGTTGTCGAGAAAGCTCCAGAGCCAGAACCAGAGCCAGTCGTCGAAAAAGCTCCAGAACCTGAACCTGTAGTAGAGGAGAAAAAAGATATCCCTGGTATCAAAATACTAGGTAAAATTGATTTGGATGCGGCAAACAAGCCTCCTAAGAAAAAAGAAGAACCAAAAGCTGAGGTCAAAGAAGAACCAAAAGTTGAAGAAGTTGTAGAAGAACCAAAACAAGAGAGTAAGGTTGAAGAGAAGGCGGAACCAGTAAAAGATGAAGCTCCAACTGAAAAAGAAGCTCCAGCGCAAAAAACAGGTTCGAAAGCTCCACCAGAAGAAATGATGAGGGCTAAGACACCAGAACTTGCTGGTTTGAAAATACAAGGTAAGATTGATTTGACTTCAATCCAACCCGCAAAAAAGCCTAAGAAAGAAGAAAAGAAACCTCAACAAAAAGCAGGTGGCAATCAAAATACCAACGACCCTCGTAAGAAGAGAAAACGTAAAAAGATTCCAGCAAGAGGCGTACAAGGAAGAGGTCCACATGGTGGCAATAATAGAGGTCCGCGAAGAAGAGAAGAAGAAGTAAAAGAAGTAACGCAAAAAGAAATTGACGATAAGATCAAAGCTACTATGGCTAGAATGTCTGGTGGTGGAAAGAATAAACGTCAGAAAATAAGAAGAGATAATAGAGAGGAGAAACGAGAGAAACAAGAAATTAAAGATCTTGAGAAGGTAGAGACTAAATTGAAAGTGACTGAGTTTATTTCAGTTTCTGAGTTGGCTAGTATCATGGAGGTGCCTGTAACTGAGGTAATCACTACATGTATGAGTCTCGGTGTCATCGTATCTATTAATCAGAGGCTGGACGCAGAAATCATTGAGCTGGTTGCTACGGAATTTGAATTTGAAGTAGAATTTATCAGTACTGATGAAGAGTCAGAGGAAGAAGAAGAAATTGTAGATGATCCTGCAGATTTAGAACCAAGAGCTGCGATTGTCACTGTAATGGGTCACGTAGATCATGGTAAGACTTCATTGCTGGATTTTATCAGAGAAGCGAATGTAGCAGATGGAGAGGCAGGGGGAATCACACAGCACATTGGTGCTTATGAAGTAACTGCTGGTCCGGAAAATAAAAAGATAACCTTCCTCGATACACCTGGTCACGAGGCCTTTACGGCAATGAGAGCCAGAGGAGCCAAAGTGACGGATGTAGCTGTAATAATTGTTGCAGCTGATGATAAAATAATGCCTCAGACCAAGGAGGCAATATCTCATGCCCAAGCTGCGGGTGTGCCGATGGTATTTGCCATCAACAAAATTGATAAGGATGGAGCTGATCCAGAAAGAATAAAATCTGAATTGGCACAAATGAATTTCTTGGTTGAAGATTGGGGAGGTACTTACCAATCCCAAGATATTTCTGCCAAAAAAGGAGAGAATATTGATAAACTCCTAGAAAAAATTATTCTTGAATCAGACTTATTAGAGCTAAAAGCAAATCCGAATAGAGAAGCCCACGGTACAGTGATCGAGGCATCTTTGGATAAGGGAAGAGGATATGTGACCAAAATGCTAGTTCAGAATGGAACACTGAAAGTTGGTGATTCTATGATTGCTGGATCGCACTCTGGTAAGGTGAAAGCGATGTTCAATGAGAAAGGTAAGAGGGTAAAATCTGCTGGGCCTTCAGCTCCAGTTTTGGTTCTTGGATTGAGTGGTGCACCTCAGGCAGGTGAGAAGTTCAAGGTCATGGAGACTGAACAAGAGGCAAGAGCGTTGGCTACCAAAAGATCACAAATCGAAAGAGAGCAAACGAATAGAGCAAGTAAGCGTATTTCTTTGGACGAAATTGGAAGAAGATTGGCATTGGGAAGTTTCAAAGAACTCAACCTTATCGTGAAAGGAGATGTGGATGGATCTATCGAAGCACTTTCAGATGCATTGATCAAACAGTCTGTTGAGTCTGTACAAGTAAACGTAATTCACAAGGCTGTAGGTCAGATCGTAGAATCGGATATCCTATTGGCTTCTGCATCAGATGCTATTATCATAGGATTCCAGGTTAGACCATCATCCAATGCCAGACAATTGGCTGAGAAAGAAGGAGTCGAAATTAAGACATACTCTATTATCTATGAAGCCATCGAAGAGGTGAAATTGGCGATGGAGGGAATGCTCGAACCAACCAAGGAAGAGAAAGTTATTGGCCAAATTGAAGTTAGAGAGACCTATAAAATATCTAAGATTGGAACGATTGCTGGATGTTATGTAACTGAAGGTAAGGTTACTAGAAATAGCTTGATACGTCTGGTAAGAGAAGGTATAGTAGTATACCCAACGAAGCAAGGTGTAACTGGTGAAATTTCAAGTTTGAAACGTTTCAAAGAAGATGCTAAAGAAGTGAAGTCAGGATTCGAATGTGGTATTACTATTAAGAACTACAACGATATCAAGGTAGGTGATGTTATCGAGGCATATGAAATTGTCGAGGTGAAGCAAACGCTTTAGTGAGATTGGAGTTTCTTGGTGTATTTGTTTAACCGCAAAGGCGCTAATGTCGCAAAGATTGTATGCTTGAATTTGAGGAGTTTGTACCCCATTGAGTATGACAGAAAGTCAATTAGAGGATTTCCTAAATAAGAAGGTTGAAGAGTACAATGTTCCAGGATTTATTCCCTTGGATCCAATAGGTATTCCACATCAATATTCCAAGCAGCAAGATATAGAAATCACTGCTTTTTGGACTGCGATTCTGGCCTGGGGTCAACGAGTAACAATCATCAACAAGGCGAATGAACTATTCTCATTGATGGATAATTCTCCCCATGATTTCATCCGCAATCACCAAGAGTCTGACCGCAAACGATTCAAAGATTTCAAACATCGTACTTTCAACTATTCGGATACATTATATTTTTTAGAATTTCTTCAAAACCATTTTAAGAATTACAATTCTCTTGAAGATGCCTTTTTGAAGGAAGGAGAGTTTGTGGATATAGAAACTTCGCTCATACACTTCAGAGAATATTTTTTTGATCATCCCTTTGCGCCTGATCGCACCAAAAAACATATTGCAAGTCCAGCCAGAAAATCTACTTGCAAGAGATTGAATATGTTTTTGAGATGGATGGTACGTAAAGACAATAAAGGAGTGGATTTTGGGATTTGGAATCAGATAGATCAATCTGCATTGATGATGCCCCTGGATGTACATGTCGAACGTCATGGTCGGGCTCTAGGTTTACTAAAGAGGAAGCAAAGAGATTGGGAAGCAGTGAAGGAACTTACGTTCAATCTAAGAAAATTTGATGCTGTTGACCCTGTGAAATATGATTTTGCTTTGTTTGGAATGGGGGTGGATCATTTGAACTCATTATGATTTGTGGTACTATGTATTTTTGTTAGTTGGAAGGATTCGAAAAAGAATTGGTGAAAATCAAGTTATATATATGTATTTCTTACACCCGCACTAGTTTGTTGCGAATCGCAAACAAAAGTAAATTCACCACATTCTTCGATCCTGTTTTAGAAATAAGACTGGCTTTGTGACCTTCAACGGTACGAATGCTTATAAAAAGCTGTTCTGCCATTTCGTGATTATCCATTCCTTTAGCAATGAGTTCTAGAATCTCTCTTTCTCGGGTTGTAAATTGAATAACATCATTGGTTTGCTTGCCTAGATAACGATTGGTAAAATAGGGAAGTAGCTCCGTACTGTAGTAATTCTTACCAGCTGCAATTTGATCCATGGCCAGGCTTAATTCTTGGACATTTATTTCTTTTAAAAGGAATCCAACGGCACCCGCAGAAATTACATCATGCAGATCCTTTTCTTCATCCGACATTGAGATGGCCACTATTTTTAGTTCTGGGCGCAATTTCAATGCTTCCTTAGTCATTTCTATACCATTCATCTCTGGCATATTGATATCTGTAAGAATAATATCTGGATTATGGCTATTTAGCAATCGGAGGAAGTCTTTACCGTTCGATGCTTCAGCAATAACCTCACATTTGCCTGTACTTTCTATAGCAAACTTGAGCCCCTTGATAAACAATGGATGATCATCGACAATAATTATTTTATGTTTTTGCAACATCCATCCAAAATACAAATTCTTTCTGGGTTACATTTCATAAAACTTCAACTAATCCACAACGTTGAGAAGTCCTCCTGGCTTGAGTGCTAAATGGGCACCAACGGATAAATCCAGTTTCGAAATGGTCACTGGACTTGAGATAAAAGGAAACATCCCACCTGTAGGAGAACCAGTGATCAACACTTCATCAGTCAGGCCAGGCACACCCACCTTGCTCCAATTATCAGACGTTAACCAATTGGCATTCGACCCACAGCCTGTCCAAATAAAAGTATCATCCGGACAAGTAATTGGGCAGGTAGATGTAATTTTAATCTGAGCCGTATCGAGGCAATTCAAAAGATCATTTTCAATATGGATGTATAGAATATCTTTTCCAGCACCATCAGAATTTAAGCTCAGCGAATTTGACACGTCATCCCAGGTGCCCGCTGATGTACTCATTAATGAATCGGTATAAAAGCCATAGACTGTAAAATCTGCAAGACTTCCTAAATCCAGAACATTGGCAATGTTGTCACTTGCGCATCCTGTACTGGACTTTGGAGAGACCATTATTTTATGGTTGGTCCAACCGCTTGTCACTAATCCGTTCAAATCCTCCAGTACACCATAATTTTGATTAGAACCACTGGTTAATTCATGGGCTTCATTTCCCCGCGAATGAATAAATCCGTAATTGGTTGTGGTGCCTCGTGCTTTAAATTTGGCATGGGTGATGATAGTCCCACAAGTATCATTGATCAGAGTACGAAAATGATTGTCAAATCCAAACCCGCAGGAAGCTTCCATAAACATATATCCCTGATTCACACATTTTGCGCCTCCCGCTCCGAATCCACCGGCCACCGTTACGCCACCATACATAATATCTGAAAAATGCATGTTGCCACTAGGTCGATTGTAGAAGGCATCAGTACCTTGTGTATGAATACCATAAAGATCACAATGATCAATATTTATTTCACCAAAGTTTTCGGATTTGTTCGGACTATTGATAAAAATACCCGTCTCCGCACAATTCGAAACTTCCATCAGGCCCAGAGTGTCGTTGACAAAAGAACTCAAGACTCTAACCCAAAGTCCATGCCCTGGGTACCCACCGCCGGGAACCAAGCCTGCGCTGTCGATATCTATTTCGCCATTATTGTACATATAAGCTCCAGCTCCAAACAAGTCAAAAGCCATCTTATTTGTCTGGGTTATCTTAAGAAAAGAACCAGTCTCGTTCCACCATTTTGAATCGGTAGCTGATATACCTATTCGTCCGATTCGCCTCAATTCGAAGTCACCATGATTTTCAAAATGAGAACCAATCATACTAATGCCATCGTTTCCGGTACTATCGACTAAAAACGTTCCGTAGTTGAACAGCGAATCGAAAAAAGACAGTGCCGTACTGGCAATATTCTTGACCACCACATTTCCTGTTTCCGTATTGGTGAAATGAAGAGACCAAAATCCGGTATTCGGCCTGAATTGTGGATCTACAGTAAGTGAGCCATGATTGACCATAGTTCCTTCCCCTGTGACACCAGTATGTTTGATATCAATCGTACCATGATTGATCATTATTGCTAACTCTTCCGTTCCCGAAAAATCCAGCCCTCGCGAATCACCGCACGAATCAATATCGATCAGGGCATTGGGATGATTGATAAATAATGATGGGTGATCACAGGTGATGGCATTGAATACCGTGCATGGAGGAAAGAGCAATGAACCGTAGTTGTGAAAAAAGGCTGTGTCTGCAGGAAGTATCCCAGAATTGAAGACTCCATCGGTACCCACATTTCCAATAAATGTGATGGTGCCGTAGTTGAAAAATGTTCCTTCATTGTCTATGGCCTCGTCGTCTCCATTTGCGAGGGTAATGGCATTGTTGTTGGTCATACATCCCCTGTTCACAATACCTCTATTCGTATATCCTTCTACATCCAAGGTGCCATCGACCGTTAATTCCGAGCCATTATTTATAATCACAGATTCAACTTCTGCATCATAGCCAGCGGGAATTATCACAGTTCCTGTAGGAATGACAGCCGTATTTATTGCACCTGGCACATATAAAGAATCCCAATTGGTAGCCACACTCCAGTCATTAGAAGTAGCTCCGATCCAGGTGACGACCTGACTATTTGCGGATTGAAAAAGACATAGCATGGTCAGGGTAATGAACAATCGAGTCATGATATTAATATTTAAAAATTAAGAAGAATATGGTTTGGAATGTTGAAGTTATTTGGCTTCCAATGCTTCTATTCTTGATAAGAGTTCCTTATTCATTTCCGTAAGTTCCTGTACGGCTTTTACAAGCGGGACTACGAATTCGGCATAACGCAGACCATAATAATCATCGTCACCCTTTGGAGCATCAATTCCACTAAATTCAATTCCGAGTTCTTGAGCTGCCTCTGCCACTTCTTGTGCAACGAATCCTGATTGAAGGGTTGATTCTCTTATCCCTCGATTTTCAGAGGTAATGCTGTAATCCGGATCATGATGTTTTTTGAAAAATTGTTCGACAGCTTCTAAATCTAAATTGTAAGTGACCGGCCTCAACTCATTGATAAATGTTAAACCTGCAACATCTTCACTGATGTTCTTTTTGAATCGGCCATCGCTCACATTTGTCCAGGAAGCAAAACCGCCAATACTGTTTACCAAACTGTTACCAATACGTACCTGATTGGATGCTGTGCATTCCGCATCATAGCCCAAAGCGGTTATATTATCATATGCTGTTGCTGTTGTGCTTGTTTGAGCATATGCTCCAACAACGGTTATTTGAGATCCCGTTTCACTTGAATACAAGCTATTCCTGCCAATAGCCACATTATTCTGTCCAGAAGAATTAGAAAATGAGCTATGAAACCCTATAGCTGTATTAGAGACGGAAGTAGAATTATGTAGCGCCCTGAAACCTACAGCTGTATTCCAGCTACCTGTGACATTATTTTGAAGCGATTCATACCCGACACTTACGTTAGCAACACCATTCTGATTATCACGCTGTGATGCCGCTCCAACGGCTACATTTTGATAACCATTGGTATTTTCTGATAATGCAAGATCACCAAAAGCTACATTATCATAACCCGATGTGTTTTCTTTCATGGATTCTCGACCAACAGCCGTATTGGAACTGCCGGTTTCATTGGTAAAGAGTGACATATATCCAACTGCTGTGTTTCTTTCAGCTTCACCCGGAATGGCTGAATCATTGTTTCTCAATGCTAAATATCCCACTGCAGTGTTACCATCCTTACCTTTCTGGGCCGATAAAGCCAGATATCCCAGTGCTACATTATAAGATCCTGGTTCAGGATCATTCAGTGTGCCACCTCCAATTACAACATTATAGTCGCCAGTCTCATTTCTAGACATCGCATCATTCCCGATGGCTATGTTGCCGTAACCGTTATAATTATCACGCAAAGCTCGCCTTCCAATTGCAATATTGGTCCATCCCAATTCATTTTCTTTTAGTGTTTGGTTTCCTATAGCAATATTATAATAACCTCTGGTAACTGACTTTAAGGCCTTGCTTCCTATAGCAAGATTACCAATGCCCGGATTACCAGTTGGGGTAGGAATACCCAGGGAATACATAGCAGAATCACCAATAGCAATCGTTTGGTCCACAGTCTTGTTGTGCGCCATTGCAGCTGCACCTATAGCAATATTGTTGGATCCACTTTGCATACTATCCAGTGCATGACTACCTATACCTATATTATATGTACCTCCAGTTGCATTGTACATTGAGCTATGCCCTAATGCAATATTGTCCGTTCCGTCTATATTTGAAAACATAGACAAGGCACCAATTGCTGTATTTCGAGGTGCATTATTTTTTTCCATCGATCGATAGCCTACAGCTGTATTGTCCGACCCCAAAGTATTTTCTCTTAATGAGAACAAACCAATGGCCACATTTTCATTGCCATCCACATTGTCTTTCAAAGATTCGGCGCCTACAGCTACATTGTCTTCACCCGTATTATTTGACTTCAATGATTCCTTGCCCAATGCAGTATTTCTAAAACCTATCGTGTTGCTTCTTAATGCATCTTCACCGACTGCAACATTATCATATCCGGTAGTATTTGAAAATAAAGAACTTGATCCTAATCCTACATTCGAGTTTCCTGAAGTATTATTGTTCATAGAGCTGACACCTATGGCTACGTTTGAACCTCCAGTATCATTTGATGACAAAGCATTGTCTCCGATGCCTACATTTTCTCTATCCTGAAGGTCGTCAAGTGCCCCTGCATCGTCACCTATATATATCGAACCGCCACTATTAAGCGGTTCCAATCGGGTACTGGACATTCGCCATTGTTCCTGCCCATCCAATTCAAATTGAATTTCGTTTGTTGCCAAAGCTTTAACTCTGGTGTCATTATCCGAATCATGAATTTCGTCGCCAGCCGAACCTCCTCCACCATTGGCGATTTCGATCCAGCTTCCGGCATAGCACCAGAGGCTATTGGTATCGGTATCATAGACCATTAGACCTATAGCAGGTGTTCCTGCGGCAATGGCTGTTCGCTGGACGCTGGTCATTCTGGGGATAAGTATTCCTTTATCCGTACTTTTTATATCGAGGATTGCGCTCGGATCGGGAGAGGAATTATCGGTATTGATGGCTACCTGAGCCAACAAAGATGAAGACATGAATATAAAAGTGATAAGTATAAATAGCTGTTTCATGTTAAGATATTTTGAATGAATTTTTTATTCAATAAGGTGTTTGTTATGAGAAAAATGTAATGACCGGTTTTCGCTGAGCTCTTGAAACGGGAATTTCAGAATTGTCGGAGAGCCAGAGGCAAAAGGAATCTCCTTTCCTGATCCGAATGACTTCTTCCGGGTTGACCAGAAAACTTTGATGTGGTCTGATAAAATTATGAGTGGCCAATTGATCCGAATATGTTCCAAGGGTCTTCGAGCTCAATACAGTGTTTCCGTCTTTCATTACAAAGAAGGAGTAGTTGCCTTCAGCTTTTACATAAAGTATTTGTTTTGGTTTTATAAGCTCAATTGCCTCTTGGGTATGAATGATTATTCTATCCTTTACCAACCCTCTTTCCTTAGTCAGAGTGCCGGCCTTATTAATGGAGATGGTTTTTGCAGTTGAATTCATATTAGTTTAGTTTTTGATTGTTGCGTTGATGTATACATTAGTAAAGTCTACCCTGGAAATAAAGGCCACCACCCAATACAGTTTGAAATGCATTTTGAAAATCTTTTTGATCCGAAAATTTGGTAATGAACCCTTTTGCTCCTGCATGGTGAAGTTTTTGGAGATACTCTTCATTCCAATTCATTGTCACTATCACTATCTTCAGTTCGGGCATATAGTCAAGTGCCTTGATCGTCGCTTCGAGTCCATCCATTTCTTTCATTTTAATATCCATTACGACCAGGTCATAATTCTTACCTTCTTTCACGTTGTTGACAAATACTACCCCGTCATCGGCCTCATCAATCTGACAGTCTTTCCAGAACATAGCCAATGAAAATTTCATGGTTTGGCGGAAATAGTAGTGGTCGTCGACAATGCAAATTTTCATAGCTTAATGATTTGTCTTCTATCTATTAATCAATACATACGATTTGATTGATCATAATTACAATACAAATTTGGGGGATGTGGAAGAGATGGGTAAGAGAAGATTTACGTGATCGACTACGTAATTTTACGTGGTTAGGGTAGGGGATATTACGTTGGAAAGGTTAAATGAGAAGGCACGTAGTACGAAAAGTTTGAAGGTAGGGGGTTGTAAAAAAGCTTATGTGTGGACTTTTATTTCAGCTCTGAAACCATTTGAACTTTCGAATTTTATGTCACCATTCAGAGTACGTATCCTGTCCTTAACATTGTTCAATCCCATGCCGTTGGCTTTTGCTAAGGCAGCCTCCACATCAAATCCTTTGCCATCATCGCGATATATTATTTCCAAAAAAATATCCTTTTCCGTGAAATCAAGATATATATTATCGGCTTCGGCATGTTTGATAGTATTATTGACCAGCTCTTCGATGGCGCGATAGAGGATGGCAGATGATGCGGCGTTTAACTTCGTTTTTTGATCTGGAAAATTGATATGGGTGTGCAGTCCATCTGGAACTTCAAATCTTTGCAGCAATTGTGATACGGCGTAGAATAACCCCTTTTCCTGAATGGGTATAGGCATCATATTATGTGATATTTGCCGTACATCGCTAATGGCTTCATTAATGATTTCCAGTGACGTATCGAGCATCTTTTTTTGATCTTCAGCACTTGCAATTGTCATAGCACTCATACTCAACTTAACACTCGACAGCAAAGGTCCGATGCTATCATGCAGATCAGTGGCAACGCGCTTTCGCTCTTTCTCCTCGGTGCTGGAAATGGCTTCCAAAACTTGTTGATTCACTGTTTTTTCTAATTCTTTTTCAAACTGCAGACTTTGAATTTTTAAAGAATGTTGTTCATTGCCTTCAACTTCCATAAGCCGCGCATACTGTACGCTGATAAAGACTGTCAAAAAAATGACCACATTGATAATTAATAATGTACGACGGTATGCCACAGGTAAGGTATTTGTAAAATGTATCAAACTCCCTTCTAGAATATACCAGAACAAAAACCATGATACCAAAGCAATGATATAAATCTTAAGGATTCGACCACCCAGGGAAATTGAAACTTGTAAAAGAACAATGTAGAAAAGACTGAATGAAGATTGGTATGGGCCGCCATTATAAAAGCTAAGTGTCAATAACATGATCAAACTGGTATAAAGAACATACTCATAAGAAGCTCTGACGTTTTTTACTATCCTGGATACAATCACAACTGTGTTGTACAATAATATGCAAAGGAGGGCAGCATTTGATCCTTCGATCCATTGCCATGAAAATCGAAAAAATAATGCCATAAATAAAAAGGAAAAGTTGTTGCCCAAGAATATTATGACACTTGCTTTGGCCAAAGGTCGTTGAGAAGGGTCTGACCAAACATGTTTGTTGTATAAAACTGGGCCTATTTTATCGACAATATTCAAAATTCATGCTTTAATGGAAATAAATATAATTGTCATAGCGGAAAAATCACTAATAAGGCCTTAGGGATTTCAATAAATGCCACAACTCCCTTTATTTCCCAGGCGTTTATTATTAATTGATCATATCTGGTATGCACTGAACATTCCGTAGTAATTCAAAACTGAATTTTTATGAAGTTGAAGGAATTGACATACTTAGAAAATAATAATAACCAGTTAGATATTCAATTGTATATTTTTCAAACTTCACCATTCCACTCCCGATAAAATTGCTCCAGAAAACCTTCCATGTATCGATGCCGTTCTTCTGCCAATCGCTACCCAGTCTTTGTATTCATCCGATCCTTTAACAAGAGCAATTTTTCATAAAAGTGATTAATAGTTGGTGCCTTGGATTTTTTATATTCCTCCTTTTTTTGTGTACATATGAAGTGCACTTTTTAGAATACATTCTTTAACTGAATCTCGGTATTCGAAACTTATATTTTTATAAATAGTTCATGTATAATTGGATTATAAACTATTCTTCTATTTAGGTCTGTGTACTTTAAATCCTATAGCATGTTTGTAGGTACTCGTAAAAAACATATCACGTTCTTGGTCATATACCACGTCATTATTGTATTGCGACTCATCATATCTATGTTCTCGATGTAATGATTCTCCAGTGAGCGCATCGAGTATCATCACAGAACCATAGCCCCACGAAGTAAATACTAGAAGATCTTCTTGTTCATAGTAAATCATATTGTCTGTGCAATTGGGGCCTCCTTTAGGATTGTTCCAAATGAGCTCTCCAGTTTCAGGATTAAGACAAGTGACATCTTCCTGACTATTGTTGACATAGAGCCGATCTCCATGAATTAGGTGATTGGTTTTAGTCCAGATCGCCCATGGATAGTCAAAGTTGTATCGCCACAATTGTTGACCCGTAGATAAGTCGAATGCATAGATACTCCAATCTCCGCCTGTAATCACAATTCGATTGTCATATACTATAGGTGGATGCAAGGAATTGGAATAAAAATTTTCCGTGAAGTTTTCATTCCTCCATAATACTTCTTTAGTATTCAAATCAATTGAAACCAAATTTTGGGTATCTTCTTCAGGCGGTTTGTCAGCATTTGGAAATTCATTAAATACTAAGATGCCCTTGTCATCTTTGGAAACATAGACAGGAGGAGAGATACTCTTTGTACCTATAGAATCCTGGGATTTGGAATATACCATGGAGTAATCACCAGATGAAATATTAAACTCAAATAAGTGTTGAACTTGAAGCCCGGATTGCCATCCAAAATCTGCTTCTACATATAGCTTATTGTTGGAGGCGAGGACACTTCTGCCCAGTCGCATGCCCATTGCTTTCAAATCAACACTCCAAATCAATTCTCTTGATTCTAGATTTACGGAGAATACATTATGACCATTTCGTGCCAATAGCAATTCTCCGCTGCGTGACATATAATCAATTTCTCCTCCAGATAATTGATTCAATTCCAGATCCCAATCTTTCTCTCCAGTATCTTTATTAAATGCCATGATTGTGGGTGGAAGATCAAGATCTCCACCTACCAATAGCCAATCCTTGTACTGTTGTGTATTATCGGTACCTACAATTTCTTTTTCAAAATCCATACGTGTAGCCCAAACCAATTCGAAGATGGTATCTTGAACTATTGTAGGTGGATCGGGAGGTAGTGGATCAGATTCTTCACAAGCCCCAGAAAAGAGGCTTGTGAAAATCAATACTATATATATAGTCATTTGTTTCATTTTATCTTTCATCCGTTTTAAAGAATTCTTTTCCAATTCCTTCCTCAAAGATTTTCTTTATGGCTTCTTCCATTTGACTGTCATTCTTCATTTGCATATGGTTCGAGCCATCCATGAATTGTGCATCGTAGTTCATGCCTGGACCATTCATTGCTGATTCTGCAAGGATAAATCCATCTGAGTCTTTCTTAGTTATTACTAATTCATAGTCTTCTTCGGTCCAATCACAATATGGACAATCTACGGTAGCACATGGTCCAGAACAAACAGGTATTTGCTCGCCACCATAATATCCCTCAAAATAGCAGGTGCAATTTCCAGTAGCTTCAATGCTGGATTGTGACGCACCGATTAATTCTTGCCAGGAAGGATCAAGCGTAGGAAACCAATCTACTCCTTTTTTGTATGCATCCCCGACTGGCTCTGCACTTGACCAGCAAAACAATGAATTTCCGCACAATTGATCATGAAGATCATACCAAAAATTCATTTTAGTGACATAGAAGTCGAGTTGACTCGCTACTTCTGCGATACCCAATGCGTCAGATGCATCTGCCCCATATAATGGAAATGAACTAGGACTATTGACCAACGCCCCAATAAATCTTGGGGTCATTGAACCATCATCATGTCCACTTTCAATGCCATAGAAAACTGCATTATTATCAGTAACCATATCAGGAATTGAAGCCGCTGCAGTAGTAGTCAATTCAGCTTCGACGCCTTGTTCCGCAAAACTAAGAATGGCGGGAAATCCTATGTCTACACCTGCTTCACAGGCCGTATTCAAAATTCCACCTCCAAAGCCAAACATAATTGCTAAACTCCCTAACGCTCCTGAGTTATGTATTCCTTCCTTGAATGGACCTGCTCCCAATTTTTGACAAGCATTTGTAAGGAGATTATCGATTGCCTGCGGATTATCAACCAATGTGTTGGCCGCAAAAGCTCCTTGATGCGGTGTGCCAAGTGTGATGAATCCATTGTATAGTGGTGTACCTGTTGTGGGCTCGGTCAATTGCCCCAGGGTTCTTGCTACCAAACCTCCCATACTATGAGCGATGATAAAATTACGTTCTGTATTAATTTGACCATTGATGACGTCATTAATATCCGTTTCTACATTTGCTGCCGAAGATGCTAATGATTGCTGAGAAGCATTATAGCCAGGCCTTCTACTGTTTGCTTTGAATCTACTTTCTACATCGTCGCTCACTAGTGTAAAACTCAATTCATTACCTTGATAGCCGTGCAACCAAAATACATTTCTATCGATAATAGCTCCAGGACATCCAGTTGGAGGATCACCAGGGGCATAGTAGCACAAGTCTACTCCATCAAGAACTCCATCTCCATCACTATCAAGATCCAAATAATTTGGTATGCCATCATTGTCCAGGTCTCCTGTTCCTTCTACATCATCAGGAATACCGTCACCGTCAGAGTCCATCAGGACTATGGTAGGTGGTGATGTAAATATGTGTGTAATTTTATCTTTTCCTACTACAGGATCTGTATTACAATCTGGTTGATACATGTAATCATCAAAAGAATCTACTTGAGCATTGATTAACTGAACGGTTAATAAAAGGTATAATATATATGTTATCTTTTTCATCTCTTTATTGTTTTACGAATTTAGAAGTATAATTATCTTTTCCTTGGATACAAGTGATACTGTAAATACCAGAAGGAAACTCTCCAATATCAAGACTAAGGGAACTTAGGCCATCAACAATTTGTCGTTGTACCAGGATTTCACCATTGACATTAGATATCTGCAAAGATGTTTTAAGCTTTGTCGGAGGTACTGTGATATTGATGATGTCGTTGGCTGGATTTGGATATACTTTTAAAGCATCCGATTGTGAAATTTCATTTTCTGATTTGTCGCTTCGAGAATCTGAGTATCGATCATCACATCTGTCAGAATAGTTGCTATAGCGCGTATAAGAAATTGTTTCGTAGCAATCTCCATTTTCAAAAGTCCCAGGTGTAATGGTAACAACACTAAAAATTAGGTTGGTATTAAATTCTTCGTTGTATTGATAAAAAGTTTTTACTGTTTTGACAAGCGTATTTGATTCTAAGAATTGTCTTATAAATACTTTTTTAACTACATCCCAAACCATGATAATTGAAGTGTTCTTTGCTGCGATTATACCCTCTGTAGAGGAGACATCAAATCCTTCACTTTGCATTGCTTCCAAATCTGAATTTGAAGGATAGTAAAATGTGTATTTTGTTAAAAATCCTTCAGACAATACTTTTTGATTCCATGATTGATATGCCTCAGTGGCCTTCTGTGAATAAGGTTGAGAAAGATATTTTTCACCCGTACGAGTATTGTCAATATACTCTCCATGCTCCGTTTCTGATTTTATTCCGCCTGTCCAGCCATCAGGTAGATTTTCATATTGCGAGGTGAAAAAAGATTTTGTTCCCGTCTCATCACTTCTGATGGTTGAGGGATGGGAATACCATTCTGGAAACATGTTTTCATGAGATACAAAATGCATGTCGTGAGTAGCATAATCAACTGCAGCAAAATACTCGTGGTGTTTTTTGACATACTTCTTTTTCCTGAATTTCAGCTTATCCAAAATAGTCAATGTACTTGATTCAAAATCAGTGACAACCGATATTCTTTCCGTAAATTCTTCATCGTGACAGAGATTATCCACGACTTGAGTTTGTGCCGATATGGAGCTAATTCCGCCAATAAAAATTAAAATTGAAAAGTAAAATATTTTCATTTTTATAAGATTTAAGTGATGCTCTACTTTGATTTTGGGAGTGTTCGAGCTTGTTCTCCCACTACCATTTTGCACTTAAGAAATAGCCTTCAATCCATGTCATTTATCTTTCATATTTTATCAAAAGTGCATCAAAGTACCTTTTGACAAGCTGTAGAGATAAATCCAACGCATTGTCGCTTTCTTCCTCATATTGGAAGAAGGGTATAACCAAATGCAATAGCCAAGCTATAGTGGCTTATGACATTTTAGTCATCACTAGTCTTTCTTGAGTGTATTAAAGGGTTGGTAGTAATTTGTAATGATCTTAACAAAGGTTTACCCGTTTAATATTTTCAGTGCGCCAAGTTCTATTTTTTTATGACAAATGAAAACTATTCCTAAATATATTTTAATGATTATGGTCAACTGACTTAATGATAGATGTCAGTTGATTGATGCTTTAGGTTCGTTTTAATCTTTCCTTTATCTATTTTTTAATAAAGGCCAGCATTATATTTTTAGGACACTGGAAAGTACATAAAGATATGAAATTCAATAATTTATGTAGTAATTACAAATTGACTCCTTTTTGTATTTTTCAAAAATTTATAAAACAAGAATGTAAGCCAAGACGCTATTTCTAAATTCTACAAAATATCAATCTAATGGAAGATAAAATTCTTTTTTTTAGAAGAGACCATACTTTTAGAACTACTAAACTCTATTGGCTTTAACTGTAAAACATCAAATTTCCCCGTTCCATTCTCCATAGAATTGTTCTAAAAATCCCTCCATATACTCGTGTCGCTTGATCGCTAATCTCTTCCCCGTCTTGGTATTCATTCGATCTTTCAACAACAATAATTTTTCATAAAAGTGATTGATAGTTGGTGCCTTGGATTTTTTATATTCTTCCTTTGTCATGTTTAATTTTGGAGGGATGGCAGGATCATAAATTTTCATGTCCTTATAGCCCCCATAATTGAATGTACGAGCGATTCCAATAGCGCCAATCGCATCCAGTCGATCTGCATCTTGTACTACATCTAATTCTAAAGACCGAAACGACTGATTTTGGTTTCCACCTTTAAAAGAGATGTTATTAATAATTTGAATGACATGTTCAATTATTTCGGATTCCACATTTTGACTGGAAAGCCAATCATTTGCAATTCTTGGACCCACTGTTTCGTCTCCATTATGAAATTTAGAATCAGCTATGTCGTGAAGCAATGCCCCGAGACCTACAATCGTGGTATTCACATCCTCAGTTTGTGCTATTAAAAGAGAATTTTTATAAACTCGTTCGATATGGAACCAATCGTGACCACCTTCTGCATCTGCAAGTTTGTCCTTAACAAATAGAATAGTATTTTTAATGAGTTCAGAGTTCGACATGAATTACGGATTGAGAATGAAAGTGAAAATCAAAAAACAAATATAAAATAATTGCAATTGTGCGAATTGGCAAGTCAAGGGATTGTGCTTCTTTAGAATTGTGCAAAATAAAAAAGCCGGTCTAACCCCCCAGTTGACCGGCCATATTAATTCGAAATTGCTTAAATATTCTCCTTAATAATCTGAACATCTATAACAAGGCACATTCCTTGCCAAAAGACCAGGAATGTAAAATTTATACAGGGTATAAAACACATTGCGTTTTTTCAACAAGTATATAAAGTTTGTTTACAGATAGATTTATAATGATTTTTTTAATATAAGAAGAAAAAAAATATGAAATATGTGCGGAATTTCGAAAAATCACATAATTGAGACAAATAGGAACTCATAATTCCATATTAGTTTTTGTAATTTTTACACTATGTGTATATTACACACCTTAAAATACAAAAACAAACTTCTAACCTACTAAACAATCTCCATGGAAAACAGATCTCTGAATAATTCAAAATTATTTGTAGCAAGTTGTGTGGCACTTACAGTAACCGCCATGACATTTGCGATTCGGGCAGGAATACTATCTGATCTTAATATAGAATTTGGTCTTTCTGATACAGAATTGGGCTGGATAAATATGATGGGTTTCCTGGGATTTCCAGTAGCTACAATGATAGGTGGGCCTTTGTACAATACAATAGGACCTAAAAAATTCATGTGGATTGCATTCATTTGTCATCTTTTGGGACTCATATTGACCATCACGGCGGGTGGATTTATGGGACTATTGATAAGTACATTTTTTATTGGTTTTGCCAATGGAGCTGTAGAAGCGGCATGCAATCCTATGATTGCCGATATGTATCCAGAAAACAAAACCACCATGTTAAACAAATTCCATGTATGGTTTCCAGGGGGAATAGTCATTGGTAGTCTAGTGGTTTTGGCATTGAATTATATTGGATTGGGCTGGCAGTGGCAGATCGCGATTATGATCCTTCCTACCTTATTCTATGCATATTTAATATTCGGAGAAGATTTCCCAGAATTGATCAGCAAAGGCAAGACCAATCTTAAGAAGCTATTTCCTCCAGTATATTTGACCATAGTATTTGCATTTGTTCTGATCGCTGCGTCAGACCTAACGTTGTACAGATGGCTAGGTGAGGAAGTTGGACTATATTTCAAATTTGGCCTTCTGATCTTAGTTGCCGTATTGGTCTTTGTCCGATTCGGTTGGGTTTATGCAGTGCTTGCGCTTTGTATGTCATTGACGGCTACCTCAGAATTGGGTACTCAACAATGGGTCGAGCGAATTCTAGGAAATGCTGGAGCACACCCAATGGTGATTCTTATCCTCGTTACTGGATTGATGGCGGCAGGAAGATATTTTGGTGGCCCTCTTATTCACAAATTTAAGCCTATAGGTGTATTACTTGGTTCGGCTGTGGTAGCTGCCATTGGTTTGTATCTCATGAGTTCTGCAACAGGCGGGATGGTATATGTCTCAGCTGTTTTGTTTGCATTGGGCGTTATGTATTTCTGGCCTACTATGATTGGAGCTACTGCGGAGTATACACCTGAGACGGGAGCACTGGGTCTATCCTTTATGGGTGGCGTAGGAATGTTTGCCGTTTCCCTGTGGCAACCTGTTATTGGCAAGTGGATAGATAATGCACGGGCGGTTGCGTCAAGCAGTCCAGATATTTTGAATATAGCTGATGAGACAGTTCGAAACGAAACGATTGAATTGGCCGCTGGGCAAGCTGCACTTTCGAATATTGCGCTCTTTCCACTTGGACTGATCGTACTATTTGGTATTCTTTTCATGCTGAGAAGTCAATTTGAAAATAAGGGGTCAGCGGAAGTACCTGCAACAGAGATGAAATCTTGATTCAATTTTAGATGAATTTTCGGCTGTAGACGGACTTTATTTTGTCGGTAAAGGCACATCTTACCATTGCAACATGTATTCTTATAATTTAGATAACATTGGATAATGTTGTATTCTTGCAATTAGAATGCAAATAGAAGTCATTGCTTCTTATTTAAGAAACACGTTCCAACAAATCTTGATATGGATTTTAGTAATCTGATAGCCGAATATACCTTCGAAAATATTGATCTTAGAACTTTTCTAACCAATGCAATTTTAGCTGCATTACTATCCTGGTTAGTTTCGATATTCTACAAAAAATATGGAAGTAGCGTCAGCAATAGAACAAAATTTGCCGATAATTTTATTCTGCTGGCCCTTACCACGATGCTTATTATTACCATCGTAAAGTCTTCAATTGCACTCTCTCTCGGTCTAGTGGGAGCATTGTCTATCGTGAGATTCAGAGCTGCTATCAAGGAACCAGAAGAATTGGTTTATTTGTTTTTGGTCATAGCGATCGGACTTGGTACAGGGGCCGAACAAACTGAAATTACCATTCTGGCTTTTGTACTAATCATGTCAATATTGATCATTACTAAAGTGACTAGAAAATCCAATGGATTCCGCAATAAAAACCAAATGCAACTCTCTATTTCTACGCCGCCCATTGAGGTGGATGGTATAAATGAAGTATTATCTGAATTGCGTATTGTAGATTTGAAAAGAATGAGTCAGGATAAGGAGCGAATCTATCTTTCCTATGTATTGGAGGTTAAGGATATAAACCAAATTGTAGGCGTCAAGGATTCATTGATGAAGCTTTCGCCAGATATGGAAGTATCATTTGTAGATAATAAGAATGTCACAGGATGATAAAATGGTCGTTCATAATCATTCTATTAATCTCTGTATCTTCAATATTCGCTCAATCTGAATCCAGGATTGAAAGCGAGTATAAACTGGATGTTCCTAATGAAGTAGCTGATGAATTATGGACTTTTATTTCTGAGGGAGTGATTTTGGATGAAATCGATTTACGTGAGGAGCTAAACTCTAATGTATCGGTTGAGCAATTTTTGGATGTCTATTTTGACGATGATGAATATAGGCTATACCAAAAGGATGTTGGACTCAGATACCGAAAAAGATTTGTGGACGATGAATTGATAAAAGTACTGATACAATTAAAAACACCGCTTGAGGTTGATGGAGTGGCAAGAAATGAAATAAAGTTTGATATTAAGAAATCAATCGATTCGAATGACCTTCTTGCAAGACATGCATTGCTCAGGCACGTGAAAAAGAAAAACAGGGAAGAATTGGATTATTTTTTAAGAAAATTTGGAACCACCAGCCAAGCTATGAAGCAATCACTATCATTGACTCAAACGAGGAAGAGGCTTTATATTAGTGATAGCATATCTGCTTTGGCTACGGTGACACTGGATTTTGTGAGGAATAATAGTTTTCCATTTCAACATTTTACAGAATTGGAATTGGAGTTGAATGAAATTCGGTATACAGAAGCATCAGTTGAAGAAAAAAGATCGATGGAAATATTCAATCAATCTTTGAAAAATCAACTATTTGAAAAGTTTCCACAATTGCATCAGGATCAAACTCCAAAATATTCGAAGTTGAAAGCCATGATCGATAATTCTTGGGCTTCATTTTTATATGAAAATTGGATGTGGGTCGTTTGGATTTGTATTGGATTAATCGCTTCATTCAAAATGGTGTCATGAGAATTAAAACACAAAAAAGACCTTTATCGAAGTGGTGGTTGATCATTCCTATTTTGGTCCTTATTTATTTCATATCGGGATTGAAGAAGGGGAATACTGTCAATACTAAAAAGGAAGAAAGCACCTATTTTTGTGATGCAGAAGAGTTTAAAGACGGTGAATTTATTACTCCTGAGAAAAACTTTAGGACACGTTGCAAAAAAACAAGCGCTACTTCATTTACCGGGAAATCCAGTTGTAAGTGCGGCGAAGGAGAGCGTTTTGCTTTGATAGCGGACCTCGATGACCTCAGCTCATTTGATACCATAAAAGTATCTGCGGCAGCTAAAAATGGCGAGAGGACTAAACTCAAATTTGTATTGTCCAGTGATAACAAGCATTATTTTTCAGAAGACCTTCCAGCAGGAAAAACTTGGAGTGAACATGAGACTCAATTTATCATTCCTTCCCTCGATGGTCCTGCAAAATGGAAAATCTATCTTCATATGGCCACGGGTAAGGGCCCTGCCTATTTTGATGATTTTAGTATCAAGATCAATAAGTTTGGAAAATCAGGAAAAAACAATTTTGAAGGATTTCCGGAATTGGAACTACAGATAAATAAGGTAAATTTCAAAAAGGTTGAAAACAAGAGAAATGCAGCCATGAAGAAGGGACTATTGTTTTCTTCTCAAGCGGACTTTGTGGATGCGGATTTGAGGGTGGATTCGATGACGCTCGGTTGTAGTGTCCGACTCAAGGGAGATTTGCTCGATCACTTGTATGGGGAGAAGTGGTCTTACAGGGTGGCCTTAAAAGGGGATGAAGTGTGGAGACAAATGAATACTTTTTCTGTTCATAATAGTGAAGCTCGCTCACACCTGGCAGAATGGGTGATGCATCAAATGATGAGGAAAGAAGGTATTATTTCTCCAAAATATGACTTTTTTCGCTTCAGTGTCAATAAGAAGGACATGGGGGTATTTGCATACGAACATCATTTCGAGGATGAGTTTTTGACGGAGAATGACAGATTGATTGCACCCGTGATAAAACATAATGATAATGGATTCTGGGACAATCTAAAGGGTGGACTGAAAAAATACAATTGGGTACCTTCTACCCAAATTGAGCTTTTTAATAAAGAAAATGAAAATAAAAAGTCTTTTGCGGACTTGTACCAGCATGGTCATAATCAATTGCATCACTTTTTGTTTTCAAACAGGAAGGCAGAGGAAGTTTTTGATCTTGACAAAATGGCAAGATATTATGCCCTCATTGAAATAGGTCATGGAACACATGCCCAATTGCTGACCAATATTCGATTTTATGTTAATCCTGCTACTGGCTTACTGGAGCCGGTCGGTTATGATTTTTACAGTAGCAATATGCCCAAAATCAATGAAGACTGGAGGCCGATAGGACAGTGGGAAAATGGACAGGATATTCATAAAAGATCAATGTCTGGCAGCAGTTATCTGGTAAGGCTTTTTGCAGATCACAATTTCTTTGGAAGGTACCTCAGTTATGTTGAAAAATTTACCGATCCCAAATATTTGAAACAACGATTCAAAGAATTGGAGATTGATATTAAAACCAGAAATAAACAGATTCAAACGGATTCAACTTATAAAGAATACGAGTATGATTTTTTTGAGCATTTTATAAAGGCAAAATATACAAGGGCAAAATTATACCCTTTGTCCAATGTGGCGTTAAAATCTTTTCGAGACAGTAGAAGCAAGAATATTCACCTTCAAAGCTTTCATTATTTTCCATTAAAGATTACAGGTTATAGAAACGCCAAAGGAAGTTGGTTACTTGAGGAGCCAATAATCATGGATGGATATTCCCCAAATTCTTCGTTGAAAACTGTTGAAATAGAATGCCTGCATCGACCTACTGAGATTATTTATCAAACACTGGGAATAGATTCGACATTTTATCATGATGTAAGTAAAAACATTCTGCCAAAAGATAATTCTCGTCTGATAAATCGATATGTCAGTCTCTCCGAGTCTTCGCAGTTTCAATCTGATGCTGGAAGTTATACCGCCATGACAAAAACAGTCATAATTGACAAGCATTACAAAATATCTAAAGAAGAATCACTTGTTATTCCTTCTGGCACGAGGGTCCAATTTAACACAAATGGCAGTCTTACCATAGAGGGAAAGATAAGTGCTATTGGTAGTCCAAGTGCACCGATTATTTTTCTGGGGAATAAGAGAGGGAATGGAATGGTTTTGACGAAGAGTGAAAGGGAAAATTCATTTCAATATTGCTTTTTCAACAACCTATCTGCATATCGCAATGGTATTCTTAAGCTCGATGCGGCTATTAATATTGATGAATCACGGGTTCGGTTTGATAATTGTAAATGGAGTGCCATGAATGCACCTGTTGATGTGAAAATCAATAATAGCGAATTTAATTTTTTTAATTGTTCTTTTGAAAACAATGCAGGCTCGGCTATTCACTCTTTTTATTCTGAAGGCAGGATGGATGCTATGGATATTTCGAATTATGGCAAGGGCGGTATTAAACAAGTAGGCGGCAATATATCAGGTGAGGCTATTAGTATTTCAAATTCACTGGGCACAGCGCTTACGATAAATGATTTTGCAAATTCAAGATTCAGTAAGGTGAAATTTATAGATTGTCATAGTTCTCTTCAAGTTGCCAATCATTCGGATGTAAGGATAGAAGGTTATGAGGGGAATGCCACTTTCAGAGATATTCAAGTGACTGGTGACAACAAGCCTTATAATAATGTTGTAATCGTGGGAGCAGAAGATGCGGGGAAGCTCACTTATATAGTGTCACCAAAATCGATACTCAAGATAAATCATACTCGAAAACGAATGAAATAATGAGGTATGAGCGAAAATATAGGATAGAAGAGAGCGGATATCAGGAGGTCTATCAAGTAATCATGTCTATAACCGGGGCATTTGAGATTGCCTATCCAGATAGATGGGTAAATAGTATCTACCTCGATGATCTCAATTTCAAGGCACTAAATGATAATCTCAGCGGTATATCCAATAGATCCAAATATCGATTGCGATGGTATGGAAATAATATTAAAAAAATCAAAGACCCCGTCTTAGAGAAAAAAATTAAGGAAAATCAACTTGGCTACAAGAAACTGTTTCCTTTGAAGTCATTGGACAATGTACCAATACAGCTAAGAGAGGTATTAAATATTCCCATGCTAAATGATGAATCAGTATTTCCTGTAGTTCTAGTAAAGTATCGACGCACCTATCTGCAATCCTTTAATAAAAAAGTAAGGATCACGATAGACAGAAATCTTCAATATTTTGGTATGAATGATCATCGAGTGGATGCATTCCCAATCCTCGACCCAGCCATCATCCTGGAAATAAAGTATGATGAGGATATAGAAGAAGAGATCTCCGAAATATTTCAGGCTATCCCATATCGATTGACCAAAAACTCAAAATTTTGCTCTGGAATGTTAAACTATTGGGAATAATATGCAAAAACTTCGTTACCTCAGACCTCCTTTTCGCAGATCGAGTACACCTTGTGATTATAAATAAAGCCAAACAAAGTTGCTTTAAGAACCATTTTTAATCCACCAAGCCTCAAAAATCACGAAGCAAAAAAGAAATGATAATTAAAAGTTATTATTTTTTAATTAAATTTTTATTTCCAGATATTCAGTTCAAAAGGTTTATTATCAATAACTTGTGTCTATTATTTGACAAGATAGTATTTCAAAAAAATATATTTTTGCAAAAATATTTTCATTAGAGGCAACCATTAAGATCAACCTCAGGTATAGGGAAGTATAATTTGTTTTCAATCAGAAATAAAATTTAAAACCGAAGCTCAAATATTATGAAGGAAAACCTTCAACATATATTAAAAGGCTGTAAAAAACAAAATAGAAATAGTCAACACGAGTTGTACAAGCTATTTTATGCCTATGGTATGAGCATCGGTATTCGATATGTAAAAAATGAAGATGAAGCGATCCATGTTTTGAATGATAGCTTTATGAAGGTTTTTTCAAGAATTGGGAAGTTTGACCCGCAGTACGACTTCAAACCTTGGTTTAGAAAAATAGTAGTGAATACATCAATTGACTACATGAAAAAACAAAAACAATTGCAAATGAAATCCCAGATAGAAGATGCAAAGAATATATCAGATCGTGAAGACATCCTTAGCAGAATTGGTTATAAAGAATTGATCAAATTGGTGCAATCACTTTCGACAGCTTATAGAACGGTTTTTAATATGTATGTAATCGATGGATACAAACATCATGAAATCGCAAAAACACTTAATATATCAGTAGGAACCTCCAAGTCTAACTTGTCAAAGGCCAGAGCCCAACTACGAGATATGATTTCTCAACAACTAAAATTGCAGCATGCCTGATTTTAATCCCAATGATATGGATGCTCTTTTTAGAGAAGGAGCAGAAAGACATGAATTTGAATATAATCCGAATTCATGGGCTTTGATGGAAGAAAAGTTGGATAAAAAAGAAAACAAAAGGAAGATTCTTTTTTACCTCTTGGGATTAGCTTTACTAATTGGGGCAATAGTTACATATTCCTCTATTCAATTCAATAATAGTGATGCAGAAAAGCAAGCAGTGGCATCAACTAAAAAAATAACGAAGACAAATAAAGTTCAGGACGAACTGAAAAATATAGACAACAATGGTGCTGAAATGGTCAATGAAGAAGCGGCTGTTTCAAATAACCAACAAGAAATACAAGAAGAATATATTTCAACTGACTCTAAAGAGAGCGGTCGTAATATAGGTGCTCAAAACAGTTTTCAAAGCGAAAATACTGGCAATCTTATAGGTAATGAGATTGTCAGTATTAATTCGCAAGATCAAACGCTACAAAATGAGCCAAAAATCCAAAATGAAGTTGTTAATGATAATGACTTTGAAACAAAAACAATCCAGATTCCAGAATCTCAAAAGTCTAATTTAGGAAAAGAGAATTTATTCATTCCGTTCTTAAAAGAGAGAAATATAGACTTGCTGGATTCACAGTTAAGAGACTTGGACATGGCTAACCTTGGATTTACACGACCTGTTTCCAGACCAGATTTACAAGCTTCTTCCAATAGATTTGCACTTACTTTATTTGCAAACCCAGAGTGGTCTTCTGTGGGATTATTCAAAGATTCGAAGGCGGGATGGAGTGTTGGTACAAGATTTGGGTATCAATTTGCTGATAAATTTGAAATAAGTGCGGGCCTTGCTTATAGTAGAAAAATTTATAAGGGAGCAGGAGTTGAATATAGCATGGATGGCGGATGGTACCTGGATATAGCACCAATGAGTATGGATGCCAAATGTGACGTGATCGAGATTCCTATTGGATTTTCATACTATATCAATGGATTTAGAAATAATGGCTTTTTTGTAGATCTAGGCATGAGCAGTTATATGTTGCATTCAGAATGGTATGGTTTTAATTATGAACATGCATTGGTTTCAAGACCAGAGAGATATAAAGAAGTAATAGAAGAAGACGAAAATACCCACCTGGTCGGTGTAGGTAGATTCGCAATAGGATATCAAAAAGTACTTTCTAATAAAACATCAGTACAAATTGCACCTTATTTGCAATTTCCTTTGACGGGAATAGGAGCGGGTCAGGTAAACTTGTATAGTTCAGGAGTACAGATAGCAGTTAAGTTCAATACCCAATAATTTAGAAAAAAACACCTTTTTATGACGTGAGCTGTCCAGCATGCGCACTGGACAAGTATGTCATGAATTGAATAAAAAAGAATAATAACAAAATGAGTTTGTGTATTTAATAAAAGTCAAATAGAGTTCAACTAAGCTGGATAAAACCAGCAATTCAAACAATAAAATTCACCCCTTGCCTTCTATCTCAACAGTGAGATGGGTAGACCGTGTATTGCCTAATCATTAACCTTAATTCAATAATCTAATGAAAATCTTTTTACAAAAAATCATGTCCACTTTTATAGCTCTCGTAGCTATTTATCAGGTGGGTATTTCACAATGTACAGTGGATGCAGGTACAATTTCTACTACTGATCCTACAACTATTTGCGTTGATGGCATCCCAGATCCTATCAATGTGACCGTTTCTGGGAGTACTGGATCTGAATCAGCATGGATAATCACCGATGCTGGAAACAATATTTTAGCAACCCCCCCAGGAGGACCATTTGATCTGGATGGTGCTGGAGGAGGCGTTTGCCTTATTTGGTACATCAGCCACGATGGGACCTTGGCTGGAAATACAGTAGGCAATAATATTAGCGACCTTACTGGATGCTTTGATTTGTCAAACGAAATTACAGTAACTAGGAATGAACCAATCGGTGGAACCTTAGCTGGCGGTCCATATGAATTTTGCGTAGGAGATGGTGAAGCAGATAATATTCCAATGGGAGCTGTAACAGTCAGTGGGAATCAAGGAGATATAAATCAGTGGGTAGTAACCGATGACCAAAGAAATATTTTGGGTCTACCACCATCACCAGATGCTGTCAATTTTGATGGTGCTGGGGGAGGAATGTGCTATATCTATAATGTAAGTTACTACGGTACAGTCACTGGTCTTGCTGTTGGAATGAGCTTAAATGACATCGGAGGCTGTGTGTCTGAATCTGATAATTTTATAACTGTAGTAAGAAATGAGCCAGATGGAGGATCATTATCTACGAATGATGAAACAACAATTTGTGTAGATGGGATTCCAGATCCAATTGATGTTACCGTTGAAGATGCAGAAGGTGCAAATGCACAATGGATCATTACTAATGATACTTTTTTGATTCTTGCCAAGCCTGCTGGCCCTCCATTTGACTTGGACGGAGCAGGACCTGGTACTTGTCTTATATGGTACATGAGATATGATGGTACCGTGATGGGTGATACCCTTGGAGGTGTTTTAGATAGTATATCAGGTTGTTTTGATCTTTCAGACAGTATTGCAGTCATTAGAAATGAACCTATGGGTGGATCTCTAGCTGGTGGTCCATTTGAATTCTGTATAGACGGCGAAGCGGACAATATTCCAGCAGGAGCAGTAACGGTAAGTGGTAATGTAGGTGAGACGAGTCAGTGGGTCATCACCGATGATCAAATGAATATCTTAGGCTTACCACCATCACCAGATGTTGTAAATTTTGATGGAGCAGGCCCTGGTCAGTGTTATATTTTCAATGTGAGTTACTATGGAACGGTGACTGGCCTGGCAATGGGCATGAACTTGAATGATGTGGATGGATGTATAGCTCAAAGTGATTTTATAGTTGTGACAAGAAATGAGCCGATGGGCGGAACCTTAGCTGGTGGTCCATTTGAATTTTGTATAGATGGCGAAGCGGATAATATCCCAGCAGGAGCAGTAACGGTAAGTGGGAATGTAGGTGAGACGAGCCAGTGGGTAATCACCGATGATCAGATGAATATCTTAGGCTTACCACCATCACCAGATGTTGTAAATTTTGATGGAGCAGGTCCAGGACAGTGTTATATTTTTAATGTGAGTTACTATGGAACGGTGACGGGCTTGGCAATGGGCATGAACTTGAATGATGTGGATGGATGTATAGATCAAAGTAACTTTATTGTAGTCACTCGAAATGAGCCAATGGGCGGAACCTTAGCTGGTGGTCCATTCGAATTTTGTATAGACGGCGAAGCGGACAATATTCCAGCAGGAGCCGTAACGGTAAGTGGGAATGTAGGGGAAACGAGTCAGTGGGTAATCACCGATGACCAAATGAATATCTTGGGTTTGCCACCATCACCAGATGTAGTGAATTTTGATGGAGCAGGACCAGGACAGTGTTATATTTTCAATGTGAGTTACTATGGAGCGGTGACGGGCTTGGCAATGGGCATGAACCTGAATGATGTGGATGGATGTATAGCTCAAAGTGATTTTATAGTTGTGACAAGAAATGAGCCGATGGGCGGAACCTTAGCAGGCGGTCCATTCGAATTTTGTATAGACGGCGAAGCGGATAATATTCCAGCTGGCGCCGTTACCGTAAGTGGGAATGTAGGCGAGACGAGTCAGTGGGTAATCACAGATGATCAGATGAATATCTTAGGCTTACCACCATCACCAGATGTAGTAAATTTTGATGGAGCAGGCCCTGGTCAGTGTTATATCTTTAATGTGAGTTACTATGGAACGGTCACCGGTCTAGAGATGGGGATGAACTTGAATAATGTAGATGGATGTATAGATCAAAGTAACTTTATTGTAGTCACACGAAATGAGCCAATGGGCGGAACCTTAGCAGGTGGTCCATTCGAATTCTGTATAGATGGTGAAGCAGATAATATTCCAGCAGGAGCAGTAACAGTAAGTGGGAATGTAGGGGAAACGAGTCAGTGGGTAATCACCGATGACCAGATGAATATCTTGGGTTTGCCACCATCACCAGAAGCAGTGAATTTTGATGGAGCAGGACCAGGAATGTGTTATATCTTCAATGTGAGTTACTATGGGACAGTTACAGGCTTAGAGATGGGGATGAACTTGAATAATGTTGATGGATGCATAGATCAAAGTAACTTTATTGTAGTCACTCGAAATGAGCCAATGGGTGGAACCTTGACAGGTGGTCCATTCACTTTCTGTATAGACGGTGAAGCGGACAATATCCCAGCGGGAGCAGTAACAGTAAGTGGTAATGTAGGCCAGACGAGTCAGTGGGTAATCACCGATGATCAAAGAAACATTTTAGGCCTTCCGCCATCACCAGATGTTGTGAATTTTGATGGAGCTGGAGTTGGAATGTGTTATATTTTCAATGTTAGTTATTATGGAGCTGTTTCTGGATTAGAAATGGGAGCCAACCTAGATGACTTGGAAGGTTGTGTTTCAGAGTCAAGCAATTTTATAACAGTAATTAGAGATGCTGTAGATGGTGCGAGTGTATCTTTATTGAATGGAGAGACCATCTATTCTAATTGCCCTGGAAATGTAGTCTTTGATGTACAGAATACTACTGAAAATATTTACTTCAATTATTACTATGTTATTACAAATGATGATGATGTCATCTTAGGTTTTGTAGATGCTTCTACAACAAGTACATTGGACTTATCCGCAGCACCAGCAGGAGAATGTCACGTCTGGGGATGGAATTCTATCGGCACTACTACTCCTACTCTTGGAGATCATATCAGTAGTCTGGAAGGAGAATCATGTGAAGAGTTGTCTGATAATTTCATTACAGTATTAAGAACATTACCTGACGGCGGATATATTACTTTGGACGATGGTACTACAGCATATGAAGGATGTGCAGGTGAGATTGATTTTGACTTGACATTTGAGACATCAACTTTCCATAATTACTGGTTTGTAGTAACGGACGACAATAGCAATATCCTTGCATGGTTCAATTCTGATAATGGAGGATGGATAGATATCAATGGAGCTCCTCCAGGAGTATGCAGAATTTATGGCTGGAATGAGCAAGATCTTCCTGAACCAGTGGTTGGAGCACATATTTCTTCATTATCTGATCCTCAATGTGGTGAAGTTTCTGAAAACTTTGTAACGATCAATAGATTAGATTGTGAGAATGGTTGTGAAGTAGAACCTGCCATTATTAATACAGTTGCAGATAATGTTGAAAATAGAGTGGTTATAGCCAACAGAGGCTCAGGAACAGTCTCTGTCATAGATGCGGACAAAGATGAAGTGATTACCACTTACGATATGCCGAATGAAGGAGAACCAATGTATGTAGTTTATAACAACTCCAATAATACATACTTGGTCGGTGACTACTTTGGATATGTAGCTGCTTATGATGCGAATGATAATTCTCTAAAAGGAGTGGTAGAAGCAGGGAATGGTGTTTTCCATATGTGGATTAGCCCTGACAATAGCCAACTTTGGGTAAATAATGAATTGGATAGAACAATTTCAGTAATCAATCCAACTACACTTGAAAATATTGCTACTGTGGAGATGCCATCGGATTTGTTCGATCTTGGCTATAAACCTCATGATGTAATCTTGATGCCTAATAATGAGGCTGCTTTTGTAACATTTTTAGGAACTCAAGAAGCTGAAGATTATGTAGTGAAATATAGTACTACAACTTTTGAAGAAACTGAAAGAGTAGCGGTAGGTAAAGACCCACACGTGGTGCTTACACCAAGTAACGATAAGTTGTATGTAGCTGCACAGGGCGCAGATTTGTTATATGTATTAAACAGAAGTGATTTGTCTTTGGTTACCCAAATTGATGTGCCAAATGCACATGGCCTTGGAGTGAATGCATCTGGGACGTATGTTTATATAGGCAATATTTCTGAGGGAGGTAGCAATGCAACATATACCTTGGATCTAAGCACAAATGAATTAGTAGGAGATCCAGTTGATGCACCATTTTCGGTTCCTCATAATTATGCCACAATTGGAGATGACAAACTATATGTAACTCACAGTGGAGGCGCAAATTTCAAGGTAAGCGTATATGACCTTACCCCAACACCTGTACTTAACACTACAATCGATGTTCAAAGCAATCCATTTGGTTTAGCAGCATTTTCTATTACTAATACAGATGAGGTTGCCATTTGTGTGGATGGCGTGGGAGACCCTATCGATGTTAATGTTGAAGGAGGAAGTGGAATGAACAGTGCATGGGTAATTACAGATAATGAAGGAAATATCTTGGCTCTGCCGCCAATGGGACCATTTGATCTAGATGGAGCAGGAGAAGGTGTATGTCTAATTTGGTATTTGACATATGACGATGTAGAAGGAGTAGAAGTAGGATTGAATGCAAATGATCTTGAAGGATGTTTTGCACTGTCTAATCCAATCACAGTAATACGTGAAGCAGCTGATGGAGGTATGGTAGCCTTGGCATCAGGAGGTACTGAAGCTACCTATTGCGCAGGAGATGTCGTGTTTGATGTAAGTCATGAAACGACTGCTAGTAATTTATCGTACTGGTACATAATTACAGATGATAATGATAATATTCTTGCCTATCATAATACAGCCGATGGTCCAACACTTGACTTAAGTGGAGCGCCAGCAGGGGAATGTCATGTTTGGGGATGGTCATACAATGGAGAAGATTTGCCAGTAATGGGAGATCATATTTCGACCTTGGCAGATGGAAGTTGTGAAGCCATATCTTCAAATTATATAACTATTTCTCGAATTACTCCTTCAGCCGCTGTTATCACCACTATGGATGATACTACAATCTGTGTTGATGGCGAAGGTGACCCAATCAATGTAGATGTTGAAGGTGGTTCTGGAAGCAATAGTGCTTGGGTGATTACGGATACAGAAGGCAATATCCTAGGACTTCCACCAACAGGACCTTTTGATTTAGATGGAGCAGGAGAAGGTGTATGTCTAATTTGGTACCTGACCTATGAAAATGTTACAGGAGTAGAAGTAGGATTGAACACCAATGACTTGGAAGGATGTTATGCACTCTCTAATGCTATTACTGTAACAAGAGAATCTGCAAATGGAGGAATGGTTTCATTGGCAGAAGGAGGTACAGAAGTAGCATATTGTGCAGGAGATATTGTATTTGACGTTACACACGAAACAACAGCACAAAATTTATCATACTGGTACATAATAACAGATAACAATGACAATATTCTTGCATATCACAATACTGCAAATGGATCTACACTAGATTTGAGTGGAGCACCAGCTGGAGAGTGTCATATTTGGGGATGGTCGTATAAAGGAGAAGATCTTCCAGTAATGGGAGAAAACATCTCAACTTTAGCAGACGGAACATGTGAAGCGATTTCTGATAATTTTATTACCGTATTTAGAGAGACTCCTGATGGTGGTATGGTTCTTTTGACGGATGGAACTGATGCTGCTACTTTTGAAGCAGGAGATGTAGTTTTCGATGTAGCGCATACAACTTCTGCTCCGTATCTCAGCTACTGGTATATTATTACAGATGCAGATGACAATATCTTGGCATTTCACAATAGTGCAGACGGACCTACACTTGATCTAAGTGGAGCACCAGCTGGAGAGTGTCATATCTGGGGTTGGAATTACAAAGGATTAGCAGATCCTGTAGTTGGTGAGCACATATCAACACTTGGAGACGACTTTTGCGAAGCGATTTCAGAAAATTTCATCACCATAACAAGAACAGAGCCTTCAGGCCCAATAGCAGCAATCATATCTACCGTAGATGAGACGACAATATGTGTCAATGGTATTGGAGATCCGATCAATGTTACCGTAGAAGGAGGACAAGGTGAAAATAGCGCTTATGTAATCACAGATGTAGATGGCAATATCCTGGGACTTCCACCAATGGGACCATTTGACTTGGATGGAGCAGGAGAAGGCGTTTGTTTAATCTGGCATTTGAATTATACGACAGTAGAAGGACTAGAAGTAGGAATGAATACTGATGATTTAAGTGGTGAATTTGCATTTTCAAATTATATAGAGGTCATTAGACAATCTGCAAATGGCGGAGAGGTATCTCTTACGGACGGAAGTACAGAAGCAACTTTTATAGCTGGAGATGTAGTTTTTGATGTAGAGCACGAAACTACTGCCACAGCTTTGAGTTACTGGTATATCATAACAGATGATAGCGATAATATTCTTGCCTATCACAATAGTACAGATGGACCTACGCTTGATTTGAGCGGAGCACCTATAGGAGAGTGTCATATTTGGGGCTGGTCTTATAAAGGCGAACCGAATCCGGCAATGGGAGAGAATATTTCTACTCTTGCCGATGGAGATTGCGAAGCGATTTCGGATAATTTCATAAGAATTATAAGAACTGCGGGTGTAGCTGGAGCTACAATTTCTACCGATGACGAAACTACGATCTGTGTGGACGGAGAAGGAGATCCAATTGAAATCAATGTAGCAGGCGGACAAGGAGAGAATAGTGCTTATGTAATTACTGATGTAGATGGAAACATACTAGGACTTCCGCCTATGGGACCATTTGATTTGGATGGAGCAGGAGAAGGTGTTTGCTTGATCTGGCATCTTAATTATCTTACGATTGAAGGATTGGAAGTTGGATTGAATACAGAAGATTTGACTGGGGAGTATGCTTTCTCGAATGCGATTACTGTGACAAGACAGGCAGCCGATGGAGGAGTAGTAGCACTTACCAATGGATTGGATACAGCTACTTATTGTGTAGGCGAAGTGGTGTTCGATGTAATGCATGAAACTAATGCAGATGCTTTGGGCTATTGGTATGTGATTACGGATAATAATGATAATATCCTGGCGGTCCACAATACAGCAGACGGACCTACCCTTGACTTGAGTGCAGCCCCAGCAGGTGAATGCCACATTTGGGGATGGTCATCTAATGGAGAGACTGTGCCTGTTTTAGGAGAGTCAATCACATCTCTAAATCTAGCTTGTGGATCTATCTCTGCTAATTTCATATCCATATTTAGAGCTGAAGGTATAATTGGAGGTACAATCAGCACCGAAAGCAGCACAGTAACTTGCCCGAATGATGGAGAAGACGACCTTGTAAATATCACTACGACAGGTAGCGGAGAGATATATGCATATATCCTTACAGATGAAAATGATGTAATTATGGGATCGCCAACATTGACTCCATCGATCAACTTTGAAAATATGGAACCTGGCATCGCAAGAATCTATGGACTTGGATATGCAGGACAAGTAGAAATTGGAAATTCTATAACTGATATCAATGGTACATGCACCTCTCTTTCATTGAATTTCATCGAAGTGATTATTCAAGAATCAGCAGAATGTGCAGTGACCTCAACTCATGAAATTGATGAGGAAGATGTAAGAATCTATCCAAACCCTGCGGTCAATTATGTTACCCTGGAATACAATGATCTTTCTGACAATGCATATATAAATGTATTTGATGCCCAAGGTAAAGTTGTCTTGACTCAATACTTGACCAACAATTCTGGTTCAGCAAAAGTTGATGTACAAGACCTTCTTGGAGGAATATACATGGTAAGAGTAATCTCAGAAGAGAGATTTATCACAAAAAGAATATTAATAACTAAATAAATAAATTTTCGAAGCAGGGGACAAATAAAAGATCCTGCTTCATTTTTTCGAATTAAATAGAAATTACAATGACAAACAACATTTTAAAATTATTGGTAGTAGCATTTGCAATGATAATGGTTTCATGTGGCGACGATGATACAGCTACAGACAATCAATTGAATTTAACATTTTCAGGATTAGAAGATCTAGGAAGTGGATATGCATATGAAGGTTGGATTATGGTGGATGGAAGTCCAAAAAGTACAGGAGTATTTACAGTCGATGGAAATGGTGCATTATCCAGATCAACATTTGATTTAGACAAGGATGACTTGGAGTCGGCAACCGCATTTATATTGACAATCGAACCATCTCCAGATCCAAGTCCGGACCCAAGTGATGTTCACATTTTGGCAGGAGATTTTAGTGCTGACAATGCAAGTTTGACAGTATCACATTCAGCAGCAATTGGCACAGATTTTACAGCTTCAGCGGGAGGATATATTTTGGCTACTCCGACAGATGGAGCAGATACAAATGAGAATAGTGGAGTTTGGTTTTTAGATCCGGGAGCGGGTCCAGGAGCTTCACTTTCGTTGCCTAGTTTGCCAGCTGGTTGGGCTTACGAAGGATGGGCAGTAATAGATGGTACTCCTGTGACAACAGGTACATTTACAAGTGCATCTGGAGCAGACGATTCAGCGCCATTCAGCGGTACTGAAGCAGGTCCTGCATACCCAGGTGAAGATTTTTTGAATAACGCACCAAGTGGATTGACCTTCCCTACAGATTTAAGAGGAGCTACTATTGTTGTATCAGTTGAGCCTGTTCCAGATAATAGTCCAAATCCATTTACGCTAAAGCCACTTGTAGGAATGACTGCCGCTGATGCCGCAGATCACACCTTACTCTCAATGGATAATAATGCAGCTGCTACAAATCCAACTGGCAGCGCAACAAGATAATAGTGAAAGTTGGTTTTTTTAATATTGAGTTCTTTGACCTTCAATAATGCCAATTCTAGCAAGCATTAATTGAAGTTTATTGAAATTAGTTATGATGAGGGTAGTGTCAAGCCATGATGCTGCCCTTTTTAGGGTTAAAGATTGAAGAGATTGATATCTAAAAGATAGAAATCATTAATCTCCGTATATCTCTGTGAAACCTCTGTGATTCTCTCCGTAATAAATCCCCTGAATCCAATTTCATTCTCGAAAGTTCGCTTAAAACACTCGAAAATTAACAATTAGTACTTCATATTTAAACCTGACGGCAGTAAAATACTCCAGATTTTTTGGCGTAACTGATGATTATATTTACATTGATCGAGAAAACGAAAACACCAAAAAATGGGAGAACAAAGAGTATCAAAGGTTACAGATCAAAAACAAATGCAAAAGTTTGTAAAATCACTTTTAAAGGATGTGCAAGCTCTTGAGCATATGTTAGAAAATGATTGGTTTGAAAAAGGCATCACACGGATGGGGGCCGAACAAGAAATGGTCATAGTACAACAAGATACTTTTAAGCCCAATTGTATTGCCATGGAAGCCCTGGACAAGATGAAGGAATATGATTGGGTGGAGACAGAATTGGCAAAATTCAATTTGGAAACAAATCTTACCCCCAGGGAATTGACGGATAAGTGTTTCAGTCAGCTGCATGAAGAAAACGCTACCAAATTAAATAAGATACAGGAAGTATTGGATACCCTGGATACAAAGATTGTACTTACTGGAATCCTTCCGACCCTTAGAAAATTTGACCTTGATTTGGACAATCTCACTCCGAAGAAAAGGTACAAGGCATTAATGGAAGCTATCAATGAACAACTCGTTGGCAGCAATGCATATGAATTAAGATTGACAGGGATTGATGAGCTGTTGGTGAAACATGATTCTCCACTTCTTGAGGCATGCAATACCAGTTTTCAAGTGCACCTTCAGGTAGACCCCGATGAATTTGTCAAAATATATAATATTGCCCAAGCTGTAACAGCTCCAGTGATGGCTATCGCGGCCAATTCACCCATTGTATTCGGCAGGAGGTTATGGCATGAGAGCAGAATCGCACTCTTCCAACAGTCATTGGATACTAGAACCACACATGACCACATGCGAGAGAAAAGCCCAAGGGTGAGTTTTGGAAAAGATTGGTTGCAAGAATCTGTAATGGAGATTTATAAAGAAGATATTTCTCGATTTAGAGTACTTATTAGTTCTGATGTGGAAGAAGATTCTTTGGAGTCAATAAAAGAAGAAAAGGTGCCCAAATTACGCGCCCTTCAAGTTCATAATTCTACGGTTTACAGGTGGAATCGTCCTTGTTATGGTATCAGTGATAATGGAAAGCCTCATTTGAGGATTGAGAATAGAGTGATTCCTTCGGGCCCTACCGTTTTGGATGAAGTAGCGAATGCCTGTTTCTGGCTGGGACTTACACTGGGAATGGCGGATGAGATTGATGATATAAGAGATTTGATGTCATTCGAAGATGCCAGAGATAATTTTGGGAAGGCGGCGAGGTTCGGAATAGACAGTAAGTTTACCTGGTTCAATGATGAGAAGGTGACCTGTTGCGATTTGATTCTTAATAAGCTGTTGCCTATTGCAAAAAAAGGATTAAAAAAGAGAAAGGTCGCCAAAAAGGATATCGATCTTTATTTAGGAATTATAGAGCAGAGGGCTCAATCTCATATGAATGGAGCACGTTGGATGCTAAGATCTTATACAGAATTGATCAAAAAGACCAACCGAGATGAAGCTTTGACGGTATTGACAGCAAGTATTATCAAAAATCAACAAAGCCAAATTCCTGGTCATAAATGGGAATTGCCCGATTTAAGCGATTTAGCAAGTTACAAACCCTCGCAATTGAAAGTTTCTGAATTCATGGAGACTGATATTTTTACGGTGCAGAGAACAGATATAATTGAATTGGTAGCTGAAATGATGGATTGGCAAAGGATCAGATACGCTGCTGTTGAAGATAAAGAAGGCAACCTTATTGGATTGGTCTCAAGAAGGCTTATTCTTAGACATTTAATTAAAAATAAGAGAACAAGAAAGTCGAGTACTGCAGAAGATATTATGATTCAAAACCCAACAACAATTGATCATAATGATTCTATTTTGAAAGCTATGAAGTTGATGAAAGAGGAACAAGTCGGATGTTTGCCTGTAATTAACAATGGGGAATTGGCAGGGATAATTACCGAAATGGAATTTTTAAGAATCTCGGGAAGGTTGATAGAAAGATTGGAAAGTTGATCTATGAGATTTCTCGGCTACTTATTATTGATTGCTACTTTTTTATCGTACACTTCTTGCAAAAAGGAGTTGCCCATATCTTCCAATTCTATAAAAACTAAAATTGCTTTTGGATCATGTGGCAGAGAATGGGAAGATCTTCCAATATTCAACAATGTGGTTGAGCATGATCCCGATATGTTTATATTTTTGGGTGATAATATATATGGAGATACCAAAATAATGGACACACTCCGAGCCAAGTATCAAAGACTTTCAAGCAAGCCATCTTTTCAAAACCTTAAACAAAATGTTCCAATTTTAGCAACCTGGGATGATCATGACTATGGCTGGAATGATATAGGTAGACATTATGAATTCAAGGAAGAATCCAAAGAGATTTTTCTAGATTTTTTTGATGAACCTAAAACTTCTGATAGAAGAAAACATAAAGGTATTTATCATTCCCTTATGTATGATTATGGTGATAAAAAATTACAAATCATCCTTTTGGATAATCGTACTTTCAGGGATGATGTAAAAAAGCATACCAATGAATTCGATGAAGACAGAAGGTATTTTTACCACTTGGATTATACACCTTATGAACATGCAGATTCGACACTCCTGGGCGAAACTCAATGGAAATGGTTGGAGGGCGAATTAAATAAAAAAGCAGATGTGAGGCTGATTTGTAGCGGTACTCAATTTAGCATCGAGTACAATGGATATGAATCTTGGGCAAATTTTCCTCATGAACAAAAAAGAATGGTTGATCTCATAAAAAAGACAAAAGCCGATGGTGTAATATTCCTGACTGGTGATGTTCATTATTCCGAGATATCCAAATTGGAGACAAATGATTATCCGATATATGATTTCACAGCCAGTGGTTTATCCTCTACCTGGCATTTTGCTACGCCGAATACCAATAGAATTGAAGGACCAATAATGGATAATCACTTTGGTCTTTTGACGATAGATTGGGCTAAAGAGGCTCCAGAGATCAAAATGGAAACCTGGGATATCAGAGACAATCAGAGAATAGAGCACACCATTAATTTGAATGAAATCAGTTTTTAACCCTTAACGGGATCATTAAGGTAACCTTCATTCATTCTCCAAAGTCTATACGCAATTCCATTCAACAAATTTGCCATTCTCCCTCCATCCATTACCTTTGCGCCATGGCAAAAAATATACAATTAGAAGACTTGCTTGGATTCTTTCCAGAAGTTGAACTACCGATAGAAATCACCGAGGATTTGGTCATGACTGCCGAATCTGTCAATAAGGTATTCCCAGCAGCAATAATTGCAGAATTTATTGCCAAATGGGAAGGAGCAGAAGAATTTGATGAGTTTACAGAGTTTGTGCCGATCCTTAGAATTCGAGAAGCTGAAGAATTCCACGCCCTGGTTTATTGGAAGGGTGGATTAATGAAGTACGAGTATATCTTGGTTACATTAGACAAGTCTGGCAATTTCATTACTAGAAAGCCTATCGCAAGCACACTTTCGGATGGAAATACGGTCAAAAAATCAGTAGCCAAAATCGATGAAGATATGATCATTCATATTATGGCTGGTGAGAATGAAGTGAATGGAAAATATGATCCTGCAAGAAGTCAAGCTTTCAATATGGAGATTCTATATTCTGGTGATATTATTTTTTCTTTAGGAGATGACTGAGTGAAGGAGGGATATTCCGAAATACGAATATCCCCTATAAATCAAGGGTCTAATTGCTTTAACTCCTGAATTGAAACCCCGTTTTTCTTAGATTTTACCTAAATACGAGGTGTAATTTTCAAACTAGATTGGTCCTTCGCCAGAACGGGCGTTGATGCTACCCACCGCTCGCGTTCATTCATTTGTTAGCTATCGCTACCACATCTACGATGATCATTCATTCTTATTGCCAAAAAAACGAACCAAAAAACTCTAGACTGGCCCAATGCAACACGCAAGGCAGCCTTATAGCTACGCACCGCTTACGCGTTCCTTTATCGACTATCGTCGCCATGGGTTTAGAAATCTGTTCTAAAATATGACATTGATAATGACGCTACATTAAAACATCAAAAATTGAAATTTTGATTTCCCAACTTGATAATTGAAATACCCAATTGATCAAATAATCTCCGACGCTCAATAATTTTACTAATATTCAATTAGAAAAGTTAATAACTTTAATTAATCATAAACCAATTCACGGATGGCATCGGAGATGCTACACCCAATATTATAAACTAATTTCAATTCATTTGAGAAACTTTCCCGACAACTCATCCAATAAGGTAGGGATCATGAAAAACATTAATTATTATGAATTTTAATTTTCTTAAAACAATAAGATTGGCATTTTTTATACTAATATCTACAAATTTAAGTGCCCAAGAAATATGTACTAATTCCATCAACGTGCTAGAGTCAGAGTTGTATGATATTTATGGAGACGGAATTAATGATGATGCTGCTGGTATTAGAGCAGCCTTTGAATCTGGCAATGATTTGTATTTTCCACCAGGTACCTATTTATTAAAGACAGTTAAGGAAGAAGCAGGTTTAAAAAATAGGTTTCTCACACTAGATCACACAAACAATGGATCTTGCATTGAATTTCATACTGATGCTCATTTGATAGTTGATCCCACTTTCATTTCCATTACCGAAGATAATCCGAATGGTAATAACCCTATGAATGTTATTTGGATTGAGGACAAAGAGAATAACATAGAAGACATAAGAATCGAAGGTGTAAATATTAATGGAAATTGTGTTGATCCTGTTAATACTGAACCTAATTGTAGGTACACTCCTCTTGAAAATGGAGATGTTGCTATACAAGATCCGTTTGAACAAAAGGGAAGAATAGGTGGAATATTTATTTATTCAATAACAGATAATACGACAATAACTGGAATTCAACTCAACTCGCCCACAATAACTCAATGTACTGGTTCTGCAATAACTTCTACCGGTGAAGATGTAACGATCAGAAATGCAACCACATCTTACAATAATGTCCAAGGTATAGGTGCTAGAGACGAAAAGATTGGCAATGGACCCATTTCGCTAAATATCTATACGCATGATTCTCATTACGATGGTCAGGCTGTTGACTGGTCAGGCAAAAAGCTTCCTCCGACCTATGAATGTATTGCAGGATATTCTGGTATCGGAGAAGCGACCAATTTGACTTCATTCCATTCAAGGTATGGAACTAAAATAGCAGGTCGGTGGACTTTGGATATTCAAGATGTTACAATAGATGATAGCCGAGGAAATGGATTTTGGACAAATGGATTGTGTCCTGATATTGAACTTAAACTTAAAGGATTGGAGGTTAACAATTGTGTAGGAACAGCCTTGAAATTCCAAACTGGGGGTAATTTTGATTTAGAAGATATTAAAATAAATTCTTGTCCTTATGGTTTTCAATCTCAAAATGATGCAAACCTTTTAATCAACGACATGGAAGTTACCAATAAAACGGCAAATTCAGGATTTAATGTTCAAATTATTGGCCACGATAATGAAATATCGAACATGACCATAGAAAGTGACATAACAGAGTTTTCTTATGCTTTTTACTTGGTGGGAAGTGGAACTTTTGAACAATGTACAATTAAAGCGAATAATCATTTGGCAGCGCTTGTATTAAATTATGAAAATATTCCATCGGAAACCTGTTGGAAAAACTCTTTGTTCGAGTGTTCTGGTGCTGCCTATACCGCGGATGGAATTGATCAGGTGCATTACTTTGAAAATTGTACTTTTGATAATGGCCCTGCACGAGATATAAGATGTAACTTTTCCACCAATTCATGTGCTGAAAAAACATTTTATGTACATAATACAGTTATTGGAAATGCTGCTGAAGTCGATCCAATTGATATTGCTGACATCTTAACCATTGTAGAAAATGGTAACATATTGACTATTTCAAATCCTCAGAATGTAACGTATACATTGGTTCATGTAAATGGTGATGTATTTTTAGAGACTGACGAGTCCTCTCAAACGATAAATCTCCCAATAGGTGATTTTTTAATTTACTTAGAAGATTTGAATTGTCCTATTTATACAATTTCAATTGATCACGATTGCACGTCCGACTACGGATTTGCAGGAATTGTTGATGAAAATAACATTGAATTGGTTGAAGTATTCAATAACTGTGACTCGCAATTTGATTTTTTCTGGGAAGATGGAGTATTGGGGCCTGCAAGAGTAAACCTTCCATTAGGAGAGATATGTGTAAATATTTATCCAAGATTAACTGATGAATGTGTCCAATGTCCTTCTCAACTTTGCTTTGTTATAGAAGGAAATAACTGTGAAGAATTCTTTACAGTTACAAGTGAAATTCAGCATTCGACATGTTTAGACGAAAATGGTGAGATTAACATTTCTATCGATGAAAACACATATTGTGATCCATACACCTATGAGTGGAGCAATGGAAGCACCGAGAAAGAATTAACAGGCGTGGCAACTGGAAAGTACTGCGTAACAATTACAAGTCAAACCTGCATAGATGGAGATGACGGGAATTGTCAAGCCGTGGAGTGTTATCAAGTTAGTGGTAAAAATGAGGATTGTGAAAGTGGTTATTGCATACAAAGTATATGCAAATCTGAAACTGAATTGTTAGATGGATATATTGAATTATATTTTTCATGTGATATCGATGAGTTCAATTGGGAACTAAATGGCAATCCATATGATAATAATTCATTAATACTTTATAGTAATATTCCTGGCGAATATTGTTTGAATTATACGGCAAACGACTGCACTTCACAAATATGCCTAGATCTTGATTTGGTAGAGATTGAAAAAGGAGAATACTGTCCATTAGTCTGTACTAAACCAGTATCCAGAAACTCTTCATCGCATAATTTCTTAATTCATCCAAACCCTTCGAACGGCGAATTAAACTTTTCGAATTATGAAAATATCGAAAAAATTGAAATACACAATATTGAAGGAGTGAAATTACCACTAGTAAAGACTTTGTCTAATGGTAAAGTGAATGTTTCTAATCTAGAAAATGGGCTCTATTTTATAGTAATATATACTAAACAGGGGGAGATCTCTACTCAAAAATTTATTAAAATATAGTGATCTAAAAAATATTAAAACCCGTTGTGTATTTTGACTCAAAATTTTAACTGTGCACAACGGGTTATTAAATATGTCGGATATTAGAATGGGATAGGAAAGTTATTGTTTTACATTTTGTGTTGTTGAATTCATTACATTGATCCAGCGATATAATAATCGAATTAAACAAGTCAAATATTATTTAAAATTTCTAGGGCAAATATTCTTTTGGAATTGGGTTTTCTTCTGATTCCTGGGTCCAATAAATATTAATAATCCACCATCTTTCTCCATCATTAAGCAATTGTATGCTATTGATGCCTCTCATGAATGGTTTTTCATCTTTTGCACTTTTAAAGGCTTCATAGGTGCTGAATACTTGAGTAATATTCCCGAATGTGTTAGTAACCCTATGTATTTCGGTTTCAAAAAAGCCGTTTTCTACAAGCCACTTACCTGAACTATCAATATAGTCTTGGACAGTCATGAATCGGGCCTTATAGATTCCTTCTTTGTTTTTGAACGATGGAATCAATTTGGCATCTGGATGAAATAAAAACTTCATAAGTTCCCAATCTCTTCCCTCTCCTTTTTCTCCCGAAATCACTCCATATAGATTAGATATTGTACTATCTAGTGTCTTGACCTTACCCATGTAATTTTGTGAGTCAGATTGCGCTCCAAGTGTTAGGGTAGAGAAAATTACAAACATTGAAACAATTAAGAAATTTTTCATATTACAACTATCTTTTAGTGACATGGGCTCAAAATAAGATTTTCTATGTTTGGTTCGCAACTAATTCATCATACTTTGAAACTATAACTAACCTTAGAATGTTATATTTGCACTTCGAAAAATAAAAATTAGAAAAAATAAAGGTAAGATGAATCCTACAGCAACTAAAAGCCCAGTAATGCTCTATACGGAGCAGACTCCAAATCCAGAAACTTTAAAGTTTGTTACCAATAGAATGTTGTATAAAGGGACAGCTGATTTCAGAACAGATGAATTGGCAAAAAAATGGTCTCCATTGGCAGCAGCATTGTTTGAAATGCCTTATGTGAAAGGTGTATATATCTGCAATAATTATGTCACTATCTCTAAGGAAATGAATTATCTGTGGGATGACATCATGCTGAAAACCAAAGAATTTATCAAAAAGTATGTTGAAGATGAAGGAGTAGTGATCAATGAAGGGTTTGAAGAAGAAATGGCGAAAATCGAAGAAGAAGTTGGAGCGGGCTATCAATATACAGGTGAAGAAAAAGAGTTGGTCAAAAAGATAAAGGATTTGATTGATACACATGTAAAACCTGCCGTAGAAATGGATGGTGGAAATATAGAGTTCAAATCTTTTGATAAAGGTGTGGTGACTGTGATTATGCAAGGAGCATGCAGTGGTTGTCCTTCATCAACGGTAACATTGAAATCTGGCATCGAAGGAATGCTGAAAAGAATGGTTCCAGAAGTGACGGAGGTAGTCTCAGAAATGGGGTGATCATCCGATAAATAATAAATTGAAAAGCTCAACAGGTGGGAACTTGTTGGGCTTTTTTAGTTAGTAGAATGAGAAATAAGGAATATTAGATTGTGCAGAGAAAAACTAACTAGCAGCGCTCTTTGCGCATTTCTTGGCGCTCTTTGTGGTAAAATAATATTTCAGACCAAATTTATATTAAAAAACTTCCAAAGACTTTTTGTTTGTATTATCAAAATTCTCCAAATGAGATATGGCAAGTTGGTCGAGATTCAGAATTATTATTGACTAGAAAGTGTATATTCAAAATACTAAGATTTGAATTAGAAATAATGCTCAAACTCCTTGCAAAATAATGTCTTTCAAGCTCTTTCAAATACAACACAATCATTACCTTTGTGGCGAATTTAAAATCCAAGGACAATATGTCTAGAAATATATATTCAGCGTTACTGATTTTTGTTGCTATTCTGTTTTCAATTCCTGCATTTTCGGGTGACCAACAAAATAATCATGATGGTCATGATCATAGCGGCCATAATCATGATCACCACGGACACGATCATCATGGACATGATCATTCAGCTCACGGGCATGATGGAGGACACAGAAATGCATGTGGAGTTGAAGTAAGTCATGAGTTTGATCCAGGAAAGGCAGCCTTCCACCATATTAGTGATCAGAATATTTATAGCATCGGTCCATTGTCGATTCCACTGCCTTGTTTGATGTACGTGCATGGTGAAGGTTTGAATGTATTTTCATCAGGTAGATTCAATGCGGATGGACACGGAACAGGGACAAAAGCATATGATGCTTTTGTTATCCATGAAGGTTTGGTAAATAGAATAGTTGATTCTTCATTCCCAAAAGGAGAAATTGAATTAGGGAAAGACAATGTTTATGTCCAGGTAGAAAATATAGATGGAAAAAGGAAAGAGGTAGTCTATGCATGTTATCAAGGAAAGCAATGGAGAGCTGAGAATAGAAGCACTTTGGATGGAGGACTTTTCGGCGGCGGAATGACATCATTTACAGATTGGTCTCCAACAAAGAATGTTGTGAGTATGATTTTGATTCTATTATTTGGATTTTTCCTTTTCAGAAAGGTAGCAAATTCATATGCTGCAAGAGAAGGAATGGCTCCATCAGGAACACAAGGATTTATAGAGCCTATATTTTTATTTATCCAAGAAGAAGTTTGTAAACCATTTTTGGGACACAAATGGGAGAAATTTCAGCCATTTATAATGTCTCTTTTCTTTTTCATATTGTTTTTGAATCTATTTGGCCAGATTCCTTTCTTTGGAGGATCTAATGTGACAGGTGCATTATCTGTGACTTTAGTTCTCGCAGTTATCACATTTATTGTAGTTACTGTAAATGGAAATAAGCACTACTGGGAACATATATTTTGGATGCCTGGAGTTCCAGCATGGGTAAAAATAATTTTGACTCCTGTGGAATTTTTGGGAATATTCATTAAGCCTTTGACATTGTTGCTCAGACTTTTTGGAAATATCACAGCAGGGCATATGGTAATTGCCATTTTCGTAGGGTTGATATTTGTATTTAATAATAATGGAGAGAGTATTCCTGCTACTATAGGTGCTGGAATAGGATCTACTGTGTTGACGATATTTATGATGGCAATCGAGTTATTGGTTGCTTTTATACAAGCATTTGTGTTTGCGATATTGACTGCTTCCTACATTGGGGCGGCGATTGAAGAAGCACATCATTAATTAGAATTTTAGTTTTTTAATTTAATAAATATATTAATTATGACTGGATCATTAGCAGCAATTGGAGCTGGACTTGCAGTAATCGGAGCTGGAATCGGTATTGGAAATATCGGAGCAAAAGCAATGGAAGCAATCGCAAGACAACCTGAAGCAGTGGGTGACATTAGATCAAACATGATCTTGATGGCAGCACTTGTAGAGGGAGCAGCATTGATAGCAATATTGTTGGCATTCTTTATCAAATAAGAATAGTAGACAATAAAGATTAGAGACATGGAGGCAACGGTTGGTTGCTTCTATGTTTTTAGAATTCAAATTTTAAATTTTAAAAAATAGAAAAATGAATCTATTATCATTTATATTGATGGATTTCAGTGTTATAAAACCAGATTTAGGTCTAATTGTATGGACGTCTGTCATTTTTATATTGTTTTGGGTCTTAATTGGTAGAACGGCATTCAAACCTATTGCCAATGCGCTCAAGAAAAGAGAAGCAGATATCCAAGGTGCACTAGACGAAGCTAAAAAAGCTAAAGAAGAAATGTCAAACCTTAAGGCAGCTAATGAAAAATTATTAGCAGAAGCTAGAGAGGAAAGAGCTAAAATGCTTAAAGAAGCAAAGGAGACCAAAAATCAAATCATCAACGATGCTAAACAAGCGGCTAAAGATGAAGCTTCTAAAGTGATGACTCAGGCTAGTCTTGATATCGAAAATCAGAAGAAGGCAGCTATGATGGAAGTGAAGAATGAAGTGGGAGCAATAGCATTGAGTATAGCTGAAAAAGTGATCAAAAAACAATTGGCTGGGAATGCAGAGCAAGAAAGCTATGTGAATACATTGATCAATGAAGCGAATTTGAACTAGTATTTCCTTTAGTTAGGAAATTTAAAATATCAAAGGCTCGCGGCTTATTGCTGCGAGCCTTTTTTGCGTTTGTCACTTTCTTAAAAGGGGACATGTCAAAAAGTTGGGGATTAAGCAAATAGAGCTTTTAGTCTATAATGGAAAAATATATGATCGGTAACTCCTCTTTGATTAAATCTGAACCTTTTGATTTTGGAGTTAAATGATTCAGCAAATGCATTGGTTTTTTTGTATTGAAAGTAGTTTAGTATATTCTCCATATGATTTTCAGTAGTATTTGCCACTGTATGAAATACTTCTTCTCTGTATGAATAGCTTTTTGTTATCCAGTCTTCTATTTTGATTCTGGCCTTGTTTACATTCTGCTCCATATATATCTTTCTAAACCATTGAACATGCTCATAAAACTGTTTTAGCCTTGGATAATTTTGAAATAAGATATGGGCTCTTAACTCCTGACTTTCCGTCCAATCATTAGGGTTTTTGAATAGTAAATGAACACTTCTAGCAAGCAATTGACGTTCAGTGTCACCATTGGGATAAGTTCTTATTGTTAGGCGATACTTGTGCTCTCTACAAAACTGAATTCTTTGGTTTTCTAATTTCAAAACCTTCCATCTTAATTGGATCCGATAAGATTGAAGTGCATCAATAACTAATTTTATAACATGAAACTTATCAATGATTAAAGCGGCATTGGGAAAACTAGCCTTTACAGCCAAATTCATGCTTCCAGCCATATCCAGACTTACTGTTTTGACTGCTTTTCGTCGAACCAAAGCTATTTTGTCTAGTACCTCATTAATCTTGGTAGAAGAGGTTCCTTCAATGACCGCTACAATGGTTCCCTGTTTTGCGCGACCTTGAGGATTGGTCAAAAAAGTAAATAACTCTCCTTTTGAAAGTGCTACTTCATCTATATGTAAGTGCTCTCCCATATTTTCAGGATAGACTTGGTTTATGTTTTCTCGTAATTGATATTTAAATCGATGATAATCAGAATTGAGCTTTTTGATTACCCGACTCGTTTTTCTGGGATTTACATAATAATAACTAGATATATTACTGATCGTATCTTCTCGATCTAACACCTCATGCTTTTAAAAAAGCAGCCAACTCTTGTGTTAACTTGACTCCTTTAGCAACAAAACTGAAATCACTTTTAATATCAGGCCTTTGGCCCATAACATCTCTCCAACGTCGCCTTCTAACATGTAGATATACTGCCCTGCCTCTAAGTGGAAAATCTTGTATTACTTTTTCATTATAAAACCCTTTGGACTCATACCCATCTGGGCTATCATTTAACTCATCTATCCATATACGATATTCAACCTTCTTTGTAATAGTGTCGCAACATTCCGAAATCCGAATAACCTCGAAATGATCAAGAATCCCTTCAGGCAAAAGTAAAGAAGCTAGTGTTTGTAATTCCATTATACAAACCTAACATTTATATCAATTCTTTATATTGCTCCCCAACTTTTGTACGTGACCCCTTAAAAGCTATTAAATATTAGATTTTCAACATAGGCTATACATGTTCTCCTTTTAAGATTCTCGCAAATACCAATTATTACCCTTCTTCCTTTAGTGGTGAGCACTTCTACCCTCAGAACTAAATTCTTTTTTCAACTTACACCAGTCAATAAATTAAGAAAAACAACTCTTGATAGGTACCTTTTTTGAGTAGAAGGAACTAAAAGTGTGGTTGAAATATCCAAGATGTTATTTAAAAATTTGAAGATCGGATATACTCAACTTGCATATTTTAAAAACACTAAATCAGTTAAAATGAAGAATTTAAAATTACTATTTTGTTTTTTGATTGTTCTTTCTTTGGCCTCATGCTCGGAAGAATTAATTGAAGATAAACCCTTAAGTACGGTATCTATCGACCTGAGAGAAATGCATGAGGATATTTGTTTTATGACGTATAATACTTTTCTATTGGATGTGCCCAATTCATTCGGCGGTCCACAGTGTGAAGGCCCTGGATGTATTCAAGACGCATTGGCTATTTGCACTCAAATTGCGGAGCAGATGCCTGATGTTGTTCACTTACAGGAAGTATTTGTGGATGAGGCTGCTGAGATATTGCAGGAATGTTTGGAAGGTCAAGGGTACAATGTCCAGTTTGATGATACCAACAATCAATCATTTATAGGGACCGGTTTAGGATCAGGACTTATGACGGCAAGTCTGCTGCCAATGAGTAATACTCAGGTTGTGGAATTCGACAATACGACAAGTATCTTTAACTCTGGAAATGATGGAGCGGCTGATAAAGGTTTTATGATCAATCAAATTCAGTTGGAACCAGGATGTTTTATTACAAGTATCAATACACATACGGATGCCGGGTCGGATCCCGCATCAAGATGCACCAGAATGTTGCAGTTTTTGCAGATCAATGAGTTCATAGAATCTGCACCAGGAGATATTCCTATGCTGTTGGGTGGAGATTTTAATTTGGATGCGAATGGTGGTGAGGAGTTGGTGATTTCAGAACTTATTCAATCTTTAAATTCAATGGGTGGGATTTTTGGAAGTTTTCTAAGTAAGATCATCGGTGGAAATTGTGCGGAATTGTTTGAACATCCTGAATTTCAAGAGTCTTACATTGGTGCCCTGGAATTTGGTGTTTTGACACAATTGGTCAAGGGCGAACCAGTTCATCTTATATCTGGAGACCAATTAGACCCTACTGCATCTGATGGTCAAGTGTTGGATTATTTTATACTTTCAAACATGTCAGATGCCATCACCAATTTGGAAATTGAAACGTTAGAACCAGATTGCGAACTGACATGGATAGTGGATCGATTTGAATTTAACCCCGAAACGGGAACTGATGATCTTGTTTCTTCTACAATCTACTATTCTGAAGAGGAGGCCTTAGAGGCACAGGAAGAATGTAATTTGAGTGGATTTCAGTTTTGTAGCGTATGGAGTATAGAAGTATGCGACAATCCCTCAGATCATGAGCCAGTGATCACTTGTTTGGACTATAATTGTATGGACCAACTTACCAACAATCCCAATCCAGATGACGGAGGTAGCGATGGGCCTCCTATTTTTGAATGCAAACCTCCTTGTGATCCAGGTGAAGAAGAGTGTATTAATGGTAGATGTGTACCGATTTAGTGGGTAGTTAAGAATCAATGACTAATAGGGTAATTGATTTACGTTGGAAGTGTTAGACTTCCAGAACAAGGGTATAAATTGAACGCTTAGACCTAATAAAACTTGGGATTCTAAGGTAAATTGATTGCAAAAATAGAATTGAATTTATTGAGACTCATGGCGCTTTGCCATGGGTCTTTTTTATAGCACCTTTATTATTTTTTCGTTGTTTGAACTACTCAATTCAATAAATTATACCTTCTGAAAATTGCTATAATCTACTCTTTCTAGAAAATAAGAGGTTACTATATATAGAATTTTGCATTTAATAATGTGTTAAGCTTGGATAGTGTGAAATCTAGAGTTTGACCTATATTATTAATGCATAACAATTGTACTTGGAAACGAATAGAAATTCTAAAGAGTCTTCTCTGGATAAGGAAAATAGAAAAAAGAAGGTTATTGAAAATGTCGAATTGCTCGTCTCACGCGATAAGTTTGAAGAAGCAATGAAAATCTTGTTAGCGCAAAGTGATCTTAATACAGATTTGAAGGATAGAATATTTAATCTACAATCTAGATTAAAACGATATACGAAAGACATAGCTTTAAATGTACCTGTTGACCCAAAAGAGTTAAATCGAATTGGTGTAGCAATAATTTCAATAAAGAATGAATATTATCTGGATAAAGAAGAAGATGATTCTAAGAATGGTATCATTTCCATAAATCAAAGTATACCAAGAAATTTGACTTTAATTATGTCCTTTTTGATTTTTGCGTTGGTTATTTTTTCATTTAATCAAAACCACAAAATTAAGAAGCACGAAAGTGAAATCAAATACCTAAGAGATATTAATACGTTGTATTTGACTCAGAATTATCAGGATACTCTGAGTGTTGTATTGAAATTTGATTCGCCAAAATCGATTTGGGGCAAATCTGTTATTGTTACAGCGGAGGAACATTACAGCAAAGTTAGATTCAATTTTAAAGGAATATATTGTGTCAGTGCAAATCCAATCCAAAAAGATACAAGTATCAATAGTATAGTTGCGGATATCGGAGAACAATTTTATGTTAAAAAAACAAGTGGACTTAGTCCAATTTGGGGGATTAATGTGATGGAAAGAAATTCTGAAAGTGTGACAATTGAATATTTTTTTTCTCAGAATTAATTATAGTTCATGTTTGTGGATAGAAAGACTCAATTTAACCTGCTAAACCTTTTTTCTCCATAAATCCAACTTCTCCATTTACATTCTTATCTTTCAGATTAAATTAAGAACATAAAATATGTCTCCATTACTAATTTTATTGGATGCACGCCCCGTGTTTACCAATGATGCAGTTGTTTTAGGAATTTTAATGGTCGTTTTGGCGGGAATTTTTTACACTTCGAGCCTTGATTCTCCTGGTTGGAAGAAGTTTTATACCTATGTCCCTTCATTGCTCTTGTGCTACTTTTTACCAGCACTTTTGAATTGGCCTTTGGGTCTCATTGCACCCCATTGGTATGAGCCGGGAGTCTATGATTTTGCGCAATCTATAGGCGTAACCTTGAATTCGGGAATGAGTTACAATGAGATTTCGGCGCTGTTTGAATCCAGTGGAATAGACAAGGCGTTGTATGCAGGATATCAGGGACATTCACAATTGTATTTCATGGCATCCAGGTATTTATTGCCAGCAAGTTTATTGCTCTTGTGTTTGGGAATCGACCTGAAAGGGCTGATAAATTTAGGGCCCAAAGCGCTGATTATGTTTGGAGCAGCTACCGTAGGAATTATCATCGGTGGACCAATAGCCTTGTTAGCAGCGAGCAAGTTGATGCCCAATGTAATAGGTGCCAATCCCGACGAACTCTGGCGTGGATTATCTACTATAGCTGGAAGTTGGATCGGAGGTGGAGCCAATCAGGCAGCCATGAAAGAAATATATGAGGTCAAAGACAACCTCTTCGGAACTATGATCGTAGTAGATGTTGTAGTGGCGAATATCTGGATGGGATTTTTGCTTTACGGTGCAAATATCAGTGACAAGATCGACCTCAAACTAAAAGCAGATAATACAGCTATCACCAGTCTTAAAAATAAAATTTCTGATTACCGGGCCAGCATTGAAGAAATGCCAACTACTACATCCCTATTTGTATTGATGGCGGTAGCATTTGGTGGAGTAGCAATATCACATTTTGGAGCAGATATTATGTCGCCATTTTTAGGTGGATTCAAAGAAACCTTGATGAAATACAACCTTACTTCATTGACATCAGGATTTTTCTGGCTGGTGGTCATTGCTACAACGATTGGTTTGATTCTTAGTTTTACAAAAGCTAAAAAGCTTGAAGGTGTCGGTGCATCAAGATGGGGTTCGATCTTTATCTATGTATTGGTGGCTACAATAGGCATGAAAATGAATTTAGGTGAAGTATTTAGCAATCTTGGATTATTTGCCATTGGTATTATCTGGATGCTTATCCATGTTGCCATATTGTTGTTAGTAGCTAAATTCATCAGAGCACCATTTTTCTTTGTTGCAGTAGGTAGTCAGGCTAATATTGGAGGGGCAGCTTCTGCGCCAATTGTGGCTTCGGCATTCAGTCCTTCTCTCGCTCCAGTAGGTGTATTGATGGCCGTACTGGGGTATGCCTTGGGTACTTATGGAGCCTTGATTTGTGCACAACTTATGGCCCTGGTCTCGGGTGGAGGATAGTAGTAATACAAGTATTTGCAACTGGAAGATTTAATAAGTAACTTCAACTATAATCTTACGTCAAATGATGGAAAGGTATTTCAAAATAATTTTGGCTAGATCCAATAATTATGAATACAATTGCATGAATTTATAAATAGGATGAACTTGAAATTTAAAACAAAGATTATTGCATTTTTCTTGCTTGGACTTGCATTTTCTTCATTTGGTCAAATTGATCTCACGGACACCACAGCCATCGTCATTGCCCACTGGAAGATGAATGAAAAACAGATGTTCAAAGTATCATCAATTACAAATACCACGGAAGAAGAAAAAGTTATTTCCTCGGAATCAGTAGCCTATGATTTATCGATAAAAGTGTTGGATTCCACTCAAGTGGGTTATATTTTGGAGTGGACCCGAATGAATTTTGTGGTGACTTCCGATGATGATTTTGAAAAGAGTCTCATTAATCTCACTGAAGATATTCCATTTTGGTTGACAACAGATGAGTTTGGTTCTTCTTTACAAGTATTGAATTGGGAAAATGTAGGAAATGAGGTCAAGAAAAGGGTGGAGACATTAAAAGAGACGAATAAAGATTTTCCGGAAAGGATTAAAAAATTGAATAAAATTCTCCGACAATCCAGTACGAAAGAGTGGGTGGAGATGACATTGATTCAGGATGCGCTACAGTATTTTGCATTCCATGGAGCAAAGTATAAATTCGATGAGCGAATAGATCTTAAAGTGAAGGTTCCAAATAATTTTGGCGGAGATCCATTGGATGCAAATGCAATTTTGATTATGGATCAGGTAAATCTAAAACAAGGAACATTTATCATAAGATCTTCTCAGAGAATTAACCCACATCAATTGACAGCTGTCACTTACGATTATCTCTCCTCAATGAATATAGAAGGAGCAGAATTGCCACCATTAGAAGAGTTTCCAAAGGTTTCAAAATTGATTTGGGGAGGCTCTGAAATTCATGGAAATAGTGGATGGGTAATCTTTTGTATCGAGACTAAACAAACCAATAACGACAAAGTGGTGACGGTTGAAGAAAGGACCATTGAGATGGTTAGAAGAACTGGTGGATAAGTACAATTAGAAGGTGTATTTATAACCACAGAGTGCACAAAGGCTTCACAAAGGAGACAAAAAAGAAAGTTTCTCTTTTTTGTCGCAGGAGTGAGGAATTGTAGTTCTAGAGGTGATCAAATTAAAATTTAACAATGATTACTGAAAATGAAATTCATCTCGCACAAATTCTGACATACCTAAAACGCTCAAATTGCAAATTAGGAATGCTAATCAATTTCAATGTCGCACTGTTAAAACACGGAGTAAAAAGAGTCATAAACGGAAGACTACAAAAAAAATCAACGTCTAACTTAGTTTTTCTTCAGTGAAGCCTTAACTCTCTTAGTTGTTAAAAAAAACTCTTTCAACCTATTCATAAATCAAGAATCTAACACTTCTGTCCCTCAAGCGATTTGGTAGTTTAAGAGAATTCATTCTTTCTACAAATTTTACTTACTTTTGCGATCGAAAATTTTCAATTGAAACAAGCTTATGTCCAAAGTATTATCCATAGTTATTCCTGCATACAATGAAGGTCGAACTATCCATCGAATTCTTGACAAAGTCAGAGCGGTTGAATTAATTCATAATATTTCTAAAGAAGTGATTATTGTGAATGACTTTTCAAAAGATAATACAGAAGAGGCTGTTCTTAAATATCAAAAGGACCACCCAGATTTGCCAATTTCATATTATAAGCATGAAAAAAACAAAGGGAAGGGAGCTGCTTTACATACGGGAATAGACAAGGCTACGGGTGATTTTATTGTCATTCAAGATGCAGATTTAGAATATAATCCTGAAGAATTCAATATACTCCTTCAACCAATCATGGATGATTTTGCGGACGTTGTCTATGGTTCAAGATTTATGGGAGGTAAGCCACATAGAATTTTATTCTTTTGGCATTCTATAGGTAACAAAATGTTGACTTTTGCCTCAAATGCGATGACCAACCTCAATCTGACAGATATGGAGACGTGCTATAAAATGTGGCGCTCCGAAATTGTAAAGTCCGTCAATCTTAAAGAACAACGATTTGGTTTCGAACCCGAAGTAACAGCCAAAGTTTCCAGAATACCCAAGGTGCGAATCTATGAGGTAGGAATAAGTTACTATGGAAGAACATACGAAGAAGGCAAGAAAATCAATTGGAAGGATGGCGTCCGAGCCATCTATTGTATCCTAAAATACAATCTCTGGTCAAAAAAATAAAAGTGTCTATTCCCTTTGTGACCCTTTGCGATTACTCTGTGAACTTTGCGGTTAAAAATGCCCTACACCCCTTTTACCCACTATAGTTATCTAGCCCACATAAGACTACTTCAACCACTTCTGCGGATCTAATTTCTTCTTTCCATCCCAAAATTCAAAATGCAATTCAGGGGCATCATCATCACTCAGCCTGCCAAGCTTTTGTCCTGCCTTCAATTGATCCTCTTTTTGAACATCGACATGGGCAAGTTTAGAATATACGCTATAGTACTGACCATGCTGCACAATGACCATATTGTCATATCCAGGAATCGTAGTAATCCCAATCACAGTTCCATCTGCAACAACAGATACAGGAGCAGATTTTTTACAAGTGATATCTATACCATTGTTATTGATCTTCACATTCTTTAAGGTGGGATGCCGCTGACTTCCAAATTTTCCAGAAACATATCCTTTTGCTGGCCAGGACAAGTTTTTATACTTTATTCCTGTAGGTGTAGAACTATTAGGAGAAGAGGATTTTTTCTTTTTGGCCCTTGAAAGTTCAGCAATTATTATTTTTTCAATTTCTTTATTTAGACTTTCTCTTTGATTTTTTTGCTTAGACAAATCCGCTCTCAATGAAGATTCTTCTTTCTTCAATTTGGCTAAAATTTCATCCTTTTTCTTTTGGTCCTTTTCGAGCTGAACAAAATTCCTTTTTTCGTCAATCAACAATTCCTCGACATATTTTTTCTCTTCCAGAATAGAATTGGTCTTTGAATTAATATTTCCTTTCAAAGTGGTAAACTGGTCAGTTTTTTGGCGTGTATATGCTTCGTATTGCTTGCTATACCTCCATCGGAGAAAGGCATCATTAACACTTGATGCAGAGAAAATATATGCCCATTTATTCCCAGCCCTTTCTCTCAGATAAATATTTCTGACTAATTGTTTGTATTGATTATCCAGTTGTAACATATCTTGATTAAGAGAATCAATCTTGATATCATTAGAAGCAATTGCTTGGTCAGCAGTTTTTATCTGCTCTTGGATATTCTGCATGAGCTCCTTTCTATTCTTGATCTGATTTTCTATGGCCTTTAAATCCTTGAGTGTGGCTTTTTTATTGGATTTGGTGGCTTCCAGATTTTTGGAAGTTTGCTCTATTTGCTCGATTATCTTAGAGCGTTTTTCTTCAAGATCGCTTCTACTTTGTGCAGAACAAAAAGCAACGGAAATGGTGAAAATTAAAATTAGTGAAAACAGCCTATACTTTTTCATAGGTAGAGGGTATTGAAAATCGTGTTTTTTTAGGAACATCAATTTCTATTTTCTTGACTTTCATTATTATCTCGGCATCACCTCTATCATCATACGGCACTATGTAATGTCGATAGAATGGGACTTTCTGACCACTGTCCAAGGTCTTGTAGTCTCTATAATTCACATCAATCTTTCGTCCTCTGTAATCAATCATTACGGCTCTATCCAATTCCAAGGTAAATGCATTGACCCAATATTTGAGTTGAAGGTCCTGATCTATGCCTTTCAGAATGTAGTGAACACCTTCTTTTTCAATATCTATGGAAGTCGTATCCAGGAGTATGATATTCCCAAATAGAGCTTCCTGCAAATCTAAAAAATCAAGCGATATTCCCAATTTAGACATTGCCTCTGAGGTAGATCCTTTTTGGTAGGTATGATCCATCCGATTGATGGCAGCATATGTGTTTTCGGTAATTAAGGTACGCACACCTTCCATGCTATACTTCTTCACCACTGACCAAATAATACTGTCCTTTTTCATTCGAATATAAGCCTTGCCACTTACACCTTCATCGGGAGTGTCCAATCTTATACCCGTCTCACAGGCATACCAGTCAAAAATATAATTATGATCCTCCAGAGCTTGAAATAATTCAGTATTGCTTCTGTCAGGACTAGGACCTGTATGTTGAATAATTTTTTTTGATTTACATCCAATGGCAAGAATTGCTATGATCGCAATAAATAGATATTCATAATAATTGATATGCCATATTTTGTAATCTTTCAAAAATTAGAGTTTTTTAAGTTCAATCTTTTCGGCTAGGTTGCTCGAACGTATTCCAGCCTTTTGAGCTTTTTTCCATTGTTCTATCGCTCCATCCGCATCACCTTTTAAGTATAAAATGTCACCGTATATTTCCAGAGCAAGACCATTTTTATTATTGCTCAACTTCAAGGCATTCGAAATGTTTTCTTCTGCTTCTTCATATTTTTTTTGCCCTGAATATGCTCTAGCCAATTCAGCCATAATATTACTTTTAGAATAAACATCCTTTCCAGAGACAAAGATACCTTCATTCAACAAATCAATGGCCTCATCATAGTTTTTTGTTAATGTATTTGCTCTTCCATAATACATATATGCCGAGCCCTTATTGGGAAATAAATCCAGCGCGTCGGTAGCTACTCGAAGCAAATTGACATAATCCTTGGTATCGGTATATGCCTCCATCAAGCCTTCCCAAACGAGATATACCTTATCATTTATCGACAATGTCTTTTCATATGCCTTGGCTGCATCCTTAGGTCTATTCGAAGCTAGTAAAATGTCACCGTACAATGCATGGGATTTTGCTTCTTTTGGATGAATAACTGTGATTTTGTCAGACAGCATCATGAGTGCATCGGCCAACTCTTGTTCATATTTTGTATTCAGTTGATCGACATATGGCACCAATTCAAGGATTTTTCTGTCAACAGGTATAGATTTGTTTTCAATTATTGGAGTGAGTGAGCGCAAGTAATTATTGTCATCTCCACCTCCAGTCGAGGCAGCTGTGATTGCCATGTTAGCAGCGGCATCATTGATATCGATTTCTAAAATCTTTTTATATACATCCAATGCCTTGTCTTCCTTGCCAAGTTTGGCATAGAAGGAAGCTAGATTGTGCATGAATCGGACATTATTAGGGAAAGCATTGCTCAGTTTTTCCAATTCTTTTAATGCTTTATCTGTTTTTCCTAAAATTTCGTAAATCTCATATTTTCTTCTAGAGATATTTTCAGAGACTCCAATTTGTGCTTCTAATTCTGAATATACTTTGAGAGCTGCATCCGCATTATTAGTTTGTAGATATGCAGTGGCCAATTGATCTGAGTATACTTCTGAAGTTTTATTATTCGCAACCAATTGTAAAAGTGGTGGAATGGCATCTTCATACTTTTCCTGATCTACGCAAATATTTGCAAAGTTGACTTTGACGTACCCATTGGTGGGATCATTGTCAAAGGCCGTTTTAGCATATCTAAATTCATTGTAGGGATCATCCATATAACCATAGACCTTGGACAATTCCAATGCAATGGCTGCATTGTTTCGATCGTCATTGTACAATTTTTTTAAAATCTCCTCGGCTTTATCAAAGCGACCAATTAGAGTGTATTTCTTGGCTTCGACATACTTGTCTTGGATGGCGATTTCATCTTCTGTGTATGTCACACCTTCGACGATTTGACCATATCCAGAAGTAGAGATGATAAGTAAAAATAGTATAAGTTGAATCCTCATAGCAGTGTTCGTGTATAATTGCACAAATAAGACGGAAATATCACAGAATTAGTTTCTGCAACAGGGATTTTAAGAGATTATTATACTTCTAATCAAGAAGATTTTCTTGCCTTGCGAGCATCAATAAAACTCTTTATAAAATAGACTAAAGCCACAAAACAAGTCAATACCATTATGCCAACTCTTATTGTGCCTTCAGTATCTCCATCGCGTATGGCGGCCATTAGTGGTTTCGCTACTAATGAACCAAAAGCCAGTAATGTAAGTACCACAACAACATGGGCGATAGCCTTATTTTCTAATTTTACCCCATTGCTAAGAGATAATAATACAACTCCAATAAGTACTGGAATCAAAGCTGTCTTTGAAGAAGTAGCAAAATATCCCCAACCTCCCATTAATATTAAGGCAGCAGAATTGATCAAATGTGCGGTATAAGCATTCATGTTTTTCTATTTTTTACAAAGATAATTTAAAAGTGCTTTTATTAAGGATACTGTGGAGAGAAGTTGTACTTATCTTGATTAGATGACAAAAGGGTCATTAATCGGCCTCTGCCGTGACAATGTACTGGTAGTCCAAACTGGTATCATCGACTATTATATTTTTGTATCCTGCCTGGGCCAGGTAGGTCTGTAGACGGCCAATACTCACCCGATCTTCAAGCGGTGGCGCGTCAATGTCAATAATCTTGTTTTTATAGTCAAGAATCATAATCGAACCAGTCGGTTTGATTCCTTTTTTGACAATATTCAGATATTTTTCCAAATCATCAATATAGCTTATCGTATTGATGATAATTACTTTATCGACTTCTCCATCCTCTAACATTGGATTATCTGGTTTGGCGAGTCGTGTGCTTATATTCTCCTGAACTTCTGTGGGTAAGCTTTCTTTGATATAGTCCACAAAATTGATCATTGCTGTATCAATATCAATCGCAATTACCTTTGCATTTTTACGAGCCAATCGAACTACAAAATATCCCGTGCCTGCGCCAATGTCTGCAACTACTTGACCGTCTAGATTACCCAGTTTGTTGACAACTAGTTCTGGTTTTTGCCATGAAGATCTGCCGACGTTTTCCTTGTACAAGGATTTTTCTTTGTCCTCAATTTTAGGAGGTTCGACTCTGGTCGGCTCAAAAATACTCTTACCGTTTGAATCTTTGCACGATCCAAATGAAAGAAGTAAAAAACAAAAGAATAATAATTTTAAAGTAATATCAGACACGTAGCAAATATAGACTTTAGTTTTCGTTTTTCAACAAGAGAATTGACCCTAGAATTTAAGATTCTTCAAATTCTTCTTCAAATTCTCCATCTTTAATTGCATTCTCCAATTTTTGCGCTTGTCGATCTTCTTCTTCCATGACATCGTACGTAGAGCAATCTATATGTACAGACTGATTTTCTGGGACAAAAAACCTCTTCGAGGAATCATAATTTGTCTTTGGATCATTTTCTATACGTGTAAGAAATTCAGTAAAAAAAGGTCTTGCCATTTTTCCTCCATAACCATCTCTGGAATCTCGGAATCGAATCCATTCGTTTTCTCCACCAACCCAGGTCGCCACTACCAGGTCTGGTGTAATGCCCATAAACCATCCATCTTTAAAGTCATTCGTCGTCCCGGTTTTACCCGCAACTTCACTCTCAAATTTATATGATATCGCAGAAGCCGCATGTTTGAGCATATCCACCATTACATAATTGTATCCAGTATTTATCGCTCTCTTCCTTTTTTGAGAACCAGTATAAATGACATGACCATTGGCATCCTCAATAGATTTGATGAACAATGGTTTGGTATATACACCATCATTGGCAAATGTGGTATATGCACCAGCCATATCCATTACGGATAATTCTGGTGTGCCCAGGCAAATCGATGGATAACTAGGAATTTTATCTTCATCTATGCCCAATTCGGATGCAAATTCTCGGAATGGTTCGGTATTTCCAATTTCCTTCATTAAGTAAACGGAGATAGAATTTTTAGACTTTTTGAGGGCATCCTTTAAAGTCATGTATTCTCCAGTGAATTTTAAATCAGAATTTTTCGGTTCCCAGCTTTTTATCAAATTAAAATTTTGGTCTCCAGCACTTATTGAATATTGAATATCCTGCACTTTTTGACATGGAGAAGTTCCATTTTCGATAATATTTGTGGCGTAGATGAATGGCTTGAATGTAGAGCCTACTTGTCGATTGCTATTGATGTGATCAAACTTAAAATATTTGTGGCCTACACCTCCTACCCAGGTTTTGACATATCCAGTTTTGGGCTCAATACTTACAGAGCCCAATTGCATATGCATATTATGATACTTAATAGAATCCAATGGTGTCATTTCCACCGTTTTTTCTCCGGCGGCATTGTAGGCAAAAACTTTCATTTTTACTTTTTTCTTGAACGCCTTGTCCTTTGCATTTTGTAGCGCAATCCATTGTTTTTTTAGCGTTGGCCAATATTCACTGGCCAATATCTTTTTGTATACCTTAGACTGATCTCTTCTGATGGTTTTTTTACGAACCAAATTTGCCAGTGTGCCTTGTTTTTTGTCTTCGGCAAATAGACGGAATATATCACTATCCCAAAGCCTTACATTCTCGATGTTGGCGGAGATTTTTGATGAGATGGGACCAATATATTGTGCCCTCATCGCTTTGAATCTTTCGGACTCCCGAATTTGTCTAAGAAGATTTGATTGTCGGATTTTGAGCTGATTTTTGTCGGCATTATATTTCCAAGGGTCTTTTCCCTTCCATCGCAGAAAGAACCTTTCCTGAAGATCTTTCATATGTTTTTTCATGGAAGCCTCTGCATGCTTTTGCATGTCGAAGTCTATGGTGGTCTTGATTACCAATCCATCAGTATAAAGATCATACTTTGTACCATCGGGTTTGGTATTTTCATCCAGTTCTAGAATTTTTCTTACCTCTTTGACCAGTTCTGCTCTAAAATATGGAGCTATACCACCGTAATTTTTTTCTCTTTTGAATCCTGAGATATCAATTGGTTCTTTATTGAGTTCTTCAAATTTACTCTTAGTAAGTTTTCCATTTCTGACCATTTGATTCATGACCACAGCTCTTCGGGCATGAGCATTCTCGGGATGATTTTTAGGATTGTATATCCAGGGGTTTTTGAGTAGACCTACCAATACCGCGGCTTCAGATACATTGAGTTCTGATTGATCTTTGCCAAAATATGTGTTTGCCGCAGAGGCAATACCATTGGCTCCATTGAGGTAATCATATTTATTGAGGTACATAGCCAGAATTTCTTCTTTCGTATACTGTTTTTCAAATTCAATGGCGATTACCCACTCCTTGAGTTTTTGCCACACCCGCGGTATAAAAGACTTCGATCGCTGTGTAAAAAATAATTTGGCAAGCTGCTGGGTGATGGTACTGGCACCACCCTTACTTCCCAAAAATGCAATAGCCCTCAATGTACCTCTTGCGTCTATACCACTGTGACTGAAATATCTTTCATCTTCCGTTGAGATAAGCGCATCGATAATGATTGGATTGATCTCCTCATATTTGAGCCATACCCGATTTAGTTTGAATGCCTTGCCCAATTCCCTTCCGTCAGTGGCTAGAATCCTGGTTGCAATCTCATAATCTGGTTGTTCCAACTCTTCTGTATCCGGAAGTTCGAATTTGGAAATGTAAAAGAAAATACCCGCAGCAATGAATAAACCCAAGGCCAGGGCAGACCAGATGAGCTTAATGTAATAAGCATTCTTAGAAGTATCCACTTTTGCTTTAGTTGTTTTTTTAACTCTCTTTGTCATGCGATTCTATTCTTGATAAGCGAATAAGTCAAGGATCAATGCAAAATTATCGAAAATTGCTTACATATTATAAAAAAAAGCAATATGTTATTCGGTGATTCTCTTCCTTATTTCTTTAATAATAACTTTCGACACAAATTTACATGGCAATGAAACTGATTTTATGTACCAACTATTATTCGTTTGCAGGTAATTATTATTCGTTGTGGCTATCATGAATTAAGGGTTATTGCATCTAATTTTAGTTGTTTTTAATGTCAAATAGTAGAAGGACGGAACCAAATGTTAGGATTCAAGAGAAATAATTTAACGTGTTATTTTGTAACAAATATCGGGTTGTTGGAGTCTTCAAGTGCTCTGGGAATTAAAATTTTCTCGAAATAGTGTTACTTTCGTTAATTATTCCGTCTTAAGGGCAATCAATATCGTAGATGCCTAAAGATTTTAAATTTATTTTAAGTGTTAACAGATAAAGAGCACCCATCAAAACCATATAAAAGTTGATAATTAATTTACTTAACCCGGTAATTTCAGGTGCTACTTCTAAGAGTATTACAGACGAAGAAGCAATAGAAGCTTACCTGGCTACGCAGAATGTTAGTTATTTCAATATTCTGTACGACAGATATTCTAAAAAGGTATTTGGAAAATGTTATTCACTGTTGAAAAGTGAAGCAAAGGCTGAAGATGCAGCACAGGAAATTTTTGTGAAGGTTTTGTTGAATCTTTCGAAATTCTCTGGTAAGTCGAAATTTTCGACTTGGCTGTATTCTATAACATATAATTTTTGCATTGATGCGATTCGTAAGAATAAGAAGAATGTCGGTGTTCTGGTAGATGATATTGGAAGATATGGTGAGGAAGTAGAAGATGAGATTGATGATTCTGAAATAATGGAAACCAATGTGCTAAGATTGAAGGAAGTGTTGAATATTTTACCTGCTGGAGACAAAGCAATATTGCTTATGAAATATCAGGATGAATTTTCAATCAAAGAGATTTGCGGCATAATCGACAAATCTGAAAGTGCCGTAAAAATGAAAATCAAAAGAGCCAAAGAAAAGTTTATTAGGACGTACAAAGAATTGTACTAAAAATAACACACTAAAAATTTAAAACAATGAGGAAAAATAGTTTTAAAGAATTAGAAGAAATAGAATTTAAAGAAGTGTCCATGAGATCCGATAACATCAGAAATGGTATCGCCTCGGATATTGGAATGATGAAGTACGTAACTTCCGTTCTGGAACTTTATTTTCCTAAAATAATTGACCTTTTTGTGTCTTTGGCAGGTGGTAGTCCAGGTGTGCCAGACAGCACCAAAAGAAATCCGAATAGATATCCTGATATGTAATTTATAATGACCAAAACCAAGTAAAACTAAAAACCTCTAATACATTGAAATTATGGATGATGCGTTAAAAGAAATGTTCTCGAATCTTTTGAATACTGGAGTAAAGGTATTTTTTGCAATTTTAATTTTTGTAGTAGGATATATCATTTGCAAAATGATTTATAAGGCTATTAAAAAAGCTTTGGAGAAAGTTGGTATTGATAAGATAGGGGAAAAACTGAATGAGATAGACATTGTTCAGAAAGCCAATATGGAGATCAAGATTAGTGCAGTTTTATCCAAGATTATATACTATTTTTTGATGCTTTTTGTTGCCGTTGCAGCGACTTCAGAAATGCCAGAAATTTCAAATTTAATTGTAGATATATTAAATTTTATTCCAAAACTGATCATGGCACTTATTGTTTTGGTAATTGGAATATTGATAGCGGATGCATTACGTAAAATGGTTAATACTGGATTGAAGTCTTTAGGAGTGCCATCTGCAGGAATAATCTCATCAGTCGTTTTTTATTTTTTATTCATCAATATTGTAATAATTTCCCTGAGCCAGGCTGAGATCAATACTGAATTCTTATCTCAAAATATCAGTATAATTATCGCTGGAATAGTCGCTGCCTTCGCAATAGGATATGGACTTGCGTCTAAAGATGTAATGGCAAATATGATTGCATCATTCTATTCTGGAAAGCAATTTCAAGTAGGTGATAAGATTACGATTGATGATGTCACAGGCATCGTGTCAAATATTGATAAATCTTCACTAGTCATAAAAACAGAAACTGGAAGAGTGATGTTGCCCCTGAATAAGGCTGTTAATCTAAAAGTCGAATTCCACGATTAATGCCTTAAATTTAAACTCAAAAATCATTAAAAAAACTGAATATTACTTTAAAACAAAAACTTACTTTTAGAATGAAAAAACTTTACATTTTACTTATTGGATTTATGGTTTTCGCTGTTAATTCGAATGCACAATCCTTGGAAGAATTAAAGGCAAAGAAAGCGGATCTAGCAAGTCAAGCAGCGGCTAAACAAGCTGAGGTAGATGCTCTTAATGGTGAAATTGGTGCATTGGCTACCGAAATAGATATCCTTTCTGGATGGATGACTGGATTCTCTGGAAATATCGGTTTCGACTTTAACAAATCTAAAAATTGGGTTGCCAATCCAAATAGAAATGCATCTTCAACTTCATTAGGTCTATCATTAGCAGCATTTGCAAATAAAATGACAGAAAAAACAATATGGCGTAATAAAGGAATTGTCACGAAAGCTTGGCAGGATGTTGATTTGACAGATGATGGTAATGGGTCAGGATTGTTTGATAATGGAACTGTGGATATATTAAATCTATCATCATTGTATGGTTACAGAATCCACCCTAAATTTTCAATATCTGCTCTTGCCGAATTAAATACATCTGTTGAAAACTTTTTAGCACCTGGGGCATTAGATTTTGGAGTAGGAGGAACATGGACACCAAATAATAATCTTGTTGTAGTAATTCATCCATTTAATTATCACATTGGTTTTTCTGGACAAGATGGTATCGAATCTTCTGGTGCATTAGGTCTTAAGCTTAGAGCCGATTATACCAGAAGTTTTAATCTGGCAGGTAAAAACCTAAATTGGTCATCAACTTTAACAGGATTTATGCCGTACTCTGATACTAAAACTACCATTCTTGAGGACCCTGATGTTCCAGACGGACCTACATATGAAGCTGGCCTTATGGAATATACCTGGGTAAACACTGTTTCTTTTGAATTGTGGAAAGGTATTGGTGTAGGAGTTGGATTTGGATTGAGAAACGCAGATTTCGAATCATTAGACACACAGAGTTATTACTCACTAGGATTGTCATATAATCTTTAAGAAGGCTTTACTTTAGTCTGAAATAAAGAATTAATAAGATATATTATAAAAGGATGCTTCCATCTAGGGAGCATTCTTTTTTTATTTACCCAAATATTACAGTCTTTGCCAAAACCTTTGCGATCTTCGTGCCTTTGCGGTTAATAAAAAATGCCCATCAGTAATAAATTGAAAGGCAAAAATTTTGAACCCCAACAAATTAGCATTTAAGAATTATAGTCATGAAACTCTTTAGCACCAATAATAAAAACAACATAGTAAATCTAAAAGAAGCAGTATTGAAATCGCTTCCGGAAGATAAAGGTTTGTATATGCCAAAGCATATTCCGAAGCTGCCAGATTCATTTTATGCTAATATAGAGAAGTATTCCTTCAAGGAAATTGCCTTCGAGGTGGCTTCAGCATTGATTGGAGATTATATTTCATCAGAAGATTTACGTGGAGTTATTGATAGGGCAATAAATTTTCCAGCTCCAGTAGTGATGCATGATGATACCATTGGTACTTTAGAATTATTTCATGGCCCTTCATTGGCATTCAAAGATTTCGGTGCCAGATTCATGGCAGAGTTGATATCGCACTTTATCAAAAATGAACAAAGAAAGATCACCATTCTGGTAGCGACAAGTGGTGATACAGGCGGTGCAGTGGCAGCGGGGTTTTACAATACTCCTGGAATAGAAGTAATTATTTTGTATCCAAAAGGAAAGGTGAGCGATCTGCAAGAAAAACAACTTACCACCTTGGGCAATAATATCCATGCCCTGGAGATTGAAGGTACATTCGATGATTGCCAGGCCATAGTAAAACAGGCTTTTCTTGATGATGAGTTGAACAAAGCATATGATCTGAGCAGTGCCAATAGTATCAATATAGCGAGACTAATACCTCAGGCATTTTACTATTTCGAAGCCTACAAACAAGTAAAGAAATACAACAAAAAACTAGTTGTAGCTGTACCGAGCGGAAATTTTGGAAACTTGACAGCTGGTCTTATCGCCAAAAAAATGGGATTGCCAATTGATCAGTTTATCGCAGCTACCAATATGAATAAGATTGTACCAGATTATTTGAAAACTGGGCATTATGAACCGAAACCATCAATAGCTACTATTTCAAATGCTATGGATGTGGGAGCTCCCAGCAATTTTGTCCGTATGAAGGCCCTATATAATGATGATTTTGAAGCATTGATAAGAGATGTAGCTGGCTTTTTCCTTTCTGATGAAGATGATAAAGTGACAATGCGACAAATTTTTGACCAGTTTGGGTATACAGCAGACCCACATGGAGCTATTGGATATGCAGCCATAAAAGATTTCCAGGTTGACAACCCTGATTATATCGGTCTCTATTTGGAAACTGCCCATCCAGCAAAATTTCTTAATGTCATGGAAGAGGTATTGCCTGCCTCGGTAGAAATTCCTCCACGACTTGAAAAGCTTGCATCGAAAGACAAAAATGCAGATTTACTGCCCTCAGATTTCCAAGCAACCAAGCATTGGTTAATGAAGAGAGCATCAAACTTGACAATCTACCTGGGATAAATACAACATTCAGGGTTTTCCATTAGAAGGATTGCACTCTTTTACTGATAGATTATTCCAAATCCTTATATCTTTGATACCTCAAACAACGCAAAAGATCGAGAATGATCAATATAGATTTATTAAGAGAGGTGTGTAGGATTCCAGGAGCACCAGGATACGAACAAAGAATTAGAGAATTTATTATCAAGACGGTTGCTCCTTTTGTAGATGAGGTTCAGACAGATTCTATGGGAAATGTAATAGCCATAAGGAAGGGCGAATCTGATAAGAAAGTAATGGTAGCTGCTCATATGGATGAGATTAGTTTTATTGTTACTGACATTGATGCTGATGGTTTTGTTCGATTTCATACACTCGGTGGATTTGATGCCAAGACACTTACCGCCCAAAGGGTAATTATTCATGGAAGGGAAGACGTAATGGGGGTAATGGGCACCAAACCAATTCATGTTTTGACTCCTGAGGAAAGAGCAAAAGCCCCTAAATCCATAGATTTTTTCATAGATACTGGAATGGGTCTGGACGAATTGAAAAAATTGGTTCGAGTAGGAGACACAATTACAAGGGAGAGGGAATTGATCGAAATGGGCGATTGTGTCAATTCTAAATCTATTGATAATCGGGTATCTGTCTTTGTTCTTCTAGAGACATTGAAAAACCTTCAGAATAAGACTGTCCCTTATGATGTCTATGGTGTATTTACCGTTCAGGAAGAAGTAGGAATTAGAGGAGCTATTGCCGCTTCATCAGGTATTAATCCTGATTTTGGTATTGCATTGGATGTGACCTTAGCATATGATTTGCCAGGTGCAGCTACCCATGAAATGATATCGAGACTCGGTGAAGGTACAGCAATCAAAGTGATGGATGGTTCAGCGATCTGTGATTATAGAATGGTGAATTTTTTAAGAGAATTGGCAGAAAAAAATGCTATTAAACATCAGATGGAAATTCTTACTGCTGGTGGTACGGATACCGCAGGTATACAAAGATATTCAAACGGAGGTTCGATTGCAGGAGCCATCTCTATTCCTACCAGATACTTGCATCAAGTGATTGAAATGTCAAATAAAGAGGATATTAAGAATTCTATACTGCTATTGGAAGCGGCATTGATTAATATTGATTCCTATGATTGGAGTTTTAGATAATTTGTAAAATTCAAAACTATTTTATGAGCAATTGGAAAGAGGAAAATAATAGCTTGGTAGCAAAGTTTACTTTCAAAGATTTCTCACAAGCCTGGGCATTTATGAACGAAGTGGCTCTTGCTGCTGAAAAGCAAGGTCATCACCCCAATTGGTACAATGTATATAATCAAGTAGAGATCAGATTGTCAACACATGATGCTGGCAATATAGTGACTGATAAGGACTTAAAATTGTCTAAAAGAATTGATGATATATTTTCAAATTATTAGGTGTAAGGCACTTTTAATTATACAAATTACTAGTTATGAAATTCCTCAAATATCTCGCTTTTTCTATTCCAGTTATTGCTTTAGTAGGTTACCTGCTTTATCAAAGATATCCTGTAAATCCTCCGATACAACTTTCATCCAACCCCTACAATGGAGAGCTTCCAATAGATAAACTAAGTCTTCCTGAAGGGTTTCATTTAGATGTTTTCGCCGAGGATGTCGAAAATGCCAGATCGTTGTGTTTGTCTCCCAATGGTACCTTGTTTGTGGGGACAAGAGGCAAAGGCAATGTTTATGCATTGGTTGACAGTGATCAAGATGGCAGATCTGATAAGAAGTACACCTTAATGAAAGATGGAAATATGCCGAATGGTGTCGCTTTTAAAGATGGAGACCTGTATGTGGCGGAAGTGAATCGAATTTTGAAGTTTAGTGATATAGAGAGCAAACTTGACAATCCAGGATCTCCAGAAGTAGTCTACGATAAGTATCCAACGGAGACACATCATGGTTGGAAGTATATTGCTTTTGGACCTGATGACAGACTGTATGTGCCAGTAGGAGCGCCATGTAATATATGTGAATCAGAAGACAAGGTATTCGCTGCAATCACCAGTATTAATGCCGATGGATCAGATATGAGAATTGAGCAGGAAGGAGTGCGAAACACCGTAGGTTTTGATTGGGATCCTAATACAGGAGAGATGTGGTTTACAGATAATGGTAGAGATTGGTTGGGGGACGATTCTCCGGAATGTGAGATAAATCGAACTGATAAAAAGAAAGGCCATTTCGGCTATCCATATTGCCATCAAGGAGATATTTTGGATCCTGAATTTGGGGAAGGCAAAAGTTGTGATGATTATACTCCACCTGTAGTCAATCTGGGTCCACATACTGCTCCATTAGGAATGGAATTTTATGCTAATACCAACTTCCCAGATTCTTATAGAGAAGATATATTTGTTGCTCGACATGGATCATGGAATAGAAAAGAAAAGATAGGATATGATGTTGTTCGTGTCCACAAGAAGGAGGATGGCACATTTGAATGGCTGCCTTTTATTTCGGGATGGCTGAGTGATGACAAGAAAGAAGTTTGGGGTAGGCCTGTTGATTTTGAAGTGATGCCAGATGGGAGCATGTTGATTTCTGATGACTTTGGTGATGCCATTTATCGAGTATATTATAAACCTTAGCAGATTTTTGCCTATTAATAACAGGTGATTGACTACTTTATCGATCAAAATCCAAATATTTTGAAAAATCTACTTACAATACTTCTTTTAGCATTGGCTATGGGGTGTGCTTCAGACAAGAGTTTCCCGGATAATAATAAGATGGAAAAATATCCATATCCCGAAGATGTCTACGGGGATATGTTTGGAGAAATTCAAATGATGGAATTATTTCCAGATTCAAAAACATTTGCAGATGCTACTGCCAAGGCTGATGTAGATGAAATCATACTTCAATTCAGAAAAAGCAAGAATGATGCTGATTTTGATGCAAAGGCTTTTGTTGAAGAATATTGGGAGATACCCGAGCCATTTACATCAGGCTTTGTGACCGATACGACAATGAATCTGACAGATCATATCAATTCTCTTTGGCCAGTTTTGACCCGATCAGGTGACAAGGCTGTTAAAGGCTCCACTCTCATACCATTACCGCACCCTTATATTGTTCCTGGTGGAAGATTCAGAGAGATCTATTATTGGGACAGTTATTTTACGATGTTAGGTTTGAAAGAAAGTGGAAGAGATGATATGATAAAAAACATGCTCGATAATTTTGTGTATTTAATTGACGAAATCGGGCACATCCCCAACGGGAATAGAACCTACTTCATATCCCGATCGCAACCTCCATATTTTGCTCAGATGGTGGATTTGTATGCTGGTATCAAAGGAGATGAAATATATAAGGACTTTCTGCCTGCGATGCAGAAGGAATATGATTTTTGGATGAGAGGCCATGATAAAGTTTCTTCAGAAGAGCGAAGATATGAACACAGTGTCTATCTGAAAGAAAATACGATTATCAACAGATATTTTGATTCGCACGATGCTCCACGTCAGGAGTCCTATAGAGAAGATGCAAGAATGCAGAAGAGTGTTTTTGGCAACTTAAGAGCCGCATGTGAATCTGGTTGGGACTTTAGTTCCAGATGGCTAAGACGAGGGAATGGTTTGTGGTCTATTAGAACCTCGAACATTTTTCCTGTTGACCTCAATGCCTTGTTATATGGCTTGGAGCAAAAACTGGAAAAAGGATATCGATTGGCAGGTAATACCCAGAAAGCCGACGAATACAAATCTGCACAATCACATCGTGTCGAATTGATGAATAATTATCATTGGTCAGATTCTCTAGGGGTGTTTTTCGATTATCATTATGAATGGGAAAAACCGCTTCGCAATTATACACCTGCGATGATGTACCCGTTGTTTTTCAAGATGGCATCTCAAGAACAGGCGGATAGGGTAGTGGTTGCCTTAAAAGGTAAATTATTGAAACCAGGTGGTATAACCACTTCTACCCATAAATCACGTCAGCAATGGGATGCTCCTAATGGTTGGCCGCCACTGCAATGGATGACCTTGGTAGGTTTGGATAATTATGAATATAAAGAAGAGGCATTGGATCTAGCCAAACGCTGGACCTCATTAAATGAGAAAGTATATAAGGATACTGGAAAAATGCTGGAAAAGTATAATGTTGAAGACCTTAGCCTTGAAGCAGGTGGAGGTGAGTATCCTGTACAAGATGGATTTGGTTGGAGCAATGGAGTGTATTTGGCTATGAAAAAATATATTGATGATAATAAATAAGGAAGGTTCACTAAACTTCTGAAGTCTAGTAAACCTTAAAAACCTTATTTTTAATTTATCGTAATGATGCTTCAAGAGCCATCATTAGTTTCTGGTTTTGCATCTATTTATATAATGTAGATTTACCCCTATCTGTGACATTTATATCGAAGTATTTTCTAAATAATTTAGGAAAGTAGGGAAATTAGAAGTTGACTCTTTTTTCTGCATACTCAAATCCTTCTTTCCACCACGATTTCATTTGATCTGGATTGAAATAGAAAGAGTAGTCTGTAAGTACTCTTGGTGTGAAGAAGAATCTTACATGGACATCGTCATTATAGATGCTCTGCAAGTGACCAATTAGAATGTCATCATATACGATCTGGTTTAGCATGAAGCCCATGGATTGAAGCATAATGTCAAAGGCATTTCTGGACTTGTTGAGCTCAACTGTTCTATGTCGTGGTCGAAGCACAATGACATCAATATGCTTAGCTCCGTTGGATATTGCTTCTTCTATAGGAATATAACTGCCAAATCCGCCATCTGCGTACTCACAACCATTCTTTTCTACAAGGCTCATGAATGGAACAAAGCAGGAAGATATCCACATCCAATCGCAAAAATCTTCATAACTGTTGTCTTCAAGATACCGATACTCAACAGCATTCCTTGTGAGATTAGAAGCAGTGACGATTACTTTCTTACCAGAAGATTTTATTCGATTATAGTCTTCCGGTTGTAAAATCCTCCCAATTGTTTTCCTAAGATTTTTTGTTTCTCCAAATGTCTTTTTACGCTTGAGAAACATCTTCAAAACGTTGAAGTGGTTTATTTTTGACTTTAAGACTCCCTCTTTATTTTTTTTGATTATAAATGGGCAAATATTAAATACATCTTTTTGCACTACATTGGTATAGGCATCTTTGATTTTATCTATTTCTCCTATACTCAAATGTGGAATTAGCAAACTACCAGTAGAACTGCCAACAAAAATATCGTATTCATTTTTTTGTTCTTTGATCAGGTATTCTGCAACTCCTCCTGCAAATGCTCCCTTACTGCCTCCACCAGATATTACCAATGCTTTCATTTAATCTTCAAATATTTTTGCTTGAGAAATAATTATGGTGCCTAGAATGGCTGGAAGTACAAGATTTATTATCCATAAAGAGAATGATGCCGCTATTATGCCCAGAATGTTGGTCGTGAATACTGACCAAAGAAAAATGGCCATCTCTCCTCTTGCAAGGACGGATAGTGCCGGTGGTAAAGGTAGATTCGATTGTAGAAAGAAAATTGTTGTCACTCCCAGGATCGCGGCAACAATGTCTTCTGTTACCCCAAAGAAGAATATTAGCAATACATATTGGGTCACATAAGTCAAATATCTGAGTCCGGAGATTCCTAAAATCAAAAAGAGAGAAGAGTTGTCCATATCGCCAAATGTGGAGACGCTCGAACGTATTTTTTGAATCCACTTCCAGTCTGGTAAATAAGCGAGAGCACCTTGTAAAAGATCTATTCTAAAATAGACCAGTAGCATGACCGTAATGATACAAGCACTTACAAACATCAAGGAAAGAAAGATACTTTGATGCATTGGCATGAATTTCTGCATGAATACCAATGCTCCAATAAGTCCAATGCCAACATTGACAATATTCTGGCTTAGACTTGATATGAGGTTTGCCAATATCGCTTTTGGTTGATTTTTTTGGGCAATTCCAATAAGTCGGCCTCCATATTCACCTATTCTTCCAGGCGTAATTATAGCCAAGCTCACACCCGCAAGTACAGAGTATATCGCTTGTGTGAAATCAAATTTCTGAAAGTTATTTATAAGTAATTTCCATTTAGTGCTTTCGAGCACCCAATTAATTGGAACCAAAAGAATAGCGGCTGCAAGAAAGAGCCAGCTTCCTTTTTGATTCAGGGATTTTTGAAATTGAATAATCAGGGATGCAAGTTCATTTTTTTCAAATACTTGCACATATAGAATCCAGGCCAGCAGGATGATAATACCCACTTTAATCCCAAAAGAGACAATCTTTTTGTTGATATTTTTAGACTGAAGTAGTGATGTTATCATTTGAATGTTGCCCTCATTAAATAATCATCGGCCGTGATATACAGCACGCCCTGGTTTGGACCAAAAGCACAGTTTGAAGTAGCTTGGCCTGTCTTGATACGCGCTATGGCTTTTCCGTTGGGGTTGAAAACCCAGACTCCACCTGGTCCAGTTGCAAAAATGTACCCTTGATCATTCACTTTTAATCCGTCGGGCAATCCTTTTTCGGTTTTTGCATTTTCTGTGGCATCGAAGAATACTTCTTTTTTAGAAAATTTACCAGTCGTTTGATTCATGGTATACTTCATCCAAATGGCCCTCTCGGGGTCTGAATTTGCGACATACAAAGTACCTTCATCCGGAGAAAATGCAATTCCATTTGGCCTTGTCAGGGTAGAATCAATAATTGATAATTTCCCTTTTCTAGAATATTTGTAGACACCATTAAATGTAGTCTCTTGCAAGTCTGGACTGGCGAGGCCATACGGAGGATCTGTAAAGTACAGATTGCCGCTTCGGGAATATATAGCATCATTCGGACTACTGAATTTTTTGCCATTATAATTATCAATGATCGTAGTGAAGGTTGAAGAAGGCTTATCAATCGATGAATTCATTTTTGCCATCCTTCTATCTCCATGTTGACAAAGTACCAATTGTCCATCGGCATCCAGAAGCAATCCATTAGCTCCTGGTTCTCCTTTACGCGGAATATCACTTGTATAGCCAGATGGATCCAAGTACAATTTTGTGCCTTCTTTTTCCGACCATGAGAATGTTTTATTGGGAGGTATATCATTAAATAGTAGTTGGTTTGTTTCCTTCAGCCAAAGTGGCCCTTCTGTCCAGGTAAACCCGGAATCCAAAACTTCAATTTGAGCTGAAGCACTAAATATTTTAAATGCTTCATCATCCAAAATTTCAAAAGCATCATCTATCTTTTTTGATTTGATCTTTGATTGACATCCCACCATGAGCGAAGAGGCAATAGCAAGGGAGAGGAATAATATTATATAATTGAACTTCACTTTTTAAATTCTGTTAGGATAATGGATATTTCAAGGGAAATAAGGTGTATTTTAATGCGCTAAAATAAAGAAATAGACGAATAATGACCGTTCATTCAATTTTTAAATGGTTATATGTCAAATTTCTTGTTGGAATCACGTACAAATAAAATTAAATGCATTTTCTTTGTGGCAAATTGAATTAAAAGCTTAAAAATGGCAGACAATCATAATTACGGGAAAAAGGGAGGATGTGTAGGTAGAGGAGCACTTTATTTGGCTCTTTTCATCATTATGCTTATTTGGATTTATTGGAAAAACCAAAATGGACTTCCGCAATAGCATACCTCATTTTAAAAGATAGCACAACAAGCTTTAGCCTCAGCTAGGGCTTTTTGTATTTTAGGTGTTGAAGTGATTTAAATTGTAGTATCTTTCTGAAGTAAAACATCAATAGTTTTGGACAAACTCTCTCATCATATTGAAGCCTTGGTATTTGTAGCCGAAAGCTCACTTTCATTCAAAGATTTGAAAAACTGCCTCGATGAACAGTTTGCAACCAAGTTCAAAAAAGAAGTTGTTCAAAAGGCAGTAGCAGAGTTAATGGAGAAATATCAAAGCGATGACTTTGCTGTAGAGATGGTAGAAATATCAAATGGATACCGATTTATGACCAAGGGAGCATACTACCCAACTGTAGCTACCTTCCTCAAACAATCCACTAAAAAGAAATTGTCCAAATCTGCTTTGGAGACCTTGTCAATCATCGCGTATAAGCAACCAGTGGAAAAAAGCGAGCTCGAAAAAATCAGAGGAGTAAGCTGTGATTATAGCATTCAGAAACTTTTAGAGAAAGAACTTGTTGAAATAGTTGGAAGAAGTGAAGGACCTGGTCGGCCGCTCTTGTACAGTACTTCCGCGAAGTTTATGGATTATTTTGGATTAAAATCAATTCAAGATCTTCCCAAGACTCGCGATATAGCCTCGGCTCAAAATTCGATTGGAGATGTGTCAATCGAAGAGGTCATTCCTTCCGAAACTCCGGATAGCAACAATGAGGAGGAATAGTTCATCAAATCAAAGAAGTAAATGGCAGGACCATTGATCAATAGAGTAGCTCAAAGTGGCATCATAACCATCAATCTGGAATCATATTTTCCAGAGCGTAAGTTCATATCTTTCGACCTCAAGGATTACCTTTTTATGGAAATGATCTTGAAGGAGAAAGACTTTCGTCAAGCTTTGAAAGATAAGGATTGGTCTGAATACGATGATGCCATACTCTTAGTGCATTGCAGTGCTAATGCCATTATCCCAGTTTGGGCATATATGCTGGTCTCTTCATATGCACAGCCACATGCTTATGAGGTATATGTTGGTGATGAAGAGGCTTATCTCACGCATCACTACCAAAATGAAATAAATAAGTTGGAGATTGATCAATACAAGGACAAGAGGATCGTCATCAAAGGATGTAGTGACAAACCTGTGCCTGCGGGTGCATATCAAGCACTTACCAATCGATTGAAACCGCATGTGCTTAGTCTTATGTATGGAGAACCATGTAGTACGGTACCTATTTACAAAAGGCCTAAAAATGTTTAAAAACTAACTGAGAAGTTTTTCCAGATAGTGATAATCAATTCCAAATTCCTGCTTCAAGTCTTTTACTTTTTGAATTGCATTACCATCTTTTTTATTGGTTTTTTTCGCGGTCAACATCACATTTTTTCCTGTATGCTCAGATGAAATGAATTCGAATACGTTGACTTCATATCCTTGAGATTCTAGTAGCAAGGCGCGAATCGTATCTGTAATCATCTCTGCTTGACGTTCTTTGAGGATTCCATATTTCAACAATGAGTTCAGGTTGGAATCTGTTTTTTGCATTGCCTTTCGAATCTGTTTGTGGCAGCAAGGAGCTACTACAATATATTTTGCCTGTGCTTCGATTCCTTTTGAGATGGCCATGTCAGTTGCTATATCACAAGCGTGGAGGGCAATTACCACATCCGTTTTATCTATTTTGAAATCATCAATACTGCCCAATTCAAAAGAAAGTCCGTCCATTTTATTCTTTTCAGCTATTGTATTACATTTTTGAACGAGGTCTTTTCTAATTTCTATGCCATTGGTTTTGATCTCAGAATTTAGTTTTTTGGTAAGGAAATCGTGCAAAGCAAAAGTAAGGTAGCCCTTCCCACAGCCCATATCGTGGATAGAAGATATTGAGGAGTCGTTTTTAATTAGATTAGAGAGTAGTTCGACAAACTTATTAATCTGTTTGAATTTATCCTGGGCATGACCAAAGACTTTTCCGTTGGTAGAGCTTATACCCAAATCCATAAGATAAGCCGTAGACTCTGGAATCAATCTATTTTTTTGATGATCATGTGATTCGATTTTTATTTCATGCTCTTCTTTGGTTGTCAGGATTTTGGATTTTCCTTTCTTGGATTGAAGTAATGTTAGCTTTTTATTTTTTAAAAAAAGATCAGCATTAAAAAATGACTCCTGTAGTAGCCTTTCTATTTCTGCAGGAAGTGTTTCGGAGTCGAAATTATGGGTCTTGTCATTGGTTTGATATCTAAAGGTAGCGTGCCATACGATTTCGTTTCCATTACTAATGGGTCTCACAAAAACATTTCTAAATTGGTCATTCTTCTTTTTAGGCTTTGACAATGTAAGTTTGAATAACTCATTGTTATCAATTGTTTCTTTTATGTGGGTGAGAAAATCTAGCATCGGGCAAAGTTAACTAATGAATCCGATTCAATATTTACAAACATTCACTATTACCAATTCATCATTATTTAATCCACAGCCAATTCGCTCAATTCCTGTGCCCTAACCAATGCCTGATTAATAGCCATCTGAAATTTTTCAGAAACATCCTTTTCATTCAACAAGGCAAATGCCGCTTCAGTTGTGCCTCCTTTACTGGACACTTTGGATATCCATTCTTCACAACTGAAATCAAATTTATTGAATAAGTCTATTGCACCTCTAAATGTTTGATAAGTCAGTAACTCGGACTCTGCTTGGGTAAATCCCATCTTATTACCAGCATTTATTAGCGCCTGCATAAAATAAAAAATATAGGCAGGGCCAGATCCTGAGATTGCTGTAGCGGCATCAATCATAGCTTCCTTTTCCTTGTAAATGGACTTGCCCGTACTATTTAGTAGATTTTGTACTGTGACCAATTCAATCCTCGTTACGGATGCCGAAGAGGTGAAAACTGTCATTCCAACACCTATCTGAGCTGGAAGATTGGGCATAGCTCGAATTATCTTATCTGTACCTAATTGATTGGCTATAGTATCAATTTTTACACCTGCCATTATAGATAGAATAACTTGCTGATGGTCTATATAGCCACGAATAATTGAGAATAGATGTTTTGTGTCTTGAGGCTTAACAGCGAGAATGATCAAATCGGCATCTTTAATATAATTGCCAGGCTCTCCATATACTACTCCTATATTCAGCTTCTTTAACTCTTCTGCTTTTTTAAGGGACTTTTCAAGAATTAGCATATTATCTGCCGTAACGATGAGTGTTTTTAGAAAACTTCTCGCAAAAGTAAGGCCCATATTCCCACCACCAATAATCAGTATTTTCATTGTATTCGATATTACCTTGATATAAAGCAATGATTGGACCAAAAGAGAAATGAATGAAGTTCCAGAATTAAAAATGAAAAAGAAAAGGAGAAAGAAGAGATATCAAACTCTTTTTCTCCTTCTTAAAATACTTTAATTAAAAATAAATTATCAAACCATTTACTCTAATTTATCAGCAAATGTATCGTTACCGAATTTGGATTTTATATCCTCTTCTAAGTTCTTCTACCTTGTATTCTCCTGGTCTTATGAGAATACTTTTCTGAATGTATGGCACATCTATAATACTCTTTTGCTCGATCTGGACACTACCATTTCCGAAGATTGCTTCGGCTTTTTCGGAGGTGATAGATCTTTTATCGATGATAATATCATTGATGTTTCCATTTTGATCTATAAGCATCCTATTGTTGCTATTAAATTCTGCTTCTTGAATTGTGCAAATGCTTTTCTCAAATGCTTTGTTATGATCGCAAAATTCTATATCAACTGATACTATTGTTGGTGTGTGTGCTGCAGGATAAACGAATGACATCGATATCGAAAGCAACATTGCTATGGTTTTGGTCATCATGTCTTTAAGTTTTAAAGGTTAATTAATACTCAATTCAGCCTTTAGCCGGTAAAAACGGACTTGGGCTCAATCAAAGGGTGTAATAATATTTTCTAGTAGGTTGTAATTGATTAGTAGAAATATTATCGTTTAAAGTAGTTACCCTTATAATACCTTTAGACGCAAAAATGTGACTTGAAAAAGGGACTTTTAACAATTTATTTATAAAAATGTCATGTTCAACACAAGAAATTAAGAGGTAGTAATGGAGTCTAAATAGCGGAATATCCCTTTGGAGAAGGCCAATGATTCACCATGATGGAAGTTGTAAATACTCATATTAAGATCAACTTCTCATCCGTAAATAAGTAAAAGACAAAGAGATATAAGGATTATTCGGGGAAAATCAATAATAATTTGCCCAATTAAGAATATATAAGAATTTCGAAATCGGAACTATTAAATATTGGATTGTAGAATTTGATCAATTGGCAATTCCAACTTAATAGTAAATGAAGGAGTTAATATTTGATTTTGACTCAGGGATTTTTTCAAAACCAATTTTTTAAACTTTATGAGAAAAGTATTGTTTAATAAATATCTGAAAAAGTTAAACAAAAAATATTCATATTGTGAAAATACTACATGTATTGCATGAATGTTTACAGATACTTAGAAATTGTTTTCAATTTATTGGAAAAACAGTGTCACATTATACCCCTTTTTTGCATTATATAGTAAATGATATAAACCATGAGAAAGACATCAAACAACGAATTGAATAGGGCAGTGCTCTTATTGAATTTTGAGCAGGAAAATATGGATGAAGCTAAAAATGTACTTACAAATAAGTACAAAATTCCACAATATTATCTGTCTCTGATAGTGCATAAAATATTTCATAGACTGGGTACTTATGATTTCACCTGGCCTCCGAAAAGTTATAGTACACTTTGGGATCAATTTCACTATATCGCTTTGGAGGAAGTGAGAATGTTGAATTTTCAAAAATAGCCAGTCATTCAATCACGATATTTTAATACCAGTTTATCACGACCAATTCGATCTTTTTATAGAATTTCAGCCACTTACTTAACTCCACACTAACTATATTTTTACATTTGTTAACAATACTGGACTCTACTTATGGAGTTTATAATACTGGGAATAAGAACACCCACTATTCAAAGCGTTAATAATGTATATGAACTATCGATTGCTAATTTTTACTTTTTTGTTTTTACTCTGTGGCACACTTCAAGCTCAATATGAAGATATCTATTTCGAAGATTATGTGTATGTAACCAATATTAAGTCTGTAAAAATCAATCCGACCGGAAATCCCCTCGACCCTCCTATCGTGTATTTAGGAAATCGCCAAGGATTAATAGTTTCTTTCGATGATATGGACAATGAACAAAAAGACTATACCTACGATATTATTCATTGCAACAAGGATTGGACGCCTTCTGAAATGGAAAGAATTGAATATTTGGATGGCTTTGTGGACGAAGAGATTGACAATTCCTTTTTTTCAGTAAATACCTTAATTCCTTATATAAACTATCAATTGCCGCTACCAAATGTAGATTTGAGTTGGAATATTTCTGGTAATTATCTACTTGTTATTTATGAAGGGGGTGATGTTGATGATCGAATACCCGTCATCACTAGAAGATTCATGGTAATCGACAAAGCGGTGAATGTAAGTGTAAGAAATAGAAGGCCCTTGGATGTTTCAAAATTAAGAACACACTACGAATTTGATCTATTTGTGAATAATAAAGATTTCAAAATCCTTGATTCAAGAAACACAGTATCGGTCTCAGTACTCCAAAATTATAGATGGGACAATGCTATTACTGATTTGAGGCCAAGGTTTGCAGTTGGCGATCAAATGACTATAGATAATACAGGTAAAATATCATTTCCAGCACTGAAAGAGTTTCGGAGTGCAGACATACGTTCTTTGGATTTTGTAGCCAATGGAATTGAATCTATAGATTTGAATCAATATAGCACAGATGTATTATTGGATCTTGGAAGACCAAAAAATGATTCTTATTACACGACAGTGCCCGATGCCAATGGACAATTCGTCATTCAAAACAAAGATGTTGGATCTAGTACGACAGGCGGAGATTACGCCAACGTAATTTTTACACTAGAATCACCTGAGCGAGAAGAAGAGATTTATGTCATGGGCGCATTTACGGACTGGAAAGTAGACGAAATGTATAGGATGAGATACTACGATGAGCAGGAAGTATATGTAGCTGAGATATTATTGAAACAGGGATATTATGATTTCTATTTTGGAGTTGATCAAGATGGAATTTTGAATGCCCGAGAAATAGAAGGCAGCTGGGCAGATACTGAGAATGATTATCAGGTCTTGGTTTATCTGAGAGAGCCTGGTGACAGATATGATCGCCTTATTGGGTATTATACTTTTAATTCTAATAACTAGATTCAATTTTTCTTTAAAGTTTACTAAACCTCCGAGGTTTAGTAAAGGGGAATTCAGAAGTAAGAACAATTTTAATAGAATTAAGCTTAAGGTATATTTTTACTACCAAAGATTGAACTTTGTTTGGATTAAACCAACTAAGGCCTTGAATTTCCTGCCCCGTTTTACGGGGTTTGGCTCGTTTCTTTTTCAAGAAAGAAATGAACGCCCGAGCGGCGAGCGGAAGATTAAATTGAAAATTATTACCTCAACATTACGCAATATCTATCAAAAAAAGGGTGATCAATTCAGAAGTACAGGTTCTTAAATGAAATATGAATAACTGAATTTCAGCACCTTGAAAAAATAAATAGAAAGATATTTTATTAATGAATATGCCTAGTAAACATTTAAAGAAAAAAATCCCTATCCGAATTAACGAATAGGGTTGTAACTCAAAAACGGGTGCTCTTGAGTGTACTTCTTACATAAGCCTTCCTATTATATCTTCCTCGGTTATTCCTTCAGCTTCAGCCTTATAATTTCGTACTACTCTATGTCGCAATACATAATTAGCAATGGCTTTGACATCTTCAATATCTGGGGAGTACTTACCCGAAATAGCGGCATGGGCCTTAGCTCCAAGTACTAGGTATTGTGAAGCTCTAGGACCTGCACCCCAGCTGATATATTGATTTACTTCTGGCGTTGCCATAGAGGTATTGGGTCTTGTTTTAGTTGCAAGTGTCACGGCATACTCGAGTACATTATCTGCAATCGGAATCTTCCGTATCAATTGTTGGAAAAATAAAATTTGATCTCCAGTCAGGATGGTTTTCAACTGGATTTTTTCATTTGTCGTAGTACTCTTTACTACCGCTACTTCTTGTTCGTAGCTCGGATAATCCAAAGGAATATTAAACATAAATCTATCCAATTGTGCTTCGGGCAATGGATAAGTACCTTCCTGTTCGATTGGATTTTGCGTAGCCAAAACAAAAAATGGTTTGTCTAATAAATGCCTTACTCCACTTACGGTAACTGATCTCTCTTGCATGGCTTCCAAGAGAGCTGCTTGAGTCTTTGGCGGTGTTCTGTTGATTTCATCAGCCAGTACAATATTCGAAAACAAAGGTCCTTTGTTGAATTTGAATGACCGACTTTCATCTAGAATCTCCGCACCTGTAATATCCGAAGGCATTAAATCAGGAGTAAACTGAATTCTCTTAAAGTTCAAATCCAAAACATCGGCGATAGTACTAACCAATAAAGTTTTTGCAAGTCCTGGTACACCTACCAATAGGCTATGTCCATTACTGAATAACGATAAGATTACTGTTTTTACAACATCGTCTTGTCCTACTATTACCTTGGCAATCTCAGACTTTAATTCTTGATATGATTTAGCTAATCCATCTACCGCTTCAACATCGGAATTATACTGCATATTTTTCTTTAGTTTTTAAAATTAGAGGGTACAATCATTCTATTCTAAGCTGCACCCTTACTAACAGCCCGTAAAAATATAAAATAACCACTTAGAAACGAGATATACACCAACTATGTTTGCGTGTAACATTAGTTTAACGAAATTTGGAAAGAATTTTTAATAATAATGTCGTTACATCCCTCATAGATATCGAGAAATCAGGGCTTTTCAACACTTCCAAAATTTAATTATTAATTGGATTAGAACATCATAAGAGCACTAAAAGACTTTTGACAAGGATGCTAAAACTTTTTCCTTATATTTTCTTCCAATTGGTAATGAAATAGAACCAGATACGACCAACTCGGTTGAAGCCAGGGTAGTTACATGATTTATGTTGACGATGTAGGACTTGTGAATTCGCAAAAAATCTTTTGACAACATTTGATGAATAGCTAGAGTAGATGTTTTGGTCCTATATATATTACCTTTTCGATCATGAACATTGACATACCCTCGACTACTTTCTATGTAATTGATTTCGTTTTCTAATATTCGAATTTTTGTTTTATTGACTTGAATTGTCAACATTTTTTTTCCTTGATCAACAGTAGAAACAAGATTTTTTAATCTATCAATTGCCAATTCGAATCTGGGATAGAGTATTGGTTTTAACAAATAATCAAATACACCTTTTTCAAACCCCTCAAGTGCATAATTGGAATAGGCAGTAGTCAATATGACATGGTACTTTTTTTCAAGACTTTCCAATAAATCAAAACCTTTAATCTTCGGTAAATGTAAATCTAAAAAAAGCAGGTCGACCTCATTTTTTGATAAGAATGATTTGGCCTCAAATGCATTGCGAAAAGAACCCACATTGTCTATGTCGGCACTTTGAAGAGCATACCTTTCCAATAAGGAAGCCGCCAAAGGCTCATCTTCTATAATTATTGATTTGAACATTCAAGTTGATTCATGATTCAATTTTGTTTTGCAATTGGAATCACTAATTCAACTTTATATAGATTGGCTTCGCTGCTTTGATTCAAGATATATTTGTCGCCATAGAGTAGTTTGAGCCTTTTTGTGACATTTGAAATCCCTTCTCCATTCTTACTTGAGCTAATATTATCAGTATCAAAAGTGTTTTCACAATTCAGAATAAGTTGATCATTTTTCTGATGGATGTTTATACTGACATGACCATGTTCCAAAAGCTCTGAGGCACCATGCTTAAAGGCATTTTCTATAAAAGGCAGCATCAACAATGGTGGAATCATTCTGTGATTTTCGGTTATATTGGTACCAAAATCAACCTTCATGTCCTGGTAGCGCAATCGTTCTAATTCTACATAGCTTTCCAGCACTTTTACTTCCTCTCGTATTGCTATTTCTTCTTTAGAACTTGATTGCAAAATATATCTGAATAGTGAAGAAAGTTTTTCGATAGCAGGAGCGGTATGGTCTGATTGATCCATAGCCAGCACATAAAGATTATTAAATGAATTGAACAAAAAGTGAGGGTTTATCTGTGCCTTTAGGTAGTTTAATTCCGATCGCAGTTGTTCTTTTTGTAATTGCTCATTTCGAAGTTTTAGGTAGTATTCTTTTCTTACTGAGAGTACTCCAAGCAACAGACTTAAAGGTGTCACCAACCTTAAAAATGAATATGAAGAAAGTCGAAGATCAAAAGGATTGAAATGTGGAAGGTGACCCATAATAAGCGGCCAGGAAATTTTATTCAGAAATGCTCGATAGATAAAAAGACCAACGGCAAAATATATTATTACCAAAAAGATTCGAATTAGAACATGAAGTTTTCCTTTTGTGAGAAAAGGCAAGACGTAGAGCAAAAATATGTAGCTAAAAGCAATTCTTGGGATCAATAAGGAGCCATGATAGATAAGAGAATGCCCTAAGGAACTATGTCTCCATTCTCCAGTATTGAAGACTATAAATGACTCCACTAATAAGTAGATAGCCCAAAATATTATGTGCCAGTGAAGTCTCAAATTATAAGTTTTCTATTAGTACATTTCCAAAAATCATTACTCATAATACGTCTTTTCATTTGAATAACGCCAAATTTCATTTTTAGTATTAATGGCCATTTCTTCAATTGGAATTAAAACTTAGCTTTTATTTATTTTAAAATTATTGAATAATTTCGAAGTTGAAAATTATCGAATTATAGTCAAATCTCCTTTCAGGAATTCAACCGTACCATCAAAAAATTCTACCTCTACCAACCAAACAAATACTGCAGGGTTTACTTTTTTACCATTGAATTCTCCGTTCCAACCAAAGCTCGGATCATTCGGTGGGAAACTTCGATTTTCGAAAATAAGCTCTCCCCATCGATCAAAGATTTGCAATTTCCTAATCTCCTTAAGAGCAATGGTCCCGTAGATTGTAAAATTGTCATTAATGTTGTCGTCATTTGGAGTAAATACATTTGGACTGAACACATCCTTGTCATATAGTACGCGAATAGCAACACTTGCCGTATCTATACAACCAAAGTCATCCTCTACTAGAAGGTTATACAACAGATTTTCTGTGGGCTTTTCAATTATCGGCGATAGACAATCTGGACAGCTGAGATAATCAGTTGGTGTCCATTGGAAAGTATAGGGAGAAGAAGAATTAATAGTAGGATTCAAAATTACCGATTCTCCAAATTCGACTTCTATTAGTGCGACTAAGTCAACTATTTGAGGTGCTAAAACCGAACTTATTGAAATGGAATCAATAGCAATACATCCCTCAGAGTCGGTCGCTGTAACACTGTAATTACCTGCTTCGATAATATTCAAAATTCTATCCATACCTTCATCCTCGGACCATTGATAGGAGACGAATCCTTCACTGGCAGTCAGATCAATCGAATCTAAATTTCCTTCACACAACAAGTCCCGCCCTGAAATTTGCACCTCCACAACATCTTCAATTATTTCAATACTTGCCTCACCCGTACAATCATACATGTTGGTAATCGTAACTGAATAATTTCCAGGTTGGCTTACTTCAATCATCTGGTTTGTTTCCCCATTTGACCAAAGGTAGGATTGAAAATTATCACCTGCATCCAATATTGATTGAGTAATTCCAAATTGACATAGGGTATTGTCTCCTGAAATACTGGTTTGAGGATTTGGTATTGAAGTGACTTCAACTGAGTCTATGGCAAAACAACCGTTTTCATTTATTACTTGAACGGAGTAATTCCCAGGCTCAATAATTGAAAGTGTTTGTTCTGTACTTTGATCAGACCAAAAATAATTCGAGAATCCATTTCCAGCATCCAAAACTATGGATTCATTGCTTCCTTCACAAAAGGCTAAATTGTCACCTAAATCTATTGTTACAACTTCCTGCTCCACTTGAATAAATGCTTCATTGGTACAGCCAGAGTCATCTGAAACCGTCACGGAATAGACTCCTGGTGTGTTGACTTCGATATCTTGGAATGTTTCACCATTGGACCAAAAATAAGATGCTAAGCCTTCACTTGCGCCCAAGGATGTTGTGGTATTTCCGTATTCACATATACTTGTATCACCAGAAATAAATACATCAGGAGAGGGGATCAATGAGATATAAATAGAATCCATGGCCATACATCCTTCCGAATTCGTAACAGTCACAATATATATCCCACTGTGATTGACGGACAAAGTAGCTTCGTTGCTTGAATCTGACCACAGGTAGTTATTATATTCATCTTCTACGGTTAATGTTATAAATTCAGAACTACCTTCGCATATTATAGTATCACCACTTATTTCGACAGTAAGGCTTTCTTCTATTACCTCAAAACTTGCTTCACCAGAGCACCCTATCGAATCTGTTACCAGCAAGGTATAAGTCCCAGAGGCATCAACAATAATTGATGGTGTTGTGGCTCCATTTGACCACAGATATGACTCAAAACCTTCTTCTGAACCTAATATAGTTGTTGTATTTCCTTCTTCACAAATACTTGGATCACCAAAAATCGAAATCTCAATGGGAGGAGCTACTGAAACAGTAAATGAATCTATGGCGATACATCCTTGAGCATTGGTTACCGTCACACTATAATCCCCAACTTGATTGACTGACAGAGTAGCTTCGTTACTTGAATCTGACCATAAATATTCATCAAATGTTCCGTCCAATTCCAATGTTATAAATTCAGTATTCCCTTCACATAAAACAGTATCACCAATTATTTCTACTGAGGGACTTTGTTCAACTACTTCAACACTTGCCTCGCCAAGGCAACCTTCAGCATTAGTTACCAACAAAGTATAAACCCCAGGAGTATCTACAACAATTGATGGCGTTGTTGCATCATTTGACCACAGATATGATTCAAAACCAGCTTCTCCTTCCAGGAGTGTAGTTGTATTTCCAGATTCACAGATGATTAAATCCCCAGAAATTTCATGAATAACAGAATCATTTTCTTCTTCTATAAATACTTCTAATGTTCTTTCACAGCCCTGACCATCTGTAATAGTTGCTTGGTGCAATCCACTTGAAAGTTGGACGGCTACGGCTGTTGTTTCACCATTGTCCCACTCATATTGGAATGGAGGTGTACTTTCGGCAGGGTCGATTATCGCAGAGCCATTTCCCAGACCACAATTATCTGGACTAAGCGGAAGAACAAATGGTGGACTGGGGAAGGTACCAAAGGAAGGAAGCGCTCCCATAAGGGTAGGACTAATATCAGCACCAATATCCCAATCGTTAATGGAGAGGTTACAAGCCAAGCCAGCAAGATTTGGCTGATGGACAACTGACAATCTAGTGATGGGTGTGGATTGTGAGTTTATCACGAAGGCATTTGCCCAATAGACTTTTCCATCAGGTCCTGTTTCCAAACCACCCGTTCTCCCGTTGTGGAAAGAAGTACCAATTGTAGTGAGGGTATTTGTATTGTAGTCAAATTGTTTAATCGATTTCTCTACATAATCACTGAAATATAATTTTGTTCCGTCAGGAGAGAATGTAGTTCCATAAGTCAAGTAAGTATTGGGTGTAATTAATTGATACGAGCTTTGGTCGAGTATTCCCGTTTCCGTATTAAAAATAAAACTGCCAATCGGATAAGTTGCCTGATTTAGATTCCTTCCTGGAGCGAGTACTAATCTTCCTTCTGTTTCAGACAAAGGGTGAAAATCCATTTTTGTGTCAAAAATATCTTCCGATGGTAAGGTGGGTAACAGTGTGTTCAAATCGTATTGGTCAAAATATGAAATACCTGAAGAAGTGACTTGGTATATATAAAGTACTTGTTGCTGACGACTACTAAAAAATATCCATGAATCTTTAGTGGCTCCGGCTTTAGGAAGTGCAAAAACACCTTCGGCACAATTCACCCCGGATGGAGTGAAATCAATATTTTTAACCGCTGTATCTATATTCCCGAGTGGATTATCTATTGTACCATTTCCAGGCATCGCTAAATCAACCGCCGAATAAAATATTTTTCGAGGAACAGCGGCATTTTCGGATTGCACGGTTATAATGAAATACCGATCACATCCAGATGGGTCGAAAACAACTGCAGTCCCATACAAGGTAGAGGGATTGCCACTAAGATCAGTACCGTCAGGCATAGGCTGGTGGGTGGCATCGATTACCAATTGACCATCTGAATAAAAAACTACTTCACCAGTAGATGGATTTGAAACGATGATATTGTTTTCTTGTAATTTTAATGGGTATCGGACTTCATTGTATTGGGTAGGTTCATTGGTCACAAAATCAAAACGAATTCCAGCTTGCGTGTCAAATAACCCTCCTCCAAAAAACCAAGTGTTTTGTTCCAATTGAGCAAAAGCAAATTGATGGATTGAAAAATAGATTATTGTAATTAGAATATAACGTGTCGAAAGTTTCATGAATTATCGATATAACTTCTTCGGCAAAGATGAAACAAATTGCCATTAATAACAATAGCTAATATTCAAAATGCCTGAAAATTCAAATGCGAAATTGCCTTGGTCCATATTGAACCTGTAGTTTGATTGTAGATAAGTGCCGTTGGATAACTCTAGGTCTAAATATGTTTTTGCCGACATAAATTATATTTTGAATTCTTGATTTTTGAATTGTTTCAAGCGGAATTTCATCTACAATTATTTACAATCAAAATCTGCGCTATGAAAAGAACTATACCTAAAGCTATTTTTATTCTCTTTATTGTTTCTTCCTATTTTATTTATAAATCCAATAAAAAAGACGACCCCAACCAAATATATAACGAATACAAACTAAAAACTTCAGGAGCTGGCGAGGCAATGGATGCCTGGGCATTTGAAAGGTCATACCCGGAGAAAAAACTTTCTTCAAAGCAATATTTGAAGGCTTATAAAGCCGAAAAGAAAAAAACGGCCTCAGTAGTCAGAGATGGGGAGGATTGTTGGGAAAGTCTTGGACCAGAGAATATTGGTGGTAGAATTTTGTGTCTTGCTTTTCATCCTACAGATCCAAATATTATCTATGCAGGGTCGGCCAGTGCAGGTCTTTGGAAGACCACAACAATGGGGAAGGGCAGGTACGCCTGGGAACATGTAGAAGTAGGGTTTCCTGTTCTTGGTATAGGCTCTATTCTTATTGATCCTGATAATCCAGATGTCATGTACTTGGGAACAGGAGAGGTCTATCAAAATTTTGGAGTGACAGAACCTGGAACTACCAACCGATTTACGAGAGGTACGTATGGCCTGGGGATATTGAAAACAGTAGATGGAGGCTTGTCATGGACACATTCTCTATCTTTTGATGGGCCTGACCTTGTTGGTGTATCGGACATGGAGATGAGTCGCCAGAATCCTGATGAAGTATATGCAGCAACTACCCTCGGAACATATCAGACATTAAATGGTGGTCAGGATTGGAATTTGATTCATCCTGTTGGTCCAGCAATTGATGTGGAGATTGACCCCACTGATGATAATATTATATATGTATCTCAGGGAAATTTAAATTCAAGTCTTGATCCTTCACTTTCTGGCTTGTTTAAGAGCACCAACAAAGGAAGTAGTTTTGCCGAATTGCTGGATGATGGATTGCTTCCTGCTTGGTCTGGAAATGCGAAACTTAGTCTTTTGCCGGGAGACCCAAACACAATTTATGCGTCAATTCAAGTAGGATGGTTTAATAATGGACCTACGACCCCTGCTGGATTATTCAAATCTACTGATGCGGGGATCAATTGGAGCCTTGTCAATAATACCAACGTACCTTTTTGGCAGGGTTGGTACTCCCATGATATAGCGATCAATCCGACGAATACCAATGAAATGATGTATGTAGGTATTGATGCTTGGAAGTCCGAAGATGGTGGCAATAGCATTGTTCAGGTTTCGGGTCTTACGAATTGGCAATTTGGTAAAATATCCGTCGATGAACCTGAGGGCGATTCTCTGTTTATACATTCAGACATTCATGCCGTGTATTACCACCCACTTGATTCTGACAAAATCTTTTTTGCTGGAGATGGTGGAGTGAATATATCAGAAGATAGAGGCAATACCTTCACAACACTCAATGGTGGTTTGCAAACTACCCAATTCTATCCTGACTTTTCTACTTCTGCTCTCGATCCAAACTTGGCCTTGGGCGGTACTCAAGATAATGCTACTTATATTTACGATGGCAGCCCGTCATGGAGTAGAGTTATAGGTGGAGATGGTATGTCCACGGCCATCAATTCGTCAAATGACAGCATAATCTATGGTTCGGCACAGGGATTATTTCTGGCAAGATCTGACACAAGAGGAGATTCATTCTTTTTGATCAGTCCACCAACAGCACCAAACGAATTTACAGCATTTAGCGCTCCATATGAATTGGCACCTACCAATCAGGACATCGTTTATGCTGGACGCCAATTCCTCTATAAGTCTGAAGATAGGGGTGATACCTGGGAAGCTACAAGCACCAACTTTCCAGATGGCAATGTGATTATTGATATTGCCATATCACAATCTGATGCTTCGACAATATATTTGGCCACCTCACCGAATCCATTTCCGTCAGGGAACATCAGCTCTGCCAAATTATTGAAATCAATAGATGGTGGTGTGTCTTGGGTGGATATTAGCCAGTCATTGCCAAATAGAATAATAAAAGATATAGCCCTTGACCCTATTGATGATCAGATTATATACGTGGTCTTTTCTGGCTTCAATTCTGCACATTTCGCAAAATCCAGTGATGGCGGAGACAATTGGCAGTTGATCGATGCTCTACCTGATGTACCCACTAATTCAATTTTGGTGGATCCTCTAAATGGAAATCACATTTATGTTGGAAATGATTTGGGTGTATACCTATCTAGAGATGCAGGATCTACCTGGGAAATATTTTCTCATGGATTGCCAGATGCTACTTTGTCAATAAATCTAAGTTACTCCAAAGCGAATAGGAAGATTAGACTGGCTTCTCATGGAAGAGGAGTGTATGAACGGGATCTTGTTTTTGATCCAGAGACTTCGACCAACAATATTGCGGAATCAATTATCGACTTGAAATTGTATCCGAATCCAGCAATAAATAATGCTCAAGTTCAATTTTCCATGGATTCATATTCAAAAGGAATGATTGAAATTATAAATGTCAATGGGCAAAAAATGTCGAGACAACAAATAAAGATAAATCCTGGAGTGAATAATGTACCTCTGGAAATAATTGAGTTAAAGGAAGGTTCGTATTTCGCCGTATTGACGATCGAAGAAGAAGTGAGAAGTATTCCATTTTTCAAATCAAACTAAGGGTATGAGCATTCGAATAGTATATAAAATCATTTTAATAAAGGCCTTGTTATTTTTTGGAATAGTAATTCCTGTGCACGCACAGCAAATAATGGTAGAGACCATTACAGGAGAAATTGATGGTAGTGGAGGGCTGAATGTCGGTGCAGATGAGAAATTGTATGTAGCGAATTTTGGTGAAAGTTTGGACAATGCAAATGGCACGGAAGTTTGGGTGATTGATTATAATAATGACAATCAAGTGCAGCTTTTTGCTACTGGTTTAAGTGGAGCGTCTGGAAATGACTTTGATAGTGAAGGAAATCTGTTTCAAAGCAATATTGGTGCGGGAACGGTAAGTAAAATCAGCCCAGGTGGCAATGCTTCGTTTTTTGTTTCCAATGGTATTAGTTGTAATGTAGGTGTAAATATTGATGCAGATGATAATCTCTACGTTTGCAATTGTTGTGGTACCAATGGAAATACGATCAGCAAAGTCACAAAAGATGGGATATCTTCTGTTTTTTCCACATCCAATCTATTCTTTTGCCCCAACGGAATCACCAGAGACAATAATGACAATCTATATGTATCGAATTTTAGTAATGGAAATATTGTAAAGATAGACCCAAGTGGTCAAGCATCTTTATTGGCTGTCACTCCAGGGATTCCTGGGGTCTCGGCGCCAAGTAATGGGCATATTATTTTTTCGGAAAAAGAAGGCGTTCTTTATGTAGCAAGCCATGGGTCTCATCGAATCTACAAACTTACTTTGGATGGTGAATTGACTGTACTGGCAGGGACAGGGCAAAGAGGGAACAAAGATGGAAGCGCTGGGGAGGCAACTTTCTCTCGACCCAATGGGCTTGCTTTATCGATTTCAGAGGATACGCTTTTTGTCAATTCGTCCATTCCTGTGACTGATGCAAATGGCAGACCGCTGAATCCGTCTGTCATTCGTATGATTACAGGCTTGAGGGGACTTACCTCAAGTTCAGACATTCCACCGCTCGAATATTCTGTTTTTTATAATTCTTCAAACCGAAGTATAAATATTAAAGAATTACCAGTTCGGAGTGAAGACCTTATGTGCACACTATTAACACCTGATGGAAGGCAAGTACTTCAAACTTCTATTTCGAATGAAAAGACGAATATGGAAATTCTAGTTCCTTCCAAAATTTCGAACGGCATGTACTTTGTTACCATTTCGTCTGCTTCAGGCATGATGAAATCCAGCACTTTATTGATTTATTGAATATTAAAATAATGAAGAAGAAATCAATTTTAATAGTAATATTATTGTTCCTTACTCAATCGGGATTTTGCCAGGATGGAAAAATCAAAGTTGATCTTCAATCTTTGAAGGAGAAATTGAATACCATTATTATACCAAATAAATCTTCAAATTTACCACATCGGGTTATATGTGAACCTATAAAACTGGCGAATAATATTTCAAACGAAATCCAATTGGAGGCATTGATTCGATCTTTCCTATCGAGTAATGAGGATTCATTTGGTATAGATATTAACAATATTAAGAAGAGATCAATACACAAGGTAGGTCAGGTATATTATGCTGAATTTTACCAGGTTTTTGATGGAATTGAAGTTTTGAATACTGAAATAACTTTTAGAGTTAATGAAAATGGCAATCTATTCCTGTTTGGATTGGATTATTATAAAGATATATCGGTGCCTTCCTTTAAACCTGTTTCTCAAGTGTCGCTTCAAGACACTCTAAAGTCAAATTTTGAATCCAAATCAAGATTTGATGTGGAATATCAGTATGGGGAAGAATATATTTTGCCCACTTGGGAGCAAGGTCAATTGGTCTATCATCCAGTTCGACAATTCAAGGTCAATGATAATGATCAGATATCTGAGATAGTATTGATCAATCTAAAAGATGGAACTTTAGAAAAGTCCATTCACAAATGCTTATTCGGTAATGTCAAGGGAGGGTGTTCGGCGCACATATTGCCTACTATACCTACCGAAAATCAAATTGCCAGAAACCTTCCTTTTCTAAGTATTAATGTAGGCGGGATTCAAATTTTTGCAGACGAGAATGGCGAATTTGATTACAACATGCAATCTGCAACTGCAAATTTAAGTACAACATTAAGTGGAGAATATGTGTCAATCCAAAACTTTAATGGAGGAGATGCGAAAATTGAAATGGAAATAGATTGTGAAGATGATATCACTTTGCATTGGGATGATTCGAACTCATCGGTTTCGGAACGGAATGTATATTACCACATCAATAGAATGCATGAATACAACAAAACAATTGATTCGAATTTTGTTGGATTGGATTATCCATTGCAGTGTATTGTCAACGATAATTCCGCTTTCTGCAATGCCTATTGGAATGGTAACAACCTTCATTTTAATACCCAGGATGCTACATGTGCCATGAATTCTGCTCATGGTGCATCTGTAATTTATCATGAATATGGACATGCCGTCAATGATAGACTTTACAATCAGATCGGTCATCCTTGGGGTTTAAAAAATCCTATCCTGCATGAAGCATTTTCGGATATTTATTCAACACTCTTATTGGATGACAGTCGATTTGCACTTGGGTGGTTTGGTCCAGGGACAATGACTCGAAATTTGAATAATACGAATCAATTCCCTATCAATGTTGTCGGACAGCAGCATACCGATGGATTAATACTTGGAGGAGCATTTTGGGACTTGGGTCAATTGACTTCTCCAGAATTGGCTTATAGACTTTCTCACTTGGCTAAATATGGGGCGCCTGATGACGAAGATATTGCTGTAGCTTTTGCAGAAGTTTACTTAGAGACCCTTGTAGCGGACGATGATGATGGTAATCTTGTCAATGGAACACCGAATGGAGATGCTATCCAAACGGCATTCTGTAATCATGGGATAGGGAAAGACCTTCTTATAAGCCAGAAATTAATGCACACACCATATCCATCGATCAATAATATCGGAGAAGATTATAAAATTTCTGTAAATACTCCTCAACTCAATCTGGGTGATAATTATGATCATTTGACCTTGGTATATTCTACCGATAATTTTGATTCTCAATCTAGTATCCCTATGATTGAAGAGAGTGATTTGGAATTTGTGGCCTATATTCCTTCAATGGCTCCAGGCAGCCTTGTGAAATATTATTTTGAAATATGGGACAATGATTGCAGCAGTACTTATTATCATCCTTCTCAGGATTATCGATGCGAATATTATTCATTCCTAGTAGGAGGATTTGAAATAACTTTTGAAGATAATTTTGAATTGGATTTTGGATGGAAACTATTTGATGTAACTGACAACGCGAATGCTGGAAGATGGGAAAAGGGAATTCCACAAGCTGTAATTAACGGTATTGGACAAGTAGTAAGCCCCCAAGGTGACAATAGTGACATTGGAGACCAATGTTTGGTCACGGGAGCTAGTTTTGGTAATATCTGGTATGCGAATGATGTAGATGGTGGGAAGACAACGGTGACATCTCCAGTTTTTAGTAGTATCAAAGAAACTTCAGTATTCGAATTTTACAAATGGTTTACGCATGGTTCAGGATTCATATTTCCAGCTCAAGGACAATGGAAGGTGCAAATTACTAATGATGGAGTCAATTGGGTGACTGTCGAACAAACCAATTATGGGGATCATCGACATTGGATTAAAGGCATGTATAAGTTTAGTGATTATGTAGAACTTACGGATCAGATGCAGGTGAGATATGAGGTGTCGGATTTTGGACAAGGTTCGATTGTCGAAGGATTGATAGATGATTTTAAATTATACGAATATTCCGAATCTACAGGAGTGGATGGGGATGTTTTTGCTAATCAATTTGATATTTATCCGAATCCTGCTTATGACGAAATAATGATAAGGATGGAAGGCAACTTGAAGGAGATTGATGAAATTACCTTGTGTAATGTATTGGGGGAAAAAATAAATATTGACACCCCGGCAACTGCAGGGGGCATTCTTGTGCTGAATATAGAAAATTTGAAGCGCGGTGTTTATATTTTAAGTCTAAGGCAAGGAGCGTCAGTTTTTGGCAGGAAGGTATTGGTTCAATAATAAGAACCATGGTGTTGAAAAAAAGAAGAGCCTCACAAATTAATGTGAGGCTCTATTATTATTTGTCTATTCTTAATAAAAGAATATTAATTATTAGACGCTTCTTCTACACCTTGAACAAGTAAAGAAACTTCATTTCCAAGCACTTCAACAAAACCTTTTGCAATATTGAAAACTGTTTTTTCTCCGCTTGATTTTATTATTCTCACAGGTCCAGTTACAAGACTAGATACGATTGGTGCGTGACCATTAAGTATTTCGAATTGTCCATTTGCTCCTGGAACTTTAACAGAATTTATTGCTCCTTGGAAGATTTCTTTTTCAGGTGTAAGTACGATTAATTCCATATCTGAATTTTTATCAGTCTGACGTTATAGATAAATAGATTAAGATGCTTCAGCAAGCATTTTCTTACCAGCCTCGATTACTTGATCGATGTCCCCTTTCAAGTTGAAAGCAGCTTCTGGATACTCATCTAATTCACCATCCATAATCATATTAAATCCTTTGATCGTATCTTCGATTGGAACCAATACTCCTTCAAGACCAGTAAACGCTTCTGCAACGTGGAAAGGTTGTGAAAGGAATCTCTCTACTTTTCTCGCTCTATATACTACGTTTCTATCCTCGTCACTCAATTCTTCCATTCCAAGAATCGCGATGATGTCTTGAAGTTCTTTATATCTCTGAAGAATTCTTTTTACTCTTTCTGCAGTATTATAATGCTCATCTCCAATAATCGCAGGATCTAGAATTCTAGAAGAAGAATCCAATGGATCCACGGCAGGATAAATACCTTTCGCAGCAATCTTTCTATTCAATACGGTAGTCGCATCAAGGTGAGCAAACGTCGTTGCTGGTGCTGGATCCGTTAAATCATCCGCAGGTACGTATACCGCTTGTACTGAAGTAATCGAACCTCTCTTGGTTGAGGTAATTCTTTCTTGCATCAGACCCATCTCCGTAGCAAGTGTAGGTTGGTATCCCACGGCTGAAGGCATCCTTCCTAGAAGTGCTGATACCTCAGAACCTGCCTGAGTAAATCTAAAGATATTGTCGATAAAGAATAAGATATCTTTTCCTCCTTGAGGATCTGCCATATCTCCATCTCTATAATATTCTGCAATAGAAAGTCCAGATAATGCCACTCTCGCTCTCGCACCTGGAGGCTCATTCATCTGTCCGAATACGAATGTTGCCTTTGAAGTTTTTAAAGTTTCTTTGTCAACAGAAGATAGATCCCATCCACCTTCTTCCATAGAATGCATGAATTTGTCACCATAGTTGATAATTCCTGCTTCAAGCATCTCTCTCAACAAATCATTTCCTTCTCTCGTTCTTTCTCCCACTCCTGCAAATACTGATATACCATCATATCCTTTTGCAATATTGTTGATCAATTCCTGAATCAAAACTGTTTTTCCTACACCGGCTCCACCAAACAATCCAATTTTTCCTCCTTTTACATAAGGCTCAATCAAGTCGATTACTTTGATACCTGTAAAAAGAATTTCTGTATCTGTTGATAGATCTTCATACTTAGGCGGCTTTTGGTGAATAGCTCTGGAGTTACCTTCTTTTTCTACATTTCCTAGTCCATCGATGGCGTCACCAGTTACATTAAAAAGTCTTCCTTTAATTTGGTCACCGATAGGCATTGAAATTGGAACACCAGTATCAATGACTTCTGTTCCTCTAGTAAGTCCATCTGTAGAATCCATTGCAATAGCTCTTACACTATCTTCTCCAAGGTGCTGTTGCACTTCAAATACTAGGTCAGTATTATTTTCTCTTTTGATTAAAAGAGCGTTCAATATTTCTGGTAGTTTAGCTCCTTCTACTGAAAAGCTTACATCCACTACAGGACCGATGATTTGCTTAATTTGCCCGATATTAGCCATAGATTGAAATGATATTTATATTTTATGAATTAAGGCTTTCTGAATTTTGGTGCAAAGATAATTTATTCATCAATAAAAACAGGTAAAATCTCTCTATTTTTAAGTGGGTGTTAAAGAATTGGTAGTTGTGCATTTTTGCAATTAAATGTTTTATTCTCCTGAGGATTGTTAAAATTAATAATATGATTTCTTGAATATGACAAGAGAATTGTATGGGTTTTAAATTGCCAGAGACTATTTTTATTCTAAATATTTGCTAAACTCTTGCACTTACAGAGGATAAAGTGATTTATAAGCACTTGATTTCATGGTGGAATATTTTAATAATTTTAAGATTTGTTCTTGAACTTTATACTATGGTGCCTTCGTTTGTAGTTGTATTGGAGTGTAATAGTCGAAATGCACATCATTATTATTAACAAAATGAGATTTGAATACTTAGCATTAATTGTTCAAATCAAAAATTAGTAAGTATGAAAACGATATTAATCAACGTCTTCTTTTTGGCTGCGTTGTCACTTTCAGCGCAAACAGATGTAGACTTCCTGAACGCCTTGGGGAAGGGTGAAATGGAAAATTTGGACTCTTATTTATCTTCAGAAATCAGTCTTTCCATCAACGATAATCAGGAAAAAATTGATCGATCATCTGCAATTAGGAAAATTAAAGCCTTTCTGGAATCAAAGAAAGTGACCAAATACAAGATCCTCCACAACGGAAAATCTGCAGATAAAAACTCAAGTTACAGAGTAGCTCGTATAAAAACCAAAGCAGGAACTTACCGTGTATTTGCCTACTCTGAAAGGAAGGGAAGTAGCTCAAAAGTGGTCGAAGTTCGAATCGATGCGATGTGATATAAAATTTTCACATTTTCTTAAGATATTAAATATAGAATTGTAAATCCCTGATCATCAAAGGCTAAGAATACATTTAAAAAATTATATATGTTTAATTTTAGATTTGGGGTTTCATTTTTGCCAAAATCAACATATATTGCACCATAATTAATTAGTTCACAAAATTTACTAGCTTATACAATACATTCTACACTTATAAATACTTAGTCAGAAATTAAATTACTTAACCGATTAAAAGTATAAGTTATGGATGTACAGAAGCTAACAGATCAGGAATTGATTAAAACTTATCTTAATGGCCACGACAAGGCCTTCGAAGTTCTCCTAAAAAGACACAAAGACAAAATTTACACCTCTATCTACCTATTCGTAAAGGATACGGAAAAGGCAAATGATATTTTTCAGGATGTATTTATCAAAATAGTTGATACCTTAAGAAAGGGTAAGTACAACCATGAAGGTAAATTCCTGCAATGGGCGATGCGTATATCGTATAATATGTGTGTAGATAATTTTAGACGTAATAAAAGACGTACAAAAGTATCAGCCACTGAGACTTTCGACATTTTTGATGTGTTAGAATCTAAAGACGAAAACATGGAAGCTACCATGATCAAGTCACAGATGCATCAAAGAGTCAGAAAACTGGTAGATCAGCTTCCTCCAGAACAAAAAGAAGTAGTGATACTAAGACATTACGCAGATATGAGTTTTAAAGAAATTTCTCAACTGACTAGAGTAAGTATTAATACAGCACTTGGTAGAATGCGATATGCATTGATCAACATGCGAAAAATGGCCAACGAAAGAGAATTGGTAACGGCTTAAGATGAAGTCACTTGGTTATAAATGCAAGTGCATTTATAACATTATAATAAATTAGCAGAAATAGAAAGGCATGTGAGTTTTCATGTGCCTTTTTTCTTTTTTCAGGAAAATACAAGCGATCACTCTAAGTGTTGGCTTGTGTTTTACCCTAATAAAACTTCCTAAGCATTTTATTGTTACTATTACATACGATTAAAAACAATAGACTTGAACAAATCACACATCCCAATTCTCAAAAGACAATTTGAATTGGAGCTTCCGGGAGTGCAAGCGCAAACAAGAATGTCTCCTATTCAGAATAGTGAGAAATATAGGCAGCCATCTGCCAATCATAAGACAGCATGTGTGATGGCGCTTCTCCATCCTAAACAGGAAGAGTTGTATGTGACGTTCATCAAAAGAGCGGCTTCCCATCCCGATGACAAACATGCAGGTCAGATTGGGTTTCCTGGCGGGAAGTTTGAGGAAGGTGATCATTCTTTGATCGGTTGTGCTTTACGTGAGACAGAAGAAGAAATTGGAGTGCCCACTTCTGATATAGAGGTGATTGGCGAACTAACTTCACTATACGTTTTTGCCAGTGATTTTATGGTTTACCCTTTTGTAGGGTATATGGATTATCATCCTGCGTATGTGCCACAAGTAGAAGAGGTTGCAGGGATCTATGAAGTGCCACTTAGGAATTTAGTCGATCCGGCATTCAAAATCTCCAGAAAAGTAAGGTTGAGTGAGGGCTTTTATATGGATGCTCCAGGTTATGATATTGAAGGTGATTTTCTATGGGGTGCAACTGCTATGATAAGTAGTGAGTTGGAGGGTGTGTTGGAGAGATTAAGAATTTGAAGAGGTTAAGCCACATCCAATCTCTAATTTCGAATGACAAACTAATGTTGGAATGACTCTTTCCTCTAGAATAGCCGATTTTTATCAAACTTAAAGCTTATTTTTTCTTCTCTGCCATCTTCTTTATTGTAATACCTTGTGCTCTACGTAGCTAAAATTCATAAGATTACGACTTATACCCGAGCTGCTAATTTTTCTATTAGAGCCAAAAGCACGGGGCGCTGAGATCTGGCAACAGGCACTTCTTGTCCGTTGGATAAGGTGATTTGATGATCAACTCGGGAAATACTTTGAATAGCAACTATGTGAGATTGATGAATTCTAATAAACTCATTGGGATTGAAAACTTCCTGAAATCGTTTTAATGTTTTTGATACCATATATTCAGTCTTGTCCTTTAGAGTAATTAGGGTGTAGTTGCTTTTGGCTCGACAAGAGACAATGTCTTTAGTACTTACAATTATAAGCCCCTCCTCCAAAGAAAGCGCGATTTTGGTTTTATATACAGGAATCTTAAGAACCTTGGATTCAAACTTCGAACTATTCTGCGATAATTTCACTATTGTTCCCATGCAATTATGTGTTAATTGTTTTTAATCATAAATGCCCCTGACGATCTTAGGTGTATCAATCCAATACCTAGATTTTTCACACTTTCTTCATCCAAATTTCTTACATGAAAATTCCCGGAAATATCAATTTCTCCACTGTTTTCCAAAAATGCATCGATGTCAAGCGTAAATGATGATCCTTGATCCAACTTAAGATTCAGGCATTCGAACTTGCCAAGAAGTTCACTATTTACCACCAATAAACCGTCTGAGAGCAATGGATAGAAGGGCCTGTTTTCAGGAATACGCACATTGTCGTTGGAAAGAGGAATTTTATTTCCAAACCAATTGCCCGATTTGTGCCAGTCCTCGTCGATGTTTCCGCTCCATACTACATTCGTATAAGAAGACCAATCGATTCCATCATTAATACCACCTGCGAAGATTGAATTGTTATTAGGTTGAATATATGTGTCAAAAGAAAACCCATCATTAATACCACCTGCGAAGATTAAATTGTTCTTAGGTTGAATATATGTGTCAAAAGAAAACCCATCTTCAATACCTCCTTCGAAGATTGAATTGTTGGAAGGATGTATATATATATCATATGAAAACCCATCTTCAATTCCTCCTGTGAAAATCGAATTATTTTGAGGTTTCATATAATGATTTATGGCATGTCCATCCATATTTCCACCTGCGAAAATCTGATTGTTCTGAGGAATAATAAAAGTCTGTAAATTCCATCCATCTGAGTCGCCACCTTTGAAAATGCTATTCACCTGGCATTGCACTGAAGAAAGAAGTACAAAAATGCACGTATTGATAAGGATTACTTTTTTCATAATTATAAACCTGATCTCACTAATCGTCCACCATTAGAAAAACTATTCGTCTTGGCTTTGACGTGATCGTTACTTTTGTGACGATTTGAAATTTGAGCGCCAAAGAATGCCATCCCGGCTCCTCTTAATCCTACGCCCCATGCTTCAAAAATTCCTGAGATATCTGGCCAAAAGTCGACATTGTGATCACCATTGGGATCCAGTACGCCATCGCCGTGCAAACCCGTATAAACTCTTCCCCAGGAAGTCCCTACATTAATAACTAGCTCGGAAAGATGGCCACTCATTTCCATGATACCGTAATAAGTTCCACCAGTTTCCTGCCTTGTCTTGTTTACCGAACTTGCAGCCAGAATTCCCGCCCTTCTTAGATTGCTACCAGTTGCAGGATCCATTAAGTTGCCAGTACCTTGTGGAAGACTTTGTATCATTTCGTTAGGCATGCCTTCATTGATAATGATGTAGGTGTCATGATGTTTATAAGAATTTCCCCATGCATATTCACCACTTACTCTATTAGCGAATCCTCTGCAAGCCTTTTCATATTCCAATTCCGTCATAGGACGAAGACCGGACCAGTCTGCATAGGCTGCGACTTGGTGCCAGGAGAGATGTCCAATCACCTGATTCGGTCTTGCTGCGGAATATTTGAACGGACTGTTGCTACTACTTGAGATACCATAGCCAACACTTTCTTCATTTGTATTATTGGTCGATGCCTGAGCCGCAGTAAGTTTGTTAAGAAAATCTGCCCATTGACCTTGGGTCATCTCGTATTTCATACAGTAAAATTCATTATATCCTTTGGGAAATGCGTCGGGTAATATTTCGAGATTCTGCGAATCAAAATCATCCGCAATTTCCATCTGAGCTGTATTGCTTTGAATACCTTCTTCGCATCCCAAACAGATGGATACTTCGTCCACGACGGTATAATTCGAAAACGATCCTTGAGAAAAATCATTATCACCCAATTGAAAACTTCCTCCAGGAACATAAACCATTTCAATAGCCATTACTGCGATCTCTATTACCGCATCATCAGGAACATTAAACCCATACCACCATCTGATTTCTGCATTGGTGAAATTCACATTTCCAATACCATCACTATCTCGAAATATCATTACACCCATATTGTCGGAGGAAGGATCAATGGTTGATCCAGAGGGTGCAACATGACCGACAGAGAAAACTTCACCATGTTGCCACTCAGTACTAGGCAATTCTCTGAATTTTAAAAATACCCAGGCGGCATCCCAATTGCTCTCGAAGGTAGAGGTGCGCCAACTATTGTCCCAGGCAATATCAAATTTGACCTGATAAGTGTTGAGATTGTCATTCTGAGTTTCGAGACTGACATTGCTGATACGTAGATTGTTTGCGGATGCTGTGAGACAGAAGAAAGATAGATAGAAGAGAAAATATTTTTTCATTGTTTGAATGTTTTTTAATTGTATGCTGCAAAGTTTGGAAGAGGAATACAGGAATTTCCTTAAGAATTATCAAGAAGTATTAAAAAGTGTAAAAATCGGTACGCTGGAGTAGTATCAATTGCGAGTTGTCTCCAATATCTTTTAAATTTATGATCAACGAATTTTGAACAAAGTGTTTTTATATCACAACATCCGGAATTGCTTATGCTATGTGTTATGTGCTATTTGCATAATACATGTTAGTGCTCAGGAAAACATTGAGTTTGACAACATCGTGAATCAAGACGGAAGCCAATTGGGACATGTATTTGATATCATTGAAGATCAAGAAGGGTTCATTTGGTTTTGTACTGGAAATGGATTGGTTAAGTATGATGGGTATTCAACTGATTATTATGTGAATGATTCTAAGGACACCACTTCGTTGAGTAATTCATGGATCTATTCTGGACTATGTGATAGTCAAGGCAGAATTTGGATTGGAACGGAAAATGGTCTCAACAGGATGGATCGCAAAACAGAAAAATTTACGCGATATATGCATCAATTGGAGGATTCGTTCACGATTTCATCTCCGATGGTGAGGGATTTATTTGAAGATTCGAAGGGCAGAATTTGGATTGGAACATTTAAGGGATTGGATCTGTATGATGAAGAAAAAAATTGTTTCAAAAGAATTCAGTTTGATGACTTTGCTGGTCAGAGGCTGTCTTCAAATATCTGCGAAGATGCTAATGGGAAAATTTATATCACTGGATTAGGAGGATTGTATGAAGTGAATGAAGAAGAAATGAAGGCAGTGGAAATTCTTCAAGATAGGATTCCTGGTTCTGACATTTTTGCCTGTAAATCTTGCATGGATGATGGATATGGAAACCTTTGGATCACCGGATTCTACGGCTTGAAAATTTTCAATTACTCTTCAGGTGAAGTTCGAAATCCTGATTTGCCAGCTAAATTTTTGGATGAAAATATCAACGCCTTAGTGGAATATCCTGAAGGTAAATTTTCTATTGCAATGGGAGACAAGGGGCTTTTGGTCTGTGATATAAAGGATCAGAAATTTGAGAGACAATACTATCGTGATCCGAATGATACAGAAGGTATTTCAGTCAATTCTGTTTACTCCTTGCACCAAGATAGAAACCAAAATTTGTGGTTGGGACTTTTTCATGGGGTGAACAAGTTCGCTTTGAATACCAATGAACCCATATTGCTTCGAAATGTAAGATCAAAAACAGATTTGAACAACTATACTTTACGAGTGTATGGCGATCCATTTGGTGGAATATGGACCAATACGATGTACGGTGTTTATCATAGGGCAAGTCTGAATGATCCCTCACAAAAAATAGTTTGTCCACCGATAATCAAATCTGATGGAGCGAGTATTCAGAGCTTTCATATGGATTCGGAGAGACGACTATGGTTTACGATAAATCGATTGGGATTATTTTATTATTTACCAGATGAAAACAGAGTAGTATCGATTCGGGCCTCAAGCCAACAGGATTATGGAATATCCAATATTAGAATGATTGCTGATCGTAGAAATGAATCGATCAAGTGGGTCGCTTCGAGAATAGGGTTGTTTTATTATAATCATGATACAAAAACACATAAATGGTTTTACCCATCCAAGGATATTCCTAGTCTGGAGAATGATGCTATTGGGATGATCACCCAGGATAGGAAGGGAAATTTATGGATGACAAAAGCTGGTCTTATTAAATTCGATACCCAAAATGAGAAATTTGACCTATTCGATGATATCTATGAAAGCGAAGAAATCAATACGAGTATTACAGGGCTCATGTCGCATGATTCCGATATTTGGTTTACTACCAGAAATTCTCTAAATCGATATAATTCTTCAACTGGGAATTTTGAAAATTATACCCACAAAGATGGATTGGAGGCAGCACCAATAACCTCTTCTCAGGTAGATAAGAATGGTTTTTTCTGGTTCGCTCAAAATGGAATAACCAGATATGACGTCAAAAAAAGAAAAAGTCAGAGTTATCGGAATACTCAAAATTCGGGCGGTATTATTAGAGGCTTCTCGGGTATTACGGAGGAAGGGCATATATTATTTCCGACTACAAAAGGTGTGCTTCTAATTAATCCTGAAAAAATTGAGATTGATAAAATAGCTCCAAAAGTAGTAATACGAGAAATCCGATTAGATGATCGTAATATTGAAATGGAGGTTATCCCAGAGTATATTGAATTCTTTAGAGTCAAACCCAATCAAAAAGTAATCACTTTTGAATACGCTGGATTAAAGTATGATGACAATGATGCAATAAATTTCAGGGTAAAACTTGAACATTTTGATGAAGATTGGAGGGATGTGGGCCACCAGAGAGAAGTGACATATACCAACTTAAAACCTGGACACTATTCATTTTATATTAAAGCCGCTAACAGGGATGGTGTTTGGTCTGATTATTCGAAGAAGATTGATTTTGAAGTATTACCACCTTATTGGAAAACAGCTTGGTTCAAAGTGCTCATCGCGCTCATTGCTTTTTTTGTGTTATATGGCATAAGTAAATACTATTTGTATACTGAAAACTTAAGAAAGGAAAAACGAATAGCTGAACAGAATGCCAATTACAAATCGATGTTTCTGGCAAATATGAGTCATGAGATCAGAACGCCGATGAATGCTGTCCTTGGAATGAGTCAATTGCTTAGCGATACTGCAATAGATTCCAAACAAAGGGAGTACCTGAATATAATTCAAGAATCTACCAAAAACCTTTTGGTAATCATCAATGATATACTAGATCAATCCAAAATAGAATCTGGTAAATATACTATTAGAGAAAAACCATTTGAAATAAGATTGCTTTTAGGTCAACTGAAAAGAATTTTTGAAATTAGATGCAGAGAAAAAGACTTGGACTATCAAATAAATTTAGACTCAAAAATTCCACAATGGCTCAATGGCGATGTTAGTAGAATCAATCAGATATTAATGAACCTAGTCGGAAATGCCATTAAGTTTACTGATCAGGGAAAAGTCAGTCTTGATGTAAGTTTGGTTGAGTGCAAAGACGAAATCGCAAAAATCAATTTTTCTGTTATCGATAGCGGTAGAGGGATTGCGGATGAAAAGAAAACAAGAATATTTGAAAGCTTTGAACGAATTTCTGATCCAGAAAATTTTACTTCGGGTACAGGATTGGGATTGGCCATTTCTAAGCAATTGGTGGAGCAAATGCAAGGTGAAATCTGGGTGGAGTCTAAATTAAATAGGGGGTCTAATTTTACCTTTTCTCTAAATCTGAAAATTTTGAATCCTCATTCGGAAAAGTCAGAATCTGAGCAAGAGCCATTCGAATTTCCATCAGGTATTAATTTTTTGGTTGCTGAGGATACGCTATTCAATCAAAAACTAGCAGAAGCATTGTTGAACAAGTATTTTAAAGATGCGGCAATTGATATTGCTGCCAATGGACGAATAGCACTCGAAATGTCAAGAAATTCGAATTACGATATAATTCTTATGGATATCAAGATGCCTGGTATGGATGGCTATGAAGCAAGTGAAGCCATAAGACAAGAAAGAGGTAATCCGAATCGAAATACACCTATAATTGCGGTAACTGCAAATGCGATTCCTGAGCAGTTGGAAAAGTGTATTAAAAGAGGTATGAACAGTTGGATCACCAAGCCGATAAACGGGGAAGAATTAATAAATGTAATCAAGAAGTATGTAGTTGATTCAAAACAACAGGAGAGAAACAATAATTTGAATATCAGCGAATAGAAAACGTCACATTATGGATTTATCACATCTCAAATCACTATTGAATAACGATCAAAGCATGGTGGATAAATTTATGAAGATATTCAAAACAGAAACGCCACAGCTTGTTCAAAACTTAGAAAAATGTATTCAAGCTGGGAATTTGACAGATGCAGAAATTGCTGCTCATAGTCTGAAAAGTCAAGTAAGGTATATCGGCTTGGAAAAAGAAGGAAGGCTTGCAGCTGAAATTGAGGATTTGTGTAGACAAGAAGGTGCCGATAAAATACTGACTGAAAAATGCAAAGTCCTTAAAGAATCTATCCTTACTATTGTTAGTCTTCTTTGACAGTCATTTTATATCCATAGCCATGGACATTTAAAAATAAAATTCGTTCATCTTCCTGTAAGAATGTTCTAAGTTTTGAAACGTAAACATTTAGACTTCTGCCTCTTAAAAGATCATCATCACCCCATATTCTTTTTAAGGCCAAATCTCGCTCAACTATTTCGTTTATATTTTCACAAAACAGCTTTAACAGCTTTGATTCAATAGCTGTGAGCCGAATCGATTTGGAATCCTTCGAGAGTTCTCTAGAAGCAGGATCGAAGTGGTACGATGCAATATTATATTTTTCGACTTCACGCCTAGTGATTTGTTCTATTTTGGTTCGTTTTACAATATTTTTTATCCTCAAATAGAGTTCTTCCATGCTAAATGGCTTGGTGATATAGTCATCGGCGCCAAGCGAAAGACCTTTGATCCGATCTTCTTTCTTGATCTGACCTGTCAAAAATATTATGGGAATATGATTGTTGAATTCACGAATTTCTGCTGCCAAAGCAAAGCCATCTTTGAAAGGCATTTTTATATCTAAGATACAGAGATCAAACTTGCTTTGTTTGAATGTCAACAACGCCTTTTCACTGCTGTGTTCGAGTATTACTTTTAATCCTTTACTCATCAGATACTCTTGAGTCATTTCACTAAAATGACGCTCATCATCGACAAATAGAATTTTGTGGTTATGCAGCATGGGTTTTTTCCAAATTTAAAAAATAGGAAGTAATATCTGACAGAAAGTGAACGGCACGCCTCATTTTTTTACACTTTTTAATACTTCTTTCCCTTTAATGGAAAATTTGGCTTTAGGAGTATGCTACCTTTAATTGCGCAATAAGAAGAATAAAAAATGATCAAGAAAATTGGGTTCCGAGCTATTATTTATAGACTGGTATTGAGTTCGAATATTTTTGTAGTCGGTTTGTTGCTTCTTATCCTTATACAATATATGCTTCCGGCTTCGCGTGATTCTATCACTACCTATCTTCAACAAAGAGGACTTCTCACAGAAAAAATATGGTTGGATTTTGAAGTTTTTAATATTGCCGTTATCCAATTGGATGAAACTGCTATTGGCCTCTATACAATGAAATTCTTGGTAGTGGACATTTTTACATTAATAGTGTTTTACGTATTCTGTATGAAGATCATTTTCTTACTTAATCCGATCAACTCTCCAAAAATACCCTTCTTTTCAAACCTGCTGTGTATAGTATTTATCTACAAGTTGATTCAAAAAATATTATGTGCTTTGGCATTGAATATTCCTCATACAGATGGTTATTTGATTCTGTTGTTGGCCTTTGTTTCGATAAATTTTGAAATTCTACTTTATGTATGGATTGCATTTGGAGTTTTGTCATTCTACTTAAAACGTGATAGTTTGCCTCTTTAATCATTTGTTTTTTGATAATTTCTATGAATACAGAACATCATAAATGAGGATTGAACCAGTATCAAAATAGATTCAAAATATTCCCTTTGCCAAAATTCTTTTTCAAAACTTTTTACATACCTTTGCGCATGGAAAAGAATCTTGCAAATAACCAGAGCTCAATTTCTGAAGCACTTACCTTCGATGACGTATTATTAATCCCAGCTTACTCGGAAATCTTACCGAGAGAAGTGGATATTTCAACACAATTTACAACGGATTTAAGATTAAATGCACCCATTGTTTCTGCTGCCATGGATACGGTGACAGAATACAAATTAGCGATTGCCATAGCAAGACAAGGTGGGATTGGAATAATCCACAAGAATATGTCTATTACTGCTCAAGCAGAGGAAGTAAGGAAGGTAAAAAGGTCCGAAAGTGGTATGATTCTAGACCCCGTGACACTTACCCATGATGCCAAAGTTAAAGATGCACTTGATTTAATGAAGTTGCACAAAATTGGAGGTATTCCTATCGTGGACAACAATAAAAAATTGATAGGAATATTGACCAATAGAGATTTAAGATTTGAGGTGAATCCAAATAAACTGGTCAGTGATATGATGACCAAGGAGAATCTCATTACTGCACCTGTGGGTACTACCCTGGATCAAGCCAAAGATATCCTTCAAAAATATAAAATCGAAAAATTACCAGTAGTCGATGATAAAAATACGCTGGAAGGATTGATTACTTATAAGGATATTTTGAAAGTTGAAAATTATCCTAATTCCAGTAAGGATAGTCATGGTAGATTGGTGGTAGGTGCTGCTGTAGGTGTGACTAATGATATGAATGATCGAATTTCTGCCTTGGTGCAGGTGGGTGTAGATGCGATTTGTATTGATACTGCACATGGGCACAGTAGAGGGGTGCTGGATGCGGTAAAAGAAGCAAAAAAAGCATTCCCTTATCTACAAATAATAGGTGGAAATGTTGCCACTGGCGAAGGTGCAAAAGCACTTGTAGATGCAGGAGTCAATGCAGTGAAAGTCGGTGTTGGACCTGGAAGTATTTGTACAACAAGAATTGTCGCAGGAGTGGGAGTGCCGCAGTTGTATGCTATAAAAAGTGCTTATGAAGGTATAAAAGGAACAGGCGTACCAATTGTTGGTGATGGTGGAATAAGGTATACTGGTGATATCGCCAAAGCTTTAGCCGGAGGAGCGAATACGGTGATGGCGGGATCATTATTTGCGGGCACTGAGGAGTCTCCAGGTGAAGCAATTATCTTTCAGGGACGAAAATTCAAAGTGTATAGAGGAATGGGTTCTTTAGGTGCAATGGAGTTGGGATCCAAGGACAGATATTTTCAAGATGTAGAAGATGATGTGAAAAAATTGGTTCCAGAAGGTATAGAGGGTCGAGTTCCATTCAAAGGGACTGTCGGAGAGGTGATGGTTCAGTACATTGGTGGTTTGAGAGCGAGTATGGGATATTGTGGTGCATCGAGTATCGATAATTTGAAGAACGCCAAGATGGTGAAGATCACCAACTCAGGAATGCTGGAAAGCCATCCTCATAATATATCCATTACAAAGGAGGCACCTAATTATTCAAGGAGGTCTTAATTTACGAGCAGATTTTAGGAAATGTTAACTGTACAGGGAGATAGCTACTTTATGAAACAAGCTTTGATCGAAGCACAAAAAGCTTTTGATAAAGGTGAGGTGCCTGTAGGTGCAGTTATAGTTTCGAATAAACATATTATTGCAAGAGCACACAATCAAACAGAAATGTTGACCGATGTCACCGCTCATGCTGAGATGATTGCCATTACGGCCGCCGCGGACCATCTTGGTGGGAAGTATTTACATGATTGTACCTTATATGTGACTTTGGAGCCTTGTAATATGTGCGCGGGGGCCTTGTATTGGTCTCAAATCTCAAGGGTTGTTTATGGCGCTAGTGATGATAAAAGAGGGTTTATGAACTACGGCAAAGAGATGCTTCACCCAAAAACGAAGGTTGAATTTGGAGTCTTGTATGAAGAATGCTCTTCTTTGATAAGTCAATTTTTTAAGGAAAAAAGGGGTAATACACAAGTATACTAAACCAGAACCCGAGTGCATAAGTATACTAAACCTCTGAGGTTTAGTATACTTATGTATTCTGGAGCCTACATTTTCACCACAGTCTTCGTCTCATATAATTTTCCGTCCAGCATTACCTTTACTAGATAAGTTCCACTTGACAGACTACTTGCATTAAATGAAAATGAATTTTGACCGTATTTCACACTGTTTGATGTGTAGAGATTATCGATCTTCTCACCATTGATTCCATACAAATCAATCCTTATCGAATTGGGATTGCTGGCGATAAACATTTTTATAGAGATTCTATCCTGTAGAGGGTTTGGAAATACAGTGGTAGTGGGATCAAAGGAAGTTTCTTCTTCGATTCCAGTAGGATTTTCGGGACGCTCTACTCTACAAATCAAAGGAGCGTTTATTTTATTTCCAATTCCGATTAGTCCTGATACCCATACCGTTTTAGGGTTATTGTAATCACGTTGGGTTCCTAGATAATCACCCCATCTTTCTAAATCAGCATTGAGCATATCCACAAAATTGTTTCCTTTGCCCAATTCAACAATTCGTGAATATCCTTCTTCTGGGATTGAATACACGGCGGATACGCCAGGGAATTCTGTATTGCTGGTATGATTGAATGCTATGATGGCATCCCTATCTGATGAAGTTTCTCCAGTATATGTAATTCCAGGATATCCAATTTCGAAATCGGAACCAATAATGTGATTCAGTCTGATCATTTGAGGGTCAGAAATACTTTCTATTATGCCATGATATATTCCAGCTTTATTATTGTCCAAATTTCTTGTGTTTCCCACAAATTGAATCTCATCATCCAGTCTGAAAGCTTCCAGGACACGTGCATCATTCGTCTGGAAGAATCCTTCGATCTGCGCTGCATTTGGCGGAGCTCCATAAGGTGTATCTGACTGGATAAAATTAATTTCTACCTGCTCTTCAGGGCTTGAGGCATTTGGGTCTACCTTAACCAGAAAAAAGGAATCGGCTTCGACTGCGAAGTTTCTATTCGAAACAAAGTATATATCATCAAACATAGACTCCGTAGCACTTTCTGCAGGGCAAAGGTTTCTAATATTTTGACCACCAAAAGTGATGCCATCAATCCGTTCTACTCCAAGGTCAATTCCATCATATCCAGTAGATTTGTCCATCTGCCAAATGATAGTTTCGATAAAGCCTAATTGCCAGGATTCATTGTCTTTTAATAGATTAATGGTGATATATACATGTTCATTGGTTATGGAAATCATAGGATAATCCGTCCATTCATTCAATTCATTGGGATTACCTGGTAAGCTGTAAATATTCCAATTGCCCGTAGGATCAGCCGTTTCAGAAAATGCTACTACGATGTCTGTATTAGAACTATTGCTGCCTGCCAAGAATGTAAATATGTACTTATTCGATGCTGGGTCGTATGCCAAACGAGGATCAAATGGCTGATTGGTGATGCCTGCTGCCTGGGCAAATTCGTCCAGGGTGAATTTCTTGGAGAATCCTCCGTTTGGATTATTCACGGCCATGTAAAAATTCCCAGCAGATACAATATCGTCACCATTCATAGCAAGATGATTGTCACATGGTATTCCAGTGGATACACCAATTATTGGAAAGACTTTGATTACTTCAGGTGGATTGACTATGGATCTTTTTTTGGCGACTAGTTCGTTTGATGGAGGATAAAGTTTCTTAATTTCCTCTTTTCTCTGTGCCAGGAATGCTTTGTATTTATTTCCCGAAACGTCTGGAGCTTCCAAATTTTGAAGATGTGGAAGATATTTATCATCTAATTCACCAACATTTACTGTCTTTAATTTTTTTATTCCATCATAACTTGTGCTTTTAAATTCCACCTTTTGGGCAAAAGATATGGATATGGTGCAAATGAGTAGGAATGTAAGAAAAACCTGATTTTTATTTATCATTTTAAGAAGGTTGACGGTTAGATAAGATTTTCCCAAAGTTGATGAAAAAATGAGTAAATAAAAAATATCACCTGTATTGTTTGTGACATTAAAATATAATTGGCAGATCATCGCTAAAGAATTACCTATTCCAACCTACATTATAAACGTATATGTATTGAATCGCATCAGAAAGACTTGGAATTTAGCATTCGAGTTAAATAAAAACAAAAAATTATATTTTGTGAAAATTGCAAATTTTGTATAAATAATCGGCTTCTTGATGTGTTGACAGTATCTTTTTTTAGAAAATGAAGAATATTAAAAAGACAGAAAAATCAAATGTTGGTTGTCCTCCAAATCCCCTTAAAATACATGGCTTTTCTTGCCTAAAAACACCAGAATAATCCATACATTTGCACCAAATTTGAGAAATGGAAGAATTGTAGGTTTATTGATCCTGAATTTTTCATCTCAATCACAAGAATTTATAGCTTAATATGTCTGTAATAAGAATAGCCTCTAGATACGCGAAATCATTGCTTGACCTTGCCAAAGATCAGAAGGTGATGGACGAAGTTGTTAGTGATATGGAAGGGTTTTCAAAAATGGTCGAAAACAGAGATCTTTATCTACTTCTTAAAAGCCCAATTATCAACGTTGGGAAAAAAGCTGAAATCTTCAATGTATTATTTGAGGGTAAGGTGAATAAATTGACGAAAGCATTTTTAGATATATCATTGAGAAAAGGTAGAGAGAGTTACTTGCCAGAAATTGCAACTGAGTTTCTCAATCAATACAAAAAAATGCAAGGTATTTCTTCTGTAAAATTGGTTACGGCTACTCCAATTAGCGATGCTTCTCTTGAAGCCATCAAAGCAAAATTGTTGGCAAGTAATGTTACGGACGAATCTGTAGATATAGAAACAAGCGTGGATGAATCTCTAATCGGTGGATTTGTAGTACAGATTGGTGATAAGCAAATAGATGCGAGCGTATCGCATAAGTTGGCAGAGTTGGCAAAGGCAATGACCAACAAGGAATACGAAAAAGCATTTTAAATTATAACAAGAATAAATTTTACTTGCAATTGAAGAATTGTAAGTTTTTGAATAAAATAATAGAACAATTTTAAAATTCAATAGATATGGTTGATGTAAAACCTGATGAAATATCCGCAATCCTCAAACAACAACTTTCAGGATTCAAATCAGAAGCAGAACTAGAAGAAGTAGGTACTGTCCTTCAAGTAGGTGATGGTATAGCACGTGTTTATGGACTTTCAAAAGCGCAAGCGGGTGAGCTTGTAGAATTTGAAACTGGTGTTAATGCTATCGTACTTAACCTTGAAGAAGACAATGTCGGGGTAGTACTTTTAGGACCTGGAGACGGGATCAAAGAAGGATCTACTGTAAGACGTACCAATAAGATTGCTTCTATCGGTGTTGGAGAAGGAATGTTGGGTAGAGTTGTGAATCCTTTAGGTCAGCCAATTGATGGAAAAGGACCTATCGAAGGAGAGAAGTACGAGATGCCTTTGGAAAGAAAAGCTCCAGGTGTAATCTACAGACAGCCAGTAAGTGAGCCGCTTCAGACGGGTATCAAAGCGATCGATGCGATGATTCCGATTGGAAGAGGACAAAGAGAGCTTATCATTGGAGATAGACAGACAGGTAAGACTGCTATTGCCATTGATACGATCATCAATCAAAAAGAATTTTATGACAGAGGGGAACCTGTATTCTGTATCTACGTAGCTTCAGGTCAAAAAGCATCAACAGTTGCTCAGGTTGCTAAGGCACTTACTGAAGCAGGGGCAATGCCTTATACTGTGATCGTATCTTCATCTGCTTCAGATCCTGCACCACTTCAGTTTTACGCACCATTCTCAGGAGCGGCGATTGGAGAATATTTTAGAGATACAGGAAGACCAGCATTGATTGTTTTTGATGATTTGTCAAAGCAAGCGGTTGCATATAGAGAGGTTTCATTGCTTCTTAAAAGACCTCCTGGTAGAGAGGCATATCCTGGTGATGTATTTTATCTTCACTCAAGATTGTTGGAGAGAGCTGCAAAAGTGATCGACAATGATGAGATTGCAAAAGGTATGAATGACCTTCCAGAGTCGCTTTCAAAAGCTGGAATCGTAAAAGGAGGAGGATCATTGACGGCACTTCCGATTATTGAAACTCAAGCAGGTGATGTATCTGCATATATTCCGACAAACGTAATTTCTATTACAGACGGTCAAATATTCTTGGAGTCAAACCTTTTTAACGCGGGTATCAGACCAGCGATTAATGTGGGTATCTCAGTATCAAGAGTTGGTGGATCTGCACAGATCAAGTCAATGAAGAAAGTTGCTGGTACTCTTAAATTGGATCAAGCTCAATATAGAGATTTGGAAGCTTTTGCAAAATTCGGTTCTGATTTGGATCCTGCAACATTGGGTGTATTGGAGAAAGGAAAAAGAAATGTGGAAGTATTGAAGCAAGCTCAGTATTCACCAGTTCCAGTAGAGAAGCAAGTTGCTATTATCTACTTGGGTGTGAATGGATTGCTTAAAGATGTGCCTGTAACTAAGGTTAGAGAATTCGAAGAGACTTTCTTTACTGCAATGGAGACTAGAGCTAAAGATGAGTTGGAAGTATTGAGAAAAGGAAAACTTACTGATGAGGCTATTGCAGCTATCAAAAAAGTAGGTGCTGAAGTTGCATCAAAATACAAAGCATAATTAGGAGTGATTTTCATCCTGTAAAAGGATAGAATATTCTTAAACACTTAAACAATAAGTAAGTGAGTGGACAATTAAAAGAAGTTAGAGAAAGGATTACCTCGGTAAAATCAACTCAGCAGATTACGAAAGCCATGAAAATGGTTTCGGCGGCAAAGTTGAGAAAGGCGCAACAAGCGATTACTGAGATGAGACCTTATGCTGACAGGTTGAATAAAATGTTGAAAAACATACTTTCCAATCTTGAAGGTGGAGCTAGTTCTGCCTTTGGTGTAGAAAGAGAAGTTGAGAATGTGGCTATTGCAATAGTGACTTCAAGCAAGGGATTATGTGGAGCGTTTAATGCCAATATTACCAAGGCAGCAATCGCTAAGATTGAGGGTGAGTATGCACAACACTTGGAAAAAGGAAACATCACTATTGTTGGTCTGGGAAAGAAGGGTTACGAGGCATTATCAAAAAGATACCCTAACCTTAAGTTTGTAGATGAACATGTCGGTGTTTTTTCTGACCTTAATTTTGAGACAATTTCGGCGGGAGCATTGCATCTAATGGATGGCTTTATTGACGGCACCTATGATAAGGTAGAAGTCTGTTATGGTCAATTTAAAAATGCTGCGCTTCAATTTCCAAAAGCTGTTCAGTTTTTACCTGTACCAAAAATGGAAACTCCTGAAGGTGGATCAAAGACTAAGGCAGATTATATTTTCGAGCCGAGCAAAGAAGAATTGCTAGAAACTTTGATTCCATCTATTCTTCAAACTTCCTTTCAGAAATACGTACTTGATACACATGCGTCAGAGCATGGTGCAAGAATGACAGCAATGGATAGTGCGACAGAAAATGCAGAGGAATTGATGAAAGAATTGAAGATTAGTTATAACAAAGCAAGACAGGAAGCGATTACTAAGGAGCTTTCAGAGATTGTTGGTGGTGCTGCGGCATTAGGAGGCTAGAAGAACAATTAGTTTCAGATATAAATTATTTAAAAGGCTTACTACTTGAATAGTAAGCCTTTTTTTGTTCCTTCTTCTCAATAGATAAGATTATAGCTTGATTGTCCAATAAACGTTCTGTAACTCAGAGACTGGGCATTTAAAAAAGACCATTTTGCGTAACAAAATGGTCTTTTTAATTACAGTATAATGTAAATATTAATTATTCATTACTTACACATCTACATTCGCATACTGCGCATTCTCTTCAATAAAGGCTCGTCTAGGTGGTACTTCATCCCCCATCAACATTGAGAATACATCGTCTGCATCCAGATATTCTTCTATTTTTACCTGCCTTAGTGTTCGTGCATCCGGATCCATTGTAGTTTCCCATAATTGATCTGCATTCATCTCTCCAAGACCCTTGTACCGCTGAGTTTTTATAGAGTTGTCTTCAGCTCCACCAAATTGTGCTATGGCATCATTTCTTTCATCATCATTCCAACAATAAACAGACTTTTTACCCTTCTTTACCTGGTACAATGGTGGTGCGGCAATATAGATATACCCACCCTCAATCAATGGCTTCATATATCGGAAGAAGAAGGTCAAAATCAAGGTGACGATGTGACTTCCATCTACATCGGCATCACACATTATGACTATCTTGTGGTATCTCAACTTGTCTACATTTAAAACCCTTTGCCCCTCTTTCTCCTCAATGCTCACACCTAAGGCAGTGAACATATTCTTGATCTCCTCATTTTCATAGATTCTATGTTCCATTGCTTTTTCGACATTCAAAATCTTACCTCTCAATGGAAGGATGGCTTGAAAATGACGATCTCGTCCTTGTTTGGCAGTACCACCGGCACTATCTCCCTCAACGAGGAATATCTCTGAAATATTTGGATCTTTTGAACTGCAATCAGACAGCTTTCCAGGAAGACCTCCTCCTGCGAGTACATTCTTACGTTGGACAGATTCTCTTGCTTTTCTGGCTGCATGACGGGCAGTAGCCGCAATGATCACCTTGTCGATTATTCTTTTTGCTTGATCTTTATTCTCTTCGAGGTAGTATTTTAGTACTTCCCCCATTTTTTGAGAAACAATAGCTGTCACTTCTGAATTTCCAAGTTCTCCCTTGGTTTGGCCCTTGAATTGTGGCTCAGGCACCTTGACTGATACTACTGCTGTCAATCCTTCTCTAAAATCTTCACCAGTAATTGATATCTTTTGCTTGGTCAATTTATCCAAAAGACCATTGTCGTCAGCATATTTCTTGAATTCTCTAGTGACAGCTCTTCTGAAGCCATTTACGTGCGTACCTCCTTCTCTAGTGTTGATATTGTTCACATAAGAATGGATATGCTCCTGATAACTGGTATTGTACTGCATCGCTACCTCCACTTCGACATTTTCCTTATCGTCTCTTCCGACTACATGAATAGGCTCTGCGATAATTGAAGGACGAGTAATATCCAAGTGTTTTACAAATTCCTTTAATCCACCTTCCGAGTAGAATTTTTCAGTTTTGAACTCATGCTCTTGTACACCTTCTTCATTTTTTTCTCCCTTCTCTCTTTCATCAATCATTACGATTGTCAAGCCCTTATTCAGATAAGATAATTCGCGTGCTCTTTTGGCAAGGATATCGTAATCATAAATAACTTCATCAAATATTTCAGGATCAGGAAGAAAAGTAACATTCGTACCGTTTTTTTCGGTAGTTCCTATTTCCCTTACTGCATATTGCGGCTTTCCTTGTTTGTATTCTTGTTCGAAAATTTTTCCTTCTCTATGGACTTCTACTTTCAAATCGATTGAGAGCGCATTTACACATGATACACCGACACCGTGAAGACCACCTGACACCTTATAAGTGTCTTTATCAAATTTTCCACCAGCGTGCAAAACTGTCATTACAACTTCAAGAGCAGATTTTTTTAGTTTGGCGTGCATACCAGTTGGAATACCTCTACCATTATCTCTTACTGTAATACTATTATTGGGGTGAATGATGAGATCAATATGATCACAATGACCTGCTAAATGCTCATCAATAGAGTTGTCCACTACCTCCCATACCAGATGATGAAGCCCCTTCGAATCTGTACTTCCAATATACATTCCCGGCCTCTTTCGTACGGCTTCTAAGCCTTCGAGGGCGGTGATATTGGACGCATCATAATTACTCTTATTCTCACTCATATTTTACTTTTTCTTAATATTTGCAAAAGCTGTACAAAGATAACGATTTAATGGTGAAAAACGGCTTGAAAAGGAGGTTAAGTACAGTTAAATTTTAGCCAAATTTGATTTGATTTTTGGAAAGCATTTTATTATTTGACATTAGTGAAAATTCGAATGTTTTCAATGGTATTTTTACACTCCGAAACAATGATTTTAATCGAATATTTATTCGAATTAGGTGCATAGTGATTGAAATGAAAACAATGAAAGCAGAGTGAATCATTGTTTCAATTGGAATTACTTTGGTTGTACTTTTGCGAATACACTATTAAAGGCGTTAATATTTCATACTTACTTTTCTGTTATTGACTTTTCGCTTAATTTTGCGTTTTAGTATAGGTAGCATGACAATAACAATTAACGGGCAGGATCAACTGAAAAAAGTTGTGAATGCATATTTAGAATTTTCGGGAGATGTGAAAGTGGCCTTTTTACATGGCGATTTGGGAGCTGGAAAGACCACCTTCGTTAAGGAATTGGTTTTGATGTTAAATTCTGATGAAGAAGTGTCGAGTCCTACATATTCCCTGGTGAATCAGTACACTATTCCAAATGGACAATTATATCATATAGACTTGTATCGATTGAATGACACACATGAAGCGCAAGATATGGGAATCGAAGAATATTTGGATTCAGGTGAGTACTGCTTTGTCGAATGGCCCGACATCATCGAACACTTGGTGGATGAAGCAGTCGTGATCAAAATAGAAGCCTTGGCGGATAATTCGAGGAAATTTGAAATAGAAATGCTAAATCCTTAGTTGTTTCAACTTTAGGTGCTAGATTTACATAGTTACAGGAGCGTTTATTTTTATTATAAAGTTCATATATATTTAAGAGATGGGAAATCCAACAGCCCCCGTTAGTTTTTCGAAGTTTTTTACAGAAAGTCAGTTTGAAACGCAGGAAGAGCGACTTGCGGTTGGTGAGCGATCCAGAAAAGTATCTATTGGAGTCCCAAAGGAGAACCCAGAACTGGAGAATCGAGTGTCAATAGTACCCAATTCGATTCGGACACTCGTTGGGTTTGGTCATAAAGTAGTGGTGGAATCAGGTGCAGGAGATCGATCAAATTTTAGCGATCATGATTTTTCAGAAGCTGGAGCCATGATCAGCCATAGCAAAGAAGAAGTCTTCAAATCTGATATTGTTGTGAAGATTGCTCCTGCCTCTCTTGAGGAAATAGACCTCATGCATGATGAAAAAATAATCATTTCTCCTCTCCAGCTTCCTACCTTGCATCAAGAATATTTCCTGAAGCTCAAACAAAAGAAAATCACTTCACTTGCAATGGAATACCTTCAATCAGAAGATGGTTCATTCCCAATTGTAAGAATAATGAGTGAAATTGCTGGGATAGTTTCAATTCAGACAGCAGCAGAATACTTGAATAATACTGATGGTGGACGTGGCGTGCTCCTTGGAGGCGTCAGTGGAGTGCCACCTTCAAAAGTAGTGATTCTAGGTGCAGGTGTTGTGGGAGAGTTTGCTACCAAAGCAGCATTAAGTTTGGGTGCATCCATAAGAATATTTGATAATGATATTTCCAAATTGATGCGGATTCAGTCATCAGTTGGACGACAACTGCATACATCTGCTATCAATCCGGTATATCTTGCATATCAACTCATGAGTGCCGATGTTGTGATTGGGGCCATGCATTCAAGACATGGACGGACACCCATTATCGTTACGGAAGAAATGGTGGCAAAGATGAAAGAAGGAGCTGTGATCATCGATGTAAGTATAGATCAAGGCGGGTGCATTGAGACTTCAGAGATAACTACCCATAAAAATCCTACTTTTAAAAAGCATGGGGTGATCCATTACTGCGTCCCGAATATAGCCTCCAAAGTAAGCAGGACAGCATCGGTGGCTGTAAGTAATATTATTACACCACTTCTTATCAAAGCTGGAAATAATATAAATATTGAGGAGTTGTTGTATTCCAAATCTGGAATTCGAAATGGCTGTTATACTTACAAGGGATGTATTACGAATGAATATATTTCTAAAAGATTTGGCCTTAAGTATTCAAGTTTAGACTTACTTTTGACCAGTAAACTATAAATGAAAATTTGAGAATAGCAGCTAGAATAATATCCATACTGTTCCATCCATTATTTGTAATTGGATATGTCCTGGTATTGTTGCTAAGTATCAATCCATATCTCTTTGTCATTCAAGATGAGCAGGCAAAATTTTTACTTATTTTTTCTGTGATAATGTTGACCATTTTCTTTCCATTATTCTCCGTGTTTATGATGAAAATGCTGGATTTGATAGACTCATTTGAGATGAAAGAAAAAACGGAAAGGATTGGACCTCTGATCGTAACAGGTGTATTCTATATGTGGCTCTTCATCAATATTAAGGATAATAGTAATATCCCGGGAGCTTTTAGTTTTTTCGTTTTAGGCTCTACCATCGCGCTGTTTTTAGCATTAATGTTGAATAGTTTTACAAAAATTAGCCTTCATACTGTCGGTATGGGTGGACTTCTGGCGGGGACATTTTTTATACGCTATTTTTTCAGCTATGATAGTTTCTTTATCCATCTACCTTTTGGTTCATTTAATATTCACACCAACCTTGTTTTGCTTCTGGTCATTGTGATTGCAGGAGCTGTAGGTACAAGTCGACTTTTACTCAAAGCACATAATGCGATGGATGTGTATGGTGGATATATAGTGGGGATATTTGCTCAAATCATTGCTTTTAGAATTATGGTTGGGTAAAGGATTATCATTACCTAATAGAATCAAATCTTAATAAACTACACTTAGCTAATATGAAATTTCATACATTTAAGTATTTCCTATTCCTCATTTTTAGTCTTGTAACCTCTGATAAATTAATAGCTCAAAATTCACTAAAATCAAGTATGAATAATCTAAAAACGGTATTTGAAAAGGATAATAATGCTTCTGCCACTTATTTTGAAACAATAGACTTTTATACCCACCTGGCAAATCAAAATTCCAATATCGAATCCAATGAGTTTGGAATGACAGATAGTGGTTATCCTTTGCATGAAGTAGTCATAACCAACGATGGTATTTTTGATCCTAAATCAATACGTGCGAATGGGAAGGTCATTTTATTTGTAAATAATGCGATCCATCCTGGAGAACCGTGTGGGGTTGATGCTTCTATGATGCTTGCGCGAAATTTGATGCAAGACGAGGGGATGAATGCTTTGTTGGACAAGGTCACAGTTGTGATTATTCCCATTTATAATATTGGTGGAAGCTTGAATAGAGGAAGTCATTCCAGAGCCAATCAAAATGGTCCACATGCTTATGGTTTTCGAGGGAATGCGCAGAATCTGGATTTGAATAGGGATTTCATCAAGGGTGATACGGAAAACTCAAAATCTTTCAATAGGTTATTTACAAAATGGAGTCCAGATATATTAATCGATAATCACACATCGAATGGTGCGGATTATCAATATGTGATGACCCTCATTCCGACTCAGAAGGACAAAATGGAACCATCACTATCCTCCTATCTTCAAAAAACTTTATTGCCTGATTTGTATGCCAAAATGAAGGCAGGAAAATATGAAATGACACCTTATGTCTATGCTAGAAATACACCTGATGATGGAATTGCTGGATTCCTGGATTATCCAAGGTATTCCTCTGGTTACGCTAGCTTGCACAATTGTTTTTCATTCATGCCTGAGACGCACATGCTCAAACCCTTCAAAGATAGGGTATGGAGTACTTACGATTTTATGATATCAATGTTGGAGCATTTAAAAAAGAATAGCGCTCAACTTTTAACGGCTCGCAGTGAGGCGATTGAGCACACAAAAACGAAATCAACATTCAGCCTAAACTGGGAAATGGATACAGAGAAGGTGGACAAATTAATATTCAAGGGTTATGAGGCAAAGTACAAACCAAGTGAGGTGAGCGGCAAAGACCGATTGTATTATGACAGGAACGAGCCTTATGAAAAAGAGATACCATTTTACAATACCTACAAATCAAATTTGGAAGTAGATAAACCTATTGCTTATATCATTCCTCAAGCGTATAAGCGAATAATTGATAGGATGAAGGCAAATGGAGTGGAGGTCTTTAGACTTGCCAAAGACGAGATTCGCCAGGTTGAGATTTATAAGGTATTGGATTATAAGACAGTGGAAAAGCCATACGAAGGACATTATCTGCACAGCAACCTAAAAGTGGAGAAGTCACTTCAGAACATTCAATATCATAAGGGAGATTATATAGTTTATACCAATCAAAATATCAACAAATACATCATAAATACCTTGGAGCCTCAAGCCCCGGATTCTTGGTTTTCATGGAATTTTTTTGATGGGATCCTGATGCAAAAGGAATATTTTTCACCATACGTATTTGAAGATTTGGCTGCCGATTTTCTACGCGACAATCCTGAAATAAAAAAGAAATTGGATCAGAAGAAAAAAGAGGATACTGAATTCGCAGAAAATGGATATGCCCAGCTTAATTTTGTGTATGAGAGGTCTCCGTATTATGAACCTACTTTTATGAGGTATCCAGTAGGGAGAGTCATCAAATAAATAGGTTTTTTGGAGATGTGAAGCCCATTACATCGTTCAAAAAGATGACCAAAAATTCAATTATGCGAGCAGTTCAAAGTAGAACTGTCAAATAAAAGAGAAAAATTGCAATATGATGGCAACGAAATGCATTTTATATTGGTCTTTTGTGCGCAAAGCACACCGTTTTTTCTAATTTTGCTGGTCGGTTGAATTAATAAAATTTGTTCGTGAGAAAAATCATCCTAATAACTATCTTGAGCTGCATCGGTATGCTGACTGCAATAGGTCAATGTAGTTTTCCAAGTTACGATGGTTATGGACTTGTTTGTGATGAAGCCCGATTTTTATGCGGGTATGAAATGGACGGATATGCAGGCACATTATTAACTGCCAAATCACCACTTCCACAACCTGATCCACTCTGTTCTGGTGGAGGAGAAGCCGATAATATTCAATGGTTTTCATTTCTTGCGGATGATTCGAATCTGGAAATTGTAATAAGGTACAGCAACTGTACAAATAATATTCTTGCTCCAGGTCTACAAGTTGGTATTTTTGAAAGTTGTGAGCTAGAAAGTGATAACACTCCTCTCGGAAGTATTTACTGCATTCAAGGGACAAATTACACCGATATTGTTCTTACGCCAGATGCGGCAGATATTGTACCAGGTCAACTCTATTTACTCTTTGTAGATGGATATGCTGGTTCGGCTTGTGAATTTGAAATTGAAGTTGTTAGCGGGGTATGCGTTGACGAACCTGATACTTCTCAAGTATGTGAGGTAGATTGTGGTGTTATGGCACATTACGCAGGTGATCATGGTTGCACATTATTTCAGGATACATTCTCCTTTACCCCAAGTAGTCAAATTATTGCCGATGTATTTGGTTGTAATCCCCATGTCAATAATCTGGGAATAGATAGTATTATCTGTGTGGAATGGAATATTCAACCAGATATGGGTTTCAATTTCATATCGTCATCTTTTGAATTTTTTGATAGTATTGGCGTGGTGCCTACTTTAGTTGTTGAATGGACAATGCCTGGTACTTATACGATAGAACCTATAATAACTTTCAACCCTTTGTTTTCGAATTGCCAGGGTATGTGTGATTGTACAGATGATGTGGTTTTTACTATTGATGTGACACAAACAACTTTTAATCAACTTCAGGAAATTGAATTATGCCCTGGAGAATGTGTTGACTTTTGCGATCAAACCTATTGTCAAACGGGAATATATGAATGTTACAACAGAGATTTATGTCTGGTGGAGATTCAACCTGTGATTGCACGACCAAATGTGGAAATCGATTTAGGAGAATTTTTTGTTTGCCCAGGAGCGTGTTATGAGTTTCAGAGCGTCATGTATTGTGATGCAGATGACTATGAAATATCGGATGCAATGTCTTGCGACACTACTTACTTGTTTGGGTTGGAGGAGTTAATTTTTACTACGAGCTTGGCTCAAGCAGATAACTTGATAAATTGCACCATCTTGCAAGCGGTTTTAGAAGGCGAATGGAATACAAATTTTACTGGGAATATAATTTCTGCTTGGATTTCAGAGACAGGAGATACGTTGGCCCACGGAACTGAATATATTGCAACTGGCGAAGGAGATTATACATTTGTAGCTTGGCCAGAAAATATGAATAATTGTGAAATTTCGATTACACATAGGGTCAATGTAGATGATGCCATTCCTACTGCTACGCTAATAACTCCGCTTCTTGATTGTAATAATCCCACAGATAGTATAGTGATTGATACCCAAGATGATATTTTATCTGTGGATTGGAATGGGCCCAATGGTTTGCTGTCAAATGCAATGAATCTTGCAGTAGATGAAGGGGGAATGTATGAAGCAGTAATTACTGCTACCAATGGTTGCCAAGTAGTCTTGCAAACTGAAGTAATAGGAGATTTTGAGAATCCTGATCTCGCGGTTGATTTTGAAAATTTGACATGTTCTGAGGATGTTGCGACAGCTTCTTTCACTACCACAGCATCAATTGTATCTCAACAATGGACACTTCCTGATGCTTCGGCTTCTGCATTAGATGTATTGAATCTCAACGTGCCTGGTAGTTATGCATTAGAAATAACAGGGGACAATGGTTGTACTGCAACGGAAAATTTCAATGTACTTGATTTGTCCTACGATCCATCCCTTCAATTAAATGAAGACAGAATTTGGAGATGCACCGATACATTAATTGTACTCGATCTAAGTGCTCAAGAGGTTCCTGGCCTCAGATATACTTGGCGAGACTTGGAAGGTGCCTTGCTCTCCAATACCATAAACCTTTCGATAACTTCACCTGGCAAATATATTCTTACCACTGTCGATGACAATGTGCAATGCATCGGTCGAGACACAGTGCAAATAGTTGAAGATCCAAACCCATTTCTTGATATAGAATATGAAATATCGCCACCTTTATGCGAAGACGGAGTAGATGGCTCAATCGAAGTAATGACTTTGTCAGGTGGCACAGGTCCTTTTGTTTATCAAATAGATGGAGAGGAGTATTCAGATCTTTCGGTTGTGGATTTTGAAGCAGGAATGTATACTGTGGATGCCTTTGATGTTTTTGGTTGCTTGGTCTCCAAGGATATAGAAGTGCCAGCAACACAAGCCTTTTCTTTGGAAGTCGAGCCTGAATTGATGATTAGATTTGGACAAACTAAAACATTGACTTTCGAGACCAGTTTGGACGACAGCGAAGTTGGGTATATAGAATGGTCTGATCCAGAAGGTGAGATTTTGGGAACAGATAGAGAATTGGATTTTGTGGGTAAGCAGATTGAATTTATAAATCTTTGGGTTGAAAATCTTAATGGATGCGAGGTCCTGGCTCAAATAAAGATTGATTTGAGTTTTGAAGTGGATATCTACTATCCCAATGTATTCAGCCCCAATAATGATGGAAATAACGATCTGTTCATATTGTACAACAATGGATTTCCTGAAATGGCAGATGATCTCAAGATTTTTGATCGTTCGGGAGAGTTAATTTACAAATCTTCTACTACAGAGTTCAATGAAACCAAAGTAGGATGGGATGGTACTTTTAATGGAAAACCTTGTCAACCGGGAGTCTACGTATTTATACTGCAATATACTTTGATGAATGGATCAACTCAGACTATTTCAGGGTCTATTACCCTCGTAAGATAATGAATAAGACATGATATTAAGCTCTATCTTCATATTCAAAATTGTACATATTATTGGTTTTGTAGCCTGGTTTGCTGGCTTGTTTTATTTAGTCAGAATGTTTGTCTACCATACCGAGGCTTATGATTATGAGGAGCCGAAGAGTGGGATATTGCGCACCCAATTCAACCTGATGGAATGGAGGGTTTATTCCATTATTTGTAATCCTGCCATGATGATTACATGGACATTTGGGTTACTGATGATCTACATGTATGGATACGATTGGTTTGCGGCCAATACTTGGTTGCATTTCAAGATTGTCCTCTTAATTCTGATGACAGTTTACCATGTTTATTGCAAGAAATTAATCAAAAAATTGGAAAAGGGGAAGACAGGATTTTCTTCTACGAAATTCCGATTATTTAATGAAATTCCAACTCTTTTTTTAATACTTATTACATCGCTGGCTGTCCTGAAGAATGGGACAAATCCTTTCATTTTGGTAGCAACCATTGTTGGAATAGCCGTACTTTTAGTGGTAATAACAAAATTATACAAGAAAAATCGCGAATCAAAAAGTTGAATGTTTATTAATTTCTTGTGTATCTTTCAACTGTGAAACGAATTACAATTTTAATAATATCACTTTTTTGGTTTACTAATATTTCTGCTCAAGAGCACTGCCTTTCCAATCCTCTTCACATAAGTACTGAATTATTTCCAAACCACTTTGGAGAATTAAATGCTCAGGATTATCTAATCATTTATTCTGATAGCCTTGAATTCGATGGGCTGAAATATAAAATTCAGGATTTCACTTCTTCACCTTTTGAAAACAAGGATGATTTATTGAGAATTTTTGCATGCAAATATGATTTTTTTAATGCCAGCGAAAATATATCTGGAGAATTAATTGACTACCAAATTGAAGAAAATATACCACGAATAGGGCATGATTTTCAGTTTGTCCAATTCAACGACTGTGGACAAATCGAGTACTACATATATGTCGATGATGGACTGTACCGATTTTTAAACATTCCAAATTTTATTGAAGCAAATGTTTCTAATCTCGAAATCTCGAATGAAGAAGAAATAATGGTAGAATATGCGCATAATCCCGATACAAGCGCGGTTGTATATTTTATCGAAGAACCAGAATTTGAGACAGTTACGGAGCAGGTCTTGGTAAAAGAAGCATACAATGTTTTGGAAGTGTTGCCCAATGAACACATTGAAGTTTTGGCCCTTTTTTATAATGAAAATAGCACATGTGAAAATGCTGTTTTTGATACTATCTATGAACAGGTGTTGATGAGGGAAGGTGGAGTGAGTTTTGAAATAGTACCGGCTCAGTTTGAGGTTTTGAGTGAATTAGTTTTAGCCCAGAATGAATATAATGGACATGGATTTTATGAAAGGCCCCGACAAGATTCTTTTGTCATTTCACTTCGAAGTTCATATGTAGAATTAAATGGATACAATGTGGATGCGGGATGCGACAAGTTTGATTTTTTCGAATGTATAAATTTCGATTTTCAGCTTATCCCGAGTATGGACAGTGTTGTGTACGATGTATTTGAAAAATGTGCTGATGGATTTATAAGTGCAGGAAAATATTGTTATTCAAACAGTGGTGTGGTGCCATGGATTTTTGAAGAAAGAGAATATGAAAGATTGGCTGTACCAGCTACTGCGATACAAACCGCAATTCCAGATGAATATAAGACAATTGCATTAATTAGAATCGCTAATAAAAACGAGCTGGAGAGTGATTGTATTGAGATTAAATATGATTCGATACCTTATCACAAAATATTGACTCCTGCTTCGATTACTTCGACATTAATACCGGCTGTATACGGAACACGGCAATACAAATTATATCAAAATGGAGGGGTCATTGGAGTTGAAAGTGGAGAAGAGGATACTTATTTTGAAGTCTCTACTATTCATGGCGGATCTGTGGAATTGAAAGAGTTCACGAGTAATATTATATTCAATGATAGTGCTTGTAATTTTGATGCCATAAAACTTAGATTAATCGAAGTTGGATATTTGGATGAAAGTGATTTTGATAATTTACAGGCAGTTCATCTAGCGGCGTTGACCTTCCAAATTGACAATGACTTGCCACTTGGAGTTTTTAATGATGTATTTATGAATATTCTTGATGTAAAATTTGGATTTTGATGAATAGAAAAATCTACATATTACCCATAATCTCGATATTCATTTTTTGTATCCTGAGTTCTAATCTATCGGGGCAAAATCAATCTATATTAGATTTTACAGTTAAGGAGCTAAATGGTGATACAATAAAACTACGAGATCGATTGGACCCTAGCTCCAACTACATCATCGCAGCCATGGCATTTTGGTGTGACCCATGTATTCCATCTATTGATAAGTTCAATTACCACAAAACCTATTGGAAAGACAGATTCAATGTAGATATACTAATAGTTGAGGATGAACATTGGAATGATCTACCTTTTATAGAAGGGAAAATAGAAGAGTTAGGCTGGGATCTTGACATTGTGGTTTCTGATGATCAATTTTCGACAGTAGGTATTAGTAGTATTCTGAGTTACTTTTTTAAAGGGACAGCTTCGGATGCTGTGGAGCATGTCTTTGGTGATATTGAAAAATTTTTGCTGGAAAAAGTAGACTCAATAAAATTTTCACCAATTCTAGACTCCAATTTTAAACAAGTGAAGTTAGTGGATGATTGTGATCAGGTAGTAGTGGACAAGCATGATGTCGAAAATCAACTTGAGGTTGATGGTCATGTATATAAGAAGTACAATGGAACTTATTGTAGAGAAAATGAGCTTAACGGAGACATTTATCGTTTTGATCTTCATAAGTTCGAGGAAGAAATTCACATCAAATTTTCAGCAGCTTTATGCAGTAGGATTTGGCTCAAAGATTTTGAGGGGGATAGCCTGTCTATAAAGATATTGGATCGCTATCAGGAAGATTCTATCCTACATGTGGTTACAGATCAAATGCTGACCAATGAGTGTTTTGATGAGGAAGTTCCATTCGAATTCATACAAAATATTGGGACGAATGCAGGGCTTGACTTTGATATTGACGAAGGACGGATTGTGAGCAGGCTGATTTGTCAAGAGAGGGATAATGATTTTGAATATATGGATGATGAATTGGGAAATATGTGCCTTTCTCTTTCTTCCAAACCGATATTAACGGAGGACCTGAATATTCAGGTTTTCCCTAACCCAACGGATGAAAATCTACACATTAACCTGAATTTTGAGGGTGAAAAGAAGATTGAACTTTATACAGTTGATGGCCAAATAGTATCTTCAATTATTACTTCTGACTCGAAAACCGAAATTGCACTTCCTGAGGATTCAAGAAATACCTTGTACTTGGTCAAGATTTCGACTCAATACGGTATTGTCACAAAAAAAGTCCTGAGTATTGGAAATTAGTGAGGTTGTATATTCCATGAAGCGCCATATTGTTCCACCAGGATATTATCGAGATGGTCAGCGGCCTCACTCAGATGATCGAATAATTTTTTAGAAGTTTCCTTGTTCAGATATTGATCAAAAATAAGAAGTGAAAGAATGATGTCTCGCCCTTTTACACTGAAAGTAAGTCCTCCCAATTCATAATTTTGATGGAGCATATAGGAATAGATTTCCGAAATATTTTCATCGGGCAATTTTCCTAGATAGGCGTCTCCAGATATAAGTCCTGATTTCTCATGATATGCGATATTTATTATGGCACTTCCTTTCTTTATGGTCCAGTTACTCGGTCCCATTCTTGAAATCGGGATGTCATAACCCATTGCATCCAACATCTCTTCGATCGTCCTGCATATTCCCGAAGGCTCATAGGGTTCAATCTTGGAAATCATCAGCATCCTGGTACCACAATGCTGACAGTACTGACCTTCTACTGTATTTTCAAATACCATGTTGAGGCAGGAATTGCACCTGACTCCAGGAACTCCTCCTCCTTTCTTAAACTCTATTATTGCGTTGTGCAAATAATGTATAGGTAGGGAAAAACCAATATTATTTCCATTTCGTACCACAAAGGTATTGACACCTATGATCTCTCCTTTTGAGGAGATTAATGGACCACCACTATTTCCAGGATTAAGAGCAGCATCGTGTTGGACATAAATCACTCCCATGTCATCATGCTCAGAGTTGGAGATTATCCCTTTTGTCGCTGTATATTTTAATCCGAAAGGATGCCCTACAGCAAGTATCTCATCCCCTTCTGCCAAATCCAATTCAGCATTGGCAAGAGGTACGGAGGTCATTTCGTGATTTTTTGGTGGAATCAGAAATGCCAGGTCATACTTTTCGTCAATAAAGCATATTTCAACCAGCTGTTTTTCCAATCCCTCACCATCAATTATTACCTCTTTATTGTCTCGAATTACATGCTCGTTGGTGACAATAAGGTTGTGCTCCGACAAATAAAAACCAGTCCCAGTGCTGTAAGGAGTAGCAATCTGAATTACAGATTTTTTATAAATTTCTATTATTGCCTTTGCATTCATCTCTACCTCTTATCTTTTCTTTGGAAATTGATATTCCTGATCATTTCTAAATAGGTTCTGTTGAATTCACACATGTCATGAAAACTAATTTTTTTGGAGTTTATTTTCATGAATGGATATTCTTCCTTGTGTGAGGATAGGATTGATTTTATCTCTCTTTTTATTCCAACAATATTCACGCCTTCATTAGAACGATACTGACCATTGATCTTCAAATCATTAAAAAAGGAATACTGCATTATTTGGTAGAAAAGATTGAATAAATCTCTCATTGGAGCTGGCATGCTGTAATTAAACAGGCTGTATCCAACGATGTAGGACGGAATGGCAAGGGCAAATTCTGTATGTCCATTTTGATAATACCAATCCATATTTTTGATTTCACTATCGATAAATTCTTGAATTCTTTCTAATCCAGAGGTCTGAGTGATACCAAAAGTAGATTTTACGTCATAGATTTCTTTGTTAAATGATTCTTGAGGAATATTCAAAATATGTTTCAATTCTTTTCTAATGATCCTATTTTTTTGATCTGGCGTTTTATCCTTGCTTTGAAAATACAAATTGTGGATGGTGTCAATAATTTCCATCGTATTCCCTTCAGGTTTCAAAAGATAATCCAACCTGTAAATAAGGTCTAGATAGATATAAGACTCTGCGCCTGGATAATGATCTATATTCAATTTAGAATTGTCAATGGTATCAAATGCATCTTGGATTTGTGCATTTTTATATTCAAATTTCACCTTCTTTTCTTGCTCATCGACATGCCTGATATGACCATTATTTATAGGATGCAATGTTTCGAATTCGCTTATTAGTATATCATCTTTTTTATCTGCATAAGTTGCCAACTCTTTGAGACCGTAGTACAGCTTGTATGGGCTGCCATCTATTATATGAGAAGTGAAAACCGCAGTAATATTATTATCCCTGTCCAGGGCATATCTACTATACCTCAATTGATAGTTTTCTTCTAATAATCTTCGCAAGAATCCGATATGAAGTTTATCTGTTTTAGCGATTTTTGCTTCGGCAGAGATTTTTGAGCGGTCTGCTATTCCAACTATTTTTTTACTTCCTTGAAAAAATTCGAAATGCAATTGATTTCCCCTTTCTTCAAAAGTGACATTTCCAGCACTTTCATCTGATAAATAGGTGAAGAAGGATTTGTAGGATTCCAGATATTCTTCATTCTCGAATTGTTCCAATGCCCTATCCCAGGCATCATATTTTAATTCATCTTTATATGCATCCGAAAACCTGCCAAATTGTATTTTTGGACCAGATTCAGAAGTTTTTTTAGAAAAGAAATAATCGAAAAATCCCATTAAAAATAATCGAAAGTTTAATCTGTAAACGAAAATAAGACCTAAATTGAGTAATTGTAGCTTTTATCGGGATTGTTTTGAAATAGAAATGAAAGGATGCTTTAATCAATTGAATCTATAACGATCATCGAAATGATTAAGACTGAAAATATAAGTAAGGAAATTTTAAAATAAAAGACATTGTCTAAATATTCAAAACTAATAACTCCCGTCTCTATTCCCTCCCAAGAGGAGAAAATCTCTTGTGACACTAAGATTTTGACTCTTGGCTCTTGCTTTTCAGATCATATTGGCAACTGCCTTGTCGACCATCTATTTGATTCGATCGTGAATCCATTTGGAACCGTTTTTAATCCTGTAAGTCTTGCCCAATTGCTGGAGTATGCCATTAAAGGGGAAAAAATTGAAAAATCGGATTTGGGCAATGAAGGCAATCGATACTTTCACTATGATTTTCATTCTTCATTTGATGCTTCTACTCCCGAAAAGGTAGTTGAAACAATTAATACGGCAATCGATCAAGTCAGTGATTATATTCAAAAAACTGATTTTCTTATCCTGACTTTTGGTACAAGCATTGTCTATAGGCTAAAATCGAATAATAGCATTGTATCCAATTGCCACAAAGTCCCCAATTATCATTTTCAAAAGGAATTTTTATCTGTTGATTTTATGGATTCGCAGGTGAATAAAGTCCTTGATTTGGTTAGGAAGATGAATCCTTCAATAAAAACTATTTTTACTGTAAGTCCAGTGCGTCATACTAAAGAAGGACTTGTGGAAAATAACCTGAGCAAGAGTCGATTGATAGAGTTATGTCATAGATTGACTTCTCAATATGATTCTTCCTCTTATTTTCCTTCCTATGAAATAATGATTGATGAATTGCGGGATTACAGGTATTATGCTTCAGATCTCATCCATCCCAGTGAACTTGCGGTAGATATTATCTGGACTCGATTTATAGAAACTTATTTTGATGAACTTGCAACTCAAAAGGTAAAAGATGTAGGAGGACTGAATGCTGCCAAAAACCATAAACCTTTTGATCCTTCATCTTCTGAACATAAAACATTTAAGGAAAATCAATTGAATAATATAGATCGGTTAAGAAAGATATATCGGGAAATTGATTTCGAGGAAATGGAGGTTTATTTCAAAAAATGAATGAATTACTAATTGGCACTGACCTGGATTGATTTTTTAAGTATTTCCTGTGCTTTTGATCTATCCGACCAGCCTTTCAGCTCCATTTCTCCCTTTCCTTTGTAATTCTGAAAGAATGTGGCAATTATTGTTTTTGACCCAGGATAAAAAGTGTCCAGATCATCTATATCATTCACACGAGACCACTTGGAAGATGGATTTATTGCGACCAACTTATCATCCTGTTCACCATTATCCAGAAGCTCCAGTACTCCTATAATTTTCACTTTTTGCACGGAACCTCTTTTTACGGCAGATCCCAACAAGATGATGTCTAGCGGATCGCCATCTCCGCCTTTATCCTTGGGTAAAATAGTATTTGGAATCATACCATAATTGCCAGGATAACCCAAATAATTGATATATCTGGGTTGACCATCTATACTATCGATTACCAACTGATGAGACTGTTTATTCATTTCGTATTTGGCGCTGGTGCCAGAGGGGATTTCTATCACCATATTCACGGTGGAGTCGCTATTGATGGGAATTATTGACTTATAATCTATTACTGCTTCAGTTGATTTTTTACACCCCAAAAAAGAAAATAACATCACAGCGCTCAAACAATAAAACCACTTCATAAAACTATCCAAAGTCAAATTATTCATTTTCAACATTCAAACTTTAATCATTAATCATTAATCAATAATCATAGTTTCGTGATTGAGTTTTTGCTGTTTTATATTCTCTGGAATTTCTCTGTAATTATATTGTTGGTCCCTTAGTTGTGGTCTGAATCCAGCTTCTCGAATTGCATCTTGAATTCCATCAGCCGTAAACCTAAATGCAGCCCCTGCAGCCGATACCACATTCTCCTCAATCATTATGGATCCAAAATCATTGGCACCAGAATGCAGACAAATTTGAGCTATCTTTTTTCCTACTGTCAACCAGGACGCTTGAATGTTGATGACGTTTGGCAACATTATCCGACTCATAGCTATCATTCGTACATATTCGTCACCTGTGACCTCATTTCGAGCTCTCTTGATCTTTTTTAGGATCGTGTCTTCATCCATAAACGGCCAGGGGATAAAGGCTAAGAATCCCTTCGCATTTTCAGGTTTCTCACTTTGTACCTGGCGAATATCAACGAGATGTTCCATTCTTTCCAGATTGGTTTCGATGTGGCCAAACATCATTGTTGCAGAAGTGGTAATGTCAAGCTGGTGTGCAGCCCTCATTACATCCAACCATTCTTTGCCGCCACATTTCCCCTTGGAAATTAGTCTTCGAACGCGATCATCCAGAATTTCGGCACCTGCTCCTGGCAAAGAATCCAGACCTGCTTCTTTCAATGCTCTTAGCACTTCAATATGGGTACTTTGCTCCAACTTGGTAATATGGGCAATTTCTGGAGGCCCCAAGGCATGAAGCTTTAAGTCTGGATAAAGAGACTTTAATTCTTTGAACAGATCACAATAATATTGCAAACCTAAATCTGGGTGATGACCACCTTGAAGCAGAAGCTGATTGCCTCCATAAGCAAAGGTCTCGTCTATCTTCTTTTTATAATCTTCGATGGAGGTAATATATGCCTCAGCATGCCCTGGTCTTCTGTAAAAGTTGCAAAATTTACAATTGGCAATGCAGACATTGGTAGTATTGCTATTGCGATCAATAATCCAAGTAACTGTTTTTTCTGGAACGCGCTCATACCTCATTTCATTGGCTGTGAACATGAGTTCGGTTGTCGAAGCATTCTCAAATAAAAACACACCTTCTTCAGCCGTAAGAAATCCTCCTTGAGAAGCTTTTTTTAATAGTTCTTGTATCTGCATCAATTGATAATTTTGCTATGAATCTAACAAAACAGTATAGCAATAGTTGAATGAAAAATTCTAATTTATAATTGAAGACTGAGAATGCGTTTTTTCTATCTCTGTATGTAAGGCTAACAAATGGACATTCGTTGGCAGCACTTCATTTATTTATCACTTGCATGGTAACGGTATTTATAAAGAAATACTAGAGATTGAACTCCCCAACAACTCAAAATCTTTTCAACTGAAGGCCTGACAAGCAGACCAATCTTTCCAATCTTTCCAATTCCCAAATCTTTCCAATCTTTCCAATCTTTCCAATCTTTCCAATCTCTCCAATCCCTAAACCGTCATTATATCCTTCTCCTTAGCTTCTAAGATTTCATCGATACTCTTGCCATATTCATTGGTCAAATTTTGTACTTCAGTTTCTTTCCGCTTTCCAGCATCTTCAGGATATCCATCTTTGACCTCTTTCTTAATAAAATCGATCATTTTGTGTCTGGAGCTTCGAAGACTTACCTTGGCATCTTCACAAAGTGATTTTGCATGCTTTACCATCTGCTTTCTTCTGTCTTCTGTAAGTGGTGGTATAGTAATCCGAACAAATTCTCCATCATTCATGGGTGTAAGTCCCAAATTGGCCTCAAAAATTGATTTTTCGATTGCTCCCAAAAGTGATTTTTCCCACGGTTGGATACTTATCGTTCTGGAGTCTGGAGTACCCAAATTGGCTACTTGTGAAAGTGGCGTCGGGTTGCCATAATATTCAACCATAATCCCATTTAGCATGGAAGGTGATGCTTTCCCAGCTCTTATCTTAATAAGCTCTGCTCTCAAATGTTCGATAGCCCTGTCCATTTCTGCTTTTCCATTAGTCAAAGTGCTTTCTATTGTTTCGGCCATAATGCTAATATTTAAATCTTAAAAAATTACAAAAATAATAAAATAGTAATATTCAATTTTATTGTTTAAAATAATGACTAGGAATCATACTCCAGGTCACTATATCAATATACAAGACAATTATTTTTTCCTGGATGCAATGGACAGGAAATACAAAAACATTACTAATGCACTAAGTGCAGAAGCCACATAGGTCATTGCAGCCCACCATAGTGCATCTTTCGCACCATCATATTCTGCTCCTCTTGTGATTTGTGTATTGTCCAGCCAGGCCAATGCTCTTTTGCTTGCGTCAAATTCAACAGGTAAGGTAATGAGACTGAATAAGGCTGTTACTCCAAATGTTGCGGCCAAAACCATCATTAACCAATTCCCAGCTATCCCACTTGTCATTCCAAAAACAACTGCTATGATTAAAAATTGCTGAATTTTAGAACTGAACATTACAACGGGTACGAGGTTTGATCTCATCATTAGCATGTTGTATGCTGTGGCATGTTGTACAACATGGCCAACTTCGTGAGCAGCAACTGCCGCAGATGCTATCGATCTACCATTATATACTTCAGGAGAAAGTGCCACCGTCCTCGTTTTGGGATTGTAATGGTCGGTCAATGCACCTCTACCTTCCACAATTCTTACGTTGGTCACACCATAATGCCTCATCATTGCCATCCCTACTTCATAACCACTCATTCTATTAGAATTCGGTATTTGCTTGTATTTGTTAAATTTTGATTTTAATCTTGAGTTAACCAACCAGCCAACTAGGGAAAAAGCGCCCAAGATTAAATAATAACCCATCATAGGTATTGATTTTTGTTAAAGTAAAACTTTGCAATGAATTATTCTCCTTTAATTGATCACATCAAACTTGGTATATGGTCTAAGTACTTCAGGTACGTTAACTCCATTTTCTGTCTGATTGTTTTCTAAAAGAGCAGCTACAATCCTTGCTAAAGCCAATGCACTACCGTTGAGTGTATGGGCCAATTGAGTCTTGCCATTCTCATCCTTATACCTGCATTTCATTCGATTGGACTGAAATGTTTCAAAATTTGAAACCGAACTTACTTCAAGCCACTTTTCTTGTGCGGCAGAAAATACTTCGAAATCATAGGTCAATGCAGATGCAAAAGTCAAGTCTCCGCTACATAAACGCAAGATCCTATATGGCAGTTCCAATTTATTCAATAGGCCTTCGACATAAGAAACCATCTTGTCTAAAGTATCATGAGATCTGTCAGGATGTTCGATTTGAACAATTTCTATTTTATCAAATTGGTGGACTCTGTTTAGCCCTTTGACATCGGATCCATAAGAACCAGCTTCTCTTCTAAAACAAGGCGTATATGCACAAAATTTGATAGGAAAGTCACTTTCTTTTAGGATTACATTCCTCACTATGTTCGTGACAGGAACCTCAGCTGTAGGAATCAAATACAGATTGTCTTTTTCCATATGATACATCTGTGCCTCCTTGTCTGGAAGAGACCCCGTACCTATTCCACTGTCTTCATTTACTAGCAGAGGTGGTATGATTTCTTCATACCCTGCTTCTCTTGCTTCATCCAAAAAGAAATTTATTAATGCCCTTTGAAAGATAGCTCCTTTTCCTCTGTACAGTGGAAAACCAGCACCTGTGATCTTTACACCTAATTTGAAGTCAATGATGTTATGAATTTCTGCCAACTCCCAGTGGGGTTTTGCATTTTCAATAAGATTTGGAAGAGGTGCATCCCATTCTTTTACCACGACATTGTCATCCTCGGATAATCCAACAGGTACCTTTTCATGAGGCATATTTGGAAGCTTGAACAGGATATCTTGGATATCTGAAGTGATTTGTTTTAATTGCTCTTCGAGGGGTTGGGCATTGGATTTGAGCTCGGCCACCTTGTCCTTCATGGCATTGGCTTCCTGCGCTTTGCCAGACTTGAACAATTCTCCAATTGACTTGGAAACTACATTAATCTGAGCCAGGTTGCTGTCAAGCGAAGTCTGAGTAGCTTTTCGATTGTTGTCAAGTTCGATAAGTTGATCTACAACTTTAATATCTTCTTCATTAAATCCTCTTTTTTTAAGAGCATTTTTCACTTCATCGGTTTTTTCGTGTATAGTCTTTATTTGAAGCATTTGTACAGTTTTTATAAGAACATTAATTATGTCCTGCTAAGTGTTTATTAGAAGTTTTTTTTTGAAGTCGCAAAGATAGTATTTTGATATTCAAATTATAAATGTATTTTTGCGTTACAAATCAAACTGAGGCGAATATTTCTTTTGCCAATGTTCCTACAAACAAAATCTTCCATTTCACTATCATTAAGATTTGAATTGGGTGATATTTCAACCACTAAAAGTTACAAACTTCACAACAAAATGTTGGATATTTTACAGTTAAATGATATGCTCGTTCCAGAGCTAAGAGAGATTGCAGAGAAAATAAATCTCAAAGGATACAAAAGACTGAGCAAACAAGATCTAATTTACAAGATTCTAGATCAGCAAGCTTTATCAGGAGAAGCCACTTCCGAAGTTAAGGAAGAAAAGAAACCTTCCAAACAATCCAGAAAACCTAAGTCTAAAAAGAGCGAGGATAAATCTGCAGAGGCAGATGCTCCGAAAAAAGAGACTAAAAAGGAAGATAAACCAAAAAGAAACAGGAAGACCGTCAAGGCAGAAGGAAAAGAAGAAAATACTCCTTCAACAAAACCAAAGAAGATTCCTAAGCATTTAAGAGAAAAAGCAGAAACAGAAGCTAAGAATGGAGTTCATGGCTCTGATAAAGCTTCGGCCTCTGCAGAATCGCAAGGATCTAATGGCAAGCGAGAAAAGAAAGACCATAAACCTCAACCTGAACAAAAGGCAGTAGATACGAAGCCAAAATTTAATATTGATTTTGATGGAGTAGTAGAAGGAGAAGGTATTTTGGAAATGATGGCTGATGGTTATGGATTCTTGAGATCATCGGATTATAATTATTTGTCATCACCGGATGATGTATATGTGTCACCATCTCAAATCAAATTATTTGGCTTGAAGACAGGAGATACGGTATTTGGATCAGTAAGGCCTCCAAAAGAAGGTGAAAAATATTTTGCACTTCTAAAAGTTTCGAAAATCAATGGTAGAGAGCCAGCAGAAGTTAGAGAAAGAGTACCATTTGATTATTTGACACCATTATTCCCAGATGAAAAATTCAACTTGAATAGCAGACCTGACGGCAAGGACTATGGTACAAGGATGATCGACTTGTTTACTCCAATAGGAAAAGGACAAAGGGGGTTGATCGTTGCACAACCAAAGACTGGTAAAACGTTCTTGTTGAAAGACATCGCCAATGCCATTTCTACAAATCACCCAGAATGCTATCTAATTGTTCTTTTGATTGATGAAAGACCAGAAGAGGTGACTGATATGAGAAGGAGCGTAAATGCGGAAGTAATTGCTTCTACATTTGATCAGACTGCCGAAAATCATGTTCGTGTTGCAAATATAATTTTGGAAAAAGCTAAAAGATTGACCGAATCAGGACAAGATGTGGTCGTCTTATTGGATTCGATCACAAGATTGGCCAGAGCATACAATACTGTCGCTCCAACAAGTGGTAGAGTATTGTCAGGAGGTGTGGAAGCAAATGCATTGCACAAGCCGAAAAAATTCTTTGGTGCTGCTCGTAATATCGAAGGCGGTGGTTCATTGACCATTTTGGCTACAGCATTGACAGATACAGGTTCTAAAATGGATGAGGTGATCTTTGAAGAATTCAAGGGTACTGGTAATATGGAGTTGCAATTGGATAGATCATTGGCTAATAAGCGAATGTATCCAGCAATTGATTTGACCAGATCATCAACAAGAAGAGAAGAATTATTGCTTGCTGAAGATGCACTCAAGAAGATGTTTGTATTGAGAAATCATCTCGCAGATATGAAGCCTGATGAAGCAATGCAGTTTTTAAGAAAGCACATGGTTGGCACTAGAAACAATGAAGAATTTATTGCTTCAATGAATGGCTAGGATAATTAAATAATTAATTGTACATTTGCGCTCCCAAATAAAAATAGATAACGTTTAATTTTTAGATAATGAAAAGAACATTTCAACCATCAAGAAAAAAGAGAGTCAATAAGCATGGATTCAGATCAAGAATGGCTACCAAAAATGGTAGAAAAGTTCTTGCTAGAAGAAGAGCTAAAGGTAGAGCTAAATTGACTGTTTCTGACGAATCAAGATTGAAGTAATATTATTCTGACTTTATAAGTCTGGTAATATTTTAATGATAAATTCTGGGTAAGAGTGTAATGCTCTTATCCAGTTTTTTATTTTTAGAAACCCATAATTTCATTTGATTTTCTGTGAAAGAAGAATTGTCATTTCCAAAAGAAGAAAAACTAAAGAGCAGGAAGATGATTAGCAAGATCTTCTCTGAAGGGGCAGTAGTAAAGTCCTTTCCGATTAGAATTCAATTCATTTTCCATGACTCTAAAGAGCTTCCTGTATGCCAAATGGGAGTATCAGTTCCGAAAAGAAATTTCAAAAAAGCAGTAGATAGAAATAGAATTAAACGTCAAATCAGAGAAGCTTATCGATTGAACAAAAGTGGATTTATTCAAAAATTAGTCATGAGCAATAAACAAGGTGCCATAATGGTTGTCTACTCTGGAAAAGAAAAATTTGAATACTCAAATATCGAAGCAAGTCTCAAAAAGTCTCTCGACAAAATTAAATTATAACACTTCGTTGGTACGGGTAAATCTAACATTAAGAATAGAGCTTTCCCAAATATAAATTGGCTGTTTTAAAATTGTCCTGATAATAACAATATGTCGGGAACAATTATAGAATTTATATAAAGAGAATGATCTAATTGTAAAATAATTATCTAAAATAAATTTGGCTTGCTATATTTACGATAGTCGATTTTAACAAACAAGTATAAAAGTTGGAGAATTTTGCTTTCTTGAACCAGCAGATGTACTTGTGTATATGTCTTACAAGTAAATAGTTCTTAATGAAACAGTCAAATGCTTTTTTTGGCAGGTTAGCCCGTATTATATTCATCTGGTTGTTATTTTCTATTAGCTTGTTTGCTCAAATCGAGCCTCAACCTTGTGATGATCCAGATAACGAAGGAGTTGGCTGTTATTGTGATACAGCGGGTATCTTATGCACCCCTGATGAATTAGACGGTTTTGAGTTTTCAATGTCAGATGTTGCCAATACTGGCGATTTGTCTGGCGATCTATGTCCTGAACTGCCCGATGGTGGTAGCCCTCATAATGTAAATTTCTTTGCTTTTATAGTATGGTGCGAAACGTTGACCTTCAATGTGATCGTTAATAATTGCGCTCCTGGAACGAATACTCCTTCAAACTTCAATAATTTTGGAATTCAAATGGCATTATTCGCCAATTGTCCAGCTTCTGACGGTGGTGGTTGGAATACAGTGGAGTGCGTTACGAATGGAGGCGAAACATGTTTTAATTCTGCAGCTGATGTTCCTAATTTACAAACATTTTCAGCCAGTGGGTTGGAAATCGGTGCTACTTACTACTTTATGGTGGATGGTTGTTTTCGTTCTACCTGCAAAGTTACCATTGATGTACAGGGAGTTTGTGGAAATGGAGAAATTACTCCTTGGGACAATGGAATATTTGGCCCTCAAAATGTGTGTGTTGGAGACACAGAAACTTATACTGCAGAAGATGTAACTGTCGGTCTTGATGGTGCAGAAGAATACTACTACTACCTCGATGGTACGCTCATCGATGAAGGAGAAGAATTGTATACCACTGACATTACATGGGATACCCCAGGGTCATATGAATTATGCGTGGATGTATCAAACCTACCTTGTATTCCGGAATCAGATTCGCCAGCACAAAATTGTATTACTATCGTTGTTACAGATCCTGGAGATGGAGACATTACTGCTGATCCAGCTGTACTTTGTCCTGACGAGATCAGTACAATAACAGTGAATGATAATAATCCTGATCCATTGCTTTCCCAATACATTATCATCGTAGGACCAGATGGAACTGTAGTACAAATTGTTGAGGCATTGACCACCACATTGACCTACGATCTCTGTGGTGAATTTACGGCTTACTACTATAGTTATGTGACTTCTGACAACCCTACGTTGCCAATGGTGGGTGATATGTGGACGCTTCCTGATTGTACAGCGGAATGTTGTTATCTCGATGAGGTGGATATAACTTTTGAAGATACTGAAGATCCAGAATTTCCCAATCCTCCAGCAGATGAGACCATCGATTGCGCCGAAGATATCATTGAAGACGAAGAAGTGACCTGGACAGACAACTGCGCTGGTACTGGCACTGTAATTCCTGTAGTAGTTGAGAACTATACCAATTGCGATGGTGGTACAGTAACGCGAACCTGGACCTTTACCGATAGCTGTGCTAACAATGTAGAACATATTCAAACAATAACAATAGATCCGATTGCACTACCGGAATTTATTTCACCTCCTGCCGATAGCACGATTGATTGTGATATGGCACAGGTGTTTTTGCCAACTGATTTGGAATATTCCAACTTTGGGACGGGAGGATGTCTTATTACAGGTACAGTCTCGCCAACCTCAAGTGGTACATTTGATCTTTGTGGAAGCTCAGTTACATATACATGGGAATATACAGATGTATGTAATAGAATGATTTCATATTCTCAAGTTGTTACAGTTGAAGAAGTAGGTGCGGCGAATGAATTTGTCAATCCACCTGCGGATACCACTATTACTTGTTTGGAATGGCTGGCCTTTACACCCGCTACTCTTAGTTATACGAACGAGTTGAACGGAGCATGCGAAATTAGCGGCTCGGTAATGGCTACTACCACGGATGTTCATGATCCATGTGGCAGTTCGATAACCTTCGATTGGGAATTTACCGATGTATGCGGACGTATGATTTCACATACCCAGGTAGTGACTGTAGAGCCTATGCTTGAAGCAGCATTTGTAAACCCTCCAGCCGATTCGACCATAAACTGTAGTGAATTACAAACTTTTACACCAGCAACCTTAAGTTATACCAATGGCGGTACAGGCAGCTGTTTGATAGAAGGAATGGTAGATCCTACAAGTGATGGCATGCTGGACACCTGTGGAAATTCGGTGACCTACACCTGGGACTTTACGGATATATGTGGCAGATCAATTACACATAGTCAGACTGTAACAGTGGAGCCGATACCAGAGGCATCATTTGTCAATCCACCTGGAAATATTTCAATCAATTGTGATGCACTTCAAACCTTTGTCCCAGACATTTTGATCTATACCAATGGTGAATCTGGCAATTGTCTAATCGAAGGAATGGTAGATCCCACCAGCGATGGGATTTTGGATACGTGCGGAAATTCAGTGACTTATACCTGGGACTTTACCGATAACTGCGGCAGGTCCATTACTCATAGTCAGATTGTGACAGTAGAGCCCATACCAGAAGCGACTTTTGTGAATCCACCTGGAAATATCACTATTAATTGTGATGACTTACAAACATTCAATCCTGCGATTTTAACTTATACGAATGGAGGGACAGGCAATTGCTTAATCGAAGGTATGATTGATCCAGTAGGAGATGGGATGTTGGATACGTGCGGTAATTCAGTGACGTATACCTGGGAATTTACGGACCAATGCGGTCGATTGATTTCACATTCTCAAACCGTGACCGTCGAGCCCATACCAGAAGCTACATTTGTGAATCCTCCAGGAAATATTACCATTAATTGTGATGACTTACAGACATTCAGCCCTGCAATTTTAACCTATACCAATGGGGGTTCAGGAAATTGCCTTATCGAAGGAATGGTAGATCCAGTAGGAGATGGGATGTTGGATACCTGTGGTAATTCAGTGACTTACACCTGGGAATTTACAGATCAATGTGGTCGATTGATTTCACATGCTCAGACCGTGACTGTAGAGCCGATACCAGAAGCATCATTTGTGAATCCACCTGGAAATATTACCATTAATTGTGATGACTTACAGACATTCAGTCCCGCAATTTTAACCTATACCAATGGCGGTTCAGGAAATTGCCTTATCGAAGGAATGGTTGATCCAGTAGGTGATGGGATGTTGGATACCTGTGGTAATTCAGTGACTTACACCTGGGAATTTACAGATCAATGTGGTCGATTAATTTCACATGCACAGACGGTTACTGTTGAACCTATACCAGAGGCAGCATTTGTCAACCCACCCGGAAATGTGACTATCAATTGCGATGAATTACAAACATTTACCCCAGAAATTTTGACTTATACCAATGGCGGCACAGGAAATTGCTTGATAGAGGGTACTGTAGACCCAGTGGGAGATGGAACATTGGAGATTTGTGGAAGTTCAGTAACCTATACGTGGGAATATACAGATCAATGCGGAAGAGCAATCTCACATTCTCAGACTGTGACAGTAGAGCCGATAACCGAGGCAGCCTTTGTCAATCCACCAGGAAATATTACCATCAATTGTGATGAATTACAGGCTTTTACACCAGCTGTCTTGGACTATACGAATGGAGGCACAGGGGATTGTCTGATAGAAGGCACCGTAGATCCAGTGGGAGATGGCACCTTGGATATATGTGGTAATTCAGTGACCTACACCTGGGAGTTTACAGATGAGTGTGCACGGACGATTACGCATTCTCAGACTGTGACAGTAGAGCCGATACCAGAAGCAACATTTGTAGATCCACCAGGAAATATTACCATCAATTGTGATGAACTGCAAACTTTTACTCCTGCAGTATTAGATTATACTAATGGTGGTACAGGTGATTGTTTGATAGAAGGGACAGTGGATCCAGTGGGAGATGGCACCTTGGATATATGTGGTAATTCAGTGACCTATACCTGGGAGTTTACAGATGAGTGTGCACGTACAATTACACATACCCAAACTGTGACTGTAGAGCCAATACCAGAAGCCACATTTGTGGATCCGCCAGGAGATATTACTTTTGATTGTGATGACTTGCAATCGTTTACTCCAGCCGTATTGAGTTTTACTAATGGTGGTACTGGCGATTGTTTAATAGAAGGAACTGTCGATCCAGTAGGCGATGCTGAGCTTGATATATGTGGTAATATGGTGACCTATACATGGGAATATACCGACGATTGTGGACGTACAATCACACATAACCAAACGGTAACTGTAGAACCTATTGCCGCACCGGCGTTCGTTGATCCACCCGCTGACGAAACAGTATCTTGTGATGAAAAGCCAAATGAGGGAGAAGGGCCAGATTTAAATTATACAAATGGAGGTGTTGATGCATGTGAAACAGCTGGTGCAGTATCTCCAGTTGAAGATTATAATGTTGACGCATGTGGAGGATCGATTATCTATACGTGGACTTTTACAGATGATTGTGGAAATGAAATTAACCATGAGCAGACCATCACAGTAGACCCTGCACCTCAAGCCCAATTGGAAGATTTGCCTCCATCGAGCATTACCATAGAATGTAGTGAAAATACAGATATGGGGCCTGAATTGAATGTAACTAATAATGCCAGTGGGGATTGCCTTATAGAAGATGTCATCACACCAACAAAGGTGGGAGATGCAGATATCTGTGGAGGTTCATTCCAATTTTTATGGGAATTTACCGACAATTGTGGACGAGTTACTTCATTTACACAAACCGTAAACGTAAACCCAGCTCCTGAGGCGGCATTTAATAATATTCCAACCGATATTGATATTGATTGCAGTGAAAATGGAGATGCACCTGAAAATTTGGCCTATTCGAATGGTGTTGCGGATGACTGTGAAATTGCTGGTGAAGTCCCAGGTGTGAGGTCAGGAAATATTGATTACTGCGGAGGAGTGTTGGTGGATACTTGGGAGTTTACCGACGATTGTGGACGGACCATCACCACCCAGAGGAATGTAAATGTGGCACCTGCACCACAGGCTGAATATGTAAATCCTCCTTCAGATGTTACGGTTGATTGTAATGATGTAAATACTGTCGCCACGAATCTGGCCTATACCAATGGAGAAGCAGGAATATGCTTAATATCAGGGGCCAGTGCTGCTGTTATTAGCGGAAGTTATGACGCTTGTGGAGGTGAATTAATTTATACCTGGAGTTTTGTAGATGATTGCGGTAGAGCAATTTCTCATTCCCAAAATATAACTGTAAATCCTGCCAACGATCCAATTTTCCCACTTGCTCCTGGTGATATCACCTTGGGTTGTGAAGAAGTATATACAGGACCTGAAAACCTTGACTACACCAATGGTTTCATAGGCGATTGTTCGATATCAGGAGTGATAGTGCCTACCAGCGTACAAGTGGATAATGTGATTACCAATACGTGGGAATTGATTCTGCCATGTTCTGGAGAACTATTGGTTCATACTCAAGTAGTAACACTGAGCATTCTTCCAGAAATAACTGTAAATCCATCGAGTATATTCCTGTGTTTGGGTGACAGTTATGATTTAGGTGATTTGATTGTAGATGAGACCAATGGGACTTCTATTACCGTTACATACCATACTTCTTTTCCACCGAATGCATCAAATGAAATTGGGGCAGTTGTATCTCCAACATCAGATGTAAATTATGTAATAAATGCAACCAACGAATTTGGATGTGAAGATTTTGAATTGATCAATATATTTATTGAAACGCCTCCTTTTGCAGGTGATGATCAATCTACAACGGTTTGTAATGATGGTATCCCACTTGATCTATTTGATTTTATACCTCCTTTTGCAGATCAGAATGGATCATGGTTGGACTTAGACGGGATAGGAGCAAATATTTCTAATCCTAATGGAGCAACATTTAATAATGTACTGCCTGGAAATTATAATTTGTATTACGTGGTATATAGCACAACGGTTTGTGAAAATGATACTATGGTGCTTAATGTTGAGGTGATAGATGATGTATTTTTTGAGATTACGGAGGTCACTTGTATAGGGTCTAATGACTTTTATGAAGTCTATCTTAATTCGAATGGGTTTGAAATTCAGGCAACGGAAGGCGATCTTGTTAATATAATGGGCAATGAATATGTAATTACCAATATTCCCATTACAACAGGGGTATTCATTAGTGCATTTGAAATAATTAGTGGGTGTTCGGCTACGGAATTTGTGGATATTCCAAATTGTGATTGTCCAGATATTGATCCGCCTACTGGAAGTAATATCAGCATTTGTATTGACGAACAACCATTGGTAATTACTGTAACGGTTCCTCCTGGTATGACGGCCAATTGGTTTTATGAGCAGAGTGGAAGTTCTCCATTTTTGGAAGGATCTACAAATTGGACCATTCAGGATTCTACGTCCGGAATATATAGCTTCTATGTCGAGACATACGACCCAGCAACTGAATGCTCGTCTAATGTTAAATTAAAAATTGATGTTGAAATCAACGACTTGCCAGAAGTCAACGATCCAATAATCAATATTTGTGACATTGATGATGATGGACAAGAAGCAGTATCACTATCATCATTCAATTCTTTCGTCAATAGTAGTCCCGCCAATACTTTTGACTTCTATGCAACACTCATGGATGCTCAAACAGAATCAAATCCTCTCGATGATGAATTTGCTCTTAGTTTAGGTATGAATGTAATATTCGTCCGAGTTACGAATTCTGCGGATTGCGCGAATATTGCCGAACTGCAATTAGTATTGAATGATTTGCCAATTGCTGATGTTGGTTTCACGGCGCCAGTTTGTCTTGGTCAAATATCTAGTTCTATACAAGTGACTGAATTTGATGTCGATGGTGAAATGATGACGAGTCTGGATGGGATTACCTATGATCTAGCCACAGAATTCACAGGTCTGGCTGCAGGCCCATACGTGGTTTATGTAAAGGATGAAAATGATTGTGTCAATACCTATGATGTGATTATACCAGAGGGCCTGGAAATAATATTTACGGAGTTTACGGCGATGTGCAACGACAATGGTACAAGTGCTGATGCAACCGATGACTTTTACACTTTCAGTTTATTAATTGAAAATAATCAAGGCAATAGCGGAACGTATGATGTTGTTTTCAATGGAATGATACAATATACTTTTGCATATGGCGTAAATGAATCCTTTACTATTCCTGCAGACCTAGGCAACAATATTACAATTACAATTGAAGATGAAGGAAACTTCTGTTCAGAAGAGCAGACTTTCGGACCTTTGAATCCCTGTTCTACAAATTGTGAGTTGAGTATTGATGTATTGGATTTTGAATGTAATGATAATGGTACTGAAACGGATCCATCTGATGATTTTTATACTGTGACAATCAATTCTTCAGCATTAAATGGGGCTCAGAATAATACGTATAATGTATTTCTTGATGGAGTGTTATTATACAATTTCACCTATGGACAAGATGAGACTTTTGAAGTAGATGCTACTGGAAATAACCTCAATATTACTTGTCAAGATAATGAAGATATCCAATGTCAAACAGCAATAGATATTGGTCCGTTGATATCTTGTAGTGGTGGCTGTCAAATTATGCTGGAGACTGTATCTGTCAATTGTAATAATAATGGCACATCGACCGACCAAAATGATGACTTTTATACTTATACCATCATTGGGAATATTATTAATGGTGACAACCTGACTCAATTTGAGCTGTTTGTGGATGGCATGAGCATTGGATTATATGATTATGGAGAAGAAGTTGTTTTTGATGTAGATGCAGATGAAATGACCCACATAATAAGCATTAATGATAGTGCCAACTCAGGTTGTACAGATGCTTTCACATCAGAAGTTCTTACCAACTGTTCTACAGATTGCGAGATTATTCAAAACTCATTAGAAGAGGTGTGCTTTGATAATGGGACGCCAGATGATTCTACGGATGACTACTATGAAATAACCATCAATGTATCCTCTGTCAATGGCGCTACAAACGGATTGTTCAACTTGTATGTTGATGGTGTTTTTATTGGTGATTTTCCGTATGATGTGGATAATGTTATTTTCATAGATGCAGATAATATGATTCATAGCATGAGATTACAAGACAGTGAAGAGTTGGCTTGTGAGTTGGTGATTGAAACCAGTGCCTTGAATTCTTGTTCCGGTGCTTGTCTTAATGAATTGACTATCGAAGACTTTGAATGCTTTGACAATGGTACAGCTACCAATATCGATGATGACTATTATGAATTTGATCTAAGAGGTTTATTGTTAAATGGAGATAGCAATGCTAGTTTTGATTTATTTGTCGATGGAGTGTTTGAAGCTACATATTCATACAATGAATTGATTAATGTGACCATTCCAGCGGATAATAATATTCATGTATTTCTTATAGTCGATAGTACAGATCCATCTTGCACTTTTGAAATCCAAACAGAAGACTTGATATCCTGCTCCACAGATTGTGAGATTGTGGCAGAAGACATATCATACACATGTTTTGATAATAATACTCCGACAGATCCCACTGATGATTATTTCGAATTAGTTGTCAATGCTTCAGCCATAAATGGTGCCACGACCAATATGTACAATCTTTATATTGATGGTATATTAGAAGGCATATTCACATATAATACACCCGTCACCTTGACAATTCCTGCCGAAAATCAGACAGTCACTCTGAGATTTCAGGATAGCCAAGATCTGCAATGTGACCTTGAGGTCGTGACAGAAACATTGACACCTTGCTCTGATGGTTGCTTGATAGATTTGAATGTTCTCAATGTTGAATGTTTCAATAATGGGACACCGACCGATGTAAATGACGATTATTACGAGATTACCATTGAAGGAGAAATTTTGAATGGAATGCCATCTGCGAGTTTTGAAGTCTTTGTGGATAATGTTTCACAAGGAAGTAGCAACTATGGAGAAAATTTTGTAGTCACAATACCAGCAGATGATTTGACTCATATTATTGATATTGCGGATTCTGATGATTCTGGTTGCACGGCTAGCTTTACTACAGATGCACTGACATCTTGTTCCACGGATTGCGAAATAAGCATGAATGACCTAATATTTATGTGTCTTGATAATGGTACACTTGATGACCCAAGTGATGATTATTATGAAGTAAGTTTTACTACCGAGGCGATTAATGGTGCATTTGGTTTTGGTTTGACGATTGGCGGAGTATCAGAAGGTACTTATAATTATGGAGAACTGGTAGAACTAAGTTTTCCTGCAGATGGCTCAAATATTATTTTGGTTTTGACGGACTTGAATGATGAGCAGTGCAAATTGAACGAGGTAATAGGGCCACTTGACCCATGTTCGAATCTCTGCACGATCGAGCCTATGATAATGAATTCACAATGTTTTGATAATGGTACACCTATCGATCCTACAGATGACTATTGGGAACTGACGATTTTTGTGAATCCAGCGAATGGAGAGACCGCACCGAACTATGAACTGAGGATAGACGGAATTTTGGATGGTACATACGCCTATAGTGAAAATATTACAATCACGATTCCTGCTGATAATAATACACATCAAATTTTAGTAAATGATGAGGATGATATCAATTGTGACGCACTTCTGACAACCGCACCATTATCGTTTTGCAGCACACCATGTGAGATATCTGCAAGTTTTGATAATGTCTCATGTGACAATAATGGGACGAATGATACGGGAGATGATGATATTTACTACGTTGATCTTACGGTTTCTAATCCCGATGCTGGACAATTTGAAATTCCTGCGCTTTCGATTGATGGCAATTATAATCAAGTAATAAATATTGGACCTTTTAATATTGCTGATGGCAATACTATAATTGAAATTTTTGATTCGGAACAAAATCTCTGTTTTGTAGAATTGGAATTGATTCCACCATCGCCATGTAGCGATTGTGTTCAGATCGTAGATGCAGGAGTTGGCGGTACGATTTCTTGTGAAATCAGTGAAATATCCTTGGTCGGAACATCATCTGAGGAAGGGGAATATGCTTGGTATGGTCCTTCTGGAAACCTGGTGAGCGAAGAATTGGAAGCTACTGCCGTAAGCCTTGGTATCTATACTTTCAGTGTAATGTTTGCCGATGGATGTGTGGCTGAAGATCAAGTGGAAGTAATAGCGGATACAGACTTGCCAATAGCAATTGTGACCGACAATGGAGCCATTACATGTGCCAAGACGACAAGTATTTTGGATGGTAGTGCTTCTGGATCTACCGATGATTACTTCTTTTATTGGTATGACGAAAATGATAATTTGGTGTCTGAAGATCAGATTTTCGAAACAGATATGCCAGGTGTCTACTTCTTGCAAGTAGAGGCGAAGAGTAATAATTGTAGATCTGCGTTGGAGGCAGTCGTTGTCGATGCGATGATCAATGAACCTACTGCTGTGATTTATGCTGAGCCTAGTAATGTAATAGACTGTGTCATCGAAACCATAGTATTGTCGACTGATCAGGAAGAAAACGTAAATTATATTTGGAGTTTCAATGGAGAAACCATTGACGCAGTCACAGAACTTGAAATTTCAGAAATTGGTACTTACGGTTTGATTGCCATTGATACGATTACGGGTTGTGAAGGCAATGCTGATCTGGTAATCTCAAGTTTGGTGGATTATCCGAATATTACGCTTGAAGCTCCAGAAATGTTGAATTGTGAAAATGAGGAAATAATAATAATGGCATCCAGTTTTCATATGAGTGACAATTTTACTTCTTATTGGGAAGACGCAGATCAGAATCTTATTGCCGAAAATCAGGATACACTTCAGGTCGTTGAACCTGGAGAATATTTCTATACGCTTATTGACAATAATAATGGCTGTGAAAACACAGATTCTATTGTAATCGAATTGTTCGAAACAGAGGTAGAAATTATAACAATACCTGAAGTAACTTATGTAGATGGAGAAAGCGTGACCTTGACAGCGACAGTAAATCTAACAACGGCCCAGATAGAATCTATCAATTGGACGCCTGATGAGAATATGAGCTGCCCGACTTGCCTTACTACCCGAATTACTAACCCAACGGATAGCATCTATGTTATTACTGTGGAAGACGTGAATGGTTGTATCGATTCTGCTCAAGTGAGGTTGATAAGAAAAGAACGACCTGAGATCCATTTTCCAAATGTTATAAATCTAGGAAGTAACTCTGGCAATGACAAATTCACCATTTACGCCAATGAAGAGGTAGAGCAAGTGCTTAAACTCTACATCTATGATCGTTGGGGAAACAAAGTGTATGCTGCTGAGAATCTTGAGCTTAACAATCCTGGAGTAGGTTGGGATGGCACATTCAAGGGCCAGAATGTGGAGCAGGGTGTATATGTGTATATGCTTGAGGCATTGTTTGCTGATGGAACTACAAACTCATTTTTTGGTGATTTGACTGTGATTTGGTAGCTTGAACGTATTGATTATTTTCACATAAATGGACGTAGAGTTCAGAATATTCGTTTAATCCTTAGGTGGAGTTTTGTAGAGGAAGTATATTTGAAAATTAGACTTAAAACCAAATCTAACTATTGAAAGCGAAAGTATTTGAAAACAGTTCTTTTATAGATGCAAGAAGATTATTCTTTTTGTTGATTCTCATAATATCTGGCTTGTTCAGTCCACAAGAGGCAAAGACTCAGGTGGTGCTTTACATGGAAATAATGACAGAAGACAAACCCATCAAATATTATGAAGGGCAGAATCTTATGTATAAGAGCAATGCATTTCCTGAAGATTGGCAGACAATTAAAATCGAAAGAATAATGGATGATGAGAAGATCATTCTTTACGATGGTGGTATGATCAAGCTGACAGATATTACTGAAATTCGGAGAACAAGGTCATGGGCCAATGTAGTGGGTTACATGCTCCAGACTTTTGGCGTGGCATGGTTTGCATTTGGAGGGGTTGCTCATTTTGGAACAGATTCATTTGACTTTGGGGTGGATACAGCAGTAATCGGAGGTACAGCAATAGTTTCGGGATGGTTGATTCGAAAACTATTTAAATTCAAAAAGTATAAAATTGGTAAAAAGGTACGACTTAAAATCTTGGACCTGAGTTGGCCAGCACCACGTGGTCAGTGAGTATACTTTCTTCCTTTTCTTTTGGTATTTGGAGGCATTTGTTTTCCAAAATGCTGAACCCAAAATCTGCCATGTGTGGCGACCGCCATTTCGTCAACTTTTGGATTCATGAGCATCTTGCAATGACTTCTACTATCCAACCAGTCTTTTAATACTTCTTCAAAAGACTTTTGGCCTTCACCTAGATTTTCTCCAGCCACTTGCCAGTCATAGCCATATTCTTCCAGACGTTCGCCAATATCATCCCCATCTATAGAAAAATGTGCAAAAAAATTGTACCTCGTCATTTCTTTGGCATGACCTAGGGCTGACTTATATAAGGTGTCATTCCATTTTAATGGTGAAGTGGAAGGCATATACCTCCTGCCACAAAAACAGCCTGTGGCTCTTATTCGATTTACCTTTTTAAGGATATCTGCTTTGTATGCGTCATTTAGATAGGCTGACTCATGCGAACGGTCTACTATTGTGGATTCTACTGATCCAACTGAGAGAAAGGTAACTACTACGAATATCCACTGCATATTAAGGAAACGAGATAAAATTTTTAATTATTTGATCAGATGTACTCTAATTGAATTTTTGATTTTCTAAATATCTATTTTATAATCTTAAAAATAAGACACTTGTTTCATTCTTTATGTTTATTTAACAATTGTTTACAAGCATCTTCTAAAAGAGCGTATACTTTTCCGAATCCTCCATTGTAATACGGATCAGGCACGGCCATATTTTGACCAGGATGAGAATAATTCAGAATCAGCTTAATTTTCTTTCTGTTGTTTTCATCAGAAGTCATTGAGACTATATTGTTGTAATTTTCTGAATCCATAGCCAAAATGAGGTCAAATTTTTCGAAATCTTTTGTAGAGAATTGCCTTGCTCTTTGATGTGATATATCGATTCCATTTTGCATGGCTACTTCAATTGATTCTCGATGTGGCGATTCTCCTACATGCCAGGAACCGGTACCTGCTGAATCTACTTCCCAATTTATACCTTGATCTTTTATCATTTGAGACAGGATGCCCTCGGCCAAAGGAGACCGGCAAATATTACCCAAACAAACCATTAATATTTTCATTTGCTACGATTTGGAAGTGAAGGATAGACCATGCCTTTTAGAACATGTCATTAAAACAACGCAATTATGAATACAGTTCACTCAAGAGACCTTCTTTCAAGGCATATGGCGAAATCACGATATTCTCAGGTCTTATCATATCGATCACCATATTGATTAGCACCATCGCAACGACAATCAATTTTACCCGCGAATTGGGCAGGCCTTTCATTTTATTTCTTTCGATCAAAGAGGCATTTATTATGCTTGAACTCACTTTTCTATAATCGTCAAGAGAAACACTTGATATTGAATTCGAAGAAATGGTTTTTCCATTCATGCTTTCTACGACTTCAAAAGAACCAGATGCACCGATCATTGAATCAATTTTTAGGCCTTGCACAATTTCCTTTAAATCCTGAAGTTCACTTTTCAAAAAAGAATTTAATGAAGAGATTTCAGACTTGGCTATGGGTTCAGACTTGTGGAAACCATTATGAAGCACGCCAACTCCAATATTATATGATTTGGACCATGTATTGATTCCATTTTGTACCAATATAAATTCCACACTGCCTCCACCAATATCCATGATGAGGTGATTGTCCTTCATTGGGTAGAGCAGGGATACACCTTTGAATATCAGCTCTGCTTCTCGTTGGCCACCAATGACTTCGATTTCAAATCCAATCTCATTTCTTACAGCATCAATAAATGCATCTTTATTTTTTGCTGAACGAAGAGCAGCGGTACCCGTTACCTTGAATTGGTTGACCTGATTGTCTTCAAGAATTGATTTGAAATGTTTGAGTGTCTGTAATCCCTTTTCTATAGCCTTTTGACTAAGGTTTTCAATCCCATCCTCGGCTAACCCGACAAAACACCTTTCCTTATGTACCGTCTTAAATGATAAATTTTCATTGACGTCTACTATTAATATATGGAAGGTATTAGAGCCTAAATCAATAATACCGACTCTATTCACCGTTTATAGCCTTGTTTTGGATTTGATTAGCCTGATTAATGATATTGGAGTAGAATTTCATACCCTCTTGCGATATTTTATTCGCATAGATTGGCTTTTTCTGGTCTAAGAATACATAACCATAGCAACCTTCTTGAAAATAAATATCTGCTTCGAAAGCAATAGTACCTCCAATATGAAAAAATTCTCGACCTATAGGTTTGCATCCTTTGGCAATCGATCCTAATTTTTCACCAGATATTAATTTTAAGTTTGAATGAATACTGGGCTTGTCATCTTGACTGATCGAAAATGGCAAATTGTAAAATATATAATCAATATAGGTGACCTCATTGAAAAGTTGCTGCATAAGGTTGTTGGGAAGAGGAGCGATATTTGGAAATTTTTGCTCGGTCACTTCCTGCTTGACACTAGTTTGGGCAGTTTCTTTTTTTTGATCCGTTTTGCAAGACAATAGAAAACAGGATAGTAAGCTAAAAATGAAGATTTTTTTCATTGGTATATTTTTACTGCTGCAAAGTAAAACAATTGAAAGGAATAATATTGAGAATTGAATATGTGATTCTCCAAACTAGAAAGTATATTCCGTCCTCACTGTCACAAAATAGCTAATAGCCCTCACGATATACAAAGAATTAAATGCTCTGGTATACCGTAACGTAAGCCCAAGTCTGGAATTGAAAGCATAGTCAACCCCTAGCAGATAAGCAATATTGTGTCTTTTATAATTTTCTATATCATCGCTAAGAAGACCATTCAATGATCGCACATCAAATAGATAAGCATATGATAAGCCAGCATGTGCCTTGGCCTTATAGTAGTCCTCGTCCTCAATCAACCAATCCATAATATTGATATAAATCGGCAGTTCGATGTATTTCAGGTCGGTAAAATTATCAGGACTACTCCCAAAACCAAATCCAGATGTGCTTCCGCGTTGGCTGTATAGCATTTCAAAGTTGAGGTCAACATTGTCTTTCAGTGGGTAGGCTAGCTTGAATCCACCCGTCAAACCCAATTTTGAAAATCCTGCAAGATCATCACCATCGATTTGTGAAAAATTCAATCCAAATACTGCGCTACCTTTAAATCGTTGAGCATCAGACTTGAAGATCAAAAAGACAAAAGAGAACAGGAAAACAAAAAATAATTTTTTAGCAAATACATTTATATTAAAATCTTCCATATATATGAATATCTTATATTTGTGTTTGATTAAGCAATTTTAATGATAGATGGCAGTGCTGAATTTCACAAAAACAACATTACACAAAATAGAACAAATTTTCCAAGAACAAGATTATACTATTCGTTACGAAAAAGGAAACTTTCAAAGTGGTTATTGTATTGTTGAGGATAATAAAATTGTAATTGTGAATAAGTTTTTTGATACCGAAGGTCGTATCAACTGCTTATTGGACATACTATCTATGATAATAGTAATGGAAGACGCTTTGTCCGAAAAGAGTAAAATCTTCTTCAAACTCATTCTCAAAAGCCAAGAATTTAAAATCAAACAAGTAGCATAATTGTGAAAATCACTCTCCTTGGCACTGGAACATCCCAAGGTATTCCAGTCATTGGGTGCGATTGCCTGGCTTGTGTATCCAATGATGTGCGGGACGACCGCTTGAGGTCTGGAGTCTCTATCGAATCCAATGGCACGAATGTTTTAATAGATACCGGTCCTGATCTCAGGCAGCAAATGCTTAAAATTGGTATCAATCATATAGATGCTATATTATATACACACGAACACAATGACCATGTTGCAGGATTGGATGATATCAGACCATTCAATTTTATGCAAAAGAAAGATATGCCATTTTACGGCCTTCAAAGGGTGTTAAAAGACATTGAGAGAAGATTTTCTTATGTTTTTGAAAAGAATCCATATCCTGGATCTCCAAGAGCAACTGTAAATTATATTAAAGCCGGTGAGGATTTTTCTGTTGGCAATTTACAAGTTATTCCAATAGAAGTAATGCACGGAACCTTGCCTATTTTAGGATTTCGAATTGGAGATTTTTCTTTTATTACAGATGCATCATATTTAAGTGAAGAAAGCAAAAATCTGATCAGAGGCTCCAAAGTTCTTGTAGTCAGCGCATTGCGAAAGGAAAAACATCATAGTCATTTTAGTTTGCAAGAAGCCATCGACTTGGTGCAAGAATTGAAGGTCGAGAAAGCATTTCTTACCCACATCAGTCATAGAATGGGCGTCACCAAAGAATGGGAAAAAGAACTCCCAGAAAATATTTTTCCAGCGTATGATGGATTGGAAATCAATCTTTCATAAAAGGTACTTCAGTCTTCAAAAGGTATTTCTAAAAGACAATCAATGAATATATTCGCATTGAATGTGGCATTGTATTTATTTTTATTCTACTTTTAGTACTGTTTTAATGGCAAAAACGTTTCTAATTTACTTGGAATAAATACCGTTTATTGAAAAACACGCTTTATATATTGGTTGTTTTTTTTCTTGCTTGCTTTGGACTGAATGCCCAACAGCAGAATCAATACAGTCAATTGATGTTCAACAAATATGCTTTTAATCCAGCTTTTGCAGGATTGGATTTTTCATTGAGTGCGAACCTCATGTACCGCAATCAATGGGAAGGCATACCTTCGAATCCTACAGACATCCACATCAATGCACATATTCCAATGTATGTTTGGAGTGGAGCCATTGGAGGAATCATAGAAAGACAATCCTTTGGCGTATTCAATCAGACGAGTCTGTCTGCATCTTATAATTATATTACAGATTTACCTTTGGGTTTGATCTCTTTTGGTGGCAGGGTAGGATTGACACAATTGTCCATCGATGGATCGGCAATAATCACACCTGATGGAATTTATGATGGAGGCTTTTCACATAATGATCCAATATTGTTAGAAGGCAGCGATGAGGGAATTGGATTAAAATGGGATATAGGATCTTTTTTTTACAATAAAAAAATTCAAATTGGAGTAGCAATAAGTAATATTCCGACGACAAAAATCACTTTGGACAAGACTTTTTATAGCCAAACGACCCATATAAATGGCTTTTTTCAATATAATTTTGCCTTTAATGATGAAATTGAACTAATGCAAAGTATTTTACTTAAATCGGATTTAAATCAAATTCAATCTGACATTTCTTCTCTATTTAAAATTAATGGCAATATTTTTGGAGGTATAAGTTTGCGAGGATATAGTTCCCGCTCGCTTGATGCAATGGTATTAATAGCCGGCATGAAAATTAGTGATCATTATACTTTGAGTTACAGTTATGATATCGGCCTATCCAGCTTACGCAGGGGGCATGAGGGAACACACGAGATCTTGTTGAACTATAATTTGAGAAAATTAATAGGGACAGGGCAACCTCCAAAAATCATATACAACCCAAGATATCTCTGAGCCTCCTATATATATGGATTTTTTACATATAAAGGGTTCAAGAAAAATTGGTGATTCGTAAAATAAGATAGCAATATGATCGTTTTAGAAAAGCTGAGTTTCATAAATATTTATTGTTTTAAGAAATTTCAAAATATAATTTTTGATTATTCATTTGCTGGCTTATCTTTGGGGGTCTAAAAAATGACAGGGGCACATTATTTTATTAATGTTTTATTATACTTTAACAAAATGAATAGAAATATTTTATCAAGAATTGGGGTTCTTGCGATGGTGGTTTTAATCACTTCGTGTGGGGTAAAAGAATCAGGACAGTTGACTGGAGTAGCGGATAGACCAAATTGGGGAGGGATCAATCCTTTCGGAATGGTTTACATTGCATCAGGTACATTGCACATTGGACAGAATGATCAGGATGTATTCAGTACATATACTCAGAGACCAAGATCAGTTTCCATACAAGGTTTTTACATGGATGATACCGAAATTACGAATAATGAATACCGTCAATTCGTAAATTGGGTACAGGATTCTATAGCACATACTATAATGGGTGACCTTATAGAAGATGACTATGGAAATGAGGTCATTGATTGGGAATACGAATTGGATTATTCCGATGAGACCCTGGATGAGATGTTTTATCAAGGAGATATGGCCTTCAATGGTGAAAGAGCCATTGATGTTTCTCAGCTTATATATAAGTATGATTGGATTGATTGGAAAAAAGCGTCTTCTTACCAGGATTATGGTCAAGTAGTAAGATCTGAATTAATTCAAAAAGCAGAAACACCTATTTATCCTGATACACTATGCTGGATAAGAGATTTTGGATATTCTTATAATGAGCCAATGACTAGAAATTATTTTGTGCATCCAGCATTTGATGACTACCCGGTAGTTGGAGTGGATTGGAAGCAAGCAAAAGCTTTCTGCGCTTGGAGAACTCAGCTTTGGAATACATTCAAAGGAGAATCAGAGCCAAATTCCGAAGAATTCAGATTGCCAACAGAAATAGAATGGGAGCATGCTGCTAGAGGTGGACATGAATTGGCTCCGTATCCATGGGGAGGATACTATGTTAGAAATGCAAAAGGATGTTTATTGGCGAATTTCAAGCCAGGAAGAGGAAACTATCCAGAAGATGGTGGACAATATACTGTTAAAGCAGATGCTTACTTCCCGAATGACTATGGATTGTACTGCATGGCAGGAAATGTAGCAGAATGGACAGATGATGCCTTCCATGAAAATAGTTACCAACATGAACATGATTTGAACCCGAATTACAAATACGATGCTGTGGATGAAGATCCTGAGGTATACAAGCGTAAGGTAATTAGAGGTGGATCATGGAAAGATATTTCTTATTATCTACAGACAGGTACAAGACATTGGGAATACCAAGACACAGCAAAATCATACATTGGATTTAGATGTGCACTTACATTCTTAGGAAGATCAATAAATGACTTCTAATTAAACCCGAATATTCTATCACAAAAAGCTAACTATTGATAATCATTGATTATTTGTAGTGTCTCTTGATGTGATTTATATATACCAACCGATTTTTGTATGCTCTGTTTTGGGGAAAAACGGATGCATGCCGAAAGAGGAATTTTATACTATTTATACTTAATTAATAACTAATCCGTAATCTTAAAAATTTAACAAAATGAGTTTCTTAAAAACAAAAGGTTTTAAATATTTTAAAAATCTTATCATTGGTCTAGGTGCATCTGCAGTAATGCTTGGAGCACTGGGTAAAATTAATTCAGAACCATGGGGTGGTATGATGATAACAATTGGTCTTATTACAGAAGCAGTGCTTTTTGCTTTCTTAGGATTGATTGGACCTGAAAAAGATTATTACTGGGAAAAATTATATCCAGGATTGGATGCATATAGCTCGAATATTGCGCCAATTACATCTGGAGCAAAAGCAGCAAGAAATCTTGATGCTGATGTTGTTGAAAATAAATTAGGTGGTATGTTGGATGAATTACAAGGAATGTCAAAAAGCCTCGGTTCATTGAAAGCCCTTCAAGAAGTTGACTTTTCTGAGACTTCTGAGCAGCTTAAAACTATGCACAATTTCTATGGTAGAATGCAAGAAGCAATGGCTTCTCTGAATGATAGCGTAGAAGATACAAAAGCATACAAAGAGCAAATGGCTTCACTTAATAAAAATCTTTCTTCTCTAAATGGAGTATACGGTAATGTATTGAATGCATTTACTGTAAAGCAATCTTAATTGATTACGCTTAAAGATTTTATTAAATAACATACTAAAAAAATAAAAAATGTCAATACCTAAGGAACCCAGGCAACTGATGATCAACATCATGTACCTGGTACTAACTGCACTATTGGCCCTTAACGTATCTGCTGAAATTTTCAATGCATTTGAAATGGTAGATGAAGGACTAAAATCTGCAAATACATCATTAGATGCTTCCAATGAAATAATGCCTTCTGCAATTAGAGAGCAAGCTAAGGCCACAAAAGAAGCAGCAAAATATGCTGATAGAATCGATGGAATTAGAGCTCTTTCAAAAGAGTCAACAGACTATATCGATGCTATCGTTGATGAATTGATTGACGAATCTGGTGTTATCGATGGAAAAGTTGATGACAATGATTACGTAATCATCAAAGGAGGAAAAAGAGAGCTTCGAGGAAAGAAAAATTATGATGGTACAACCAGAATAATGGTTGATGGTGGAAAAGGAGAAGAGCTTAAAGAGAAAATGAAAGAAATTAAGGCTAAGTTTCTTGAATTCGCTGATGAGGAAGATAGAGCTGGTCTAGTAGCTTCAATTCCAATCGCAATTGACGAAGAGGCTTGGAAAAATTCGCCAAACGAGAAGAAAAATTGGGCTGATTTTACCTTTGGTCATATGCCACTTGGAGCAACAATGCCTATCTTTTCTAAATTTAAGAATGATATCAAGGCTTCTGAAGCTGAGTTATTGAACTACTTGGCAGAAAAAGTAGGAGTTGGTGGAGCAACATTGACTTTCGATAAGTACGCTGTTGTATCTGCACCAGAAAAGTCTTATATTATTAACAATGAAACCTACAAGTCAGAACTATTTCTAAGTGCTGCAGCAGGTGGTTCTTCAAATACTGGAATTTCTATCTCAGTCAATGGTAAGAATCTAAGAATGAATAATGAAGGGAAGGCTGTCTATGAGACAAAAGCTACTGGAGTTGGTGTAAAGAAATATACGGCTGTTGCAAGAATCACAGATCCAGTAACTGGAAAAGTTGATACTTACAAGAAGGAATTCGAATATGAAGTAGGAGAGAGATCGGTAGCGATTTCTGCATCCAAGATGAACGTATTTTATATTGGAGTTGACAATCCAGTAGAGATTTCTGCTGCGGGTGTTGCTTCGAATAAAGTTAAAGTAAGCATGGATGGTGGATCTATCAAAAGAAATGGTGATGGTACTTATACCGTGACTGCTACGACACCTTCTAACAATGCTAAAGTAAATGTATCAGCTGAAGGGTTGAATGCAAGTAAAGTATTTAGAGTAAAAAGAATTCCTGATCCAGTGCCGAAACTTTCTAAAAAGAGAGGTGGAGTAATGTCACCAGGAGAATTTAAAGCTCAACCAGGGGTACTTCCAGTTTTGGAAAACTTTGATTTTGATACCAAGTGTACAATCAAAGGATTCAGAATGGTAAGAGTTGCACCGAGATCTGATGCTGAGATTAGCAATAATAACGGTGGTAAGTACAATGGTAATTCTACTAAGTTGAGAGATAAGGCAAGACCAGGTGATAGATATTTCTTTGAAGAAATTAAATGTCAGTGCCCTGGAGATAAAGGACCGAGAAATCTTGGTGGAATGAACTTTATGATTAGATAATTATAATTTAGAGAATTACATAAAAAACATTTGTTATGAATACATATATCAAATCTGTTTTAATGCTTTTTGTACTTTTTGGTACACTTAATTTGAGTGCTCAAAAATTGGCAGAAGAAGAAATTATTACAGAATCAAGCGAACCTGCAGAAGATATCTATATAGACGATATTGTGCAGAAAAGATTGATTACTGAAAATAGAACTCTTCAATATGAGCCAATCAGAGAAGCTGATATTGCATGGCAAAAGACCATATACAGAGTTATAGAAACAAGAGAGAAAATGAATCTTGCTTTCAGAACTCCAGTAAGACCGTTTTTTGAAATACTCAGAGATTTGGCCATGAATGGTGATATCGTAATCTTTAAAGATGATGCAGGAAAGCCTGATTATAAATCTCCAATGACTGCTGAGCAGGTAGAAGGAGCTTTTTATAAGACGGATACCTCAGTAGTTATCGATTATGATACATATGAAGAATCTGTAAGTATCAATAAAAGTGAGTTGTACTATGAAGATATCAATAGATATAGACTAAAAGAGATTTGGTTTTTTGACGAAGAAGCTTCACAGCTGAAAGTTAGAATCATAGGTATAGCACCTGTTTTGGATGTTGTAGATCCTGAAACAATGATCGTAAAGTATCCTGAACTTAAGTTTTGGATATATTATCCAACAGCCAGAGAATATCTATCCAAGCATAGAGTGATTTCGGACGAAAATGATGTCGCTCCAATGACGTGGGCAGATCTTTTCGAAGCGAGATTCTTCTCCAGTTATATTTATAAGATTACAAATGTTTTGGATAAAAGGGTAAAGGACAATTATTTGACAGGAACAGAAAGAGATGGCATCAATATGCTATTGGAATCTGAGCAGATCAAAGCCGAACTCTTTAATTTTGAACACGACCTTTGGGAGTATTAATTTCCGAAGTCTAGATGATATGAAAAGCCTGCAAATTTTATTTGTGGGCTTTTTTTATTTGACTACCAGGGACATGAAGTTTTAATTAGGAAAAACACAAAGCTTCAATTAATGTGGGGAAATGACCTCCAAAAGGTACAGACTAAAACCCCCCTCAATCTTTGCCAGTGTCATTATTCTTCTGAATGATTTACTTTTAAAGACGAAGCGATTATTTTTACAATGTGGATAAAAAACCTCACATACTCGATACAAGCCTTGAATATATTAAAGGCATAGGGCCTGCCAAGGCTGAGTTGTTGAAGAAGGAATTGAAGGTATTTCGAGTAAGAGATCTATTGACAATCTATCCATTTAGATATATAGATAAGACTCAATTTTACTTAATAAAGGATCTTAGGAATGATGGGGATACTGTCCAATTAAAAGGAAAATTGGTAAACCTTGAAAAAATAAAAGGTAAAAATAATCGATTTAGACTACAGGGATTATTTAAGGATAGTTCTGGTTTTATAGAATTGATATGGTTTCAAGGTGCAAAATGGCTGGCTAATATTCTTAAAGAAGATACTGAATATGTAGTATATGGCAAGTTGACTATTTATAAAGGAAAAAAGAATATTGCCCACCCAGAAATGGAACTTCTTCAAGATCGAGCGGCAAATAATCTGCAACCAACTTTTGATCCTGTCTACTCATCCACTGAAAAATTAGATTCCAGAGGATTGGATAGCAAGGGGAGGCGAAGTATCATAAAATCTATACTGGGAAAACTCAAGGAAGAGGACATTTTTGAAAATATTCCAGACTATTTAAGAGAACAACTAAAGCTTTGTTCAAAATTTCAAGCACTTCATTGGATACACTTTCCAAAAAATGCTGCAGAAAAGGCCTTGGCTACCAACAGGCTCAAATTCGAAGAGCTGTTTTTTCTTCAACTCAGATTGCTACTGGGAAAGGAGAACAGAAGGAAGAAACTAAAAGGAGCTGTTTTTGATCAAGTTGGAGATTATTTCAATAGGTTTTATAAGGAGGGACTCAAATTTGAACTTACAGGCGCACAAAAAAGAGTACTCAAGGAGATCAGATCAAATATGGGCGGTGGTGTGCATATGAATCGGTTATTGCAGGGTGATGTGGGAAGCGGAAAGACAGTAGTCGGATTCATGAGTATGCTATTGGCAAAGGACAATGGTTATCAAGCCTGTATGATGGCGCCTACAGAAATATTGGCTCAACAGCATTATGCAGGAATATCCGAATTGGCCAATCCACTTGGTCTTAATGTTGGATTCTTATCGGGTTCTGTAAAAGGCAAGAAGAGGAAGGTACTTTTAGAAGATTTGAATAGTGGCACTATTGATATCATTATTGGAACCCATGCTTTGATAGAGGACCCAGTGATATTTAAGAATCTGGGACTTGTAATCATTGATGAGCAACACAGATTTGGAGTGGCACAAAGAGCAAAGCTTTGGAAAAAGAATAAGGATGTCGCTCCTCATGTATTGGTGATGACGGCAACTCCCATACCGCGTACTTTGGCCATGACAGTATATGGTGACTTGGATGTATCGATTATTGACGAAATGCCACCAGGGCGTAAATCGATTCAGACCATTCATAAATATGAGTCTGCCAGACCGAAGGTCATTAACTTTATGAGATCGGAAATAGACAAGGGAAGACAGATTTACGTTGTGTTTCCTTTGATTGAAGAATCTGCCAAATTGGATCTTAAGAATTTGAATGATGGCTATGAACGACTGCTTCATTTTTTTCCAATGCCTAAATATCAAATGAGCATCTTGCATGGTAGAATGAAACCAAAGGATAAAGATTTTGAGATGGATCGATTTGTCAAAGGGATAACTCAAATTATGGTGGCCACGACTGTCATTGAAGTTGGAGTCAATGTCCCCAACGCTTCAGTTATGATTATTGAGAATACAGAACGATTCGGATTGTCACAACTTCATCAACTACGGGGAAGGGTAGGTAGAGGATCGGATCAATCATTTTGCATATTGATGACAGGAGACAAATTGTCCAAAGAAAGCAGAGAACGAATCAGTACAATGGTAAGGACAAACAACGGATTTGAGATTGCAGAAGCAGACCTCAAACTAAGAGGACCAGGAGACATTGAGGGTACCATGCAAAGCGGAATCATGGATTTAAAATTGAGCAGCATTGTTGAAGACAGTGGTATTCTCAACGCGGCCAGACATTATGCACAAGCCATAGTAGAAAGAGATTCGGAGCTAGAACATCCTACCAATCAATGTATTAAAACATACCTCAATCAAACAGCAACACGAGCGAAAATATGGGGTAGAATAAGCTAATTCTTTTAGGAGATATTATAAGCAACTGATGAATAGTTGTTTATAGATTAAGTTAATTTTTAATATTAAAATTAATTTGTATCTTTGAGACTTTAAGGATCTCAAAATAATCTCATGAGGAAAGCTACTTTCACCCTGGCACGTCCGTTGGTAGGATTTATTATGGCAGTTTTATGCCTGTTTTCAAGTAAAAATTATGGTCAGCAACAATTCGATGTTGCATTAACAAAAACAACAGTTACATCAGCGCCTGTTCAATATGGTACTGCTGTCCCTTTTAACTTCACCATTTACAATCAAGGTATGGATACCATTACCAATGTCGAAATTATTGATCATTTCGGCGATGGTTTTGAGTTTCAAGGAGGGCTGAATATGGATTGGTCTGAACACCTTACCATTGTCAATGCAGTAACCACAACATATACAGAAAAGGTGCCTCCAGGTGAAAGCCGGATTGTAACCCTGAATCTAATTGTTCAACCTGGGAATTCTTTTGAGGATTGGCGCAATACAGGTGAAGTGGTCTCATTTACAGATGTCAATTTTATAGACAGAGAAAATGAAGATATGGACTCTGATGGAAATGAAATACCAGATGATGATGCTGGAGGATTATTGGGGAGTTTGGCAGATAATGCTATCAATGGAAATGGAATGGGAGCGCCCAATAGCGGAGATGCTATAGGTGATGAAGACGATCACGACAGAGACAGCATCCAGGTCTTTGATTTGGCAATTACCAAAGTTTTAAATCCAACGACAGGGTATAGTTATGGTGATACTCTTACCTTCGATATTACAGTTCATAATCAGGGGAATATGCTGGCGAGGATAGTAAGGGTTCGTGATATAATCCCAGAAGGATATATCAATCCTATTCCAGAAAATATGGCTAATGGTTGGAGCAATGATCCTACCAATCCCTTATATACGATTGATTCTATATTACCTTTTGATAGTGCGGAGATATCAATTCAATTGGTGCTGGATCCTACATCTTTTGATGAGAATGCGTGGACAAATTTTTCTGAAATTTTTTCAGCAAGAGATGAAAATCTTGTGAATGTTTCTGCATTTGATGCCGATAGTTCTCCAGCTTCCAATAGTGACGGAGAAAGAAGTGTAAATCCTGGCGACCCAGATGATAACTATATCGGCGACAATCCTTCGAATCCTGGAGATGAAGATGATCATGATCCAGCTGCTCCTGTAGTTTTTGATCTGGCGTTGATAAAGGAAAGAACTACTGCACTTTCCAGCTTTAATTATGGTACACCTATTGAATACACATATACTGTCCAGAACCAGGGAAATGTAGATGCCACTAATATAGTACTTAGGGATAGTCTGCCTTGTGGAGCAATGTTTGACGAAGATTTGAATCCTGGTTGGGATTTTGATGTCGCTACCAATGTGGCAACGAGAACAATCTTGTCATTGGATGCCAATACTGAAACCCAAGGTATGATGACTTTAACCGTCATGCCGTGTACCATTGATCAGGAAACTGCTTGGACCAATTACCTGGAGATTTCATCCGCAACCATGATGGGCGTAGTCCAAACTGAAGAGATAGATGGAGTCTTTGATGAAAATATGAATAATGATCCAGGGGGTGTTCCATTGACGAGTACTGATAATGCCTTGGATGGAATCGGGATTATTGATGAAGACAACCACGATGTCGAGCTGCTACAAGTTTATGACCTGGCACTTAAAAAAGAGCTGATCACGCCTGGCCCATACAGTGAGGGACAAGAACTTGATTTTAGAATTAGAGTTTATAATCAAGGAAATGTCGTAATACAAGATTTAGTAATAGAGGACTTCATTCCTGAAGGTTATGGGTATGATCCAGTAGCAAATGCGCCTTTGGGATGGACAAACTCATATACCACTTTGGTGGGAGGTATACCTACTTTGTTTCCAGATACCTTGAATGTCATGGAGGATTTATTCCTGGCAACTGAGGATAGCGTGGATATATTTATAAAACTGAATTTAGAACTTGATGCAACTGATATTTCTGATTGGTACAATTATGCCCATGTTTGGGTAGCTACAGATACAGTAGGAAATAATAGATTTGACGATGCTGATAGCAATCCATTTATGCCAACGAATCTTGAATTTGCCGTTGTTCCAGGAAGCCCGGATGATGATAACATTTTCTCAATGGGAAAATCTGTGACTCCACAGATTGAAGAAGATGACCATGATGTAGCGAATGTAGATTATTTCGACCTCACACTTACAAAGAATGTACCTTCTGTACTTCCAGTTGAATATGATGAGAATGTGACGTTCGAAATAGTAGTTAGAAATGAAGGTGTCCAATTTGCCCATGATATTACCATAGTGGATTACTTACCTTGTGGTTTTGAATTTGAAGAAGGATCAAATACCAACTGGTTTGAAAATCTTGTAACAGGGAACCCAGAATATTTTTACACGGATACACTCTATCCAGGTGAAGAAATTACCATTCCTATTGTACTAAGATTGGTTGAATGTCCAATTAATAATAGCAATGCCTGGAGGAATATTGCAGAAATAAAAGATGGATTGGACGATTCTGATGTGACTGGAGATGATCAAGACAGTACACCAGATGACAGTTCATTCAATGAACCAAACGGCGAAGATGATGTAGATGACGCGTTAATCGAAGTGTTCGATTTGGCCTTGACTAAGACAGTATTGAATCCACAGCCGTCTTATGAGATTGGCAATGATGTAACCTACGAAATATCCATAATGAATCAAGGAAATGTAGTTGCGACTCAAATAGACGTTGTAGATTATATACCATGTGGGATGTCCTTAGCTGGTACGGGATGGATGGTAGATGGCAATGGATATGCCGTGACGACCATTGATGGTCCATTGAATCCTGGAGAAACTACTTCTGTTCTAATCACTTTAAATATTGGTCAATGTGCGAATGAAACAGGGACAAGAAATAATATAGCGGAGATATCAGAAGCTAATGACCCTGCTGGACCCTCTGGAGATTTTGATAGTATGCCAGATAATATTCCCACTAATGATCCTGATGGTGAAGATGATATAGATGAGACAGAGATCAACTTATCAGTAGGAGCAAATATTGGAGATTTTGTTTTTAATGATTTTGATGGTGATGGAATTCAAGATGCCAACGAACCAGGAATACCTGGAGTCATGGTAAGCCTTTATGATGACATGGATAATCTTATCGCTGTTACAGAGACGGATGGATCAGGAATATATCAATTTGTAGATGTGGCAGGCGGAGACTATTATGTGGTATTCGAGCAGGATGATGAAAATTTGGCTCCAACAATGGCGAATGCGGGTAATGATGCAAATGATAGCAATATCACAGGAGAGAATGGACCTGGAAGTACTGCTGTATTTACCGTGGTAGCTGGACAAGATAACAATACAATTGATGGCGGATATTTCCAATGCCTGGAAATAAAAGGAGTCACTTATTATGACATCAATGAAGATGATATACGACAAACTACTGAAAATGGAATCAATGGATTGGTCACAAACTTGTATCGAAGAATAAATGGGATATGGACTCTGTGGGATAGCGAGACTACGCATCACGATTTCGACACCCCTTCTGATGATGGAATTTGGGACTTCTGTGTGCCACCTGGCACTTATTATATTGAGGTAGTAATGCCTCCAATCGGCTTGGTCAGAGTACGACCATTTATTGGTGGGTCTAATTATGACAGTGATATTAACGGGGCGAATGGACCGAATACGACGCCTACGTTTACGCTCAATCCTGGAGGCTCAAAAACAGACCTTGGGGCTGGATACTATCCTATGGCAACGGTAGGAAATCGAGTATGGCTTGATGAAAATGCAAATGGAATTCAGGAAGAAAATGAACCCAAGGTTGCAGGAGTCAATGTTGAAGTTTACAATATCGACAATGAATTAGTTGATGAAGCAGTGACGGATGAAAATGGAATTTATAAAGTAGAATATCTTCAAAAAGAGGAATACTATTTGAAATTTGAAGTGCCGGAAGGATTGGCGTTTACTTTTGCAGATGCTATTGATGATGAAGATATGGATAGCGACGTCACCCATGCCATGGGATTCAATACGACCAATCTTATATCTTTCAATCCCGGTGATGAAATCATCAATATTGATGCGGGATTCATATCAGGAGTATTGCCATTGCAATGGAAAGATTTCTTGGTTGAAAGATTTGAAAAGAATCATAAGTTGATTTGGGTAACTTCAAGAGAATTGAATGTGGATAATTTCATAGTTGAAAGAAGGTTGGAATCGGAGTCTGATTTTTATTCAATCGGGCAGGTGAAGGCTGTAGGCAATAGCCTCGTGGATCGGACTTATAATTTTGATGATTATGATATTGAAGAAAATGGAATCTACTATTATCGAATCAAACAAGTTGACTTGGATGGCAAGTTTACTTATTCTGATATACAATTTGTCAACAGAATAGTGCATAATAAGATTGTTAACTACCCGAATCCTGCAGTTGAATCTATGACTGTGGAAGGTTTGGATAGTGATGAGGCTTATACTGTCAAAATAATTGACTCAAGAGGAGTGACAGCAAAATCATTGACAATATCAGGTTCGAAGTCCAACAAATTTGATATTGACGAACTCGTTTCAGGGGTATACGAATTAATTTTAATTCAAAACAATACCATTATTTATCAGAATAGATTTATAAAAATAGAGTAGAGAAAACATTTCATTACTCATAAAAATGTAGAGAGAAAGCGGAAGTTTCAGAAATGAAGTTTCCGCTTTTTTGTCGTGGGAAAGTATTCTATGAAACCAATTGGTTGGTCTTTCATAATAAATAATCGCCTTAATTTCTTAATATTATACACCAACTACATTTATCATGAAAAAACTTACTATTTTCTTTCTTCTATTTACGACTTCAATATCTGCTCAAAGTGAATTTGCCCCAATAGGAGCCACTTGGAAATACACTTTTCACAAATTTGTAACTGATTTTTATTACGATTGTGAATACAATGTTTGTGACCAGGTCAAGCAAAGGTTGGAAGTCATTGATACCATAACAATAGATAATAGAAAGGTATCCGTATTAAAGCAATTTGAAGGAAATTCTACATTCTCTGATATTCCAGAAATCTATTTTCATTCAAGAAACGACTCAGTCTTTTTTCATTATAATGGATTTCATTTGCTTTATGATTTTACAGCAAAAGATGGTGACACCATTAATATTAGTGTGCCTACATACTATGATGGCCCAGGGTCTTTAGCGGCAAGCCCTAATTTTTTTAACTCAGATTCAGTTTATAATTTGGATGTCGTAGTTAAGGATATAGATTCGGTTATGGTATCAGGCGAAATGAGGAGGAGGGCAGAATACAAGTCTTTGTTATTTCCTGAAATTGATTTCACCTTGCCCAATGTAATCGACGGAGTAGGAAGTGGCCATGCATTATTTGGATATACAGGTGGTTTTGTATCTGACGGATGTTTTGGGTTTTTCATATGCTATGAAGATCAAAATCAAGCTTATACTCCACATGGTTGTTGTGAATTTCCAGAGGATTTTCCAGCAAGAAAATATGCGCCAATAGGTGCCGAATGGCTTTACGAAGGATGGAGCTTGGGAACTCCTACTACCTCGGGATGTGAGCATTTTTGTGAAGGCAATTATAACTTATTTAGGGTAGAGAGTGAAGTGAACGTCGTGGGGAGAGTGCATGCTGTAGTGCGAAGATATCATCGAACAAAAAATACGGACTGGGTACTCACAGATGATGAGATTCGCATGTATGACTATGATGGCGGTTTTTATGCATCTCAGTATAATTTTTACTCCTTTGAGTCCACTTATCGTACAGATGTTTCCGTAGGAGACACCATTTTCTCATCCGCTTCACAAAACTATCCCAAATTTATTGGTGACGATAATTATGAATACCCCTATCCAAGATATGGCGGTGACCAAGTAGTAGAGACTATTGATACAATTCTAATCGATGGACAGCCGCGATTGAAAATAAAATTTAGGAATCTGGAAGACTTTCGAATCGGAGAGGTCGTTGAAGGTATTGGTCCTTTGTATGATGGACTGCTGGGCTATGATCAACCATTACCAGCTTCTGGGTGTTATCCGAGATTGCTATGCTATCGAGACTCCTCTATTACCTATACAACTACGGATTGTGGATGTGAATTTCCCGAAGGACCAAATTCTTCATTTGATTTGGAGCATGAATCTGTCGCTATCTATCCCAATCCAGCAAGCCAAATGATATTTATTGAAAACCCGGATAATCTGCTATTTCAGAATATTGAACTATTGAGCATTCATGGGCAGAAATTAAAGTCCATTCCTTATGATGATAAAATAGATATTTCAAATCTGGAAACAGGCATTTACATCATCAAGTTATCGGGAACTAACAAAAAAGCGGTACGGAGATTTATCAAATCATAATTAGCATTATTAACAATTAAAGGCATCTCCGATATTGGGTGAAATGCCTTTAATTGTTGTCCCTTGATCTGACTTATTCATATTTAAATATTTATATATGTAAAAAATATGTAATATGTTATGTATTGCAACTCCCAATACATATATTTGCATACTAGAAGAGTGTTCTAAATACTTTTCAGGGTTCAAAAAACCGATTTGATCCCTATTTAAACCTGACCATGATATCCGCGCTGGATAAAGATTCATTGTGTAGAACCGCACAGTAAAATCGAAAATAAGGTAAGAGACTACATTCTACCATAAATGGTCATTTCATACTTATTAGGAATTTCGATAATTAAGAGCTATTGAATTTGAATTCATTGGCCTTTTTGTATTGAAAAGTGATGATTATCAGTACGTATCATACGTTCTGTAGCATTGTGATTTTACTGATTAGTAATAGAAAAATATTCTTTACTCCCTTTAATGAATTTTTATAATCAGTAATCATTAAACATGAGAACAACAATAACACCTAGACTTAAAAAATTGGTATTTACCAAATCTGTAGCGACCCTTTTATTGTTTTTTGCAGTATTAGCCCCCTTTTCTGGATATGGGCAGTGTACTCTTGATGTCGATTGTTCGAATATTTTCGACCAACAATTAGAGTGTAGAGCGGATCTGCCACCTGTGGATTTTGACTTGCCTATCGTCATTGATTCGTGTGGAGATGTTACTAGGTCTGCTTTGACTATTATTCCTGGCAATTCTGCATGCCCTGGAGATACCTTGTTTGTCACAAGAACTTATTTCTTACAGGATACCATGGGAAATATGGCAGAATGTATGCAGACATTTACAATAGTAGATGGTGTGCCGCCAATGATGCTTTGTCAGCCATTTACATTACAGGTGGATGCTGGAGGTAATGTCCCTGTTTTATTGACAAGTGATATTGATGCTGGTTCGACAGCTAATTGTGGAAGTGCTGTTACATTATCCTTAAGTCAGTCCGTGTTTACATGCGCTGATGTTGGAGATAATGATGTCTGGTTATATGGTGAAGATGTTTGTGGTAATATTGATTCATGTATGGCGGTGGTGACAGTTGAGGATATTATAGATCCTGTAATCACTTGTCCTGCAGATATGACGATGGAAGCAAATCCTGATAGATGTACTGCCGTAGTATGCTTTAGCGTAGATGTTACGGACAACTGTGATCCTGTTTTTCCAGATGATATTGCAGGGTATGAATTCCTAGGATCATTTGGTGGCAGCAATTACTTTGTTGCGGACCCTATAAATGCAACTGGCTGGGAAGAAGCAAATGCAGCAGCAGCAGCTCTAGGTGGTCATTTGGTAGTTATAACCAGTGATGCTGAACAACAATTTCTCAATGATAATTTGGATGATGGGCTTTATAGAATAGGATTGAGATATTCTCCAAGCCTTGATCAATTCAAATGGGTCAATGGAGAGCCTTTTGCCTATGATGCATGGGGATTTGGACAGCCAGGTGGATTATTGGATGGAGATTATGTGTTCAATCTAGACCTCGGAGGAGGCTTTTTGGATGGATGGTACGATGCTCCATCAATTCTTCCATTAAGATATATTGTTGAATTTGATACTTATAATACTGAGTTGATATCAGGATTTCCAGCAGGTTCGAATTTCCCTGTAGGTATCAATGAAGTGACTTATGTAGGTGTCGATGCTAGTGGGAATACTGATACATGTAGTTTCAATGTTACTGTATTGGATACTCAAGCTCCAGTTATAGATTGTCCAGCAGATAGTGTAATACAACTTGCACCTGAACAATGTGATACTTTAGTCACATTTGATGATCCTGATTTTACGGACAATTGTCCAGATGCGGTTATTACTCAAATCGAAGGACTACCATCGGGATCATTATTCCCTATTGGTGAAAATATAGTTTCATTTGCAGCGATGGATACTTCAGGAAATGCTGATACATGTACTTGGAGTATCATAGTGAATGAATATGTCCCACAAGGTCTACTTTGTAAAGGAGAGATCAATTTTTCTGTGGATGAAATGACTTGTTCTGGTTCTTTGACTCCGAGTATGTTGTTAGATGTCTCTTCTATAGGATGTGCAGATAGCTGTACGATTACTGTTACTGGAGATGATGGTATAAAAAGACCAGCTGATTTTACTTCTGATGATATAGGAAAGACCTTCGATTATGAAATTTGTTGTGGAGGCATATGCTGTTGGGGAATTGTGAATGTAGAATATAAATTCAAACCAGTAATTCTATGTGTTGAAAGCGATACGCTATCATGCACGCAATCATTTGACGAGTCGTTAATTACTCCTGATATAAGCATGAGCTGTGCTGAAGTAGAGCTGATAACAGTAGATGAAATAGTAGAGTATTTGAGTTGTGATACAATGTTTACAGCGAAAATGACAACTTTATACACGGCAATTGATGAGTATGGAAATACTTCAGATACTTGTTCTCAAACTATTTACTTGGAAAGAACAAATCTAGATAGTATTACACCAGTTTTACCTTTTGCACTTTATAATAATAATGCATTGAATTGTGGTTCTGGATTCGCAACAACGAGTCAAGGATATCCATTCCCGGCATTATCTGTGACAGGAGCTCCACAATTGAGATTGGAAAATGGAGACTTGGTTGACCTGTTCCCATTTGAAGCGAATGTAATTTGCAATGGATTTGCAGAGTTTGAGGATGAGATTCTTCCTGGAAGCACAAGTTGTGTAACCAAAATAATGAGAACATTTACGATTGGTGAATGGTGGTGTAGTGAGACGAACGAAAGAGAATTTGTTCAATTGATAGAAGTAGTGGATTTTACAGGACCGACAGTTACATGTCCAGCAGATTTCACTATTAGCACTGCAAGCTTCAGTTGTGAAGGATATTCTGCATTTGATCTTCCAGTTGTGAGTGATGCTTGCAATGGCAGCAATATCAGAATCGATCTTAGTGCGCCTACTTCATCAGAAGGATTTATCAAGGATTACAATGGAACTATCATAGACCTCCCAGTAGGAGTAAATGAGTTGACCTACCACGTATATGATGATTGTGACAATCGCACAGACTGTACTTTCAGAGTAACCGTAAGAGACGATGCAGACCCAATTGCCATATGTGATCAATTCACAGCAGTAGGATTTGGCTTGGAAGACCTCACTAAGGTATCTGCCGAAGATATTGACGATGGCTCATTCGATGAGTGTGGACCAGTAGAATTGGCAGTAGCAAGAATGGATGCACCAGGCTTCGATGACTTGATTGGATTTGGACCAGATGTAGATATTACTTGTGAAGATGTTGGTACTGTCGTAATGGTTGGCCTCCTGGTGACCGATGCAGGAGGAAATACGAATATGTGTATGGTGTCGATAGAAGTACAGGATAAGATAGATGCACAAATGCTATGTCCAGGAAATATGGTAGTGGAATGTAATTTCCCATATGATCCAGACAATCTGGGTGCCTTCTTCGGAGAGGTTGAGGTATATGATAATTGCCCAGACGCTAATACAATAGATGATAGATTGATAGGAGAGTTGAATTCTTGTGGATCAGGTGTATTGACAAGACAAATAAGATTACTGAATGCCCAGGGAGATCAAGTTGATTTCTGTACCCAGCAGATCACCTTCGAAAGCGGCGATCCATTGACTTATTCAGACATCACACCTCCGCCTTCAGAACATACTGTAACAGGATGTGGAATAGAATCAATAGATCCATCGATTTTGGGAATGCCAATAGTACCAGACAGAGAGTGTCAACAAGCATCTATCGGGATCGAAAATGATACCTTCCCATTCACACAGAATGGTGCATGTCTGAAGATCATCAGAACATTCAAAGTGATAGATTGGTGTATAGATGATGGCCCAGGATCAATATATGAGCCATTTGAATTTACCCAGACGATCAAGGTCAACAATACAGAAGGACCAGCGATAGAAGTATTTGCAGATACAGTATTCTGTAGTTTCGAAGTAGACTGTGGAGCGATCAATATCAACGACTACTTATTGGCTACATCAGTAGATGATTGTACGGCGACAGATGATTTATTGAATAGCTTCGAAGTCAGAGACTCGGATGGGGATGTAGTGAATTCAGGATCAGGATTGGATGCAAGTGGATTGTATGATGTGGACACCTATACAGTGAGATTCATATCAGAAGATAAGTGCGGTAATCAAGAATTTGAAGAATCTACATTTGAGGTGAGAAGTTGCAAGTTGCCAACACCATATTGTCTACAAGGCTTGAGTACTACATTGACGGCTATGGATACTACGGGCGATGGTACAGCAGATGTAGAGATGGTGATGTTGCCAGCGAGTTTCTTTGATGCGGGCAGTTACCACCCATGTGGATATGATGTACAAGTGAGTTATTCAGAAGATGTGAATGATACCTTGAGATCATTCTTCTGCAGCGACACCTTGGATTTACAGCCGATAGAGTTGTGGGTAACAGATTCGAATGGAGGTCAGGATTATTGTTCGACTTTCTTGGATGTGCAGGATAATGACGCCATAGATCTTTGTGGTGGATTGAAGCCAGCAGATATCGCGGGTAGAATCTATACCGAATCAGATGCAGAATTGAAAGAAGCCGAAGTAGAGTTGAAAGGAATTGAAAGTATTCGTACGATGACTGATGAGAATGGTATATATGAATTTAATGGTATGCCACAAGGAGGCGACTATCAAGTAGCACCGATCAAAGACAATGACCATCTAAATGGTGTGTCAACCTTGGATTTGGTATTGATACAGAGACATATTTTGGGTATCGCACCACTAAGTAGTGTATACAAAAGATTCGCTGCGGATATTGACAACAATAAAAAGATATCATCAGCCGATTTATTAGAGCTGAGAAAAGTCATTTTGGGTATAGAAGATAAATTCCCAGGTAATACCAGCTGGAGATTTATTGATGCAGGATTTGAGTTTTCAGATGCAAATAATCCTTGGGCTACAGAGATTGACGAAGAGTATAATATTACAGGCTTAAATGAAGACATGCAAATCGATTTCATAGCTGTGAAGACAGGTGATGTAGATGGCAATGTGGATATGAATATTGCTGCAGGAGTAGTGAGTGAGACAAGAAGCAAGAAGACGTTGAGTTTGGAACTTCCAAATATATCTGTAGAAAGAGGAAACTTGTATGAAGTTGAGATTAGAGGTACTCAAGACCATAATATCTTTGGTATGCAACATTCATTGGATGTTAATGGATTGGAAGTGATGGATATATTACCAGGCAAATTGGATTTGAAAAAAGGAAATACCTCTGATATTGATGGCCAGCTTAATGTAAGTTATGCTTCTGCGCGAGGTGATGAAATCAAACAAAATGATGTTTTGTATACCATTGTGGTTAAAGCCAGAGAAGACGGTCTACTTTCTGAGATGATCAGTTTAGGGTCGAACGGACTGGAAGCGGAATCTTATCATGGTGAAGCCTTGGCTATTGGTGCGATTGAGATAGAGTGGAGAGATAATGAAGAAGGAAACCTTGTCGAATTTATGAGTTTAATAGGCAATAGTCCAAACCCTTGGAGTTATAGCACTGATTTGAGATTCTATCTACCATCTTCAGGAAAAGTGAATTTGGTGATCAAGGATGCCAATGGAAGATTATTATTGAATAAAGTAACAGAGCTTAATTCAGGAAAGAATTCTATATCCATAACGGATAATGAAATCAATATTCCAGGAGTACATATTTATGAATTGAGATTCAAAGATCAAATCGTAAATGGTAAAATGATTAAAATATAATAAGAACAATTTTAATTTAGTGTAATTAAGCAGCCAGTGTTCACGCACTGGCTGCTTTCATTTATGAGCTATTTTCATTTATGATTCCTTTATTTGGATTGTGATTATCCTCAAAAATCAAAAAAGACCCTTATGTCATTTTTGTAAAAGCCGCATTTCTACTATAATTTCTTCAATTAATATTATTTTATTTGGCATTTTAGTAAAATTTAAGAATACTATTTTTTAAATTACTGCCTTACGAAAAAAATCAACAAAAAACCTTCCCCGGATTTTTGTACCAGTCAGGTGGCTCTCCTTTTATGGTGACTATACCAGTTGCATAGTATTTACATTAATTTATATATCAAACATAATAGCATGAGATCACTCATACTTAGTTTTTTCTTCGTCGCAATTTCTATGTTGACATATGGACAAGCCTCTGAACTTTGTCTTACAGCTGAAGGCGCACCCGCTGCTCTAATAGCCTTTCCTGCTTCTCAAACAATATCGATCGATCCTGCTTGGACGTCGGATGTTGATTATGTTCCGCCCACTGTGCCAGCAGGCCCTGTTTCGGTGGCATATTGGTCGTTTACCGTGAATGCTACGGGATTCTATAATATCGAATTTGAGACACCCGCGGTAAATACTATTCTTACGGATGTGAGTATTGGACTTTCCGATAATAGTGCAGGCTCAGCCTGTCCTATCATGGCTGCATCAGAAGTTTATGCTGGAATGCTCATGACCGGTACACCCGAGACATTGGGTTGTACTTCTTTGACAGCTGGTACCGTTTATACCTTGGTATTTGCTGTAGGACAAGGAAATGAAGGAGATATTGACATTAATATCAGCAGTACAATTGGAGCCACCAATGATGATTGTGCTACCAGTGCGATTGATATTTCAGCCTCAGCTGCCCTCGGAGTCGACGGTACAACAAATTGTGCCTCACCAGATGCCAATGATTTTTGTGTTACTGCTTCAGAAGATCATGTGGTCTACTATACGTATACAGTAGATGCAGGAATAGCAGGAAATAGAGACGTAAGATTTACTTTTAGTACCAATACGGCTACTTCTGGTACTGCGGCAACTGGACTTTTCTTTGGATTATTTACCGATTGCGCGGGAAGTGCATATGTGAATACACCTGAGTTGGGTGGAGATCCGTGTGATCCATTATTGGGAACAGTTACATATGAATGCGTGGAGCCAGGAACAGTATTGACGATAGCTGTCGGCTCGCAAGATACGGAAGAGGGAGATTTTAATATTTTGATTACTGAAGATGATACTTCAGTTCCCGTCAATGACGGATGTGCTAGTCCATTACCTTTGATGGTCGGTGTTTCTTGTACCGATATAAATGAAGCCTCAGACAATACAGATGCATGTCCTGAAGTTTCAAATCTCGGATCATCATGTTCTTTTTCATCTGATCTTGTAATTTGGTATGAGTTGATATTGCCAGGAGGTGCAACTGGTGTTGACTTTAGCAACTTAAGTGCAGGTGCCCAACTGGGGCTGTTTGAAAATGATTGCCCTACCCTTACGATAGTTGATGACTGTTTTACGGGAGATACACAATTCACTGGTTTGACCGATGGTGGCATTTACTTGTTGGCAGTAAGCCAGACTTTGGCAGCTGAAGGTCCAGTCACTTTTACATGGTCTCCAATAGCTATTCCTACGAATGATGATTGCAATCTCGGTACGAATCCAGACATTATTTCAGTTACTTCTGGAACTACAGGATGTGCCGATCATGAATTCAATACTTGTGGCGTAACGGACGCTATGAATGATCATCAAGTATTTTATACCTATACCAATACTTCAGGATTTACAATGGACCTCGAGATCACGATTGAGGCGGATGCTACAAATGGCAATCCAGCTACTCAGGTATCCATCACAGCCCTTGATGATGATTGTACGACTTTTACTGGTTTTTACCCATCACCGATAGGTCAATCAGAGTGGTGTGACATCCTTGGATTGGGAATGCAAACACTTCCTTGTATTGAAGACGGAGAAACTATTGTGTTACTTTTTAGCAGTGAAGAAGGGGAAGAAGGAGAGTTTACAGTTTCGGCCTCAGAGAGCAATATGCAACCTGTGGATATGAATGATGAATGTGTTGACGCATTTGATATTACTCCCGTAAATACCTGCGAATGGGTTACAATAACAGCGGATAATATCAATGCCTGCCCTGAAGACTTTACCTCACTAGCAGGCTGTGATTTTGATGTTGATCCTACTGTCTGGTACTCAATTACAGTACCTGCTGCACCAGGAAATTATCAATTGGAAATTCAAAACATAACAGACGCCTCTTCTTATTTGACTATTTATGATGATGGAATTGATTGTGATGCTCCTGGGGCTACAGCGATAAATGCTGACTGCGAATCTGGAGCTGGTCCGCATGATACATTTGACCCACTTACACCTGGAGCTACTTATTTGATTGCCTTTGGAAATCCTACTCCAGGAACATATAGTTTTGAAATAAAAATAAACTTGCTTCCTGACAATGATGAATGCATGGACGCTGAAGTTCTTATGGCTAATACAGCTGCTATGGGTACTACGATCTGTGCCACACAAGAGGCAATATCATACAATAGTGCTGTCTGTACAGATGCGGATGAGACCAATACGGTTTGGTATGAAGTCACTGTCGGTCCAGGGGAAAAAGGATTTAATTTGACAATTACAGGAACAGGTGCAATGGCATTGTCAGGAGATATTAATGCTGTGCTATTTGAGACTTCTGGATGTGTTGTCGACGCCACTACTTTTATAGATGAAGACTGTATGGCGTCAGGCGTCTTGACCAATCAATTTGAATGTGTTGGAGCGGGAACATATATCATAAGAATTTCATCTTCTGATGCTAATGCAGGCGAATTCGATATCTTGTTCGAACCTATTGCCCTCGTTCAACCAAATGATAATTGTGACGTACCAGATGCAGCACTTGATACAGGAGCAGAATGCGAGTGGATACTGGCTACAGCGAATACTACAGGAGCATGTCCTGAAGATGTGTTTTTAGACCCTGGAGGCTGTGGACTTAGTACAGGATCGGTGGTTTGGTATGAAGTTGCCGCACCTGCAACAGCAATACTTTTGGATTTACAAATTAATTCTGATGCTGGATCTAATCCATTCATTGCAGTATTTCCAGGTAACCCAGCGGATTGCGATATGCAGACTTTTCTTGCAGGAACAACCTGCTACGAAGGACTATTTACTGAGCTGGATGACCTTGGTCAAGCACAAATATCAGTTATGGGAGGATCAACATATCTTATTGCAATAGGAATAACCGATCCTGCGGGTGGAATGATAGATTTTGGTATCAGATGGATAACACCTCCAGTGAATGATGAATGTGCAGATGCAATCATGTTGGTAGGAAATGTTGCCACAGATGGGACAACTGCTTGTGCAACTCAACCTATTGGAGGTGAGTACAATAGTGGTGTATGTACAGACGAGGACGAAGAAAATACTGTTTGGTACACTTATGAAGTGCCTGATACAGACAAGGGATTTAATATAACTGTCAATGCTGTTTTTGGAGATCCTGGCTTTAGTGGGGATTTGAATATAGTTGTTTTTGAACCCGACCCAATTGGATCTTGTGATGTGACTGCTGGAACTATGGTCGATGAAATTTGCACGGCTTCTGCAATAATAAATGAAGATTTTGAATGTATAGGACCAGGAACTTATGTAATACGAATCTCTACGAGTGCAGACAATGAAGGAGATTTTACAATAACAATAGAACCACTTGTTCTTGAACAACCCAATGATAATTGTGATGCTCCAGACATGACGGCCTTTGCAGCGCAGTTGGAATGTGAATGGATGACAGTGGATGCGAGTACTGTTGGTGCATGTCCAGAATCTTTCGATTTTGCTTCTAATTGCGGATTTGATGATTTTCCAGTGACTTGGTATGAAGCAACCGCTCCAGCCAATGCAGAATTTCTTGATTTGCAAATAAACAGTGGAGGTGTTACACCATTTGTAGCCGTATTTGAGTCTTCTACGGATTGTGACAATCTCACACCAGTAGCTGGTTCATCTTGTTATACTGGTACTTTTGAAAATTTGGATGAGATAGGTCAAATGCAAATTGATATCACACCAGGCTCTACATACTTGATTGGAGTGGGTACTGATAATACGAATGGAAATATTGTAGATTTTGGAATTCTTTGGATCACACCTCCAGTCAATGATGATTGCGTGGATGCCATTGCCTTGACGCCGAATATGGCTGGAACAGACCCTGGAACCTTTACTACTGGGCCTATTGCTGGTACTACTCAATGTGCTACAGAGCCTCTGACAGGTTCAGCATGTGATGATGATAAAACCAATACCGTTTGGTATACCTATACCGTAGAACCCGATGTTAAAGAGATAACAATTGATATTACAAATTGGGTAAACACTGTTGTACCTCAAGGAATGCCAGATTTTAGTGTGGCAGTTCTGGATGGATGTCCTCCTGCTACATTTTTGAATCAAACAGATGGTAGTGTTGCAGATTATTGTGGTGGTGTTGGAGTAGATTTGATCAAATTATCATGTCTGGACGAAGGAGATATAATTACTATTTTGGTAAGTAGCTCAGCTGAAAATGAAGGTACATTTGATATCACACTCAATACTGCAGAGCCCAATTGTACATATACAAATGATGATTGTATCAATGCTGAGCCATTGACTCCAATGCCGCTGGATACAGATGAAGACTGTATAATAACTGCAGGCTGTAATGATTTGGCGTGTAGCGATTTTAACTTTGCAGCTTGCTCGGGTATTGATCAGTTGAATGCTGTTTTCTATACGTTCACAACAGATGCAGATGCGGATGAAGCTTTTGTGAATATCGAAATCACAAACGGTGAAGCTGGAGAATTGGATGCTCCAGGTGCAGTATTATTTAATGGCGACTGTGTCACCCCATTATCAATTGGTGCTTGTGGAGCTGGAGCAGCTGGTGAATATACATCTGGCCCGCTCGGTGGACCAGGATTCATTATGGCCAATACCACATATACTATAATGATATTTAATTCAGACGTCGATCAGAATGGAGGTACATTTGATCTTTGTGTAACTGTGACATCTGGCTGTGTGAATGATGAACCATGTGATGCCTTTACGCTTGAGCCTGGAGTAACTGTTGTGAATCCAGCAAGTTCAGAAAATTGTACCCCAGAAATTAGTATCTCTGGATGCCCACCAGAATTTGATGAAGCTACACTTTGGTATCAGGTAGAAGTCCCTGAAGGATTTTCTTATTTCGAAGTTACTCTCGTGAATGGTGGTGTGCCTGATGGAGTAGGAGAAGGATTAGGAGAAGTATCTATTACTGTTGGTCCTCTTGATGATTGTAATAATATAGTGCCAGGCGATGTCATTTATTCAGACTGTGCAGGATTTACAACAGAAGGTGGTGTCCATCCTATTCCATGTGCTGTAGAGTATGGTACTTATTATATCCAAATCGGTTCGGAAGATGAACTGGATGCAGGAGATTTTGAAATCACCTTTACGCCATTAGATGATGCCGATCCAATCAATGATTTATGCAGTCAAGCTACGGACTTGGTTGTTCCTGATTATTGTGAGTTTTTCCCATTTGACGGAGATCTCAAAGATGCATGCCCAGAAATAAATGATGTCAATGCTTGTCTGTTTTCAGAAAACTCTGCTGTCTGGTATAAGATTACTATACCTACTGGAACACCAGTTGTAAGCGATATGGATATTCTCATTGAAGGATTGACCAACCCAATACTTGGGGTGTACGAGTTTGATTGTTCTCAAGTAAATGAGCCAACAATGGGAATTATTAGTACTCCAAATCTGGGGGATGGGTCTACCGCTGGTTGTGTAGAAATGGATCTTGCTGAGGGTATTGTCATTACTCCTGGAAATGAATACTACATTCTAGTCAGTTCTAGTACCAATGAACAAGTGCCATTTACAATAAATATAAAACTTAACGCTCCTCCAATTAATGATGATCCTTGTGATACGAGTATAAATCCACCATATGATCTTACAGGTGGAGGCTCGCATACAGGGACTACTTGTTGTGCAAGGGGACCAAATGATGCCAATACGGATGGAAGTGCTGCTGATTTTCCAAATGCAGATTGTAGTGCAGCGACTGAAGATGCCGCAGTTTGGTATCAATACACACCAAGTGAAGATGATGATGGATACAATGTTATTTTAGAGCCAGGAGATGCAGAAGGCCCTACATCATTGGAAGTATATACTGGAGCGCCAGGTGCGGGATGTACAGGTGCGCTAACAGTTATCGCCTCATCCTGTAATTCAAATAGTGCAAATATTAAAATTGGAAATTGTTTTGAACCAGGTGATATATTATATGTAAAAGTAACTACCGATGATGCAGATGAAAATTGTGGAGAATTTATTCTGACCATTATTCCTGCTTCATGTGGACCAATGGCAGATGATTGTATAGATCTTGCAGATCAAACTCCAATCGAACCAATAACGAATCCAATGTTTTTCCTTGATTACTTCTGTGTTGAAGGTTGTCTGGATTATGCATGCCCAGAAGATGATGCCAATGGCGGATGTGGAGAATTCACCATCATGCCTACAGTATGGTTTCAAGTAACTGCTGATGATATTGCAGCACAAATGTTTACCTACGTAACTCCAAATGGCAACTGGCAACCAATATGGTCTGTATATTCAGGCCCGGACTGTGATAATTTATCAGTGGTTAATTTTGGTGGTTCACCTCCATGTAGCAATGGAGATGATACACCTGACTTGCATCAAACATCTGTTTTTGATGATGAAGAGAATTATTGGATTTCAGTTTCGATAGATCCAGCGAGTTTGCCGTCTACAGGATTGGATGATGGATCATTCGAATTGTGTGTGGCTACGACTATTAATGCGATTATTTGTTTAGGAGAATTAGAAGGTGGAGCGTGCGATGATGAATCACTTGTGATGGAAGTAACGGACAGGGAATTGGAAGATCAACCACTTGAAGGACCATTCTGTCAAGGTGAGGAAGTGACTATTAATATTAGTTTCTTCTATGATGCATCAGAAAGTGGTGCGGATTGGTTGATTGGCTTTGTACCAGTATTTGGAACAGGTTGGGATATGGAGAATTTCGATTATGTCGCCAATGCTCCTGTAGGTAATGGATCTGCAGCAGAATGGTATGAAGAAGGCGGGGATTGTGCTCCGATACTTCAAGAACCAAACCCTATACTTTGTACTTACACCGATGCGGATGGTAATTTGCAACTCTGTAATTTATTGTGTTCGCCTTGTTCGGAATGTGACCAATTGTTTATGCATCCTGGAGATGAACTACCAAGCGGTTATTTCTGGGTATCTAATGGAGGAAACGAAGGTTGTGAAAATGATTGCTCACCTGGTGAAGGCTGGGGTATTGGATCTATCACCTCTCAAATTGATTGGACATTTACACTCACCGTTAAAGAGTTTGATTCCTTTGAAGATTGTTTTGAAAATAGAGATTTGAGCATTAGTTTCCAAACTTTCTCTGATGGTACTGCTGGATGTTGGGAAGATCCTGTAGGTGAATGTCTTTTGGATAGAGCAATGTTTAGTCCAGCTTGGGAAATAGAATGTGAAACACCACCTGCTGTTGAAGGGCCTGATGACGAACTTTGTCATGATGGGGTGACAGATATATTTGTTCAAACAGAAGATGGATCTACCACCACGATCATTGTAGAAGTTGAAGATAATCCTAATGTAAGTGGTGAGATGAATCATACTTTTACTGGTGGGACAGGAACAATTATGGATGATTTGACTAATCTATCGACGGATATTCAAATTGTCACTTATACTGTTTATGCTGAAGATTTGACCCTTCCTTGCCCTGGTCCAATTAATGAAATTGAAGTTACTATCTATCCAGAGTTGATGGTTACATTTCCGCCAACATATGTATGTGACGGAGAATGTACGGATCTAATTCCAGATGTGGTGGGCGGAATAGGTGCTCCTCATACATATACATGGAGCACTGGCGAGTCCACGGCTTCCATAAATGTATGCCCATTGGTACCAACTACCTATTTTGTTACTGTGGAGGATGAATTAGGATGTATGGATGTGGGTGAAGTGCAAGTGGATGTAAAACCAGCGGTGGAGTTGATGCTTGATGAAAGTATTGATGTATGCAAGGATGATAATTTTGACCCTAATAATCCAGATTACATGGTTTGTGTCGATATTACCAGCGGATCATCTCCTTATGGAATTACATGGACTCCTGAAATGGGCTTAGTTGGTATTCAATCAGGGGCTTTTGGAGAGTGTTTTATAATTAATGAATTGGCTTCTTCAGAATTTTTAGGCAATAATGGTCAATATGTTCTTACCGTGACCGTTACAGATTTCTTTGGTTGTACGGCCGAGACAGACATGTTGGTTAATATTACTGGGCCATTATCTTTATTCCTTGATACGAATGATGTACCATGTGGAGCTACTACAGTAGATATTACAGCTACTGGAGTTGACGCACTGGGTAATCCTGTAACCACCTTCCGTCTTTATGGAGGATGCCCCGATGATGACTTGGGAGACTTTTTGGAAGAATCCTTTAGTAATAGTGGAACGGTTACCTTCCCTACTCAAGATTTACTATCCTATACCTGTTATACAGTAGTTGCTATTACCGAAGCAGGTTGTCAAACTACCCAGGATATTACTATAGAGTTGACAGAAGGTATACCGATAGAAATTACGGGCACACCAGAAGTATGTATTGGAGAAGAAGCGACGATTACAATCACGAATGCTGGAGACTATGATACTTTTACCTGGACACCAGATATAGGGAATACAGGCTCTGTGACCTTTACTCCAGACAGTACAGCGATATATTTTGTAGAAGCGATTAATGAGGCCACAGGCTGTCAATCACAAGAGGTATTCACAGTGACAGTGAATCCATTGCCGACCATTGCTTTATCAGGAACGACTACTTTCTGTGCCGGCGGTTCAGCGACAGTATCAGCAAGTGGCGGTACGATCTATACCTGGACAGGAGGTGTAATGGGAGATACATACACGACAAGTACAGCAGGAGAGGTAACCCTAGTAATGCAAGATGCAAATGGCTGTGAATCAGATACGACGATCACCTTCACAGAAGAAGAAATGATAACGGTAAATATCGGAGGACCAAACTTATGTGATGGGGTAGAAGATACACTATTTATCACAGGAGTCTTTGATTCCTACAGTTGGACATTCAATGCAGCCGAAGTAGGCACCGATAGCTTCTTGGTAGTAACAGAGCCAGGAACCTATACCGTAGATGTAGATGCAGGCGGCTGTCCAGGTTCAGGAGAAATAACGATAGAGAATTTTGCTACACCAATGATAATGGTAAGCGATACAGTGGAAGTATGTAGAGAAGATAGCGGAGTGGATTCCTTGTGTGTAAACTTCAACAATCAAGTAAGTGGAGCCTCAGGAGTATGGACACAATTGGATATCATACCAGGATTCACCTTTGACCCAGCGAACTTGGACAATGTATGTTTCGAAGGGATACAAGCAGGCTGTTATGCCTTTACGTATACTACGAATAGCGCACAAGCTCCATGTATGGATGTATTTGAGACGATGGTAGTATGTGTGAAAGCTTGTCCATGTCCAAGTCCAGCAACCCAGCCTATCGATCCGATATGTAATATAGGCACCACGAATCTGGAGAATGCGGAGTTGACTACCGACCCAGGAACATGGAGTGTAGAGTCAGGTCCAGCAGGACAAGATTTGGCAAGTATACTGACGGGGACGATATTTGATGCAAATGGTATATTGCCAGGGACCTATACCGTGCGCTTCACGCTTGACAATCCAGGCGGACCAGCGTGTGAGGAGTTTACCGAACAGGAAATAGAAGTGTTTGGAGCACCAGTAGTAACAGCGATGCAAGGAATCATGTGTAATATAGATGGACAAGTAGATCCGATCGTATTAGACCTTTATACACTGATCAGTGTAGATGCATCAGATGGAGGTAGCTGGACACAAACAGGGGGTCCGAATGTCAATATCACAGGAGCAGATATGTCGACGATAATGAGTGCGGACTTGTCCACATTCCCAGAGACCTTGACATTTGAGTATACCTCAGGAGTTGAGGCAGGATCGCCATGCCCACCAGCAGTAATATTAGTAGAAGTATTGGTGCGAGATTGCAACTGTCCATTTGTAGCCGTACTTACCGATACGTTGTGTAACAATGGCATGGCTATAGATTTAAATACGTTATTGCAAAATCCAGATGGTCTGACCGGGACATGGACAACGACAGGCACCTTGGTAGGAGCGAGTATGTTTGATCCATCGGGCTTGCCATCAGGACTGTACAATATCACATTTACCCTGGATACAAGTCCAGGTCCGACGTGTGATTTGACTTATTCGAATGATATATTAGTGCGAAGACAATCAGTAGCGGATCCAGCGGTTGGAGACCCACCGTGTTCAGCAGATACAGGCAATGGCCCAACGACGAGCAATCTTTATGATTGGTTGGTGCCAGGCTATTCCTCAGGGACATGGAGTCAGACAGGCGGCTCACCGGACTTACCATTTACGGACAATGGCTTGGATATGGCCGTGGTTGACTTTGAGGGCTTTTTAGGCTTGACCTTTGAATTTACGTTTACGACCAATGATGCAGAAGATCCCTGTACGAATATAGAGACAGTGATCTCGATCACAGTAGTGGATTGTAACTGTCCACCGATAGTACTGGATCCAGCACCAGACCTGTGTAATGATGCAGGGATGATCGATCTATGTGCCTTGACGGATGGCTCAGAAGCAGGGACGCATACAGTAGCGAGTATAGGCGGAACGGATATATCAGATAGGATAACAGGATGTATCTTCGATGCAGTAGATCTGAATCTAGGCGAATATGTGATTACGTTCACCTTGGATGAGATGGTTACAGGCATCTGTGAGCAATTTTTACAAGACACGTTCTCCGTATTTGAATTCCGAACTACGACGATCACCGATCCACCACAAGTATGTATAGATCCAGATGGAAATGGGTTGATGTCGTTGAACTTTACGGACTACGTAGGGAATGCAGGAATAGGCACATGGGAAGATACAGATGGTACAGGCGCTGCAATAGCGACCTTACCAGAGCTAAATGATGTTAGCTTCCTGGGCTTGGGCTTGACGCCAGGACAATATACATTTACGTATAGGATCGATAATGAAGAGCCATGTGAGGATGTGGTATTGATGATGGAGGTAGATATAACGGATGATTGTAATTGTCCATCGATCAATCCAGATGTACCAGAAGATGAATGTAATACGGATGGACCAATAGATCTGACTCAATATGATGATCCAATGGAGCCAGGAACATGGAGTAGTACAGAACTGACGGTAGAGAATGGAAATAGCTTGATAATAGATGGAGTTGCAGCAGGCAATTATACGTTGACCTATCGAATAGATGAGCCAATAGATGAATGTCCAGATTCGATGAATGTTGTAATCACAATAGGAGCGCCAGGGAATGCGGGAATGCAGGAAGAGCCATATCGACTATGTGAAGGAGTAGCAGAAGTAATAATTCTGGCGGATCAATTGATGGGAGAAGAAGATGACGGTACGTGGACAGAGACATCTGCAACCTTGAGTAATGGGTTTAATTCAGTAGATGGAACACTGACCACAGATACAGATGTTGCGGGTACCTATACGTTCGAGTATACAATAAGTGACAATGATCCATGCCCATCGGTGAGTTCTGAGGTAGTGATAATCATAGAACCGAATCCAGTGGCAGATGCAGGTGGACCTAAGTTTATCGATTGTGTGAACAGCACAGCAACCTTGGGAGATGCGAATACGACTACGACGGGAGCAGACATAGAATATGTATGGGTAGATACGGATACAGGAGAAGAAGTAGGGACGACGGTTACGATAGATGTACTGAATGAAGGAACGTATGAGTTGACGGTATTGAATACGGCTACGGGATGTATGGATCGCAGCACAGTAGAAGTGACCAAATCAGATGATCTACCGACGATGGTAGTTACGGAACGTGACATTACGTGCTTTGGAGCCGATGATGGAGGAGCGACGTTGAGTGAACAGAGTGGAGGAGATGGTAATTATGTATATTCGTTGAATGGCGGCACGACCTTTACGGATCCGAATGATATCGCGACGTTACCAGCGGGAGAATATACGATAGAGATCATAGATGGAATAGGCTGTTCACAATCGTATACGTTTACGATAGAAGAGCCAGCGGCGATAGTAGTAGATGCGGGACCACCGATAATAGTAATCGACAAGGGCGAGACGGTAGAGTTGAGTATAGAGCCGTTTGATACGAGTACGGTGACATCGATCGTATGGAGTAATTCAGAGACGACGGAGGTAATCTGTAGTGGCTTGAATTGTACGACGATAAGTGTGACCCCAACGGAGACAACGACGAACTATTATGTGGAGGTAATGAATGATAATGGATGTACAGCCTTTGATGAGGTACAGGTACAGACCCAGATCATAGTAGATGTAATCTTCCCAAATATCATCACACCAAATGGAGACAACATCAATGATGACTTCTACATAAAGAGTAAGGATGTAGAGACGGTGATCAGTATGAAGATCTTTGACAGATGGGGCGAGAAGTTGTTTGACTTGGGTAATTTCCCACCGAGGGATCCAGAGTTTGGTTGGGATGGTAAGTTCAAGGGTAAGAAGGTAGTACCAGGCGTCTATGTGTTTACAGTAGAGGTGTTGTTTATAGATGGCACACGAGAGACGTTTAATGGAGATGTTACAGTGACCGACTCAGAATAGGAGATAGTATTGTAGAAAATACTAATCGACCATAAATAAAAGTGGAATTGGAGTAATATCTGATTCCACTTTTTTCATAGAAGTGATATAATTCTACATTTGGATATTGGATTTACTTCAAGTTAAGTAGATGTTGACTTTTATCACGATGATCACAAAGAATTCATGAATAATTGGCAAAGTGAGACAAAATAAACTTCAGAATTGGATTGAGATTCATATTTATAAAGAATAATATCAGGGCTTTGCTTAGAGTCACAATTAATAATTCGCTTTAACAAATTAAAAACAACGTTAAAACATATATTATTTTGATTAATTGAAGATATTAAGTTTTTATATGGAGTATCTTAATTTGTCCTACAGAAATGTCTAATAATTTACATTTTTATAAAATTTAAGAATAATATTTTCTACTTTTGAGCTTTACGAAAAAATTAACAAAGTAACCTTCCCAGGATTCTTTGTTTCAGACAGGTGGCTCTCCTCTTTACGGTAACTGTTTCAGTTGCATAATATTTACATTAACTAAAATCAAACATAATAGCATGAGATCACTCATACTTAGTTTAAGCTTTATTATAGCATTTGCATTCACTATGGTTGCCCAAACTGATGATTGTAATACCGCCACTATGTTAGGAGCGGCAGATTTAACTTCAGGAACAATGGTTTCAGGAGATACTGGCGACGGAAATACTGACAGTGGATTTTGGGGAGGTACACCTCCAGATATGAATTTAACTTGCGACCCTACGGATACCTACGTTATTGATGAATGGTGGAGAATTGATATTGCCACAGGTAATGATATACAGATAGATATTACGAGCACTACTGGCAATCATATGGTAGCAATTGTAGAAGCAACCAACGTAAATTGTCCTACACCAAATATGAATTCATTCCTCGGTTGTATGGAATCTGTAACGGGGACATACATTTTTGAAAATTGTTTTGTTGCCGGTGCTACCTATTATATTGTAGTGTTATCGGATGTTGCAAATGTAGGTATGTATGATTTGACGGTAACAGAAATCACTACCACAGGTACATCACCTTTAGCTATGGGTGATGATTGTATGAATGCTATTTCTCTGGATCCAATAATTGATGGGACTGACGGAACTACTATTACTTGTGGTGCGGATAATGTAAATGGGACTTCAATAAATAATTTTCAGGAAGCAAAAGGGGATAACCTTGGTGTTGCTGGTTGTATAGAGACGAATGAAGCTTCAGTTTGGTATAGTTTTACAGCTGGTGATGATGTATATATTGAGAATGCTTCAAGTGTAGATTTATCCATAGCACTTTATTCAGGATCTTGTGCAGGATTGACTTTGATAAACTGCGATATGGGAGGAAACATACAGGAAGTTGATGCCCTGATTCCTGGAGATACATATTATGTGCAAGTTGCTTATCCATATGGATTTGATGCAGCATTTAATTTTTGTTTGAATAGTCCACTTGTACCAATGCCTGATGATTGTGCTACTCCTGAAGTTTTGGCTTTGGTAGATGGTACTGCCACTTCAGCTGTACAAACAGATAATTTTGGAGCCACTTCTTCTAGTGAATCATTTACTCCTTCTTTAATAGGACCATGTGGAGTTGGTTCATTTAGTACAAATTATTATCAATTTACTATAGGAGGAGTTGGGAATACTCATTTGAATATTGATTATCAAGAAACCGGTGCTTCACCAATTTCCAATTCTCAGATAACAATACTTTTGGATTGTACTGCGGCAGCGGCGTTCAATGGATATGAATGGACAGGAGATACAAACGAAGATATTTGCCTAATGCCTGGTACTTATTATATTCAGATCGCTAGTTGCGATGCGGATGAAGGTGATTATACCTTGTCATTGACACCAAATACACCACCAACAAATGATGGCTGTGCAGGTGCGGATGAATTTATTGATCCTGTTACTTCTGGACCAGTAACTATCGTTCCTCCAATTTGTGAGGTGTACAATGTTACGGGTACTACTGTAAATGCATGTCCTGAAGCGACTGACCTTGGGTCAACATGTGATTTTGATACTGAATCTACAGTTTGGTTTACTTTTACAACTAATGGTGTAGCTACTCAAGAGGCGGAAATAACTTTGAATCCTTCAGGTGCAACTCCGATTGTAGGAGGAACATTTGCCTTATTAACTGGGCCATGTGATGGAACTTTGGTAGGTACTTGTCAGACAGATTTTACTGAAGCAAATATTGCGTTAACTCCAAATACACAATATTATATAGCGGTATCACAAGATGCTACTACGGGTACTACAGGTACTTTTGATATAGATTTAGAGATTAGTTCAGTACCAACCAACGACGATTGTAATATGGGAGCGAATCCTGATATTCTATTGGCAACAAATGGTACTACAAATTGTGCTGACTATGAATTTAATACTTGTGCAATTGCTGATCCAGCAAATGATCATCAAGTATTCTACATGTATACTAATATGACAGGATCTAATGTAGATCTGGAATTAACCATAGCCGCAGATGCTGCAAATGGAAATCCAGCTACTCAAGTTTCTATTACTGCTCTTCAAGATGACTGTACAACATTTACTTTTTTCTACCCTGGACTTCAATCCAATTCTGAATGGTGCGATATCCTTGGGTTGGGCATGCAGACTATTCCATGTATAGAAGATGGGGAGACGGTAATATTGGTATTTAGCAGTGTAGAAGGTGATGAAGGAGACTTCACAATTACTTCCAATGAAGGTGGAATGCAACCTGTTGACAACAATGATGAATGTGTCGATGCGCTTGATATTACACCTGCTAATACTTGTGTATGGGAAACGGTAACTGCTGATAATACAAATGCTTGTCCAGAAGACTTTACACTTGCAGGAGGATGTGATTTTGATGTTGATCCTACAGTATGGTACTCATTTACTGTGCCAGCTGCTCCAGGAAATTATTCACTTGAAATTCAAAATATAACTGACGCATCTTCATACCTTTCTATTTTTGATGGCGGTATTGATTGTGATGCTCCGGGAGGTACTGCGCTAAGTGCAGATTGTGAAACTGGTGCTGGCCCGCATGATATGTATGATGCCTTGGTGGCTGGTAATACTTACCTTATCGCATTCGGGAATCCTACTCCTGGAATGTATAGTTTTGAAATAAAAATAAATCTTCTTCCAGATAATGATGAATGTATAGATGCTGTAGCTCTAGTTGGAAATACGGCTACTATGGGTACAACAATCTGTGCTACACAAGAGATGATTTCTTATAATAGTGCTGTATGTACAGATGCTGATGAAACCAATACTGTTTGGTATGAAGTTACAGTTGGACCCGGAGAAAAAGGTTTTAACCTGACCATTACTGGTACTGGAGGAAGTCCAATCATGGGAGACATAAATGCTGTATTGTTTGAAACTACAGCTGCGGGATGTGTTGCGGATGCAAGTACTTTTGTAGATGAAGATTGTATGACATCTGGTATGCTCACAGAGCAATTTGAATGTGTAGGAGAAGGTACTTATATAATTAGAGTATCGACATCTGATATGAATGCTGGGGATTTCGATATACTCTTCGAGCCACTAATGGCCATTCCATTTGATGCCTGTGATGATGCAGATGCTGCTACTTTTAATCCAGTCATTGATTGTGAATGGATGCCAGCTTCAGCACTTACAGTAGGTGCATGTCCTGAAGCATTTGATTTTGCACCAGGATGTGGATTTGATGACTTCCCAGTAATTTGGTATGAAGTCACAGCTCCAGCCAATGCTACTGAATTAGACCTAATGATGGTTAGTTCTACAGCAGGAACACCATTTATTGCTGTATTTGAAGGACTACCAGCGGATTGCGATATGATTACTTCTGCGAATGCTGTTGCAGGGTCAAGTTGTTATTCAGGTACTTTTGCAGATTTGGATACAGAAGGTTCTGGAACGATTGATGTTGTCGGTGGTACTACTTACTACATTGGAGTCGGTTCTGATGATATTAATGGAAGTACAATAGAATTTGAAATTAAATTTATTACACCACCTCTAAATGATGAGTGTGTAGATGGTGTAGTATTGACAAGTGGTGTATCTCAAACAGGAACTACAACTTGTGCTACGCAAGCAACATTCCCATATGATAGTGGTGTATGTACTGATACTGATGAGACCAATACAGTTTGGTATGAATTTACTGTTCCAGATGGTGTGAATGGATTTGATGTTACAGTGACAGCAGGTGCTGTTGGTGGATTGATGGGTGATATTAATATCGTTGTATTTGAAAGTACAGCGGCAGGTTGTATTGCGGATGCAACTACTTTCGAAGATGAAGTATGTACTACATCTGGAATGTTGGTAGAAGATTTCGAATGTATCGGACCTGGTACATATGTAATAAGAGTATCTACTTCTGAGCCTAATGAAGGTACATTTGATATTTTGGTTAATGAGTATACTTCACCAGTTGTTAATGACTTGTGCAGTAACCCGACGGTTATCAATATAGAGCCAGAATGTGAATGGTACCCAGTAGATGCAAATACAATAGATGCTTGTCCTGAACAATTTGACTTCGCTTCTGATTGTGGATTTGATGATTTTCCAGTTGTATGGTATGAAATTAATGTAACAGATGATGCTGCTACAGAAATTCAAATCAACTTAATAAGTTCAGCAACAGGAAATGCATTTTACTCTGTATTTAATGGCAACCCAGTTGATTGTGAAGATTTGACGCCTGCATCTGTCTCGGGTTTCTGTGAAACGACTATAGGACAAAATACTGTGGATATTGATATAGAAGCTAATGGTCCTCAGACATACTTAATAGGAATTGGTGCGGATGCAGTTGGTGGTTCAGCTAGTATTCAGTTTGAAATAAAGGTTGTAGTTCCGCCGATGAATGATGATCCATGTGATGCCGAACTTGTAACTACTGCAGGAGATGTGAATACTACCGTAATGGGAACAACAGTATGTGCAAGCATGGATGTTGATGAATTTACTTGTGAACCTACCGCGGTTGATGAAAATTCTGTATGGTATGAATATACTATTCCTGCTGGGACAACAGGATTTATTGTGACACTTACTGAATCAGGAGACGGTGAAGATTTTGCTGTTGGTGTATATGAATTCCCTAATGGCTGTTTGAATAACCCAGTTTTATTAGACAATGATGTAGAAACTGATTGTGCATTGGAAGATGGTGGAGAATTGAAATTTACTTGTTTAGACGAAAATACCACAGCGTATATCATGGTAAGTACCTTGGATGCTGAAGCAGGAGATTTCGAATTGATTATAGATCCTATTGTACCTGATCCAATGTGTATCGATAATGATTTGTGTGATATGGCTGATAATACTTCGACCATTGCAACACCAATCACAGATGGCGGTCAAGTATGTGTAGCAGATTGTAATTTTGAAGCTTGCCCAGAGGACTTTTTTGCTGGAGCTTGTGCTTACAATGACTTCCCAACAGTATTTTACACTGTTACCACTGATGCAAATGCAGAAGATGCAACTATGACAGTGATTCTTTCCAGTTTGGATGGAAACCCAATATTTTCTGTATTCGAATTTGATTGTGCAAGTCCAACTTCAGTTACTGCAGAATCATTTTGTGTAGAAGGTGATGGAGCCGCTGCGAATTTATCAAATATGGAAGTAGATGCGAATACAACATATATTATTGCTGTAGCACTTGACGAGATTGATGAAGAAGGTGGGGATTTTGAATTGTGTGTAAATGTAACTACAAGTTGTAATGATGACCCTTGTTCACCTTATCCATTGGTTGCTGGTGATGGAGTTGGAACAATTGCACTTGATTGTGATACGAATATTGGATCGACTTCAGAGACGTTCAACTATGTCTCTGGTGATTGTGCAGATCCTGGTTTATTTGCAAGTACTGTATATTTCTCTTATACAGTTCCAGATAACATTGCATTTTTTGAATTGATTTGGACGAATGATCCAGTAACAGGAGTTCAAAATACTGTTGCTATTACCGCTATGGTGTATGATGCGGCCAATTGTGCTTTCCAACAAGTAAATGTTGTAGATCAGGATTGTAATGATCCAGTTTCGATTGAGCCAATGATAATTGATTGCCCAGTAGCTGGAGATACTTACTTATTCCAGATTTCAACAGCTGAAGGAGATGAAGGTGATTTTGATATTGTGATTCAAGAAACGATTCAAGATAGTCCTTGTGCAGTGAATGATGATTGTGACTTTGCTACGCCAATAGATATTACTGAAACTTGTGAATGGATTTCTTTGGATAATTGTAATGAGCAGGCATGCCCAGAAGAATTCTTCGATGCAGGAATGATGTGTGCATATAATGAGAGCGCCGTTGTATGGTTTACTTTTACAACTCCAGCAGGAGGAACAACTGCTCATATAGAAGTTGTCCCTGGAAGTGTTACTGACCCAACATGGGGAATGTTTACAGATAATGGATGTGTAGATCCACCTACTGCTGCAGATGCAGACACTGACTGTGTTACCTTAAATGGAAATCCAACAGCAATAGAAGAAGATATCACTGTTGAGGAAAATACGACATATTACATCGCAGTAGGATCAGAATCAGGATTAGAAGGTGACTTTACAATAAATATAAAAATTGATGTTCCACCGATTAATGACGATCCATGTATTACGGATGATAATCCACCATTGGATTTGACGGGTGGAGGCTCACATACAGGTACAACTTGTTGTGCAAGAGGACCAAAAGATGAAAATCCTGATGGTTCGTTGGCTGACTTTGAAAGCGTAGATTGTAGTGCAGCTACAGAAGATGCGGCAGTTTGGTACATGTATACTCCAAACCCAGATGATGATGGATATAGTATTATTTTAGAATCTGGAGGAGCTGATCCTAGTGAAGGACCAATAGCAATTGAAGTATATGCAGGTGCACCAGATCAAGGATGTAATGGAGGATTTGGTCAAACACTTGCTTCTTCTTGTGCAGATTTCGGAGTAGAATTCTCAATTGGAAACTGTCTTGCACCAGGTGAAGTTCTTTTCATAAAAGTATCTACAGATGATGCAGATGAAAATTGTGGAGAATTTATTTTAACTGTTGTTCCAGCTTCATGTGGACCGATGGCAGATGATTGTATAGATCTTGCAGATCAAACGCCAATTGAACCAGTGACTAACCCTGAATTTTCAATTGATTATACATGTGTTACAGGTTGCCTGGATTTTGCATGTCCTGAAGACGATGCTATGGGAGGTTGTGGAGAGTTCACCATCATGCCTACAGTATGGTTCCAAGTAACTGCAGATGATATTGCAGCACAGATGTTTACAACAGTTGAAGCAAATGGTAACTGGGAGCCAATATGGTCTGTTTACTCAGGTCCAGATTGTGATAATTTGTCAGTAGTTAATTTTGGTGGTTCACCTCCATGTAGTAATGGTGACAATACCCCAGAATTGCATCAAACATCTGTTTTTGATGATGAAGAGAACTATTGGATTGCAGTAACTATAGATCCAGCGAGTTTGCCTTCAACAGGATTGGATGATGGATCATTCGAATTGTGTGTGGCTACTACAATTAATGCGATTATTTGTTTGGGAGAATTAGAAGGTGGAGCATGTGATGATGAGTCCTTGACAATGGAAATTACAGATAGAGAAATAGAAGGTGAATCACTCGAAGGACCATTCTGTCAAGGAGAGGAAGTGACTATTAATATTAGTTTCTTCTATGATGCATCAGAAAGTGGTGCGGATTGGTTGATTGGATTTGTTCCAATATTTGGCCCTGGTTGGGATTTAACAAATTTTGATTATGATTTGAATGCACCTACAGGAAATGGCCAAACAGCTCAATGGTATGAAGAAGGCGGAGATTGTGCTCCAATACTTCAAGAACCTAATCCTATACTCTGTACATTCACCGATGAAGATGGTAATTTACAACTGTGTAATCAATTGTGTTCTCCATGTTCCGAATGTCCACAGCAAGGTATGGCTGAAGGAGACCCACTACCAAGTGGTTATTTCTGGGTATCCAATGGAGGAAATGCAGGTTGTGAAAATGACTGCTCACCTGGTGAAGGCTGGGGTATTGGATCTACAATGGCTCAGATTGATTGGGAATTTACATTAATGGTAAAAGAGTTTGATTCTTATGAAGATTGCTTGGAAAATAATGATTTAAGTATAAGTTTCCAGACATTCTCTGATGGTACTGGTGGATGTTGGGAAGATCCAGTGGGTGAATGCTTATTGGATAGAGCGATGTTTAGTCCGGCTTGGCAAATAGAATGTGAAGCACCACCAGCAGTAGAAGGACCGGATCAAGAAATTTGCTTTGATGGAACATTGGATATTCCTGTTGCAACAGTAGATGGATCTACGAATACAATCATCGTTGAAGTAGAAGATAATCCATTTGTCTCTGGTGAGATGAACCACACATTTATGGGTGGTGTAGGAACAATAGATGATATGTTGTCCAATCTTACGAATGATATTCAAATCGTAATTTACAATGTTTACTCGGAGGATGAGACATTGCCTTGTCCAGGTGTTGTGAACCAAATAGAGGTAACAATTTATCCAGAATTGATGGCGACCTTCCCTCCAGTTTATGTATGTGAAGGAGATTGTACAGATATTACTCCAGACATAGTGGGCGGAATAGGTGCACCATATTCATATATATGGAGTACAGGAGAAACTACACCTTCAATCAATGTTTGCCCTGTTGTACCAACAACATATTTTGTGACAGTCGAAGATGATTTGGGATGTATGGACGTTGCAGAAGTACAGGTTGATGTGCAGCCTCCTGTTGAATTACTATTACCAGAGAGTATAGATGTTTGTAAGGACGATAATTTCGATCCTTTTAATCCAGATTATATTGTTTGTTTAGATTTCATTAGTGGATCTTCTCCATTTGGAGTGACTTGGAATGCACCTCCAGGATTAGTAGGAAACCCTTCTGGAGTTTTCGGAGAATGTTTTGTTATCAATGAATTGGCATCTTCAGAATTCGCAGGAGACAATGGAAAATATATTTTAACTGTGTCTGTAGTCGATTTCTTCGGTTGTATGGGCGAAACAGAAATGTGCGTAAATATTACTGGAGAGTTACTTCTTGTTCTTGAAACCAATGATGTACCATGTGGAGCTACCACGGTGGATATTACAGCTACAGGTTTGGATGCTGTTGGTAATCCAGTGACTACCTTCCTACTTTATGGAGGATGTCCAGATGATGGAAGTTTAGGAGACTTTTTGGAAGAATCCTTTAGTAATAGTGGAACGGTTACCTTCCCTACACAGGATTTATTATCCTATACTTGTTATACAGTGGTCGCTCAGACCGAATCAGGCTGTCAAACTACCCAGGATATAACAATACCATTGACAGAAGGTACCCCGATAGAAATTACGGGCACACCAGAGGTATGTATAGGAGATGAAGCGACGATTACGATCACAAATGCTGGCGATTATACCTCATTTGTCTGGACACCAGATATAGGGAATACGGGCTCAGTGACCTTCACTCCAGATAGTACAGCGATCTACTTTGTGGAAGCCACAGATGCTTCGGGTTGTCAATCTCAAGAGGTATTTACAGTGACAGTGAATCCATTGCCAACGATTGCCTTGGCAGGAACGACTACTTTCTGTGCCGGCGGTTCAGCGACAGTATCAGCAAGTGGCGGTACGATCTATACCTGGACAGGTGGTGTAATGGGAGATACATACACTACAAGTACAGCAGGAGAGGTAACCCTTGTGATGCAAGATGCAAATGGCTGTGAATCAGATACGACAATCACCTTCACAGAAGAAGAAATGATAACGGTAAATATCGGAGGACCAAACTTATGTGATGGGGTAGAAGATACACTATTTATCACAGGAGTCTTTGATTCCTACAGTTGGACCTTCAATGCAGCCGAAGTGGGTACAGATAGCTTCCTGGTAGTAACAGAACCAGGAACCTATACAGTAGATGTAGATGCAGGTGGCTGTCCAGGTTCAGGAGAAATAACGATAGAGAATTTTGCTACACCAATGATAATGGTAAGCGATACAGTAGAAGTATGTAGAGAAGATAGCGGAGTAGATTCCTTGTGTGTAAACTTCAACAATCAAGTAAGTGGAGCCTCAGGAGTATGGACACAATTGGATATCATACCAGGATTCACCTTTGATCCGGCGAACTTGGACAATGTATGTTTCGAAGGGATACAAGCAGGCTGTTATGCCTTTACGTATACGACGAATAGCGCACAAGCTCCATGTATGAATGTCTTTGAGACGATGGTAGTATGTGTGAAAGCATGTCCATGTCCAAGTCCAGCAACCCAGCCGATCGACCCGATATGTAATATAGGGACCACGAATCTGGAGAATGCGGAGTTGACTACCGACCCAGGAACATGGAGCGTAGAGTCAGGTCCAGCAAGTCAAGATTTGGCAGGTATACTGACGGGGACGATATTTGATGCAAATGGCATATTGCCAGGGACCTATACCGTACGCTTCACGCTTGACAATCCAGGCGGACCAGCGTGTGAGGAGTTTACCGAACAGGAAATAGAAGTGTTTGGAGCACCAGTAGTAACAGCGATGCAAGGAATCATGTGTAATATAGATGGACAAGTAGATCCAATCGTATTAGACCTTTATACACTGATCAGTGTAGATGCATCAGATGGAGGCAGCTGGACACAAACGGGTGGTCCGAATGTCAATATCACAGGAGCAGATATGTCGACGATAATGAGTGCGGACTTGTCCACATTCCCAGAGACCTTGACATTTGAGTATACCTCAGGCGTTGAAGCAGGATCACCATGTCCACCAGCAGTAATATTAGTAGAAGTATTGGTGCGAGATTGCAACTGTCCATTTGTAGCCGTACTAACCGATACGTTGTGTAACAATGGCATGGCTATAGATTTAAATACGTTATTGCAAAATCCAGATGGTCTGACCGGGACATGGACAACGACAGGCACCTTGGTAGGAGCGAGTATGTTTGATCCATCGGGTCTGCCATCAGGACTGTACAATATCACGTTTACCCTGGACACAAGTCCAGGCCCGACGTGTGATTTGACCTATTCGAATGATATATTAGTACGAAGACAATCAGTAGCGGATCCAGCGGTTGGAGACCCACCGTGTTCAGCAGATACAGGCAATGGCCCTACGACGAGCAATCTTTATGATTGGTTGGTACCAGGCTATTCCTCAGGGACATGGAGTCAGACAGGCGGCTCACCGGACTTACCATTTACGGACAATGGCTTGGATATGGCCGTGGTTGACTTCGAGGGCTTTTTAGGCTTGACCTTTGAATTTACGTTTACGACCAATGATGCCGAAGATCCCTGTACGAATATAGAGACAGTGATCTCGATCACAGTAGTAGATTGTAACTGTCCACCGATAGTCTTGGATCCAGCACCAGACTTGTGTAATGATGCAGGGATGATCGATCTATGTGCCTTGACGGATGGCTCAGAAGCAGGGACGCATACAGTAGCGAGTATAGGAGGAACGGATATATCAGATAGGATTACAGGATGTATCTTCGATGCAGTAGATCTAAATCCAGGCGAATATGTGATTACGTTCACCTTGGATGAGATGGTTACAGGCATCTGTGAGCAATTTTTACAAGACACGTTCTCCGTATTTGAATTCCGAACTACGACGATCACCGATCCACCACAAGTATGTATAGATCCAGATGGAAATGGGTTGATGTCGTTGAACTTTACGGACTACGTAGGGAATGCAGGAATAGGCACATGGGAAGATACAGATGGTACAGGCGCTGCAATAGCGACCTTACCAGAGCTAAATGATGTTAGCTTCCTGGGCTTGGGCTTGACGCCAGGACAATATACATTTACGTATAGGATCGATAATGAAGAGCCATGTGAGGATGTGGTATTGATGATGGAGGTAGATATAACGGATGATTGTAATTGTCCATCGATCAATCCAGATGTACCAGAAGATGAATGTAATACGGATGGACCAATAGATCTGACTCAATATGATGATCCAATGGAGCCAGGAACATGGAGTAGTACAGAACTGACGGTAGAGAATGGAAATAGCTTGATAATAGATGGAGTTGCAGCAGGCAATTATACGTTGACCTATCGAATAGATGAGCCAATAGATGAATGTCCAGATTCGATGAATGTTGTAATCACAATAGGAGCGCCAGGGAATGCGGGAATGCAGGAAGAGCCATATCGACTATGTGAAGGAGTAGCAGAAGTAATAATTCTGGCGGATCAATTGATGGGAGAAGAAGATGACGGTACGTGGACAGAGACATCTGCAACCTTGAGTAATGGGTTTAATTCAGTAGATGGAACACTGACCACAGATACAGATGTTGCGGGTACCTATACGTTCGAGTATACAATAAGTGACAATGATCCATGCCCATCGGTGAGTTCTGAGGTAGTGATAATCATAGAACCGAATCCAGTGGCAGATGCAGGTGGACCTAAGTTTATCGATTGTGTGAACAGCACAGCAACCTTGGGAGATGCGAATACGACTACGACGGGAGCAGACATAGAATATGTATGGGTAGATACGGATACAGGAGAAGAAGTAGGGACGACGGTTACGATAGATGTATTGAATGAAGGAACATATGAGTTGACGGTATTGAATACGGCTACGGGATGTATGGATCGCAGCACAGTAGAAGTGACCAAGTCAGATGATCTACCGACGATGGTAGTTACGGAACGAGACATTACGTGCTTTGGAGCCGATGATGGAGGAGCGACGTTGAGCGAACAAAGTGGAGGAGATGGCAATTATGTATATTCGTTGAATGGCGGCACGACCTTTACGGATCCGAATGATATTGCGACGTTACCAGCGGGAGAGTATACGATAGAGATCATAGATGGAATAGGCTGTTCACAATCGTATACGTTTACGATAGAAGAGCCAGCGGCGATAGTAGTAGATGCGGGACCACCGATAATAGTAATCGACAAGGGCGAGACGGTAGAGTTGAGCATAGAGCCGTTTGATACGAGTACGGTGACTTCGATCGTATGGAGTAATTCAGAGACGACGGAGGTAATCTGTAGTGGCTTGAATTGTACGACTATAAGTGTGACCCCAACGGAGACAACGACGAACTATTATGTGGAGGTAATGAATGATAATGGATGTACAGCCTTTGATGAGGTACAGGTACAGACCCAGATCATAGTAGATGTAATCTTCCCAAATATCATCACACCAAATGGAGACAACATCAATGATGACTTCTACATAAAGAGTAAGGATGTAGAGACGGTGATCAGTATGAAGATCTTTGACAGATGGGGCGAGAAGTTGTTTGACTTGGGTAATTTCCCACCGAGGGATCCAGAGTTTGGTTGGGATGGTAAGTTCAAGGGTAAGAAGGTAGTACCAGGCGTCTATGTGTTTACGGTAGAAGTGTTGTTTATAGATGGCACGCGAGAGACGTTCAATGGAGATGTTACGGTGACAGATTCAGAATAGGAGATAGTATACTAGAAAATACTAATCGACCATAAATAAAAGTGGAATTGGAGTAATATCTGATTCCACTTTTTTCATCTTTGAAAATGTCAATTATTTTCTAATTAATCAGTTTTTCTAGTTTCATTAACGATCAATTGAAGAAAAATAAGAACATTTAGTATTTTGTGGGAAATATTGATTTATAAATAAGTATAAAAATGTTATTTTAGATTTATATACTTAAGATAAGTAGTCAGCGTTCCCCCTATATTTTATAAAAACAACACCTTTAAGATGTGAGACCCCTCGCTAAGATATATTGCATACTTATTTTCCAGCTGATGTTTCTGAATTCAGAAAGCATTGGTCAATGTGCTTTTGAGGGGGATGCACTTATAGCAGGTTTAGGTACGACTTCAATTCCTATTTATGTTTCAGGAGCAGATAGCAATGATTTGGCAATAAATAATGGGCTGAAGGCGGTTACAATACATTTTAAGCATCAGGTCATTGGGGATATTATAATGGAGCTTGTTTCACCCAGTGGACAATCAGTTACACTCGTTGGCCCTTCTGCGATGCTTTCACCAAGTACTTCGCTTGTTACATGTTGGAATATACAATTCTTCGCAGATAGTTTAGATGCAGTTCCGGATCCAGGATATAGTGCTATTTGGAATAGCTTGCAGACATGGCTTGGATTTATTACCTATGTTGGAAAATATTACCCTTACATGGGCAGTTTAGAAGATTTCGATATGGGGCCGGTAAATGGTACCTGGACTTTAAATATTACTGATAATGTACAATTTGGAGAGGGGCATGTATATTGTTTGGATCTAGAATTTTGCAACCCTGGAGGAATAGATGAAGGATCTTGTATATTAGTAGACCATACCCTCAACGATGAAGTAATTGAGGCATGTGAGGGAGACATATCTTTGGAATTAGATATTAATCCTGAGTTTGATCAAGAATACGATACTTTGAATTATGATTACGGATATCTTCTATTTGAAGAAGATCAGTTTGTTTCCATTCTACCTGATCAAAACTTGATGTCATTCGATGCTGGATCATATACATTATGCGGGATTTTATACTATGAAGATGAATTGCCAGAACTAAATAATATTCCATTGAATAGTACTAGTACCGAGGTGGAAACATATATCTCAGATAATGGACTTTGTGCTAATATTTCCGAGGATTGTGCTGACATTGTCATACTCCCTGTTCCAGAAGTAGTAACTGAACAAATGACTATTTGTGCTGGAGATACTCTCGTGGTCAATGGTATAAATTATACGGAATCTGGTCAATATGACATTACCACTATTCTAGAACCTTGTGATAGTATGAGTATCCTTGATTTGACAGTACTGGATCTAGAAGTATTTATCACTGCGGAAAATGAATTGTTGTCATGTTCGAATCCAACGACTATGTTAGATGGCGGCATGACGGAAATTCCCATGGACGCACAAGTATCTTGGAGTTCTGATGATGGGAATATTACCTCTAAGGTAGATTCAGTCGTTATTCAAATAGACCGTCCGGGCACCTATACCTTTGAGGTAATAGCAGCAGGTTGTGTTTTTAGTGAAGATATTACAATTGGAGAAACAGAAGATTTTGTATACATCGATATCAGTACTAATATATTGACTTGTATTCTGGACAGTACTTTTATTGATTTGACAGTAAGTGATACAATTGATAGCATTTCATGGTCTGGACCATTTGAATTTAGCGTCTTGAATGAAGATATTAGAGTGGGTTCTGGAGGTATTTATTCAGTAACCCTAACAACCAATTTGGGTTGTGAAATTATGAGAGATGTAGAAGTCTTTGATGAGAGAGTATATCCCGATCTTAATATCATTGGAGACACCTTGTCTTGTACGCTATCTGAAGTGTCACTTTCCACATTTCCTATGGATACGCTAGGATCAACTTTTCAGTGGTTTGATAACAATGGAGACTTGTCTATGGATACCTTCCTTGTGGTCAATGAACCTGGGTTGTATTCCGTTGAGGTCACTACAGAATTGGGGTGTTCGAAAACATTTAGTTATGATGTCATTTCAGAAGTGGAAATCATTGAAGTAGAATTAATAAGTGATACAATAGGTTGTAATCAACCATCTGTAACGATAGCCTATACATCTGAAACAGCAGGATTAGATGCCATATGGGAATTGCCAAATGAAGAATTGGTGATAGATTCAGCATTCATTTCATCACAGGTCGGCACTTACAATTTGAGCTTGAATGATGCTAATGGATGTACACTGGATACTTCTTTGATTGTGAATGTTGATATTCTTTTACCAGAGGTTTCTATCTTAGACGCATCATTTTTTTGTGGTGATGATAGTATCCAGTTATCAGCTGAGACTAATTTTGAAGACTTATCCTACGAATGGACCAAGCCGGATCAGACTATTGATTTTAACGCCGAACCTTTTATTTATTCACCTGGCACATATTTTTTGAAAGTTTGTCGGCCTAATGGATGTTGTGCCACAGATTCAGTTGTAGTTGGAGTTGATAATGATCTACCTTCAATAAGTTTTGAATTTGGAGATTTGAATTGTCTGAATGATACAGTCTATATTGTTCCATCCGATACTTCTTCTTATCTAATGGAATGGAGCCTGAATGATGTGGATTTGGCGGTGGATTCGAATATTATTGAAGTGACAGAACCAGGATATTATGAGGTCGTAATAACGGATGAATTGAATGGATGCAAGTCCACATATTCTTTTGATATTGAAAGTGATTTTCAGAATGAACTGGCTGCTTTAAGTGCAGAACCTCTAAGTTGTGCAAATACCGAAACCCAAATTAGTCTTGTTTCCGAAATCTCTATTGATACTTATTCTTGGTTCGGTCCTGGATTGGTGAATGAGGACCTACTCCCAATTGTAAATATGCCTGGCGAATATATTATTGACTTTACTTTCGCCAATGGATGTTCGGGAAGTGATACTGTCGAAGTAATAATGGAAGGAGAATTTCCAAATCTGCAAGGTCAGGATCAAATTATAACATGCAATGAAGATGAAGTTACATTAAGCGTAGATTATTCTTCCAGTGACATATCTGTGGTATGGTCGGGTCCAAATGGTTATGAAAGATTTGGGACTTCTGTACAAGCCTCAGACCCTGGAATTTATATTGCAATCGGAATAGCAAGTGGCTCATGCAAAGATACTATTGAGATAGAATTGTTGGCAGATACAATACCACCTTTAATATCAATTATTGATGATGGTGAGATAACCTGTGCGGATTCGATCGTCATGATATCTGCAATGGTTGATTCAAATACAGAATCTTATGAAATTTTTGGCCCTGAGGTTATCGATCCTTTGGATTTGGATTTTGAGGTGATGAGTCCTGGCACCTACTCTATCTTGGCGACTGGATTTAATGGATGTGTGTCGAGTGCCAGTGTCGAAGTCAATCAAAGCACCGAATTTCCCGATTATTCAATCGACTTGGATTCATTGAATTGTGATGAAAACAGTGTGACAGTAGGTTTTACTTCCTCAGACCCAAACCTGTCTGTTTCATGGGAAGGTCCAATCGCGATTGGGGATGATGAATACTCATTTACGACCTCTGAAGCAGGAAACTATATTTTTTCAATTGGCAATTCTAATGGATGTACACTTCAAGATTCATTCTTTGTATTAATGGACACATTCCCACCTAACAGTGCAATAAATCTTAGTTCTCAAATCAATTGTTTGGCGGATTCTGTAACATTTTCAATTTCCAATTTTACTGAAGATTTAACCGTAAATTGGACTGGACCTGGAGTTGTCGATCCTACTGCTTCAGAATTTGTAACGGATTTAACAGGTTTGTATACATTGACCTTAGAATCTAAAAATGGCTGCATTACAGAAGATGAGATGATATTGGAATATGATACATTGTCCCCGGATATTATGATACTCGGTGACCCAATAAACTGTTCAGCTGGGAAAACATTTTTGAGAGTAGAGTCTGATTTACCAATTACATTTTATAATTGGGACGGACCTAATGATTTTACAAGTACATCAAGCGAGCCACTTGTTTTCGAACTGGGAGTTTATTATGTCACTGTGACATCTCCTAATGGATGCTCTAGTATTGATTCTATGCTAGTGGAAGACGAAAGGGTATTTCCAGAGATTGAAGTTGATGATGCTTTTTTGCCTTGTGATGGGTCTGGTATTGAGGTGTCGCCAAGTTTTATCAGCGAAGATGCATTTCCAAGATGGTATGGTCCGAATGGATATTATTCTGACTCCAGCACTGCATTGATATTTGTAGCAGGTGAGTATATAGGCATTGCATTTAATGAAGAGGGCTGTGCTTTTTCAGATACATTTCAAGTAATCGATGAACCAGTCTATCCTGAATTTAGTGGTTACTCAGAATTACTCTTGTGTTTTGGCCCAGCTCCATTGACTGCAACAGATGTTGAAGATGATAGATCAGTTCGTTGGAATGGGCCTAATGGATATACTTCGGATGAAAATCCTGCATTTACAGATATTCCTGGAATTTATCAACTTATTGTTACGGGAGCAAATGGATGTGTGGATTCGATAGAAATTGAAGTAGTAGACGGAAGAATTTATCCTGACGCGGTTGCCAATATTAATGATCCATTTCAATGCAATAATTTGGAAATTTTTCTGTCTGGAGAGGGATCTTCAGTGGGAGATATTTATACTACACAATGGACTACAGTGGATGGCAATATATTGCAAGGAGCAAATTCATTAAGTCCAAAAATTAATGAAGAAGGTACTTATATAATAGAAATTACAGATACCAACATTGGTTGTAGCAGTTATGATACACTTGTGGTCCAGGTAGAAGAACAAGGACTCAAAGGCGCTGAGATGGAAATTATTGAACCTACATGTTCGAATTTTGGAAATGCTGAGATTAACTTTATTGAATTCCTAGGTGGGTTTGCACCTTACAATATTTTCGTGGATGACTTTGATTACGGCGAAAGAACGAATATTCAGTACCTGACAAGTGGAGAACACCTAGTCACAATCGTCGATAGTTTGGGATGTCAGCATGATACCCTCGTAGTGATATCGGAAGAACGAGTACTTACAGTTGACTTGCCTTCGGATACGACCCTGTGCTTTGGAGATTCGATGCTCATTCAACCTTTAATCAATTTAAGCTCTGACTCTATTAGTTCTATCGCTTGGTCTTCGAATGTGGCATGCGACAGTTGTAGAGAAGTTCAAATATTCTTGAATCAAGATATCAATATTTCAATCCAAGTAACGGACATCAATGGATGCGTAGTAGAAGATGAATTCAATATTAAGGTAGAAAGGCCTAATAATTTGCCATTTCCACAAATTTTCAGCCCCAATGGAGATAATATCAATGATGTATTTTATATGCCTATGACCAAGGGAATATCTGACATCAATTATATGAAAATTTATGATAATTGGGGCGGCTTGCTATTTAATCAAACCAATCTTATTCCTGGCGATGACAGCAAAGGATGGAGAGGTCAGGTAAATGGAAGGAATGCAGAAATAGGCGTTTATATTGTTGAAGCCTTGGTTACCTTATCAGATGGTTCACAGCAAATTTATGTTGGTGATTTGACCTTGATCAGATGATCGGCATTTAATACTTTACCCATTTCCTAATTATCATTTTTTCCTCAGCAAGGACTTTCAAGAAATATACTCCTACAGGAACATGACTTGCATCAACAAATACTGATTTATCACCATTATTTTCCAACTCCTTACTCAACACTATTTTTCCATCATTCGAAATCAATTCTAGCCTAGTGCCGTGATCATATGGATTTTCAAATTCAATATTCAAATCACCATAGGATGGATTTGGAAATATGGAAAGTGCAACTTCTTCTATATTATCATTGCTAAAAACACATAATGTTGATATGTCATATATCTCAGGATCGATGAAAGTTTGTCCATCACATATATATCCTGAGCTATATTCATAAGTCGTACATTCAGTAAGGTTAGGAATTAGTATTTCATTGAGTTGGGAAGTGATAATATCGAATTGTGGACTGTCTTTTTCTCTTATGGCAATCACGTAAAACTCAGCCAAATCATTTTGCAAAACTTCGAAGGTCAAGGAAGTCTCCATTGTATCTATAACTTTAGCTTCAAAGGTACTTGAGCAATCAGAATCATTGATAATAAATACACAATAGTCTTCTATTTCACCAAATTCAAATTGAAAATCATCACAAGGTCCGTTCAGCTCATTGAATCTCATAACAACACGCATTCTAGTCACTCCAGCCTTCGCATTTGAGGGTGCGATGAATGTTCCAGATACCGCGACATTAGTGGCTTGTTCGCTTATAAAAATGCTTTCATCATCTTCAAACTCTCCATCTTGATTGAAATCTATATACGCCGAAAAATATTCATCATACATTGTTTCGGTATGTCCAGGAGTTAGATTGATGGTATATTCTTGATCTGATTGTAAATCTATATCAAACTTACCGAGGTAATTTCCATAGCCATCTTCATCTACACCAGATTCATTGATAAATACATCTTCAATTTCGACTACATCTATCCACTCATCAACGATTTTTTTAGCAGTAAATGAACAAAATTCTCGTGTGCAACCTTCGCAGTCACCATTGATATTGAATATTGCACTATAATCAGATTCATTATTGGTAATATCACATTGCGACTTTATTCTGATTTCAAAAAACTTACATTCTTCGATACCCTCCAATTCATAAGTATTATCGAGCCCTATGTTCACAGGAGTCCAAGTAGCCCCCTCGCCAGCTGGCCTCCATTCCAGTATGAAATTGCTCGCTGCCAATACATCTCCCCACACAATTGTGGCTACTTCATTGTTTATGGATATACTTATACCTTCAGGCACATCACAACACCCCTCGGTCTTGAAAACTCTGGAATAAGTGTAGTCCGCATTCGGATTTGAAGGGCATACGGTTTTTGTTTGAAATTCGTATGAGGTACAAAGGCTTAAATTATTTAATTGATACCCCGATTCTATATTTTCAACCACCGTCCAATCTTCTTCCATCAATCTCTTGTATCGGAAGGAGGTATTGCCAACATTATCATTGTCATACCAGGTAAGTACACCAGAATTCAGAGAAAGATTTTCGACATTGCTGCCTAGTGCATCGGTGCAGTCACCACAGTTGGCTATAAGGTTTTGCATGGAATGATGCGCATTTAGCCTTCCACCTGTAGAAGTTCTGTCCAGTAGTGATTCATTAGGTTCTACACCATGTAGAATACAATCTTTGACAACCAGTGCTGCTTGAGATGGATTTGATTTTGCCAATGAAATGAAGTCTGGACAATCTGCTGAATACAACAAAGCAGCTACTCCTGCTACCTGTGGAGCTGCAGCAGATGTACCTCCAAAATTGCCATATGAGTTGTAGGACATAGAATAAACTTGTTGACCAAATGCACCGAGGTCAATATGTCTTTTCCCAAATCCAGCGCTATTGACTTTTTCATCGTTTTTGTTCATATTGGTGACACTGACCAAATAATTACTTCCACATGTTGTAGGTAGATCGCCTACTTCGTCTACATTCAGATTACTATTGATAGTAGCTCCAATATTCAATATTCCTACTTCTCCAAGCATATTATAAAAATCACACCAAATTGGAGCATCTTCTGGCTGTCCCATATTTACACCCCAACTTGCATTGGTACTTACTACAAAAGCACCTTTTGCACCGTTGGATTCGTTGTACATTTTGCGCATGGTATAGGGATACGCGTATGCTGCAAGTGCAAGAGCCTCAGGTCCTTCTCCTCTCACATTCATGACCTTGACATCCCAGAGGACACCAGATACACCAATGCCATTGTTTCCTTTGGCACCTACGATTCCTGCTACTATGGTGCCATGGTCGCCATCCAGCATCACATCGTTGTTATTATCAAATGCATTCCAACCGTATATATCATCGATGTATCCATTGCCATCGTCATCAATTTCATTTCCTGGTATTTCATGATTATTGATCCATAAATTGTCACCAAAATCGGGGTGATTCAAATTCACACCATCGTCAACGACGCACACTACAATTGTATCTCCATCGGAAGTGACTCCGCCCGTACCTAAGTCCCAGGCCAAATCCATATCAATATCCGCATCTACTACTCCACCCGTTTGCCCATTGTTGATGAATTGCCATTGACTCCCAAATTGAGGGTCATTCGGTACAGCTCTTAATTGGGTGATATGATTTCTTTGTGCTTGTAAGACATGATTATTTTTTATTACCGTATTTAGAAATTGAATCTCATTCACTTCATTTGGATCGGTTTTGATTACCCATAGATTCATGGGCTCTGACATTATTTTTTTTGATTGCAATGAAGGTGCAAACCTTGAATTAGAGGATAAATCTTGCAATAGATTTTTCAGTCCACTGTCATTCCGTACTTCGACTAATACTTCGCCCTGGATATGATCTAATTTTTGGGCATTTGAATCCAGAGTACAGAAAAATGTAAAGAGTAGAATTGATAAAGTAGTAATAAATTTTTGCATGGTATTCATTTTTCTAAATGCCTGTTTGTTGTTTCCCTTAAATTAAAGTCAATATAAATATAACAGCTTGAAAAAGCAGTGTTAAATATTAATAGAATGAAAAAAGTAATCTGACTGTGACATTTCTAAGCTTTATTTCTGCTTTTTTGTTCATTGACGAAATCAAATAATAAACACATAAGAAAAAATCATCATATATTATCGTCACGTTTACAATATTATTACATATATTTGCTAGACTAATATTTTAGGGTCTACAAATTTGAACATCATGAATGTAAAACTACGCCTACCATTGTTGGCAATTTTAGTATTTGTATCCGTTGCGTCTTTATCCTCGCAAAGGATTTTGCATAAAGCGAATAAGCAATTTGATCTTAAGCACTATCATGAAGCGATAGAGACTTATAAAAAGACAATCGCAAAGTATCCTGATAATCTGGAAGCAAAGTCAAATCTAGCCGAGTGCTATAGAATGACGAATCAATTGACATTAGCTCAAGAGGCCTATGCGAACATTATGCCAGAGGAGTTTTTGGATCCAATTCATATTAGAAACTACGGCATCACTCTGATGAAGATGGCCAAGTACAACGAAGCACATTATCAATTTGAATTGTACAAAATTTACAATCCACAAGATGCTCAACACTATCAGCTTTCATGCGAATTTGCACATCATCTTTATAGAACTGAAAATGCATTTGAAATTGAATTGGTAGGAGTTAATACTGCTAATTCTGATTTTGGAGTTGCATTTGCGGGTGATAACTTGATATTTTCTTCTTTTAGAAATGATGTAGAATTATCAGATGATGCTAAAAAATCAGGTCAAAAGCTGACTGGAAATATGTTGTATATCGCGGATATTGATGAAGATCAAAGGGCAAATAATGTCAGATTTTTGAGGTCGGGAATAGCTGAAAAGAAGAATATTGGGCCTATCAGTTTTGCTACTAGTGCTAAAAAGTGTGCTTTTACAAGAAACAAAATTCAAGATGGAGGAGCTCATGTGACTGGTGATGACAGTTATCACAGCATATATATCGCAGATTTGAATGCCGATGGATCTTGGGTTAATGAAAGGCCATTCAGGTATAATGAGTTTGGTACATCAACAGGTTTTCCGTGCTTGGCATTTGATGGTTCGGCTCTATATTTTGCAAGTAACCGTGTAGGTGGATACGGTGGATATGATATTTATGTAAGTTATTGGAAAGAGGATTCATGGACATACCCACAAAATTTGGGAGAGGATATTAATACTCCAGGCAATGAGATTACCCCATTTTTTACAGATGAAGACTTATATTTTGCATCGGATTACCACCATGGTATGGGTGGATACGATATTTTTCATTCACTGGTAAAAGGAGGTATGTGGACCCATCCTGAAAATATGGCAAATGGAATTAATTCTCCAGCCGATGACTACTACCCAGTAATCAAAAAAGGTAAGGAAGGTATTTTCTTTAGTTCGAATCGTTTGGGTGGAAAGGGAATGGATGATATTTACCTGGGTATTCAAAAAGAATATGGTGAAGAATTGGTGAATTTGGATGAAGTGCCAGAAGCAGTGTCATTGACGGAGATGAATAGTAAAATAGAAGAAGTTATCTCCAGTAATGGTATGGCCCGAGCTGTGGCAAATCATGATGAGGTTGAAGTGAAAGTTTTGAATCCGACTATGGAAGAAAATGATCCAAAGCACATTGAGAAGAAAAAAGAGGTAATAAACTATGAATCAGTGATGAAGGAGGAAGCCAAATTGGAGGCTTGGGGATTTGCACAATCAGAAGAGGCAGTTGGGAATCAAACTGACCCAAGAAAAAAATTGACAATTGCGAAGATAGAATCGATCAATTTTACATCAGTGAATACAATACAGTCTGGAACCACTGAATTTGCGACGTTGGTTGTATCCAATACATCTGCTAATAGCAATGATTGGTTGAAAAATTATATAAACGAAGTTGAGGAAGAAGAAACCGAGGTTGCAGACGCCATCGCAGTGGATCAGGAAGAAATAATTGATACACAAAAAGAGACTTTTAAAGTAGAATTGTCTGAGCCAGCAATAGTGGATGCAGGAGAAGCGCCTGAATCATATAGAATTCCGAATTATGATGTGATCTCTGCGAAACGAGCGCCTCTCAACCTGGATTTGGCAGATGCTAAGAGGGTAGCACTAGGTGAGATACTTCCAGCGTCTAATGTGTATTTCATTCAATTGGCGGCATTGAGCAAGACCAGCGGAAATGTCAATCAATTCAGGTCTCTTGCAAAATATGGCAACTTGTACAAAGTTTTTAAATCTGCCAGCACAAAGATTAAATTGGGATACTTTTTGGATAAGTCAGAAGCGAACAGCGTGCTTAAAAATGTAAAAGCTCGTGGGTACAAAGATGCATTTATCACTAAAGATGATTTAAGCATCCTGCAATTGGAGTTGATTGTAGCTAATGACAAGCAAAACTCATCTTATAAATCTTATGATGCTCCAGGAACGGGTAGGGTAGAATCGAATAATAAAAGCAACAACGATTATACGCTTCATAATACCGCAAGGAATAGCTACAAGATCAGATTGGCGTCGTACGAAGACCCGATTTGGTTTGATATTGAAAAGGCTAAAAAGTTGGGTGAAATTGAACAATGGACTAAAGGAAATTGGACTATTTTTCTTCTTGGAGGATTCAATACCTATGAAGCTGCTGAACAAGCCAGGGTAAAAGCTGTCAATAGAGGATTTGCAGATGCAGAAATCGTTATAGATAACAATGGAATACTAGAAAGATTGAAGCAAAACTAAATCTTTTCTCAACGATAATACATAAGCTAAAGCCTTGTAGTGACTGACTACAGGGCTTTTGTTTTAAATCCTTTTCTTCATATTAATTACCATAAATCGGAAGATCCACAAACCAAATTTTCTTTAGCTAACCTATATAGCAGTCAAATTTCAAATTCTAAAAAATTTTTATACCTCGAATTCAAAATTATAGGGTATTTGACAGTGCATCTACGACAAATTTTTCTTATATTGAAGTATCAATTACAATCTTAAACTTAACAAGACCAATTTATTAAACTGATATTATTCCTTGAGTAAAAGTGGATGCGCTTTTTATAACTTTCCATAGTTATGATAGAACAACTGCGACTTGATTAAAATAAAAAAAGAACATCTTTTTCCTTAAAAGAGGGCCTACCTCTTTATGCCTGGACAGCAAAGTAGACCCAACGTTGCTATAACGTTCTACAAATGTAAGCCTTCTTTTTTGGTTAAAGTTTTAAACATTTTTTTTAACCAAATTTAATTATTATGAATTTTCAAAAAATACTTTTGTACAAAAGATGCATTGAGCATTGGCCTAAAACCGAAATAAATAGAGCCAACCTCGGCATAAGATTATTTCTAATCCCAATTCTGATGTTTTTGTTTTTCCAAGGCGGTCTTTCACAATCTTTTTGTGGTTTTAATGACCAATATGATCCATATATACAAGGAGGCAATCTAAACGACTTTATCAACGAACAAATTGATGATATCCAAAGTATGGCTAAAAAACTTAAGAATAGCAGCAGTAGCCGAATGTTGGACGACATACCTATTGTGGTGCATATCGTTCATGAGGGAGAAGCCATTGGTACTGGCAACAACATTCTTTATCAAGATGTGGTAGATGCAAAGGACAGGTTGAATGCAGATTTTGCCAGTTTTGGAATCCAATTTTGTTTGGCTTTGCGTGATGAAGAAGGAAATCAACTAGACGAACCTGGCGTTGTCAGAGTTGATGCAAGTGGCAACTCGGAATATGTATCCAATGGAGTTTCAGTTGGCGGACAAACGGAATATGATATTAAAGCGCTAGGACCTCAATTCGATAGCTATCTATATTTCAATATATGGGTAGTGAAAAGCCTAGTTGGTTCCAATTCAAACGGCCAATTATTAGGAGTTGGTACTTTTCCAAATACTGTGGAGCCTGAACGTGACGGAGTAATGATCAGGCGCTCAGTATTCAATTTGCCCACGTATAGAATATTAACCCATGAAGTTGGGCATTACTTGGGATTATTCCACACTTTTCAAGGTGATGATGCAGATTATGATGGAGTTGCCGATCAATGCCCATCAGCGACAGGGAATTTTCCATACAGTGATGGAATTTCTGATACCCAACCCCATATGAGATCAACCAGTCTTACTTGCCCTTCTGGCCCAAATACTTGCCCTGGAGGAGGTCTTTTAGAAGATATCAGTAATAATCACATGGATTATTCATCAGAGTCTTGCAGAACAGAATTCACAGCAGAACAAATTGCTTTTATGGTGGCTACAATTTTGGACAAGCGGGAAGGTCTAACATTATCTCTTGGCTGTGCCATCGAAGTATGCGACCCTGTATTTGCAGTGGATTTTACAGTGTCTCCCAAACATCCTGTTGCTCCAGATGATCAAGGACAAAACGGGGTGCCGGGAATATTCACTACAACTCAAAGCGGGACATATCAGTGGTATGTTGATGGGACATTAGTGGGTGGTACGGCAACATATTCACATGACTTCATGAAACCTGGTATTCATACGGTTTGCCTTCATATTACAGATCCAAATAATTGTGTAATACAAAATTGTAAAGATATTTTAGTACTTGATGCTGGATTGTGTAGCAACCCTACTTTAGATCCTTGTGAATTGGTATTGAATGGGGATTTAACGCAAGTGAATGAAGGTGCTATAGATCTAGTAGGAAGTGGACCAGCAGCTGATTATCATTTCTTTCCTGGTACATTCAATCATATAGATGTCTTATGTAATTGGACAAACTATATTCCGGAAGGAGATATTCCCCAAAATCCAGCATGGAGACGATTTAGTAATGGAGAAGCATTTTTTGTAACTCACTTTTTTTATGAAAATCAATTTAATCCATTTTCTCATAAAGAGGGTTTTGGTACGCTAGAAGAACTTGAATTAGTAGACGGAGTGGATTATGAATTATCATTTGAGTATTTATTAGATGATAGTTTTGATAATTTTTACTTTGCATTATCCAGTCAAATGGGTATGATGGAAAATTCAGCTACTAAAATATTCAATTCAGGACCAATAGACTTGGATCAATTTGGTAGCCCTACTGAAAATGATGAATTCATCAAATCTGGGAGTATACCTTTTACTTACTCAGCATCAGACGGTAAATATTTATATTTCAGTGCAGATTTAGAAGATGGAAACCCAAATATAGGATCCATCTATGTAAAAAACATTTCGGTAAAGGCTTGTGATGTCTGTGCAGCTGCACCCTTCTTTACCTATGAAAATGTTTGTGGTGATTTTACCTTTACAGGTGTGAACACAAATATGTCATCTAATGGCGGTATAGTTTCGTGGAGAATTAATGGTGTCACAGTTCCACATTCTTTTGATATGAATGAATTTGACTTTAATTTTCCTTTTGAAGGAGATTTTGAAGTATGTATGGATATCACATGCGCTAATGGTGCCACTGCATCATATTGTGATATTGTTTTTGCAGGCGGAACCTATACTGTAGGAAACGACCCCACTGAAATTCCATGTGAAATGTGTGAAGATCCGCAAACCATCAACGTTACTGCTCAAAGATGTGGTACCCATAGCAATGAGTTCTTAGTGGAGTCTTTTCCGATTACCGTTCCTAAGGGATATCGACCTTGTTTGGGTGATTTTGAACTTACAGAAGGCTTGGGCGGAACAATTCAGACAAACGACTACTATATCGACGAATCGGATTCTGCAGAAGATGTTATTTACGTATCATTTACTTTTCATGCCGATGGCTCAAGTCCAGTATTGAGCGGTGAATTTGCAGTTTGTAGCCCTGACGGAAGTGAAATTGCATGCTTTAGGTTCGTTATTGATAATATGCAAAGCTGTAAATGTGCTGATAGTCAGCCAGCCCATAATTTGGAAGTAATGTGTATTGATAACAATATTACTGATGGAGTGATAGATTATAGTGGAAGTTTCACAATTAGCACTTCGCAATTTTCATATCCTTGTGGTGATATTTCACCAAATGCTGGATTAAATGTTCAGTCTGTAACGTCAACTTCAGTTTTTAATGATATATGGGATGTTGAATTCACAATATCCACCAATCAGTTGGGATCTTTTAATACTTCAGTTACACTTTGTTTTTATGATATGTTTGGTAGTAAGATTTGTTTTGATGTTATTATTTCTGTAACTGATCCATGTATACCCGAAGAGGGTTGTGAGGAGGAAATATTGTTAGGTAGGTTGACATGTGATCGAGTGGAGGGAGACAATGCAATATATTCCTTTGGTGCTTTGGTCTTTTTACAAGACTTATTCGAAGCTGGATATGTATTTTGTGATGAAAACCCCGTAACAGGAGACCATGTTACAGACGATTCTCCTATTGGTCCAAGTGGAAATCCAATATTAGCCACGGAAGGATCAAATTCCTATATTTTCGGAGCTGAAATTACAATAAGTTGTGATGATGTAAAAAATGTTGGCATGACTACTATATATCTAAACTTATGTAATCCAGATGGAAGAGAGGCGTGTGTGGCAGTTTCTATATTGTTGGATTGTCCAGATTGTGGTACAGAGAAGAATGAGGATAGAGCCAACATAGCATCTATAGATCATGTCATTTATCCTAATCCTGCCAAAGATGCTATACGGGTCAAAAGCCCTGAAAGTAAAAACAGTCAGCAATACACAATCTATACCTCAGCTTCCAGAGTAATGGATGTTGGAAACCTGACCAGTGGAATCACTGAAATAAATACCGATCATTTTCCAAGTGGTATCTACTATATGAAGATTGAAGATGGAGATAAAGTAACTATGAAGAAATTTATTGTTATTGATTAGAATTAAAATTTAATCTCTGAAGATCGCTTCTAAAAGCGATCTTCAGAATTTTTAAACCTTTCAACAAAATTTGTGCTTTATTAATACTCTAAACCTGCCTATTAAATTACTTCTACTTTAAGACTTTCGTCAATTTTTTTATACAGATTATAAGACCTAAGGTATTCAGAAACAATGTTTAACGTTCGCAGAATTCGATCTTGACATTTATTATACATTATCAACAACTAACCCTGTAAATCCCTGTGTATCAATGCTCTGACCTCAGAGAGTCACCTTAGTTGTATCTGGAAGATAAATTCAAAAACCAGGAATTTCTATTAATCTCTTAAAGTAGAATTATGCTGAAGTATTTTATTAGGTTTTTAATTGATGAGATGATTTTTTGTCAAATTAAAACTTCTATGCATTCTGAAGTTTGGGCTTCTCTTTTATAATTTCAATTTGCTCAGCTTTCAAAAGTGGTTGACCAGCAAACCTCAAAGCGATTTGAGCTACTGTAGTGACATCTTTTTGACAATAAGAGACAATGCGTTCAATATCATTGTCTTCCCAAAATGTCGGACCCACTTTACTACCATCCATTTCCTTTTTGGGTGAAGGAATTCCGAATGCACCAGCAAGTAAGTCCAAGCCAGTATAATTTTTGTAATCTCCAAACTTCCACATATCCATGATGTCAAGAAGGTGGGTTAGTTGCCAGGATTTTTTGCCAGCAACATTGAGCAATCGAGGGAGGTGTTGACCATTAATTATATTCCTACGACAGAGGTAAGGGACGTCAAACTGTCTAATATTGTGACCGCATACATAGTGTCTGTCGGGGTCATCATAATGCTCATTCATTATCTTATTAAAAGATTTCAGAATTTCAATTTCATCACCATAAAGTGACTTGATTCTAAATGTTGGTTGCCTGCTTTTTTCATAGGACATATAGCCTACAGAAATGCATACAATTTTGCCAAACTCAGCGAAGATTCCTGCTTTTTCTTTATAAAAAATAGCTGCTTCATCTTCTGTGACTTCTTCATATCGATCACGCAAAAATTGTTTACTTTTGCGTATCCAAAGTTGTTGTAAAGATTCCGAAAGTTCTAAGAAATTTTGTGTTTGACTTACTGTTTCAATATCAATGAACAGTACATTCTTCAATGTTTTTTTCTGAATAATCATAATAATCAGGGTTTTCTACTAATTGGTTTTACCAGTGGATTCTACCATTTAAGAAAGAAATGATAAAATCGAAGAATAAATATGGATATTTGTATCGTTATTGCAACCAATAACACTAATGGAGAATAAAAAGATTCCCTTAAAAGTATAAAACAGTAAAATTAAATCGAATAGATATGAAATCTAAAAATAATTTAGCCGCTTGGGCAATCATTGCCATAATTGCATTGATCGGATTAAATGGATATCAGTGGTTTACAAATTCACAATTGAAAACTCAAAATATCAGACAAGAGACCGAATTGGTAGAACTTGAAAAAGTGCAAGCAGAGTTGGATCAAGACTATAACAATGCGCTTGAAAGTCTTGAAGATATGAGAAGTGACAATAAAGAATTGAATAACCTCATTGAAAGCCAAAAGAAAGAATTGCGTTCTCAAAAAGATAAGATCAATAATCTAATTTGGACAAAAAGAGAGTTGAATAAAGCCAAGGAGGAAATTGCAAATATGAATTCTCAAGCGGCACAATATGTAGCTGAGGTGTCAAAATTGAGAAAAGAGAATGAAGTGCTTGCGGCTAATAACACTCAATTGTCTCAACAAAATGCGGCGATTAAAATCCAATTTGAAAATGAACAACGTGCAAAGCGGGAGATAGAAGAAGCCAGAGCTGTATTAGCAGCAGAAAGAGAAAGATTGGCAAAAACCAATGAAGAATTGGACGTAAAAGTGGATATGGCTAATGCTATCAAGATCAATTGGATGAATACTCAAGGGTATAAAGTTGATGATAAGGGTAAGAAAAAGAAGAAGAAAAAAGCCAAGGATATTAATGTGATCGAGGTGTGTTTTAAAACAGAAACCAATATGGTGACTCCAGCAGGACCGAAAGAATTTCAGATCAGATTAATAGATCCACTTGGTGAGACTGTAGCGCGAGAAGATATGGGATCTGGAGTTTTGACCAACAAGCTTGACAATACTCAGGTAAGGTATACGGCAACTGGAATCATTGAGTACAACAACGAAGATACTGAAGGATGTATAGATTGGAGTTTTACAGATAGACTGCCAAAAGGAATGTACGATGTTGAAATTTATAATAATGGTTTCAACGTGGGAAAAGGAACATACAAGATGAAATAGATAATTTTATATAAATTATTTTCGAAGCAGCCATCACTAAAAAGCGATGGCTGCTTTTTTTTCGCCCATTTTTAAGATATTTGTCGATATTGTAATAATAGACAATCAAATAATATTTATGACCAAGATTAAGTTCGGAACCGATGGTTGGAGAGCTATAATAGCAAAGGAATATACAACTGAAAATGTGGCAAGAATTGCAGATGCTACGGCCAAATGGATGGTGGGCGAAGGAATGAAAAAAGTGGCCATTGGTTACGATTGCAGATTTGGAGGGGCAATGTTTACCGATGTGGCGACCCAGGTCTATGGCAAACATGGTTTGCATGTGGTGCGATCTACAGGTTTTGTTTCGACACCGATGGTCTCATTGGCAGTAGTGAAAATGAAGGCAGATATGGGAGTGGTGATTACAGCAAGCCACAATCCTCCTAGCTATAATGGATACAAACTGAAGTCCGCTTATGGAGGGCCTACGATTCCCAAAGATATTCAGGAGGTAGAAGATTTGATAATCGATACACCACCTCATGATTTGCCATCCATATCACAGTTGGAAGAGAATGGTCAAATTACCACTGTCGATATGGAACAAATCTATATTGATCATGTCGAAGCAAATTTTGACCTTGAATTAATAAAAAAATCTGGGGTCAATTTGGCATATGATGCCATGTACGGCGCTGGACAAAATGTGATAAGAAGAATATTTCCAGATGCTCACTTGCTGCATTGCGAACTCAACCCATCATTCATGGGCCAAGCTCCTGAACCTATAGCCCGAAATTTGAAGCAGATATCCAGGGTTTTGGCCAATAGTGATACTTTAAATCTGGGACTTGCCAATGATGGCGATGCGGATAGAATCGGGATGTTTGACGGTGAAGGAAATTATATCGATTCTCATCATTTGCTTTTATTGTTGCTTTATTACTTGCATCAATACAAGGGGTTGTCCGGGAAGGTCATCGTGACATTTTCTGTCACTGACAAAATGCGAAAATTAGCAGAACATTTTGGATTGGACTTTCAAGTGACAAAAATAGGATTCAAATATATTGCGGAGATCATGACTAAAGAAGATGTCGTGGTTGGTGGAGAAGAATCTGGTGGCTTGGCTGTAAAGGGGCATATTCCAGAACGGGATGGAATATGGAACGGTCTCGTGATTATGGAATTTATGGCCAAAACTGGTAAAAGTATTAATGAACTAATCCAGGAAGTTTATTCTATTGTAGGTGAATTTGCTACAGACAGAGATGATCTGCACATTGACAATGATAAGAAATGGGCCATTATGGATATGTGCAAAAATGGTGAGATCACCCATGTTGGTGATCGGGAAGTAATCCGTACTGAGACTGTAGACGGGTATAAGTTTTACCTGTCAGAAGATGATTGGGTAATGATCAGACCATCGGGTACCGAGCCAGTATTGCGTGTATATTCACAATCTAGCAGTGCAGAAGGAGCAAGAGCTATTCTCGATGCTGCACATGTGACTCTCAAATGATAGGAATTACAGAATTGTAGATTAGGAGGTTACAATTAGTTGCAGTTTGCATATCTAAGTGAAAGATTAAATAACTCTAAAATATGAAACCTGTAACTGTTTATTGTGCCAATAATGATAAAGGAGAGTCTCTTTTTCAAAATATCAAAAATTTATGCTCTTCTCTGGGTCTTGTGGTAAATCGTCCAAGTCATGTAGATACCAGAAAGGAATTTATTAAGGTATTTCGTAATTCTTCATTGATTATTTTGGATTGCTCTCTAGATAAAGAGGGTGGGCATATCTATCACGTATTACATGAATGGATCAAGTATAGCAAAAAATATATTATTGTCAGCAGGACTCCTATAGCAAGAAACATACTTACCTTCCAACAATTTGTACCTATCCATGGCCAAGCGTATTCAAATGAAGTGATTTTGGAATGGCTTGATATTAATTTACCTATCATATTGCATAATGAGCTTAATAATCCTTCTAGTATATTAAAGGGGTTTCAAGGATATTATAAAGCAAAAAATATCCATTATGATTATTTTCTCAGTTTTAGAGGCTCGGCTGAAGTATCATTAAGAAAGTGGAAGCAGAATTTTGAAATTATGACAGGGACCAAAATCAAGATGGCCGAAGAGGGAGAATATTTCTATCCGACGGAATGCCTGACTTCTCAACAAATGTGGGAAGGTGTTGTAAAATTAATGTACACCATGTGGAATATTGGAAAGGTGTTAATTCATAAGTCTGACGACTATTTTGATTCTTTTTGGACCACTTCAGAATTTCTGACAATGATTTCCTTGCATTACCCAATTCAGAATAATGTTGTTCAGGGAATATATTTATTGAAACAAGATGGATTCAATCCACTGGAAATTGGTAAAAAAATAGGATTAGAAAGACTTGACAGGCGAAACAAAAGAAAATTGGATGAGCTATTGAATAATAGCGATCCATACACTATCGGCCCAGAAGTTCAAATTAAACCTCAAGGACTCCAAAAATTAATCGTTCCTTTACAAAGAATGATACTAGGACATTATAAACCTGAATTCACTAGTCCAAATTGGTGGGATGTTGTTAGAGTTCCATGTCCTCATTGCAAACCTATTCACAGGAAGGCTAGTGATGTAGATTGGACCCAGCACTTAGAATGCTACCAAGGCGGATATGAAGAAGTTGATTACTATGGATATTTTGCCGTAAATGAAGAAAGCCTTAGATCAGGAAGGGTCTCGTGTCCTACCTGTAAAAGAGTAATTCAAGTAGAAAATAAGAAAGAGCCCAGAACCCTTTGGGTCCCAATATTGACAACAGAAAAAGACCAAAATCGACCAGTTATAAAAGAATACTCACTATGGGAAGTTGTGACTGGGTAGACAATTTGAAAAATAATTAGAGACTACACATCAAACTGTGTCAACATTCTAAATTTACCAATTCGATCCACAATTTCATCATTGGTCAAATTTCTTAATTTCTCAATACTGAATTCTTCAACGCAGAAAGAAGCCATGCATGAGCCATATATCAAAGCGGTCTTCATATTCTCAAAAGAAGTATCCTCAGTATGCGCCAAGTATCCGATGAATCCACCAGCGAATGTATCTCCCGCGCCAGTAGGATCGAATACCTGTGCCAATGGAAGTGCTGGTGCAGAGAATATTTCGCCGTCGCAAAAGAGTAAAGCACCATGCTCGCCTTTTTTAATGACTATGTATTTTGGACCCATTTTATGAATCTTTTCCGCTGCACTGACTAGAGAATATTCACCTGATAATTGTCTTGCCTCTTCATCATTTATAGTGATCACATCGACTTTGGCGATGGCTTCAAGTAGGCTATCCATGGCTACGTCCATCCAAAAATTCATAGTGTCCAATACGATCAATTTTTGACTTCCATCCAATTGATTCATGACCTTGATCTGAATCTCAGGAGTCAAATTACCCAACATTACATATTTGCTGTCCTTGAATGAATCTGGCAATACCGGGTCAAAATCATCCAGGACGTTTAGATCCGTAACCAAGGTGTCTCTTTGATTCATATTCTCGTGGTACTTTCCAGCCCAGAAGAAGGTAAGCCCATCTTGCTTAATTTGAAGGCCTTCCATGTCTACACCTCTATTTTCCAATGCCTTTATTTCTTCGGTCGGAAAATCGGCTCCAACAATCGAACACAATCTGATATTATCTGTAAAATAGGAAGCTGCATAACTGGCATACGTGCAGGCACCACCGATTACTTTTTCCGCTTTTCCAAAAGGAGTTTCAATATCATCGAAGGCTACAGTTCCTATAGTAAGTAAGCTCATAATTGTTGTTTGATATTTTCATTGTTCTTCTCAATCAAAAAGCCAATGAAAATTTGTTAGGTATTTTAAATACGGCGCAAAAGTAAATAATTTTTTTCTAATTTGTAAAAGATTGATTATGAACAGAATTATCGAAAAACTTACATCCAGACTTTGATAAAAATAAAATGATTTGTAGTGTAATATGATTGATTAAATGTAGAGAAGACTGATTTCTAAGAGCAAATTAATGATGGTTGTGACCCTTGTCTTTGGTATATAATTATTGCGAGTATGTAGATGAGCCTTATTAATTAGTAGATAAATAGTGTGACCGCAATATAATCAGGAATTTATTCAATCGTGTCTAAGTTGTAATTGTGTCACTTCTTTATAACTAAATCTAACTAAAAATGACAGCAACAAATTTTTCAGATGGAAGAAATCGCGCTCAAGAAATTATAGATTCTTATGCTGCTGGTTGTGCGGGTACTGCAGTCTTGGCAGGGCCAATACCAGGAACATCTGCTCTACTTACAGGTATAGAGGCCAAGATGTGTTATGATATTGCAAGGGCTTATGGCTTTCATCCCACCTTGCAAGAAGCAAGTGCGACTATCGGAGGGTTGGTTGCTGCCTCGGGTATATTGAAGATTGCTGCCATAGAAATTGCAACTTGGGTTCCATTCCTGGGATGGGCAGTGAAAGGCGGTATTGCTTACAAGTTTTGTAACGAAGTAGGAAAATTGGCGATGAATCACTACGAACAAAAGTTGAAGAATAGCTAGTACTCAAGATAGAATAAACCAAAATTGGGCAAGATCTTCTAGGGTTTTGCCCTTCTTAATTTATAGCCTCAACAAGGCTGCAGAAAGTACTTTTCAATTAAACTTCTTTAAGTAACTTGATTCTTTTAAAAAAGATTGCTATTCTTGTTGCATGATGAATTGGATCAACTGTATTTCGGCTAAACGCACGGGTTATTCCTATCCTTCTACTGTCAATATTCGCTCGGATTATCAAAGAGATTATGATCGTTTGATTTTTTCCTCTGCTTTTAGACGATTGCAAAACAAAACTCAGGTTTTTCCTTTACCTGGCAGCAGTACTTTTGTGCACAATAGATTGACTCATTCGCTGGAAGTCGCTTCTGTGGGTCGTTCGTTGGGCTCGGTTGTAGGCGATTTTATAGCCAAAGAAATACAGGATGAAAATGATGCGGTGCATTTTTATAAGCACGATCTCAAGGGAGTGATAGGTGCTGGCTGCCTGGCCCACGACGTGGGAAATCCTGCCTTTGGTCATAGCGGGGAAAAAGCAATTTCCAACTATTTTATTCAGAATGCTCAAGCTTTGATCGGCGGGAGTGCTCTGAGATCATATTTTTCCGATAAGGAATGGTCTGATTTGACAGATTTTGAAGGTAATGCCAATGCCCTGAGAATATTGACCCACCATTTCCAAGGCAAAATGTCAGGAGGATTGAGCCTGACCTATACTACCCTGGCTTCCATTCTGAAATATCCTTGTGAATCAGTGGCCAAGACTAAGTCAAAGCATCGTAAGAAATACGGGTTTTTTCAAGCGGAGAAGGATATCTTTAAAACCCTTGTTCAGGATACAAATATGTACAAAGATGAGGATGAACCACTCAGTTATTTCAGGCACCCATTTGTCTATTTGGTAGAAGCCGCAGATGATATTTGTTACCGAATTGTGGACATGGAAGATGCGCATCGACTCAAAATTATCTCAAGGGAAGAGGTCGAAGAAGCTTTTTTGAGTGTGATATCTGAAGCTGATAGACCCGAAAATGATTTGAATAAAATCAAAGACACCCTGCAGAAATTGGGAGACGACAACGAATCCGTTGCCTACTTGAGAGCCAAGAGCATCAATACCCTGGTTATGGAAAGCGCTGATGTTTTTAAGTCAAATGCAGATTTGATTATAAGAGGCGCCTATACTTCAACCTTGATGGATGATGTAGAGCAGAAGTGTACTAGCCTGGAAAAAATTCAGGATATATCGATACATAAGATCTATGATCACCATTCTGTCATAAAGGTAGAATTGGCTGGCTATAAGGTGATGTCAGGCCTTCTGGAGCTATTTGTGCCCGGCATCCTCAACTCGAATGCATCTGCTATAGAAAAGAAAAGCCTGGTTCTTTTGCCTGAGCAATTCAAGACAGATAAAGATGCTACTCCATATGCAAAGGTGATGGGAGTGATCGATTTTGTGTCGGGAATGACCGATGATTATGCAATAGAGATGTATCGCAATATAATGGGGATCGAAATAGCAATGCATTCAGCCTAAGTTGTATATTACACAATAATTAGTGATAAAAAATGATGAATAAATAGCTTAAATATTCACCCAGTTATCATGTTTAAGTGTTAATTATTCATTACAAACCTTTCTTTAAAAAATGAAGTTTTTCATTTATAGCAAGTTGTTAAAAGAAGATGACAAACAATATGTTCAGGCATTGCTAGATGTCATGGACGATCAAGAAATCGAATATGGGATTTATGGAACGTATGCTGATCAGCTTATAAAAGGAGGCCTTGTAAACAACGAAATCTCAATTGTAAATACTCATCAGGATTTAATCAATTACAAGCCAGACTTAGTGATGACACTTGGAGGAGATGGTACGATATTGAGTGCCATTGACATTGTTCGAGATTCTGGAGTGCCGATAATGGGTATTAATCTTGGAAGGTTGGGATTTTTGTCGTCAATTGAAAAAGTGAAGATAAAAGAGGTGGTAGAAGCGGTAATGGCGGGAGAATATTATACCGAGCCGAGGTCTATGCTAAAGCTTGAATGCAATATGCCATTGTTTGATTCGCTGCCATTCGCCTTGAATGATTTCACCTTGCACAAAAGAGACACCTCGTCAATGGTGACTATCCACACCTATGTCAATGGCAAATTTCTGAATAGCTATTGGGCTGATGGTATTGTGGTGTCGACGGCGACAGGGAGCACGGGATATTCGTTGAGCTGCGGAGGACCGATTATCTTTCCCACAAGCCAGAATATCGTCATTACTCCAGTAGCCCCACACAATCTGAATGTAAGACCAATTGTCTTGTCCAAGAATTCTCTCATATCATTTGAAATCGAAGGACGATCCGAGAATTTCTTGTGTACACTTGATTCCAGATATGAGACCATTACATCAGAACATCGAATCACGATTCAGAAAGCAGATTTTAATATCAATCTCGCCCACCCGAATGATATAACATTTATGAAGACTATCCGTGGAAAATTGATGTGGGGATTGGACAAGAGGAATCATTAAGTCAATCTTTGTCCTACTTCAATTTTACTTTTTGCATTGCCCAAAAAGTAAGCAAAATCGCTAGGCGCATAAAATGCTTTGCTGCGAATGCTTCACCCGCTTCTCACCGAATGCGCCAGGAAACGCTCTTTTAGTGAGCTGTATAATCTCCAAGCTGCTAATCAACATTTTCAACCTTACCTCTGAATACCCCAATCACTAATCCATATTTATTTCTTGGGCTGATTGCTATTGCTGCCAAACTCATCATAGATAAAGTAGATAAAACAACAGGTCAGAATAATGGCAAATCTTTCACTCCACATTATTAATTTGCCAGTTATGATAAAATGAAAAAATACCGAAAACAGATAAGAGAACAGCCCTGCCGTGTAGGAAATTACTCTATGAGAATTAAAAAGAAACAGGGCAATGATATTTACCAAAATCATCATTGAGTTAATGAGTGCCAGAATAATATTGAACTCATATACATTGAAGTATACTATTGAATTCATAAGAATTATAGCGATGACAATGAAAAATATAACAATTCGTAAATCCTTATCTTCAGCTTGGTTCATAAGAATTTACTTGATTTCCATACTTGATAAACATGGTTTTGAAATATTTTTCGAAAGTTAGTAATTTTATTGATTGCTATTTAAATAAATCGATTCGGGATGGATGAAAGATCAAAAGAAGGTATTGACAACCAAGATATATCTGAAGCTTGCAAACGCTATGAAATAGAGGTGGAATCTGCAAAGCTAATCAGGTCAAACACAAACTATATATTTGATTGTGGTGATAAATTTTTAAGGCTTACCCCATCAGAAATTAGAAATGAAAAAGCCATTAAAGCAGAATTGGCCTGGATTGAGTACTTGAGAAAAAATGATTTGAGAGTTGTTGAAGTGGTAAATTCTCGCCATGGACATAATTATGAGTTGATAGGATTAAAAAATCAGGTTATTGCTGTTTGTTTTCAAAAAATTGAAGGCGAGAAAATAAGTAAAGAGAGATGGAATGCCCAACATTTTCGAAATCTGGGCGAACTATTGGGCAAAATGCACAAATTATCAAGGAAATATAGGCCTGGAAAAGGGATCATCTATAATCATTGGAATGAAATTGATGAACATCATATTGTCGATTATCTACCTAAAGATGACAGACAGTTGAGCAAGTTGTATGATGCTGTGATTGCTGAAATTACGACTTACGATAGGAATAAGTTTAATTATGGAGTGATACACTATGATGTGCACCATGGAAATTATTTTTTAAGTGGAGATGATATCGTACTCTTCGATTTTGAAATCACATGTAAATCATGGTTTGCAAGTGATATTGCTACTGTACTGTACTACACCTTGCACACCAAAAGAGGCAAAGAGGAAGAGGACTTTGAAGATGAATTTATGAAGTGGTTTTGGCAGGGATATGAATCAATAACTCGAATCGAGGAGGAGGAAAAATCTCATATCCCTTGTTTTTTATTGTATCGTGATCTCATGGTATATGGGTATTTGCACAAAGTATGGAATATAGATGCACTAAATAAACAGCAAGAAGATTACTTGAGTATGGTTGAAGAATCCATAAAATTAAGAAGACGCGTAATCGAATGAATCGGCCTGTATAAAGTAAAAAAGCAGCCTGATTATTAGATCAGACTGCTTTGATATATTCTAAAATTAAATTGCTCTTATTCAGCAACCAATTCAATATTCATATTGGCAGAAACTTCTTTGTGCAATTGAAGTACAACTTCATAAGTTCCAACTTCCTTAATGTTTTCATCCAAAATGATCTTCTTTCTTTCGACTTCAGATTCAAATTGTTCAACAAGGGCATTTGCTACTTGAATATTTGTTACACTACCGAATATTTTACCAGAAGTACCAGCTTTCACACCAATTTTTATGGTCTGACCTTCCAACTTCTCAGCTAATGCTTTGTAGTCATCTAGTTTAGCTGTTTCTTTTGCTTCGATATCCGCAAGAATAGTTTCGAGTTTGCCTTTATTTACAGCATTGGCAATTACGGCCATGCCTTGAGGGATAAGGTAATTTCTTCCGTATCCATTTTTTACAGTTACAACATCGTGTTTGTAACCTAGCTTTTCTACATCTTTTAATAATATGATTTCCATGTCAATAGATTTTTAAAAAGTGGACTAAAAAATTACTTCAAAAGGTCAGCAACATATGGAAGTATTGCCAAGTGTCTAGCTCTTTTTACAGCTACAGCTACTTTCTTCTGATACTTCAATGAGTTTCCTGTAATTCTTCTAGGAAGAATTTTTCCTTGTTCGTTAATAAATTGAAGCAAAAAGTCCGGATCTCTATAATCGATGTGTCTGATTCCGAATTTTCTGAATCTACAGTATTTTTTTCTTTGAGACCCAATATTAGGATTGCTCAAAAATTTTATATCATCTCTTGATGCCATTTTCTTTAATTTTTAGTGGTGATTGAATTACTCCTCTTCAGATGATGCAGGAGCAGGAGAAGGAGTCGGAGCAGCCTTTGGCGCTTCAGCTTTTACAGCTTCCTTGATTTCCTCTTTTACTTTATCTCTTTTCTTTCCGATAAGACCATTTCTTTTGTCTTCGTTGTACTTGATTCCATATTTGTCAAGTCTAACATTCAAGAATCTTAAAATTCTCTCATCTCTTTTTAAAGACAATTCCATCTTTGGAAGGAAAGATCCATTAGGTGTATTGTATTCCAACACATAATAGATACCACTTGTTCTTTTTTTAATTGGGTATGCCAATTGCTTAAGGCCCAGGTCGTCTACATTTACGATAGAAGCTCCATTGTCTTTCAATAGATCTTCATATGCCTTTGCTGTCGATTTAATTTCATCGCCTGACAGAACGGGATCGACGATGAAAGTCACTTCATATTGTATCATTTACAGAAGTTATTGTTTAATGATTAATTAATAATTTTTTAAAAGGGCTGCAAAAGTAAGAAGAATAGTTGAAAGTACCAAGGAGCTTTGGTTTTGGAGTATTATATATTTGATGTAGAAGTTACCAATTCTAGACGATTAAATTGAATTATGATGACACTTTGGAATAAAAATTTACTTTTGGTCCGCATTTTAATAAGGGAGGAATGAGCCACGAAAGAAAATCTTACTACATAATTGTCAATCTGGAGTTCAATGAATTGTTGCAGAGATACATTCCTGAGCCGTATATTGCCTTGCAGGAGAGCGATGGTACAATTGGAAGAATGAAAGCTCGAGCTACTGAAGTTACTGTTCCTACCTATAATATCGTATTGCCAGAAGACCTTTCTGCCAAAATACTGAAACTTACAACGGAGCTAAGTCTTGCTGGATTGGAATCTAAATATTGCACAACGAAGAGAACTCAGAACACGCTGATCAAAATATTTCAGGAGAAGGAAGTAAAAAACTCCATACTGAAGTACTATGATCGTAGGTTGAATGATTTGTTTAACATATTGAGAGATCATAATATCTCGCTAATCGTAGGAATAGAGAGAAAAGTACGTTTGGAGGAATTGAAAGTTTCTCATGCAGATCAAAGTGCAGAGCCGGTTCTTCGTTTTGAAAAAACTAATCTTGGTATAAAATATTCCCTCAAGCTGGATACTGGCAAGAACGAACCTTGGTCTCCTTATCAAAAAGATGTTCATATCCTTTCGAATGGAAGTCCATGGATTATTGCAGACTATCAATTATTCAAACTAGAAAAAATCAATGGCAATAAACTGAAGCCATTTCTAAAGAATGAAGTCATCTTCATAAAGAATGAAATGGTCTATACCTACTTCGAAAAATTTATTCTTCAAGTTGCCCAAAAGGCTGAAATAGAAGCTCAGGGTTTCGATGTGATTCAGCACAATGAGATCGAGAAATGTAGTTTAAACACAACTTATGATTTTGTGAATAAAGAGTTGGTTCTGGACGTGTTGTTTGGCTACAAGGATTCTTCATTTGCTCACAGTTCTGAGGCCAATAATAAAACAAGGATCAGCGTATCTGAGGACAAAAATATTTCCATTATTCAAATCAAGAGGAATTTTGAAAAGGAGAAAGAATGGATTGAAAGGTTGAAAGGCTTGGGGTTGGAATTGAATATGTCCAAGAGATTTCGCCTGACAGATGAAGATGATCATTATGGAATGATTCAGTTTCTAATCAAAAAGAAAGCTGAATTGCAAGACTTGGGCTTTGAATATAAAAGACCGAATGTAGATGGCAGGGCAATTTCATTGGATTCCCAATCAATACGGTTGAAGTCTGATGCGGACAATGATTGGTTTGATATTCATGGAGTTGTTGAAGTTGGAGACCATCGCATACCATTTGCACAATTGTTGGAATCGGTGCGTGATGGAAATCGATTCTATCCTTTGCCGGATGGTACCCACTTTCTCATTCCTCAGACCTGGATGACAAAGTATGAGGAGATTGCCAAGTTTGGTGAGAAGAAAGGGGACGGAGTGCGTATCCGAAAAGCACAATATACTTTTATCGATGAGGTAGAAGAGCTATCAGGGACAGTTAGAAAAGATATCGTAGTCGATACCAATGTGGAATATACACCATCTTCACACCTCAATGCTACGCTCAGGCCTTACCAGGTTGAAGGAGTAAAATGGCTCATCGCCCACCAACAAAATGGATTGGGTGCTTGTCTGGCAGATGATATGGGACTCGGAAAGACGCTTCAGACCATTGCCGTATTATCGTATACAAAGGATCGATTGAAGCGAAATAAAGTCTCCTCGTCCAAACAAATGACACTTTTTGGTAGCGAAATGATGGAGGAAGTAAGCCCACTTCGAGCTTTGATAATTTTGCCGTCTTCATTGGTTTTCAATTGGTACAAGGAGATCAAGAAATTCAACAGCTCACTACATACAATTCGGTTTGTAGGAGCTCAAAGAAAAAAACAAGTGGCTACACTCGACACTTTTGATGTGGTATTGACGACCTATCATACCGTTTTGCGAGATATAGAATTGTTGAAATCTATCAATTGGGAGTATGTGATCCTCGATGAAAGCCAGATGATCAAAAACAAGGAGTCCAAGATGTTTAAGTGTATCAATGAATTGACTTGTGAGTACAAAATTTCATTATCGGGTACACCCATCGAAAATTCTTTGTCTGATCTATGGTCTCAAATGGAATTTATAAATCCAAAAATGCTGGGTGAATTTTCATTTTTTAAAAAGAACTATCTCACACCGATTGAGCGGCATCGAGATGAAGATGCATTGGCACAACTAGCCAAGATGGTAAAGCCTTTCATATTAAGAAGGACCAAAGAAGAAGTCGCCAAAGACCTACCTCCGCTCACCGAATCTGTAGAATACATCAACCTGGACAAAGCTCAAAAAGACATCTACGAAAAGGTCAAAAGTGCCACTCGAAACTACCTTCTCGGATTGGACAATGCCGATCGATCATTCAAGTTTCATGTCTTTGCTGCCTTGACCAAACTTCGCCAGATATCGAATAACCCTATAATGGTAGATGAATCTTATAACGGAGGATCAGAAAAAATGGACTACATCATATCAAAAATGGAGACTTTGTACAAGGCAGGGCACAAGGTGTTGATCTTTAGTTCGTTTACCAAATTGATCAATCTGTATACTGCCCAATGCGATCAAAATAATTGGAATTACACGACCTTAACGGGAGAAAATACCCAAAAACAAAGAGAAGAATCTGTCCGATTGTTTCAAGAAAAGGCAGATGTGAATTTCTTTTTTATCTCACTCAAGGCGGGTGGGGTAGGGCTCAATCTTACTGCCGCAGACTATGTCTTTATTCTGGATCCTTGGTGGAATCCATTTGCAGAGAAGCAGGCCATTGCCAGGGCACACAGGATTGGTCAAGATAAGAAGGTGAATGTGATTCGGTACATCGCCAAAGGGACAATAGAAGAGAAGATCCTTGCCTTACAGGAAAAAAAGAAGACAATCTCCGACGATATTATCAATTTTAAGGAAGAGAGTTTGGATTTGGATGTTAGTGATATTGAGTTTGTGCTGGGATGATTCGATGTAAATAGTTTCTAATATGAATATTTGGAATTGAATTGTATATTTAATCGATGTTGATAAAATCGTCTTATAAATGTTAATTATTTTCGGCGATTACTGGATCCCTCCTACTGGCAAAACTTAAATTATATGCGTGAAATATTTTATTTTCTACTTTGTTGCTTATTAATACCTTTGACTGGTTGTTCTCAAAAAATAAAAGAAGATCTTAAATACCTTGGACAGAAGCCTCCTTCAGTAAAACCTGAAATTTTCGCACCTGGCCTTATATCTAAAAAAACCGAATCTGAATTTGGCTCAGTTTTCAACTCGGAGGCAACAGCTTTTTACTATGGTGTAGATTTAGGAGGTAGAACAGAAATAAGGTATTCAGGATTACAAGGTGGTAAATGGAGTGATCCAAAAACGATCTTGTCAGATGAAAAATACGGATTTAATGACCCTTTTCTTTCTCCAGATGAAAAGAGATTGTATTTCATATCTGAACGAACATTGGACGGTAAGGGAGCAAAACAAGATCATGATATTTGGTATGTTGAAAAGGAAGGTGGCGGTTGGTCAGAACCCATCAATGCCGGACCCAATATCAACACAGAAAGCAATGAATACTATATTTCGTTCACACAACAAGGCACCATGTATTTTTCATCCAATAAAATAACTTCTGAGAAAAGTCAAAAGGACTTCGATATATACGCTTCCAAATATATCGATGGAGAATTTCAAAAAGCGATTTTACTGAGCGATGCAGTCAATACTTCAAATTATGAAGCTGATGTTTTTGTTGATCCAGCAGAAGAGTATATAATTTTTTGCGCAAGACGACCAGAAGGCCTTGGTAGAGGAGATCTTTATATTAGTTTCAAGAATGCAGATGGCGAATGGACCAAATCTATCAATATGGGAGAAACAATAAATTCTCAAAATCATGAGTTATGTCCATTTGTGTCAAGCGATAAAAAATATTTATTCTATACCAGCAATCAGGATATTTATTGGGTGAGTACGAAGATTATCGATGAATTGAAAATGGAATAATACTCGGGCGAGTATGCCTTAAAAATTAATAAGACTCTCTGTAATTGGTGAAGGAAATTACCTTCGTCTAGAATAATTGGCTATTAGCAACAATTAGACGAGTTTTGAAATTGTATATCTAAAGCAATTATAAAATGCTTTAGTAGAAAGTTGAAGTTAAATTTTTAGTGTACAAACCTATGTAAAGCGATAAATGATGAATTACAAAATAACAGCATAATCAACTGCATTATTTTCAACGTGGATAAATGTAGAAGAGCTAAATCTTTTGATCGATGCAGGGGATGGAGTATCGGCAGGTCTGTTGCAAAAGTCAAGAAAAATAAAGCATGTTTTTATCACCCATCCTGATAGAGATCATTTAAATGGTTTGCCTCAATTTGTTCAGTTAAATTCAAGAGAGGAATTGCCAATTATTCATTATCCTAAAGATTCTGGTTCTTTTCCAGCATTAAAAGATTTTTTAGTCAATTTTGACCCTCATGTAAGTGGTACCAAATGGGTTGGGATTGAAGACGGACAAATAGTTGAAATTAAAAAAGGGTTCGAAATAGAAGCTATAAGGAATGAGCATGTAAAATCACCAATTGGAATTCATAAAAGCCTAAGTTATAAACTTTATGAAACCAAGAAAAAACTTAAAAAGGAATTTCAGGAATTAAAACCAGATGAAATTAAGCAAATTGCTTTGGAGAAAGGAAGGGATTTTCTAACGGAAACCAAAAAGAGAAACATCATTAGTTTTTCAGGAGATACGCCCATTGACGATTATTCAAAATGGGACAACTCAGATATTTTGATTCACGAATCTACGTTCTTGAAAAATGAATCGGACTCGCAAATTGAGTCTCGAGGTAATAAACATTCCAACCTTGAAGACGTTCTTAAGATGGTAAAAGAGATCGAGGTTGGAAAACTAATTTTGAATCACTTTTCTTCAAGATATTCGAAAGCAGAAATAGACGAAAATGTTTTGAAACTTGCGCGTGAATTGAGGATTCAAATTCCTATCTACTTGATATATCCTGGAGAAATAAAACGTGATGTATTAAGGTCGATCCCGATAAATGAATAATTCAGAGTAAACCAATGATGGCCATATAGAAGTAATTTGACTATTTCAGATCAATATGGCTGTTCGATTAATGCATTAGAATTTACAGAATGGAAGTACTATTAATAGTATCAATCTTTTTATTTGTAATTATGATTCTATACAAATGGCTCACCAGGAATATAGAATTTGAAATTAAAGTAAACATAAAAAATGGTTTCAAGTTTTTATTGGGCTGGATCATTTTTGGCTTCTTTACTCGTTTGGATTATTCAGAGGCCTGGGGGTGTAATGTAGGGTTTGAGCCCGTTTTTGAAACTAGAAATGTTTTGTTTTCATCCATTTCTTTTGGAGTAATCTTTTTGGCATTCACTACCCAAAATATAAAGATCAGGAAATTTTTATGTGCAGTCGAATTGATTTTCTGGATAGCTAAGTTGATTACTTGTAAAGGTGGATATGTTGTGGGATTCGGAGGTGTGCCGAGTATAACCATTGTATTTTATGATTTGATTGCGGCACTTGCAAGACTATTCATTCTTAGTCAGGTTTTTTTATCTACAAAGCCTAATTTCATCAAAATAGGAATTATGGCCTTGGTCATTTTAAGCTTGAAAATTTTGATTTTTGCCACACCTCTTATCTGATTTATAAAGAAGGAAAGATTTACATGAAAGCATGGTACGATTGAAGTGACTTGATCGGCGTAAGGCTGAAAAAGAGGTTAGATTTGATGATAATATTGTCATATTTGTATCGAATACAAGTGTTCGAATGGATTCGATCAATATCTACTGGGAAAGCAGGATAGGATTGGAAAGGAAGTATCATTTGATTTTGTAATATCCACATTATATTAAGAACATTGAATTTCATAATCTAATTATTAATAGATGAATTATCCGATCATTTGTTTTGAAGGTCCTAGTGGAGTTGGGAAAACAACGTTGTGCAATTTATTATCTGAGGATTATAATATTGTGCCTGAGGTGAATCTGTTATTTGAACGCCCAGAGAATGAGCCAGCCTTTTGGTATCATGAAAGACAAGTTGATCGATATAAGCTTTGTGAAAAATCAGATAAGGTATCTATTTTGGATGGAGATGTATTCCAGCCTATTTGGTACAACTGGGTTTGTGATTATCCTTCAATCTTTCTTTCAAAAGAAGAAACGCATAAGTTCTACAAGAAACGATTGTTGGAAGGTCAAATAAGGTTTCCAGATTTGTATATCATATTTCATGTTGAAGAAGAGCAACTTTGGATAAGAAAAGAGAGAGACAAAACAAGGCAAAGAAGAAATTTCGAAAAGCATTTGAGTATAATCGAACCGCTGAAAGAATATTATAGATTCTTGGATCAAGACACGGACTTAGAAATGCTTTTTATCCATTATGCAGACCTTGAAAAGACCAGGAAAAAAGTGTTGTCTGCAATAAAGAATGTTCAAAAGAAAGACATCGATGCTTTATCGATTTTTAGACAAATAGAGGAATGGATTCAAACAAAAAAAAGGTGGCATTAAATAAATAATACCACCTTCTTTTCTTTGTAGTGAGCTATTTCATTTTTATCCTGCTGCTGCGGCAGTTTCTACAATAGGAGTCAAGGCGAATACAATTCCGCTAAGAATAGTAATTGCCAATATCCAATATCCAGCTACGATCAAAATCCAAGTCAAGCTTTTTTTCTCAAACAGACTTTTGCTGACAATAACTGGTGCTACAAACATTGCTGCCACCATTACACCATGATATAGGCCATGAACAAATTGACTCATTCCTTCCTCTGTATGCTGGGCATATTGAGAGAAAGACCAAGCCACAATTAATGCCATCAATAAGGCACCTACCATTGTCATGGGATTGGGAGTCTTCATGTCTTCTTCCGTAAGACCAACTCCTTCCATCCAGGGCTTACCCAGTACTTTTGGATTAAACCATATCCAACCTAAAATCATAACTGAAAGGGCTCCCGCGATAATAGCTACATAATTCATAATGTTTTAGTTTTAATAAGATACTTAATTAGTTAATATCTGGCTAAAGTAAAATTATTTATGGGTAATAGCGCTAATGAAGAAATATTAGTTTTCCACATTGGTTAAATACAGAAGAAAAATGTAGTGATTGTAGAAGATTTAAAGAATATTCCATCCATAGTGCCAATAAAGCCTAGACATAAGGATTTCAAAGGCTCAAATTTTGTGCAAGGTTATTCAACAAATTGGGAATGAGTATATTGTTGCCCTACTCCTGGATCTCTAAATAATTGCCCCATACCCAACCTTCTTTGTCTGCATATTTGACCTTGCACCATTGGCCAGTGACTCCATCCAGGACAAGTACTTCTTCATCAAAATAAAGAATCTTTACAGCGCTACTGTCGGGAATTTTAATGACGACTTCGGAAGACAAATTGGGTTGTGCTCTTAGATTTAGAGAGTTAGCTGCAGTTTTTACAATGGCGGTTCGGTAAGGACTTTTATTTTTCAATTCTTCAAGAGCGGAAGCCAATGAATCGGCGGTCATTTCTATAGTCTTGACCTCTGCTTTTAATTCTGATCTACTTTTATTCGGAGATTCAGTACCTATAATCCAATAATATACATCAGAGAATAATTCTGTAGGGCTTTTTCCTCTAAGACTGGCACCGATGAGCCAAATGACGAGAATGACCAAGACCATTGGTAAGATCCATTTATTTCCACCTTCACCAGGTCTCCTCCTTCTAGTTTGTTTTTTATACCCCATATTCAGATAAAACGTTGATAAAACGCTTTAAATAAGGTGCAAAGATACTATACTTTGGACAATTCTCCCTTCAAATAATCGATTACATCTACCTCAATGCTGTCAACACCGTGCAATTCAGACATATACCAGCTGATCCAGTCACCAAGATTGACAAAGTAGAGCATTTTTTCAGTTAATGACTTTCCTTTTGAATATACTTCCAATACTGTGCTCGACAATTCTGAGATGATTTGTTTGTTGATGTCTATTCGTAGCGCGTTTCGTTTGAAGTCATCTTTATTTCGAAGATATAATACCGCGACATCATCTCTTTTGGCCTTCCATCCAACCAGCTCGTTGTGATTCATTTCTGGAATTACATGGTGCCAGCATAGCAATTTTGCATTTTCATTTATCTGCTGTCTGAGTCTTACAGCTACACTTTCCATTCGATCGGTAGTATAGATTATTGGTGTTTTTCCAAAAAGTTTTGTAGCGATGGATTTGGCTTGTGCTTTGATGTCATCCTGATCATATTTAATGATATCTATAGATGTTTTTATTTGACTGGAAATAGTCGAACTGATGAAGCCTAGTTTTTCTAGTACAAAGATTTGTTGTACAAGAGAAAAACCCAAACATGCTCTTGGAGACGGCCAATCACCAGGCACCTGAATATAGTCATATCCAGCTTCTTTGGCTCTCGCTATTACTTTTCCGCCAGAAGCAATACAGACTATTTTGGCTCCCGTCTTTTCCAACAGATCAAAAGAACTCAAGGTCTCTTCTGTATTTCCAGAATAAGACGATATTATTGCCATTGTATTCTCATCAATATATGCCGGGATCGAATATCCTTTGCCTACCAAGTACGGAACCTTGCATTCATCCTTCACCATTTCAGCCACAAAATCACCACCAATTCCAGATCCACCCAAGCCAGCCACATATATTTTGTTGATAGGCTTGTCATGAGGATTTAAGGTTGACGCTTGACCAATTTCTAATGCTTCTTTTAGTTGAGCTGGAAACCTATCAATTAAAGTGTCCATCATATCTTTTGTATTTTCGTATTTTTAATAATGGGAGATCAATAGCAAAATTATCAATTAGTAATTACGATCTCTTGCACAAAAATATGTTTTCTTTTTATAATATGAAGAACTTATTGTTAATTATACACTAAGAAATGGCCAAGCATAACGATTTGGGTAGAAAAGGGGAGGAAATTGCCATAGATTTCATCAGGAAAAAGGGATATACGATCTTGGAAACCAACTGGCGCCACCGAAAAGCAGAGATTGATATTATTACCAAATTCGAAGATGTATTAATATTTATAGAGGTCAAATCTAGGTCCAACGATTATTTTGGCAGACCAGAATCATTTGTTGATTCCAAAAAACAACAGTTGATTGTCGATGCTGCCTCAGTGTATATGGAAGAGATTGGACATGAATGGGAGGTGCGGTTTGATATTATATCTGTATTATTTCACAATGAAGCCTATCAATCGATTGATCATTTCAAAGATGCTTTTTTTCCAGGGTGGTCACATGAGTAATTTACAAAAAAATATTTCTACGCCAATCTCCGTGAATCCTCCATTTAATCTCCGTGAAATAATTGACACTGCTCCCTAATATTACCTTAACTATCACATTTTGTTGTTTTTATCTATTAAATAAAAAATTAATATATATATTTACGTCACGATAGCAATGTGAAGACAATATTCACAGTGTTATTCAATTGAACTAAAATAGAAAACTACAATCCAATGGCAAAGATATTAATCGTTGATGACGATAAGGGAATTCGCAATACTCTCCGTGAAATCCTGCAATTCGAAAAGTATAAGGTAGATGAAGCTACTGACGGACTAGATTGTCTTGTAAAAATTAAGCAAAACAAGTATGATGTAATAATTATGGATATCAAAATGCCAAAAATGGATGGCATGGAGGCGATCGAGCGGGTGCAGATATTGAGTCCTGATACTCCAGTCGTAATGATATCTGGCCACGGCAATATCGATACTGCGGTTGAAGCTGTAAAAAAAGGTGCATTTGATTTTATATCCAAGCCACCAGATTTAAACCGACTTTTGATTACGATTCGGAATGCAATGGACAAGTCTGAATTGATAGTGGAGAAAAAGACATTGCAGCGCAAAGTTTCTAAAAAGAATACTGTGCAGGAAATCATTGGTAAGAGTGAGGCAATTACTGCAATAAAGAAGACCATAGAGAGAGTTGGTCCTACGGATGCCAGAGTCTTGGTAACTGGACCCAATGGTTCGGGAAAAGAATTGGTAGCTAGATGGTTGCATGAGAATAGTCCAAGAAAGGATGCTGCTATTATAGAGGTGAACTGTGCTGCCATTCCTTCGGAATTGATAGAAAGTGAATTGTTTGGTCATGAAAAAGGATCTTTCACATCAGCACACAAACAAAGAATTGGCAAGTTTGAGTTGGCAAATAACGGGACCTTGTTTTTGGATGAGGTAGGAGATATGAGCCTTTCGGCACAGGCCAAGGTGTTGCGTGCACTTCAGGAGAGCAGAATTACCAGAGTAGGTGGTGACAAAGAGATTCAAGTGAATGTCAGAGTGGTAGCCGCTACGAACAAAGATTTGGAAGCAGAAATTCGAAAGGGTAAATTCAGAGAGGACTTGTATCACAGACTGGCCGTCATTCCGATTCGAGTGCCTGGATTGAATGATAGGAGAGATGATATACCAATGTTGGTTGAGCATTTTACAGAGTCAATCTGCAAAGAATACAATACTCCTGTAAAAAAAGTAGAAGCGCAGGCAATCAAAGATTTGCAGAAGGTCAATTGGACAGGTAATATTCGTGAACTGAGAAATGTAGTAGAAAGATTAATTATCCTTAGCGGAAAGTCTATTACCAAAGCGGATGTATCTAAAAATGTGGTATCTGCCGATACAGAAAGACACAATCACAGTGAGCTTTTTGACAGATTTGATAATGTTGAGAGTTTGAGAGCTTATATTACTGTGGAGTATGAAAAGCATATGGGAATATTGCAGTAGGCAATTGTCCTGAGGATATTGAAAGAGCCCATTTTCCAATGCTAGGAAATGGGCTCTTTTTTTGAGGTTACAGTTGAGTGAAACACATCCTTACAAAATTATATAGATGCTGAGTGTAAAAATCTAAGACTTAATTGATAGCTACAACGGCCAAATTATTTTTCTTATCCTTTTCAGGTGTGAGAGAGTAGATGAAGGCCGAGGCTTCGGAACCCCTGCGCAATCCATCCGCCGTAGGAACGAATGAGACTTTGAAGGTGAGGTCAGTTCTCGTACCGAGATTGGGCAGATCAAAATTGATGTAAGAATCGATTTGTTTACCATTACCACTTTTGGGTGAAGCCTGAGTTTTGTTGCTAAAAACCTGATGTGCAGTATTTTCAAAACCCGCTGGCATGGTAATTCCGTTCACCTTACAATTTCGAGGAAGATTGACGATGAGTTTTGCAGATCTTGCATCATCATCGTTATTGGCCTTTACATTGATATTCAGGATATAATATTCACCGCTTTTTTCGACTGTCATACGCTCGATGCGTGAATCTATTTGCCAGATGGGTTGGGCAAAAGATGATAGGCTGAATGAGAAAAAAAGTAGGAATAAGAATGTATTCGCTAAAGTGTTGAGTGTTTTGTGAGTGATCATAATTTAATTTTTTGAGTTAAGTAATTGGTGTAAAGATCAATGGTAGGATTGGTGAAATTATTAAATGCTTGTGAATGGAAGAATTGAGTGGGTCTGAAGTTGATTTAAGAAAGTGATGTGATTCGCAAGTAGGTGTAGGTAAGGTTTGATTAGGTTGGAATGTTAATTTTTTGGAAGGATAAAATTGGAGTAGTATATTAAAGCTATCGATTACAAAGAAATAAACACCCTACGACTTTATTTTTAAGTGAACGGTATTAGTTTGATGGTGAATAGTAAGAGCAATTATTCATACAGAACTAGTTTTGTTGAATTAATTAACATAAAAAATGTGATTCTTAATTTTATAAGCTTTCACATCTAAAAAAAGGTAAAAAATGCAGTATTTAATTAGACATAATTTTAATCATTATAAACAATTGGGAGCAACTAGTGCTGTTATGTATCATAACAATCTTGATCCTACGGATGATAGATTATATATATCTTTTTATAAATGGGCTCACTCGGGGAATATTGGAGATTTGAATGGAACTCTATTTTTAATTGGTGAAAGTGAAGAATCTACCCCTTCTGCTATTGATGGAGTTGAAGTGCTAACCAATAATAGTATTTTTGCGACGCCATATTACCTTGAATTAGACGTTACAGAGGCTTCAACAATGCCAGCAGTTATTGATTCCAGACCCGTTCATAAATACAACTTAGTTCATTTTAGTCTTGATGCAATTCTTGAAGTAGATGGTTATGCCTCTGGAAGCGATAAGTTCAAAAATAGAAATGAATTTAATTCTTTTATGAATGCCATCAAGTTTAGAGAAAGTCTTGTTGGAGGTGAAATTGCAAAGAATTATGCTCGATTAAAAACACTTCGATCTCCTCAAAATCCATCAAGAGATTTGAGTCGAGAGGAAAATCAAGCATTGATAGACCTAGATGAAGATCAAAGAAATCGAAAAATAGATGATTTAAGAAGTGAATTGAGTGAAGCTTATGAAAATGAAAATAAGCTATATTTTACAGATACTGTCACAAAATTTCCTTCTTTGCGTGCAAGTGTACCATATAGCCCATTAGATTATTTTAAGACCTTGGAGGTGAATCACCAAGGCACAAATGATATGGATTATTCCCATAGAGAAAATTTGGCAGCAAATATAGGAATGCCATGTCCTCCAAGATGGAATAATGGGATTGCACTACTGAATGCATATTTATTGAATAATACTAGGTTGATTGAAAATATATACTCAAATCCCGCTTGGAAAATCAAATTTGAAATTGTCAAAAAGATACCGAAGAGATAGTGAGGCGATAAGATTCAGAATTTTACTTCTTGTAATTTTATTAGGTTGTTTTTATTCAACTTCAATTTTAGCAAGTTGCGAATCAATACCCCTTGTTTCAAATCAAAGCTATTTTATTTTTGAGGACAGCAGAAGTAATATTTGGATTTCTCAATCCGATAGAATTATTCGCCTTGCTGGTAATTCGAAGTGCACCTATTTTAATAATGAAAAAGGGCTCCAGGAAATTACCCTGCAAAGCGAGTTTTTTGAAGATGAAAATGGGAATATTTGGTTTACTACTTCTAATTTTTTAGTGAGATATAGTTACGAACTAGATTGGTTTGATTATTACTCAATAAACGACGAGTCAAAGGATTACAGACTTATTGAAATAGAACCTGATGGCAATGTTTTACTTCAGGCTGGGTCAAGCATCTATAGATTTTTGATTGAAAATAAAGGCTTCATTCTTATTTATGAAGGGTTTAAGTGTATTGATTTTGAAGTGTTCAGAAATGGCAACAATGATATAAAATCGATAATTGGTACAAGATGGGCATACGGTCCAGGATGTTTGAGACTGCAATTTGAAGATGATTATGATATAGCTTTGGATACAATTCTTAAAGAGGAATATGTCTATACATCTTATAAATTGGAGGAAAAATATATAGGTTTTGGTGCAATGGGAGTTTTTATTTGGGATTCTTCTAAAGGAATACAAAAAATAGAATTGGATGGAAAAAAGCTTAAAGGCGGATTCCCACTTAATAATGCCGAAATACTTGTTTTTAATTCTAAAAACTTGTTTAAGTATAATATCAAAAGAAAAACCTTAATTGAACTTGTCAAACTCGACAAAAATTTTGATGATTTAAGGTTAACGAAAAATGGATATTATCTAGGATTAGGAAATGATGATATTGCCTATATGTTATGGATGAAAAATGAAGATGTGTGGAATATTTACCCAACATCTAGTCCTGTATTCTCAATTAAGTTGATTGCCCCAAAAGAAAGATTGTATTATTCTCTTGACAATGACTCTTTGCAATATGTGAACTTAAAAAATAGGAAGTCTTACCATTTAGAAAATATGCTAAATGATGCATTTTTTAGTTTACGAAATGATGATTTCCTGGATATTGCATCTTCTGAAGTACATATTGGAATAGATTTAGATAAGGATGATGTATCTAATTTTGAGAGGCCAAACACTGTTGGAATGGAAGGCCTACATAGGATTTCTAAAAACAAAGTTGCTTATTTTCATGCCAACGGTTTGAAAATTGAAAACTCCGAAGGGAAGGTGATTTCCGAACATTTTAAAGGCAGTATGTTGAGTCTGCCTTTTTATTCTGACTCTGAAATTATTTACACGGTCAGTGACGATTCAATAATTCACTTCAAAATAGAGAATGAAATAGTCCGTGATGAAAAAGCATTAATGGTCAAATTTTATATTCATCAATTTTCGGATTATTTAGACTCCTTGATAATAATGGCAACTAATAAAGGCCTGAAATTGCTAGATCCTGAAAGGAGTCATTTCTTTGATTTTGCACTTGAAGGAGAGTTTGTAAATTCAATAGTCGTTGATGAAAATAATAGTATTTGGTCAGGTTGTTCCAATGGCTTAGTAAAACTTGACACCTTAGGGAATCGAAGATTTTATTCATCCTTTATGGGACTTCCTACGAATGATTTTAGCTTGAATTGCGCAACTTCCTCTGCCGACGGCACCCTCTACTTCGGTACCAACAAAGGCATCCTCTACTTCCATCCCGATTCTATTAAAGACATCGACTACAATCCTCCCATGATGCTCACATCACTCAAAATTTATGACCATGAATGGGCCGAAGACACTTTAAATATTGAAGTATTGGATAATATTGATCCTTTAGAGTACAACCAAAATACATTGACCTTCGACTTTGTGGCTATAGATTACGATCCACAAAATCATCCGCAGTACTCTGTTTATTTAGAGGGTTACGATGTCGATACGACTCTAATAGGAGATGTAAGCAAGGTTACCTATCCCAACCTTCGACCTGGAGATTATCGATTTCATTATAGTGCTTGTACCCTATCAGGATATTGTCGAGACGAATTTGAGACCTTTGACTTTACTATCAGACCACCGTATTGGGAGACTTGGTGGTTTAGGACATTGGGTGTGTTGGCAGTTTTGGGGATAGTGGGTCTCGGTATCGGATTGTATCTCCGAAATAGACTGCGCGAACAACGATTCGAATTCGAAAAACAGCAGCTCGTACTCAAGACAGAACTTCAGCTTCAACAAGAGCGAAACAGAATTGCAGATGAATTGCACGATGAACTGGGAGGTAAATTGTCAAGCATAAAATTCGCTGGTAAGAAGGTGCAAAAGGCAACACATATTGATGATGTCAAAAAGATCACGCAAAGAGTATCAGAAATATCTACCGAATTGATCGAAAGTATGCGCTCTATTATTTGGGCTATGGATACGCAAAATGATACCCTTGCCAGCCTCCAGGCGAATGTCAGAAGCTATGCCTCCACAATCGGAAAAGACAACGATCTGAAAATGACATTCAATTTTCAAGAAACCAAAGAGGAAGTAATCGTGAAAGGTCAAATCAGACACCACCTCTTTCTTACCATTAAAGAAATCTTGAATAATATTATCAAACATTCCAGCGCAGATGAGGTAAGTATCGCGATAACAGTCAATGATAAAATTCTGCAGACCATTATTACTGAAAATGGTCCAGGTTTTGCCTTGGATGAGATTTCTAATTTCGGAAAAGGAATTAAATCTATAGCCAAACGAATGAGCACAATTGATAGTGATATTACTTACAACAATGCTGAGAAGATGAGTATTTCTATAGCTACTCCCTTAGATTAACCAATTGCCCTGACTATTCTCACTATAAACTAAAGTACTATTGCAAGATCCAATTTCCCTGCCCATCTTTACAACATCAATTAATCAACAACAAAAACAATTGAAGTATCGAATTTGCATAGTAGAAGATGATCCAGAATTCAGACAATGGCTGATAGAAGAAATTGAGGAGTCTGAACACTTCACGTGTATTGCAAGTTTTGAAAAAGCGCAAGATGCCTTGAATCAGATTCCTGCATTGACGCCAGATGCCACGATTATGGATTTAGGTTTGGATACCTCAGATATTGATGGAATCGAGACCATGTTGAAGTTGAAAATAATCAATACGGAATTGAAGTTCCTTGTCATCACCAGCTTTAGTCAGGACGAAAAGATTTTTGAGGCGTTGAGAGTGGGTGCCGGAGCATACATACTTAAAGATGATATACCCGATAAGTTGATAGATGTATTGACTGATTTTGTTAAGGGTGGTTCTCCAATGACTGCATCTATTGCACAGAAAGTGGTAAGAAGTTTTCATCAGCCCGTAGACGAACTTTCTTTGTTGCAAAAATTGACACCTCGAGAAAAAGAGATTTTAGAATTGATTGCAAAGGGCTACCTAAACAAAGAAATTAAGGACTCACTGTCCATTTCAGAAAATACGGTGAAGGCTACAACATATAATATTTATAAAAAACTACAAGTATATAATAGGGTAGAAGCTGTAAAGAAATACCTGAATCTGACTTAATTTAAATTTCAAATAAACGTAAACAAAGATTAACTGATGCTCTGCTCAGAACGTCGATGAACACCCTTTTATTTAAATCTGAAATACAATAACCATGATTGCTCAACAAAGAATTACTTCTCAATCCCAAGCTACGACAAAGGGCCTGCAAGATGATATTGATAGAACCCTGCTTAACCTCAAAGCGCAAAATCCACTGACCAAGACTTGCCTGCCTACCATCGATGGAAGTATATTCATTCGATTATCAGAAATTTCTCATTTCAAATCTGAAGATATTTACTGCCGATTGATTACAAGAGAAGGAGAACAACATTTCATTACGAAATCACTAAAATGGGTCGAACACAAATTATTCAAATATGGATTTTACAGAATTCACAAGTCGTATTTTATCAACGTTTTAAGCATTGGTCAGTACCATAGAAGTGATGGAGGATATCTTATAATGGACTCTGGCAAGTCTGTACCTATCAGCAGGAGTAAGAAGAATCAACTCCAAAGATTACTTGAAGAATTGTAAAATGGTTTGCAAAAAAAATAGCCGCTGGAATTTAATCCAGCAGCTATTTCATTTTTTTTATTCAGGTTAATGCTTATTCTCCGCTTCCTCTTCTTGCCAACATAGCATCAACATCATCCGTAAATTCTTTCACGGTTTTTTTATAGTTTGTTTTACCCAATGCATTTATTGCAAACTCACCATTTGCATTTTTTGATAAGTCAAAAACATATATTGTAGGATAACCTCTGATACCAAATGCTTTTTGAAGACTTGCATTTTGTTGTTTGATTTCTTGAGGCAATTGTTTTCTTCTTGGGAAATCTAATTCTAGTAAAATTACATTTTCATCTGCCCAAGTTTTGAATTCTTCGTGTATAAAAACACTTTTTGTCAATCTCTTGCACCATCCGCACCAATCACTTCCAGTAAAATTAGCCAAAATTGGTTTTCCTGTTTTTTGAGACATGTCATAAGCCTCATTTACATTTACAAGCCAACCTTCATTTTCAGCTTTATATTCTGAGGTGGATGTCTGAGCATTAGAGAATGATGCTACAAATACGAAAAGAGCAAGTAAGGTAACTCTTAATACTCCTGATAATTTTATGGCCTGCATAGTATATTTTTTATAATGATTTTGCAAATATCGTGCAAATTTTCGAATTCTGCACATGAACTATAAAGTAAAGATAACTATAAATAATTCCTTTTGGTTGTCAGTCTTTAGACAGATTTATAAATTGAGGTCACATTTAATGTTTTATTAAGAAAAAATTGGGAAATAGGAGGAGATTGAGAAAGAATGGAGAGAATGTGGAGATTTAGAATGGTGGAGGGACGTAAATCAATTACCAAAAAAAGAACATTATCTTCGCGCCTTCGTTTTGTAATAGAGTATGGCAGAAACACCTAAGAAAAAGAAGAATTTTGATTTGGCACTCCTAGGATGGGTACTTGGCAAAGCACGTCCATATAAGACTTTATTCATTTGGACTTTATTCATTGCCATAATATTAGCACCAATAAGTACAATCAGACCTTACCTCATCAAAGTAATGGTTGATAATTACATCATGGTTAGTGACATGAGTGGTTTGCAGATGATGGTTTTTATTTACATTGGTTTTGTACTAGCAAATGCCATTTTGAGATATTTCTTCATTTATTCTGCGGCATTACTAGGCCAATCTGTGATCAAGGATTTAAGAATTCAGGTATATAAAAAAATCTCGGGTTACAAGCTCAGGTTTTTTGATCAAACTCCGATTGGAACGGCTACCACCAGGACGATTAATGATATCGAGGCGATCAATTTGGTTTTCGAACAAGGAGTTTTGACTATTCTTGCGGATATTTTAGCGGTATTTGCTGTATTTGGGATTATGCTCTATACCAGTTGGAGGTTGACTTTGATTTGTTTGCTCACTTTGCCATTCTTAATAATAGCCAGCTATATTTTTAAGGAAAAAGTAAAGGCCTCTTTTCAGGCGGTTCGATCGCAAATATCTAAGATGAATGCTTTTTTGCAAGAGCGGATTTCTGGAATGAGGATTGTTCAAATCTTTAATGCTGAGAAGCAAGAAATGGATAAATTCAAGGAAATAAATAGAGACTATACGCAGGCCAATCTCAATGCCATCTTGTATTACGCCATATTTTTTCCGGTAGTAGAATTTATTTCTGCCCTGGCTCTGGCGCTTATGATTTGGTTGGGGGCAGAGGCATATTTGGTAGACAAAGTTTCATTTGGTGCATTGGTGGCATTTCCGATCTATCTCAATCTGATGTTTCGCCCTGTCCGATTGTTAGCGGATAAATTTAATTCTCTGCAGATGGGACTGGTAGCCGCCGACCGTGTAAAAACAGTACTTGATGCCAATGAACATATAAAAAACTACGGCACCAAGGTGGCAGAAAAATTGAAAGGCGATATAAAATTTGAGAATGTCAATTTTGCTTATGATGAGGAAAATTTTGTGCTCAATGATATTTCGTTTACCATAAAAGAAGGGGAGACATTGGCCATTGTTGGCAGTACGGGTTCTGGCAAGAGTAGTATCATAAATATATTGAATAGATTCTATGAATATCAATCGGGAAAGATCTCTATTGGTGGTGTGGATATTAGGAAATACGAACTTTTATCCTTGCGAAGGAGGATTTCTATCGTCTTGCAAGATGTATTTTTATTCAATGGCAATGTAGCTGATAATATTACGCTCAGGAATGATGACATTTCTCTGGATATGGTAAAAGAAGCAGCCAAGACCATTGGCGCGGATGTATTCATCGATAATATGCCAGATGGATATGATCAGAAAATAATGGAAAGAGGGAATAATCTTTCTGTTGGTCAGCGCCAATTGATTTCATTTGTAAGAGCTTTGGTATATGATCCAGATATCTTGATCCTGGACGAGGCCACAAGTTCGATTGACACGGAGACCGAAGCAATCATTCAATATGCGATAGAAAAACTCATTCAAAAAAGAACGTCGATCATAATCGCACACCGCCTATCTACAATAAGACATGCCGACAAAATCATGGTCATGGACAAGGGGAATATTGTTGAATTTGGAACACATGATGAATTATTGAAAATTCAAGACGGTAGATATCGAGAGCTTTATGAGATGCAATTTGTGGAGCAGGTTTGATTAATTGAAATTCACAATTCACAATTCACAATTCACAATTCACAATTCACAATTCGTAATTCTAAATTCGTAATTCTAAATTCCAAATTTCCCCATTCATTTCCCCTTTCTCTCAAATTTTACCACCCCATCAATGATTGTATATAAGACCTCGGCTTCCAAAATTTCCTCGTCTGTACAATTGATCAAGTCCTTGCTCATTATGGTAATATCGGCAACTTTTCCCGCAGTTATAGAACCTTTTATATCTTCTTCAAATGCTGCAAAGGCATTTCCCAGCGTGTAGGAATACAATGCCTCTTCTCTAGTCATGGATTGCTCGGTAAAGAACTCCATTCCATTGTCTATTCGCTTTCTGGTGACTGAGGCATAATACGAGGGTATCGGATCTACGTCCTCCACTGGGGCATCTGTTCCATTAGCAATCACTACATTATTGTCCAAAAGAGATCTCCATGGGTAGGCACCGAATTTGGAACGATCATAACCCAATCTTTTCTCTACGAATGGAGCATCAGAAGTGCAATGTATTCCCTGCATGGAGGCAATGATGCCATTTTTTGCAAATCTTGGAATGTCTACTGGGTCAAGATGTTGGGCATGTTCTATTCTCCATCTTTTTTTTGTGCCATCCTCCACCTGTCCAAGCATTCCCTCATAAATATCTACAACTACTCTATTGGCTCTGTCGCCGATGGCATGCACACAAAATTGCATGTCTGCGGCCAATGCCATTTCAGCTATTGTTTTCACTTCTTTTATATCAGTAGTATTTTGACCAAGGAATTCTGGTTTGTCTGTATATGGTTCCAGTAGCCAGGCTCCGAATGCTCCAAGCGCTCCATCCACCTCGGATTTGATGGCATTGCAAGTGTAGAAATTATTCCCAGCTCCAATGGTCTTGACATTGGCCAATTTGCCATTCATTTCTTTCGACGAGTGACGTACCATACTCCAAAGTCGAAGATCTAATTCTCCATTTTCAGCCATTTGCTTGTATCGGTCAATTTCGAAAAATTTAGATCCAGCATCTTGAAAAGAAGTGATTCCCTTTTTGATACATTCCTCTTCAGCAATGGTTATGGCATCAAACCATTTTTTGTCCACTTCTTCTTTACTCAATCCTTTTTCATACTCCTTGAAGGATTCATAAATCATGGTCATGGCTCTTTCTTCAAACACACCGATTGGGTCGCCATTTCCGTCTTTTACGATTTCACCGCCAACAGGATTTCCAGACTCGCGATTGACCCCAGCCGTTTCCATCGCTTTTTTATTTGCAAATAAGGAATGTCCACTTGCATGATACAAAATCACTGGATTGTCTGGACTTACCTCGGTAAGATCTTGATGATCCGGATATCCATGAAAATTGCGTTCGGGTACTTTGTTCCATTTTTCTTGATGCCACCCTCTTCCTTCGATCCACTCGCCAGGCTCCAGTGTTTTGGCTTTTTCTCCTACCATCTGGACGATCTCATCCCAATTTTTAGATTTCAGAAAGTTGAGATTTTGAAGGCTCTTGCCCAATCCTGAAAAATGACCATGCCCTTCAATCCATCCTGGCATTACGAAGGCTCCTTTAGCATCTATCTCTTCAGTGGATTGGCCTTTTAATTTTACAATATCTTCTGTTGAACCCGTCTGCAATATTTTTCCATCTAAGATAGCAATAGCCTCGGTTGTTGGATTCGCACTGTCTACAGTCCAGACATTTGCATTGATAATAATAAGGTCGGCAGATTTTTTTTGAGAACAACTGGAGAGAAGAAATACTAGAAATAAGAAAATCTTGAGATCATATTTAATCATAAATGCTGAATAAGTAGTTTGAAGAATAGCCGTAAATTAATAATGCTTTGAAACTTCGTCTAGTATTTAGAACTTTAATTCACAATTATCCTGCAATACAAGAAGGAAAAATTAATTGGACATAAGAATTAATCTTTAAATATACAATCCACCTCCTTCACCAAAATGTCAATTTGAAGATACCTCGCAAAAATAAGAAGATCAGAATTCAATCCAATCTTCCCATTATATTTTCACATTCGAAATTCCAAATTCGTAATTCTCAATTCCAAATTCTACATTCGAAATTCAATCCCCCCCTTTCTAAGGCTTCAGGATCACCCCATGGGCCATAAATTTCAATTCCGTGACAGGTTCTGTAATTGCAGCAATTTCCTCCGCTGACTTACCCTCATCCTCTGCATAATGTCTCAACTCTTCCACACTTGTTTCTTCTTTATAAGCCTTACCTTCCATAATGGCCGTACTTCCACTGGCATCCAAAGGCATAAAGAATCCATAATCCTTGAATTTTACGAACATAGATTCCTTGCTTTTGTCTGTATTAGAAACGATATTCATCCAGCAGCCTTTTGCTTGACATACACCATCGATTGATCCTTCGACTTTTACATTTTCTAAACTCTCAGAGGTTTCTAATTTTGACAAAAGCTCGTCATAGGTAATGGCACCGTCAGCAGTAATTTTTTCACCGTAATACGACATTCCATCTTCAACCTTGGTCGGAGTAGCTGCCTGCTTGCATGATGAAAAAGCGAATATTACTAGTAATACTGTCCAAAGACTATATCTCATAATTTTGTTTTTTTAATACTTGTTTATAAAAAATTCTATTGTTTTAATTTGACAATTAGCCGATATTTAACAAACACTGGCATAATAATCACAATATAATTATTAATCACCTAGTTTAATAAGCAAAAATAGTAGAAATGCCCTAGGGGTTTTTCTTTATAATGATTTTAAATTAATAAAATTTTGAACGCCTATAAGAATACACTCACTACACTCTAAAGTATTAAAAAGGGATATGGTATGGGGATATTGCCCTCTTTAATAAAATATTGATCAAAGTCGAAAAATTTCATTATGAGAGTATTACGAAAAGATTTCATTCTAAGACTAGTTAAAAGTGTATTGTCAACACTTGAATTTGATTTGAGGTTTTCCACAGCAGGAAGGACTTCATTTTTTCATTCAACTAAAATGGTACTTCTGATAACATTCATTTCACTTCCACTTATTGGATTTTCTAAATGCATTAAGGGCAATTGTAAAAATGGATCGGGTATTCTCATTACCCCTGAGGGAGACAGATATGAAGGTGTATTCAGGAATTCCAAATTAGAAGGTGAAGGCAGATGGCGCAATAGACATGGTGATTTTTACAAAGGATCTTTTAAAAATGGTCAGGTCAATGGACGAGGGAAACTTACCTTGACTAATGGAGATTTTTACATCGGAGAATTCAAAAATGGAAAATTTCAGGGTAGAGGGAAGTTTGCGTTTCACAATGGTGATAGCTATATCGGTCAATGGAAGCGCGGAAAAATGAATGGAAAAGGAGTCTATTATTTCAAAGATGGAAGACAAAGAGAAGGTGAGTTTGTAGACGGAAAATTAATAGAAGAAGCATATGTGGAATCGAAGCCAACAAGATCTTCTACCTTTAATGAAGGGGCATTGGTCACGGCAGCAGATTTTTCACATATCAAAAAAGATTGCACAAATACATATTGTAACAATGAACTAGGCATCTTCAACTATGGAGACGGTACCAGATATATTGGAGAATTCAAAGATGGTATTCCTTATGGACTGGGCAGATGTGAATTTAGCAATGGAGATTTGTATGAAGGTGAATGGAAAAAACATGCACCACACGGTAAAGGTGTACTCACATTTGCATCTGGTAGAAAACACGCCGCGATCTGGGATCAAGGAATCCCGAAGGAACAACTTTTAGAAGATTATGACTATGTGTCCAAATTGAAAACTGAAGATGTAGCCTTCTCGAAGGATGTAGATGTATATGCGCTTGTAGTCGGAGTGGCTACTTACGAACACATGCCATCTCTAAAATATACAGATGATGATGCCTATCAATTATATGCCTTTTTGAAGAGCCCTGAAGGTGGAGCTATTCCAAATGAAAATATCAAGGTATTGGTAGATGATGTAGCTACAAAAAACAATATTTTGATGTCAATGGAACAATTGTTTTCCAAGGCAGATGAAAATGATGTAGTGCTTCTTTATATGTCGGGACATGGTTTGGAAGGTTCTTTTATTCCAAGCGATTTCGATGGATTTCGCAACCAATTGGCATACAATGATATAAACGAAATTCTCAACAAATCAAAAGCAAAGCACAAACTATGTATAGCCGATGCATGCCATTCTGGAAGCTTGGTTTCAAGCAGAGGGACTGATTTTGCACCTGCGGTAAATAATTATTATTCTATTCTGGGAGATCTGGAAACTGGAGGTACTGCCATGCTTTTGTCCTCTGCATCAAATGAATTATCCTTGGAATACTCGGGTTTGAGACAGGGAGTTTTCAGTCATTATTTGATGAATGGATTGAGAGGGGCTGCTGATGCCAACAATAATAAAATTGTAACTATATCGGAGTTATATTCCTATATGTATAGTAATGTAAGGACGTACACTCAAAACAAACAAAGCCCGATATTGACTGGTAATTATAATTTTAATATGCCTGTGGCAGTGATTCGCTAAAGGGCCAATTGTTACTAAAAAACGACCAATTATATTTTAAAGTTGATTTGCGTAAATCTACTAGAATTCGACGTAGAATTACGCAAACGCTTGTTATACTCTATTGATTTACTTAACTTTAGATATCTGTCAGACGAATTAGCCAACGCTATCAAAACAGTTCGAATAGTCTATAGAGATGTGAGAAAGATCAATTCTGAACTTTTAGATCATAGCACCTGAATAAAGGGCAATTCATAATAATTATTATAAAAAGAGAGAACGCCTGAAATATACCCTTTTCAGACTCAAAGTTCTATTGACTATGCATGAGTCCTCTCTTATATAATTGGTGTTAATGCTTTAAACCACATTAATATTACTATCATGAAAATTTTGTTTATTCTACTCACTTCTTTTACTTCATTTACTACTCCAGATGCTGCAATTTTCAGTTTATGCCATGTCGAGGTGAATTCTGTAAACGTATCAGGTACAGTTGGCTTTTCTGACGGAGAAATTGACCTTAGCGATGCCTGCGTTACTTTTACGGGTACGGTCTCGGTTTGTGATGGAAGTGGCAATGAACTAGGCTCTTTGAGTTTTACCGCACAATCAAGCGGCTGTGATGAAGACCCGCTCATCGAGCCAAACGATCCTACCCATACCCTTCAGACAATCGAGGAGATTTACGATTTGAGTGCTTTGAATGAAGGTGAGGACATCGAAATGAGCCTGCCGTTGGCTTATCCAAACCCAACAAACGATCGATTTACGCTTACCAATTTGGCTGCGGGTTATGAAATCTCATTAATTAGTTCTAAAACAGGAGGCCTTGTGCAATCATTCAAAACTAATTCGCAAGGAGAAGATATCACAATAGACACCAGTCAATTAGAACCTGGAACATACTACTTAAATACGATCAATAAAGATTTGAAAACCAACATCACCCAAACCATTGTTGTGAAATAAGACGAAAATACTTTGATCTTAACAGAGAGAGATAAGAGACGCCCGTTTCTTGTCTCTCATTTTTTTAGCCTATTTCAATTATTGATTTACTATATCTAAACCATTCATTATTATATCAATCCGATACCCTATTTATGTGTCCTAAATGTTAAGATTAAAGTAGTCGAGGACTTTATTCTGTTTATCGAAAATGACACGATTTGGACTTGAATCTTTCTTTGATTCGAAACCATATATGTATCTTTTTGGTTGAGATAGACAAAATCGAGGTATTATTATGAGATGTAATAGAATGAAAAAGAAAGATTCGGATCCAGTCGGTCAATTAATGAGATACTTATCGGTGAGACTGAAAACTATCGGTGTTAAACTGACCTATTCGGCATTGTTATTATACTATGCTTATGAAAGAACTGATACACCGACATGGGCCAAAAATATTATTCTTGGATCTTTGGCTTACCTTTTATCTCCAATTGATGCTGTACCTGATCTTACTCCATTTATTGGTTTTACTGATGACTTGGGAGTGTTGAGTTTTGGGCTGGTTACTATTGCTTGCTACATAGATAATGCTGTTCGAGAGAAAGCCAAATTCAAATTGCACAAGTTTTTCAAAGTCGTGGATGATCAAGATTTACTGGAAGTGGATGCCAGTTTATAAATGTGCCATTAATTCAAATTTTTTTCGATTATCGAAATCACCTATTTGATTAAAACAGAAAGTAAATCTGGAGACTCTAATTAAACACCCTCAAAATCCTCGTAATGCTCATCGGTAAATGGAGGATCACAAATCACTAAAAAGAGAAGATCTTCTTCACCTGTATTTTTTATCCGTTGCGCCATGTTTGGTTCTATTTGGACAATGTCGGATTTTTGCACTTCGAATCCAGGCTTATCTCCAAGTTCCATAAACCCCACTCCTTCCAGGATGTAGTAAAACTCCTGAATGCCATTCAGTCTGTGCCAAGCTGTAGTCACACCTGGCTCCACCCTTGCTCTGGCTATCGAAAATGGCTTTTCGCTATTATGATTATTTAGCATTTCAAGGATATGGCACCGTTCTCCTGTAAAAAACTCTTTGGATTCATCAGGCCGCAACAAATTAGGATTCATTTTTTGAATATTTAGAAGTAAAATACAAATCTTGATCAACATATTATAGCGCTGCAAAAATTAACATTTGTAAGTTTTCGACAGATTAAAATGAATTTTATTTTGCATTTCATTTACTTTTCTAAATAAATCCTATATGTTTGTACCTCTATGAATACGAATTTTACATTTAACTCTTTTTATTTCTATTACTATTTTAAAAGATAGCAACAGGGACTGAGTTATTGTTTAGATATAAATAAAGAAAAAGGACCTGAAGTAATTCAAGTCCTTTTTTTATTGATTTTTTATAACAATTGAATAGGCAGCAAGACGCAAATTAATAAGGATAACAAATGAATAATTTTTTCACATATTATTTTAGTTACTTCTATTTTAAGGATAGGGCTTCTAATCATTTGTTCATTTTAAATGAAAAAGAAAGAAGCCTTAATCGATTGATTGGGGCTTTTTTAGTTTTGAGTCTACTACAGATTTTATGAAGGAAAAAATAGCAATACAAGGTTATCCAGGCAGTTTTCATGATGAAGTATGTCGACAATATTATGGGGATAATGTGGAAGTAGTCCCGGCAGACTCATTTATTATCTTGGGAGATATGCTAGAAAGTGGCCAGGTGGATGGGGCTATCATGGCTATAGAAAACTCAATAGCTGGTACATTATTGCAAAATTATAGAATATTAAGAGAGGCTGGATTTTGGATTACGGGGGAAAAATACTTGAGGATTCAGCACAATCTAATGGCCTATAATGGAGCCACCATCAATGATATTAAAGAAGTACATTCGCATCCAATGGCATTGAATCAATGTTTGCGGTTTCTTAGTCAATATCCCCACATCAAGATGGTGGAGACAGAAGATACAGCATTGAGTGCAATGAAAGTGAGAGAAAGTAAACGAATAGACCTGGCAAGTATTTCAAGCCTGAAAGCGGCCAAACTTTACGATCTAAATGTGCTCGGTGAGGCAATCGAAACCAATAAGGCCAATTATACTCGATTCTTTATGCTGAGCAGAACTAAGCAAATACCAGACGAAAATGCTGATAAAGCAAGTATTTACATTAGAATACCTGATGTGAAAGGCCAATTGTTGAATGTACTACAGGTAATAGATGATCATGACTTGAATATGAGCAAGCTTCAGTCATTTCCTGTTTTGGGCAAGATGCGAGAATATTTTTTTCACCTCGATATTGAGTTTGATCACTTGGATCAATACAAAACCCTTAGATCTGATTTGGTAGAGTTTACACATGAGTATACTGAATTGGGCATATATAAAAGAGACAATTCCATCCAAAAGATAGCAAACTAATATGAACATCAAACAATCAGATAGACTCGGAAGTATAAGCACATATTACTTTGCTCGCAAATTGGCAGAAATAGCCGAAATAAATGCACGTGATACCACTCAGATTATCAATCTTGGTATCGGAAGCCCTGATTTGTCGCCTCCAAAAGAAGTAATAGACACTCTGAAAAGTACAGCAGATGGTATAAATGCCAATAAGTACCAGTCGTATAAAGGCTTGCCTGTCTTGAGAAAGGCATTTTCTGAATGGTACAATAGATTTTTTGATGTGAAGATTGATAGTACTACCGAAGTACTTCCTTTGATGGGTTCGAAAGAAGGGGTGATGCATATTAGTATGAGCCTTTTGAATCCAGGAGATGAGGTATTGATACCTGATCCAGCATATCCAGCCTACAGAATCACCACAACATTGGCGAGCGGAACTCCACGATTTTATGATTTGAAAGCTGAAAATAGCTGGTTGCCTGATTTGGAATATTTGCGATCACAAGATTTGAGCAAGGTAAAATTAATGTGGCTCAACTACCCAAATATGCCTACTGGCGCAAAAGCAAATTTGAATTTTTACAAGGATTTGGTCCGATTTGCCAAGGAGAAAGACATAATTATTTGTCATGACAATCCATATGTTTTCATATTGAATGACAACCCGCTTTCAATTTTTCAAGTAGAAGGAGCCAAAGACCATTGTCTTGAGTTGGTCAGTCTGAGCAAGTGTTACAACATGGCAGGTTGGAGAATTGGGGCCTTGATCGGGCACAAAAATGCTATCACTACGGTATTAAAATTCAAATCCAATATGGATAGTGGCATGTACCTGCCTCTTCAAGAAGCTGGTGCAAAAGCACTTTCTATGGAGCAAAGTTGGATGACTTCCTTGAATCAAACGTATAGATCGAGAAAATTAATTGCCCAGGAAATAATGAAAGAATTGGGTGCTGAATTTGAAGAGGATAATGCAGGACTGTTTGTATGGGCCAAAGTGAAGGAAAGTAGTAAGACTGTCGAAGAATTCTGTGATGAAATTTTATATAAGGCGAAAGTGTTTATTACTCCAGGTCATATTTTTGGCAAAAATGGTGAAGGATATATTAGAATTTCGTTGTGTAGTTCTGAAGATATATTGACTCAGGCACTGGATAGAATCAAAGCATCAAAATAAGAAAAAATGAAGGTAGCAGTAGTTGGTTTGGGTTTGATTGGAGGTTCTATTGCGAGGGACCTTAAGGCTCAGATAAATGTATCAGTCTATGGAGTGGATAGCAATGAAGAGCATCGCAAGAGTGCAATGGAATTAGGCCTTGTACATGGGCTGGCAAGTATTGGAGATGCGACCCTTGATTCGGATGTTATCATTGTTGCGACACCAGTGGATGTAATCGAACTTTTACTTCCTCAGATTCTGGATACTATTGGGCCCAAGACAGTAGTCATTGATGTGGGATCGACCAAAAGTGATATTTGCAACATTGTGAGGAATCATCCAAATAGAGGTCAATTTGTGGCTGCACATCCATTGGCAGGTACGGAATTTTCTGGACCCAAAGCAGCATTAAAAGGATTGTTCGCAGGTGCAAAAAATATTATTTGCGAAAAAGAGAAATCAAATTCTGAGGCCTTGGAGACCGCACTGCAAGTTTTTGAAAGTATGGGAATGCAGACCTTGTTTATGAGTGTGGAGGAACACGACAGGCACTTGGCCTATGTATCTCACTTGTCCCATGTCACTTCATTTGCACTTGGACTTACAGTTTTGGAAATTGAAAAAGACGAGAAGCAAATATTTAATTTGGCCAGTACGGGGTTCAGGTCTACTTCGAGATTGGCCAAGAGCAGTCCCCAGACATGGAAGGCAATTTTTGGCAGAAATCGAAAATATTTGGGAGAAGCCTTGGATGGATACATCAAAACATTGACGGAATTCAAAATGGCCATTCAGGATAATGATATTGAAAAGATGGAATCGATGATGAAGGAAGCGAATGATATAAAAAGGATATTGAATTGATCAATTATTGCAATAACAAAACAACTAAAAAATTACAATTACAAAATAGGCGATGAGCCAAAAACAAAAGATTATGAAGAATACATTTTTCCCAAAAGAAAATCGACCGCTAATAATTGCTGGTCCTTGCTCAGTAGAATCGGAGACACAATTGATGGAAACTGCCATTCGATTGAAAAATACTGGAAACGTTGATATGATACGGGGAGGTATCTGGAAGCCTCGTACTCGTCCAAATTCATTTGAAGGGGTAGGGGCTATTGGTTTGCCGTGGATGAAAAAAGTGAAGGAACAGACTGGACTGCCTGTGACAACCGAAGTTGCTAAAGCTAGTCATGTCGAATTGTGCCTCGAATTTGATATTGATGTCTTATGGATCGGTGCCAGGACGACGGTCAATCCATTTGCCGTACAAGAAATAGCCGACGCATTGAGAGGAGTTGATATCCCAATTATGGTAAAAAATCCAATAAATCCTGATTTAGCGCTTTGGTTGGGAGGTGTTGAGAGATTGCAAAAGGTGGGCTTAAATAAGATTGCGGCTATTCATCGAGGATTCTCTTTCTCAGGTGAGAAGTACTACCGAAATCGACCTCAGTGGCAATATCCCATTGAATTCAAACAAGCGATGCCCGAAATACCGATGATCAATGATCCGTCACATATTTGCGGAAGGAGAGACATACTGCAAAAAGTATCTCAAAAGGCAATGGACTTGAATTTTGATGGTTTGATGATCGAGTCGCATATCACTCCAGATGAAGCTTGGTCGGATGCAAAGCAGCAAATTACACCACGCGTTTTTGGTGAAATGATCGATAATCTGATTTTACGGGAATATGATCCTGCCAACACACCACAAAGAACGGAGCTGGAAAAATTGCGTAAGAAAATCAATTTGATCGATGATGAATTGCTTTTGATATTGGCTTCTAGAATGGCTGTTGCCCGAGAAATTGGACAATATAAAAAAGAGAATAATGTGACGATACTTCAATCTGACCGATGGAAATTGATTTTGGATAAGTATATCAATAGTGCCAAGGTGCATGGTTTGAGTGAGGATTTTGTCACTAGATTTATAAAGTCTGTGCACGATGAGAGTATTAATCAGCAGGAGAAAATTTTCGAAGAATAGTGTATTTTTTACTGGACTTATTACTGACTTTGACTGCAAGATTTGCAATGAATTCATAAGGTAGGCTATAAAGACCTCATATTGCTTGTGCGCTTCGTGAACGTTTGGAAATCTTGACGGTTAATTGAAAAATCATCATAAAAAATGGTGTTTTTCCAGTATTCTCTCCATGTAGAGTTAAATAAATACCACTTGGAAGATTACATTCTCGCTAAAACGGGTACGTATAATATAAAGTGGTGACATGAAGTATCTACAATTGAAAGGAGAAAAGAAAACAGGGTTACTGAAAAAAATTGAGCCTGAATACAAATCTCAAATTGGCCTTTCTACCAAAGAAGGTATTCATTTGATTTACATAAATGACATTTTATTTCTTCATGCATCGGGCAACTATACTGAAGTGCACCTAGTAAATGATAAAAAAATTGTGGTCTCCAAGACCCTCAAAATTATTGAAGAAAAACTACCACCCTCCAGTTTCAAAAGATGCCATCAGTCATATGTCATAAACCTTAAAGAAGTAGTCTTACTTCGAGACTACATTTTGCTTTCGAACAATGCAGCAATTCCAATATCCAGGCGAAAAAGAAAAGAAATTACGAGGTGGTTTGCGAATAAGGTTGTTTTTGTATAAGGATATTTACGGTTTAGTAATACCCTATCTTAAATTCTTAAAATTTGTCGTCTATTCAATTTAATATTTGGCAAGTAAAGTAATCGATGCAGATTTATTGCTACGAGCCACATTTTCTATCCCTCATTTGCAAGTGTGCATAAATTGCGCATTTGCATTGTCATTCTGAGAGTAACCGAGCATTGTCACCCTGAACGTAGTCGAAGGGCGACAATGGTTCTAGTTCTTTAATTTCGACCAACGCGGAGAAATCTAAATGTGCAGGTCTGTTATCATCCCCCCAGTAGATTTCTCCGTTTCAGTCGAAATTAGAATCACTCATAATTGCCTATCACTCCACTCGTTACACTCGGTCGGAATGACAATTAATATTTCTGATTTCTCTTTTGGTGCATGTTATGCACATCAATGACGAATCTGAGTAAAAATTGTCTAATTATCTTTTAGTTTTGGGAAGCGGTAAATTAATATCAACAACCTCAATTAAAAAACCTTAAAATTCAATTTATTATGATTTCAAAATCGGTTCAATTTAATGTTAATGTCAAAAACCTTGATATCACTTCTGGCGACTATAAAGTTTTTGGGATTGGAAATGATAGAACTGAACTTTCTGTGAGTTCATTTCAGGGAAATACATTCAGTGTCAATGTAGATGGCAGTGAAGGAGATTATTTCGCTGTAGTAGTCCTCCTAAAAAGCTATAACAACGTAGACATTTTAGACAAGAATATCAATCTATTGGCAACTTTCCGATTAACTGAGAATAGCAACATTGTAATGGTATGTCCAGAATCTTCAATTGCATCCATCTACACCTTTGCTCAGATGACAACTGTAAGAAATGATGGATTTGTTGACATAAAAGGAGAAAAGCATAAAATGAAGATTGCTTATGGAATGAAACAAAACTTCTATGTCACAGAAGGTCAAATAGGTGCATTAATTTCAAACTCTCCAAATGCGCTTGAAACAAACAGCTTTTCAATGTTTAATTCACTTTGCAATCTGCTGTACTACTGCATAATTGATACGTCATTTTACACTCAGTTTCTTAATTATGCATGGCACGAAACATCAAGTCCAAACAACAGTTTTCTTGGAGCGGTTAGAAATATAATATTCGATCCATTTCACAACGCTGTGGAAATCTATCAAATGCTTGTGGACAAAAGTGAGGTATATTCACCGTCACTTACCACCATGAAGGTGCCCCCTGCGAATAGAGCGCCAAACAATTGGACGCTTACTATAAAGAACAACACTTCAGGATCATTGAATTTTATACCTAGTGGGTTGGGCTATGTGGTATTTGATGCTGATGATAATGCATGGATAGGTAATAATTTTAGAGCTGGAGGAGGTTATTCTGCGACTCATGGGCTTGTCTACAAATATGATGCAACTCCGGCAAGTTTTTCCCCTGTTCAGGGTGGAGGATTATTAGGTGCGGGATTTGGTACGGCAGTTGATCATAACAGAGATTATGTTACGTTTGGAAATTTTGGATGGAGTTCAGAATTCAACAATCCGCAAGAAGGAAGTATTTCCAGATTTAGTATCAAAGATGGAAGACCTCTGAATTCTTCCAATGGAATCACAACTCAGGGATTGAATCGAGTGCAAGGGATGGATTACGACTCAAATGGCAATCTTTGGTTGTCTTCCATCGGATGTCAAGATCCATTTGCTCCAGCACCAAAGGGCGATTATCAATTCAGCAGTTCACCAAGTGCAATAGTGGTATACCTGGATGACGATCCTGAGAATATGCTTATTTGCAATACTTTTCCTATTAAAAAAAGATCAACAGGAGAAATCGAAACAATACAATCAGAATACCTAAAAATATTTGATGTTTGCCTCGATCCTACGACTCCTGAAACAGCATTCATTTCATGTATAGGTACTTACCACAAAGAGTCAGATAAATCAGCACTTTCAACAGTGTACAAGGTGGCAATAAACCGAAATATGAATTCAATTGATGTTTTGGATTATTGGTTTAGTGATTTTTTTAACGAAAAGACCAATGAAGTTGGTTTCGAATCATTACGCCAGGTGACATGTAATGCCAACGGTGACGTCATTGTAGTAGGGGTTGAGAGCAGCAGAGCAACAGTTTTGCATAATGATCTTTCTCAAGGAGTTATAGAATACTATGATACGGCAACATATTCTCCGTGGGGCGTAAAAGTTGATATGAACGGCACTGTCTTTCTAGCTAATTTTGCGGAAGAAACAGGAAAGCCAGATGATAATTCGCTAGATATGGAAGGTCCTTTTGGTGTAACAATGCTTCGAGATACTTCAGATTCTGCGAGTGCAAAACTATTGACTGTACCGACAGGTGGCTCGGAAGTAACTCTTGCAAATGGCTTCTCTCTTTATGGATCTCTGGGAGCTAAGGATACCAGTGACCTTAATCCTAATAAAATGAAGTGCTTTCAACCATTGATGAGATTGACGGCTACTAATATTGATAGAGCTGGCAATTTATGGTGCTTGAATAATTGGAAACCATCAGCCAAAGTGGATGTTCAAGACAATCCTGGAGGAGATGGTCCTGTTATTTTTATTGGAATAGCGGCTCCAGAAGAGTTTAGGTAAATGCAATATTCAGGGATTCAAGGGTACTTTATGGTGCTCTAAGTTAATTCGCTATAAACGAGCATGGTGGCTATATCGGGGAAAACAGAAGTAAGAACAGTTTAAAAATAATTAAGCTTAAAGTATATTTTTACTACCAAAGATTGAATTTTGTTTGGAGTAAATCGGCCTTAGTTGGTTTAGGGTTTTGAGTTGTATTTTGACGTTAAAAACTCACAACTGTTTGAGCGATAGCGAGTTTTGTGTGTTTAGTCAAAATGGAATTCAAAAGCCGTTAAGAACCAAGTAAAGCCTTGAATTCTTTGGTTCGTTTCTTTTTCAAGAAAGAAATGAACGCCCGAGCGGCGAGCGGAAGATTAAATTGAAAACTATTGCCTCATTATTACGCAATATCTATCAAAAAAAGGGTAATCAATTCAGAAGTACAGGTTATTAAATGAAATATTAATAACTGAATTTCAGCATCTTGAAAAAAATAAATGGAAAGATATTTTATTAATGAATATGGCTATATCCACTATCAAATTTAAAGAATAAGAACAATTGAAAAAACTCAGTTGTTTCATACATACTCGTCATCATTGTCGAGTATTTGTTCCAATTGTTTTAATTCAAGTTCTTCTTCTTCACTTATATCCTGTAAGTCAGAAGATTTGTATCTCCGAAAAACCTTGATCACTTCAAGCTCAATATCTTCTTCCGTGATTTCATTATCACCAGTAAATGGTAGTCCCAAAACAGCTGTATGGATAATTGCATAGACTATGGCCAAAATTCCAATCGGAATAAACATATAAGGCCTATCTCCTTCAAACATCAAGTATCTGATAAAAAATAGGAAGAGAGCAGCCGATCCAAATATTACTCCTATGATCTGCATGGCTCTTACCTTTTTTCTTTTCTTTTCGAGGTTGGTGATGGCTCTATCTCTAATTTCTTCGTACATAGGTAAGATGAATTGTATACTTGAAGGTATGATATTCTGCTGTTTTTTGAGTGGTTTAAAGTCTATTTTTCGACTAACGAATACATTATTTACTTGTGGTCCAATGTTTTTTTTGATAAAGATTTTTGAGGCTGACTTTATTTCTAAACGTATAAAATTCGATTTACAGCATATATCGGATGGAGTAGACCTTCCTTTGTATTGATACATGCTCAAAAAAAAGCAGCTTCCAAATTCATGAAAGCTGCTTCAATAATTTTTATAGTGATTTTATCTTGCAAATGCAGTGGCCCTCTTCTCTCTTATCACGGTCACCTTCACTTGTCCAGGATATTGCATTTCATCTTGAATCTTCTGTGAGATCATGAATGCCAGATCATCTGCATAATCATCAGATACTTTTTCACTTTCTACGATTACACGGAGTTCTCTTCCGGCTTGCATTGCATAAGCTTTCTGCACGCCTTCATGAGCCATGGCGATATCTTCCAATTCACCAATACGTTTGATATAGCTTTCCAATATTTCTCTACGCGCACCAGGTCTGGCACCTGAGATCGCATCTGCTGCTTGTACGACTGGAGAGATAATATTATTCATTTCCATTTCATCGTGGTGGGCACCTACTGCATTAAGGACGATGGCATGTTCGCCATGTTTCTTACATATCTCCATTCCCAATAATGCGTGAGACAATTCTGAATCTTCTTCCGATACTTTTCCAATATCATGAAGCAGCCCTCCTCTTTTGGCCATTTTCACCTGCTTTGGAGTAAGCCCCAATTCAGATGCCAAAGCAGCACAAAGATTGGCAGTCTCGATAGAGTGTTTTAATAGATTTTGACCATATGAAGATCTGAATCTCATTCTACCTACCATTTTTACCAAGTAAGGATGAAGACCATGGATGTCAAGATCGATTACCGTTCTTTCTCCAATTTCTACAATTTGTTCATTCAATTGTTTTTTGACCTTCGCCACTGTTTCTTCAATCTTGGCAGGATGTATCCTTCCATCTGCAACCAATCTTTTCAATGAAAGGCGGCAAATTTCTCTTCTGATCGGGTCGAAGCTGGAAATGATTATTGCTTCAGGAGTATCATCTACAACAATTTCAGCCCCAGTTGCAGCTTCCAAAGCTCTAATATTACGTCCTTCTCTACCAATAATCTGTCCTTTAATGTCATCACTTTCAAGATTGAAAACTGACACAGTGTTTTCGATGGTGTACTCCGCACACATTCTTTGAATGGCTTGGATAACAATCTTTTTGGCCTCTTTATTGGCATTTGTGTGAGCGAGAGCAACTGCCTTTTTCTCAATTGCCATTGCTTCCGTTTCCGCTTTTGCCTTCACAGCTTCCAGCAATTGTTCTTTAGCTTCTGTTTCCGATAGATTCGAAACTATTTCCAATTTTTTGATATGGATTTCATTAGCACTATCCAACTCTTGCTTTTTCTTAGCAACAATCTTGAGTTGTTTGTCCAAATTTTCTCTAATGGTTTTTATTTCAGATTCTTTGGATTCTATTTCTTCCACCTTTGATTGGAAGCTTTTTTGCTTTGTATTAAGTTCCTTTTCTTGAGCTTTGAGGTTCATTTCCAATTCCTTGAGTTCTACCTTGTGCTCAGATTTATAGGTTTCAAAATCGGATTTGAATTTATTGAATTTTTCTTTTGCTTCCTGAATCTTCTTTTGTTTGATGGACTCATTCTTTGACTCAGCTTTTGAAGTTATCTTTTCCGCTTTGTTCTGTGCCTCATCAATTTTTCGTTGTGCCGTCAATTCAGCTTCTTTGAGTGTGAGGTCTGCTTTTTTATTGACTTCCTCAATTTTGGAGTGGTTTAATTTATTGATTATAGAATTTGCAATCAAATAGCCAATAATGAGTCCCACGACCAATCCTCCTACTCCTATACCTATTTCCATTGTAGCGATATTTATGATTTTCCCGACATTTCAAGAAAATCTATTAGTAAATACTCAAATGCAATATTTGCTGAGGAAACGAAAGTGAAAAAAGATGTAGTTATACCAGTGCTGATTCTATCTCAAGATTCAACTTGTCTACTTTATTTGTTATTTCTGGCAATATCGAAGGCTCTTTAGTATGAGCGGTAATGGCTTGTGTCAGTAATACCATTGTCAAGCAATCCTGCATATCTCGATCTGTAAATGATAGCTGCATTTGCCTAATCTGTTCATTAAGGTCTTTTTCTATAGTCGGTAGTAATAATGCTTCTTGCTTGTTTACTTTAACAGGATATGACCTGCCCGCAATGGCAATGGTCAATTTTTTAAGTTCTGTTTCCTGTTCAGCCATACTTAACTTATAGTTTTGTGTATCAACCTTTAAATCAATCTCATTCTACTAAAATGAGAAAATATTATTGTTCGATCAATTGGATACAATCATCTATCTCTTGAATACATGATTTGATATCCTTTTTGACCTTATGGTATTTTTCCTCCGTAATCAGGGAAGAATGTGTACTCACTTTTGCCAATTCCTTCTCTTCAATAACAACAGCTTCTTTTTTTCGTAATTCCTCTTTGAGTTTATTGTTTTCGTTTTTTAATATATCATTAGCATTTTGTGCTTCATTCAGCTTTCTGATGAGCGATTTTACATTGCTTTCTAGTTGATTAAGCTTTATATGAAAATCATGCATAATTTCAAAGATACTTCAAAATTTCAATTTCTCTGTATCATTTATACATATTAACTTTTTTGGACATATGAAGTGTGGGGCACCAAAAATTTCAATTTCCACCCTTAAAAGTTGTAATAACAGGGTTTGTCTCAAATTACTTTTGATTGAGTCGGTATTCTTGTCAATTGAGGTAATTAAGCACTTTCGAGCCGAAATGTGACAACACAATGACAAATTGCTATAATGTGATTAGTACATTTGATGTTAAATGAATATGCTAGATAATTATAAGATTCTTACCATCACTCATCACAATCTGAATGTGGATGAAATTGGGAATTTTGTGGTACACCACGAAGGTAAGGATGATTTGAAAGCTAAATTAATTGCCCTTAAAGGACAAACAAGGCTCGAAGAACTTATCTATCTATCCACTTGCAATCGCGTAAGTTTCATTTGTTATAGCAACGAAGAGTTTGATCTGGATTACATAAAAGACTTTTTTAAAGTAGTGAATCCAGAATTGGGTGAAGATAAATTGAAAATGATCAGCAAATTTGTCGATGTCTACAACGGCAGTAGTGCGGTAAGTCATCTATTTGAAGTAGCATCTTCTATGGACTCTTTGGTGGTAGGTGAAAGAGAAATTTTCAGACAATTCAGAGAATCATACCAACAGAGCTTAGATTTTGGATTGGTAGGTGATAATTTGCGATTGTTAGAAAATTCGACAGTAAAAGCGGCAAAAGAAGTATACGATAAGACACGAATTGGGGAAAAACCACTCTCTATAGTCTCATTGGCAGTAAAATCATTATTGGACACAGGTATTTCAAAAGATGCAAGATTGTTGATTGTAGGTGCTGGAGAGACAAATACATTGTTTGCCAAATTTTTGAAAAAATACGATTTCAATAATGTGAGCATATTTAACAGAAGCTTGGATAATGCTGCACATTTGGTGGAATTGCTGGATGGAAAAGCATACCACCTGAGTGAATTAAATACCTACGACAAAGGTTTTGATGCGATGATTGTCTGTACTGGAGCTACAACATCGATTATTGATTCTTCGATATATCGAAACCTTCTTCAAAAAGAAAATGATCCAAAATTGGTTATAGATCTTTCAGTTCCTAATAATGTGGATGCTTCTGTGGTAGAAGGATTTGAAATGAACTATGTAGATATCGAGCAATTGCGTCATTTATCTACCGAGAATTTAGAATTTCGAAAGACAGAAGTTCATGCGGCCAAAGTTTTGTTGAAAAATCAATTGCTTAATTTTAATAACTACTTCCAACAAAGACAATTGGAAAAAGCACTGAATGTGGTTCCAAAAGAAATTAAGGAGATCAAGGAACGTGCAATTCACTCTGTATATAAAAAACAAATTGACCTTCTCGATGATAATGCTCAAGCTTTAATCGCTGAAATGATGAACTACATGGAGAAAAAGTGCATCAGTGTTCCGATGCGAGCGGCCAGAAAACTTGTTGAATAAAATTTCTCTTCAAAATATCGATTTTCCAAGGCTATTTATTCCTTTCTTTTTATTCTTGCATATAAAATCTAGTCTTTGAATACTGATACCCATTCTATTGTCAATGCAGTGATTGCTGATGAGGAAATGCACCTCTTGGCAGAAAAGGCTATACATCTTCCCAATCATGACATGCTCTTGATTGCGGATCTTCACTTTGGCAAGGTAGAACATTTTCGTAAAAATGGGATTGGGATTCCTTCTGGAGCGAGTAATAAGGATTTTGAAAAACTTCGAGATCTGGTGGTTAAGGTGGATGCCAAAGAAGTAGTGTTTTTAGGTGATTTATTTCATTCTGATTTTAATGATGCATGGTTTGGTTTTCAGGATGTCTTGCAAAATTTGAAAGCATTCAATTTTCATTTGGTGATCGGGAATCATGATATAATGGATGAGAGCAAATATCGAAGCTTGACTATTTGCCATCAGATGGAAGTAGGAAATTTGATTCTCACGCACGAACCTATGGAGGTGATCATTGAGGGTAAATACAACCTCTGTGGACATATTCATCCTGGAGTAAGATTAAGAGGAAAGGCAAGACAGAACTTAAGACTGCCTTGTTTTTATTTTGGTGCGCATACTGGAATTTTGCCCGCATTCGGATCGTTTACAGGTCTACATGTTTTGAAACCCCTCGCCGATGACAAAGTTTATGTTGTCAATGAAGATATAATAATCAAGGTGAACTGATTTTGGAATCCAAAGACTACAATGAAAAATAGAAAGGAAGCATATAAATTGGGATTGATAGGGTATCCACTCGGGCATACATTTTCTCCCTCCTATTTTGCGCATAAATTTCAGGACTTGGGAATAGAAAATTCGGAGTATCTGGCCTATTCCATTGACATTATCCACAAAGTCAAAGAGGTATTTGATGGAGGTGTCACAGGCTTGAATGTAACCATTCCATACAAAGAACAAGTAATCCCTTTTTTAGACGAATTGAGCGATGAGGCCTTTCAGATAAATGCTGTAAATACCATCAAAATAATCAATGGAAGAAAAATAGGATACAATACGGATGCCTATGGTTTTGAAATGTCATTGTTGAATCTTCTTGGGGCTTCCAAGGTAGAAAATGCCCTCGTCCTGGGAACTGGTGGAGCCTCAAAAGCTATTAAATATGTTTTGAAAAAATTAGGTATTAAATATACGATGGTATCCCGAAACGATAAATATCTGACGTATGCTGAATTGGATACAGAAATAGTCAAAAATCATAAATTGATTATCAATACTACACCCCTCGGAATGCATCCAAAGATCGAAGCATGTCCGGATATTCCATATTTTGCTTTGACCAAAGAACATTTTCTATATGACCTTGTCTATAATCCTGAAAAAACATTATTTTTGAATAAGGGAGAATTGCAAGGTTGTAGTATAAAGAATGGATATGAAATGCTAGTTTTGCAAGCCGAAAAAGCCTGGGAGATATGGAATCAACACTAAAAGAAGCACCAATGGAGGATCCTGAACCGTCGAAAACAATAGATTTTACGGACACTGAAATCGCCTTTTCTACAAAGTCAGATAAAGAACTGAAAAAGATGGGTCAACTTTTTACCCTGATGAATAAAAGTGCTTTAGTGAATATTGGTTCAAAACTTGGTCTTATTGCATTCAAATTAAGATTACCATTTGTCGACTATATCGTCAGGAATACAATATTCCAACAATTCTGCGGGGGCGAAAACCTCATGGATTGCCAGAATGCAATAGATACACTTTACAAACACGATTCATTGACCATTTTGGACTATGGTGCCGAAGGTAAGTCAACGGAAGAAGACTTCAACAGGGTGATGGAAGAAACTATGCGCGCTATAGAATTTGCCGCATCGAATAATTCTGTGCCTGTAGTGAGCACTAAGATTACAGGATTAGTGGACAATGATATACTCATCAATCTTCAGAATGGGAAAGAGCAAGAAGAGGGCGAAATTCGAGCCTATCAACAATTGTATGATCGAGTAAACAAGATTTGTAAAAGGGCTTCAGAATTGAAGGTTGGACTATTTGTTGATGCAGAAGAAAGCTGGCTCCAAGAGCCTATTGATGATTTGGTGATGCAAATGATGGAGAAGTATAATCACGAGAAAGTCATTGTATACAATACATACCAGCTTTACCGCCATGATAAGTTGAAACAATTAAAGGAGGATCATCAAACTGCTGTAAAAAAGGGGTTTTTATTTGGCGCCAAACTGGTAAGAGGGGCCTACATGGAAAAAGAAAGAGCAAGAGCTTTAGAAATGAATTATCCTTCACCAATTCAACCAGACAAAGCTTCTACTGATAGAGATTTTGATGAAGGAATTGAATATTGTATCCGCAATTACAAGGAAATAGCATCCTGCTGTGCTTCTCATAATCTGGAAAGCAATAAAAAACAAGCCGAACTTATAGAAGAACTGGGTCTTCAAAAAGATCATTCCCATTTCAATTTTTGTCAGCTTTACGGAATGAGTGATTACATTACATTCAATATCGGTAAGGCAGGATACAATGTCGCCAAATATGTGCCCTACGGGCCAATAAGAGATGTTGTACCATATCTTATCAGAAGAGCCCAGGAAAATAGCTCAGTGACTGGTGAAATGAGTAGAGAATTGTCTTTTATCCGTACCGAGATAAAGAGAAGGGGGATATAAAATAATTGCGAGTCCGAATGGCTACAATTATTCTTTTATAAACCAAAATACTCACAATAAAAAATAGCCAGACCCCACACTATGGTCCGGCTACTATTAAAACCAAAACTTCTTCTTTATATATCTTCTCTATTGAATTTTCAATATTTTTTTCGTCATGGATCTTCCTCGATTTTCATACTTTACATAGTAGATGCCAGGATGAAATTCTGAAAGGTTAATTTTGTCAATATCTATTGCATTGCCACTGTAGACAAGTTGATTTTGATTATTTCGAATCGATATTATTCCTCCGATTTCACTATCATCTATATTAATTTTCAGATAGTTGGCCGCTGGATTTGGGTATACTTCGAAATGTATTTTACCCTCGACATTTTGATCAAAATCTCTAATTTCATTTGTTTCTAATGCAGTCATTTGAGCTTCCAACCCTTGAATAATGTCCTGAGGTTTCAAAAGCCCGGCATCTATGTCCGAATACGTTTCGTAAGGATTAAAATCAAATAGCCTGGTTGTACCTACTCCATTGCTATGATCCACATCACTATTGATATCAGTGTCTCCAGCCGTCTTTGTGAAATGTAGATTTGCAGAAGAATAATATTTGAGATAGTACGACCCCTTTGGAATGCCAACAAATCGAATTTGACCCTCTTGATTTATACCTCTAGTGCCGACGGATTTTCCATCGCTGTTATAGATGGTAGCATATATCCCTGATGGTATTTCGCCCTGTTCATCTTGAATTCCATTCTTGTTGGTATCAAACCAAATCCTGGAGTTAAGCGCCGATCCCTTATAAAATCCCGCATCAATATGTGAGACAACCTCATTGGACAACACCTGAAATACTGGAGTCACATAATGACCTTCAAATTTAGTTATGTCGCTATTGTTATCAACCAGTACATCACCATTCAAAGGAGATGCTACATATTCTTCTCCCACTTCATATCTGATGAAGTACTTTCCTGGAGCGATATTGTTGAATGAAATGCTGTTGTTCTCATTTTCAACCGTATGCTTCTTGACGAAGGTGCCACCCACTGTGTACAAATTAGCCACAACGTCACTAAAAGTATTTTCTTCCAAATCATAAATCCCATCTGCATTGGTATCTTCCCAAGCAATTGAATTGATGCCTCCACTTTCATATAGTCCAGCATCAACATTTGGTACAGAAAGCGTAGATTCAATTTCGTCGCTTATGAATATTTCAGACTCCCCTGTTGGCTTGATATCACTATCATGGTAGTCATCATCGTTCATATTCATCGAAGTGATGGCATAATCGGTATCATCCAGATTCACATATATTTTGTACCCTCCTTCCGGGATATGCTGAAAGGCATACAATCCCAGGGAGTTTGTTTCTGTTGATTCAATTAAGTTATCATCATCATCCAATAGTGAAATTCTAATTCCAGGAATTCTTGCTTCCTGACTTTGACGCATTCCATCACCATCACTATCATTCCAAACCACACTTCTCAAAGAAGCCATAGAAGAGAAAATCCCGCAATCTACAGACTCCAAATCAGCGCCATGCGCCAATGAAATCAATGGAGTCTTTCCTGTATTGTCAGCATCACTGTCTACAGCATCATCGGTGCCTTGATCCGTAGGACTGATGGCAAATTCTTGAGGTATCACAAACTGTATGAAGTACAATCCTTGTTTCAGATTTTCGAATTGATAATAGCCTTCTTCATCTGTAATCGTCGTATCAAAAGGAATACCGAAGGACCTAAATATGATTACCTCAATATTAGCCACCCCACCTTCATTTTCATCCTGGATGCCATCTTCATTTTCATCCAACCATACCTGATCTCCGATAGATGCTGGCAGATAGGCACCTCCATTAACAGTGTTTACAATGCCACCTGAAGGAATTGAGAAAATGTCCGTACTGCCTTCTCCAAAAGCTCCGGTTATATCAGAGTCGGTCAAATCATCGCCTACATTTGGATTCGTGATGATGTACTCTTCTGGATATTCGAAAACCAGGTAATAGTCAGTAGCCTTTAGGTTTTTAAATTCAAAAATTCCAGGAATGTCATCCACAGTACTTGTGACTGTAGTGTTTAACAATTCACCAGATTCACTATGAAGATTTACGATGACACCATCCAATCCTGGATCGGTAAGATTGATAACTCCATTTCCATTCAAATCAATAAATGCGATACCAATAACAGACCCGTTCTTGGTAAGACCGATATCCAGGTCATTGATTGTCCCACCAGCGGTAAAATCTATAAATTCAGTACATCCACTCGAATCTATATCACTATCTAATATATCAGTCCCAATATTGGATTTCGCAAAATTGAATCCTGATGGAAGATCAACGCAAACCTGGTAATGACCTGCTGGTAAGTCTACAAACTGATATGCACCTTCTACATCGGACATTACAGTCTCTGAGATTATTCCATTTTGGCTGGTGATAGTTATCTCTATTTCTTCGATTCCGATTTCATTGGCATCTTGAACTCCATTATTATTGAGGTCTTCCCATACATAATCTCCAATTCTAAGTTTATTTACTAAACCTAGATCCACATTTTCAAGGTCTTCAAAAGTACCTAGGAAAAATGCCTCTGTAGCCAATTCATCAGCCATTTCAATAAAATCACTATCTATGCTTTCATCCATTCCGACATTTGGTGAAGTAGCCACTTTGTCTAATAGAACAGTGGCCTTCACTACATAGAAGCCCTCCGCCAGATTGTCAAAAAGATAAATACCTTCTTCATTGCTTACAGTCATATCTATTACTTCTCCATTCTGATTTTCAAGAGTCATTGGAATGGCAGGAATGGGCATTTCATCATTGTCTCTTATACCATTTGTATTGGTGTCGTCCCAAATCACTCCTGTAATAGATGATTCAGTTGGTATTTGGAAAAATAGACCTGCATCAATGGTTAAATTCGTTGATCCAGAGGTTACTACTATTTCTTTTGTGGTACCTGTATTATTTGAAATTTCTGCTACATCAGAATCAATATTGTCATCACTTCCTTGATCTGCAGCAACGAATTGATAGAATAGTGGTCTGGTAAACTGAACGGTATAAGTTCCAGGAGGAATATTTTCTAATAAATAATATCCAGAATCCAATCCACCTCCTTGGGCAGTAATGTCAGAAGTGACAACAGATCCGCTATCATTGAGTAAGTCTACGATCACGCCATCAAGTCCTGGCTCTGTGTCATTTATCCCATTTTCGTTGACATCAATGAATACCTGATCCCCGATGGATGACATTTGATAATATCCAGCATTTACGAATTCTTCATTTTGAAAGAAAATGGCATCTATGGTATCGGTACTTCCCATTGTGAAAAAAGAAGTGACATCATCATCCAGGCTGTCGTCAGCTCCTTGATCTGCCAGCGTATTTATATAGGAAATGTCCTCAGGAGTGAAAACTATATAATATTGACCTGACAGATTTTTATTGAATTGGTAGATTCCTTCTGCGTTGGTTATTTCGGACGCCAATAATGAATCGGACAGATTAAATAATTCTACGCGAACATCGGCCAAAGGATGCTCTGTGAGTTGCTGAATTCCGTCACCATTATCATCAATCCATGTCAATCCTTCAATTGTGATCGCTCCATCAATCAATCCTGCGTCAATGTGTTCTATTGTAAGACCGTCCATAACGGCGAGAAGGGGAGTGCTGCCATCTCCATTGTCACCTGTTACATCTGAATCTAGACTTGTATCAACACTCGATAGAGAATTTGTAAATCTATAGCGGTCAGTTGGCGTGAATACTACATAGTAATTGCCTGCATCCAGTCCGTTGAAAAAGTATTCTCCATCCTCATTTGTTGTTCTAAAAAATAGTCGTTCTCCCAATTCATTGTATAGCTCGACAAAGACACCAGATTTAGTATCATCGTCCATATCCTGAATACCGTCTTCATCCGAATCTACCCACACCTCACCTCTGATATTTCCTTTTTTAAATGCATAACCAGCATCGATGTCATTGTTGCATTGATTTCCAATAAGGCTAAAAATGTGACTGGTCCCAATTCCATTTTCATTGGATATTGTACTATTCGAGCCTACTTGTGACTCATCAATTATGGCAAAATCATACAATTCATTAGTAGGGATTTTTATATAGTAATTGCCTGGGTCAAGCGTTGTGAATTGGTAGAAACCTGATCCAGTATTGTCTGGATGGGGTCCAGATATTGTGGATTGAACTAACTCATCCAGGTCGTTGTACAATTCGACAACTACATCATTGATTCCATTCTCATCATCTTGAAGTCCATTCCCATTTTCGTCCAACCATACATAATCACCGACTTTTGGTTTTGCCTGATATCCAGCTGATATAGAATAATTCTCTTCATCGGGCAAGAGGTTGAATAGATCTGTACTGCCGAGAGTGATTGTGCTAATCACATCAGAATCGGATAGATCATCACCAGTATTTGATAAAGTGAAAAGGTATTCATCTTTCAATTCGAAAACCAAATAATAAGAACTTGGAGGTATATTTTCGAACAAATAGAATCCACCTACGTCAGATTGAGTACTACCAATCTGCACATCATTCGAATTGAAAAGTTTGATATTTACATCTGGAACGAAAGTCTCATCTGAATCATATTGTCCGTTATTATTTTGATCCAAAAAAGTAAATCCTGCTACAAGTGCCGGCTTCTCCACAAACCCCAAATCGATTGATGAATCCGTAGTATTGGAAGTAATTACAAATTGAGTTGTTACAAATTTGCCATCCTGCAATAATACATCTGAATCCGTTTCTTTAAATGCTCCTCCACCTTTTTGATACAATGTCGGGCTATATAAAATACCAGTTTGGATTTCAATATAATACTTTCCTGGAGCAAGATTGGTGAATTCGTAAAATCCCTGAGAATCACTCATCACGGTTTGAATAATATCATTGTTTTCATCGATAAGATTCAATGTTGCTCCTTCTATGCCTGGCTCATCATCATCTTGAAGGCCATCACTATTCTCATCTTCCCAAACAAAATTACCAATTGTACATGGTCTGAAATATCCTGCATCAATGCTATCAATTACACCACCTTGACTAAATGACAAAAATATGGATTCATTCGGGATGAAGTCACTATCCGTATTATCGCCAGAGTTGTTTGGTTTAGTGGCAATATATAGATCAGACATTTCAAAATCAAGAATGTAATCTCCCGCGGGCAATCCTGAGAAGGAGTATTGTCCATTCGCATCTGTTTTTACAGAATAAGAAGTATTGTTTGAAGATGTCAAATGAACTTTGATTCCTTCGATCCCGGGTTCTGTCGCTTGTTGCACACCATCTCCGTCAAGATCTTCCCAAACAAAATCACCTATTGTAAGGGCCAGATTCAATCCCGCATCTATAGAAGTGAGTGAATCTCCCGATGCCAGACTGATTAGGTCGGTGGTGCCCTCTCCAAAAGCTCCAGTAATATCACTGTCTTGCGAGTCAGGACCTATATTTGGTTGAGTAAAAAGCAGCGAATCAATCTCCTCTACTACCTCGATATAAAATTGACCAGGATCCAGGTTTAAGAAAGAATATTCACCATCTTCATCCGTCAGAGTAGAGGCCACAAAAAGCCCTTGATTACTATACAGGTTGACCAATATATCTTCAATTCCAAAGTCATCATTGTTGTTGGAAGAATCATTATTTTCATCAAAAAACACCTGTCCAGATATTTGAGCTGGCTCACAGTTTTTATAATTGAATTTTCTGCAGCAAGTGCCAAGAGAAGATTGTTTATAAAATGACTCTACACATATTTCGTATTCCCCAAATCCAGCATAAGAAACTCCAATGTTGATAGCAGGATCTTCCTCAGAATCTGATATAAGCTCAAAGCCCTGGGGTATATACCATTCGTAAGTTACCAGCGGATCTTCAGATTTGTCAATGTAGAATGGTACACATGCATGGGTAGAACAGATCTCATACAATGGGGTATAGTACACAATCATTTGGACATGGTCTATTGATACAGATACTGGCTCATTCAATTTGTTGCGAACCTGTATGGCGTATCCAAAGTCTTTGTCGTTGATGAGCTCATCCGTAAGTTGAAGGCCCCAGGTGTTTGTCGGTGAACCATATCTCCAAGTAAAATCTGTACCATCATCACTCTTTTTCCAAACCTCGTCAGTAGGAAGTGCATTATTCACTTCATTCGATCCTGACGCTTCACCATTGCCATTTAGCAATCGAACCATTTGCTCTTCCACGAATCCTTCTCCTTGGGTATGTCCCTCAACGATAAGCTCAATTCCAGAGATGTGTGCTCCATTAGGAAGCGAAAACCCTAAATTTTTCCCTTTGAATACGGTTGACCTCTTCGTACTTGGAAGTGTAACAGAAGCTTTCTGCTCATCAGATAATCTAAGATTGCCGAGATTTTGCCATTGCTGGAAGAATGGAAATTTTATCTCTTCGATATTATTTGCAGAACGTGTTTGAGTAACTTCGCGCGGTTCGTAATCTACCCGAATAGGGCAATGTGGTTGACCATAAATAGGAATTGCGCTTGTGGTCAACAAGAAGTATATGCATACGCATAAACCCTTGAGGGTGTAGTTTTCTCTTTTGAAGCCCATTGTGTGTAGTTTTGGCAAAAAGTATATATAACAACAAATTATAATTTGTTATGCGCTATATATAACGTAAATATAGATAAAATATATTTATATATATAAAAAATCGTAATATTTAATTGAAAAATTGTTTGGCGCGTTTGCTAAACGTCCAAGGTATGGTGGACTAGAGCAGTTTCGTAAACTTAGACTTTGCTGGTATACTTCGAAAGAGGCTTATTTTCTATATTTTTCTTTGCGTGATCTCTTTTTTCTTTTTCCACGTGTAGGAGGATCAAGTTTGTCCATAATATCGTCCATAGTAAGTTTGGTCTCATCCGTCAGGTCAATGATCTCTCTAGTCTCTTCAGGTTTTACCTTTATTACTTTTATTTCTTTGGTAAGATATTTCTGGATAGTATTAAGCATTGGTTTTTCTTCTTTTGCACAAAACGTAAATGCCAATCCTTTGTTCCTTCCTCTCCCCGTTCGCCCTACGCGGTGGACATAGTTTTCTTGCTTATCTGGTAGATCATAGTTCAAGACATAATTTACATTAGGAATATCTATACCTCTGGCACTTACATCTGTGGCAATAAGCAGAGTCGTAGACCCAAATGCAAAATCCTTCAAGACGGCCAATCTATCCTTTTGTTCGATACCTCCATGTAAGGTGGTTGCTGAAATGTTTACCCGCTCCATGGCTTTTTTAACTCTTTCTGCTCTCACCTTGGTTCGGACAAAGACCAGCATCTTGTCTTCTGGATTTTCATTTACGAGTCTTTCGAGAAAGAATCTTTTTTGATCCATTTCTACGAAGATTACAAAATGATCAACATTTTTACTTACGGGATCTTTTGGACTTATTTGAATACGTACAGGCTTATTGACCAGAGAATAAGCCAATTTTTTGATCTTGTCATTTATGGTAGCTGAAATAAATAGTGTTTGTCTTCTTTTGGGTAGATAATTTATCAATTGCTTGATGTCCTGTAAAAATCCTAAATCCAACATGTGATCCGCTTCATCGAGCACTAGTATTTTTACTTTATTCAATCGAATATAGCCTTGACTTACCAGGTCAAACATTCTGCCAGGGGTAGTGACAAGAATATCGATTCCCTTTTCTAATTTTGCTATTTGAGGAGCTTGCTCCACACCTCCGAAAACTGAGAAATTGACAACTTTTAATTTTTTACCGAAAGTGGTAAACACATCATTTATCTGAATAGCCAATTCTCTTGTAGGCACCATTACTAGACACTTGATTCCTTCTGACCTGCTTTTTTGATTCATTCGATGTACCATTTCAAGAATAGGAATTGCGAATGCAGCTGTCTTTCCCGTTCCAGTCTGGGCGATGGCCAATAAGTCTTCACCAGCTAGTATATGAGGGATGGCCTTATATTGAATATCTGTGGGTTTTTTATAACCTTCTTTTTTTATTGCCAGCTTTATGGCATCATTTATCAGATAATTGTCAAATTTCATGATGCAAAGATAAATTGTTCTTCATCATTAAGGTATCACCGTATCTTTAACTTTCTATTTTAATTAAAATTGAAATCATCAAACTCTGTCAATATTAGTGTCAATGTAATGCTCTTGCTTCTAATGCCTTCAACACCAATGAGGTAGATAATGTCGTTACAAATTACTAACTCATTATTGCAACTAGAATTTGAAGTAAAAGCAGCGAATTGACTTAAATTTAAGTTAATGAAATACTATAAACTACTTAATGATGACTTTGATGATGGTTTATTTTAGGAAAGTATTAACTAAATCAAGGTTATTTTAAAACATTATTTTTTAACCAAACAGCTTTAAAATGAAAAAACTTTTTCTGCTAGCATTCATGTTGTTTGCGTGTGTTGCTATGACTCATGCACAAAGAACCATAACAGGAGTGGTAAGCGATGTATCAGGCGAATCTTTAATAGGTGCCAACGTACTCGCTAAAGGTTCTACTTTAGGAACAATTACCGACATTGATGGTAGCTTTTCACTAGAAGTTCCAGATGGAGCCACAACTTTAGTAATCAGTTATACTGGTTATCAAACTCAGGAGGTCGATATAACTGCCTCTTCAAATGTAAATGTTATTTTGGCCGAGGGCCGCTTACTTGACGAGGTTGTTGTGACAGCTCTTGGTATTGAGAAAGAAGCAAAAACACTAGGATATGGTGTTGATGAAATCGATGCTGAGGAACTTACTAAAGCACGTTCTACAAACATTGTAAATTCCTTGCAAGGTAAGGTTACAGGTGTTAATGTTGGACGTACTGATGGAAACCTGGGAGGATCTAGTAAAATTATTATTAGAGGTGCCACTTCATTGAGTGGTAACAATGACCCTCTTTGGGTTGTTGATGGTGTGCCAATCAATAATGACCAATTTACATCTAATAACACAAGAATTTCAGGAAACAGAGATTTTGGAAACGGAGCATCTGTTATTAATCCTGATGATGTAGAGACAATGAGTGTCCTTAAAGGAGCTGCAGCGACTGCATTGTACGGATCTAGAGCAGCGGCAGGAGCAATTATTGTTACTACCAAGTCTGGAAAATCAAATGCTGATGGATCTACAAGTGTAGAGTTCAGCTCATCATACAGAACTGATGATCTTTTTGTAACGCCTAAATACCAACAACAATATGGAATGGGTGATTTTGCAAAATATGATTCTTCATCAGTAGGATTTGACTGGGGACCAGCAATTACTGGACAGACTGTCAACTCTCTTCCTATTACAGGAGAAAGTGGAGCTCTTACGGGATATGATAATAACGGAATTGATAATTTCTTCCAAACAGGTAGAACTATTATCAATAACTTGTCTATTTCAGAAAGTGGAGAAAAATTCAGATATAGATTAGGACTTGGTGCTTTGAATCAAACTGGAATACTTCCAGGTGCTGCATTGGACAGATATAATGCATCATTGAATGCAGGTGTAAAGCACAGCGAAAAATTTGAAACTACTTTCGGATTGCAATTTATCAAAACAGATTCTGAAGGTACTGGTGCAACGGGTGCTAATGATCCTAATATCATTGGTTTGTCTGCATTTAGTAGTACAATGAATCCAGCAAATTTTGATCCATGGATCGATGAATTTGGAAACCAGCTTAATTTCGCGGGACCAACGTCTAATAATTACCTATGGATCAGAAATGAAAACAGAAACGAAAGAAATGATACTAGGGTAATTGCTAATGTTGGAATGACATACAATGTACTTAGCAATTTGAGATTATCTGCTAAGTATGGTTATGATTTTGATCAAGATAATAGATTCATCACCAACAGAGTAGGAACAATCCAGGCACTTGAAGGTAATTATAGAATCGATCAAATCAACAACATCCAAAGAAACTTGGATATCTATGCTAATTACAATACCGACTTATCTGATAAGTTTAAGTTGAATTTGATAGTTGGATATAATGACAACTATAGAAAAAGAGAAGATGAAGGATACTTTGGAGAGGAGTTGACAATTCCAGAATTGTTTGCTCCAGGTGCAACAGCATCTAATATTCCTGCAAGATTCTTTAGTGAAAGAAGATTATTTGGAGCTTATGCTTCTGCTGATTTTACTTATGATGATTGGGCAACGTTGACGATTACTGGTAGAAATGACTGGTCTTCAACATTACCTTTGGAAAATAATTCATACTTCTATCCTTCTGTAAGTGCAGCTGCAGTATTGACAGATGCATTGGATATTCAAAGTGACTTCCTTAATTATTTCAAGTTGAGAGCGAGTTATGCACAGGTTGGAAACGATACAGATCCATATCAATTGACAAATTCATTTATCCCTGCGGCAAGAGCTACAGGACAATATGGATTGAATATCAATTTCCCATTCAATGGTCAATTGGCATTTACGAAAGATCAAACCATCGGTTCACCTGATTTGAGACCAGAGCAGCAGACAAGTTATGAAATTGGAGCTGAAATGGATTTCTTGGATTATAGAGTTGGATTGGATGTTGCTTATTTCAGCACTCAGAACAAAGATCAAATTTTGGCATTGCCTATTCCTGAATCAACAGGTTCTGGATTTGTAATTCAAAATGTAGGTCAGGTAAATACTTCAGGAATTGAGGTTGCTTTAGATGCAACACCAATAAGAATGAAGAATTTCAGCTGGACAACTGCAGTAAATTTCTCAACTGCTAAGGTTGTAGTGGATAATTTAGCTGATAATGTTGATAGAATTTTACTTGCAAGTGCATTTAGTAGTGTACAGGTTGTAGGAGAAGTTGGAGGAGGATTTGAATTGTTCGCAATTCCTTATTTGAGAGATAGTGCAACAGGTCGTCCAATTATCAACCCTAATACAGGTACAAGACAAGCTGGAGAAGCTCAAGCAATGGGATCAGTACTTCCTGATTTCAATATGGGATTCATCAATGATTTCACTGTAGGTCCTGTAAATGTTTCATTTACAATTGACTGGAGAAAAGGTGGAGTTATGAAGTCATCAACAGTTGACGGATTGCAAACTGGTGGATTGGTAGAAGAGACTCTTCTTAATAGAAATGGTACTTTCATTGATAGAGAAGGTGTACTTGTACAAGACGACGGTACTGTAATTGACAATAACATACCTGTAGCAACTGCTGCGGATTTCTGGCAATCACTAGATGACAACAGTTTATCTGAGCCATTTATTTTTGATGCTTCTTTCGTTAAGTTGAGAGAGATTGCAATCAATTATGACCTTCCAAATACATTATTTGATAATTCTTTCATTAAAGGATTGACGATTGGAGTAGAAGGAAGAAATCTTGCATTGTTGCATAGCAAAGTTCCACATATTGACCCTGAAGCGAACCTATTCGGTGCTGGTGCTGACGGATTTGGTGTAGAGAGATCTTCTGTACCATCTACAAGAAGTATTGGATTCAATTTGAGAGCTAGATTTTAATAAAAGACTATAAAAAATAGATAAAAATGAAAATTTTAAAATATATAATGTTAGTCGCTGTATTTGGTATGTTCGCCACTGCGTGTGAAGACAAGCTAGATATAAATAAAGATCCATTAGTAGCGACTACAGCTGATCCAAATTTATTGTTGCCATTTGTAATAGCACAATATTCAAACAGACACACGACAGAATTAGGATCTAGAATAATGGATGTGCCTCAGCACTTTACTGCTTGTTTTAATAGCCCAAGACAGGGTAATACATCAATCTTCCTTACTGGTAATACATGGGGAATGATGTACACACAAGCAATTGGAAACTTGCAATTGATCGAAGAAGATGCAGCTGCTCAAGGTGCTTCTTATGACAATGCTGCAGCAATTGCTAAAGTGTTGAAAGCGAATGTTTATTTTGAATTGACTATGATTTGGGATGATACTCCATATACGGAAGCATTAAATCCAAATGAGTTTCCTTTTCCAAACTTTGACGATCAAGAAACTGTTCTTAGAGGATCTATTGCGGTATTGGATGAAGCGATAGCATTAATCGATGGTTTGGCAGCTGATGGTCGTTTCGATATTAGCTCTGGTGACATCATCTACGGCGGTGATATGGATGCATGGAGAAGATATGCAAATTCATTGAAGCTTAGAATTTTGATGGTAATGAGAAACAAAGTTAATGTAGACTCTGAAATCAATGCTGTATTAGGTCAGGATTTGATTACTGATAATAGTCAATCTGCACTTGTTAGATATTCTACAGCTGCTGGTCAGAAGAATGGATACAATAGCTTGGTAGAAGCATTCTTTGGAATTTCAAATGAAGTTCAAGGTGTATATGCTCCTAGTAGAACTCTTTATAATTTGTTGGATGGCGATCCAAGATTTGATGCGATTATAGCAGGAAGCGGTGATCCATTAAATATTGGACAATTCGCTTTTGCTCTTGGAGGACCAACTATTTCTGATAATGTTATTAGAGATGATTTACCTCATATGTTATTCATGCCAGCTGAGATCAACTTGTACAAAGCTGAATTAGCAATGGCAAATGGTGATATGGGTACTGCGGATTCTGAATATAGAGCTGGAGTTACTAAGAATATTTCATGGTGGGGTGGAGATATCCCTGGATCATTGGTATCAATTGCTACTGCAGATATCGATGCATATGTGAGCGGTTTGAGTGCTCCAACTATGGAAGATATTCATAATCAGTTGTTTATTGAGTCATTCATTAGACCAATGGTTGCTTGGAATACAGTAAGAAGAACTGGAACGCCAACTATGGAGCCAGTACCAGGATCTAGTATTTCAACTATTCTGAAGAGATTTAACTATCCACCAGATGAGGTTGCAGCTAATCCTAACACACCTGTGAACTTGGATACGGATACTAAAATGTGGTTCGAAAACTAATTCAAAGAATTCTAAAACGAAATTAAAATGAAATTATATAAATTAATAATGATTGCTTTTGTGGCTTTTATGGTCACATCATGCAGTACAGATTATGATATAAATGAGTATCATGATTTAGAAGAGCTTCCTGCTTATATTGCCTTTGATGCTGATGGAAACGACATTAATGTATCTGTCAGAGAGGTGAGCGAAGAAGGAGCTTCTGTAAATGTTGTAGTAGAGCATCCTACAGAATTGTTATCAGATGCCACTGTAAATTATACTTTGAGTGGTGATGCTGTATTTGGAGAGGATTATACTATAGCTGGAGCAACAGCATCTGGAGGGTCTATGACTATATCTTCAGATAGAGGTAATGTAGCTGAGACATACAGAGGAAACATTACTATTACAGGAATAGATAATGCAGTCGTAGACGGTGACAAGACAATAATATTGACTTTGGAAAGTGCTTCGAATGCGCAAGGAGATATTGCTATTGGTAGAGGAGGAAAGGAATTCCAAAGAGAAGCTACTGTAATCGTATTGGATGATGAATGTCCTTCTGAGTATGGTGGAATGTATACTGTAAGTACTACCTATATGATGATAGATACTAATATCGTCGATACTGTATTTACTATTGATGGATATGAAACTGTAATCAATAAAACTGGTGATTTTACATACATGATAGAAGAAGCTAGTGGAGGATTGTATACAGCTACAGGTCTTTACGGAATGAACTTTGGTACAACAGGAATGCCATTGAATATTACTGAAGATTGTGGTGGAGTTTCTTTTGGTGGAGAAATGGATGAGTTGGGTCAGGAAATCACTATGGGTGACGGTGGAAACGGCGTAGACGCTGATGGTGTATTTACCATTTCAATCGCAACAGTAGAGATGACTTCGGATACAACTTCTGTTGTAAGAGAGAAATTTACATCAACTTACACACCGATGTAAAATTGATATTAAAATTAAATATTAGGGCTACCTTATGAATAAAGGTGGCCCTTTTTTACCCCTTCATTATTATATTGAAAACACTACTTGCTACATTATTTGTACTCTTTACAGGGCTTGCACTTCAAGCCCAAAAGTTTAGTTTTCTACCTGAGGCAGGATTTTTAATGACTCAGATTGACGGTGATAAATTACATGGTTTTCATAAAAAAGGATTTAAGATTGGTATCGGTACCAATTATCGATTGTACGATGACATCAAAGCAGCTATAAAAACATCTTATTATAGCCAGGGAAGTATAAGAAAAAGCCGTTTTCAAGATAAATTGCCAGAAGGTGTGCAATTAGAAATGGGCTTAAATACGATAGGATTGGAATTGTCAACAATGTATGACCCTTCTCATAAATCTCTATTTTTGGGTTTTGGCCTTGTCCACCATCAAATATTGGATTTTGATTTTAATATAGTGGATAATGTGGTCTACGGTCCAGCCAAATCACTAAATCCAGAGATAGTTGCCAATTCGTTTAACAATGTCAAGTTTTTTTTGGGATGGACTTTCGCTACCTCGTACAAATTTGCCATTGGTTATGAACGGTCTTTGACTGATATTCTCACTGAAGACTTTATCAATATTGCCAGATTAAGACCATATCTACTCTCTTTTTCTTTTTCCTATGAGCTTAATCCAGGAAAGAAAAGGAGCCAAAAAAAGATCAGAAAAAAGCGAAGATAATTACCAGAACTAACGGATTATTTATTAAAAATGATAATCCAGGTGTTAAGAGAATCTGAATCTAAAAAGGTGTAAAAATCCCTATATTAATTGTTGGAACAAATATCACTTTTAAATCATATTAAAGAAAAGTGATAGAATTCCAAATTCAGTTCTGAAAAGATCAAAAAAACATCATTTAATTTGCCGCCTGACCCTCAGTTCCAAATTAGCACCAAAATATATTTACTCAGAGTTAATTAATTAACAATTAATTAATATAATTGCGAGTTGAATAGTGTTTTTATCTGACTATCGAGCACATTGGTAGATGATTTTGACACTTTTCTAATTGCAAAAGTTAAAATATTAACACTCTCTTAAAGAAGAGATAAAAAACAACTGCTTTAAAATTTATTTTATAACTAAACAAAGTTTAACATGAAAAAACTCTCACTACTTTTATTCATGTTACTCTGTGTGGTCGGTATGACATTTGCACAGAGGACAGTAACCGGTAGTATTACCGATGTCAACGGAGAATCATTGATTGGGGCGAATGTACTTGCGAAGGGAACTTCCGTAGGTACAATCACTGATATTGATGGTGTCTTTTCGTTGGAGGTACCTGATGGTAACAATACGCTTGTAATTTCATATACAGGGTATCAGACTCAGGAGGTTGACATAACAGGTCAATCTAATGTTACAATTACAATGGCTGAAGGACAGCTATTGGACGAGATCGTAGTAACTGGTCTTGGTATTAAGAAAGAGAAAAAAGCTCTTGGTTATGCCGTGACTACAATTGGATCTGCAGATATCAACCTCAAGCCTGAGGGAGATGTAAGTAGAATTCTTAGAGGTAAGGTTCCAGGTGTGGATATCACTTCTACTTCAGGTCTTGCGGGATCTGGTACTAACGTAATCATTAGAGGATATTCCTCAATCACAGGAGGTAATCAACCATTATTTGTTGTTGATGGTGTTCCATTTAACGCTGATACTAATAGCGATAGAGGATTTACTTCTGGAGGTGCTTCTGCTTCTTCTAGATTCTTGGATCTTGATCCTAACAGTATCAAAGAGATAAGTATTCTTAAAGGTCTTTCTGCAACTGTACTTTATGGTGAGTCAGGAAGAAATGGAGTTGTACTTGTAACTACTAAAGGTGGTGATATAGGTGAAGTTGACAAAGGAATGGAAATTTCTGTCAATCAATCTATTTTTGCTACTAAGATTGGTGGTATTCCAGAAACTCAAAAAGTATATGGTAACGGATGGCAACAAGATGCATCTAATGCATTTTCAAACTGGGGAGCTCCATTTTCTGGAACACCTGGATTTGATACACATGTGAATGCTATTACTGATGGTAGTGGTGCATATGGATTGTCTGAAGATGGTACTATTAAACACCCTTATTCAATTGCTAGTTTTGCAAATGACTTTCCGGATCTACTTTTCGATGCAGATGGCAACGAAACAAGAGTTCCTTGGGTAGCTCAAGATGCCTTAGCTGAATTTTTAGGTGGAACAGGTCTTGTAAACAACACTTCATTGAATATTTCTAATAAATTAGGAAGCAGTAGTGCGGTTAACTTTAATTATGGTTACTTGAATGATGAAGGATTCATACCTTCAAATACTTTGGAGAGACATAATTTTGGATTAGGTCTTAGAACTTCATTGTCTAATGGATTAACTGTAAAAGGTACTTTCAACTATACTAAGTCAGATAGAGTAACTCCTCCAGCTGCACCGATATATAGTTCAAATCCAATTTCTGGAGCATCAATCTTTTCAAATGTATTGTATACGCCAGTTAGTCATGACTTATACGGATGGCCAAATACCAACCCTGTAGACAACTCTTCAGTATACTACAGAAGTGGTAATGATATTCAACACCCACTATGGGCATTGAATAATATATCTGATAAAGAGAATGTGGATAGATTCTTTGGAAATATCAACTTAGGTTATGATTTATCAGATAATCTTTCTTTGAACTATAGATTCGGTATTGATAATTATACTCAAACTCAGAAGTATGCTATCAATAAAGGAGGATCTCAAGTACCAGATGGATTAATCAATACTTCTGAAAGAATTAACACAATTATTGATCAGAACTTAAACTTGATCTATAACAAGAATATTACAGAAGATTGGAGTATTGATGGAGTATTGGGTGTGAATTTGAGAAGAGATAATAATGATTATCAAAATACTGCAAGTACCAATCAATTTATATTTGGACTTCAAACACATCAGAATTTCTCAGCTCACCAAGGAGCTTCTTTCAAAACACAAGAAAACTTGATAGGTGCATACCTTACAGCATCTGCAGGATATAAGAGTTTCTTATACTTGACAGTTTCAGGAAGAAATGATATTACATCTACATTAGAATCAGATAATAATTCAATATTCTATCCTTCTGCTTCAGTTTCATTTATTCCAACTGATGCATTTGAATCTCTTCAAGGAAATAATACACTTAACTACTTGAAATTCAGATTGGGTTATGGTACATCAGCAGGATATCCTGATCCATATCAGACTAGAAATACATTGGGTACTAATGCGAATGCATTCTTTACTAATGGTGGTATAGTACAATCAAATACTATTTCTAATACATTTGGTAATCCAGATCTTAAGCCAGAAACTCATACAGAAATTGAGCTAGGTGTAGAATCTAGAATGTTTAATAATAGAGTATCTCTTGACTTATCATTGTATAACAAGCAATCAAGAGATCTGATCATTGCTCTTGAGCTAGATCCTTCAACAGGTGGTACTTCATCAACTATCAACTCTGCAAGTCTTGATAATAAAGGAGTAGAGGTAGCTTTGACATTGTCACCAATAGCTACGAATAACATTAGATGGGATTTCACTACTAACTTTACAAAGAATCAGAGTGAGGTAATATCAATCGCAGAAGGAATCGATAAAGTAATCATCGATGGACTTTCATTCCTAGGAAACTTCGCTATTCCAGGTGAGGCATATGGTGTTATTGAAGGTTCTAAAGTTTTAAGAGATGATGCATCTGGACTTCCAATAGTTGGAGCAAATGGTATCTACCAAGCAGATCCTGATCAAGGAATCATTGGAGATCCTAACCCAGATTTCAATATGAACTTCATCAATACTATCAGCTACAAAGCGTTGAGTATCAGAGCTCAATTCGATTGGCAACAAGGTGGTGACATCTGGGGTTCAACAGCATCTACTCTAACTGGTAGAGGAATTGCTGGAGAAACTGATTTTGACAGATTTATCCCTGTTATTGTAAATGGTCTTAAAGAAGATTCTGATGGTACATTGGTACCTAATGATATTCAAGTTACAGCAAACAATGCATACTGGAGAAATACAGGTGTATGGTATGACGAAAACAGAATATTTGACGCGACAACGGTAAGATTAAGAGAAGTATCTCTTTCTTATTCACTACCTAAAACATTAATGGACAAGACTCCATTTGGATCTGCATCATTGACTGTATCTGGTCAGAACTTGTGGTATAAAGCCGTAAACTTCCCAGAAAGTATCAATTTTGATCCTGAAGTATTAAGTCTAGGTGTTGGAAATGGTAGAGGATTTGATTTCGTGACGGGTCCAACTTCTAAAAGGTATGGAGCTTCATTGAGCTTTACTTTTTAATAATTTAACATAGAAAATATATTATGAAGCATATAAATAAATTATTTATTGTTTTAGCAGTTTTCTTTATTTCGTCATGTAGTCTTACGGATCTTGATCTTCAAGAAAACCCGAATGCTGTGACACCTGAAAACGCTGAAACAGGTCTTTTCTTCAACGCAATTCAGTTGGATATAAAAGATTTCTTTATGAATTCAAACGACCTCGGTTCGTATGTGTCAAGACAATTGGCAATGACTGGAGGTAATGTATATGAAAACGCTTTTGCAGCTACATCTTTTAACTTCATGTGGAATACTGCTTATGCAGATTTACTTCCTGACTTGGATCAACTTATCCTTCTTTCAGAAGCAGATGTACCTCATTACTCAGGTGCAGCGAAAGTATTGAAAGGATATGTATTGATGACATTGGTTGATATGTTTGGAGATGTGCCTTATTCTCAAGCAGGTCAAGGTGTATCTAATCCTAGCCCAACGGCTGACGGACAAGTTGATGTTTACAATGCGGCTCTTGCTCTTATCGATGCGGGTATCGCTGATTTGGGTAAAGACAGTCCAAGTATTGGTGCTGACGATTTGTTCTATGGCGGTAACGCTGGAAAATGGATCAAATTTGCCAATTCACTTAAAATTAAGTGGTACTTGAATGTAGGATCTGGAAGTAATGGAAATGGTAGTGAGATTGCTGCTGCTGGAGCTAATGCAATAACTGAATCAGCAGATGATTTTCAATTTCCTTTTTCTTCTATGAGAGATGCACCGGATTCAAGACACTGGTGGTACCAGGATGGATACGAAAATGGAGCTGGATACTATCAGTCAAATTATTTCATGTGGTCACTTGCTGAAGAAAAAGGCATTGTTGATCCAAGAATAAGATATTACTTCTATCGTCAAGATCTAGCAGAGGTAGCTGATATTGATGCATTTACATTGGATTGTGGAGGTATGAACGCACCATTACACTATGGTAGTAACCAACCTTTCTGTCATGTAGGAAATGGATACTGGGGTAGAGATCATGGTAATAATGATGGAATACCACCAGATGGTACTAGAAGAACTGTAGCAGGTGTTTATCCTGCAGGCGGATTGTTTGATGTTGGTCAAGGAGCATCTTCTGCAAATTCAGGTGCTGATGGTATGCAAGGAGCTGGTATAGCACCGATCATGCTTTCTTCATTCACCAACTTCATGTTGGCTGAAGCAGCACTTACCAGAAACACTGGTGGAGATGCTGGAGCATTATTAGAAACTGCAGTTACTCAATCTATAGCAAAAGTAATGGCTTTTGGAGCGGCTTCTGCTGCTACTGAAAACGCTGCTGCTGCTGCTGCGGATACATCTTTCGTTGATGTAACTCCTGTTCAGGCTGATGTTGATGCATATGTAGCTTTCGTTATGAATGAGTACAACAATGCTGGTTCAAATGACGACAAGTTGAATATCATAATGAAGGAATACCACATTGCACTTTGGGGTAATGGAATGGAAGCATATAATGGGTACAGAAGAACAACTTTCCCTAATAACTTGCAACCTACATTGGAGCCTTCATCTGGGGAATTCCCAAGATTGATGTACTATCCTGCGGATTACTTAAACCTTAATGCAAATATTACTGCCCAAAGAAATCTTACTGATCAAGTATTTTGGGATAGTAATGCAGCTGGTGTTCTTAAATAATTATAATAAAAACAAGAATAATGCAAAAATTAAAATATAGTATATATTCATTGTTCCTAGTAATGTTAGCATTTTCATGTGCAGATGAACCACTTCCATTTGACACATTTGATGAATATGCTAAAGGTGCTTTTTCAAGACTATTAAGCACTGATAATGGAACATTTTTCCTAACTGACCCAGACAATGCTGCTTTTACATTTGATGTAGAGTACTATTCAGAAAACAATGGTGCTGAAGTAGCAAGTCACGAATGGTTCGTTAGACACAGAAATAATGTTGATGGAACAGTATCTGATCCTGCTTTATTGACGTCAATTTCAAGTTCAAGTTTTGGTACAGATGCTAAATCGGGTTTGCCTTCGGCTAGCTTCGCATTTACATTGAATGAATCATTAACAGCTATGGGTTTGACTATAGATGATTTGAATGGTGGAGATGATATCATCTATGATGGATATGTTGTCTTGAATGATGGAAGAAGATTTGGACCAGATAATACTGGTGGATCTGTACAAGGTGGTGCTGGATTTGATGGAATATTCAGATTTATTAAGCCTTTGTTATGCCCTTCAGAATTAGCAGGTACTTATGATGCAGTTGCTACTAATACAAGCCAAGGTGCTGGTATTGGATGGGATGATTGCGCAGGTAATACTTGGGAAGGAAAACTTACCATAGTTTCTGTAGGAGATGGTGAATACACTGTTACCACTCAGAAGGATGATACACAAGATGCATTTGACGATATGTCATTTGGAAACTTCTATGCTTGCTATAATTCAGCAATGCAAACAAGTATGCCAAATGCTGACCCAACAATGCGAACACTTACATTTGTAGATGCTTGTAATAAGTTGAGTTTTAAAGGTTCTTCACAATGGGGAGAGGTTTATCAATTCACTGAAATCAAAGTAGAAGGAAGTAGTTTGACTTTAGGTTGGACTAATGACTATGGTGAAGGTGGAAGTACTGTACTTACAAGAGATGAAGGCTCATGGCCTGATCTCAAATAGAAGAATATATTAAAATATAGATATATTTACAGTGGTTGTCACAAAATGTGACAACCACTTTTTTATTTCATAAAATGAATATTGTCAAATTGATAAAAACCACTTTTTATCTGGTATCGCTAATCTTACTACTTGGTCATCAATTGAACGCTCAGAATACCATTGGTCTATTGGATATTGATTATTCCAAAGTAAGTGACGGTTACATTTTGTTGAATCCAGAGAATCAATCTACCGTATTTTTGATTAATAATTGTGGAGAAGTCGTCCATTCATGGGAGAAAGATGATGATGTCAGACTGCCAGGCAAAGAGCAATACTTGGACGAGGATGGGAGATTGTATTTGGCTTCGATCCAGCCATCGGTACAAGGACAATCATTTGGCGCTGGTGGTGCCGGTGGTGTACTTGAGATATTGGACTGGGATGGTTCGGTAGAATGGCAGTATGTAGTTGCTGATAGCTTACAGAGACAACATCATGATATTCATATTATGCCTAATGGAAACATCATGTTTATCGCATGGGAAAGGATACCATTGGAACTAGCGGCAGAGCATGGATTTGATACTTTGAATAGCTCGCAAATTGGATTTTGGCCTGATAAAATTGTTGAAGTTAATCCTTCTACCAATGAGGTTGTGTGGGAGTGGAGAACATTCGATCATATGGTTCAAGATATTGATTCTAGCCTGATGAATTATGGAGTCATCTCTGAGCATCCAGAACGAATTAACATCAATTATATCGATTTTGCTTTTGGAAGACAGGATGTACATCATGTGAATTCCATTGATTACAACGAGGATTTGGATATGGTAATGATTTCGGTGCGTAATTTCAATGAAATATGGATTATTGACCATAGTACAACAATAGAGGAAGCATCTTCTACAAGTGGCGGCTTGAGAGGTCTTGGAGGAGATTTATTGTACAGATGGGGCAATCCTGCTGCATATGATTCTGGTGAGGCGGATGATCAAAAGCTTTTTAGACAACATGATGCTTCATGGATAGATGAGGTGCCTGAAGATCATCCATATTATGGACAAGTATCGATTTATAACAACTTTATAGCTCCTGAGTTATCACTCGGAGCAATATTGAACCCTATTTTCAATTCGGAGGAAAACAGTTTTGAGAAGGAGGGTAACTTGTTTTTACCAATCGATTTCACAACAGTAAAGAGTCATCCAATTGAAGAAAGAAATTTTAGCACAGCTGCTTCAAATATCCAGATACTGGCAAATGGGAATACACTTATGTGCGCTGCTAGACAGGGGCGAATGTTTGAAATTACAGAATCTGGAGACTTGGCCTGGGAATACTTGGTGCCGATGAGAGGAGGACTACCTATTCCTCAAGGGCAGCAATTATCACTTTCGGACAATTTTACATTTAGTGGACGAAGATATGGATCGGATTTTTCAGGATTTCAGAACAAAGATTTAACGCCCAAGGGTTTTATCGAACTTGAACCGAACGAAGATTTATGCACAATTTCTTCTATTGATAACGAAGTGGAAAGAGAGGGTTATAATTTTTCAATACATCCAAATCCCGTTCGTGATGTTCTTATACTATCGAGTGATGTATATTCTGATTATAAAATTTTTGATGTGGTCGGTAATATTGTCTTTAAAACAACTACCAATTCGAAACAAGCAAGCCTGAACCTGGATTCACTATCTAAAGGCATATATTTTATACAAAGCAATGCCAATAAAGAGATTCAAAAATTCATTAAATTATAGTTTTGAAATCTTTTTAGAAATAATATCACCATTGTCCAAAACGATTTTTGCGAAATACGTGCCACTGGTATATTCTGACAAATCAATAATATTCTCTTCTGAAGTTAGAATATGCCTTCCTTTGAAATCATAAATATCAACTCTAATAGGTTTCAATTTATCGATTCCTCGAATATGAAAGATCGCTTCAGATGGATTTGGAGAGATGGTAATTAAAGCTTCAGAAGCCAATCCTGAAACATTTGTGGATACACCTTCTTTGATATAATTTATAGTATTGGTTTGTATAGATTTTTCTACTTGTATGATTTCCCCTCCAGGCCAAATTATTTTTACACTATCAACGGCTTCATGTTGACCAATTCCAAAATGCATATAACTGGTATTATGAGAACAGAAACTGGCTCCTCCATTTAGTTCTGCCATCCTCACATCATTGCCAGTATATACATATATTTTTGAACCATAGGCACTTCTGTTAGTCGTTGTACCTTCGAGTTTGAATTTCACCCAATTGTTGTCATTGTCAATTGCATTTTTGAATAGACAGCTTATTGGGTCTAGACCGAAACTAGGCTTATTGTAAACAATCGATAATATGTCCAATTTGCCATCCATGTCAATATCTGAATATGCACATCCTCTTGATACCAGTTCATTATTTATTCCAAAGGTAGAATCGGCTTCAGTGAATGTTTTGTCACCATTATTGATAAATAATCGATCAGGATCGAGGGTGCTGTTGTCTACGAATGCTGGTGCAGGTACATAGCCATTTGCGACAAAAAGATCCAAATCCATGTCATTATCAATGTCGGCAAAAAGATTCCCCCAGCTTACTGCCAGAGAGGTATTATATCCCGAAAATTCATTTTCAGTACCAGTTGATTGAGCTACATCAGTAAAAGTGCCATCATCCAGCTCTAGAAATATATTCTTTCCCAAATTGGACACATAGTAATCCAAATCTAGATCATTGTCATAATCACCAATGGCAATACCCATTGAAAACATTTCTTGATCAGCACCCAGAGCAGCTCCGACTTCCGTAAAATTACCTGTCTCGTTGAAATCGTTTCTGAGTAGTTTATTAGGTTCAATAAAAGGTCCAAAATCATTGCCAACGAGCAAGTCCAAATCTCCATCATTGTCATAGTCTGTAGCTGTGACAGCTAATGCACACCCCATATCATTTAATCCTGCACCACTACCAACCTTTGAGAATAGTCCATTTCCATGATTTTTGTACATGAAATTTGGGAAACAATCATGGTCAAAACCATTAATATTTCCATCATCATCGTATGTGAACTTGGCTGTTTGGACATAATTCACATTATAAATATCCAGGTCTCCATCATTATCATAGTCGATAAAGGTCGAGCCCATCGTCATGCTCTTGTCTTTTTGCACTCCATCTGCCCATATTTCTGTAAAAGTCAAATCCCCATTGTTGCGGAATAATAGATTGCGCGAATATTGAGTCTGATCTTCTATTAAAAAATATGTGTTTACGTAAATGTCCTCATCACCATCATTATCGATATCGCCATAATTGACACCAGTAGTATAATAATCGTCGGCAACTGATATTCCAGCTGATTCCGTTATTTCAGTAAACGACCCTGTTCCGTCATTGACAAATAACCGATCGCCCATATTGCCACCTACCAGGTAGGCATCGTCATCACCATCATTGTCTATATCTACAAATGCAACACCTCCGCCATTAAAGTTGACTTGATTAAATACATGATCGATATTTGATTCTTCCTGAGATTGGACGAATTGCTGAGCATAAGATATTTGCACCATCAGGCAGATTATCAAGCAGAATAGAAGCTTAGTACTTTTCATTTTTTTTAAATTAAATCTTGACGAATTTTAATGATCCGACGTTATTGGTCTCATCAATTAGTTGTAAAAAATACATTCCAATACCAATATTTGAAATATCTATTGAGTCATCTTTAAGTATTCCCTTTGCGTGAATTTTCCCAAAACTATCCACTATTTTAAAATTAATCTTTTGTCTGATGTTCAAACCAGACAGGTATATAAGATTGCTCGAAGGATTGGGAGTTAGTAAAATATCAGAGAATTTGTCTTGAATTTTTACATTGGAAAGAATGTCTTGGTCAATGTTTATAATGCCATTTGTGGTTTGACCTTCCACAATAGTAATTTTTTGATTGGATTCAATATCATACAATCTATCTATATGTCCAGTAGGCCAAGTTATTTTTATTGAATCAATCATCTCATATGATCCCAAGCCGAATAGTTGCGAATTTGAGTTTTGACCCATAAATGCAATGCCACAGTGTGTATATTTCATTTGAGCCAATTCATCTGAACTGACTTCAATTTTGGCACCGATTCCATCCCTGTTTGAGGTTACACCTTGTAAGTTTATTTTTATCCAATTGTTGTCTCCAGGTAAAGCAGTCCAAAGTTGAGAATCATAGTACTGAGAATTATTGACCATAATGTCTGGATATCCATCATCATTAAAATCACCGATTGCATTGACAAAGCTAGTCACGGTATCACCAACAAATCCTTTGCTTGCTTGATCAAAAAAGCCAGTTTGATCATTAAGATAAAGTTCACTCGAAATCACATCACTACCTATCAGCATCCCACTGACATATAGATCTTGCCATCCGTCATTATCTGCATCTAAAAAATTGGCTCCCCATCCAATGCCATAAAACCCTACTCCTCTATCCCCTGCTTCATCTTCAAAAACAATTTGCTCCGTGTTTTCTTCAATATTACACTTTAAAAGAGCACTTCCTGATGGAGTATTGGTGACATAAATATCATTAAGGCCATTATTATCTACGTCTCCGATGGCTACATTCATCGCATCGATTTCGATTCCTGCATTGCATTCATCGCTTACATCTTCAAAAACACCTTGATTGTTTTGCAAAAGTGTATTTCTCTTTTTACGATCATTTGCTATATAGATATCAGGCCATTTATCATTATTGTAATCAAAAAATGCTGCACAAAAAGGTAGTCTTCCTTCATCAGAAGCATTAGTAATGTATGTCACTTCTTCAAAAGTATTTTGACCTAGATTTTTGAATAGTCTGTTTCTTTGAGTTGTTCCAGAATTGGCATTTGGTCTTTCTGTGTAATAAAGATCCAAATATCCATCTCTATTATAATCTCCCCATATAGCTCCAAAGCATTTCAAAGTGTCAATTGGTAGTCCTGCAGATTCTGTAATTTGCTCAAAAGTCATATTTCCATCATTTTCATACAAATGATTGGTGCCGGCAAATGCAGTGACATAAAAATCCTGATCCCCATCATTATCTATATCCGCCCACAATACTGTTTTTGCTTGTTCACTATTGTCAATTCCTAAATCCACCAATTCAAAACCACTGCCAGTATTTTCATAGAAATGTATTTGTTCATCTTTTCCAGTAGCCAGAGTGATATCGTCAAGACCATCTTGATTAAAATCTACAAAACTCACACCACCACCGGAATTATTCAAAATGTAAGTATGATCAATTCCAAGTGATTTCGAAACATCAATATAAGGATGTTGTTGAGCCTGGAGATATAGGATACTGAAGCTGAAAAACAGTAATAGAGCAAATGATTTTCTTTTTATTCCAAAAGCTTTCATCTGTTTAAATATTTGAGTCCACATTATCCGAAAAATAAGGCAATTAAATAACCAAATGACCATTTTATTTTGCTTCGGGCAGAATCTTATTACCAAAGAAAGAATGCCTCAATTCTAAGAATGCTTGAAATAAATAAATCTACAAAAGTTGGGTGTGTAAAACAAATTGCACTTTCTGATGTATAAATATACTCCTTGTCATCTTGAGCGGAGTCGAAAGATCAAGGAGTATGTCCTAACTTTAATTTCGAGCATCGTGGAGAAATCTACCTCAGATCAATGACTTTCACCCAGTTAGATTTCTCCACTTTGGTCGAAATAATTTCTTTTTGTCCATTGACAATCCCTCCACTTTGGTCGGGATGACAATGACAAAAAATAATTTAGTGCAATTTGTTCTACACACAAAAGTTGGGGACTATATCACAACCTCTAACATATTATGTATATTTGTAATATGTTGGCGTTGATTGATTCATTTCTTCTTTACTTACTTGATGTGAAAAAGAACTCTTCACATACCATTATATCATATGAAAATGATCTAAAGGCTTTTGCCAATTATAGCTTGAGTCAATATGAGATAGAGGATATCAAGTTGATCAATCACTTAATGATTCGAAGTTGGATAATGGAATTGAAAACTGAGGGAATTTCAAATTCTAGTATTAATAGAAAGATTTCGGCCCTGAAGTCTTTTTATAAATATTTGCGTAGAAAGGAGGTGGTGACCAAAAATCCAATGGTGAAAGTTCAATCGCTTAAGAAATCCAAAAGACTTCCTTCTTTCGTACCAAAGCAAAAAATGGAATATCTTCAGGAAGAAACTATTGTTAAGGATTCATTTCCAGCTTTGAGAGATGAATTAATTATCAATATCCTTTATATGACTGGCATAAGAAGAAGTGAATTGATAAATATGAAGTTTTCTGACATTAATACTGCAAGGTTGGAAATTAAAGTGATCGGTAAAGGGAATAAAGAAAGGGTTTGTCCTATAACGAAGGAAGTATTGGATAAAATTGAGGCTTATTCAAAATTGAAGGACGAACAGTTTGGAGTACTTGACCATGACTACCTTTTAGTAACAGACAAGGGAAGGCCTTGCTACCCAAAGTTGATATTCAATGTAGTCTCAAAGGCATTAAAAAAAATAAACGCTTCGGAAAAAACAAGTCCGCACGTACTCAGGCACACTTTTGCCACCCACTTGTCTGCCAATGGAGCGGAATTGAACGCAGTAAAAGAATTGCTTGGTCATGCGAGTTTGGCGGCAACACAAGTATATACACACAATACAATAGACAGATTAAAAACAGAATATAAAAAAGCACATCCTAAGGGAGAATGAGGGTCTCAGAGTATTAAATATTAAATACATGAGATAATATATAAAAACCTTTTTTCCTTACTTGCTAATTCAAAAATAATAGTCTAATTTAACCATGAAACAAAATCCTAATATATGAGTATTACAATCAATAATGTAGGCTTTAGTGCTGACGATAAATTGAAAGATTTTATTGAAGCCAAGCTGAACAAATTGAGTAGGTATTATAACAGAATTACGAATAGTACTGTTTATCTAAAGCTTGAAAACAATTCTAGCAAAATCAAAGACAAAGTAGTGGAAGTTACTGTTTCCGTGCCTGGTAAGGTATTGGTATCCAAGGCAGAGGACAAAAGCTTTGAATCTGCTGTAGATGAGTGTGCAACTAGCCTGGAAAGACAGTTAAAAAAATACAAAGGGAAGTTTTAAGTTTCAGTAAAAAAACTGAAAGCATCAAATATTGGGCAATATTTGATTTTGAGCCATTATTAAGTAATCAATTGCTTGATAATGGCTCATTTTATTTGGTGAGATTTTTACTTTTTAAGAAGATGAAAATAAGTTGTAAAAAATGTAAATTTTTTTTCCTCGATTCGTACTCCATTTAAAATAATTATCATATTTTTGCATCGCTTTTTGGAAGACGTTCTAAATTATAGCTTTGAAACTTAATAAATTGCCGATGTAGCTCAGTTGGCCAGAGCAGCTGATTTGTAATCAGCGGGTCGGGGGTTCGAATCCCTCCATCGGCTCACATTTTTGTGAAAAAAAGTACTGGGGGTGCGCCACAGTTGGAGAGGTGGGCTGGACTGTAAATCCAGTGCTTCGGCTGAGTAGGTTCGAATCCTACCACCCCCACTTTTCACATTTGAAATATGAATTTAATTAGCGGGAGTAGCTCAGTTGGTAGAGCATCAGCCTTCCAAGCTGAGGGTCGCGGGTTCGAGTCTCGTCTCCCGCTCAAGAACAAAGCTTTTGAGTCGCTAAGCAAATTTGCCGATGTAGCTCAGGGGTAGAGCACTTCCATGGTAAGGAAGGGGTCGGGGGTTCAAATCCCTTCATCGGCTCGAAAATATTATTATTAACACATTTTTTAAATTTTTACTAAAAAGTTATCCAATGGCTAAAGAAACTTTTCAACGGACCAAGCCTCACGTGAATGTCGGTACGATCGGCCACGTGGATCATGGTAAAACAACATTAACTGCAGCAATCACATATGTATTGTCTGATGTAACAGGTTCAGCAAAAATGGACTATGATACGATTGATTCTGCACCAGAAGAAAAAGAAAGAGGTATTACTATTAACACTGCACACGTAGAGTATGAGACTGAAAACAGACACTATGCTCACGTTGATTGCCCAGGTCACGCCGATTATGTGAAAAACATGGTAACGGGTGCTGCGCAAATGGATGGTGCTATTTTAGTAGTAGCTGCTACTGATGGACCTATGCCACAAACGAGAGAGCACATCTTGCTTTGTCGTCAGGTAGGTGTTCCAAAGATTGTAGTATTCATGAATAAAGTTGACCTTGTAGATGATGATGAAATGCTTGAGCTTGTAGAAATGGAAGTTAGAGAATTGCTTGATCAATATGAGTTTGACGGTGATAATTCTAGCGTAATCCAAGGTTCTGCGCTTAAAGCTCTTGAAGGAGATGCTACTGCAACTGCTCAAATCAAAGAATTGATGGCAGCTGTTGATGCTGATATTCCTGAGCCAGTAAGAGATGTAGAGAAGCCATTCCTTATGCCTATTGAAGATGTATTCTCAATCACAGGTAGAGGAACAGTTGCTACAGGTAGAATCGAAAGAGGAGTAATCAATACTTCAGATCCAGTTGAGATCGTTGGTATGATGGCTCCAGGTGAAAAACCATTGACTTCAGTATGTACAGGAGTTGAGATGTTTAGAAAGATACTTGATAGAGGAGAAGCAGGTGATAATGCTGGTCTTTTGTTAAGAGGAATTGAAAAAACTGATATCAAAAGAGGAATGGTAATCTGTAAGCCAGGTTCTGTAACTCCACACTCTCACTTCAAATGTGAAACTTACGTTTTAGGAAAAGATGAGGGAGGAAGACACACTCCATTCTTTAAAGGATATAGACCACAATTCTACTTTAGAACAACAGATGTAACTGGAGATGTAGGTCTTCCAGCTGATGTAGAAATGGTAATGCCAGGTGATAACGTTACACTTGAAGTGAAACTTATCAATCCTATTGCGATGGAAAAAGGACTTAGATTTGCGATTAGAGAGGGAGGAAGAACAGTAGGTGCAGGTCAAGTAACTGAAATCCTTGATTAATATCGAGCACAACTCTTTCTAAAAGATATTGTTGCTTTGAATATATAAATTAAGCACTCGATTCGGGTGCTTAATTTTTCATATTGTGAGGGGTTGTATTAAAGAATACTTTCATATGTCTCACAATAAGTTTGATTAGATGCTTGAAAATGTTTGAGCAAGCTACTCATAGGGGAGTAGTTCAACTGGTAGAGCAGCGGTCTCCAAAACCGCAAGTTGCAGGTTCGATCCCTGTCTCCCCTGCAAAATGATTTTTACCAAAGACTTGTAAGAAGTCTTCTAAAAATGTAAAAAATGAATGATTTTATCTTGTACGTTAAAGAAAGCTATAACGAACTAGTACATAATGTTACATGGCCTACATGGCCTGAATTATTGGCAAGTGCTAGATTGGTAATTATTGCCTCTATTATTTTTGCTTTAGTAGTTTTCGTTCTGGATTTTTTATCTAAAAACGCTTTAACTACCATATACGAATTAGGAGCCTAATAAGCAAAAACGATAAGAATCATGTCAGACGATAAAAGATGGTACTCGCTTAGAGTAATAAGCGGAAAAGAAAAGAAAATTAAAGAACGAATTGAACTTGAAATTCAAAGGAATGGATGGGGAGATTACGTTACTCAAATTCTAGTTCCATCCGAAAAAGTTTATAAGATCAGAAATGGTAAAAAAGTAATTCTAGAGAGAAATATTTTACCAGGATATATTTTGGTTGAGGCTATTCCAGCGAAATTCTCTGGAGAGATAATCCAGGCAATCTCAAATATGACTAATGTTATTCACTTCCTCGGCAGGAACAAACCTATTCCGATGCAGCCTTCAGAAGCGAATAGAATGTTAGGAAAAGTAGATGATTCTCAAGATTTGGTAGAGGCAATGATAGAGCCTTACCTTGTCGGCGAAACGGTAAAAATAATTGATGGACCATTTAATGATTTTGTTGGGGACATCAAAGAAGTAAATGAAGAAAAGAAAAAGCTTAAAGTGATAGTGAAGATTTTTGGTAGAGGTACCGAAGTAGAACTAAACTTTATGCAGGTTGAAAAACAATCATAGACAAAATATCAAGATCATTTCGGTTTTCTGTTTCAAGCTTCCCTGAAATTACCGAAAAATCTGGATAGTCAAATTTATTAAAACGTTAGAATAACAAAAAATGGCAAAGGAAATAGAAGGTTTCGTAAAGTTGCAGGTGAGAGGTGGACAAGCAAATCCATCACCTCCGGTAGGACCAGCTTTGGGTGCCAAGGGATTGAATATCATGGAATTTTGCAAGAGATTCAATGCCCGAACTCAAGAGAAACAAGGTCAAGTTGTTCCAGTTGTTATTACAGTATATAAGGATAAGTCATTCGATTTCGTAATTAAGACTTCTCCAGCTGCTGTACAATTAATGGAAGCTGCAAAATTGAAAAAAGGTTCTTCAGAATCAAATAGAGTCAAGGTGGGATCTGTAACATGGGATCAAGCAAGAGCTATCGCTGAAGACAAGATGGAAGACCTTAATGCTTTTACAATAGAATCAGCAATGAAAATGATTGCAGGTACTGCTAGAAGTATGGGACTTACAATGTCTGGAACTCCACCATGGGGCGCTCCTGAGGAAGAAAACTAGAAAGAATAATAATTATTAAAAACATGGTAGGGAGGTAGTTTAATAAACTATCGTTATTACCTCAAACATTTTTAAAATGGCTAAATTAAGCAAAAAGAGAAAAGCTGCTGCGGATAAATATGATGCAGATAAGCTTTATCCAATGAATGAAGCTATGAAAGTTGTCAAAGAAGTGAATACCACAAAATTTGACGCTTCAATAGACCTTCATATTAGATTGGGTGTAGATCCTAGAAAAGCGGATCAAGCGATCAGAGGAACTGTTACATTGCCAAATGGAACAGGAAAATCAAAAACGGTATTGGTATTATGTACTCCTGACAAAGAACAAGAGGCATTAGATGCTGGAGCAGATTATGCTGGTTTGGATGAGTATATCGCAAAAATTCAACAAGGTTGGACGGATGTAGATGTAATCATAGCAATGCCAAATACTATGGCTCAAGTTGGTCGTGTAGGTAGAATTTTAGGACCTAGAGGTTTGATGCCAAACCCTAAAACCGGAACTGTAACACCGAATGTTGGTGCTGCCGTTGGTGATGTGAAAGGTGGTAAAATAGCATTTAGAGTGGATAAGTATGGAATCATTCATTCTTCTATAGGAAGAGTATCTTTTACTCCTGAAAAGTTGGCTGAAAATGCACAAGAGCTTTTGGGGACAATTGAGAAAATGAAACCTGCATCTGCTAAAGGTACCTATATGAAATCTGTGACTGTAGCATCTACGATGAGTCCAGGAATCAAAATAGATACTAAATCAATTAACTAACCTTTTTCTAAAAATATAGCTGAAATGACAAGATCAGAAAAATCTCAAGTAATAGAGCAGTTAAAAGATAAGTTTAGTGGAAGTCAATATTTCTACTTTGCGGATTCTTCAACACTGACCGTTGAGCAGATATCTAAGCTCAGAAGAATATGCTTTGAAAAAGGTATAGAAGTACAAGTTGTAAAAAATACCCTTGCTCAAAAGGCAATGGAATCAGTTGGTGACAGAGCTGAAAGTTTTGAAGGAATGTATGATGCGCTTAAAGGGCCTACTACAGTATTCTTTGCAGACACAGGAAATGCACCGGCAAAAGTAATTAAAGAGTTCAGAAAAAGCTTTGAAAGACCGATTTTAAAAGCGGCATACATTGATAGTGATATATTCGTTGGCGATGACCAATTGGATATGTTGGCATCATTGAAATCAAAAGATGAACTCGTAGGAGAAATCATAGGATTGTTACAATCTCCTGCCAAGAATGTTATCTCTGCCCTTAAAAGCAGCGGTGGTACGATTGCAGGAATTCTTAAAACTCTTGAAGAAAGAGGTTAAGAAGACAACTCGAGAGATGAATACAGCTTCCAAGTATTCTCACTCATATTTTTTGAATTGTAATTTTTTAAATTTTTAAAATCCATTTAAAATGGCAGACTTAAAAGACTTTGCAGAACAATTAGTAAACCTTACAGTAAAAGAGGTAAGTGAACTAGCAGACATACTTAAAGAAGAATATGGTATCGAACCAGCAGCAGCAGCAGTAGCAGTAGCAGCAGGTGGTGGCGGTGGCGGAGAAGCTGCAGCTGAAGAGAAAACTTCTTTTGACGTAATGTTGAATTCTGCAGGAGCTGCAAAATTAGCAGTAGTAAAAGAAGTGAAAAACCTTCTAGGCGTTGGACTTAAAGATGCTAAAGATTTAGTAGATGGCGCTCCTCAAGTTATTAAAGAAGGAGTAGATAAGGCGGAAGCTGAATCTATTAAAGCTGCTCTTGAAGGCGCTGGTGCAGATGTAGAATTGAAGTAATTCTAAATCAAACCAGATTACCTTTAATGACGGAACTTTATAGTCCACAAAATAAATGACAAATTTGGCTTAATCCATGTACACACATGGGTTAAGCCTATTGTTGTTTTTGATTAAGAAAATCGTTTTTGCAAAACATATTTAGACAGATAGCAGTTATTTGTCTGTAACTTTCTTTAAACGCAATATCGGATGGCATCTAACGAATTAGTTACCAGTACTGGAGCAACGAGACACAATTTCGGTAAAATGAGAATGAACTCTCATTATCCAGACCTTCTTGAAATCCAGCTTAAATCCTTTAAAGAGTTTTTCCAATTGGAAACAACTCCAGAAAATAGGGGGAATGAAGGATTGTTTAGAGTTTTTCAAGAAAATTTCCCAATTACAGACGCAAGAAATATCTTCGTACTGGAATTCCTTGATTATTTCGTAGACCCCCCAAGATACTCTATCGAAGAGTGCATGCAAAGAGGTTTGACGTACAGCGTTCCTCTTAAAGCGAAATTAAGATTATCATGCAATGATGAAGAACACGTAGATTTCCAGACTATTGTTCAAGATGTATTTTTAGGGAATATTCCATATATGACTCCTAGAGGTACTTTTGTAATCAATGGTGCTGAGCGTGTAGTGGTTTCTCAATTGCATAGATCACCAGGTGTATTCTTTAGTCAAAGTTTCCACCCTAATGGTAGTAAAATTTATTCTGCAAGAGTTATTCCTTTCAAAGGAGCTTGGATGGAATTTGCTACTGATATCAACTCTGTAATGTATGCTTACATTGACAGAAAGAAAAAATTCCCTGTTACTACCTTATTGAGAGCTATCGGATATGATTCTGATAGAGAAATCTTGAATATTTTTGATCTTGCTGAAGAAATTGACGTAGATCCAAAAACACTTAAGAAGGCTGTAGGTAGAAAACTAGCGGCAAGAATCCTCAAGAAATGGACTGAAGATTTCGTAGATGAAGATACAGGAGAACTTGTAACCATCGAGAGAAATGAGATCATTCTTGAAAGAGATGTAATTTTGGATGAAGAGAATATCGAGTTGATCCTTGAAGCAAATGCTGAAAAGGTAATTCTTCAGAAAGAAGACCTTGACGAAGATTACTCAATCATCTACAATACATTGCAAAAAGATCCTTCAAGTTCAGAGCTTGAAGCGGTAACACAAATATATAGACAACTTAGAGGTACTGATCCACCGGATGAAGAAACGGCAAGAGGTATCATAGACAAGTTGTTCTTTTCTGATAAGAGATATAACCTTGGAGAAGTTGGACGTTACAAAATAAACAGAAAACTGGATTCAGGTACGAGTGGTGACACTTTGGTATTGACGAAGGAAGACATAATTGCTATCGTAAAATACTTGGTTAGTTTGATCAATCAAAAAGCCGAGTTGGATGATATCGATCACTTATCAAACAGAAGAATTAGAACAGTAGGAGAGCAGCTTTATGCTCAATTTGGAGTTGGTTTGGCCAGAATGGCTAGAACCATTAGAGAGCGTATGAATGTAAGAGACAATGAGGTTTTTACACCGATTGACTTGATCAACGCAAGAACTCTATCTTCTGTAATTAATTCATTCTTTGGTACTTCTCAATTATCACAGTTTTTGGATCAAACAAATCCACTTTCTGAGATTACGCATAAGAGAAGAATATCTGCTTTGGGACCTGGAGGATTATCTAGAGAAAGAGCGGGTTTCGAGGTTAGAGATGTTCACTATTCTCACTACGGTAGATTGTGTACAATTGAGACCCCAGAGGGACCGAATATTGGATTGATTTCAACACTTTGTGTATTGGCAAAAGTCAATAAAATGGGATTCCTTGAGACTCCATATAGAAAGGTGATTGATGGTGTGCTGGATGTAAAAGGTGGAGTTGAATACCTATCAGCAGAAGGAGAAGATTTTAAGAAAATTGCACAGGCAAATGCCAATTTTGATGAAAAAGGTGCATTTAGTTCTGACAAAATCAAGTGTAGAGAGCACGGTGATTTCCCAGTGTTAGCACCAGAAGATATTGAATATATGGATGTGGCACCGAACCAGATTGTGGGTGTGTCTGCTTCCTTGATTCCTTTCTTGGAAAATGATGATGCGAATAGAGCCTTGATGGGATCTAACATGCAACGTCAGGCTGTACCATTGGTGAAGCCTAGAAGTCCGATTGTAGGTACAGGTATAGAAAAGCAAGTAGCGGAGGATTCTCGAATGTTGATCAATGCAGAGGGTGATGGTGTAGTAGAATATGTAGATGCAAGTAAGATTGTGATTCGATATGACAGAACTGAAGAAGAGCAATTGGTCTCTTTCGAAGACAATACCAAGACTTATAATCTTACCAAATTTAGAAGAACAAACCAAGGTACTTCGATCAACTTGAAGCCGATTGTTTCTAAGGGAATGAGAGTGGCTAAAGGATCATTGCTTTGTGATGGTTATGCAACAGAGAAAGGAGAATTGGCACTTGGTCAGAATTTGATGGTTGCCTTCATGCCTTGGAAAGGATACAACTTTGAGGATGCGATCGTGCTTTCTGAAAGAGTTGTAAAAGAAGATATTTTCACTTCATTGCATATAGAAAATTTTGATATCGATATTAGAGATACAAAATTGGGTGAAGAGGAATTGACAAATGATATCCCTAACGTTTCAGAAGAGGCTACAAAGGATCTCGACGAAAATGGTATCATTAGAGTAGGTGCTTGGGTAAGTGAAGGAGATATACTTATTGGAAAAATTACTCCTAAAGGAGAGTCAGATCCTACTCCAGAAGAAAAACTGTTGAGAGCGATCTTTGGAGATAAGGCGGGTGATGTAAAAGATGCATCATTGAAAGCGCCTCCATCAACAAAAGGAGTAATTATTGGAAAACGATTATTCGCAAGAGCTAAAAAGGATAAATTCCAAAAAGTTCAGGAGAAAGAATTACTTTCTAAATTAGAAGACAAACATGCGATAGCAATCAACGAGTTGAAAACAATCTTGGTAGATAAATTGATGATTCTTGTAAAAGGTAAAACTTCGCAAGGTGTCAAGAGTATTTACAATGAAGAGCTTATTTCAAAAGGTAAGAAATTCATAGTAAAAGATCTTAAAGATTTGGATTATACTCAGGTGGATTACTCAGGATGGACTACGGACGATTCTATCAATGGTTCAGTAGCGAGACTTCTTCATAATTATAATATCAAAGTAAACGAAGAGGTAGGAAAGTATAAGAGAGAGAAATTCAATATTTCGATTGGAGATGAGCTTCCAGCAGGTGTACTGAAATTGGCTAAAGTATATATGGCCAAGAAAAGAAAGCTGAAAGTTGGAGATAAGCTTGCAGGACGTCACGGAAACAAGGGTATCGTATCTAGAATTGTAAGAGTCGAGGATATGCCATTCTTGGAAGATGGAACTCCTGTGGATATCGTTTTGAACCCACTAGGTGTACCTTCTAGGATGAACCTTGGACAGATTTTCGAGACAGTACTTGGATGGGCTGGTAAGAAAATGGGTGTCAAGTATGCGACTCCAATCTTTGACGGTGCGAGTATGGCGGAGATTGATGCAGAATGTGTAAAAGCTGATCTTCCAAAATTGGGTCAAACATATCTGCAAGATGGTGAGACAGGAGACAAATTCCACCAGCAAGCGACAGTAGGAGTTATCTACATGTTGAAGCTTTCTCACATGGTTGATGATAAGATGCACGCAAGATCAATCGGACCTTACTCATTGATTACTCAGCAGCCTTTGGGTGGTAAAGCTCAATTTGGTGGTCAGAGATTTGGTGAGATGGAAGTTTGGGCTCTAGAAGCATATGGAGCATCAAACGTATTGAGAGAATTGCTTACTATCAAGTCTGATGACATTATTGGTAGAGCAAAGGCTTACGAGGCTATTGTGAAGGGTGAAAACCTTCCTGAGCCAAGTATACCTGAATCTTTCAACGTACTTGTACATGAGCTGAGAGGATTGGCTCTTGATGTCAAGTTTGACTAATTTTTTGAATATTCTTTGGAATAGAGGATTATCCAATATTCCGCAAACAATATAAATAGGGAATTATGCCATTTAAAAAGAATGTTAATACCAGGAAGCCATTTGATACGATCACAATTAGTTTGTGTTCGCCAGATGATATCCTTGAAAGATCATTTGGTGAGGTACTTAAACCTGAAACGATTAACTATAGATCGTATAAGCCTGAGAGAGATGGTCTATTCTGCGAGCGTATTTTCGGACCTGTCAAGGATTACGAATGCTATTGTGGAAAATATAAGAGAATTAGATATAAAGGTATCGTATGTGATAGATGTGGAGTTGAAGTTACTGAGAAAAAGGTAAGAAGAGAGAGAATGGGTCACATCAAATTAGTGGTGCCTGTAGTTCATATTTGGTTTTTCAAATCTCTTCCAAACAAGATTGGATACTTATTGGGTCTTTCTTCTAAGAAGTTGGAGACGATCATATACTATGAGAGATATGTTGTGATCCAACCTGGTGCAAAAGAAGGAGAATTGGCCAAGATGGACCTTCTTACTGAGGAGGAATATTTTGAAGTATTAGATACGCTTCCAGAAGGCAATCAAATGCTGGAGGATACTGATCCAACTAAGTTTATAGCTTTGATGGGTGCAGAATCAGTAAAGGCTTTGCTCGAAAGATTAGATTTAGATCAATTGTCTTTTGATTTGAGGCATCAAGCTGCAAATGAGACTTCTCAACAAAGAAAGTCTGAGGCATTGAAGAGACTTAGAGTTGTAGAGGCTTTCAGAGATGGACAATCAAGAATAGAAAACAAGCCAGAATGGGCTGTTATCCAATACTTGCCAGTAATACCACCAGAATTGAGACCTTTGGTTCCATTGGATGGAGGTAGATTTGCAAGTTCTGATTTGAATGACTTATACAGAAGAGTTATCATCAGAAATAATAGATTGAAGAGATTATTGGAGATCAAGGCTCCTGAAGTTATTCTTAGAAATGAAAAGAGAATGCTTCAAGAGGCAGTTGATTCACTCTTCGATAACTCAAGAAAATCAAATGCTGTAAAAGCTGAAGGAGGAAGAGCGTTAAAATCTCTATCTGATATCCTAAAAGGAAAGCAGGGTAGATTTAGACAAAACCTTCTTGGAAAAAGGGTTGATTACTCTGGTAGATCTGTAATCGTTGTAGGTCCAACCTTGAAGTTGCACGAATGTGGTCTTCCAAAAGGAATGGCAGCAGAGCTATTCAAGCCTTTTGTAATCAGAAAATTGATTGAAAGAGGAATAGTAAAAACTGTAAAATCAGCTAAGAAATTGGTTGATCGTAAAGATCCTGTGATTTGGGAGATTCTTGAGAATATTCTTAAAGGGCACCCGATCATGTTGAACAGGGCCCCTACGTTGCACAGATTGTCTATTCAGGCATTCCAACCAACGTTGGTAGAAGGAAAGGCAATCCAATTGCACCCACTTGTTTGTGGTGCCTTCAACGCCGATTTTGACGGTGACCAGATGGCGGTACACGTGCCTTTGAGCCATGCTGCGATTTTAGAGACTCAGATGTTGATGCTTTCAGCACACAATATGTTGAATCCTCAGGATGGATCTCCAATTACCTTGCCTTCACAGGATATGGTATTGGGTCTTTATTACTTGACCAAAGTTGCGGATCCTAATACTCCTACGAAAGGAGCAGATATGAAGTTTTATTCTTCTGAAGAAGTAATTATTGCATTTAGTGAAGGAGCAGCAGACTTGCACGCACCGATCAAAACTAAGGCAAGAGTAGAGGATGAAGAGGGTAATATGGTTTCGAAGTTGATAGATACCACCGTAGGTAGAGTATTGTTCAATGAGGCAGTGCCAGAGACTGTTCCTTTTATCAATGAGTTGTTGACAAAGAAGAATTTGAAAAAAGTAATTAGTGAAATTATCACTAGAACAGATTTTTCTATTACTGCTGCCTTCCTTGATAAGATTAAGGATATGGGATTCTATTGGTCTTTCAAAGGAGGATTATCATTTAACCTTGGAGATTTGATCAATCCTACTGTAAAAGAACAAACATTGATCAAGGCTCAAGATGAGGTTGATGAAGTTTGGGAGAATTACAACATGGGACTTATTACAGGTAATGAGCGATACAACAAGATCATCGCTACTTGGACAACTGCCGATTCAGCGATTACCGAGAACTTGATGAAAGAATTAGCTGAGCACAAGGGTGGATTCAACTCTGTGTATATGATGCTTGATTCTGGAGCAAGGGGATCAAAACAGCAGATTAAGCAGTTGTGTGGATTGAGAGGGCTGATGGCAAAACCAAGAAAATCTGGTGATACTGGAGGCGCGATTATTGAGAATCCAATTCTTTCCAACTTCCTTGAAGGTTTGTCTGTACTTGAATACTTTATCTCTACCCACGGTGCGAGAAAAGGTTTGGCCGATACAGCCTTAAAGACTGCCGATGCAGGTTATTTGACAAGAAGATTGGTGGATGTATCTCAGGATGTAATTATTATGGAGACCGATTGTGATACCTTAAGAGGTATTGATACTTTGGCTCTTAAAGATAATGAAAATGTAATTGAGAGCTTGGGGTCAAGAATCGAAGGTAGATATACCTTGCATAATGTATTGAACCCAATTGATGATTCAATAATACTAGAGGCAGGAGAGTATATTTCACATGCCAAAGCTGTTGAAATCGAAGATGCCGGAGTAGAAATGGTAACAATCCGATCAGTTCTGACTTGTGAAACTAAATCTGGAGTGTGCCGTAAGTGTTATGGTAAAAACCTTGCTTCAGGTAGAATAGCAGAGATTGGAGATGCTGTTGGTATTATTGCCGCACAGAGTATTGGAGAACCGGGTACACAGTTGACATTGAGAACCTTCCATGTTGGGGGTATCGCATCTGTAACGAAGCAGGAATCAGAGCTTGTGTCAAAATTTGATGGACAGCTTGAGTTCGATAATGTAAAAACTGTAAAAGATAAGGATACTAAAAAGAATGTTGTAGTATCTAGATCTGGTGAAATAAAAGTAAAGGATGTAGAAACTGGTAAATTATTTACCACACTTTATATTCCTTATGGTTCTGAATTATTTGTTTCTGATGGAGATAAGATCAAGAAAGGAGACAAAGTATGTCAGTGGGATCCATTTAACGCGGTAATCATTACTGAAGATGGAGGTATTGCACAATACGAATCAATCGAAGAAGGGGTTACCTTCAGAATTGAGAGAGATGATCAGACTGGATATGCAGAGAAGGTAATTGTAGAATCTAAAAATAAAAAGAAGATTCCTACGATCAAGATTGTAAGCCCAAGTGGAGAAGAATTGAAGAGCTACAACTTACCAGTGGGAGCTTATATAGCAATTGAAGATGGATCAGATGTGAAGCCTGGACAAACTATCGTGAAGATACCTAGAAAGTTAGGTGGAGTACAGGATATCACAGGTGGTCTTCCAAGGGTTACCGAGCTTTTCGAAGCAAGAAATCCTTCAAACCCTGCTGTTACAGCTGAGATAGATGGTATTGTTTCTTTTGGAAAGATAAAGAGAGGTAACAGAGAGATTTTCATTGATGATGAGAAGACGGGACAAAGAAAGAAATACTTGGTTGGATTGTCAAAGCATATTCTTGTTCAAGAGGGTGACTTCGTGAGAGCTGGTTCACAAATATCAGATGGAGCTACTTCACCATTGGATATCTTGAATATTAGAGGACCATTTGCAGTTCAATCATATTTAGTGAATGGAGTTCAGGAGGTTTATCGTTCTCAAGGTATCAGTATCAATGATAAGCACATCGAAGTTATCGTTAGACAGATGATGAGAAGGGTGCAAATTATTGATCCGGGAGATACTTCATTCTTGGAAGGAGAAGCGGTAGAAAGAGTGGATTTCATGGAGCAGAATGATTGGATCTATGATAAGAAAGTAGTAGAGGACAATGGAGAGTCTACTAATCTCAAAATCGGACAATTGGTAAGCGTAAGAGAGTTGAGAGAAGAGAATTCGCATCTAAAGAGAAATGATTTGAAGGCTGTGACAGCTAGAGATGCCGTATCAGCTACTTCTACGACCCTATTACAAGGTATTACTAGAGCTTCATTGGGAGTATACAGTTGGATTTCAGCTGCATCATTCCAGGAAACTACGAAAGTATTGAGTACTGCTGCAATTAATGCAAAGGTTGATTATTTGACTGGACTTAAGGAGAATGTAATTGTAGGAAAGAATATTCCTGCAGGTACAGGCCACAAGAAATTTAGAAATATGATTGTGACTCAGAGAGATCCTGTAGTGGAAGAATTAGAAGAAGTAGAGGAGATAGCTGAATAAGTTTTCCTATTGCAACAATATATTAAAAGGGAAGTCAATTTGACTTCCCTTTTTTTGTATCAAGAATTTAGGCATATTCATTAATAAAATATTTTTCCATTTATTTTTTTTCAAAATGCTGAAATTCAATTATTTATATTTCATTTAGGGATGTTCATAAGTAGGAATATCCTTTATAAAGCATTGATTGCATAGGTTTTACTCCTGAAAAGAAACCCCATTTTTCTTATATTTTACCTTATTATGAGGTATTATTTTTAACCTAGACTAGTCCTTCGCCAGGACGGGCGTTCATTCCGCCCTCCACTATCGTGTTCCTTCTTTTGATAATTTCATTATCACTTTTATTTACATAAAAGATCAATCAGTCTTATTGCCAAAAAAACGAACCAAAAAAGTCTAGACTGGCCCAATGCAGCACGCATGGCCGCTCCCTCATCCCAAAGCCCAGTCAGGGCCACGCTTCTTTTATCTCTTTGGTTAATTTTCTAGCTATAGTCTTTGAAAGTTAGTCTGCTCCTGAATATGCCCATTTAAGAACCTGTACTTTTGAATTGATTACCCTTTTTTTGATAAATATTGCGTAATAATGAGGTAATAGTTTTCAATTTAATCTTCCGCTCGCCGCTCGCGCTTTCATTTCTTTCTTGAAAAAGAAGCGAACCAAAGAACCCATGAAATGATTAATTGTTTCGTGTATTATCTAAGTACCTTTGGACATATTTTCCTATAATATCAAATTCCAAATTTACCTCATCACCTACCTTGATATTCTTAAAATTAGTGTGTTCGAAAGTATAAGGTATAATCGCCACTGAAAATTCATCTCTAGTAGGATCAACAACGGTAAGACTTACTCCATTGACACATACTGATCCTTTATTTACGACTAAAGAACGATTTTCATCATTGAGTTGAAATGTAAAAAGCCAACTGCCGTTTTCGTCCAATACATTGGTGCAGATAGAGGTGCCATCCACGTGTCCTTGAACCGTATGTCCATCCATTCTTGTTTGGCCTGAAATGGTTGCCCGTTCGAGATTCACTTCATCACCTTCAGATAAGGAACCCAGGTTGGATTTGATCATGGTCTCTTTTATTGCAGTTACAATATATGAGTCGTCATTTATCTCCACCACAGTTAGGCATACTCCATTATGAGCTACACTTTGATCTATATATAACTCATTTTCTATTCCAGAAGAAATGGTAAAATGAAAGTTGGTGTTTTCTTGTTGTATTGCTTTTATTTTTCCTAGCCTCTCTACTATTCCTGTAAACATTCGATGTCTTTTATCATTACCTCATTATTCCCTTCAATAATATGCTCTAATTGTACTAACGGATTATATTGATATGACCTTTTAAGAGCACATTTCCTTCAACATTACCCGTCACTCTTTGTTCAATAATCCTGCAAGTATAATAGTAGGTGCCATCAGGAAGTTCTTTGCCATTTTCTGAGGTTCCATCCCAAAGAATTAAAGGATCTCTAGATTCGAACACTTGATTGCCCCATTCATTGTAAACTTGGAAATCGACCGTCTCAATAAATCTATTTATCACTGGTACGAAGAGTTCATTTGCTCCATCACCATTTGGTGTAAATGTGTTGGGCAATTGATATGCAGGGCAATTGTCAACACAAACTATATTGCTCAATTCACTTTCGTTGCCATTCATATCAAATGCAGAAATTGCATAGCATCCTGAAATACCTCTTGTCGGGATATGTTCATATTGGGTTACACTTTCTTCTAATATCGAATCAATTCGAACAAGTGTTTGGCCTTCGATATCATTAAAATAGAGATAATAACCTAGGACATCATCTGTTTCAGGACAAGTCGAATTTGGCCTGGTATAGGTGAGTGTATTAATAAGTTCTTTAGGATCAATCTCTCCATCTCCATTATTGCACAGATTCACAACTTCTAATGTCGGTGGGCAAGGAGGAATATTATCATAAGGTATACTACATACCTCTTGCGATAAATTGATTAATGGATCTTCAATATTTGGAATATCGTAGGAACCAATGGCCTCTATATAGTAACAATATTCCAATCCATTTTGCAAATCCGTATGTGTATAACTCGGTTGGAAGGATGTGCTTAAAAATTCAAATGTCGAACTTCCTGGTTCTGTATAATATATGTTGTAAGATACCTTTGTCCATGGTACAAATTCATTCCATGTCAATTCTTGTAAATTGTCACTTGGCGCCACCGATAAAAAGGTAGAGGAAACACTGGGCGAATCACCATATTCACTATTATTACTATAAAATTTGATGAAGTATTGAGGTTGAATGTCAACAGTATTCAAATTGTCATCAAAATAATTAGTATCAATTATTTCAGAAAATGTTGAGGTGGTAACCGTGAAATCTGGAATAATTTCAAAATTCACACCGTCATCTGAAGATCGGAATAATTCATAGGTATATGGTGGCGGATTAACTATAGTGTCAAGATCTCCTGGCAGTGGTTTGGTCCATCGAATATGTACCGTCCCATTCACATTATTAGTGGTTTCTATTGAGACTTTGGTAAGTAAAGGTATATCACGGCTAAGCTGTTGACAAACTTCATCAGATCGTAAACTTTCTATTCTGTTGTAGGGATTTCCGGTAATTGAAATTTGAGCAAATTCGGCCAAGACTCGATAACAATAGGTAACTCCTTTTTCAACATCATCGTCCACAGTCGCATAGCTATCTCCAACCTTGTTTTTGGTTTGGAATACGATTTTGGTATAGGGAGAATTTTGTAATCCTGGATCACAAGTATCTAAGGGCAATGTTGTACTTCCAATTTTTCGCCATACTGAAAATCCTTGAAAGAACTGATTATCAGTAACTTCACAATCATATGGGGAATCCCAAAAGAGTCTAATTCCTCCACTTTCGGATTCTGCAGTAAGGTTTTCAGGAGGAGGCCCTACCACTTTGATTCGAATTGTTTTTAGGGTGGCGAGACCAGTAGAGTCAGTCAGAAAATCATCAACAGCCCTCAGTACTACCTGATAATATCGATCCGAAATATGATTGCACGTAGTCTGCCAAACAAAATTCGCAGTATATTCAGGTGATTGGAAGCCATTTGTATTTTCGATTGTAGCCTTGTTTTTTTCAACAACAAATGGCCCTCCAGAAGCAAAAAGTCCAACTTTCTGATTACTATTTGGATCATCTACGACAATGGGAAGATTGATTTCTTCACCAGCTATCACGCATATTTCTTGGACTACGTCGATAGTCGGGGGATCATTTTCACATGCTGAAACCAGGATTTGCATATCCCTGATTATTGAGTTGAGCAATACGCCATCCCTCCATTCATTTATTTTTATTGCAATATTGTATTCTCCTTGTTGCTTTGGGGTATTCCAAGTGAAATCACCAGTGGCTGGATCCAAAGTTATTTGATTCAAAGGTCCTGGGCTCACTTCATTTGGAAAGAGGTAGCCAGGAACTTCATTTTCAGCAGACATTTTTGGTACGATCAATTCGTAAGACAGGCTATCTCCATCAGGGTCAAAAGCATTGGGGTTGTGGATGAAAATTTTATTGGCGCAAGCTATATCTACAGGCGCTTGAAGTAAGATAGCTGAGCTATTGGTTCCTTGAAATTGAGGGTCTAATAATGTAAATGTTGTAGATAGGAAAAATTCAACTTCTACGGAATTCGGGTAATTCACATTGAGGATATTGGCTACTCTATTTGGGTCAGCAAAACCAATGGTATACGTCGCTCGCCCTGGATAAGTATGTTCTTTTTCATAAGTATTAAGTTTGACATCATTACCAAGAGGTACTCCCTTGTCATTACTTCTTTGTACAAATTCGCTGGTGCCATCTCCCCAAAATATTTCGATGCTGTCTCTATCCGCAGATAAACTACTTGTCTTTGTATAGGTTGTGACCGTCATATAAATGGTAAGGGGCCCAGTTTGAACATACGTGATTTCTCCTGCACGATTATGTGTAGCATTGGCCTGATAAGCTAATACCACCAATAGTGTCGACATTAAACATTTCAAAGTAAACTTCATAGCTACCGATCTAATTGATTTCATATAAGAAACGTAAACAGAATTGTGTTCAATATACTAAATAAACGAAAGTATTGATTGTTCGTTCTTTTTATTCCTATCTTTTCGTCGTTTTAGTTTACAAAAGATAGGAATAATATTATTGTTTTTTAAGAATCAAATAGAATAAGGCTTGAAATTCATTTATTCGATAGGATTAATTATTGCTTTTAGTTTTGTGAATATCATTCAGATATGGTCACAAGATGATCAATGGAAAATACATTTGCAGGTTACCACAAATTTTGGTTTTCCTGAGAATAATATTGGATTGAAGGTGATTGGAGAATACTATACTGAGACCAATGTCGAATTGGCCCTGGCATATGATATTAGGTACAATTTTAGGAGTTTTGGCCCAGATATTAACCATTTGGAACATTCTTTAATGGGTACCATAAATTACTCATGGGGCGATAGGGTAGAACCCAACGAAAATGACTTGAGTTACATGAAATTTATGGATAGCCGTAGATTCAAAAATAGCATGGGTTATACCTGGCAAAGGTTCTTTAATGGCATAGGAACCACACAAAATGTAGGTACGCTCCATATGCGTTTCAATAAAACTGTGTCTCAATTTAGCAATGATGTTTTTGCCAATACCAATGGCAAGGATAGATATAGGACTGGTGGGTTTGCCTTTGGATTTTATGAAAAACAGACTTTGTACCTCTCGAAACTCCTTATTTGGACAGGAGATTCACATTGTAAAGAGATGAAAAAGATTCGGGATTCGAATTATCCTGCGAGATGGGGATTTAGAGATATTACGGATTGCAACTATGGACGTCTGAGCCATGGAATATTGAGTTTTGGGGTTATTCATGACATTGGTTATGGTCAAACAATTGGCGGGCAGTTGGGCATTGATTCGGAGCAAATCAGACATTTTGTACAAAACAAAGTGTTTCACGACCTTTACTTTATTCCGCGATTTATGAATAAAACGAGAAACTTACATTTACCTATGAAAACAATTGATGGAGAAAATTACCTTTATGAAGATGGACAAGTCATTCGTCCAAATAGATTTGTGTGGCAATTCTCATCAAATTCATCTTCCCTTTATTGATCGTTCAAGATCGATTATTTTTATACATTTATGTATGAAATCAATTGTCACCAGTTTAATATTTCTACTCTTTGTTTTTGATTGTTCTGGTCAAGATATTTGTAGTGGAAATCTTGGTGAAAATATATTTGAAAGAGGAGATTTTGGGAGTGGGACGGCACCAATATTGACTACTAACCCTAATATCGCTCCAGGATATAACTATACTACCAGTGTGCCCCAGGATGGGTCATATGTAATCTGCAGCAATACGGCCGCACTCAATGGATTGTACCCCACATGGATAAGCGTGGAAGACAACTCTTCAGATCCCAATGGGTATATGATGGTGGTAAATGCTTCTTATGAGCCTGGTATATTTTATGAAGAAGAGGTAAGTGGACTTTGTGAAAATACCTTGTATGAATTTTCTGCAGACATTCTAAATTTGATCAGGATTGGAACCCCTAATCATATAGACCCTAATGTCAGTTTTTTGATAGACAATGAAGTAGTGTATAATACTGGAGACATTCCCAAAACAGAACAATGGAGGCAGTTTGGTTTTTCCTTTGTAACAACCAGCACTCAATCCTCGATAACCCTAACCTTACGAAATAATGCACCTGGTGGCGGTGGCAATGATCTCGCTCTTGACAATATATCGTTTAGGCCATGCGGCCCTTCTTCTTTTATTGGGATAGAGAGTGATACCACGATATTCTTGTGTATAGATGATGAACCACTCACTATTCTGGCGGATATTGATGCGGGGCAAGGACAGGTATTTGCTATTCAATGGCAGAGCAGCCAAGATGGAACCAATTGGGTAACACTTGAAGACAGTACCGATAACACACTTGTACATACTAATTTTATTCCTGGTGATTATTTTTATCGATATTATTCAGCGGGGAATGAGATAAATATTCTCAATAATAAATGCAGGATAATATCGGATGAAATAAAATTGACCATTCTACCAGACACCTATGAGGTAGCGGACACTTTGTGTGAGGGCTTGATATTTCCATTTGGCAATCAGCAACTAAGTGAAGCGGGATCATATGTCGAGAGTTTTGAGTCTCAATATGGATGTGATAGCATTGTTTTTTTGGACCTATTTTTTATTTCTCCTAAAGAAATTATTTATGAAGATGTAGTTTTTGGCGACCCTACATGTTTTGGATACAACGATGGATTCATTGAGGTGAATTCAATTATTGGGGGTAATGGAGATCTTTCATATACTATTGATTCAGGAACGGACACCTCGTCGGGCGCTTCACTTACGTCTGGCACCTATTCCATTAATGTGGTAGATAAATATTTGTGTTCAGATGTTTTATCTATTCAATTATTTGATCCGCCAGAATTGGAGGTGTTTATTGGCAATGATACAACTATTAAATTAGGAGATGATTTGATATTGACGCCTGATTATTCAATTGATTTTGAGACTATTGAATGGACAGGACAAGGCGAATTTACTTGCTCAAACTGTCCAGAACCTGCCTTCGTTCCATTCATGACCGATGATCTTAGCATTCTGGTGGCTGATGAAAATGGATGCGAAGCCCGTCATTCAATAAGGATTAATGTTGACGAAGAGAATTTTATCATATTGCCAAATATTTTTTCACCAAATGATGACAATATCAATGATCAGTTTTCTCTTTTCTATTATGGTAGAAGTGTGGCACAAGTCAATTCTTTTAGTGTCTACGACCGCTGGGGAGGATTGATTCACAACATCAATAATGTGATGCTTGAAAGTGGTGGATCATTGTGGGATGGATATAAGAATTCTGACAAAGTGGCACAAGGCGTATATTTTTACAACCTGGAGGTTCAATTGATCAATGGTGTTAATTTTAATAAGATTGGAGATATCACGGTGTTAAAGTAGTATTAATAGGAGGCATACAAAACAGCTATAAACGACATAAGAATGTATATATTTACCGTAAGCGAGACGCACACAATAAACCAGGCACTATGAAAATATATTTGATATTAGTATTTGTATTGGCTTTCTCTTTTGCATCCAATTGTCAAAATAGAATATTGTACGACTTGGATTCTTATAAGAGAGTCGATGGTGAATATAGAACTACATTCATCACGCCCGACGTCAAGTTTGATTACAAAGACGTAATAAATAGTCCTGACTTGGAAAAAATACTCTATTTAAGAATTGGAGGAGATTATCAAGACTATCAAATATATAATGACGAACACAATCAAATAACCAAGTATAGAAATTTTAGGTTGGACGTAGATTCTGGTCAGAACGATAACAATGGGATATCATTTAATACCTTTTTCGATAATGTCAACAGATCCTATGATGACAATTTGAAGTACTTCAAGAATGGCCTGAACTTAGCGACTAATAGTTCATATCGCGATAATTTAGGACTCTCCAAAAGGTATGTGCAAACAATAAATTTGGGTTATGAATTAGGATTTGGCTTTGGAAGGATCGAAATTGTTAATAATGCTTGGCTTGGGGGGCGAATATTGGAAGAATTACAAAACAATAACCTCTTGACTGAGATTCCTACGGCTAACGAGATGAAGTTATTTTTCGATTTGATTGGCGATTTGGAATTTGAAAGAGTGATGGATAATAGATTAAGATTCATTTATAGGATTGAGAGAATAATTGAATATGTAGAGAAAAAAGGATGGATTGAAAAAGGCTCAGTCCCAGCTTTTGCTATTATCTATGATACATTTAGATATGAAAATTTTATTTTTAGAAAGAGTGGGGAGAGATTAGAATTTACATTGACACCAACATTTTTTGGCAATTTGTCTTATCAAAGAAATGTGAATGATCCTTTTTCCAAATTCATTCAAGGTGGATTTTATGGAGATGCGGAATATGAAATCAATAGAAACGGAGATCTTGAATATTATACCACAAAGGTAATAGGCGGACGGTTAGGATATTTAGAGGAGTTTCGAGATAATGATGTGCTGGAAAATGATGTTATTTCTGGAAATTTGTATTTTGAATATAGATACAGATATCTTCCTTCATTAAGAACCAACCTTGAATTTTCGACTAATGTCTCGGCTGGCTTTATCCAATCGTATTTTTATCAAGCCACGCTCTCTGTGTCCACAATATTGGAATACAATTATTACTTTTCGCCTGCAACTCAACTGGTCTTGATCACGGGATTAATGTACAATGATACAGAATTTCAAAGAGGAGATTATCAACCAGAGATCAGGGCTAATTTTTCGATGAATGTGGTTCACGCACTAAATTAACAATCAACAATCAACAATCAACAATCAACAATCCAAACTGATTTTCAGCATGCCTAATGAAGGAAAGTAAAGTTTTTTCAAAGTAATTTAAAATGTGAAATGTCCAAAATAGATTGAATTCCCTTATGCTAAAATCAGCCCTGAATTAGTTGAAAATGTAATAAATTAGGTTATCTTTGCACTCCGTTTAAAAAAGTTCTTTTAATTATGAATGTTTTAGACCATTTTTCAGTCCCTTATAAAGGTTTGGGAAATGGCGTCCACCTTTTAAAATTCAGTGTTGATTCCGAGTTTTTCAAAGAGTTTGAAGATTCTCATATTGACAATGGAAGTTTTGATGTGGATGTTGAGTTGGACAAAAGGCATGATCATAGTATTCTTCTTTTCGAAATAAGTGGAAAGACAAAAACTAATTGTGATCGATGTCTATCTGATATAAATTTACCGATGCAAGGTAGCTACAAATTGCATGTAAAGTATGGAGAAGATGAAGGAAGTAATGACGAAATAATGTTTATTCATCCAGAGACTTCAGTACTCAATTTGGCACAGATTGTATATGAGTATATTTTGTTGAGCATGCCAATAATAAAGATTTATGATTGTAGTAGTGAGAAGCAACCACCTTGCAACTTTGATGTTTTGGATAAATTGAAAGTTGAGGATGACAAAGAAAATCAAAACGATGTTTGGGATTCATTGAAGGGTATTGATTTTTCGCAATAATTATTTTGAAAACGGAATAAATAGATAATTAAGAATAGATAAAATAAATAGAAATGGCACATCCTAAGAGTAAAATTTCGAAGCAGAGAAAGAGAAAAAGAAGAACTCACTTCAAAGCTGAAGTACCTCAAATTTCGATCTGTAAAGAAACAGGAGAAGCGCACCAGTATCATAGAGCATATTATCACGGTGACGACCTTTACTACAGAGGTAAGGTACTTATCAAAGCTGAAGAAGAATTAGAAGACTAGGATAGGGAATCCCTATTTTGAATAATATAAAGCTCCTTGCCAATGGCATTGGGGCTTTTTGAGTTTTATATATTGACGTCTTTACTTTCCGAGCGATAATAGTCATTTTTAATTTCCAAGTATCCCAATTTTATTCTTATGGGATAATCATTGGTAAACTTCAATTAGTTGGAATAATTTCATTAGGAGACTAAGAGATTGTTATAATTTCTGTACCTTACTTTTAGAAGTAATCTTATTATAAGCCAAACTGATATGAAAATACTCGATAGAGGATATTGGACTTCTCAGCATTTTTACTGGCAATCTTTGTATCATTATTTATTGAATGGTGCTCGATTTCGAAGTATGACTTTTTTCTCGGCATGCAATCCTGCTATTGACCTTGGTGGAATGTTGTATGACAGGAAAACAGATATCTACGATCTTCTACCTCCTCATATCGTACCAGCGACCACGATTATTACCTCTCGAACAGCTGCCAATTCATTTATGGAAAAAAATAATCTTCAATTTCCATTAATCGTAAAGCCAAATGTCGGGCTAAAGGGATTCAAGGTGTACAAGATCAGTGATGAAAATGAACTCAACTCTTTTTTTGACGACAATGATGTGCAAGAAAGAGAATGGCTATTACAAGAATATGTAGATTACAAAAAAGAATTTTCAGTATTATATTATAGATACCCGCAAGAGCAAAGATCAGGTGTTTCGTCGTTTATAGAAAAGACTTATCCTCATGTTGTTGGAGATGGCAAAAGGACTTTAAAAACCTTGATTGATCAATACAACAATCCTTTTCTCTTAAAGGAAAATGTATACAAAAGACTTTCGACAGAATTGGATTCCATCCCAAAGAAAAATGAAAAAGTGATTTTGGACTTCATTGGAAATTATTCCCGAGGTGCAAAGTTTCATAGTAAGATGGAATATGTTTCAGATGAAATGTCTTCGATGCTGAGTTCTCTTTTTCACAAGGCTGATGGACTGAATTTTTTCCGTATCGACTTCAAATCAAATTCTGTTGAGGATTTCTTAAAGGGTAATTTCAAGGTGTTGGAGATCAATGGAATGAAGTCTGAACCATTACATATTTATGATGCCAATAGTACTTTCATCAACAATTCAAAAATAATCCGAAACCATTGGAGTATTATTGAGAATATCACAAGGGAGCAAAAAGAACTTTTGAAAGGGCTTCCTACCTTCAGACAAGGGTTGAAATCATGGATCTCAATTATGAGGTCAACTCGATGAAAATTTAGGGTATAAAATTGGTTTGAAAAGTACACTATTCAGTTACAAACCATCCGACTCATTGATTGGAAACAATTGAATCTTTCACCATCGTCGATGAGTCTGATTTTGCTTCTTTTTTCGGCTTTGGTTTTACGGTTCCATGAAGCTTGATGGTTGTGATTTTTGGATGAGTATTTGATTCTACCGTGACTTCTGGATCTTGTTCTCCATCCTTTCCGACACTGTTGTAGGTTACACCAATGACATTGGATTCGCCTGGTGCAATATCAAGGAAAGGGAAGGACGGTCTCGTACATCCACAGGTTGCACTTGTAGCAATGATTTCTAGTGGAGCATTTCCCACATTCGTAAACTTGAATTTCTTTTCTATAATGTCACCTTCCGTAATTTCTCCAAAATTCCAAACCAATTCCTCAAATTGAATTTTAGGTTTTTTCTTACTTGCGACTCTTATGGGCTTTTTATCTTGAGAGGAAGCCGTAGATTTCACGGGTTCCGATTTCTTGGATTTTGTTTGGACTGCAGATTTTTCTTTCTTTTTATCTTTTGATGGAGGAGTCTCGGTGTGTGTTATTTCGGAAGTATCAATGTTGGAGATATCTTCCTTTTCCACTGAGACAGAATCCAGTTCTATTGATTCTTTTTGTTCCATCTGAGTTATAGGCGTAGGAGATGTTTCCATCTTTTTGGATTCAACCTTTTTATTGTCAGACTTGCAATTGACAAATAGAAAGGCACAAATTAAGCAACAGATTAGGTGTAGATATGGTATTTTATTCGCCATAAGATCGCTAATATACGGTATCTTCTTAAAGAATTAGCGAAGTACTGAAAAGTTGTCTACTTTAACATATTCAACATCTCTGCATGTGTATTTGACTTTATACATATACATACCAGGATTGACCTCATTTCCTTTGAAGGTTCCATCCCAGGTGTCAGAAGTTATGTTGGTTTCCCACATCTTTGCACCCCAGCGGTCGTATATTTCAAAATATTCGATGTCTTGAATTAGAAATATATTACTTATTCCGAATCGGTCATTCAACTGGTCATTATTAGGTGTGAAGGCATTGGGCAATAATAATTTTTCGCAGTCCAAATCATCTTCTGTAATTACATTGATGGTAATACTATCTACAGTCTGACAACCATTCGAATTCGTAATGCTAAGTGCATAATTAGTGGTTTGAAGAGGGGTGGCAATTGGATTCAAGATAGTAGGATCGTCAAGGTCTGTAGTGGGATTCCAATTAAAAGTCGAAGCGCATGTAGCTCCTACATTTATCATCACATCTGAGCCTTCAACAATCGTAGTATCATTGGATGTTATTTTATCTGGATTCAATGAATTTGCAATGATCTCAATTGCAGATAATGCCCTCGTATAAAACTGAAACTCATCGATCCATCCATTGAATCTTTCTTCATTGACCACCAAACATGGGCTGTTGGCGATAGATAGTCTGGCATTATTAGCAAAGTTGACAACACCATTGGATAAAATGGATATTTCCAATTTGTCATCGACATACAATTCATAAAACAAGTCGGATTTGGTAAGCACTATTCTATGCCAACAAACGCTTTGGTCAAGTGTCACTTTTTCAGATTGAATGTCTCCAATAGTTTGAGCCAATTCTAAATTTAAAGACTCGTCGAGGGGATTATACGTAAGTGACATAAATGAATCTAGATCACAATTGCTACGAACTGATAATATATCGGTAAGACTGGTAGCCTGATCAAATTGAAAATAAAAACTTATAGTAAAGTCGTCTTCCATCAACGCATCAATCTCCGAGGGAAAAATAAGGTTGTCATCATTGCCATCAAAATATAATCCATCACCTATCAGGCCACAATCACAAGAAGGTGGAAAAATAGTACTGGCATCTTGAAAAACACCATTAGCATCTGTAAAATCGCAATTGTTAAAATTGTAATCTCCTATTTGCTGGCTGAACGAGTCATGACCAAATAGGACAATAAAAAGCAGTGTCGAATACAATGAAAATATAGAATGTGACCTCATTTTTTGTTTTTCTTACAAATTGATATTAGTTGCCAAATAATCCTTCCATTCCAGGTGGTAGCATTTGGCTAATCATATTCTGCGATTCCTTGGCTTCTTCGGCAGATATCTTGTCTAATATGTTATTAAAAGCGACCAATAAAAGGTCTTCCAATTCTTCTTTTCTCTCCGGATTGAAATAGTCCTCGTTTATCGAGATATTCAGTATTTCTCGTGCACCATTACCTGAAATATCTATCCCTTCCAGATTTTCAGTGATTTGGATGGCTTGAAGCTTTTCTTTCATAGCTTTTTGCTTCTCCTCCATATTTCCCATTAGATCTCCAAACATAGTTTTTTGTTTTTTCTGGATTGCAAAGATATCATTTTGATGGTATTTGGTACATAACGCAAAAAGAGCAAGCAAAAATGTTCTGCCTGCTCTTTTTTATTCTTTTTTAGAAAGTTTAATACTTGATTATTCTTTCAACGAAATATTCAGATGGTGATTCTACTTTTGCATAATAAATTCCAGAAGGAAGTTCAGAAATATCTACCGAATTTAAAGTTGAATTCAGACTAACTAATTTAAACGTCTCACCCACGTTATTTACAATTGTTAGTGTTGTTTCTTCAGCATCCTCTATTTCTATATTTATGGAATTAACAATGTTCGTAGGATAGATTTTTACTCTATTCGATTTGTTTTCTACCTTGATAAGATGAGAAAATTCAAATCCACCATCGAAATCAACTTGCTTTAATCTGTAGTAATTTGTGCCTACTTCAGCATTGTTGTCTACAAAAGAATATTCTAATTCTCTGGTTGAATTTCCATTTCCATTTACACTTCCTATAGATTGGAATGCCCTGCCATCTGAAGATCTTTGAATTTCAAAATAGTCATTGTTTATTTCCAATTCTGTAGTCCATAACAATTGAATAGAGCTATTTCTAGTCTTTGCTGAAAAAGAGGTTAGAGTAACTGGCAAAACTGCTGGGCAAGTTTGAGCAGGACTGGGATATGGAGTGCCCGCAGAGGCGTTAGAAGATTCACCGTCCAAAGCATTAGGACCGCTAAAAGTCCAATCGCCGCAAGAGAATGCACCAAAATTAGGGCTGGTGGTATTGTTTACTGCCCATCCATCCTGATATTCCCAACATTCGCCGCTTCCGTCAAGTGCGACATCTCCAAATTCATCTTCAAGACTGCCAGAACAGAATAGTTCGATAGGATCATCACCATTGATGCCAGCTACACCACTTGTAAGGCATGGTTCAAACCCAAACCATGCGATCCAACCATTTGTGTTTGAACCTATCCAAAAGCAATCACCATTAGATATTGATTCTGCTGGAAAAGTAAATTCCTGTCCATCTGATCCACCACCATTATTTGCTACGCCAATTCCATAAATACTAAGATCGGCCACGTCTCCAGAAGCACATATTTGAATACCCTTTGGAGTTCCACCTGAAAGAGGACCATCAATCACTCCTCCGATATAAAGGTTTCCACACTGTCCAAGAAGTTGTGCTGAGGCCATGAAAAAAAGAAAAAACGTTAACAGTAAATTTTTATTCATAATATCTAAAATTTGTATAGAATTCATTTTAATTTAATTCTTAAAATATAGTGAAAGGTGGCATTTAGAAATTTAAATTTCAAGCAACCAAACTAATAGACCATTCTAGTTAAAAGTGATAATGATGATTTATTAGTTTAAATAGAGGTACTTTGGGTTCTTGATCTGGCTCAAAGATAAAACAGAAAAAATAAATATGTAATTAATTGGTAATATTTATGTTAAATGTGTATTTATCATAGTTCCAATAAAAAATACATAGAAAGCAATAAGCATATAACCCTCCCACTTCGAAATTGTTTTCGTGAGACATATCATTCCAAAAAGTATCGAAACTGCTAACATGAAAGGTACACTAAATAGCATCGTGGATTCTGGAATAGTTAGATTTCCAAGTAAGCCCGGGATCGCCATTACAGCATATGTATTAAAAATATTGGATCCTAAGACGTTGCCGACAGCAATCCCATGATTGCCTTTCTTGGCAGCACTAAGACTTACTACAACCTCTGGAAGTGAAGTACCCAAAGCAACCACGGTAATAGCTATGACGTGGGTGGGTATACTGGCCATTGTGGCAAGGTCTTTCAATGACTCAATTGTATATTTGGCACTGAAATAAATAAGAACCGCACCAATTATAATTGTAATCCAATCCTTTGGGTTTGACTTCGTTTTTTGAATGTCTTCTGATTCATCATCAGATTTCAAGGAGCTACTCAGAAATACAGCAAGTGCCACTAAAAAAATAAGACATTCTGAAATGCTCAATTGGAGATCTTGCAAGGCAAAATAAAGAAGAAAAGCAGAGCCAAATAACATGGGCATGTCTGTTTTCATGACATCATGATCGATCTTAATACCTTTACCAAAAATTGCGGCAGAACCAAGTACCAATAAAATATTTGTGATATTAGAACCTACAGCATTACCAATCACAACTTCCGAAGTGCCAGAATATACAGATACAATAGAAGTGGCCAATTCAGGAAGTGAAGTTCCAAATGCTACTATAGTAACTCCGACTACAAATGAAGGGATGCCCATTGCCAGTCCAACTTTCTCAGAAGAATCGACAAATTTATCCGATGAAATAAGCAATACCGTAATACTTCCTAGGAATAGTAGAATTGATGCTATCAATGTCCAATTAATTTAGTGATTTTCAAATTCTAACCACAAATGTAGCATTAATAAATATGAAGCTGTTTAAAAACATATTGTTAATCCCATTGCCACCTCTTGAACTCCAACTTTTTACATTTTTTTCTTCACCATATTTAGTTCAAGAACATAAAATCTACTTCAAGTTGAATTTCAATAAAATACAAAACAATTTGTCTATCGTTTTTAAATAGCTTTATATATTGGCAATACAGGAGTGAAAATGAAAGCTTGTCCATGTTATTCACCGCATATTTAATTTCGAAACACCTCAAATTTTAAGCGATATGAAACTATAATTCTCAATTACTACATAAAATTGATACTAATTACTTATTACCAAACTATATTTGCGTCGTCAAAATAGTCATATGTTAAAAAACCTGAAATCTAAAAACGACTCGGTTCAAAAAAAGGATGAAGCAGAGATGAGCTTTTTAGATCATTTAGATGTATTGAGAAAGCATATCGTCCGATCTCTAATTGCTATAATTTTGATTGGCTGCGTACTTTTTGTCATTATTCAACCTGTTTTTGATCAATTCATATTTGCGCATAAAGATCCAAATTTTATTTCCTACCAGGTGTTTTGTAAGTATTTACGAATTTGTCTAACACCACCTGATATAAATATAATTACCACAGAACTTGCAGAGGAATTCTTCCAGGCCATAAAGGTTGCATTCTATGGTGGACTGATTGTAGCATTCCCTTTTGTTTTTTATCAATTTTGGAGCTTTGTGAAACCGGGGCTCTACGCTGCCGAACAGAAAGCCGCAAGAGGAGTAGTAGTTATTTGTTCGATGTTGTTTTTGTTTGGTACCACCTTTGGATATTTTGTGCTGGCGCCTTTCGCTATAAATTTTTTGGTAAATTTTAGAGTCAGTGCAGATGTTACCAGTACGGTGACGCTTTCTTCATATGTGGGTTATATGACTATGTTTATTCTGCCTACAGGTGTATTGTTTCAAATGCCACTATTGGTCTACTTCCTTGCCAAAGTGGGATTGATCACACCAGATTTCATGAGGCGATATAGAAAACATGCCTTTATTATTATTCTTCTCCTCTCGGCAATTTTGACACCACCAGATATCATTACCCAATTTCTTATTGGAGTACCAGTTTATGGGATGTATGAGTTGAGCATACTTGTGGCAGTCACCACGGCAAGGAAAAGAGAAAAAGAATTAAATAGTTAAATAAAATCACTTTACATAGATACATATCCAAATGCAGAGATTGTCCTCAAATTTGACCTTGTTTTTTAAACTTACCATACCAGTAGGGTGGGTTTCCTTTTTTGGTTTGTTTGCTTTGGTAATTTTTTTAGTGGATACCACAGACAAACCATTGCTGGCTTCTCAATATTTTAGATATGGCTTCCTTGCCTTTTTCTTTATCTTTTTAGTGCTTATCTATTTTACGATTTTTCAATTAAAAAGGGTGGAGCATGAAGAAGGATACATTTTCGTCACCGACTATTTCAAAACCATAAAATTTCCAATTGAAAATATTAAAAAGGTATCAACAATGAATTTGGGCTTGGTAAAAGTGGTATGGTTTCACTTAAGATCTAAAGGCTTCTTCGGCAGTCGAATCCCCTTCCTCGCCAAAAAAGCAACTTTCAAAGTATTCGAAATCAATAACGCCGCACTCTTTATCCAAAAAGATTAATAGCGTTCTTAAAGATCACAAAATCACCTCTCCAATCTCTTAATTCCCTCAATTCCATCCTACCTCTTTGGACTCAATACCACATAAGGACAGATCACCTCTTCCAAAGATATCCCGCCGTGTTGAAAAGTATCTCTATAAAAATTCAAGTAATACGAATAGCTATTTGGATATAGGAAAAAAGTATCTTCTTTGGCGAAAATGAATTTGCTGCTTACATTCGGCTTTGGCAAACCGACGGAATGTGGATCACGAATTTCCAACACATCTTTTCTATCATATTGCAGATTCTTACCGACCTTGTACCTGAGATTAGTGGTTGTCTCCTTGTCTCCTATTACCTTCGAAGGAGTTTGTACTCTAATCGTGCCATGATCTGTAGTAATGATTAATTGAAAATCTTTGTGCGCTACTTTTTTCAGTGCAGACCACAATGGGCTATTGAGAAACCATGATCTAGTCAATGACCTGTAAGCGGTCTCATCACTTGCCAATTCTTTTAGCACTTCCATTTCGGTTCTGGAATGGGAGAGCATGTCGATAAAATTGTAGACTATGGCTGTGAAGTCGTTGTTCAAGAAGTTGAGAATATTATCATTGAGCTGTTTGGCTTTACTGACATTTGTGACTTTGAAATAATCAGATTTGATGTCAGTCTTTATTAATCGATCGATCTGGTCCTGTAGCAACTCTTTTTCCTTTCGATTTTTGCCACCTTCCTCATTGTCATTTAGCCAATATTCTGGAAACCTCTTTTGTATATCTCGCGGCATCATTCCAGAAAAAATTGCATTTCGGCTGTATTGAGTCGAAGTAGGAAGGATGCTATAAAACGCCTCCTCTTTTTCTACCCTGAATAGTTCAGTAATAATTGGTTCAATTATCTTCCATTGATCATATCTCAAATTGTCCAATAAAAGGAAGATTGTAGGTCTCTCTTTTGATATGGTTGGGAATACCTTACTCTTCATCAAATTATGAGAGCCGACAGGTCCATCTTCATGATTGATCCAATCTTCATAGTTTTTGACTACAAATCGAGAAAATTCCTTGTTGGCCTCTCTCTTTTGCATGTCGAGAATTTCTTTCATTTCGGGATTGTTCGAATCATCTAATCGCAATTCCCAGGAAATTATACTTTTATATAGGGTGGCCCATTCTTCATAATTCAATCCATTATTGATTTCCATTCCGATCTTTCGAAACTCTTGCTGATAGTCTGTAGCGGTTTTTTGAGAAACCAATCTTTTATTATCAATAATCTTTTTTAGGGTAAGTAGAATTTGATTCGGATTTACAGGTTTGATTAAATAATCATCAATTTGCGAACCAATGGCTTCTTCCATCAAATTTTCTGCTTCATTCTTCGTAATCATGACTACTGGAATGTTTTGATTGGTCGACTTTATTCTAGTCAATGTTTCCAGGCCAGTTAGTCCAGGCATACTTTCATCCAAAAACACAACATCAATATCATTTTGCTCATCAAGAACATCGAGTGCATCATGACCGTTTGTAACAGTCTCAACGTGGTATCCTTTTTTTTCCAGAAAAAATAATTGAGGTTTTAATAAATCTATCTCGTCGTCTGCCCACAGTATTTTGATCATATTTAATTTAGTTTTGAAGTAATTTAAGTGAATTGGTCAAAATTACTTCGTAGTTTTTTCGAATGATTTGAAAATGAAAGATGTAAAACGATATGAAACATTAAAAAAGTATCATTAATATTTTATAATTGCCGTCTGTCAAATTTTTCTGCCTTTTCACACACAAAGAACAGTAAAAACTTCACAAAGCATAGATGTCCTAGCAACTAATTTTTAGCTTTGCACCTCCAAATTACGTGTATATCACAAATAATGGCAAAGAAAAAAATATTTAATGATCCCGTCTATGGATTTGTAAGTTTTCCTACAGAGCTGATATACGACCTTATAGATCATAAGTATTTTCAAAGATTAAGACGAATTTCACAATTGGGACTCACGCATTATGTATATCCAGGTGCACTGCATACCAGGTTTCATCATGCACTTGGTGCCCTGCATTTGATGACAGAAGCGATACAGACCTTGCGGGAAAAAGGAGTGGAGATATCAAACGAGGAGTACGAGGCTGTATGTATTGCTATACTTTTGCACGATATAGGTCATGGACCTTTTTCCCATGCGCTCGAACACAGTATTCTGAATTTGCATCACGAGCATCTGTCCGAGTTGTTTATGAAAAAATTAAATGATGAATTCGATGGACAGTTGACTTTGGCAATTTCAATTTTCAAAGGGAATTATCATAAATTTTTCCTTCATGAATTGGTAAGCAGTCAATTGGACATGGATAGGATGGACTATCTGATAAGGGACAGTTATTTCACAGGAGTAGCTGAAGGGGTAATTGGTTACGATCGAATAATCAAAATGTTGAATGTTGTGGACCACCATTTGGTAGTTGAAGAGAAAGGAGTCTACAGTATTGAAAAATTTTTAGTAGCTCGAAGATTAATGTATTGGCAGGTATATTTACATAAAACGGTGCTTTCGGCCGAGCAAATGCTTATAGCCATTCTAAGGAGGGCTAAAAACCTCATTGCATCAAATGTTAAAGTTTTTTGTTCTAAAAACCTGCATAATTTTCTTGCATCTGATTTTTCTTTAATAAGTAATGAATTGATTGTCAAAGACTATATAGATTCATTTGCTCAGTTGGATGATATTGATATAATGTCATTAATAAAAGCGAATGCAAATCATAGTGACTTTATATTTTCATATACGTCTAAATCTTTATTGGAAAGAAAACTTTTTAAGATATATTTGCAGGATAATGTGTTTAGGGAAGAGAAGAAAAGAGAGATATTGAAAGATGTTGAAAAAAACTTAAATATAGGTGCAGATTTAGCAGAAAGCCTTATATTGGAGGGTAAGGAGTCAAACCTCTCTTACAATTCTAAAAAGGAAGAAATACGAATACTACAAAAAAATGGCGAGGTTCGACCGCTTTCAGAATTTCACACGGAATTTTTAAAGCCCAAGATCGTCACCAAATATTATATTAGTTACCCCCAATAAATTAGAGATTACTATAGCTAGGAATTAATAATTTTCAGAAATAATATTTTTATAATCAAACCATTTTTCAACTATGAGAAAACTGAATTTACTCTTAACCGCGATATTTACCGTCGCAGCTCTAATCGTATCTGCCCAGCCAGAGTCTGGGATGCCTTCGGAGCCAGGTAAGTGTTACGCTAAATGTCTAATTCAGGATCAATACGAAACAGTAACTGAGCAAGTATTGGTAAGAGACGCCGCTGTGAATGTTAGAGTTGTTCCAGGAACAACAGAAACGATGACAGAGCAAGTTCTTGCTAAGGAAGCTTCTACAACTTTGAATGTAGTAGCAGCTCAATTCGAAACTGTATCAGAGCAAGTGTTGGCTTCAGAAGGTTCATCTTCCGTAAGTATCAGCCCTGCAACTTTTGAAACAGTAAGTGAACAAGTACTATCTCAAGAAGCCTATAACGAGCTTAGAGCAGTACCTGCGCAATTCGAAACAGTAAGTGAACAAGTATTGGTGTCTGAAGGTGCATCTAACGTCGTAATTACTCCTGCAACATTTGAAACTGCTTCTGAGCAAGTTCTTGTAAGCGATGGAGAATCTGATCTTAGAATAATCCCTGCAACTTTTGAAACTGTAAGCGAGCAGGTTTTGGCTTCTGAAGGAGAATCTTCAATCAGAATCAACGCTGCACAATTCGAAACTGCTTCTGAGCAAGTTTTAGTGAATACACATGCTCCTTGTAGCTCTTCTACTGAATTGAATGTAAAATTCAACTCTGGATCTGCGATTCTTACTTCTGGATCAAGTGCTGAAATTGCAAGAGTAGCAGCTACTGTAAACTGTAGTGGTGGAAATTCAATACAAATTGTAGGTCATACCGACAGCGATGGAGGAGAGGCAGCAAATTTGACTTTATCAAGAAATAGAGCGAAAGCTGTATATGATGCTCTAGTAGCAGCAGGTGCATCTTCTGCTTGTCTTAGCTATGACGGAAAAGGTGAAAGTGCACCAATTGCAAGTAATAATACTGCAGAAGGAAAGCGACAAAACAGAAGAGTAGTAATGATCTCTTGTAATGACGCAGATCTTAATACTGATCCCAATTCAATAATAGACATGAGAGTCAGACCAGCTACATTTGAAACTGTATCAGAGCAAATGTTGGCATCTGACGGTGCATCAAATGTAAGAATCATACCTGCAACTTTCGAGCAAGTAACAGAGCAAGTATTGGCATCAGAAGGAGAATCTACTGTAAGTATTACAGCAGCTGAATTCGAAACTATGTCAGAGCAAGTATTGGTAAAAGATGCTTATCAGGAATTGAGAGTTGTACCTGCAACTTTCGAGACAGTAACTGAGCAAGTTTTGGTTCAAGAAGCGTATGACGTACTTAAGCCTGTACCAGCAACATATGAAACAGTAAGCGAGCAAGTATTAGCTAAAGACGCTTATACAACACTTCAAGTTGTACCTGCTGTATATGAAACAGTAAGTGAGCAAATACTTAAGAAAGATGCTTATACTACCTTGAGAGTAGTTCCTGCAGTATATGAGACAGTAACTGAGCAAGTATTGGTAAAAGATGCTTATACTACTTTGAGAGCTGTACCAGCAACATACGAGACAGTATCAGAGCAAGTGTTGAAAAAAGATGCTTACACTACTTTGAGAAAAGTACCAGCAACATATGAGACAGTATCAGAGCAAAAACTTAGAAAAGATGCTTATACTACCTTGAGAGCTGTACCAGCAACATATGAAACAGTAAGCGAGCAAGTATTGGCTAAGGATGCATATACTACAATTAGAGTAGTGCCTGCAACTTTTGAAACAGTAAGCGAGCAAGTTCTTGTAAAAGAAGGCTATAACACACTTTCTGCAGTTGCAGCTCAATACGAGACAGTAACTGAACAAGTATTGGTAAAAGATGCTTATACTACTATCAGAGTTATACCTGCAGTTTATGAAACAGTAAGTGAGGAAGTATTGGTTACCGAAGCAACTACAAGAATAGAGACAAGACCAGCTAAGTACGAAACTAGAACAGAAACTATCGTTACAGAACCTGCAACGACGAAGTGGGAGAAGAAAAAGGCGGATAGAAATTGTCTTTCAGCTGATCCTAACGACTGTTTAGTATGGTGTCTAGTAGAAGTTCCAGAAAGAACAAGAACTGTAACCAAGCAAGTAAGAGTTGGATGTGATGACGGTTGGACTGATGATGGAGAATGTACTAAAGTGATAGACATCCCTGCTAAATATTCAACTAGAACTTACCAAAAGTTAGTATCTGATGCAACTACAGAAGTTGTAGAAGTACCAGCAGAATATACAACAAGATCATACAAGAAAATCGTAACACCTGCTTCAGCAACTGAGAATAATGTTGATGCAAGTTATACAACAAGATCATACAGAAAACTGACATCTGATGCTACCACTGAAGTAGTAGATGTACCTGCTGTATATGAAACAAGAACATACAAGAAGCTTGTAACACCTGCTACTACTGAAAGTGTTGAAGTACCAGCTACTTATGAAACAATTAGCTACAGAAAACTAGCTACTCCTGCTTCTACAGAATCAGTAACTGTACCAGCAGAATATACAACAAGAACGTATAGAAAGCTTGTAACACCTGCTTCTACGGAGTCTGTTGAAGTACCAGCAGAATATACAACTAGATCTTATAAGAAATTAGTTACTCCTGCTTCTACAGAATCAGTAACTGTACCAGCAGAATATACAACTAGAACATACAAGAAACTAGTTACTCCAGCTACAACTAAAGTAACTGAAGTACCAGCTGTATACGAAACAAGAAGTTATAGAAAACTTGTTACTCCAGCATCAACAACTACAGAAACGATTCCAGCTAGATATGAAAACAGAACATACCAGAAGATGGTTTCTGCGGCTACTACAGAAGTTGTAGATGTTCCTGCTCAGTATACAACTAGAACTTACAGAAAACTTGCTTCAAATGCTAGTTCTTCTAATAGCACTACTGATGCTAGATATACAACTAGAACATACCAGAAATTGGTTTCTGATGCGACATCTGAAAGTACTTCTGGCGATGCTCAATATACAACTGTAAGTATGCAAAAACTTGTAAGTGATGCAACTACAGAAGCTGTATATGGAGGACCTCAGTATACGACAAGATCATACCAGAGATTGGTAGGTGATGCTTCATCTGAAGCTGTAACTGGCGATGCTAGATATACTACATATACTTACCAAAAATTAGTATCTGATGCTTCTTCTCAAGATTTGGGATGTAGTGGTCAGTCAACTACTTTGAATGTTAATTTCCAAAGTGGATCAGCGATCTTGACTGGAAATTCAAATAGTGAGATTTCTAGAGTAGCAGCGATGATGGCAGGAGATGCTTCAATGTCAGGAAGAATCGTGGGACACACAGATAGTCAAGGAAATGATGCTTCTAATCAGACACTTTCTAGAAATAGAGCGAAGGCTGTTTATGATGCATTGGTTGCTGCTGGTGTAAGTGCTTCAAGATTGAGTTATGAAGGTAGAGGGGAGTCATCTCCAATAGCTGATAACAGTACTGCTGATGGAAGAAGACAGAACAGAAGAGTTGAGCTTGTATCAACTGGAACTGGAGGAGATGGAGATTGCAGATCTTACAAGACAAGAACTTACCAGAGATTAGTAAATGATGCTTCTGCGTCTAATACTTCTGGTGATGCTCAGTATACAACTAGAACATATCAAAAATTATCTAGTCCTGCAACAACGACTTCAAGCCCAGTTGCAGCTAAATATGAGTCTAGATCATACCAGAAATTAGTAAGTAGCGCTACATCAAGCGAAAGTACTTCTCCAGCTGAATACACGTCTAGAAGTTACCAGAAGCTAGCTAATGCTGCGACGACTAACTCTAATACTGTTGAAGCTAGATATGAAAACAGAACATATACTAAGACTACCAATCCTACTGTTGAAAAGATTGATGTAGCTCCTCAGTATAAAACTGTAACTAGAAGACAATTGGTTAAGCCAGGTGGATTTACAGAGTGGAAAGAAGTAGTATGTCAAGCTGATGTTACTCCTGATCTTTACAGAAGAATCCAACAAGCGCTTATCGATAGAGGATACGATGTAGGACCAGCAGGTGCTGACGGAAGAATTGGAACTGCTACTAAAGAAGCTTTAGTGAAATTCCAAAAAGACAACGGACTTCCTGTAGGATCACTAGATGTTGAGACTATGAGAGCCCTTGGCGTAAGATAATTGAAATCCTAATTTTAATAGGAATTCTAAATAATATGAAGCCTGTAAGACATTGTTCTTACAGGCTTCTTTGATTTTAGAGTGAAAAATTTAGCTTTTTGTGAAATTAACAACATGTGAAGTAGACAATGATTGCAAACAATATTATTTTTGTTTGATCTATTTAAAGAACATGAAAATCTGGTAGCCTTATGGACACATTGGTACAGTCATTAATTGCAAAAGAACTACATAGACAACGATCGGGTGTAGAGTTGATTGCTTCAGAAAATTTTACAAGTCAAGCGGTAATAGACGCAATGGGCTCTTGTCTGACGAATAAGTATGCTGAAGGTTATCCAGGAAAGAGATATTATGGAGGTTGTGAAGTTGTAGACGAGATTGAGACTTTGGCAATTAACAGATTATGTGAATTGTTTGGGGCCGAATATGCCAATGTTCAACCACATTCCGGAGCTCAGGCCAATGCAGCTGTATTTCTTGCTGTATTAAATCCAGGCGATGATATACTGGGTTTTGATCTTTCTCATGGTGGTCACTTGTCTCATGGGTCGCCTGTAAATTATTCAGGAAAAGTATACAATGCCCATTTCTATGGTGTAGAAGAGGATATGGGTACTATTGATATGGACAAAGTGGAAGAAAAGGCTAAAGAAGTAAAGCCAAAATTAATCATTTGCGGTGCATCTGCTTATAGTCGAGATTGGGATTACGAAAGATTCAGAGCGATTGCTGATCAGGTAGGTGCATTGTTATTGGCAGATATCGCTCATCCAGCAGGCTTAATTGCAACAGGACACTTGAAAGATCCAATGCAGCATTGTCATATTGTGACATCAACCACGCACAAGACTTTACGAGGGCCAAGAGGTGGATTGATCATGATGGGTAAGAATTTTGAGAATCCCTGGGGCAGAAAAACCAAGAAGGGAAATCCGATCAAGATGTCTTCAATATTGAATAGTGGAGTCTTTCCTGGTATGCAGGGTGGTCCTTTGGAGCATGTAATTGCTGCCAAGGCTGTTGCATTCGGTGAAGCTTTGCAACCAGAATTCAAAACATATGGAGCTCAAGTGATAAAAAATGCTCAAGCGATGGCTAGTGCATTTGTAAGTAAGGGGTATAAATTGATTTCAGGCGGAACGGATAATCACCTCATGCTTATAGATTTGAGATCTAAAGGTGATGTGACTGGTCGTGATGCGGAGAATGCCCTTGTAAAAGCTGATATTACCATTAATAAAAATATGGTTCCTTTTGACACCAGGTCTCCATTCGTAACATCTGGAATTCGAATTGGGACACCTGCAATAACTTCGAGAGGAATGAATGAAAGTGATTGTGTACAGATTGTCGAATGGGTCGATAAGATCATCACTGATCATACGAATGAGGGCTTAATATCTACCATAAAGGGAGAAATCAATGAATTTATGGTTTCTTATCCTTTGTATGAGACTGTATCTGATATGGTTTGATCTTGATCAGGGTGAATGCAAGTCATATTTGACCCATACTCAAGATTGGTTTTGAAATAAGCCCTAGATTTCGCTTTCAATCTTGTAATTATTCCTGCCATAAGCACTGCGACTTACTAATTCAGCTACAAATCCTGCAATGAATAGTTGGACTCCTACAATTATAAGGAGCATTCCAAGGAAAAAAGATGGACGTGAAGCAATGCCCGTAACATCCCAAAATATCTTTGCGATACTTAGATACAGCAATAGACCCATACCGATCAGAGAAATTATAATCCCAATAACACCAAAAAAGTGCATGGGGCGCTTGCCAAATTTTCCCATAAACATAATAGAGAAGAGATCAAGCGGTCCGTAAATGAATCTGGATAAGCCGAATTTAGTTACACCATATTTTCTAGCTTGATGTTGAACAACTTTTTCACCTACCTTGGTGAATCCAGCCCATTTAGCGATGACGGGGATATATCTATGCATCTCACCATATACCTCGATATTCTTAATGACATTGCTTTTATAGGATTTGAGACCACAATTCATGTCATGAAGCTTGACACCACTCATCCAACTTGTGACGCCATTGTATATCTTGGTTGGGATAGTTTTTGAAAGAGGATCGAATCTCTTTTTTTTCCAGCCAGACACTATATCATAATCATCCTCAACAATCATTTTGTACAAGTCTGGAATTTCATCCGGGCTATCTTGAAGATCGGCATCCATAGTGATCACGACATCACCTTTGGTAGCTCCAAACCCAACATTTAAAGCTGCACTTTTCCCGTAATTTCTACGGAATTTGATGCCTCTAATATTGTCGTTTTTTTCTTGTAATTTAAGAATCGTATTCCATGAGTCGTCTGTACTTCCATCATCAATGAAAATAATTTCATAAGTGAAATCATTGGCATGCATCACTTTTTCTATCCATTGACTCAATTCTGGCAAGGATTCTTCTTCATTCAGAAGGGGTATGACTATTGATATATTCAAATTGAACTAAGTTTCTGCAAATTTAAGTTTTGTATTTAGCTTCTCTACATATTGATCAGAAAAAGTGATCTTTTATAAAAATGATTTATGCATTATCTAGGCATTCTGAGAATTATTAGAGCTTACATTCTTGGTAATTGCTGAAACAATTAGTGCAAGGACAAATCCTGGGAAAATCAAACTACGAAGATAAGTCCTAAACATTATTGGAAAAGAGATTTCCGTGTTTTGACTTGTAATTTGATCCTGATCTTGAATCAATTGATCTTCACCACCAAGCAGTTTCATTATAAATTCGGCATTTTCGATAGTTACTTCTCTCATTATGTTACCTAATGAGGGGTCAAAGTAATTGAGCATTAGATACATATATATAGCACCAATAAAATTTCCAATTACTATTGTAGAAAAAGTAACATTAAGCGCTTTTTTAAAATTGAGAAGGCCCTCATTTTTATTTTTTTCATCCACAGTACTCCTATACATAAAGTAAATGATTAATGGATATGTCAATAGTGATACTCCATTAAACAACATTTTGGGATCTATCATATACCTCACATGAGCAAAAATTAGCGCTACAACACCAAGTAAAATTCCATTTTTGACTCCAGGATTAGTAAGCATATTTATTGTGTTTTCATTTGAGATTGATTGGGCCAGTACAAATTTTTTAGCAGAGAATTTTTATTGAATTTAAAATTAAGACTAAGCGGGCTGAAATATCTTTGTATCGTTGAAGGTGGCTATTACTTTTCCTTTGAATTCATGATTGATGAAGGGGCTATTATTGGATAGAGATTGTATTTTCGATTCTTCATAATTCCAGACAATTTCAGGATCAAAAACTGTAAGTTTTGCTTTTTCTCCTTTTGCCAACTCTGGTACTGTCATGCCAAGTGCTTCTCTAGGTCCAATTGATATTTTATGTATTATAGTTTCAAGATTCAACTCCTTGGCTGTATCAGTATTCATAGCTGCAAAACAGGTTTCCAGACCTATCGCTCCATGAGACGCATATGGAAATTCCAAATGCTTTTTCTCCACTTCAAGAGGATAATGATTGGAAGAAATATAGTCGACCGTTTCATCCACAATACCTTTTCTTAGTGCCTTCTGATCTTGTTTGCTTCTGAGTATTGGTTTTACCTTAACATTTGAATCAAACTCACTCATATCTTCATGAGTTTTGATAAGATTTAGATAAGATACGCCAGAAACAATTCCGTCATCGGTTTTTTTAGATTTTCTAATTGTATCAATACTTTCTTTACTGCTGATTAAATGGATACAAAGACGCGAATTTGAATATTCTTGCAATTGCGTATCTCTATAGGTCATCAAGTTTTCGGCCAAAGAAGGACTTCCTTTCATACCCAGAGAAGTACTCACTTCACCCTCATGAATCATATCTTCATTGGCCAGGGATGGATCATTTGGATGATGAAGGATTATCCCTTCAAATTGTTTTACATATTGTAGTGCTCTTAGTAACAATCCACTTTTCTCAATAGGTCGAAGGCCATCTGTAAAGCCCACAGCCCCAGCATGATGCATATCTATCAATTCAGAAATATTTTCTCCTTTCAAATCCTGACTCAATGCACCCAATGGATGAATGTTTACTCCGTAGGATTCACCTGCAGAAATTAGATTTTTTATTTGGGCTTTGGATTGAATAACGGGAATTGATTTCGGCATTGTTACCAAGTCGGTATATCCTCCAGCAGCTGCAGCATTTGACAATGACTCAAATGTTTCTCTATGTTCATATCCAGGCTCACCTAAATGCGTGCCTATGTCCATCCAGCCTATTGAGACATGTAGTCGCTTGCCTTGAATGATTTTAGCCTTTGGATCAGATACTTTGGCCCCAATTTCGCTAATAACTCCCTTATCTACAAGGATGTCAACTTTTTTGCCATGGAGTTTTGACCCTCGATGAATTACTTTGCAGTTTTTGATAAGATATTTCATGCTGTCGGTTCTCCTTTTTTTATTCACTTTATTATTTTTCAGACCATAATCTGAGTAATAATGTCTCTATGGCTAGAAAAATCAACGCTAAGATAAGACACCATCTCCATAATACAATTCCTTTGTCTTTTTCATTGATGTATGTAGAGAAATCCGCTTTTAATGAAGCATCAAGTAGGTTGATGTTTGATTTGTTTGCCAAGCTTTCAAGATCATCGGCAGAAGATACTTCAAGATTACTTTCTTTTCTGTCGTAATTGAATGCAAGATCAGAAATGCTCTCATTGTCCAGCCCCAGTGAGTAGAAGCCATCACTCGCGATTTGATTGTTTACATTCAAAAGAATCTTGTTCCCTAAGTTGGTCTGCCCAGGAATGAATTCCTCGACACCTTTTATAGTGTAAACCATATCTCCATTTGAGATTTTATTCTCAGCTTGGATTACTTCATCATCTCCAATGGTATAGCTTATTTTTTGAGTTTGAGTAGCAGCAATAGCCATTTTGTAGAGCATTGGAACAAAGATCTCAGCGTTAAGTACAAGATCATTTAATTCGCTTTTTAGTGGACTGGTGCAGAGGTAGAGATGACCATCACCTCTTACATATTTCACTAAGTAATTCGTGCCATCTCTATATCGCAAAAGAGATTCTTGTGCTCTACTTTGATAATTGGTAAGTTCAAAGCTCTTGTTTGTAGTCGGTAGCGTGATATTCCTTCCTACGTATTCGTAAACATCCTTGAATATGAACTCTTCTTCATTGAGTGATGAGACCGTTTTTTTCTCTTCTTGAATGCTTTTTAAATTGTTGGCAGACAGATTGTTAAGAAAATTATTATAGCTATTTGTGGATGCAAATTCTCCTGGAAACATTATTACATTACCACCATTGATAATGTAGTTGTCCAATTCAGACGCCAATCCACTGGATATCTCTGTGAGATCATTTAATATGACCAGGTCATACTCTTTAATCTTTGAATAGTCGACTCTGTTTTGATTTTGATTCGTGAGATTGTAGAGATTCAAACCCTGAAATAGAGCAGTCAAATATCTATTGTCAATATTATTATTAATTGCTAGCACCTTAATATCCTCAGGGACATTGAGTGCAATGAAATAGCGATCATCAAATTGTACAGGATAATCTGATAATTTCAGTTCTGCCTTATGCCACCCAGCCTTTAAAAGTGACAAATTGATCGTATCATTTACTGATGTACGAGCGGGAATATTAAAGGTGCCTTCGGGTTTTTCCTGGCCATCCTTCAACATGCTAAATCGAATCCCTTCTACAGCCTCATCGCTGTGATTGGTAATCTTTACAAGCAGTTTATTGGCTTGATTGATCATGGGTACGGGAGACTCCAGCCATACACTATCCAGGCTTACATTTTTTTCTTGGACCGCTTGTAGAGGTAGTAGGTTCAATTCTGCAATGGTATCTTCAAATTGATTAAGGTCATTGACGGATTTTTGAAAATCAGAGATCAAATAAAGAATTTCATTCTCTTCTTTTAGGTTGATTGCTTGTTTTTGCCTATTTACAACCTTCGAAAGTTCGCGAACAGATGGGGTGATTTCTATTTCTTCTACCAATGACAGGGCGTCTTCTTTACTTACTAGCCGTTGGTGTCGACCCTCGAATGAGTGAGTAAGGACTTGGAATTTGTCTTCTTCGCTATATGCTTTTATTATCTGTCTGGCTTTTTCTTTGGCTATATCTATTAGTGGTACTTCGTTTTGAAGAGCATTCATGGAGAATGAATTGTCGACAAAAACACTCACTGCATTGTTTCCTTTTTTTACGGTATCTCCTTGAGGAATAAAGGGTTGTGCAAAGGCAAATACTAGTCCGCAGATCGCCAGGATTCTAGATAAAAGTATCAATAAATTTTTGAGCTTATTACGACTACTGGTTTCTTCCTTGATCTCTTCCAGATATTTTACATTGGTAAAGTATACCTTCTTGAACCGTCTAAAAAAGAATAGATGGATGATGATCGGAATGGCAATGGCCAAGAGTGCCCACAAAAATGATGGATATAAAAACTGCATATAGGCGCAAAAATAGAATTTAGAAATGAATACAATAGTTAACGAAGAGCTAAAGCTTAATGTTTTTGGATAATTTTTATTTATCTGCGTTCTTTCATGATCATACTGCTAGAAGGATAATTAAAAATTTCTAGTGGGGCTACGATAAATATTAGATAAGCTATATATAGATGAAAAGTGAAAACAGCCGAATTAAGAATATATTCTTAATTCGGCTGAAATTCTTTACTATTCGCATTGTACTAATGTTAATGGATATTCTGTTTTTGACCCTACCCTTCTAATAATTTTAATAAGCGATATTTTAGAATTTAAGGAAGCCTTCAATAGTATGACACTATAATTTAAATTATTTGAATAAAAATCTCATAAAATATAAATGAAATGGTAACCAGCTTATTATTCTTTAATAACTCTGAAGTCTACATTTCTAAATTTATGGATTAGAAAGTATATGAGGTAATTCTTAATATCCTTCTCCTTAAGCTCACTTTGCAGAATAGTTGCCATATAACTTAAATTTTTTACAAGAATAGCGCATAATGAAAACATGAAAGGCTAAGTACATTGAAATACTTAAAAATATACTCACTTCAATTAAAACAAACTTACCAAGATAAAAGAATATGACTATGTAATTAAAAATTATATATAGTATTATATGCCATAAAAAGGAAATGATAAAATTATTTTTTGTGTAATCAAAAAATCTAAATGAAATATATAGCAATAAAAAAGATGCTAAGTATGGTATAGAATATAAGGGAAATAGAAAGAATTTTTGAAATTTAGTATCCTCGATACATCCAATTCTAGTTATAGGTGCCACAATTGCCAGTAGATAAATAACAAATATCAAAACGGAAAGTGACCATCCAATCAGTATATTTTTAATTGTTCTCATTAGTTGTCGCACGGTATTATTGTTAATGGATATTGGGATTTTAGTTTGTTTCTAACCTCGCTCCATTTTGGCCTTATGGTGATAGGTGCATTTTGCGAAGCAATGCCCGGTGTAACTCCAGAAGGAGGGTTATTGATCATATTTGCAATATTATTAGTTAAATTATTCCAAGATTTATCTGTAATTTGAAAAAATATATCCAAAGAATTATTCCAGCCATATACATACCCAAATACATTAGCCACCCAGGAAATCCGTGCTCTATCAGCTGCTTTGATGTAAAATTCCTACTTCTCACTTGCTAATTCCTTGAGTCCAAATTGATGATTTCCAGAAACTGGATGGGAGCGGTAGCTATATATTCCAGAATCCTTAACCCAAACAGTACTAAACACCCAAGAGCATTCATCTTCGAAAGTACTGCAAATTACAGTTGCGTACGAACCGCGATTTATTCGTTTTGAATTTTAAAGACCCAAGGTTTGTGTAAGAAATATGTAATAAAAAATACGTGGAAAATAAAAAAGATCAAAACACCAATCATTACACTTATAGTTTCAGAAACAAATTTATCTGAAACAAAAATAAATCCGTTTTCAAATAAATAAATATATCCGACATAAATGATTAAATAAAATACAAAATGTGAAACTATGTTTCGAAAAATATTTGATTTCGAAAAATCCTTATTTTTTACAAGCGCATACACCATGATATAAGGTAATATAAAAATAAGCTGAATCGCTGGAGCCACAGTTATATTTGCTATAAATTCTGATCTTGAAATTAGCGGTAACCTTATCACTGGTGCAGTGATAAAAATAATATAAATTAAATAGCTTATGAATGATAATAAAACTGTGATCAATAATTTTTTCTTAATTTCCAATATTGACAGGCAAAGGTTGTTACAGGTGCTTCCAATATTAATTCATCTTTTATTTAAATCTAATTAATCCTTTTAGTTATTAGTATAATTTAAGCTTCATTCACCAATGAACTAGCCTTTTAAAGAGAGAGAATCTCAAGAAATTCCCTCTCTTTAATATTTAGTTTTTCTCAAGATTGAAAGGATCATCGCTTGATTTAAGTAAATAATAGAATTCAATTAGTCTTTCTATTTTAAATTCTTCGTCTGACATCTTAATTTTAATCATTTCTATGCAATATCCCTTTACTTCTTCACTACTGTTTTCATCATTCAGGAATTTCAATATTTTCGAGCATTCTATTGAGTTAGTGTTTAGCCAAGATTTAATCCATTGATTATCATTAAGTTGTAGTTTTTGAATCAATTGGTAACAATGATCTATATTATTGATGCTTTTAGATGATTTGCATGAAAACACCACTAATAAACTAAATAGAAAAAAGATTTGAAAACTGGTCTTTCTAAATATCATGGTATTATATATTTCTCAAATTTTCCAGATATCCAATTAAAGATTAAAATATGCAATGTAAAATATATGACCATTCCAAATAACATGTAGGAATAATCAAAAAGTCGATTTAAATTAAAATCCTCATATCCTCCTTCTATTCCCCGAATTAATATATAAAATAAAATATATAGAACTAAATGAAACATCAAATTTTTTGCGAACTTCACTTTTACATAGTCTTCATACTTAAGTGCAGTATATATTAAGAGAAATATTCCTAGATAAAATACAGAGAATACAGGAAAGGCTATCATATGTGCAAAAAATGTATTCTTGAATAGACTAATATTACATAAAGGATTCGAGATTAAAAAAATATAGATTAGGAATGTTATAATGGTGCATGACCATCCAAGAAATATTTTTTTTAAAAATGCAACTGCAATTTTTATTCGCATGGTATTGATGTTAAGGGGAATGATGATTTGAGCTTTGATTTTACATCATTCCATCTGGGTCTAATAATTACAGGTTCATTTTGTGAAGCTATGCCTCCTTTAGAATTAACAAGTGCGACTATATTACTTGTTAAGCTATTCCATGATGCATCGGTTATGGCAAAGAATATATCCGTCGCATTATTCCCAGTTTTTGGAGCGAGTAAGGCAAGAATAATATTAATTCTAGATCGATCAGCTGCCTTAATATAAAATTCATATTTCCCATCCCCTTGTTCTTTTAAGCCAAACTGCCTATTACCTGATACTGGATGAGAGCCATTGCTGTAGATACCTGGGTCCGTGACCCATATAGTGCTAAACACCCAACAACATCCATTGTCATATGAGCTACAAATAACAGTAGCATCGTCGGTTAGTCCTGATGGAAGCCAAGAGCCTGCCCCATCAGGATTAGATTCAGTATCTATCTCAACAATAGTGGTTTCTGGGCTGTTTGTATTCCAAAAATCATTAAAATCATTCTGAAAAAAACTCCATGTTGCAGCAACATCAAAATTAGGCCCATTATTTATAATTACCTCAAATTGCGCATCAGCATAACTTGGGAAATTTAGTCTTATTTCATCTAGAAATTCTTGAGGCGTGGCAGTTCCATCACCATTAATATCTGGCAGCTGGTCTATTTTTACACTGTGATAATCCAAATTCACTTTCCAAGAATTCCCTTGATCTATATCTTGATTCTTCCACCCTAATGATAGTAGCCGGTTCTTAGCTTCATTTGGAATTACAAAACTTGCTAAATCTATCCAAGGGGAAATATCTTCAGTACAGTCAGATATCAAGATGTCGCTATTGCTTGAAAGCAAAACATATAATTCCGAAAATCGTTCTGGCACAAATTCACTATCTAGTTTCAATGCTTTAAACACCACATGGGTATAATTTGTTTTGGACTCATTCTCACAATCTCCATCCATAAATCCATTCGCCCAATCCACAATTTCTGGCTTGCTCAACAATAATCCTAGATTATCCATTGGCTTCACACAAGGATAATCTTCTAAAAATTTAGTCACCTTATTAGAATTCTGCCATGTATTATTGATATTATATGCGGAGTATGGATCGGGCACATCATCGTCATCATATCCTGGATCGGCTTCGTTTTCGAGAGATATTTTGAGATAGGTGAGGTAGGTTGTTATTTCTGCGGCAGTATACCCTGCTACTATCATACCGCAGATAGGATTTTGCAATACACCACTGTCATAAGCATGGACCCATTCTATTAATTCTTCATCCAAGTCAAAATAGTTGAAATTTTGTAAGGCTGGTGGTAGGGCAGTATTACAACTGCCATCTGCCATTACTTCCAATTCCTTTATTGCACAATTGACAGATGCTGCCAGAGGATGACCATAGTCCAATCCGGCTACAGAAGCATAATATTGTTCCAATGCTGCTTTGCATGGCGTATCGGCCAACTGTTGTAGCAGGTATTTAGAAAAGAAATCCACATATTTTGCCAGCCCTGCAATGAAGGGATTGACATGAAAGGTAGTTCCCGTCCCATTGTCTCCGCCATCCACTGATGGTCCAGTACCCCCATCCAAACCAATAGGATCTCCCCAGCAATCTATAAAGCTGGATGAAGAAGTGCTCGGACAACCACAGCTGTACCCCGGGCTATTGCATTCACAAAGACCTATTTCGTCTGGGCTGTGATCGCCTCCACATGTACATATGATCTCGTTGGTATAGGTAGTCGTGAAGCAATCGATATTATATTCTTGTGTGTCATTGTCTATTTCTTCCCCGTCAACAAATGGATTGTGGTAAGTAAGACCATCGGTAAAGCCAAAATTGTAATCGAAATATTGAAATATATTCGCTCCATTGACAATGGTGTAGGTCAACATATTATTCTCCATCTGGCTACTGATATGATCTTTGGACTCTATGAGATAGGTCAATACTCCATCCAAATCTCTGATCCCAAAAAAATGAGCCACTTGATAGTTGGTCGGTTCGAATATGGGTACAAAGGTATAGACTATACCATGATCTACATTTCTAATGATCTTTGGAGCTTCCCACATGGGCTCGCCAAAGTACAAAGTATTATTGGTCAAGTGGGTGAGCAATGGATTGTCTTCCAATACCCTGTCTTTGATACTATTGACGTAGTCCAAATCTTCTTGTGAAGGGGGAAATCGTAAGTCTTTCACTGGAAAACTTCGTGTCGAATTTAAATTTTTTGAAATTGAATTGGGTGTTGAAATATCTGCCTCATCACTGCTACAACTCATAATTAGCATTGTAATAAATAAAGCGGATAGCAAAACTCTTAACTCCTTCATGTTTGTAATTTTATTGGTTATTGAATAATTGGTATTTGATATTATTGGAATATATATCCTGAACGTATAATTTTTACTTTCATTGCAGTGGCATTTTTAAAGTCACCATAATTTCAGATTAGATAAAATAAGGTGTCCTTCCTCCTGAAACACTAGTATAAGTCCATCCCCGTTCTTAATATGCCATGACTGCCGCAAGACGAAAGCCCCGCCCTGCTTACATCCTTGTTAAAAAACTATTGGTGTTAAGATCGTAGATTTAATTCTAAAAGGATTCCAAATATTATCTCTAGCTCATCAAGAAGAATGGCAATACTTGGCACCTACCATCAAAAGCAAAACCTTGGACTCAATTAAAATTAAAAGAAGTAATTTATCCGTCAAAATAAATTGATTGATCTATGGTTCCTCAGGATTAGAAGAACATACATCTTTTATATTCTTCAGCTTCCTATAAATTAACAATAATCTCTTGTACATTACATTCATAATATAATACCTTATAGAATGAATTTTAAAAACTTCCCAACCAAAGCAATCTACATCATTTTAAGTCTGTTCCTGATGTTTAGCACAAATGCTCAACAACTGGATCTGGACAATTGGAAAAATCTAAGTTTTCGAAATCTTGGTCCCGCTGGGATGAGCGGACGAGTCACGGCCATAGATGTAGATCTTTCGGATACGGATAGAATATACGCTGGTACAGCATCAGGTGGTGTCTGGTTGAGCGAAAATGGCGGTATATCCTGGGACCCAATCTTTGATGACCAACCGGTATTATCCATTGGATCTATCAAAATAAATCAAAAGAACCCAAGCGAAATCTGGGTGGGAACAGGAGAAGGGAATCCGAGGAACTCATTGAATACTGGTGCTGGTATCTACAAGTCTATAGACGGAGGAAAGACCTGGACGCTAATGGGCTTGGAAAAGACAAAGGTGATTCATAGAATCATAATTCATAGAGATGATCCTAATACTGTATTTGCGGGTGCGATGGGTGCTACCTGGGGCGCCACTAAAGAGAGAGGAGTATACAAGACTACTGATGGTGGTAAGACCTGGAAAAATATTCTGTACACCAATGATAAGACGGGCGTGGCAGACATGGTAGCAGATCCTACCAATCCAAACAAGTTGATCGTAGCGATGTACGAACATTTGAGACAGCCTTGGGACTTCGTATCCGGAGGCAAGGGTAGTGGTATGCACATCACCTACGATGGCGGAGATACCTGGAAGAAAATCACAGATAAGAAAGGCTTACCGAAGGGAGATTTGGGAAGAATGGGTATTGCGATTGCGCCGTCAATGCCAAATATAGTCTATGCCTTAGTTGAAGCTAAGAAAAATGGACTTTACAAGAGTACAGATGGTGGTGAAAAATGGAAGTTGGTATCCAAAAAGAATATTGGAAACAGACCATTCTATTATTCAGAGATATATGTGGACCCTCAAAATGAAAATAGAATTTACAATCTTTGGTCATATGTGTCGAAGAGTGAAGATGGTGGCAAGACGTTCAAGACCATTATGGATTATGGTAATGCAGTGCATCCTGATCACCATGCTTTTTGGATTGATCCCAATGACCCTACTTACCTGATCAATGGTAATGATGGTGGTATGAACATTTCGAGAGACCGTGGGGAATCTTGGAGATTTGTCAACAATCTTCCAGTCGGGCAATTTTATCATGTGAATATTGATAATGATTGGCCGTATAATGTCTATGGAGGAATGCAAGATAATGGTTCCTGGATCGGGCCGTCAATGGTAATGAAGAGTGGAGGAATAAGAAATTACGATTTTCAAGAATTGTATTTTGGAGATGGGTTTGATGTAGTGCCGTACCCGGATGATAGTCGATATGGTTGGGCAATGTCTCAAGGGGGCAATGTAGGATTTTACGATAGAGAGACTGGAGATGTCAAACGAGCTAAACCTGTGCACCCCGATGGTGATGTCTTGCGATTCAATTGGAATGCGGCAATAGCACAAGACCCCAATAATCCATGTGGTATATATTTTGGTAGTCAATACCTTCACTACACAGATGATTGTGGAGATTCCTACGTGATTATGTCCCCTGACTTGACCACGAATGATACTTCGAAGCAGCATCAGGATATTAGCGGAGGATTGACCATCGATGCTACACAGGCTGAAAACTATACTACGATTGTATCTATTGCTCCAAGCCCAGTGGACGAGAAGGTGATCTGGGTGGGTACTGATGATGGCAATTTACAACTGACACAAGATGGCGGCAAGACCTGGAACAACGTGAATACCAAGTTGATCGGAGCACCAAGAGGTTCTTGGATTCCTCAAATTAATGCTTCTGGTAAAAATGCAGGTGAAGCATTTGTAGTAGTCAATAATTATCGTAAAAATGATTATAGCGCTTATGCATATCATACTACAGACTATGGCAAATCATTCAAACGCATTGCAGATGATCGCCAAGTGAAGGGATTTGTGTTGTCCATTGTTCAGGATCCAGTAGAACCAAAACTTCTATTTTTGGGAACGGATGTTGGCCTATACATGTCGCTGGACAAAGGGCAGAATTGGCAACATATGAATGAAGGATTTCCTGCAGTACAGGTATCTGACTTAAAGATACACCCCAGAGAACATGACCTGGTGATCGGTACTTTTGGTAGAGCATTATGGATACTTGATGATATAAGACCACTTCGAGAATTGGCTACAAATGGTACAGGAGCGTTAAAAAAGGAATTGGCACTATTTGATTCGCCCATAGCATATCATGCTTCAAGAAGATCATATGATGGTATCCGATTCAATGCGCAAGGCGAATTTATCGGCGACAATAAAAGTGTTGGATATGCAAGGATAAATGTTTGGAAAGCTCCTGGAGAGGATGGTGAAAAAGAAGAAAAGGTAAAGGTTTATGTCAAAAATGCAACGGGAGATACTATAAGAACCATTTCTCGAAAAATAAAAGACGGGTATGGTCGGATTGGATGGTATCTGGATGAAGATGGCGTCAATTATCCGAGGAGGTCAGAACCTAAAGAAGACGCTGATATACCTGGTGGAGTAGATGTGATGCCAGGGGAATATAAAGTGATTGTTGAGATGGGTGACCATGCCGATTCCACAATGATTACAGTCAAAATGGATCCTCGATCAGAAATGGGAATTACAGATATGAAGGCCAGAGTAGATGCTCAAAAAGACTACGAAAAAATAATAACCATGGCTACCGAAGGAATGAATCGAATCATAAGAGCCAAAAAGACCATCACCAAGGTAAAAGGAATGATGAGCAATCAGGACGAGGAAATTAAGACTGAAGTAGATAGCTTGCATAAGATACTGAATACTGAATTGGACAGTTTGGAGAAGCTCTATATGATGCCTGAAGGATTAAAAGGAATTCAACGAAACCCCAATAATCTTAGAGGTAAGTTATTCAATGGAGGAAGCTACCTCAGAGGCAGTTGGGGTAAGCCTGGAGCCAACGCTATAAATGCAGCAAGTGATGCCGAAAATATTACCAAAACGACTGTTGCAGCAATTAACAAATTCATAGAGACAAAATGGAATCCTTATGAAGCCAGGATAAAAGAAATCCAACTTAAATTGTTTGAAGGCAACATAGATCAAGTGAAAATCGAATAGAGTAAGGTTGATTTATTGGATATAAATTTTTTATAAAAAGCTGATTCATAAGAAAGGATAATAGTTTTCGAAATATTAGTTTGGGCTAACAAGTCAATGAAGTAGAATCCGATCTATGGAGTGAATCATTGAAATCAATTGGTTTTTTTAATGATAATACAGGAAATTAGTATTTGACACGAGTGTGCTTGGGATTGCCTGTGTTAAGCATAGGCGTCAACCTAAAGTTTATATATAATAAAACACTATGTATAAGTATTTTATATTCTGCACTTTAAAAATTTTATCATAAAACCTGAATTGTCGAAGACACAACTCTCAAAATAGCGTGGCCTGCCGCTAAACAGTGGGTATGAGTGACTGAGCTCGAAGAGTGGCGACGATAGTCGACAAAGGAAAGAACGCGTAAGCGATGGGTGGACTAAAGCTGCATTCGCAGTATAGCTTTTTTAGCGGCTTGATTCTTTTGTTTCTTTTCTCATCAAGGAGAAAATGAAAGCCAGTCGCGGCGAGCGACCATATTAGTTTGAAAATGAATGATGTATAAATTAGAAATATTCATATATTATTTCCTTAGATTGACTCCTATGTGTGTTAACGGCAAAATTTATGATAGCGAAAGAATAAATTCTACACCCTAAATACTTGAGATTCTAACAAAATCAGCATGTTTCCAATTATTTTGAAACATGCTGTTATCATTTTCGGAAATGTTGTTTCTTAAACAACGTTCATTATAAAACTAAAAGAAGTCGCTTTTATGGACGGTTTGGAGTAAATGGTAAAATTGAATCCTCATCAATAAGTTTCGAATAATCAATTAGGACACGGGAATGCTCAATTCCCATTTGTTCATTATTAAGCAATGCATAAATTTGAATTAAGAGTATACGGTCAGGAAAATTAAAATATTCGCACTCACATTATTACCCTTAAATATAGACCTTCATCAAGAATGACTTTGTATACAAGCTTCTTGAAAGTTGGTTATTTTTATTGCGAGATATTTTGTTTGAATCCATAATTGTCCTTGTTGAATAGAATTTTAAAAATAATTGTCCTTGTTTTTATTCCTTTGGTAAGTCCAGGGCAAATACCGAACGAGCTGCATTTCGAATTTATAAATACGGAAAATCAGCCTAAAACAGAATACATAACTCAATTTAATCAAGACGACAAAGGGAATATTTGGATATCTTCTTTAAGAGGGTTATTCAAGTTTGACGGATATAGATCAGATTTACATGTGCATGACCCTAATGATTCGCTTTCGCTGATCAATAATCGAGTATTTAGCACCTTTCTCAGTCAGAATGGTGATTTATGGATTTGTGCTGCTCGAGGAGTGCAACGATACAATGAAAAAGACGATGTCTTCGAACCCAGATTACAATCCTATATAAAAAGCCAAAAAGATCTTTACAATATTTCGTTTTACTGTGCCTTGGACTTGGATCAGGATAGACTCTTACTTGGATACAAACGAGGGGTTATGGTATATAATCATAAGACTGATATTGTTGAAAAAATTGATACCCTGGATTATCGTAGCAAGGTAGACGCATTTTCTTCATCTACTCATGTGATCAAAATGACTAAGGATAATGTGGATTCTGATATTATCTGGTTACTGACAAGGATGGGCTTGTTTAAATATCATAAAGGTGAACAACGAGCAGAATTGATTGCCAATGATTTGAATATTCAATTCTTAGAAAACATGGATAGGGGATATGCTCTTGTGGCAATAGGCAATGAAATTTTACTATTATCAAATTACTTTCATATATATTCCTATCATAAACTGAAGAGAGAGTGGACTAAAATTAAAGACGCTCCATCGGTCAATAATGATGGTCAAAAAAAACACTTGAGGAATATTTTTGGTATAGGTGACGAATATGCCCTTCTGGTCTATATGTTTGATGGCATCAAGAAATATACTCCTGAGTCCAAATTTATGTATCCTATAACAACGAAATTCGATGAGGGCTTAGATATCAATATATTTAGTGATGGGATAATTGATGCCAATGGATATTTACTTTTTGTGAATGGCAATGAAAAATATATTAGAACCAAAAATAAATTGGTTCCTAGAAATAAGAAACCTGTATTTGCATTAAGTGATTTAAGAATAAATGAAATTGAAGCCTCAAATTCTCTCTTTTACCAGGACAAGCTCATATTGAAGGACTATGAGCGCAATATTCAGTTCAAAATGGGTATCGAATATCCAGATTTGAATGTTCCCACTCAGTATTTCTATTCTCTGGATCAAAAAAGGAATAAGTGGAATCCTATAGCTGAAGATCGATTGGTAGATTTGTCAAATCTAAATTCAGGTGAATATTCGGTCTATGGGAAGGTGGTTTACGGAGAGGAGCAAATAGAACAGCATGTCTTATCATTTCAGATACAACCTTATTTTTATGAAACATGGTGGTTCAAATTGGTCATTGCCATAATTTTTGGCTGCGTGGCGTATTTATTTTATTGGCAATATCAATCTAGAAAACTAGATAAACAGGAATTCAATACAGCCCTTTTGGACCTTCAAATGAATTCTCTTCGTTCACAAATGAACCCTCATTTTTTATTCAATTCATTGAATTCGATTAAAAATTATATGGTCAACAAAGGTCCCGACGAAGCAGCTGAATACCTCACAAGGTTTTCACTTTTGATAAGGAAAATATTAGAAAATTCTCGGAAGAAGCTGATGACTTTGGAAGATGAAGTAGAAATGCTGGACCTTTATATAGAAATGGAAAATAAGCGATTTAGTGAAAAATTTTCTTACAAGTTGGAAATTGATGAATCAATAGATCAATCTCATTTTTATCTGGCACCTATGATTATTCAACCATATATCGAAAATGCTATTTGGCATGGCTTGATGAATAAAGAAGCGGATAGAAATTTGAGTGTCAGGTTCTTGCCATCGGACGAAAACGTTATTTGTTATATCGTAGATAATGGAATTGGAAGAGTAGAAGCAAGAAAAAGAAAAAAATTTCAAAGCTCCAATAAGAAGTCTTTAGGAATGGAAATTACCGGAGATCATATTGTAGCCATAAATAAATTATATCAAATAAATGCAAAGGTAGACATAGAGGATTGTTATGATCAAAAAGGAAATCCAATTGGAACAAAAGTGAAAATTTTCCTTCCTCGCTTGCATAAATTATAAGAGAGTAAGTATGATTAAAGCTGTTATTATTGATGATGAAGAAAACTGTATTGAGGTACTTCAATACGAACTAAAACGAAACCACCCGGAAGTTGAGATTGTTGCCAGTTTCAGCAATTCGGCAAAGGCATTGGAAGAAATTGAAACACTTAATGCTGATGTTGTCTTTTTAGATATAGAAATGCCTCGGTACAATGCTTTTCAATTTTTGGATGCCGTAGGTAAAATTGATTTTCAAATAATATTCACAACGGCGTACGACCACTATGCCCTGAAGGCGTTCAGGTATTATGCAGTGGATTATTTGCTTAAGCCAATAGACAATAGAAGCCTCAAAGATTCTATCAATCGTATAAAAGAGAGCAAAAGACCTTGGCAAAAGCAAATTTTGACCGAAATATACAGCAAAATAAATTCGCCTAATACAGTATTCTCAAAGATTGTATTGCCCACATCGAGCGGCTATGAATTTGTAGAGATTAGTGATATTCTCAGATGTGAAGCGAATAGCAATTATGCCACGGTATATCTCATTTCTGGTTCGCGAATTGTCATTTCCAGACCACTCAAATACCTGGATGAATTGCTTGAAGGGCATGGATTTTTCAGAATTCACCAATCCAATCTTGTAAACTTGAGTTACCTGAAAAAGTATGACAAAAACGATGGTGGGTATGTCACTATGATCGATGGTTCTAGAGTCAATGTGGCCAATGCCAAAAAATCTAGCTTTGAAGCATTTTTAAAGGGAAGCTATTAAAGAAAGACTGAATATTTAGATATAGAAAGCAAGCGATCACTTGCTTGTGTCTTAATGATCGCTTGCTTGGATTTTCTTGAATTAATATTGTCAGAAAATTACTACTGTGATTGGACCTGGTCCTCCACCAAACCAAAAAGCTTGGGTGCCAATAATAGCCGAACATGGAGGACCATTGACATTAGGTACACAGGCAAATAGTCCAGGATTCGGACTGCTTCCAGAACCAATTGTTCCAGCAACCGTCCAGCGTATCCATCCAAATGTTTCGCCACAGACATCCTGCCCGAAAATATCTAATGGAGGACTACCAGCTGGTATGGGTACTGGTACAGGAGGGTTGATTGGACAAAAATCACATGGAAAGAAAGTCGTGTCGTCATTTTGCCCTATGAATACAGTTATGTTACACCCTGTGGCATTGATTACAGTTATTTGAGCATTTATCATATTCTGAATACCAGCGAAGAGAATGAATGTCAAAATAAGGTTATGAAACCTCGAAGTGAATATTTTATTTTTCATGATTTGTTGTTTTTAATTGAAACAAAATTTTCATTAATTAATCAGAGATTGTGAGTCCCTTTTATTGAATTACAACACCTACAGGGCCCGTGCCTAGCACATTTGTCATAAACCAATTTGCGGTAGTTACCACTGATCCAGCACATCCAGGACCGAAAGTACTAGCTCCACAAGCACCACCTAAACCAGGATTTCTGGTGATTCCAAAACCAGCACCAGTTGACCATGCGACCCATCCCCATTGTTCGAAGCATACATCTTGTCCGAAAATAGTTTGAGAAGTCATTGGCAGTAAGGTGAGAAACTGTGGAGGATTTACTGGGCATCCGTCACAAGGTGCAGGAGTAGAGAAATCATTTTGAGAAACAACCACAAAAAGAGTACAGTTAGTCGCATTTTTTACTGTAATCTGTGCATCAGAGGAAAATTGAATTCCCATAAAAAAAAAGAATACCAGTAGAAATGAATAAAGTTTTGAGTGAGTAATTTTAGTTGTCATAATATATGATTTTATTGATTAAGAAATAGAATGTATACTTAGAGTTCATTTCTTTCCGAGAACAATCAATATTATCAAAACCCAATCCACAAGACAATTATCTTCAGCGGAGTGTTTAAATAATAAGTATGCTGTAAATACTTGAAATCAATATTTTGAACCAGGCTGTATGATAGCAATTGGACCAAAATAGATCCATTGCATGTATACAAGCCAATCCAACAAAGTTTTAGGGATAGATAGTTAAAATATTCATGACCTGAATTTTTGAATTATGAAATAGAAATAAATGAATATGTCATTTCACAACAACCAATTGCAAGTGTGCACTGCTAAAGACAGCAGTGTAAGTCATTTTGCAAGAAGAAACAAAATTGATATCAATGTGCTTTGAAGTCATTGATCTTAACTAACTTCAATTACTAATTTAAGATAATTTTAAGAAAAAGTCAATAGCAGTCGACATATGTAGTATCAAGAAAGAGTATCAATCCGTGCCGAAAATAAGATTATCTACCTTCCAAAAGTTTTTGAAGGGTGTCGAGTTGATCTTCAGCAATTAATTCATTTAAAGACATTGTATTGAAATCAACGTCATAGTAAACTTTAGGTTCGGCTTGAATATCAAATCTATTGTTGTGGTTGCGATCTATGCCAAAATGAGCTATGAGTTGATTGGATTTGGCAGGTACCAGTGCATTTAGAATTGTGTAATTCTCTTCCACATTCAATTCGAAGAGTTGTTGCTTGCTGAGATCATAGATGAAAAGAGATTGAAAATCTTTATCGTTCAATAATCCATCTTCATTGGTGTCATTGATACTAGCTGTAATGACAATTAGCTTTAATTCGTCCAATGTGTATAGAAAGTAATCAGAAATACTTAATCTGAAATTGAAAATAATTTCGGATGATTTGGTCTTGGCATCATATAAGAGCAGATTATTGTAGGCTCTACTGTAATAAGACATTGAGAGTTTGGAGGATGAAGATTTATAATCGATAATATCGTCGTACTTTTCTTCATCATCTAGATTAGCCTGAGTTACAGGAAGTACATAGAGTTGATTAATAGAATCGACTACTTCTATTCTGCTAAAAGATATTATTTGTTTTCTTAAGCTGTCTTTATTTAAAAGATCTGTTTTTTCAGTAGCCAAGATACCATCATTATGATAAGCTCTACGCGACCAGCTATTAGACATCTCTATGAGTAATAATATCGCACAAAATATCAAAATCATGACACAGACCGTTCCAGCAATGGCTAAAATGACCTGATTGTAATTTTTTACCTTATCTATAAAGTTCGGCATCGAAGTGATTTAAAAGCGTATTTTAATATGACTTGATTGTGCTTAATTGTCTCATCAAAATGATTTTTAAAAAACTAAGCAGTATCAAAGAGATGAAAAAAATACGAAAAATTTAGAATCAATAACATGCAAATGAATTAACAATATTTATTTAATTCTACTTTAAGAGATTAAAGCTCACAAAATTAATGACTATAGCGTAGTCACCCTATGTGAGCTTGCGAACATAGGGAAATTTACGAACGCAGCGCGTTCGACTTATGTTTATAGAATGATGTTAAGAAATTAATAGAAATTCCTGGTTTTTGATTTTATCATCGAGATACAACAATCTGTATAAAATTGACAAAAGTCTTAAAGAAGAATTAATTCACTTCATTTCTAAAATTCGACAATAATATACTTAAAACAAAAAAGCAACTCCAAGTAAATGAAGTTGCTTTTTAAATTATATGTTTTTAAATCTCCTTACTTAGAAGATGCTTTTTTCTTTGCACAACAAGCTGACTTTGCACCTTTAGCACATTGTTTTTTAGCTTTTGCTGTTTTTACTGCACCAGTTTCAACATCTTTTTCCATTGAAGCGGAAGCTACTTTTGTGAATTTTTTTGATTCGCCACAAAATTTAACTTCATCCCAAGCTACTGTACCAGATTTTTCACAAACTGATTTTTTGTAGTATGCCTTTGTTCCGCTTACTTCACATACTCTAGTTGCGATATTTGCATCAGCATCAGCAGCTATGTCAGCCTCAGTCATGGCAGATGCAACTCTTGTAGTTTTTACATCCTCTACTGCAGCTGTTTTAGCAGCTTTTTTACTTGCACAACATTTAGCACTTGATTTCTTAGAACATGCTTTTTGAGCATTTGCAGTAACTCCTACAAACATTAGGAAAGATAAGGCGAATAAAATCTTTTTCATTTGATATTGTTTTTTTTAGATGAACCCAATTTTAGAGGGCTTAATTAATTTTCTGTTCTCTTCATAAAATTAACACAAAAATCGCGCTAATATTGCAAAGCTAATTCAAATTGTCCTTTATTGGACGCTTTAAGTCTTTAAAAGTAGCGTATTAAAAGCACATTTCCAGAATATTGTAATTATTTTAACATTACTATATTATTTACGAATGCATTTAAATTAAAATTGGAATGTTATCTTGTTCCCTTACAATCAACAACTTTATAAGCATGAAAAATATTGGAATTATAATTTTGTTTTTTAGTCTAATTACTTTTTCATGTAAAACTAAGGAAGTTGTTTCCCCCAATGAACATGATGGAAGTAGATTAGTGCTAAAACACGGCGGTGGCTTCACAGGCGCCTACAAGACTTATTATTTACTGGATAATGGGCAATTGTTCAAACAGTCCAGTGAGTTTGACAAAACGGTCTCTTTAAAAAGTTTGAAGAAGGAAACCGTAGATCAAATATTTTCGAATTACGATATTTTAGGAATCGGAAATGAAAAATTAGAGTCCTATGGCAATCTTAATTATGAAATTACCATGATTAATGACGACGGTGAAGCACACAAATCTATTTGGGAAAAGAATCAGAAGGGAGCCGAGAAGCATCAATTATTTTATACAAATATCATGAATCAAATCCGATTGAATAATAGTGATGAAAATGAAGATTCTGATAAAAAGGTAGTTAAATAAATATACAGATAAACAATAGCGAATATGAAAAAAATTGTACTTCTTATTTTTGGAATGTTGATGTTTTCAGAGACTTATGCACAATTGAAAACCATTAATCCAGGTGATGCAATAGCTGTTTCGGAATTCGAAATTGTTCCACCGAAATCAAAAATGAATACTTCTTTAAAAAGCAGAATGACGGGTACATTCGAGCCTAAAACATTGGAGTTTGAAATTAATTTTGAAAATGGGTTGAGTGTGTTGTCCAGGAGTGAAGAAAAACAACTTCCAATTTTTATTAAAGGCAAGCCGACTTTGAAGATTAAGGAAGGGAATGACATGGACACAAAAAGTATGAATTTCCTTGAAAATGCCAAAGGGCTTATGTCCATTAAAAATCCATCCGAGGAGTTTCGAATTGTAAATTCTAAAGAAGATGACCTTGGATATACACATATAAAATATCAACAACAGATAAATGGGATTCCGGTTTACGGCTCAGAAGTGATTTATCATATTAAAGGTGACGAATCTTTTTTGAATGGTAGATATGAACCCACACCAGAATTGGACTCTTATGTTCCTGTGGTGGCAAGAGAAGCTGCAGAAGAGATAGCGGTGCAAGATCTTGGAGGAATTACAAAAGTAGAAAATGACCAATTTAAGCTTTTTGATTTTGAGGCGGTCAAGTCAGAATTGGTGGTTTATGAAGGACGATTGTCATATCAAATGTCAGTCTACAAAAACATAATAGATCTGTGGGAATATTTTGTCGATGCAACAACGGGAGAGATAATTCACAAACATTCCAATATGTGCAAATTTCACAATCATACAAGCACTGACGATAAATGTGATCATGGAGTGGAAGATTTTACACATAATAATAATGATCTAGCTTTCCCACCACCACCTCCTGGTCCAACAGTGTCGAATGCCACCGATTTATTCGGTAATACAAGGCAGATCAATACCTATGAAGTGGGTGGAACATATTACATGATCGATACTGATCGCAATATGTTTGATGATGTGAATTCTGTCATTCCAGAAGACCCTATAGGTACAGTATGGACGATTGATGCATTCAATACATCACCAGAAAATAGTAATTTTCAGTTTGACCACGTATCATCAAATAATATAAATTTTACGGGCAAGCAGACAGGTGTATCAGCTCATTATAATGGAGGACAGGCATATCTATATTTTGAGAATGTACACGATAGAGAATCAATCAATGGTCAAGGGGGAAATGTGATAGGCCTGATCAATATTTCAGATTCAGATGGAAGTTCTTTAGGAAATGCATTTTGGAATGGTATAGCCATGTTTTATGGAAATGGTGATAGCAGCTTCAAACCATTGGCTCGAGGGTTGGATGTAGCGGGCCATGAAATGTCACACGGTGTAATTCAGAGCACTGCAAATTTGGTGTATCAGGGAGAATCCGGTGCCTTGAACGAATCATTTGCCGATATATTTGGAGCTATGATAGACAGAGATGATTGGCTGATAGGTGAAGATGTTGTCAATACTTCAGCCTTTCCATCAGGTGCGTTGAGAAGCCTGCAAGATCCTCACAATGGAGCGGCTACTGGTGATTTTAACAAAGGATGGCAACCAAGAACATATAGCGAGCGATTCACAGGAAGTCAGGATAATGGTGGTGTACATATCAATAGTGGCATTCCAAATTATGCGTTTTATTTATTTGCAAGCGACCCAGCTGTCGGCAGGGCGAGGGCAGAAAAAGTCTATTATAGAGCATTGGATGTCTATCTTACTAAATCTTCTCAATTTATTGATGCAAGATTGGCCGTTGTGAGAGCTGCAGAAGATTTGTATCCTTCCAATCCCACAATTGCCAACAAGGCAAAAGAAGCGTTTGACGAGGTCGAGATTTTCAATGGGAATGGAACCAACAATCAGACAGATGTGGAAGTAAATCCAGGAGATGATTTGATTCTTTTTACCACCGAAAGTCAGGATAATCTATATATAGCGGATAAAAATGGAAATCTCATTTTCGATCCATTGACAACCCAAAACCCTATAAGTGTTCCAAGTATTACGGATGATGGTACTGAAATCGTCTTTGTAAATCAAGACAATAAGTTGTATTACCTAAAACTAAATTGGGAAAACAATAGTATTGAAGAAGAAGGTGTCTTGAATTTTTCAGGCGAATATAGAAACGTAGTCTTCTCTAGAGACGGTTTGCGAATGGCTGTACTTAGAGATAATACCGAGAATAAAATTTTTGTCTTTGATTGGATTTCATTGACAGGTACGGATTATGAATTGTTCAACCCTACATTCACAGAAGGAGTGAGTACTGGAGATGTTTTGTATGCAGATGCCATGCAGTTTGATTTTAGTGGAGAATTTCTAATGTATGATGCCTTCAATAGAATTCAAAGTACTTCAGGAAGTGAAATTGATTATTGGGACATTGGATTTATAAAAGTATTCAATAATGATTCTGGTTCTTTTACGCTAGGCAATGATATTCAAAAATTATTTTCGCAACTGCCTGAAGGTCGAAGCATTGGAAACCCTACATTTTCGAAAAACAGCGATTATATTATAGCCTTTGATTATTTCAATAATTCCAGTTCTGATATATTAGGAATTAATACGGAGAGTGGAAATATTGGCAATATTTTTCCTGGAAATGACAGGCTCAACTATCCAAGTTATTCAAATGATGATGATATTGTCATATTCAATGCTCAGAGCACATCTGGGAATGAAGTCATTGGAGGGGCACAACTCGAAGACAACAAGATTGAGTCTTCCAATGCTGCTGTTCAATTAAGTTTTGATTTAGGAGTCAAATGGGGTGTTTGGTTTGGTAATGGCGATCGTGTGATTTCTGATGTAGAATCGGTGTTGCCAGAACCTTCTTTTGATATATTTCCAAATCCAGCTTCACAAAAATTGCAGATCACTTCAGATTTGGCAGTGGATCAATTTACTACAATCAGGATTGTTGACATGATGGGTAGAATTGTCTTTGATGATTTTATCCAATTGGAAAAAGAGACTATTCTCGATATTTCACATCTGACTGCTGGACAATATGTTATTTCTGTCATTACTGATCAAGGAAGCGGAAGCAGGATTTTTGTAAAGCAGTAAATTGATTTGATTCATTAGAATTGCAATTTATATCTAAGAGGTAATGTGGGAAGAATATACCAAAAATAGAGTTGGGATATGAAGGTATTGGTAGTGCGATTTAGTTCTATTGGAGACATAGTGTTGACCAGTCCAATATTAAGAGCATTAAAATTGCAACTTGATGCAGAAGTACATTTCATAACCAAAAAAAAGTTTTCGGCGGTTGTAGCAAACAATCCCCGCATAGAAAAAATCTATACAATTGAGAAAGAAATTACGGAAGTCACTTCGGCGCTGAAAAAGGAAAAATATGACTTCATCATCGATTTGCACAAAAATTTACGAAGCAAGCGATTGATATTGACACTTGGGATAAAATCGGTTTCTTTTGACAAGATTAATATTGAAAAATGGATACGGGTCCATACCAGATTAAATTATTTGCCAGATGTGCATCTTGTAGATAGATATTTTGCTGGGATGAAGAAACTAGAGATTGATAATGATGGTGAAGGGCTTGAATATTTTCATGGTTTGAATGAACAGGACTTGGTACAGCTATTGCCGAGAAGAGATTATATAGCTATTGTCCTGGGAGCTACCTATTATACCAAGAGGATTCCCAAAGAGAAATTAAGCTTTATATTAAAAAATGCTTCGCTCCCATGTGTTTTACTTGGAGGAAAAGATGTAATCGATCTAGGAGCTGAATTAGAAGCAAGCATGCCCAGTGCCAAAAATCTTGTCGGAAAACTTTCTTTGAATGAGAGTGCTGCTATGGTAGCCCATAGTAAGTTGACCATCACTGGAGATACGGGTTTGATGCATATTGCGGCGGCTTTTAAGGTGCCAACAATGGTATTTTGGGGAAGTACGGCTCGAGAACTGGGAATGTACCCATATTATGGTTCCAATCATGATGTACAGAGTGTGGATATTGTCAATAATGAGATAAACTGCAGCCCTTGCTCCAAAATCGGCAAGGACAAGTGTCCGAAGGAACATTTTAAGTGCATGCTGGGATTAAAAGAGGAGCAAATCCTGGAGGGCTTGAAATTGCTGACCTAGTATTACATTTTGATTGTGTCGCTACGTTTTATTTTTGAACTATAAAGGAATTTTTATCCATAATACCATTTACTCTAATGAAATAAATTCCAGATCTTAAATTGTCTGTATTAATGGTAATACTTGATGCATTGTGTGATAATGTAATGACAGATTGTCCAAGGGCATTTACTACCTCCAATTTTTCAATAATTTCCTGCTGAGATTCTATAGTAATGAAATCCTTTGCCGGATTTGGAAAGATTTTGATGTCTTTATTCTTATCTTTTTTATCATCTAAAGAGGTGTTGAGGTTGCTAATCCAGCTCTCTGCAAAATGATTATCCAGGATAGGATCTATCAATTGTAGATAACCTCCATTTCCTTCGGCTTCAAGTGGCCATGGGGCCTTATTATCGTACCTGACATGGTCAACCACAATGCCATAAGGTGCTATCAAGTCAATATTTTCTCCTTCATTGGATAGCCTTCCTCTTGTCCAAGAGTACTCCTTGTCAATACCTTGATCGACTAGGAATTTATCTTTTGCTATAAGGATAGTTTCGTTTGACTCAATCATGGATTCTGGAGGAAAAATAAAATCAATAGCATCTGCTAATAAATATCCTTCCAGATCAACTGCTTTGTCTGAAGGATTATACAAGGTGATAAACTCGGCATCTTGATTTCCTTGTGGGAAATATTGTATTCTTGATATGATTAAAGATGGATCGGCAGTATATGGATTTGGCATTGCTCCAATGTCTACTGTATTTCCATTCTCATCAATTCCACTGTTTATGGCAATAGATCCTGGCATTAAGGTGAAGTCGTTGAAAGTAGGATTGACAAACATCGGATTGCCAAAATAATTCAATGATTCGGGCAATGAATCAGTGTCGGACAAACTGGAGGAAACAATGATTTGTGAAATAGAATCATGCCGAATTGGTGCACTAGACGAATTTGAAAAAATAGTATTGGTGACCAGACTAGTTCCTCCGCCAAGACCAATGTTTTTTTCAAAACATGACACAGGGACACCAACATTGTAAAATGTATTTTGGTCAATTTGGGCTTCACTTAAATCTTTCACAGCAACACCAATATCACAATTGACAATAACATTGTGAATGGCTCGAAGGAATGAAATTTGACCTACGGATATTCCCTTATCGGTACAATTATGTATAAAATTTCCTTCTACCAACACTTCATGCGCCTCTTCTCCAATATCTATTCCATCACTATTGAATCCAAAAAAATCGAATATTTTATTGCCAATAATCTTTCCGTCCGAAACTCCATCAAAATCAATGGCATCAGTATCAATCTGATCATTGCCTCTAAAAATTGAATTTGTCACTTCTCCCGTTCCATATTTCACATTGATCAAGTCACCTGTAACCTTTGAATGCAGAGAGCTATTGCGCAAGACAACGTCAGAATAGTAAGTCAGAATAGGATTACTTTCTACATCTTCTATAATCAAGTGGTCCATTTCTATTGAAGAATAAAAAGCTGATATTGCGGCATTTTCATAGATAGGATGCACTCCATTTGACGCTCTTGATATTTCGAGGTGGGAAAGTTTTGAGGAAGCAGTCGAATGCCTGAAAATTAGTCCACCCCAAGGATTGTCTTCATCAAGTGACGAAATATATACTGGAGAATCCTCAGTTCCACTGACCATCAAATTTCCTCTGATTTCCATATTCTTATCTTCAGGAAAGTAGATTTCTACACCTTCTTCTATAGTGAGGGTAATATTGCTATCCACCACTACATCAGACTCGGCATAATAAGGAGAACAGGAAAGATCCAAGGTAGTATTCGAACTAATTCTCCGTGGAAGAATGCAAAGATTTGAAGATTGATAATTCGCCACAAAGATTGAATCAGAATTGAGGGTAACATCAATTATTGACTCAGTGGAAATGTATGCACTATTTGATATTTTGAGCGCTTCCAGTGACAAGTCAAATCCTAAATCCGAACTGTTTTTCTGACTTTGATGTACTTCTACAGCAATCGTATTTTTTCCTTCGATAAGATAGCTTTGTTCAATAAGGAAGGTGAAATAAGTCGTTTCTTCTTCATTGGCAGCAAAGGTTGATGCCAAAGTACTACTTAAGATGTCTCCTTGAGGTAGATTTGATCGCACGATCTCATTTCCATTCAGATAGACTACAGCACCGTCATCTCTGAGTAGTCCAATGGAAATCGTTCCAGGGAATGCATTTATATCTGCAATAGTAAAGTCTTTTCTGAAATAGGTAGTAATATGTTTGTCGTCAGAATCATTCCCGAATGAGATGGTTGTATTTTCATTATTGTCGCCATATCCAAATTTTCCTGAACCCGTATTCCAAGAGGCATCATTAAAAGAAATTTCTTTCCAGTCAGTGCCTTGGTCTGATCCATCATCCAAATATTTCCATTCACTTTGACGGTCTATTAAGGTTTCATAATTTGCGGTAGACCAGCCTATAAATTCTTGTCCAGTTTGAGGTTTGGCCTCTAATTGAAAAGGCATATTCATAAAGTATTGACCTTGCCAGGGAGAGCCGGGGATCGGAAGCGCATTGATCTCTATTTGTCCAGCTTCCTTTGGGTTAGAGGCGGTGAGCAGGTTGGCAGCTTCGTCCAGTTCAAATCTATTTTTGATATCTTCTATAAGTACGGCAGGGCGTCCATTGGCAAAATCTACAAGCTCCGAAACTTCATCCTCCCAATAGGATACCGAAGGAAGTCCATTGCCATAACTAGAAGTCGTGCCCGCCCATCTTTCCACATGATATGGTATTTCCTGATCGATAAGTGCCTTGTGCTTTTCTATCTGAGAAATAACACTGGTGGAGTGAAAAGTAGTGTATAAGTGATCTGTAAATCGCTGTGCAAAACGCAAACCAAATTGCTCATTTTGCAGGAGGCTATTCAATGGTCTTCGAGCCCAGTTGTAGCCTGATGGACTCGTGCTAGTAGTAAATTTACTGATCAATTCATCGCCAATGCCCGTGAATCCTCTATCCAAATCTTGAAGTATCCACCTCCATTTTGTCCCAGGAGCTTTTGGTTTCCACATCTGTATGTTGTGCCCCCAGGAACTATTGCTCGACCATATTTCGGCTATGAAGTAATCGGTAAAATTTGCAATGTCCATGACAGAGGCGACTTCATCAAAGTTTTCTTGTACAGACATGTCGTTATCGAAAAGCTGAAACAACTCATCAAAGGCAATGTCATCTCCTTCTTCTATTCTTCCATTATTTTCTATCAGGTCGTATTCTGTTGAGAGATATCCAAAATTCTCTTCGATAAATCCTTCGTCTATCCTTGAACGCATATTATGAATACCCATGTATTCTCCGTTTATATAGACGATAGAAGGACGAAAAGCCATCTTTTCGATATTCATATTCTCCGAAGTAAGGCCTTGACAAAGTGCATCCCTGAAGAGGGTATTCCCCCAGTCACTTCCCGAAGCTCTAAGGATAAAATTGTCAAAGCGTTTACGTTTGCCATCAAAGAATAACTGATATTCCAAGTTGTTCTTGTCATAATCATTATCGAAATATATACCGAGCATTTTTTGCGGTAACACCCATGAGTTCAGACCATTTACCTTGGTCCCAGCCAATTCACTAAATGCTGCCCTATCACTGCCATCATTTTCGAACAACTCTACATTTATTGGATACTCCCAAGAGGGTTTGAAATCTTGGACATACAAACCAATCGAATCATCCCAAAAATATTTCGGATCCGAGGAAATGGAAATTACTGGTAGATTTCTTTCTGCAAAGGTAGGCTCAAAAAAGTAGGTATTTGTGACAGGCTTTCCATCCAGTTGATTGGCTATGAATACGGAAGCACGTAGCACCGTTGTTTGATTGATTGGAATGGGGGCTGAGTATAATTCTGAGTCGATTGTGGGTTGAGATCCATCAGTTGTATATCGAATCTCCCCATCGATTGTTTCTAATCCTACTTCAATAGGATTCGAGTACATTCCTCCGCGAACAGAAAATCTTGGTTCGTAAAAAGTAATGCCAGAGAATGCTTTTGTATCATTGCTCGCTCCTGGAGTGGGTTGTTCGAAAAACCCCAGGCTTGACGAACCGTCAGTGGCCCGACCCATGGAAATATTGGTTTTCTGATGTTGGTATATGACATCATCAATGAGAAGCGTATCAGAATCATAAAGTCCTATTTCTTCACCATCTTTTGTCAATTTGAAAGCGGCATGCAGTCCAGTATCTCGCCCATCTGCCCAAATTAATAAAAAGCTGTTGGCATCGATTATGCTGCCTGAAGGGAAATTCCATTTGGTAGGTTCACCAAAATTATCTGTCAGAAAATATCCAGATATATCTATAGGGTCATTATAGTCGTTAAACAATTCTATCCAGTCACCAGTGTCATCAAAATCAGGGTCGGAAATGACAGAAGAGTTTGAAGCCATCCATTCATTGATATACAATTGAGCAAAGATTGAAGGACTGCAACAACCAATAAAAAAGAGGAAGCAAATAGATTTGATATTCATATATTCTAAGCCTTAAACTATATTCTGCATTGGGGAAGGACCCAAAGGTAAGGAATATCTGTGATGCTCACTAACCCACTTCTACCAGATATCCAGGATTTGAAAAAAAGCGTCGTATGGAAGATATCTCTTCTGGAGATTTTAAAATGATCTCCTTGCTTTTTACTATTCTTGGTCTGTATTTGGATTTTACTTTGTCGACTAGGATGCGATATGGTTTCTTTTGTTCGACTGCAATATATTCTATGACATTGGATATGTTGTGTATTTCGAATAGATGATACTCCCAATGCTGAAAACTTTCGAAGTCTTTAATTTTTTTGAAAATGGGCAAATATGTATCATAGAATGGTAGCCAACTGCTCATGGTTTTAAAAGAAAAGAGTAGCTGATTGACCTTTAAATCTTCGGTAAGTGATTTTACTCCAATGACCCGATGTTCACTTAAAAAATATTTCTTTTTGATAGTTGAAATATCAAATTCCTGAACCAATTCGTTGCGATGTCCTAGACCATCTAGTTGCAAAGGTCTCGCATTGTCTTGTTGAAGAATTACCTTCTTTGGTTCTTTCAGATATGAAATGAAGGTGGCATTGAAAAAGTACTTTTGATCGATTTTGATGCTATTTTCAAAGTCGATTTTTGTGATTGCATTGCCAGCAAAAACAGAAAGATCGGCTTGTTCGGAATATGCACGTAGATCATTAGGTAGGTGGAATATTGACAAATTAGGATCATTCAGGTTGATGACTCTGTGTTTTGTGCCACCTAGAGTTTGAATTACTACATTTTGCAATATTGTATTTCCTAGAGAGGTGGGATTGCCCAGCGCTTCTACAATGCGCAGAGCATCCACTTTGGCCAATTTCAAGTTTTCCATCCCATATCTGGCATCCAGGACAAATCGCTGATTATCTGTATCTATAAAATTTATGAGTTTTTGATCGGAACTGCTTAATATTTTACTTACTTCAATAGATTGTTCTGCAACGGTAATCACCTTGTTTGAAATATTATCACAAAGCTTTTCTGTGCCTTCGATAGTGGCATAAAAAAAGAATTTTTCGTATCCCTCGACCAAATTTATTTTTTCAGGATATACCTTTTCATCACCAATTGAAAATAGCCTTTCTTCCTTCGAGTCAAGAACAAAATTTTTGTCTTTGCTCACCATGTTGAAGAGTAGGTGGTTTTGTTTTTTTATTGGGTTAGAATCTATCTGAGTAATCAATTTTCCATTATTCAATGGATCGTATGGATTCAAGGATTCTAGATCCAAATAGAATTGATTTTCACCACCTCGAACTTTTAATAGATCTTTTTCGCCTACTGTGATGTAAGAATCAAAATCGGCGCTCAAGGCATTATTTTCATACAAAAGTATGCGATCCATATCATCACATATCAAGTATTCGTTGTGTTTGGATCGGAATATCTCAAAGGAATATCTTCCTATTTTTATGGTCGAGGTATGGGAGATTATTTCTTCACCATTGATTGTGAATGGTTTGAGTGTGTCTTCATTTATAAAGGCCCGTTTAGAAAGACCCAGGAGCACTTCTTGAATCGATGTTGAAGAGGCAAAAGTTATGTTCGAATTGCCCAATCCAGTGATTTTTTCTCCAAAATAATCGATAACGTTAAGTTGTGTATCATATACGACCTTACCTACCTGTACCATTGTAGATTTAGGGTTGACAAATAATGATTGGCCTTTGTAGTAAATTGACTTCTTACTTGTTTTACCAATTATCGAGCAGAGTATCTGGTCTTTGATAAAAAAATGTGATTTCAGTTGAAAACCTTGGATATCATACCAGTTGTTGCGATTGTCTTTTCTGAAAAAACTTGAAGTGTAAGGCTCCAGGTAAAAATCGACCCAATCATCAGACCCACTAATTTTTTCATTGTTGCGATCTCTGAAATAATATTTATCACCAGAGCTTAGAATAAAAAGAGTGTGATCAGCATTGAAAGCGAAAAGGTCTACTTTTTCTCCTTTTATTTTAAATTTAGCTGGTCTTTCTTCAATTGATTTTGTACTGAACAATTCACGATTGCCATTCTCATCCATGACCACTATAGCATCTCCAAACCGTATAAAGCTCGCACATCGAATACTCCCGATCTTTTGTCCAATAAGGTGTAAATATGCTTTTTTGTCTTTTGACTTAGTATTTGCCATAATTAATTATTCGTCCTATTTGCTTCTCGTTTTGCCTCCCATTTTTGCGCTTTACGCTGCTCCTTATAAGTTTTGGTCATAATAGAAACAAATTTATTTACTGCTTCTTGAAATTCAACAGTTTCTACAAATTCATTTTCGCCAAAGATAGCTTCCATAAAATTATTTTCATCCTCTTTACATTTGATGTATATGCCTTTGATGGCTATATTCCCATCATCCCTCTTTTCTGAAATGAAACTATTAAGGTCGTTGAGAGAAATAATACCTACTGAAGGTTCTCCATCGGTAATTACAAACATGGAACATGCGAATTTAGAATTCGGCTTTCTTTGTGCAATCTTTTCCTTAAAGTTGAGTATTCTATGGTGACATTCTTGAACTCCCTGTCCGATATTGGTGCCCATGATACCTCCATAAAGCACCCTGCCATCTTTAATTGTAGAAATCTTGGACAATATTTTAAAAAGTAATTTCCGATTAGTGAATTCCTCATTAAAATTTGAACCTTCTATAAAATTGGTATTGAAAAAGTGAAAGGCATCGTAGGACTTTCGATCTTCCAGTCCCAGGACCAATAGGTATAGGATTTTGAAAAGATTTCTCATTCGCTCATGCCTCATCGAGCCGGAATAATCGAGACAAAATGCATTTATTTGTTCGATTTCACCAAGCTTTGTTTTTTCTCTTATCGTTTTCATCACTTCCCCTCTTAGCCACTTGTTCTGATCATTTATGGTAGATGGGTCAAACTCAATTCCCGATTGGCTGTGTTGTTCATCATTGAATGCCAATGTTTTGCGTATTGGTAGCACTGCTGAGAAAGCCTTTTTTACAAATGGGATGTAATTTTTAATTTCATTTTCAATGCTCAACATTTCATCAAGCCAAATATCAGTTCTAAAATCTACTGGATCATCTTTCTTTTTAATTCCCAATTCAAACATCCGCGATTCTCGGTAGTGCTTCATCCCTTCGATCGCATCTTTATGTTGCATGATTTTCATTTCCCATCGATTCCGAAGAAGGGGGTCAAAAAATGCAGAAACTGTTGATATGAATTCATCGACTTCTTCGATCGTTTTAAACGTTTGTAATTGTGTTAGTGATTTTTTCAACCTTCTTTTTTGCTTACTTAGACTTTCCTGCTTTTTATAAAATGCCTTCTGGAATTTAGCGGCCGAATTATTGCTCATTAAGTTCCATTGAGGGATAGTCAGCTTGCCTATTTCTTCCCAAATAAATATTGGAGACGTGAGAGTATTGGATAACTCCATCAGTTCACTAGACCATTTACGTTGCACTTTTTCTTGTAGCGATGCTTTCACTTCATCAGGAAATTCAATACTCAGTTCATCGATTTTATCTACAAGAGATTCTGGGATATCATTTTGAATAGGCTTGGGTTTTGCCGTGGTGTTTTTGGGGAAGTACAATTTTGGTTTTGGTGAATTGCCAAATGAATTGAGCCATAAAGTATCCATAATTGACAATTCTGAGAGGGCATTTCGAATCTTCTCAAAAATATTTTTTGATTGATTTTGAGTAATCTCTGCTCTAATATTTGCAGATAAGAGGTCTTGCCATTTTTCAGAATTCGACTCATCACAAATCTCCATAGCAGCGAGGATTTTAAGATCATTTCTACAACAATCGATATAATCCTTTTTCATGTTTTCAGAGAAAAGTCTCTTTGATGCGGCGTGGTTACCAGTTGAAAATTCTTGGTGATATTTGTCATAAAATGCTACGACTGAAGAATGGGCCCGATGCAATATTCTTTCTAATAGCTTCTTATTCTTGGCGGAGTCATTTCTTACTTCTACTGCTGTCATTAGCATTATTGACAATTGTTTCGAAGGAAGAAAATTATGGAACTTTCTAAAACTAAAATTCCGTGAATACCAATTGGGAATTGGCTCTTCTTTAATTAATTCGTCTGTCTCACAAATATGAAGAAAGTCCTCATAAAACACCAAAAAGTTCCAAATACCCAATAAGGCCATCGGATCATTTATAAATTCGGAATTGATAGAATCCTTTTTCAAAGAAATCAGATAGTCTGTTGTTTTAAAATGATTACAGAGCAAATAACCATGGAGCAATTCTGATTTTAATTGGTCATTTGTGTTATAAGTAAAATCATTCACTGGTATATAAAATCCTGACCATTTAATATTATTCATAAATGACTCCCAGAAAGAATTGCTGTAGCTTTCTCGATTGGAAAATTGCTTTTCAAGATTTGCATTGAAGAGGTCACCATTAAATTTTTCAGTGCCAAGACTCGAATTTGAGGGTATGGGTGATTTCAGCTCCAGAATACATTTCCAAATATATTCTTCATCTTGTACTGAAGCATATTCGATGAAGGTAAATCCATTTTTACTGAAATTGGCTTGAACTTCATTCCAAAAATATATTTGTTGCATGGGAAGTCCAGCTCTTTCAAAAATCTTGCTTTTAGAAGAATGAAATGTTTGACTCATGACATGTAATTAGCTCTCATACAACAAGTACAATATATGGCTTAATTTTTTACCTTTAAAGCCTATTTTGAATTATTCGAGTTAAAAATATATTTGAGACTGTATGTCATCTATTCAAGACCAATTTACAAGCAAAAAGAACCAGAATTATTTTGAAAAAGACCCTCACTTGGGTGTTGATAATCTTGAGATTGATCGTATCCGAGTGTTGTCGGGAGAAACATCCGAGGCTGATGTAATCGTGGTTTGCTATAAACTCAGTCCAAATCTTAGTTTTTATGATTCTTTTGGTAAACTAATAGATGTAGATCATTATTTGCCGGATTTTTATAAGGATAAAGAATCAGTAGGAACAACTGAAATTATCCAAAATCTGAAGAATTTCAATCTTAAATCCTTCAAGTCAAGAAGAAGTTATTCAAAACTGTTGAGAGAGACTTTTGAGAGTGGAAATGGAAATTTAGTAGAAGGTCTGAAAAATATGTACGGGCTTGAATCTTCTCAAAATTCGTTGGAAAAATACCAAAGTGCTATTGGTTATATTGGTTATTATGAAGATGCAGTTGCTTTGCAAATTAGATTGGAGCAGCTTTATCCTACATTTTTTGACTTCCTCACTGCATATATATTAAATCATCAAGGCAACCTCAATCAATATGTACACTTTACCGAAAAAGATAATATTGTAATAACTACGCTGAATAAGCGAAGTGGGATAGCCGTCATTATCGAGACGCAAGACATCGATGGTAAATTGCTTCCTGCAAATAAATGGAACATCACTCGAACACAGGAATCAAATGAGCTTGAACGCGCCTTGATATTCAGATCGGATGATGTGAAGCGATTTTTTCAAAATGATGGTAATGAGGTCAGTTATGATACTGAGTTTTATACTTTGTTTGATTATTCTGACCGTATAGAATTAGATAGTACTCGTGATAATACGGATAACTTATTGAAGGTCGACGTCCTTAATAATTGTTATCAAACCTTGATTTCGGATCCTAATATTGTTGTCGTACTGTCAAATGAAAATGAGGTCACGATAATCAATACCCATGATTCTGTAGTGCCTCATAAATGGCCCAAGAAGATAGTTTTGCCTGAAGAATGCATCTACATGCAGGCCGATGAAAACTTGTCGCTACTATTTGCCCAAAATGCCAAAAAGGAAATAGTGGTTTTTGATATTACCACCGAACACCCCACAGAGATTTCTCGGCTAGGCAAATACAAGATGGGCTTTGTCATGACTCAAAATGGCAATCTGATCGTAAGGCCCTTGAGAAGCAACAAGCTGGTATATCTCAATACGAATGCCAATGATATTATTTCTGAATCTGGCAGTAAAAACTTTGGAAAAATATTGTCTGATTTGTCGCACCTCTTCCGAGGAGAAAAGGTTTTTACCAAGACGGAATATGCTGTTGATATTACAGAAGTTCCAAAGCCAAAGGAAGAGGTAATTCATTCAGCAATTGAGATAGCACAATATGATTTTGAATCCAATATCGAATCTATGTTGGCCCGAGAAAATTCGGATTATGAAACACTCTTGGAGATTCAGAACAAAATTTCGATTGCACGTCAAAATATCACTGATGAATTGAGAGCAAAAGCAGCTTTGGAGGGATTGACATTCGTGGGACAAAGACTTCGTAAAACGATAAACTCCATCGTCAACCCATCAGAAAAAAAGGTAAAGTATATGATTGAGGCCTTAAGGGCCGAATTTATATTGACCGAGATGAGAAACATAGATGCGAAGATTCATAAGTTGGAAGACCCAAATGACTATAAAGACATCTTGAATACAGTGAGATCATTTGAAGACGAGCTGCAATTGATGAGTTTGGAATCAAAAAGTGAATTTTTGGTAGAATTCAAGTCTATTCAAAAGGAATTGAATTCGATATTTTCGAATCAAGTATCTCAAGACACCAATACATTATTCACATTTATAAATGGTGAGATCAAGCAAGTCGAAAAGGCGATATCTGAAACATTTGACTTCAAACAATTGGAATTATTGGTAAGTACGCACCCTGCAGCTATTGAGTTGTTGAATATGCTCAAACAACCATTTATTCTGGAGAGTTTCGCCAAGAATAAGACTTTGTCACCAGCCAGTATTCAGAGGCGCTTGTACAATGCTATTGAGGCAAGAAAAAAAGAATTAGTAGCTGATCAAAAGCGAAAAATTGAAGAAAAAGAAGCGGCCAAACATCAATTGATTAACATGATAATTGATAGCATCCATCATTTTGTCAATAATCATTCTGGAGGTTTTTCAGACTTGGAATTGGAGTCGAATGCTGCTTATCTACAGCTATTAGATGACATCTCAAAGCTGGAACGATCGTTTGGTGATTTGAGGTCGGCCATAGATATGAGGCGAAGATTGGAGCGGTCTATTGTGGAAAAAAATAGAGCTGAACTGGAAAGAATGCTCACTTTTGAGGGAAAGTATGCCTATGTTCAAAACGATCCCGACCTCTATATTGACCTTGATTTTGCCAATAGAATTTTGCCAAAATGGTCCATGGAACTGAAGGAAAAAAAACAGGGTGGATATTTGGCTACTTATATTAGAGATACTGATCTTGAAGTGTATCAGCCCAGTACTTCGGAAAATTTGAGAGCAGGAAGGTCTTTTGAAATCCTTGAAAGTGAATATCCAGCATTTTTTTATCATTATGATTTGTATAGCAAATTTGAAGATTTTGAATTTCTCAATGCACTTTGGACAGTATCCTTAGGTTTAGGAGAAGTGGACCAATACCCTCAGTTTGAAAAGGACCTGTTTCATAAAAACTTACCCACATCTGATATTTCAAAAAAAGCCTTGAGATGTTGTTTGGAAAGAGATAAACGAAATCACGATGAAAGGGTAAGCGAAAGAAATGTACCTAGAATTTCTCCAGAATTTATCGATGAAACACCCTTTTTTCAAATGAAATTGAAGGAGTTTTTTATCAAGGCAAAATTGCAGCTTGTCAGTGGGTCTGGGGTCATATTGCTGACTGGACCGCCAAGTACAGGAAAGAGTTCATTTCTGAAATTTGCCGCAGCCATTATGAATAGGGAGTATTTTGAACATGCTTCGGATAGATGGCAAACAAAAAATAGTTTGGTTACTGCAATAAAATTTGGTGAGAATGGTCCTTATTCTGTACCTGCAGGTTTTACAAAAGCAATCACTACATCTTATAGCCTTGTAAATATCGAAGAAATCAAAGAATGGCCTGAGGCATTGAGAAAATCACTAAATCCATTCTTTGCGGGAGGCGATAAGTTCATTGCTCCAGACGGTACGAGCTACAAAATTGGAGAAAATTTATTGCTTTGTGCTGCCGCGAATCTGGGCTCAATGTATAGACAGGAGGATGAGCCATTTACTTCAGATTTTTGGTCCAGGATCGAAGTTGTTGAATATAATTATGCAGAGGAAGAAGTATCGAGAGAATATTTGAATGCCTTGTTGTCACCTAAAGAAAATGACCTGGTGACGATGCAGGATTTGGTCCGAGACTATTTCAAGCTTGCTTTTGCACCAGAAGAGCCGCAAGATAAAGCAGCTTTTATTGCTCAGCAATTGATTGAATTTATCCTACTGCCCAAAGCTGATGAACGCATCAAAAGGGAAAATTTACTGAATTATATTCGCGAATATTTTTTGAATGAGATTAACGAACCTTCGAAAAATTATAATCCTGAAGAAGCGGTGAAAATTGTATTAAAGAGGCTTCCAGACCTGCAAGGGTATAGCACCAAGGAGTTTTTTGATTTTTATGATCATTTTGTAAACGGAAGGAATCTCTATATTTTTAAATTATCAAAACTACAATCTTCAGACCCCAATCGCTACGAACAGCTGAAAATTGTCATTCTCTGTATTAGATACATTGAAGGTTGCCTGCGTAAGTTGAGAGAGATTTTTTATTCCAGCGCAGGCCAATCCGAGATTGAAGGTACAAATAGAGAATTTATAAAATGCATTCATTTATTAGGCTTGCTCGGGAAGCTAAATTAAATCTGCATTGAGCGCAATAAGTATATTCGTTGTGTATTTTGCGAATTCTTTGCGCACTTAGTGGTAAAATCGTCAACACCTAACCAAGAAATGAAAATAGAGCATCTGGCAATTTGGGTACAAGACTTGGAAAGAATGAAATCATTCTATACCCAATATTTTGACGCTCAATCTGGCCAGAAATATCATAATCCGACTAAAAATTTTACGTCCTACTTCTTGTCTTTTGATGAAGGATGCAGATTGGAATTGATGCATAAACCTTCTATTCCAGCCAACAATAATATTGCGCAGGAATATATTGGTATCACACATTTTGCGATTTCCGTAGGATCAAAAGAAGCCGTCGATAGCCTGACAGAGCGACTTCGATCAGATGGATACACCGTGGTAGGTGAACCGAGAACCACTGGTGATGGGTATTATGAAAGTGTGGTATTGGATCCAGAAGGCAATCGAATTGAAATTACCATTTAGAAATTGTTCTAAATGGAATGATGAATTGAGTTTCTTGTATTAAAAGTAAAAGAGATTGTCCCTTGTAAATAGACAATCTCTTTTAAATTTATTTTGACTTTTCAATTGTCCTTAGAAAAATAGTCTTAATAAGGATTATACAAAATATGCCTTTTCTAAATCAGTTTTATATTCAGCAATCCAAACTTGCAAAGTATCCTCCAATAAATCTAAAGCTTTTTGATATTCTCCATTTGCAATAAACGCGTTGCAAGGAGCAATTCGTTCAGTGTACATTCTACGAAGAATCTCTTTATTTGACTTGTTTTTGCTTATTACCATTGTTACAAATGGAGAAAGAAAATAATAAAGTTCATACTGTTTCGCTCCTCCTTCGAGATCCAGTAATTTATGATCCCTGAACCAGCGGTAGTTATCAATTTTTTCTTTGTTTGAGGTAGACATTCCAACTAATTCTAAAGCACAAGGTTCATCTGAAGTTTCTGGCCATGGCTGCGCGCAGGAGGGTGGACAAGGTGCAGTTACATCCATAATGAAACTATTCAAAAACTTTCCATTATCATTCAATGCTTGCATAATTGGGCTAATGACGCTTTCTTTAAGACCTAATTTAAAAGAAATGGAGTGGCAATCTTGATCTCTTATTAGATCCAACAAGGAATTTCTTCCAAAAAAACCACCACGTGTGGTTTCCTTGTACTTTAGTTCAGGATTTCTTTGATTTAAAGAAGTAACCCAGTTCGCTATCATTTGGCTTACCTCTAAAATCGAATGTACTTGGTCGTTATGATCCATATAACCTTGTTCAATAATTAGGTTTTTTGGATTGGCAAAATCTGAGTTTTGTGTACAAGGCACTAAAATTAGCTTAACTGAATTAGGATTTAGGAGATCCGATAAACCATAGAAAAATCGTATACCAGTAACTTCTGGTGAGGCATTCAATACCTTTAATATACTTGTCTTTTTAATATTAAATGAAGAAGCTACATTGGGGTATTCTTCAGAGTACTGGTTTAATAAATCATTTGCATACTCAGAAGTAATGTAAGAGCCAATGTCAATGTTCTTTTTGGTTATTTTTTTCATAATTATTTATTTAGTGATATAATGATTTTATAACGTTCGGTAACGAATTAAATTATAATTGGGTAATAAATGCAGTGGGATGGATTTCTGAAATAGTTGCTTTAATAAATTGGAAAAGTGAAATTTTGGGAAATCAGTATTTTAATAATATTATTTGTTTATTAGGGGCATTATCTGGCATTTGCCACAAACTCCATGAATACAGACATAAGCATTAATCCTGTTTCATCTTCTGAATTCAAATTGAATTTATCTCGAATCAGACCATTTAATTCTTCATCCTTTACAAGAAGATTTTTGATGCCTCGGCATGATTTATAGTATCGCTCGACTTCCACTTTGGTAGGAATATTCCTTGATTCGAAACGCTCCATCATTTTCAAGAAAATAGGATAGTCGAATAAGCAATATTTATCGGGGTATTCCAATGCCAGATAAAGACAAAGGATTTCTCTGTCATTATGAAAATGAGATACGTGCTTTGGATCTTTGCTTTGCAGCGGTCTGAAAACCTGATCCGTATGAAACCCAAATCGATCTAATCTCAATCCAATGTCCAAAGTCTCATTGAACAAATCTCGAAAAGTGGACCTCATGAATTCTTCTTCTTTCTCCAATAAAATTATCATCATGGACTTTGGGCTATTCACCGAACCACCCCATAGTCTTGCAGATACATTGGATTGAAGACTTTTATTATAAATCTCGCTTAAATTCTTTCCTTCGATATTCCAGTTGGCCTTCCAAGTTTTTATTACTTCAAAGTAAAATGCATTTCGAAAATCATCCTTTCCTGAGAGGAATGATTTGAACTTGTCTTTGAATTCGTTGATGAGTGCAACCTTCATTTCTTAAAAGAGACTGCCAGTTTGGGTGGGCGGTACGATACCTAGATGCTTGAAAGCTTTTTCGGTCACTTCTCTTCCTCTGGGTGTGCGTTGGATATAGCCTTCCATTATTAAGAATGGTTCATGGACTTCTTCGATGGTGCCAGCTTCTTCACCAACAGCAGTTGCAATCGTACTAATTCCTACAGGACCACCTTTGAATTTGGTGATGATGGTATTAAGTATTTTGTTGTCCATTTCATCTAGGCCGCCATCATCTACATTGAGTGCCTCCAGACCGTATCTTGCTATGGCTTGATCGATGGTGCCATTGCCTTTGATCTGGGCAAAATCTCTAATTCGCCTCAGCAGTGCATTGGCTATTCTTGGTGTCCCTCTGCTTCTTCTTGCGATTTCATTTGCGCCTTTTGCGTCAATAGGAACCTCAAGAATATCCGCACTTCGGAAGATTATATTTTCCAATGTCTTCACATCGTAGTAATCCAGCAAGCAGGTAATCCCAAACCTAGCCCGCATAGGAGCTGTAAGCAATCCCATACGAGTAGTGGCGCCTACGAGTGTGAAAGGGTTCAGGCTCAATTGAATACTTCGCGCATTAGGTCCGCTGTCGATCATGATGTCGATGCGGTAGTCTTCCATAGCACTGTACAAGTATTCTTCTACAACATTATTCAACCTGTGAATCTCATCTATGAATAATACATCTCCATCATCCAGATTGGTAAGCAAGCCAGCAAGGTCACCTGGTTTTTCCAACACTGGACCAGAAGTCATCTTGATATCCGACTCCATTTCAGAAGCTACGATATGTGATAATGTTGTTTTCCCCAATCCTGGAGGGCCATGCAAGAGGACATGGTCCAGGGCTTCTTCTCTCTGTTTCGCAGCTTGAATGAATACTTTAAGATTTTCCACAATCTTAGGTTGACCACTAAAATCTTTCAAAGATTTGGGACGCAATGCCTTTTCTACTTGCTTTTCTTCGCTCGTAAATTGTGATTCTGATGGATCTAGATGTGGATTCAAATTGCTATAGGTATTGAAGTCTTTAATAAACGTATGTTAAAAAATGTAAATATAAAAGGTTTTTGAGGATATTTCATTTGTCAAATAATTGATCAATTTTCAATTAAAGTAACTAGCTTTGTTTTTGGCGCAATGAAGAATCAAAAACCTTCCTTCTTTGGATTTTATGATTCAACAATTGTGACAATATTTCGTTCCATTAGCAAATAGAATATCAGTGACTATACATCTCTTTTATGGGTTTCTTTTAGCGACGATAGGATTCATAGCTCCAGCGATGTTGAATATGACTACTGTCCGTACTTCAATTGATCACGGAAGAAAGGCGGGTTTCCTATTTGCCTTGGGAGCCAGCTCTGTCAATGCTGTCCAGTCTCTGATTGCATTTGCTTTTTTACGTTTTTTGGATAGCAATCCGGATGTCATAATTTGGCTAAAGCGGATTGGAGTGATTGTGCTGTTCACACTGGCATACTTTTTTTATCGGCAGTCAAAAAAAGTAATTGCGGCAAGAGAAAACACCAAGCATACTCCTCCCTTGGTTTTAGGCTTGTTTCTGTCATCTATTAATATGCTAGCCCTGCCATATTATTTTGCCTCGGCACTTGCTCTGGAAGCAGGAAATCAAATAACGGCCATCGCCCCTTTTATATATTTTATGTCGCTAGGAGTGTTTTTGGGAGGTTTTATGATGTTTAGTTTGTATGCTATTCTAGCAGATGTAGTAGCGAGGAGGTCGGAATTTATTACCAGGAATTTGAATATTATGTTGTCAACACTATTTACTATTCTAGGTCTGGCTGTCCTGGTAGATTTGATATTTTGATGACAGAGTTTTATGAAGGCTTAGCATCTAAATGAAGTGGGACAAAATTCTGATTTGGAATTACAAATGCCTTCTACTTTTACATTTTGAGAAAACATAGAAGTAGAAGGGCTTAAACTGTTAAGATTCAAAATAGTTTTTTGAGGTTGTGCAGGATATTCGATTTGCATAATATTGGGGTTAAGAATATCATGTCAAAAATCTATAATCAATAGTTGTGTTGATTTTGATCCAAACATTTATTGACCATTTATCCCTTTAACATATTACAAATATAAATAGATATTGAAGCGAACTATAGGGTATAATTACGTGATTTAACAATACGTAGAATTTACGCACGCATTTTTGAATGTGAAACGACTTGTGAATCTAGTAAATAATGAAGTGATTTGATTCTACTTTAAGACATTGTTATTTTTCTGAATGAGATGTTGACTTTAACCGCAAAGGCGCAAAGTGCGCCAAGTATTCACAAAGGAAATATTAAAAATGCTTGTTAGTATAGTCAACCTTTGGGCAGTCTTGTGACATATTTCAAAGGATAACCACGAAAAAATAGTGTTTTCCATTAATCTCTCAAAGTAGAATTAAAATCGTAAGTTAAAATGATTTGTAAGTAATTAACAATATGTTTTTAAATCACTTCAATGTTCAATTTAATTCTGAATGTCTTAATTGTACTTTGATATATTGACATCAAAAAGATTATGTTCGATCGCATAGATCACTACACCAGCTATGTTTTTGCATTGTGTTTTTTCCAAGATCCTGTTGCGATGACCTTCGACCGTTCGTGGACTGATGAAGAGTTTTTCGGCTATTTCTTTATTGGTGAATTCTTGACAGATCAGGCCGATGATTTCAATTTCCCTGGGTGTCAATTCCAGCTTCAATTTTTTCTGTGCGGACAACAATCTTCGCTTCCTTATCAATTGAAGAATGTAGTCATTGATATGAAATCCTTTTTCACCCACTTGAATTACAGTTTTTATTACTTCGCTGGGGTCTTCATTTTTGGCTAAAAATCCAGCGGCTCCTTCGTCCAATAACTTTAAGATGATACTATCATTGTAGTGAGACGTGAGTATTATAATGTTATAGGGCAACTTTCTTTTGTTTAATTCCAATAAGGTGTCAATTCCGTCTAATACGGGCATTGACAAATCCAAAAGGATAATATCTGCTCGAAAATTACCTGCATCTATTTCATCAAGTAGAACTTGTCCGTTTTCAGCTTCATTGGTCACTTCGATTTTATTGCCTTGCTCAAGAATCATTTTCATGCCTTGGCGCAATAATTTTTCGTCATCTACAATAGCTACTTTATATTTAGTCATGATTTGGGAATATGAATGTTATAGTAGTACCAGAACCAAGTTTTGATTCTATTTTGACATTTCCATCCAGAAGGGTAATACGGGCATTCATATTACTGAGTCCTAGACCACTCTTTACCTTTTTGTCATTGAATCCTATACCGTCGTCTGTATATGTCATTTTAATACTGAGATCTTGTTTTTCTTCAAAGCTAATATGTACATTTTTAGCTTTAGAATATTTAATAGCATTATTTATTAATTCTTGAATAATTCTGTAAATGTGAAGTAATTTGAAATCATCAGTAATTTGAATAATGTGATCATTTGTGATATCGAGATGAAATACTTCAGTAATATTTACAGCATCTTCAAGTTCTTGTAGAGCGTGGTGTAATCCAAATTTTTTAAGAATTAAGGGCATTAATTCATGAGAGATAGTCCGCGTACGTTCTGTACTTTTCTTAAGGGATGTTTCGATGTGATCAATGATTTTGAACATATCCTCATTATCAGAAAGTTTTTGCTTGAGCAAGTGAATATTGAGATTAATAATACTCAATTGGGATGTAACATCATCATGCAATTCTTTAGATATTCTATTGCGCTCATTTTCTTCTGTCTTTACAGTATTGAGCAACATTTCTTTCCGAAAGTTAAGCAATAATTCTTGTTCTTTTATTTTACTGGAAGTTAATTTTTTTTGTGTTTGATTTAAAAACCAGATTACGGCAAAGGCGAAGAGGAGCATTATTACAAGACTCAATAGAATATAGATGACTATATCATTTTCACTCATTGCATTTTATATTTATATTTTGACAAGAGAAGTTTTACAAAATAAAAAGAAAGAATAATTTTAGTGGTTAATATTACCACGCTGCGAAAGAGCCAGATGTAGGACTGAGCTTCTCTTGAAATACCTTGTATAATGCTGCCAAATAACATAACAATAAGAGAGGTGCTATGATAAAAAAATAAACAAATTACAAACCATTTCAAAGTGGTAAATCGAATGTTATGTATGTCAATTTCAAGTATGAGTAAAAAAAAGTGTATGCAATAGCCAATAATCAAAATACTGCTTAATACAGAAGAATAGGAATTGAAAGCATAAACACCTTGAATTACAAAAGCATTAATAATAATGAATATTGTTGCGGGAATTGCAAAATATAGAACATTCACGTCACTCTTAAAAAGAGTGAATAATTTTTTGAATAAGTAGCTTAAAATTACAATTTCAAATAAGGTAAAAAGGTGTAGGAACATTAAATTGTTACCTTTTTGATAGTATAAAGATGTTGATACTATATCAAGGGAGGCACTCACAATTATATATATTCCTACAACTTTTAGTACGGCAGAAAAATGGTTGAATTTAAATATTAATAAAATTGCTAGTAAGACAGATATGATTATTGATGTATTAGCAATTAGATCATATAAATAGACCATTTATTCGACTGATTTTATTGTTGTTACAATTTCTAATTTGACAAAGATGCAGCACCGCAAGAACTGGGGCAGGGCTTAGTAACATCATAAATATATTGATTATTCGCATAATCAATTACATCACCGCCACTAGCGTTTACACCTACAAGCATTAGGTGAGGGATCTTATTTGTTCCAATTAATTCCATCCCCAGATGAAATCTTGAAGCTACTACAGCAGCAGATTTATTATCTTCAAATTCAGTAATGTCGATTAATGGCATAGTAAAGTAACGTGTAAGTGTATCATTGATATATGATTTCCCATAAGTTTGCCAATTTTGTCTCCAAGTATTGAATTTTTGTACTGAGATAGTATCCTTAGTCGTCAATGTTTGTACATCAGGTGTAATAACATCAGGAACATAATCTGGCCCAGATCCTGATTTATTCCCACAAGAAAAGATTACTAGAATGGCGCATAATAATGCTGAATAATAAATTAAGTTTTTCATTTATATAAAAATTAAAGAGTGAAGAATTATTCCAAAATTGCCTAGAGTCAATCAAATTAACAAGTTCAATTTAATTTATCGAGAGCTCAATAATTTATGGAAAATTAAAGCTATAAAATTATATTGATTTATAAAGATTAGGGGTGTAAAAGCCCGAATATATTGAACAATCAAAAGGGCGGAAATATTCAGGGCAAATTTAGATTTAATATTTGTCTTCTATATAGGTATAAATACCTGTTTTTGAATAGGGACAATTTACGCCTAATATCGATAGTGGAAAGTCCTATTTTTGCGATGAAAACAAATTTCTTTATCAAAATACAATTAATTATGGATCCATTTTTAGGACAAATTATTTTGTTTGCAGGCAACTTTGCCCCTCGAGGCTGGGCACTGTGCGAAGGGCAGTTATTGTCAATTAATCAAAATCAAGCCTTATTCTCTCTCTTTGGTACTACCTATGGTGGAGATGGAAGGACTTCTTTCGCTTTGCCAGATCTGAGGGGTAGAGCACCCGTTTCTGAAGGACATGGTGCCGGACTGACAAATCGTGGACTAGGAAGTAAAGGTGGTACAGAAGATAATATTATTTCTGTTGCTCAAATGGCTCAGCATACACATAATGTTTCGATACAATACAATCCTGGACTGCCAGGTGAAGATGTAGGATATCTAGCGTCATCTCCAATTTATGCAGAAACTTCAACTGGAAGTTATCCTGTAACTGTAGGACATAATGGAGGAGGACTGCCTATCAATAATATGCAACCTTTTTTAGGATTAAACTACATCGTTGCTTTGACAGGTACATTCCCGTCTAGAAGCTAATCTTGAACAAAATTTTATTACTTTAAAAAAAATAAATTATGAATCCGTTTTTAGGACAAATGATAATCTTTGGTGGAAATTTTGCTCCAAGAGGATGGGCTTTCTGTCATGGACAACTTTTACCAATCTCTCAAAATTCTGCGCTTTTTTCCATTCTAGGTACAACCTATGGAGGTGATGGAAGAACAACTTTTGCATTACCTGACTTGAGAGGCCGTGTAGCTATTGCTCCAGGGTCTGGACCAGGTTTACCTACTTATAGTTTAGGAGAACGTGGTGGAACTGAAACAAATACACACACTGTCCTTAATTTACCTAGCCATAATCATACTGTGACAGTAGGAGTGCAAACAGGAGCAGCTGGAGAAGATGAAGGAACTCTAGGTACAACTCCAATTTACGCTGAAACAGGAACTACGCAATATCCAGGTGTGACAGTAAGTAATACTGGAGGGCAACAGCCTGTCAATAATATGGCACCTTTTGAGACTTTAAATTATATTATAGCGACACAAGGTACATTCCCGTCTAGAAGCTAGATGTAGAAAATATTTTTAAATTAAAAAACACTAAAAAAATAAAATTATGGATCCATTTATAGGAACAGTAATGATGTTTGGAGGAAATTTTGCACCAAGAGGTTGGGCATTTTGCGAAGGACAATTATTAGCAATATCAAGTCATTCAGCATTATTTTCAATTCTCGGAACTATTTATGGCGGAGATGGGCGTACTACTTTTGCGCTTCCTGATTTGAGAGGAAGAACTGCCATTCAACAGGGTAGTGGAGCAGGACTTACACCTCGCCAATTAGGAGAAAAGGGTGGTACTTATCATAATATAATGACTGTTCAAAATATGCCTTCACACAATCATACAGTAACAATGCCAAATAGTACTGCACCAGGTGGAGAAGATTCACCAGGAGCTATTGGAGCTGCAAGTATTTATTCAGAAGATGCAGCTAATTCTACGTATCCTGGAGTGACAGCTGGATTTACTGGAGGACAACAACCAATCAATAATATGCAGCCTTATCTTGCTGTGCATTATATTATAGCATTGGTGGGAGTATATCCTTCCCGAAACTAGGATTATATATCACTGAAAATTTAAAGCATCCATGTTTAATTCTAAATGTGGGTGCATTTGGTGACATTCTATTTAATTATACAACGCAAACTTATATTAAATGGAAGCTATTTTAGAAAAGACCATTTTAGTATAGCGTAAGACTTATTAGGGATTATCTTCAAATACAAACCCTTAAGAAGCCATGAAAAAGTATTGAATTACATAGTACTTTTTAGATACATAATTACAACTTTAACTATACGAATAATTTTACATTTTGATCAATAGAGCTTTGGCATTACCCTTAGCTTAATCTTTATAGATATGAAAAAAATAATATTTTCTTTAGGACTAATTTTATCCGTTACACTTAGTATTAATGCATTACCATCAGTGGCGATCTGTGGTTTTGATGCTAGTGGTTCGACTTCTGGAGCTGGAGATGAATTCTCCTTTGTCTTATTACGAGATTTTGCTGCTGGTGAAGTTATTTATTTTACAGAAGATGAATATTCTGTCGCTTCAAGTTCTTTTAATTCTGGTGAAGGACATCTTGAATATACTGTTCCTGCTGGAGGTTTATTGGAGGATGATGTTGTCAGAATAAGGGAAACTGGAGTAAATGTTTTCACGGTAGAATGTGCAACTGGAAGTGCAGTTCATATAGGATCATCAGGAGCTTGGTCTTATTCTGGCTCTGATGAATTATATGCATATTCAGCATCAAATCCTGCTGCACCTTGGTCTACAGTAACAGAGATACATTGCTTTTATTATGGATCCGTTATTGCACCTCCAGTAGATCAAGATCCAACACCGGATTGGCCTAATACGATTTTGCTTGCAGTCAATTTAGGTGATGGAGGATCTATGAATGCTGATTTCTTGGATGCATTCCGGGTAAATACAACACTTAGTCAATTGAAAGCAAAAGCAAATTGGTTAAAAAGTGGAAGTGACATTACCTTGTCATGTACAGATTTTACCAATAATATGTTACCTATTGAATTGCTTTCTTTTGATGCTAGAATGAAGGGTAGTGAGGTATTACTTGAATGGACCACCGAATCAGAAGTGAATAATGAAAGATTTGAAATTGAGCATAGTAGAGATGGTAAAAATTTTACTTCAATAGGTAGTTTAGCTGGAAGTGGGACTACGAATAAAGTAAATGTCTATAAAATGATCCACACCTTTCCACATCTTGGAATAAATTACTATCGATTAAAGCAGATTGATTACGATGGTACTTTTTCGCATAGTGATATCGAAGCAGTAAATTTTTATGACAATAAATACAATAATACCCTTTCAGCTTATCCAAATCCATTTAATCAGGACATTACACTACAATTTTCTCTTTCAGAAGAATATAATTCATCAGGAAAGACTCGAACAATTGAAGTCTATGATGTTTATGGAAAATTGGCATTAAGTATAGATGTGCCGATGGATGAAACGAATACTACTGTAGATCTTTCAGAACTGCAAAGCGGAACATATTTTCTTCAAACTTTGGATGGTCAAAATCTACTTACAAAAGTTCAGAAAATTGTGAAATTATAGTTTATTCAAAATTAAGATTAAATAAAATGGCTCCTAAATATCACTTGGGAGCCATTTTTTCATAGTCTATTTTTCTGGTTAGAACCCTAATTCGGAAGTTAAAAGAAAGAAGGATGCCTTCAAAGCTGAAGACATCCTATTAAGTTTCCTAGCCAGGTTGCTGAGGCCTGACTCGAAAACCGTCAATCGACCACAAGTTGATCCGAAGAGTCGGGGCTTACAGAGTTTGATCTCATGGTATACCAATCTGTATTGCGACTGAGGTACATCGTGATAACTAATGCTGCAAAAAGTCCAAGGCTTCCAACCAATAGAGCCAGGTCTTCCATCTGAAGCAGGGTGAATATATATGCGTATAAGAGTGTCAGGATGGCGGTCAAAATGAGTACTTTGCTTCCTTGTTTCAAAAGGTACTTGCTGTACCAACTGATGAGGCCTATAGTGGCTATTGAAGCGATAATATATGCGATATTGAATCCGATATGTTCTGAGAAGGACAATAGTAAAACATAGAATACGGATAGTGCCAGTCCAACAAAGATATATTGAACGGGGTGTATTTTGCTTCCTTTCAGTATTTCAAAAAAGAAAAATACCAGAAAACTCAAACCTAAGATCAAAAGTGCATATTTGGCACTGCGCATGTTTTTTTGATAATGACCCACCGTTTGGACCAATTCAACACCAAAGAGCGCGTTGTAATTGTTTAATTGTACTTCATTGTCTTTCCAAATGTTTTTGAAAGGACAGATTGTATTCTGTGGCTTTCCATTCCGCTGTAAATCCTTCATTGGTTATTTCTCGATTCTGCGGAGATGGAAGACCATTGAATCCTGGTGCATTCCAAGTGCTTTTCATTTTGACAGTAGTATTGCCGGCCAATGGCAAGTATTGGATAGATTCGCTGCCATTGAGCCCAATATTTGATGAAAATTGATATGCACCTTTCAAAGAATCAATGTTCACCTTCGTGTGAATTCCAGAGTGAAAAAGTGATGGGCTGGAAAGTCCGGATTCCATTTTATAAGAATCATTATTCCAATTCAAAAGCACAATATTATCCAAACTGGCGGCAGAAGAAAAACCAATGTCAATTATTGCCTTGTCCCAATGAATATCTTTGACATAATTTCCAAAATCTGAGACTTTGGGTAATTTAAAAATGCCGCTGATGGTATGATTGGCATTGTATAGAATAGCCTTGTATATGCCTTTTTTTCTTTCTTCAGTATTTAGATCAACTTCGATGTTCACCTCCTCCGGCACGATTCTCAAAGTGTGTTGGACCAATTTTTTCTTTTCGTCGAATTCTACTTCGATGGTATACGGAATGCTTAGTATCGGACCAATTATATTCTGACTGGGGCCCCAATTTGCTGATATCTCGCGCTTTACTTGATAATCCAGAGATTGTCGCTCTCTTATTAGATCCTGGATAAGGAGGTTTGGAATCATTAATAAAAAGATCAATATTAGTATGAACCCAATTTTAAGGAACAAGGATTTTTGAGATTTTTGAATTTTAGTGCCGATATTGTTCATTGCCTTATTGTTTGATTATTGGTCAAATATCTGCTCTATTGTCGCAATAGTTGATGCGATCTATTATTAGTATCATATGATCGATTATCTGTAGCATAATCGGGCCAATATTATGATTGGATAGTGGATGGGCATTCTTTTTGTCCTATTACTTGTATCGGTTTTGAAAAAGAATGTTTGTTATTTGATCTTACTCAAAAGAAGAACTCAAAGTAAATATTGCTACTTTTGTGGCACACAATAAAAAAAAGCAAATTATGAGGTACGCTATATTATTGATCTTTATGATTGTTATTTCTTGTAAGCCAGATACTGCAACTAAAAGCAATGAGGGGGCTACAAATGCAAATCAAGAAAATCAAACTGCCGTAAGCAATAATTCAAAATCAACACCAACTAAAGAAGGACAGTCTTCATCACTTCGGACAGCAGAGGGTAAGAGTGGAAAAGCTGCAGAACCAAAGACCAACTTCAATAGTGAGGGAATTCCTGATGCTTGTGATTTGATGACTCCAGAAACAATCGCTCGATATGTCAATCAACCTGTGGAAAGCATTTTTCCAGCTGATGGATCCAGCCCACAGAATCCAAAGGCACGGGCATGTTTTTTCAAATGGGATGGTTCAGATATGCCAAATGCTGGAGTCATGGTACAGCTTCAACGAAATCCTGTTCAAGAAGATGTGCCAGAATATTTTACCTATCTCATTTCGAGCAAAAAGACAGAAGGAGAAAAAGATCCTGGGTCAAATGTTGTGATGAAATATAAAGATTGGCCAGGGTTTGGAGATGATGGTGCCTATTCAACGGAGGCAGGAAAATATGTTTGGAGAGTAGGAAATGATTGGGCATTTATGATTGCCTTCAATACTGTGCTTCCGCCAAAGGCACAAAAAGTGGCGGCACATGCATTGGCCCAGGAAGTAATGTCTAATATGACGTTCTAGTTATGAATCGTTCTGGGCAGTCAAAGGTCAAATACAGACAAAAGATTCAACTCGGCAAGTCAGATCGTTTGGATTTGGTGTGTGATGCCTGTGGTGCTCAGATAGATGGTGCCAATATTAATATTAATTCGAGTCTCGCCAAATGTGGAAGTTGTAATACAGTATTTGCTATAAATGATGATCACTTCTTCCACCACGATCGTAAAGGAAGACCAGAAATGATAATGCCAGAAGGTACTGATGTACTGGAGCTGAATGATTCCTTGGATATTCGATTAAATTGGCTCAAGGCACATCCACAAGGAGCACTTGGCTTCTTGACCTTTTTCGCAATTTTTTGGAATGGCTTCTTGGCCTTTATGGTTATGAGTACGTCAATTGGAGTGTCATTTTTGAGCATCCATTTGCTTGTCGGCTTGGGCCTTATTTATTACTTGGCCACGATTTATCTCAATTATACCGATGTGATTGTAAATGAGTCTTACATCGAGATTGATCATCGACCAATAAAGAATCCTTTTGTACGGAGCAAGAGAATCGAAAGTGATGATATCGACCAGTTGTATGTAACAAAATATGTTTCGAGCAGGACCAACGGAAATCCAAATTATGCATATGGTCTCTACGCAATCTTAAAAACGAATGGCAAGAAGATCAACTTGGTGAAAGGTATGAATAAGGAAACTCAATTGTACCTTGAACAAGAAATCGAACGATACTTAAAAATTAAAGATAGACCTGTTTCGAATGCCATCTCGGAATGATTGTTCTTCCCAGGATCATTTACCGAATGCTTTGCTCAAAATTCAATTTTCAAATTGATGAGATGGCAAATATTTTTCAACTTAATGTGTAAAAACTCATGTACCCATAGTCTATTTGCTATGCTTTTCGCGTAATTAGTAAAAAAGTGCAAAATGTTTTGCACACACATTTTAATCCGCCCCATCTTAATTTAAAATTTTATTACCTTTGGCGCTTCATTTTATAAATTAGTAATAAAGGTAATATGGCATATTTATTTACATCTGAATCTGTTTCAGAAGGACATCCTGACAAAGTATCAGATCAAATATCAGATGCATTAGTAGATCACTTCCTGGCATTTGATTCTCAATCAAAAGTAGCATGCGAGACTTTGGTAACAACTGGTCAAGTAGTACTGGCAGGAGAAGTAAAATCTAAAACATATTTAGATGTACAGCAAATAGCAAGAGATGTGATCAATAGAATCGGATATACCAAGTCTGAGTATATGTTCGAAGGTAATAGCTGTGGGGTCTTGTCAGCCATTCATGAGCAGTCACCTGATATCAATCAAGGAGTAGAGCGAAAGAAGAAAGAAGATCAAGGTGCGGGTGATCAAGGAATGATGTTTGGATATGCTACGAGCGAAACGGATAATTATATGCCTTTGGCACTTGACCTTTCTCATAAGATTCTTCAGGTCTTGGCAGATATCAGGAAAGAGGGAAAGAAGATGAAATATCTACGTCCTGATTCGAAGTCACAAGTGACCATTGAGTATTCTGATGACAATAAGCCGCAAAGAATAGATAGTATAGTCGTGTCGACTCAGCATGATGATTTTGATACGGATAGAAAAATGCTGAAGCAGATTAAGGATGATGTTGTCAATATTGTGATTCCTAGAGTGAAAAGACAATTGAAGGCATCTATCAAAAAATTATTTACCAATAAGATAAAATACCACGTAAACCCTACAGGGAAATTTGTCATTGGTGGACCACACGGTGATACAGGCCTCACAGGTAGAAAGATTATTGTCGATACTTATGGAGGTAAAGGTGCACACGGTGGAGGTGCTTTCTCTGGAAAGGATCCAAGTAAGGTAGATAGATCTGCTGCATATGCTACTCGTCATATTGCAAAGAATTTAGTGGCTGCCGGAGTATGTGATGAGGTATTGGTTCAGGTTTCATATGCTATCGGTGTGGCGAAACCAACAAATATCTATGTGAATACAAACGGTAGTGCCAAGGTAGATATGACAGATGCCAAAATTGCTGATATAGTATTTTCAGTATTTGATATGCGACCATATGCAATTGAAAAGAGATTGAAGTTGAGAAGCCCAATATATTCAGATACAGCGGCCTATGGCCATATGGGTAGAGATCCTGAAAAGAAAAAAGTGACTTTCAAGGATGGATCTGGAAATACAAAAACGCATAACGTAGAAACATTTACGTGGGAAAAGTTGGATTATGTGAATAAGGTCAAAAAAGCTTTTAAAATAAAGTAGCATTGATCTTGGACTGTCCTTTGCTTTTCTGAATAGTTTTTAAAACATCATATTTGGAAGACTTATTAAGGAAATGGAAAGAAAATTCTGAAGCAGATTATTCAGAGAATCTTTCATTTCTAAATTCTTTGAGAGGTAAGCGTGAATGGGATGCCAAGGCAAGTGAAATTCACAAAGATGTTTTTGAAAAGGCAGATTGTCTGGCTTGTGGCAATTGTTGCAGGACTACACCAGCTATTGTCGATCGTTCTGATGCCAAAAGAATAGCAAAGCACCTCGGTATTTCTCCTAAAGGTTTTATTCGCAAATATTTACTAGAAGATTTTAACGGTGAGATGGTTATTCAGAGAGTGCCATGTACTTTTTTGAATTCGGACAATACATGTCAGATCTATGATGTCCGACCAAAAGCATGTAGAGAATATCCTCATACCGATCAAAGTGAATTTAACCGACGCGGAAAAATGAATGCAAAAAACACCATTGTGTGCCCTGCAGCTTATGAAATAGTAGAGCGGTTAAAGAAATTGGAAAATTAGAAGACAATGATTTATGAGTTTAAAGGTTTCGTTCCAGTGGTCCATGAATCGGCATTCATCCATCCACAAGCTTCGGTAATTGGAAATGTGACCATCGATCGAGATGTGTACATTGGACCAGGAGCGGCTATAAGAGGTGATTGGGGCGAAATTATAATCAAAGATGGATCAAATGTACAGGAGAATTGCACCATTCATATGTTTCCTGGGACTACGGTGATTTTGGAAGAGTCATCTCATATTGGGCATGGAGCAGTCATTCATGGCGCCCATATCGGATTCAATAGTATGATAGGCATGAATAGTGTCATCATGGATAGGGTAGATATAGGTGAGGAGTGCATTGTCGGTGCGATGTCATTCTTAAAAGCGGATATGATTATACCAAGGCGAAGTTTGGTCGTGGGAAATCCTGCTAAAATAATTAAATCTGTTTCGGACAAAATGATGGAATGGAAGACCAAAGGTACACAGTTGTATCAAAGCTTGCCTAATGATATGCACAAGTATGCCAAACCAGTAGAGCCTTTGAGAGAACAGCCCAAAAACAAACCAGACCAAGAAGTTCTCTTTGCTACCTGGAATGAAATAAAGCTCAAAGACTGATTGCGTATTTCTTGAATTAAAAATCTGTCGTTAAAATAATTTTTGTTCTATTGATTCTTGAACAAAACATATCCTGCACGGTTGTATATGCCGTGCTTAACGTAAAGCACGTTAATAATGAAAAAATAATGCTAAAGAAAACGAATACTCAAGTATTAGAAAATATAGATGAAATTGGAGATCAACACATAATGACTTCAATTGAAACTCCAATGAGGCCTGATGCTTTTGATAAATGCGACAATGAAAAGATTGAAATAATTGCTGAGCATTTTGAAAAAATCATGGAAACATTGGGTCTTGATTTATCAGATGATAGCCTTGCTGGTACTCCAAAGAGGGTGGCAAAGATGTTTGTCAAAGAAAAATTTAAAGGGTTGAATAAGATGAATAGGCCATCGATTTCACTTTTTGACAATTCCTACCAATACAGCAAAATGCTTATCGAAAAGAATATCAAAGTGGAGTCAACCTGCGAGCATCATTTTCTGCCTATCACTGGGATGGCTCATGTGGCTTACATCTCTACGGGTAAGGTGATCGGACTCTCAAAGATCAATCGAATCGTAGATTATTATTCTCGAAGACCTCAGGTTCAAGAAAGATTAACCCGTCAGATTGTCGAGGCCCTCAAAGAAGCCCTGGATACAAAAGATGTAATCGTGGCGATGGAGGCAAAACATCACTGTGTTTCAAGTAGAGGTATAGAAGATCCACATTCCACAACTGTAACTTTGGAATACAGTGGTAAATTTGAAGAACAAGCGATGAGAAATGAATTCATGGATTATGTGAGAAATCGGATGTAATGGAATCCTTGCTCTAGTAATCTCAATGGGTAGGTTATTATTTCTTTGTGATTTTGAAATAAACAATTCCTGTAAAGGCATATTCAGGCCTGGCGAAGGACTAATCTAGGTTGAGAATATTATCTCGTAATTAGGTGAAGTATAAGAAAAACGGGGTTTCTATTCAGAAGTAAAGCCTATGCAATCAATGGTTAATAATGGATACTCCTACTTATGAATATCCCTGAATAACATAATGATAAAAAAAATAGGCTTCAAAATCTTGAAGCCTATTTTTTTATCGTTATGTAGTAGATACTATTTTATCTCTTACTTAGTCTCATGGATTTTAGAATATCACCTTCTTTGTTCTCTAGTCTTACCAAATACATTCCTGTTCGAAGTGAAGTCACGTCATGCACCATCCCATCTGTGTGGTTGAGCGTCTTGACCAATCTTCCAACTATATTGTAGATGCTGATAGAAGAAACGGAACCATCATTTTTCAATTGGAATGATTCTGTTGTAGGATTCGGATAGATGACTAGATCATTCAATACTAACTCATTAGTAGAAGTGACAGGAGAAGTAGAAGCTACTTCATTAGTCTTCTCTGGGTCATCATATAATCTTAGAATTCCATATGAACTACCGGAAACAGGCAGTCCTTCAACTACATTTTTTACTTTGATTGTAAATTTTACTTCTTGACCTGGTTCTACTACATTAGGTAGACTTGAACTTGATGAGAAGGCATCCCATAAGTAACACAAATTAAGGTCACATAATTGAGTTCTCCAATTTTCTGGATAGTCAGCTGCAGGTTCGTATGTCCAATAGATTTCAGTTGACTCACTGTTATTATTGGTAATATTTATATCCATGTATATCTGCTCAGCTCCTTCAGCTTCCAAAACCAATGATCCTGGATTTATTTCTATCTGAGCTGTAGTCCCGAACGCAACGAGTAAAAAAGCAAATATATTTAGTACAATTCTCTTCATAACTTCAATAATTGATATTCACCAATAAAAGTAATGCATTAATCTGAGAAAATTGTGTCAAAGCACTATTTTTTTGGTAAAGAAATGTTAATATAAGTCGCCAGCTTTGCAAAAGTGTAAATAACCAAGGTGAAATGATTGATTCACTTGTAGATGAGGATTCTTAAAATATTGAATAAGTCACTTGGAATTGACAAGGGATTGTGAGTTTCATCGCATTTTAAATAAAGGGCATAAGTGCAAAAAAAAAGCCTGTCTGAAATTGTCTTCAGACAGGCCTATAATATTCATTCTAACTCCAACTATTTAGAGCTAAGTATGTCTATTTTATCTTAGTGTGCTACACTCAATCTCTTTACAACATCTCTTCCATCTACATTGACAAGTACAAGGTACGAGCCATTAGACAATGATGATATATCTAAAGAATGATTAATTGTACCTACAACGGTTCCAAGGTTTTCTGACTTAACAGTTCTTCCAAGCATGTCAATTACTTTCAACTGAACAGCTGAAGCATTTACAGTTGTAAGTTCAACATTTGCATAACCAGAAGCAGGGTTTGGATAAACCTCAAGCGCTTCGTTAGCTTCCAATTCGTTGATATCAGTAATAGGTGAAAGCAAGATATTGTCAATGTACAACATGTCTCCCCATGCTGATACTACTCTATATCTTATAAGAATAGTTTCTTCAGCATAGTCTGAAAGATCCAACTCTACAGTCGCCCATTGGTCTGCATTAGGTAAAAATCTTGCACTATTACTATTCAATTCAGGTGCAGTTCTTAGTTCTACTCCTGCTTTGTTGTAAAGTATATCGAAATTTTCTCCACAATCAGAAGAAACCTCTACTAGCAATCTGTCGTTAGATCCACCCCATGAAGTAAATGCATAGTCATATGACAATTTAATCCCATCTGCAGGAACTTCATACTGATCAGCTATGATCATATATCCCTCAGCATCAACACTTGCAGGGTTCCATCCGTAGAAGTTAACACTGATAGAGTTAGCTGATTCTCCATAACCACCAAGAGGAGTGTTACCACCAAGAATAGCCTGACTAATAACTGTGAAATTTAATACTGCAAAAGGTACATCTACAATCGTTCCTGCAACTGCATTAAATGGATCTAATGGATCATTTTCGTAATCTTTATCAATTGATTCAACAACACCACCAGCTTTTCCTATTGTTATAGCATTAGAAAAATTATTAGCTGTAGAAAGATCTCCTCCATCTACATTTACAATGTATCCGAATACTGAAGTTCCCGCAGGAAGATCAATTTCGTCAAATGTCACTGTAGTTGAAGATCCAGCAGCAAGAGCTTCTGCTGATGTTTTTGTCTGATTTAATTGCCCATTCACATACATATCTACTGAATAACTAGCTGCTTCTGAATCACCATTATTCATAACATCAGCCGATCCTACGAAAGCATAGTCACACAATCCACCATCAACAGTCGCGGCATTACCAACATTTAAATCAGGATATCCTGTAAGTTGAATAGATTCTGAGTGAGTACTTTGAGCAATGCTTCTATCTGCATCATTTTGAATAAATGCAATAACGCCTAATTTATTAAAATCATAAATTCTCGCTGGCAAAACTGCTTCAGTCCAAGTATTTGTCCAAGTTTCACCTGGAGCTATTTCAGGAATTTCCATTCCAGCCGTTCCTGTTAGGAATGTTTTCATTACCGCTTCGAATACAACTAGTGAAGTTGATCCTGGAGGTGTGTCCCATGAAATATCTTCTTCGATCACAGCTACTCTTAATCTGTTGGTAGCTACATTGTAAGCATCTGCTCCTTCATTGGTTATAGTCACAGTAGCGGTAATTGTAGAAAGATCAGCAGACAATTCATGCGTAAGTGTCATAGATACTGGAGACTCGATTGCGTAAGCATTGTCAATTTGAGCCTGCGTTACTGTCCCTGGAGTATTGGTATCAACACCATCAACTAACAAGTTTGGAACTCCATTTACTCCATAGTAGTCAACTCTGTCTTGAACCTCCTGAGGGTTGTCCGCATTCATCGGGTCAACTCCAGGCCATGAAGTTTGATATCTTATTTGAACGTATTTTCCATGGTTTGCAGCCAATGTTGCATTTAACAATGGAGTTGTTGTCTCACATGGAGGACAAGATGCTTGTGTAAATTCTTCAACAAATATTGTTCTTTGCGTTTGCGCAAAAACACTATTTATGCTGAAAATTGTAAAAGCAATTAGTAAAATTTTTTTCATCTGTATGAATTTGATTAGTTATTAAAGTTTGTTAATGTTATTCGACTATGCGAAAATATAAAAAAATGGCGCACTCGTAGTACTAGGTCTGAGGAATTAGTCTCCTTCATGACTATTGTAATTAAAATTGTAAGAATGTTGAATTGACAAAATTTTTGTTGGAAACTTGTATTTTATGCGATTTGACAAATATTATATGTTTGAGAGTGGTTTATAATTATTCATGCCATAGATTATTTCTAAAAAACGACTTTATACAAGGATATATATTTTAGAGACTTTGTCTGGATGGTCCAATTTTTTCATAACCAATATTCACTAAAAATTGTAGTATTATTGTTTAAGTATATTGAAGTGTATTAAAAATTCGCTTACTGCATATGTATAAGAATTTATGGTCATTGGACCGTAAGTCTATTTTAGATATTTATAAATGAAATTAATTAATTGCTTTGCAGGAATGCAAATCTTTGGATTTGATAATCTTTTTTTTCTAAAGACTTCTCTATTCATTTTTTCAAAACTAAATAAAACTCCGATTGAATGTCTCATACTGTAATTATTGGGAATGGAATAGCTGGAACCACAGCCGCAAGGTGGATCAGAAAATTGAGTGACCAGCAAATCACACTTATTTCTTCAGAATCCAAACATTTTTTTAGTCGTACGGCACTCATGTATATTTATATGGGGCACATGCGATTCGAAGATACAAAGCCGTATGAAGACTGGTTTTGGGACAAAAATAGAATTGATCTAGTCATGGATCATGTCACAAACATTGATTTTGACAACCAAAAGTTAGAGTTAAAAGAAGGGAAATCAATGGGTTATGACAAGCTTGTTCTTGCCCTGGGTTCAAAATCAAACAAATTTGGGTGGCCAGGTCAAGACCTTGATGCAGTTGGCGGGTTGTATAATTTGCAAGACTTGGAAAATATGGAGAAATACTCCAAAGGATTGAACCGAGCTGTGATTTGTGGAGGGGGGCTTATTGGAATTGAGATGGCGGAGATGTTTCATTCTCGACATATTCCTGTGACTATGCTGGTGCGAGAATCTAGTTATTGGAATAATGTCTTGCCACCAGAAGAATCAGAAATGATCAGCCAGCACATCTTAAAAAATGATATCGACCTTAAATTGGGTGTGAATTTGGGTGAAATAAAGGATGATGGAAAGGGTAAGGCTGGTGCAGTAGTGGTGAAAGAGACTGGTGAAGAAATCCCTTGCGGTTATGTGGGCTTGACAGCTGGAGTGAGTCCAAATGTAGGATGGTTGAAAAATACAGACCTTGAGATCGAACGTGGAATCATGGTGAATGATAGATTGGAAACCAACAAGCCAAATGTATATGCCATAGGCGATTGTGCCCAGCTTCGAAATCCAAAACCTGGAAGACGCAACATTGAAGCGATTTGGTACACGGGCAGAATGATGGGAGAGACAGTAGCTCATGGAATATGTGGTGATCCTGTGGATTATAATCCAGGCATATGGTTTAATAGTGCCAAATTCATAGACATTGAATATCAGGTATATGGTGATATGCCTGCGACTCATGATGATAAAACGACGAGCCTATTTTGGAAGCACAGCGACAATGAAAAAAGTGTAAGAATAAATTTCGACACTGATTCGGGAACAATCAAAGGATTCAATCTTTTTGGGATCAGGTATCGGCATGAAGTGTGTGAAAAGTGGATCAAAAATAAAACACATGTTGAAGAAGTATTGCAAAATCTTGGTTTGGCAAATTTCGACCCAGAATTCTACAAGCAATATGAACAAGATGTAATTGAATTGTACAATCAAAAGACTGGGAAAAATCTTGAATTGAAACAAAAGAGAGGCCTGCGAAAGGTCCTGTCCTTTTTAAGTAATTGACTTATCTCACAATCTTAACAATAACAATTCAAGTCAGCAAAAAATAAAGAATCAATGAAAATAATTCAAAATATAGGTCTCCTTTTGTTTATCCTTGCCTTGCTCATATTTACAGCAATGCTTGGTATAGGAAGCCAAAAACTAACAAGCGAAAATATTCCGGGTAAAACGGAGGCTCATGTAGCTGCAATTTTACAGGCATCCCAAGAGGCTGGTCTTTTGGACAAAGAAGTAAATAATATCGAATTTATATCCTCATTTGGTAAGGTGTTGAAAAATGCGCAATCCAATCAATTGAATAAGCCTATTCCTGATGAACTGGGAGAGTGGGATATCAAGATTGGCGATTGGGAATTGGATGGTTATACCAGTGCTGCCGTCAAATCTTCAGCACAAGGCCCAGTTCAAAATAATCCTCTATTATGGCTTGGATTGACCTTTGGCTTGGCCATCTTGGGAGGTTTGCTTTTTATTATCCCAAAATTTTTCGAGCATCCAGGAATAAGAAATAATGGTATTTATCATGATAGTTTGACCCGTGGACTAAAGTTGAATGTGCGCTCCCTATTTCTTGGAGGCACGATTGTCGGAATGCTGATTTTTGGCTTTTTGAAATATCAAAATCTCTTCTGGCCTTTGCTTACCGTCATCGTCGGAGGGCTGATTTATTATCTGGTTTTTTACAGAGAAGGATCAAAACAAAATACTCCACAGCGAAGCGCTTCACCTATCAATACTGGGTGGCTCGGAGTCTTGGCTGGGGTCTATCTCATTGTATTTTATGTTTTATTGTATTGGTTTCCAGCCTATATCAATAATTGGATCACGATGGTCAATCCTTTAAGCAAAGGCCTGAGTGGTGGTGAGGCGAGCAATTGGTTTTTGTATGGATTGATGTATACGGTGATCGTGATCGTGATGGGGATACGAATGCTCTCAAAATATCAGCATAATAATTACCAAAAGGTACGTACAGTATCTGTAATGTTTTTTCAAACTGCTTTTGCCTTTTTGATACCTGAGATATTGGTAAGATTGAATCAACCGTGGTTTGATTTTAAGAATATGTGGCCTCTGGATTACGATTTTTTCTTTTCGTTTAACATAAATGACCTCCTTCACGGTGGTGGCCTGGGCCCATTTATGTTTTTCTGGGGAATTCTTCTATTTGTAGTTGGGGTTCCATTATTCACTTATTTGTATGGAAAAAGATGGTATTGCAGTTGGGTTTGCGGTTGCGGTGGTCTTGCAGAGACTATGGGTGATCCATTCAGACAGTTGTCGGACAAAAGTTTGAGGGCATGGAAATATGAAAGGTACATCATTCATGGAGTCCTGGTGTTTGCAATTATTATGACGGCAATGGTTATTTATTCCTTCGTCTTTGAAGCTTCTCAGGTCTTATTTTTCAATGTAGAAAATGTGAAAGCCTGGTATGGATTTTTGATAGGATCTGCTTTTGCTGGAGTCGTGGGAACAGGATTTTATCCTTTGATGGGAAATCGTACCTGGTGTAGATTTGGATGTCCATTGGCGGCATATTTAGGACTGGTGCAAAGGTTCAAATCGAGGTTTAGAATTACGACGAATGGTGGGCAGTGTATCTCATGTGGTAATTGCTCTACGTACTGTGAGATGGGCATTGATGTACGATCTTATGCACAAAGAGGGCAGAATATTGTTAGGTCCAGTTGCGTAGGTTGTGGGGTTTGTGCGGCAGTATGTCCGAGAGGTGTATTGCGGTTGGAGAATGGAAGTGACGATGGTGCGAGTAGGACTGAGGAATTGAAGACGGTTCATATTTCAGAAGGAGAGGTGCGGATTTTAGAGGATGTATATTAGGTTTTATGATTGAGACAATGAGTTGCCGAAATGTGGAATGGGATTTTTGAAAATGGCTTGGCTGTTTATTGGTTTTAGAGAGATCAAATGAAGAATTTAATAAAGAAGTGTAGAATTCAGATTTTTGGCAAGGTCCAGGGAGTGGCTTTTCGATATTATTTAAAGAAGAAAGCGGACGAAATTGGACTTGTGGGTACTACTGAGAATCAAGCGGATGGGAGTGTAACAACTTTTGTTTGCGGAGATAAGAAAAAAGTTGATTTATTTATTGAATGGTGCAATTCTGGCTCTCCTGCTTCGAAGGTGGATGAAGTAATAATTACGGAACTACCAATAGAGCAAACAGGAGAATACTTGGATTTCTCAATTTTGCGTTGAATTATTCCTTAGTTTTATATTGCTATTCTATATTGCAAATTGGAATGACCAGAATAATACAACTGAAAGAACATACAGATGAGGCATTGATTTCTGAGCATAAGCTTGGCAATCCTGGGATATCTGAGTTGTATGCCAGGTATAAAAATCTGGTTTTTGGTTCTTGTTTGAAATATTTTAAAAATAGACCAGATGCCGACGATGCAGTGAGTGAAATATTTGCTTTAATTGATGGAAAATTAAAAACACATGAAGTTTCTAATTTTAAATCTTGGTTGTTTACAGTGACTAGAAATTATTGTATTGAGGTATTAAGAAAAAGAAATAGGCATAGAGATAAAATAAGTAATGCTGAAAGTATGTATTCTGAGACGGTTTTCCATCCTGATGATATAGTAGATGAAGAATTGTTGAAAATATTGGAAAAATGTATTGAGGCTTTACCCGAAAAGCAAAAGATGACAGTTGACTTATTTTATTATAAAAAAGTGACTTATAAAGAAATAGCGATTAAGATGGATTTGTCTTGGGACAAAGTAAGATCATACATGCAGAATGGTCGTAGAAATCTTAAAAATTGTCTAGAAAGTAAAATGGTGAAAAATGGCTGAATATACACAGACATATTGGAATGAGTTGATAGATAAATATCGAGATGGTACTATCTCGGATAAAGAACGATATCAACTGGAAAAGCAAGCCTTGGATGACCCATTTTTATTTGATGCACTGGAGGGGTATTCATTGTTTGACAATGTTGATGAAGAAAGCGAAAAAATAAAGACTCCAACCAAAATATTTACATTACCTCGTATAGCAGTAGCGGCCTCTATTGTTTTCCTTGTTGCTGTAATGTTCAACCTGAATTCAAATAAGAGTACTCCATCTGAAAGTGACAATACCATTGCCATGGTAATGGATGAAGAAGAAACAAAACCTGAAATTCTAGTTGAGAAGGAAGACTTGAATACGACCACTACAACCACATCAAACGAAACGGTTGATCCTAAGACAAATCCTACACAGACTGCGGATGATCCCAATTCTAATACGAAGGAAGTTGAAAAAAAGAAGAGTGAAAAAAGTAAGGTCACCAAAGAAAATAGTAGTCCTCCCATTGCTGTCGAATCCAGGATAGAAAAAGTTGAGAATGAGGGAGCTCAGGTAGTTGAAAATGAAGAAATGATAATTGAGGAGGATTCAGAAGGCATTGCCCAAAACGAATCAGTTGATGGCGCCATAGCGGCTCAAGATGATGCCAAGGAAGTTGTTGCAGACTTGGAAAACTCCTCGGCTTTAGAAAGCGATGATCTGAATCAAGAATCTGAAGCCGTTTCTATTTCAGCTGCTTCAAAAATCCTGAACGAACCTGAAAATAAAAAACGCAAAGCTCAGGCCTTTACCTACTACGAAGCAGTGCCAGTCATTGGGAAGAAGATTTTTGATGAATATGCCAAAGAAAGAATAGATGAAAGAGGATTGAGGCAAGAAAAGCCTCAAAAAGTAACAATAGAATTTACAATCGATAAAAATGGAAATTTATCCAACTTCCATCATATCTTCTCAGGCTGTCCAGAGTGTGGGCCTTTTGCTATTTCTATTTTGCAAAATTCTGGAGAATGGAAGACTATACCACCAGGTTTTTCAGGAAAAGCGAGGTACACTTTTATCTTCTAAAATTTCACTGCATTTAATTGATAATTACTCTTGAATTGATTCGAGTCATGAATGTTCCAAAGACATCCGACCCGATCCTTCTTATCCGCTTCTCTACTCTGATATTTCAAATAAAAGAATATCCATAAGGACAAGAGGAGTACTACCAGTATTTTGTTGAGTAATATTTTGACAGAAGATTTTACCTTGTAGATGGTCGAAAGAATTATTGAGATTACCAATCCTAACACTGCACCTACTACTCCATAACCCAAAACGATTGCACCACCTGCCAACATTTGACCCTTCCCGGCATCGACAATATTTGCTGCCAGAATGCCAAGAAAAAATCCAGTCAAGAAAAATAATAAGTAGAATAGTATATTTCTTAATATTTTCATCTTAATCTATTTTGAATATATGGGTGGTGGTTTTATTTGGGAGTACTTCGATTGTTTCGGTTTTAGTTGTCCCTTTGTGTTTGCCAAGGCTATTGATTCTTATTTCATATGTGCCAGGTTGAATTGTAATGGTTTTGGGGTTGCTTGAAGAAGAAGTATAGGTTCTACCACCCGCCATATAAGCTTTACTTTTAGTGTCGGTTACTTTGATGGCGACATCAACCAGTTCACCAGACTCCAAGCTTGCACCAATTCTTAATTCACCTGTTTGGTAATCATGGCTAATAGCATTTATTTCATTCGCTTCTACCACTACATTTTCAATTCTGTATTTTAGAGATGGACCTTTTATTGCCAGAGGAAATATTTCTACATCATAATTCCCTGTATTCACTTCTATTTTCTTTTTTCTTCCATAAGTACGGGTGGCGGCTACTACTTGTTGAGAGTGTGGATCGATGACTTTTACTGTAGCATCCCGACCTTCGTTGTTATTGGTGATGTATACCTCAATCTCACCACCATCAAAACTGATTGTATTGTGAGATGAACCAGTTTCTGTCTTTGATATTTCGAGTGATTTACCAGCAATGTCTGTTCCTTCCAATGGCATGATGGAGAGGCTATATTTGCCAAAGGGTAAATGTATTTGTGCTGTATCCTGGTAGGTGCGAACAGCTTTGACTTCCTTTCCCGAACTTTTATCCATTATTCTAATCCAAGCATCGACAGGTTCACCATTTTTGGTGGTGTAGAATGAGTGATTTGGGATGGGATCGCCTATTTTTTGATTTATTACTTTGTCAAGTGCCTCAGACAATTGCGCAGCATCTTTAGCATCATAATAATTGCCATCTCCTTCTTTCGCTGCACACTTCAAGGCTTGTGTTTCACCTTCTTTTAATCCGAACCCTACAATGTGGAGTTTGAATTCGATGCCTTCTTTTCGAGCCAATCTTATGACCTCGCAAAGATCACCATTGCAAGATTCAATACCATCTGTCACCAATATTATAGTGGCCTTTGTGTTTGCTTCTTTTATGATATTGATGGCCAATTTTGCCGAATGGGCAAGAGGTGTTTTACCCAATGGATTTAGCCTTTCAATATTGGATTTTAAAATTGCTTTATCAGTATTTTCAATATCGACCAACATTTCTACATCTTCACAATCTCCTTTGGTCCTGTGCCCATATGCCATAAAACCAATCTTTTGGTTGGTATCCAAAGCATCAATTGTTTTTACCAAGACCTCTGCTGCCGCCTCTTTCTTAGTGGCATTGTCCAATTTGCCCCACATTGATCCGCTGGCATCATATATAAATAAGATCGGTGCGTCAGAAGATTGTCCAATCAATGAATGTATTGGAAGGATAGATGTCAAAATGGTAAGGCAGAATGCAAATATAGGCGTCAAATATTTCATAGGATTCATTTATTAATACTCAATTATTCACAAGGATTGCTTTTGATAGCTTTGTATTATTTTGATTGTCCGATATTCTAATAAAATATATTCCATTGCTCAATTTGGAATCGCTTAATTTTATTCTTTTGGAGTTATCAGTTGATTCTGTAACCGTAAAAGCTATTTTTTCTCCTTGTACGGAATAGATATCAAGTTGATAATCTGATAAATTCGGAAGCTCTACAAAGATTTCTTCTTGAGTGGGATTTGGATATATGGTAATATTTTTTTTCAATGAAGATAATGTTTCTGTAGATGTAGGCCCCATAGTTCTATAACTTCCAGTCAATTCAGTGCTTTGAACGTTTCCTGTAAAGTCTTTAATCACAATACTGTCGAGATTAAGAATTACACCATTTTCACCTTCAGCGTACCAGGTATATCGGTATGACTCTTGAGGGCTCGAAAACGGGATGCCTGGAATACTGTTTTCGGCCAATTCTATTCGTTTTACCCGCAACGTATTTTCGAATATTCCAGATGGTGTAGTCAGGCTGCCATAGCTATCTACCTCGTGAGTACTGGTCCCTTCCTGAATCGCTACTATAATTTGATCTCCAAGATAAGATGTGATACGCGCTTCAAAAGTATCTTCAGAATTGCCTTCATAGGAATATGGAAAAGTAGCCGAATCCAAAAAATCTGTATACACTATAAATATGCTGTCAAAGGCTGGATTGGAGATTGAAATACTCACGTTTCCAGCAAGTTGTAGAATATCTCCTTCGACCTGATAAAAAGTATGTTGCTCTGTTGTGAATCCCTGACTGTCATCGAAGGTGCATACAAAGTAGATATCGCTGTCAGGGAAGCTATCGAAGTAAGGCGAATTCATAGGATCCATGGCAATATAGTCGCACACATCGCCCATTGATAAAGAAGAATAATCCCAGTTTATATTTTGGCCACTCATCCCACTATTCCAGTTTTGCGTTTGAATCGGCAAAAACGTGGTTGATTCCTCCTCACCAAGTTGCACGATGGCATCAGAGTTTATAGTAGGCTGTGCAATTAGGTTCATCGTTGAAATACAAAGAAATATGTATAGAATTGTCTTCATCTCTTTTTGTTTAGGGTTAAATAATGGCATAGCACTGCCTATCAAATACTTCGAACGAAGTAAGTGACAAATAGTGCCCAACTTAGTTTATGAGGTTAAAAAACTAGCAGATGCTGTTTATTGTTACACGCGTTGCATCAATAGCTTCTTGCCATGATGTCACTTGATTGTAAAATTCAGCGCAATCTTCCCACTCTTCTAATGCATCTAAATAATCATTGTAAGCATCTTTAAGCGCATTACAATTAGCTTCATTCGGCTCGTTTGACCAAGTTGCAGTAGCATTATTTATTGCTGTCAATTCGGTTTGTAAATCTGTGTTGAAGCTAGCGGTACAACCATCAGGCGCATTATTTGAGCCACCTCCATCGTCATCACCACAACCAATAGTAAGTGCAGTTAAAGAAAAGAAGAAAAGTAGGATCACAAATTTTTTCATAATAAACTTGTTTTTTGAGTGAAATAATAAAACAAAGTTATGGACATGGCCTTACTTATGAAATACCCCATATGGGTGGGTTTTCTCAAATAATTCGGGTTTGATAGGCTTTTAATACTGCTTCAGCCCTCGTATTTACATGGAGTTTGCTATAAATATTTTTAATATGACCCTTGACGGTATTCTTGCTTATGAATAGTCGTTCGCCAATAGAAGTATAATTTTCTCCTTCCGTCAGTAGTTTTAAGACCTCTAACTCTCTGGCGGTAAGTCCATGATTTTGAGATCGATGGAAGAATGCTACAACTTTTGAGGCAATAGATGGAGACATTGGGGCACCTCCATTGTAGGCTTCTTCTATTGAAGCTAAAAGTTGTGTAGGAGCGATGCCTTTTACCAAATATCCATTGGCACCTGCACAAAGGCAATCAAAGATTACATCTGATTCTGTATGGATGGTGAGCATGAGAATGGTAAGATTTTGATCCGTTTGTCTTATTTGCTGGATACCCTCAATACCGCTCATACCTGGAAGATCTATATCCATAAGTACTATGTCTGGCCTTTGCGTTAATATCTCGGGAATACCACTCTCACAGCTTTCATGTGCTATCAGGCATGAGAATCCAGGAGATTTATCAATTATCAACTGCAGCAATTGCCTGATATCTGGATCATCTTCTATTATTGCAACTCGGATAATATTCATACCTTAAAAATATAGCTATTAATTGATAGATTCTACAACCCATTTGGGTGGGTAGGCATTAGGATAGTGATTTGGGTACCTTTGGCTTTGTCACTTTCAAAAGTTACTTTTCCATTCATTTTTCTTGCCCTTTCGGTTATTGACTTCAAACCGTATCCTGCTTTATACGAATTGAGGTCAAATCCGATTCCGTCATCCAGAATGACAATTTCGAGTACATGGTCAACCTGCTTTATATCTACAATGCATATTTTTGCCTCTGCATGTTTCACAATATTATGAAATGCCTCTTTCAGTAGCAAGACTATCTGTCTTCTCTGTACTCCATTCAATTCAAGACCTTTTGGGACATTATTATGGATATTGCATTGAAATTTTGTGCCTGTATGTTCGAATATATCGTTGCCTATTTCTTTGATTTTAATAATTGCTGATTCGAGTGAATCTTTGTTTGGATCCAGCACCCAAATAAAATCTTTCATTCCAGTTCTTATTCTCTGGATATTGGATTGCATCTTGTTGAAGATTCCAATATTATCCTTGGCTTCACCTGGCATATCAGTGAGTAAATATTGATTGAGTAGGCTCAATTTTGTGACCAGGGCGCCTACTTCATCATGAAAGTCTCTGGCGCTTCGTTCCCTGATTTTCGTCCGTTCTTCCTCCCGTACCTTTGCGAGATTAGTGATGTGATCAATTTTCATTTTGTAGAATGCATAAACTACTCCGCCTAAGACCAAGGCATAAAACAACCAGGAATACCATCTGAAATAAATAGGGTTTTTGATGAGGATGTCCATTGATTTTATGTGTTCGCCCCATAAGCCATCATTATTACTACTTTGGATAGAAAGCTTGTATCGTCCTGGTGCGAGACCATTTAGAGAGAAAAAATTTCTCTTTCCCATATCAATCCATTCTTCATTCAGAGGACTCAATCGATATCGATATTGATTTAGATTAGATTTGACATAGCTCAGGGCAGCTAAATCAAAGGACAGAAAATTTTCATTGTAGTTCAGTATCAATTCATCGGTATAGTTGATATGGTTTTTCAATTTGAAATTTCCATCCTTGTTGAATAACAGAAAGGATTCTATGACAGGCGTAGCTTGAATATCGTTCTGTTTGATATCATTGGGATCAAAATATGTGATCCCGCTTTTCCCACCAAACAGCAGTTTGTTGTCCTTCGACTTCAAAAAAGAATATTGATTGTGCTCTTCATTGAGGATTTCATCTTCTGTCGAAAAGACTTTGAATTCTTTGGTCTGATTGTTTTCAAATCTTACCAGGCCTTTATTGGAGCTGATCCAAAGTTGGTTCTCAAATTCAAGCATCCCATAAATATTGTCATTAGGCAGTCCTTCGTTTTTGGTCCAACTTTTAAATGTATTATTTTCCAACCACAAATTGATTCCTCCATCCGTACATACCCAAAGTTGATCTTTGGCGTCTCTGTGAAAATCCATTATAAAATTTCCACTTAGGCTAAGGCTATCTTTACCGCTCAATATTTGATAGGTCGAATCCTTTTTCTTGTGAATCATACTTATGCCTGCCGCTGTAGCTACTGCCACCCAGTCATTATCAATCTCTTCGAAGCCAAAGTTGTAATTATGAGACAAGACATCTGTATGGCCATCAGCATTTTTGAATTGCTGTACTTCAGATGGATTGTCGTAATTCCATTTTATTACACCGTTGCCTGATGTTGATATCCAAATGTTGTTGTTTTTATCTTTGAGGAAATTCGAAACACTGCCGTTTATTGTAAGCTTATCTACACTTTGTTGAGGATTATGAAAGGATATTTGATTATCACTTTCTAATTTGAGAATAGCAAATCCATTTTTACGATATCCAACCAAAATCCAATCTCCAATAATTTTGACGTTCAATATATATTCATTTCTCAATTCTGGATTTGTATCCTTATTGTAGCAATAATATTCCCATTCCTCTTTTGACTTGTTGAAGTTTTTTATCCTTCCTAATCCGCGACGTGTTGCTATCCACAAGTTGCCATTTGCGTCTTCATCCATACCGAGGACCGCCGAAGCGCATAATTGATCACTTAATATATGATAAAATGGTTTTTTCTGTTCTGAGAATTCATAGATATGGGTTTTGGTACCTATCCATTTGAGATTTGGTTCGATCTCTTCGACGCAGTAGCCTACTTTATCCGCCAGCATATTTTTTTCGGGTTGATCATAAGGAATTAAGAACATAGTTTGATGCTCAAAACTCAATTTGTGCAATCCCTCTTCAGTTGCCAGTAGGATGTTGCCTAAATTGTCGATCGACATATCATTTACGGAGATATTATATTTTGAATTGAATTTTTGATCCACTAAGAATCTTTTATTCTCAGTATCGAATGATGCTTTCAAAAAGACATTCTTACCCGCTAATAAATATTTGCCTTCTTTTAATTTTTTGATAAAACCAATTTTTCCTATGCCAAGCTCTGCAGTATCGATTTTCATCACCTCATTTGTGAGAGGGGAGAGGATGTATCCTCCATTTTCTCCAGCCACCACTATTTGATTCCCAATTACCTCCATACTATGAGTATGAATAAGGCCTTTTTCAAATTGATTTTCTTGAAAAGTAGTATCTGAGATGAAGGAATACGTATCCAGATCGAATAAATACAAGCCATGATCCGTCCCGACTAACATAGTAGAATCATTGAATTGGTCGAAGGTCCTCATACCATGATTGGCAATGGTGCCATAATCGTCAAATCTTTCGAATTTGTTTTGGGTCTTGTCGAATCTGCACAATCCACCACCAAAAAGTCCTATCCAGATATTGTTGCGTGAATCTTCAAAAGTCTTCCAGACATAGTTGTGGGCAATACTATTTTCGTCTTTTCTATCATAATTATATTGTATGAAATGAGTGCCGTTGTATTTGGTAAGGCCATCCTGAGTAGATATCCAAATGAAGCCTTCGCTGTCTCTCATGATATCATTGATATGACCTTGGTCTATGGCAATAGGTTTGAATATTGTAGTAAGGTTTTGACCATTGGATATACCTAAATAGAAGAGAAATAGTATAAATGATGTATACTTCAAGGCGTTGAGGGTTAGTCTATGAAGTGATTTAATATCTAAATGTAGATGAATCACTCTTCAGTAAAAATATGCAACAGACCTTGGTAATTGTAATTTATTGCCGAATTTTTATTTTGTACTTCACTAAGATCCTACTTCAAATTCCAACAAGGTAATCTCTGGTGACATGCCAACTCTTCCTGGCCAAGCTAAAAATCCAAACCCTCTATTGACATAGAGATATTGTCCAGCTTTCTCATAAAGACCCATCCATTTTTTGTACCTGTATTTTACAGGACTCCATTTAAACTTGGGAAGATTGATGCCAAATTGCAATCCGTGAGTGTGCCCAGAAAGCGTCAAATGTATATTCTTAGCATGAGGAATCACATGGTAATCCCAGTGTGTAGGATCATGACTTAGCAAAATGGAAAATTCGTCATCTTTTACACCGTCTAGTGCTTTATTAAGATCACCTTTCTTTGGAAAAGGTCCTACACCCCAATTTTCTACCCCGATTAATCTAATTGATTCACCATCCTTTTCAATCTTGGTTGATTCATTGTTCAAGAGTTTAAAACCAATCTTTTCGTGTTTTTTATTGAAATCATCCATATACACTTTGCGGGCTATTGGGTCTTGCCGAGCTACTTGATACATGCCATAATAATCGTGATTGCCAAGAATCGAAAACATGCCAAAAGGAGCGGACAATTTGGAAAATGCTTCTATATATGGATTGATCTCTTCCTTCAGTGAATTGACAAGATCTCCTGTGAATACGATAATATCTGCTTTTTGAGCATTTATCATATCGATCCCCTTTTGTACTTGCTTTAGACTATCAAAGCTTCCAGCATGGATATCGGAAATTTGTATGATTTTAAAACCATTGAATGCCTGCGGAAGATCTTGAAATTTTAGTTTGATCTTTTCTACTTCAAATTTGTACTTGCCCAGAGTGATGCCATAGATCATACTGAAAAATGGAATGCTGGACAGAAAGGCAAATACCGTAATCAAAGCTTTATTTCTAGAGGGTACATCAAAGGTAAGTTCCGAAATCAGTGATAGTACCCCTCCTGCCAAGCCTATTATGAACAATGATAAATCCTGGAATAATAGCAGCCCATTGAAAACTATCTTACTTACCAAGACAGCAAATCCAAATCCCATAAGAAGGTTGGAAGATACAGCTCGAATGGCATCTGTTTTTCTATTACTGAAATCTATAAATACCTTATAGAATCCTAATACCACGATAAATGAAATCAGCCAATAAGAATAAATGAATGATTGATCTCCTTTGAATAAGATATTCAATCCCGAAAAGGCATACCAATCGAGCGAAAAGAAAAGGATAAGTACAATAAGTAAAAATCCAATTCTGCCCATTTTTAGATCATTATTTTAGTTATTTGCAACATCTGGTTCTGCATCAATACTAGCAGTAGGGATTTCTTCGGTAGTTTCTGACGTTGGTCTGGACCCAATAAGTCTCTCTACATCCGATTTGTGCAATACTTCATTTTCCAAGAGTGCATTTGCCAAGGCATTCAATTCTTCTCTTTTTTCGGTCAGCAAAGATTGAGCTCTTTCGTACTGTGCATCGATCATGATTCTTACCTCCTCATCAATCAGTCTTGCCGTATCGTCAGAATATGGTTTGTTGAATTGATCCTGCTGCATTCCATAAAAGGAAACATTACCTACTTTTTTGTTCATACCATATATGGCAATCATGGAATAGGCCATTTTCGTCACTTGATCAAGGTCACTTTGAGCACCTGTTGATATTTTGTCAAATACGATTTTCTCAGCAGCCCTACCGCCCATAGTCATACACATTCGGTCTAGTAATGCTTCAGTTCGCGTAATGTATTCTTCCTTAGGTAGATATTGTGCATATCCCAAAGTGCCTACCCCTCTCGGTACAATAGTTACCTTGACCAGTGGACTGGCATGTTCGAGATACCAACCACAGATTGCATGACCCGCTTCATGAAAAGCAATGATCTTCTTTTCGGATGGTGATATCAACTTGTTCTTCTTCTCAAGACCGCCGATGACTCTGTCCAACGCATAGTTGAAGTCATCCATGTCTACAGCTTTTTTATTTCTTCTTGCAGCTATCAGAGCAGCTTCGTTACAAACATTGGCTATTTCCGCACCAGCAAAGCCTGGTGTCATTTCTGCCAAAGTCTGGGCATCCATATCAGGACCTGTTTTGATATTCTTGAGATGTACTTTGAAGATGGCTTCTCTTCCTTGAAGGTCTGGTCGATCGATTCCTATTTGTCTGTCGAATCTACCTGGCCGAAGCAAGGCTCCATCCAATATGTCAGGTCTGTTGGTAGCAGCCATTAGGATTACTCCCTTGTCTGTGCTGAATCCATCCATTTCTACCAACAACTGGTTCAAAGTATTTTCTCTTTCGTCGTTTCCACCTTGGATTGCACCTTTTCCTCTCGCTCTACCAATGGCATCAATCTCATCGATGAATACAATACATGGAGCTTTCTCCCTTGCTTGTTTGAATAAATCTCTCACTCTGGAAGCTCCTACTCCTACAAACATCTCCACAAAATCAGATCCGGAGATAGAAAAGAAAGGTACTGCTGCTTCTCCTGCAACAGCCTTTGCAAGCAATGTTTTACCAGTTCCGGGAGGGCCTACCAAAAGAACTCCTTTAGGGATTTTTCCTCCTAGTGATGTATATTTTTTTGGATTTTTCAGGAAGTCGACTACTTCCATTACTTCTTCTTTGGCTTCATCGAGACCTGCCACATCGGCAAAAGTTACATTCACCTTGCTATTGGTATTGTCAAAGAGGGTAGCCTTGGATTTGCCAATGTTAAAAATTTGTCCTCCAGGGCCTCCTGCACCACCGCTCATCCTTCTCATGATGAATAACCATAGTCCGATTAATAATAGGAAAGGCAAAATCCATCCGATAAGGGGACCATACCAATTTGTCCGACTACTCGCTATGGGATCTATTTTTATTCCCTTGGATTGCAAGTACTCAATACGGTCATAGAAGTACGTAATATCTCCAATCTCATATTTAAAGTGTGGATGACGTCCTACCAATCTTCCCGTTTCGATCTTATATTTTTCACTATCCTCCTTAAGTACTGATTCTTTCAAGTAGATATTGACTAAGTTTTTATTGATCACTTCTACTTTTTCGATATCTCCATCAAGGGCAATCTCTTCAAATTGACCCTGGCTAATAGTCTTTGTTTGAACAGACATAGCCGTTATCATCTGAATGGCAATAAGAACCAAGATAATAATCCCATATATCCAATAGGAATTAAAATTTAGCTTTTTTGGTCCCCCACCATTTCCATTTTTATTTTTATTTTCCATTTATAATGAATCTCTTCTTTAATTAATCGCTACAAAATCTTTCCTTGGTATAACGTGACTAAACCAAGACTGTTGCAACTTATTTTTATAAGTCCTGATATTCTACAAAATGTCCGTCACTCCAAAGTCCTTCTATATCGTAGAAACTTCTCGTCTCTGGGTAAAATACATGAACTATTGTGTCAAAATAATCAATTAAAACCCATTTGGATCCTTTCATCCCTTCTAAATGATCATTTCTTAATCCCCACTCATTGCGTACTCTTTTTTGAATATTTAACGCAATGGAACTTACTTGGACAGTTGATTCTCCTTCACAAATAATAAAACATTTGGCTGGAGCATCATCAATCTTTGAGAGGTCAATTTTTGTAATATTCTTACCTTTTATATCTCGAATGGCATCAATTATTAAATCGTTGACATTTTCGAATTGCTGAGCAGTTGCTGCTACACTTTTGTCTACTTTCAAATTTTTTTCTGTTTGATATATTAAACGTTATATATCCTTTAATGATTACATAATTAGACGGCTGGTTGTGTTTTTAAGTCGTAATGACTACTTTGGACGTCCAATCTCTTATCAAAGTTAGCAAATATCATGGCATTGGGACACTCCAACAATTCTTTATTAATTGGGCAACAGCACATTCGTCTGAAAAGAGTCCATAGTACCAATAAATATGCGGTAGATATTATATCAAAAAGCAAACCAATAGAGGGAACTGTCATTTCCGCATCATTTCAATACGATGGAAGAGGACAAATTGGCAGATATTGGGAAAGTGAAGAGGGAAAGAACATCACTTGCTCTACAATTTTACACCCAAAATTCCTATTGGCTCATGACCAATTTCAACTTAACATGTCGGTTTCATTAGCTATTTTGGATTTCATTGAGCATTATGTCCCTGATGAAAAATTCAATGTACAAATAAAATGGCCCAATGATATTTATGTAAATAATAAAAAGATCGCTGGCATACTTATTCAGAACGCACTTGTGGGAAAATATATCAATTCTTCTGTAATAGGAACAGGCATCAATATAAATCAAGTCAACTTTTCTGAAAATACTCCAAACCCGACTTCTTTGTCAATTTTATTAAATTCAGAAATCGATATCGAATCTGCCTTTCAATGGTTGTTTCGATTCTTAACCAAGAGATATTTGCAACTTTCTTCTGGTCACATCGAATCTATCCGCCAGGAATATTTGAAGAATCTATATAGAATTGGCATATGGTCTAACTACCGGACAAATGATAATCTTACATTCAAAGGGAAGATCATTGGAGTCGATGAAATAGGTCAACTAATAATTGAACGGAAAAATGGTTCAATCCAAGCTTTTGCTTTTCGCGAATTAAGCTTTGTTCAATCTTAGTGAACACTTGACAAACTTTCAAATCTAAAATTAACGAATCAAAATCTAGTATTATACGCTACGTGCAAAAAGGTTTCAAAATTCAATTATTATTCTTAATTTGACTAACAGTGAAAAATTACATTATTCTACTGATATTAATCCTCATAAAAATAGAGGTTTTCTGCCAGAACGCATTTGTTGCAGAAGGTATTATTCAATTGGAAGAAATCAATGAAAGACTAAATCAAAATTCGATTTTAGCTATTCACGAGGATTCATTTGGACAAATATGGGTGGGCACACAAATTGGCGTGAATATTATTTTTGGCAAAACTTGCAAAAAATTAAGTGAATTGCCTTTGGATGTTGATGACTTTGAGATCATAGAGCCGGTATTGAATATTGAGTCGTACAACAACGAAATTTATTTGATTACAAGTTCAAGGATTATACGGTTAATCTACTTCGAAGGGATATATCAAGTTAAAAAATACAATATTGAGAATATTAGTTCTATAATTTATCTCGAAAAAGATAAGTTACTATTGACTGGTTCAAACAAAAGTTACGTATTGAACTTGGTTAGTGCGGAGAAAACTGTTGTCAAGGAATTAATTGGCAACTGTATAAGTAGTATTAAGATCAATAGTGAAGTTTTTTCTTTTTATCAAGATTCTATATTGATCTATAATGTTGCCAACAAAAGCGTTAAATCCAATCCTTCGAATATTAGTATTGAGAAGGTGTTCTTATCTCCCAAATCCTCAATATACATATATTCGAAAAGTGGTATTTATGAATTTATTCCTGATAATCATTCATTTAAGCTTTTGGTATCTTTAAAGCAATTTGAAGTATCTAATTTGAATGTATCTGGACTGATTGAAACAGACAAAAATGATAGTAAAAACCTATTAATTGGTACTGCTCATCATGGATTATTTCATTTTGATAAAAAGTTGACAAAGATAAGACGATTAAAGAGCAAAATTGCCTCAAGAGATAAACTTCCCGGATTGATTAAGTCTCTTTTTTTGGATTCCGAAAGCAACATTTGGATTGGAACCAATGGAGGCGGCCTATTTTTGCACTCTACCTTTTTTCCATCATTTAATAAATTTGTCATTAATATCAATGAAGAAATACCTGAAAATTATAGCAATGATATTTGGGTAATACGTTCGTTTGATCATGCAGGGACTACCTATTTGTTGGTGTCAGTAGACGGAGCAGGACTTGCAGTCATTAATATTGAAAAAATTTGGACATATGAGGCAATCCTAAAACCAGACTTCTGGATAAAGCATAGTGATTCAAGTGATTTTAACGCTAATGTTATCCACTCAATAGAGTTTTTAGGGAAAAATATGCTTCTTGGAACGCTAAATGGGATTTACAAGATTGACATTCCCGAATCCATGAAATCATTAATTTTTGATGAAAGTGATTTATTAATTCTGAACAAACAAAACAAAAACACTACAATAGTAATAGATGATTCCCTGGCATATTTTGCTACGTATTCTGGTTTGTACAAATATTATGAAAATGAAAATGAAAAGGTAAGTGATGTCAATTTTACAGGAGGAAAGAAAACTAAGTTTGGCACTTATTTTCATACTGAGAACTCTATTTTTAAGTTGATGGATCAAAAACTTGAACTTATAAAAGACTTTGAAAAATACAATGTAAAGAGCCTTTTTCAGTCTAATGGTAGATATTTATGGATTTGTACTAGTGGTCATGGAGTGATACAAATAGATTTAGAAAGTCAGTTAAAAGAGTACGATATTTTAGATTTGGATATTCGAAATAATACAGTGTATGGTATTTTAGGAGATAACAATAATGGCTTCTGGTGCTCCACGAATAGTGGCTTAAAATTTTTTTATAGCCAGAGATATTGGAATTTTTCAAATACAATATTTGACAATATTCAAAGGGAGTATAATTCTGGTTCTTATTTTGAAAAAGATGGAATCAAATTTTTTGGTGGGGTTTCAGGGATAACTTGGTTTCAGGATAATACGAATAAAAATAATTTAATCGATCGGGAAAGGGTACTCATCGAAATTCTACCGCATGCAAAATGTAGGCATGGTGTTTATTACTATAGGTTTGAAGACGCAACAAAATTGCTGGAAGTAAGAGATACATTAATATTTGAATGCAACGAGATTCATACCAGAATTTCGGAGAACTCGTATATCAAAAATAGTAATCTTCAAATGAATTGGCGTGGTCGAGAATACGCACTAAATAATGAAGAAGAGCGTCAATTAGAGATTTCATTTCCACCGTTCTTTTCTCAGAATTTACTTCGATTAGGAAACTCTAAAAAACAAAATATTGTAATCAAAATATCTAAATCATACAGTACATCACTATTTATATTCGCATTTTTAGTACTACTTGTTGCGCTTGGATTAAGATTATTTTTCTCATTAAGAATGAAGAAAAAAGTCTATGATGATCTTGTTTTTACTATTAATAAAGCGCAGTCCATACCAGAGATTAATAAAATATTGAGACAGTCGAAAAGGGCGTTTTGGACCTTGAATTCTGTTAATATAGCGGGCATTGATCATGGCAAAATAGTTTCTTTTAATAAAGAAAAAAAAATTGAATATAAACATCGTAAAGGACGCTTTAGGTCAATAATCAAAAGTTTTGATACCTCGAGAATCAATAGACTTTCAAACTTAATTAATAATCGTATCGAACAAATTGAAAGCAATTTTGTGAAACTGAAATTAGTGCCGGGGATTATTGATGATTCTAGAAATATTTTGACCCCGATGAAATTTTTGAAGATTGTTGTTTTGAAAGTGATGAAGGAATTGCAAATCACTCAAGGTGTAATTGTTCTTCGCGATAATAATAAACAAAAAATAAATTTATGGGATTCTGAGAATATCTATTTACCCAATGGATATTCAAGTATCAACGAAATTTTTAGCAAAAATATCTATCCCGAAGTGGTTGATGCATGTGATAAAAATTGGACATTAGTCAAAAGTAGAAATATTATAATGCTTCCTATTGGGAGCATTGATAATAAAATTGCAATTGTAGTACTTTACTCAGGATCAGATTCCATGCTTACAAAACAGGAGGAGGTGTTTTTGAGGGAGATAGCTAAAAATTTACATATTGACGTCAATCGGTTAAAGACAAATTATTTGAATAATGATTTGGACAAACATATCAGATTTCATTCAAATTATAGAGAGGAAATAGCGAATAGAATATTTGAATGTTGTAGGCAATATTTTTTAACGGACAAAATTTCGGTTTGGGGTAAAACTAAAGAACGTGGTGATAAACAACTCTATGAAATTGTGGATATTAAAGAATCAAGACTTCCAAAAGTTAAATGGAAACCTTCTTGGATTGGATTGGAGTTGGGATCAGATTATGAAGTGGTACTAACTTCTGGAGATAAAATAAAAAAATCTAACAGAGTGTATAGCTTCTGTACTTTGAATGGTTATAAATGCTATTTGGTTATAAAAATAAGTTTAGGTAAAACCCATGAATTTTTTGTGAATATATTTTCTGAAAATGAATTTATTGAAAAATTACCTGCTTCAGATGAAGTGTTTATAAAGGAGTTGATTGAAAATATTAAGTATCTGATTGCTCAGCAGAAAATATATATTGCGATGGATAATTTGCTAGGCAAGAATCCTTCTCTGGGGAAGGATTTGGATTCACTTGACAATTTACTAAAGGTAATTACGTCAAATGCGTATGACGCCATGAATGCAAATTATGTATCTTTCTTCCCGAATAAAAAGCCATATATTAAGGTAGATGATGAGATCAGTTCCAGTGGTATTGCCACATCTTCTAAATTAGGAAATGAAATTGCTACATTCCCCAACGCAATTTTAGAGAATGGAGATCATTTTATAAGTGACAAACAATCTTATGAAAAATTACTAAATGATTTCAATTCCAAACATTCAATTCCAACTTCAATTCCAACTTCAACCACAAGTTTTTGGGAGAAAAACAATTATGCTTCGATGGTTGGTTTGAGACTTGGAGAACAAGAGCCATATAAGGGAGTTATGGTTTTTAATTTTTATCAGACTCAGGAATTTAAAGAAAGAGGTCATTATTATTCTTTTGCAAAAATAGCGGATATGGCATTTGCTAATTTTGAGTTTTTAGCCAAGCTTCAGAAGAGTATATCTACTCTTGAAGAAGAGCAGAAATTACTACTGAATAGAGTAGTTCAAATTTCGGATCAACACATGATTGGTATTACACTACATGATATTAATAACCTCATGTTAGTAATAAAAGGTGGATTTATAAGACTCAATGAAGCACTTCAATTAAATATACCAAATTCTGCATTTGCTGTAAAAATTGTAAATGATTACGAAAAGAAGGTGCGTGTTTGTCAAAAAAGAATATTTGAACTTACTGATATTTTAAGAACCAGGTCTGATAAGATCGTAAATAGGAAAATTAATATTTACAGTGCTATTTCTAATATTACGAGAATTTTTAGTCTGATCTATGATGGCATAGTATTTGATGTTGAAAAAGGAAATACGGATTTATTTCAAACGGACAGAGTAAGACTGCAGTTGGTAATATACAATCTCATCGCTAATTCAGTACATGCCATTGCGAATGTTCGAAAAAAGAAAATTATTGTTCGATGCCAACAAGATGAGGAAAATTTATATATTCGCATAGAAGATAACGGTGTAGGAATCGCTAAAGACAAAATAAGCACTATATTCGATATGGGTTATTCAGATAAGAACAGTTCGGGAATTGGATTGAGTTACACAAGGCTAATTCTGACTAGCATCAATGGAGATATCCAAGTAGAACGAAATGCCAACCCTACTATCTTTACTATCCGATTAAAAATCACCAAATAATTTAACTACAATTTTCCTTTCTATGAGTGATACAACACCCAGTCTTTTTAATTACTCTATGAAAACAGTGCATAAGGAGGATGAAGTAGAAATTTTTAAAACAATTGAGCAGATTTGTAATAAAGAGGACATAGGCCATCGGTATTTGCCCTTTATGCCCCATGAATTGGTACATAGTCGAACTGGAAGAGCTCTTAGTAAAGAAGTGAATACCAATCATGCTATCAAAGCTTACATATTTGACATTGTAGATGAGAATTCAAAACCAGATTTTAATTCCATAGGTAAAGTTTCAGATAGAAGTTCAATTTTCATTTATTCTCTGTATGGAAGTCAACATAGGAATAAATTAATAGATGAGTTTAAAATCCCTAGTGACCAGATTGTTATTAAACGGGGACTGGATCAAGGAAAAGTCGTTGTAAATAAAACAGTTCATCACTTTGACGAAGCCTTTGTCAAAATGATTGCACATCTTAAAAAAGATTTGAACTATGTAACAAAAGAATGGACATGGGCGAATATGTCTGCAGTGTTCTCACCATCTAACAAAATCGATATTCTAATCCTAACGGATATTCATAAGGGGAAATTAGTAGAGATTGATAGAGAAGCGGATAAGATCACTAAAGATGGAAAAGTGTACCCTAAATTTAATTTGGAAAGTTTCGATAAACAAGAATATTTGGATAGCTCATTTTTGAAATTGGAAGATTCAATATTCAAGGATGTTGAGAAAAGTAAAGAGATCAAAAAATTTGGCTTAGAGTTGATTACATTTTTTGCCACTTTATTGTTTGCAAATGATCTGGCTAAAGGAAAGATTACATTCGAAAAGTTTTCCGCATTTAAGGATATATATGGAGAGTTTGCCGCTGAATATTTACTTGTTCTTCTTTTTGAAAATTCAGTTCGAAAGAGTAAGAACTTGAATGAAAATTATTTCAGCAAACACCAAATCGGGAAAGATAATAGGCACGATGTATCCTTACACATTCCCAAAAACATATATTATTGTAGTGTCATTAGGGTAAAAAAGAAAAAGGTAGTTGTTAATATGCGCTCTGTCGATATGTTTGACGATAATCTGGACTTTCAAGCTGAATTCAATAAGGACTTTCTGAAACTTAATGGATTGTCCAAGGAGAGATCTACATTTAAGTATATAGTTTATGAAAGGGAAAGTGATTTTGAAAATAGCAGAACAAAGATTTTTCCTATACAAGGTGATGTTTTCGACTCATTATATTTAAAAAGAGTAGAGAATTTTATTGCGTAATTATTGAGATGAATTGGTTGTATGGCGTTAAGTTTTAAGGTGTTCAATGTTGGGCAAGGTGATCATATGTTAGTGGAGTTGCCTGAAAATCAATTTGGCATAATTGATTCTTTTTATGACGATAAGGATTCAGTGTGCTTGCCAAAAGGAGTAGCATATCTTGATCAAAAGAATAGAGAATTAGTAGAGGCGGGTGAAAGTAAGATAGAAATACTTTTTATTATAATCACGCATTTCGATTTTGATCATGTCAAAGGATTTCAAGCAATTATGGATTGGATTGAGTTGAATGAAATAAAATTGCATAATTTGTATATTTCTCCCTCAAAACGTGTTGATAGAATAGTAAAACTCATAAATCAAGTTGATAACAATAGAAATTTGCACTTGAAGAGGCATTTAAGAAGAACTCTGGAATTTTTAGAAAAGCATAAAAGAATAATTACACACATTAGAACCAATAGCCCTTATTTGTCTAGATTTCAGGACAGGTTTTCTATACAAGGTATAGGTCCGACAGATGAAATTATTGAACATTTTTTTGACAACCTCGCAAGTTTAGCATCCAAAAAAAAGAATCAATTTGATTTTAATAGAAATAAATTATCAGGAATTCTTGAATTGAACTTTACATTGTGCGATGATAGCACTTTTGCCATATTTATTGGAGGGGATAGCGATGCTGTGACAATTAAAAAAAGCATAGCTAAATTTAGTTCTAATAATGAGAATCGTGAATTAGAATACGATGTAATAAAGGTGCCACATCATGGAGCTAAATCTTCATCATCTTTAGATATTTGGAAAGACTTAAGTAAAAAGAGAGGAACAACCTACGCACTTAATTCTGCTAGCATAAATAATAAATATCAGCATCCACATGGTAAAACTATAAATGATATTCGATTATTGGAGAGGGATCATTCTGATCGGAAAATAATATTTGCGTGTACGAGTACAGAAGACTTTGACAGTCCAAATGAACCGGTCAATAAAATAGACTTTGACATGAATAAATATTACTCTGAAGAGTTGATTGCTAAATTAAAAAATGCAATGCAAGTGATCAATACTTCTCAACAAATCAATAGTCCTATTGAAGATATTGAGGATAGTAATATTTCTAAAGTGAAATTGAAAAAAATGAAATTAAAGGCGGGAGAATTAATATGTATGTCTATTGATATCAAACCTCAAAGTGAATTACAATATTTGGTACAGACAAAATAATTTGGTTTTAATATTAGATGTTCTTCTAATCACTTCATTCATAAAAACATTTAGTTCATGTATCACTCTCTTATTGTCGCCCCTAATTGATGAGAATACGTCCCAATCAACTTCTTCATCACCTTATCCACTTCAGCATCATTCAATGTCTTGGATGAATCTTCAAACAAATAACTGACTGCATAAGACTTTTTGCCCTTGCCTACATGCTCTTCATTCGTATATACATCAAAAAGATTGATGTCCTTTAATAATTTTTTATCCGCTTTGACTGCCAGTTTTTGTATTTCTTCAAACTTTACATTCTTGTCAACTACCAGCGCCAAATCACGTCGGACAGTTGGGAATTTACTAATCTCGGCAACAGTATTCTTGACATTTTTTGCAGATTTTACCAACATTTTTATTGGCAATTCGGCATAGTAAACGGCAGTTTTAAATCCCATTTTTGAAAGAATAGCACTATTTACCTCCCCAAATGCAGCTAAAGTAGATGGTCCACGGTGATATTGTAAACCATAGGCAAACCGTTCATCTTCAAGATCTGAAGTTTGAAATCCTGTAATGCCCAATCTTCCTAGAGTGTTATTTACCGCTTTTTTAATGTCAAAAAAGTCTACATTGGATTTGAAGTCTTGCCTCCAACTTTCCAGTCTCCTTTTTCCAGAGACAAAAATTGTCAGATATTCAGTTTCCTTAAAATCTTCTTCCGTTTTTAAATAGGACTTTCCGTATTCGAATAATCTTACATCGATTTGTTGTCTATTGTGATTGTGCAAAACCGAAGTGAGACCACTCAACAATAATTCTGGTCGCATAATGTCCAGGTGAATATTCGAGGTATTATTTATAAAGACCAGACTCTTTTCTTCTAATGGATGGAGATCCTTGTATTTCTTTGACTCAATCAGCGAAAGGCCCATCATTTCATTGTATCCTTGGGCGGCGAGATGGTCGGCAACTGTTTCTTTGATTTTACGTTTGCTCGGATGTTCGGTGAAAGTCAATGTGCTACTCACCTTGGTAGGGATTGGAATCTTATTGAAACCATAAATTCTTAAAATCTCCTCTACCAGATCAACATCTCGGATCACATCTGCTTTGTTGGTAGGAACACTGACTTTGATTTGATCTCCATTGACAGGTGTTATTTCCATTTCCATAGCCCGCAAAATATTGTGGATTTCATCTCTGGAAATATCGGTTCCTATAAGCCGCTTTACCTTCGAATAACTCAGTGTAATCTCCTTGGGCTTGATTTCCGTCGGATATATATCCACTATCTCAGAAGAGATCGTAGCGCCAGCATGCTCTACCATAAGCTGAGCCGCACGCTTCAAAGCGAAAACAGTGATATTCGGGTCACTTCCTTTTTCAAAAACTTTCGCGGCGTCCGTACGCAAAAGATGTCTCGTGCTTGTACGTCGGGTATTGCCAGCATTAAAGTGCGCAGATTCCAAGAAAATATTCGTAGTGCCATCAGTGACCCCAGAGTTGAGCCCTCCGAATACACCTGCTATGCACATGCCTTTTTCATCACCATCACAAATCATCAAATCCTCCTCGTGTAGGGTTCTTTCTTTTTCATCAAGGCTTAAAAACTTATCTCCTTTAGCTGCTTTTTTGACTATAATTTTTTTGCCTGTGATTTTGTCCGCATCGAAGGCATGTAGTGGTTGCCCAAGTTCGTGAAGTACAAAATTGGTAATGTCTACAATGTTGCTGATTGGTCGTACGCCAATTGATTTCAAATGCTTTTGCATCCATTCGGGGCTTTCTCCAACCTTCACATTGGTAAGGGTAAGTCCAGAATATCTTGGACAAGCTTCCTTATCTTTTACTTCGACTTCGATCGGAAAACTATTGTACTCTACCGAAAAATTGGCAATATCTGGTTCTTTTACATCTTTGGCATATTCGTGATTGATTTTGAGATATGCACATACATCCTTGGCTACACCCAAATGAGAAGTGGCATCTGATCGATTTGGGGTAAGCCCAATATCAAAAACCGTATCGCTTTCGATATTAAAATATTCTGCCGCTTGCATTCCCACCTTGGTATCTTCAGGAAGAACCATTATTCCTTCGTGACTTGTACCAAGACCCAATTCATCTTCTGCACAGATCATACCTTCAGAAACCTGTCCTCGAATTTTCCCCTTTTTGATCTTCCATGGTTTCTCTGCATTGTAAAGAGTAGTACCTATCGTTGCTACTAAAACTTTCTTCCCAACACCGACATTTGGAGCGCCACATACGATTTGCAAATCTTCATCACCACCGACATTTACTGTAGTTAATGACAACTTATCAGCATCTGGGTGTTTTTCACAAGTTTTTACATGTCCTACAACGACTCCTTGTAGTCCTCCTTGAATCATTTCTACTTCTTCTACGCCCTCCACTTCAAGGCCAATAGTGGTCAATATATCTGACAATTCGTCGATGCTTAAATCTAAGTCAACATATTTTTTCAACCAGCTTAATGATGTCTTCATAGTCTATTTATTCACCTTATTATTTCAAAATCGATAAACGGATTAATATTAAGGAGGACAAAGTTAAAATGTTTTGATAAGCGCGAGTCTTTTGTAGTTAATTATTTACCATCATCGTCAATTTCTTTTCAGGTTTGGGCATTGCTGATACAGCTCAAAACAACGTATTTGGATATGGATTATTGATTTATGGTATAATGGAAAACATAAGATTAAAAATCCTTCCTGCTTTCTCTATTATATCAACTTAATGTGCTACTGATTGATTTACTCCTTGATTTTTGGCAGCCGAATGGTAAAAATGGTTCCTTCGTTTAATATTGAATGTTTTACAAAAATCTTTCCATTGTGGTAGTTTTCTATGATACGTTTGGCGAGTGACAAACCAAGCCCCCAACCCCTCTTTTTGGTCGTAAATCCAGGTTGGAAAATAGTATTGTGTTTAGATGATGGGATTCCTTTTCCTGTGTCTTTGAGGTCAATATTTATATAAGATCCCTCCTCATATATCTTGGCTGAGAGTGTACCTTTCCCATCCATCGCATCTAGAGAATTGCGAATCAAGTTTTCTACGACCCAATCAAATAAGTGTTTGTTGATTTTGACAGGCAAATCACCTTCCGTGGCATCAGGATATTCAAAAGAGACTTTTCTTGGTGCCCTTTTTTCCATATACAATTTGCATTTTTCAATCTCTTCATATATGTTGACCGATGTAAGGACAGGTTCTGAACCAATCTTCGAAAATCGATCTGCGACAAGTTCTAATCTATTCACATCATTTCTCAATTCATTGATAATATCAGTCTGTTCTTCATCTACATTGGTCAGTTTTAAATGTTCGATCCAAGCAATAATTGCGCTTATAGGTGTACCTAATTGATGGGCAGTCTCTTTGGCCATTCCAGCCCACACACGATTTTGTTCGCTTCTTTTGGAACCTGTAAGGAAGAAATACCCCAACAGAATGAAGGACCCAACTAAGAGCAATTGTATGTAGGGATAGTAATTGATGTAGTCAACAAGCTTGGTGTTGAAGTAGTATACTTTTGAGGCATAGCCACTTCCTCTTATATAATCTTTATTTGAAGCCAGAAAAATTTTCTTTTTTTCAGCCAAAAATTCAGTATCAAAATTTTCCTCTTCGGCCCAGTTAAATCCTTCAAGCTCCCCTTTTTCGCCTTCTAATACAACACGCAATTTGTTATTGGTAATTATATCCTGATAAATGCCCGTTTCCATATTGAGGTCATTCTCTCTTTTTTTTAGCTCCTCCATCGCATAGACGTACATTTTGACGTTTGCTTCTTCTCTTTCCTTCAGTTTTTGTGCTAAAAAATTGGAATATATTAAGGTTATGATCAAGATCATCATTCCAAATACTGCCAAAAGTATATTCCAGTATGATCTCTTTTTATAAATGTCCATTAAGAAGGTCTTTGCTCTAATTCTCTACAAATAACGCAAATTTTGATCGTATTGATATGTTGAATGAAATTACAGAATATTCTGGCAGAAAAGTATCTACAAAAGTGGAATAGATTTAATAAATGGAAAACAGAAGTCTATGTCATCACAACTTTATATTTAGTAACCCATTAACCAAGGATAGCCCAGAGCAAATGACTTGCGCCAAGTAATATGCCAATGCGCTTCATCGGGTATAATTTCAATATGCAGTTGTTTTTCGGTTAAGCCCTGCTTTTTGAATTTGGCATAAATGTCTTTTGCATGGGGTACCATAATTCCTCCTTCATACTCTCCGACGCTAATGAATATCTTATTGTCGCTTAATTGTTTTTCTGAAAGGTTCATTTCCATAAGTTTATCGTAGTCCACCCACATCGCCGGAGATTGTATGAATGCATTGCCAAAAACATCGGGGTGGGCCATCATCATATAATAAGCCATCATACCACTTCGTGAGATTCCTCCGATTGTTGTTGCCGTTGATTCTTTTTTTGTACGAAAATTGGAATCAATCAAATTTTTTAAATCAGTCGCTACCCAATTGGCAAATTTTGCACCATGGGCATCTGGATTATCATCATTTACAAAGGGAGTATATTCGGCATCTCTATTTTCAGCTTCATTGATTGCAACGACAATAGCGGTTTGTTGGTTGTTCGCGTGAGCATCATTGATTACTTCATTAATCTGCCATTCTGGTCCCATGTTTTCCAGGTCATTAAATGAAGACTCTCCATCGAGCATGTAGATCACTGGAAAGTTCGCCAAAGTATCGATAGCATAATCTGGCGGTACATAAATATGGATGGTTCGCTTTTCATTTTGATACCCGATCAAAATAGAATCTCGAAGTACACTTACTGTAGGTGAAGAGGTGTCAACAAGGTTTTCATAATATACAGACCTCCTTTGATCCTCCTTATAATTATTATAAATTCCATATGCTTTGTAGATTCCCAGGATTAGAAATGCATATAAAAAAATGCGCAATAGAATTTTCTTCATAGTTGTAATATTGATTTACTTCTTTGGAACATCCGCGCCTAAGATAACCATTTGCTATTAACAACAGAAAATCTAACTACACAGCCTGTCTTTTACGTAATAAAAATAAGCCTGAAGGGCTTTACTTTTCCTAGCCCTGGATTGCAATCCAGGGCTAGGAATCGGATGAAAATCAATTTTGACGGCATTTTTGGTAAAAAATGATGACAAAATTAACCCAACCAGTATGATTGATCCCATTACTGAGTAGATACAAAAAATTATAGAAATGACACGTCAAGTCGTTGAATATGGAGGCAATAATGATTTTTGATTATGATAAAACGTGAGAAAGAAGGATAATTTTCAGGAACATTTTAATTTTACGAACAACTGTTCGTTTTTATAGTTATATTTGTAATTCAAATCTAGAATACTTATGACTGAAATAACATCATTAGAAGAGAGATTCCAGGCAAAGATTGATGCAGATCAAAGAATAGAACCAAGAGATTGGATGCCAGAAAAATATCGTAAGACTTTGATCCGTCAGATTTCTCAACATGCGCATTCTGAAATAGTAGGCATGCTGCCCGAGGGAAATTGGATCTCAAGAGCACCGAGTTTGAAAAGAAAGCTAGGATTGATCGCCAAGGTGCAAGATGAAGCAGGTCATGGTCTATACTTGTATTCGGCTTGTGAAACATTGGGAGTCGAAAGAGACGAAGTAATCGATCAGTTGCATTCTGGCAAAGCGAAGTATTCTAGCATATTTAACTACCCAACCCTAACCTGGGCAGACATAGGAGCAATCGGCTGGCTTGTAGATGGCGCTGCGATAATGAATCAAGTGCCGCTGTGCCGATGCTCATATGGACCTTATGCGAGAGCAATGGTCCGAGTGTGCAAAGAAGAATCTTTTCATCAGAGACAAGGGTATGAAATAATGTTGACCTTGAGTAAGGGCACACCAGAGCAAAAAGCCATGGCACAGGATGCACTGAACAGATGGTGGTGGCCATCCTTGATGATGTTTGGTCCCAACGATGCAGAATCTACCCACTCTGCACAGTCGATGGCCTGGAAGATCAAGCGGTTTTCGAATGATGAATTGCGTCAGCGATTTGTAGATATGACAAAACCACAAGCAGATTATATCAATTTGACAATTCCAGATCCAGATCTCAAATGGAATGAAGAAAAAGGAAAGCATGATTTTGGAGAGATAGATTGGGATGAATTCTGGGCTGTTGTCAAAGGTCATGGACCATGTAACAAGGAACGATTGGCAGCAAGGGTGAAAGCACATGAAGAAGGTCGATGGGTAAGAGATGCGGCGGTGGCATACGCTCAAAAACAATCAGAAAAAGTATCAACTAATAGTCAAGTTGCATAGTTAAGAATTAAAATATTCGAAGATGAGATGGGTTGTGAATAGTCTGAAATAATCAATCAACAATCAACAATCAACAATCAACAATCAACAATCTCTAAAACAGATTAATATGAACAATAAAAATTGGCCTCTTTTTGAGATTTTCATTAGATCAAAAAATGGGTTGTCTCACAAACATGCTGGCAGCTTGCATGCAGCAGATTCCGAAATGGCAATTACCAATGCACGTGATGTATATACGCGGCGACAAGAAGGCGTAAGTATTTGGGTGGTGGAGTCAAAACATATAGCCGCTTCCAATCCGGAAGAATCAGAATCCTTGTTCGATCCAGCAGAAGACAAGATATACAGACACCCGACTTTTTATGATTTGCCTGATGAATTAGAATACATTTAAAGCAAGAGTTGTAAATGAAAGAAGATAATAGACTGCGATTGCAATATGTGCTACAATTAGCGGATAATGCCATGATTTTGGGACAGCAGCTCGGAGAATTGTGTGGTCACGGACCTGTATTAGAACAGGATATTGCGTTGACAAATATATCCTTGGACCTAATAGGTGAGGCGCGAATTCTGTACCAATATGCTGCTGAAATTGAGGGTAATGGCAAAACGGAAGATGATTATCCTTATAAACGAGATGTATTGGATTGGCGCAATTTACTTCTTGTAGAACAGCCAAATGGACATTTTGGACATACAATCGTTCGTCAATTTATGTTTGATTGCTACCATTACTACCATTTGAAGGAAATGGTAAATTCTACGGACCAACGACTTTCTGATATTGCCAAAAAGACAATAAAGGAAGCGACTTATCATTTGAAATATTCATCTGAATGGATGCTTCGATTAGGGGATGGGACGGAGGAAAGCCACCAAAAAATGCAAGAAGCATTAAATGATAGGATTACCTATTTTGATGAGGCTTTTATCCCTTCTAAGATCGAAAAAGAAGAATCTTTAATTGGAATAGCAGTAAATTGTGAGCAAATAAGAACACAAGCATGGAACAAATTTAAAAGCATATGTGACCAAGCTACATTGACTATACCAGCAGTCGAATTTCCACAAAAAGGAGGAAAAAATGGTCTTCATTCGGAGCATTTAGGATATATTTTATCCGACTTGCAATTTCTTCAAAGGGCATATCCAAATAGTACGTGGTAATTGATAAGTTACATATCGAAGCAGTATTGATGCATGTGACAGATCCCGAAATCCCAGTTTTGACTATTCAGGATTTAGGGATATATCAAGGTTTTGACGTAGAAGGTGATAAGATAATTGTAAAAATCACTCCGACTTATACGGGATGTCCTGCAATGGATATGATTTCTGTAAATGTAAAATCTGCTATGCAAGATGCGGGTTATTCGAATGTAGAAGTCAAACTGGTTTTGAGTCCTACATGGTCTACCGATATGATATCTGAGGATGGTCTGAGAAAAATGAAAGAATATGGTATTGCCCCTCCAGTCGAAAAAACCACAGACAAATCTTACTTGACTGGCGAGCACCGACCAATTCCTTGTCCACAATGCAATTCAAAAAATACTGAAGTCATTAGCCAATTTGGAAGTACAGCTTGTAAGGCGCTTTACAAGTGTCTCGATTGTAAAGAGCCCTTTGATTATTTCAAGTGTTATTAATCCTAACCTCGTTTTCTTATTTCTCGAATCTCTGTAATTCCTTTGAGATTCTCCACATGACTTCTGACTTCTCTTCTATCTCGGCAGTTTTATTAAATATTTCTTCTTGATCACTGTCAATTTCCCTGACCTCAGCCATGGATTGTAATATTTCAAAATTCTATAACTGACACCATTGTGTTTGGCAAAAGCACCCCAGTCAGAAATAGATTTATCCACTTCGACATAATATACATTGTCAATTTTCTCATATAAGTCTTGTGGGTCCAGATAAAAACCAAAATTTTGTGGATTCTTCATGATTTCTTTGATAGCTATAAGCCGAAACATATATCTGCCAGTTTCATCATTGACATTCACATCATAAAATGAATTTTCACCTTGTTGTTTCAATGTTTTCGCAAAACTTGTAGGTCCTACGTTATATGCAGCCGCGGCATTGGCCCAAGAACCAAATCGCTTGTGTAATTTTTTTAGATATCCTGCTGCTGCTTTAGTGGCTTTCTCCACATGATATCTTTCATCCACTTCGTCATTGACTTCAAGCCCCAATTCTTTAGCGGCAAGTTTTCTGAATTGCCAAAATCCCTTTGCTTTAGCGGAGGACTGTACATTTCTTAGGCTACTTTCGGCAACAGCCAAATATTTGAAGTCATCAGGTACACCCATCTCAGCAAGGATAGGTTCTATAATTGGAAAATATTTATTTGCATTCTTGATATTTAATAAGGTTGCACTTTGCCAATAGGAATTTACGGATAATTCTCTATCTAATCGCTCCCGAGTATCCATATTTAGAGGCATGGGCTCTCCAGCAAAAGATGGATTGGATATGGTTGGGATGGGTTTTACAACTTGGGGTAGGTGGACACCATTAGCCGATTCTGAAATGCTTGATTCATTACTTTGACCATCTTTCAAAGAAGAAAAGGAAGTGAAAATAATAAAGCAAATAGTTATAAATCCTATTGCTGAAAAAAAAGAAAGAGCCATTCGTTGCATGACAATAAATTTTTATTTTGAAAATAATCTTAATTAAATGGTTGGTCTATTTTAGGACCGATTCTCAGGTAGGATAGCTTTTAAAATATGCTATGTTAACTTCAAAATTACTAATTTATTCTTATAAATGTGACGAAAATGGCAATGGTGTGTATAAATAGAGGTGCAAGCACGGTCGCAATTAAAAGAATGAAGTAAAAAATTCTTAATATTGGGTTGTGTGTAATCTAATATTACATCGTTAGACTTTCGAAATGAATATAGCAATTTTATCAAGAAATCCAGCCTTATACAGTACTCAAAGCTTGGTTAAAGCAGCCCGAAAGAGGAATCATTATGTAAGGGTTTTTGATCATATGCAATGCGATATTGTAATTCAGGAAAACAACCCATGTATTTACTATCACGGTCAAAAAATAAAAAATATACAAGCGGTTATCCCAAGAATTGGCAATTCTGCAACCTCATATGGTTCCAGCGTGATTCGCCAATTTGAATTGATGCGTGTTTTTACCACATTGAAGTCCGACCCTCTTCTTAAGGCAAGGGATAAAATTTCTTGCATGCAGATTCTTGCCGCCAATGGAATCAAAGTGCCGAAATCTGCCATTTTCAACAACTTGCAATCAATTGATCAAATGATTGATGAAGTGGGCCCTACGCCATTCGTAATAAAATTGGTAAATGGGACTCATGGATTGGGGGTGATGTTGGCAGAACAAAAAAAAATAGGTGAATCTATTATAGAAGCTTTTCATAAGACAAAACAAAAGGTATTTTTGCAGAAATTTATTCATGAAGCCAAAGGTGCTGATGTAAGGGTCTTTATTGTAAACAATGAGGTAGTGGGTGTGATGAAGCGACAGGCAAAAGAAGGTGAATTTAGATCCAACTTGCATAGAGGAGCGACCTCGGAGGTAATTCGACTCTCAGAGGAAGAAATCCAAGTTGCACGTAAAGCTGCGCGAGTAATGGGATTAAAAATAGCTGGGGTAGACATGCTGCAGACATCCAAAGGACCGTTGGTTTTAGAAGTGAATGCTTCACCTGGATTAGAAGGGATTGAAACAACAACCGGTCACGATATCGCCGGAAAAATAATTAAGTATATCGAGAAAAATTACAACTATATATGATCGATAATGTAGATTTTAAACATACTTATCAAGAACCAATAATCATTGATAATGAAAGTATCTTCCCTGGCGAAAGTGGGTTGATACGTATGAATGTTGGGAGGTTGCCTTCGGATACAAAAATTGACATAGTCGCACATATTTTTCGAAGCAAAAACCCAGGACCATGTATCTTACTGCTGGGAGGAGTACATGGTGATGAAATCAATGGTATTGAAATAGTAAGAAAGGCTATTGAAGAAGATATTTTTACCAATCTGGATAGAGGTTCGGTGATTGCTATTCCGCTTTTGAATGTTTTTGGTTTTATTAATTTTAGTAGAGAGGTGCCAGATGGAAAAGATGTGAATCGAAGTTTTCCAGGTACACGAAGAGGATCATTGGCATCAAGGGTGGCAAGTACGCTGACAAAGAAAATCCTACCTTATGTAGATATTGCGATGGATTTCCATACGGGAGGAGCTTCAAGATTTAATTTCCCCCAAATCAGATATAGTAGGGTAGATAAGGTGGCCGAAGAATTGGCTATTGTTTTTGGTACTCGTTTTATTATCCAAAAACCAGTTATTCCCAAATCCTTTAGAAAAACAGCACGAATAAATAAAATAGCAACCTTGGTATTTGAAGGTGGAGAAAGTGTACGCTTGGATGGTCACGCCATATCGGTAGGCTTGCAGGGGATGAAAAGAGTATTTGCCCACCTGGAAATGACGCATCAACCCACTTTTAATAATAATACACAATCCATAATTATCAAGAAGACAACCTGGCTTAGAGCTCCGTATTCAGGCATATTCATTTGGTCTAAATGTTCTGGAAATTATGTCAAAAAAGGGGAGCCGTTGGGTGTGTTGAAAGATGCATATGGCAATAAGTCAATAACAGTCAGTGCTTCGAGGGATGGGTATATTATCGGTCATAGCAACGCTTCTGTTGTGAATCAAGGTGATGCACTTTTTCATATTGGGTATGAAACTACCAAGGTATGATGAGGTTGTTGATTATTGGCTTGTTCATTCTTATTCAAAATCAGAGTTATAGCCAGTCAAAACTGAATCAAAACTTACAAGATATTCTCTCCAGCCCAGCTATTGAGTATGCTTCGATAGGCTTATCCGTAAAGTCCATGGACGGAAAAGAAATCGTTAGCATTGATGCAGAAAAGAAACTCATTCCTGCCAGCTCGCTCAAGTTGATCACTACCTTCCTGGCCTTAGAAGAGTTTGGTGAAAATTATACTTTTACTACTCATATCGGCTATTCAGGAAAAATAGATAGAGCAGGCACGCTCAATGGCAATTTGGTAGTATTAGGCTCTGGTGATCCGACTTTTGGATCTGCTAGATTTGGTGATAAAAACGGTTGGGAATCGGTGTTGAAAGAGATAGTTTCTTCAATTCAAAATGTAGGTATAAAGTGTATCGAAGGGAAGATTGAAGTGAAGACCAATGTATTCCAAGGTCAAGCCATCTGTCCGTCTTGGCCATATTCGGATATTGCCAATTATTATGGCAGTGGAGCATGGGGCTTGAATTTTAATGAAAACAAATATGATCTTTATTTTTCTGCCAGGATTCCAGAAGGATCTACAGCCACTTTGGACAGGATAAACCCAGAAGTTCCGAATATGTTTCTTCAAAGTGAAGTGATTGTCAAAGGCCCAAATACTGGAGACAATGCTTATATATACGGAGATCCATTTCACTATAATAAGATAGTAAGAGGAAGCATTCCTTATTCCAATTCATCATTTGTTATTAAAGGAGCTACACCGAATCCACCGCTTTCATTTGGCTTTTTATTGGAAAGTGAATTATCCAAAATTGGGATTAAAAGCAACGGGTCGATAGTCTCAAAAGATCCAATTAAAAAATCAGAATTCACTCAACTTGCTATTTTTAAATCTCCTTCCTTATCTCGAATTGTGGAAGAGGCAAATTTTGAAAGTATAAATCTTTACTGTGAAGCACTACTTCGAAAAATGGGATGGAAAAGTAAAAAGGAAGGTTCTTTCGAGGCAGGGTTAGAATATGTGGAGGAAGCATTGGAAGCAATGGGTATTCCTGAGAATAGTTTTAATATCAATGATGGCAGTGGACTCTCTCCAAGAAACTCAATAACAGCATCTTCATTCACAGATTTTTTGAACACTACTTTCAAACGACTGGGAAAAGAAAAAATACAGCAATATATTCCTCATGTTGGAGTGTCGGGTACCGTAAAATCTTTGATGTCCAAAAAAGAAGGTCAGAAAAAATTCTATTTGAAATCTGGATCTATGGGTGGGGTGCTGACTTACACTGGTATTTTTGAATCCAAGTCGGGCAAGCAATTCTCAATCTGCTTCATGTCCAATAATCATTCTATGGGAAATCGGAGGGTAAGGATTGAGGCGGAGAAGGTATTTGAGCTTTTGTATCTAAGTCTTTAGATTATGTTGTTTAATTGCTGAATTGCGCAATCGCATAACCGCGAAATGGCTTTTTTTATGGTGTTTGCTCTTGCTTTTATGGAGAATATCAAGTAAGAATACATATTAAATGACATTATTCATTTTCTCTGATTTTACTATCCTAAAAAATATTGTTTGAGTCAAACATTAGCTGTAATATTGAACTCAGAAAAGCGATTGCGCAATTCAAGCGATTGTGCGGTTCTGCAATAAAATCAATTCTGCAACAAAAATCATAAGATGTTATTATTCGAGAAAAAAGGAAATATAGCTTATATCACTCTCAATAGGCCTGAAAAATACAACAGTATCAATCAAGAACTGGCTTTAGCCATCCAATCGGCATTTGATGATTGTGCTGAAGATAAAGCGATTAGAGCGGTTGTACTAAGTGGAACAGGAAAGGCATTTTGTGCAGGTCAGGACCTTGGTGAGATTGTTGACCCTAATGGTCCACCTCTACAAGATATTGTTAGTAAGCACTACAATCCAATAGTGATGCGCATTAGAGATATTGAGTTGCCCGTAATAGCTGCGGTCAATGGTGTAGCGGCTGGCGCTGGAGCTAATATAGCGTTGGCTTGTGATGTAGTCATAGCTAAGGAATCCGCCAGTTTTCTCCAGGCATTTAGTAAGATTGGGTTGATCCCAGACAGCGGAGGTACATATACCTTGCCTCGATTAATAGGTCAAGCTAGGGCGAGTGCTTTAATGATGCTAGGAGAGAAGGTGCCAGCCAGAGAAGCAATGGAGATGGGAATGATATACAAGGCTGTAGCCGATGATGAGTATGAGGCATATGTAGACAAAATATCTCAGAAATTGGCCAATATGCCTACTGTAGGATTGGCATATACCAAGAAATTGCTCAACCTCACTGCTGTAAATAATATGGAAGATCAATTGGCATTGGAGCATGAATATCAGACTAAGGCTGGGATGACTGCGGATTATAAGGAAGGGGTGAACGCGTTTTTAGAGAAAAGAAAGGCGGTTTTTAAAGGTGAATGATCGCGCTAGCTGTGGGGCAGGTGAACGCTCTAGAAGGGTGTCAAATTTTCAACCAATTTTATGCTATACTTTCTTTCAACTCAATATCCCGCACAATTATATCCGCATGATGCCTGGTATTCTCGATAAAATACTTATTCGTTTTTAACCCACCATTCATCACGCCAGCCAAGTAAACTCCTGGCAAATTGCTTTCCAAGGTATCTTCATTGAATACTGGAGTCTTCAATGCATCATCATGGATCTCAATTCCCAGATTATCCATCAACTCATAATTTGGAGAATATCCCGTCATCGCCAATACAAAATCATTTTCAATAGTGATTTCCTTATTTTCAGATTGTAGGACAACGGACTTCGGTTTTATTTCTTTAATATTTGTATTGAAGTATGCTTTTATAGAACCTTCCTTGATCCGATTTTCAATATTTGGGAGGATCCAATATTTTACTTTTTTGTAAAGTTCTGGACCACGAATAGCCATAGTGACATCCGCTCCTTTTTGCCAACACTCCAGAGCTACATCACAGGCTGAATTAGCACCTCCTACAACAAGCACTTTTTTACGAATATAGTGATGTACTTCATCATAATAATGTTTCACTTTTGGCAAATCTTCGCCAGGCACATTCATGAGGTTTGGTTTGTCATAAAAACCAGTGGCAACTACTACATATTTGGATCGGTAAATACCTTCTGAAGTGGAGATTTCATAATTACCATCTACTTTGGACATCCCTTTCACCTCTACATCAAAATCAATGGCCAAATCATAACTTTCCATCAGACGACGATAATATTCTAGCGCTTCACGTCGTGTAGGTTTGTCAGTATGTGAAATAAAGGGGACATCGGCGATTTCCAGATTCTTGCTCGTTGAAAAGAAAGTCATATTCGCTGGAAAATTAAAAATAGAATTGACAAGCACTCCTTTTTCAAGGATCACATAATCCAAATGTGCTTTTTTAGCCTCTATCGCACAGTTGATGCCAGTAGGTCCACCACCAATAATAATAAGATCATGCATACATTATCTAATCAATGTCACATCTCCTTTGTCCAACATTTCCACACCTTCTACCATATAAGAAACATACCAAATGTAAACTTCACTTGGAGCAGGTTCGCCTTTGTGTGTTCCGTCCCATGATTCTAATAAATCATTTGACTCAAAAACAGTCTCTCCCCATCTGTTGAAGACTTTGAATTCAAGATCCGTAATAATGTTTTCTACACTCATAGTGTCATTTGGAATAGGTCCAAATTTCTGTGAATCTTCATCTTGACCTCCAGGGAAGAAGGCTATTGGGTAGCGTAAGAGGCCTCCACAAAGTGCACTAGCATTTACCGTTAGCGTGGCGAGTTCTACATTGTCGCATGTAGTCAATACTGCATAATAATTGCCCAGTACAAGTGGATTGGATGGTATGACATCCTGAGAAATTAAAACACTCAGATCCTCAGCATCAAAAACATTCAACTCGACAACAGCATTATCGACATTCGTACTTGCGTTGAAAGTAATACGACTTAGAGCATTATCTTCTTCATTACAATCCAATTCAAAGGTTATTTCTCCCTCGGTGGGGATTTGATCCACCTCGACGTCGATTGACTCTATCAGCATGTCACCACAAGCATCGGTCGCAGTGACCGTATAAGTGCCATTGGTCATTGCTACTATTTGAAAACCAGATTCTCCTGTTGACCATTCGTAAGAAGGCGGTGCAATTCCACCAACTAACAATGCAGATAACCTATGTCCACCATCAGTACATAATATATTGAAGGTGCTTGATTCTGTAATTGTCAATTCCAGAGGATCGGGAAAACCTACCGTTATTTCAGCCTCTGCTGGTTCGTTACATTCATCGGTGATTGTAACAGAATATTGACCTTCGGTTGATACGTCTATTGCTGGTGTTGTTTCTCCTGTACTCCATAGGTAGGTTGGTTCTCCTGCTCCAGGTGTATATTCGGCATTAAGGACAAATAGCTTTTCATCACAATATCGTGAATTGTCAATGCCAATCTGTGCTTGCGGCAATTCATAACGTGAAATCTGAATGGTGTCACACATCATATAACATACATCTTCTGATATAGTGACTGTAACACTGTATTCTGGTGTTTCCATTGGCAAAACCTGGATGCGAATGGTATCTGTAGTTTCTTCGGTACTCCATTTGTACGTTATATTTTCGTCCGCTACACCACTTACACTTGCCACAAGGAAAGTGTCAATAAATTCATTAGGACAAAAATTTGGGTATTGGGTGATACTTAAAACTGGAGGAGTAAAGCCAATAAAAGTACTTAATTCAAAATCCAGAGAATCAAAGAATATTCCACCATTTTCGACTGAAGTTGTCAATGTATCGGCAGTGACTACAAGGTCTTCAAGCATAATCGGAATGGTGTCAGAACACATCGCATCACCTGCGGCATCATGTCTTATCACTCTCAATACCGATAGATCATCAAGAATACCATGTCCTACTAAGGAAGCCCCACCTGTCAATTGTACACCCAACAGATCGGTTGTAGATAAATTAAATTCAGCTTCCTGTCCTGGATAAATAGTTGTCCAATTTACCTCACCATCCGTAGTCATATTGGTAGTGAAATAATGAGATGAATCTTGTGAATTATATATTCCTGAAATCCAAAGAGAACCATCGTCACCTTCTAATAAATTGCCCGCTTCTGTTGAATTTTCATTAATAAATAGCTTCTTAGCCATTAATATAGATCCTGCAGTATCTATCACTGCGACGAAGCCATTCGATTGTATTGCTGGTGATGTTTGATAAAAACCCGCCACAGCAAAATTTCCATTTGACAAAGGCTCTACTTCTCTAGGATAAATAAGAATCAAATTATTTATTGAAAAAGTATATGATTCTGCCCAAAGTTGTACACCATTACTATCCAATTCTGCAACTACAAATTCTTCGCCTAATCCATCGCCATAGCCAGAGATTAAAATAGTCGAATCTTCTGTTGTTGTAATATCTGTAACAAAGCTCAAAGCATTGTCACCTCCTGAATTCATAAATTCATATTTTCTAGACCATATCAAGTCATCTCCAAATCCAATTCTGCTAATCGTAGGATCGACTCCAGGAGTCAATAGTAAATCACTTTCATTAATAAAGGGGGCTACATCAGGAGTCCTATTGATCAATGCCAATTCATTTCCACCAACCGTTCTAAGGTCAATATTATTACCGTCCCTATCTAATCTTCCAAATAATTCTTTTTGTTCCCCGTTGATTTCAACTTCAATTGTAAATAGAATACTATCCAAAGCCCCATTGTATTCAATATTTCCTTGACCGATTATATCTACGGTATCCTGACCTAGGTCCAATTCTTTCGACCATGTAATGTCTCCTTTTTGATCGTGTTTGGTAAATACTAGGGTAAGATCATCAAAGTCTGTTGGAGCTTCGCCAACTCGCTTTGTCCCCATAGCAACTACATCGCCAGAAATGGTTGCACTACTCATTAGGAAGAAGGTAGTATCATTCATTCCACTTGGATCGTTAAGTGTGGTTTCATAAAGTCTATGATATGAAACCTGACTTGAGCCAATATAAAAAACAAAAGAAAGTGCAAGTGTCGCTATTATTCTGAAGTACATATGTTCTATATTATTAAATGGCAAAATACAAACAATTTTAGAAGGTCTGTCAATTAGTGGCAAGCAATTATAAGGTATAGTCTTTATAAATGACAAATTAAGGAGATTTTGCAATGCCTAGGTAGTAGTAGTAAGTTATAATTGTTTTAAAACTTGATTCGAAGTATTTATGTTTTCCACGTTTTGACAGGAATTTATAATTTAGAGTATGGAAAAATCAAAACTTGAAAGAATATCAGACTACGCGGTAATTTTAATAGCAATATTGGCATTTGTTCTTTCTATTGTTCAGACTCGAATTCAACAAAAGCATAATAAACTTAGTGTTCGACCACTTGTAAATACATTGGTAGATCAAATGGACACCACAATGTCGGTATACATAATAAATAAAGGTGTCGGACCAGCCTTGGTAAAGGATGTAAATTTTTTCTTCGAAGGGAAAAAATATGACGATATCGAGAAATTGTTAATAGATTCTGGTCTTTCCAAATTTCGAAAAGGAGGATATACTATCAATTCAAATACGGTAATTTCTGCCAATGAATCGAGGTTGTTGGTAATATTTAAAGGTAGAGAGTTGAAAGGTGTAAGGGCAAATCTTGAGTATGAATCAGTCTACGAAGAGAGATATAATATTGATTTTAGATTTTGATGGAGCTAAACTTCGGTTCTTAAAGATCGATCCATTTTAATTAATATTATTATCAATAAAATGAGCGTCGTGAACATTAAATCCTTTTAAAGTGGCACTCAGGGAAAAAATTAACCAAAAATCAATTTTATTCGCGAATAAGTTATAACAATTCGGCAGTTAAAGTCGTACATTTGCGTGCTTAATAAATCAACGGAGCAACTCCATGAGTGATCAGATTCACCACGAATGCGGATTGGCAGTCATCAGACTTTTAAAACCGCTAGAATATTACCATAAAAAATATGGAACTGCATTGTACGGACTCAATAAGATGCAACTCTTGCTTCAAAAACAAAGAAATAGAGGGCAGGATGGAGCAGGTATAGCAACAATCAAATTGGATATGCCGCCTGGGAGCAGGTACATAAGCAGAAAAAGAAGTAACAATCCGCAATATATACGTCATCTTTTTGAAGGCGTTTTTAGTCATTTTAATGATCTCACTGATGAGCAGAGAAATGATCCAGCCTGGTTGAAGGCCAACAAGCCATATACCGGTGAATTATTACTTGGGCATCTTCGCTATGGTACACACGGGGCCAATACTATAGAAACCGTACATCCATTTATGCGCCAAAACAATTACATAACGAGGAATCTGGTATTGGCAGGGAACTTCAATTTGACCAATGTTGATGAATTGTTTGAGGAGTTGATTGGTTTTGGGCAATATCCGAAGGAGAAATCTGATACTGTAACTGTATTGGAGAAGATCGGACACTTTTTAGATGATGAAGTGCAAAGGTTGTTCTCTTGGTTCAAACCCGAAGGTTATACAAATCAACAAATTAACACCTTGATTGCAGAGCACTTGGATGTGACAAGGTTGCTTCAAAGAGCCAGTAGAAAGTTTGATGGGGGTTATGTGATGGCAGGGTTGATTGGGCATGGAGACGCATTTATATTCAGAGACCCTTCAGGTATCAGACCTGCATTTTATTATCAGGATGAAGAGATCGTGGTGGTAGCATCTGAGCGCCCAGCCATTCAGACATGTATTGGTGTATCCATCAATGAAGTGAAAGAACTGCAAAGGGGACATGCACTGATAATTAAGAAAAATGGCAAGGTGGATGAGGTGTTGTGCAAGGAACAATTGCAAAGAACGGCATGCTCTTTTGAGAGAATTTATTTTTCCAGAGGATCGGACAGAGATATCTATCTAGAACGAAAGAAGCTGGGTGAATTGCTGGTGCCATCCATAATTAAAGAAGTGGAAGAGGATTTTGAAAATACCATTTTCTCATTTATTCCAAATACAGCAGAAGTTTCCTTTTTCGGTATGGTACAAGGTTTGGAAAAATATACCAATTCATTGAGGCGAGAAAAAATCAAGGCACTTGGCCCTGATTATTCTGATGCAGACCTGGATAAAATATTAGCCATTTCACCAAGAATAGAGAAGATAGCTGTAAAAGATGCCAAAATGCGAACTTTCATTGCAGATGATGTAGTTCGTGGAGAGATGATGGCACACGTATATGATGTGACCTATGGCATAGTTAGAAATGACATTGATACCCTGGTATTGATCGATGATAGCATCGTACGTGGTACGACTTTGAGGGAAAGCATTATTTTTAGCCTTTCCAGGTTGAAGCCGAAAAAGATAGTTATTGTTTCCTCTGCACCTCAGATTAGATACCCAGATTGCTATGGTATTGATATGAGTAGAATGAAGGAATTTGCAGCTTTCAAAGCATTAGTACTATTATTGGAAGATAATAAGAAGAGTCATCTTTTACAGGAGGCTTATGAACGTTGCTTGATTGAAGAGAAAAAACCAGTTGAAGAAATGATAAATCAAGTCCAGCCATTATACGATGAATTTACATATGAACAGATTTCTGACAAAATAGCGGAGATAGTCACACCTGAAGGATTGGAAATCGAAGTAAAAGTCATCTACCAAACTGTGACGGATTTGCATAATGCATGTCCTAATAACACAGGCGATTGGTATTTTACTGGAAATTATCCGACGATAGGAGGAACGAGAGTCGTAAATAGATCGTTTATTAATTATATGGAGAAAAATGATAAGCGGGCATATTAACATTTAGTTTTTGCCCATTTTATCTAAAGATTTATAATCATGTCGAAACAAACCAAAGACTTAAAATTGAAAAATTCTAATCGAATTGTATATAAGATTGGTAGGTTGGATACATGTAAATAATCACCCTTATTTATTAACTACTTTTTTTAGAACAAAAATAATTTTAGTATGAAAAGAATTTTGAATTTACCAACTTTGCTATTAGTAGCCATGTCAGCTATGTTTTTATATAGTTGTAGTGATGATCCAGTAGATCCACCAGTTACTACTCCACCATCTGTCACACTTACATCAGCTGCGGATCTTACTGTAGCACCAGAAGAAGTATTTACTGTAGATTTTTCAGCATCAAAGGGAAGTGATTCGCCTTTGAATGGAGTGACTGTATATGAAGATGGAATAAAAGTACCTAACTCAAGGCTAAAAGTTAATGGATCTGATGTACCAGCTAACCCAGTTTCAGTTTCGGGTACTGATGTTGACGGACTTTCATGGTCAATTGATATTGTTGCACAATCATCAGCTGGAACTACTGTGACATATGAGGTTGAAGTAGTGGACCTGGCAGGAGAGAGAGGTTCAGTTTCTGTGAATGTAACTACTGCAGGAGTGCCGCCTACACTTACAACTACTTCGCCAACTACCATGACTGCAAATCAAGATGAAAAAAGAGTATTCAGAATATCTGCGGCAAAAGGTACTGGGGATTTAGCATCAATAGAAGTTAGACAAAATGACCAGTTTGTTGATAAGTCTAGCATTTTCTGGAAAGTAATATCCGATGCTGTTGAAGACAATCCTTTTACATTGGCTGAGGAGGACCAAGGTGGATTTGATGATCAGGAATTATATATTATGACTCCTGCTTCTGAAGGTAATTTTATTTATAAAATCATTCTTACAGATGCATTTGGATTGACTGCAGAATTGGAATTTGATTTGACTACTCTTCCTAGTGGAACTGCTATCGAGTTGAGAACTGGTGTATTGTTGAATTCTGCTGGACCTGCTGGAACAGGTGGCTTGGATCTTGATACTGGAATGAGTACTGGTACAGGAATGTCAGATACAGAAGGAGAAATAAAAGATAATGGTATTGATATTAACTTACCAGATGCAGATAACTGGCTTAGAACTATTTCTCCATTTAATGGTTCTTCAATGAAATACCTTAGAGCTGGAGAAGGCGGATTGCCAGAAACTTTTGCATTCGCAGATGTAGCATTTAAGGAAGATTTACCAGGATTTTTTGACAACGGTGTTGAATTGATGAATGGGGCAACAGAGATCGTTATGCCTGGGGATGTATTTATTGTTGAAAGAGATGGTACTTATTGGATGTTAGAAGTTATTGAGGTTTCTACCGATCCTAATGATAACTCAGATAGCTATACATTTGATATTAAATATTAAGCAATAGCTTTAAATAAAGACATGTATGGGGTGGGAACATTAATTTGTTTCCACCCTTTTTTTTAGGGTATTCATAAAAAAGCTATTTCTAATAGATAACGACTGTTTTCACAAATAACCGCTGAAAGGAATACTTCATTTTTATAGGTCATGTATAATGAGGGATACTCAGAAGTAATAGCATAGGAATCCCATCCATTTTTCGGCAAAATGGATTTTAATAATATTTTACGCTGCTTGAACTATGATATTGCTCAATCTTTGTCCTATTCGGATGGCATTGGAGGTATGAATTCCAAAAAAGATCCATAGAGTTTCAGTTTCCTTGGTTCTTGCTTTTATCCTTTTCAGGAGAAAGTACTCTTTGTCCGTTCCGAAACTTCCTTCTAATCGAGTTGCCCTTTCTTTGGTTATCATCATGGCTAGTTGATCAAAATGATCTTTATGTTTCGAGGCTCTTCCTTTTCTTGTAAAGTCCGTTTTGATTCCGTGTTTACTTACATATACACGATTTGGATTGTTGTGATATATACGATCGGCCCCTACTATTTTGATTTTAGTTCTGAATAGTTTTTGAGACGCCCAGATACTCTTCTTTAATCTAATCCCTTCATTAAAGGCATCGAAACTTAGGTGTTCTATAAAGCTTATCCCATCTATTTGGATTTTATGCACCTTGGCTCCAAATTCAACTTTCTTCACTTCCTTTCCTCTTACAATAGGGCGTATGTAAGGTTTGTCTATACTTACGATTCGATCAATGGGTTTTACTTGTTTGAAAAAATATTGCCATTGCTGACTAAGAACAGTTTTACTCGCATTCCTCCTTTGCCAATATGCATCAGTGAAAGTTGAACCTACCTTTGTCTCTAGATCGCTCAAGGATTCATTTATTTTGGCTAATAGCTTAAGCAATCCTCTTCGAAGTGCCTTCTTTTCCTTTCGGGAAGGTCGTTTTGATTTGCTATAGTTGGTATATCTCTTACTCCATTTGATATACTTTGTTCGTAGCATTCTTCTTCCTAATTGCCGAGAACAAGCCAAAAGCATCCTGTGATTCCAATGGGTTGCTTCCCACAATAACTTAATATCAGTAGGGTATCGAATATCACTCTCATAACAGGTAGCATCGCATACCATACTGTCTAAGTTCGTCATATGTGGACGCCAATGATTTGCAAGAGTATGCTGTAATTTGTCAATATCTAACTTCTTGGCTAATTCACATCTGATCTCGCTGACGATCTTGTAATTAGTGATTGGTGAATTAGTAGGAATGACAATATCACAAAAGATCTGATAGTGAATATTACCATTAATGTGTTCTATAAGTTTAAAATCAGAACATCCAACATAATGCTTCAGAAACATCAAGGCGATTTTACCTCTAGGAGAAAATATACATTGAGGGCCTTTCCTATACTCACAAAGCTCTAAATCACTCACTAGTTTACTCCAAGGAATCGCCTTATACAAACATCCTAACCGAGTTTTTAAAAATGAAGAATAGAGTTGGTCGTAATTAGAATCGAAATTTGGAAACACCAAAAGACCTTGAGATTGAGAAAAACGTCGTACTTTCATCTTAATTATTTTTGGATTACCCCGTTTTTCCGCTTCCAACGTAAAAAACGGGGTTTTCTTTTGCATTAAGATAAAGCTTAATATGTTTTAAACCAAGCACTTAGGATACTTCTGAATTCCCCTAATGAAAGGGTAGCAGGTCAAAGATTCGATAGATTATTCTATTAAATGGTACCTAATAATATTCAGATGTGATCCTAATCATCTTCAAATTTCTGCGATCATTTAAAAAACCTGAAGAGATACAACTATTGAACTCGAGGCGAAGTGATATCCATACTTTCTATATTTTTTTGATCATTTTCTGGTATCCCTTTAGGATACTTTGGTTTCTTACACCTTTAGCATGTGGCGATACCACATGCTAATATATTGATTGCCCTGCTGGCAATTTTAAGCCACTCAATCATTGCTACAGAATGAGATATAGACATTTCTACCAAACAAGATGTATATCTATCTACTATGGATTCCTAATTGGGAATACCCTCTGCAGAATCATTCAACTGCAAACTCCAGATATTTAGATCTAATCAAAGGGTGTTGCAGACTATATATTTTTTTGACCCAAAGTACCATTGGATTAGCCCCCAATATTTTAACATGTCCTTGAAGGATTAGTAAACCTAAAACATAAAAAAGGCCCATCGATAACGATGAGCCTTTCATAATGGGTGTTTAAGAATGTACGCGTTTTATAAACTTAGTACTTTACCAGATATAATATTGTCTCCATCTATCAATCTGTATACTATTATTCCTTTGTATGGATTGTCTAACGACAGGTTAATAACGTTTTCTCCGTGAGTTAGCGTATATGGACTAGAATATATTTTTCTTCCATTGACATCCAACAACTCAATTGTCACTTGAGTATTCAACTTACTCATGTAATTCATTGTAAAAGATTCAGAGAATGGATTTGGATAGACTTCCAATGCATTCGCCTTATTTTCCAATACGATATCTCTAACTTGAGCTTCTAATTCGACATCTGTAGGGTTGTCTTCCATGATTCGAGTCAAATCTTCAAGAGGTGAGTCTGATTTCAAACCACCTTCATCGTCAAGCACTATATCACCCAACCTGATAGCAATGAAATCCTGGTCTTCAATATTATCTGTCTCTACCAATACATCGATAATCGTTTTAGGATTATCATAGATCTCCTCAGCGGTAGCCGTTTCGAATTGAACCTTATCTACTATCAGCCATTCACTATCTACTTCAAAATCGTCTATTTCTCCCGTGAGGTATTCAAGAAGACGCTTTAGGTCATCAAAATCCACATCGCCATCCTTGTCTACATCAGCAGCAAATTTTTGATGAGGTTCAGTAAAGTTGATAGCGCCGACTACATAATCCATCAAGAAGTCAAGGTCCTCAGGGGTAATTCCACTCCTATAATCTGTACTATTGAACACAGCAGAGATCTCATAGGTGTCTCCAGTTTGTGCAAATCCTGCATATCTATAATGCCCCCAATCGTTGGTATATGCGGTAAGCATCAGGTTATTGACGAAGGTGTCCATCATAGCTGTAATGGTAGTGTCCAAGATGACCATGTAAGTCCATGAACTATCCATTTCATTAAACATACTATCAAGTACGGGTGTAATCACTGTATCCAATGTCACAACGAAACTGGAATCAGCTTCCATATTCCTTAGAGAGACATCGACACTATCAAGCGGTTCTCCAGCTGCGGAATATATATTTCCACCTATATAATAAGTATACCCAGAATTGGTGTCATCATCGTCATCACAAACATCACCAATGCCATCATCATCAGAATCTTCCTGGCCTGGATTTGGATCGTGTGGACAGTTGTCGTCATCATCTAAAATTCCATCATCATCCGCATCATTATCCACTTCTTCACATGCATCACCGATGCCGTCACCATCCTCATCTTCCTGATCTGGATTCGCGACATATGGACAATTATCTTCACTATCCACAATACCATCATCATCTGAATCATCTTCCTCAGGCTCGCAATTTGGAATATTTGCACCATTATTTTGAACATCAATTTTTACTACACAATAAGATTGATTTCCATCATAATCTGTGACCCACATTTGGACGGTATTTTCTCCCACATCTGCACAAGTAAATGTCTTGTATGTATCTGTAACATCAGAAGAGAATGAAAATTGCAATGGACCACCATTACATGATGCAGTACTTCCCTTGTCCAGGTCTTTTGCCCAGATTTCTACCATACCATCATCGAATTCTCCATCTCCGTCAGTATCTACACCCATGAGTGGTACCGCCAGAGCATAATAACAATATGGAGTAGGAGGTTTATTATCGGTAACTTTTATTTTTCTAGTACAGGTCTTCTTTGATCCGCAGCCATACTTGACAGTGTACTTCACGTAGTGCCATCCAATGGGGTAAGTTCCTGATATATCTGCACCATTCGAGTCGGCATATGGAGAATCGTTAGTGATTTCATAATCTCCACCACAAGTCTCTCCTTCTACCCAGAGAGGAGGCACATCCAAATATGCATTAACACAGTTATTTGAATTGATAGTGATATCCTCTGGGCATGTCAAGATTGGAAGATCTCCCTGGGATATTTTTATGAATTGGTAGAAAGTCCATAATCCGCCACCGCCGTACCAAGAATTTGGATTGTATTGGCACCAGTCGATTACCTGCCATTTTCTAACAATTTTCTTACAAGTAGAACTGATCGTATAGATCTGGTCTGAATATGCCACACCGATATTGCTCGTTCCACAAGAACTTCCGCCATTATACCAAGTAGGGTATCCCCAGCCTGGAGGCAATTGACTTGGATGAGTAGATGGGTAGCAGCCTTCAAGCGTGATATGCTCTTGAGGCCATGTTATATTAGATTCGTTGAATGAACTGCCATCAGCAGTCACTGTTATTGTCTGTGTGCAGGAATGAAGATTCCAGTTGTAATCTTCGACCGTCCAAGTCCTTGTAATATATCCAGAATTGCAAGAATTGAGGTAGTAATTGACAACAGGAGTTCCTGCATCGAACCAACCACCATTGTAATAGTAAGTTGCATTTCCATAAATGGAAAGGTCCCAAATTTCGTCGTTGCATGAAACTGTCAAGTCATCTGGACAGTACAAAGTAAAACTCACATCATCATCGACGCATTCTTCATTTGCAAATGCTGAAGTAGTCGAGAGAAACATAAAAAGAAACATTAAGCTTCTACCTAAGAGTGTAGATATTTTTTCCATTATTTCGAACCTTTTATTTGTATGATTAATTTCATATTAAAACAAATGTACATATGTAAATTGTTTTTTATCAGTTTATTTTGATAAAATTTTGTAAAATAGGGGAATCCCCTGATTTTTGAAGTAGCAACAAAAATCAGGCGTCAAAACAACGAAATTAGGGAATGTAAGGGAGTGTTTACTGGCCTCATCGTGCCAGAAATCGGTTTTAAAGTTGTTTTGAACATTGCTAATATCTTAAAAAATATTGCAATATGACTTAATACACTACATTAAAATTTATACTTATTTTGCATTATGAAAATCTGCTATATGTATCTCTTTGAGAATGCATTGGTCTGTTCAATTTTCACTGGAATATTTAGAAAAGATTCTTTTAATGACACCCATTTAATGAAGTGGTTTAAAAAGCTAAGGATAACGAGCACTTTGTAAGTACTTGATTTATAAGATTAAGCTCTTTTGGAAAAATTTGGCATTAGCTAAATGTCGGGAAATAGCTATGATACTGTGAATTAATGACTTGCAAAGGTGTAGACTCCATCTTCTTAAATCACTTCAATACTAAGAAAAAACAAATGATGAAAAATATATTCTTTCTTTTGATTCTTGCTGCTGTAATGAGTTGTAATTCAAAAAACAATCATTCAGAGGCGAAGAATGAGGTTCAAACAAGCAATGAAACCCCTGAACCAACCAAAAAGGTTAAGGAAATTGATTATGATGTGACTCAATGGATGGAGATTACAGAGGAAGAAGGCGCAATTCTGGACATTAGATATGCGACGGATGATAATTTCACAAAAAATCAAATCTATCCATGCGGCAGATGCTTCTTACGCCCTGAATTGGCTTCACGAATAAAAACGCTCCAATCAGATATTTACAAAAGGTATGGTTTTCGACTCAAGCTTTTTGACTGTTACAGGCCTCGACCTGCTCAACAGAAATTATGGGACATTGTACCTGACGAGCGGTATGTAACATCTCCGTCTAAAGGATCCATGCACAATAGAGGGCTTGCTGTAGATGTGACACTTGTAGACAAGGAGGGAGTAGAACTGGATATGGGTACACCTTATGATTTTTTTGGTCCAGCAGCCTATACAACAAATATGGATTTGCCAAAAGAGGTATTGAAAAACAGGAAAATACTGACCAAGATGATGGAGATTCACGGTCTTAAAGGTATCCGTACCGAGTGGTGGCACTTCTCATTAAAGACGGTGCAGGCTCCATTGGATGATTGGGAATGGCCATGTGAGAGTTAAGAGAAAGAAATGACTTGTCTTTTTAGAAGTAATCAAGACGAGTTGTTGTACTAGATTGAAAGCCTACAGATTAGTTTTATATCTAAACGAAAATGATATGTAGAAAATTGATTTTTAGCTTTATATGAGAATATTCGTATCGAAAAAATTATTTTCGCACCGTAAATAAGTTTCGTCCATGTACAAGAATAAAAAGGTTGTCGTAGTTCTTCCCGCGTATAATGCTGCACTGACCTTAGAAAAAACCTATAAAGAAATACCATTTGATATAGTTGATGAAGTCATCTTGTGTGATGATGCGAGTAAAGATGATACTGTGGCCTTGGCCAAAAAAATAGGAATACAACACGTCATTGAGCATCAAAAAAATAAAGGATACGGAGGAAATCAAAAGTCTTTGTATAATAAGGCGTTGGAATTAGGTGCAGACATAGTAATAATGCTTCATCCTGATTATCAATATACACCCCTTCTGATTCCAAGTATGGTCAATATCATTGGAGATGATCTCTATCCTGTTGTATTAGGTTCAAGAATATTGGGCAAGGGAGCACTTAAAGGTGGAATGCCTTTGTATAAATATATAGCCAATCGGTTTCTTACTTTTACTCAGAATGTGCTGATCAATTATAAATTGTCTGAATACCACACAGGTTACAGATCTTTTAGCAAGGAAGTGTTGGAGAAGATCAAATTCAATTCCAACTCGGATGACTTTGTTTTTGACAATGAAATGTTATCTCAAATTATCTATGCAGGTTTCGATATAGGAGAAGTGACTTGCCCTACGAAATACTTTGAAGAAGCGTCGTCTATCAATTTCAGACGAAGTGCTAAATATGGCTTCGGAGTATTGAGGGTGTCAATCGTACATTTCTTTTGCAAATTAGGCCTTGGGAAGTCCAAATTATATTAGAGAATTGGATTAGGTATATTCTTAGGTAGGAATATCCATTATACATTATTATGCCAGTTTATTTATTCTTTGGTCAATCCAAAGTAGTAGTTTCTCTGCCTTATTCTTTGTGAATTCTTAGCGATTTTTGCGCACTTAGCAGTTAATTCTCGTCAACATCAAATGGGATTTTATAGAAGAGACTGCAAACACTCAGCTATTGACAGCTCCGATGGATTGTCCGCCACTACTACATTTTTAATGTCATGAGAGTTTGTCAGTTGGTTGGCAGTGGTGCTTCCAATAGCAATTACATTTTCATTTCTATATTGATGATGCTCAAACCAGATATCAACATTCATTGGACTTGTAAAAATTAGAATGTCAAAACCTCCTTCAGGTATATCCTCAGTAGGAATATTTCGATATACTGGGATAGAAAAGTCATCGGTATTATTCAGATGTTTATTAATACTATCCAAGGAGTTTTCAGCTCTTACAAAACATGTTACTTCACCAGGTCTTACCGTATTCTTGTACAGTTGAGCTACCTCCTGAGGAGACCCTTGTCCAATAAAAGAAATATCGGTTACATATGTGGACAATTCATCAGCAGTACCATCACTCATGCAAGCCCAAAGGAAAGGATACAATTCGTAATTGCCGTTTTCGAAAAAGTACTTCACTCCATTTCTACTATAAAAGAAAATCCAATCTGCTTGAGGAATTTCAAAATCTAAAGCCGAAAATTGAATCAAACTTTGATCCACTAGTTGATTCTCACCAATAATATTTCTAATTGGTGATGATGATTTAAGATTTCGACTTATAAATATGCGCTTCACTTCGAATTCTGACTTATGAATCTGAATCCATGGATGAGATCCAAAAATTATTTATGCCTTCTCCTTGCGTCACTTTGACCCTTTGAATATTCAATAACTCCAACAAGGATAGAAAAGTAACGATGGCATGAATTTTATTTTCAAGACCCTTAAAAATATTTTTAAAATCTACTTTTTTACCTTTTCCCAGTTTGGCCAGAATGTAAGATTGTTGGTCTTCGATGGTATAGTTGTACTTTACGATTCTATGAATTGTCTGAGAACCTCGTAATTCGTGTTCTTCCATCAATTTTTGGAAGGTGGTCAGCAGTTTGTAAAGTGTGAGAGATTCGAGTTCAACATCGACCAGTGCCTTGGATGCAATAATCCGTAATTCGGTACTTACATTGCCTCTTTGAAATTTGGTGCTTCGATCTTCTTCCATTGATCGCATTTCGTCCAAAATCTCCTTGTACTTTTTGTATTCGAGAAGGCGCTGCGTCAACTCCTCTCTTGGATCGATCTCATTTCCAAGTTCATCAACCTCCTTTCTTGGTAAGAGCAGTTTAGCCTTGATTCTCATCAAGGTAGCTGCAACTAAAATAAATTCACTGGCTACATCAATATTGAGTCGTTCCAGTTCTTTAATATAGGCTAAAAAATCTTCCGTAATTTTTGAAATTGGAATATCATATATATCCAATTCGTCTCTCTCAATAAAGAAAAGTAATAGGTCGAATGGACCTTCAAATTGTTTGAGTTTTATTGTATAGCTCTGCACGGCGCAAATATAGAGCTTGTTTTTGAATATTGGGCCTTAGATTATTCATGTTTGAATTGCGCAAAAAAAAAAGAGATGACATCAAATACCTTCATGTCATCTCTTTTTCATAAATATGGAACACTCGATCTTTATTGCAAAGATCAATGTATTCATAATTGTCTATTACTATGATTTATTGCTTGGTATGCACATAGTTGTCAATACCTTTTCTCTTAAGCGTACTGGATTCTTGCTGTGCCGAAGAAAGGCTGGTGTATCTACCAGCACATACTGAATGATACTGTGACATCTCAAAAATCACCATTTCTGCTTTGTTATATCCAAGTTTCTTCAGCTTTCTCACCATGGCCTGGGCATTATCTTCAATGAGGTAAGAACCAGCCAAGAGCATATATTTTCCAGAATATGAAGTGTTTGTTTCATTTGTTGTAGCGGTGGTTGTAGTCGATGTTGTCGAAGTCGTATTTGTGGAGCGATCGCTATTCTCGATGATTTCGTCCACCTCTGTGTAGTCGATTCCTCCAGTATCTTCTTCAATTATATTTCCTCCACCCATTCCATCGGTCGTGGCAGTTTCATCAAGATCGCTACCTTCTTCATCTTCGAACAAGTCATCTTCAAATTCATCAGTGTCGACATCGACGATATCTTCAACCATTTCAGTATTGTCATTAGAATCTGCCGAAGCCTTTTTGTTACAAGATTTGGCAACTGTTGCTATCCAAAGGTATGCCAGGAACAATACAGCAACATATACAGCAATTTTCAGAAATCTTCCCATTTTGAGTCCGTTTTCGTAATTAAAAAAATGTAGTTTCTTTTGTTTACCAACCAGAATTGCTGGTCAATAATTCATTTAAAATCAGATAAAATTACGATTATTTATAATATGTAAATCATTTATAGTAAGAAAATTATGTAATTATTTTATATTTTTATTGTAAAATGTATATGGATTTCTTATTGAGAAGAATACATATTGAAATATTGTATATAGAAGAATTTTGATTGTTTCAATTGAGGATGTGACAAGATGTTTTTTACTACATAAATTAACCATACCTTTGTGGCGTGGAATTAGTGAAAACAGATATTAGGAATCTTTCAAGAGACGAAATCAAGACTTACTTGATTGAGATGGGGGAGTCTGCTTTTAGAGCAAAACAAATCTATAGTTGGCTGTGGCAAAAATCTGCAAAATCTTTTGAGGAGATGACTAATCTGAGTAAAGGTCTGAGAGAGACCCTGAATAATCAATTTGTGATCAATGCGATCAAGGAGGATGTCACTCAAAAATCTTCGGATGGAACAGTGAAGACAAGATTTCAATTGCATGACGGACACTTTATGGAATCGGTCTTGATACCAGTGGTTGCGGATAATCGATTTACAGTATGTGTTTCTTCACAGGTCGGATGTAGCCTCACATGTAAGTTTTGTGCTACGGGGCAAATGAAGCGATTGCGAAATCTGGATGCAGGTGAGATCTACGATCAGGTCGTCATGATCAATAAAGTATGTGAAGAGATGTATGGTCACCCGCTCACAAACATTGTCTACATGGGCATGGGAGAACCGCTCTTGGCATATAAAAATGTGATGAAAAGTATTGAGCACATTACTTCTCCAGATGGACTTCATATGTCACCAAGAAGGATTACGGTAAGTACTGCTGGTATTGCCAAAATGATCAAAAAAATGGCTGATGATGCCAGTAAGGTCAACCTCGCACTATCACTTCATGCCGCAGATGATGTGAAACGAAATGAAATCATGCCGATCAATGCTCAAAATAATCTTGAAGTGATCATGGAGGCCCTCACATATTATTATCAAGTGACTAGAAATAGAATAAGTTACGAATATATCGCCTTCCAAAATTTCAATGATGGCCTTGAGGATGCTAAAAACCTGGTGAAATTATGTAGTAAGTTTCCAGTAAGAGTCAACATAATAGAATACAATCCTATTGATGGGGCTGATTTTGTAAAAGCTGATGCGGATAAGATTGATCGATTTGCCCAATACTTAAAAGATCATGGCGTGATGGCTACAATTCGAAGAAGTAGGGGGAAGGATATTGATGCAGCTTGTGGGCAACTGGCAAATAAGGGATAAATGAAGAAATTGTCATTATTGGTATTTATTTTTTGTTTTGCACAATTGATGCATGGTCAAGTATCAATAAGAGCGTTTATAGGTGCCAATGATGCATGGCAGGCAAACAGAACATTTTTGCCTTTTAATCCTACCGATCTTGAATTATTAAACGAGCATTTCTCTAGCATACTCCTACCTTATGGAGGATTGCAAATTCAAAAAAAGATAAGTCAAAGGTTTGATTTGAATTTGGAAAGTCAAATTTCATTTAAAGGAGAACAAGCTGAAAGTAATAAGTACAAGATTAAATTTATGTATCTCAAACTGATTCCTTCGGTAGAATTTGAAATATTCAAGGGATTCAAATGCGGAGCAGGTGTTTTTGGGGGAATAAGAATAAAAGAATATTTACCCTTTTACCTCCCTTTACATAAGCCGAATACGAATTTTTATGATTTTGGAGGTATGGCTTCACTTGCATACAGTTACCAAAAATTGACATTTAGGGCTGCCTATTATCTTAGTACAAATGTATCATACCATTATAAAATGGATGCGAAGAAAAAAAATAGGGTATTTCAAATAGGTGTGGGATATAGAATATTTGGGACAGATTTTTCTGAACGAAAAAGATGATAGTTATTCCTTTGTGGGTAAAAAAATAAATTCTGCCCCCAGCTCACTTAAAACAAATACACTGACATTTGATTCTGAATCTTTGTAATTTTATTTAGTATAAAAAGTAACCAGTTCTTTATGGGAAGAGATCATACATTTTGGGACAGTGAATACGAAAATAATTACTACAACGAAAATGATAATGGAGACTTTATCAAAAATACCGTTTTTATAGCAATGCCCTTTAGCGAAGATATGGAGGATGTGTTCATTAATATTAAAGAAGAGGTTTTGAAATTGAATTTAAAAGCTATTAGAGTTGATAAAAGTATTGGGTCTGGTTTAATATTAAAGAAAATCACTAAGGGAATTGAAGAATGTGAATTTTTAATTTTTGATCTGACAAATGAAAAACCAAACGTGTACTATGAATTGGGATATGCACATGGAGTTGGAAATGAATCCATGGACATATTGCTAATAGCAAAAGCTGGGACAAAAATACATTTTGACATAGCACCTTTGAAAATAGAAATCTACAGTTCAATAGAAGAACTTCGGTCAATCGTATATAAGAATCTAAAAATGATGATTGAAATCACTAGAAACTAAGTGACTTTCAAGTATAAAATTCATTATCCTGATATTAATTGATTGGATATTAAGACTTCACAGGTAAAAAGATAAATTCTGCCCCCAACTCACTTAGTACAAACACGCAAACATTAGACTCTGAATCTTTGTAATTTTTCTTAAAATCATCCACCTTCTCAGGGAATATAATTTGTCTAGAAACAAATTCCTCTAGCGTAGAAGCATGAATCGACCATTTGGCTCCTTTATTTTCTTCTCTCTTGAAGATCGGCATGCCCAATTCCAATTCCTGTTGATGGGCAACCATGATGGGATAATCTGAAACATCCTGATCCAATATGACCTTGGTTGCCTGAGTCATTAATTTTCTAAATACATCAAGCTCTTTTTGTAATACGATGTATGATTCAGCTTTTTTCATTTCACTTTATTTTGAGCAAATATCTTGACGAATTTTTAACCGCGAAGGACGCTAAGAAGGCGCAATGTTCGTAATGCCAGATTTTTTATAGAAAAAAGTAGAGCGAGAATTGACCCTCGCTCTACATATTATTTCAAAGAGTAGTCAAATAAATCAACAACTCATATACTCAACAATTCAATCAATTAATACCTGTAGTATTCAGGCTTATATGGTCCCTCTTGTGTCACACCGATATAATCCGCTTGTTCTTTTGAAAGTTCTTCCAGCTCTACACCAATTTTAGCAAGGTGAAGTTTGGCTACTTTTTCATCCAGGTGCTTAGGAAGCATGTAAACATCATTTTCATACTTGTCACCTCTTTCCCAAAGTTCTAGTTGTGCCAACGTCTGATTTGTAAAACTATTTGACATTACGAAAGATGGATGCCCAGTCGCACAACCCAAATTTACCAATCTACCTTCAGCAAGAATGATGACATCTTTCCCATTAATGGTATACTTATCTACTTGCGGCTTGATTTCTACCTTGCTGTCTCCATGCGTGCTATTCATCCAAGCCATATCGATTTCATTGTCAAAGTGACCGATATTACAAACGATTGTTTTATCGTTCATGGCTTCGAAGTGGGCAGGTGTGATGATATCTTTGTTACCCGTAGCAGTCACCACAATATTAGCTTCTTTTAGTGCATTTGACATTTTCTTCACGGCAAATCCATCCATTGCTGCCTGAAGTGCACATATTGGGTCGATTTCAGTTACGATCACTCTTGCCCCTGCACCTCTCAATGAAGCTGCACTACCTTTTCCAACGTCTCCATATCCAGCTACTACAGCCACCTTGCCAGCGATCATAATATCTGTCGCTCTTCTGATTGCATCTACTAGAGATTCTTTACAACCATATTTATTATCAAATTTTGATTTTGTTACAGAGTCATTGATATTGATTGCAGGAACTGGAAGTGTACCATTTTTCACTCTATCATATAGTCTGTGTACACCAGTGGTAGTCTCTTCAGAAATTCCTCTAATATCTTTCACCAATTCTGGATATTTATCCAATACCATATTCGTCAAATCACCTCCATCATCCAAAATCATATTAAGAGCCTTGCCATCTTCAAATGCGTGAAGAGTCTGCTCGATACACCAATCAAATTCTTCTTCGTTCATTCCTTTCCAGGCATAAACTGGTACTCCGGCATCAGCAATCGCTGCTGCTGCATGATCTTGCGTAGAAAATATATTACAAGAAGACCAAGTCACTTCGGCACCTAGAGCTACCAAGGTCTCGATTAAAACTGCAGTTTGAATAGTCATGTGAAGACAGCCGGCAATTCTAGCCCCTTTTAGCGGTTTTGAGTCGCCAAATTCTTCCCTTAATGACATTAAACCAGGCATTTCTGCTTCTGCCAATTCAATTTCTTTTCGTCCCCAAGCGGCGAGGTTGATATCTTTTACCTTATACTTGGTACTTGATTGAGTATCCATCATTTGTTCTTATTTTTTGAAATTTCGCACAAAGGTACTATTTTGTTTGGTATTAAATGCTAGATATTCAGCGATTTACCCTGAATTGATTTAATTATGTATGTTAAAATGATTTGTATGTGCTTGATTTTCAAATTGAATCAATTTTTAAGGAGCCTAGCCTTAGCTAAGCGACGAAAAAATTGTGATAAGTTGATTATCAATGACATGCAAAGGGTTTAATAATACGTTGTTAAACCAATTCACAAAATAATTCTCTTTATGGTAATAAATTGTACACTATTTGGAACAATATTTGCCAAAATTAGTTTCTAGGAAGTAGAAATAGATTATTTTATTAATATTATATGTTATTAAAATATATTCTATATTTGCACTCCATTTAATAAAATGGTCGCGTGGCCGAGTGGCTTAGGCAGTGGTCTGCAAAACCATCTACGGCGGTTCGAATCCGCCCGCGACCTCTAAAAAGCTTCGAAGTTTTACTTCGGAGCTTTTCTCATTTATGGCATTGCCATAAATGAGAAATGTTGCTTTGCAACATTTTTAGAGGTCACGAGCGGATTCGGCTGCCCACCCGCGCTGAGGCGCGGTTCCCTTCCTTGATCGACCATGTCGATCATCCTGCGGAGCAGTCGGTCATGCCCGCGACCTCTTCAAAGCTCTTCTATTCAGAAAAAATGATGTCATATTGGTCTTGAAATGAAGTTAGAAGAGAGTTTTTACGTTGATCAACTGGAAATTTAAAATAGAGAATCCTCAGGACCATCTATAAATAGATTATATATAGATTGGAACATATTTTGTTTTAAACGTCAAATGAGAATTAAGGATTGGATTTATTTAAATAGAAAAGAAGGTGAAGATAGAAGGATTGACTATCCATATATCATCATCACTGGAATACTAATTGTACTTAATATATACTGCTTTTATCAGTCATTATTTAGAGGACTTCCAGATAGCGAAAGAGGAACATATGGAGATATGTTTGGTGGGCTAAATACACTTTTTTCGGGGTTTGCATTTATAGGATTGTTAATTACTATAGTTATGCAAATTCAAGAGAGTAAAAGAAGTTCCAATGAAAATTTGAAAAATCTAAAACTTATTCAAAATCAAATTGCGCTAAGTTCTCAAAGCAACTCTATCAACACATTGACGAATTATATAAATTCGGCGGGAAACAACTCAGTATATGTAGAAGAGTGCAGGACAATACTTGATAATATTATTCTTGAAAAGTTATATGGAGAATACAGACCATATCTACTCCCAGAATTACATGCCGTGAAATTTGAAAATGACGACCATTACACTTTATCAAATCCAGGAGTAGATTGCATTGTGAATTTGAATAAAAACGGAAAAAACGTCAAATTCTTTTCAAAAGAAAATGGGGAAATGCATTTCATTCCTAAGCAATCTATTGTTCTTGTTAAGGGGCAAGATATTTTTTTTAAAATTCTCTATAAAACGAAGCAAATTAAGCTTCCAATCAGTGTTTCTTATTTTGAAGGAGATTTTATGTTAATATTTGATGCCAAAGAAATTGGTGGAGCGAGTAATATGTTGGTTGGAAACCTTTATTTTAGACCATCGTATGATTCAAAAAAGATAATAAAGGTTAGATCACGACAGGGAGTCATGGAACTTCTCAATAGAGACAGTTTAAGTCTGGGAGAAGCATTTGAAAATAATTCTAAAATTTTCTAAAGATTATTCGCGACTCAAAATAATGCGACAGGATCTGAAAACGGATTATTTACTACTAGATTTAAGACAAGTAGACAGAATTGAAATAACATTTTTAACAACATTCCGGTGATTGTCAAAACTATTTAATTCTATCTTTATCAACTACCTAAAAATTTCTAACTTTACACTGCAATAATTTTAAGGTCTTGATAAACGACCTAAAACGTCCAACGATTTTTTTTATCTTCAACTTTCGGTCTATTAATTGAATTCAGAAAGTTGATTTGTGCTATTTCAATAGTAAAAACCTTATACAATGACAATTAAGTATTTAACTTTAATTCTCTGTCTTTTTTGTACAACCTCATTGATGTCTCAGCATACCAGCTTGGGGATTCAGGAGAAAGAACCTATTACTAAGATACAAATAGACCCAGGATCATTTTATAACGAAGTGTTGCAATCCAAAGCGCCATCGATTCAGCTGCCTTTTGAGAAATTGGGATATGGTGAGTTTACGATTTTGGAGGATGATATGTTGGCCGAAGACTTTGCGAAAGCACGACCAGATATAAAGACTTATGTTATTCAATCCACCAAGGATAAATCTGTAAAGGGAAGGATGCTATTGACACCTGAATCTTCATGGGCGACTATATTGACACCTCAAGGATTGGCTTCTTTTTACCCTCAAGATGGGGAATACTTCTTGGAAGAAGGAATACATATACATCCTGAGCAACATGCGACATGTACTCATTTTGCAGAAGAAGGCAGGATAAGTGAATGGGAGAAGAAATTGAAAACAATGAATTCAGATTCGAGGCTCACATTTACCAATGCGGGTACAAGAAGAAATTTCAGTTTGGCCATCGTATGTACGGGCGAATATTATGAAGCGAATGGAAATAGTGACAATGCAGTGACTACATCAATTGCAGCCACAGTCAATGGACTGAATGTAATTTATGAAAATGAACTTTCTGTAAGACTAGTCCCTCTACAACCATTTTTATACACAAATGCTGCGACAGATCCTTTTATTCCTGACAATTCGGGTGGAGATGGCAGGACGGTGCAGGCATCGAATGTAGTACCTATGCATTTTGGCCTCAGCTCTTATGATCTTGGTCATGTATTTCATAGACACCAGACTGATGATGGATGGTCTAGCGGTGGGGTAGCTTACCTTGGTGTAGTATGTGAAGATGGATTTCAAAGTGGAGGACCTCTAAAAGCTGGTGGCTGGAGTGGTGCTTTTAATAATACAGGCAATGGATGGATTTCATTAGCTGCTCATGAATTTGGCCATATGTTCAGTGCTACCCATACTTTTAATGGGGAAGGAAATAGCTGTGATGATGCGATTAGTGAAACATCGGCCTTCGAGATTGGCAGTGGTACCACGATAATGTCTTATCAAGGTATTTGTGCACCTGCCCAAAACATCGATGGCGGTGGTGAAGCTGATAATTATTTTCATGCACACAGTCTTTCTCAAATGGTGGCATATTTGAATGTGTTTTCAGATTGTGCGACGGAGGTGCCTGTGAGTAATACGGCCCCGATTGTGGCTGCAAAACCATGTGAAGGTCAAGTGGTAATACCAAAAAATACACCTTTTATGTTGTCAGGTAGTGCTACAGATGCAGAAGGAGACAACCTTACCTTTACCTGGGAGCAATATGATGAGGATGGAGCAGGGTCTTTGACACAAGGTTTCGTAGGTACGCAAGCTGCGAATTCTACAATAGCCCCACTCTTTAGAAGCTTTTCTCCAAGTTCAAGTTCGACAAGATACTTCCCTCAGCTAAGCACCTTATTAGAAGGCGCAAGTAGCGATAAATTCGAAGTGTTGCCTAATAGAGCCAGAACGCTACATTTTCAATTGACTGCTCGTGATAACAACACCAATGGCGGGGGTGTTGCCTCAGATGATATGGAAGTCGTAGTAGATGATAGCGGCCCTCTTTCTCTTCAAAACATATCTTCCGTAGATGCTGGAACTCCGTTTACAGTGAATTGGACATTGAATGGCACAGAAGCGCTATGTAATGAAGCGGATATTTTATTGTCTATAGATGGCGGTCAAACATTTAATGTTACACTTGCGGAAGGCGTAGATTATAGTGCGGGTACTTTTGAGGTGTCACTACCTTCTGCGTTTCCAAATAGCAGCGAAGCCAGAATTATGTTGGCTTGTGGAGATGCAGAATGTTATGCATTTTTTGACATTACCAATAATGACTTTGATATTATGTCACAATGTCTTGCTGGGAGCAGCATTCTTTGTGATACAGAATTTGAAACCTATGATCAAGGGGATGCAGGTCTTAATTTTGACCTCAGTCATTTTGATGGTAGTCCTGTAACTTCATTAGAAAGAGTGGTAAATGATTTTGCATCAACACTCGCACCAATAGTCATGTACACCGAGACTCAAGGATGCCACAACTTTTTTGATTATTATACCAATAGCGCCAATATTGTAGTAGATCAAACAGGGAATTATACTTTTAATATAGACGTGGGTGCAAATGGAGGTACAGGAATATTTACGATTTATGAAGCAGCCACTTACAATGAAAATGATCCTTGTAGTTCTTTCATTGGAGCGAGTGCTACCTTTGTTGGAGGTAATAGTTTTAGCCTTCAGTCTTCCTTGACTGTAGCCTTAGAAGAGTGTACAGAGTATTTATTAATTTTTACCAATAATACACCTGATACTCAACTTCCGAAAACAACAGAAATCACAAATATTGAAGGTCCTGGATCAGTAATAGAAATAAATGCTTCTCCAGATCCGGATTACGATCATACATTTATTGCTGTGAATGAAGCAGGTATTATCGAGGTGGTAAGCCCTGACTCAGATTTTACAGCTGTCGGTGGAGGATTATACTGTATATACACCGTTACCTATAAAGCAAGCGGTACTACACCTCCTGAACTTGTAGATCCTTCAACTTGGATTGGTAATTCTCTGTCAGATGTCCAGACAATGGATTGCCTGCTATTGAGTACGAATAAAAAACAGGTTCTTGTAGAATTCACTTGCCGGATTAACACAATCGAAGCGGGGACACAATCTGCTTGCGATCCAGCGACGAATACATTTTCACAAGATATAATAATCACCTATGACGAACCTCCTTTGAGTGGCAATTTGACTGTAAATGGTACGCCTTTTCCAATCACAGGAAGCCCTCAGACGGTGACCCTTGTTGGGCAAATATCAGATGGGATGCCCAATGGGGTGTCTGCTTCTTTTAGTGAAATACCTAGTTGTGCAAAATTTGTTGCTGACTTATACACGGCTCCTGAAAATTGTTGCCCTATTGCATTGGAACTTGGATCTGACCGTGAAGTTTGTGATAATGAAGATGTCATTCTGGATGCTGGTGCTGATGGCACAGAATATAGTTGGTTCAAGGATGGGGAAGAATTGATGCATACGGAATCAACATTAGAAGTAACAGAATCGGGATTTTATTTTGTTGAGGTAGTAAATGGTACAGGATGTTCAAAATTTGATGAGGTCAATATTATTATCAATCCTACTCCTTCTGTCGAATTGGAGGAAGACCTGTCAGTCTGCGAGGGTGAAATTTATGTGCTTCAAGCCATGACCAATGCACCGACCCTGGTGTGGTATAAAGATAATAGTGAATTGATGGATGAGACAGATCCTTCTCTTCTGGTATCAGAAGCGGGTACTTATGTATTAGTTGGTTCGAATAGCTTTGGATGTACTGAAACGGATACGGTCGAGGTTGATTTTGTTACCAGACCAGTCGTAGAACTGGGAGAAGATCAACAGTTTTGCGAAGGAGATCCAGCTTATATTTTGGATGCTGGGATGGATGGAACACTTTATACCTGGTCACGAAATTCTACCGTACTATTGACAGAGACAAATTCTACATTGGAAGTGACAGAATCTGGACAATACACCGTAGTCGTTGATAAAGGTGGTGGATGTGATTCAAAAGACACAGTGGATATTGAATTTTTTGACTTGGCGCAAGTCTTTGCAGGAAGTGATATCAATATATGCGAAGGATCTTCAGGTCAGTTATTTTCATTTATTGAAGCTGAATCATATGAATGGTTTTTTAATGGAACAACATTTTCAGATCAAAGTGAATCTCCAATGGTTTCAGAAGAGGGAGAATATGTTTTGGTTGGGATGAATGAGATAGGTTGCGAATCATTTGATACAGCTATAGTGACAGAGGTGATTCCGCCGATGGTAGATTTGGGCGAAGATAGAATAGGTTGTATTGGCAGCGATATTACCTTGTCCGTGGATAGTATTGGTATGGTATTTTGGTTTGAGGTAGGACAAGCACAACCTATTTCACAAAATGCCTCCATCACGATAACAGAACCTGGTGAGTATATAGCCGCTGTAATTGCAGCTTCAGAATGTACAGGTCGAGATACGATAATGGTCACTTTCGAGCCTGGTCCCTCTCTGGAATTGGGAGAGGACAAAGAATTCTGTATGGGGGATAATGAGGTGATTACTGCGCAATCCGATGGCGATAACATCACATGGTTTTTGGATGATGTAGAAATCACGGGTGAAAATGATTTTGAATTGACGGTAACAGAAGCAGGAGTTTATAAGGCAGTTGTTACGGGTGCAAGTAATTGTGAAGTAGAAGATTTCGTGACAGTAACAGTAAATGAAGTTCCCGATTTGATGTTGGGAGAAGATGAAGTGATTTGTGATGGAGAGTCCGTCATACTCATGACTGATTTTGGTGCAGTATCTTACGATTGGCAATTCAATGGAATGAGTATTTCTGATCAACCGACTGTTGAAGTTTCTGATGCTGGTATTTATACATTGATTGTAATGAATGAGTTTGATTGTAGTGATTCGGATGAAATAGAAGTGAGATCAAATGATATACCGACGTTAGAACTTGAAGAGAGTTATTCGATTTGTGAAGGAGAAGATGTTGAAGTGATTGCCATGAGTGATGCAACTACGTTCCAATGGTTTGTCAATGGAGAAGAAGTGACTGGAGAGACGGGCAATTCGATTACCATTAATTCTGAAAGTATGATCGATGTGATCGCCAGAAGCATTGATGGATGTACTATAGATGGATCAACAGAAGTGAATGCTGCGCCATCACCAAGTGTAGATTTGGGTGAAGACTTTTCATTATGCCCGACAGAGTCCTTTGTGATCAACGCTGGTGACCATGAGTCTTATTTATGGTCTACGGGTCAGGAGACAGCCACCATCAATATAGTATCGATTAATCCTGATGTGGCATCTCAGGAGTCATATTCTGTAACGGTGACAAATACCGAAGGATGTACTGCTGAAGATGTAATTCTAGTAGATTTCTTCCCAGTAATTACTGGTGACATTATGGCTTCGGCGTCAGGTGTATGTAATGGCGAACCTGTGCAATTGACCGCAACAGGAGGTACAGAGTACGAATGGATTGATCCCAATATGACGTTATCAAACATTGAAGGACCTTCTGCCCTGGCTTCTCCAACGGAGAACACGCAATACCAAGTCAAAATTACCGATGAATGTCCAAGTAATGTAGTAATTCTTACCATTGATATTGAAGTTTTTGAAGCTGGACTTGAGATTGATGCAGGAGAAGATGATTGTGCTGTAAATGGTGGAACACTAGAATTAAATGCTACAGGTGGAGTGGCTTATGAGTGGGAAGACAATATTTCTATTATTAGCGGCGCAGATACTCCAAATCCTACAGTAAGCCCAACCATGGATACTGTTTACTTTGTGAATATTACCGATGAGAATGGATGCGTTTTTAGAGATTCGGTGAATATATGCGTACTGGATGATCCTCTTGAAAATTTCAAGCTGGTCAGTATTATTACGCCAAATGGTGATGGAGATAATGATGAATTGATATTTGAAGGTTTGGAGGCATTCCCTGATAATGTTTTATCTATTTACAATAGGTGGGGCTATCCAGTATTTGAGCGTAAACGATATCAAACTGATAGTGAATTATGGAATGGTGAAAATGGTGGTGATGTACTTCCAGCTGATACGTATTATTATATTTTGACTTTTGACGATAAGACGTACAAGAGCACTGTAACAATAATGCGATAAACCCAATTACCCAATATTTAAAAAAGAACAACATGAAAAAGCATATATACATTTTAACCCTCTGTTTATTTGGATTCTTTCAGAAAGGAGAAAGTCAACAATTGGCGCAAAGTTCTTTTGTAGATGAAGCCAAACATTATTGGAATCCTGCTGCTACAGGTGTGGATCACAATATGAGGACAAGCCTATTTTTTAGACAACAATGGTTGGGTTTTGGAGGCGGACCCAGAACTGGATTTTTGAGTTTTCAATACCCATTTGTTGGTATGAATATGTCGGCAGGAGCGATTGTCAATTTTGATCAGACTGGACCCGTAAGCAAAAAAGGACTTCAATTGACTTATGCTTATAAACTAAAAGATTTTTTAGGCGAGGATAGTCAACTTTCATTAGGAATAAATGCAGGTTTTCAACAATATGCTTTCGACCCATCTAGTCAGATTTTCAATGATGTCGATGATGTCTTATTGCAAGGAAGTAGCACTTCGACTGCCTATCCAGCAGTATCAGGAGGTGTATATTTTTTATCCAATACAAAAGAATACGATGGAAATGTATTCTTCGCGGGCATGGCGTATCGAAATGCATTTACAACCGATGTATTGATCAATGGGACCAATCAGAAAAGAGAGCGACATGTTCATTTTAATATTGGTACCCGTGTTTATCAAAGATATTCATATATCGAACCAAGTATAACCGTAAATTATACAGCACCTGAGCAAGTAGATATCAGAGCGGGTCTTAGATTCGAAATGGAAGATGCATTCTGGGGAGGATTGGGGTATTCTACAGTCAATGAATTATCAATTCAAGGTGGATTTGTTATTCCAGAGTTTGGAAACCGCTATGCGAAGTTGCGTATTGGTGCCTTGGGTAATATTGGCCTTAGTGATGATGTCAAGGAATTTGGACCTGGATTCGAAATTTTTATTGGATACCTTTACGATATTGATTAATCACCAACCGGTGGATCAAGATGTAATAGCGTTCTGATTTCAGATTCTTAATGGAAGAAAGAAAAAAACGTACAAGATTATCAAAGGAAGATGCATTGTCCTTAATGCAAAAATTTTGTGCCTATCAAGATAGATGTCAGTCTGAGATTCGGACTAGATTAATCGAGCATAGTGTATATGGAGATGACTTGGAGCAAATCATTGCTGAGTTGATTTCAGATGATTTTATCAATGAAGAACGTTTTGCCAAAGCCTATGTCAGCGGCAAATTTCGCATTAAGAAGTGGGGCAAGATGAAGCTGATCAAAGAGTTGAAGTTTCGAAAAGTATCTAAATATTCAATCAATAAGGCCCTCGAACAGATTGATTATGATGAATACTTGGAGACCTTAAATTCTCTACTTGAGAAGAAAGCTAATACAATTCGCGCAAGGGATAAATGGGACCGAAAGAAAAAATTGACGGCATATGCTACTCAGAAAGGGTATGAGTATGAAGTGATAAAGGAGGTAATGAATTCGAATCCAATATTCATCATGTAGGATTCAGCAAACATTCGAGCCCGTGTAAGAGTAATGAAAGCTTCTTTTCAAAACATATTATGGAATCACAAAGACTAAAAGTAGGAGAAGGTAAAATAAGTGGAATATTGTCAATATTTCTAGCGGCACTTTCTTTACTAGGAATTTTATGTTTCAAATTTCCTGAATTATTGACAACGGCCGATCTAAGAGAAGTATATACAGCTGAATTTGTGGAAACCTTGCTTTTTATCGCCGTGGCAATGTCTTTTGGTTTTTCAATATTGAGTTTTGTACTAAGTAGAAACAAGAAATTCGCAGTAATCGGCATCGTTTTATGTGCATTGGCAATATTTTTAGGAGGATTTGAAGTGGAAGGTCGCTCAGTCGAAAAAGTGAATTGGAGTATTGGGCTGGATTGGCTGATATTGGATTTGTTTTTAATGGTATTGATATTTACACCAATAGAGCTTGCCTTTCCTAAAAACGACAAACAGTCCAAATTTCATCCAGAATGGAAAACGGACCTTATCTATTTCACAGTCAGTCATATATTCATTCAGTTATTTGGAGTCATTACACAAAAGCCCGCCGTAGCCCTTTTTGGAGGCTTAAATTTGACTGCAATTCACGAATGGATCAATGGGCTTCCATTCGTGATAGAATTGATATTAGCCTTATTCATATCCGATGTATTTCAATATTGGACGCATAGGGCTTTTCATTTAAGTGAATACCTTTGGAGATTTCATGCGGTACATCACTCCACAAAATATATGGATTGGCTTGCTGGATCTAGAACCCATTTTGTTGATATCTTTTTGACAAGATCAATGTCCTTTATACCAATTTACGTTTTAGGATTTTCTAGCTTGACATTTAATACATATGTTATCATAATTGCCATACATGCTGTCTTGATTCATGCCAATACCAATATTAATTTTGGGTTTCTAAAGTATATAGTCAGTACACCTCAATATCATCATTGGCATCATTGTGAGGATCCTAAATACTACGGTAAAAACTTTGCCGTATTTTTTCCTTTTATTGATATGATTTTCGGGACTTACTATCTTCCTGGCAAAGTCTGGCCAGAAGCAACTGGACTGCAAGAGGCATCCTTTCCCAAAGGTTTCATAAAGCAAACCATCTATCCTTTTCAAAAAGATCCTTTGAAAAATACGATTCCTGAAAGTGAGAAAAGTAATAGGTAATACTCAGAAAGGATTACCTCCTTACTATTTACTATTTGGACAAAGGTATTTTTCGCATAGAAAGATTGTGTGTTGTTAATCGATTTCACAGTATCTTGATTTCACTTATTCCTGTCTCGCTAGAAAGACCTGCTCTACTTCATTTTTGTCGGTAGAAACAGTCACACTGGTCATACTCTGTGTAATACCTGTTCGTTGATCAAGAATATATCTGAGAGATGTACGTTTTGAGTTTAGTTCACAATAGGAATGATTATCGGCCATGGAAGAAAAGTTGAATCGCAAATTGCCTTTTTCATTGTGCACAGAAGAGGTGTTTTCATTTATGTTTGATTCTGGTTTTATCCGATACGTTGCAATTTTTGGCATCCTATAATAATTTCCCTTACTTAGATATTTGTTGTGCAGCAAGCCTAAATTATTAATTATACAAGCAAATTTCATTGAAATCGACTCTTTGATTTGATTTTCGTACGGATTTCTTACTTCGGATTTTGTGATTTCAAGCTTCTGGTTTTTCCCATAATTTACTTTAAATAGCTTGTTGACCAGATCGTATTTTATATTGAATTTGACCTTTTCTTTAGTATTTCCACTCTTTGTATCTTTCCTTAGGATAATGCCCTTGACATTGAATTCTCCGTAAGGTATTCGTTTCGCACTTAGTGCTAATTTTGCATTTGTATCTGATTGTCTGCTATCGTATAATCCAGTAACCGATGTGTCATTTTTTCGGTATTTCAAATTGATTAGGTGTGAAGTTCGCAGATTAAGGTCTGAATTGATAAAAGATATTTTGGCGACATTAAATTCTGGAGAATCGACATTGCGCGTATCGAATGGTAGAAAATTTTTGATTTTATGACTCACAGCAGGAAATAAATCGGCTTCATAGGTCACCATTACAGTATCGTTGTTATGCCTGAGTTGGGTTTGATTGGGAAGTATAAGTTGCCACTTATCTCCAGCGAAGTGCCTGCTCAGTTCGCTGTGAGAAAATCCAGCTTTGTTGTCGATAGCTACCGCCTTTTTATTGTTTGTGGATTCTGCAGTTTTTTGGGCATTAATAGAATCAATTGCCGTTTTTTTAATGGTTGAACCATTGCCGCTTTGTAGATTTCTTTTCTTTTGGAGTAAATCTTGATAGTTTACGATTTCATATTCTTGGGATAGTGGCTTATATCGAGATGAGTTAGAAGATGGTGAGGCCAAATTTCCAACAAGTTGTGCAATGGAGAAAATAGCTGCGATAACACCGATAATGGAGATTCCTACAGAGCTGGAGCCACTCTTGTTTAATGCCTTTGTAGCAGATTTAATATTGGATTTCATAGAATCGGAATCGAAGTGTCGAGAGGCTATTTTCATAGCTTCAATAAAGATTTTTAGATCTCTTTTTTTGAATTTAGCCAAGTTCGTATTTCGTGCTATCGTTCTCAGCACGATTGCATAATGACACCATTGACAGTAAGCCTTATCAAGTGCTTTGAAAGTTTCTGGCAAATAATTGAACATTTCAGCCATTAAATCATCTACATGTTGACCAATGTCACTTTTATAAGCCACGCTATTGTGGCTTATAAAGGGATCCGTGTATTCTGAGTTCAATTTGTCTATCTTATGTTTTAAGACTAAGAAAGCATGTTGATATGCGATATCTCTATTCTTAAGTTGGAAACTTGATGTAAATTGAAGTATTAAATTAAGTGTGTTAAAACTGTTGCGATTGATATTTTGACACAGTGGGGTTATTAAAGAAGATAACTTTCTGGCAATTTTATGTTCTATATCTGGATGATGTTTGATAATATTTTTGACCTTATCCAAATCATCTTCATTGGTAAGAAATTCAAGACTTCCAAAACTGAAAAAGTTGTTTAGATCCTCACTTTCAAGATCGATTACATATTTATCAAAATTGGATTCCAGTTCTTCAAATATTTCATCCAAGGCGGCCTTATCCACTTCATGGTTATTTAAAATGACAGTCGTAGCACCGCCAAATCGTATTGGTATATAAAATTCTTTTTTCAACCTTCGAAGATTATAGAGGTTGAGATTTTTAAGTTGTTCTGGAGTGAAAATGCGTAATGGGTCTTTCAAGCTATTTTAGTTTCTTCGTTTTTATTAAACAAAATATGAATAATTTCAATTTTACTGAACCATAGAATTATGCCATTATTTGTGGATACTCGGGGCATATTCTCAATAAATCAACGTTTTTTTTATCAAAATATGTCTATTCAATAAATAGATAAATCAATTATAACATACTATTACTTTTTCTTTTCCTGATTATTGAGTTCATTCATGATTATAACGTTGGTCTCATGGACTTTCAATTGATCTGCTACTGAGATTGTAAAGTCAAGTTTATTCTAATTATATGAAGCGAATTAAATTCCAATACATTTTGGCTTTTCATACTGGTGCTAAAGAATTTTATTGAGTAAACCCAATCTACATTCAATAAGCTTCATTTTCATAATCTCATATATTTCAATTTACTTTACATTAATAAATTCTGACATATGAAATATCTAAGTTGTCTTTTTCTCCTTCTTGTCACTATTTCAGCACAAACCAATGCACAACATCTATCGGAATCATTGGTAGAACAATTCAAAAAGAATGAAATTGTTGATTGTATCATTGTCATGGAAGATCAGCTCGATCTTTATGGCAAGACCAAGGGATGGACAAAAGAACGAAAAGCGAATTTTGTATATGAGCGATTGAAATCTCATGCCCTCAATTCACAGAAAATGTTGAGGAGGTATCTCGACGAAGAAAATATAGCATACCAATCCTTTTTTGTTTTCAACGGATTTCAGGCACAACTCTCATTGGCCGAAGCGAATACAATATTGGAACAGTTTGATATCGAAAAGATTGTATTCAATGCGCCTACCCAGGCCTTACCTGTAAAGAGCGATGCATATTCCAGTGGATCAAGGATAAATGCGGAATGGGGTATTTTGAAAATAAAAGCGGACAGCGTTTGGCAAATGGGCTATCAGGGTGAAGGTGTGATTATTGCAGGCCAGGATACGGGATATGATTTTGACAATGGATTGATACTTTCTAAATATCGTGGATTTGAGGACACCTTGTCTATTGATCACAATTACAATTGGCATGATGCTATAGATACGCTGAATGAGCTCAATATGGATACTATTATTGATCCTACCGTGAATCCCAATCCATGCGGATTTCTTTCTGAAATACCATGCGATGATACGGGGCATGGAAGCCATACCATGGGAACAATGGTCGGCAGTGATTCTCTCAATAATATTGGAGTGGCGCCCGCTGCTTCTTGGATAGGGTGCAGGAGTATGGAGAGGGGATATGGCAAGCCTTCAACATACACGGAGTGCTTTGAATGGTTTTTGGCACCTACCGACCTGGAAGGGCAAAATCCTGATCCGGGAAGGTCTCCACATGTTATAAACAATAGTTGGGGATGCCCACCAAAAGAGGGATGTGATCCAGACAATTGGTCGTTTATGGAGACCGTCGTGAACAATTTGACTGCGGCTGGAATGGTGGTAGTAGTTTCTGCTGGGAATGATGGTGACAATGGATGTAGTACAATCAGAAATCCAGCGTCCATTTTTGAGAATTCCTTTACTGTTGGTGCTACGAAAAACAATGATAAGAAACCAGGATTTAGTAGTATTGGTCCTGTAATGGTAGACAGCAGTGGTCGATTAAAGCCTGATGTGGTGGCTCCAGGAGTTGCGGTGAGATCGATTTGGTTGGATGATGAATTTAACACAATAAAAGGGACCAGTATGGCAGGACCTCATGTGGCTGGAGCTGTTGCACTTTTGATCAATGCAAAGCCTTCTTTGGCTGGACAAGTGGATGAAATAAAAGAATTGCTAAGGTCAACGGCTGTTCAGCTTACGGATAGCACAGAATGTAGTGGGAATACAGCTCTGGAGTCGCCGAATTTTTATTATGGATACGGAAGGATAGATGTTTTAGGGGCGGTGAAAAAGGCACTGGAAGTAAGTAGTGTTACGAATGTGGATAGGGGCGATTTGGTGAAAGTTTATCCCAATCCAAATAGTGGTGAATTTGTAATATCGTCAATTTTAGATGAGGATTTGGGAGATATTTATATTAGAGACATTTCTGGAAGGTTGGTCAAATTTTATCCTTCAATCAATGATCAAAAAAAGCTTTCTATTAATAACCTGCCGACGGGACTATATATCTATTCTGTATTGATGAACAACTCTATTCAAACAGGAAAAATAATAGTTGCCAACTATTGATAGAGGTAAGATATTGGCAAGTATTGGTACTTCTCTAGGTAATGACATTTAGCCCTGTCAGATGTGATTACTTTTGAATGATATTCAGATCTGTCAAGGATATCATTTTTTTATAGGAGTCTTGCAAGTATCAAGTTTAGTCGTGGTGTTAAAATATTGATAAACAGTGATTTGTGATAATTTAAACCTTTGATTTTTTACTCACTTTAATAAAAGATTACTTCTAGAGAATTTTATTTAAACACCATTTTGGGATCGGAAGATTTTACTTTAAATTCACAAAATATCTTGTTAATTCAACAAGATAAAATGGCATTTTTATAATTTTTACCGTATCTTTAGGCAGCCAATTATATAAACTAAAAAAAATAGACATTAAGTTTTATTGTTAAAAACCTTTTACTGTACCTAGTACAACAACTTTAGATTAACATATTCCTCTTTAGACAAAAAAAGAGAGCCTACATTATTGCTTGCACAGCTTGCAGACTCCCAATCACTTTACATGATTCTGTAAATGTATTCTTTCTTATTTAAATCTAATTGAGGTTATCATATTTTTTAACCCTTAAATTATTCTTAGTATGAAACAGTACGTAATAATTACATTATTAATTTCAATTTTTTGCCCTGAGGCAATCTTTGCTCATTCCAATCAAATTCCGGATAAATCAAGCAAATGCCAAAAGGTCAATGTTCGTAAAATTTCGGATTTGAGATCGAGGCAGGATGTGATGATTTCTGCAAAGCAAAATGATTTATTCAAAATTCCTTCAGATAAAATAGGTATGGAGCAGGCTGTATCCAATATAGCTAGAGAATATCAAATGCCTGAGGGAACTACATTTGACTTAGAATCAACCACGAATTCAAGATTGGATGAGAATATTGTCTATCAAAGATTTCAACAATACTACGAAGGAATTGAAGTAGTTGGTGGCGGATATACTCTTATTGTCAATAAGAATGAAAAGTCGCCCAATTCCAGTAGAATAATTCCAAAGTTTATTAATCATAAGGCATTTGATAAAAGCAAAATCAAAAGTAATGCTGTCGTTCAGGCGCGGACTAAATCCAATAAAGCAAAGTCTGAATTAAAGATTGTTCAAGATTTGCTCGGTGATTGTGATTCTAGATTAGTCTATGTAAGTCATTTTTTCGACGGAGGCGCTAAAGTAGCTTATATAGATGCCGAAACTGGGAAATTGTTGAAAGAAGAAAGTGCGGTTGAGAACAAAAATGCACCCACTGAAGATTATGGAAGCCGGGACATGAAGGATATCGACGAAGGAGGCATGACAGTTTTGAAATCGACTACAAATAGGAATATTAATACATATGATTTTACAGGACAGTTGTATTTTTTAACTTCTTTCGCAAATACCCAATACATACCATCCATGCCTTCTACTAATACTATGTGGACAACAGAAGCTGCGCCCAGTGTATTTCAAGCTCACTGGGTGACTTCGGAAGTTGCCGATATTTATGAAAATGCTTTGGGAATTAACTTTCTCAATATTAATGTTGGGTCATATGGAGTCGCTACAAATGGAAATGATTATGATGGAGCACACACCTATCAAAGTGCAACACTACAGGATGCTGAAGTACATCTAGGTACTTTCGAACAAAGCAGTACTTATGCAGAAGTCGATGTTCTTGGTCATGAACTTGGGCATATAGTGTTGCATGATTATTTTGTCACAAATGGAATCGGAAATAAGACTGTAGCTGAAGGATTGAGTGATATGTTAGGTGTATATGTGGAATATTTATATGATAATAATGGTTCTGTGGATTGGAAAGTTGGAAATAGTATTGCTTCAAATTATCCAGCGAGAGACTTGGAATCTCCACAATGGGCATGCTTTGATGAAGTGATTGATTTTGAAGAAGAGCATGATCGATCGGTACCAATGGGTCATTGGTTTTATTTGATTTCTGAGGGTAATGCGAATGCTACATGTAATAGTTTCAATGGATTGACGATTGATGTTGCTATTGGAGTAGTGATGGATGCATTACAAATGTTAAGTGGAAGTATAGATTATAAGGATGTAAGGTTGGCCACAGTAACTGCAGCTGAAGCCGCTTTTGGAGCTGGATCTACAGAAGTAGCAATAATTAATCAAGCGTGGAATGAGATTTGTGTGCCTGAGGTGATTTCAGCTAATGAAATCATAAATACAGATGGTACTTATGGAAATATTACTGTAGAAACAGGAAATACATTGACTATACAGGATGCTGTCATTTCGATGTTGCCTGATGCAGTCATTACAGTAGAGGATGGAGCTACTTTAATAATAGATAAATCAACCATAACGGCTTGTGACGAAAGATGGGGTCATATTTATTGCGATTTAGGAACTATTGAGGTGAAAAATACTAGTATAATTGAAAAGGGAAAGTTTGGTATATATTCATTTGAAGGTTGTAATATAATGGCAAGTACAAATTCTACTTTTAGAGATTTGGAAGCGGGGATTACAATTAGAAATGAAAATGCTCCTATTATTCAAGGGCTTAGTATAATTATTGATGAGGTTACTTTTTCTGGACTTGAAGGCTCTCCATTTCCAATAGCAGGGCAGGGTATAGTAACGGGAAGTTCAGAAATTCAAATCACGAGAAGTATTTTCACGGATTTAGATGTTGGGCTTATTTTGAATGGGCAAATAGCATCTTCTAAAGTGGATGTTATTCTAAATGATTTTATACTCAATAGAACGGATATTGCCCTTTACAATTCAAAAGCGGAAACTAAGATTGTTGACAATAATACTTTTGAAAGTGTATTACATTCTATTTACTCATATGGTACTGACAATGTGGAGATTTTACAAAATGTTTTTGATAATCATGAGGTTGGAATTCAGTCGATAGATTCAAAAATTTCAGTTGCGAGAACAAATGAATTTTTGTCATGTGAAATTGGAATAGATGCGATGTCAAGCATGATGGGCGTTTCTGAGATCGAAATTCTTCTTGATAATTACTTTTTTGAATGTACCAGAGCCGTAAATATATCAGGAATTGACAATTTTAATGGAGCCAATATAAATGGAAATTTATTTGAGTCAAATACATTAGGGGTAAGTGCAGAAGGAAGTAATCATTTTCGTATCGAAGACAACCAATTTATCCTAACCAGAAATCCAAATCTGATTAAATCAACGGGAGATGCAGAAAATTCGGTCTATTGTAATGAGATGATTTCTCCTAGTACAGGGATTTACTTTATGCATTTAAATACAAATACAACTTTTGAGAATAATATTACATCTCAAGCATCTAATTTTGATGTGGTTCACAATGGTCATATAAGAGATAATATTGGAAATCAGTCGGCGCCTGCACTTAATCGTTTTAGCAATATTCCAACTAATATAAGAAGGATTTTTCCTAATGAACTGGGATACTCTTTTACTGGTGTTGGACCGTTTAATTATTGGTTACCTAGTGAGCCTATTCAATCGACTGATCCATCTGGAATACCGCAAAATTGGAAATTTGACTCAAGTAATGAGGAAAATAATATATGTATGGCCCCTCCTAATAATATCGTATTTACTTTTCAAGAGCTCCTAGATATTATGGAAGACTATTGTGACTTATTAGCACAATTAGAACAGGACCCTACCAATTGGACACTTATTCAGCAGGTTAAGCATGCCAGCATACTTGCCAAGAGAGCTATTTATTATGCATTCAAAGACCAATTTACATGGGAAGAATTAGAAGTAATTCTCAGCAATTCGTGTGACTTTTTTGGCATGGCGAATCTTTTCTTCGTTTATATAAGTCAGGATAAATGCGATGACGCGATATTGGTATTAGATGAATTGGAAAATATGGTTTCGACATCCACGGCAACAACATCTGAGGCTCTTATTAACAATACAAGAATCACTTCTTTTGTAACGACAATGAGAATTGGATTAAAACACTATTGTACGAAATTGGAACCTGATCCAGATGACAGAGATGTTTTTCCTATTACCAGAGACATTTTTACTTCATCAGAGATTGCAACACTTTTAACAGAAGCTAATTCTGATCTTCCTGAAGCTGCATATGCTAGAACGCTTTATTATATAGCTACAGGTACTTTACTACCATTGAGCGATCCAATGGTGGTCTCAAATACTAGAAATAGTTATGAAGAAGACAAATTTGATGAAGAGGACTTGATGGTTTATCCAAATCCAGTTGCATCTACCTTGTCAATCAGTTTACCAGAGTATCAAAGAGGATCGCATAAACTTGAGTTAACTGACATGTTTGGTAATGTTGGAATTATGCAAAGTGTCTCTGAAAGTACGAGAAATATAGAGATTGATATTAGAGATTTTCCGAATGGAATCTATTTTATATCTTTATATGACAGGCAGAAAAATATTACTGCTCAAAAGAAAGTAATAATTCATCACTAAACAATTAGAAGATTGGGATGGGCAAATTAGAATTGCCCATCCCAATAATTAATTTAAGATTATCATGACTAATAAGTGTTACTTCCTAAGTATAATAATGATGACTCTCTTGTATTCTGTAATTAATGCTCAACAGTTTTCACATGTTTATAATTTAACCAATGGGAATGAATATGGAAAGGAAATATTTGTAAAAAATGATGGTTATATCATGCTCACCAATAGTATTTGTGATCCTCATCTAGTTGAATCTACAGGTTGTTATACTACGATAAATTTGGATTTTGAAGGGAATGTGAAAAATGATAGGACATTTGGCAATTGGTTTAAATTTAGCCCTAAAAGGGTCATTCAACCTTTAAATGATGATTTTGTCATTTTTAGTGCAGATTATAAGAGTGAAGATATTTCTTGGAATATTTATCACATGAGTTATCAAGGAGATAGTATTGCAAACTACATCATAAATGATTTTGAAGAAGATGTTGTGTTTGCTTCATGCCTTCAGATAAAAGATGATGCTTTATATCTTTTGGGGAGGGTATATTCTTATAGCGGGGCAGAGGATGAAAATCTTGTTTTAATTAAAGCAGATTCAGAAGGAAATAGAATCAAAGAAGAAAGGTTTCAGAGTATAGCACTTTCTGAATATCAAAATGTGGGATGGGATTTTATAAAAACAACAGATGACAATTTTATCATTGCCTTAACTACTCTCGGTGAAGATGGCAAATATGCGCAATTGATCAAATTTGATGATGAGTTAAATGTTTTATGGAGTCGTACTTATAATCCTACAGGACTCACAAATAATATGCCCGATCTGGCACCAGATAAAGACGGGGATTTTATATTCACCTGGGGGCTATTTACCCCAGACATTATCGACTCATTAGGTGAAGAATACATGATGTATGGCCGAAGGCCAGCTACAGTCCACAAGATTTCAGCAGAAGGCGATTTTATTTGGTCTGATACCCTTTGGACACATTTACCACCAGGTACAACTCCCGCATCACGTGCCAACCTATTCAAGGTAATAGTCACTGAAGATGGCGGAGTAGTGGCTGCTGGCAATTTTTATAGTTTCGCATCAGATACCGAATGGGCCTATATTATTAAGTATGATTCAGAAGGAAATCGATTATGGGAAAAGGTATATGCGGATGAGACATATCCTGGCGATACCTATTTTCTTGATATTGAAGAAGCAGATAATGGAGACCTTGTATGTACAGGTCAATTGTGGGATGATAATGGAGAGTTTAATAATGCTACCTATGCTTGGGTCCTTAGATTGGACAGCAATGGATGCTTCGAGCCTGATTGTGAAATGCAAGATTCCATTCAATTGATTCAAACTACTTCAAACTTGACGACCTCCGTATCGGATTTAAGTTCGGATCATAAATCATTTAAGAAATTACTGCTTTATCCAAATCCTGCTTCATCAATAATGACTGTTTCATTTCAAGAGCCAGTTAAGAATTTTACGTGGAAGATTATTGATTACTTTGGCCAAGTAGCAGATGCTGGCAAACAAATTTCTTCAACTTCTAATATTAAGATTGATGTTGAAAATATCAACACAGGATTTTACTTTGTTGAAATTCGAGATCAAAATGGTAAATTGACCCATCTGGAAAAATTGGTTATCGATTAATAATATCAATAATGATTAGAGCCCTTAATGAAAATGATGTAGATCGCTTTATCAAAATTAGAAAGGATAGTTTACAATTGGATCCAAAATCTTTCGGCGCATCGCCTAATGCAAAAATTGACAGAGATAAAACCCTTCAAGACCTAAAAGAAAAAAATGATGAAAATTTCATTTTAGGCTATTTTGAAGGGGAAGATTTAGTGGGGATTTTAGGATTTATTCGTTACAAAAATGAAAAAACTTGGCACAAAGGATTTATCTGGGGTGTATTCGTCTATACAGAACATCGAGGGAAAAAGATTGGTAAAAGTCTAATGCTCGAATGCATTGAAAGAGCAAGAAAAATGCAAGGATTGCAAAAGTTGATGTTAGGAGCAAGTCATATTTCCGCACCCGCTTTGGGATTGTATCAAAGGATGGGATTTGAAATTTATGGTAGAGAAGTGAATGCCATGATCTGGGAAGGAGAGTTCATAGATGAAGTGTTGATGGAAAAGGTTCTAGAGTAGTATTGAAAATCGAGATGTTTTTTTAACCACAGAGAACACAAGGAATCACAAAGATTACATGAGATAAGGTATAAACAGTATAGAACGCGGAATTTACACGATTTCGGCTTGTAGATTGTCTAAATCTCTAACCAATAGTCTTTTACGATTAAAAGTGAGCAGGTTGTTTGCTCTTAATTCATTCAAGACTGTAGTTACAGTTTGTCTTGATGTAGCTGTGAGATTTGCAATTTCCTGATGGGTTATGAATTTTCTTACTACCCATTCATAACCTACTCTTTGTCCATTTTTTTTGACCAATTCTACCAAGTACTCTACAATTCTACTTCTACTGTCTTTGAATACGAGTGACTCCAATCTTTGTTCCATTTCGAGAACTCTGCTACCCATTATTTTCATGAAAAATAAACTCAATCCATTGTGGTCTTTCATCATGGATTTCATTTCGTCGGTAGTTAGGACACAGGCCTGACTGTCTTCCATTGCATAAGCAAAATCGCGTCTCTTGTCTTCACCAATCATAGCCAATTCACCAAAAACTTCTCCTTTGTTGAGAATTGCTTTAGTGATTTCCTTACCATTTTCTCCATAAGTACCTATTTTCACCCGTCCTTCGTTCAAGAAAAAAACCTTGTCGCTACTTTGATCAGGCATGTAGATGTAATCTCCTTTTTTAAAATTTTTATGTACTAGAGAAGATTGGTGCGAATCCAATTTCTTAGGACAGAATATTCCTGTTACATCTATATTTTCTAAGTACCAAAGTGATTGATCTTTCATATAAAATGGATTTAAGTTCGTATTTCGCTTTATAAATGGAAAATTTACGCATTCTTTGATGGAAGTTAAAGTAAAATTACCACTCATTGTGCGATTTAAACATCCAAAATGACATTTCGGTTATATTGAGTTGATTTATTATGATTTTTTTAACCGATTTCGGTAGTTAATTTTGACAAATGCTATTTCTCAATAATTATTATTTGCAGCTAAATGAAATGATTAGATTTGTAATATGTTAAATAGGTTTTTCGAGTTTGTATTATTCCAGGTTGGAAGCTTAGACTTCTCAATTGCCCATCTATTTGGACTATTTTTTATTCTTTTATTTGCAGTTGCAGGATTGAAACTCACTCGAGCAAAATGGAGAATTGATTTTTTTCAAAAGCATGACGTCGATGCTCCAAATCGAAGAAGATTCGAAAGCTATCTGCGTAAGCTGACACTGCTTTTTACTGCCTATTTCCTGATAAAATTATTAAATCTTGATGCTGAGTTATTCAATATAGATAATAACCGAATTATCGTACGCTATAGTATAATTCTCATTGGACTGATAATTTTGATCTTGGCATGGCTCACAGAATGGTTTTTCTCCAATATTCTAATTTATAAGTACCAAAAGGATAGAGAAGAGGAAGTTCTTGACTCCAAAGACAACATTGCCAATGTGCGATCGACAATCAACAAACTGGTACAATATATTGTCATTGTTCTAGCCTCTATTGCATTGATTAAAAAATTGGATTGGAATTTTGTCTTGTTCCGTTACCCATCAGGTGATGGAAGTGAGTGGCAATTTACTCCTTCAAAAATATTAACTGTAGTTGTCATCTTTCTGATTGCAAGGATCATAATTTGGGTACTCACCCAAGTTGCTTTATTCAGCCTTTTTAAAAGAAAACACATAGATCAAGGAAGTAGATTCGCTATTAATCAACTGCTCAAATACCTTATCTATTTTATCGCCACCATTCTTGCAATCGAAGGACTGGGCATCGATATGACCTTGGTTCTCGGTGGTGCAGCTGCCTTACTTGTGGGTGTTGGACTCGGACTACAACAAACATTTAATGATTTTTTCTCAGGGCTTGTGCTTTTATTTGAGCGCACTGTTTCTGTAGGAGATATATTGGAAGTTGGAGGTGAAGTAGGTGCCGTAAAAAAAATTGGATTGCGTTCTTCAATAATTGAGACCAGGGCCAATATCTCCGTCGTTGTCCCTAACTCAAAGCTTGTCAATGACAGCGTCAAGAATTGGACTCATTTTGTTGAATTTAATCGCTTTGAAGTGGCAACAAGTGTGGCTTATGGAAGTGATACCTCATTAGTCAAAAAACTATTGTTGACAGCTGCAAATGAGCATCATCAGATATTGGATTACCCAGTCCCATTTGTGCGATTCAATAATTTTGGAGAAAGCGCACTGGACTTTACAGTTTATTTCTTTAGCAATCGATATTTGATTATAGAAGATATCAAAAGCGATATTCGTTTTCGCCTTGATGAGCTATTCAAAGAAAATAATATCTCGATACCATTCCCGCAAAGAGATGTTTGGATAAGAAAAGATGCATAAAACGCCTTAATTTTAGAGTTTGGATACTCCAAAAAGAACATCCAATTCTTTTTTTAGTTCTGGCAATCTCTTTTCAAAAGCTTGGGGGTAGGTAAAATAACATGTAGCCAACACAACTAATAAATCTGCACTGTCAAATCCAATGGTGGCTAGAATCTGTTTTTTGGAAATACCACTTATAGCAAGAATATCAAACCAATCAGCACCTAGTTTTGGAGGAAAGGGAGCCTTTGGGTTCGCCTTTATAAATGCATCGACATAACCATGCATTCCAATATTATAATACAATTCTGGGTTGGTAATGCCAGGCACTAAATGCTCAAGGGAGTAGATAATCACACCATCTTCCGCTTCGGTTTCAACCGTATGAAGGAATTTGTGGGCCGGACTTCCAAAAGGATGTTTGTATATAAAAATTCGATCAAAATCCCCGATTAGATAATCCTTTTGGTAAAAGGCCAGCTGAATGGCATTCGTTGCGATCATGGCTTTTATGTCATAAGGCACATCTTTCAACTCCGACCCAACTGACTTAAAGCTTCGACCTGTAATATATTGACTCAGTCTTATTTGGTACCTTCTCTTTTCTTCCTCACTAAGGTTGCGATAAAATGGAATATAATTATTGAGCAATTTGAGTATCTCAGGCTCGATTTTTATAGGATTTCTTTTGAGATACCAGTAGTCAATTTCTTCACGAGAAAAATAAAGTACAACTCCTAAAAATATAGGCGCTAAAAACCAGTATCCCATATCATAGCCTTCATAATATTTATAATATAGTATGGCAACGAATGATAAGGTTAGAGGTAAAACTAAAACCAGAGAAAGGGAATAAATACGCATGAAAAATTGACTTTATTTAGAAACGATATTGGAAGGATTTGCATTGTCCCAATGAGTATGTGATTTGCAAAACTCAAGAATTCAAAGCTGAATCTTCTTGCGATTGGATTTCACTTCGGATCGATGTTTTTTGTTATCCGCTCTTTTTTGTTTCGCGGCTTTGGAAATTTTGGAAGGTTTTCGCTTCTTTTTTTCCTTCAGCGCATTCATTATCAAAGCATCAAATTTTTTAATGACCTTATGTTTGTTTTTTAATTGAGATCTATCTGTTTCCTGATGAAGAATCAATTCAAAATTCTTATTAATTTGATTCTTTAATCTTTCCAGCACCTTTTGTTTTTGCTCTTCTGATAGGACATTAGAATTCTGAACATTAAACCTCAAAGTGACTTTGGTTTCGACCTTATTTACATGTTGTCCGCCTCTCCCACCAGATCGGGAAGTAGTAAAATTCAATTCGGTATGTAAGTTTTCAAAATCTAAATTCACTTTTTTACGGTTTGCTAGACGGCCACATTATGCTCCCTAAGTGCCTCATTCAGGCTTACTTTTTTATCGGTGCTCGGCTTTCTTTTCCCAATTATCAACGCACAATTTACATTGTAGTTCCCAGCTGCAAATTCTTTTGTATAACTGCCAGGGATTACTACTGAACGCTCAGGCACCTCGCCACGATGCGTGACAGGTTCAGGGCCAGTAACATCAATGATGTGTGTAGATTTGGTGATGGTCACCCCAGCTCCAATCACTGCTTCTTTGCGCACCCTTACGCCTTCAACAATAATACATCTTGACCCAATAAAACAGTTGTCTTCTATGATTGTTGGTGTAGCCTGCAATGGCTCGAGTACACCACCTATACCAACACCTCCCGAAAGATGAACATTCCTTCCAATCTGACCACACGAACCCACGGTAGCCCAGGTGTCCACCATGGTCCCTGAGCCAACCCATGCACCAATGTTGACATAGCTCGGCATCATAATGACCCCTGATTCTAGATAAGCACCATGTCTGGCAATGGCATGAGGAACCACTCGTACTCCCTGAGACTTGTAATCGGTTTTCAACGGAATTTTATCATGAAACTCAAATGGTCCCACTTCAATGGTCTGCATTGCCTGAATAGGAAAATACATAACGACTGCTTTTTTTACCCAGTCATTTACTTTCCAATTGTCACCATCTGGCTCGGCAACTCTAATTTTTCCCTTGTCAAGCAATTCGATGACCTCTCTAATCGAAGATTTTACATTTTCTTCCTTGAGTAATTCTCTATTGTCCCAAACTTGTTCGATTGTATGTTGTAACTCTTGCATTTTCTCTTTCTTTAAGATGCAAATGTAAATGTTCTAATGTAATTTTTCGCAAGAGATTTCCAATTCCAGAAAACTATATAAACTTTGTAATATTCTTGGTGAAGCGCTAAAACCTTCAGCGGCAATTCCTATTAATACATTACTTTAGAATTTATAATCTTCAGCAATTTCCCATGGATTGAATCGTATAAGATCCAATTTAAAGCTCAACCTACCCAGAGTTCCGATTCCTTCCGTATCGTAGATATCATTTAGAGCTTGACTATTGAGCAGAGGAAGGTATACAGAAAACAATCCGCCTCCATACTCCAACATCACTCCGCCACTATAAAAACTTCTACCTTCGAGACTTGCTTCAGCTGTTTCCTTTGCAGTATAATATCCAACATCAAGAAATAGCTTCAAAGGGAAAATTCCCGGTGTTTTTATGGGGAGGTTCGACTTTAAATTGAGTGCAAATGCCAAATCATTGGTTTGTCCAATGCTATATTGACTTCCGAAAGGTGTTTTGAATCCACCTCCCATATAGCCGATTTGATTATCCAGACTTGCATCTTGGTTTGCTCTATTGAAAAAATATCCATCATAGGCATAATCATTGAATCCTTGATAAATCAATGCCGCTGATCCTTTTACAAAACTGCCGTCAAAATTTGCGGATTCTCTTTGTGAATTTGAGATGAAATATGAAGCCCATACTCGCAAATCTACTGACCTACTCGGAGCATAATAAAATGATTTGGAATATGCTGCGGTTAATTTTAAATAGTGATTTTTTTCTCCAACACTATTGGTGTAAGGTTGGAATTCTACATTGGAAATAAACTCTGAAGGGCCTAAATTCCAGAAGTTGTAGCGCTCATATCCTAGACGAAAAATTGTATTTTGATCTGTTCCAATAGAAAATTGATCCTCATTGAAAACAAATTTTTCTTCATTAAGAAATATAGTCTTTAGATATATTTTGCTGGACAAATTATCTTTTAATTTGTGTTTGAAGTGTAGTGATACTTGTGGACTTATTCTTGTGTAGCGCAAAGAAGCATCCAATGATTCACTGTTTCTGAAACTGTAGGATTTTGCATTTAATTTGTACTGTAACTTTCTGAATTTTTTGTTATTCAAATATTGATCATAACTAATCCAACCTTCACCGATTGGTTTTGCCGAATCGAAGCCATATGCAGGAGACAGAGCCCACCTCAATTTCTTACTAGGAAATGAAGAATTGTAAAGTGCCAATCCCAATTGTCCACCATCAGAAGTATTGAATGATACAGTGGGGAGGAAGTACAATTCTCTATACCTCCCATCGTCCAATTTTGTTCCAGGTATCAATTTTATAGGTCGTTTTCTATTAATGGAATTGTTGTTTGTATTGATATCCATAGATAGACCTTCCTCATCGATAATTGCAATATGTAATCTCTCTTCGGGAAGGGGAATTGACTTTATACCAGTGTGGCCATCAATCCAAATATCCTTGGATTCACCATCCTTTGACTTGAAGGTGATTTTATATGGTGGAGAAGATCCAGAAATATGCTCTACTTCCAGATTGCCATTTTTGATTTTATTTATTTTATAATCATATGACCAATCCATTTCGATCAGTTCTTTGAAAAACCATGTCAAATTTTTAGAAGAAGCTTTTTCAAGGCTATTTTGAAGTTCTTTTGGTCCAGGATGTTTCCCATTCCAATCTTCGTAGAATTTTTTAATTCCAGAATCAAAAGCTGTCTGACCAAGATAATCTGTCAAATGAGCAAACATTCGAGCGGGTATTTCATACGCATTAAAACCATAATTGGCTGGGTCGATATCCATGGCGCTCGTGCACAATGAAGTATGATGATGCCGACAAGCCTGAGCTCGGGCGACGGTGTGCAATATGGGTTGCTGCCCATTATGCATGCCGAGGCTTCCTTTAGTGGAGTAATGGTCTACACCTTTTGCTTCCTTGTAATACCGCTGCTGATAGTATGTAGTAAGTCCTTCATCAAGCCAGGCATGGTCCCTCTGGTTGAAGGCCAAGGCACTATAAAACCATTGATGGAGTAGCTCATGCACCAGATAATACTCATAGTCTCCAGATTCGTCATCAGGACCACTGACTGTGATTAATCCTGGATATTCCATGCCACTGGTTGACTTTTTTCCTTTATCCATCACTGTTAAAGAAGTGTATGGAAAGTCACCGATTATGTTTTCAAAGTAATCCAAGGCCCGCTTCAAGTAAATAGTTGCACTAGAATCTCTTTTTGAATATCTGGTCATTATAGAAATATCGATTTCATTTCCCTTTTTAGTGGTAATGGAATGAGGATAGATCTTTTTGTTCTTACTGGTCACGAGCGCAAAATCAATAATCCCGCTGGCTTCGTACTTGAATTTATTTTTAGTAGAATTTTCTTTTGGAGGCACAGAGGCAATAATCGATGTCAGAGGAGTAGTGAATTCGACATTATAATCACCTACCTCCATGTAAGTCTCGCCCATATTCAGGTAAGGCATTGGATGCCATCCATCTGAATCAAAAACGGCTGGGGTAGGGTACCAATACATCAAGTAGTTGTCATATTTGGTGTATCCCATTCTACTCAGCTTTCGCGGTAATTTTAATTCATAGGAAGTTTTAATCTCAAGCGTTTCTTGTGGTTTTAGTTTTTTGGGATGTAAAAAATAGACTACATCCGAATTTCCTTTCCAGCTGTAGAGTGTCATTTTTTTGCCATCTACATTCACCTCCAAATCATTGTAGCCACCCATCTCATCCTCATCAGCAAAATAAAATTCAAGCCTTCCTATACGGAGGGCTTGATTGCTGTAAGCGGAAAGTTTGTCTGAGAAAGCATTGGCCCATAAGTGCAAGAAGATGGTGTCCAATTCGGTGGTCGAATTATTGGTGTAGGTAATGTCGCAAGTAGCTGATATGGTATGATTCGTGGTGTCTTGACGTGCAGTTATATTGTATGATACATTTTGTTGGAAGTATTGAGAGTACACTTCGCTGGATATTGCACTACAAAGGGAAATTAGAACAACTAAAATATGATTGCGCATAAATTATTGGAATTATCTGATAAAGGTATTATTCCTTTAGAAATGTGCGGTCAATATAGCTTCAAAAAGTAAATTGAGCTTTCATTATATTGTTATTTCTATGTCATTGTAGATTGTAAATCGTTATTCGGTATTAAGATTGGTTTTTATTTCAAATGTCCGAATCAATTTTGATTTAACTATTTTTTAGGATTTCTTAGAAATTTATTCTTGTACTTTTAGAATAATCATTTATAAAATAAGGGCCAGCCACCTGATTAATTAAGAGGTTGGGTACATTTTATAGTATGAATAATCTTTCTTGGTACCAACTTTTCTATCAATGATAAAATCAACTTTATCTCTATTCGTATTAATCATTATTTTTTCCATTGGGATGAACGCCCAAGTTATTGAGATTGAAAAAGTGGTGTTTAGTGCTCAAGAAAAAGAGCCTATTAGAAATGTGCATGTTGTGACATCCAATTCAGCGGTATATACAAATGAAAGGGGAGAGTTTAAAATTGATTTCGAATCGTTTCTGGAGTTTTCGCATGTTGGATACCAGAGTTTGATTTACAATGACATTGATGAGATACCAGATACCATATGGTTAGTCAGCAAAACAAACACTTTGGATGATGTCACAATTAAATCTAAAAGAGAAATTCATAAAATTGAAAAAGTATCTGGATTTGCGATCAAAAATTTTGAAATCATTGATAACCATATTGTTGTTTTTAAAAAATCCTATGTAGGAAAGAAATCAAAATTATCATTGTATGAATTGGATGGATACCTTATCGATGAGTTGGATTTTGATTATGATTTTGAAAATATATACACCAGCTGTATTGGTAAGACATATTTGAGAGACAAGACCAATTGTCATTTAATTCAAGTGTCAAACGGTCAATTGATACTAGGAGAAAAATCAAGTCGAAAAGACTTAGAAAAGGTATTCGATAAATGTGTTTTGTTCAATCGAGGGCAGTGGATTTACGAGTATGAAAAATCTTCTGGATTGGAAAGAAATATTGTTTCAATACGAGGTGGCAAGGATAGCTTGCTCAAGAAAATCAATTTAGAAGAGTTGGCTTTGTTGAAAAGAAGATATCAATGGAAGATAGATCGAGGTGCTCGAATAGGAAATATTACTACTAATGATGATTTACTAAATGCAGAAATTCGCAATATGCAAGAGGAAAGCGACTTTCTTGACAATGTTGTCTTGACTGCACATGAAGAAAATTCTTTTGCAGTAATGCAGAAAGGAATATTACTTGGCAATGCGCTTATGGATTCATTGCATTATCTGGGAGGCAGGATAATTGAAAAGTCGGTTGAAATCGGCAAACAGGACTTTGTATTGAATAATATAGAAAAAAGTAAAACATATATTTTTCAAAAAAATGATTCTGATCAATATGTTCTGTGTGAGATAGATGAAAGACTCAATATACAACCTATTCTTTCTATAGACAGTCCAAAGATATTTAGGCTGAGAGTCATCGACAATAAAATATTCTACCTGGCCCAAAAGGGGACGAATAAGTCGGTGAAAATCAATTTGTATTTCGAAAATTTATAGATGAGTTAGGCATATTCATAAGTAAGAAGGCATAGCGATTCCCTTGTAATTTTATCGTACTGTAATTTTGGTTCTATTTTAAGCTGCTTTGGCTGTGATTTGACTCATTCGCTCTCCGATTTTTAGAGCATTTGAGGTATGGATTCCAATAAATATCCATAAACGCTCTGTTTCCTTGGTCCTAGCTTTAATTTTTTTCAGAAGAAAGTACTCTTTATCTGTTCCAAAGCTTCCTTCTAATCGGCTAGCCCGTTCTTTGGTGATCATCTTCGATATTTGACTCTTATGTTCTTTATGTTTTCCTGGTCGACCCTTTGGTTTAAAATCGTTGCTTATTTTGCGTTGACTCACATATGTTCTATTTGAGTTTGTAGCGTAGATCGAATCTGCCCCTAACAATTTTACCTGTGTCCGTGTCAATTTTTGTGCTCTGTATATTGTGGACTGTAATCGTGTACCTTCGTTAAATGCTTCAAAGCTAAGGTGTTCGATAAAACTAATACCGTCTATTTGTAGCTTGTGTACTTTTGCCCCAAACTCTACAGCTTTCGTTTCTTTTCCTCTTACTATTGGGCGGATGTATGGCTTATCGATTGACACAATCGCATGTTTGGGACGAATACCTCTATAAAACTTATCGCTTTGCTGAGCTAAGATCTTGGCTGTGGTTTCACGGCGATTCTTGTAGCTTTCATTCTTTGATAAAATTCCATATTCCATTTCCAATTCATCCAGCTTTCCTATCAATTTGGTCAATAGCTTTACCAGTCCTCGGGTTAAACTCCTGCGTTTCTTTTTTCGCTTTTGTTTCATCTTGCTATAACTGATCGAGCGCCTTACCCACTTCAGGTATTTTGTCCTCGGCATTCTCAATCCATGGGTTTTACATTGCTTCTTCAACTGCTCATAAATCCATTGAACTGAATCAAACAGAAGTTTTACATCCGTAGGATATTTTATGCTGCTTTCATAGCAAGTAGCATCACAAGTAATACCATTGAGATTACTCATGTATGGACGCCACTTTTCCATCAACACCTCTTCTACTAAATCTATGTTTAGCATCCCAGCAATCTCACATCGAATCTGACTGACAATTTTATAATTTTCAATATGCTGACCAGGCTCTAAGAGTAAGTCACAAAATATTTGATAATAGACACTTCCGTTAAGCTGCTCGATCAATTTATTGTCAGAACAGCCACAGTAATGCTTTAAGAACATTAAAGCCAGCTTGCCTTGAGGAGAAAAGATACAACTTGGACCTTTATCATGTTCCTTTAACCCAAGAGCACGAGCCATTTTACCCCAAGGAACAGCTTGATATATCTTACCCAGATCGGTCTTGGCAAAACTCTCTAGGTACTTTTCATAATGGGTATCAAAATTTGGAAAGTGGATCTTAGACTGAAATTCGGAAATTCTACGTATTTTCATCTTAATACTTTTTTGATTACCCCGTTTTTCCGCAGTCAACGTATAAAACGGGGTTTTCTTTGTATTAAGATAACCTTTAATATGTGATTCTCAATGGTTTTGTACTACTTATGAATATGCCGAGTTACACCAATAATCCCTCAATGACCTTTGCATAATTGGCATGCTCAAGAGCCAATACCTTCTTAGCAATATCTGTAGCACTATCACCCTCATCCAATTCACAGCTTGCTTGAAAGATATGGCCTCCTTCATCAAATTTCTCATTTACATAATGAATGGTCATTCCTGATTCACTTTCATTATTGGCCTTAACAGCTTCGTGCACATGATGGCCGTACATACCTTTTCCGCCATATTTGGGAAGCAGGGCTGGATGGATATTTATAATTTTATCAGGGTATGCCTCAATGAGGTAGCCAGGGACAAGCCACAGAAATCCAGCTAAAACAATAAGGTCCACTTTTTCGGATTGCAGTACTTTTAGAATCGCTTTGGAGTCATAGAAGAATGAACGATCCATCTTAAGCGTAGGTACATCGAATTCCCTGGCATGATCTAAAACACCAGCTTTACTTTTATTAGTGACAATAAGCGATACATCAATATTGTCATTCTCCTCGAAATACTCCAAAATTTTACGTGCATTGGAACCAGAGCCAGATGCAAAAATAGCGATGTGTTTTTTATTCAAATCAACCTAAAATTTTCCTATCGCAATTCTTTGTAAGCCTCGGTTTGAGTAGGATCAATACTTATCATAATACTCCTAACCTTCGTCTTTTGATCAGGATCAGCAACTATGAAAATATCGATGATTTCAATCCTTTTTGTATCCGAAAACATTCTTGGAAGAATCGTATTGTTCACCTCTTTATTTACTCTTCCTACGTCGGTAATGGCATTCAACAATATCTGCCTGCCCGTGACTACATCGTCATACATCTTGTCCAATCCCAATCTGTGGTATGAGTAGATGGCCTCCCTGTATCTTCTGAATCTAGGACTTCTCGCGTTTTCGATAAGGTAGTATCTATTTTGCTGTCTCTTATCATCTTGAGTCCATCCGCTATCACCTCTTTGAATAGAACTCGGAAGACTGTTGTACAGAGAAAATGCCTGATCATAATAAACATCACCTCCTAATTTGGAAAAGGTGTCATAGTCCACAGCCAACATGTAGTAGGCATAAAAACTCAAAATAGATGAAAAGTTGTCTATATATCCGTCATCTGTTTTTTGGAGCGGACGCAGACCATCATACGAAAAAGTAATATTTCTATCCAGGTACCTCATGGTCTGGGTAGAATATTGTGAATTGAATACAGGTCTTGAAAGTTGAACGATCAATTCTCCTTTGAATGATGTTGCAGACAATTCTTCTTTAACTGTCAATTGAATAGTGCCTGAGATTTTTTCATGTTCTTCAAATATATCTTCTGTCCACTGATTGCTATTGTAAAATTTCTCCATTTCCTGCTGGAGTGTCTCCATTACCTTAGGGTCTGCCGTAGCAAGAGCAGGTGCGGATACTTTTACAGAAAGATTAAACTCCTGGGCATCCAAGGATTGCCAAGAGAAAAAAAGTAGTAAACATATGATTGTCTGAACGTAATATTTCATAAATGCTTTTCTTTAAATTTTTGCAAAAGACTACATCAATTTTACCAATTCATGTGCAATATCTTCTGCTACTTCTGATTTTCGCTTCAATTCGAATTCAAGCGTCTCGCCAGATTTCTTTATGATTTTAATCTTATTTGTATCATGTTGAAATCCAGCTCCTTTATCATTCAATGAATTTAGAACGATGAAATCAAGGTTTTTCTTTTGCAGTTTTCGATTTGCATTTGCAATTTCGTCATTTGTTTCCAAAGCAAAACCGACTAGTACCTGATCTTTTTTAATTGAACCAAGATATCCAGCAATGTCTTTGGTTCTTTCCAAGGGAATATTCAAATCACCTTCTTTCTTCTTTATCTTAATATCGGATACCGTCTTTGGAGTATAATCTGCTACCGCCGCTGCCATCACAGCTGCATCACATGATTCAAAAACTCCAGTTGCAGCCTGATACATTTCTTCTGCAGATTGCACTCTGGTACAATTAATATTTGGATGTGTGATTTTCAATTTTGATGGACCTAGGACCAATTCTACTTTGGCTCCTCGATTGGCACAGGCTTCTGCAATTGCTACTCCCATCTTTCCAGAACTGCGATTGCCAATAAATCTTACAGGATCGATGGCTTCGTAAGTCGGTCCAGCCGTGACCAATACTTTTTTGCCAACCATATCCAATCCCTTGGAAAATGCTTTGGACAAAAATTCGATTATTTCTTCTGGCTCGGCCATCCTTCCTTCTCCACTCAGCCCACTGGCCAATTCGCCATCACCTACGGGAATAATGGTATCTCCATAAGATTCTAATTTTTGGATATTGGATTTGGTGGAGGGATGTTTCCACATGTCGAGGTCCATGGCTGGTGCGATGTAGACAGGACATTTTGCCGAGAGGTAAGTTGCCACAACCATATTATCGGCGATGCCGTTGGTCATTTTGCCGAGGGTGGTTGCTGTACACGGTGCTACGATCATGGCATCTGCCCAAAGACCTAATTCCACGTGATTGTTCCAGCTGGATCCGTCGGATACCTCTGTGTGGACATCGTGCTTGGATAATGTAGAGAGCGTAAGAGGTGTAATAAATGAACAAGCCGATGGAGTCATGATTACCCTCACATCGGCATTTGCTTTTACGAATAGCCTTACTAATAAAGCAGATTTATAGGCGGCGATAGAACCCGTGATACACAGAATAATCTTCTTGCCGTCTAAAATAGTATTCATTTTGATGTTTTAATGATCCATTTGTCAATTGATGACTACAGATCCAAAGCTATCTTCTATTCGCTATCTCTAGTTCTGTATTCCAATTCACCATTCATATACTCTGTATAAGCAATGATTGCTGGATTAGGAAGCCTTTCATAGAATTTTGAAATTTCAATTTGCTCCTTGTTTTCATGCACCTCTTCGATCGCATCAGTAGTCGTAGCAAATTCATCTAATTTAGAATGCAATTCTATCTTGATATCTTGAGAAAGATTAGCAGCTCTTTTTGAGATGACATTAAGTACTTCATAGATGTTCCCTGTAGAAGCTGCTATTGCTTTTATGTCTCTTGCAGATACATTAGGGTCGATTGATTGTACTTTACTTTTAATATCGCTCATGCTTTCAGTTTTTTTAGTTCTTCAACTATATTTGAATATATATCACTTACTTCATTACTATATTTTGAAGTAGAATGTTTTTTTATAAACTTGTTGTATAACACTTCCGCCTCCTCAAATCGTTCCAATTTTTTGCCATAGATACTTTTCTTGGCAAACTCATATGTTGCTTTTAACATCAAATATCTTACCTTTTCTGCATCTTCTGCATCTGGATAATCATTCAACATATTTGAAAACGACTTAACTGCGGCTTCATATTGTCCAATATTATAATAGAGTTCTCCTTGCTCAAGTGCCTTCTTTTCCAATTTAACCCTCAGCTCATCGATCAATTGATTGCACTCTGCTACTCGTTCACTTCGTGGGAAGGTATTGACAAATAACTGTAATCCTTCAATTGCCTTTTCTGTATACGTCTGATCTAATTTTGGATTAGGTGACATTCTATAATTTGAATAAGCCGACATGAATTCTGCTTCTTCTTTTTTGTCACTATTGTAAAATGTTGATGCAAAACTTTTGAAGTAATGTGCCGATAGAATAAATTCATTGTTGTAATAGTGGGTATAAGCAAATTTAAGAAATAGCTCTTCAGCCTCTGCTTTTCCTCTATAATTTGGGATCGAAAGCTCCAAAAGTGTTTGTGCTTTTACCCAATCTTCATCTTCGTAAAACTCTAATGCCTTCTTATATAGCAATTCAGGATCATTGCTTGTTCTGACTCTTTCGAATTCAGATTTGCATGCAATCATCATGAAGGAAACCAATATAAATAAAACGCTTTTTTTCATAGGGCTGCAAAATTAGTATTTTTTTGATTATCAGTGGTATAAAAGACTAAAAATGAAGCCTTTTCAGGCTGTGATCTCTTATACATTTTATTTCTATGTGTAAAAACCATTCAATCACAGCATTGGTGTAACGCAGCGGGGCGAAACAGTTTAGGAATATTCTTGTGTATTAAGGTATATTTAACATGGTTGGGAGCAAGCTCGAGCAGTTTGATTCAATTATTTTGAAGTTGGCTTAAATATTTGTTTTGTTGAATGAAGAAACGCCCATGAGAATATTGCTTTGATTTGACCCATAAAAGTTTTTATTATTGGAATTTTTAACCAAAAAAAATAAAAGCAATACATTTACACTCGCTTTTAAGTATTGGAAGCTAAATCAACGTCGAGTAGGATAATATATAATGGATCAGGAAATAAAATCAGGAATTCCCAATAAAAATGAAAGAAGATTAAAAATCGCTAAGATTGTTCTTTGGACATTAGCTGCGGGATTGGTAGTGGGTTTGTTTCTGCTTTTTTGGACAATCAACAAAGGGGATTTGCCTACATTCGAACAATTGGAAAATCCAAAATATGACTTGGCTTCAGTAATCTACGATTCCAATAATGATCCAATTGGTAAGTACTATGTAGAAAATAGAGAGACCATAAAATTTGATGAGTTGTCACCCAATGTATTGAATGCATTGATATCTACCGAAGATGAAAGATTTTTTGACCACTCTGGAGTAGACATTATGGCACTATTGAGGGTAGGCTTCAAAACGGTACTGCTCCAACAAGAGAGTCAGGGAGGAGGATCTACCATATCTCAGCAATTGGCAAAGCTGCTATTTGAGCGACCAAATATGCGAGGTCTTGGCAAATTTGCCAGAACTAGAAAGTTGATTGCCACCAAGCTCAAAGAATGGATTACCGCGGTAAAACTGGAGCAACGATATACCAAGGAAGAAATAGTAACGATGTATCTCAACAAATTTGAATTCATCAACGGAGCGCATGGCATCGAAGCGGCTGCACAAACCTACTTCACCAAAAACCAAAAAGACCTTAATGTAGAAGAAGCTGCTGTCCTGGTCGGTATGCTAAAAAATCCAAGTTTATACAATCCAAAAAGATTCCCTGAAAAATCTCAGGAACGCAGGAATACTGTTTTGAATCAAATGTATAAGTCTGACCATATTTCAAAAGCTGAAAGGGATAGTTTGTCAGGTATTGTCATATCAATGGATCAATTTTCGCGTAAAACCCAAAGTGAAGGTCCTGCACCTTACTTCAGAAGTGAGCTTACAAAATGGTTGAGAGATTTGTTCAAAACGGAGGGGATTAAGAAGCCAGATGGTACTGATTATAATATCTATACAGATGGTTTGAAAATTTATAGTACGATTGATCTCAATTATCAAAGGAATGCGGAAGACGCGCTCAAGGAGCATATGAAGTGGAACCAGGATCGATTTTGGAGAGTATGGAAGAGAAAAGATCCCTGGACTTATGATGCAGACAAATTTCAAAGAGATATCCGAGCTGAGGTTTTTGAGAAAAGGGTAAAATCATCAGATAGATATCAGGTACTGAGAAATCAATTTTTGGCAGAGGCAATAGGAGAGATTCGAAAGAAAGATTCAGAAATCCCATTGAATGATAATGCCATCCAGGCACTTTTAAGAATTGAGAATAAAAAGTCGAATTGGAGTGAGGAGATCACGGAAGGTAAGATAAAAGGCAACTATGAAAGTGATTACAAAAAACTGATCAAAACCGATAATTGGAAAGGTTTAAAATCTAAATGGATAGAACTGGTAGATCAGTATAAAGCTGATTTTAACGAGCCGGTAGAAATGAAGGTGTTTGATTATGAAAAAGGAGAAGTAGACACATTGATGACACCTATCGATAGTGTGAGATTTCACAATATGCATTTGCAGGGAAGTATGTTGAGTGTGGATCCTGCTACAGGCTATATCAAGGCATGGGTAGGAGGTATTGATCACAATTATTTCAAATACGACCATGTCAATAGCAGGAGGTCGGTAGGTTCGACCATAAAACCATTCGTGTATACTACGGCTATTGCTTTGCAAGGTATTCAGCCTTGTCAAACTTTTGATGATATTCAATATACAATCGCTCCTGGAGATGCTAATTTCAACCTCCTTGATGAATGGTCTCCTGCCAATGCCAATGGAGAGTTTACGGGTAATAAATACAACCTATATCACGGTCTTCTCTATTCCAAAAATTCTATCACCGTCCGATTGGTCAAGGAAATGGGTAATGTGCGAGTGATAAAGGAATTGCTTAAAAATGTAGGAATTAATACGGAATTGGAATTGGACAATGGACAAGTCGCTGTGCCTGAACTGCCAAGTATTAGCCTCGGAGCCGTGGATCTGACCTTGTATGATATGGTCGGTGCATATACTACTTTTGCCAATGATGGTACCTATACACAACCAATCTTTGTGACCAGGATTGAGGACAAAAATGGTCGAATAATCTATACGGGTATTCCTAAGCGAAATACAGCTATCAACCCGCTCTATAATTCAGTCATGGTAGATATGTTGAGGAATAATGTGGGTGGAAAATATGGAATGGGACTTAAGTCCAAGGTGGGAGGAAAGACGGGAACAACCAATGACTACTCAGATGGATGGTTTATGGGCATTACACCTGAACTTGTGACAGGAGTATGGACTGGAGGAGATGACAAATGGATTCGGTTTTTGACCTTGGACGAGGGGCAGGGTTATGTAATGGCGCGTCCTATATTCGAGAAATTCATGCGTAAGATAGAGAATGATTCATTGGTGGTATACAATGCAGAAGCAGAATTTCCAAAACCGCCTCCTGGCTTTTTCAACTTGATTGATTGTGAAAAATATAAGACGCTTACTCCAGAGGATGAGCAAACTCAAATACAGCAAAATAAGGTAAATCAAGATGAGTTTGAAGAAGAATTCGAAGAAGAGTATGACGAGGAATTTGATGAAGAAGAGTTCGATTAGGACAAGAATTAATTGAAAAGCGTAACGTCCCCACTTAATAATTGCTTTTTTCCACCTAATAATGTCAATTCAATAAGGTAGACATAGACGCCTGTCCGAGAAATCTTATTGTCAGTATATCCATCCCAAAGAATATCGGATGACTGCAAATTTTCGTCGAAGTGGATGAGCCCTCCCCACCTGTCAAATATTTTCACATAATTAATGCTCAAAATACATTTGTCGGTAAAGAGAAGAAAGGCATCATTCACATTGTCATCATTAGGGCTGAATACATTTGGAAGATAGACAGACGGGCTGCATGGTTCGATGAGAAATTGTATACTGTCCCTGCATTGCGAATTACTGTCTATAACGGTCAACGTTTGCATCTCTGTGGAGGATGGGACGTATATAGGATCAAGACAATGACTGCAAGAAACATCCTGGATCGGTTCCCAAATGATTTGATCAAGATTCATGACCGATGTATTGGCTTGGATTTGGATTTCATCACCTAGCTCTAGAGAAGAAGGCACACCATTCTTTTCAATTTCAATTTCAGTTTTATTTATTTCAATGACAATTATGCTATCGCACCCCATTTCATTGATGAATGAATCAACCAATGTTTCTGATTGTGAATACCAGATATTGCCTATTTGTGTACTGTCATTATTGCACAGATGGATGAATTGAGAATCAATGCTGGACGCTTTGGCGATATATTCATACCGATTGATAGAAATACAATTGCCATCCACAGAAACAGTATCTATTATAAGAGAATCTTGAAATATTTCGAATCCAAAAGAATAGATGGTATCCCCTTCACAAAATTTGATGGTTTGATTGTCATTTACGACTTGTTGACCTTCTAATGTGAGTTGAATAAATCTGGTATTACAACTATTCTCTATGTCAAGTTCAAATTCGTAATATCCGGGTTCTGTAAATGTGAAAGGCCCGATTTGATATTCTCCAGTCTCAGAATCGCATAAATCATAAACTATTTCTTCGATAGGATCGCATCGTCTCAAACTAAAATCATCTATGGCCAAGTCATTACCACAGCCTCCACTTGCGATGTTTATCAATTCGATTTTAATATCGGTTTGATTCATCAAGGTCCTGAATGATATGGCATACTCTGTCCATGTACTTTCATTTGTAGTTGGTACGGTCCCGGTATCTACAAAGCCAAGTTCTTGATCTGTGTCTGGATCTAAAATTATAAATCTGAGATTGGGTTCGATGGATGATCCGCCACAAGCTGAGATTGTGACAATATTTGTAACAAAACAAGAAAAGACATAATCCGTATTTTCACATAATTCTGAAAATGTATTTTGATAAAAGTATCCTGGACTCACAGAGGCATCGAAGAGTAGCATATATCCATTGTTGTCATCAGGAGTGTGGTCAGGAGCATCGTGCCAAAGTGATCCATTAAGCCCAGAAGTGTTGGTCACTACATAGTTTCCATTACCAATACTTCCATAATTATAGGTCGTAACCCCTTCATCCAATTCTGGACCATAATTGTCTCCAGATCCGAAATCTTCAAAAAATAGAACTTCACTTGTATTGCCTTCACAGAGTTGTCCAAAGCTATGATTACACGTTGAAATGAAAATCAAGACGAAGAAAAAATGATCTATATATTTTTTACAATTCATTGTAATTGGGATCAATTGGATTTACAATTTAAAACAAAATGAGCGAAAATTCTAGCGTTCATTTTTTGACACGCACCAGAGGCCTAATTTTTGCTTTGCTTTCATAGCTGTTCGCTATCTTTGACCATTCTAATCAATACATGCAAATGAAAATTACCGTCGCACAACTCAATTACCACATTGGAAATTTTGAAGGGAATACAAGTAAGATGTTGGATGCCATTCAGTCTGCCAAAGATGAAGGCTCAGATATCATTTGTTTCAGTGAGCTGGCAACTTGCGGCTACCCACCAAGAGATTTCTTGGAATTCGATGATTTTATCAGACTTGGAGAGGAAAGTATTTTGAAACTGGCACAGGCAGCACATGGAATTGCGGTTGTAGTAGGATCGGTATCCCGAAATCCTGTTCCTGAAGGCAAGGATCTTTACAATTCTGTCTACTTTCTAGTTGATGGAAAAGTAGATTATGTTCAACACAAAACCTTGTTGCCGACATATGATATTTTTGATGAATACCGTTATTTCGAACCAGCTTCAGAATGGGGAATTGTAGAATATAAAGGCAAAAAGATTGCTTTGACTGTATGTGAAGATATTTGGAATATTGGCAATGAAAACCCCTTGTATAAGATTTGCCCACTGGACAATATGATTGGCTTGGGGCCAGATTTTATTTTGAATGTTTCGGCCTCTCCATTTGATACAGATCATGCGGATAGCAGGATTAATATTGTAAAAGCCAATTGCGAACGATATAAGATTCCAATGATCTATGTCAACCATGTCGGAGCACAGACCGAGATCATTTTTGATGGTGGATCGCTCATTGCTTCGGGTGACGGAAAAATTCATGCCGAGCTTCCATATTTTGAAGAGTGTATTAAGACTTTTGAGCTTTCCGATATTATGGAGACACAAACAGAAAACCTCCAGCAAAAAGATAAAATAGCATTAATTCATGATGCCATAGTCCTTGGTATAAAAGACTATTTTGGCAAGTTAGGTTTTAAGAAGGCAATATTGGGATTGTCAGGTGGTATTGACTCGGCCGTAACCATTGCCTTGGCAGCCAGAGCCTTGGGCGCTGAGAATGTGAGAGCGCTGTTGATGCCTTCTCAATACTCTTCAGACCATAGTGTGAATGACGCCGTGGCCTTGGCAGAAAACCTTGGCAGCCCGTATGACATAGTACCAATTAAAGGCATTTACGATGCCATTATGGATCAGGTAGGTCCTATTTTTGGTGATCTTCCATTTAATGTCACAGAAGAAAACATTCAAGCCAGATCAAGAGGGCTATTGAATATGGCACTTTCGAATAAATTTGGAAATATCTTGCTCAATACCTCCAATAAAAGTGAGATGGCGGTGGGGTATGGGACTTTATATGGCGACCTCTGCGGAGGGCTGTCTGTAATAGGAGATGTTTATAAAACCGATGTCTACAAATTGGCAGAATATATCAATAAGGATGGGGAAGTGATTCCTGTCAATACGATTACCAAACCACCATCTGCCGAGTTGCGACCCAATCAAAAAGACAGTGACAGCCTCCCAGATTATGATATTCTGGATGAAATTCTCTATCAATATATTGAATGTACACAAGACCCTCAAGATATTATAGGCATGGGGTATGATGAAGCTCTGGTAAAAAGAATTCTTCGATTGGTAAATATTAATGAATTCAAACGATATCAAACTGCTCCAGTTTTAAGAGTGTCTTCCAAGGCATTTGGAATGGGTAGAAGGATGCCTATTGTTGGGAAGTATTTGAGTTAATATGCGTTCCAATCTTGCGATTACTAAGACTGACCGCAAGTTTTAGGCTGATCTATCGCGGGTTTTGGGTTTGAAATTTTAACTATTTGGAAACAAATTGATGCGAGGTACTTGAATATATTTGAATGCCAATTCGTTAGACTGGGAGAATGTTTTAAAGACAACTCGAACAATGAAACGGAAAACCAAGGTAGCTTTCTTTGCAGATATTCTGGTGAAGAATTTTGATGGCGCATCAAGGACTATGTTCCAAATTATAGAAAGAATTCCAACGGATGAATTTGAATTTCTATTTTTTTGTGGCCTTCCTCCGGACCATGATATCGGACATGAAGTATTTAAAGTGCCAACTATACCCATCCCATTCAATAGTACTTACCGACTCGCAATACCAATGTTTAGTTGGTTTTCCATGCGGAAAAGATTGAAGGCATTTCGACCCGATGTGATTCATATTGCCTCTCCATCTCCCTTGGGTGATTTTGCATTTCAATACAATTGGGGCCGAAATGATGTACCGGTAATTACCATTTACCATACGCACTTCCTTTCTTATATCGATTATTATCTGCGCACCTTGCCTTTTTTGATAAAGCCCGCAAAAAGCACAGTGGCATTTGGACAACGTATGTTTTACAATCAATCCAAATTGATGTATGTGCCTACTCAGCAAATGGTAGACGAACTCAAGGATTTTGGATTTGATACCGGGAAAATGAAAATTTGGCAACGCGGAATCAACCACGAATTATTCAATCCCAGGAAAAAGGATATTGATGCAATCAAAGCAATAACTAAAAATGATAAGCCGAATATCATTTTCGCATCGAGACTGGTTTGGGAAAAAAATCTCGCTACATTAATCAAAATATACAGAGAGAATAAGAGCCATGGAGATAAATATAACTTTATCATTGCTGGTGATGGTGTCGCCAAAGATGCATTGAAAGAGAAGATGCCAGATGCTTTTATGTTGGGAAAAATTAGTCATGATAAGTTGGCAATTCTTTATGCTTCCTCGGATATTTTCTTGTTTCCATCTGTTTCTGAGACCTATGGCAATGTGGTGGTGGAGGCGATGGCTAGCGGTTGTCCATGTGTGATTGCCAAGGGTGGTGGTTCTCAAAGTTTGGTCAAGCATGGAGAGACTGGGTTTTTATGCGAGCCGAATAATCCTATTGATTATTATGAGCGGATAGAAGAAATAATGAGCTCTGAAGAATTGCGGAAAAAATTTGTATCCAACGGACTTGCATATACGAAGACCCTTGATTGGGATGTATTGGCAAATACCTACTTCGAAGACGTAAAGCAACTTGTCGAGATGGCTCAGACCAAAACAAAAGCTACAATCTGAATGATCGCTTTTTACAATAAATATAAGAAGGCGATTAAGGTGTTCCTCCTTTTGCTGGTATTGGCATTTATAGGTCAATTCATCATGCATACAAATTTTGAGCAGATTGGCGGTTACCTCGAGCAAATGCCATTTACCTTTTTAGGGGTTATTGGATTGTCATTTTTTGCCTATTTGAGTGCCACAATATCGTGGAGATTATGCCTGGGCGAAGACAGTACAAAAGCCGGAGTAGGGCAATTATTTATGATTCGTCATGTAGGAGAGATGCTTAGTGTTTTCAATCCTGCGAGCGTAGTTGCTGGCGAGACTTTGAAGGCACATTATCTTAATAAACAAGGAATTTCTACTCAAAACAGCATCAGTTCCATATTGATGTCCAGGATATTAATCATCCTTTCTGCCGTCCTCCTTATCCTTTTGTCTTCGATTTATCTGATTGTGAATACTTATGGGATCGACAAGAGCCTGATAGTGGTGATAATCGGAGTTGTAGTCATAGGTGGATTTGGTTATTTGTTGGCCAGATTTTTACTTCATTCCAAGCTCTATTTGGCAAGATTGATTAAAAAAATGCAGAATAGATTAGGTAAGAAATATATTTCAGATCAATTGTACGCATCAATCGAGGAGGTAAATCGGACCTCATATATTTTTTACAACCACAATAGAAAGAAATTTAATCTGGCATTTTTACTTTCTATTATTCATTGGGTCTTGGGAGCTGCTGAATTTTACCTTATCCTGAAAACATTAGGATTTGAAATATCATTGTTCAATGCTATTGCGATAGAAATGGGAGTGATTTTATTCAAAACTATTGGTGCAATTGTGCCAGGTCAAGTAGGAGTTGAAGAATATGCCAACAAGATAATGCTCGGAATCGTAGGTATTGGGGGCAATGAGATTTGGGTTGTGGTGTCTATCATGCGGCGTGCGAGACAGATATTTTGGGTAGCAGTGGCTGGTGTTTTTTATTGGATTATTGCTCGATGGAGGAACGGGCAAATAGCAAATTAGAGATATGGAAATTCTTTTTATTACACATAAATATCCGCCAGTCATTGGAGGAATGGAAAAGCAAAGTTTCGAATTGACGAGTAGAATGGCAAGAAATCATAAGGTCCATTTGCATGCTTATTCGGGTGAAGGGTCGAAATTGAAGTGGTTTTTATCCCTCAAGAAAAATGTAAAGTCTATTCTTAAAAGTAATCCTCAGATTGAGTTGATTCATGTAAATGATGGGCTTATGGCAGCTGCATGCTTGTGGTTGAAAAAATTTACATCCATCCCTGTAGTTGCCACATTTCATGGCTTGGATATTACCTTCCCTTCGTCAATTTTCCAAAAAAGAATAGTCAAGAAAATGCATCAATTGGATGGAGCGATATGTGTGAGTCGCGCTACAACAGAGGCTTGTTTGGAAAGAGGATTTAAGGCCGAGAAAGTTTATACTGTACTCAATGGTGTAGATCATGACCTTGCAGATATTCCCTTTGATTCGAATTTTCGTTCTCAGGTAGAAAATGATCTGGGTATTGATCTGAATGGAAAAAAGATCGTATTGACGATGGGCAGGGCTGTAAGACGAAAAGGATTCTCCTGGTTTTTGAAAAATGTGGTTCCTGGATTAGATGAGGATATCTTGTTTTTTATGGTCGGACCATTGAATACAAAACCAGGAATGATGGAAAAAATGGTGAATATTCTGCCATTATCACTTAGAAGCAAACTTCAGTTGATGTTTGGAATGGCTACAGATGTGAAAGCAATAACCAATGCCTTGAGCGATCCAAAATTATCCAAGAAAGTCTTTCATCTGGGAAAAGTGAGTTTCAAGGATTTAATGCAATACCTTTCACTGGCAGATGTATTCGTGATGCCAAATGTCAAGGTAGAAGGAGATGCCGAAGGTTTTGGTCTGGTAGCATTGGAGGCAAGCCTGAGAGGGGCGCCAGTAGTGGTAGCAGGTATAGAAGGAATCACAGACGCGGTGCGTGATGGGAAGAATGGCATTCAACTACCTAGTGGAGATGCTGGAATTTGGATAGAAACCTTGAACCAATTATTGAAGGATGAAGTGAGGCTCGCCAAAATGTCGGACTTGGCAGTTCAGTCTACTTTACAAGATTATGGCTGGGATCAGATGGTGGATGGATATGAGAAAGTGTTCACGGCGATTTTAACTGAAATATAGATAAAGCTACATTTCAATTTCGGTCACTAAGGTCAGTTATTTTATGAGGTTTTATGTTTGGATAATTTTCTGCCTACAAATAATAATATGCCGCTTAATATGGTGATTATCATTGCCAAAATTCCAAGGTAGTCTCCTCTTTTTTGATAAAAAGTAACATCTGAATTTATTATTGGATTGATACTAAAGCCACTTGTTTGTGTAATGATTTCCGAGTCTCCATTGGGCATGATATACGATGAGAATCCACAATTGGATGCTTTTATAATAGATTTCCTATTTTCTATGGCACGAGCTGTTGCATGTTTTTGAGATAATTTGTACCCTTTCATGGTATTGTACCAACCTTCATTCAACCCAACTAATATGACCGAGGGCTTTTTACCGTGATTGAATGATCTAACAAAATCTCCATTAAAAGATTCATAGCAAATCAACGAAGTAAGATTTAGTTCCTTAAAATTAAAACTACCTCGATTCTCATAACGAGAAAAATGAAAAGGTCCTGTATAAGTAATTAGTGATGTAGCTGATAAAATATTATTGTAAGGCATAAACTCATTAAACGGGACTAATTTTTCCTTAACTCTATAAATGATATTTTCCTTAGTGAAAGCGAGCATGGCGTTGTATAACAGGAATTTTTCATTCATAAAACGACCACTTTGAGGTATTTGCCCAGCTGAGATTTTGTGGTTGCCGTCAATTTTATTTTTTAAGAACCCCCCACTTACCAGCATAGTATTATCATTGATGATGCCTTCATTTTGGAGCATTTCAAAATCGAGGTCTTTTAAATCGTTGATATATTTGGAGGATAATAATGCTGTTTCAGGATATAGAATGACTCTGCTTTCATTGTAATCTTTGTTCAATTGTTCATTTGTGAGTGAACATAAATTTTGAGTGGATTCGGTAGGGCTGAGTGCATATTTCACATTTTTGCAAGGTAAATTGGTTCCAATAGCGTAAAATTTTGTTTCTGACTTTTTTTGATCTTTTTGGTCAGGATAATACATGATTGCGGATAGTGCAAGTGGTATTGTAGTAGAAAGAGTAATAAGGAATAAAGCTTTCTCGTATATTCGAATTGTCAATTTATTAGGCAAGAGTGTGAGAGAGTCATTTTGCTTAAGATAAGCTAAAAAAGTTATATCGTAAAAAAGTTATTTTCCTCACACTCTAATTTACTCAAAGAAATTGGACAGTACCAAGGAAGAATTTTCATTCCGCATTTACGAGTAAAGTTTTCGTGAGTAAAGGCCACAACTTTAATTTTATTATAATTATGCAGGTTTTAAAATTCTCTTTAGGTGTTGATATGTCTAAAGATAAATTTGATTGTTGTTTGAGTTATTGTGATAAAGGTGAAATAACCATTGTCGCTGAAAAATCATTTGACAATAGTTTAAAAGGATTCAAAGCTTTACTTAGTTGGCTTAAAGCTAAAGCTGGAAAATCTCAAACTCTCCATGTGGTCATGGAGGCAACTGGTGTTTATCACGAAAGTTTGGCTCATTATATCTTTGATAATAGTCAGTATCCAATATCTATACTTTTACCCATCAAGGTTAAGTATTACTTCAAAAGCATGAATGTCAAATCTAAAACGGATAAAATTGATGCAGTTCTTTTAAGTAGGTATGGTCTTGAGCGAAGAAGTCTAAGATGGTCTCCGATGAGCAGAAATATAAGAGCGGTAAAACAATTATCTCGAGAGTATAGAGATTTGAAAAAACAATTGAACGTACTTAAGAATAAATTACATGCTAAGGAACATGCCTATCGGACAGAGAGAACAGTTCTGAAAATCATCAAACAGCAAATTAAACTTATAGAGAACCAATGCATCCTTTTGGAATTTGAGCTTAAAGAAATTGTTTTAAATGATACTTTCTTAAATGAAAAGATGGACAAAATATGTACAATTCCAGGCGTAGGATTTATGACAGCTATAACAATAGTTGGCGAAACAAATGGATTCGAATTAATAGAAAACGGTAAACAATTATGCAGTTATGCAGGGATGGATGTACGACAAAACATGTCAGGTAATAAAACTGGAAAATCCAGATTATCCAAAAGAGGAAATAAGTATATAAGACAAGCAATTTATATGCCTGCTCTAACCTCATCAAGAAGAATTAAATCACTAAACAATTTTTACGAACGAATAAATGAAAAAAATAAATGTAAGAAAGTAGGGCTATTGGCAGTTGCAAGAAAACTATTGATTCTAATATATACATTGTGGAAAAATGATGAGGAATTCATTCCTGAATATGGAATGTAATTACATATCTGGTTATCATGAGGAGGAAGTTTCTTCTTCGTCATCAACTCATAGAGTTGAAAATATAAAGTGGGAGAAAAGTAGATGAATACGAATAGTATCCATCTACACAGAATGAACATCTGTACGATCAATCGTCAGAAGCTCTTCTTCGTCATTAACAAATATCGTAAAAAGTTGAAAAATAGTTTGGAAATTAACACAGTACCTTTTTTTTGAATAAAAAATATTCAAATACCAGGATGTTAATAATTAGTATCCATAAACTTCCACCCAATAGACCTGTAAATTCCCACCATTGAATTATGGAAGGATAAGAAGCGAGTGACAGCCCTAGTAAAGACATTGGGAAGTTCAATTCGGAATGCAAAAGGCAATATTCGATTGCTATCCAGGATGAAATGAAAAGTAGAGACGAAAATTTACTCTCGATTCTATATAGAGCAAAAGGAATTAATTGTAACGCAGATAGTAGAAAGGCTAATATTAAATATTGAGATTTGGTTGCTGTAGCCTTTAACCATAATAGGTTTATTAGGTTTGCTGCAAAGATTGTAATGAATAGGTAAAATGCCCAGTGTTTGGAATTACTTTTTCGACCATAAAATAACAGTGGGACAAAAGAAATAAAGGATGCCAACTCCAACCATCTGATAGTAGAAAAGCTCAAAATATATAATAGAAATCCGATAGTCAAACAGAAAAATTCTCTTTTGCTCATCGATTCGGGCATCTATTAGATGAAGTGATTTGATATTAATTAGAAACAGGAATAAACTAAGTTATTCCTGTTTCTTTAAATTTAATTAGTCTTTTATAACTAAATTATGTTTGTTTTGAGTAACACTGTAGAATTTGAAAGATTTTCCATCAAATTCTTTTATAGATACATTACCTCTAATAAAAAATACCGTTACAATTGCATTATTCGGAATGTCATTGAATAACTCAGATGAAAGCTTGGCCTTCCCATTATCATCCAATTTAATTGCTCGATTCACTAAAATTTCTTCTTTTTGCTCATAAGCAGACATACCAGCTTTATTGCCGTTCCACCATAGATACGCAATTACTCCATTGGTGTTTTGATCATCCATATTCCAAGAAATTTCAAAATCATCTCTTTTCATTACAGACAAATTGCTTCCATCATGCTCTTTTGCATTTTTTAGGTCCACAACAATCTTCTCTGGAACATATTGATCAAAACTTAATAAAGTTGATCCATCTCTAGACAAAGAAAATTCACTCTGATTCCCAAATAAATTGGCAATTTGACTCAATTTTGCATCATTAGATATTCTTCCTTCTTGAGGAAGGTAAGATTTAGTACTTGCATCAAATGACAATTGAACGTTTCCGAATTTATAATCACCACCATTACTTGGCGTACGTTTGGAGTCTTCTAAATATCTACCAAAAATCTCACCTTGCTCGCTTTCACTAGAACCAAATAAGGTTGAACGAATATACATTGAGCCGTTAGTTGGGTTAAAGATATCTGCATAGTCCCCAAGATGAGCTCTTGCTTCTTCGACAGAATTAAAACCAAATATATCCTCTTTTGAATTTTGAATTTCAGTTTCTTCATTTGCACACGAAGAAAAGAGAACCACAATAGAGAACAGGAATAAATATATTTTTTTCATAATTGAAAAGTTTTTAAATTTTTAAACATCATCAGCACCACATCCATATTCGTCCGCGAACGGATCAATGTCATATGGAAACTGACAGTTGGTTACATAGGCCTGATCCAACCAGATATTTTCTTCTGGCGAGGTCGGGTAGTCGAAAGCAGCATACCATTGCTCTCCCTTCCAATATGCTCCTTCTCCATTAGAATCGCTATCAAAATCTTCCTCACATTGTGATACAACTTGAAACCACATAGTTCCTGACCATTGCACATCGTGCATCCATCCCACCGCGGATACGCCACCTGAATTGGTTATTGCAGTAAGGTGGTCATGGTCTGTACAATTGGTTGTACTCACACCGTATTGAAGATACAATGTGCTGAAACCCCAATAAGACTGAGTTACCATTTCTTCCAAATCATCAGTATTAAGAACGGCATGAGTCTCAGCTGCAGTCAAAGCAGCTACATCTGTGTCCCAAACAATGGTACCTGTAATAGCTACTGGTGCAGCGTAAATAGTTTCAAAAACTGGAGGATCAGGAATACCTCCACCAAAACATGACATTGCAATAACCCAACCAGCTAATAGTAAGCTATAGCATCCTGTAATCATCAACAATTTTTTAAAAGTTTTTTTCATTGTGAACGAATTTAGAATTATCCTTCGATTATTTTGGGTCGGTTTAGGAATTCCGACCAAATGAATCTGATAATTTTGTGAGACTTGAATACTACTCAATAGAAATGTTACTAATCGTATTAATTTATCCCATGCTTGGACTCAATTTAATTTCCCGATTTTCTTCTTTCTCCTTCTTCGGTTTTCTATAAATTTCCATCTGTCAATTTACCAAAGCGTTGTTATCTTTACCATGTCTTAGATAGTAGTATCGTGTAACTAATTGATTTACAGCATATCATACTGGTTTTTGCAAATACGAATTTATATCAATAAATCGTGGTAGCTAACTAATTTACAGAACTACAAATAGAAAAATAATCTTAACAAAAATATCTTAACGTAATAAAGATATAACCATTTTTTAATAAATCAAAATTCCAATTTCATGATTAATCCTAATTTTGGATTTATAATAATCTTATTTATGTCGGTTGAATATGCTTGTTATTGACGATTTATTTTTTGCATGGATCGACACCAAAATAATTTTGATGTTTTATGTTGACTTGATTAATTGATTCTAATTTCTCATTTAACCTGAGGTATTTGATATTTCAATTTTGTTGATTTAAAAGGTTTTTGATCCATCTAGTACTTCCCTTTGTAAATAACTTATCCTTTTGGAGTCAGTTTGAGTAACAATATTTTACTTCTCTATTAATACACTTTTAATGGGAATAAATAACTTCCCACTTCAGGGTTTTTGCATTGAAATAAAAATTCGATTGAGATTATTCAGTGAGTCTGAAGATATTTAATTCGATCCAAAATAGGAACCAGGAATTGGACTCTCCACCATGAAATTATATCTATGCCCACTTATGGCATTCATTTTTAAGTGCTCTTTTACAATATCGTAAAACGGATCAATCTCTATTTTTTCATCTACGTTGGTGTTAATAATGTCAGCTGCTATTAGACTTTCATCGCGCATGTCAGCTTCGGTTTTTGAAGTTGTCTCGTCTTCATTCATACTATAATTTCCTCCATTCCAAGGGAATATGAAAGTTTGACTCATGAGTCCCATGATATCTGGACAAATAAAATAAGCACCTAACCAATTTTGGTTGTAAGCAAAAGTTATGTTGTTATTGTTAATCGTCTCCACATTATTAAATTCACCAAAACTGCCAGAATCAGCGGATAAAAGTAAGGTGTTCGAATAAATAGTTTGCTTATCATATGGTAGTGCCTCCACATTCATTATTTGTCCTAATGCAATACCTAAGATTTTAGAATCTCTATCAGGAGCGTGGACAATTCTTTCAATAGATTTTTGTTGCATGAGTTTGGTCAATCGAAGCAAATTCAATTTAATTGAATCATTACTTCCCCAGGCGGCGACATATCTTCCACCAGCAACATATTGATCTTCAGTAAAGAAGAAATCAAGTATTACAGAACCATATTGTATATACTGCCAATCTCGAATGAGGTCTTCTTTCTTTTCGATGGATTGAAGTCTTGTAAATGATTCTCTCAATTCTTTCACCTTCTGCCTGGCGATCTTGGTATTTTCATCATTTGATTCGGGGTCAAATGCACTCTCCAATTGCCCTATTGATTCTTCCAAGCCTACTTGATCATCGTTTAATATCTTGGTCTTGACATAAAACCAAAATGTCCAGAAGTCAAATTTGTCCTTTACTTCTTCTAAAGTTTGCTGCGCTTTTTTGATGTTGAATCTTCTTGCATACGCGATGGCCAGATTATTGGCAATTTCCTCATCCTTAATTTTTTTAAATGCTTCTTCGAGAAATATTCTAGTCAGAGTGTAATGCTCAACCTTGTTGAAATGATTTCCCAGAAGTTTAAAAGCTTTAGGATTCAATGAGTTTGAGGCTTTTTTGAACATAGCACTCTCTTCCTGTCCTCCCATTTTTAATAGACATTCACTCGCGAGTTTGTAAAGAGGGGAGTAATAAATATCCAGTTCAAAACCCTGAATCAGAATAGAGAGGCACTCTGAATACTGACCATTCGAATATTGTTCCTTGGCTTGAAGATGTTTTTCAGCAGCAGGAGAATTGGGGTTGTCTTTTTTCTTTTTAAATATGTTGAACATTATGCTTTTTTAATTTTATTGATGTAATTCATTTATCCAATTGAAATTGGTTTTATTCCTTTAGTTCGATTAGTATTTGCCATATCCCTTTAGCAAAATTCCATTTAGCTTGATACCTATTCTCAGTGCTCTTTCATCCACGGTTCCTAGAGTATAATCATAGCAGTAATCGGATGCTGCCACTCAGAAAATAATTCTAGCGCTTTGTTGATGACATTATGCACGCTCAATTATACAGTCTAATACATTTACTCCTTGTCCCTATACTTTTCAAACCAAGCCAAAATACTTGCTATTTTAGCCACCAAATTACTTGGTCTATTGGCAATTCCATGTGAGGCACCTGGTATTCTTACCATGGCAGTTTCAACATTTTCCAGTTTCAAAGCAGCATAAAATTGCTCTGACTCGGCTATTGGTGTTCTGAAATCTTGTTCACCAGTTAATAACATGGTAGGTGTGGTTATATTTCCAACGTAAGATAAAGGAGATCGTTTTAGATAACTCTCAGGATCTTCCCATGGCTTTTTGGCAAACCAATATTTTGAAAAGAATTGAATATTGTCTGCATACAATACAAAGCTGTACCAATTGATGACTGGTTTGGCCACAACGGCGGCTTTGAATCGATCGGTCTTACCCACTATCCATGCAGTAAGAACACCTCCACCGCTTCCGCCAGTCACAAACAAATTTTTGTCATCAACATATCCTTTTTTGATCACAGCATCTACACCTGACATGAGGTCGTCATAGTCATGATTTGGATAGTCGTGATGAATCAAATTTCCAAACTCTACACCATAACCCGTACTTCCTCTGGGATTGGTATAAAGCACCACATATCCAGCAGCAGCAAAAGCTTGAATTTCAGCAGAATATACTGAACCATAACTTGCAAATGGCCCTCCATGAATTTCCAAAATCAATGGATATTTCTTACTGGCATCAAAATTTGGCGGTGTGACTACCCATCCTTGTATTTTGCGCTGATCGAATGAAGATTCCCACCATATCTCTTCTACATTTCCCAGGTTTCTAAATGAAAAAAGGTCATCATTCAGTGCAGTTAAACGCTTACTGGATTTTGAGTCTGCCACACCTAAGTCTGCCGGATGATCAGTACCTCCAAGTGTATATGCGAATTTATTCGTTTTCGATGCCGAAAAACTGGCCGCATTATATGGCCGACCAAGTGATAAACCTCCTAAATTTTCAGTAATCACCGCGACCTCGCCTTCCGTAGTAATATGAGCCAATTTGGTATCCCCCTTATCATCATATTGGAAGTACAGACCCTTGCCATCTCTACTCCATTTAATATTCCGAATATCTCTATCAAAATCACGAGAAATCAATTTAGAATTACTACCATCTGCATTCATGATATACAGATTCGTAATTTGATATCCCTGATACTTGTCGTCAAATCCCAGATAGGCAATTTTTGTTCCGTTTGGTGATAATACAGGATTGTTGTCAGGGCCATATCGATTGGTCAATGGCTTTATTGCTCCATCATTAATGGTTATTTGATGAATTTCTCCATCCATCGGCTCCATTTCTTCAGGATTATGAAAATTGGCACTGAAGTATAGGTGTGCATTGTCTTTAGACCATATCGGTCCACCATGATCAAAACTAGTGAATGTCAATTGTCTCGGTGTGCCACCTTCAATGGGTAAAGTGAATAATTGCATGTTGCCACTTTTCAGATACCCTCGCCCATCGCCTCGATAGTTCATGTCGTCAATGTATATCGGTGGGCTATTCCATTTTGCTCCCTCTGGTTTGCTCGGCATTTTTACAATTGACTCATGTTTGCTGGGGACAAACATGTTAAATGCCAAGGTCTTGTCGTCATATGACCATGTAATATTATTGGGTACCGCTTTTGTGTTTGTCAAAGGGGCAAATTCCTTGGTATCCATCCACATCAAATAAAGCTTCATCTTCTCATCAGCCATATTCGATTTGAAAATTATTTTTTTTCCGTCGTGTGACCATCTGGGATAAAAATCGTTTTGATTTCCTGTGGTGAGCGGTCGATTATTGGATCCATCGTAATTTACAACCCATAGATTTGACAAATTCTTATCTGTCATCACATCTTTGAAATTTCGTACATAAATAATTTTGGATCCATCAGGAGAGATTTGCGGATCCGAAACATATTCCATATTAAAAATGTCAAGAAGCTCTAGATTCGTTTTGACTTGACCAAAATTGAATGGTATTATCGCAAAAAAGAGTAGGATTGTTATAATTATATTTTTCATCATATTAAATTATAATTTATTTCTTAGATCGTTCAAAAATGTCAAATTTAAATGGGATTAAGTGTATTTACTAAAGTTGGGAATTTTAATACATTAAAAATTAATAATCTCCATATTGTGAAAATCGAATACAAGTGCTTTGGTCAATTCTACTTTATGACATTATTATTTTTCTTGGCTAGATGTTGACTTCATTCACAAGTATCCACCAACTATTTTAGAGGACATTACCATAATGCTCTTACGCATCGTGAACCCATATAAAACTTGCTCATGATCATGCCTTGAGTCTTCATTTGAGGATGGAAATGCTGCAAGACTTTAGTAAGATGTATTTTTGATTACTTGCTTATTCAATCCAAAATCCTACAGGTAATTCCATTCTTAATTCAGTGGGAATATCATTTATCATTATTGGAAAGTATCCTTTTTGAGTTGAACTAATGTAGGCTCTCTTTGCCTCTTGATCACATTCTAATGATACCCCATGTTTTATGTCAACAGATTCTACTTTTCCATTTTGATCGATTATAATATCCAATATCACAAGGCCTCCTATCCCATTTTCTCTTGCTTTGGCAGGATATTTTATTGATCCATAAAAATCTCTTGCCCATTGATCATTTCCTTGAATAGGTTTAGGCTTATTTTCTTTATCTAATTCTATTACTTCATAATTTCCATCTTTGTCAGTATCTACGGAAAAAACCACCTTCGGCATAGGCCTTCTTTTTGCTTGGTTTGAAGAAGAGTTGTAATGGAGTGAATGGCAACTCGTAATGAATAAAAGGACAAAGAATAGACAGAATATATTTAACTTCATTTTTTATTGATGCTAATGGTTTAGGAATAAGTGATGAAAGTTGAGTTTTCTGGACCAATCATCAAACATTGTGATTACGCACACAATGTTCGAAAATTGTCAGATAGGAACAGCTATTTCCCTTTTAAAAGACTCCTTTTTTCAGGAGGGCTCTTCTTTATTAATGAATAAACACTTTTTTCAATAAGACTTGATCCTCCATCTCAATTCTGACAAAGTATAATCCCGTTGGATAATCTATGACATCGAGTATATGCTCAGAATGCGAATTATCAATATTTTGGTCCAAGAGAACCACACCATCGGACTGAATCAGACTTATTCTTCCCAAATGATGCTGGACTTCGTTTTTAATAATTAGGTCTTGATTAACAACGAAAACCTTGATTTTTACATCATTGAAAATGTCTTCAGTGCTGGTCATGACATCAATAGGGAAGGCAGATATAAAATCATTATCCATTTCATCATTTTCCTCTATGATCTCACCCAGATCTAAACGAACAATTAAGTAATATTCACCAGATGGAACATCACTGAGCCCATTTAAATTTATCTCCGTCTCATCCTCAACTTCTTGCCCTGGCGCAAGACTTCCGACATCCTTTGTTTCAATTATAAAATCACCTATGTTGGGCACCTCGTCCTCCGAAAGTATGAAACCCATCTGAAAATCACCTGTCGGAAGTACACCGTCGTTCTCAATTATCGTTGCAAAATCTATGGTGTTACTTGAAACTTGAAATTGGGTGGACCCATCTTTGAATTGAAGATCACTAAAGAATTGTATACATTCATATTGAATTTCCCAGCCAGACTCTGTAACACTTCCATCCGTGTCAAACTCTATAAATGCATTAGGTTGAGTAGTCTGTATGGCCAGTGGTATTGCAGATCCGGAATAAGAACCAATTAGCGGGGCACTAGCATTGCTCCCATCATAGATATGGACAAAATCACAACATGATTCAGTTTGGAATGCACTAAATGAAAGACGGATATTGGAGCCTGACGGGCCTTGAACCAACCAGGTGCAATCAGAATTATTACCATATTCATTATTTCCACTGGCGTCATCAAAGCTCCCTTCACAATCGTCTATAATGACAGTAGAGTCTGGGCAATATGGTATGTCAATATCATTGAAAAATATTTCTAAATTGTCTTCTTCATTCAGTTCAACTACATTATCAAATGCATCGATAACGGCTATTGGATGATATTCACCAGGCGGAAGAATGCCGCTGGCATCTACGTTGTGATTTAATTGTACATCATCAAATGCTGATATTGACGTTAATTCAACAGAATCTATTAGAAAATCTTCCCCAATGTCAAAATTATTATCGATACTACCGAAGAAGTAAACTTTAGTAGTTGGAGAGGAAGAATTTCCATTATTTCGTACTCTGAGGTTAAATTCGACCATGCTACCTGTAGTAAATACATAACTGGAAGGCTCCATTATCAGATTGGTAACATTCTCATCGGTGCAAGAATATTCTGCATTCCAACCTTCATCACCCGAGAATGAAACATCAAACTCAAAGAAGAGAGAGCTACCACTGGATACCACTGGATAGAAGTCATCGTCTCCCCTAAATTCATGAATCATCGTGGCATTTTGATCCTCTCCATCATAGATACGTATTGCGTCTGAACTGAAAAGATCAACGTTTAAAAAATCAAGGTGGATAAATTCATTGTTATCAGATTCAATCAACCATGTACATAGGGTTTGTTCTACCACATTTTGAGGTCCACTGCCATCTTCTATAGTTCCTTGACAACCTGTTATTGTTGTCAATTCATCACAATACGGTATATTGAGTTCTTCAAAAGTTTCTTGATGAATGTTGTTTCCCTCGGCTAATTCCTCCACTTCATTTTCAGGATCTATAATAAAGCCCACACTATTGTACGCACCAGGTGGTATTGAATCTCGTACATCACGGAATCCGCTTACAGTCATTGTACTATTTGCTGGTAGATTATCGATTGACTCTGTAAACATGAGGACATCTGAAAAGTCAATTTGGGAATCTTCGCTGGCATAAAACCCTATTTCAAATGGACCTGAATCCAAGTTGCCATTGTTTTGGAGCTCAAACTCATAGTCCACATTTGTACCATTGACATCTATCAAATTTGGAAAACCAGGATCGTCATAATCCAAATCAATAAAGGAAGTATCATTACAAGTATAACTGACTGACCAACCTTCTTCTGTGACACTACCATCAGTGGTAAACTCCAGGAAAAGCTCATTCGAAGAAGATTGAATAAAGCTGGGTACTGTGCTGCCCCGAAACTCTCCAATAAGTTGCGAATTTGCATTCGGACCATTAAAGACTTTGAGTCTGTCACAACAAGATTCTGTGACAAAACTGTTGAAAATCAAGAGTATAGTGCTGTCTTCCTCAACCTGAATAAGCCATGTGCAGTCACTATTGTTTTCATATTCCGAATTGCCACTGCCATCATCGAATTCGCCTGAGCATTCATTCAGAACCGTATTTCCCGAACAAAATTGAGCATGATTAACTGAGACAAAACAGAAGAGAAATAGTAAAATGTAAAGTGTTTTCATTTTTATTTTAATTTATCGAATGTAATTATTGGTTTTGGCATACCCAATATAGATAAAATTTACTTAAACAATCCATATTCAGGCAATTCTCAATTGAATTTTTGGGGCAGAAAGGATACATTCCATTCTTTACAATTAAATTTGATTTTACTTCTTTATCATAGGACAATATGTTCAATGAAATAAAATGATCAAACTCTAAATCTTTAAAATACCCAATGAAAATTTTCCTTTCCCTAATCTTATTCTTTTCGTTATCAATTGTATCCCATAGCCAAAACTGGGAAATTTCCAGTTCGCGATCAATCACAAAAATAGACCCGATCTCCTACAATGACAATATCGAAATGACAGGCAAAAAAGTGGCTGGCATTATCCATTACAATATAGATAGTACAGGCATGTTGAGTGTAGAAAGGGAAGTGATATATCCGCAATTGAGAAAGCACCTCAAAGAAAATGATTCCAGATGGGCGGTATATAGAGCATACCTCAAAGAAGTGTGGGAAGATGATGTCGAGCCGAGGATATATGTCAATAATTTGCTCTGGTCACCAGCCAAAGTGTCTAAAATAATGATCGATGGGACTTTGGTCATTGAGCATCATGCCTCAGAAAGTGAGGTGAGTCTGAAAAGAAAATTCCTACCATCTGTAGATCAAAGAATGTTTTTGGAACAGTGGGAGATTACAAATGAATCTGACTCAACCATTCTTCTGGAAATTGGGAATACAACAATAACACAGACTACTATTGGGTCTAATGGAAGGTATAGGCACGGAGTAAAAAGTGATGCAGTAGAGAGGATGAATTTAGACAAGGGTTCGACATACAGATTTAATATCCAATACTTTGCAAAAAGTGAAGGAGATGCACCATTTGACCTATCCATGCAGGTAGAAAAAAGAGAAGCATTATTAGATCAATTTCATTCAAACCTCATATTAAAAACGCCCAATCAGGAATTGAATACGCTATTCGCATTTTCTAAAGTAAGAGCTGCTGAAAATATTTTTGATTCCAAAATGGGAATCGTTCATTCTCCAGGTGGAGGAAGATATTATGCTGGAGTATGGGCCAATGATCAGGCTGAGTATTCTGGGCCATTTTTCCCTTACTTGGGCTTGAAAGACGGAAATATTGCTGCTTTGAATGCGTATAAGAAGTTTTATGATCAGATGAAAACTATTCCCAATCATGATGAGAATTTGTGGTCTTCCTTTGAGATGAATGGAGATTTTACTTGTTGTGGCGGAGATAGGGGAGATGCTGCGATGATCGCATATGGCGGGCTGCATTACTTGATGGCATTGGGAGATCGCGAGATCGCAAAAGAATATATGCCGATGATCGATTGGTGCCTGGAGTACAATCATAAGAAATTGAATCAAGAAGGGGTAGTATTGTCCGATACTGATGAAATGGAAAGCAGGATCGAGACGGGAACTGCGAATCTATCTACATCCTCATTGTACTATGGTGCTTTGGACTTGGCCATCGATTATCACAAAGCCTTGGGGTTGAATATGAGACGAGTGGAAGACTTGACACAGAAAAGGGAAAATCTGAAAAATGCGATAGAGTCTTATTTTGGTGCAAAGGTGGAAGGACTTGATACTTACAAGTATTTTAAGGAGCACACTTATTTGAGACATTGGATATGTCTGCCATTAGTGGTCGGTATTCACAATCGTACAGAGGCTACCGTAGAAGCATTATTCGATAGATTGTGGACTGAAAATGGTGTGCATGTAGAAAAGAACTCTGACAATCCTGCAATATCAAAAATATTCTGGGATCGTGGCACCTTGTATGCTTTGAGAGGAACAATCATTGCTGGGGAAATTGAAAAATCACTTCAGAGACTTGAAGAATTTACCAGGAAAAGATTGCTTGGAGATAGAGTGCCCTATGTCGTAGAGGCTTATCCCGAGGGGAATATGGCGCATCTGTCCGCAGAAAGTGCACTTTACTGCAGGGTGTTTATTGAAGGTATGTTTGGGATAAAGCCTGTCAGCTTCGATTCATTTAGTTTGACACCAAGATTGCCAAAGGATTGGGATCAAATGTCTTTGGACAAGATACAAGCCTATGGCGCCGGACATAGCATTCAGGTAAATAGGAAAAATACTGGAATTCAAGTTGTAGTTTCCTGTCCATCAAAAGGAATAAGAAAATTGTACGATATCCAGGATGGAGAAACAATTCAAGTCAGTCTCCAATAAAACCTATTCTCCCTTAGCGTTTTCTTTACGAATCCGTGGTACACTATGTGGTTATAAAATTGCCCAATGTTTAGATTTGGGCACTCAGCTTTAATGACCCGCCAGGTACACCATGAATAAATAGGTATATTCAGGAGTAGACTATCTTTCTAAAATCGGAAGTTTGAGTGTCAAAACAGAAGTAAAGAGAAGCGTGGCCAGGCGCTTTCTAGTGGGTTGCGGGGGCAGCATTTAGCAGCATAGCCTTTTAAAGCGCCTAGATTTTTTGGTAACTCGTATATTCGAATTGTCAATTTATTAGGCAAGAGTGTGAGAGAGTCATTTTGCTTAAGATAAGCTAAAAAAGTTATATCGTAAAAAAGTTATTTTCCTCACACTCTAATTTACTCAAAGAAATTGGACAGTACCAAGGAAGAATTTTCATTCCGCATTTACGAGTAAAGTTTTCGTGAGTAAAGGCCACAACTTTAATTTTATTATAATTATGCAGGTTTTAAAATTCTCTTTAGGTGTTGATATGTCTAAAGATAAATTTGATTGTTGTTTGAGTTATTGTGATAAAGGTGAAATAACCATTGTCGCTGAAAAATCATTTGACAATAGTTTAAAAGGATTCAAAGCTTTACTTAGTTGGCTTAAAGCTAAAGCTGGAAAATCTCAAACTCTCCATGTGGTCATGGAGGCAACTGGTGTTTATCACGAAAGTTTGGCTCATTATATCTTTGATAATAGTCAGTATCCAATATCTATACTTTTACCCATCAAGGTTAAGTATTACTTCAAAAGCATGAATGTCAAATCTAAAACGGATAAAATTGATGCAGTTCTTTTAAGTAGGTATGGTCTTGAGCGAAGAAGTCTAAGATGGTCTCCGATGAGCAGAAATATAAGAGCGGTAAAACAATTATCTCGAGAGTATAGAGATTTGAAAAAACAATTGAACGTACTTAAGAATAAATTACATGCTAAGGAACATGCCTATCGGACAGAGAGAACAGTTCTGAAAATCATCAAACAGCAAATTAAACTTATAGAGAACCAATGCATCCTTTTGGAATTTGAGCTTAAAGAAATTGTTTTAAATGATACTTTCTTAAATGAAAAGATGGACAAAATATGTACAATTCCAGGCGTAGGATTTATGACAGCTATAACAATAGTTGGCGAAACAAATGGATTCGAATTAATAGAAAACGGTAAACAATTATGCAGTTATGCAGGGATGGATGTACGACAAAACATGTCAGGTAATAAAACTGGAAAATCCAGATTATCCAAAAGAGGAAATAAGTATATAAGACAAGCAATTTATATGCCTGCTCTAACCTCATCAAGAAGAATTAAATCACTAAACAATTTTTACGAACGAATAAATGAAAAAAATAAATGTAAGAAAGTAGGGCTATTGGCAGTTGCAAGAAAACTATTGATTCTAATATATACATTGTGGAAAAATGATGAGGAATTCATTCCTGAATATGGAATGTAATTACATATCTGGTTATCATGAGGAGGAAGTTTCTTCTTCGTCATCAACTCATAGAGTTGAAAATATAAAGTGGGAGAAAAGTAGATGAATACGAATAGTATCCATCTACACAGAATGAACATCTGTACGATCAATCGTCAGAAGCTCTTCTTCGTCATTAACAAATATCGTAAAAAGTTGAAAAATAGTTTGGAAATTAACACAGTACCTTTTTTATCAATGAAAAAAGTTTCGCCCGTCTGGCAAGACAAGGCTGGATTGAAAAATCATTACCCCATTTTTGCGTATAATATCAAGAAAATGGAGTCATTATTCAGCAGTAAAATGAATGCAATTCTAATATATAAAGGATATTCCTACTTATGAATACCCCTAAATAAACTAAGAAAATACGAGGTTGGATGTTAACCTCATTAGAAATTTAACAATTCAAGCTTTTTACTAGGATTCGAAGACCTCTATGTTCTTCGTTTTCCAGGTAAGATCGGTGAATTTTCCTTTGAATCGCGTGGCTCTTACTATATGATTGTCGATCCAGTGATAGTTGCCGCCTCTAGGTTTGCCCATGAGAATGCCATGATACTTGAATCCAAATTTATTGAGCCAGGTCTCTGTAATTTCTCGATGTTCTTCCGTTCTGGAAGTGAAAAAAGTAATAATATGACCTTCTTCGTACCACTTGTTGAGAGTCTCCAAAGCATCTGGATATGGTTGGCAAGTCACCATTCTCTCAGGTTCTTCATTAGGTACATCATCTGTAATCGTACCATCAATATCAATGAGGTAGTTTTTGACACCTTCTCCAATTGTAGGGCTTAAGGTTTCTCCTTTTTCGTTTACTACCGGTTTAAGATTTTGGCTCATAATTTATCTTTTCTCTTAATGTGAAATTCGATTTGGGGGCGCTAAGTTATTACTAAAACGCAACTACCTTACTGAAAATTGATAAAATTTTCTGGATTTATAACGTTGCCGTTGTACCACAATTCAAAGTGGAGGTGCGGTCCGTCAGTCAATTCTCCTGTATTACCAATGATGGCAATGGCTTCTCCCGCACTTACTTTGTCTCCAGTGTTTTTTAGCAATGCACTATTGTGTTTGTAGACTGAAATTAAGTTGTTTGGGTGTTGGATGGACAATGTATTCCCAGTTTTGACGGTAAAATCACTGCTTATAACTACTCCGGCAGTAATGCTTTTAATGGCGGTATCTTTTGGTCCCAAGATATCGACGCCCAAGTGATTTTTTAATCGATTAAAAGGGGCGCTGATTATTCCTGTCAAAGGAGGTACAAAGTATTGATTGTTTAATGACCTGGTGATTTTGGATTCCTTCAATTCGGTATCAGAAAAAACGACTGAAGAAGGCTTTTCTTTGACTGCTGAATCGGGTTTCTGATTGTCAGGGAGGTCTACATCATCCAAATTTTGCCCAGACAACATATTTTGTAGTCCTTGTGTGTAGACAATCTGATCTTCAAGGTCTGCCTCTATTTCTGTAAGTTTATTTCGTAATTCGATAAATTTATAATTCTCTTCAATATCTCCATATCCAGGCATCAATCTTTTCAGAGGGGTAAATACAATGAGCGAAATCAATAAAATCGAGAAAATCAATACAATGGAAATGATGTATGTATAAAGTCGGGCCATCGTGAATTGATAATTGCCCACTTCATTCAAATCTTCGACATCAATAATCAGGATACGGTAGGTATCTTTAAGCTTTTCTTTGAATTTTTTCTTTTCCTGTGATCCTGATGCCATTGTTTAAAAATATCGAAATTCGGTAAAATAGTTACGATTATTAGTCCTGAAAGCGGATATAGTCTAAGAATTAAAATAAATTTGCACAAATCTAGTTATATAAGCGGTTTTTTGGGCATACTGGCGCGCTTTTAGTATCATAAAAACTGAGTTAATAATTTTGAAAAAGTAATACTTTGAATTCTATATACAGGTTATCATTCATTTGCTTTGTTTCTGTCGCACTATTTATCGGTTGTGCATCCAAGAAAAAGAAGGGAGGAAATCCTTCGAAACTTAGCAAATTTTACCATAATACTACTGCACTTTATAATGGCTATTTCAATGCGAATGAGCTCATGAAAAAGAGTTATTTGACTCTGAGACAGTCGCATAGGGATAATTACAATGAGATCTTACCATTGTACGATTACACCTCTGTTGAAAATACTAAGTCGGTAGCAACAGATTTGGACAAGGCCATCGAAAAAGTGACTACAGTAGCCGCATTGCACGAGCCGAGTAAATATGTTGATGATTGTTATGTCCTCATGGGCGAGGCGCAATATCTAAAACAAGACTATGAATCGGCAGAAGAGACATTTGCGTATTTCAAGGATGAATTCAATCCGACCAATCCTTTTGGTAGAAATTATAAAAAGAAGAAAAAAAGTAAAAAAGCGATAAAAAAGGAGAAGGAAAAGGAAAAGAAGAAGGAGCGAGAAGCTAGAGCTAAGAAAAAAGAAGAAGAGCAAAAAGCGAAAGATAAGGCAAGAGAAGAAAAAAGGAAGGCAAAAGAGGCAGCAGACAAGGCAAAAAAGGAAGAGAGGGAAAGAAAGAAAAAAGAAAGAGAAGCTGAAAAGAAAAAAAGGGAAAAAGATAAAAAGAGAAGGAAAAAAGGAAGGAAGAAAAGACCTAAAAAGAAGGATGCTGTAGAGGAGAAGAAAGTGGATGAAAAAGTCGAAGAGACTAAACCTAAAACCACACCAACAAAAGACGTAACTGATCCTGCACCAAAGGTGGAGGAACAAAAAGAAAATGCACGCGAAGAAGAAGAGGACGATTATACAGCTTCCAGTGAAAGGAAAAAAGAGAAGAAAAAGAAAGATAAAACTGCTTATTCGAAGGGAATGATGTGGTATGCCAAGACCTTGGTACAGAGGGACAAATACTCGACCGCATCATACATTATCAAGAGGATGAGAGCAGATGGTACCATGCCAGATGATGCATTGAGAGAAGCGCCAGTGATCCTGGCAGATATCAATATTAAAGAGAAAAATTACTATTCTGCAATCGAAAATCTTGATGATGCGATAGAATTGGCCGATGAAAAATCATTGAAGTCAAGATATGCTTTCGTGCAAGGACAACTTCACTTGATCCATAAAGATTATACCGAGGCAAGCGCATCTTTTGAAAATGCCAGAAAATGGGCCAAGTCATTTGATATGGAATTCATGGCAGAGCTCAATGTAGAGAAGACACAAATGATGGGTGGTGCTAAAACAAATGATCGTGTTGTAGCCAAATTGGATAAGATGATCAAGGAGGATAAGTATCTGGAGTATCTGGATCAATTGTATTTTACAAAAGGTGAAATTCAATTGGAATCAGGAGCATTCAATGACGCTTTGACCAGTTTTAGTATTTCGATTCAAAACAATGTAGACAACATTGCGCTCAAGCAGGAGACCTATTACAAATTGGCATATCTGTTTTATGATAGACAAAACTATGTCAATGCAAAACATTATTTTGATTCTACGGTGCAAGTACTTGCCAAGGAAGATCCTCGTTTTAATGAATGCAATCGATTTGCAACCAATCTTTCGGAGGTTGCTACTAATATTGGAAGTATTAATCTGCACGATAGTCTACTCAATATGGCTACTTGGTCCGATGAACAAATAGAAACATTGGCAGAAAGATTGGTTGAAGAGGGTAGGTTAGAAAATTTAGCAGGCAATTCGGCTAAGACTACAAGAAAGAGTACAGGACTGTTGAGCGGAATGAAGGCAAGCCTTAAAAATTCGTCATTCTTTGCCTATGACAAATTGGGAAAAGACAGAGGGAAGAAAGGGTTTGAAAGTGTATGGGGAGATATATCATTAGAAGATAATTGGAGGAGAAAAGACAAGTCTGGAATCTTTGGAAGTGATGATGTAGAGGAAGAAGATCAAGTGCCAGAAGATGGATTTGAAGAAGATCAGATAGGCAAGATGATTTCACAAATCAAGAGTCAGATACCGTATAGTGATGAGGCGAAAGCGGAGTTGAATACGAGATTGGAAAATGCCTATTTTGATTTGGGTAAGGCTTATCGCGACAAAATTCAAAATTATGAGCTTGCGGCCAAGACTCATGAAGAATTACTGAGAAGATTCCCAAATTTTGATAAAAAATTGGATGTCTACTACTACTTGTATCTCAGTCATCTGGACTTGAACAATCCGTCAAAAGCTGATTTTTATAGAAATAAGATTTTGACAGAATATTCGGACACAGAATATGCAAAAGCTATTTCTGACCCGAATTATGGTAAAAACAAATTGTCAAAAGAAGAACGTCTTAATAAGTACTATGAAGAGACTTATAATTTGTTTGAAGCAGGAAATTATCAAGAGGCCTTCAACCAAGCAGATCAGGCCAATCAAGTATTTGGCAAGGACAATCCATTAAAGCCAAAATTTGCACTCATTAAGGCCATGGCCACTGGAAGTGTAGAAGGCAAGGAGGCATACGTTATTGCTTTGCGAGATGTAATCATAAAATATCCAAATACACCTGAAAAGGCGAGGGCGGATGAGATATTGAGGTTTTTGCAAGGAGATAAAGACGCATTCACAGGCATCAATGCTGAAGAGGTGGATGATATCTTTTCTTTGGAAGATGATAAACTGCACTATGTCGCAATTGTGATGTACAATGCGTCACCCGACAAAGTAGTCAACTCAAAAATTTCAGTTTCTAATTACAACAAAAAGTATCATAAGCTTAAAAAGTTGCAATTGAGTGAAACGCCTTTAAATAGAAAGAAAAGGACGGAAGTTGTCCTTGTGCGAAAATTTGAAAACAAGGAAAAGGCGATGGTTTATTACAAGGAAGTAGTGAAATCCAAGGAGGAATTTGTGACTTCGGCAGAACCTGGTTCTTTTTCAATTTATGCCGTTTCCCAAAGAAATTATCGTAAGATGATAATTGAAAAGAGTGATGCTAGGTATCGAGTCTTTTTTGATAAGCACTATCTGGGCAAATAAGTAATAAGATAGCTGCGTGGTAGCTACAATATGGATGCATTCTGGAAATTAGTAGGCAGGGTAAAGGATTATAAAGGTTATTTTTCATTAAGCATACTTTGCAATATTTTACTATCGGTCTTTACTGTAGTAAGTATTCCAGTCATCATTCCATTTTTCCAAATCTTATTCGATAGGATTCCCACTACCATTGGATCAGATGAGGTGTCGAATGGGCTCAATCACTATTTTCAGGAGTTGATTTATAGCCAAGGCAAGGAAAAGGCCCTAGTTATTGTTTGTGTATTGATTATCCTAATATTTTTTCTGAAAAATCTTTTTCGTTATCTCGCCATGTATTTTATAGTACCACTGCGAACGGGCATCGTGAGAGACATTCGAGCAGAGCTTTTTGATAAATATATGCGCTTGCCATTGTCTTATTATGGCGATCAGAGGACAGGAGATTTGATATCCAGAATTACTCTAGATGTGATGGAGGTCGAAATGAGTATCTTGAAGGTCATTGAGGTTGTTTTCAAAGCACCATTGATTATAGCAGGGAGCATACTATTTATGGTATATGTAAGCCCTCAATTGAGCTTATTTGTGCTCGTGCTTTTGTTTTTTACTGTTTTTGTAATTGGAGGAATAAGCAAGACGTTGAAAAAACAATCTTTTGTTGCGCAAGAACGATTGGGGAATATTACGAGTACAGTAGAAGAAAGTATTGGCGGCATCAGAATTATTAAAGCCTTCAATGCGGAAGAAGATCAAAAAAGAAGATTTTCAAAAGAGAATAATGGTTATCGAAAAACATTGATGTCGATAATGCATAGGCAAAATCTCTCTTCTCCGCTTTCTGAATTTTTGGGAATTGCGGTGGTTACCGCTCTTCTGTGGTATGGTTCCAAACTGGTTTTTGCAGAAAGTCTGAAACCAGAATTGTTTTTTTCCTTCATATTTGCTTTTTATCAAGTGATAGAACCAGCTAAAAGCTTCAGCGGTGCCTATTATAATGTACAGAAGGGAATGGCTGCTGTGGATCGTATTGATACCTTGATCCAATCTGCTCAGGAAAGTAGCAGTATTAATACAACCGCAGACTCAATTCAATTTGAAGATAAGATCGAGATTCGAAATTTGTCGTACAATTATCAAGGTGATGAGAAACAAGTCTTGAGGAATATTGACATGACGATCAATAAGGGAGAAGTAGTTGCTCTTGTGGGGCCATCAGGCTCTGGTAAAACCACCTTGGCAGATTTGATAATGGGCTTCTATCCGATTCAAGAAGGAAGTGTTACTATAGATGGGAAATCCATCTCAGATATAGATGTCGCGTCATTAAGATCACTCTTTGGTTTGGTGAGTCAGCATGCCGTGTTGTTTCATGATACCATTCGCAACAATATCTGTTTTGGACAAGAAGATGTGGACAAAGGTGATCTGGTCAGAGCAACAGAAATAGCAAATGCCAAAGAATTTATCGATGAATTACAGGATGGATTCGATACCGTTATTGGAGACAAGGGAATGAAATTGTCTGGAGGACAGCGGCAGCGGCTTACTATTGCGCGGGCCGTGCTATATGATCCTCAGATTTTGATCTTGGATGAGGCAACTTCTTCATTGGACAGTGAATCGGAAAAATTGGTTCAGGATGCCCTGGAAAGAATTCTGCATGACCGGACATCCATCATTATTGCCCATAGATTATCCACGATTCGCAATGCGGACAAGATTGTTGTCATGGATGAAGGCAAGGTGATTGCAGTGGGTAAACATCAAGAACTTTACAAGACCAATCCATTGTATCAAAAGTATGTGGACATGCAAGGTGTTGGTTGAAGTGGGCTTTTCTAAAAAAAAACATCAACGAGTCATCCGCTACAATTGACATTTGGTAGAATATTTTTACATATAAAATTAGAGTTAGAATTTATATATTATCTTTATATCAAAGTTTAACTTTTTAGAGTTTCTGTCGTTTGACAAGTATAACTAGACAAATTTATATAGGATGAAAATAAATCTACTCAAGTATTTTTTAATTGTTTTTGCACTAATGCCATTAATGTCAATTGGTCAAACGACAATAACGAATTCTACCTTCCCAGCAGCAGGAGATACATTGAGGACAGTAGTGACCTTCGATGTTCCCAATTTTGATAAGACGATGGTCGGAGACAATTTGTCTTGGGATTTCACGGATGTCAGTGGAGGCTTCTTGAATGAGATAATTTATTCTGAGCCTGAAGAAGGAGAGGATTCCGCATTATTTCCAAATGCAGATTTATTGGATGATAATTCATTGCAAGAGATATATTACGAAACTTCTAACAATAGAATAGTTGAAATCGGAAGATCGGGAATAGATCCTGTTTTGAACGTTATTGATCTCACTTATGAGAATGATGGTGAAGCTTTGTTTAGAAGAGCGCCGATGTCTTATGAGGATACTTTTTCTGATGAATCAAGCTTCTTCATTAAATCTTCTGCCGACGTATTACCAGATTCACTTTTGGATGCAGTTCCAGTAATGATCGATTCTTTGCGTCTATTGGTGGAGACGAGCAATGAAGATGAAGTGGATGCGTGGGGAACTGTCAAATTGCCTGGAGGCAGCTATGACGTGCTTAGAGTAAAAAGAACTACCACCACAAATGTAGTTTTAGGGGCAAAGGCTCAATTTTTTGGTTGGGTCACTGTTGATCCTGAAAATGCATGGTTCGCATCATTAGGCGATTTGCTAGATTTACTAGGTGAATCATCGACTGACAGCTACCTTTTCTTTGCAGATGGTGAAAAAGAGATCGTCGCTCAGTTTAATGAAGACACGGATGGGAATATGACAAGCTTCACATACAAAGGAGATATGACTACTTCGATAGGCAAGATAAATTTCAAAGAGGAAAACATTCTCACCTATCCGAATCCAACATATGGAGACGTTACTTTCAAGTTGATAAATCTACCTCATGACAACTACAAGGTCGTAGTATATAACATTATAGGCAAGCAATTGTGGTCTTCAGAAATTGACTTTTTTGAAGGCAAACTGAGTGCTGATCTATCTCATTTGAGAAAAGGCACTTATTTTTATAGTATTATGAATGGTGCTGGTCAGAAGGTGACAACACGCCGATTGATGATCATGACTCCGTAGACTATTTTATCAAAATTTGCCTGGCATAATTTTTTTTAAAAAATTCATGTTGAAGATTGCATAATATCAGAATGAATTATAAATTTGCCGTCGCTTAGAAACAAACGTGACAAAGCAACTCAATCTAAAGGTCCTTTAGCTCAGCTGGTTAGAGCATCTGACTGTTAATCAGAGGGTCCTAGGTTCAAGTCCTAGAAGGACCGCCCACGAAAGCTCGGAGATTATCTTCGGGCTTTTTTTATACACTTCAATTGATAGACCTTTACATTCTTCAATATTCAAAAATCGCTAATGCTCTAGTATTCTAATAGTAATCAAGCTATATGACTAGAAATAAGATCAAGTTGAATTTCTGGTGGGTAGAATAATAATTGGGCAGTAGGAATGAAGAAGGTTTCGAGGTTTAGGGATTAAGGTTTTGCAAGGTTAGACGTTGATCAGGCATTAGTCAAAATCTAACCTTGCAAAACCTCTTACCCTGTACCTTGTACCTGCTGACATTAATAACCAAATGATTTATTGAATCTTAATTTATAATAATCCCACCAACTTTTAATCTTCATCCTAGAAATACTAAACCCAATTTTATTTCCAAGCATATTCCCCCAAATAGAAAAGCAACCCACTTTCGCAGGCTGCTCCATAATCCATTTGCAGTATTACCTATTTTACTAACAAGAACTTCAACTCATAATGGTATTTATCTCCATCTTCAAATTGATGAACGGCTATTTTTGAACTGCTGTCAAAGTCAGACAAGTGATACCTAACCTTGGTTTCTTTGTCATTGACATGTAGATGAATATCGAAATAATCGTTAAACTGGATCATCTGGCCACCTGGACGATAGGTTTTCATATTGTTGGCACTTGGGTCACCAGTACCAGGATCAGTATAGATGGTGGTGGGATTGACTCCACCATTTGGTACATTGTCATTCATCTCCACATCATTCCAAATGGGATATCGGTACTGAGTGTCATCTCCATCAGCATAGAAATGAAAATGTACTTGATCCTTATCATCTTTATCCATAGACTTGCATGTTACCCATTGCAAAGTTGCTTGGTGGTCATAATCGCCAGATTGTGAAACTTGTGCGCTTTCTAAATGTCCAGCAAAGAAATAAGTTTCCTCTCCTTCGACACCATCGTCTATGCCAATATCGACACCTAAGAAGATCACTTTAGCCAGTTCGACCCTTCGGTCGCTATCAGCTTCAGCAAACTCAGTTACGTCATCTTCGTCCTCGGCACCACCATAGGCTACTCCACTTAGACCCCCTCCATCAGACACATCGATTTCGCCTCCAACAAGCCAGCCTCCTATACTTGTCACATCATCAAACCAGATGCCCACAGCTACCGCGACATCAAATCCTGCATCCGCGCCTTCTACAAATCCGCCACCAGCAAAGATGGAGTAATTGTCATCGAAATTTTCTGGGTTGAGATTGGCTAAATCTGCCGCACATCCAAAATTACCTGATATGCCAGTGAAAATTTCTACCTGCCCCATAACACCAAGCGACAGTGCTTTTACAGGCAATACACTCACAATACTAGGGTCTTGTAAAAATGAAATGACATCGTCCAAAAGACCTCCAGAAACAGCACCCGACAATGCATCATTCAAATCTGAAGTTTCGGTCATCCCCAATACCTCATTCATATCTGCCCATCCATCTAGAATGGTCTGGACTTTAGTCTGCAATTGTGCCAGAGCATCGCCAGCACCATTAGCAATATTCCCAATAGTTTGAGAAACAGGAAGAGAGCTTGCGTCTTCAATCGTAAATTCCATCTTATAACAAGCATTGTGATCCCCAAGTGTCCAATAGGTATACGACCCATTCTCAATTGAGCTGAGAATATTAAATGTACCACACATATCTGCAGCATTAATGAAGTTGGCCAACCCATCACGATCCCAAAGACTGATGTAGGCATTTGTTTCAAAATAGAATTCTGCATTTGGCGATGCGGAATCTCCTTTTTCCATAGAATATGTACCTATGATTTTATGGCGTACGGGTGGAGCTCCATCCAGCTGTACAAGGATGAATAAGTCATCGTCTCCTGGATCTGTTATTTGATGTTCGCAATGGATTGTGTTAATAGTTATTTTTTTCATGATGTTTTATAAAAGGTTGTTAAATAATGTGGGTTGAATTATGATCAAACTTCTAATAGGTTTATATGTACTAAATGTATGAGCTGAATTGTCAAATTTTACTGCTATGGAAAAGAAAATAAATATTGCAGTGTTACACCTTTAAGAACTTTCCTTAGTAGTAATTTTTGTTCGATGCAAATGTGTGTTGAGAAGAGGCTACTGTGCCGTATACAGATGTTGCAAGTGCGTGGAAATTTGTTGCGAATAGGTGGAAAAATGTTGCAGCGGGGTGGACAAATGTTTCAGAATGAAAACTTTAGATAATAATGATAGGGAGGTGTAGATGCCAATTAAAAAATGCGGAGTGAAGCGATGAAAAGATTAGTTTAATAAATTTCGGTATAGAATTAAGATTGGATTGTAGGTGCTTTATCAATAAACTAAGCTGCCTTTACCTCACTCGGGAGTATATTAAAACGATTTTTAAAACACTTCGAAAAGTACTTTTCATCTGAAAAACCAACTGAAAATGCGAGTTGAATAATTTTGACATTTTGCGATCTTAAAATTTTCATGGCATGATCGAGGCGATAATTTCTGATGAATTCATTAGGAGATTGTCCAGTAAGGGCTTTCATTTTACGAAATAATTGAGAACGACTCATATGAAAATTGGCAGCTAAAGTTTCTACTGAGAATGCATCATTGCTGAGATTTTCTTGAATATTGGTTTTGATTTCGTTGACAAATTTGGTGTCTATTTTACTTAAGTTAACGTCTTTTTTGACCGCCTTTATAAGTGAATGTGGTTTTGAAAATTTGGCTTGTAACTTTCTTCTGGTATCTATCAAATTTGCGATTCGGACTAATATCTCTTCTGTATGAAAGGGCTTGGTAACATATGCATCAGCTCCTTGTTTTAAGCCGAATAATTTGCTATTGATCTCCGTTTTTGCGGTGAGTAAAATGATGGGTATATGAGATGTGGAAATTTCATTTTTGAGGCTTTCTACCAATTCAAAACCTGTTTTTTCTGGCATCATTACATCCGAAATAATCAATTCGGGAATATTCGCGATGGCCATATCAATACCTTCTATGCCATTTGTTGCTTCAAGTATCTGGTAATTTTCTTGTACTTGTCGACGAATAAAAGAGCGTAATTCATCGTTGTCTTCTACGATTAAAACAACAGGTTTCTCTTCTTTGTCATCAGTTTGATTTTTAACACCATCCTCTGAGGAAATTTCATTTTCTAGAATTCCAATTTGATGATTAGACGTTTTTAAATGTGATACTCCACTAGGGGTTTTAGTAATCAATGGAAGGAAAACCTTAAATTTTGTTCCTTCTCCAATTCTACTTTCTACTTTTATTTTTCCGCCTTGCAATTCAACCAACTCTTTTACCAATGACAAACCTACACCTGTACCTGATTGCTTTTTGGTTTCTACGCTTTCGACTTGATAGAATCTATCAAAAATATGTTCCATTTGTTCTTCTGAAATTCCTATTCCAGTATCTTCAACATTAATTTTTATCCAATCTTTGACACCTTCTTTTTCTAAATAAAGACTAACTAATACACTTCCTTTATTTGTGAATTTCAGGGCGTTGGACAAAAGGTTATGAATGATTTTCTCTAATTGATTTTTATCAAAATAAAAAGGATTAATATTTTGACCGTGAATAAACTGTAAATCAATATTCTTATTTACCGCAATTAATTTAAAGGAATCAATAATTGGATTTAATGTTTGTACCACATCATCCCTCACCAGATTTATGGACATTTTATTTGCTTCCAATTTGGAAACATCCAATAGTTCATTTACTAGATTAAGAAGTTTTTCGGAATTGTTTTTGGCGAGGTTGATATCGGAATGTACTTCTTGAGCCAAATCTTGTTGGAGCAGTTGCCGCAGTGGTTCAATAATCAAGGTCAAAGGTGTTCGTAATTCATGTGTGATATTGGTAAAAAAGTTCGATTTGATTTTATCTATTTCTGCCAGTCGTTCTGCTTCCTTTTGTTCAAAGCGCAATTGATTTTTTAATTTGGCTCTTCGAATTTGAAATCTATACATCAGGTAAATAGCCAAAATAGAGAAAACACAGTAGGTCAGATACGCCCACCATGTGCGCCACCATGGCGGATAAATTGTGATTTCCAAACGAGTGGGTACTTCATTCCAAACCCCATTACCGTTGCTACCCAACACTTCAAAAACATAATTTCCAGCACCCAAATTAGAATAATTGGCGATCCGACTTTTATCAGACAAGGTCCAATCTTGGTCGACACCCGTTAGTTTATATTTATATTGGTTCTTATCCGGGGATTCATAATCTAAGGCAACAAATTGAAATGTCAATTGATTTTGATGCCAAGCCAAATTTATTTTATTGGTGAACTCAATCGCTTTTGTTAAGGGGTTTTCGCCTCCTTCTTTGAGAGGTTGGCCGATGGTTATGGTTTCATTGTGAATTTTAAAATCGGTGATGTATACTTTTGGCTTTTTTTCATTCGATTGAATATCTTTTGGGTGAAATGCTGTAATCCCATTGATGCCACCAAAGAATAATTCACCTGTCTTTTCATTTTTCCAATGTGCATTGGTATTGAATTCATCCTCTTGTAATCCATCTGCTTTTCGATAATTTTTAAAAGTATTCTGGGCAGGATTGAATTTTGAGAGCCCTTTATTAGTGCTTAACCATAAATTTTGTTCTTCATCTGATAGTATACCATAAACGACGTTATTGGGAAGACCATCTTTAGTTGTAAAATGTTCAAACTCACCTGTTTTTTTATTTAATTTATTCAGCCCACCTCCTTTTGTTCCTATCCACAGATATGTTTCCGGGTCAACAGGGTCATCCATACAACTTGCTACAGAATTATTGCGGAGGCTCTTTGGGTTGTTCTTGTCGCTCTGATAAAAGTGACAATCTATCGGTTGTTGATTTTCATCCAAAGTCATTTTAATCAAGCCTGTTGTCTGTCCTTTCCAGAGGTTGTTTTGCCCATCCAAATATAGACATTGGGTATAGCCATTTTCTACCACTACATTGAATTGATGACAATCGATAAAAGATACACTGTCGGTTAATGCATTTACTTTTGCAAAATCTGACTTTTGTGGAGTGGTCCAAAGGTTTTGATGCTTATCTTCGACTAGAAAGTGATTGACTAAATTATAGTGCGGATAATATTTCTTTTCTTTTAAATTTTCGTCGAGCCGAATTAAGATTCCTTGTTTTGGATTAATACTCTTTTCAGCATTCTTTCCTACCCAAAATTCACCTGTTTGAGACTTGAGAAAACCTCCAGACCATAGATGTGAAAGTGGAGATAATTTTCCTGTCTTATTATCTAAAATGGAAGGGTGGTGGTATGAAAGAATCGCCATTCTGTTATCATCCATTCCTTTGATGTATCTAACACTGCTATTTGGGATCAAATGTCGAAACGCACTTGGTTTGTCAACGACTTTTTTTATCCCAAATCCATTTGTTCCAAGCCATGTTGTCCATTCATCTTCTTGATATATCTGCTTAACTTTGATTGTGTTTGATGAATCTAGTAACTGTTCAAAATTTTCTATTTTTTGTAGTTTTAAAAGCTTAATTTTTTCAAATGCTTTTCTTGAGGTCGGAATAAAATCATTTTTTTGTCCTGACCATTCGGAAAATTGAGTCTGATTAGAAAAGGAAATCCAAGGTCTACCATTTTCATCAAAATAAGTAAATTCTATATTTGAAAAAATCTTTGTGGAAAATCCTTGTACTAATTGTTCCTGAAAATCGGTGATATTAATCTTTTTCAATGTTGATTTTTCCCATAGCCAGATGTTACCATTTTTATCTTCCACTAGTTTGCTGGTGGCTCTATTCTTTCGTTTAAAAGGTTGTTTTTTGGTGGTATTTAATTTAATAGGATAAAATGTTTCTTTTTCTTTGTCAAAATAATTCAATCCATTGGATTCTGTATTTACCCAAAATCGCCCTGCAGAATCTTCCAACAAACTTAAAATCACATCTCCCGATATGGATGAAGAGTCAAATGGATCATGGGTAAACACCTTGAAATTATGGCCATCATATCGATTGAGACCATTTTTTGTAGCAAACCAAAGAAAGCCGTCTTTGTCTTTTATTATATCAAAGATCATCCCCTGAGAAAGTCCGTCTTCTGCAGTAATAGAAGTGATACTTGAGTTTTGACCCAATAAAAATATTGGTAAGCAAAAAAATGCAATCAGATATTTTAGCATTGAGTTTATTATTGACTAACTGGAAGATGATTAAGGCTTAAACATAAGTAAAAATTAAGAAACTGAAATTAAACATGAAGTGAAGTGCAAATCTATTTATTGATATACTTATATCCTATTGAGCTATAATGATTCTTAAACGGACAATTAAAGAAAACCAAAAAAAGAGACTGCCAACCTATGAGACAGCCTCTTCTTATTTCTTATCATATTCTAATGTTTACAAAAGAAGATATAGCAAAACTTACATACTTTTTACATATACCAAAGTATCCAAGAAGTATTTCTTTTTTGCCATATCTTCAAGTTAACCAGCATGAAAAATATTTTTTTTACTTAAAATATTTATAGGATTGGATTCCATTTTCATTTCGTTCTCTACTTCCTAATTATTAACGGTAGGATTAAGATCACAATCTGCAGAACTTGCTGGTCTTGTCACTATTCCAGCACGTCCTTTACCATCGGAGTTACCTACGCCAATGGGGTCTGGAAGAACATAGAGGTCGAAAAACTCTTCTACATGTTCAGCTTGAGTCGCACCTAAGTAGGAATAGATACCTATCCACGGAACACAACAATCTTCATCTAGAGGTTCGCCACTTCCATCACCAGGCTGTACTACTGTAGCGATGCTGAAGTCTGCACCTCGAGATGCATGAGAATCCCAAGAACGCTTTCCGCCAGATACCATACTATGCAAATTGAATATTCCAAACTTTTTTCTCTTATTAGGTTCCAGTATAGTTGTATAAGTATTATTAATTCCGTCGGTTCGAGTCTGACTTGAACAGTTAGATGGTGAGTAATACGGGGTTGTAATTACGTTTTGTATGGATTGCAATATATTTGTATTATCACCACTACTTAACATTCCTGAAATTTCCGTATACAGTGAATCATATTCGGGGCTTTCTGTGTTAACTCCTTGAATTAATAAATATAATTGTACTGCGTCACCTGCAAGGTCAAAGATATTATTCCAAAAATCTGGATTTACATCTCGTTGACATTCCGCAGCTGCCCTTAAATCCATACCATTAATAAGTGTTGTAACATCATTTTGTCCAATTCCTGCTTGTTCTTTTACATAAATTGCTGTTAAGTCTTGGGCTTGAGCTATTGCAGATTTACTTCCTCCTCCACCACTCTTGGTTTTTGCGTTCGCATAAAGACTTACTTGGTAATCATAATCAAAGTGCACAAGCTTATTACAACCACAGGATACAGGAAGTTGCTGTCCGTCATTACAGATTAATTGTAACCCAATCTCTGTACGAAATGAATTCGTATCTTCAAGATCTTCAATTGTTGCATCTTCCGCTCCCGCACTTGCGTCAAACTCATCATAATGACCATGATCTTCTTTCCATCCATCAGTCCATAAACCACGATATCCACCAGGTCCCATAACATTCCATAGCTTCCATCTATTACCACCATTAGCCAAATGGGTTTTTGTTCCATTTTCACCAAGATAATGCCATAAGTGAGTATAAACATTCTTGTACCCAGTTGAATTACTCCATGCCAGATTAGATGGTTTGATTTCAATAGAGGTAGCAAATAGTTCACAATCACACGTTACTGATGGTGGCGGTGGTGGCGGACCTGTAGTAATAATAATCTTAGGAGTTTTTGCAAGCTTTGTAAATGTAATGTCTATAGGCTTGGCATCCTTTAATATTGTCTTCTGATAAACATATGCTCTTTCAAATATATCCAGGTCTTCACGAGATTGTAAGAATCTATCTAAGGGTACCCGCCCGTTTGAATAATCTACTAAGGCATCGCTCATTTCATTAGAAATGAATACGGGCAATTCCTCTGAATTATTTGTTTCATTTCCTGAAAATTCATTTTCAAATGAATACGTGAATAAAGTATAAGTGCCTTCGCAATTATTCCTTCTTTTTAAAATAAATTCATTGTTCTGAGCCTTAGTAGGAATTTTGTAGGCAATTGATCCATTGTTAAGATTTACTTCTTCAATGTTAAGAACAGTTCCTCTTTCATCTTCGAAGAAAATATCTCTTGGGGCTTCTTTAGGAAATTTCAGGTACAACATGTTAAATCCATTCGCTTTCAGAACTGTTTTTATTGTAGGATAGACCTCCTCACAATCAGGGGGAGTAGGTGGTACCTTTATTTGGGCGTTGCTATTCATTGTTATTCCCACAAAAAATGGAATGAAAAAAAATAGTAGAAAATGTTTTTTGACAAAATTCATGACTTTTAGTTTAATTTTAAATCGCCTACATTATCGCTTTCGGCATTGCGCCTTACTTCTTATTATAGTGATTTCAGGTCATCTCACTTTTTAATTGCCTTCAATTTTCTAATTGTTTTAGTACTGCATTGGAATAACTATCAAAACCAGGACAACTGATTTTGCCTATGGAAAATCTTCTCTGAATTAATTTGAAAATTATAATGTTGAGGTGCTATTAACTTTATCAACTACTCGTTATCTATTGATCATAGATAAAACACTGTTGAAAAGCCATAACAATTTATTCTTTTGCATTACGTAAAGAGTCATAGTCGACTTTATGACCATCAGAAAATAAAAGGTTCTTTAATTAAATTGATTTGTACATTTCAGCTAGAACAGGCAAACATGCTTATTCAATATTTCCATTTTGTGGATTCAATTCTATAGCCAAACTCTATGGAGTTAAAAAGAAAGAATCTGATCCAAAAAATGATTCGATTTCAAAACTTTCAATTGTATTCAAATTTAATTTTTAGTAGTTTGACTGTATAAGAAATAAAACAAGCCCATGTGACATAAATCAAGCGACTATTGGATAAATTAATGAAAATGAAATGGGGTTTTAAAGATAAAAATTGTACGGGGAATGAAGGGTGTTAGAAAGATATGAATAGACTATAATGATTGATTAAATAGTTGATAATGAAATAATTATGATTTCAATCAGTTACTTTTAATTTTAATGTGATAAAAGAATAAGACTAGAAAGCAATCCTTATTGAAATTTATTTTTTTTTAGGGGAATTCAGAATTAAGAATAGTTTAAAAATAATTAAGCTTAAAGTATATTTTTACTACCAAAGATTGAATTTTGTTTGGAGTAAATCGGCCTTAGTTGGTTTAGGATTTTGAGTTGTATTTTGACGTTAAAAACTCACAACTGTTTGAGCGATAGCGAGTTTTGTGTGTTTAGTCAAAATGGAATTCAAAAACCGTTAAGAACCAAGTAAAGCCATGAATTCTTTGGTTCGTTTCTTTTTCAAGAAAGAAATGAACGCCCGAGCGGCGAGCGGAAGATTAAATTGAAAACTATTACCTCATTATTGCGCAATATTTATCAAAAAAAGGGTAGTCAATTCAGAAGTGCGGGTTATTAAATGAAATATAAATAACTGAAATTCAGCATCTTGGGAAAATTAAATGGAAAGATGTTTTATTAATGAATATGCCTATTTAATGGAAAACAAGATTAAGATAAAAGCTAAAGAAAAAATGGTTATTCATCTGATCGAATCATCAAAATATATTATTCATTTGGCAAATTTGAAGCCTCTATCATTGCATTTTTAGAACTCAAGACTATATCAACCATTAAATTCATTTTTACTCCAACAAGGTTCTAAATTGATATATCTGATTTTTTCAGCCCTTTTCATCAATAGTAAATTATAAAATGCTCCCGTAAGAATGACACTTTTTAATCTTTAGAATCGAAATTATTCTTCGAATTATTCAGTTTATATTTCAGCCATCACTAGCACTGACATTACAATTTTTATGTAAATATTATTGCGTTAAATGTAAAACGATTACCATTCATAGAATACGAACGTATTTCGTAGAATAACCCCTGATTGAGGCAAGACTGATATTCAAAGATGTGTTACCATTGTTGTGATTAATAACATAAAATTGTCTGTCATGAATATTACAAAACAATGTCAAAAGAGTTTCACGATTAATTATATTTTACTCTTTGTCTTAACAATGCTTTCTTTAAATGCTTTTTCACAAAACCTTCAAACACATGTAAATAAAAATAGGGAAAGTCTTAAAAGTGAACAGTGTCTTGCACTTTTATACAGCTCTATCATAATATCTTCGGCAACAAATGAAAAATTGGCTAGCCATGCTGAACCTATTTGTGCAAACACAGATACTATTCCCCCAACTATTACTTGCCCTTCTTCGATCACCCAGGCAGCTGTTTCAGGTTTGTGTGAAGCGGTTAATGTTGAATTAGGTATTCCAGATTTTGAGGACAACAGTCCTGGAGCTGTTTTGAGTAATAACGCTCCTTCGAGTTTTCCTGTAGGTGTGACGACGGTTGTTTGGACGGTAACAGACATCGAAGGATTGACAGCAACCTGTACACAATTGGTGACCATTACAGATGATGAAGCACCTACCTTTGAAGACGTATCGGAAATTTTGCTTTACTCGAATGATTTTGAATCTCCACTAGCCACACCAACACAAAATACTTGCTGGACAGATTTATCCTCTACACCGGTAAATACCTTTTATGGACCAGGATGGCAGCAATCGTTTTCAGTCGAAACCGTATTGAACAATGGACCTAATAATTTGTATTCCGATCCGTCAGGTCAGGGAGGCGATTATTCTATAGGTACTTTGTTTCCAAATGATAGAATCGCGTATACATTTGATGCGGATGATAAGACATTTTTAAATATTCGAATGGATATTTCCGCTATTGATATTGTTGGTTGTAACAGCGGTTATGGTGTAGCCACCCCAATTTATACTGTGACGGTATATGATTCTCCAGGTGGAGTATTTGACATTAACAATCCAGGGACGATATTGGATCAAAGTGATGTAACAGGTTTTATCCCAGGAGCAACAAGTTATACACACAATTGGGCGACAGTAATAGCTGGCCTCAATATAAATTCTTCTACGGATGGAAATGTCACTATAGAATGGAAATTAATACAAAGTGGATATGCGGCATTTGACAATTTGGAGATTAAAGCCTCGAATCTTTCAATTGAATCAAACTGTCCAGAGGATTTGAGCTTAGAGTGCATAGATGATATCCCAAGTGCAGCAGTTTTAGAAGGATTTGACAACTGTGATGTGAGCCCAACGATTGATTTTACAGAGTCAACTGTTATGACTGGGGTGAATAACCAAATCATAACCAGAGAATGGACTGTGATAGATATTGCAGGAAATTCGACTACGTGCACACAAATTATTACCGTTGAAGATGATCAAGCTCCTACTATTTCTTGCCCAGCGCCCATAAATCAAACTGCAGATGTAGGTATGTGCGTGGCTACTAATGTGGATTTAGGTGTGCCTCTGTATGACGACAATTGTTCTGGTGCCGTAGTGAGCAACGATGCTCCGTCAAGTTTTCCAGTAGGTGAGACCACAGTTATTTGGACAGTAACAGATGCCGAAGGATTGACGACAACTTGCGCACAATTAGTGACCATTACGGATGATGAAGCTCCTTGGATCACTTGTCCTGATGCAGTCAATCAAACAGCCGATGCCTTTTTATGCGGTGTTATTTATCCAGATTTGGGAGTCCCCACATTTGGTGATAACTGTTCGGGTGCATTTGTAAGTCATGATGCTTCTCCTTATTTACCCGTAGGAGAGACAATTGTGACCTGGACAGTAACAGATGCCGAGGGATTGACAGCAACATGTACACAATCGGTGACGATTACCGATGATGAAGCTCCAATTCTTACATGTCCAGCTGATATAACACTTGAAACTGGATCTGTAATTTCGGAGTGTAATGCTGAAATTACCGCAGAAGGATTATTAACATATCCTGGCGTGACATTTCCAACGGGACCTTTAACCACAGTAGGAAGTAGCTTATTTATGGGACCTGGTTCTCCCAATGATGTGAAAATTGTTGTTCCAATTATACCAGCTGGATTATTCTCGGCAGGAGAAGCAATAACGCTAAGTTTTAGTTCAGTTTGGACTAGAAAATCCAGTGACACAGATGTAAGATGGTTATTCACTGACGGGAGCGAATCCCAAACTGCAGGAATTCTGTTAGCTGACAATTCAGGTGGACAAGTTTTCAAAGCGAATGGCGCATATAGCCCTGGTGGAACCACAGTACCATTTCAGATATCAGATCCCATAAATTGTTCAAATTGTTTTCCATTTATAGGTGGACAGTATACCGCAGATATTACTGTTGAGGTCACTTCAGCAGGAGCCGTTTCTATAAGTGGTGAAATGGCTGGAGACAATAATACGACTCCAACCCCTTTTGCATATACCTATAGTGAGATATTCGACCCTTCATTGGGTATAAACCTGTTATTTGCCAGGGAACAAAATAATAATGCCGCAACATATCAATTGGACGAGCTTAGCTTTTCTTGCAATGTTTTGGATGCAAATGAAGTGATTTGTACAGCTGTTCATGATTGGGATGTACCGATTGGAGCGGATAATTGCGATGTATCAATCACCAGAAGTGCAGGTCCAGATGGAAACGCCAACATGACCATAAATTCAGGTGATGAGTTTGATTTAGGGACTACAACAATTTGCTATCAAGCAACGGATATAGGGAATAATACAGCTGAATGTTGTTTTACAGTTACTGTTGTAGATGAAACTGATCCTGTTGAGCCTGTGCTTGATGATATAATAGCGGAATGTGATGTCACGGTGCCTATACCAACAACTTTGGATAATTGTGCTGGAACCATAGTCGGTACTACCTTGGATACATTAATCTATGACGAACAAGGAATTTATCAAGTGAACTGGACTTTTGATGACGGTAATGATAATGTAATTTCGGTTGTTCAAAATGTTATTATTGAAGATAATATACCTCCAGATGCCATTTGTCAAGACCTTGTCATTCAGTTGGATGATAACGGTGAGGCAAGCATAGTCGCTGCAGATTTAGATGGCGGTTCAAGTGATGCGTGTGGAATTACATTGAGTATCAATAAGGAGAACTTTGATTGTAGCGATGTTGGTGATAATTTAATTACTTTGACTGTAACAGACGCGAACGGCAACGAAAGCACATGTGAATCAACCGTATTCGTAGAAGATAATGTTCCGCCACTTGCACTTTGTAATGATATCACGGTTTACTTAGATAGCAATGGAGAAGCAAATATTGTGGCTGCGGATATAGATGGTGGATCAAGTGATGCCTGTGGAATTTCAATTGGCATAAACGAATCTTATTTTGATTGTGGCAATATTGGACCGAACATGGTGGTACTAACAGCGACAGATTTGAATGATAATGTATCATTCTGTGAGGCGACAATTTTGATTGTAGATAATACAGTTCCGATTATAACAGATTGTCCTGTGGATGCTGAATACTGTGGCGAGCAGCCAGTCGTATGGACGGCACCTATCGCTTCAGACAATTGTTTGGTGAGTTTCAATAGTAATTATAATTCTGGAGATATATTTCCTGTTGGAGTGACAACCGTTACTTATACCGCGGTTGATGCTGGAGGAAATGTAGCAACTTGTAGTTTTGATATTACGATACATTCATTGCCAATAATAACTATTCATCAAGGCTTGGTTCCCAACTTCTGCCAAGGTATTTCATCTCTTACGGCTGTCGTAGAAAATGAAGTTGATTTAGTACTTCCGCTTACATATACTTGGTCAAATGGATTGGGCAATGATTCGGAAATAATTGTAAACGACAATGGAACATATGCTGTGAGTGTGGTGGATGGTAATGGCTGTGAGACAGTAGCAAACACATTAGTGAATGAAGAAATTTGGGACAATTTGTCTTCTTACATTCTTTTAGGTAAGAAGCAAGTTCATCTCAAAAGGTCCACGGTAAATGGAGGTGGAGTAGGTGTTGTGGATGCAGGAAAGAAAGCGAAGGCGACAAATGATTCGCACGTGTATGGCTTTATGAGGGCGCCTGTTATTCAGATTACTTCGGGCAGTTCTGCGGATATGGAGATAGAAGAACAAGCCGATATAACTTTACCCCCGTTCTATACGAATGATCACGACTGTGACACACAGGACATAGTAGTAGGAGAGAATGAGATCGTAACATTGTCAGAGGAAGTATATGGTCAAATAGAGATAGAAGATGGCGGAACACTAATCTTCGATTCACCTGAAGTATATATCGATAAAATTGATGGCAAAGATGATGTGAATATAGAGTTCTTGCAACCATCAAATGTTATGATCTTGGATGATTTGAAATTAGATGTGAATAGTCTTGTAAACAACAACGGCCACTCTGTGACATTTTATGTTGGCGATCAAGTTGATATCCAGGACGGAGCTTCATTTTTTGCCAATATTTATGCTGTAGATCAAATACATATTCAAGGCAAGAGTAATAATCATAGTACAATGACAGGGCTGTTCATTACGCTTGAAAAATTGAAGTCGGATAATTTTGTGAATTGGTACCCTGGAAATGGATGCAATCCACCGACAACTCCTGATGGACCTGGATGTTCGCCTTGTGACAACCTGACAGATGGTGGTGAGATTGGAGATGATGAAGTATTGTGCGAAGATATTGACGATCCGTCTGAGATTTACAGTGTCGTAGATCCAAGTGGTGGAAGTGGCGCAATTGAATATATGTGGCTACAGAATACAGTATCAAGTCTGCCACCAACAACGAATGATATGGGTGAATGGGAAGTGATTGCCGGAGCAACCAATAGCTCGTACGACCCAGGTCCTATTACGGAGACGACATGGTATATCAGATGTGCTAGACGTGAAGGATGCATCTCATATCCTGGGGAATCGAATGTTGTAGAGAAGATTTATAATTCGTCTTGCGTTGAATATTGTGATTCTAAAGGATTGAATTGTGGTTATGAATGGATTAAGAAAGTGGAAGTTGGCGACATAGAAAATCTATCCAACTCAGATGGAGGATATGGTGATTACACAAGTATGAGTACCGCTATGTCAGTAGGTAATGATTATGAAATAACCTTGACACCAGGATTTTCGGGATCAAATTACAAAGAGTATTGGAATGTATGGATAGATTGGAACCAGGATGGAATATTAGATCCTGTGACAGAACTGGTTGTTCAAGAAAATAGCAAGTACGCTGTGATTCAAACCATCCAGGTACCTACGGATGCCATGGAAGGAAACACATTGATGAGGATATCAATGCAATTCGACCATTATTCATGGCCATGTGAAGATTTCCAATATGGTGAAGTTGAAGATTATACCATTAATGTAGTAGCTGCCAATGCTATGATTGTAAATAACGAAGAACAAGAAAAAATTATACTGGAAAATCAAAAAAGAGAAGCCTCAAAAATGGATTTGAAAGTGTATCCAAATCCCGCTTACGATTACATTTTTATTGAAAATGATGGGAACATAGATATTGAAAAAGTGCGTATATTTAATACAGATGGGCGATTATTATTGTCGCACAATTTTTCTTCTTCAAATCGTTATGATTTACCTTTAGTTTTGGGACTCATTATTGTAGAAATTCAAATGGCAAATGGTACAATAAGTAGGAAAGTTATTTATAAGATATGATGTCACTTTTGATGATTAAAATCTTAATTTGTACAGGCTTCGGAATGCTGAAATCGAAAGATGATATTTTCAAAACTGAATTTAGACGAAAAAATGTTCTAAACAATTTCAAAATTAAAACGAATTGCATATGGTTAAAAACTCAATTGAAATTGTAATCATTTTACTCATTACTGTTAAAGGTTTCGCATGTTCACTTGAGCAAGAATCATTTTGTGCTGCGCTTGAAATTAATGGTTCCGATATTGTAGTATCTGGAACAATTATTTCGGTGGATGATGACGGTATAGATCTTGAAATAATTGAAGTTTTGAGAGGTGAAGAATCCAGAAACGTCATTAGAATTTGGGATGGTACAGATTTTCTGTGGTGTATGGATGAAATTTTTTCAATGGCCTCTTCGACCATAGGAGAAGTTAATGACACCGTAATTATTTTGTTACCTAAAATAGCAGAAATTCAAAATTCCTGGGATGTCATTGGCGATTATCGAAGGCCTAGCTTTTTTCACTATGAAAAAGAACTTAAAGTTGTAAACGGTTTTGCAAATGGTTTTATCCTGGGACCTCACATCGCTCCCATTGAATACCATTTACGAACTATTGAGTATGTAAAATTAGCCGACTTAATAACTACGAATGGCAACTGCGGAGATTTAACCCTGAGTAGTCATGAATTAAATATTGAGGATAATGTCAAATATACGAACCCAGTAACTTCTGAGATAAATATTGAATTGGGTGAATTACAAACTGTAACCAATATTAATGTCTATTCTTATTTTGGCAGAAATGTAAGAAGCATAAGTATTGATAATCAGGAATCCATTAATATTCCATTTGACAATGAACCCCCTGGTCTCTATATCCTGGAAATAATAACATCAAAAAGGCGATCAAGAAGGTTCAAAATAATCAAAAGTTAATAGTTGAAATGGACTCTTGTTAGAGCTCAATATTTTGAAATTAAATGAAAGAAGAATAACTAATTTAATATCTTAAATATTGAAGTGATTTGAAATTGTAGATTAAGATGAATTGTATCCCGTCAAGTCGGGACAGGTGATGCTTTGTTATCAAATTGAATTGATTTTTAAGAAGCATAGCATTGGTTGTGTATCGAAAAAAATGTAGGATTGAACCTTGCCTTGCGGTTTTGGAAGGATCAAAATAGGGGAGGAACAGAAAGCTACTTTTAGAGAGGGCAGAATGAGAGTCAATGATATGAATAGCAATAGAATTATGTTTTTAAATCATTTCATTCTAATCATAATATAGAATAGAATCCTTGAGTAAGAATAATTTAAGTGTAGGCTTTAAGCAATATTACCCAGTGATGTTGAAAAACATCACTTTGATTCTTTTGATATTTATTTCTTTAAGGATAAATGCACAACAGCCCGTTTACGAAAACTATACGATTGAAGATGGTATTCCAAGTTTGGAAACATATGATATTATCCAGGATAGTTCAGGTTTTATTTGGGTTTGTTCAGATCATGGCATCAGTAGATATAATGGCTACGAATTTCAAAATTTTTCTTCGAAAGATGGACTTCCAGATAATACAATAACAAGGGCTGGTAGAGGCAATGATGAAAAAATATGGTTTATATCTATGAACTCAAGATTGTCCTACTGGCATAATGGAAAAATCATAAACCCCGTCATTCGCAACTGGGCTAACGTTGGTAATACACAATTGCATGAAATTTCTCAGGGAGAAGGAGGAGATATGTGGTTATCCACTACACAGGGATTAGCAAGGCTTTCCCAAATAGATAGCCATGTTTATGAGATCGAATATTTTCGCTCAGATTATATCTTCTATATCAATAAAAACGGAATAATTTCTCCTTCTTCAAAAAACTACAAAAAGATACCAGGAATACCACATAAAGTATTTTATAAAGGAACAGAATTCAATTTTCCTATTGATTATCAAATCGAGCAAAGAATTCGACGATTCATAAAGATAAATAAGGATGATTTTCTATTTGCAGTGCACAACGACCTCTGGAAAGTATCTAAGGATGGTTTAGAGCTTATCAAAAAATATAATCATCGAATAATTTCTATTGACCATGATTGCGATAATAATGTTTGGATAGGATTATATCAAAACGGTTGTTTCAAATATTCAAATAATAAATTGAAGAATAGTACGGGAAAACAGTTCTTATCAGAATTTTCTGTTTCCTCTGTACTTAAAGATAAGGAAGGTGGTCTGTGGTTCGCAACTTTAGAAAATGGGATATATCATATAAAAAATGATGTATTTTCTTACTATCCTCATTTAAATACCTATGCAATTCACGGAGATAAGAATAAATCTGTTTTTTTTAGTGATTATCAAGGGTTTTTATCAAAAATTGAAAAGGATTCCCTGATTTCATACACTTTCTCCAATTACGATGTGCAGTCCCATTCTGGCAAGGGTGAAATATTTGATTTGGCAGTAAATAGCTTGGGGGATGTATTGATTTCGCATTCCATGAAAGGTATATTTTCATTGAGTAAAAATGGGAAATTGGAGAGAATTACAACGATGAATGAGAGTTCTTCCACTAGAATATATAGTAAGGACAGTGCTTTTTATCTTATTTACCCTGAAGGAAGAATTAAAAAATTTGATAAGGAATTTACCACCATAAAGTCAATTCAAAATGAATCTCGAAAGATTAGAAGTGCATTAATTTTGAATGATACAATTTGGGTGGGCCAAATGGACGGATTGTATTTTTATTCAAACCGAAATAAGTATAGTAAAAAATACACTCCTTCTGATCATTTATTTTCTTCCAGAGTGGAGGATGTAAAGGAAATCGATACAAGTAGTATTTCTATCGCTACCAAAGGAGAAGGATTGATAATTAAAACTGTAAAGGACTATTTTACAATCAATGAAAATAATGGTCTTATAAGTGACCTAATCAATCGTGTTTTTATTGATAAACACAAAAATATTTGGGTAGCAACGAATCGGGGTATATCAGTCATTGAAGATATTGATGTCAAAGATCAAAAATATAAAATCACAAACATCACCACCTCAGATGGAATGTTATCTAATTTGGTAAGGGATATATATGTATATGATTATGAAGTGTGGATGGCTACAGAAAAAGGAGTATGCAAATTCGATTATCGCAAATTCCCATATAAGATTCCACCCGCCGAATTGCTTGTCTTAGATGCTACTGCAGGACCAAGAAAGCTTATTTCTGGACAGAAGAATGAATTGCACTACTCAAACAATAACATCAATGTACATTTCTTAGCTATTTCCTACGGTTCAAATTCTAAAATCTTATATCGTTACAAATTGGCAAACTTACAAGAGCAATGGAAGTATACTTTCAGTAGAGAAATTAATTACCCCAATCTTCCACCTGGATCTTATACTTTGGAAATTTCAGCGCTAAATGGAAGCAAGGTTTGGGGGCCAATATCAAAGACAGATATTTTGATTTCCACACCATCTTGGCAATCTGCCTGGGTTTTAATGCTTGTTTTTTCCTTGGTTACCGTTTTAATCTATTTCTCCTTCAAGTACAAAGTCCTCTGGTATAATAAACCATTGGCTCATGAAATAGTACAGAAATTATTGAGAAGACTAAAAAGCGAACATTTCATATTTGTCAAAACCCTGGGTGGAGTCATTTCCAAAATTGACATTGATAAAATCTTGTATCTAAAAGCTTCAAGAGAATATGTTGAAATAAATACAGCAACAAAAAAATATGTTGTTCATAGTAGCTTTAAGGGTTTTTATGAAAAGCTTCCAAACAAAAAATACTTTGTAAAAATACATCGATCATATATAGTAAGAGTCTCGAAAATAGAGGTGATCGGACCAAAATATATAATTATCAATAAACTCAAATTGCCAGTAAGTAGGACCTACAATGACGAAGTTGAGAAGTTGATTAAAAGAAATATTAGTATTGTAAATGAATAAACCAACCTCTTTTTAGGGTATTTCAGAAGTACGCTAACTTTTTAAAAATGAAAAGTTGAGTGTAAATACAAGTTGAAAAAAGGCGTGGCCCGTCTCTTTACAGTGGGTAGCGGGTGCTGCATTTAGTAGCTGAGCCTTTAAAGAGACTAGAATTTTTGCTTACTTTTTTTTCAATAAGAATGAATGATCATCGTAGATGTGGTAGCGATAGCTAGCAAATGAATGAACGCGAAAGCGAAGGGTGGCAGTAAGGCCCGTCTGGCGAAGACAAGGATAAATTGAAAACCTTACCCCATTTTCGCGAAAAATATTAATGAAACGGGGTATACATTCATATGTAGAATGGCTCAAGTCTTTGAAAATCAAGGGGTATTTCTACTCAGGAATATCACTAAAACATAAATACAAAAATGAAGCCATCTACCTAAAATGACTTCACTCTAATCTAATTTATTGTGACTACTGTCGGATATAATTTCCTTCAAAAGTCCTTACCGAATCATGTGTCGGATATCCACCCGCAATAAGGATAGATGTAAATCCTTGGTTGTTAGTTCTTCCTGCTCCTCCTACATATTCATTCGGATCGTCTTTGCCACCTCCAAACCATAAATCTGTGATGGGTCCAACATTATTTTCAAAATGGTATTTGATTTGGACAGGAATGCTGATATTATCAATTTCAAAAACACCTTTACCTTGACCATTGGCAACATTTGCTTCGGTAACAATGAATCTTGAATTGGTTTCAGGACAAAAATAAGTTCCTACTAAACTCATAACTTAATAATTTTAATTAATCGAAACCTTACTCTTGGGCTTTTCAGGGAACGCCTCTGTTTTGGGGCTGTACAGATCAGATCATTCAAAAGCATGAATGTCTAGCAAAAATAAATCTTGTTAAACTTAATATTATAGGCGTTTATACCCTATATTTTTTACAGTGTATATACTCCAATTGAGTCTATTAAAACAAAGAATCGATGAAATTTAAATATGGCAATTACCTATACTTCAATCTCAACTTCTACATATTCACCTTTTTTGATTCTAGGTTTCTTTTTCCAATTTGAACCATCGAGAATTTCTTCATCATCCATTCGCAATACCCGATTTTGAGTTTTTTCGAGTAGACGCTTGTACAAATTCTTAGCTGGCATCTTCCAAGGTTTTTCCTTTTTGAGATTTGGGTCATCTTTATGTACCGGAATCATGGCAATTAATTCAGGGCTATTGATTTTTTCAAAAATTTCGGGTTGAGTTGCATTGTGACTGCCATGGTGGCCCACCTTATAGAATATGGTGTTTTCGAGTATTCGATCTGTACTGATATCTTCTTCGACCCATTCCACATCAGACCAACTGTTCCAATTTCCTGTCTGAGCATCACCGACAAATAATAAGAACTTCCCTGATTCTACCAGCTCAAAAGCCAGTACCATACTCGTGTTATTTGTGAACCGATCCAAGTGGAGGGCAAAACCAGATGCAATTTTTTTCCAATCGTGATCTATATTTCTTTCTGGATATTTCCGATACTCTTTGAAAATATCTTCCTTTCTGGACGACAACTCACTCCAGGGTTTTATGTATTGTTTATCAAGATTATTAACCCTCTCATCAATTTTATCACCTGATCGAAAATCTTCGATAGAATTGAATAATTCACTTTCCTCCCTCATGGATTTTAGATGCGGGTCATATGTTTCGTGCCGACTGGCAGAAATATCTTTCAGCTGTGGAATCGATTTTGGAGGTCCCAAAATGTGCACCTTGACCTTTGAAGAGAGCTTCCCTGGCAATGGGTAGCTTTCACCTGGTAGAGTATAATGCAATGTCGAATTTTCCTTGGTTTTGAGGAAGTTGGTAGCTTTATCCGTTAGTGACTCACCATGGGCATTGAAGTCAATAAGCGAATCCATGAGCTCAATAATGTCATTGTCGACATGTTTGATAGATACCAAATTTGATGTTATCTTTTTTATGTCATCTTTAATGGTTTTGGCTACTGGATCTTTAGGATTATCAAGCCATGACAAAAATATATTGTCTGTTTTTATTTCATTGAAAAGACTTTCGGCATAGTGAAAACCCGACATGTGATCATTGTGTTGGTGGGTGGCTACCAGCAGATCCAATTTTTGATTGGGAATATCCGTTTTTATATGCTCGACAATTTTATTGAGTTTTTGAGAGGACTTATCACCTTTCCAAAATGCTCCGCAATCAATTAAGACATTGGCCTTGCTGCGTCCACTGGAAAAAGTAATAAGAAAACAGTCACCAAGTTGACCAATATTGTACATTCTTATATTTGCCTTCATTTCAGTAGAATTAATGAGTGTGAATTAATCGAAAATCTAATGGATCGAACCTGCCCGTAATATATGTATCATTGCTTAATGAAAAATTCTGGACAGTCCTTCCTCGTTGATAATCTAATTGTTTTTGCAACCGATCCTCACTATTTATATTTTTATGGATGATGTAATTGGAAGTTCCATTTTGAGTCAAATCCAGTATCAATGTCGACCCACCTCTATACTTCAAACCATATAAGGGGTCATTTTTATCCTTTACTCGAAAAGTTTGAATTATAGTGACAATGAGCTGGTTCTTTCTGATCCCCTCTCTACTTGTACGATTTACTATTCGAGTACTGGCGATTTGGACATTGGTTCTTGTGGCATTTTCATTTGAATACCAATTTACGGTTTTGGTTTTGTCATATTTATGAGTAGGTTTTGGCTCCAAGGTCAAGCCCAGACTTTTGATGAATACCTCCCAATCATCTCCTAATCTTTGATATTCTTTAGAAGATATTGAAAATGTAGGTTGCAAAAATTCATCATGCAATTGTTTATTCAATACCTTCATTGCGATGTAGTACTCTTTTCGATTCTCCTTTAAGAGCAATTGGATAATGTTGCTGCGATGTTCGTCCAGTAAACTGGTCAGTATATTGTACTTTTCATGATTTTCATACCTCGAACCTGACCAAATAATTGCCTTTTCAGATAGAGAGGTAACATTTTCCGGATATATACCCCAGGCTGCAAATGCTTGAATAATGGCTATTCTAAATCCACTTTCATCTCTCGGTGCCATTTCAAAATCAGCCGTTATTAGCGCCCTTAGATAGTTGCCGAAAGTTACATCTGTAGGCGGGAGGAAGTCCAAAGCTTGAATGCAAATCTGAAGCAATCGATCAGCAAGAGAGCAAGCTTCATCTGCTAATCTATTGACGAGCTCGACAGAAAGATTTTTCGCGGTTTCAGCATCTAAATTGGCAATTTTGAAAAGGTCACTCGTTTGATTTTTATAGAGCAATGTAAAGGCCCTAAACAAGGTAGCAACAAGAATTGACCCTCTTTCATGCGGCCCAAAGTCTTTTTTTATGTCGGTTTTGTTGGGTGTTCGTTTGACCCATTTGCCTTTTTCAATTCTGCCTATTGCACTTCTTAAAGAATTGTGTCCTTTTCCAATTCCTTGCCCAAATGATGTAGCAAGTGAACCAAAGATATTTTCACCATCAAAACTTCCATTGGATGATTTGATTTGCTCAACCACAAGAGCTTTGATCGAAAACCTTTGCAAGAGCGCGACTATATCTGCAAATCCCTCATGGAAGGCACCGACATCTGGATTTGTGTTTTCTATGAATTGAGGGTAGATGCTGTCCAGAATGGCATGAGTAGTTTCGTGAGCTATGATGTCAGGCGACAAACAAGTATAGATAGTCCCTCCTGGAAGTACCAAACCTTCCTGCTGCTCTGTCGCCTTGAAGTATCCATAAAGTATTGCCTTTTTTTGAGGATCATAGTAGGCATTTGCATCTTCAAAAGCATGGGGATGAATGCGCAGCTTGTCCACGTATTTGTACTTTGGAGGATTCTCATTGGTTCGCACCTCACCCCAAATAATTTTTCTTCCCAAGGCCTTTTCAAAATTGTCAATTGTGACCATGGTTATCGTGTAGACAAATTGCTGGTGAAATTGGGGGTTGGTTTCAGAGGGCTTTAAGCCTTTGCCTACCAAGACATCTTTACTGTTTAAATCAACTGGTTCGTAAAAGCAATTTTTCATGGGATCAACATCAATGACTTCGATATATTCACCACATGGCCCAGGTTTAAGATTGTCTTCCCAGGGAATGAAATACACTGTCTCATTGTAAGAAAAAGTATCCAATTGACTAGAAAACGTAGGGTCCACACTGAATCCGCGCAAAGTTCGATATGGACGGGAGAAAGGCTTCGGTGTTGGCATATTAAATAGATTTTAAGAATGATTGAAAATACATTACGACTCATTAATCATTAGACTATGAGTCTCTTGTGTTGAATTTACAAATTTCACCCTGAACTGATCATTTGACAATCAAGCAAAATTTGAAGATATCGAAAATTGTTGTTTTTGTATACTTCATATTGCAAATGGTCATTTATTGGAGGTGTTTGGTTGAGATTCTTGATATTTGGTAGCTATGTATGATTTCTAAATTAGTGATGAAAGAATATTTGTAAAAATACAGCTCGCCAGATATTCAAACATGTAACAAAAGTTATATCTCATTTATTTTTTAAACCAAAAAATAAGATCAAAGACCAATCGAATAACGTGGAATAATTTTATTGTGAATAAATACAAGTGAGCAGTATTGCTATTTTCTTTCAGAAAGTATTAATTTGCTGCAAACTTGGAAATCTGCTATGAAAATTAATACCACTACTAAGAATCTATACACGACCTTATTTCTCTTTTTATTCGCTACGATTCATTCTGTGGCGCAAGAATCTGTTACCGTACAGACGCTGACTTATGACAGCACAGGAAGAGATTACATGTTTGATTTTCCTGAGGACGATGGCACTACTTATGAGCGAATATTAATGCTCTATAGCATGAGATGCAAAGGTGCAAATGTGTCTGTTCCAGGAAATACAAACTTTGGATGTGGCGAATGGGATTACAGTTGTAATACTTATATAGTGGATTCCAGTTATACAGATTCTCTGGCTTCTACCCATCCGACGCATATTATTTCGGGCTTTAGTGGCGATCAATTCGATTATACAAATAGCCCCACGAATGTATATACACAATTTGATCAAAAGGAAGTGACCTATTCCAATACCTCTTCCGAAACATTGGCTTCTGTCGGGACGGGAAATGAAAAATTGAACCACCCCTTCAATACAGAATCAGAAACTTCAAAGACGCAGTATGTATGGACGGCTTCAGAACTTACCAACGCTGGACTAAGCGCGGGAAGTATTTCAGGTCTCCAGGTAGATTTGGACGAAGTGTCTTCAAACGTTGATTTTTTAAGAGTTCGTATAGGGCATACCAGTGATTCAAGACCTAGTTCTTCGACGATACTTGATGCAAACTTGGAGCAGGTATACTTCTTGAATTCCTCACTTTCAAATGGAAACAACTTCTTGAGATTTTACAATGATTTTGAGTGGGATGGCGTGTCAAATGTCGTAGTAGAATTCAGTTTTACCAACAGTAGTTCAGCTGTAGATAGTAAGGTCAATGGTTCTGCAGGGGCTGCAGGAGTTGGATTGACCAGCTACGGACCGAGTAGCAATTTGACATTGACAGGAAATGAATATATAAATCTCTCGAGTAATGGATTTGATCAGATTTCAGATGAAATTACCATTTCTCTTTGGTCGTATGGCGATCAGGATGCATTGCCACGAAATACTACAATTTTTGAAGGTACTGACAGTCAAAATCGCCGACAGGCCAATGTCCATCTTCCATGGTCTAATAGCCAGGTATTTTGGGATTGTGGATTTGATGGGACGTATGATAGAATAAATAAAACAGCCAATCCAGAAGATTTTAGAGGAAGATGGAATCATTGGGCATTTACTAAAAATGCGACATCGGGCTCAATGAAAATATACCTGAATGGTAAGTTGTGGCATTCGGGCACTGGACTTTTTAGAAGCATTGATTTGACCAAGATGAATCTGGGAAGTGATAGAAATGGAAATAATAAATATTTTGGTAAGATCGATGAATTCAGAGTTTGGAACAAAGAATTGGACGAGGCCACTATCGCCGAATGGATGACAAAAAGACTCACTTTTTCACACCCCAATTTTGCCAATTTGATTACCTACCATGATTTTAGTGAAGGTGAAGGAGGGACACTGACAAACTTGGGGACTCCTGGTGGAGAAGCACAAATAAATGGAGAGCAGATCTGGTCGTCGCCGAAAGGAGGAGATAGGATAATGGACTTCATCGCTGTGGATTCAAGACCGAATGTTACATTTGTTTCAGGAGAATATACCAAGGATATTATTACCAACACGATCATCGATACCATTCAAAATATTGCAAAGACAATTACAGAATATATGGTAGTAGGTACAGATATTGAAGTAGAACAAGTCAGCCACGCCTGGGAAGCCAAGGTAGAACCATTGTATTCAGAAGAAGGAATCTTGCTGGACTCTTTTGACATTGCCACTGATGGAACAATCAATATTGGGAGCCTGGATTATTATAGAAAATTTCCATCCAGATTTGAAATCATGTCTTTTGTTACTCCTTATGGTATATACCTGGACCTGGGAGAAGAAGGAGAGACATGGACATTTGACGTTACAGATTTTGCTCCAATTCTCACAGGAAAGAAACGAATGTATCTGACCTTGGGAGGACAGAATCAGGAGGAAATGGATATCAAATTTGTATTTATAAAAGGTACACCACCTAGAGATGTGAGGGATATCAGACAAATATGGAGATCTGGAAGGTCTGTGAATAATGCCAATATCCTGGCTAACAACTCTTTTGCTCCAGTGAATTATCGATTGGATGCAAATGGATCATTTTTCAAAATTAGATCAGCAATAACTGGACATGGTCAAGAAGGAGAATTCATACCTAGATGGCACCAAGTCATGGTAAATGGTGAGAATTCATTCCAATGGCAAGTTTGGAAAGAATGTGCCGACAATCCTGTCTATCCCCAAGGTGGCACATGGATATATGATCGGGCGGGTTGGTGTCCCGGTGCTCCTACAGATGTGCAACATTGGGATATCACCGATCTTACCGTTCCTGGAGAAATGGTGAACATCGAGTATACCATGTTTCAGGCTACAGGTGACAGTCGATATATCGTTAATCATCAATTGGTGACCTATGGAGAACCAAATTTTCAAAATGATGCACGACTTGCGGATGTCATTAGACCTTCTAATAAGATAGAATATGGACGAGTGAATCCAGTCTGTAGCGCACCTATAGTGGTCATTGAAAATACGGGGGCAACTACTTTGACTAGTGCGACCATCACCTACAAAGTACATGGAGGGGAAGAGCTGACCTATGAATGGACTGGGTCTTTGGGATTCCTGGAACGTGAAGAAGTCGCATTACCCTTACCTGCAATGACATTTTGGTTGGGCTCAGGACAGACTAACTTTATCGCTGAAATCAGCAATCCCAATGGCGTACAAGATGAATATGCACAGAATGACCAGTTCATCTCACCTTTCGATATGCCAGATATAATTTCTGTGGATAAGGTGATGATTTTGACGATTACCAACAACTTGGGCCATGAGAATTCATTTCGAGTATTAGATTTCAATCAGGATACCATTTTTGCCAGAGAGGAAATGACAGCAATCAATATCTATCAAGATGAGATAGAAATCTCCGATGGCTGCTATACCTTGGAAATAGACGACGCTGGAGACAATGGAATGGAATTTTGGGCACAGCCTTCTCAGGGAGCAGGCAGTATGACTTTGCTTACGGAAGATAATCAACTCATTAAAAATATAGATCCCGATTTTGGTAGAAAGGTATCCTATTCATTTGTGAAGGGACAATTTACCAATATCGAACCTGTGCTTAGTGACCTTGATTTTAATATTTATCCGAATCCCAATAGCGGAAAATTTACTGTGACGATATCTATGGATAAACCAGAGGATATTGAAATAATTATAAGCGATGTCACTGGAAAAATTGCCTATAATGAATTCAAAACCAGTTTTTTTAATGGTAGATTGGATGTAGATCTTTCTGGTATTGCCCAAGGCTTATATTATTGTACGATTAAGTCAGGATCATCAATTTCAAGTAAAAAGATAGTAGTCGCGAATAGGGATTAGAAAGAGTCAGAAGACCAATTTTATTTTAAAAAATCGAAATTATTATGATCGTTGTCATAGTATTACTCTCTTAGCGTATATCAGTATCTATAGGTATTAGAATTCAATTGTCGAGTCAAATAATTTAAGACTGATGAAAGTGTTTCTAACTTTTTTTCTATCTTTTGCAGCACTTCCCGTCCTCAGTGCATTACACATTCAAATACCAAAGCATGAAAAATTATTTACTTCCCCTCGTGGGCCTCGCGTTGATCTTCATAGGCTGCTATAAAGATTCAGATGAGACACCACCACCTCAGGTCATAATCGAGACTTCAGAGGTAATAATAAATACCAGCATCAGTGGGAGTGTCGTCGATATGGATGGGAATTTTGTTTCGAATTATGCTTTGAAGGTCAATGATCAAATCAATGCTATTCCAGCGGATTATTTTCTTCTAGAACTCGATGATCTCAAAAAAAAGGGACAGACAATACACGTCCTTAAAGATGATCAGCAGATAGGCATTAGAACTCAACTGTTGGTCGAAAATGACATCAACCACATGGAAATAGAACAACATTCTCCTTACGAGCAAAAAATAATTTCAGGAAATAATTCGAAGATCGATTTTACCAAGTCACTTTCCGCTGATTTTTCTGCGACACAATGGTCTGATGGTTATGCTGGAGAAGTCACAGTAAATCACGTCCTTATTGAATCTACCAATTCGCTAACACCCGTAGGTTATAGTTCACTTTCTGATCTACTAGCCGTTGATTCGAGAGGAGGTTTTTATCTAAGTGCTCAGACTGAAAATGGAGAAGAGATAAAAGCCGAAAAGGATTTTCCAATTATCATTAATACTTCAGACTTAGATGATGATATCAATAGCCTCTTTGCCTTTGATAAGAAAGATGAAATTTGGGTTTTGGTCTCAGAATTTTCCTCAGGAGATGAAATTGAAATATTAGGAGAAGGATATTACACTTTCGCCAATTATTCACCAGGCGTTTTCGTAGAGGGAATAGTCACCAAAGAAGAAAAACCAGTGGCTTATCAACCCATGGACTGGGACCTAGCATCACAATCCAATCAACTCTGCGCCACAGAAAAGGGAAGATGGATTGCCTTGCTGCCCGAACAAGAAAGTGTCAAGGTAAACCTGCTCAATCCATGTGACGAATCTCTTCAAACTGAGACTTTAGAGATTGAATTCGTGGATATCAAAGATCAAAACCTGATTATAGGAGATCATGATAATTATCAACAACTCAACATCACAGTTGTAGATTGCCATGAGGAAATAGTCCCTTCACCAAGCCTTATTGTGGATAATGGAAATAACCCAATTCATTATGTATTATCGGAAGATTATCCAGATCGATGGATTGCCGTTTGTGACGAATTCAGTATTGCAGCTCGCAACGATGCCACAGGAGAAACCGGACCTGAATTGTCATGGTCGACAGGTATCAGCGATGAATTGGATGTATTGACAGATTGTGAAGAATTTGATGATGGATATAGCTTTATCAAAATCAGAAATGATAAAAAAGTCTATTCTGTATTTGAATTGGAAGTACAAGGAGATCGATCAATATTAAAATCTCAGGAAGGGAATGTAAAATTCATTTTTAAAGGAATGGAAGAAGGAATGTACGATGTCACGGATGTCAATGTATTAATTGATGACAGTGAATTCGGACCGAAGGGTTACTACATTAAATGTGAAAATTCGACCCTTGGGTGCGGAATCGACAACTTTAATGTGACACACTTTGAAGAGGGAAATAATGGAATGATAAGGGTTACTTTTTCTGGTACAATGTGGATGCAAACATTGTCGCCTTTAGTAGCAGGGAACTTTGATGTGGAAGGAGTGATAGTAATAAAGTCTTAGCTTTCGAAAGCTTCAAAATCAAAACAGACCATTGGAAATAAATCAAATTATAGACGGATGTAAAGCGAACGACAGAAAATGCCAAAGGGCATTTGTTGATCAGTTTTCTCCATACCTGTTTGGAGTCTGTAGACGATATATTTCTGATCATGAACAAGCAAAAGATTGCCTTCAGGAATCGCTAGTTCATATTCTTTCTAATATTAACAAATTCGAAGCGAGAGGATCATTCAAGTCCTGGGCAGCGAGAGTTACAGCAACTCAATGTCTTCAGTTTATTAGAAAGGAGAAAAAACATATCACTTTTGATATTGCAGAATCACCCGAACCTTCTGAGGAGGAAAGTATTTCTGATCGGCTTGAAGTCGATGATGTATTAAAATTTCTTGAAACAATACCCGAAAAATACCGAATAGCAGTCAATCTATATATCATCGAGGGATATAGCCACAAGGAAATAAGTGACCAATTGGGAATTACGGAAAGCAGTTCAAGATCATTGGTGACCAGAGCAAGGAAAATGATTGTCACCGCTTTTGGTGAAAGAAAAATGAAAATTGTACACAAAAATTATTCAGGTAGTAATCAATCTTATTATCATTTGAATTCTTTGAGTGTCAGAAAATAAATGATTATGGAAGATAAATTAACCAACCAAGAAGAACAATTGAAAGTGTTGACTGAGGATTTTTCCCTGGATATAGATACTTCAGAATTGTGGGACAAGGTAGAAGCTCAATTGCCTCCTCTGCAACGAGAAAAAAGAAGACCAATCGTATGGTGGTTTGCAAGCGGAGCCTTAGTGATTCTGTTTGGCTTCCTGGTATGGAACATTCTATCAAAAGAATCTCCTGTGGAGGCCTTAACCGACCATTCGTCCTTGTCTTCCAGCCCAAACAAAATTCAAAATTCCATTGATACCTATACCAAGCACACTTACAATTCACCGATTAATACCACGTCATCAAAATCCATAATTCCTCAAACAAATGAAGTAAATACTGAAAAAGCCAGTAGCACCAATATAAATCATGTAAACATCGAAGCCAAAGAAGAGAAATCCTCAACGATATTCAATTCGAATCGCTATGATGAGAAATCCTCGATCAGGAAAGAAGTTTTGATTAATCAAGGTACAATTGATCAAGAATCAATAGCATCTTTGATTAATCCTTCTTCCGATTTTAAGCGTGACTTCGATCCCTTGGAGACCTTGAAAGAAAGAGATTTTATTTCTATTCAATCCCTGTCTATTGGTGATTTAAGTGCACTGGAATATGAATTTGAAATTTATAAACCGCAAATGAAGATAGAACCTGTAAGATCTGTGAGATGGTTGCCATATTATTCATTTTACAGTGGCGCGAATTTGCATAAAAGTAAAATTTATTCAAATGCAAATGAAGGATTCAATCTAACCCAATTTGAAAATGAAAGCCCTCTTGTAGGACTAAGTACATCTCTTCACCTGGGTCGGGAGAGCAATAATGGATGGAGATACGGTATTGGCCTCAATCATTCTATGCTAGTTAATCGATTTACTCAAACTCAACCAGACACTGTTGTCACTAATGTGGTTGGAAATACCACTTCAAAAATTGATGACGAAGGAAATATCAACCATTTGACAGGTGACTTGGTACAAACTACAATTACCAAACACAACCTCAAATGGCACAGAAAGCATGATTATGTCAATCTCCAATTGCATTTGGGTAGGAGAATTTTTAGAAAAGGCAATTTAACCATGTTTACGGATGCCAACCTAAGTAGGAATATATGGTCGAAACACACAGGTTATTATTTCAAAGAAGGAGAAAAAGGGATCACAAGATTTACATCAAATGAAGATAACCCCTACTCAAATGCAGGATACTCTGTTGGACTGAGTGTAGACATAGAATACAAGCTTAATGATTTTTCTATAAGCCTTAGACCATTCACAAATCTTGGCTTGAATAGTATAGTAAATAACTCAAATTATTATCAAATCAAAAACTCTCAATACGGTGTACAACTTGGCGTAGTATACAGACCGTAATGAGAGAGATTAAAAACCTTTTATTTAAAATGAAAATTATGAAAAAAAATCGACGTTTATTATTGCTTTTTGCTTTGATCTGTTTTTTGTTTCAAAGCAATGCCTACAGTCAATTGATCTGTGAGGCGAATATCGTAGGAGCATTATCATCGACTGCCGATGGTTCTACCTTAAAACTCTATGCACAATCCGTTGTCGAAAACAGTGATATTCCTGATTTACAGATATCAAAGGATAATGTGATATTTTCCGATTTCCTTACTTACGATTGTGATGATATAGGAGCAAATATTGTATATGCAAAAGGTACAGTAAATGGAGTTGTTCAGAATTGTTTTGCAAATTTATTGGTGGAGGATAAATTAAAACCGGTGCCATATGCGCATAACAACACTACAGTATCATTGAATGGTGGGAACTCAGTAACTGTGCTTGCATCAACTGTAGATGCAGGAAGTTTTGATAATTGTGGAATCGAAAGCATGACCCTTGAGCCATCTACTTTTACGGCTAATGGTACATATTTATCGACACTTACAGTTACTGACCCTTCAGGAAATTCCGATTTTGCGAATGTGTTTATAACGGTAGTTGGAGGATCTCCAGCTTGTAATGAGTCTCTAAATATATCTTTAGATATAGTAGGTGAGGCCACAGCACCAGCTATATTATTTATTGAAGGTAATGCAGATTATGATGTTTTGGAAGTATCCTTGGATAACATTAATTTCGGAGAGACTGTCACATTTACTTGTGATCATGTAGGTGTTTTACAAACAGTCTATGTACATATCGAACAAGATGGGAATGACTATAGTTGTTCCACCGAAGTTATGATTGATGATAAATTGGCACCAGTGGTTGTAGTTAGCGATTTTACCATTGATTTGGATTCAGATTCAGATACCTATACCTTGGTGGTAGATGATATTAATAATGGAAGTTTTGATAATTGCGGCGATTTTGAATTGTCATTGTCACAGACTGAATTTTCAAGTGATGATTGGGGGCAGAATCAAGTTGTGCTCACTGGTACCGACGTAGCTGGCTTGACATCTTCTGCTACATCTACCGTTACGGTTTTAATCAATGGAGAAACACCGCCTCTACAATGTGTCTCATTGAGTACAGCAATAGTAAGTCCATGGGGAGGTCCGGAATTGTGGGCAGTGGATTTTGTAATAAATGACGAGAATTTTGATCAGGTTTTAGCCTCATTAGATCCTGCTGGTCCTTTTACCGAATCTTTTATTGCTCCATGTGGCCTCAATGATGCAGATCCACATACGGTTTATATCAAGGCGTTTGCTGGCGCCGAAGAGTACGAATGTGATGTTGAACTCACAGTAATTGACAATGTTGGTCCTGTAGCGATTGTTGAAGTTTCTGTAATCTTAACATTGGAAAATGGAACAGCGACCTTAACTCCAGAAATGGTGGACGAAGGAAGTTACGACCATTGTACGGATGTAACACTTTCATTGAGTCAAACCATATTTACAGCTGCCGATATTGGGACTAATTTCGTGACATTGACCGTTACTGATCTTAATGGAAATTCTAATGTGGCTGTTACCGCCGTAATAGTTGATGATGGCTCGGGTTGCAATCTAGCCTTTGTCCAGATGCCTGATAATTTGGACATCTTTGACGATAACGGGACAGTGGATAATTTATCCATTGAAAACTTACAAGATATTTATGGATATACATTTGAAGAAGTACATCCTTATACTGCAAATGAATGTGAAGGTATTGTTTATACATATGCAGATGAAGTAATCAACTTCAATTATGGTTATAAGGTTCTTAGGACTTGGACTGCGTTAGATTGGTTTACGACAGACATTATTACCCATGTCCAAATACTCAAATTGTATACTTCGTATGCCAGTTCCTTGGCTTGCAATGACCTGGTTTCGGTATCTGTACAGAATGGGCCAGTCACCATATGGCCAAGTGATATCTTGGAAGGAGGACCCTATAATTATGATAATATGGTCGTGACTATAACAGATGCTGATGATAATGTAGTTGAAGATAACCTGATCACAGCGGAGTATCTTGGACAAACTTTATTGACTGAAGTTACAGATATTACCAATGGCAATACTTGCTGGGGGAATATCGAAGTGGATAATACCGACGAATATTGCGAATTGGACGGTGATGATATTACTTACCCTCTGGCAAATATTTACTTACCTGAATTTAACTTGGATCCTCAAAATTTGTCTCCTCAAGATTTGATGAATGACTATGGGTATGAAATGACAGAAGTATTAATGACATGGCCTGATGAAGATTGTACATTGGTAGGTATAACTTTCGAAGATGATGTATTTGATTATGGAGATGGTAGCTTCAAAATTGTAAGAACTTTGACTGTTGTAGATTGGATAGCTTATGATCCAAGTAATCAAAATGAAGGAATATGGACCTTTGTACAAGTAATAAACGCAGGTATTGATCAATATTCCTTGATTTGCGACTTTTTACCTCGTACCGCAGATCCAGGAGATTGCGAAAGTGGCCACACCTATGATGATGATGTGGAATGGCCCGCAGATTTGGAAATTGCAGATTATAGAATTTCTCCAGCCGAATTGGTAGAGTATTCCATGGTCGATGTTCTGGATTCTGAGCCTAGTTTTTATAATTCGCCTGATGATTATGAAGCTAGTAATGTCGATATCTTAGTGGAGATAAATGCATCCTCTCTTGTCTTGGGTAGGGTATGGACTGTTACCCATATTGTTTATGGTTTTACCTGGACATACAATCAAACAATTGTTATAGATTTTTCTGATTTTGAAGACTTGGTCACTATCAATACAGGTACCAATAGAGCAATGCCAGGAGTTATGATCAATGAGACTTTCATGACAGATGCACAAGGTGATGCCTATGTTGAAGGACAAGCTGTGAATAGTATTGAATATGAAGATGAGTTTTTAAATGGAATCAATGTTCTGGATTTAATATTAATTCAAAGACATATTTTAGGATTAACACCTTTGCCTGATTTTGGAAGGTTGGCCGCTGATATCAATAATGACTCTTCTATAAAAGCTTCAGATCTTACAGAATTGAGAAAAAAATTGACTGGAAAGATACCTACAGGAAAGGGAGTATGGAGATTTTATACCAAGGAACTTGAAGGTCCTTTAACTGTCGAACCAAAAGGTGTATACATGGGCATCAAAGCTGGAGATGTTGATGATTCCGCACTACTACAAGGCGAAGAAAATCCTACTCCTGATTCAAAACTTGAGTTGCTGGATATCCTTTTGAATAAGGGGGAAAATTACTCTATTCCTGTTTTTCTAAATGATGAATTTGATGCTTTGGCACTACACTTCTTTGCTGAGATTAATACTGAGTTGATAGAAGTTGTTGAAATTACATCAGACCATGCCCAAAATGAACTTGATTATCATATCACAGAAGAAGGTATTTTGTCTTTTATTTTTAGCAATGCCACTGATGGCTTCTTACTTGGAGGCGATTCTTCGGATCCAGTATTTACAATACATATTGAAGCAAAAGAAAATAGTTTGCTTGGTTTGGCAATGGACTTTGAGAATCGATTGTCCTATATCGCATCATCTGATTTAGAGCTTATAATTTTGGGAGGAGAAATCGGTGATATGATCGGCACTGGAACAAATAGTGAGGAATTGAGCCGACTTACGGTTTATCCTAATCCGACAAGCGAATATTTGAATCTTGATTTGAAAAATGTCAATGTAGATGGCACCTTGGAGGTTTCTGTTTTCGAATTGAACGGACAAAAACTTTTCACCAGACCTAATGAGCAAAAAATCAATGTTTCGGATTTAAAAACTGGAATGTACTACTATCAAGTAAAGATTGGTGCATATACCACCACGGGTAAATTCTTAGTCGTGAATTAATGGAACAATAATTCCAATTATTTTAAGATCCCTAGGTTTACTAAACTTCCAAAGTTTAGTAAACCTAGGGATCCTAAAAATTTATAATTTAATAAGCGAGGTCGAAATTTTCTGATCTTTAGATTGCAACGAAACAATATAAAATCCCGAATTCAATCCATCCAAATCCATTTCATAGTTTAAATCTTTTCCTGTTTTGATTTGAATTGATTTACGAATAAGTTTCCCATTCCCATCTAAAATTGAAATGACTATACTCCCTATCCAGTCATTGGATAAAGAAAGTGTACTATTATTCATTGCAGGATTTGGCATCATGGTCAATTGCCCTGAATTTTCAATCACCTCAATGCTCAATGGATCTTGATGTTCAAATGCACCAGCATCAGGACCACCTACTCTCGGATTGCCCAATATGTCAGTCTCTGGGGCACCTGCTGCTACTCCATTATTAATTGCAGGAGAATCATTTTCTATGTTGAAGTCATAAGCAGATGTATTAATGAAGTTCAAATTGGATATATTGTTCTTGTCTCGAGTATTGGTGAATACTGCTTCGAGCGACCCGTCAGAAGATATATTACCACCGGTTGAAGTCACAGTAGGCTCCCCATCTTCAATCTCATAATTGACACCCGCATTAGCCATGATTGTATTCTGTAGATTGATCTGACAATTGGCTGTTGCATCTTCTTCATATGCCGATATTCCCGCTCCAATCGCTGCAAAATTATCGGCGAAAGTGGAGTTGATAATATTGAAAGTCGCTGTTTTATTAGCAGTTGCATTTGCCGATATTCCTCCTCCAGTTCCTAATCCACCTTCTGCTTCTTCACCAGTATTGAAGTTGGTGCCGATTACTGAACTGGACATTTGTAAATCCAGATCAATCAGGCTGATTCCTGCACCTTGGATTCGCGCATTATTACGAATTATTATACTATTGCTAATATTTAGATATCCTTCAATAACATCTATCGCACCTTCAGCCCCATTGATGGCTCCACCAAAATTAGCAGTATTCGATTCAAACAGACTATTATCTACGGTAAGGGTTATAGGACCAGACATATTTACGGCTCCACCATTGCCATTGTTAACTGTGTTTTCAATAAAATTAGAATTTAGGATGGTCACATTTGTAGTGTCATTCTGATTGGAAATTGCTCCTCCAAATCGTGCAATATTCAACATGAAATCACAACTGTCGATCGTCACATTAGCACCAAATCCGTTGATCATACCACCTCCACTTGTGGCCGCTTCATTTGTCGTATAGGTACTGTGTGAGACTGAATAATCTGAGTACAATCCATAGCAAATTTGTGAAGCTCCAAAATCAGCTGTGTTGCCTGTAAATGTATTGTTAGAAGTTATTATTTGTTGATAATCTCCATTGCTGAATATACCACCACCATTGGCCGCATAATTGTTATTGAAGTCACAATTTTTAATCGTATAACTGGCTGAAGAAGCACGAATCGCTCCACCACCAAAACCCGCAGCAAAGTTTCCTGTAAAAGTACAGTTGTCAAATGTGAAATTTTCAGCGACTGATTCCTCCATTTCACTACCATTTAGGTGAATGGCAGCTCCGTTCCCAGAATTATTACTCTCAAAAATACAATCTCGAACCGTTCCAGTGCTATTCCAAATAAACATTGCACCGCCAAAGTTGTCAGGAGTGGTAGAAATGTTATTGGCAAAAGTACAGTTGTCCACCAAAAAATTTTCACAGTAAATAGGATAAAGGGCACCTCTATTGGTTGTGTTACTCATGAATGTGGTATTTGATACTGTGACATTATCCACTTCACTGGCATAAACCCCGGCCCCTTGAGTGACACAAGAATTTTGCTCAAATACGCAATTGTCGATGGTCGATCCATCGCTACTTCCATCCGCACTGGAGTTCAGATAGATACTCCCCGCTGATCGGGCAAAGTTGTTGTTGAAGTTGCAATTTGTTATGTCTAGTGTATTGAAGGAATAGATTGCACCTCCTCTCCACGAATAATCAGAATTTTCACTAGCTGGTCTGGTATGTCCACCTTTGAAAGTAAGACCATCCAAAATGACTGTGCCTGAAGAAGGTACAGATACGGTCATGATATGGAATACATTGTCTTCTTTGTTTGTAGTGAAGTTGTTGTCAATATCATTGCCCATCAGATCACCTGAAAGGACAGTTGTGTTTTCACCCAGCACTCTATCTTCCTTGTTGGCTTCGGTGCCGTCAAAACCTCCATAGATTGCAAGTTCATGGGTGACATTAAAAGTATTGAAAGTGTCCAGGGCAACATCCATTGGATTATATGTACCTGCGGCGATCCAAATTTCGCCACTTGTAGTGTTTTCCAAGGCAGCAGTCAGATTTGTATAGGCATCTGCCCATGAAGATCCGTTATTGCCGCCACTGGCCGCAGTATTTACATATGTCACTTGAGAAAACGACAAAGTGATAAATAAGAAGTAGAGAGAAAGGGTGTTAACTAGTTTGTAAAGTATTTTCATAGAGTTAGGTTATATTGAAGTGATTGATAAAATTATTTAGAATCAAAATTTTCTACTTTTTGAAATTGAATTTTAATGTTTCAATTTTTGTACTGTGCTAAATTTAAAAAGTTTCAGAATAAATTTTTGTATTTATTATAAGGTTTAGGTGCTCACTCAAGTATCTGAATTGACAAATAGGAATAAAATGCGTCATTTTTCACCAAAATTAGCGCACAGTTCATCCGAACTTTTGATGGTTTAATAGGTCAAATATTACAAGTCAGCAGAAAACTGTAGAAACTTTTAACCTTTACAAAGTTTCCAACGTTATTTTGTTTTAATTTTGACCACCGAATGAATTACAAAGAAGAAATACTGAAAAAGACTTTTGACCTTATTATGAAATATGGCATCAAAAGCGTGAGTATGGATGATATTTCAAAGAGCATAGGAATCTCTAAAAAAACGATTTACCAATACTTTGAAAATAAAAGGGCTCTGATTTCGGAAGTGATTGATGATCATATCAAAGAAGACGAAGAGGATATCACAGAAATCATCGCCAAGTCACAAAATGCAATTCATGAAATCATAGAGATTGCCAAGCATATATTATCGTTTTTGAAAGGAATGAGTCCTTCAATGATCTACGATACAAAAAAATATTATCCCAGACAATGGGAGAAAGTGGAAAGACAACATTTCAGTTTTTTTCGCAACATCATCAAATCGAATATAGAACGAGGACAGAAGGAAGGACTTTATAATGAAGATCTAAATCCTGAGATCATATCAAGATTGTATGTCAGACAGACATTGGCCATAGCTGATGAAACTACTTTTCCTACCAATGAATATAATCGGGGAGAATTGTACAAAACCTTGATCACATATCATATTAGAGGATTGATGACAACCAAAGGAAGAAAAAAGGCACAACTACAAGAAATAGAATAATGCGATATAAATCACAACTAAAAATGAAAGGAACAACAATACTTTTATTTCTAATTCTGGCATATTTTTCAAATGCCCAACAAAGCTTTACCCTGGAAGAAGCTGTAAGTTATGGATTGGAAAATCAAAATTCGCTGAAGATAAGTGAAATTGATATCGTCACCGCAAATAAGGATATCAACGAATTTCGATCTATCGGCTTGCCCAAAGTATCGGGAGGAATCGATTATAATTATTACTACTACATTCCCAAGCAACCAATAGCGGATTTTATTAGTCCTGCAGTCTATGGCATATTGGCTGCAGAAGGGCTGCCCACGACTACCCAGGGACCGCCTGAAGTTTTCGAACTCAGTTTTGTACAGCCTCAGCAGCTCAATCTTGGATTGAACGCCAGTATGCAGGTTTTTGACGGATCTTACCTCTATGGCCTTAAAGCTGCTAAACTGTATCGCGAATTGGTCAAAAGACAAAAAGATGCTTCTATAGAAGAAGTCAAAACTAATGTGACAAAAGCTTATTTGTCCATTTTGATTGCCATGGAAAATGCCAATACTTTGAGTGATAATATGCTGACCTTGGAGAAATCGCTTAAAGAAGTAAAAGCCATGTATGAGGCGGGATTCATGGAAAGCCTTGATGTAGATCGACTACAGCTGTCTTATGATAATTTGTCTACTCAACTTGAAAATGTAAACGGCTTAATTGAATTGTCTTACAATTTGTTGAAATTTCAAATGGGCTACCCAATTGATGATCCCATACAGCTATCAGAGACGATTGAGGAGTTGATTGTAAAGTTTGATGCAAATGGTGTTGATGACCTGAATATAGATGTAAATCCAGAAAAGAGAGTAGAGTTTCAATTATTGAATACGACTCAAGAGTTGAATGATCTTGATTTAAAAAGAAATAAAGCAGGGTATTATCCGACTGTAGGTGCATTTGCAAGTTTTCAGGAGTCTCTTCAGCGAACGAATCTATTTGATGGAGATCAAACTGGATTTTTACCAACTGGATTATTAGGATTTAATATCAATATTCCAATTTATGATGGTGGGGAGAAAAGCGCCAAAATTCAAAAAGTAAAGTTGAATATAGATAAGACCAATCTCCAAAAGATAGAGTTTACTAGAGGTATGAGGTTGCAAGTCAGAAATAGTCAGGTAGCCTTAAAAAATGCCAAACGAAACCTTGAAAATCGGAAAAAAGCACTTGATATGAATCAAAGTATTTATGATAGAACAAAGATCAAGTTTACAGAAGGTGTAGGGTCAAGTGTAGAAGTTACCCAAGCGGAAGGTAATCTTTATCAGGCTCAAGCCGAATATATATCCGCTTTGTACGATGTTCTGCAATCAAAAGTAGATTTGGACATTGCCCTTGGAGAATTATAAAAACAAATAAAACCATAATCAATGAGTTACCCACTCACATATACTATTAATAGATCAAATATGAAAAATACATTATTCATCTTACTAGCTATTTTGTTTGTTGCTTCTTGCAAGCCTAAGGATGATGCAACCATTCTTAAAGAGAAAAAAGAAGCTGTTTCAGATTTAAAAGACCAAATCAAGGAATTACAAATAGAAATGGACGCGCTCAACGAAGAGATATTGGAGATTGAGCCTAAAAAAGAAAAACCTGCAACTTTAATCACTACTAAAACCATCGAGACTGAAGACTTCAAGAGGTACACCAAGGTGCAGGCTTCCGTACTGAGTGATGATGAAGTATTTGTGAGTAGTGAGACGGGAGGAAGACTCTTGAGCGTGAGAGCCAAAGAAGGAGACTATGTAAAGAAAGGTCAATTATTAGCTACTGTAGACCTCAAATCATTGACTGACCAAAAAGCAGAATTGGAGACTTCCATGTCATTGGCCAAGGATGTATATGATCGTCAAAAAAGATTGTGGGACCAAAAAATCGGTACCGAAATTCAATTCCTTCAGGCCAAGAATAATTATGAGAGATTGCAAAAAACACTCACTACTTTAGAAACACAAATTGGAAAAGCCAATATCTATTCTCCAATCTCAGGAGTAGTAGATATGGAGTTTTTGAAGGCTGGTGAGATGGCAGGCCCTGGAGCGCCAATATTACAATTGTTCAACCCAAATAAACTGAAAATTGCCGCTGATATTCCTGAAACATATTTAGGGAAAATAAAAAGAGGAGATAGAGTTGAAATCGATTTTCCAGCGATCAATAAACAATTATCCAAATCCATCTCATTGCTAGGTCGGACAATCGATCCCAGCAATCGGACATTCAAGGTGGAAGTGTCATCTTCAAGCGAAGGAGGCACACTGAAACCAAATCTATTGGCCGAACTCAAATTCAATGACTATACCCAGAAAGATGCCATCGTGGTGCCTCTGGAGATTGTACAAGAAGAAGTAAGTGGTAAGAAATATATCTATGTAGCTGGAAAGAAAGATGGCAAAGATGTGGTTTTGAAAAGCTATGTGAGCATTGGAGAGGGGTATGAAGGAAATATAATAATCGAAGAAGGGTTGAAGGCTGGAGATCAGATCATTATTAATGGAGCTAGATCGGTAGCCGCTGGTGACCATATCAAAATCATGACTAAATAAGCCGATAGAATATGGAAATATTAAAAAACAAACTCAGGGAATTTGGACTCAGTTCTTTTGCTGTAGACAATGCCACTAGTATCTTTTTGGTGTCTTTGATGATATTTTTATTTGGAATATCCTCATATATAAGTATTCCAAAAGAGCAGTTTCCAGAAGCCTCGTTGCCGACTGTATACATCAATACGCCATATTTTGGTAATTCAGCAGAAGAAATAGAAAATCTCATTTCAAGGCCTTTGGAAAAAGAAATTGAATCTATTTCGGGACTAAAGAAAATTACCTCAACATCAATCCAGGATTTCTCTGTAATGATCGCAGAGTTTGATGCGGATATGGAAATCGAGGATGCCGTTCGTAAGATCAAGGATGCTGTAGATACCGCAAAGCCAGAACTTCCGAATGATTTGGATCAAGAGCCTACGGTACTGGAAATCAAATTTTCAGATATACCTATTGTATCTATTAATGTCTCAGGAGAATATGGTCAGGATGAATTGAGAGAATATGCAGAGTACATTCAGGATAAGGTAGAAGCTCTTAAGGAGATCAATAAAGTGGATCTGAAAGGAGCATTGGAGCGCGAGGTGCAAATCAATGTAGACCTCAATAAGATGCAATCCTTAAAGGTGTCATTCAATGATATCCAAAATGCCATGCAATCAGAGAATCTTACGATGAGTGGAGGGGAAATAGTAGTGAATGGATTTCGTAGAGCATTGAGGGTTATTGGCCAGTTTGACGATGTTGAAGAGATGAAAGATATCATTGTCAAGAGTGAAAACCAAAGGCCCATTGTACTTAGAGATATTGCAGAGGTCAAGTATACATTTGAAGACAGAACATCGTATGCCAGATCTGATGGCTTCCCTGTTATCTCCCTGGATGTTATAAAAAGAAGGGGGCAAAACTTGCTTTCTGCTGCTGACAAAATGAAGGTAATCGTCGAAGAGGCGAAGAAAACATTGCCAAAAGACTTGAAGATTAGCTTATTCAACGATCAAAGTGAGAATACAAGAAATGAGGTGAACAACCTCGAGAATTCAATAATTTCTGGAGTAATATTAGTAGTCTTGGTCCTCTTGTTTTTCCTGGGCCTAAGAAATGCTGCCTTTGTAGGATTAGCAATTCCTCTTTCGATGCTGATGGGAATCTTGTTTCTGAATCTCACAGGCACCACGTTGAACATTGTAGTACTATTCTCTCTAATCTTGGCACTCGGATTACTGGTGGATAATGCCATAGTGGTGGTAGAGAACATTTATCGGTACATGCAAAATGGATACAACGGAATCGATGCGGCCAAATATGGAGCTGGAGAAGTGGCCATGCCTATTATTGCAAGTACCGCGACTACGCTTGCCGCCTTTCTGCCTTTGGCTGTATGGCCTGGTATTATAGGTGAGTTTATGAAGTATATGCCTATTACGCTGATTATTGTTCTTGCTTCATCATTATTCGTGGCCCTGGTCATCAATCCAGTATTTACCAGTGCATTCATGAAGGTTGATGAGCGGGCAGAGAACAAAAGTGTATATAGAAGGAAGGTGAAAAATGTACTGATAGGTGCAGCAGTTTTATTATTGATTTCAATTGCTGGATTAATATCTGGTCAAGATACAATCAGAAATTTATTCGCTTTTGCACTTGGTATAGTATTGCTCAATTTCTTTGTGTTAAGACCGTTGTCATTTGGATTTCAAAATACAGTTATCCCAAAACTTGAACGCACATACAATGTTTTCATACGATGGGTATTAAAAGGAGGAATGCCATATTTAATTTTCTTTGGCACTTTTGCACTCTTGTTTTTAGTTGGAATGTTAATAACAAAATTTCCACCTAAGACAGAATTTTTCCCATCCGCAGATCCTCTTTATGTCAATACATTTGTAGAATTGCCTCAAGGAGTCGATATCAAGACTACCAATGACATTGTCAATGAAGTGGAGGCTGATATTACCAAAGTGCTGGAAGGGCGAGAAGAAATAGTGGAGGCAGTACTTACTCAAATAGGTGAAAATACATCTGATCCAAATGAGCCCCCGGCACCTGGTGTGACTCCTAATAAGGCGAGGATTACGGTGACTTTTGTACCTACGAGCGAGCGTGGTGGAGTAAGTACAAAGGATATAATGAATGACATTAGGACTGAAGTGATAGGAAAATATTCTGGAGTTCAAATCATTGTTGCCCAAAATGCCAATGGACCACCAGCTGGAAAGCCTATCAATTTGGAAGTTAAAGGAGATGACATAGATTCTCTTATTGTACTGTCGGATAGGGTGCTCGATTACATGAATACGTTGAATGTTGATGGTATCGAAGAGTTGAAGAAAGATGTGAAATTAGGAAAGCCTGAGCTGTTGATCAATATAGATAGAGAAGCGGCCCGAAGGTACGAATTGAGCACATTCAGTATTGCCAGTGCATTGCGGACATCGGTATTCGGGAGTGAGGTGAGTAAGTACAAACAGGGCGAAGATGAATATCCAATTATGGTTCGTCTTTCAGATGAGTATAAGAACGATATCAATAAATTAATGAATCAAAAGATTACCTTCCGAAACCCGGCCAATGGTCGCTTGGTTCAAGTCCCAATTTCCTCTGTAGCTTCATACGAGTATAGCTCTACGTATAATAGCATCAGACGAAAGGATGGAGAAAGAGTAGTTACTATATTTTCGAATTTACTGGATGGATATAATGCCAATGAAATCGTAGCAGAATTACAATCTAACCTCGAAGATTATGACTTTCCAGAAGGATATACTTTTGAATTTACAGGAGAGCAACAACAGCAAGCAGAAGATATGGCGTTTCTTGGAGGTGCATTTATTTTTGCTCTTTTCCTCATTTTCATAATTATTGTAGCCCAATTTAATTCGATCATCAGTCCATTTATTATCCTGTTAAGTATCTTATTCAGTACCATTGGAGTAATGTTGGGCTATTTCTTTACAGGAATGACATACTCGATGATTTTCTCAAGTGTTGGAATTATATCCCTTGCTGGAGTCGTAGTCAATAACGCCATCGTATTGATAGATTATATTAACCTGCTCATAAAGCGTAAGAGAGAATCTATGGGTATAGACAGCATGTATTCGATGACTGTTGATGATATCAAAGAATCAATAATCGAAGGCGGTGCGACAAGATTGAGACCCGTACTTTTGACGGCAATCACCACCATCTTAGGATTGATACCGTTAGCATTAGGTGTCAATTTCAACTTCTTTACACTTATTACAGATCTCGATCCGCAATATTTTAGAGGAGGTGACAATACAGCCTTATGGGGTCCGATGTCATGGACAATTATTTATGGTCTTGCTTTCGCTACATTCTTGACTCTTGTTGTCGTTCCAGTCATGTATTATTTGGCCTATAGAATAAAAGATGGCACAAAACGATTATTCAGTGGTAATATTCAAAATATCAAAAAAGACTACAGTCCTGAACTAGAGTAGGGATTGTATTTGGTTTTTCATAGTATTTTGAGTGGTTGTCTTAGCTGGCAACCACTCATTTTTTTTGGAACACATTCATTTTATCTGAACCGCAAGAGAGGGTTGCAGATATAAGTTCTGTTTGATTATTTACTACTTCTAGGAATCGTCTGTAACTCCACCTGCCTTCCATCCAAGTACCTGAATCCATCTTCTGTATAGACGCCATCTTCCTCCAGCATAATTCGAATTATCTTGCCCCATTCCTTTATTTCTGAAGATGAATTGAGTTCGATACTAAAAGCAGTATTGAAATACATTTGATAATCACCACGTCCAGGAGTATCTTTTTGATTGTCCCACATCCCGATGGTTGGACCTGCAGCATGCCCATGAAAGCCAATTGGATGTGTATATATAGAAGCTACAATTCCTTCTTTTTCAGCCTGAGCAAGTGCATTTTTTAGTATTTGATTTCCAGTCAATCCTGGCTTGAATGATTCAGTAAGAATGTCTTGCACCCTATTCGAGATTTTGAAAGCATCAGATAAATACTTGGGTGCTTCTTTTTCATCAGGTTTTAAGACATAAAAATGCTGTTGTTGATCCGTATGAAGCCTGAGGTATTTGATCCCAAAATCAACATGCAAAAGATCACCATATTGGATAATTTGTTTCTTTGGTCTCTTCGAGAAGCTACGCAGATGATCAAATTTTTCTGTGTTTTCTCGTTGAATTCCTACCGTGGGATGAAACCAGGTCGTTAATCCAAGATCTCTAACCCGCTGTCGCAACCACCAAACCACATCATCAGATGAAGTGATTCCTGGCTTAATGACTTCTTCAGAAAAAGCCTCTTGCAGGATATCGTGTCCTATTTTGCAAATGGAATCATAAATATCAAGCTCTATTTTTGATCTCGTTTCCAACCAACCAATAGCCAGTTTTTCAGCAGATACAATCTTTTTATGAAATTCAATAGGTAGATTCTGTAAAAATGCTTGATGTTCAGTACTTACCAATCCATCCGCTAAACCAAAATCCTCTGAAAAATTCAATCCAATTTTACTGGGATTTTTCTCTTTTATATAGTTCATCAAAGCTTCCCACTGATCTGGATATACATCGATGTTCCATTCGCCTTTGAGCAATCTGCCTACACTATATCTCGCTATTGCAATTTTTTCAAAAGGTGCATTCTTTGCTCGGTGAAATACCATTATTGTCCTTCTTCTTGCAGAAAGCCAGGCTGAGGGGAGCATTGTCTTCATTACAGGATCTTCATTGTATTCTCTGGAAATGAGGATCCACATATCGATTTCGGCTCTATCCATCAATTGAGGAAGCAGTGAATCCAATCGATATTCCAGCATATCATCAATCCAAGCTGCTCGATCACGCATGGGCATTATATCACCATCGCTGACCTGTGCGATATTAGAAGAAAATTGAAATAATAAAAAGGCTATTAGAATTGTATTCTTCATTTTTTTTGAATTTGGACCAAAGTACTTTTTTTAGAACAAAAAACATAGTGATGTTGTGCTTCAGATAGTTTATGAAAAGGTATTTTATGATGGATTGCTATTGTTTATAAATGAGGGATTTGAAATCAGTTTTTTAGTACATTGAAAAAACTTAAAATCTTTCACATTTTTACCAGCATTATTCATTAATTAATATTACTTTTGCAGCCGTTTTAATTTTTATTAACCACTCCCGACACCAAATCGGGATACAAACCTGATTCTTAATATGTTAGATGACAAGGATCTTGTACAGGACGAAAACACAGCTGAAGAAGCTGCTGTCGAAACTCCTACAGAAACACAAGAAGTAGTAGAAACAACTGAAACTGCAGCTGAGGAAGCTGTTGAAGAAACTCCTGTAAAGGAAGAAAAGCCAAGACCAGAAGACATGAGAGGTCCTCATGATGATTTTGATTGGTCAATTGGAAACAGAAATACACACACTTACTCTGAAGAAGAAATCGAAAAATACCTGAAAGAATATGAAGGTACTTTGGGTACAGTGCAAGAGAATTCTGTAGTGTCAGGTCTAGTAACAGCGATTCACTCAGGTGATGTTGTACTTGACATAAATTATAAATCTGATGGACTTGTATCTCTTTCAGAATTCAGAGACATGCCTGACCTTGCAATTGGAGATCATGTTGATGTATATGTAGAGAACAAAGAAGATATCAGAGGTCAATTGGTGCTTTCAAGAAGAAAAGCGAAATTGATCAAGGCATGGGAAATGCTTGTTGATAGCTATGAGAATGGTACTATCATAAAAGGTACTGTTGTTTCAAAAACCAAAGGTGGTCTTATTGTGGATTGCAGTGGTTTGGAAACATTCTTACCAGGATCACAAATTGATATCAAGCCGATTATCGATTATGATGCATATGTAAATAAGACAATGGAATTCAAAGTAGTTAAAATAAATGAAGCTATTAAGAATGCCGTAGTATCGCATAAAGCGCTTATCGAAAGTGACCTTGCCGAACAAAGAGAACACATCATTTCTACACTTGAGAAAGGTCAGGTATTGGAAGGTGTTGTTAAGAATATCACTGATTTTGGTGCCTTTATGGATCTTGGAGGCGTTGACGGTCTATTGTACATTACTGATATTTCATGGGGAAGAATCAGCCATCCAAACGAGGTGCTTGAGTTGAACCAGAAAGTAAATGTTGTAGTACTGGACTTTGATGAGAACAAAAAGAGAATTTCTCTTGGTCTTAAGCAATTACAACCACATCCATGGCAAGTACTTGAAGCTGAAATCGGAGAAGGTAGCGTAGTGAAAGGAAAGATTGTAAACATTGAAGATTATGGTGCATTCTTAGAAATCATACCAGGAGTCGAAGGACTTATCCACGTATCTGAGGTGACTTGGAGTAATCAGCCTGTAAATGCTAGAGACTATTTCACACTAGGTACAGAGACAGAGGCTAAAGTGGTGACTATTGATAGAGATGAAAGAAAAATGTCTCTTTCTATCAAGCAGTTGTCATCAGATCCATGGTCTTCTATTGGAGACAAATTCCCAGTTGGACAGAAGTTTACTGGTGAGGTTAAAAACCTTACACCATATGGAGTATTTGTTGAACTAGAAGAGGGAATAGGGGGAATGGTTCACATTTCAGATTTGTCTTGGACTAAGAGATATTCACATCCTTCTGAGTTTACAAAAGTAGGAGAGAATATAGATATCCAAATTCTTGAAATTGATCAGGAAAGCAGAAAACTTTCATTGGGTCATAAGCAATTGGAAGAAAACCCATGGGATACTTTCGAAAATGTATTCCCAATCGGATCATACCACGAAGCTACTTTGATCAAAAAAGATGATAGAGGTGGTATTGTACAATTGCCTTATGGATTGGAGGCTTATGCACCGATCAAGCACTTGAAGAAAGAAGATAATACTGTTGCTAATGTAGATGAAACGTTGACTTTCAAAGTAATTGAATTCAACAGAGATGATAAGAGAATTCTAGTTTCTCATTTGAGATATATTGATGATATTAGAAGAGAAGCTGATGATTCTGTGAGAGCAGAAGAGAGAAAAGAAAGAGATCAAGTTAAGAAGGCGGTTAAGAAGACACAGTCTAGCGTAGAAAGAGCAACTTTCGGTGATCTTGATGTATTCTCACAACTGAAGTCACAGTTGGCAGACAGTGAAGCTCCTGCAAAAAAAGCTGCTCCTAAAAAGGAAGAACCTAAAAAGGAGGAGCCTAAAAAGGAAGAAGCAAAAGTAGAAGAGAAAGCACCTGTTGCTGAAGAGGCGAAAGAAGAGAAGAAAGCTGCGCCAAAAGCGAAGAAGGCGGCTAGTGGAGAAGATGACTTTAAGAAAATTGAAGGAATCGGACCTAAAATTTCTGAATTGCTTAAGAATGCAGGAATACCAACATTCGATGATTTGGCAAAGACAGATGTAGAGAAGATTAAGGAGATATTAGCTGAAGCTGGAAGTAGATATAAGATGCATGATCCTACTACTTGGCCAAAACAAGCCGAATTGGCTGCCAAAGGAGATTGGGACGCACTTAAAAAATGGCAAGATGAATTAGATGGTGGGAAATAAACTTCTCTTCATTTAAATCTGAATAAATACAAAGCCTCTGGTCAAGAATGATCAGAGGCTTTTTTGTTAATTGGTTGATATTATTTAGTTATTGTTATTTGCGGTATTTTATAGTATGGTGCCTGATTCTAATTGAATTCAAGAATGAGATCATTTGCACTTCGAAGAATTTAGCATATATCGCCATACTTTGTAGAAGGAAGAACCAACTACATACATCTCATCTTCCGTCAATTTCTTACTGTTGTAATAATTTGTGGTGTGACTGTTTCCTCCATCAAGTGCTCCTTTGAGTAGAGCTTCTAAATTTTTCTTGTAACAAAGATTATCTTGGCTTCTAGTAAGAATTTCAGGTGCAATCAAGCATGCTATTTCAGTAATGAATTCTGATTGTGATTCGAAATCTTTGTTGTTTTTTCTTATTTCACGCAATAATGCTCCTGCATTCAGCATCCATTGGTTGATTTCTTGCATGTCTCTATATCCGATTTCTTCGATTATATCATCTATTGCCCAAATGCAAGGTCCTATAAAATCATGTTCATTTCCACAAACCGCAGCTTTATTATTTCCAAAGATTTCCGAACCCTTGGGGCCCTTTAAATCTTCATAATGTTGGGCAATTGTATTTGCTTCCTCTACAAAGATTGTTAATCTGTCAATCTCTGAATCTTGAATGTTAAGTTCTGCCTCATTACTGCATGAGGAGAGTATTAATATAAAACAGAATAGAGCAATATATTGTAAATATCCTTTAAGTTTCATAGTAGTAAATTTTGTAGTTGGATAAATCTATACAATAAAAATTGTGATTTGTGTCAAATTGACAAAGAAATGCACTGAAAAGGCAAATATTTCATTCAAATCAATAAGATTTTATACCAAAACAATGATAAGTTGGGCTATTTTGAAAGTTGATAGATATATGGGAAAATTTAAATTTGTATTTTCAAGTGTTAAGAACAAAAAGTACATTATCTTGTTTGTTTAAAGTATTATAAAAATTGTTAGACAAAACGTTAATTTTAATTTAGAAAAATCATTTAATGATTGAAGGGAAGAAGGTATTGGTAATAGGGTCGGGATTCTCTGGTTTAGCATCTGCTTGTTGTTTGGCGAAAGAAGGATTTGAAGTTACCGTAGTAGAGAAGAATAAAACACTTGGAGGACGGGCCAGGAAATTTGAGGTAGACGACTTTCTTTTCGATATGGGTCCCAGTTGGTATTGGATGCCAGAAGTCTTTGATCATTTCTTTGAACGTTTTGGTAAAAAGGTATCAGATTATTATGACCTGAAGAGGCTTGATCCATCATACCGAGTATTTTTTCAAGAAGATACTATGGATGTGCCAGCAACTCAAAAGGCCTTATTCGAAATGTTCGAAAAATTAGAGCCTGGTTCATCTACCGCCTTGAAAACCTTCCTGGATGAAGCAGAATATAAGTATAAAGTAGGCATGAATGAGTTTGTATGGAAACCAGGGCACTCGATAAGTGAATTTATAGATTTCAGAGTAGTGAAAAGCTTGTTCAAATTACAAATGTTTTCTAGTATCGATAAACAAATAAAAAAGTTATTTGATAATCCCAAGTTGATCAAAATATTAGAATTCCCAGTATTATTTCTTGGTGCTACTCCATCAGATACCCCAGCTTTATATTCATTAATGAATTATGCAGACTTGAAATTAGGTACTTGGTATCCTTTAGGAGGCATGCACAAGGTCATAGAAGGTATGGTGAGTCTGGCGCGCGAACTCGGAGTGCATTTTGAAACAGAAACTACAATTACTGGAGTCAGTGTTGGCGCTAACAAAGTAGTATCCGCTGAGTCGGAAGGAAAGTCCATTCCATGTGATTATTTAGTGGCAAGTGCGGATTACAGACATATAGATCAGGAAGTTTTACCCAAAGAATTTAGAAACTACTCAGAAAGTTATTGGGACAAGCGTAAAATGGCGCCATCATCACTGCTCTTTTATCTTGGATTGAATAAGAAAGTAGAAGGAATTAAACATCATAATTTGTTTTTTGACGAAGATTTTGACCTTCATGCCGAGGAAATTTATACGAAGCCCAAATGGCCCTCTAAACCATTGTTCTATGTTTGCTGCCCATCAAAGACCGATGATAGTGTAGCTCCAAATGGTTTTGAAAATTTATTCTTGTTGGTCCCAATAGCACCAGATTTAGAAGATAACCCTGATATGCGTGAAAAATATTTTGACATAATTTGTAGTCGTATTAAGCAAAAAACGGGAACAGACATTAGACCACTTATTGAGTACAAAAGATCTTATTGCATTGATGACTTCAAGAAAGATTATAATGCTTTCAAAGGTAATGCCTATGGATTGGCGAATACCTTGACACAAACTGCCTTTTTAAAACCAAAATTAAAAAACAAACATTTGGACAACTTATATTATACTGGTCAGTTGACCACTCCTGGTCCGGGAGTGCCACCTTCATTAATTTCAGGACAAGTTGTAGCATCAGAAATACTTAAATCCGCCAAAAAATGATTTCACAATTTTCAAAAGCATGCGCAAGTTGCAGCAAGTTGATAACAAATCAATACAGCACCTCTTTTTCATTAGGAATTAAGGTTTTTGCATCAGAACTCAGAGCACCTATATATTCCATATACGGTTTCGTAAGATTTGCTGACGAGATAGTTGACACGTTTCATGATAAAGACAAAAAAACATTGTTGAGTGAATTTAAGAGTGATACTTTTAAAGCAATCGACCGAAAAGTTAGTTTTAACCCTGTCTTGCATGCGTTTCAAGAGGTTGTTCACGAATATAATATTGAACTCAAGCATATAGAAGCCTTTTTGAAAAGTATGGAAATGGATCTGTATGATATCGAATATGACGAAGCTACACTTAAAGAGTATATATATGGATCTGCAGAAGTGGTAGGATTAATGTGCCTAAAAGTATTTTGCAAAGGTGATGCAGATCTTTATGACTCGTTGGAGAAATATGCGACTTCGTTGGGTTCGGCATTCCAAAAAATAAACTTTTTACGTGATATGAAAAGTGATTATGAAGAACGTGGAAGGGTTTACTTTCCAAATGTTGATTTGCTGAATTTTACTCAAGAAGATAAAAACCGCATTGAAGAGGATATTCAAAAAGACTTTGATCATGCGTTGATCGGTATCCAAAATTTACCTAGAGGTGCAAAATTGGGTGTTTATACTGCTTATAGATATTATATATCCTTATTCTATAAAATCAAAGAGGCTCATGCAAGTAGTATTTTATCCAAGCGAATTCGAATTAATAATGGTACTAAAATGTATTTGCTAACTTCTTCAGCATTTAAAAACAAATTTGGACTTCTATAAAATCACTTTCTCAGCTTGATTTAGTTTTAGAGCACTATTTTTCTGGTGTTGCTTATTGCATTCTTCATCTACTGCACGAGTTTCTGGGGTTTGAGCTGCAATTGCTCATAATAAAACAGTTGATTTTCAAGTTTAATGCTGATTTTTGGATCCAATTCGATGAATTCAAAGGCACAAACATAATTCT